>NZ_CP108109.1:0-2832500 GCF_036199905.1 Streptomyces sp. NBC_00223 | reverse complement strand
TGAAACGCCCAGTATCGAGCCCATTAATGCTAAGGCCGTGGAGCCGCCTGCTGAGTCTTCGGATGAGGTGGGAGTGGTGGAGCCGCTGAACCGAGGTGGTAGTAGGTAAGCGATGGGGTGACGCAGGAAGGTAGTCCAGCCCGGGCGGTGGTTGTCCCGGGGTAAGGGTGTAGCCCGAGAGATAGGCAAATCCGTCTCTTATGAGGGTGAGACCTGATGCCGAGCCGATTGTGGTGAAGTGGATGATCCTATGCTGTCGAGAAAAGCCTCTAGCGAGTTTCATGGCGGCCCGTACCCTAAACCGACTCAGGTGGTCAGGTAGAGAATACCGAGGCGTTCGGGTGAACTATGGTTAAGGAACTCGGCAAAATGCCCCCGTAACTTCGGGAGAAGGGGGGCCACGTCTGGTGAGGGGATTTACTCTCTGAGCTGGGGGTGGCCGCAGAGACCAGCGAGAAGCGACTGTTTACTAAAAACACAGGTCCGTGCGAAGCCGTAAGGCGATGTATACGGACTGACGCCTGCCCGGTGCTGGAACGTTAAGGGGACCGGTTAGTCACATTTCGGTGTGGCGAAGCTGAGAACTTAAGCGCCAGTAAACGGCGGTGGTAACTATAACCATCCTAAGGTAGCGAAATTCCTTGTCGGGTAAGTTCCGACCTGCACGAATGGCGTAACGACTTCTCGACTGTCTCAACCATAGGCCCGGTGAAATTGCATTACGAGTAAAGATGCTCGTTTCGCGCAGCAGGACGGAAAGACCCCGGGACCTTTACTATAGCTTGATATTGGTGTTCGGTTCGGCTTGTGTAGGATAGGTGGGAGACTTTGATATCGCGGCGCCAGCCGTGGTGGAGTCGTCGTTGAAATACCACTCTGGTCGTGCTGGATGTCTAACCTCGGTCCGTGATCCGGATCAGGGACAGTGTCTGGTGGGTAGTTTAACTGGGGCGGTTGCCTCCTAAAGGGTAACGGAGGCGCCCAAAGGTTCCCTCAGCCTGGTTGGCAATCAGGTGTTGAGTGTAAGTGCACAAGGGAGCTTGACTGTGAGACTGACGGGTCGAGCAGGTACGAAAGTAGGGACTAGTGATCCGGCGGTGGCTTGTGGAAGCGCCGTCGCTCAACGGATAAAAGGTACCCCGGGGATAACAGGCTGATCTTCCCCAAGAGTCCATATCGACGGGATGGTTTGGCACCTCGATGTCGGCTCGTCGCATCCTGGGGCTGGAGTCGGTCCCAAGGGTTGGGCTGTTCGCCCATTAAAGCGGTACGCGAGCTGGGTTTAGAACGTCGTGAGACAGTTCGGTCCCTATCCGCTGTGCGCGTTGGAGTCTTGAGAAGGGCTGTCCCTAGTACGAGAGGACCGGGACGGACGAACCTCTGGTGTGCCAGTTGTCCTGCCAAGGGCATGGCTGGTTGGCTACGTTCGGGAGGGATAACCGCTGAAAGCATCTAAGCGGGAAGCCTGCTTCGAGATGAGGGCTCCCACCCACTTGATGGGGTAAGGCTCCCAGTAGACGACTGGGTTGATAGGCCGGATGTGGAAGCCCTGTAAGGGGTGGAGCTGACCGGTACTAATAGGCCGAGGGCTTGTCCTCAGTTGCTCGCGTCCACTGTGTGGTTCTGAAACAACCAGCCACCACACACATTCCCATATTCGGGGTGTGTGGTGTGTGTTTCATGGTGTTTCGGTGGTCATAGCGTTAGGGAAACGCCCGGTTACATTCCGAACCCGGAAGCTAAGCCTTTCAGCGCCGATGGTACTGCAGGGGGGACCCTGTGGGAGAGTAGGACACCGCCGAACAACTATTGGAGGCCCGGCCTCGGATTTCGTATCCGAGGCCGGGCCTTTTTTTTTGCGTTGGAGACCAAAGGCGGAGCCAGGCGCCTGCCGGTCAGTTCACCTGACCTGACCTGGGCGCCTGTCCGTCAGTTCGCCTGGCCCTGACTCTGACCTTGGGGCTGGGCCTGAGCGGCACGCGCAAGCTCCAGGTCCAGCGACTCACGGCGAATGCGCTGGTCCATGTAGAGCAGAGCGGTGACGCCGGCGCTGATCGGCAGAGTGATCGTCGCCCCGAGAACCGAGCCGACGCCCGAGATGATGAGGAACGACCAGCCGGGGTTGGTGTCGGCGTTGAGGAACGACGTGAAGTCGTCACCCGTAATCGCCCCGGCCAGCAGGGTGAACGGGAGGTCGATGATGGTCGAGGCGATGTACACCAGGGCGATCGACAGGAGTTGGACGCCCAGAACTCGCCACCACTTCCCGCGTACCAGCTTCGCGGAACGCTTCATGGCCGACACAATGCCCTGCTTTTCCAGCATCAGCGCGGGTGAGGCCAGGCTCCATTGGATCCAGAGCCAGAGCACGACCACGAAACCGCCGACCAGACCGAGCGAGGCCAGCATGGCTCCCCCGTCTTCCGCACCCGCGAGCGAGATCAGTACACCGGGAAGTACGGCCAGACCCAGCACACCGCAGTAGATCACCAGAAGCAGCAGGGTCAGACCGATGAGTTGGAGCACCCTCGGCCGGGCGTCACGCCAGGCCTCGCCGGCCGTCACCTTGTGGCCGAGCACCGCCCGACTGGTGACCATGGTGAGCATCGCGGTGGCGACCAGCAGTCCGACCATAATGACCAGAACGGCCAGTGCCGAGCCCAGCAGCGTCGAACGGAAGGCGTGGTAGACGTCGCTGAGGCTCGGGTCGGGGTCGTTCTGGAGGCTCTTGAGACGGGTGTTGTCGACGAGCGTGCCCTGGAGCACGATTCCCACGCCTTGCGTGACAAGGGCGACCGCGAAGGTGAAGCCGACGATCGCCCGCCAGTAACGCCGCAGGATCGCGATGGCACCGTCCAGGATCTCCCCGACGCCCAGCGGACGCAGCGGGATGACACCCGGCTTGGGCGCCTGGGGCTTGCTCCAGGGCCCTTGCTGCTGCCAGCCGCCCGCCATGGGCGCTCCGCCTCCCCAGCGGGGGCCGCCCTGCTGCGGAGGCTTCGGGGGCTGAGCGTTCTGCGGAGGGGTCCAGCGGGCCCAGCCCTGTTCCGCCGGCGGCTGCTGGTGTGACCAGCCGGGGTGCCCGGCCGCGGCCGTCGGCGGCGGCGTGTCCTGCACGGTGTCAGCCACCGCGGAGGCCCCGGACGTCTCGGCGCCGGACGGCGCCGGCACGGACACCGCGGGCGTGGACCCCGTCGGCCCGGTCGCCTCGGTGCCGGAACCGCTGGTCGGCGTGGGTGCTGAGGAGGTCGTGGGGCTGGCGCCGTCGTCCGGCTCGGGCGAGTCGGAAGGTCCGGGCGTGGCCCAGCCCGGAGTGTTGGTCATGGGAGGCTGCCCCTTCGTGTTGCTCGGTGCTGTACTGGTCGCCATCGTGTCATGGGCTGCCGCGGGCCCGGCCTCGCAGGGCACACTGAGGGCATGGGTGATCACATCGCGCGACCCGAGAGCGGCGGCATTCCCACGTTGCGATGGGAGGAGCCGCCCGAGGGCCCGGTCCTGGTGCTGCTCGACCAGACCCGACTCCCCCAAGCGGAGGTGGAGTTGGTCTGCACGGACGTGCAGGCCCTGGTGGCGGCGATACGTTCGCTCGCGGTACGGGGAGCGCCGGTGCTGGGACTGGCCGGTGCCTACGGGGTGGCGCTCGCGGCGGCCCGCGGGTACGACGTGGAGGACGCCGCCGAGCTGCTGGCACAGGCCCGGCCGACGGCGGTGAACCTGGGGTACGGCGTACGGCGGGCGCTGGCCGCGTACCGGCGGGCGTCTCCCGCGCTGGCGGCGGCCGCTGCGCTCGCGGAGGCCCGGGCGCTGCACGCGGAGGACGCGGCGGCGAGCACGGCTATGGCGGCGCACGGCCGGCGGCTGCTCTCGGAGCTGGTCCCCGGTGGCGGCTACCGGATTCTGACCCACTGCAACACCGGGGCGCTCGTCTCGGGCGGGGAGGGTACGGCGCTGGGCGTCGTGATGGCCGTGCACCGGGTCGGGGAGCTGCGGCGGCTGTGGGTGGACGAGACCCGTCCGCTGCTCCAGGGCGCGCGGCTGACGGCGTACGAGGCGGCGCGGGCCGGGATGCCGTACACGCTGCTGGTGGACAGTGCGGCGGGGTCGCTCTTCCGGGCGGGTGAGGTGGACGCGGTGCTGGTGGGGGCGGACCGGATCGCGGCGGACGGTTCGACGGCGAACAAGGTCGGCACCTATCCGCTGGCGGTGCTGGCCGGTTATCACCGTGTGCCGTTCGTCGTGGTGGCGCCGACCACGACGGTCGATCTGGCCACCGCCGACGGTGCTTCGATCGAGGTGGAACAGCGGTCGGGCGGCGAGGTGACGGACCTGGCGCCGTCTCCGCTGGGGACTCAGGCGTACAATCCGGCCTTCGACGTGACGCCGCCGGAATTGATTTCGGCGATCGTGACGGAGAATGGGGTGGTGTCCCCGGTGACCGCCGATGGTCTGGCGGCGGTGTGCGGGCAGAGTCCCAGGCAGGGGCGCTGAAAGGATTCGGCCCAAGGGCCACAAGGGATCGCATAAGGTCGGTCCGGAAGTCGGCAGGCAACTTATCCACAGGCTGGCTCGTGGGGGCAGCGCGTCTACGGACAACCATGGACAATGGTTGCGTAGCGTGACCTCGATCACCACAGGTTACCGGTATCGATATGTAAATGGGATGATGGTCGGTATGAAGGGACGTGTCCTGGTCGTCGACGACGACACCGCGCTGTCGGAGATGCTCGGCATCGTGCTGCGTGGCGAGGGTTTTGAGCCGTCGTTCTGCGCGGACGGTGACAAGGCGCTGGCCGCTTTTCGGGAGAACAAGCCGGATCTGGTTCTCCTCGACCTCATGCTGCCCGGGCGGGACGGCATCGACGTATGCCGTCAGATCCGGGCCGAGTCCGGCGTGCCGATCGTGATGCTGACGGCGAAGAGCGACACCGTCGATGTCGTGGTCGGCCTCGAATCGGGCGCAGATGACTATGTCATCAAGCCCTTCAAGCCGAAGGAACTGGTGGCGCGGGTCCGGGCCCGGCTGCGCCGGGCGGAGGAGCCGACGCCCGAGCAGCTGGCGATCGGTGATCTGGTGATCGATGTGGCCGGACACTCGGTGAAGCGGGACGGGCAGCCGATCGCGCTGACGCCGCTGGAGTTCGATCTGCTGGTGGCGCTGGCCCGCAAGCCGTGGCAGGTGTTCACCCGTGAGGTGCTGCTCGAGCAGGTGTGGGGTTACCGGCACGCGGCCGACACCCGGCTGGTGAACGTCCATGTTCAGCGGCTGCGGTCCAAGGTGGAGCAGGACCCCGAGCGCCCCGAGATCGTCGTGACGGTCCGAGGCGTCGGCTACAAGGCGGGACCGGGCTGAGATGTGCGCGTCGTACGAGCGTGAGCGTTTGGAGAGCCGGCTGGCCGAACCCATGCGGGGGCTGCTGCCGGTGATCCGCTCGTGCGTGCGCTGGGCACGGCGTCCGCTGCAGCCCGCGGCTCGGCTGTGGCGGCGCAACCTTCAGCTGCGGGTGGTCGCCTTCACCTTGCTGATGTCGGTGGGCGTGGTGCTGCTGCTGGGCTTCGTCGTCATCGGCCAGGTGAAGAACGGCCTGCTCGACGCGAAGGAGAAGGCCGCGACGAATCAGGCGACCGGTGGTTTCTCCATCGCCCAGGACATGGCCGACAAGGGCAGCCAGTCGCAGGACGCCTCCGGTTCCGGCACCCCGCAGGGGCCGATCGACTCCGGTACCTGGCTCAACAGCCTGGTCGGCCAGTTCGCGAGCGGCGGCAAAGGCGTCTACTGGATCGTCGCGCTCAGCCCGGGCGCCGGCGACGAGCCGTCGTTCGGCGAGGGCAGTGTCAACGCGCGGGGGCCGCGCGGCTCCGGCAGTGTGCTGCCCGAGCAGAGCATCCCGAAGTCGCTCAGCGACGCGGTCGAGACCCACACGGGCGCGCTCAAGCAGTACACGCTGATCAGAACCGACGACGGCAATCAGCCACGCCCCGCGCTGGCGGTCGGCAAGCGCCTCACCGACATCAACGGGAACACGTACCAGCTGTACTACCTCTTCCCGTTCGACCAGGAGGAGAAGACCCTCGGCCTGGTCAAGGGCACACTGGCCACCGCGGGGATCTTCGTGGTGGTGCTTCTCGGCGCGATCGCCTGGCTGGTGACACGGCAGGTCGTCACGCCGGTACGGATGGCGGCCGGGATCGCCGAGCGGCTGGCGGCCGGCCGGCTCCAGGAACGCATGCAGGTCACCGGTGAGGACGACATCGCCCGGCTCGGCGAGTCGTTCAACAAGATGGCGCAGAACCTCCAGGTCAAGATCCAGCAGCTGGAGGACCTGTCGAGGATGCAGCGCCGCTTCGTCTCCGACGTCTCGCACGAGCTGCGGACCCCGCTAACGACGGTACGGATGGCCGCGGACGTCATCCATGACGCGCGCACCGACTTCGACCCGGTCACCGCCCGCTCCGCCGAGCTACTGCAGAACCAGCTGGACCGCTTCGAGTCGCTGCTGTCCGACCTGCTGGAGATCAGCCGGTTCGACGCGGGCGCCGCTGAGCTGTCCGCAGAGCCGATAGACCTGCGCGAGGTCGTCCGCCGGGTGGTGGACGCGGCCGAGCCGCTCGCCGAGCGCAAGGGCAGCCGGGTCGTCGTACGCGGCGACGCCCAGCCGGTGATAGCCGAGGCCGACCCCCGCCGGGTGGAGCGCGTGCTGCGCAACCTGGTGGTCAACGCGATCGAGCACGGCGAGGGCCAGGACGTGATGGTGCGGCTGGCCACCGCCGACGGCGCGGTCGCGGTGGCCGTACGGGACTACGGGGTCGGACTCAAGCCCGGCGAGGCGACCCGGGTGTTCAACCGCTTCTGGCGGGCCGATCCGGCCCGGGCGCGTACCACGGGCGGTACCGGGCTCGGCCTGTCCATCGCGGTGGAGGACGCCCGGCTGCACGGCGGCTGGCTCCAGGCGTGGGGCGAGCCGGGCGGTGGATCGCAGTTCCGTATGACGCTGCCGAGGACCGCGGGCGACAGCCTGCGCGGCTCACCCATACCGCTGGAGCCGGACGACTCGCGGCGCAACCGAGGTCTGAACTCCTCGGGGCTTCCGGCCAGGGCGTCGACGCAGGCCGCCGTGCCCGTACCCCGGGCGGGCGCCGGGGACGGCAGGACGGCCGAGGCGGGCCGGATACGCGAGGCCGGGGTCCGCGGACCGCAGATGCCGGGCATGCCCTCGATGCCCGGTGCGCAGCCGCGACCGCCCACGGCCGACCCGGCCGCGCTGCCCGGCAGCGGGGCACGCGTGGTGGAACGCAGGGACGCAGTACGGGAGGACGACTTCTGATGGGTGCGACGGGGGGCCGGGGACGACTGCTGCGCCGCGGCTGGCTGCCGGTGTGCGCGGCGGTGCTGCTGGCCGGGTGCGCCTCGATGCCCAGCAGCGGCGAGGTGCGCAAGGTCGGTGACGGACAGCGTGCGGACGCCGACTCGCAGGTCCGGGTGTTCGGCATAGCGCCGCACGACGGTGAGAACACCTCGCAGATCGTCAGCGGCTTCCTGGAGGCGACCACCAGCGGTGAGACGGACTTCTCGACCGCGAAGAAGTACCTGACCAAGGAGATGGCGGCGCGCTGGGACCCGACCGCCCAGATCACGGTGTTCTCCAGCGGCCGGCAGTCGCCCGACGCCGACAGCATCAGCCGCAAGGAGGGCTACGCGACCGTCTCGCTGTCCGGCACCAAGGCGGCCGTGGTGGACACCAAGCACGCGTACCTGCCGGACCAGGGCGAGTTCCGGACGTCGTTCCACCTCGTCAAGCAGAACAACGAGTGGCGGATCGACGGTCTGCGGGACGGCCTGGTGCTCTCCGAGCCGGACTTCCAGCGGCTGTACCACTCGGTGAACATGTACTACTTCGCCAAGCTCGGCCCGGACGAGCACCCCGACGGCAGCACCGTGGAGACGCTGGTCGCCGACCCGGTGTACCTGCGCAATCAGACCGATCCGCTGGTGTCCACCGTCTCGGCGCTGCTCGGCGGCCCCACGGACTGGCTGTCCCCGGCGGTGACCTCGGCGGCGCCGAGCGGTATCAGGCTGTACGACAAGACTCCCGACCACGGGGTGACGCTCGACGACTCCCAGCGCCTCCGGGTGCGGCTCGACCACTCCGCGGACCGGATGGGCGGGCAGCGCTGCGCACGGCTGGCCGCGCAGCTCTTCGCCACCGTGCAGGCGCAGGCGTCGGCGAAGCTGGCCTCCGCCGACGTGGAGCGGGCGGACGGCTCCCTGGCGTGCAGCCTGCCCAGCGGGCAGGCGCAGACTTACGGCCCGGAGAACCGGGTCGGCTCGGCCACCCGGCAGTACTACATCGGGTCCGACGGCCAGCGTCAGCACCCGCTCCTCGAACTGGGCCAGGTCAACAACTCGGGCAGCCGGGTGACAGGTCCCTTCGGGGACAACAAGGCGGATCTGGACTCCGTCGCGGTCCGGCGTGACGAGCAGGTGGCGGCGGGCGTGCGGAACAACGGCCGCGAGCTGGTGGTCGGCTCGCTCGTGTACGACGAGCCGCTGGGCGACCCGGTGATCAGGAGCAATGCGACAACCGCCAAGGACGGCCTGAGCGCGCCCAGCTGGGACGGTTTCGACGACCTGTGGGTCGCCGACCGCGATCCCAAGGCGCCCAAGCTGCTGGTGCTGCCGGACGGACGGGGACCGGCCGTCGAGGCGTCGGTGGAGGGCCTGGAAGGGCGGGTGGAGTCGCTGCGGGTGGCCTCCGACGGGGTGCGGATAGCGCTCGTCGTGGAGCAGGACAAGGTCATGCGGCTCCTGCTCGGCCGGATCGTCAGGGGCGGGACGCTCAAGCACCCGCAGTTCTCGGTGACGGGCCTGCGTATGCTCACGCCGCCGGGGGAGAACGTCACCTCGGTGTCATGGGCGGGGGCGAGCCGGCTGGTGCTGCTCGACCGGGAGTCGGGCGGCGCGCAGCGGATCGAGTACATGAGCACCGACGGCTCCACGAGCACCGCGCTGCAAGGGGTCAGCGAGGCCGCGTCTGTCGCGGCCTCGGAGGACCAGACCAAGCCGCTGCTGGCCTCCTACAACGGCAGCGTCTACCGGCTGGGGCCCGACAACAACTGGAAGCAGGTCACGCCCAAGGGCGGCAGCCCCGTCTACCCGGGGTGAGCGCACAGCGGCCCACGCCCCCGTGAGCGCGCGGCGGCCCACGGCCCCGCATCGCCGCTGACCTGTGGTTTCCAAGTTATCCACAGCCACGGACGAGTGACTGGCGGCGATCCGTCGGCAGCGGGCACAGTGGAGTCATGCGGGGCTGGTGGCAGGAGATGACCGGGCTGGTGCTGCCGGCGGACTGCGCGGGCTGCGGGCGTCCGCGTACGGAGCTGTGCGAGCGGTGCCGGGGGCTGCTGGGCGGAGCGGCCCCGGCACGGCGGGTACGTCCGACGCCGGAACCGCCCGGGCTGCCGGTGGTCTACGCGGCGGCCCGGTACGGGGACGAGGTGCGGGCCGTGGTCCTGGCGCACAAGGAGCGGGGTGCGCTGGGGCTGGCCCGTCCGCTGGGCGCGGCGCTGGCCGGGGCGGCCGCCCGGGTGTGCGGCGCGGGTCCGGTACTGCTGGTCCCGGTGCCGTCGGCGCGGCGCTCGGTGGCCCAGCGGGGGCACGACGCCACCGCGCGGATCGCCCGTGCGGCGGCCCGGGAGCTGCGGCGGCGGGGTGTGCCGTGCCGGGCGGTGGCGGCGCTGCGGCAGTGTCGTCCGGTCGCCGACCAGTCCGGGCTGGGCGCGGCCGCGCGGCTGGCGAACCTCTCCGGCGCGGTGGCGGCCGCCGGTGGAGGCGCCGGGTTGCTGGCGGCGGTCCCGGTGGTGCTGGTGGACGACCTCATGACGACGGGGGCGTCACTGACCGTGGCGGCGCGTGCCGTCACAGAGGCGGGAGGGCATGTGAAAGGAGCGGCGGTAGTGGCGGGACCGAGCGATCCGGAACCCGCTTCTCCAGGGTATTGCCGCAGGTAGTGGCAGGGAACCTTCATCCGATCGGAGACAAGGCGTCACTGGGGATGCCGACTTCCACACTCCGGGACTATGTTCGGGAGAGAGGGAAGCGGACATCGGGGGTGTTGATCTTCCCAGTGGGGCAGAAGGAGGTGAAAGCCGCGGCTTCGTGGCACCCGGAAGCCCCGGGCGGGCGGAGTGGCAGCTGACGCAGCGCCGGACGGGGTGGCACCCGGGCCGGCCTCAGGAAAGGGACCGTCCGGTGACAGGGCGGTCCGGGAACGGAGTTCTGCGTGGACATCGTCGTCAAGGGCCGCAAGACCGAGGTACCCGAGAGGTTCCGCAAGCACGTGGCCGAGAAGCTGGACAAGATCCAGAAGCTCGACGGCAAGGTGATCAGCCTCGACGTCGAGGTGTCCAAGGAGCTCAACCCCCGCCAGGCGGACCGTTCCGACCGGGTGGAGATCACGCTGAACACCCGAGGACCCGTGGTGCGCGCGGAAGCCGCCGCCGCGGACCCGTACGCCGCGCTGGACGTGGCGGTGACCAAGCTGGAAGCCCGTCTGCGCAAGGCCGCCAGTAAGCGGCACACCCGCCGCGGAAACGGCCGGATCCCGGCGGCCGATGTGGCCACCGCGGTGCCGGAGGCGGCCAATGTCGACGGGGACGGCAGGTTCGCCGCCGACCAGCGCGCGGCGGAGACGGTGCCCACCACCAGGTTCGGCCCGCTCGAAGTACGCGGGGAGGGCCCGCTGGTGGTCAGGGAGAAGACGCACATCGCCACACCGATGGCGCTCGACCAGGCGCTCTACGAGATGGAGCTGGTCGGGCACGACTTCTACCTGTTCGTCGACAGCGAGACCAAGCAGCCGAGCGTGGTCTACCGCAGGCACGGTTACGACTACGGAGTGATCCACCTGAACGCGGACGAGACGGGAGTGGAGGAGCCCGCGGGGGCCGGCGCCGTACTGCACCACGGAGCCTGAGAACGGCTGAAGTCCGGTGCCCCCGGGGATCGTCCCGGGGGCACCGGACCGTCAGGACGTGAAATGCTGGGTTCGTGGTCAACTCTGGTGTGTGGGGGAGGATCTGATGCCGGAATTCGGACACGGAACGACCGGTGAGCGCGTCCCGGTCCCCTATGACGAACCCCCTGTCCCGGCCCGCGCGGAGCCCATCCGCGTGCTGGTCGTCGACGACCACGCGCTCTTCCGCAGAGGGCTGGAGATCGTCCTCGCGCAGGAGGAGGACATCCAGGTCATCGGCGAGGCCGGGGACGGCGCGGAGGCGGTCGAGAAGGCCGCCGACCTGCTGCCCGACATCATCCTGATGGACGTCCGGATGCCGCGCCGCGGCGGGATCGAGGCGTGCACCTCCATCAAGGAGGTCGCTCCCAGCGCCAAGATCATCATGCTGACGATAAGCGACGAGGAAGCCGACCTCTACGAGGCGATCAAGGCCGGCGCCACCGGTTATCTGCTCAAGGAGATCTCCACCGACGAGGTGGCGACCGCGATCCGGGCGGTCGCCGACGGCCAGTCGCAGATCAGCCCGTCGATGGCGTCCAAGCTGCTGACCGAGTTCAAGTCCATGATCCAGCGCACCGACGAGCGGCGGCTGCTGCCCGCGCCGAGGCTCACCGACCGGGAGCTGGAGGTGCTCAAGCTGGTGGCGACCGGCCTCAACAACCGGGACATCGCCAAAGAGCTCTTCATCAGCGAGAACACCGTGAAGAACCATGTGCGCAACATCCTGGAGAAGCTCCAGCTGCACTCCAGGATGGAAGCCGTGGTCTACGCGATGCGCGAGAAGATCCTGGAGATCCGCTAGTGCCGTGGCCGGAAAGGTTTGCCTGGTTCGCGGCGTCCGGTGCGGTGCATCGCAAGGCGGTGGGGGCACCTTCCGGCCGCCAGGCCGGGGGAGCCCTCGTACTGGGCGTACTCGGGCGACTTCGACAACGCAGCGAGGTGCCGTGCAGGGCGTCGTGAACCGGTGAACCTTTCCGGTCACGGCACTAGCTTCCCCGGCGCCCCTGCCACGCCGCCGCCACGCCCCGGGGACGCCCCCGCGTCCGCCGAGGCGCCCAGCCGTCCCCGACGTCCCCGAGTGCCCTGCCCCGGGCGCCCAGGGCTCAGCGGAGGTCGTGGGTGAGCTTCACGGCCGCCTCCAGGGGCGCCCGCAGCGCCTCGGGCAGCACCCGCTCCACCCGGACGTCCACACCCCCCACCCAGCTCGCCGCCTCCGCGAGGGCGTCCGCCGCGGGCTGCACCGCCCTGGGCCCGTCCAGTGACACCTGCCGGGCCACCAGGGTCTTCCCCTCGCGCGCCGGGTCGACCCGGCCCACCAGCCTGCCGCCCGCCAGCAGCGGCATCGCGAAGTAGCCGTGAACGCGCTTGGGCTTGGGGGTGTACGCCTCCAGCCGGTGGGTGAAGCCGAAGATCCGCTCGGTGCGCGGCCGGTCCCAGATCAGCGAGTCGAACGGCGAGAGCAGCGTCGTACGGTGCCGGCCGCGCGGCTCGCTCGCCAGCGCCGCCGGGTCGGCCCACGCCTGCTTGCCCCAGCCCTCGACCTCCACCGGCACCAGCCCGGTGGCGTCCAGCACCGCTGTGACCTGCTCGCCCTTGAGCCGGTGGTAGTCGGCGAGGTCGGCCCGGGTGGCCACCCCCATCGCCGCCCCCGCCTGGGCGACCAGCCGCCGTACGCACTCGGTGTCGTCGAGGTCGTCGTGCAGCAGCGCCTCGGGCACCGCCCGCTCGGCGAGGTCGTAGATCCGCTTCCAGCCGCGGCGCTGGGTGCAGACCACCTCACCGGTGTCGAGCAGCCACTCCACCGCGATCTTCGTCTCCGACCAGTCCCACCACGGCCCGCCGTTCTTGGCCCCGCCGAGCTGGGTGGAGGTCAGCGGACCCTCGGCCCTGAGCCGGTCGAGCACGGCCGCGCAGGAGCGCTCGGCGTCGGCCAGCACATGCCAGCGGTGGCCGCGCGCCCGCCGGGCCCGGCGCCGGAAGGCGAAGTGCGGCCACTCCTCGATCGGCAGGATGCAGGCGGCGTGCGACCAGTACTCGAAGGCGTGGTTCTCCGTCCAGTACGCGCTCTCCACCGCGTCGCGGCCGACCGCGCCGAGCCGGGCGTACGGGATCAGTTCGTGCGACCTGGCCAGCACCGAGATGGTGTCGAGCTGCACCGCGCCGAGCGACCGCAGCACCCCGCGGGTGCCCGCCCGCCGGTCGGGAGCCCCGAGGAAACCCTGCGCGCGCAGGGCGGTCCTACGGGCTTCGTCGGCGGTCAAGGTGAGCTGGGGCGGCGGCAGGAGCGTCATGCCGCAAAGCGTAGGGCCGCCCACTGACACACGCTGCTGACCTGGGAAAATCCACCCCGGCGGGCAGCGGCCGACCCCGCGCGGTCAGCCGGCGGAGGGGTGCGGCAGGTACGGCGTCGCCGCCCCGCGCCCCAGGTCCGACGGCAGCAGCGCGCCGCACCACGCGTCCCGCCGGGTGCCCCGGTGGACGATCCTCGCCCGCGCGGTCCCCTCCATCACGAAGCCGATCCGCAGCGCCACCGCGCGTGAACCCTCGTTGCCGGCCTCCGCGTACCACTCGATCCGCTCCGCGCCGAGGGCGTCGAAGGCCCAGGCGCACACCGCGCGGCCGGCCTCAGCCGTACAGCCGCGGCCGCGCTGCTCCTTGGCCGTCCAGAAGCCCAGTTCCGCCTGCCGTTCGGGGGTGTTGAGCCGCCGCAGGTCCACCAGGCCCATCGAGCCGACCAGCGCGGAGCCGTCACGGGTGAAGACACCGAAGTTGTAGAGGGTGTCGTCCCGCCACCCCTCGCGGCTGATCCTGCCGGTGAAGTCCGCCGCGTGCTCGGGGGTGTACGGGTGGGGCACGGTCGTCCAGCGCGGGATCTCCGGGTCCTGGCAGGCGGCGTGCACCGCCGGGGCGTCGGCGGGTTCCAGGGGGCGCAGCAGGAGGCGTTCCGTGGTGAGGGTGGTCGGCTCCATGGCGGGGCACACCTTTCGGACGGAAAGGGGTGCCTGAGCACCCCCGGGAGGGGACTGCGGGAGGGCTGTGGCCGAGTATCGGACAGGCCCCGGGCCCACGGAAAACCGTTTTGCCACTGCCGGGCCTCCCGGCCCGCTGGTCTCCTCGCTTACGATGGCCGTTGCAGCAGGGCAGAGGCAGACAGGAACCCCGCTGTGCCACGCGCGGGAACCGCGCTCGGCCCGACCGGCAAGGAGCCAGCCTACGTGTCCGTCATCAGCAAGATCATGCGTGCAGGTGAAGGCAAGATCCTGCGCAAGCTGCACCGCATCGCGGACCAGGTCAACTCCATCGAAGAGGATTTCATCAGCCTCACCGATGCCGAGCTGAGGGCCCTCACCGACGAGTTCAAGGAGCGGCATGCCGAGGGCGAGTCCCTCGACGACCTGCTCCCCGAGGCGTTCGCCGCCGTCCGTGAGGCCGCCAAGCGCGTGCTCGGACAGCGTCACTACGATGTGCAGCTGATGGGCGGCGCCGCCCTCCACCTGGGCTATGTCGCCGAGATGCGCACCGGCGAGGGCAAGACCCTGGTCGGCACCCTGCCCGCGTACCTGAACGCGATTTCCGGCAAGGGCGTTCACCTGATCACGGTCAACGACTACCTGGCCGAGCGCGACTCGGAGTGGATGGGCCGGGTGCACAAGTTCCTCGGCCTGGAGGTCGGCTGCATCCTGGCGAACATGTCGCCCGCCGAGCGCCGTGCGCAGTACGCCTGCGACATCACCTACGGGACGAACAACGAGTTCGGATTCGACTACCTGCGCGACAACATGGCCTGGTCGAAGGAAGAACTCGTCCAGCGCGGCCACAACTTCGCGATCGTCGACGAGGTCGACTCGATCCTGGTGGACGAGGCCCGTACGCCGCTGATCATCTCGGGTCCTGCCGACCAGGCCACCAAGTGGTACAGCGACTTCGCCCGCCTGGTGCGGCGGCTCAACCGCGGCGAGGCCGGCAGCCTCGGCAAGGAGGAGACCGGCGACTACGACGTGGACGAGAAGAAGCGCACCGTCGCCATCCACGAGTCCGGCGTCAGCAAGGTCGAGGACTGGCTGGGCATCGACAACCTCTACGAGTCGGTGAACACCCCGCTCGTCGGTTATCTGAACAACGCCATCAAGGCCAAGGAGCTCTACAAGAACGACAAGGACTACGTCGTCATGGACGGCGAAGTCATGATCGTCGACGAGCACACCGGCCGTATCCTCGCGGGCCGCCGCTACAACGAGGGCATGCACCAGGCGATCGAGGCCAAGGAGGGGGTGGACATCAAGGACGAGAACCAGACGCTCGCCACGATCACCCTCCAGAACTTCTTCCGTCTGTACGGCAAGCTTTCCGGCATGACCGGTACGGCGATGACCGAGGCCGCCGAGTTCCACCAGATCTACAAGCTCGGCGTCGTCCCGATCCCCACCAACCGGCCGCTGGCCCGTATGGACAAGCCGGATCTGATCTACCGCACCGAAGAGGCGAAGTTCGCGGCCGTGGTCGAGGACATCGTGGAGAAGCACGAGAAGGGCCAGCCGGTCCTGGTCGGTACCGTCTCCGTCGAGAAGTCCGAGTACCTGTCGGCGCAGCTGTCCAAGCGCGGGGTCCCGCACGAGGTGCTCAACGCCAAGCAGCACGACCGTGAGGCGTCGATCGTCGCCCAGGCCGGCCGCAAGGGCGCCGTCACCGTCGCCACCAACATGGCCGGCCGCGGTACCGACATCAAGCTCGGCGGCAACCCCGACGACCTCGCCGAGGCGGAGCTGCGCCAGCGCGGCCTGGACCCGGTGGAGCACGTCGAGGAGTGGGCCGCGGCCCTCCCCGCGGCGCTTGAGCGCGCCGAGGAGGCCGTGAAGGCCGAGCACGAGGAGGTCGTGGACCTCGGCGGCCTGTATGTGCTGGGCACCGAGCGGCACGAGTCCCGCCGGATCGACAACCAGCTGCGCGGCCGCTCCGGCCGTCAGGGCGACCCCGGCGAGTCCCGCTTCTACCTCTCCCTCGGCGACGACCTGATGCGGCTGTTCAAGGCGCAGATGGTCGAGCGTGTGATGTCCATGGCGAACGTGCCGGACGACGTCCCGATCGAGAACAAGATGGTGACCCGCGCGATCGCCTCCGCCCAGTCGCAGGTCGAGCAGCAGAACTTCGAGATCCGCAAGAACGTCCTCAAGTACGACGAGGTGCTCAACCGGCAGCGCGAGGTCATCTACGGCGAGCGCCGCCGCGTCCTGGAGGGCGAGGACCTGCAGGAGCAGATCCAGCACTTCATGAACGACACCATCGACGCGTACATCGACGCCGAGACGCGTGAGGGCTTCGCCGAGGACTGGGACCTGGACCGGCTGTGGGGCGCCTTCAAGCAGCTCTACCCGGTCAAGGCCACGATCGAAGAACTGGAGGAGGCGGCCGGCGACCGTGCCGGGATCACCGCCGAGTTCATCGGCGAGACGGTCAAGGACGACATCCACGAGCAGTACGCCGAGCGTGAGAAGCAGCTCACCGAGGACATCATGCGCGAGCTGGAACGGCGTGTGGTCCTCTCGGTGCTCGACCGCAAGTGGCGTGAGCACCTGTACGAGATGGACTACCTCCAGGAGGGCATCGGGCTGCGGGCCATGGCGCAGCGCGACCCGCTGGTCGAGTACCAGCGCGAGGGCTTCGACATGTTCTCGGCCATGATGGACGGCATCAAGGAGGAGTCCGTCGGCTATCTGTTCAACCTGGAGGTCCAGGTCGAGCAGCAGGTCGAGGAGGTGCCGGTGTCGGACGCCGAGGTCGCCGACGCGGTGCCGTCGCTGGTCAAGGAGCGTCCCGAGATCCGCGCCAAGGGTCTGGAGGCGCCGAAGCGTGCCGACCGGCTGCACTTCTCCGCTCCTTCGGTGGACGGCGAGGGCGGCATCGTCGAGGGCGACTTCGAGGGCGCGGACGCGGCCTCGGGCGGCTCCGGGGACGACGGCAACTCGACCCGCGCGGAGCGCCGCAAGGCCGCCAAGGGCGGGCGTCGCCGCAAGAAGTAGGGCGCGGACGGCGTGCCCGCGAGGGCGCGCGAGTGACGCGTACGGCCGGGGGCCGGACCTTTCAGGGGTCCGGCCCCCGGCCGTTGCGCGCCCGGAGCCGTATGCCGGCCCCGCTCACCGCGCCGCCACGTCCGTGCAGCGCCAGCGGGCCGGGCCGTAGCCGGGCCCGGAGTCCTCGTCGCCGGGCTCCAGCCGGAAGGCCAGGGCCCGGAAGACGTCCTGGTCCAGGGCGACCACGGCGGCCACTTCGAGGGCCCCTCCCGCGGTGCGGAAGAGCGTGCAGCGGTACACGTAAGGGGTCCGGCCCCTGACCCGCTCCCGCCAGTCGGTCCGCTCGGCGTGCAGCTCCCACAGCCGCTGGTACGCCTCGTTTCTGACCTTTCCGGCCAGGCAGGTCAGCGGCTGCCGCCCGGTGAGCACGTCGAGCAGCCGCCCGGCGAACCAGATGTGCGGCGGCAGCGGGCGTACGGCCGGGCCCGTGGCCGGACGGGTGGCCGGACCGGGACCCGGACCCGGACCCGGACCCGGACCCGGACGTAGGGACGGCCCCGGGCGCCGGGTGTCCCGGCGGCCGGGCGGGGCGGTGCCGCCGGGCCGGCTACGGGCGGGGCGGCCGCGACCGTAAGGCCCGGTGGACGGCCCGGCGGGCGGGACGGCGGGCGGCTCTGCGGGCGGGACGGGCGCGGCGAAGGACACAGGTGTGAGACGCATGGGCGGACCCCCGGAGATCGCTGGTGATGGGAAGAGCGGTTCTAGGGGGCCGGGGGAGTTCCGGGCAAGCGGTGCGGGGGCCTGCGGAAGGCCGCCCGAGATTCACCTGTAGGTGTGGTGACGCACGTATGCTTCACGCCATGCGCGTCTACATTCCCACCACCCTCGCCGGTCTGGCCGAGGCGTACAAGGCGGGCGAGCTGGGCCCCGCGCCGCTGGATGCCTTCGCGGTCACGCCCAGCCTGCGCGAGTGGTATCTCTCCGACGACATCGAGGAGTTGGAGTACGCGGCGCTGACCCGGGCGGCCCAGGCGTCGCTGCGGCTGCTCGCCACGCACCCCGACGTGCCGCGCCGGCGGACGGTGGTCGCGGTGGACGTGGCCGACGGCGACGTGCGCCACGACCCGGACCGCAGTCTGGACCCGGCGGCGCTGGGCGAGGTGCGGCTGGCCGGGAAGGTCCCGCTGTCCAAGGCGGCGGCGGTCCACCTGGACGCGGACGACGCCGAGCACGACGTCCGCGCGGCGGCCGAGGCCCTGGGGGCGGTCGACGCGGGTGACACGGACGCGCAGTTCACCGTCGACGGTGCCGAGGATCACGAGCTGCTGTGGTATGCGACACAGGAGATTCCCCACCTGATCGGCTGACGGTCATCGGGGTTTTCCACAGGCTCCGAACGGGCGGTCGTGGTACGCGAGTACCGTTTCCGATGTGAACGCGCATCTCGTGTGGGACTGGAACGGCACCCTGTTCCACGACATCGACGCGGTGATCGAGGCCACGAACGCCTCCTTCGCCGAACTCGGCCTGCCCTCCATCACGCTGGACCGCTACCGCGAGCTGTACTGCGTGCCGGTGCCCAGGTTCTACGAGCGGCTGCTCGGCCGGCTGCCCAGTGACGCCGAGTGGGCGGTGATGGACGAGGCCTTCCACCGGCACTACTGGTCGCTGGCCGGGCGCTGCGCTCTGGCCGAGGGCGCAGCCGAGCTGCTGGCCGCCCGCCGGGCCGCCGGGCTCACCCAGTCGCTGTGCTCGCTCGCCCCGCACGAGAGGCTGCTGCCGATCGTCGGCTCGCACGGCATCACCGAGCACTTCGTGCGGGTGGACGGCCGGGTCGGCTCCTCCACCGAGGGCAAGTCCGCGCAGATGGCCCGCCACCTCGCCTCCATCGGTGTCGACGGCCGCCGCGTGGTGGTCATCGGCGACGCTCTCGACGACGCCGCAGCCGCCGCCCACGTGGGTGCGCACGCGGTGCTGTACACCGGTGGCGCACACAGCCGGCGCAGCCTGGAGTCCGCAGGAGTGCCGGTGGTGGACACCTTGGCCGAGGCCGTTCACCAGGCAGAACGCATATCCGGGCGGGACCTCTCCTAGGCCGCTCTCCCAGGCCGGGCCCGGCTTCTGTCCATTCAGGACAACGCCCGTGGTGCATTTGTACGAAGACGGCGCATGAGGTCCCCCCGGCCGGAGAGATAGCCTTGCTGGCGTGATCACCGTTGATCCGTGCTTCAGGGGCCGGTCCGTGCGTATGCGCACGGAACGTCCTCTTTCCGGCATAACGTCGTTCCGTAGCGGAAACCCCGCGTCACGGGACGTCGTGCCATCACCCGACGTCACGCAACGGCGCGCGACAGGAGTCAGAGAACATGCAGACCAAGCTGGACGAAACCAAGGCCGAGCTGCTGGAACGGGCAGCCCGGGTCGGTGAGAACAGCCCGACGGGAGGACTACCCGGCCAGGGCCTCGACGCAGAGGCGCTGACGGCGTTTCTCCAGCGTTACTACCTGCACAGCGCACCCGAGGACCTGGTCGACCGCGACCCGGACGACGTCTTCGGCGCGGCGCTCTCCCACTACCGGCTCGCGGAGGTACGCCCCCAGGGCACCGCGAACGTCCGGGTCCACACCCCGACGGTCGAGGAGAACGGGTGGCAGTGCAGCCACACCGTCGTCGAGATCGTCACCGACGACATGCCCTTCCTCGTCGACTCGGTGACCAACGCCCTCACCCAGGCCGACCGGGCGATGCATGTCGTCGTCCACCCGCAGTTCCGGGTCCGCCGTGATGTCACGGGCAAGCTCCTGGAAGTGCTCACCTCCGCCAACGGCTCGGACGACGAGCCGCGCCCGCACGATGTTCTCGTCGAGTCCTGGATCCACGTCGAGATCGACCGCGAGACCAACCGGGCCGACCTCAAGGAGATCACCGCCGATCTCCGCCGGGTGCTCTCCGACGTACGCGAGTCCGTCGAGGACTGGACGAAGATGCGGCAGGCCGCGCTCTCCATCGCCGACGAGCTGGCCGCCACCCCGCCGCCGCTGCCCGAGCAGGAGTCCGGCGAGGCCGTGGAGCTGATGCGCTGGCTCTGCGACGACCACTTCACCTTCCTCGGCTACCGCGAGTACGAGCTGATCAGCGAGACCGGCGCCGACGGCACGCCCGAGGACGTGCTGTCCGCGGTGCCCGGCACGGGTCTGGGCATCCTGCGCTCCGACCCGGTGCACCGGGACGCCGACGGCACCCACCCCGGGCACCCCGGCTCCCTGTCGTTCAGCCGGCTGTCGGCCGACGCCCGGGCCAAGGCCCGCGAGCACAAGCTGCTGATCCTCACCAAGGCCAACAGCCGCTCCACCGTGCACCGCCCCTCGTACCTGGACTACGTCGGCGTCAAGAAGTTCGACGCCGACGGCAATGTGACCGGCGAGCGCCGCTTCCTCGGCCTGTTCTCGTCCGCGGCCTACACCGAGTCCATCCGCCGGGTCCCGGTCATCCGCCGCAAGGTGGACGAGGTGCTGGACGGCGCCGGGTTCACCCCGCTCAGCCACGACGGCCGTGATCTGCTGCAGATCCTGGAGACCTACCCCCGCGACGAGCTGTTCCAGACGCCCGTCGACGAGCTGCGGTCGATCGCCACGAGCGTGCTCTACCTCCAGGAGCGCCGCAAGCTGCGGCTGTTCCTGCGCCAGGACGAGTACGGCCGCTACTTCTCCGCCCTGGTCTACCTGCCGCGCGACCGCTACACCACCGAGGTGCGGATGCGGCTGACCCACATCCTCCAGGAGGAGCTGGGCGGCCGTAACGCGGACTTCACCGCCTGGAACACCGAATCGGTGCTCTCCCGGCTGCACTTCGTGATCCGGGTCGACCCCGGCACCCCGTTGCCCGAGCTGACCGACGCCGATGTCGAGCGGATCGAGAACCGCCTGTCGGACGCCACCCGCTCCTGGGCCGACGGATTCACCGAGGCACTCACCGCCGAGTGCGGCGAGGAGCGCGCGGCCGAACTCGGCCGCCGCTACGCGCAGGCATTCCCCGACGGCTACCGCGCGGACTTCACCCCCCGGGTCGCCGTCGCCGACCTCCAGCACATCGTCGGCCTCGGTGACGACGACTTCACCCTGAGCCTGTACGAGCCGGTCGGCGCCTCCCCCGAGGAGCGCCGCTTCAAGATCTACCGCACCGGCGCGCCCGTCTCGCTGTCCGCGGTGCTGCCGGTGCTCCAGCAGCTGGGCGTCGAGGTCGTCGACGAGCGGCCCTACGCGCTGCGCCGCTCCGACAACTCCCGCGCCTGGGTCTACGACTTCGGGCTGCGTCTCGACCCGGCGCTCGGCGACCTCGGCGACGACGCCCGTGAGCGCTTCCAGGAGGCGTTCTCCGCCACCTGGACCGACCGGGCGGAGAACGACGGCTTCAACTCCCTGGTGCTGCGCGCCGGGCTGGACTGGCGGCAGGCGATGGTGCTGCGGGCCTACGCCAAGTACCTGCGGCAGGCCGGGTCCACCTTCAGCCAGGACTACATGGAGGACACCCTCAGCACCAACGTCCACACCACCCGGCTGCTGGTCAATCTCTTCCAGGCCCGGCTCTCGCCCGACCACCAGCGGGCCGGCAGCGAGCTGACCGACGGCATCCTGGAGGAACTGGACGGCGCCCTCGACCAGGTCGCGAGCCTGGACGAGGACCGTATCCTGCGGGCCTTCCTCACCCTCATCAAGGCCACGCTGCGCACCAACTACTTCCAGCGTGACGCCGAGGGCCGGCCGCACCCCTACCTGTCGATGAAGTTCGACCCGCAGGCGATCCCCGATCTGCCCGCGCCCCGCCCGGCGTTCGAGATCTGGGTGTACTCGCCGCGGGTCGAGGGCGTCCATCTGCGGTTCGGCAAGGTCGCCCGCGGCGGGCTGCGCTGGTCCGACCGCCGGGAGGACTTCCGTACCGAGGTGCTCGGCCTGGTCAAGGCCCAGATGGTGAAGAACACCGTCATCGTGCCGGTCGGCGCCAAGGGCGGCTTCGTCGGCAAGCGGCTGCCCGACCCGGCCGTCGACCGCGACGCCTGGCTCGCCGAGGGCATCTCGTCGTACAAGACGTTCATCTCCGGTCTGCTCGACATCACCGACAACCTGGTCGGCGGCGAGGTCGTGCCCCCGCGTGACGTGGTCAGGCACGACGAGGACGACACCTATCTGGTGGTCGCCGCGGACAAGGGCACCGCGGCCTTCTCCGACATCGCCAACGAGGTCGCCGTCTCCTACGGCTTCTGGCTCGGCGACGCCTTCGCCTCCGGCGGCTCGGTCGGCTACGACCACAAGAAGATGGCCATCACCTCCAGCGGCGCCTGGGAGTCGGTGAAGCGGCACTTCCGCGAGACCGGCCACAACACCCAGGAAGAGGACTTCACGGTCGTCGGCATCGGCGACATGTCCGGCGACGTCTTCGGCAACGGCATGCTGCTGTCCGAGCACATCCGCCTGGTCGCCGCCTTCGACCACCGGCACATCTTCCTCGACCCCAAGCCGGACGCCGCCACCTCCTACGCCGAGCGGCGCCGGCTCTTCGAGCTGCCGCGCTCCTCGTGGGCCGACTACGACACCTCGCTGATCTCCCACGGCGGCGGGGTCTACCCCCGTACGGCCAAGGCGGTCCCGGTCAACGCGCAGGTCCGCGCCGCGCTCGGGATCGAGAGCAGTACCCCCAAGCTCACCCCCGCCGAGCTGATGAAGGCGATCCTGCGGGCCCCGGTCGACCTGCTGTGGAACGGCGGCATCGGCACCTACGTCAAGGCGTCCACCGAGTCGAACGCGGACGTCGGCGACAAGGCCAACGACGCGATCCGCATCGACGGCGCCGACCTGCGGGTCAAGGTGGTCGGCGAGGGCGGCAACCTGGGCTTCACCCAGCTCGGCCGGATCGAGTTCGCCCGCTCCGGCGGCCCCGAGGGAACCGGCGGCCGGATCAACACCGACGCCATCGACAACAGCGCCGGTGTCGACGCCTCGGACCACGAGGTCAACATCAAGGTGCTGCTCAACAGCGTGGTCGCCGAGGGCGACCTCACGGTCAAGCAGCGCAACACCCTGCTCGCCGAGATGACCCACGAGGTGGGCAACCTCGTCCTGCGCAACAACTACGCGCAGAACGTCGCACTCGCCAACAGCATGGCGCAGACGCGGAGTTTGCTCCATGCACACCAACGCTTCATCCGCCGTCTGGTGCGCGACGGCCGTCTCGACCGCGCACTGGAGTTCCTGCCCACCGACCGGCAGATCAGGGAGCGGCTGGTCGCCGGGCAGGGTCTGACCCAGCCGGAGATGGCGGTGGTCCTCGCCTACGCCAAGATCACCGTCGCCGACGAGCTGATCCAGACCGAGCTGCCGGACGACCCCTACCTGCGCTCCCTGCTGCACGCGTACTTCCCGGTGCCGCTGCGCGAGCGGTTCGAGCAGCAGATCGACAACCACGCGCTGCACCGCGAGATCGTCACCACCGTTCTCGTCAACGACACCGTCAACTCCGGCGGCACCACCTTCCTGCACCGGTTCCGCGAGGAGATCGGCGCGACCACCGAGGAGATCGTCAGGGCGCACATCTCGGCCCGCGCGATCTTCGGCCTCGCGCAGATCTGGGACGAGGCCGAGTCGCTGGACAACACCGTCCCGGCCGAAGTGCTCACCCGTATCCGGCTGCACTCGCGGCGGCTGGTCGAGCGCGGCACCCGCTGGCTGCTCAACAACCGCCTCCAGCCGCTCCGGATCGCCGAGACCATCGACTTCTTCAGCCAGGGCGTGACCACGGTCTGGCCGCAGCTGCCGAAGCTGCTGCGCGGCGCCGACCTGGAGTGGTACCAGTCGGTGCACGACGAGATGACCGGCGCCGGGGTGCCGGAGGACCTGGCCACCCGGGTCGCGGGCCTGTCCTCGGCCTTCCCGATCCTGGACATCGTCGACGTGGCCCACCGCGCCGACAAGGAGCCCCTGGACGTCGCCGAGGTCTACTTCGACCTCGCCGACCGGCTGCAGATCACCCAGCTGCTCGACCGGATCGGCCAGTTGCCGCGTGACGACCGCTGGCAGTCCATGGCCCGCGCGGCGATCCGCGAGGACCTTTTCGCGGCGCACGCGGCGCTCACCGCGGATGTGCTGTCCGCAGGGAACGCGGGGGCCTCGCCCGAGCACCGCTTCCAGGCGTGGGAGGAGCAGAACTCCGGGCTGATCAACCGGGCCCGCACCACCCTGGAGGAGATCCAGAGCGCGGAGGAGTTCGACCTGGCCAGCCTGTCGGTGGCGATGCGGACGTTCCGCACGCTGCTGCGCACCCACCACTAGGCGGTCACCGGTGGGACCGTACGCCGCGATCCGGGCGTACGGTCCCACCGCGGCCGCGGGCCGGGACCCCCTGACCGGGCCCCGGCCCGCCGGCCTCGGTCCCGGGGCCAGGGCCGGGGACCCGGCTCTCAGCCGGAGCCTGGCGACTGCGACGTCGAGTCCGGCAGCCTCCAGACCGTCAGCAGCGTGGTGTAGCTCGGCATCGGCGAGGTCAGTCCGCTGTCGTCGGACGGTGTCTCGCCGGTGATCCGCAGCATCGCCAGATTGCCGTCGGAGGTCACCGTGCAGAGCACCGTGCCCTTGGTGAAGTACTTGTCGTCGTCCAGGTCCTTCTTGAAGATCTCGCCCGGCAGCGCGTCCGCGCCGACCCCTGTCCGGCACGCTTCGTACGTGGTCCCTTCCGCCTTGCCGAAGGTGGTGAGGAAACGCATGCTGTCGTCCACCCAGTCCTGGTACTCGATCTCGAAGGCCTTGGTGTCGCCGATCGTGCCGTTCGGGTCGACGGTGGCCCGGTCGAGCTCGACATGCGTACCGCTGTTGAAGGCGGGGGAGCGGATCACGAACTTGCGGTCGCGGATGAGCACCTGCGGCTCTCCGCCGGCCGGCGGTGTGTCCGTCACGGGGGCGTCCGTCGCCGGGGTCGTGGCGGGTTCGTCGTCCGGCGCCGTCGTCGTCGGCCGCGGGGAGTCCGTCGTGGTGGCGACGGGGGCGCCGGTCGGGCCGGCCGTCGAGACGCCGGCATCGTGGTCCGGCCGCGTGAGCACATAGGTCAGCGTCACCGCGAGGACCAGGGCGACCACCCCGCCGCCCACCGCCGTCAGCTTCCGCGCCCGCCCGGACGAGGGCGTTCCGGTGGGCGGGAAGGACGGCGGCCCCTGCGGCGGTACGAGCGGCCCCTGCGCGGGCGGCGCCCCCGTCGCAGACCCGGCCGGAACTCCGGTCCCGGGCCCCGGCGGATACGAGGTCCGCAGCCCGGACGGGTAGCCGCTCGGCGCCCCGGAGGGATAGCCGCTCTGCGCGGCCGCCTGATAGGCCGTCGGGCCCGGCGGATACGGCGGCGCGGGCAGTTCGGGCCCGGGCGGCAACTGCGCCGCGGCCTGCCGCCGTACGATCTGGGTCGCGACCGGCTCCGGCAGCCAGTCGGTGAAGTCGCGCAGCGACCGGCCGGCGGCCTGCTCGCACAGCGCGGCCAGTTCGGCGGGGCTGGGCCGGGCGGCCGGGTCGGCGGACAGACATCGTTCCAGCAGTGGCCGCAGCGCCTCGGGGTAACGGGACAGGTCGGGCGGCTGTATCGCGGTGTTGGCGATCTTCGTGGCGAGGGTGATCGCGCCCGCGTCCCCGTACGGATGACGGCCGGTGGAGGAGAGCGCCGCGATCAGGCCGAGCGAGAAGACATCGGTGGCCGGGCTGAGCGGCTGCCCGTTGGCGTGCTCGGGCGACATGAACTGCGGGGTGCCGATCAGCTTCCCGCTACGGGTGAGCTGGGTGGAGTCGGCGGCGCGGGCGATCCCGAAGTCGATCACCCAGGGGCCGTTGGCGGCGAGCAGGACATTGCTGGGCTTGAGGTCGCGGTGGATCACACCGGCCGCGTGCACCGCGCGCAGCGCCTCGGCCGCGCATCCCGTCAGTTGCAGCACGGCGGCCAGCGGCAGCGCGCCGTACCGGGTCAGCGCCTCGTCGAGCGGCAGCCCGGGTACGTAGTCGGTGGCCAGCCAGGGCAGGTCGCCGGTGGTGTCGTGGTCGACGACGGGCACCACGTGGTAGCCCTGGACCCGCCGGGCGGCCTGCACCTCCTGCTGGAAGCGGCGGCGGAACTCCTCGTCCTGGGCGTATTCACGCCGGATGACCTTCAGCGCGACGGGCTGGCCGCCGCGGGTGTGGCTGAGATAGACGGTGCCCATCCCGCCCTCTCCGATCCGGGCACGCAGCCGGTAACCGGCTTGCTCACGCGGGTCCTGCGGGCCGAGCGGCTGGAGCGGACTGCTGTGGTCGTGACTGGCGATGTCAGGCACCCCCCGGTAGGCGAACGGTCCCCGATGCTACCCGGACGGCCCGTCAGCCGGGCCGTCCGGATCAGCCAACTGGGCGGTCCGGAAAGGCGGTTCGCCCGGGGCCCCGGACCGGGCCGCGCGAAGGCCCAGGTCCGGCCTGCGAAGGCCCAGACCGGGCCCCGCGCGACGGCCGGAGCCCTGCCCGCGAAGCCCCGGAGCCCCGCCCGCGACGGTCGACGCCCTGGGCCGCGCGAAGGCCCGGGCCCCGGCCCGCGAAGGCCCAGGCTCGGCTCACGCGGGGCCCGGAGCACCGCCCGCGACGGTCGACGCGGTGGCCGGACCCGACCACGAAGGGTGGTTCCCGGCCCGCAGCGGCGGCTCACCCGCCCCCCGCGCGCCGGACCGAGCGGACCCGCGCGGACCGCGCGGACGGCCCGGACCCGCGCTCGCGAAGCCCTGCCGCCGAAGCCCTGCCGCCGAAGCCCCGCCGCCGAAGGCCCGCTCCCGGCCCGCGGCGGCGGGGGTCCGGCCACCCCGCCGCAGCCCTCGCCGCCGGGCCCCGAGGGCTACTTCACCGCCCCCGCCATCACCCCGGAGACGAACTGCCGCTGGAAGGCGAAGAAGACCGCCAGCGGGATCACCATCGACACGAAGGCGCCCGGCGCCAGAATGTCGATGTTGTTGCCAAACTGCCGCACCTGCTGCTGGAGTGCCACCGTGATCGGCTGCGAACCGCTGTCCGCGAAGATCAGCGCGACCAGCATGTCGTTCCACACCCACAGGAACTGGAAGATGCCCAGCGACGCGATGGCCGGCCCGCCCAGCGGCATCACCACCCGCAGGAACAGCCGCAGTTCGCCCGCGCCGTCCAGCCGGCCCGCCTCCAGCAGTTCGCGCGGGATCTCCGCGAAGAAGTTCCGCAGCAGGAAGATCGCGAACGGCAGCCCGAAGGCGGTGTGGAAGAGCACCACCCCGGAGATGTCGCCGAAGATGCCGATCTCGCCGAAGAGCCGGGCCACCGGCACCAGCGCCACCTGCACCGGCACGACGAGCATCGCCACCACCGCGAGGAACCACCAGTCCCGGCCGCGGAAGTCCATCCACGCGAAGGCGTACCCGGCCAGCGACCCGATCACCACGACCAGCACGGTGGTCGGGACGGTGATCAGCGCCGTGTTCACCAGCGAGTCGGTGATGGCGTGGTTGCCCAGCAGGGTGCGGTAGTTGCTGACCGTCAGCTGCAAGGGCGAGGTGAAGACCTTCCACCAGCCGCTCGCCGAGATGTCCGCCGGGGTGCGCAGCGAGGACAGCAGCAGGCCGAGCGTCGGCAGCAGCCAGAAGAGCGCCACCAGCAGCAGCGCGATCCGCAGCACACCGCCGCTCGCCCGGGCCGCCAGCCGGGCCGCGATCCCCGGCCGCGGCCGTCCCGCCGCCTTCGTCCTGGGCGCCGCGGGCACCTCCGCGCCCACACCCGGGTTCACCGCGGGCTCCGCGCTCATCGCCGTGCCTCCCTGCGCAGCCGCCGGATGTTGAAGATCATGACGGGCAGCACGAGCAGCAGCAGGATCACACCGATCGCGCTGCCGACGCCCTGGTCGTCGCCGCCGCCGAAGGACGACAGATACAGCTGGAGGGCCAGTACGTTCGCGTCGGACTGGGTGTTGCCCGGCGCGATGATGTAGACGAGGTCGAAGATCTTGAGCACGTTGATCATCAGCGTGACCATCACCACGACGAGCACCGGGGCCAGCAGCGGCACGGTGATCCGGCGGAAGACCTGCCACTCGCCGGCGCCGTCCACCCGGGCCTGTTCCAGCAGTTCGCGCGGCACCCCGGCCAGGCCCGCCGCGATCAGCACCATGGCGAAGCCGGCCCACATCCACACGTACGAGCCGATGATCGAGGGGGTGACCAGGTCCGGGCCCAGCCAGTTGATGCCGTTGTACTTGCCGGTGAAGTTCGACGCGGGGAGCCGCAGTTGGGCGCCGGCCGCCGAGCCCGGCAGCGTATAGGTGCCGTCCTTGCCGGACTTGGCCGACGCCACCACCCTGCCGTCCTTGACGGCCTCCACCTTCACCCCGGACAGCGCCTTCTCGCCCGGGTCGATCACCCCGGGCTTACCGGTGCCGCCCGGCCGGAAGTCCAGCCAGACCGTGCCGGTCACCGCACCGGCCTTCGCCGGCGCCGGTCTGGCGTCCTGGGCCCCGGCGGGCACCTTGTTCTGCGGGATGCCGATCAGCGGGAGGTCGGCCGCGGCGCCCACGCTCGCCGTCGACTTGGAGGTGAAGGAGCCGCCCGCGGTCGGTACGAGGTCGCTGTTCGGCCGCGGCCGGGCCCCCGGATAGGCCGAGTTGTCGGTGAAGGTGTCGTGCACGGCCACCACCACGGCGTTGGCCACCCCGCGCGAGGGGTCCTGCTCGTACACCAGCCGGAAGATGATCCCGGCAGCCAGCATGGAGATCGCCATCGGCATGAAGACGACCAGCTTGAACGCCGTGCCCCAGCTGACCCGTTCGGTGAGCACCGCGAAGACCAGGCCGAGCGCGGTCGCCACGGTCGGCGCGACGACCACCCAGATCGCGTTGTTGCGGACCGCGGTGAGAATGCCGTGGTCGCTGAAGACCGTGCCGAAGTTCCTCAGCCCGACGAAACCGCTGCCGTCCGCGTCGAACAGGCTGCGGTAGACGGTGAATCCGATCGGATACGCCACGAGCGCGCCCAGCAGCACCAGCGCGGGCAGCAGGAAGAGCGCGGCCACCCACGGCCGGGTGCCCATGATGCTGCGGCGGGCGCCGGGCCCCTTGACGGGACCCGGCGCGAGCGGGGCGGGGCCGGCGACGCCGCCCGCCCCTGCGGAGGCGTCAGCCACGGGGGCCATCGTGCCTCAGCCCCCGTACGCCTTGGCGGCGTCCGCTTCGAGCTTGGCCTGCGCTCCCGCGACGTCGGCGGGCTTGGCGAGGAAGTCCTGGAGGTCCTTCCACTCGCCCTGGCCCTTCGTGCCGCCGAACGCGGCCGGCGCCTGGTCCGACATGTCGAACCGGAAGTCGTCGCCCGAGGCGATCAGCGCCTTGGCGATGTTGCGCTGCACGTCGTCGGGGTACGACGACAGGTCGAGCGACTTGTTCGGCGAGAGGTAACCGCCGCCCTGCGCCCAGATCTTGGCCGCGTCCGTCGAGGCGATGAAGGTCAGCAGCGCCTGCGCGCCGGGGCTGTCCTTGAGCGCGACCCCGACGTCACCGCCGCTGACCACCGGGGCCTTGCCGCTGCCCACCGCCGGGAACGGGAACACCTTCGCGTCCGTACCCACCTTCGCCTTGGTGTTCGCGGAGATGAACGCCGAGACGAAGTCGCCCTCGTAGACCATCGCGGCGGCCGGCGGATTGCCGGTGAAGACCTGCGTCACCGACTTCGGGAAGTCGGCGGCCAGCGCGCCGCTGCTCCCGCCCGCGATCAGGTCCTTGTTGCCGAAGAGCTGGCCCAGTGTGGTCAGCGCGGTCTTGACGGAAGGATCGGTCCACTTGATGGTGTGCGCGGCCAGTTGGTCGTACTTCTGCGGACCGGCCTGCGAGAGGTAGATGTTCTCGAACCAGTCGGTGAGCGTCCAGCCGTCGCCGCCGCCGATCGACACCGGCGGGGTGCCCGACTCGAAGACGGTCTCCGCGGTCTTCAGGAAGTCCGCCCAGGTAGTGGGCTCGTTCGCGCCCGCGTTGGCGAACGCGGCGGTGTTGTACCAGATCAGCGACTTGTTGGACACCTTGGCGTAGACGCCGTACTGCTTGCCCTTCCACGCGCCGAGCTGCTGCCAGCCCGGCGAGAAGTTCTTGGTCAGCTGCGCCTGTGCGTCGGTGCCGAGCGGTTTGAGCCAGCCCTTGTCGGCGAACTGGTGCAGTACGCCGTTCTGCGCGAGGAAGGCGACATCCGGCGGCGCGCCGCCCTCGATCTTGGTGCCGAGGAACGTCGACTGGCTGTCCCCGGTCGGTACGAAGGTGGTCTTGGCCCCCGTGCGCTTGTCGAACTCGTCGAGCACCTTCTGGAAGTTCTTCTGCTCGGGGCCGGTCCAGACCGCGGCCACTTCGAGCTTCTGCCCGTGCAGATCGGGCAGTTGGAGGCCGTCGGCCGCGACGGACGGGGAGGCGGTCTTCCCGCCGTCGTCCTTCTTCCCGTCGTCGCCGCCCCCGCCGCAGGCGGCGGTGGCGAACGCGAGCGCGGACGCCGCGACAACGGCGAGCGCTATGCGCGTAGTTCGGTCGATGTGGCTGGTACGTGTGCGCTTCAAGGTACGCATCTGGCCATCCCCTCAGTCCCGTGGCGACTGTCCTACGCCCCCGGCGGCGGCGCTCGCAAGGGCGCGCACGGGGCTGGAGTGATGATCGTGACCATGCCGTGATCTTGCCGCCAACCCCGATTCCCCTTAATCGGAGGGGCCGTTGGCGTTCTGCGACGGTTCGTCAGATCAGCGGGGTGGCCGTGGTCCGCGGCGCCGTACCCTCGGCCGCGGCGTCGTCCGCCGGAGTCTCCGCGGCCCGCTGGAGGGCGCTGGCCAGCAGCGCCAAGTCGGTTGGTCCGTTGCCCAGTTCGCGCACCTGACGGCGGGCGGGCGGGTCGCCCATCCGCTCCCACTCCAGCGGTACGACGGTGGGCCGCAGCGTCGCCGTACGCGGAATCCGGCCACTGACCCGGGCGGCCTGGAAGACCGTCACCGCCCCGCCCGGCCGCCGCAGATAACCGCGGCCCGGCACCGAGTCGTCCAGTCCCGCCGGGTCCTCGACATGGACCACCAGCGTGGCCGATTCCGGGTCGGGCATCCGCAGCGCGATCCGCAGCCTGGCCCGCTCGTCCGCCTCCGTGCCCGCCGTGCGCTCCGGGCGGCCGGTCGAGGCCACCAGATGGACGCCGAGCCTGGCGCCGTCGCGCGCCACCGCCTCCAGCGCCCGTACGACGCTGCCCGCCGCGGGCCGGCCCGTGCTGCCCAGGGCCGGCGCGACCAGCGCGTCGAAGTCGTCGACCACCACGACCAGCCGGGGCAGCGCGGGCCGCGACTCCGGATCGGCCGTCCGGCGGCCGGGGCCGCCCTGGTGCGGAACGGTCGCCGTGACCACCCGCTCGGCGTGCCAGGCGCCGAACTCCTGCCCGCCCAGCACCTCCGCGCGCCGCTTGAGCTCCGCCGTCAGCGCCTGCGCGAACTCCCGCATCCGCACCGGGTCGGAGGCCACCAGGTGGGTGGAGACCTGGGGGAGGTCCGCGCACGTCCGCAGCCCCTCGCCGCGCTCCTGCCCGGCGCCGTCGACCAGCACCAAGGCCAGTCGGCCGGGCCGCTCGGCCGAGGCCAGCGCCGCCACGAGCGTACGCAGCAGCTCCGTCTTGCCCGCGCCCGCCGCCCCGCCGACCAGCGCGTGCGGGCCCTCGGTCACCAGGTCGACGGCCAACCGCCCGCCGCCGCCGACGCCGACCACGGCGGTCGCCGCCGCCACCGCCACCGGCGCGTCCGCCCACCGGGCGGCGATCTTCGCGGGCGTGGCGAGGGCCAGGTCCAGTTCGTCCAGCAGCCGCACGGTGTGCGGAAGGGCGTGCCGGGAGCGGGCGCCGGGCGCGTCGCCCTCCGCCTCCCGCAGCGGGGCCAGCGCCCGGGCGAAGTGCTCCGCCCAGGCGGCGGAGACCGCGTCCAGCACGATCTCGTCCACGACGTCCCGGTCGTCGGCGAGGTCCGCGCCGCCCGGGGCCTCCGCGGGCCCGTCGCCCGCGGGCTCGATCCGCAGCGTCGTCGCCACATCGCCCGACACCCGGGCCACGACCCCGCTGTCCACGGCCGGCCGCTCGCCGCTCTCGGCCAGACACAGCACATGCACACCCGCCGAGGGCCCGGCCACCGCGATCCGCGCCACCGCCTCGCGCAGCCCGGCGGAACCGGGGTCGCCGTCGACCACCAGCAGCGTGTACGGCCCCTCGTACGCCGAAGCCGCCGCGGTCACCGCCGCCGGCGGCGCCGACGCCCACCCGGCGCCCAGCGGCCCTTCCTCCAGCCGCCGTACGACCTCCGCGGCGCGCGCCTCGGCCTGGTCCCGGTCGAAGGCCAGCAGCAGCCGGCAGTCCTGGCCGTGCGCGGGGCGCAGATGCGGCAGCCAGTTCAGCCAGGACCACTCCTCGGCCCGCTGGTCGGCGCCCCGGGTGCGGTCGGCGCTGAGCAGCACGACCTCCAGGGCGGCGGGGGAGTGCAGCGCGCACAGCTGCGCCAGCACGGCCCTGGCCAGCCCGGACAGCCGGGGGCGCGGTCCGGTCAGCGTCAGGGCGGCGGTCCGCGGCGCCCGCAGGTCCACGGTGAAGGGCACGTCGGGCAGCCGCCGGGTGCCGTCCTCGGACGGCAGGTCGGCCGTCCCCAGCCGTACGGTCAGCGCGTCCGGGTGTGTCACCCCGCGCTCCCACAGCCGCCGGCCCGGGCCGAGCGCGGTCAGCAGCACGGCCGCCGGGTCCGGCCAGCGCTCGCGCAGCGCCTCGGCCTCGCCGCCGTCGTCCTCCGGGCCGCCGTGCCCGGCCCCGGCCACGAACCGCCGCCGCGCCCAGGCGCCTATGGCGCCGACGACGCCGCCGCGGGCCGGGTCCTGGGCCTGCGGCGTCCTGGCGCGCTCGCCGGTGTGCCGCCGCCCGCTCGCGTCGAGGTCCGCGTCGAACCCGCGCCCGTAGGTCTCGGCGTCGGAGGGCGTGTGGGCGGCCGGCTCGGGAGCGTCGGCCGGCGGCTGGGCGTACGGGGTGTGAGCGGGGTACGGGCCCGGGTCGCGCGCTTCGCCCGGCGGACTCACGGGCGCGGAGGCCCCCGGCGCCTCGCGCGGCGAGACCCGCAGATGGCCGTCCGTGTCGGAGGCGGCGGCCAGCGGCGGCGGGGTGGGCGTGTGCGCGGGGTCCAGCCGCAGCGTGGACTCGCCGATCCTGAGCAGCGCGCCCGGCGCGAAGGTCTGCGGCCGGGGGCCGACCGGGTGGCCGGAGAGCGTCGTCCCGTTGGTGGACCCGAGGTCGACCACCGTGATCTGCCCGTCCGCGCCGACGGCGACCTCGCAGTGCAGCCGGGACACATCGGGGTCGTCCAGCGGTACGTCCGCGTCCGCGGAGCGCCCGATCCTGGCCTGCCCGCCTTGGAGCAGATGGACCCCGCCCGCGTCCGGGCCGCCCACCACGTGCAGCGTGGCCAGGTCCTCCGGCGGCCGGCCGTACTGCCCGAAGCGGCCGTACTGTCCGTGGTCGCCGTGCGGCTCCGCGGGGGCGTGCAGCGAGATCAGGGCGCCGTCCACCAGCGGCGGCACACCGAGGACCGTGCCGGGGGTGAGCCGGTCGGCGCCCGCGTAGAGCACCACGGAGGCGCCGGAGGACCGGCCGCCGGGCTTGCCGGAACCGGCGGCGGAGGCCAGCGCCCCGGCCACCGCGCCCAGTGTGGTGCCCGCGGGCGCGGTGATGAGCACGTCGCACCCGCGTACTGTCCGGCCGCTGCGCGGCCCGAGGACGGTCAGCCGGATCTGCATCTCGTCCGCGGTCCCTTCTCCCCGGGCCCGGGAGCGCGGTCGAGAGTCCCTCCCCGGCCGCGCACGGGCGCGTCGACGTACAAGCAAGCACTGCGAGCACAACAAGCACGTAACTCAAGCACGGCCGGTGCCACCCCCGTTGCACCTCACCGCACCGTACGGATGCATCCTCCCACTCGCCGGCGACAGCCCGTCGCCGGTACCGCCTTCAGTGATCTTGGCCGACCGGAGGACGATCGGCTTGTAGCGGAATCGGACCGGTGAACGCGGGACAATTCGGCCGGAAACCGATCACCGGCCGCCGGAAATCGCCGTCCGCGCGGAGTCGGGCGCGGAGTCGGGCGCGGGGTTCGGCGGACCGGGCGCCGGTGCCGGTGGGCCACCGGTGGGCCGTGGCGTGGCAACCACCGGCCCGGGTTCCGCGTCCTACCGGGGAATCCGGCGGACGTACGCCGTGGACGCGGCCGTACGGCACTACGCTTGGCCGGAATCAGGCGCGCCCGCCGGGCGGGCCCGCGACGGACGCCGCCACCCGGGTGCGTCCTCGTCGTCATGGTGTCCTTGGCGTCCTCGGTGTCCAGGGCCGCCGTGGCGTTTACAGGCGACAGTCCGTTGATCCACAGATCCCACACCACCCACGAGCCACTACGGAGCAGGGAGCACACGACGTGCGGCCGGTAGGCAGCAAGTACCTTCTGGAGGAGCCGCTCGGGCGCGGCGCCACGGGCACCGTCTGGCGTGGCCAGGTGCGCGGCGAGGAGGGCAGCGCCGTCGCCGTCAAGGTGCTCAAGGAAGAGCTGGCGAGCGACCCGGACGTCGTGATGCGCTTCCTGAGGGAGCGGTCCGCGCTGGTCCGGCTGCGCCATCCGCACATCGTCCAGGTCCGCGACCTGGTGGTCGAGGGCGATCTGCTCGCCCTCGTCATGGACCTGATCGACGGCCCCGATCTGCACCGCTATCTGCGCGAGAACGGCCCCTTCTCCCCGGTCGGCGCCGCCCTGCTGACCGCCGCCGTCGCCGACGCGCTGGCCTGCAGCCACGCCGACGGCGTCGTCCACCGCGACCTCAAGCCCGCCAATGTGCTGATCGCCACCGTCACCGGCGAGGACGGCACCGAGCACATGCACCCGATGCTCACCGACTTCGGCATCGCCCGGCTCGCCGACTCACCCGGCGTCACCCGCACCCACGAGTTCGTCGGCACGCCCGCCTATGTCGCGCCCGAGTCCGCGCAGGGCCGCCCGCAGACCTCGGCGGTCGATGTCTACGGCGCCGGAATCCTGCTGTACGAGCTGGTCACCGGCCGTCCGCCGTTCCGCGGCGACAGCGCGATCGAGGTGCTGCACGCGCACCTCAACGAGCAGCCGCGCCGCCCCACCACCGTCCCCGACCCCCTGTGGACGGTCATCGAGCGCTGCCTGCGCAAGGAGCCCGCCCAGCGGCCCAGCGCGGAGAGCCTCGCCCGCGCGCTGCGGGTGGTCGCCGCGGGCATCGGTGTCCACGCGAGCCCGGCCGCCGCTGAGGCCGCGCTGGGCGTGGCCGCGCTGCTGGCGCCGGATGAGACACCGACCTTGGTCCCGGGCACGGCCCAGGGCGGCGGCGACGCCGACCCGACGCAGGTGCTGCCGTCCGGGAGCAGCGCGTACGACCCCTCCGCGGTGACCAGCGTGCTGCCCTCGGGGCCCGCCGCGCCCGACGGCACCCGGGTGCTGCCGCCCGTGCCCGACGCCGATCCGCAGGGCCCGCCGCAGGCGCAGGGCCCGCACCCCTGGGAGTCGCAGCTGAACGCGGCGCGGCAGCGCGCCGACCAGACCGAGGTACGGCCGCTCGCCCCCGAGATGGACCCCCTCTTCCGGCGCCCGCAGCGCCGCCCCCAGCCGCCCCCGCAGTCGTACGGCCAGCAGCAGCCGTACGGTGGCCCGCCGCAGCCGCAGTACCCGCAGCAGGGCCAGGGGCAGGGCCAGGGCCAGGGATACGGCTACCCGCAGCAGCAGCCTCCGCAGCACCAGCAGCAGCCCGCCCAGCCGCGCTACCAGCAGCCGCCGCAGCCCCCGCAGCAGCAGAGCTACGAGCCGCAGCGCCCCCAGCGGTACGAGCCCCAGCGCCCGCCCGCCCCCACGTCCCCGGAACCGCCCCGAGGGCGCGAGCCGCGCGAGCCGCGCGGCGGCGCGAACCCGATGAAGATCCCCGGCCTCGGCTGCCTCAAGGGCTGTCTGATGGTGATCCTCGTGGTGATCGTCATCTTCGTGATCGTCTGGTACACGACCCCGCTGCCCGACTGGGTCAACAGCACGCGCAACCTCTGGGACGCGGCGTCGGGCTGGGTCCACTCCGCCTGGGACAAGATCTCCGCGATCACCGGGGACTCGGGCGGCGGTTCGGGGAACTGAGCGTGGGCGGCCGAGCCGACGGACGGTTGGGCCGGGACGGCCGAGCCGACGGACGGTTGGGCCGACGGACGGCTGAGCCGGGACGGTTGGGCGCGGCCGCTGAGGGGTGGGACGCGCGCCGGTCGTACCCGCCGGCCGCCGGTCGGGCCGCCTCGCGCCGGCCGCCCGGACGGCCCGCCGACGACCGTTCCACCCGCCGAAAAGGCCCGGCGCGGTGGCCAACTTGGGGATTTGTCGACTTCCCGAGGGTGATTTCTCCGGCAGAACGTCTCCTCACCCCCCACCCGTGCCCCGAACGGCCCCTGATCCGCGTAGCTTTGTCGCCAACGCGACGGACCTTCGGAGGAGTCGGAGCAGTCTTGGCCAGGAAGATCGGCAGCCGGTACACCGCTCACCAGGTACTCGGACGGGGGTCCGCGGGCACCGTCTGGCTCGGCGAGGGCCCCGAGGGCCCGGTCGCCATCAAGCTGCTCCGCGAGGACCTCGCCTCCGACCAGGATCTCGTCGGCCGCTTCGTCCAGGAGCGGACCGCCCTGCTCTCCCTGGACGACCCGCACATCGTCGGCATCCGCGACCTCGTCGTGGACGGCAGCGACCTGGCCCTCGTGATGGACCTGGTCCGCGGCACCGATCTGCGCTCCCGGCTGGAGCGCGAACGCCGCCTCACCCCCGAGGCGGCCGTCGCCGTCGCCGCCGACGTGGCCGACGGCCTCGCGGCCGCGCACGCCGCCGGGGTCGTGCACCGCGACGTCAAGCCCGAGAACGTACTGCTCGACTCCGCCGCCCCGGCCGGCCCCGGCGGCGCCCCGCCCGCGCTGCTCACCGACTTCGGCATCGCCCGCCTCGTCGACTCGCCGCGCCGCACCCGCGCCACCCGGATCATCGGCACACCCGACTACCTCGCCCCCGAGATCATCGAGGGCCTGCCGCCGCGCGCCTCCGTCGACATCTACGCCCTCGCCACGGTCCTGTACGAGCTGCTGGCCGGGTTCACGCCCTTCGGCGGCGGCCACCCCGGCGCCGTACTGCGCCGCCATGTCACCGAGACCGTGCAGCCGCTGCCCGGCCTGTCCGACGAGCTGTGGCAGATCCTCGCCCAGTGCCTGGCCAAGGCGCCCGCCTCCCGGCTCACCGCCGGGGAGCTGGGCGCGCGGCTGCGCGAGCTGCTGCCGGGCCTGGCCGGGGATCCGGTGCTCGACGTGGCAGCGCCCGGCACCGAGGGAGCCGCGGCCGAGGTGCCGTACGGCGAGGGCCCCGACGAGCCGCCGGTCGCGCCCAGCTCCTCGCCGGACCGCAGGCGCGGCGCCGTACCGCTGGTGCGCGGCGCGGCCCCCGACTCCAGCCGGGACACGCACACCAGCATCAAACTGCCCACCGCCGAGGAACTGGCGGGCTACGGCGCCGCCTCCCGGGCCGGGCGCAACGCCGCCAAGGCCCGCGCCTCCGCCCCCGACCGCCCGGCCAGCCCCCGGCACCGGGCGGTGTCCGCCGCGATCAGGCAGCGCCGGATCAAGGTCGCCGCGGCGGCCGCGGCCGCGCTCGCGGTGGCCGGGCTCGGCGGCTGGGGCATCGCCTCGGCCGGGTCCTCGGGCTCCGCCGGGTCGTCCGGCCCGTCGGACTCCTCCGGCGACCACGCGCCGAGCCCGGAGTCCAGCGCGGACACCCCGAACGCGCCCACGGCGGGCGCCCCCTCCCCGCAGGGCCGTACCGGCGCCCCCGTCACGCTTCCGCACTGGTCCGGCTTCGAGGACGTGCCGCCTGCGGGCGTACGGTTCACCGGCGGTCCGCACGCCCTGGTCGTCAGGGGCGCCACGTTCGTCTTCGCGCGCGGCGAGGACAAGAACATCTGGTACGTGGTCCGGGACGGCGCCGGGTACACCGGGTGGCAGAAGCTCACCGGAATAAGCGTGGACGGCGACCCGGCGGTCGTCTCGGCCAAGGCCGGGCGGATCGACCTCTTCGCGCTCGGTACGGACGGCCTGCTCTACCGGCGTACGTTCTCCGGCCGCTACTGGAACGCCTGGTCGCAGGTGGACGAGCGGACCCGTTTCGACGCCGCGCCCGCCGCCGCCTCCTCGCAGCCCGGGCGGATCGACCTGGTCGGCCGGGTCGGCGGCGACCTGGTCACCGCGTCCCTGGTCGGCACCCGGTGGAACGCCTGGGCGCTGGTCCCCACGGCGGGCCGGATCACCTCGGCCCCGGCGCTGGTCTCGCGGGAACGCGGGACGCTGGACGCCTTCGTCGTACGGAAGGCGGACGGCGCGGTGCTGCGGCTGCCGTACTCCGGCGGCGCCTGGCGGCCCTCGGCGGTGGTCCCGGACCTGGAGACCTCGGGGCGCCCGGAGGCACTGGTCGCGGGTGACCGGCTGTACGTGTTCGCGGACGGCGCGCAGTCGGCGGGCGCGGGCGCGCCCTCCCGGCTGCCCGGCGGGAGCGCGGGACCGGTGGGCGCGGTGGCGTACCCGCACACCCTGGAGCTCTACGGCCGCGGCCCCCGGGGCACCCTGGTCCGCGCCTCGGCCCCGGCCTGATCCGGCGCGCCGGACGCGTTCTTCGGGGCCGCGGGCCGTGATTCCGCGGGCCCCGGGGGCGCCGGGCCCGGGGACCGGGGGAAACCGAGGCCCGTCGTCCGCTCGACCAGCCGGTAGGCTGGAGGCGTGGCGATCGTCGATGTATCCGAAGAGCTGAAGTCCCTGTCCTCGACCATGGGGTCGATCGAGGCCGTCCTCGACCTCGACCGGATGCGGGACGACATTGCCGCGCTCGAAGAGCAGGCCGCGGCCCCCTCCCTGTGGGACGACCCGGAGAACGCGCAGAAGATCACCAGCCGTCTCTCCCACCTCCAGGCCGAACTCCGCAAGGTCGAGACGCTGCGCGGCCGTATCGACGACCTCAGCATCATGTTCGAGCTCGCCGAGACCGAGGACGACGCCGACACCCGCGCCGAGGCCGAGGTCGAGCTGGAATCGGTCCAGAAGGCGCTGGACGAGATGGAGGTCCGCACCCTCCTGTCCGGCGAGTACGACGCCCGTGAGGCGCTGGTCAACATCCGCGCGGAGGCCGGCGGTGTGGACGCCGCCGACTTCGCCGAGCAGCTTCAGCGCATGTATCTGCGCTGGGCCGAGCGCCACGGCTACCAGACGGAGGTCTACGAGACCTCGTACGCGGAAGAGGCCGGCATCAAGTCGACCACCTTCGTGGTGAAGGCCCCCTACGCCTACGGCACCCTCTCGGTCGAGCAGGGCACGCACCGGCTGGTCCGTATCTCCCCCTTCGACAACCAGGGGCGCCGCCAGACCTCGTTCGCGGGCGTCGAGGTGCTGCCCGTCGTGGAGCAGTCCGACCACGTGGAGATCGACGAGTCCGAGCTGCGCGTCGACGTCTACCGCGCGTCGGGCCCCGGCGGCCAGGGAGTCAACACCACGGACTCGGCGGTCCGCATCACCCACCTGCCGACCGGCATCGTGGTCTCCTGTCAGAACGAGCGCTCGCAGATCCAGAACAAGGCCAGCGCCATGAACGTCCTCCAGGCCAAGCTGCTCGAACGCCGCCGCCAGGAGGAGCAGGCCCTGATGGACTCCCTCGGCAAGAGCGACGGCGGCAACTCCTGGGGCAACCAGATGCGTTCGTACGTCCTGCACCCGTACCAGATGGTCAAGGACCTGCGCACCGACCACGAGGTCGGCAACCCGCACTCGGTGCTCGACGGTGACATCGACGGCTTCATCGAGGCGGGCATCCGCTGGCGCAAGTCCCGCGAGAAGACCGCCGCTTAGTCCTCTTGGTCCTCCGCTCAGTTCTCCTCCTGGCCCGCCGCGTGGTCCCTCGTGTCACAGTGCTGTGCGGAAGTGCCGGGCAGACAGGGCCAATTGGGCCCATTGTGTCCTTAACGACCTTGACGGTACGGGGGAAAGCCGCGAGGGTGTTGCGCGGCATGCGCATGATTGGGGCGTAAGCGCACGGGGGTGAGCGCATCCGCTCCCACCGGTGGCATGGCACTCCATATGGCTGCGCATCCCCAAGCAGACATCTACTGGGGGTACTTGACTCATGAGCAAGCGCAACACACGGCTACGCGTCACGCGCATAGCCGCAGCCGCGGTCATCGCGGCGGGCGCCTCCCTGACCGCCGTGGGCGCGGCCCAGGCGGTCAGCAAGCCGGCTTCCGTGGTCCACGCCAACGACGAGGGCGACAGCACCAGCGGTGGCGGCACGCTGCCCGGTGACGACGGCGGCGATGACGGTGGCGGCACGCTGCCTGGTGACAACGGTGGTGACAACGGCGGTTCTGTCCCCGGTGACAACGGTGGTGACAACGGCGGTTCTGTCCCGGGCGACAACGGTGGTGACAACGGCGGTTCTGTCCCGGGCGACAACGGTGGTGACAACGGCGGTTCTGTCCCGGGCGACAACGGTGGTGACAACGGCGGTTCTGTCCCGGGCGACAACGGTGGTGACAACGGCGGTTCTGTCCCGGGCGACAACGGTGGTGACAACGGCGGTTCTGTCCCCGGTGACAACGGTGGTGACAACGGCGGTTCTGTCCCGGGCGACAACGGTGGTGACAACGGCGGTTCTGTCCCCGGTGACAACGGTGGTGACGCCACGGGTGGCAACGCCGGTGGTACGAACGGCGGTGGCACGAACGGCGCTGCGACGGGCGGGTCCTCCGCCTCGGGCGGCTCCTCGGCCTCCGGCGGCAACGGCAACACCTGCACCCTGACCGGCGACAGCGTCGACTGCGGGAACAACAATCCCGGCACCGACAACACCCAGCCGGTCGCGCAGGGCGAGACCACCACGCAGCTCGCCGAGACCGGCTCCAGCGGCACCGGCTTCCTGATCGTCGGCGCGGCCACCCTGATCGCGGGCGGCATCGGCTTCCGCTTCACCCCGCGGCTGGCCGGCCGCCGCGACACCGCGTAATCGCGACACCGCAGCACCCGCAACACCAACGGCGGGCCCGGAACGCTCCCAGAGCGTCCCGGGCCCGCCGCCTTTGTCCGCGGTGCGGCGACGCTCCTACGGCGCCGGCGGAACGAGCACGGAAAGATCGTCGGTAGCACCGACCTCTCCCTTTCCGGGCCCACGGCTCCCTCGCCGCCGCAGAAGCTGACGACGACGTGGCACCACCCCTTCTGGGACGCCACCCACCACAAGTGGACCAACGCCGAGGAACTGACCCCGGGCACCCACCTCCGCCGCCCGGACGGCTCCACGGTCACGGTCCTCGCCGTCCGCAACTACCACCGCCACGCCCCCACCTACGACCTGACGGTCGCCGACCTCCACTCGTACTATGTCCTCGCGGGCACCACGCCAGTCTTGGTTCACAATTCCGGCCCGTGCGTGAATATGTCGTCTGTCCTCGGACAGGACTCGTTCTTGACCCGGGCCGCACAGCAAGCTGGCAAGAACGAGCGGGTCCAGAGGGATTTTGATCACATGTTCGATCAGCTTTCCCGTGGCAACATGAATCCGGGTACCTACAACAAGGCACTTACGGGCACGGGCATCACCTACTCGCGCGCTGCCAGCGGTGCCCGACTGTTCTTCAGGAATGTTGATGGGGGAATACAAATCGTAGCAAAGGCCGACAAAGGAAATGAGTCCAAGGTGATTGCGAGGTTGCGGCAGCTCTATGGGTGATGACTGCAACCCCGTGGACGAAGATCTCTTCCATGTCGTCAAGGAGCCGGGGTTCATCGTGCTCTTCATGCTCGGCGCCGATGACCAAGTCGACACGGTAGAGGACGTCGATGCTGAACTGCGGCTTCCTGATGGCAGTCGGTGGAGTGCCACTTGTATGACTCTCGGCGCTATCGAGGTAGTGCTAAATCGCTGGAAGGAAACCGGCGAGTATGGTGGTGGTGTCTTCTTCCAGTGCCCTGATCTCGTGATCATTCCGAAGCCCGGAGTGGCCGCCATGATTGAGGCATTCCGCGCCATCATGACGGAGGGACCGAAGGGTATTCTCAACAAGCTGGAATAGTGAGATCACGCCCCTGCTCGATGAGTCGCTCTATCGGTTCCGGAACCTCCACCGACGTATCGGTCGGCGGAGGTTCCGGGCATTTGAACGGCAGTAGTCGACAGCAAGCGGAGTCGGACATGGGCGTAGACGTCGGCGGTGACGCCAATGTGGGCGTGTCCGAGCAGTTCCTTGATAACGACGAGGCCGATGCCCTGCTCCAGGAGTCGCCTCGCAGGCGTTCACCCGGCGGAGGGCTGTCCGCTCAGCGCGGCTTGAGCCGCTGCACCTCAGTGCCGGTCACGAGCGGGAATAAAGGGGGCCGCGGGGTCAGGCTGTGGCGTGTTCGACTACCAGGACCACGGCGAGGAGGGCGACCAGGAGGGCGATCAAAGCCGCGGGGGATATCGAGGCCCAGGGGTTCTCCTGCTGGAGGCGGGCGCGATTGGCGCGGCAGACCTCGCAGCGTCCCTCGCTCACCGGGCCGGCACAGTTCGCGCACACCAGTCGGTCGACCGTCATGGTGATCTCCTCCTCCGTCCGGTGTACGTCCCCGGTGACTCGTTTCGTTCCCGGGGTGATGCGGTCTCACTCGTCGCAGCCGCGCCTGTCGCCGTCCGTACGCGGTCGCGCACTCTTCGCGCATCCCGCGCGCACTCCTTGTCCGTACACCCTCCACTGTGCCAGGTTCCCCCGGAATCGGCGCCCGGCGCCCCCGCCTCGCGTCCGGCCGCGCACCGCCGCCGCGCCCGTGCTTCGCCCCCGCTTCGCGCCCAATGGACGGTATGCCCCGATGTGCCCTGTGGCCCGGGCCACCAACGCCCCGCGGTGACTGCGCACCCTCCGCCCGTTCGCGTAGTGTCGCCCCCACATCCCCTGTCGGCCGACCCTGCAAACCCTGGTGCCAACGTGATCCGATTCGACAGCGTCACCAAGACCTACCCCAAGCAGAACCGCCCCGCGCTCCGGGACGTCTCGCTGGAGATCGAGAAGGGGGAGTTCGTCTTCCTGGTGGGCTCGTCGGGCTCAGGAAAGTCGACCTTCCTGCGGCTGATCCTCCGCGAGGAGCGCACCGACACCGGCGCGGTGCATGTGCTCGGCAAGGACCTGAACCGGCTGTCGAACTGGAAGGTTCCGCAGATGCGGCGCCAACTCGGCACCGTCTTCCAGGACTTCCGACTGCTCCCCAACAAGACCGTCGGTGAGAACGTCGCCTTCGCCCTCGAAGTGATCGGCAAGCCGCGCGGCACGATCCGCAAGACGGTCCCCGAAGTGCTGGACCTGGTCGGCCTGGCCGGCAAGGAGGACCGCATGCCGGGTGAGCTGTCCGGTGGTGAGCAGCAGCGTGTCGCCATCGCGCGGGCCTTCGTCAACCGCCCGATGCTGCTGATCGCCGACGAGCCGACCGGAAACCTCGACCCGCAGACCTCCGTCGGCATCATGCGGCTGCTCGACCGCATCAACCGGACGGGCACCACCGTGGTGATGGCCACCCACGACCAGAACATCGTCGACCAGATGCGCAAGCGCGTCATCGAACTGGAGAAGGGGCGGCTGGTACGCGACCAGTCGCGCGGTGTCTACGGCTACCAGCACTAGTTACTGGTTCTCACGGCCGTAAGCACCTCTCCCCCTGAAAGGAACCCCTCACCATGCGCGCCCAGTTCGTCCTGTCGGAGATCGGCGTCGGTCTTCGCCGCAATCTCACGATGACCTTCGCCGTCATCATCTCCGTGGCGCTCTCGCTCGCCCTCACCGGCAGTGCCGTGCTCGCCAACAAGCAGGTCGACTCGATGAAGGGCTACTGGTACGGCAAGGTCCAGGTCACGATCTACATGTGCAACAAGGGCGACGCGACCAGCACGCCCAACTGCGCCAAGGGCGCCGTGACCGACGACCAGAAGGCCCAGATCCTGACGGACCTCAAGAAGCTGCCGATCGTGGAGAAGGTCTACTTCGAGTCGGCGGAGGAGGCGTACAAGCGCTACAAGGTGCAGTTCAAGAGCTCGCCCGTGGCCAGCTCCATCACCCCGGACCAGATGCAGCAGAACTACCGGGTCAAGCTCAAGGACCCGAAGAAGTTCACCATCGTGGCCAGCGCCTTCAACGGGCGTCCGGGCGTGCAGTCGGTCGAGGACCAGCGCGCGGTGCTCAAGAACCTGTTCTCGCTGCTCAACGGCATGACCCTGGCCGCGTACGTGCTGCTGGCCTTCATGCTCACCGTCGCCATGCTGCTGATCGTCAACACCGTGCGTGTCTCGGCGTTCAGCCGTCGGCGGGAAACCGGCATCATGCGGCTGGTCGGCGCGTCCAGCTTCTACATCCAGATGCCGTTCATCATGGAGGCCGCGTTCGCGGGACTCGTGGGTGCGGGGCTGGCCTGCGTGATGCTGCTCGGCGGGCGGTACTTCATGATCGACGCGGGGCTCAAGCTCCAGGACAAGATCCCCCTGGTGACCTTCCTGGGCTGGGACTCGGTGATCAAGGTGCTGCCGCTGGTGCTGCTGATCGGCGTCATCATGCCCGCGGTGGCCGCGTTCATCGCCCTGCGCCGGTATCTGAAGGTCTGACGCGGGGCGGGGACCGGCCGGGGCGTCCGGGCCGATCCGGACGCTCTCTCCGGTTGCGGACCGTGGCCGGCCGGGGTATGCGCCTCTTCCGTAGCACGCCCGATTGTGTCCTAGACTTCCGGCCATGTCCGGCCCGTCGTTGTTCGGGACGCCCCGCCGCTTTCGCCGCGGGGCCACCCTGACATTGGTGTTCAGCGCGATGCTGGCCAGCGGCGCGGCCGCGGGCAGCCTCACCGAACCGGCCCAGCGCGAGCCGAACACCCGCATGGCGGCGGCCACCGTACCGGACACGGGCAGCGACGGCGCGGACGGCAGGAGCGCGGGCCGCGCGGGACGGGACGCCGGCGCGCAGCAGCCCCTCGACACCGGCCGGATCGCCGAGGAGATCGCCGACGGCAAGGTCGGCGCGGACACCGTCGAGAAACTGGTCAGCCGCAGCGGCGACCGCTGGTCGTCGTTCTACACCGCCCAGGAGTACGCGGGCCTCCAGCAGGCGCTCGACGGCCGCTACGTGGGCGTGGGCCTGTGGGTGCGGCGGGTCGACGACGGCCGGATCGAGGTCGCCCGGGTGCAGCGGAACAGCCCGGCCGCCCGCGCGGGCCTGCGGGTGGACGACGTACTGGCCCGGATCGACACCACCTCCTGTACGGGGCTGGCCGTCACCGAGGTCGTCGCGGATCTGCGCGGCGACAACGTGCCGGGCAGCCCCGTCACTCTCGGCGTCCGGCGCGGCGGCCACAGCTGGACGGTCGCTCTGCGCCGCGCCACGCTCGCCACCGAGGCGGTCACCGTCACCGGCCCGCGCAAGGGGGACAAGGGCGGTGACGACCCCACGGTCGTCAAGATCGACGCCTTCTCGGTCGGCGTCGGCGGACAGGTCCAGGACGCGGTGCGCGGTGCCCGGCACGGCGTCCTGCTCGATCTTCGCGGCAATTCCGGCGGCCTGGTCACCGAGGCCGTCGCGGTCGCCTCCGCCTTCCTCGACGGCGGCCTGGTCGCCACCTACGACGTGCACGGCCGGCAGCAGGCGCTGTACGCGGACCACGGCGGCGACACCAAGGTCCCGCTGGTGGTGCTGGTCGACGGCGGCACGATGAGCGCCGCGGAACTCCTGGCCGGCGCCCTTCAGGACCGCGGCCGGGCGGTGGTCATCGGCTCGCGCACCTTCGGCAAGGGGTCGGTGCAGATGCCCAGCCCGCTGCCGGACGGCTCCGTCGCCGAGCTCACCGTGGGCCACTACCGGCTGCCGGACGGCCGGGGGGTGGACGGCGTGGGCATCGCGCCCGATGTCGAGGTGCCGGCGGGGCAGGACCCGGTCGCCGACAGCCGCGAGGTATTCGCTGGCCTCGGGGCCCCCTCGTAGTGGGAGAATGGGGCCGCTATGGCTAAAGAGACGGGTCGCAAGATGATCGCGCAGAACAAGAAGGCGCGACACGATTACCACATCCTCGACACCTACGAGGCGGGCCTGGTGCTGACCGGCACCGAGGTCAAGTCACTGCGCCTGGGCCGCGCGTCGCTGGTCGACGGCTTCGCGCAGCTCGACGGCGGCGAGGCGTGGCTGCACAACATCCACATCCCCGAGTACACCCAGGGGACCTGGACCAACCACTCGGCCCGCCGCAAGCGCAAGATGCTGCTGCACCGGGCCGAGATCGAGAAGCTGCTCCAGAAGACACAGGAGAGCGGTCATACGATCGTGCCGCTCGCCCTGTACTTCAAGGAGGGCCGGGTGAAGGTCGAGATCGCGCTCGCGAAGGGCAAGAAGGAGTACGACAAACGGCAGACCCTGCGCGAGAAGCAGGACCGCCGTGAGTCGGAGCGCGTGATGTCGGCGGCGCGCCGCAGGCAGCGTGCCTGAGCGGTACGCGCCGAGTCCGCGCGCCTGGGCCCCGTACGCCTGAGTCCGCGTGTCCGGGCCCGTGCCCCCGGGCCCGCGAGTGCCTGGGCCGTGTTCCCCGGCGCTTCCCGGCGCTCCCCGGCTTCGCGCCGCGCTCCCCGGCGCCGCGCCGCGCCGCGCCCGCCGGGAATACGGTGGCCCGCGCGGGCGCTGATCCCGTACGATGGAGTCAGTCGCCCCTCGCGGGCGGCGCACCTTGAAAACACCACATGGGGATGATCGGTTTCGACTGGGGATGTCGAAGCAGGGGAAGCGAGCCGAGGAAGCGGCAATGATCTCGTTAACCATATGCCGAAACCAATAATCGCCAATTCCAAGAGCGATTCCTCCGCCTTCGCCCTCGCTGCCTAATTAGCAGCTGAGCGAAGACTCCGCGGAGTGTCAGACCGGGAGCTGTTCCCGACCCGGACCCTGGCATCATCAAGGGAACTAAACTTCTTGGGCCGGTCACGGGTCCTTGAAGGAAATCAAACAGTGACTGGGCCCGTCGGCGGCTTGTCCGCGTGACTGCCGGGGCCGAGAAAAGCACAGTGGACTGCGCTCGGAGAAGCCCTGGTTCCGCACCACAGGACGCGGGTTCGATTCCCGCCATCTCCACTCATCCCATGCGACACGGCGCCTTCCTCCAGGAAGGCGCCGTTTGTCGTTTCCGGGCGGCTGCCCGGCGACCCGCCCCGGCCACCACCGGCCGGGGCGGGCGGAACGGCCAGGGCCTACGGTGTGGTCAGGCGGAGGGGCTCCGCGGAGACGACTTCCGCCGTCCACCCCTCGGGCGCGTCCTCGGACGTCACCGTCACCGACGTACCCGCGCGGCTCACCGTGAAGGTCGCGGCCGTGGACCCGTCGGGGGAGGGGACGCGGACGGTCGTCGTGACGCCGTCCGCGGGCTCGTAGACCCGCAGGGTCAGACCGGTGGCGTAGTCGTAGTCCGGGCGGTCGGCGACCGCGCCCCACGGCAGGGCCGTGCCGGGGCGGACCAGCAGCGGCACGCTGTCGAAGCCGTGGGTCTCCTCCACCCAGCGCGGGCCCTCGACGCGCTCGCCGGTCAGCAGGTGGGTCCACACCCCGGCGGGCACGTAGTAGCCGACCCGGCCGTCGTCGGAGAAGACCGGCGCGACCAGCAGGGCGTCGCCGAGCATGTACTGCCGTTCCAGATGCGCGCACGCCGGATCGTCCGGGAACTCCAGCGCCATCGCCCGCATCACCGGCACCCCGGTCCGCGCCTGCCGCGCGGCCTCGAACAGATACGGCATCAGCCGCAGCTTGAGGCGGGTGAACGCCCGCAGTACGTCGACCGATTCCTCGTCGAAGAGCCACGGCACCCGGTAGGAGTGGCTGCCGTGCAGCCGGCTGTGCGAGGAGAGCAGCCCGAAGGCGATCCACCGTTTGAAGACGGCCGCGCTCGGGGTGCCCTCGAAGCCGCCGATGTCGTGCGACCAGAAACCGAAGCCGGACAGCCCCAACGACAGCCCGCCGCGCAGGGATTCGGCCATCGACTCGTAGGTCGCCTCGCAGTCGCCGCCCCAGTGCACGGGGAACTGCTGGCTGCCGGCGGTCGCAGAACGGGCGAAGACCACGGCGTCGTCCTCACCGCGCCGCGCGCGCAGCACGTCGAAGACGGTCCGGTTGTAGAGATACGTGTAGTAGTTGTGCATGCCTTCGGGGTCGGAGCCGTCGAAGTACGTGACATCGGTCGGCACCCGCTCGCCGAAGTCGGTCTTGAAGCAGTCCACCCCCATGGCCAGCAGCGCGTCGAGCTTGGCGGCGTACCAGGCGCGGGCGTCGGGATTGGTGAAGTCGACCAGGGCCATGCCGGGTTGCCACAGGTCCCACTGCCACACGTCGCCGTTCGGCTTCTTCAGCAGATAGCCGGCCGCCTGGCCCTCGGCGAACAGCGGTGAGCGCTGGGCGATATAGGGGTTGATCCAGACGCAGACCCGCAGACCGCGCTCGTGCAGACGGTGCAGCATGCCCTCGGGGTCGGGGAAGACCCGCGGGTCCCAGGTGAAGTCGCACCAGTGGAACTCGCGCATCCAGAAGCAGTCGAAGTGGAAGACGGACAGCGGGAGTTCGCGCTTGGCCATGCCGTCGATGAAGCCGGTGACGGTGGCCTCGTCGTAGGAGGTGGTGAAGGAGGTGGACAGCCACAGGCCGAAGGACCAGGCGGGCGGCAGCGCCGGACGTCCGGTCAGGGCCGCGTACTTGGCGAGGATCTCCTTCGGGGTGGGGCCGTGGATGACCAGGTACTCCAGCGACTGGCCCTCGACGCTGAACTGCACCCGGGAGACGGTCTCCGAGGCGACCTCGAAGGACACATGGCCGGGGTGGTTGACGAAGACCCCGTAGCCCGCGTCCGTGAGGTAGAACGGCACGTTCTTGTACGCCTGTTCGCTGGCCGTGCCGCCGTCGGCGTTCCAGACGTCCACCACCTGGCCGTTCTTGACCAGCGGGCCGAAGCGCTCGCCGAGGCCGTAGACATGCGAGCCGACCCCGAGGCCGAGTTGTTCGCGCAGGTAGTGACGGCCGTCGGCGGTCTCCATGATGCCCATGGACTTCGGTCCGCTGGAGGTGAGCGTACGGCCGCCGGCCCGGAACTCCATCCGCCACGGGCCGGTGCGGGCGAAGCGTACGGACAGCTCGCCGGAGGTCAGGGTCGCGTACTCGGGGTCCTCGGTGACCACCGCGCGCCCGGGGCCCTTGGCGAGGGCGAACCGCGGGCCGCGGTCGAGGCCCCCGGCCAGGTGGGTGAGGCGGACCGCGACGACGCCGGGCATGGGCGCCGTACAGGAGATGCTGACGACCGGGCCCTTGAGCAGGTCGCCGCGGTTGCGGATGGGGGTGGTCGGGGCGTGGACGTCCAGGCCCCCGGGGTGGGCGGCGATGTCGAGTACCTCGACCGGGTGGGCGGCCCTGACGCCGTCGCGCAGCAGCCAGTAGCCATCGGTGAACTTCACGGGCGGGCCCCTCGGATTGTCGAAGCGCTTCGACACAGGAACGTAAGCGGGTCGTTGACGCGTGTCAATGCTCGAACCGAAAGCGGGTACGAGCACGGCGTACGCGACCGCAATCGGTTACGTGAAGCGCTTCCGCCCAAAGCGCCCCGCGCAGCCGCCGGCTCACACCTGCCGGGCGCGCCGGGTGAGTGCCTGGTTGCGCTCGCGTCACCGAACGGCATGGGTCGGAAACCCGTTGCCCCTAGGGTCTGTTCGACAGTGGTCGGCACGGGACGACAACGGGAGACGCGCGATGGGAAGTCGCTGGATCGAGCAGTGGGACCCCGAGGACGAACGGTTCTGGCACGAGGGCGGCGGCAAGCGGATCGCCGCCCGCAATCTGGTCTTCTCGGTGCTCTCCGAACACATCGGCTTCTCCATATGGAGCCTGTGGTCGGTGATGGTGCTGTTCATGGGTCCGGCCTACGGGGTCGACCCGGCGGGCAAGTTCTTCCTCGTGGCCATGCCGACGCTGGTCGGCGGGGTGCTGCGGGTGCCGTACACCTTCGCGGTCGCGAAGTTCGGCGGGCGCAACTGGACGATCGTCAGCGCGCTGCTGCTGCTCGTACCGACGGTTGCCGCGGCCTTCGTCATGAAGCCCGGTGTGTCGTACACCACGCTCCTGGTGGTCGCCGCGCTCACCGGTGTCGGCGGCGGCAACTTCGCCTCCTCGATGACGAACATCAACTCCTTCTACCCGCTGCGGGAGAAGGGCTGGGCGCTCGGGCTGAACGCGGGCGGCGGCAATGTCGGGGTCGCCGCGATCCAGCTGATCGGACTGCTGGTCATCGGCACGGCGGGCGCCGCGCACCCGCGTACGGTCCTCGCGGTCTACATCCCGCTGATCGTGGTGGCCGCCGCCCTGTCCGCGCTGTTCATGGACAACCTCGCGCCCGTGAAGAACGACACCGGGGCCGCGGTGGACGCGGCCCGCGATCCGCACACCTGGATCATGTCCTTCCTGTACGTGGGGACGTTCGGCTCCTTCATCGGCTACAGCTTCGCCTTCGGCCTGGTGCTCCAGAACCAGTTCGGCCGCACCCCCCTCCAGGCGGCCGACCTGACCTTCATCGGGCCGCTGCTCGGCTCGCTGATCCGGCCGGTCGGCGGAAAGCTCGCGGACCGCTTCGGCGGCGCGCGCATCACCTGGTGGAACTTCCTCGCGATGGGCGCGGCGACCGGTGTGGTGATCGCCGCCTCCGTCACCAAGTCGCTGGCCACGTTCCTGATCGGCTTCATCGTGCTCTTCGTGCTCAGCGGCCTCGGCAACGGATCGTCGTACAAGATGATCCCCGGTATCTTCCAGAAGAAGGCCGAGGCCCGGGGGCTCACCGGGGAGGCGGCCGCGGCGCACGGACGACGGCTGTCCGGCGCGGCGATGGGGCTGATCGGCGCGGTCGGCGCGCTCGGCGGCGTCGGCATCAACCTGGCCTTCCGGGAGTCCTTCCTCAACACCTCCTCCGGGACGCCGGCTTTTGTGACTTTTCTCGCCTTCTACGCGGTCTGCTACGTGCTGACCTGGGCCGTATATCTGCGGCGGCCCGCGGCCGCGCCCGGGCGGCCGGGCGGGCAGGGCGAGGGGACGCCCGCGGGCGCCGCGGTGTACGCGGAGGTCTGAGCGGCGAGACATGTCCGTGACACCCGGGTCGTCCGGGTGGAGCGAACCCGGCACCCCGCCTTGGGAGGATGGGACTCCCGGCGGGGTGGCCGGGGACGGCGGCGCCGGGGCCCGGGACGGTCCGGTACCGCCGGGCACGAGCGTTTTGAGCGAAGTGGGGCAGAGCCATGCAAGCGCACTCCGGTACGAACAGCGAGCCCGCGGTGGTGCCGCCGCTGGCGGGGTTCACCGTCGGGGTGACGGCCGCCCGGCGGGCGGACGAGCTGTGCGCGCTGCTCGAACGGCGCGGGGCGAGCGTGCTGCGGGCGCCCTCGCTGCGGATCGTGCCGCTCTCCGACGACGCGGAGCTGTTGGCCACGACCAAGCGGCTGCTCGACGACGCGCCCGACGTGGTGATCGCGACCACCGCGATCGGCTTCCGCGGGTGGGTCGAGGCGGCGGACGGCTGGGGGCTCGGCGAGGCGCTGCTGCGCAGGCTGGGCGAGGTGGAGCTGCTGGCCCGGGGGCCGAAGGTGAAGGGCGCGGTGCGCGCGGCCGGGCTGGTCGAGGCGTGGTCCCCGGCCTCGGAGTCCATGGCCGAGGTGCTGGAACGGCTGCTGGAGGAAGGCGTCGAGGGCCGCTGTGTGGCCGTGCAGCTGCACGGGGAGCCGCTGCCCGGCTTCAGCGAGGCGCTGCGGGCCGCGGGCGCGACGGTGGTGGCGGTGCCGGTCTACCGGTGGATGCCGCCGGAGGACCTGGGGCCGGTGGACCGGCTGCTCGACGCGGTGTTCGCGCGGCAGCTCGACGCGCTGAGCTTCACCTCGGCGCCGGCCGCGGCCTCGCTGCTCGAACGGGCGGAGCAGCGCGGGCAGCGGGAGGAACTGCTCGCGGCGATGCGCGGCGGGGTGCTGGTCGCCTGCGTCGGGCCGGTGACGGCGGTGCCGCTGGAGGCGCACGAGGTGCCCACCGTGCAGCCGGAGCGCTTCCGGCTGGGGCCGCTGGTGCAGCTCATCGCGGCGGAGCTGCCCGGCCGGGTACGGGCGCTGCCCGTCGCCGGGCACCGGATCGAGATCCGGGGGCACGCGGTCGTGGTGGACGGGGAGCTGCGGCCGGTGCCGCCGGCCGGGATGGCGCTGCTGCGGGCGCTGGCCCGCCGGCCGGGCTGGGTGGTGTCGCGCGCCGACCTGCTGCGCGCGCTGCCGGGCGCGGGCCGGGACGAGCACGCGGTGGAGACGGCGATGGCCCGCCTCCGGGTGGCCCTGGGAGCACCGAAGCTGATCCAAACCGTCGTCAAACGCGGCTACCGCCTCTCCTTCGACCCCACGACCTGAGGCCCCTCTGCGAGGCGCGCTGCGGAACCGTGCGCGCGTTGGCCGCGCGGGCGGCCATGAGCCTCCGCGCCGGCGCGACCGGCGTTCGCCCGCCGGCGGCCGGTCGCCACCGTGCCCCGGCGCACGCCTGCGCAGGCCGCGCGCGACGTCCCCGGCTCTGACCGGCCCCTTCGCGCCCCGAACCCGCGCGCGTACCGCCGCCCACACGGCGTGCTGTCCGCGACCGTCATCAGCCGGACCCGGCACCCGCGCGCGTACTGCGGGTGCCCGCACGGGCGGGCACGGCTCGACCCCGGGCCCGACCCCGGTCACGACCGTCAGCCGCCGGCCGGACCCGGCACCCGTGCGCGTACCGCTGGCCCCACGCCGGGCACGACCTCTGCGCCCGGCGTGGTCGGTGCTCGCGTGCCGGCGGCCGGTCGATGCGGTGCACGCGACCGTCGGTCGAGCGCGCCCCGAACTCGCGTGCGTACCGCCGCCCGCACGCCGGGCACGGCCTCCGCCTCCGGCGTGGCTTGTGCTCGCGTGCCGGCGGCGGGCCGGACTCGGGGCCCCGCGCTGCCCGCCCGGGCCCAGGCCCTCGCCCGGCACGGTCGCGCCCCGAACCCACGCGCTTACTGTTGGCCGTACTGCGGGCATGGCCCCCGCGTCCGGCGCGGTCGATGCGGTGCCCGCGACGGTCGGCCGACCGGGCCCCGAACCCGCGCGCGTACCGCCCCGTCGGCCGCATACCGGGCACGACCTCCGCGCCCAGCGCGGTCGGTGCTCGCCTGCCGGCGGTTGGCCGCCCGGGCCCGGGGCCGTCGCGCGCATCGCGCTGCCCGCACGGGCGGGCACGGCTCGACCCCGGGCCCGGGCTCGGCCACGACCGTCGGCCGCCGGCCGGGTGCGGCCGGGCACTGGGGGACCCGCAGAGGGAGACGCACTCGCGGGCGGGAAAGACAGGCCAAAAACCCCGACGGAGTCGACCAGGTAGGAAACGCCCCGCAGGTCGCGTACGGTTGCAGGCTGCCCGACGCACGAAAGAAGGGGGCCCTGCGTGGCCGCGCAGACCGCAACACCGGGGGTCCGGGAGCAGGAGATCGCCGCCGAACAGGCGCATCTCGACCGGGTGTACCACCGCCTTGAGGAGAAGATCCACGAAGCGGAGTTCCTGATGAGCGACGCCGCCAAACGCGGCCAGGTCGGCACGCCGGGCGCGCTGGCCGAACGCGACGCGCAGGTCTTCCGGGCCGGTATCCACCTCAACCGGCTCAACAGCGAGTTCGAGGACTTCCTCTTCGGCCGGATCGATCTGCTGGCGGGCAAGGACGGCAAGAAGGGCGCCGACGGCGCGTACATCTCGGTCGACCCGGCGGACGACGCGGTCCGCGCGGACGCCACCGCCGACATCGCCGAGACCCTGCACATCGGCCGCATCGGCGTCCTCGGCACGGACTACAACCCGCTGGTCATCGACTGGCGGGCGCCGGCCGCCGCACCGTTCTACCGTTCGACCCCCGTCGCCCCCGGCCGGGTGGTGAGGCGGCGGGTGATCAGGTCCAAGGGCCGCCGCGTCCTGGGCGTCGAGGACGACCTGCTGCGCCCCGAGCTGACCACCGGCCTGCCCGTGGTGGGCGACGGCGCCCTGATGGCCGCCCTCGGCCAGGCCCGTACGCACTCCATGCGCGACATCGTCTCCAGCATCCAGGCCGAACAGGACCTGGTGATCCGCGCCCCCGCCGCCTCCGTCACCGAGGTGACCGGCGGCCCCGGCACCGGCAAGACCGCCGTCGCCCTGCACCGGGCCGCGTATCTGCTCTACCAGGACCGGCGGCGCTACTCCGGCGGCATCCTGTGCGTCAGCCCGACCCCGCTGCTGGTCGCGTACACCGAGGGCGTGCTCCCGTCGCTCGGCGAGGAGGGTCAGGTCGCGATCCGCGCGGTCGGCTCGCTGGTCGACGGGGTGGAGGCCGATCTCTACGACGAGCCGGCCGCCGCCCGGATCAAGGGCTCGCTGCGGATGCAGAAGGTGCTGCGCAACGCGGCCCGGGGCTGCCTCGACCTGGTGCCGGGCCGGCCCGCGACGCTGCGGGTGATCGCCTTCGGCCGCCGGGTCGAGCTGTCCGAGCAGGAACTCGCCGGGCTGCGGCAGCAGGCGCTGGGCGGCACCGCGCCGGTCAACCTGCTGCGCCCGAGGGCCCGCAGGCTGCTGCTCGACGCGCTGTGGCGGAAGACCGGCCGCCGCTTCGACGACGCGGAACTGGCCGCCGAGGAGCGCCAGGGCTTCGACGAGGACATCAGCACCGAGCCGGAGTTCCTCGACTTCCTGGACGCCTGGTGGCCGCTGCTCACCCCGCGCGGGGTGCTGTCCGCGCTCGCCGACGAGAAGCGGCTGGCCCGCTGGGCCCGCCGGGTGCTCACCCCGCCCGAGGTCCGCCGGGTGTCCCGCTCGCTGCGCCGCGCGGGGACCTCCGCGCACGACGTGGCGCTGCTGGACGAGCTGGAGACCGTGCTGGGGGCGCCGCCGCGCGAGAAGAAGCGCGAGATCGACCCGATGGACCAGCTCACCGGCCTGGACGAGCTGATGCCGCAGCGCGGGGAGACCCGCCGGGAGCGGGCCGACCGGCTGGCCCGGGAGCGTACCGAGTACGCGCACGTCATCGTGGACGAGGCGCAGGACCTCACCCCGATGCAGTGGCGGATGGTGGGCCGCCGGGGCCGTACCGCGACCTGGACGGTCGTCGGCGACCCGGCGCAGAGCTCCTGGACGGACGTGGACGAGGCCGCCGCCGCGCGTGACGAGGCGCTCGGCACCCGCCCGCGCCGCCGCTTCACGCTGACCGTCAACTACCGCAACCCCGCCGAGATCGCCGAGGTCGCCTCGACCGTGCTGGCCCTGGCCATGCCCGGCAGCCCCTCCCCGCGCGCGGTGCGCTCCACCGGGGTGCTGCCCCGGTACGAGGTCGCGGGCGACGACCTGGGCGCGGCCGCCCGTGCCTGCGCCGAGCGGCTGCTCGCCGAGGTGGACGGCACGGTCGGCGTGGTCGTCGCGATGAACCGCCGTGCCCAGGCCCGCGGCTGGCTCGACGGGCTCGGCGAGCGCGTGGTCGCGCTGGGCAGCCTGGAGGCCAAGGGCCTGGAGTACGACGCCACGGTCGTGGTCTCGCCCGCGGAGATCGCCGAGGAGTCGCCGGCCGGACTGCGGGTGCTCTACGTGGCGCTGACCCGGGCCACCCAGCGGCTGACCGTACTGGCCGGGGAGAAGGACCTGCCGAACGCGGACGGGGTGCCTGACCTGCTCAGAAAGGACTGAGCCCTCTCGGCGTCAGCCGGGTGACCTGCGGAAACGACATCGGGCGCCCCTCCCGTGGGAGGGGCGCCCGATGGACGTCTACGACACCGGCCCGCCATGCTCGCCTCGCGGCAAGTGGGCGCTCGAAGCGCCTAAGGTTGGGCCCGGGGGCTTGGATCGAGCCGGTGCCGTGTCCAGGCTAACAAACCCTCTCCCGAACCTCTTCCCGGCAGGCGGAAATCCCGCTGTCACCGACCCCCGTTTACGGATACCCGGCGGTAGGTGCAACGATCGATCCGCATTACGAACAAAAACCGCACACACCATCGCGAACAAGCGCCGCGGAGCAGGGCACCTCGGCGCGGGGCGGAATCAGCGCCGGCACGCTCGCGAGCAGGAACCGGAAGAAGGTCGTCATGGCAACGGCGCCAAGCGTCTCGTACTCGATCACGGTACGGCTGGAGGTCCCGGCGAGCGGGACCGCGGTCAGCCAGCTCACCACCGCGGTGGAGTCGTCGGGCGGGTCGGTGACCGGCCTCGACGTCACCGCCTCGGGACACGAGAAACTGCGGATCGACGTCACGGTGGCGGCCAGCTCGACCGCGCACGCCGACGGGATCGTCAGCAAGCTGCGCGGCATCGAGGGCGTGGTGATCGACAAGGTCTCCGACCGTACGTTCCTGATGCACCTCGGCGGCAAGATCGAGATGCAGTCCAAGCACCCGATCCGTAACCGTGACGACCTGTCCATGGTCTACACGCCGGGCGTGGCCCGGGTCTGCATGGCGATCGCGGCCAACCCCGAGGACGCCCGCCGGCTGACCATCAAGCGCAACACCGTCGCCGTGGTCACCGACGGCTCGGCCGTGCTGGGCCTGGGCAACATCGGCCCCAAGGCCGCCCTGCCGGTGATGGAGGGCAAGGCCGCGCTCTTCAAGCGGTTCGCGGGCATCGACGCCTGGCCGCTGTGCCTGGACACCCAGGACACCGATGAGATCGTCACCATCGTGAAGGCCATCGCGCCCGGCTTCGCGGGCATCAACCTGGAGGACATCTCCGCGCCGCGCTGCTTCGAGATCGAGGCCCGGCTGCGCGAGGCGCTGGACATCCCGGTCTTCCACGACGACCAGCACGGCACCGCGATCGTGGTGCTGGCCGCGCTGACCAACGCGCTGCGCTGCGTCGGCAAGGAGATCGGCTCGCTGCGGGTGGTGATGTCGGGCGCGGGCGCGGCCGGCACCGCGATCCTCAAGCTGCTGATCGCGGCCGGGGTCAAGCACGCGGTGGTCGCCGACATCCACGGCGTGGTGCACGCCGGACGCGACGACCTGGTCAACGGCGAGCCCGGCTCGGCGCTGCGCTGGATCGCGGACAACACCAACCCGGAGGGCGTCACCGGCACCCTGCGGGAGGCCGTGGTGGGCGCGGACGTCTTCATCGGCGTCTCGGCCCCGAACGTGCTGGAGGGTGAGGACATCGCCCGCATGGCCGAAGGCGCCATCGTTTTCGCGCTGGCCAATCCCGACCCCGAGGTGGACCCGGCCGCGGCCCGCGAGAGCGCCGCGGTGGTCGCCACCGGACGCAGCGACTTCCCCAACCAGATCAACAACGTGCTGGTCTTCCCGGGCGTCTTCCGCGGCCTGCTGGACGCCCAGTCCCGGACGGTCAACACGGAGATGATGCTGGCCGCCGCGCGGGCCCTCGCGGGGGTGGTCGGGGACGACGAGCTGAACCCCAACTACATCGTGCCCAGCGTCTTCAACGACAAGGTCGCCGGTGCGGTCGCGGGCGCCGTACGGGACGCGGCCAGGGCCCAGGGGCCCTCCGTCGCCGCCGCCGGACCCGGGCAGATCTGACCCGTCGCGCCGCGTTCCCCGCGGGCCGCTCCGGCGGCCGCGGGGGAGCCGTCGGGGCCGTCGGGCGGAAACGGAATCCGAGCGTCGACCGGTCCGCGACACTCCGTCATCAGGGCCGTCCCACGTCGCATTTTCCGCGACTCGCGCGGGCAGGCGATTGGCTTTCCCCCCATATATGGGGGCAGGATGCACACCTGGGCAGTGAGGCACACAGCAACAGCTTCGAGCTCGCGCCCCCATGGCAGAAAGAACACGGGAGTACAGATATGAACCGCAGTGAGCTGGTGGCCGCGCTGGCAGACCGCGCAGAGGTGACCCGCAAGGACGCCGACGCCGTTCTGGCCGCGTTCGCCGAGACCGTCGGTGAGATCGTGGCCAAGGGCGACGAGAAGGTCACCATCCCCGGCTTCCTGACCTTCGAGCGCACCCACCGTGCCGCCCGCACCGCCCGCAACCCGCAGACCGGTGAGCCGATCAACATCCCGGCCGGCTACAGCGTGAAGGTGTCCGCGGGTTCCAAGCTCAAGGAAGCCGCCAAGGGCAAGTAAGGCCGAAGGGCGCAGGCCCTGAAGCACCGCAGTCCCTGTCCAGACAGTGACGCTGTGACACGAGGGCGGCCGTCCCCTCCCGCGAGGGGACGGCCGCCCTTGGCGTCTGCCGTGTCGGCGCGCTCAGGCCACCGCCGGCGCGGTGCTGGGCAGCTCGATGTCGGCGCCCAGCTCCTCCAGCTTGGACAGGAAGTTCTCGTAGCCGCGGTTGATCAGGTCGATCCCGTGCACCCGCGAGGTGCCCTGCGCGGCCAGCGCCGCGATCAGGTACGAGAAGCCGCCGCGCAGGTCGGGGATGACCAGATCGGCGCCCTGGAGCTTGGTCGGACCCGAGACGACCGCCGAGTGCAGGAAGTTGCGCTGTCCGAACCGGCAGGCGGAGCCGCCCAGGCACTCCCGGTAGAGCTGGATGTGCGCGCCCATCTGGTTGAGCGCGGAGGTGAAGCCGAGCCGCGACTCGTACACCGTCTCGTGCACGATGGACAGCCCGGCCGCCTGGGTGAGGGCCACCACCAGCGGCTGCTGCCAGTCGGTCTGGAAGCCGGGGTGCACATCGGTCTCCAGCGCGATGGCGTTCAGCGGGCCGCCGGGGTGCCAGAAGCGGATGCCCGCGTCGTCGATCTCGAAGGCGCCGCCGACCCGGCGGAAGGTGTTGAGGAAGGTCATCATCGAGCGCTGCTGGGCGCCGCGGACGTAGATGTCCCCCTCGGTGGCCAGCGCCGCGCTCGCCCAGGACGCCGCCTCCAGCCGGTCCGGCAGCGCCCGGTGGTTGTAGCCGCCGAGCTTGTCGACACCGGTGATCCGGATCGTGCGGTCGGTGTCCATGGAGATGATCGCGCCCATTTTCTGCAGAACGCAGATCAGGTCCTCGATCTCCGGCTCGACCGCCGCGTTGGACAGCTCGGTGACACCCTCGGCGAGCACCGCGGTCAGCAGCACCTGCTCGGTGGAGCCGACCGAGGGGTACGGCAGCTGGATACGGCAGCCGCGCAGCCGCTGCGGCGCCTCCAGATACTGCCCGTCCGCCCGTTTCTCGATGACGGCGCCGAATTTGCGCAGCACGTCGAAGTGGAAGTCGATCGGCCGCCCGCCGATGTCACAGCCGCCCAGGCCCGGGATGAAGGCGTGGCCGAGCCGGTGCAGCAGGGGGCCGCAGAAGAGGATCGGAATCCGGGACGAGCCGGCGTGCGCGTCGATGTCGGCGACATTGGCGCTCTCCACCCGCCGCGGGTCGAGTACGAGCTCGCCGGGCGCGTCGCCGCTCTCGACCGTCACACCGTGCAGCTGGAGCAGCCCCCGCACCACGCGCACATCACGGATCTCGGGGACATTGCGCAGCCGGCTCGGTTCGCTACCGAGAAGGGCGGCGACCATGGCCTTCGGCACGAGGTTCTTCGCACCTCTGACCCTGATCTCGCCTTCCAGAGGGGTTCCGCCATGGACAAGCAGTACATCGGCGATGTCGGTCATGGATCTCGCGATCTTGAGGACGGTGATACGGGCAGGACGTCGCGCGGCCGTGGGGGGAGGGCCGTTCGGGAACCAAGAAGAAATGGTAATGCGCTTGACGACCCTGTCGTTGACCCTCCGCCCGCCCGTCGCATGCGGGATCATGTGGAGCATGACGGAGGTGTCCTCGCTCACCGGGCGGCTGCTGGTCGCCACGCCGAGGCTGGTGGACCCCAACTTCGACCGGGCGGTGGTGCTGCTCCTCGACCACGACCCCGAGGGCTCGCTCGGCGTGGTGCTCAACCGGCCCACCCCGGTCGGGGTCGGCGAGGTGCTGGAGCCCTGGGCCCCGCTCGCGGTGGCGCCGCGGGTGGTCTTCCAGGGCGGCCCGGTCTCGCTGGACTCCGCGCTGGCCCTGGCCGTCGTCCCGGGCGAGCCGCGCGAGGACGAGGACACCGGGCTGCTGGGCTGGCGGCGGGTGCACGGCGCGATCGGCCTGGTCGACCTGGAGGCGCCGCCCGAACTGCTCGCCGCCGAGCTGGGCTCGCTGCGGATCTTCGCCGGGTACGCGGGCTGGTCGCCGGGCCAGCTGGAGAAGGAACTGGTCGACGGCGCCTGGTACGTGGTGGAGTCCGAACCGGGCGACGTGTCCTCGCCCGACCCGGCGAAGCTGTGGCGCTCGGTGCTGCGCAGGCAGCGCGGTGAGCTGGCCATGGTGGCCACGTATCCCGACGATCCGTCTCTCAATTAGGCTTGACTCTTATGAGCACTCTTGAGCCCGAGCGCGGGACGGGCACCGGCACCCTGGTCGAGCCGACTCCGCAGCTCTCCCACGGTGACGGCGACCACGAGCGCTATGCGCACTATGTCCAGAAGGACAAGATCATGGCGAGCGCGCTGGAAGGCACGCCCGTCGTCGCGCTGTGCGGCAAGGTCTGGGTCCCCGGCCGCGACCCGAAGAAGTACCCGGTCTGTCCGATGTGCAAGGAGATCTACGAGGGCATGCCGGTCGGCGGAGGCGGCGACAAGGAGTCGTCCGGAAGGGGCGGCAACGGCTGACAGCGGCGCGTTCGGCGCGGCGGACGCGCCGGACGACGACGCGAGCAGCGGGGAGCGTGTGCATGTGCTGGTCGGCCAGGGCCGATTCGCCGAGGCACACGCTCTGATCAGTGACGCCTTCGTCGAGCGCAACGGCAGCGCGGGCTATCTGCTGCGCGCCTGGGTGCTCACCCAGGAGCGGCGGCCCGCGCAGGCCCGGGAGGCCGTCGACTGGGCGCTGGCGATCGCCGGGCCCGCCGAGGCCGCCGATGTGTTCGTGCTGGCCGGGGTCGTGCTGCTGTCCCTGGACGAGGCGCACGCGGCGCTGACCGTCGCGCTGCGCGCCTCCGGCTCGGACCCCGACGGCTGGGAGCCGTCCGTGCTGCTGTCCGACGTGCACCGAAGGCTCGGCCGGGTGCCGGACGCGGTGGCCGCCGCCCGCAGGGCCGTCGCCGTCGCCCCGGACGAGGCGGAGGCGCAGGTCGCGCTGGCCCGCTCGCTGTCCGCCGGGCGCGGGCCGCTCGGCCGGATACCCCGCCGCCACCGCGCCGAGCACCGGGCCGCCGCCGAGCGGGCCCTGGCTCTCGGCGCCACCCCCGGCCAGCTCACCGCGCCGCGCGGCGGCGCCGTGATCGGCGGGGTCGGCCTCGCGCTCTTCTGGGGCATCCAGCTCTACCGGATCGAGACCGGCGGCACCTGGCAGCTCGTCACGGCGGGCATCGTGCTCGTGGTGACCTTCACGCTGATCGCCTTCCTGGTGAAGTCCGGCACCCGCCGCTCCGGGATCAGCGCCCGCACCCGGCTGCGCGGCATCCGGGCCACCACCCGCACCTCGATGGTCGGCGACGACTGGCTCTGGCGGATCAGCGCGGTGCATCTGTGCGCGGCGCTGCCGGTGCCGGTGCTGCTCACCACCGGCCTGGTCGCCGACCGCGCCTGGCGGGGCGGCGGGTGGCCGCTGTGGGCCGACGGGCTGCTGGCGTGCACCGGCTTCGGCGCGGTCGTGCTGCTCCTGGTGGGCATCCCCTGGTGGTACGGCGGCGTGTTCGCCCGGCGCATCCTGCGGTACGCGGGGCTGCTGCGCTGCCAACTGGCCGTCGCCTCCCTGCTGATCGGCGCCACCCTCGCGCTGGCCGTCCAGGGCGGGGTCTCCCGGGACGTGTGGGCGTACATGGCGGGCGCGCACGTGGTGTGGACGGTCGGCGGCTGGCTGCTCGCGCTGGCCCTGTCCGGGCGGCTCCAGGCGCTGCGGCGGCGGGCGCTGTAGGGCGTACGGCGACGGGTGCCGCGAGGCGTGCGCGGACCGTACGGGGGCTGCCACGTGGGGCGGACCCCCGGCCGCCTCCCCGTGGACGGCGGCCGCCCGAATCCGGCGGCGCCGGAATCAGGACCTCCGATTGGTCTATGCCAATCCCGGATCTGAGGGCAGGATTGGCCCATGGATCTCATCCCCACCCCCAGCCACACCACCACGTACTCGGCCGACGCGAGCTTCACCCTCGGCCCCGGCACCGTACTGGCGGCGGGGCCGGGCACCGAAGGAACCGCGCGCTGGCTGCGGGCGACGCTCGGCGCGGCCACCGGGCTGCCCCTCGCCCCGGGTGAGCGGTCCGCCGAGGGCGTCATACGGCTCGCGGTGGACGAGACGGTGCCCGGCGGCCCCGAGGGCCACCGTGTCACGGTGGACCCGACCTCCGGCGTCCGGATCACCGGCGCGGGCCCGGCCGGCGTCTTCTGGGGCGCCCAGACGCTGCGCCAGCTGCTCGGCCCCGACGCCTTCCGCCGCGCCCCCGTCGGCGACCGCGAGTGGCGGGTGCCGGCCTGCCATCTCACCGACGCCCCCCGCTTCTCCTGGCGCGGCTTCATGCTGGACGTGGCACGGCACTTCATGCCCAAGGACGTGGTGCTGCGCTATCTCGACCTGATGGCCGCCCACAAGCTCAACGTGCTGCATCTGCACCTCACCGACGACCAGGGCTGGCGGGTGCAGATCCGCCGCTACCCGAAGCTCACCGAGGTCGGCGCGTGGCGCGAGCGCACCAAGGTCGGCCTGCGCGAGTCGCCGCTGTGGGACGAGCGACCGCACGGCGGCTACTACACCCAGGACGACATCCGCGAGATCGTCGCCTACGCGGCCGAGCGGCACATCACCGTCGTCCCCGAGGTCGACATCCCCGGCCACTCCCAGGCCGCCATCGCCGCCTACCCCGAACTCGGCAACACCGACGTGGTGGACACCGCCGCCCTGCCGGTGCTGACCGGTTGGGGCGTCAACCCCAATGTGCTGGCCCCCACCGACACCACCCTGCGCTTCTACGAGAACGTCTTCGCCGAACTCCTCGACCTGTTCCCCGGCCGGTTCTTCCACATCGGCGGCGACGAGTGCCCCAAGGAGCAGTGGCGGGCCTCGCCCACCGCGCAGGCCCGGATCGAGGAACTCGGCCTCGCCGACGAGGACGAGCTGCAGAGCTGGATCATCCGGCACTTCGACGGCTGGCTCGCCGCGCGCGGCCGGCGCCTCATCGGCTGGGACGAGATCCTCGAAGGCGGCCTCGCGGCGGGCGCGGCGGTCTCCTCGTGGCAGGGGTACGCGGGCGGGATCGCCGCCGCCAGGGCCGGACATGACGTGGTGATGTGCCCGCAGACGCATGTCTACCTGGACTGGCGGCAGTCGCCCTCGGCCGACGAACCGGTGCCGATCGCCCATGTCCGCACCCTGGAGGACGTCTACCGGTTCGAGCCCGTGCCCGACGAGTTGACGCCCGAGGAGGCCCGCCATGTGATCGGCGCCCAGGCCAACGTCTGGACCGAGGTGCTGGATTCGGTCCGCTCGGTCGACTACATGGTCTTCCCGCGGCTGGCCGCCTTCGCCGAGGTCGCCTGGTCCGCGCTGCCCGCGCCCGCCGACCGCGACTGGCCCGGGTTCGAGGCCCGGATGCGGTCCCACTACGCCCGGTTGGACGCCCTCGGCGTCGAGTACCGCCCGCCCGGCGGCCCGCTGCCCTGGCAGCGCCGCCCCGGCGTCACGGGCCGGCCGAAGGACGGGCCGCCCCCGATCGTGTGACCGGGGCGGCGGATTCCGCGGATTCCGCCCGGGCCGCCCGTCGACCTGGCACCGTGGACTCGTACCGCCACAACAGCCCCGAAGGAGGGCGATTCCGGCACAGGGGACGATGGTGAAGGAGTCGTGGGATCACGCCCGCGGCGGACGGATCGGTACTTCGTGGACCCTCGCATCGGCCACCGGGGAACATGTGCCAGAGTTGCCACGTCCGGGCTGTCAGCACGTACGGTACGGCTACCGCGCGACGGAGGTAGGCCGGGAAGGGGCAGCTGCGTGAGCACGTATGCACAGCAGGCGGCGGAGAACGTCACGCTGCCGTCCTCGCTGGACGAGGCGGTGGACGCGCTCGCCGCCATGCCCAGCGCGGTGCCCGTCGCCGGGGGCACCGACCTCATGGCGGCCGTCAACTCCGGGCTGCTGCGGCCCGCGGCGCTGGTGGGCCTGGGCAGGATCAGCGAGATCCGCGGCTGGCAGTACGCCGACGGCGCGGCCCTGCTCGGCGCGGGTCTGACCCACGCCCGTATGGGACGCCCCGACTTCGCCGCGCTGATCCCCGCGCTGGCCGCCGCCGCGCGTTCGGCCGGACCCCCGCAGATCCGCAACGCCGGCACCCTCGGCGGCAACATCGTCTCGGCCGCGCCCACCGGCGACGCGCTGCCCGTCCTGGCCGCGCTGGAGGCCAGCGTCATCCTCGCCGGGCCCGAGGGCGACCGCGAACTGCCGGTCAGCCACCTGCTCACCGGCATGGACCCGCTGCGCCCCGGCGAACTGCTCGCCTTCGTCCGCATCCCGCTGCTGCACGCCCCGCAGACCTTCCTCAAGGCCACCGGGCGCACCGGACCCGGCCGGGCGGTCGCCTCCGTCGCCCTGGTCGTCGACCCGGCCAGACGCCAGGTGCGCTGCTCGGTCGGCGCGGTCGCCCCCGTACCGCTGCGGCCCCTGGAGGCCGAGCAGTGGGTGGCCGGGCTGATCGACTGGGACGGCGAGCGCAGCCTCGCCCCCGAGGCGTGCACGGCCTTCGGCGAGTACGTGGCGGCCGCGTGCATCCCCGACCAGCCGGGGGTCGAACTGCCGCCCGCCGCCGTCCAGCTGCGCCGTACCGTGGCCGCACTGTCCCGCCGAGCGCTCGGGAGGGCCCTGGCATGACCGACCAGCCGCAGCAGCCGGGCGTCCCCGGCAACTCCGGGGCGTGGCAGCCCGTGCCGGGGGGCGGGGACTACGACCCCGACCAGACCATGCACGTCTCCTTCGCCGCCCAACTGCCGCCCGCGCCGCAGCCGGGCGAGGACCCGCTGGGCGCGCACGGGCCGGCCGGCGACGGGGACGCGGTCACCCAGTGGACGATCCCGGTGATCAGGGACGACATGGAGGCCGAATCGGGCGAGTACGCGGTCGGGTCCTTCGCCTCGCCCTGGGACCAGGCGCCCTCACCCGCGCCCACACAGTCGTTCCCGGCGGGGATGTTCTCGCAGGGCGCGGCCGCCGCGCAGGCCGCCCAGGCGCAGGCGGCCGCCCAGGCGCTGGCTGCCGCCGAGGCGCAGGCCCGGGCGACTCAGGCCCAGGCACACCCCCAGCCGCAGCCCCTTCCCCAGCCCCTCCCTCAGCCGCACGCCGAGGGCGGGCGCGCCGATGAGGTCCACGGCGGCGGGGACACCGGGCAGTTCGCCCTCGGCGGCCACCCGGACGAGCTGGGCGCCCCGGGCCCGCACGACACCCTGGGCGGCACGGACCTCGCCGGCCTTCCCGGTGAGCGGGTCGGCGCCGACGGCCTCGACCCCCTCACCGGCCAGTGGGCGATGCCCTTCAGCGGGCCCGAGAGCGGCGAGGCGGCGCCCTGGCTGCCCGCGCACTCCCCGGCCCCCGACACGGCCTGGGCGTCCGTCGTGGACGACCCGGAGAGCCCGCCCGCCGACCACCCGGTGGCCGCCGAGGAGGCGCCCGCCCCGGCCGAGGACGCGGCGGGCGATCCGTACCCGGCGCCGGACGGTACCGGCCGGGCCGTGGACGAAGGGGCTGAGCCCGCGTCCGCCGACGCCCCCCGCGAGGGGGACGAGGGCGAACCGCCCGCCGTGGCCGTGCTCGACGAGTTCGCCGTCCCGGACGACGAGGCCGAACCCGAGCCCGAGCCCGTCGAGCCGACCCACAGCGAACACCCGCTGGCCTCCTACGCGTTGCGGGTCAACGGCACCGACCGGCCGGTCACCGACGCCTGGCTCGGCGAGTCCCTGCTGTACGTGCTGCGCGAGCGGCTGGGGCTGGCCGGCGCCAAGGACGGCTGCGAACAGGGCGAGTGCGGGGCCTGCTCGGTGCAGGTCGACGGGCGGCTGGTGGCCTCGTGCCTGGTGCCCGCGGCCACCGCGGCGGGCAGCGACGTCCGTACGGTCGAGGGCCTGACGTCCGAGGGCCGGCCCTCGGACGTGCAGCGCGCGCTGGCCGACTGCGGGGCCGTGCAGTGCGGCTTCTGCATCCCCGGCATGGCGATGACCGTCCACGATCTGCTGGAGGGCAACCACGCCCCCACCGACCTCGACGTACGCCAGGCCCTCAGCGGCAACCTCTGCCGCTGTTCCGGCTACCGGGGCGTACTCGACGCCGTCCGTCAGGTGGTCGCCGAGCGCGGCACGACGGAGGACACCGCCGCCGCCGAGGACCAGACCCGGGTGCCCCACCAGGGCGGTCCCAACCCGCCGGGAGCCGCCGTATGAGCATCATCGAGGGCCCGGGAGCCGTCTCCGACAGCCTGGCCGCCGGGCCGTCGCCGCACGGCATCGGGGTGTCCCTGCCGTCGACCGACGCGCTCGCCAAGACCCAGGGCACCTACCCGTACGCCGCCGACCTGTGGGCCGAGGGCCTGCTGTGGGCGGCCGTGCTGCGCTCGCCCTACCCGCACGCCCGGATCACCCGGATCGACACCTCCGAGGCCGTCGCGATGCCCGGGGTGCGGGCCGTCGTCACGCACGAGGACGTGCCCGGGGACGCCATGCACGGCCGGCGGGTCGCCGACCGCCCGGTCTTCGCCGGGGAGCTGGTCCGCCACCACGGCGAGCCGATCGCCGCCGTCGCCGCCGACCACCCCGACACCGCGCGGCTGGCCGCCGCCGCGATCCTGGTCGAGTACGAGGTGCTGGAGCCGGTCACCGACCCCGAGAAGGCGTTCGCCGCCGAGCCGCTGCACCCCGACGGCAATCTCATCCGCCACATCCCGCTGCGCTTCGGCGACCCCGAGGTGGTCGGCGAGGTCATCGTGGAGGGCCTGTACCGGGTCGGCCGCCAGGACCCCGCCCCGATCGGCGCCGAGGCCGGTCTCGCCGTACCGCGCCCCGACGGCGGCGTGGAGCTGTACGTGGCCTCCACCGATCCGCACGCCGACCGGGACATCGCCGCCGCCTGCTTCGGCCTGGAGGCCGACCGGGTCAAGGTCGTCGTCACCGGGGTGCCCGGCGCGATGGGCGACCGCGAGGACTCCGGCATCCAACTGCCGCTGGGAATGCTGGCGTTGAAGACCGGCTGCCCGGTGAAGTTCGTGGCCACCCGCGAGGAGTCCTTCCTCGGCCACGCCCACCGCCACCCCACACTGCTGCGCTACCGCCACCACGCCGACGCCGAGGGCCGGCTGGTCAAGGTCGAGGCGCAGATCCTGCTGGACGCGGGCGCGTACGCCGACGCCTCCTCCGACGCGCTCGCCGCCGCCGTGGCCTTCGCTGCCGGGCCCTATGTCGTGCCGCATGTCTTCGTCGAGGGCTGGGCGGTGCGCACCAACAACCCGCCGTCCGGGCATGTCCGCGGCGAGGGCGCGCTCCAGGTCTGCACGGCCTACGAGGGCCAGATGGACAAGCTCGCGGCCAAGCTCGGTCTGGAGCCGGCCGAGGTCCGGATGCGCAATGTGCTGTCCACCGGCGATCTGCTGCCCACCGGCCAGACCGTCACCTGCCCGGCGCCCGTGGGCGAACTCCTCAAGGCCGTGCGCGACGCCGATCTGCCGCCGCTGCCCGACGGCGAGGACGAGTCGCAGTGGCTGCTGCCGGGCGGTGTCTCCGGCGCGGGCGAGCCGGGCGCGGTCCGCCGCGGGGTCGGCTACGCGCTCGGCATGGTCCATGTGCTGGGCGCGGAGGGCGCCGACGAGGTGTCCACCGCGACCGTGCGCGTCCACGACGGCCGGGCGACCGTCATCTGCGCGGCCGTCGAGACCGGGCAGGGGTTCGCCACGCTGGCCCGGCAGATCGTGCAGGAGGTGCTGGGCGTGGAGGACGTACGGGTCCTGCCGTCCGACACCGACCAGCCGCCCGCCGGGCCGTCCGCGCGGGGGCGCCACACCTGGGTGTCCGGGGGAGCGGTGGAGCGGGCCGCGAAGATGGTCCGCACCCAGCTGCTCCAGCCGCTGGCGGCGAAGTTCGGCATGTCGGTGGAGCTGCTGTCCATCGCGGACGGCAAGATCACGTCGTACGACGGGGTGCTGTCGACCACGGTCGCCGAGACGCTCGACGGCAAGGAGCTGTGGGCGACCGCGCAGTGCCGGCCGCACCCGACCGACCGGCTGGACGAGACCGGGCAGGGCGACGCCTTCGTCGGGCTGACGTTCTGCGCGGTACGCGCGGTGGTCGACGTGGACATCGAGCTGGGCGCGGTGCGGGTGGTCGAGATGGCCGTCGCGCAGGATGTCGGCCGGGTGCTGAATCCGCGTCAGCTGGCCGCGCGGATCGAGGCGGGGGTGACGCAGGGGGTCGGCATGGCGCTGATGGAGGATCTGCGGGCGCCGCGCGGAGTCGTCAAGCGGCCGAGTCTGACGGGGTATTCGCTGCCGACGGCGCTGGACGCGCCGGAGGTGCGGATCGTTCGGCTCGTCGAGGAGCGGGACGTGGTGGCGCCCTTCGGGGCGAAGGCGGTAAGCGCGGTGCCGGTCGTGACGTCTCCGGCCGCTGTGGCAGCGGCCGTTCGGGCGGCTACGGGGAGGCCCGTGACCCGGTTGCCGATTCGGCCGCAGGCCGCGGTGGTGAAGCCGCCGGCGTAGGCCACGCTGCCCTCAGACGCCGGGCGGGCTCGTTCCGGCCTCAAGCGCCGGGCGGGCTGATCTGCCCTCAGACGCCGGGCGGGCTGGGGGTGAACGCGGCGGGTGGGCTGACGCTGCCCTCAAGCGCCGGGCGGGCTGGGGGTGAACGTGCCGGGTGGGCTGACGCTGCCCTCAAGCGCCGGGCGGGCTGGGGGTGAACGTGCCCGGTGGGCTTGTGGTTTGGGTGGCCGGGGGAGTTGTGGCCGGCCACCCGGGTTGTTACTTGGCGATGGCGGGCTGTACGCGGAGGGCCACGTTGAAGCGGTTCCACGCGTTGATCGTCACGATCGTGCTCACCAGCCGGGCCAGTTCGGCCTCGTCGAAGTGCTCGGCGGCGCGCGCGTACACCGCGTCCGGTACGAATCCGTCCGTGAGCAGGGTGATCGACTCGGTCAGCGCCAGCGCGGCCCGCTCCTTGTCCGTGTAGAGGCCGTCGGCCTCCTCCCACGCGTTGAGCAGGAAGATCCGGTCGTCGCTCTCGCCGTCCTTGCGCGCGTCCGTGATGTGCATGTCCAGGCAGTACGCGCAGTGGTTGATCTGGGAGGCGCGGATCTTCACCAGCTTCTCGACGGTGGGGTCGAGCCCTTCGACGGACGCCTGACTGAACGCCAGAAGCGTCCGGAAGACGTCCGGCGCCTGCTCCATGAGGTTGGTACGTGAGGTCATGCGCAGACGCTACGTCGGCACGGGCATCTGACGCCGTACCAGTTGGCAACGGGAATCATGGGCCAATCCGCGGCGGAGCCGCCCACGGCCGGTCGCTCAGTCCGCGACGCGCGCGTCGTCCAGCCGGGCGAGGATCGCGTCGACCGTCTCGTCGGGCGTCTGGTCGCTGGTGTCGAGCCACAGCCCCAGCTTCGGCGTCTGGTGCCGCAGTACGTCGTCGAGCCCGCCGACCGTCCAGGAGGAGCCGTAACCGGTCTTGGCGCGGGCCGCCTCCCGGGACGCCACGGCGTGCTGGGAAGGGGCCAGGACGACCAGATACAGCGGCCGGGCCGCGATGGCGTCGAGATACGGCTCCAGGTGCTCCCCGAGCACCACGTCCTGGACCACGGCGGTCCATCCGGCGCCCGCGTACAGGTCCGCGGTGGACGCCGACACCCGGTAGCGCAGCCGCAGTTGGGCCACGGCCTCCTCGTCGTCGTGCGGCACCGGCTCGCGCCGCCCGGACACCACCATCCGCCGGAAGACGTCCCCGCGTACGTGCACGGCCCGCGGCAATCGCTCCGCGAGCAACTGCGCGACCGTCGACTTGCCCGAGGCCATCACTCCCGTGATGACCACGACGGCACGGTCGAGCGACCCCTCGCCCATTCGTTCGCCCTTCCGGTGGACGGCCCCGATCGGAGTGCGAGCATCCCAGCCCGGAGCCCCGCACTCAACCGTCCGCGCGGTGGTGGCATAGGCCATTCCTCGCGTACGCGCGTAGCACGGCCCACGGGGGTCCCGGCGGGGGTGCGGAGGGGAAGAACGAACGGCCGCCCGGCGGAGGGGCAGCCGGGCGGCGCGGTGGGACATGGAGGCCGTGACCGGAATCGAACCGGCGTAACTCGCTTTGCAGGCGAGTCCCTCAACCACTCGGGCACACGGCCGTGTCGTGCGGTGTGACTAGACCTTGACGGCTGCGGCGGCGCGGGTCAATGGCGCCGGCGGCAGCGCAACGCGACTGCCACACGGCGTTCATGAAAGGTCACGCCGTCTGGCAGGGGTGAAAGGCGGCTTTGCCCCTTACTCTGGGCGGGTGGCTTTTGTGGACGATCGAGATGAGCAGCGGACCGATCCGGGGGATGACCAGCGGATATCCGACGGCACCGGGCATGCCGGGGGCGACGGCCTGCTGGGACGGCGCTATCGCGCGCTGACGTTCGGGGTCGTCTCCGTCGTGCTGCTGATCGCCTTCGAGGCGACGGCGGTCGGCACCGCGATGCCGGTCGCCGCGCGGGAGCTGGACGGGCTCGGGCTGTACGCGTTCGCGTTCTCCGGCTTCTTCACGACCTCGCTGCTGGCGATGGTGGTCAGCGGGCAGTGGTGCGACCGCGGCGGGCCGCTGGCGCCGCTGGCCACCGGTATCGCCGGGTTCGCCGCCGGTCTCGTGGTGAGCGGCACGGCGGCCACGATGGGGGTGTTCGTGCTGGGGCGGGCCGTACAGGGCCTGGGCGGCGGCCTGGTGATCGTCGCGCTGTACGTGATCGTCGGGCGGGCGTATCCGGAGCGGCTGCGGCCCTCGGTGATGGCGGCGTTCTCCGCGTCGTGGGTGGTGCCGTCGATCGTCGGGCCGCTGGTGGCGGGCACGGTCACCGAACAGCTCGGCTGGCGGTGGGTGTTCCTGGCGATCCCCGTGCTCGTGGCGCTGCCGCTGGCGGTGATGCTGCCCGCGCTGCGGCGTACGGCCCAGGAGCCGGAGGGCCGTGAGGGCGGCGGGCGGCGGACGATGGACGGGCGGCGGATCTGGTTCGCGGCCGCGCTGGCGGGCGGGGCGGCGCTGCTCCAGTACGCCGGGCAGGACCTGCGGCCGCTCTCGGCGCTGCCCGCCGTGGCGGGCGCCGCGCTGCTGGTGCCGGCCGCGCTGCGGCTGCTGCCCCGGGGGACCTTCCGCGCGGCCCGGGGGCTGCCCACGGTGATCCTGATGCGGGGGATCGCGGCGGGGTCGTTCATCGCGGCGGAGAGCTTCATCCCGCTGATGCTGGTCACCCAGCGGGGGCTGTCGCCGACCATCGCCGGGCTGTCGCTCGCGGGCGGCGGGCTGACCTGGGCGCTGGGGTCGTACATACAGGCGCGCCCGGGGCTGGAGCCGGTGCGCGAACGGCTGGTGCAGATCGGGTTGCTGCTGTCGGCCACGGCGATCGCGGCGGTGCCGCTGGCGCTCGACCACGCGGTGCCGGTGTGGATCGTGGCGGTGGCGTGGTGCGTCGGCGGGATGGGGATGGGGCTGGCGATCTCCACGCTGGGCGTGCTGCTGCTCAGGCTCTCCCCGCCGCGGGACGCGGGCGCGAACTCCGCGGCGCTCCAGGTCTCCGACGCGCTGTCCAATGTGCTGCTGGTGGCCGCGGTCGGTACGGCGTTCGTGGCGCTCGGCGGCGGCTCGGTGACGCCCTCCGCGTCGACGGTCGCGCACCCGGCGGCGTTCGCCGCGGTCTTCCTCCCGGCGGCGGCCATCGCCCTGGCCGGCGCCGCGATCTCCCCCCGCCTCCGCCCCAAGCGGGCGTCGTAGTCCTCATCGCGGGCCGTCGTAGTACCAGATCGGTACCACGGTCGGTACCCTTCGGTATGGCCATGAACCTGCGTCTTCGTGACGACCAAGCCGAAGCGTTGAAGCGGAGAGCCGAGGAGGAGGGCAGCAGTATGCACGCCCTGGTGCTTCAGGCGATCGACGACTACCTGTCCCGTACGGCCAAGCAGGCCATGGTGCGCAGGCACGGCATCGAGCAGGCGGCCAAGTGGCGTGAGCTGATGGAGCGGCTCAAGTGACGTACGTCTATCTCGACTCCGAGGACGGACTCACCCTCGGGGCGCTGGCCTGCGACGACATGCAGATCGTGGTCAGGGACGTGGGCCTGCTGGAGTCCGCGGTGCACCGGCCGTCCGCGTCGATGTTCGGGCAGGAGGCGTACGTCGACCTGTTCGACAAGGCGGCGGCGCTTTTGCAGTCCCTGGCGGTCAACCACCCCCTCGTGGACGGCAACAAGCGCACGGCCTGGCTGTCCTGCGTGGTCTTCCTCTCGCTGAACGGCGTTCAGTTGCGGCCGGACATCGACGCGGGCGAGCGGCTGGTGACCGATGTGGCCACCGGCGCGGTGGACGAGGTCGAGGTCATCTCCGAGGGGCTGCGCGCGCTGAACGAAGCGCTGTGACCTGAGTCGCACTCCGGGGCGTCCGGGACCTGTCGCGGGGGGTGGGCGCGTTCGCCGCCGGTAGGCTGAGGCGGTTTTCGTACGACCGCGCCGACCCCCTTACGGAGACCGTGACTACCACCGCATCTCACCCGCATCACCTGTCTCCCGCCTTTCCCGGCCGGGCCCCCTGGGGAACGGCCAACAAGCTGCGGGCCTGGCAGCAGGGTGCCATCGACGCGTACGTGGCCAAGCAGCCGCGGGACTTCCTCGCCGTGGCCACCCCCGGCGCCGGCAAGACGACCTTCGCGCTCTCGCTCGCGTCGTATCTGCTCCACAACCACCTCGTGCAGCAGATCACCGTCGTCGCCCCGACCGAACACCTCAAGAAGCAGTGGGCGGACGCGGCCGCGCGGATAGGGATCAAGCTCGACCCGGAGTACAGCGCGGGCCCGGTGAGCCGCGAGTACCACGGCGTCGCGGTCACGTACGCGGGCGTCGGCGTCCGCCCGATGCTGCACCGCAACCGCTGCGAGCAGCGCAAGACCCTGGTCGTCCTGGACGAGATCCACCACGCGGGCGACAGCAAGTCGTGGGGCGAGGCGTGCCTGGAGGCGTTCGACCCGGCGACCCGCCGGCTCGCGCTGACCGGCACCCCGTTCCGCTCGGACACCAATCCGATCCCCTTCGTGACGTACGAGGAGGGCAACGACGGCATCCGCCGCAGCTCCGCCGACTACACGTACGGCTACGGCAACGCCCTCGCGGACGGTGTGGTGCGGCCGGTCATCTTCCTCAGCTACAGCGGCAACATGCGCTGGCGCACCAAGGCCGGCGACGAGCTGTCCGCCCGCCTCGGCGAGCCGATGACCAAGGACGCCACCGGCCAGGCCTGGCGGACCGCCCTCGCGCCGACCGGGGAGTGGATCCCCAACGTCCTGAAGTCCGCCGACCAGCGCCTCACCGAGGTCCGCAAGGGCATCCCCGACGCGGGCGGCCTGGTGATCGCCACCGACCAGGACTCGGCCCGCGCCTACGCCAAGCTGATCAAGAACATCACCGGCCACAAGGCCACCGTCGTGCTCTCGGACGACACCGGCGCCTCCAAGCGCATCGAGGAGTTCAGCCAGTCCGACGACCGCTGGATGGTCGCGGTCCGGATGGTCTCCGAGGGCGTGGACGTCCCCCGGCTGGCCGTCGGGGTGTACGCGACGACCATCTCCACCCCGCTCTTCTTCGCCCAGGCGGTGGGCCGTTTCGTACGGTCCCGGCGGCGCGGCGAGACCGCGTCCGTCTTCGTCCCGACCATCCCGATGCTGCTGGAGTTCGCCAACGAGATGGAGGTCGAGCGCGACCACGTGCTCGACAAGCCCAAGAAGCAGGGCGAGGAGGACCCCTTCGCGGAGGAGGACAAGCTCCTCGCCGACGCCGAGCGGGCCGAGGACGAGGCCACCGAGGACGACGCGCTGCCCTTCGAGGCCCTGGAGTCCGACGCGGTCTTCGACCGGGTGCTCTACGACGGCGCCGAGTTCGGTATGCAGGCCCACCCGGGCAGCGAGGAGGAGCAGGACTACCTCGGCATCCCCGGGCTGCTGGAACCCGACCAGGTGCAGATGCTGCTCCAGAAGCGGCAGGCCCGGCAGATCGCCCACAGTCGGCGCAAGCCGGACGAAGAGGCCGATCTGCTCGAAATGCCCGCGGAGCGGCGGCCCGTCGTGACCCACCGGCAATTGCTCGAACTGCGCAAGCAGCTCAACACCCTGGTGGCCGCGTACAACCACCAAAGCGGCAAACCGCACGGGGTGATTCACAATGAATTGCGCAGAGTGTGCGGTGGTCCGCCGAGCGCCGAGGCGACCGCGGGACAGCTCGGCGAGCGCATCAAGAAGGTTCAGGAATGGGCGACCCGAATGAGGTGAAGTGGGCCGTATTGTACGACCTTGAACCTCAAGGGTGGGTAAAGTGACGCCCGGATTGTGGACGACCCCTTCCGCTGAGCGGTACTCGCTCGCTACCGTGCCGGTCACGCACGCGCCGTGGCAGTGCAGCCGCGGAGCGCAGCCGGTATGCCGACCACCGGCGGCCTCTCCGCGTACTGCCGCGGGACCGGCAGTGCGCTTTCATCGTGGGATGCGCCGCCGATTTCACGAGGGAGGGGGCGTCGTGACCGCGGAGACGTCTCAAACGCTCGACCGGGGCCTGCGGGTCCTGAAGTTGCTTGCCGACACCGATCACGGGCTGACCGTGACCGAGCTGGCCGCCAAACTCGGTGTGAACCGCACGGTGGTCTACCGGCTGCTGGCCACGCTGGAACAGCATTCGCTGGTCCGCCGCGACCTGGGGGGCAGAGCCCGAGTCGGGCTCGGGGTGCTGGGCCTGGCGCATCAGGTGCATCCGCTGCTGCGGGAGGCCGCGCTGCCCGCGCTGCGCTCGCTGGCCGAGGACATCGGGGCCACCGCCCATCTCACCCTGGTCGACGGCACGGAGGCACTGGCCGTCGCCGTGGTCGAGCCGACCTGGACCGACTATCACGTCGCCTACCGCACCGGCTTCCGGCACCCGCTGGACCGGGGCGCGGCGGGCCGGGCGATCCTGGCCGGCCGGGGGATGCAGCCGACACCGGACGGCAGCAGTTGGGAGCGATGTAAGGACTCCGAGTATCCCGACTACAGCGAGTACGCCGAGTATCCGGCGCGGGTACCGGCCCGGGCCGACGGCACGGACCGTACCCTCGGCGCCGGCGGCGCCACCAACCTGATCCGGTACGTGATCACCTCCGGAGAGCTGGAGGCGGGTGCGAGCGGCGCCGCCGCGCCGCTGCTGGGCGTCCCGGGCATCGAGGGCAGCGTCGGTGTGGTGATGCTCTCCGAGTCGGTGCCGGAACGGGTCGGCCGACGCGTCGTGGAGGCGGCGACCGAGGTCTCCGACGCCCTGCGCTAGGGCGCCGGACCCAGGGGGAGGCGGGCCGTCGCGGGGGAAGGTGCCCGCGGGCGGTCCGCGGCTCCCGGCGGACGCGGGACGCGCGGGGTGAATTAGGGTCGGCGCATGCCTACGCTCTCCCGCCGGTCCGTGACCCTCGCCGTGTGCGCGGCGGTCGTGGCCGCCCTCCTGGCCGTGGCCGCGTTCGCGCCGCTGCCGGTGTCGATCGTCGTACCGGGTCCGACCACGAACGTGCTCGGCGCGGACAAGGGCACCGAGATCATCACGGTCGACGGCGTGCCGGTGCGTCCCACCAGCGGGCAGCTGCGAATGGTCACCATCAGCGCGACCTCCCCGGACACGGCGGTGCACTTCACGGACGTACTGCGGGCCTGGTTCAAGAAGAACCAGGCCGCGATGCCGCGCGACTCCGTCTACCCCAGCGGCGGTTCGGTGCAGGACATCCAGAAGGCCAACGAGAAGGAGATGACCGACTCGCAGGAGGCGGCCACCTCGGCCGCGCTCAAGCACCTGGGCCTGTCGCCGTCCAAGGTCAAGGTCACCCTCCGGCTCGCCGACGTCGGCGGCCCGAGCGCGGGTCTGCTCTTCACCCTCGGCATCATCGACAAGATCGACGGCGACGGCCACGGCGGCGACCTCACGGGCGGCCGGACGATCGCGGGCACCGGCACGATAGACGCCTCCGGCAAGGTCGGCGCGGTCGGCGGGGTGCCGCTCAAGGAGCAGGCGGCCCGGCGCGACGGCGCCACCGTCTTCCTCGTCCCGCGCGGCGAGTGCCGGGACGCCGAGGCCGAACTGCCCAAGGGGCTGAAGCTGATCCCGGTGCAGACCCTGGACGGCGCCCTGTCGGCCCTGTCCGCCGTGCGCGAGGGCCGCCCGACCCCGACCTGCTGAGCGCCGGGGCCGTACCGGCTCCTTTACGCCTCCACGGCCGCCTCCGTACGCGCCGCGGGCGCCTCCGCGGGCACCTCCGGCCAGTGCCGGAACGCGGGCAGCACCAGCGGGCTGAGCGTCGTCAGCAGATACAGCGCGCTGACCGTGACCATCCCGGCGGTCAGTCCCGCGTACTGGACCAGGTAGCCCGCGAACAGCCCGCCCATCGGCACCGCCACCAGCACCCCCGAGGTGACCGCGCCGAACACCCGGCTGCGCAGCCGCTCCGGGACCAGCCGCACCATCTCCGTGCCGATGATCGGATTGAGGACGCCCGCGGCCAGCCCGCACACCGCGCAGGTGACGATCAGCGGCGTCAGCCCGGGTACCAGGGCGGCGACCGCCGTACGGGGGAATCCGCAGACGAGGAAGGCGCCGATGTACAGGCCGCGGCGCGGCAGCCGGTGGCCGGCGATCCCGTACAGCAGCGAGCCGGCCAGCGCCGCGCCCGCCATGGTGCCGGAGACCAGGCCGAGGCCCACCGAACCGCCCAGGTGCTCACGGGCGTCCACCGGCAGCAGCACCGCCGACCACGCCTGGTCCAGCGCGTTGGTCACCATCACCATCACGACCACCGCGAACAGCAGCCGGGCGCCGACCAGATAGGCGTACCCCTCGCGGAGCTGGGCGACATAGCCGTCCGGCGACGCGTCCTTCGGCGCGGGCGCCGGCCGTACCCCGTCCCGCACCCCGAGGCCGATCAGCAGCGCCGAGACCGCGAAGGTCGCCGCGTCCAGCAGCAGGACGTTCGTGGCGCCGATCGTCGCGATCAGCACACCGGCCAGCGGCGCCCCGAGCATCCTGGCGCCGCGCGAGGCGCTTTCGTAGGCGCTCGACGCCCGTGTGATCGTGGTCCCGGCCCGTTCCGCGAGACGGGGCATCAGCACCTCGCGGGCGGTCTCCCCGGGCGCGTGGAAGAGCCCGGCGACGGCGACGAGCCCGAGCAGCGCGCCGTACGGCAGACCCACCGTCAGATGCAGCACCGGTACGGCCGCGACGGCGAGCGCGCAGACGGCGTCGGACGCGACGCTGCTCACCGCGTAGCCGAGCCGGTCGATCAGCGGGCCGCCGAGCAGCGCGGAGAGCACCACCGGCAGGGTCGAGGCGAAGGCGACCAGACCCGCGCGGGCCGGGCTGCCGGTGGTCTGGAGGACGAACCACGGGACGGCGACGACCGTGAGCATGCTGCCCGCGACGGAGACGACGTTCGCGGTGAGCAGCACGCCCAGCGGGCGCCGGTCCCGGGCGGGCGGCGGTGGTATCGCGGCCGGTGCGGTGCGCATAGGGCGGTTTCCCCCGTCGGAAAGGCGTGCGGGTGTGCACGCGGGTGTGCGCGGATGTGCGCGGCAAGATGTAGGGACGTACGGGTGTACGGGTAGGTAGGTCGGCCGGTCAGTCGGCGCGGCGCGGAAAGGCCTGGAACTGGAAGCGGACCATGGCGGTGTCCGTGTCTGTGGCCGCGGCCGTGCTCCCGTCCGTGCCGGTGCTCGCGTCCGCGTCCGTGCCCGGCTCCGGGGACGTGGACGGTTCCCGGCCGGCCGGCCCGGCGTCCCGGTAGGACTCGATCAGCTCGTGCACCCGCTCGATCAGCTCGCCGGCCACCTCGGGGGACAGTCGGAGGGCGAAGTCGCTGAGGTCCCACGTCTTCTGCCATGCCTCCGGCCATTCGCGCATGGTGCCGAGCCAGGTGCTCACCTGCTCGGCGTTCACGGCGGCGCGCTCGTACATGAAGGTGTTCATCGCGCCGCGGACCGCCGGGTCCGGGTGGTGCAGGAACTCCTCGACGCTGTCGAAGCGGGTGCCGCGGTGGGCGGCCTTCCACCACCGCTCGCGGGCGGTGCCGCGGCCCGGGTCGTCCTCGACGAAGCCGTGGGCGGCGAGCTGCCGCAGGTGGTAGCTGGTGGCGCCGCTGGACTCGCCCAGCCGGTCGGCGAGTCCGGAGGCGGTGGCGGGTCCGTACTCGCGCAGCGCCGAGAGCAGTCGCATGCGCAGCGGGTGGGCGAGTCCGCGCAGCGAACGCGGATCGAGGGGGCGGACGTCGTCCGCGGGATTCTCGGGCACGGGAGGCAGCGTATGAATGCAAAGACCTCATTGCAAGGGTTTGTTTGCAACTGGTTCTTTGCACTGTCGGCGGGCGCCCGGCGGCCGGCCCGGACCGAGCCGACCGACAGTCAACCCGCGCGGATGAAGCCCTCCTTGACCAACCAGTCCTTGGCCACGTCACGCGGGTCCCGGCCGCCGACGTCGACCTCGGCGTTCAGCTTCCGGGCCACCGCCGTGGTGAGCCTCGCGCTGATCGGGTCCAGCAGGGCGGCGATGGCCGGGTACTTCTCGGCCGTCTTCGCGTAGACGACCGGCGCCGCGTTGTAGTGGGGGAAGAAGCCCCGGTCGTCCTTCATGACGGTCAGCCGCATCGACGAGATCCGGCCGTCGGTGGTGTACACCTCGCCCAGCAGACAGGAGTTGTTCTTGCCGACCTGGGTGTAGATGATCCCGGCGTCCATCTTCTGGATACGGCCGGCCGGGATCTTCATGCCGTACGCCTTGAGCATCCCGGGCAGGCCGTCCTGGCGGGAGGCGAACTCGTTCTCGACGCACAGAGTGACGGCCTTGGGGTCCTTTTCGGCCAGGGCGGCGACGTCGGAGAGCGTTCTGAGGTGGTAACGGGCCTCGTTGGGCGCGCTGATCGCCAGCGAGTAGGTGTTGTCGAGCGTGGACGGCGGCAGCCAGGTCAGTCCGTTCCGCACGTCCTCGTCCCGGACGGCCCGCCACTGGGCACGCGGGCTCTGGATCGGGGTGGTGCGGCCGAGGTAGGTGATCCACGCGGTGCCGGTGTACTCGTACATCACGTCCGCCTGCCCGGACTTGACGGCTTCGCGGGCGCCGATCGAGCCGGTGATGTTGGTGCGGTCCAGGACGGAGGCGCCCGCGGCCTTGAAGACGAGCCCGATCATCTCGCCCAGGACGATGTTCTCGCTGAAGTTCTTCGAGGTGATCACCAGTGAGGCGCCCTTGAGCGGCTTGCCCCGGCCGATCGAGCCCGGCCGTACCTCGTCCGCCAGGGGGCTGCCGCTGGTCAGTCCGCAGGCCGCGGGCGACACCAGCAGGGCCACCCCGGCGAGCAGCGCGGCGGCCGTACGGAGCCGTCGCCGCCTGAACGCGCCCCCACGCGGAGCGATCGCGCCCCCGCGCCGCCCGCCCGCGCCCCCGCGTGGGCCGCTCACGCCGTCGCCGCCAGGCCGCGCGGCCGCATCAGCGCCTCCGCGAGCGAGGCCAGCCAGTCCACGAACAGCGCCAGCGCCACCGTCAGGACCGAGCCGAGCACCAGTACGGGCATGCGCTGGGTGACGATCCCCGAGGTGATCAGATCGCCGAGCCCGCCGCCGCCCCCGAAGGTGGCCAGCGTCGCGGTGCCGACGTTCAGCACCAGCGCGGTCCGCACCCCGGCCAGGATCAGCGGTACGGCCAGCGGCAGTTCGACCTTCCCCAGCACCCCGCGCCCGGACATGCCGATACCGCGCGCGGCCTCCACCAGGTCCGGGTCGATCGCCCGCAGCCCGGCCACCGTGTTCGACAGCACCGGCAGCACCGCGTACGCCACCATGCCGACGATCGCCGTCCGCGCGCCGATGCCCAGCCAGATCACCAGCAGCGCCAGCAGACCGATCGCCGGGGCGGCCTGGCCGATGTTGGCGAGCCCGGTCACCAGCGGCGAGGCCGCGCGCAGCCGCCGCCGGGTCAGCGCGATGCCCAGCGGGATCGCGATCAGCAGCACCCAGAAGGTGGAGATCGCGGTGAGCCTGACGTGCTGCCAGAGCCGCAGTCGGACATTGCCGTTGTCGAGCGCGTTGTGCTCGATGGCGTCGAGGGGGATGTGGGTGATCCACAGGTACGTGGCCAGCAGGGCGGCGGCCAGCACGGCCGGGGTGCACACCAGCTTCTGCCAGGTGATCCCGCGCTCGGGCCGCTCGTCCCGGTCCCGGCCCCGGTCCTGCCGCTCCCGGCCCTGATCGCCGCCGAGTCCGATGCCGAGGTCGGAGCCGAGTCCGGTGACGAGATCGGCGTCGAGGCCGCCGTCCCGTACGACTCCCAGATCGCCCGGCGGCGGGTCCGCGCTCATGAGCCGGACTCCCCGTCCGCCGCGCCCTCCCGCTCGGTGGGCGCGGGACGCCCCTCGATCGCGTTCAGCTCCTGCCGGTGCTCCCGCGCGATCAGCCGGTCGGCCTCCAGCATCTCCCGTACGGAACGCATCAGCGTCTCCATGTCCACCACGCCGACGAACTCCCCGCTCGGACCGGTCACCGCGACCCTTCCCCGGCCCTCGGCGGCGGGACCGCCGACCCCGGAGGTCAGCACCGCCTCCAGCGCGTCGCGCAGCGTCGCGTCCCCGGTCACCGTGCCGGCCACCGGGGTGCCGGCCCGGTCCGGCGACCCCTTGGACCGCATCAGGTCGCCGCGCCGCAGCCACTTGTACGGGCGCCGCAGCCGGTCGAGCAGCAGCAGTTCGTTGTACTGGAGGCTGCGCAGCCGGTCCAGGACGGACTGCGCCGGCTCGTCCATGGTCACCGAGGGGAAGTCGGCGATCTCCACCTCCCGTACCAGCGTGAGGTTCAGCCGTTTCAGGGCCGCGCCCGCGCCGACGAAGCCGGCGACGAAATCGTCGGCGGGGTCGGTGAGGATGGCCTCCGGGGTGTCGAACTGCGCGATGTGCGACTGCTCGCGCAGCACCGCGATACGGTCGCCGAGCTTGATCGCCTCGTCGAAGTGGTGCGTGACGAAGACGACGGTCTTGTGCAACTCGCGCTGGAGACGGATGAGTTCGTCCTGGAGGTGGTCGCGGGTGATCGGGTCGACCGCGCCGAAGGGCTCGTCCATCAGCAGCACCGGCGGGTCCGCGGCCAGCGCCCGCGCCACCCCGACGCGCTGCTGCTGACCGCCGGACAGCTGCCGGGGGTAGCGGTCGTGGAACTCCCCTGCGTCCAGACCCACGAGGTCGAGCATCTCCTCCACCCGGGCCTTGACCCGGGATCTGCCCCAGCCGGTCATCCTCGGCACCAGGGCGATGTTCTCGGCGACCGTCATGTGCGGGAAGAGCCCGGAGGACTGGATCGCGTAGCCGATCTTGCGGCGCAGCCGCACCGGGTCGATACGGGTCACGTCCTCGCCGTCGATCATGATCCGCCCGGACGTGGGCTCGATCAGCCGGTTGATCATCTTCAGGGTGGTGGACTTGCCGCAGCCCGAGGGCCCGACGAGGACCACCGTCTCACCGGCCCCGATCTCCATCGTGACGCCGTCCACGGCGGGCTCCGCGCTGCCCGGGTAGCGCTTGGTCAGGGCCTCGAGCGAGATGGTCGCGCCCGTCCGCGGACCGGCCGCGTGGGAACCGCCGGCCCCACCGGACCGCCCGGGTCCCGGGGCTCCCTCTCGTGGGAACGGTTCCTCAGCCACGGCTCCCCCTCGGGATCGTCAGCCGGCCGATCAGCACATAGGCCGCGTCGAAGAGCAGCGCGAGCACGATGATCCCGAGCGTGCCCGCCAGCACCTCGTTGAGCGCGTTGGCGCTGCCCAGCGAGGCGATCCCGCGGAAGATCTCATTGCCCAGCCCGGGGCCCGAGGCGTACGCCGCCACCGCCGCGATGCCCATCAGCATCTGCGTGGAGACCCGGATGCCGGCCAGGATCGGCGGCCAGGCCAGCGGCAGTTCCACCCGCAGCAGCCGGGCCGCCCGTGACATGCCGAGCCCCTTGGCGGTCTCGACCAGTGAGGCGTCCACCCCGCGCAGTCCGACGATCGCGTTGCGGACGACCGGCAGCAGCCCGTACAGCGTCAGGGCCGTCACGGTCGGCGGCACCCCCAGGCCGAGCACCGGGATCAGCAGACCGATCAGGGCGAGGGAGGGGATCGTGAGGATCGAGACGGTCGAGGTGACGGCGAGATTCCCGGCCCAGTCGCTGCGGTAGGTGACCACGCCGATCACCACGCCGATGAGGGTGGCCAGCACCATGCACTGGAAGACGGCGCTGGCGTGCTGATACGTGTCGGCCAGCAGCTGCTGGTGCCGGCTGGAGAGGTACTGCCAGAAACTCACCGCCGGCCGCCTCCTCCTCCGTACCGCGCACGCCTCGTGCCGCGCGTGCTCCGGACCGCCCGTGCTCCGTACCGCCCATGCTCCGTACCGCGCGGGGCTCCCGCCGTCGTCCGGCGGTCTAGGTGTCCCGCGCCGCCTGCTCCACCAGCGGGATCATCCGCAGCGGCACCGGGTTCTCCATGACGATCGCCGTGGAGGCCCGGACAATGCCATCAAAGCCGACAACCCGGTCGATCACCCGCTGGAGATCGGCGTTGGAGCGGGCGACCAGCCGGCACAGCATGTCGCCCTGCCCGGTCGTGGTGTGCAGCTCCAGCACCTCCGGCACGGTGGTCAAGTGCGCCCGTACGTCCGCGCCTTGGCCCTGCTTGATCTCCAGGGTGGCGAACGCGGTCACCGGGTAGCCGAGCGCCGCCGGGTCCACCTGGGGGCCGAAGCCGCGGATCACCCCGTTGGCCCTCAGCCGGTCGAGTCGCGCCTGCACGGTGCCGCGGGCCACACCCAGCCGCCGGGACGCCTCCAGCACCCCGATCCTCGGCTCCCGGTCCAGCAGCGTGATCAGCCGGCCGTCCAACCCGTCTATTCCGCCCGTTCCCATGCCCCGCCCGCCTTCCATGGTCATCCTGCACAGATTGACCTGTCGATCGTGGCGTGTGCTGGGCAGGGTGTCCAGTGAAATCGGGAACTATTGCGCACTCTGGGCGGCGGCGGGACGCTTTTGCCATGACTGAGACCAAGGACGCCTTCCCGGTGAAGGGCATGGACGCCGTCGTCTTCGCGGTGGGCAACGCGAAGCAGGCGGCGCACTACTACTCGACCGCGTTCGGAATGCGCCGCGTCGCGTACTCCGGGCCGGAGAACGGCAGCCGAGAGACCGCCTCCTACGTCCTGGAGTCGGGCGGCGCGCGCTTCGTCTTCACCTCCGTCATCAAACCCGCCACCGACCGGGGCCGCCTGCTGGCCGAGCACGTGGCCGCGCACGGCGACGGCGTGGTCGACCTGGCCATCGAGGTCCCCGACGCGCGCGCCGCCTACGCGTACGCGGTCGAGCACGGCGCCACCGGCCTGGAGGAGCCGTACGAGCTCAAGGACGAGCACGGCACGGTCGTGCTCGCGGCCATCGCCACCTACGGCGAGACCCGGCACACCCTGGTCGACCGCACCGGCTACGACGGGCCCTACCTGCCCGGTTACACGGCCGTCGAGCCGGTCGTCGAGCCGCCCGCCCGCCGGTTCTTCCAGGCGATCGACCACTGCGTCGGCAATGTCGAACTCGGCCGGATGGACGAGTGGGTGACCTTCTACAACCAGGTCATGGGCTTCACCAACATGAAGGAATTCGTGGGCGACGACATCGCCACCGAGTACTCCGCGCTGATGTCCAAGGTCGTCGCCGACGGCACCCTCAAGGTCAAGTTCCCGCTCAACGAGCCGGCCGCGGGCAAGAAGAAGTCCCAGATCGACGAGTATCTGGAGTTCTACGGCGGCCCCGGGGTGCAGCACATCGCGCTCGCCACGAACGACATCGTGGCCTCCGTCAAGGCGATGCGGGCGGCGGGCGTGGAGTTCCTCGACACCCCCGACTCGTACTACGACACGCTGGGGGAGTGGGTCGGCGACACGAGGGTGCCGCTGGAGGAACTGCGCGAGCTGAAGATCCTCGCGGATCGGGACGAGGACGGGTATCTGCTGCAGATCTTCACGAAGCCGGTGCAGGACCGGCCGACGGTCTTCTTCGAGATGATCGAGCGTCATGGGTCGCTCGGGTTCGGCAAGGGGAATTTCAAGGCGCTCTTCGAGGCGATCGAGCGTGAGCAGGAACGCCGGGGCAATCTCTGAGGGTCCCTCCGGGCTGCCCCTGGACGCCGGTTCCGGGACCACCCGCCGCTGGTGGGCTTGTCGCGCAGTTCCTCGCGCCCCTAATGGGGCGCGAGGACTCGCCGTTGGGGCGTCCCCGTGTGCAAAAGTATCCGCATGCGTGAGGATGTGAGGGCTGAGCTGCTCGCGGGCCTGCCCGCCGAGGCCATCGTGACCGATCCGGACGTCGTGGCGTCCTACGCCCGGGACATGGCGAGCTTCTCGGAAGCGGGCACCGCGGCCGTGGTGGTACGGCCGCGCACCGTGGAAGAGGTCCAGCACGTGATGCGGACGGCCACGAAGTTCCGCGTGCCGGTCGTCCCGCAGGGCGCCCTCACGGGACTGTCGGGCGCCGCCAACGCCGTCGACGGCTGTGTCGTGCTGTCCCTGACGGCCATGGACCGCATTCTGGAGATCGACCCGGTGGACCGGATCGCGGTCGTCGAACCCGGCGTCGTCAACGCCGTGCTCTCCCGCGCGGTGGCCGAGCAGGGGCTCTCCTACCCGCCGGATCCGTCCAGTTGGGAGCAGTGCACGATCGGCGGCAACATCGGTACGGGCGCGGGCGGCCTGTGCTGTGTGAAGTACGGCGTCACGGCCGAGTACGTCCTCGGCCTTGAGGTCGTGCTCGCCGACGGGCGTCTGCTGACCACCGGGCGGCGTACCGCCAAGGGTGTGGCGGGCTACGACCTGACGCGGCTGTTCGTCGGCTCCGAGGGCACGCTCGGCGTCGTGGTGAAGGCCGTGCTCGCGCTGCGGCCGGCGCCTCCCCGTCAGCTGGCGCTGGTCGCGGAGTTCCCCTCGACGGCGGCGGCCGGGGCGGCCGTGTCCGCGATCATGGCGAGCGGGCATGTGCCCTCGCTGCTGGAGCTGATGGACGGCACCACGGTCCGCGCGGTCAACGCGATGGCCAACATGGGGCTGCCCGAGACCACCGAGGCGCTGCTGCTCGCCGCCTTCGACACCCCGGACCCGGCGGCCGACCTGGCCGCGCTCGGGAAGCTGTGCACGGCGTCCGGCGCCACCGAGGTGGTGCCCGCGGAGGACGAGGCCGAGTCCGAACTGCTGCTCCAGGCACGGCGGATGGCCCTCACCGCGCTGGAGCGGGTGTCCACCGCCATGATGATCGACGACGTGTGCGTCCCGCGTACCCGGCTCAGCGACATGCTCGACGGCGTGGCGGCCGTCGCGCGCAAGTACGACCTGACGATCGGGGTGTGCGCGCACGCGGGCGACGGCAACACCCACCCCGTGGTGTGCTTCGACGCGCGCGACCCGGACGAGACCCGGAGGGCCCGGGAGTCCTTCGACGAGATCATGGCCCTCGGCCTCGCGCTCGGCGGCACCATCACCGGTGAGCACGGCGTGGGCCTGCTCAAGAAGGAGTGGCTGGCCCGCGAACTGGGCCCGGTCGGTGTGGAGTTGCAGCGCGGGCTGAAGGCGGTCTTCGACCCGCTGGGGCTGCTCAATCCGGGCAAGGTGTTCTGACCCGCCGGTCCGGTACGGCACGCGGGTCCGCCCACGGGCGGGCGTAAGGCGCCGGCGTGGGCCGCGGGAGGGCGTACCGGTCCGGCCGCGCTACGCACCGGTGTCCGGCGTGTCGTCCTTGCCCGACCAGTGGTCGCGCAGCCACAGCTCGTCCCCGGCGGCGGGGGCGAGCAGCCGGCTGAGCCCGTCGTCCATGCCGAGCTGCTCGTGCTCGGTGCCGGGCGGGACGACCCGCAGGGTGCGTTCCAGCCAGGCGGCGACCGGCGAGGACGCCGCTTCGAGCAGCGCGTCGCCGTCGGGGGAGCTGAGCGCCAGACAGATCACACCGCGGCCGTTGACCTTGGTCGGCCAGATCCGCACATCACCGTGGCCGCACGGCCTGAACACCCCCTCGACGATGAGTTCACGGGCGAACGTCCAGTTCACGGGCGCGTCCGAGCCCACATGGAAGGTGACGTGCACGGCGTACGGGTCGTCCGTGCGGTAGGCCAGCCTGGCCGGTACCGGAATGCTCCGTTCCGGCGACAGGACGAGCTGCATTTCGAGTTCACGTTCCACCACGGTCTGCATGTGTCGACGTCCTTTCCTTGGCGCGGTGTCCCCTGTCGGCGGGTTGCGCGATCGGGACCTGCACCTGGAAGAGAGCGCGTGCCACCCCAACCATTACGCGGATTCCCGGGATTGGGTTCAAATTTTCCGAACCTTGGGCAAGCGGCGGCGCAGGGGGGTAAAGACGAGTCAACGAGGGTGGTGCGGACCACGACGGACCCGAGGGGTCCGCCGTTCTGGTAGATGTGGACGTCATACACCCCCCGGCCGAGCAGATACGGAACCTGTGAACCATGAGCGCACCCACTTCTGGCTCCTCCGGTTCTTCGTCCTCCGCGTCCCCGGTCCCGGGCTATTACCCGGACCCGTCGATCCCGAACTACATCCGCTACTGGAACGGCTCGTCCTGGGTACCGGGTACGAGTCGGCCCGCGCCCGGGGTGGACGCCGCGGCGCAGGGCGCACCCGTGCCCGCGCAGGGCGGCCCCGCGCGGGAGCGGGCGGTGGACGAGTCGGGGCCGATGTTCATGGACGAGGACCCGGCCGCGCCGGTGGCCGAACTCGGGCCCGCCGCACCCCCGGTGGCCCCCGTCTGGCCGGCCCCGGCCGAGCCCGCGGCCGGTCTGCCGCGTATCTCCTGGGGCACTCCGGCCGCGCGGGAGCCCGCCGCGCCGGGACCGGGAGCGCCGGGCGGGCCGTTCACCGCGCAGCCGCAGCCGCAGCCGCAGCCGGACCCGCGGGCCGTACCGCCGCAGGCGGGCCCGTACGGTGAGCCCGCCCCGCCCGTGCGGCCCGCCTCTCCGGTGCGGCCGGCGGCGCCCGTACAGCCGACCCCGCCGGCGCGGTCCGGGGGATGGGCGGGGCGGGTGCAGGAGCTGGCGCGGGACGAGCCGGTCGTGCCGTGGCGGCCCCCCGTCGCCGACCCCTTCGCCGGCGCGCGGCAGCAGGAGCGGCCGGGCGGGCTGGTACGGCGGTTCGCCGCGCGGGTGATCGACACCGTCGTGGCGGCCGCGGTGGTCGGCGCCGCCGCCGTACCGCTGGGCACGGCCGCCTACCACCACGCCAAGGACAAGGTGGACCGGGCCAGGCTGACCGGTGAGACGGTCAAGGTGTGGCTGATCGACGGCACCACGGGCGCCCAGCTCGGCGCGGTGCTCGTCGTCGCGGTCCTCGTCGGGCTGCTGCTCGAAGTGCTGCCCACCGTCAAGTGGGGCCGCACGCTGGGCAAGAAGCTGGTCGGGCTGCGGGTGCTGGACATCGAGGCGCAGCTGCCGCCGGCCTTCGGCGCGAGCCTGCGCCGCTGGCTGACGCGCTCCGTGCTGGATGTGCTGGCGGTCGGTGTGGTCGGGGTGGCCTGGTGTCTGTTCGACCGGCCGTGGAAGCAGTGCTGGCACGACAAGGCGGCCCGTACGTTCGTCGCGGGCGACTGAGCGGACCCGTGCCCGGCCGCGCGGACCGGCACCCGGGCGTACTCCGAACGGATCGCGCGGCGGGCGGGGGCCGGCACCCCGGGGTTGACTCGGCGTATGAGTACCGATCAGCCGACGCCCGGATCGCCTGACGATCCGTTCGCCAAGCGGCCCCACGACGGCTCCGGTGCGCCCGGAGGCTCACCGTACGACCCGCCTCCGAACCAGCCCCCGCCCGACCGGCCGCCGCCCGGCGACCCCTACGCGAGCGGCCCGTACGGCCCCGGCGGCGGCCAGGGTGGCCAGGGCGGTCCCGGTGGCCAGGGCGGTCCGGGCGGGCCCTACGGTGAGAACCCTTACGCCGGCGGGCCCTACGGCGGCGCCCCCGACCCGCTCGCCGGGATGCCGCCGCTGGCGCCGTCGGGCAAGCGCCTGCTCGCCCGGATCATCGACATCGTCATCGTGCTGATCCCCGCCTTCCTGCTGGACTGGGCCGCGCTCGGCGTGCACAGCAACAACTTCACCTCGGGCCGCTCGGCGGTCGGCGGCGTCTTCACCGCGGGCATCGGCTTCCTCTACGAGTTCTTCATGACGAAGTCCACCGGCCAGACCATCGGCAAGAGGGCGATGGGCCTGCGGGCCGCGATGCTCGACCACGGCGGGGTGCCGACCCCCACGGCCTCCGCGCTGCGCGCGCTCGTGCTGTGGCTGCCGGCCTTCTGCTGCAGTTGCGTCTGGTTCCTGGTGATCGGGCTGACCGTGCTCGTCGACCGGCCGTACAAGCAGGGCCTGGAGGACAAGGTGGCCAGGACCGTGGTGGTCCAGGCGGTCTGAGGGACCGTCCGCGGGCCCGCTCTGTACCGTCACTCCGATGGCTGATTTACTGACCAGCCATGAGCGCAGAGCAACCGTCCGGCATGGCCCCCCTCGCCACCTTCGGGCAGCGCTTCGCGGCCCGGGCGATCGACACCGTGATCCTCGTCGCCGTCGGCATGGCGGTGACCTTCGCCGCGCTCGGCGGTCAGGTCTTCCACGCGGAGGACGCCTCGTACGGCAAACAGGTGCTCGTCGGCACGCTCGGCTATGTGCTCTACTTCGCGCTCGAAGGCGCGATGACGGCCGTGCGGGGCCAGACCGTGGGCAAGATGGTGCTGCGCATCCGGGCCGCCCGGCTGTCCGACGGCGGGGTGCCGGGGGCCGCGGGCTGGGCCCGGGCGGCGGTCTACGCGCTGCCCGGTGTGCTGAGCGCGATCCTGATAGGGCCGCTGTTCTGGCTGATCAACTCGCTGTGGTGCACCTGGGACCGGCCGTTCCGGCAGTGCCTGCACGACAAGGCGGCCCGTACGGTGGTCGTGGCCGCCGTCTGAGCCCCGGTCGGCCGGGGACGGGCCGGGCTCAGCCGCGCAGCGAGTGCTGGCGCGCCTCGGCCGCCGCGGCGCGCACCCTGGCCCGCGGCACCCGCGCGGAGGTCAGCACGGCGCTCACCGCGCGCACCGGCGGCGCCACGACGACGGCGATCCGGCGGCCGCGGACGGTCAGCGCGGTGGCGACACCGACGCCCAGCACCAGCCCGGCCGCGGCGACCGCGACGACCCCGGCACCGGAGCGCACATCCGCCGCCAGCAGCACCGCGACGGTGAACAGAACGACGGTCAGCAGACCGTAGGCGATATGCGCGGGACGCGGCATGGGGGATCCGTCCTCGGATACGTCGATGCGGGAGCACGCTGACGGGAAGCTCAAGGCTGACGGGGAACCACTCTACGATTCGGCATGCCCGAAGCTGACGCCGGGTAAGCATCGCCTTACCAGCTGTGCGGTGCACAGGGGGCGCACGGGGTCGCACACGTGAGCGGGTGTCCAACGCAAGTGCAGCGAGGGAGTGTTGTGCCGGTGTCCGTCCGCTCAGCGGTGCGTGGAATCCGGAAACCGGCAAACCTAGTAGCCTGCCATGCACAAGTCAAGATCTGTTTTTTCTTCTGTCACTCCGGTGCAATGGCCTTTCCCAAGGGGAGGTCAAGGATCTTGAAAACTCAGCGGAGGATCACCCGTCCCGCCGCCCTGGCCCTCGCGATAGCCGTGCTGGGCGTACCCGCGGTCACCACCGCCGGGGTCGCCCACGCGGCGGCCCCGGACCAGGCAACGAGCCCCGCAGCGGCGGCGGCCACGCACGACCCGGCAGCGAACGAACCGCACGACCTGCCGGGCCCGTTCAGCAAACAGCAGGCGGCCGAGCACTCGGCCGCCCTTCAGCAGGTCGTCTCCGGCAATGCCACCGTGGAGCAGCGCGGTGCCTCGAAGGTCGTCCAACTCGGCTCCGGCAAGGGCAAGAAGAGCAAGTACGTCGAGCTCGGCCGGGAGAAGACGGACAAGATCTTCACCATTCTGGTCGAGTTCGGCGACACCGTGGACAACACCACCGCCTACGACCCCGACGGCCCGGACGGTCCGAAGCCGCCGGTCCCGAAGTACGGCGGCACCCCCGGCCCGGCGCACAACACCATCGCCAAGCCGGACCCGAAGGTCGACAACAGCACCGCCTGGCAGGCCGACTACAACCGGGCCCACTTCCAGGACCTGTACTTCTCGCACGCCTCGAACAAGGAGTCGCTGGCGAAGTACTACGAGACCCAGTCCTCGGGCCGCTACTCGGTCGACGGCGAGGTCTCCGACTGGGTCAAGGTGCCCTACAACGAGGCCCGTTACGGCTCCAACTGGTGCGGCTCCACGATCTGCTCCAGCGCCTGGGACCTGATCCGCGACGCCACCACCGCCTATGTCGCCGACCAGAAGGCCCAGGGCCGTACCGACGCCCAGGTCAAGGCCGACCTGGCGCAGTACGACCAGTGGGACCGTTACGACTACGACGGTGACGGGAACTTCAACGAGCCCGACGGCTACATCGACCACTTCCAGATCGTCCACGCGGGCGAGGACGAGTCCGGTGGCGGCGGCGCGCAGGGCACCGACGCGCTGTGGGCGCACCGCTGGTACGCGTACGGCTCGGACGTCGGCCGGACCGGCCCGGCCGGCAACCGCGCGGGCGGCACCCAGATCGGGAACACCGGCATCTGGGTCGGCGACTACACCCTCCAGCCGGAGAACGGCGGACTGGGCGTCTACGCCCACGAGTACGGCCACGACCTGGGTCTGCCCGACGAGTACGACACCACGTACGTCGGCGAGTCCAATGTCGCCTTCTGGTCGCTGATGTCCTCCGGATCGTGGCTGGGCACGGGCAAGAACGCCATCGGCGACCTGCCCGACGACCTGAGCGCCTGGGACAAGCTCCAGCTGGGCTGGCTCAACTACAGCACGGCCAAGGCGGCGAAGAACTCCACCACCAGGCTGGGCGTCGCCGAGTACAACACCAAGGACAAACAGGCCGTCGTGGTCCAGCTGCCCGACAAGCCGGTCACCACCACCGTCACCACGCCCGCCGAGGGCAGCAGCCAGTGGTGGAGCGGTTCGGGTGACAACCTGTCCAACACGCTGACCCGTGACGTCGACCTGACCGGCAAGTCCTCGGCCGCGCTGAGCCTCAAGGGCTGGTGGGACATCGAGGAGAACTACGACTTCCTCTACACCGAGGTCTCCACGAACGGCGGCGCCGACTGGACCGCGCTCGACGGCACGGCCAACGGCAAGACCCTCCCGCGCGACGGCAGCGACGCCCCCGCCCTGACCGGCACCTCGGGCGCGTACGAGAACCTGTCCTTCCCGCTGGACGCCTACGCCGGGCAGAAGATCCAGCTGCGCTTCCGCTACCTGACCGACGGCGGTGTCGCCCAGATGGGCTTCGCGGCCGACGCGATCACCGTCACCGCCGACGGGCAGACCGTCCTCAGCGACGGCGCCGAGAGCGGCGACAACGGCTGGACCGCCGTGGGCTTCTCCCGGATCGGCGCGTCCTTCAGCAAGGACTACCCCGAGTACTACATCGCCGAGAACCGGCAGTACGTGTCGTACGACCAGACGCTCAAGACCGGTCCGTACAACTTCGGCTGGCTCAACACCACGCCCAAGAAGGTCGAGCACTTCCCGTACCAGAACGGTCTGCTGATCTGGCTGTGGGACACCTCGCAGGCGGACAACAGCGTCGGCGTCCACCCCGGACAGGGCGAGATCCTGCCGGTGGACGCGCACGCCAAGCCCGAGAAGTGGTCCAACGGCAGCCTGATCCGCAACCGGGTGCAGGCCTACGACTCGCCGTTCAGCTGGTACCCGACCGACGGGTTCACGCTGCACGACAACGGCTCGGCCGCCCGGATCTCCCCGAAGCTCGGCACGCCGATCTTCGACGACCACTACGGGACGTACTGGTACGCGAGCAACCCGACCGGCAGCGTCAAGGTGCCGGACACCAACACCAGGATCTCCATCCTGAGCGAGGCGCTGGACGGCAGCACGATGACCGTCCAGGTCGGTCCCGCGCACAGGTGATCACCGTTTTACCGCTGTGACCTGCACTGATGTGACGTTCGGCCGCTGCCCCCTGGTGGGCGGCGGCCGGACGCCCGAAGATGTGGGCATGGCGGTCGGCGGTTTCACCAGGCTCCCGGGCGGCACGGTCGTCGTGGCGCTCAGGCTGCCCGATCCGGCCCGCGCGGAGCATGTCGTGCGGGTGGTCGTGCACGCCCTGAACCGGCAGCGGGCGCTGACCCGGCTCAGCAATCTGGGCTTCCGGGGCGCCCGGCTCAGCGGCAACGCGGAGCCGCCGACGCCCGACGAGATCACCGCGGTGCTGCATCACCCGGACGGGGTGATCTGGCGCGACTACCACGCGCGTACGGGTGATCCCTGGCACCCCATCTCGGCGCTGAGCCGCGCGGTGCGGTAGGGAAGCCCGGGGCCGTACGGCTCAGCTTGAGACGACCGGCTTGCCGGTCAGCTCCACGCCCGCCTCACGCATCTCGGTCAGCGCGCGCTCGGTGGTGTCCGGGGCCACGCCCGCGGTCAGGTCGAGCAGCACCCGGGTGGTGAAGCCCTCGCGGGCCGCGTCCAGCGCGGTGGCGCGTACGCAGTGGTCGGTGGCGATGCCCACGACGTCCAGCTCGGTGACCCCGCGGCCGCGCAGCCACGCGGCGAGCCCTTCGCCGTTCTCGTCGGTGCCCTCGAAACCGCTGTACGCGGCCGCGTGGGCGCCCTTCTCGAAGACGGCGTCCACCGCGCCCGAGGCGACGGCGGGGGCGAAGTTCGGATGGAAGCCGACGCCCTCCGTGCCGGCCACGCAGTGCGCGGGCCAGGACGCGACGTAGTCCGGGTGGGCGGAGAAGTGGTCACCGGGGTCGATGTGGTTGTCCCGGGTGGCCACGACATGGCGGTACGAGCCGGCGGTCTCGCCGATCAGATCGGTGATCGCGGCGGCGACGTCGCCCCCGCCCGGCACCGCGAGGCTGCCGCCCTCGCAGAAGTCGTTCTGCACGTCGACGACGATCAGTGCGCGGTGCATGGTGCCCTTCCGGCGGATGAGTGGGGGACGGCTGTACGCGTACGAGCCTAGACACGTGGCCTCCGGCCCGGAAGGGCTGGGTGAGCGCGGCCCGCGGGCCGCTTGCCGCGGGGGCGAGCGTACGCCTTCGGCCTCCGGCCCGGGCCCGTCGCTCCGGGGGTGCGCGTTGCGCCCGGTGGGCGCGGTTGGCCGCCGCGGTGGCTTGTCGCGCGGTTCCGCCCCCAGGCTTCGCCCGGGGGTGCCCCCAGCGCCCCTGGGGGGGTGCCCCCCGTGCCCGGTTGGCGGGGTGGTCCGCCGTCGTGGCTGGTCGCGCAGTTCCTCGCGCCCCTGAGGGGGTGCCCCTCGTGCCCGGTGGGGCGGTGGCCCGGGGTTGTGGCTTGTCGCGCAGTTCCGCCCCCAGGCTTCGCCCGGGGGTGCCCCCAGCGCCCCTGGGGGGGTGCCCCCCGTGCCCGGTTGGCGGGGTGGTCCGCCGTTGTGGCTGGTCGCGCAGTTCCTCGCGCCCCTTGCGGGGCGCACCCCCCCGGGGGGCGGGGTCCGGGGCGGAGCTCCGGTTTCGGGGAGGGGCGGGTCAGGGGAGAGAGCCCCGCAGGGAAGCCCCCGCTCGCCCCCCGGGGGTGCCCCCCGTGCCCGGTTGGCGGGGTGGTCCGCCGTTGTGGCTGGTCGCGCAGTTCCTCGCGCCCCTTGCGGGGCGCACCCCCCCGGGGCCGGGGTCCTGGGTACTCCCCGTCAGGGGGTCAGCGTGGGGAGGACCGGCTCGCCGCGGGAGAGCTGGGTGGCGGACAGCGGCAGCCCCGCGCGAGCGGCGATGTGCCGGGCCCGCGCCGCGTCGAGCGGCTCGCGCCCCACGACCTCACCACCCCGCACCAGCGGCACCAGCAACTGCCGCCCCGCCAGCTCGGGCGGCACCGGCCCACTGCTCACGACCTCCGCGTCCGCCACCCCCTCCTCGTCCAGCCGCCGCGCGACCCACTTGCGGCCGCCGACACTCGTCTTCCCGCCCATCGACTTCTTCGCCACGGCCGTCAGCTCCGCGCCCGGCGCGTCCGACGAAGCCCGCGCGACCAGCTTGTAGACCATCGCGCACGTCGGCTGACCGCTGCCGGTCACCAGCGACGTCCCCACCCCGTAGGAGTCCACCGGAGCCGCGGCCAGCGACGCGATCGCGTACTCGTCCAGGTCCGAGGTGACCACGATCCTCGTGTCCCGGGCGCCGAGGTCATCCAGCTGCTGCCGCACCCGGTGCGCGAGCAGCAGCAGATCGCCGGAGTCGATCCGGACCGCGCCCAGCTCGGGCCCGGCCACCTCCACGGCCGTGCGGACCGCCTCGGTCAGGTCGTAGGTGTCCACCAGAAGAGTGGTGCCCCGGCCGAGTGATTCCACCTGGGCGGTGAAGGCGTCCCGCTCGGTGTCGTGCAGCAGGGTGAACGCGTGCGCGGCCGTACCGACCGTGGGGATGCCGTAGCGGAAGCCCGCCGCCAGGTTCGAGGTGGTGCCGAAACCGCCGATGTACGCGGCCCGGGACGCGGCCACCGCGGCCAGCTCGTGGGTGCGCCGGGCGCCCATCTCCATCAGCGGCCGGCCGCCCGCGGCGACGGCCATCCGGGAGGCCGCGGCGGCGATCGCCGAGTCGTGGTTGAGGATCGAGAGGATCACCGTCTCCAGCACCACGGCCTCGGCGAAGCTGCCCTCGACCCGCAGGATCGGTGAGCCGGGGAAGTACACCTCGCCCTCGGGGTAGCCCCAGATGTCGCCGGTGAAGCGGTAGTCCGCCAGCCAGTCCAGGGTCGCGGCGTCCACCACGTCCGCGCGCCGCAGGAAGTCCAGGACGGGCGCGTCGAAGCGGAAGTTCTCCACCGCGTCCAGCACCCGGCCGGTGCCCGCCACCACCCCGTAGCGCCGCCCCTCGGGCAGCCGGCGGGTGAACGCCTCGAAGACCGAGTGACGGTGGGCCGCGCCGCTGCGCAGGGCCGCTTGCAGCATCGTCAATTCGTACCGGTCGGTGAACAGTGCGGTGGAGGGCACGTCCACCGGCAGTCCCAGGTCCGCTGTGGTCATGGTGAGGATGCTACCCCCTATCTCGTCACTTTGACGATTTCTCGTTCGCGACCGCGGCTGTTCAGGACCATTTGTGCGACACGCCACACGCGCGGCAGCATGGAGGGGTGAGTGTCGCCGCGCCTGTCGAGATCGAACGCCCGGAATCGAGCGAAGCGCCCTTCGCGCTCCCCGAGCCGGACGTTCCCTGGGTGACCATCGTCCACAACGACCCTGTCAACCTCATGAGCTACGTGACGTATGTCTTCCAGACCTACTTCGGCTACTCGAAGAGCAAGGCCACCGAACTGATGAAGGACGTCCACCACAAGGGCAGGGCCGTGGTCTCCAGCGGCACCCGCGAGGAGATGGAGCGCGACGTGCAGGCCATGCACGGCTACGGCCTGTGGGCGACCCTCTCGCAGGACCGCTGATGGGCCGCCGCGCCCGGGCCGGATACTTCGAGCCCGTCGACGGCGGTGGTGCCGCCATCGCGCTCGACGACGTGGAGATCTCCATCCTGCGCAGCCTCGCCGTCCAGCTGCTCGAACTGATCGGCCCCGGAGAGCAGCCCGCGGACGCCGACGAGGACCCCCTGGCCGCGCTCTTCACCGACGGCCCGACCAAGCCGCCCTCCGACCCCGCGCTCGCCCGGCTCTTCCCGGACGCGTACGAGGAGAGCGCCGACGCCTCGGAGTTCCGCCGCTTCACCGAGAACGACCTGCGGACCCGCAAGCGCGAGGACGCGCTGGCCATGGTCCGGGTGCTGGACGGGGGCGGCCCGGTGCTCCAGCTGACCGCCGAGCAGGCCGGTCGGTGGCTCGGCGGTCTCAACGACCTGCGGCTGACCATCGGCACCCGGCTGGAGGTCAGCGAGGACGAGAGCGACGAGCTGTACCACCTGCCGGAGGGCGACCCCCGTAAACCCCTGGTCATGGCGTATCTGTGGCTCGGCGGCCTCCAGGAGTCACTGGTCGACGCCCTGATGGGCTGAGCCCTTCCGGGTGAACCGCCGCCGTGCCGGGCCCGCGTACCCATGGTACGAATCCGGTTATGACGGATGTGACCGACATAGGTGACAAGGGGACCGACGAGGCCCCCGGAACCGGCCCCCGCGACGAGGGCTACGCCCGGGGCCTCGGCAGCCGCCAGATCCAGATGATCGCCATCGGCGGCGCCATCGGCACCGGTCTCTTCCTCGGCGCCGGCCGCGCGATACACCAGGCCGGACCCGCCCTGATCCTCATGTACGCCGTCGCCGGCGCCGCCATCTTCTGCATCATGCGGGCGCTCGGCGAACTGCTCACCTACCGCCCGGTCTCCGGCTCCTTCGCCGACTACGCCCGGGAGTTCCTGGGCCCCTTCGCGGGCTATGTCACCGGCTGGACGTACTGGCTGATGTGGGTCGTCACCGGCATGGCCGAGGTCACCGCCGCCGCCACCTACCTCGCCTACTGGTGGCCGGCCGTCCCGCAGTGGATCGCCGCGCTCGGCTTCCTGGTCGTGCTCTTCGGCGCCAACCTGATCTCGGTACGGCTCTTCGGCGAGGTCGAGTTCTGGCTGTCGATGATCAAGGTCACCGCGATCATCGGCATGATCCTCATCGGCGTCGGCGTGGTCGTCCTCGGGGTGTCCGCCGCGGGCCCCACCGCGTCCGTCACCCATCTGTGGGCCGACGGCGGCTTCTTCCCGCACGGGGTCCTGCGGTCACTGCTCACCTTGCAGATCGTGATGTTCGCCTATGTGGCCGTCGAGCTGGTCGGCGTCACCGCGGGCGAGGCGAAGAACCCCCGCGAGACCCTGCCCAAGGCCATCAACACCCTGCCGTGGCGGATCGTGCTCTTCTACGTCGGCGCGCTCGCGGTCATCCTGTGCGTGGTGTCCTGGACCGAATTCCAGCCGGGCGTCAGCCCGTTCGTGGCCGCCTTCGCCCGGATCGGCATCCCCTTCGGCGCCGGGATCGTCAACTTCGTGGTGCTCTCGGCCGCGCTGTCGTCCTGCAACTCCGGGATGTACTCCACCGGCCGGATGCTCCGCGACCTCGCCGTCAACGGCCAGGGCCCGCGCGCCTTCACCCGGCTCACCGCCCGCCGCACCCCCGCGCTGGGCACCGTCGCCTCGGCGGGTGTGATGGGCATCGGCGTGTGGCTCAACTGGGCCGACCCGGCGGGGGCGTTCACCTACATCACCGCCTTCGCCACGGTCGCCGGGGTGTGGACCTGGGGGGTCATCCTCGCCGCGCACATCCGCTACCGGGCCGCCGTACGCGCCGGGCGGGCCGCCCCCGCCTGGTTCACCGCGCCCGGCGGCGCCGCCACCAGCTGGTGCGCGCTGGCCTTCCTCGGACTGGTCGTGGTGCTCATCGCCGCCGACGCCGACGCCCGGGTCTCGCTCTACGGCGCCCCCCTGTGGTTCGGCTCGCTCGCCGTCGGCTACCGCGTGCTCAAGCGCCGCAACCCCGCGGCCTTCGCCCGCCGCCCGCACCTGGCCCCCGATCCGGTGGCCGACGCCGCCTCCCTGTGAGCGGGACGCCCCTGTTACGTTGCCCGCATGCTCACCATCACCCAGGACCTGTACGACGCGATCGTGGCCCACGCCCGCGCCGACCACCCCGACGAGGCGTGCGGAATCGTGGCGGGCCCGGAGGGCAGTGACCGCCCCGAGCGGTTCGTCCCGATGCTGAACGCGGCCCGCTCGCCCACGTTCTACGAGTTCGACTCCACTGATTTGCTCAAGCTCTACCGCGACCTCGACGCCCGTGACGAGGAGCCGGTGATCGTCTACCACTCGCACACCGCGACCGAGGCGTACCCCTCCCGTACCGACATCAATTACGCCAACGAGCCGGGCGCCCACTATGTGCTGGTGTCCACCGCGGAGGAGTTCCAGTTCCGCTCGTTCCGCATCGTGGACGCCCAGGTGACCGAAGAAGAGGTCAAAGTGGTGGCTTCGTACTCCTGACGTCTTGGATCGTGGGACGCGCCACTCGGACGGCCGAGGGGAATCGTTACGATGACCCCATGGTTCTCTTCGACGTGAGCGACAAGACGCCGGGCACACCGCTGCTCGTGGCGCGGCTGCACGTCGACCTGTGCCGCCGCACCAGTGCGGCGTGTCCGCGCGTCTGAACGCCCGCCGCACCGCCCCGCCGCCCCACCCCTGCCCCGCCCCGCCTTCGTACGCACTCATCAGGAGCGCAGCCATGGCCATCGAGGTCCGCATCCCGACCATCCTCCGCACCTACACCGACGGCCAGAAGGCCGTCGAGGGGGCGGGCAGCACGCTCGACGAGCTCTTCGCGGACCTCGACACCCGGCACGCGGGCCTGCGCGACCGCGTGGTCGAGAACGGCGGACTGCGCCGTTTCGTGAACGTCTACCTCAACGACGAGGACGTCCGCTTCCTGGACGGCATCGCCACCAAGGTCTCCGACGGCGACAGCGTCACCATCCTGCCGGCCGTGGCCGGGGGCATGCGCTGATGCGCTACGACAGTCCGCTGGCGGCGGTCGGCAACACCCCGCTGGTCCGCCTGCCGCGTCTGTCGCCGTCCGACGCGGTGAGCGTCTGGGCGAAGCTGGAGGACCGCAACCCCACGGGGTCGGTCAAGGACCGCCCGGCCCTGCACATGATCGAGAAGGCCGAGCAGGACGGCGTCCTCACCCCCGGCTGCACCATCCTGGAGCCGACCTCCGGCAACACCGGCATCTCGCTGGCGATGGCGGCCCGCCTCAAGGGCTACCGCATCGTCTGCGTCATGCCCGAGAACACCTCCTCGGAGCGGCGCGAACTGCTCGGCATGTGGGGCGCCGAGATCATCTCCTCGCCCGCGGCCGGCGGCTCCAACACCGCGGTCCGCATGGCCAAGGAGCTGGCCGCCGAGCACCCCGACTGGGTGATGCTCTACCAGTACGGCAACGCGGCCAACCCCGGCGCGCACTACGCGACCACCGGCCCGGAGATCCTGGCCGACCTCCCCACGATCACCCACTTCGTCGCGGGCCTCGGCACCACCGGCACGCTCATGGGCGTCGGCCGCTATCTGCGCGAGAAGGTCCCCGGCGTCGCGATCGTCGCCGCCGAGCCGCGGTACGACGACGTGGTCTACGGGCTGCGCAACCTCGACGAGGGCTTCGTGCCCGAGCTGTACGACGAGACCGTCCTCACCACCCGGTTCTCCGTCGGCTCGCAGGACGCGGTCCGGCGCACCCGTGAACTCCTCAGCGAGGAGGGCATCTTCGCGGGCGTCTCCACCGGCGCGGCGCTGCACGCGGCGCTCGGGGTCGCCAGGAAGGCCGACCAGGCGGGCGAGCGCGCCGACATCGTGTTCGTCGTGGCCGACGGCGGGTGGAAGTACCTGTCCACCGGGATATACACCGCGCCCTCCACCGAGGCCGCGGTCGCCGCGCTGCAAGGACAGCTCTGGGCCTGAGGCGCCCGCCGCGACTCCCGTACCGGACCCGGCCGCCGGGTCCGTCCCGACCGGTCCGGACGGGCCGGCGGCGCCGGTCCTGACGGGAGTCTGCGGCCCCGCTCTCCCGGGCCGCGGGGCTCTGCTCTCCCGGGCCGCGGGGCTCTGCTCTCCCGGGCCGCGGGGCCCCGCCGTCCGGGCCCGTGGTCCCCGGCCAGAACGGCGTTCGAGAGGCCACACCCGTCCTGGTGAGTTCGCCCACAACGGGGCGCCGCACAGGCGCGTCGGCGACCCCCGCGCCTTACCCTCTCAGGACATGCGGACCGCTCCCGCCCTTCACCCCACCCCCGGCGGAATGGGGTGATGTGGCGCGCCCACGGAGGTGTTTCCCGGAATGAAGCTCACCGTCGTCGGCTGCTCGGGGTCGTTCCCCTCCGCGGATTCGGCCTGTTCGAGCTATCTCGTCGAGGCCGACGGATTCCGGCTGCTGATCGACATGGGCAATGGAGCCCTCGGTGAACTGCAGCGCCACTGCGGGCTCTACGACCTGGACGCCGTACTGCTCAGCCATCTCCACGCCGACCACTGCATCGACATGTGCGGCTACTTCGTGGCCCGCTACTACCGCCACGACGGCGGACCGGCCGCCGCGATCCCCGTCTACGGCCCGGCCGGCACCGAGCGGCGGCTGAGCATCGCCTACGGCGACGTACCGGACGAGAAGTGCATGAGCGAGGTCTTCGACTTCCGCACCCTGGAGCCCGGCTCCTTCCGGATCGGCCCCTTCGCCATCACCACGGACCTGGTCAGCCACCCCGTCGAGGCGTACGGCTTCCGCGTCGAGCACGAGGGCGCCACCCTCGCGTACTCCGGTGACACCGGCCCGTGCGAGTCCCTGCGGGAGCTGGCCACCGCCGCCGACCTCTTCCTGTGCGAGGCGTCCTTCACCTACGGCAAGGAGGACATCCCCGATCTGCACCTCAACGGGCACGAGGCCGGGGAGATCGCGGCCGCCGCGGGTGTCTCCCGGCTGCTGCTCACCCACATCCCGCCGTGGACCAACCCGACCGTCAATCTCCGCGACGCGCGGGAGACCTTCCGCGGCCCGGTCGAGCTGGCGAAGGCGGGCGCGACCTACGAGGTGTGAGCCCCCTTCCCCATGACCTCGCACAAGAGGGGTGAACGTTGGGTTACCGTGACATATCGGATGTTTCGTACGCGTCGCACCCGTCGCACCCATCGGCCGGTCAGGGGAACAGGAGACTTCAGATGACCAGCAAGGCGGAGAAGATCGTCGCCGGTCTCGGCGGACTCGACAACATCGAAGAGGTCGAGGGCTGCATCACCCGGCTGCGCACCGAGGTACGGGACCCCGGGCTCGTCGACGAGGGCGCGCTCAAGGCCGCAGGGGCGCACGGCGTGGTCAAGATGGGGACGGCGATCCAGGTCGTCATCGGGACGGACGCAGATCCGATCGCGGCGGACATCGAAGACATGAGGTAGACGCGGGGACCGGCGACCGCCGGGACCGCCGTCCCGGCCCCGCCGCTCACCCGGATAGGCTCGTCCGCATGTCACGATTCGACGGCCGCACCCCCGATCAGCTCCGCCCGGTCACCATCGAGCGCAGCTGGAGCAAGCACGCGGAAGGCTCCGTACTGGTCTCCTTCGGCGACACCCGTGTGCTGTGCACCGCCAGCGCCACCCAGGGCGTACCGCGCTGGCGCAAGGGCAGCGGCGAAGGGTGGGTCACCGCCGAGTACTCGATGCTGCCCCGCGCCACCAACACCCGCGGCGACCGCGAATCCGTGCGCGGCAAGATCGGCGGCCGCACCCATGAGATCTCCCGCCTGATCGGCCGCTCGCTGCGGGCCGTCATCGACTACAAGGCGCTCGGCGAGAACACCGTCGTCCTCGACTGCGACGTGCTCCAGGCCGACGGCGGCACCCGTACCGCCGCGATCACCGGCGCCTACGTCGCCCTCGCCGACGCGGTCGCCTGGATGCAGACCCACCACTTCATCAAGCTCAAGTCCCGCCCGCTGACCGGCACGGTCGCCGCCGTCAGCGTCGGCATCGTCGACGGGCAGCCGCTGCTCGACCTCGCCTACGAGGAGGACGTCAAGGCCGAGACCGACATGAACGTCGTCTGCACCGGCGACGGCCGCTTCGTCGAGGTCCAGGGCACCGCCGAGGGCCAGCCCTTCGACCGCGCGGAACTCGACGCGCTGCTCTCCCTCGCGGTCGCCGGCTGCGCCGACCTCACCGCCGCCCAGCAGGCCGCCCTGGCGGCGACCGCGACCGTCGCCGGCTGACCGCCGCGGCCCCGGCGGCGCCCGCCGCGCGCGTACGGACACGCGCTCGGCGCCGCCGGGGCCGTACCGCCGCCACCCCACCGTTTTCCGCACCCCCGGGATGACCACGCCATGACCCGCCGCCTCGTACTCGCCACCCGCAACGCCCACAAGGTCAGCGAGCTCCGCGCGATCCTCGCCGACACCGGGCTCGACGTCGAACTCGTCGGCGCCGACGCCTACCCCGAGATCCCCGACGTCAAGGAGACCGGCGTCACCTTCGCCGAGAACGCGCTGCTCAAGGCGCGGGCGCTGGCCGAGGCGACCGGGCTGCCCTCGGTCGCCGACGACTCCGGGCTCTGCGTCGACGTGCTCGGCGGCGCGCCCGGGATCTTCTCCGCCCGCTGGGCCGGCCGGCACGGCGACGACGCGGGGAACCTCGCGCTGCTGCTCGCGCAGCTCGGTGACATCGGGGAGGAGCACCGGGCCGCGCACTTCGCCTGCGCGGCGGCGCTCGCGCTGCCGGACGGCATCGCGCGGGTCGCCGAGGGGCGGCTGACCGGGACACTGCGGTACACCCCGGTGGGGGACGGCGGCTTCGGGTACGACCCGATTCTCCAGCCGGACGGTGACACACGGACCTGCGCCGAGCTGACGGCGGCGGAGAAGAACGCGATCTCCCACCGCGGCAAGGCCTTCCGCGCCCTGGCCCCCCAGATCGCCGCCCTCCTCGCCTGACCGGCGAAAAGGCGAGACACTCTTTGAGTGCCTCGCCTGTGCGGTGGGCCCGGTGGGACTCGAACCCACGACACACCGGATCTAAACCGGCGCCCTCTGGCCAGCTGGGGTACGGGCCCGCAACGCTACTGTACCCAGTTGTGAACCCGGTTCAGAGCCGGGCTTCCGTAGTCGCGGTACGACGGGACCGGTTCGAGAAGGTGCTCGTCTGGCTGTGGCAGGAGGGACACAGATACCGGAGGTTCTCGCGGCGGTTGTCCAACCGATCTCCGCTGATGTGGTCGATCTCCAGGACCAGCTGCTTGCCCTGCCAGTTGTCGCCTGTCCCGCACGCGGTGCAGACGTGGGCCACTCCGAGTTCGTCAAGAGCCCGCCTCAACATGGGGATTCTGACGCGGTTCGAGCCGGGGTCCTGACGACGCAGAACCTCCTCGGCGGATTTTCGGTGGGGCGAGACGCTGCCCCGGAAGTGTCTCTGTCCGGTGAAGTGGGCTGTCGTGATGCCGTGCGTTTCCAGGCTGTGCTTCACCCGCGTGCGTGCCGCCGCGTTGTCGCTCATGCGAAGAACTCTGAGTGCACCCGCCAGGCTCGTAGACGCGGCTACCGCTGCCGCGAGCGTCTCTCTCGGGACGATGAGTGGACCGTACCCACGGCCACTTGTGAAGTGGGTGGTGTCGATGCCGAATTGGTGGAGCTTCTTTCTGACGTAGCTGTACGAACTGTCACCCGGATGGCGGCCCAGATACTCAAGCACACCCCGGATGCTGTGCGCATGTGCGGCCGCCGCTTGGAGTTGCTCCTTTGTATAGGTCTGTCTCCGGCGGGGTGGAAGAGGTTCCGCCACGAAGTGCGACGTGTCGATGGCGTGATGCGCCAGTCTGCGGCGCAGGTAGTTCAGGGGGCCACTGCCAATGGGCGATTCCAGGCATCGCAGCATCTCCACCAGGCTGGTCGCCTCGGCAGCCGTCTGTGACAGCAGATCACGGGTGTATCTGGTCCCGGCCATCAGGACACCGCCTTTCGACCACGGTAGGTGTCGGTGACCGCATGACAGTTGGGGCAGAGGAGCCGCAGATTGTGCGGACGGTTGTCCCACCACTCGCCACTGATATGGTCGACTTCGAGTTTGAGCGGCTTACCGTTCCATTCCGATCCGGTACCACACAGCGCGCACCGCTCGTCCCCCCCGATACCAAGCAGCGCCCGGCGTAGCCGCTGACCGGGGATCCGGCCCTGCTCAGGGTCGAGCAGACGGAGAGGACTCTTCACCGCCGGCCGCGGGCGTGCTGTGCGGACACGTGCGAAGTGGGAGATGTCGATGCCCAGGGCAGCGATCCGGCGGCTGATGTGGGCCTGATTGCCACCCACCTGGCTGATGCCCAGGTAACGCACGACATCCATGATGCTGGTGGAAGCGGCTACGGCCTCACGCAGTCGGCTCTCAGTGTGCCGGACCCGATGCGTGGCAAGGTGCGAGATGTCTATGCCCGCTTCTGCCATTTTCTGACGTAGATAGCGCCTGCTGCCGGGCGTCGGATGCCCTCCGCAACAGCGCACCGCGTCGTCGATGTGCCGGAATTCGCGAGCTGCCTCTTCCAGCCGTTCGCGTGTATACCTGGCCGCCACGTTCCCTCTCCTCCGATCCGGGCGCTCGTTCGGGCCCTCGTACGGAGTAACGAAGGAGGCGGGGCGGAGTCACGTCGGGGGCGGGAACGGCCCGGCCGGGCGGAGGGCGGGCGGGCCGTTCGTGAGGCAGGGTCAGATTTTGAGGTCGCGGAGGAGTTTGGCGACGTGGCCCGTGGCCTTGACGTTGTAGAAGGCGTGGGCGATCTTTCCGGCCTCGTCCACGACGAAGGTGGAGCGGATCACACCCATCACCGTCCGGCCGTAGTTCACCTTCTCCCCGTACGCGCCGTAGGCGGTCAGCGTGGCCTTGTCCGGGTCGGCGAGCAGCGTGACCTTCAGGGACTCCTGCTCGCGGAACTTCGCCAGCTTCTCCGGCTTGTCCGGCGAGACGCCCAGCACGTCGTACCCGGCGGTGGCCAGCACGTCGAGGTTGTCGGTGAAGTCGCACGCCTGCTTGGTGCAGCCGGGGGTCAGGGCGGCCGGGTAGAAGTAGACGATCACCTTGCGGCCGAGGTGGTCGGCGAGGGAGACGGGCTTGCCGTCCGCGTCCGGGAGGGTGAAGGCGGGTGCGGTGTCGCCGGGGGCGAGACGGTCGGACATGGGGAAAAGCTCCTCAGGCAAACGGGGGTGCCGACGAGGCGCGCGCCGCGTCGTACTGACAGACTGTCCGAACGCTACCGAATCAGGCGATGGAGGCAGTGCGGTGTCGGAAGGTGCCAGGACGCCCGCTCAGATCGAGGCGGAGATTTCCCGCAGACGGCAGGACCTCGCGGACACGCTCGACGAGATCGCGGTACGGGTGCACCCCGTCACGATCGCGCGGGACACCAAGGCGAAGGCCGTCTCCGCGCTCGACCGCAGCGTCGGCCAGGCGTATGTCGCGGCGAACCGCGCGATCGGCCGGGCCAGGGCGCACTTCGTGACGGACGACGGCGCGCCGCGCCCCGAGCGGATCGTGCCGGCCGCGGTGGCCGGTGCGGCGCTCGTGGCGTTGGCGGCCGGTCTGACGGTACGGCGCCGCCGCCGGTAACGTCGTGGCCGTGAGTTCGAACAGTGAGCACGACAAGCTGCCCATCCGTATGCTGCACGACCGTGTCCTCGTACGGCAGGACACCGCGGAGGGCGAGCGCCGCAGCGGCGGCGGCATCCTGATCCCGGCGACCGCGGCCGTCGGCCGCAGGCTGGCCTGGGCGGAGGTCGTCGCGGCGGGCCAGAACGTACGGACCGTGGAGGTCGGCGACCGGGTGCTCTACGACCCGGAGGACCGGGCCGAGGTCGAGGTGCGGGGCGTGGCGTACGTGCTGATGCGCGAGCGCGATCTGCACGCCGTGGCCGCCGAGCGGCTCCAGGGCACGGACGACTCCACGGGGCTGTATCTGTAGGCCCCCGGCTCCCCGAGGGCGTAGGGGCGGCCCGCGGCCGAACCGCCCCCGCGCTCACCCTGTGTCCGGACGGACCTGCCCGCCGCGCCCCTCATGGGAGTGCGTGTCGTCCTGGTCTTCCGCGTCCGGCGCCCCCGTCGGCCCGCCGATCGGCCCCGCCCCACCGGTCGGCGGCGGCTGCTGTTCCCCGCCGCCCGGCGCGGTCTCGGTCGGCGGCGGCGGTGGCGGCGCGGTGGTGGTGGCCGGGGGCGGGGTCGTCGCCGGCGTCGTGCCGGTGGACGGCGGCGCGGTGGTGGTGGACGGCTCGTCGGTCGCCGGCTGTGAGCTCGGCGTGTCGGTCGGCTCGTCGCCCGCCGACGAGGTGGTGTCGGCCCCGTCCTGGAGGTTCAGATGGAAGCCGGTCACCGGCGTGTCGGCGAGCGCGGCCGAGGTGTACGCGGACCAGATGTCGCCGGGCGCGCCGCCGCCGTTGATCCGCGGCAGGCCCATGGAGCCGCTGAGCGACTTCTGCGCCCCGGTGTCCGGGTCCATGCCGAGCACCGCGACGACGGTGGCCAGCTTGGGCGTGTAACCGGCGAACCACGCGGCCTTGTCGTCCTCGGCCGTGCCGGTCTTGGCCGCCGACGGCCAGCCGGAGTTCTGGGCGACGGCCGCGGTCCCGCCGGGGCTGTCGACCACGCTGCGCAGCACGGAGGTCGTGGTGTCGGCGGCCGACCGCGGCACGGACTGCGTCGCGTGGCGGGCCGGCAGCCCCAGGTCGTGGCCGTCCTTGCTGACGCCGAGCACCAGCGAGTACGGGATCTCCTTGCCGTGGTTGGCGAGCGTCGCGTACACCTGGGCCATGTCCAGCGGGCTGGCGCTGGGCCGGCCGAAGGCGCCGAGCGCCATCGCCGGGGTCTTGGGGATGTCGACCGAGGCGGGCATGCCCAGGTCGTGCGCGGTGTCTATGACCCTGGACGTGCCGACGTCCTGTGCCATCTGCGCGAAGACCGCGTTGACCGACTTGTCCATCGCGCGGGTGACGGTGATCGGGCCGTACGAGACGTCGTCCTCGTTCGAGGGCGCGTAGCCGACCGGGCCGTCGGAGCCCTGCACCGGGCGCTTGTTGGTGCCGTCGTAGACGGTGTTCGGGGTGATCGGCTCGCCGTCCTCGGTCTGCGAGCCGTGCTGCACTGCCGCCGTGAACAGCACGGGCTTGAAGGTCGACCCGGGCTGGTAGGTGCCGTTGGTGGCGCTGCTCACGTACTGCTTGGTGTAGTCGACGCCGCCGTAGAGCGCGACGACGTCGCCGGTCGCCGGGTCGATGGAGACGCCGCCGGCCCGGACGTAGCTGTCGGCCTTGGTGTGCCCGAGCTTGTCGTACACGTTCTTCTGCGCGGCCTGGACGAAGGCGTCCTCCTTGGGCTTCTGGATCGTGGTGACGATCCGGAAGCCGCCGCGGCGCAGGGTGTCGGCGTCGACGATGTGATGATCGGCGAGATAGCGGTTGACGGCCTCGACGATGTAGCCGCGCTGGCCCGCCTTGCTGGCGGAGGGCTTGGGCTTGTCGATCTTCGGGAAGGCCGTGGCCTTGCGCTCGGAGGCGCTGAGCCAGCCCTCCTTGACCATGCCGTCCAGGACGTAGTTCCAGCGGGCCTCGGCGGCGTGCGCGTTCTCCGGGTGGGCGGACAGGTCGTACTCGCTGGGGGCGTTGAGCAGCGTGGCGAGGTAGGCGCCCTGCGCGGTGTTCAGGTCGGCGGCGTCCGTGCCGAAGTACGCCTGGGCGGCGGCCTGGATGCCGTACGCGTTGCGGCCGTAGTAGCTGGTGTTGAGGTAGCCCTCGAGGATGTCGTCCTTGGACTGGTTGCGGTCCAGCTTGATCGAGATGAAGAACTCCTTGACCTTCCGCGTCGCGGTCTGGTTCTGGTTCAGGTAGTAGTTCTTCACGTACTGCTGGGTGATCGTCGAGCCGGACTGGCGGCCCTTGCCGGTGGCGGTGTTCCAGGCGGCGCGGACCATCGCCTTCGGGCTGACCGCGGACTCGTGGTAGAAGTTGCGGTCCTCCGCGGAGAGCACCGCGTACCTGGCCTTCTCCGAGACCTCGCTCAGCGGCACGTTCTGCCGGTTGACGGCGCCGTCGCGGGCGATCTCGGTCTTGCCGTCGGCGTAGAGGTAGACATTGTTCTGGGCGACGGCGGCCGCGTTCGCGTCGGGGATGGAGACCATGGCGTAGCCGACGAAGAAGGCGCCGATCACCAGCAGGAGGAAGCCGAGGATGCCACCGGTCGCCATCCGCCAGGTGGGCAGCAGCCGCCGCAGGCCGGTCCGGTGGGGGCGGCCGCGACGGTCGGTGAGCATCGGGCGTGGGCCCCAGGTGGCGTAGCCGCCGTTCGCACTCGTCCGGTTCGCGTGGTCACTCATGTCTCTGGGGACTCCTCGGCCGCCGCCGGGGTTGGTCCGCGGCGGAACATGGTGGACCAATCGTTACGTACGCTCCCGTACACCCACGTAGCCCTCCTCCTTCCACACTGTCGCATCATCTGCCCATCGCGGATCGGCGGCACGCATCCGTGACAGGGCTGTGACAGGCCGTACGGCGGACCCGCTCACCCGATCGGGCCAGGAAATCCGTTGGCGGGCGGGGCCGGTGGGGGTTTAGGCTCTGCGGCTCGTGTGCCGGGCGATGTGAGGGGGTTCACAGGGATGAGCGGGGTCCTGGACGACTCGCCTGGAGGTGAGGCCGGCGAGGGGCCGGGCGCGGTGCCGGTGGCCCGGCCCGACAAGAGATTCGGCGGGTCCGACGGGTCAGACGGGTGGTCCGGGGGCTTCTACGCGGCTGTCGTGGTGCGCGGCTTCCGCCGGTACGCGACCTACCGCACGGCGACCGCCGCGGGGGTCGTCACCAACACCGTCTTCGGCTTCATCATCACGTACAGCTACATCGCCCTGTGGGACCAGCGCCCGCACCTCGGCGGCTACACGGAGCCGCAGGCGCTGACGTACGTCTGGATCGGGCAGGCGCTGCTGGCGCCGCTGGCACTGATGGGCGGCGGCTTCGAGGACGAGCTGATGGAACGGATCAGGTCCGGCGACATCGCGGTGGACCTCTACCGGCCGGCCGACCTCCAGGGCTGGTGGCTGTCGTCGGACCTGGGCCGGGCCGGCTTCCATCTGCTCGGGCGCGGGGTGGCGCCGATGGTCTTCGGGGCGCTGGTCTTCACCATCGCCCTGCCGTCGGACGCGCTGACCTGGGCGCTGTTCCTGGTGTCGGTGGCGCTGGGGGTGATGGTGAGCTTCGCGGTCCGCTTCCTGGTGGCGCTCAGCGCCTTCTGGCTGCTGGACGGCGCCGGGGTGAGCCAGGTGGTCTGGCTGGCCGGGCTGTTCTTCTCCGGGATGCTGCTGCCGCTGACCGTCTTCCCCGGCTGGCTGGGCGAACTGGCGCGGGCGCTGCCGTGGGCGGCGATGCTCCAGGTGCCCGCCGACGTGATGCTCGGTCGGCACCGGGGGAGCGACGCGCTGCTGGCGCTGGCGTTCCAGGCGGGCTGGGCGGCGCTGCTGCTCGGCGCGGGCCGGGCGCTCCAGGCGATGGCGACCCGCAGGGTGGTGGTCCAGGGTGGCTGAGGCAGGGCTCGAAGTCCCGGACGTGACGGTCACCGTCACGGACCGGGCGCCGGAGCGGTCCCGCGCGGCCGAGGCGGTACGGACGTATCTGCTGATCACCGGCATGTGGGTGCGGTCCACGATGGCCTACCGCACGTCCTTCCTGCTCACCGCGCTCGGCAACTTCGCGGCGACCGGGCTGGACTTCGTCACGATCGTGCTGATGTTCTCGCACATCACGGTGCTGGGCGGCTTCACACTGCCCGAGGTGGCGTTCCTCTACGGCTCGACCAGCACGGCCTTCGGGGTCGCCGATCTGCTGATGGGGTCGATGGACCGGCTCGGGCGGCGGGTGCGCGACGGCACGCTCGACGTCCTGCTGCTGCGGCCGGTGCCGGTGCTCGCGCAGGTGGCCGCGGACCGGTTCGCGCTGCGCCGGCTCGGCCGGATCACCCAGGGGCTGCTGGTGTTCGGCTGGGCGCTGACGCGGGTGGACGTGGACTGGACACCGGTCAAGGTGCTGATGGTGCCGATGATGCTGGGGTCGGGCGCGGCGCTGTTCTGCGCGGTCTTCGTGTGCGGGGCGGCCTTCCAGTTCCTGGCCGGTGACGCCTCCGAGGTGCAGAACTCGGTGACGTACGGCGGCAACACGATGCTCCAGTACCCGCCGGGCATCTTCTCCCGCGAGCTGGTCCGGGGGGTGACCTTCATGGTGCCGCTCGCCTTCGTCAACTGGCTGCCGGCCCTGCGCATCCTCGGCGAGCCCGACCCGCTGGGCCTGCCCGGGTGGGTGGACTTCGCCTCCCCGCTGGTTGCCGCGCTCTGCTGCGCCCTCGCCGGCCTGGCCTGGCGCGCGGGCCTCCGCACCTACCGCAGCACCGGCAGCTGACCCCCTTTCCCGGCTTTCCCGGCTTTCCCGGCTTTCTCGGCCCGGCGCCGGCGGCCGCCCGGCCATCGCGGCGGGAGGACTTGAGCAGGCGGACTCATGACGGCTGTCGGAGGGGCGGGGAAGGATCGGGGGATGACGACGATCAAGGCGATACGCCTGGCGGCGGTGGCGGCGGTGACCGTGCTCGCGGCGGGGTGCGGAACCGAGCGGCCGGGGGACGACACCGGGGCCGTCAGGCCCTCGCGGGCCGCGGCGGTGACGCCGACCACGCCGCTGGACTTCCCGTGCCCCGGCGAGACCGCCACTCCGGCGCCACCGGCGAGCGCGGACACCGGGGACCCGTCCGTACCGCCCACCGACCACTACGCCGAGAACCACGGCTTCATGGTCCCCTTCCCGCCGCACGGCCAGGTCCGCTGCGACGGGATCGCGGCCGTCGGGCGGATCGAGGACGCGCTCGAACCCCTGCGTGAGCGCGGCGACTTCGACCCGGAGAACACCCGCGGCGCCCTCATCGGCCTCGGCTACCCCGAGGGGGTGGTGCGCGCGTACCAGAACGGTCCCACCGGGGTCGGCTTCGCCATCGACACCTATCCGCTGTGCCTGGAGGGCACGTTGGACCGCGCCACCACCAAGGCGGACGCCTTCTCCGGCTACCCCGACCACGCCGCGTGCGACCGTCCCAGCGGCGGCCACTGAGGCCGGTCTCCCCGCCGTCACCCGCGCGGGCGGAACTCCGTGCGGGCCGGTGGAAAAGCGGGTGTGCCGTACGGGCATCGGTGCGATCCTCGTACGCGGCGCGGTCCCGTTTCCGGGGCGGGGACGCCCACAGCACGCAACCGGGGCCGGGAGGGCCGACGTGGAGCCGATCATCGCACTCGACGGTGTCGAGAAGGTCTTCGACGTCCGCCGCAAGGCCGGGGTGCTGCGCCGCGAGCGCCACCAGGTGCGGGCGGTGGACGGCATCTCCTTCACCGTGCCGCGCGGCGAGATCGTCGGCTACATCGGGCCGAACGGCGCGGGCAAGTCCACCACGATCAAGATGCTCACCGGCATCCTCAACCCCAGCGGCGGCCGGATCCGGGTCTGCGGCATCGACCCGACCCGGGAGCGGGCCCGGCTGGCCCGCAGAATCGGCGTCGTCTTCGGCCAGCGCACGACTCTCTGGTGGGACCTGCCGCTGCGCGACTCGTACCAGCTCGTCCGCCGCATGTACCGGATCGAGGAGGCCCGTTACGCCCGCAACCTCGACGAGTGCGTCGAACTGCTCGACCTCGGGCCGCTGTTGGACGTCCCGGTACGGCAACTCTCGCTCGGCCAGCGGATGCGCGGCGACATCGCGGCCGCGCTGCTGCACGACCCCGAGGTGCTGTACCTGGACGAGCCGACCATCGGTCTCGACGTGATCAGCAAGACCCGGGTCCGGGACTTCCTGCGCGACTACAACGCCGAGCGCGGCACCACCGTGCTGCTCACCACGCACGACCTCACGGACATCGAGACGCTGTGCCGCCGGGTCATGGTCATCGACCACGGCAGGCTGATGTACGACGGCGATCTGGCGGGTCTGCACGAGGTGGGCGAGAGCGAACGCACGCTGGTCGTCGACTTCGCGCACGAACTCCCGTCGGTGGAGGTCCCGGGCGCCAGGACCGTACGTGTCGAGGGCCCCCGGCAGTGGCTGGCCTTCCCCTCGGCCGCGAGCGCCGCGCCCCTGGTCGCCTCGGTCGCCGCCCGCTACCCGCTGGTCGACCTCTCGGTGCGCGAGCCCGCGATCGAGGACGTGATCGCGCGGATGTACGGCGCGAAGTAGCGGTCGCCGCCGCGGGATTGTCGCCCGGACGGGACCGTTGCCTCGACGGGCCCGGGGCCGTTGGGCAGGGTGCCCCTCCAACCCCGCACCTGTTCAGAGGAGTTCACGCGTGAGTTTCCTGAGTCAACCTCTATGCCGCCAGGGGCGTGTCGGTGGCCGTGTTGATCTTGTAGTTGGCTTGGTGGGTGGCGGGGTCGTAGCAGGTGCCGGTGCGCCAGCAGGCCCATATCACCCGGAGCCAGGATCGGGCGAGGATGCGGACGGCGTGGGGGTGTCGCTTCTTGCGGTTCCGGGCGTCGGTGTAGATCTTGGCGGCCCACTGGCTGCCATGCCGGCTGTTGTCGGCGAAGGTCGTGAGTGCGACGCGGGCTCTGCGGTTGGTCGCGAAGCGGAAGGCGACCGTGCGGGACTTGCCCGAGGCACGGGTGACGGGGACGACACCGGCCTCGGCGATGAGCTGCTCGCAGGTCTGGGCGCGTTCGAGGATCGGGCCGATCTCGCCGATGATCTGGCCGAGGTTGACTTTGCCGATGCGCGGCATGGTGGCGAACAGCGGCGCGTAGGGGTGGGTTTCGACCGCCTCGGCGATGGCCTTGTCCAGGGCACGGATGGTCATGCGTATGCCCTGCACGAGCTGGGCCTGGACGCGCACGAGCTGCCTGACGACGGCTTCGCTGAGGCGGGAGGCCGCCTTCGGGGCCGAACGCAGCCGTTCGATCAGCACCGTGCCGGGCTTGCGGCCGGAGTAGTGGTGGCGCTTGCACCAGGCTTCGAGTCGTCCGGCAGTGAGGTTGGCCGCTGCGGCCGGGGTGGGGTATCGCTCCAGGAACGCGATGGCAATGTCGCTGTCCAGCTCGGCGAAGACGGCCTTGCCGCCGGGCCAGTGCTCGTCCAGCAGCGCGGCGAGCTGGTTGACAGCGGCGACCTTGGCCTCGATGTGGTCGGCACGGGTCCGGGTGAGGGCCTGGAGGTCGAGGGTGGCCTGCTCGGTGGGTTCCAGGCGGGGCAGCAGGTGGCCGTCGGTGCGCAGGTAGTCGGCGAGTTTCATGCTGTCGCCCGCGTCGGTCTTGGCCTTGGAAGCACCCCAGCGCGCTCGCATGGCGTGGAAGGCGTTCGGGTGCACCGGCACGATCGGGTGGCCCGCGGCCAGCAGCCGGTCGACGGCCAGGCCGCGGGTGGTCTCGATCGCGACCGGCAGATTCTGCGGGGCGCCGTGCTGACGCAGCCGTGCCAGGGTCTTGGCGAAGCCCTCCTCGGTGTGGGCCAGTTCCCACCGGTCGATGCGTTTGCCGGACTCGTCCATGACCGTCACGTCATGGGTTTCGCTCGCCCAGTCCCATCCGATGAACACGTGCGTCGTACTCCTGTACTGCTGACGGAGCACCTGCCCGGTGGTGAGGTCGTCTGCCGGGAGCTCATTAATCGGCCCTCTGCGGGGCGTGTCCCTGAAGCCGATCAGACGGCCTCGGCCCGGCAGGGCTGGCAGAACTCACGCTGGCCGTCGAACGGCTCGCGACGATGGCCATGCACCCGCCGGGACCGAGAGGTCACAACCCTACCGAAGAGGGCTGCAGAAGGGATGGTCCTCTAATGAGCGACGACCTGACCGTCACCGAGGCGACCGCGGCGGACTGGGACACGATCGCGGCCTGGACCGCCAGGGAAGGCTGGAACCCCGGCCACGGGGACGCGTCCCGCTTCCTGCCCACCGACCCGGCCGGCTTCTTCGTCGGCCGGATCGACGGCCGGATCGTCTCGGCGGTCTCCGTCGTGGTGTACTCGCCCGCCTACGCCTTCCTCGGCCACTACCTGGTCGACGAGGCGTACCGCGGGCGCGGACTCGGCCTCGCGACCTGGAAGGCGGCCCTGCCGCACGCCGACGGCCGGGTCATCGGCCTCGACGCGGTCCCGGCCCAGCAGGCCGCCTACGCCCGCTCCGGATTCCGCCCGGCGTACGGCAACGTCCGCCACGTCGGCCGCCCGGCGGCGGTCGGTACGGCGGCACACGGGTCGTCCGCCGCCGTACCGGTGGCCCCGCACCACCACGAGGCCATCGCCGCCTACGACCTCGGCTGCTTCCCCGCCGACCGCGCCGACTTCGTCCGCCGCTGGCTCACCGCGGACGGTCACACCGCCCGCGTCCTGCTCGATCCCGAGGACCCGGCCCGGGTCCTCGGCTACGGCGTCATCCGCCCCGCCCACGAGAGCCACCGCGTCGGGCCCCTGTTCGCCGACACCCCCGAAGCGGCCGCCACCGTCTTCGACGCCCTCACCGCGACCCTCCCCGCGGACGCGGAGGTCGCCATCGACATCCCCGACCTCCACCCGGCCGCGTCCGCCCTGGCCACGTCGCGGGGCCTCGCCCCGACCTGGGAGTGCCTGCGGATGTACACGGGGGACGCGCCGGACCCGCGTACGGAAGCGGTCTACGGCACGACCACCCTCGAACTCGGCTGACGGCTCCGAGACTTCACGCGTCCCGCCGCCGCCCCCACCAGCACGACCGCCGCGCTTCCCCGCTCCTCACGGCGGACGCGCCAAGCCGCCGACGCGGCGGTTGTGGTTCCGTCCCCGGGCCTCGGCCCGACTCGCCACGCGGGCCGAGCCGCCGACGCGGCGGCTGTGGTCCGACACGTCCGCCGCATGTCGCCCCACGTCGGCGGCCGCGCGCTCGGGGCCGCGCGGCGGGCCGTGCCGGCGGCCCCCGTCGGCTGCCCGCCGACTCCGCGCACCCGGGCGGGGCACCCGGCGACGGTCCGGCCCGCAGACCGGCCCCGGGGCCGCACCTGCCGTTCGGCGGTGAGTGGGGTGGCCCGGGGGCCTCGGTGACCGCCGGGTCAGCGGGTCGGTCGTGCTCCCGGGCGGGCGGCTGCCGCCGAGGTCACCAACCGGCGGTGATGGTCCGGGCCGCCCCCGGCCCCGGAGGCCGCACCTGCCGTCGGGCGGCCCCGGGGCCGCGGTCCGCGGGCGTCGGGTCAGTGGGCGGGGTGGGGGTATTTCGGGGACCTGTGCTGGAAGGCGAGGATCTTCGGGTTCTGCACCTCGCCGCCGCGGATCTCGATCGCGCGGCGGATCGTGTCGTCGGCGTCCCAGCCGTCCGGCCCGCTCAGCACGGGACGCAGATACGGCAGCAGCGCCTCGCTGTTCTCCCAGGTCGCGGAGTTCCACAGATAGGACGGGCTGTGGTCCACGCCGTAGTAGTTGACGTGGTCGCCGACCGTGAACATCGGCTCGGTGAAGGTGGTGGGCCGGGCCCACTCGAAGCCCATGCCCTCGTCGCAGGACACGTCGACGACCAGCGTGCCGGGCGCCAGCTTGGCCAGGTCGTCCTTTATCAGGAACATCAGCGGCGCGTCGGTGTCCTGGAGGACACAGTTGACGATGATGTCGTGCCCGGCGAGGAACCCGGCCAGCGGCACGGGGCCGTCCTCGGTCAGCGCGTGGCTGCGGCGCGGGTCGAGCGTGTCGTCGGCCTCGTCGTGGTCGAAGTGCACGATCCGCGCGGAGTGGATGGGCGAGCTGACGGCCGTGACCCCACGGGCGGTGAGGATGTCGACGTCGTGCACCCCCAGCGCGCTGAGCGCGGTCACCGCGCCACGGGCGGTCGCGCCGAAGCCGATCACGACCGCGCGCTGCCGCCGCCCGTAGTCCCCGGTGACACCGGTCAGCTGCATGGCGTGCAGGACGGAGGAGTAGCCGGCCAGCTCGTTGTTCTTGTGGAAGACATGCAGATTGAACGAGCCACTGCGCGTCCAGTGGTTCATCGCCTCGAAGGCGATCAGGGTCAGCCTGCGGTCGATGGCGGTCTGGGTGACCTTCTCGTCCTGCACACAGTGCGGCCAGCCCCACAGGATCTGGCCGTCGCGGAGCTCGGCCAGGTCCTCGTGGAGCGGCTTGGCCAGCAGGATGACCTCGCACTCGGCGATGAGTTCCTCGCGGCTGCGGAAACCGGCGACGTAGGGCGCCAGCTGGGCGTCGGGGACGCCGAAGAACTCTCCGTAGCCGTTCTGGAGATACACGCTCTCGCGGAGATCCGCGTCGATGCGTTCGAAATGCGCGGGGTGGACGGGCAGACGGTGCTCGTTCTCCTTGCGCGTCTGCGACATGATTCCGAGCTTGAGCTGCTGCAAAATGCCCCTTTGGTTAATCCCTGTGTAACACACCCGCGGCTGGGGCCGTGCCGCTCGCGGGTACGGGGGAGGGGTTCCGCGCGCCTGGAAGCGGGGGCGCGGACCCGCGCGCCGCCGCCGGTTCAGCGCAGGGCCGCCAGGGCCGCCCGTACCCGGTCGACGGCGGCCTCGGAGGTCGACGCGTGCGCGGACAGCCGTACGGAGTCGTCCCGGACCGTCGGGGTCACCTCGTGGACGTGCAGGGCCTTCGCCACCTCGGCGACCGGCCGGTCCGGGACGCGGAAGGCGACGATGCCCGCCCGCTCGGCCGGGTCGACGGGCGAGAGGATCTCGCCGCCGCAGCCGCGTACCGCCTCGATGATCCCGTCCACCCGCGTGGCGATGTGCGCCTCGATCGCGCGTACGGTGACCCGCTCGACCAGGCCGAGCGCCGCCTCGAAGGCCGCCGCCGTGACCGGGCTGAGGTTGGTGAGGCTCCAGCGCTGTGCCCCGGCGGCGGGCGGGTGCGCGCGGTCGTCGAAGGCGGCCACGTCCTCGACGCCGGTCCAGCCGGTCAGGGTGGGCTCAAGACGCTCCAGGGCCCGGTCGGAGAGGGTGGCGAAACCGGTCCCCCAGCTCGCCCGCAGCCACTTCTGGCCGCCCGCGACCACCACGTCGGCCGCCTGCCAGGGCAGCTCGGCCACCCCGAAGCCCTGGATCGCGTCCACGATCAGCAGCCGGTCAGGTCCGATCGCCTCCCGCAGCGCGGCCAGGTCCGCCCGCTGTCCGGTACGGAAGTCCACCGCGCTGACCGAGACCGCCACCACGTCGCCGGTCAGCGCGGCCCGTACGGTGTCGGCGGTGATCCGGCCGCGCGGGTCGGGCGCCAGCCAGCGCGGGACGGCCCGGCCCAGCTCGGCGGAACGGCGCCACGGGTAGTGGTTGGCGGGGAAGTCGGTCCCCGGCACCAGAACCGTGCCCGCGCGCAGGCCGAAGGCGGCGTGGAACATCCCGGTGGAGGCGTTCGGCAGCAGCACCGTACGGTCCTCGTCCGTGCCCGCGAGCCGGGCCGCCGCCTGCCTCGCGCGCTGCTCGGCGCCCATCAGCTCGTCGACGGTGTCCCGGCCGGCCCGCGCGGACCTGCCCAGCGCGTCGGCGGTCGCGGCGAGCACATCGCGGGAGGGCGGGCCGTAGCGTGCGAAGTCGAGATAGCCCTCGGGCTCCTCGAAGTGCTCGGCGTAACCGGGCAGCCCTCCGGTGGTGTGCCGCGCTGTCATTCGGGTGCTCCTCGGGGGGACGGGACGGCGGTTCCCCGGCGCCACCGGGAGGCGCCGGGAACCCGTTGTACGTTCACAGACTGTCAGTGGCGGTGAGAATACGCGGGTGGAGCCGATGGACACGGGGACAGCGAACGGGCCAGGGCACGAGCCGGGGCCCAGGTCAGGGCCTGACACCGGCCCGACGGCGGCGTCAGGGCCGAGCCCGGCGGCGTCAGGGCCGGGCGCGGGGCCGGGGCCGCGACTTTCGACGTCGCCGCCCGTGGGAGCGCGGTCCGGGCCGGGTGAGGGACTGAGCCCCCGGTCCGCGCTCCCGCCCGGTGGGGGACAGGGCCCCGGGGCCGCTCCGGCGCCCGGGAAGGGGCCGGCCCCCGGATCCGCGCCCCTGCCCCCGCCCGGGTCCGTCGCGCCCGTGACCGTCCCCGACCCGGACGCCGGGCGGCGCCGAGGGGTGCGCCGGATGAAGCTGATCGCGACCGGCTTCCTGCTGGCCGCGACCGTGATCTACGCGCTGGCCAAATGGGCCGACTCACGCGGCGCGGGCTCGTGGGCGGGGTACGTGGCCGCCGCCGCGGAGGCGGGGATGGTCGGCGCGCTCGCCGACTGGTTCGCGGTGACCGCGCTCTTCCGCCGCCCGCTCGGCCTGCCCATCCCGCACACCGCGATCATCCCGACGAAGAAGGACGCGCTGGGCGCGAGCCTGGGCGAGTTCGTCGGCGAGAACTTCCTGTCGGCCGATGTCGTACGGGCTCGGCTGCGGTCGGTCGGCGTCGGCGGGCGGCTCGGCCACTGGCTCGCCGAGCCCGCGAACGCCGACCGGGTCACCGAACAGGCGTCGGCCGCGCTGCGCGGCATGCTCACCGTGCTGCGCGACTCCGACGTGCAGGCCGTGGTCGGCGAGGCGATCACCCGGCGGGCGGACGCCCAGGAGGTCGCGCCGGGCCTGGGCAAGCTGCTGGAACGGGTCGTCGCCGACGGCGGCCACCGCCGGATGGTCGACCTGATGTGCGTACGGGCCCACGACTGGCTGGTCGAGCACGGCGACTCGGTGATGGGCGCGGTGCAGGGCGGGGCGCCGGGCTGGACCCCGCGGTTCGTGGACCGCAAGGTCGGCGAGCGGGTCTACAAGGAACTGCTGCGGTTCGTCACCGAGATGCGCGATTCGCCGGAGCACCCGGCGCGTGGCGCGGTGGACCGCTTCCTGGGCGACTTCGCGGGGGAGTTGCAGTCCGACCCGGACACCCGGGCGCGGGTCGAGCGGCTGAAGAAGGATCTGCTGGCGCGCGGCGAGGTGCAGGAGCTGATCGCGTCGGCGTGGGGCTCGGTCCGCGGCATGATGGTCGCCGCGGCCGAGGACGAGCGCAGCGAACTGCGGCTGCGCGCCCGCGCCTCGCTGCTCTCGCTGGGCGGCCGGATGTCCGCCGACGCCCGGCTCCAGACGAAGGTCGACAGCTGGCTGGAGGACGCGGCGACGTATCTGGTGACGACCTACCGGGACGAGATCACCTCGCTGATCAGCGAGACCGTCGCGGGCTGGGACGCGGACCAGACCTCGCGGAAGATCGAGGCGCATGTGGGACGCGATCTGCAGTTCATCCGGATCAACGGCACGGTGGTGGGCGCGCTGGCCGGACTGCTGATCTTCGCGATCTCCCGGGTGGCGGGCGGCTGAGGCGCGCGGAAGCCGTGGGGCGGTTGAGGCGTGCGGTGGGGGCCGGTTGCTCGGATCTCTGCGGGGGTTTCGCCGTCCACGGGATGAACCGGGGCTTGCGTGAGCGGGGATCAAGATCGGAGGATCGGACCAGACATCGGATGACCTCGCCGACCTCGAACGTACGGAGTGCCACTGTGAAACTGCTGCGAGTCGGACCCGCCGGGGCGGAGCGCCCGGCCCTGCTGGACCACGAGGGCGTACTGCGGGACCTCAGCGGCCTCGTGCCCGACATCGACGGCACGCTGCTCGCCGACGGGGCCGCGCTGGAGCGGGTGGCCGCCGCCGGGGCCGACGGCTCGCTGCCCGCCCTCGACCCGGCGCTGCGGGTCGGCCCGCCGTTGGCCCGGATCGGCAAGATCGTCTGCATCGGCCTCAACTACCACGCGCACGCCGCCGAGACCGGGGCGCAGCCGCCCGCGGAGCCGGTCGTCTTCATGAAAGCCCCCGACACGGTGGTCGGCCCCGACGACACGGTGCTGGTGCCGCGCGGCAGCGAGAAGACCGACTGGGAGGTCGAACTGGCCGTCGTCATCGGCCGGGAGCTGCGGTACGCGGCCTCGCACGAGGAGGCGATGGCCGCCGTCGCGGGTTACGCGATCGCGCACGACGTCTCCGAGCGGGCCTTCCAGATCGAGCGCGGCGGCCAGTGGGACAAGGGCAAGAACTGCGAGACGTTCAACCCGCTGGGCCCCTGGCTGGTGACCGCCGACGAGATCGCCGACCCGCAGCGGCTGCCGCTGCGGCTGTGGGTCAACGGGGAGCTGAAGCAGGACGGTTCGACCGCCGACCAGATCTTCCCGGTGGCCGAGGTGGTCCGCTACCTCAGCCACTTCATGACGCTCTACCCGGGCGACGTGATCAACACGGGGACCCCGGCGGGGGTGGCGCTCGGGCAGCCGGACCCGAAGCCGTATCTGCGGGGCGGCGACGTGGTCGAGCTGAGCATCGAAGGTCTGGGCCGCCAGCGCCAGCAGTTCGCCCCGGCCTGACCGCGCGCCGTCGCGGGCCTGGCCCCCGTCCCGGGCACGGGTCGGGGGCCAGGCGCGGGCGGCGGCCGGCCGGGGTCAGGCCGACCAGGAGGTGCGGATCTCCTCGACGAAGCGGCTCATGGCCGTGACCACCAGGGCGTGGTCCTCGGCCTGGGGAAGGCCGGAGACGCCGACGACGCCCACCACGCCCACCCCGGTGACCCGCAGGGGGAACGCGCCGCCGTGCGCGGCGTAGCGGTCCGGGTCCAGCCGGGAGGACGCCTCGAAAGTCGTCCCCCGGGCCCGGAAACGCTCGCCGACCAGCAGCGAGCTGGCCCCGTAGCGCTCCACCACCCGGGCCTTGCGCTCCAGCCACGCGTCGTTGTCCGGGCTGGTGCCGTACAGCGCGTAGTGGAAGAGCTGATGGGTGCCGCGTCTGATGTCCACGGTCACGGCGGCGCCGCGCTCCTTGGCCAGCCCCACCAGCAGGCATCCCAGCCGCCAGGCGTCTTCGTGGGTGAAGCGGGGGAGGATCAACGCCTCCTCCTGCTCGGTCAGTTCGGCCAGCAGATCCTCGCTCACAGCTCCACCGTCCTTCCGGTGCGGGCGGATCGACGGGCGGCCTCGATGACTTCGAGCGCGGCCGCGGCCTCCAGGGCGGTGACCGGCGGCGGCGTACCGTCGCGCAGGGCGGTCTCGACCGCGGCGTAGAAGGCGGGGTAGTCGCCGGGCAGCGACGGCACCGGCCGTACGGCCTCGTCCGTGCCGGCCGTGCCCCACGCGGATTCCGGTTCCGCGCCCCACGCGGCGCCGCGCCCCGGCCGCCGCCCGGCCCGCAGATCGGCCTCCTGGGGGTCGAGCCCGTGGGTGACGAAGCCGCCGGTGCTGCCCAGTACCCGGAAGCGCGGCCCGAGCCGGGCGGTCGTGGCGCTCATCCACAGATGTGAGCGGACCCCGTTGACATGGGTGATCGCGAGGAAGTCGTCGTCGTCGGCCGCGGCGCCCGGCCGCCGTACATCGCTCTCGGCGTAGACCAGCCGGGCCGGGCCGAAGAGGGTCAGCGCCTGGTCGACGAGGTGGCTGCCGAGGTCGTAGAGCAGCCCGCCGATCTCCGCCGGGTCGCCGGACTCCCGCCAGCCGCCCTTGAGCTGCGGGCGCCAGCGCTCGAAACGGGACTCGAAGCGCCGCACCTCGCCCAGCTCACGGCGCTCCAGCAGCGCCCGCAGGGTCAGGAAGTCGCTGTCCCAGCGGCGGTTCTGGAAGACGGTGAGCAGCAGTCCGTGCTCCTCGGCGAGCGCGGCGAGCCGACGGGCCTCCGCCGCGGTCCCGGCGACCGGCTTGTCCACGACGACCGGCAGCCCGGCCGCCAGCGCGGCCGAGGCCAGCGGGACGTGGGTGCGGTTGGGGGAGGCCAGCACCACCAGGTCCAGTTCGTCCGCGCGCGCCCACAGCTCGTCCGCGGTGTCGGCGAACCGTATGCCCGGGTGCTCGGCGAGCGCCCGTTCCCGGCGCTCGGGGCTGCCGGTGACGACGGTGTCCAGGACCAGCCCTGGGGTGGCGGCGATCAGCGGCGCGTGGAAGAAGGAACCGGCCGGGCCGTAGCCGACCAGACCGACGCGCAGGGCGGTGGTGCCGGGAATGCTCATGCGTCCACTCTCGCAACATCTGCGACCGGTGTGCCACCCCGGCCGCGTCCGGCGACCGTCGGGCCCCGGCCGGGACGCGGGACGGCCGGGTCGGCCGCCGCGGACCCCGGCTACGCTGGGAAGCCGTACGCAGGAGCGGTACGAGACGCAGTGCCCAGGACAGGAGAGCTGATCCGTGTCGACACGCAGGCCCATCGAGTCGTGGCTCACCGACATGGACGGGGTGCTGATCCACGAAGGCACGCCCATCCCCGGCGCCGAGGACTTCCTCAAGCGGCTCAAGGACTCCGGCAAGCCCTTCCTGGTGCTGACCAACAACTCGATCTACACCCCGCGCGACCTGCACGCCCGGCTCTCCCGGATGGGCCTCGACGTGCCCGTCACCAATATCTGGACCTCGGCGCTGGCCACCGCGAAGTTCCTGGACGACCAGCGGCCCGGCGGCACCGCGTACGTCATCGGCGAGGCCGGGCTGACCACCGCGCTGCACGACGTGGGCTATGTGCTGACCGACCACGACCCGGACTACGTGGTGCTCGGCGAGACCCGTACGTACAGCTTCGAGGCGCTGACCAAGGCGATCCGGCTGATCAACGGCGGCGCGCGGTTCATCTGCACCAACCCCGACGAGACCGGGCCGTCGCCGGAGGGCGTGCTGCCCGCCGCGGGCTCGGTGGCCGCGCTGATCACCAAGGCGACCGGCAAGGCGCCGTACTTCGTCGGCAAGCCCAACCCGCTGATGATGCGGGCCGGGCTCAACGCGATCGGCGCGCACTCCGAGTCCAGCGCGATGATCGGCGACCGGATGGACACGGATGTGCTGGCCGGCCTGGAGTCGGGCATGGAGACGTTCCTGGTGCTCACCGGGCTGACCACGGTCAAGGACATCGACCGTTATCCGTTCCGGCCCTCGCGGGTCGTGGACTCGATCGCGGACCTGGTCGCGGAGATCTGAGAGCCGAGGCCGGAGCCCGGAGCCCCGGCCTTGGGCCTTGGCGTCACCTTCTGTGGAGGATCGCTCATCCTGATGGGTCAGTGAGGGGCCGCCCGGAGTGCGGGCGGGGGCCGACGGCGGAATCTTCGTAAGCACCGGGCGCGAGCCCCGCTCCCGGCTGAGCGGAGGTCCCCATGCCCGGCCTGAGAATGCCCGTCGTCGTCGCCGCGAGCGCCCTGGTCGTCCTGACCGTCGGCGGAGTGTCAGGAAACCCCGGCCAGGCACTCGCCGACGAGGGCGGAGGAGGGCCGGGCGGCGGCTCGTCGCTGAGCGGCGCGTCCGCGGGAGCGGGGGCCGGGACGGACTTCGCGGCCGGGTCGGGCGGGTCGGCCGGGTCGGTCGGGTCGGCCGGGGACTTCGGGGGAGCGTCGGGCTCCGACTTCGGGGGAGTGTCCGGCGCGGACTTCGGGGGAGGGACGGGCGCCGGGTCGGGCGCCTTTTCCGGTGCCGCCTCGGGGGCGGCGTCCGGATCCGTCGCCGGCTCGGCTTCCGGCTCCGGCTCGGGTGGCGGCTCCGGGTCCGGGTCCGGTGGTGTTTCCGGGTCGGTCTCCGGCTCCGTTTCCGGTTCGGTTTCCGGTTCGGTTTCCGGTTCCGTTTCGGGCAGCGCGAGCGGGTCCGGCGCCATGGACGTCTCGCCGCGGACCGTGGCCCCCGGCGGCGTGGTGAGCCTGCACCTGGCGACCTCCTGCACGGCCGGCGGCAAGGCCAAGGCGAGCGCCGCGGTCTTCGTGGACACCGTCACCCTCGCGCCCTCCGCCGACGACGGCGGCCTCAAGGGCAGCGCCTTCATCAGGTCCGACGCGGTCGAGGGCTCCTACGCGATCTCCGTGAAGTGCGACGGCGGGACCGGTTCCGCGTCCGCCTCCATCACCGTCAGCGGCGCCGCGTCGGCCTCACCGACCAAGCCGGGGCGGCCGGTCAACCCCGTCCCGGCGGGCGGTGGCGGTACCGCGCAGCTCGCGGCCGGGCCCGCGGCCGCCGGTACGAGCACCGGTCCGCTGCTGGCCACCGGCGGTTTCGCGGCGGCCGGTCTGGCCGGTCTTGTCGTCCGGCACCGCCGTCGCCGCGTCGCTGCCCGCGGCTGAGCTCCGTGTCCGACGGGGCCGGTGGTGAGGACGACGCCGAACCGGGCGCGGGGTCACCCGGACGGACCTGGGCGACCGCCGGGGTCGTACTGCTTCTGCTGGCCGCGTGGCTGTTCGGGCACGGGCACGGGGGCGCCCCCGTCGACACCGCGGGGCTCGGGCGCGCGCCGACCGCTGTCGCCGCGGACCACCCGGCGCGGGTGTACGCCGCTCGCCATCCGCTGCCCGCGTCGCCGCCCGTACGTATCGACGTCGGGTCGATCGGGCTGCACGCGAAGGTCGTGCCGCGCGGACTTGTCGACGGCGCGGTCGACCCGCCGCCGTACTCCACGCCCGAGGTCGCCGGCTGGTACCGGGACGGGCCGACGCCGGGGGAGAACGGCGCCGCGCTGATCGTCGGCCATGTGGACACGGAGACGCGCGCGGCGGTCTTCTACGCGCTCAGCACCGTGCGCAAGGGTGCGCTGGTGGCGGTGACGCGGGCGGACGGGACGGTCGCGGAGTTCTCCGTGGAGGCGGTCGAGGTGGTCGAGAAGGACCACTTCGACGCGGAGCGGGTGTACGGGACGGGCGATACGGATCGCCCTGAGTTGCGGTTGATCACGTGCGGGGGGACGTTCGACCGGGCGAAGCAGGCGTACTCCGCGAACGTCGTCGTCTACGCGGCGCTCACCGGCTCGCGCCGCCCCTGAACACCGGCCTGCGGCCGGCTTGATCCACGACTCGCGCGTCCCGCGGGGTTTCGCCGTTGCGGCGGGTTTGCGTACGGCGTCGCGGCGCCTGTGGGCCCGCCTGCGCCTGGCTGCGCCCGCCCGGCCCCTTCGCGGGGCTCGCGTTGCCTGTCGGCGGGTTGGGGGCGGGTTCGGCACCGCCGGTCCGGTTCGTCCCGCGTCCCGCCGCCGCGGCGGGCTTGGTGGGTGGGGCTGCGGCGTCTGCGCTCGACCTGTGGATGCTGGTCCGGCCGCCCGGCCGGAGACGGCGGCGGTCCACCGGCGGACCGGGCCGGGGCCACACCGTCCTCCGCGTCCCTCCGGGCCCGCCAACACGGGCGGGTTTCGGGTTGCCTGTTGGCGGGTTGGGGGCGGGTTCGGCACCGCCGGGCCGGTCCCTCCCGCGTCTCGCCGTTGCGGCGGTTTTGCGTACGGCGTCGCGGCGCCTGTGGGCCCGCCTGCGCCTGGCTGCGCCCGCCCGGCCCCTTCGCGGGGCTCGCGTTGCCTGTCGGCGGGTCGGGGCCGGTTGGGCACCGCCGGGTCGGTTCGTTTCGCGTCCCGCCGTTGCGGCGGGTCTGGGTGGGGCTGCGGCGTCTGCGCTCGACCTGTGGATGCTGGTCCGGCCGCCCGGCCGCCCGGCCGCCCGTATGGCCGCGCCCTCGCGGGGCTCGCGTTGCCCGTTGGTGGGCTGGGGTGGGGGCGTTTAGTGGCCCCGCCGGCGAGGCGTCAGTGGTTGTGGACGGGCCAGGCGCTGGCGCCGCTGACGCCTCCGCCGCCGCCCACGCCGCCGACGTTCCGGTCCGGGCCGGAGGCCCCCTCGGCGGGGTCCGCCGGCCGGGACTGGGGGTGCGGGACCGGCGCGAGCAGCAGGAGGACCACGTCGTCCGCGAGCACCCCGCCCGCGTGCCGCAGCAGATCCGCGTAGACCCGCTCGACCGCCGCGTCCAGATTCGGCCCGGACCCCGCGACCAGCGGCCCCACCCGATCGATCAGCGGATAGAACGTACTGTCCACCGGGCTGCGCGCCTCGATCACCCCGTCCGTGCACAGCACCAGCACCTCGCCCGGCAGCAGCCGTACCCGCCAGGGCCTGGGGCTGCCGGTCACCAGGTCGGACAGCCCGAGCGGCACCCACGGCTCGGCCGGCTCCAGCGTGTCCACCGTGCCGTCGAGCGTGACCCGCAGCGGCGCCACATGGCCGTAGTGCAGCAGCTCCACGCTGTCCGGCCGGTCGAACTGCGCGAACATCGCGGTGATGAACTCGCCCGTCGACACATGGCGGCTCACGCTCTTGTCCACCCGCGCGGCCACCCGGTCGAGACCGCCCTCGTCGTACGCGGCCTCGCGGAACGCGCCGAGCACCACCGCCGAGGTCTGCACGGCGGGCAGCCCCTTGCCGCGCACATCGCCGATCAGGGCCCTTACGCCGTGCGGGGTATCCAGCACGGCGTAGAGATCCCCGCCGATCTGCGCCGCGTCGGCGGCCGAGACATAGCGGACCGCGAGCATGATGCCGCCGACCCGCGGGGCCGGCGGGTGCATCAGGGCGTGCTGCGCCGCCTCGGCCACCGAGGAGATCGCGGTGTACGCCTTGGTGTCGGTCTCCCGTCTCCAGGCGACGTAGATGCTGAACGCGCTGACCGCCAGATAGGAGATCAGCTGCCCGAGCAGCACGTTGTTGTTGAGGATGTCGGTGACCCCGTCGTACGGGGACAGCGCCGCCTGGGTGGCCGCGCCGAGCAGACTCATGATGATCGTGCGCTGCCAGTTCACGGTCAGGGAGGCGAAGGCGGGCACCATGACGACGCCGGGCGCGAGGTAGTGTCCGGGGCCCGCGATCAGGTCCGCGGCGATCACCGCGGCGAGAGCGGCCAGCGGCAGCGAGATACCCAGGCGGGAGAGGTATTCGCTCTCCACCCGCTGAATGGTCCTGGTGAACCAAACACTCTTCACATAAGGAACTTATCCGTCCTTTCCTGTCGCGTCACCCGCTCACCGGGCTCATTCGGCCGGTACTTTCCGGCCAGAGTGTTGCGCAGGGTGAAGTTTGCGCGACAGGAGGGGGAGTTGGGGTGTCTGGGGCGGGCGTGACTTTTATGGTCGGCGTGTACCTGCCACTTGTTGCCATCGCGCTGGAGGACCCCTGTGCGCAAGCGAGTGATCGCGTCCACCGTCACCGCCCTCGGACTGCTGCTGGCGATCCCGGCGTCCGCGGCCGGCTCGGGACCGGGCGCGCCCGGTATCGGCGACCCGTACTACCCCACCTACGGGAACGGCGGCTACGACGTCTCCCACTACGACCTCGACCTGACCTACCAGCCGGCCACCGACACGCTGTCCGGCACCACCACCGTCACCGCGACCGCCACCCAGGGCCTGACCTCCTTCGACCTGGACTTCGCGCTGGACGTCAGCCGGGTGACCGTCGACGGCCGGCCCGCGCGCTTCGCCAGCAGCGGTGAGCAGGAGCTGGTCGTCACCCCCGACCGCCCGATCGCCGCGGGCCGGCGGATCACCGTCGCCGTCACCTATTCCGGTGTGCCCTCGACCGTCGAGCGCTACGGCTTCACGTCCTGGCAGCGCACCGCGGACGGCGCGGTCGCCGCCAACGAACCCGAGTCGGCCTGGTGGTGGTTCCCCAGCAACGACCACCCGGCGGACAAGGCGACCTACGACGTGCGGATCCGCGTCCCCAGCGGTGAGCAGGCGATCAGCAACGGCCTGCTGATCTCGCAGCGCACCAAGGACGGCTGGACCGGCTACCACTGGCGGGAGTCCGAGCCGCAGGCCACCTATCTGGCCACCCTCGCGGTCGGCCACTTCGACATCACCCACGGCACCACCCGTACGGGCGTACCGGTCGTCAACGCCTACAGCACGGACCTCGACGCCGCCACTGCGGCCAACGCGCGGGCCAGTGTGGGGCGCACCGGCGAGATCGTGGACTTCCTCAGCGGCTGGTTCGGCCCCTACCCCTTCGACGCGGCCGGCGGCTACGTCCCCGATGTGACCTCGCACTTCTCCCTCGAAGCGCAGACCCGGGTCTTCTACAGCCCGGCCTTCTTCGCCACCAAGGTCAACACCGATGTCGTCGCGCACGAGCTGGCCCACCAGTGGTGGGGCGACGACGTGTCGCTGGAGCGCTGGTCCGACATCTGGCTCAACGAGGGCTTCGCCTCCTACGCCGAACTGCTGTGGTCCGAGCACGAGCACCTGGGCACCCCGCAGCAGCTCGCCCGGCAGATCTACGACGCACACCCCGCCGACGACCCGTTCTGGACGGTGAAGCCCGGCGACCCCGGACCGGAGAACCAGTTCGACGACGCCGTCTACGACCGGGGCGCCGTCGCCATCCAGGCGCTGCGCGACACCATCGGCGACCACGCCTTCCGCACGCTGCTCAAGGCGTGGCCCGCTCAGCACCGGTACGGCAACGGCACCACCGCCGAGTTCCGGCAGCTGGCCGAGCGGCTGTCCGGGCGGGACCTGGGCACGTTCTTCCGCACCTGGCTCTACACCGCCGCCAAGCCCGCCTCCTTCCCGGGCGCGTAGGCGCCTGCCCCCGCCGGTGGCCTGGTCGAGGAGCACCCCGGCGATACGGCACGATGGACCGCGGGCGGGCCGCATCTCGGCCCGCCCGTGGGGAGCGACGGGGGTACGGACGTGGATGTGGCCGAGCTGCGGGCCGACTGCGGCAACTGCTTCGGGCTGTGCTGTGTGGCCCTGACCTTCACCAGGTCCGCGGACTTCGCCGCCGACAAGAAGGCCGGCGACCCCTGCGCGCACCTCGACGGCGACCACCGCTGCGGCATCCACGACGCCCTGCGCGACCGCGGCTACCCCGGCTGCACGGTCTACGACTGCTTCGGCGCCGGACAGAAGCTCTCCCGGGTGACCTTCGGTGGCCGGGACTGGCGGACGGCCGACGACGGCGGGCGGTCGATGTTCGCCGCGCTGCCCGTGCTGCGGCAGCTGCACGAACTGCTCTGGTACCTCACCGAGGCCCGCGCCCTGCCGGCCGCCGCCGGGCTGCGGCCGGAGATCGCACGCGCGACCGAGCGGGTCGAGACGCTGACCGGCCTGGACGCCACCGGCCTCCAGGCCCTGGACGTCGCCGCCGAGCGGGCCGCCGTCAACGGGCTGCTGCTGCGGATCGGCGCGCTCGTACGGGCCCAGGCACCCGGAAAGCCGAGGAGCCGCCGGGGCGCCGATCTGATCGGGGCCCGGCTCAAGGGCGCCGATCTGCGGGGGAGCGATCTGCGCGGCGCTTGTCTGATCGGCGCGGACCTCCGGGACGCCGATCTGCGGTTCGCCGACCTGATCGGCGCGGACCTGCGCGACACCGATCTGCGGGGCGCGGATCTGACCGGCAGCGTCTTCCTCACCCAGGCCCAGGTGAACGCGGCCCGCGGCGACGCCCGTACGAAGATCCCACCGGTCCTGCGGCGCCCGGCCCACTGGGGCTGAGCGCCCGGGGCTTCCACCGAACCGAACCGAACCGAGCCGAGTCCGGCCGCCGGGCGGGTGAAAAGCCCGGGCCCCGGACACGCCGAAGGCCCCCCGCTCGCGCGAGGGGCCTTCGTTTCAGGTGCGCCGCCAGGGACTCGAACCCCGGACCCGCTGATTAAGAGTCAGCTGCTCTAACCAACTGAGCTAGCGGCGCCTGCTGACATGGAAAATCGTACCCCATGCTCAGGGGTGCCCCAAACGCGCGCGCGTTCGGACGGTCCGCTCAGAGGGACATGGTCAGCAGCACCGGCGCGGCCCGCTCGTGCAGGGTGTCCACGGCCGGGCGCAGCCGGTGCGCCTGGGCGTACGGCATGGACAGCGCGAGGCAGGCGACGGTCTTGCCGATGGTGACCGGGATCGCCGCGCAGACCGTGCCGACCGCGTACTCCTGGAGATCCAGCGTGGGCACGCTGGCCGGCTGCCGCTCCAGCTTGGTGAGCAGCACCCGGTCGTCGACCTCGGTACGGGAGGTCAGCCGGGCCGGGCGGTGGCGCGAGAGGTGTTCGAGGCGGCCGTTGTGGTCGAGCTGGGAGAGCAGGCACTTGCCGACCGCGCTGGCGTGGGCGGCCGAGCGGAAGTCCACCCACTCGTTGACCTTGGGGGTGCCGGGGCCGTCGGCGAAGTCGATGATCCGCACCTCGCCGTCGTCGTACCGGCTGAAGTAGACCGCGGCGCCGACCTCGTCGCGCAGCTCGACCAGGATCGTCTTGAGCTTCTCGGCGAGCGCGAGATCGCGGTTGGCGGTGCCGAGCACCACCATCGACTCGCCGATCACATATCCGCCGCCGGGCAGGAAACCGAGATAGCGCTCACGCCGCAGCATGGACAGCAGCTGGGTGAGATAGCTCAGCGGCACGTCTATTTCCCGGGCGAGCTGCTCGGCGGTGACGCCGTGCCGGTGTGTGTCGACGGTTTCGAGCACGCGCAGGGCGTACTGGACCGCGTACACCGGTCCGAGCTGTCGGTGTTCCAGCGCCACGGTGGCCCCCTGGAGGTAAGACCGTCTGCGTGCCCGGTTCCGCTGCTGGTCGGGGATCAGGGGCAAGGGCCTGACCCGGCAGCCGGACCGGACTCCACGATAGCCCCAATGGCCTTTTCCGGAGGGGCGGTTGGCCAGGTATTCCGGGCCCCGCAGGCGTATACGCAGGAAGGGGCCACTGTGGCATATGCCCTGGGCATTGGCCTTTTTGCCGCTGGCCGGTTTTGCGCTCCCCGCGGGCGGAATGTCCGCCGGGAATAACCGGACGTGGGCTCCGGTTGCCGCCGTCGCGGGCCAGGCGCCCGTGCTCGGGCCAGCGAAACGATCAAGGAGGCGCCCGCCGTGGGAGACGTACGACAAGGCAGCGGCGGCAGCGCGGGGCACGGTATCCACGGCACGGTCCGCGGCACCGCCCCGGTACCGCTGTCCGTACTCGACCTCGCCACCGTCGGCAGCGGTCTGACCGCCACCGACGCGCTGCGCACCAGCGTGGAGATCGCCAAGGTCGCCGAGACCCGCGGCTTCCACCGGATGTGGGTGGCCGAGCACCACTCGATGCCCGGCGTCGCCAGCTCCTCGCCCGCGGTGATCCTCGCCCACCTCGCCGCGTACACCTCCACCCTGCGGCTCGGCTCCGGCGGGGTGATGCTGCCCAACCACGCGCCGCTGGTGATCGCCGAGCAGTTCGGCACCCTGGAGGCGCTGGCCCCCGGACGGATCGACCTCGGCCTCGGGCGCGCGCCCGGCACCGACGGCGCGACCGCCGCGGCGCTGCGCCGGACCGACACCCTGCGCGAAGGGGCCGACGACTTCCCGCAGCAGCTCGCCGAGCTGACCCGGTTCCTGGACGACGACTTCCCCGGCGGCCACCCGTACGCCCGTATCCACGCCATCCCCGGCCCGATCCAGGGGACTTCGCCCGGCGGGGTGCAGTCCACCGCCCGGCCGAGCATCTGGCTGCTGGGCTCCTCCGGGTTCAGCGCCCGGCTGGCCGGGACGCTCGGCCTGCCCTTCTCCTTCGCGCACCACTTCTCGGCCGCCAACACCGTGCCCGCGCTGGCCCTTTACCGCGAGTCGTTCCGCCCCTCGGAGATCCTGGAGCGCCCCTACGCCTCCATCGGGGTGTCCGCGCTGGCCGCCGAGGACCCCGAGCAGGCCCGCCGTCAGGTGCTCAGCGGCGCGCTGAGCATGCTCAGGCTGCGCACCGGCCGGCCCGGTCTCGTACCGACCCCCGAGGAGGCCGCGGCCTATGAATTCAGCCCGGTGGAGCGGGAGTTCGTCGACTCCTGGCTGGTGAACATCATCCACGGCGACCCGCGGACCGTGACGGCCGGACTGGACGCGCTGGTCGGCCGCACCGGGGCCGACGAGTTGGTGATCACCGCCAACGCGCACACCCCCGCGGCCCGGCTGCGCTCGTACGAACTGATCGCGGACGCCTACGGCTTCCCGAAGGACATCACCACGGCCGCCGACGGCGGTTGAACGCCGAATTTTTACGCCGGGCGGTTCGCAACGGGACCGCCCGGCGGCTCAGCCTTAACCCAGGATTAAAGCCGCTCGTCACCCCGCTGACGAGCGGCTTTGTCGTCGGCGCGGAACGGGAGCGGCCGCCGCGTGATGGCCGAATTGGTCTAGTCCTAAGTCTGGTTCAGACCATTGACGTGCTCTTGACCAGAGGTGACGATGCTCACGCCCCCTGTTGTTCCTCCCACTCCCCCCGGAGGTTCTGTTGCAGTCCAGAAAAAGAGCGTTCGTGGCCGCCGCCACCAGCGCCGCCGTCGGCCTCGGCGTGTTCACCGCGCTGGTCGGCGGAGTCGGCACCGCCCAGGCGGACAGCAAGCCCGCCGCTGCCGCTGCCGCCGCCGCGACCAGTGGCGGGGTGAAGATCGCCTACTACGACCAGTGGAGCATCTACGGCAACGCCTTCTACCCCAAGAACCTCGACACGGAGGGCATCGCGGGCAAGCTCGACATTCTCAACTACTCGTTCGAGAACATCGACCCGACGAACCTGACGTGTTTCGAGGCGACCAAGGCGTCCGACTCCACCAACGAGTCCAACCCCAACGCCGGTGACGGCGCTGGTGACTCCTTCGCGGACTACCAGAAGTCCTTCGGCGCGGACATCAGCGTGGACGGTGTCGGCGACACCTGGAACCAGCCGATCGTCGGCAACTTCAACCAGCTCAAGAAGCTCAAGGCGAAGTACCCCAAGCTGAAGATCGTCGCGTCGATCGGCGGCTGGACGTACTCCAAGTACTTCTCCGACGCCGCCAAGACCGACGCCAGCCGCAAGAAGCTGGTCAGCTCCTGCATCGACATGTTCATCAAGGGCAACCTGCCGGTCCAGGGCGGTTACGGCGGCACGGGCACCGGCGCCGGCATCTTCGACGGCTTCGACCTCGACTGGGAGTACCCCGGCTCGCCCAACGGGCACACCGGCAACCACTACAGCGCGGACGACAAGGTCAACTTCACCAAGCTGGCCGCCGAGTTCCGCACCGAGCTGGACGCGTACGGCGCCGCCAACGGCGGCAAGAAGATGCTGCTGACCGCGGCGCTGCCGGCCGGTCAGGACAAGATCGCGCAGGTCGAGACCGACAAGCTCGGCCAGTACCTCGACTACGCGAACATCATGACGTACGACATGCACGGTGCCTGGGACGCCACCGGTCCGACGAACAACCAGGACCCGACGTACCAGTCGGCGGCGGACCCGTCGAACCCGATCGCGCCCGGAACCGAGAAGTACAGCACGGACAACGCCATCAAGGCGTGGACCAAGGGCGATCCCGCCTACGGCATCCCCGGCGGCTTCCCGGCCAACAAGATCACCATGGGCTACCCGATGTACTACCGCGGGTGGACGGGTGTGTCGGCGGGCAGCAACCACGGTCTGTACCAGCCGGCCACCGGCCCGGCCCAGGCGCGCGGCATCAGCCAGGTCGCGGGCACCGCGTACTACAAGGAACTGACCGGCATCGTCGACAACGCGTCGACCACGTTCTACGACGCGGCCAGCCAGTCCAACTACTTCTACAACGGCAATGAGTTCTGGACCGGCCTGGGCAGCCAGGGCATCCAGGCCAAGGCCGACTACGCGCACTGCAACGGGCTCGCGGGTTCGATGATGTACTCGCTGCTCGACCTGGACCCGGCCGCGACGCTCTTCAACAAGATCGTCAACGCGACGAACGGTTCGGCCACCGGCTGCTCGACGCCGACCAACCCGCCGACCACGCCGCCCACGACTCCGCCGACCACGCCTCCCACGACGAAGCCGCCGACGACGCCTCCCACGACGCCGCCGACCACCCCGCCCACCACGCCTCCGGGCGGCGCCTGCACCCTGCCGTCCTGGTCCGCCTCCGCGATCTACGTCGGCGGCAACCAGGTGTCCTGGAAGGGCCACAAGTGGAACGCGAAGTGGTGGACGACCAACGAGGAGCCCGGTACGACCGGTGAATGGGGAGTCTGGCAGGACCTCGGCGCCTGCTAGCTCTTCGCCTCGATCGCCGGCGGGGCTGGATTCTCAGCCCCGCCGGCGATCGAGGCGTACACGAAGACCCGCCGGCGATCGAGGCGCCTCAGGCGGGGCGGGCGGTGAGCCGCGCGGTGATGGCGGCCGCCCCCACGGGACGTGAGTAGTGCCACCCCTGCCCGGTGTCGCAGCCGATCCGCCGCAGCCGCTCCGCCTGCTCCGCGTTCTCCACGCACTCCGCGGTCACCGTCAGACCCAGCCGGTGCGCGAGGTCCACCAGCGCCTCGACGATCGTCTCGTCGGCCGGATTGGGGTGCTCCGCCGAACGGAAGCCCTGGACGAAGGACCCGTCCAACTTGAGCGCGGACACCGGCAGCCGGCTCATGTACGCGAGGTTGGAGTACCCGGTCCCGAAGTCGTCGATGGCGATCCGCACGCCCATCTCGTGCAGTTCCTGGAGCGCCTGGAGCGGCCGTCCCGCCGAGCCCATGATCGAGGACTCGGTCAGCTCCAGTTGCAGCAGCCGGGCCGGCAGTTCCGTCTCGCGCAGGATCGTCGCCACGTCGGCGACCAGGTCGGAGTCCCACATCTGCCGTACGGCGACATTCACACTGACCACCAGCGGATCGCCGGGGTTCTGCCGCTGCCAGGCGCGGGCCTGCCGGCAGGACTCGCCCAGCACCCAGCGGCCCAGCTGGACGATCGAGCCGTCCTCCTCCGCGAGCCCGATGAAACGGTTGGGCGCCAGCCGCCCGAAGTGCGGGTGCTCCCAGCGGACCAGGGCCTCCACCCCGCGCAGCTCACCGGTGTCCAGCGCCACCAGCGGCTGGTAGTCGAGCACGAACTCGCCGCGCTCGACGGCCTGCCGCAGCGTACGGGACAGCGCCTGACGGGTCATCCGGTGCTCGTTGCGCTCGGGGTCGAAGAGCGTCCAGCGGGCCTTGCCGTCGGCCTTCGCCCAGTACAGCGTGGTGTCGGCGGCCTGCATCAGCCCCGTCGCCGAGGTGCCCGCGGCCTCCCGCTCGACGACGCCGATGCTCGCCGAGACCGCGAGCCGGTGCCCGGCGACGTCGAACGGCGGCTGGAGCGCGTCCAGTACGGCCCCGGCCAGCGCGGTCGCCTGCCCGGTGCCGGTGGAGTCCCGCAGCAGCAGCGCGAACTCGTCGCCGCCGAGCCGGGCGACGAGATGGCCGCCCGGCTCCGCGCAGACCTGGAGCCGCCGGGCCACCGCGGTCAGCAGCCCGTCGCCGACCCGGTGGCCGAGGGTGTCGTTGACCGCCTTGAAACCGTCGAGGTCCAGATAGCACAGCCCGATCCGGCCGCTGCCCTGCCCGGGGGCGCTGTCGCACGCCTCGTTGAGCCGTTCGAAGAACAGCGCCCGGTTGGGCAGCCGGGTCACCGGGTCGTGCATCCGCAGATGCCGCAACTGCTCGCGCAGCCCGTCGCGTTCCCCCACGTCCTCGACCGTCAGCAGCAGTGAGCGGGTGTCGGTGCGGGAGACGGTGATCTCGGCCCGCAGCCCCTCGCCGTCCGGGCGGGTCAGCTGGCGGACGCAGCGCAGCCGGGGGCTGCGGCCGGCCAGGACGTCGTGGAAGGCGGCGCGGGCCGGCGGGTCGGCGGACAGCCCGAGCAGTTCGGCGGCAGCACTCGCCATCATCCGTTCGGGTGAAGTGCCGAGCAGCGTGCCCAGCGCGCCGTTCGCGGCGAGCACGGAACCGTCCGGACCGAGCAGGGCCATCGCGGCACGGGCGATCGCGAAGGCCGCGCGGTAGTCGCGCAGCTCGGGGTCGCGTGGTCCGGGGGGTGACGTATGACTCTGCGTGATGACTTGTGCCGTGCTGTCGGGCTCGACGCCGGGGCCGCCCGAGGGTCCGCCCATGGCCTGCTCCCTGTTAGCGCTCGTGTCGGTGGCGATCATATGGGCTGGCGGAGTTGGTGATCCAGCGCCGTCGTGGTGATTCTCGGCACGCGTGCTGACGAAATGAGCGTTTCCGAGCGTTTGAGTCGACCAAGTGATCGCCATCCGTACGACATCACACAGCGTCACGACTTTGGTGTGCGGCGGTGTACGGGAACGGCCGTCCGCCGCCGACACCCGCACGGCGCATCCGAACTCCGCATATCGTCACAATCCATAGCAATGTGGTGGAGGTGTCCCGAACGGGCTCACGAACCCTCCCCGGAGGTCCAAGTGCGGCGGTCAGCCATGGGACCGGACAACACGTCGGACGGCGAACCTCCCGCCGGCGTGCCCGGCGGCGGCGTGTCGGACGGCGCGCCCGCCGCCCGAGACCCGCGCGGCCCTCGTACGCCGCGCCGGGTGCTGCGCGCCGCGGCCGCCGCGCTGGCCGGCTTCGCCGCCCTCGTCGCCTGGACGCTGATGACCGGCCCGGCCGCCGGCGCCGCCGTCGGCGACGCCTGTCTGCTGCCGCGCACCGAGGCCCACCACTCCGAGGGCCTGGACAGCTGGGAGAGCGGCTACGCCCGCCCCGAGGGCGACGTCCAGGCGCTGATGGTCTTCCTCTCCTTCCCCGGCTCCGCGCCCGACCTGTCCACGAGCGAGGTCGCCGCCGACCACTTCCCGGCCACCAGCCGCTTCTACCAGCGGGCCTCGTACGGGAAGTTCCGGCTGCACGTCCATCCGCTGAGCCACTGGCTGCGGATGCCGCACCCGGCCACGGACTACGCGATCAGCCGCGACTGGGGAGCCGCCCACCGGGCCGCCTATCTGCGCGACGCGATCCGGGTCACCGACCCCGTGGTGGACTTCCGCGGCTACGACGTGGTCTATCTCGTCGCCGACCCCGACGCTCCCGGCGTGGACTCCGACGCCACCAAGGTCGTCAACCTGGCCACGCCGCTGCACGTCGACGGCACCTCGCTCAGCAGGATGGTCACCGTCTTCGAGCACCACCCGCCGGACCGCAATGTGCTGGCCCACGAGACCGGCCACATCTTCGACCTGCCCGACCTGTACTTCCGCCCGCCGCCCGGCAGCGACGCGGACTGGGACACCCACGTCGGCGACTGGGACCTGATGGGCAGCCAGTTCGGACTGGCGCCCGACCCGTTCGCCTGGCACAAGTGGAAACTCGGCTGGCTGGACCAGGACCAGGTCGGCTGCGTCACCCGTACCGGCACCACGTACTACGACCTGAGCCCGGACGAGACCCGCGGCGGCACCAAACTGCTGGTCGTCCGTACCGGCGTGGACTCCGTGCTGGCCGTCGAGGCCCGAGGTGAGACCGGCAACGACCGCACCGCCTGCCGCCAGGGCGTGCTGCTCTACACCGTGCGCTCCGACCGGGACTCGGGCGACGGCCCGGTCGACGTGATCGACGGCCACCCCCGGCACTCCGCGTGCCCCGCCACCTCCGTCTACCCGCCGCTGGCCGACGCGCCGCTGGGCGTCGGCGAGTCCTACGCCGTACCCGACGGCTCCACCGAGGTCACCGTCCTGCGCCACCCGTCCGACGGCACCTGGACGGTCCGCGTCACCGAACGTGTCCCGCACTCCGCCGACGACTCCGACCTGCGGGGATGACGGCATGGCGGTGTTCGGCCGGACCATGCTGCGGATCGCGGGCCTGACCGCCGTCGGGCTGCTCGCCGTCGGCTCCACGGTCTCCGCCGGCCTGCGCTCCGCCACGCTGCACGCCTCCCCGCCGCCCGCCGCCCGCCCCTGCGCGCTGCGGGCCGTACCCGGGGTGGCGATGTCCGAGGGCTTCCCCGACCAGCGCAGCCGCGGCCCCGACAGCGAGTTCGCGCCCTCGACCGGCAAGGTCCGCGCGCTGACCCTCCTCATCGACTTCCCCGACGCCCACGCCCCCTACAGCGCCCGTGAGCGGTACGCCGAGTTCTTCCCGGCCGTCCAGCGCTGGTACACCCGCGCCTCCTACGGCAGGCTCGACTACGAGTCCACGCCCGTGCTGCGCTACATACGCATGCCGCGGCCGTTCAGCGCCTATGGCATCGGCCGCGGCTACGGCTGGGACGCGCACACCGAGATGATGCGCGATCTGCTCAAGGTCGCCGACCACGACATCGACTTCAGCGGCTACGACCTGGTCAACATTCTCGTCACCCCCAACGCGGGCCCGCCGGCCGACGAGGCCGTGCTCTCCGTCACCTGGACCGGCGCCTCGGCCGCCACCACCGACGACGGCGCCCACCTCAACAAGGTCTCCCTCATATACGGCCACGACCAGTCGGGTTCACGGGTACTCAGCCACGAGAACGGCCACGACTTCGGCCTGCCCGACCTCTACTCCGCCGACGACTTCCAGCACACCGACGCCCTGGCCGGGCAGTGGGACACCATGTCGCTGGACTGGGGACTCCAGGGGGACATGCTGGCCTGGCACAAGTGGCGGCTGGGCTGGATCAAGGACAGCCAGATCGACTGCGACACCAACCGCGGCGAGCACACGTACACCCTGCACCCGGTCGAGGCGGGCGGCGGCCACAAGGCGGTGATCATCCCGTACGGGACCACCCGGGCGTATGTGCTCGAACTGCGCGAGGCGCTGGGCAACGACCGGGACGCCTGCCGCCAGGGGATACTCGCCTACCGGGTGCGTACCGATGTCGACTCGGGCCAGGGGCCGGTGACCGTCGTGGACGCCCATCCGCACACCTCCGCCTGCGACTTCAGCAGCGGCTCCTTCAACTCCCTGAACGACGCGCCCTTCACCCCGGGGGAGAGCTTCACCGACACCGACGCGGGGCTGAGCTTCAAGGTGCTGGCACGTGACGCGGCGGGTGACTGGAGAGTCCAGGTCACCCGCCGCTGACGTCCGGGCACGGCGGCCCGGACACCCCCGCTCAGGCGAGGAGTTCGGCCTCAAGCGTGATGTTCACACCCGCGAGGGCCTTGCTGACCGGGCAGTTGGCCTTGGCGTCCTGCGCCGCGGCCTCGAACGCCTCGGCGGTCAGACCGGGCACCCGGGCCTTCACCGACAGGGCGATGCCGGTGATGCCCTCGCCGGGCTGGAAGGTGACGTTCGCGACCGTGTCCACGCTCTCCGGCGGGGTGCCCGCGCCCGCGAGGCCGTGCGAGAGCGCCATCGAGTAGCAGGACGAGTGAGCCGCGGCGATCAGTTCCTCGGGGCTGGTCTTGCCGTTCGCGGCCTCGGCCCGGGAGGGCCAGGAGATCTCGTACGTGCCGACGCCCGAGCTGTCCAGCGAGACGCTGCCGGCGCCGCCGATCAGCGGGCCCTTCCACTGGGTCGTCGCGGTACGGGTGGTTGCCATGGTGAAAGCCTCCAAGGGTACGTACGGGGCAGGCGGCTCGCGCCGCCTCGTGAACGCTACCTCGCCGGGGGACCCGGACATGCCGAAGGCCCCCCGCTCGCGCGAGGGGCCTTCGTTTCAGGTGCGCCGCCAGGGACTCGAACCCCGGACCCGCTGATTAAGAGTCAGCTGCTCTAACCAACTGAGCTAGCGGCGCCTGCTGACGTCGTAGACCTTAGCATCCGGTCCCGGCGGGTGAGAAATCGATAGCGCTCAGGCCGTGCCGGGGGTGCTGACCAGGGCGGACGCCGTCGTCCCGGGGGCCGGGCGGGCGGCCCTGACACACGCCCACAGCAGGACGTCGGGGCCCGGCAGCCAGGGTTCGCGGGTGTCGGGGGCGACCACCCAGCGCGACAGTCCGCCCTCGGGCTCCGGGCAGGCGTCGTCGGCGTACGCGTCCGCACAGCCGTCGTCGTATACGTCGCCGTACACGTCGTCGTACGTATCGCCGTAGGCATCGTCGTACCCGGGGCCGTACGGGCTCGCGCGGGTGGTGGCGCCCGCGTAGAGGGCCGGTACGGTCACCGCGTCGCCGGCGCCGTGGCACAGCATCGGGGGCACCGCGCGGCCCCACTCCTCCCAGCCCAGCAGCGAGGGCAGCCGCTGAGCCGTACCGGGGGCGGCCAGCAGCAGCACCCGGCCGCGGTGCACCGCGACCGGGCCGCTGCCGGGGCCGGCCGACCACAGCTGTTCGAGCACCCGGCGCCCGAAGAGCGCGGGGAGGTTCACCACGTCGAAGACCGTTCCGCACGGCAGCACGCTCGGCGAGGTGGGCCGGGCCGACCACAGGGCCTCGACGCTGCTTGGGAAGGCGCTGGCCGAGGCCAGCCAGGCCGCGCCCTCGGGGGTGACGTACGCGGTGTGCTGCCTGCGCCGGTCCTCGCTGACGATGTCCGTGGGTCGTGGGGCCCGCTGCGCCCACGACGGTGAAGAGGTCGGCCGGCCGCTCCGCTGCCATTCGTTCATGGCATCTACATGTAGCCCTTGGCGGAGGCGGCCCCGGGGAATCGGCCGAATTCGGGACGGGAGGGTACGCGGGGGAGTATCTTGCGCGCGGCGCACCCGGAGGGTGTCACCTTGGTGACAGGGTGTCACCGGTCCGGGGACACTCCGCCGGACTTGATCAGGCTCTCCCCGTGCTCGACCATCCTGCGGGCGTAGTCCTCGGTCCAGCCGGCCTGCTCGGCGAGCTTTTCGAAGGTGAGCCGGTCGAAGCGGCGCGGGTCGGTGAGCTGGGCGGCGGCCAGGGCCTGGAACTCCGCGGCGCGCTCGGCCGCCGCGCGGAAGGCGAGCGTCAGCTCGGTGGCGCGGACCAGCAGCTCACGGGGGTCCTCCATCGACTCCAGGTCGAAGAAGCGGTCGCCGGCCTCCTCGGCGGGCGCGCCCGGCTCGAACAGCAGCGGGGCCGGCCGTTTGGGCCGTTCCGCACGGGGGCGGTGAGCCGGTTGCGGCTCGGACATACGGGCACCTCCTGTTTCGGCAACGCCTTCCATTGTCCCGCGCCCGCGCAAGTCCGCTCCGGGGCAGGTGCGTGCCGGGTCCCCGCGCGTGCGGGGTGGGTGGGCCGCCGGTCGGTGGCGGCCCCGGGGCGCCGCGGGTCGTGGGGCGCTCGCCCGGTGTCACCCGTCCAGCGTGTGGGACGGGTCGTCCAGCCAGGGGACCTGACGATCCGCCGTCACGGTGAGGCCGAAGCGGTGGAAGCCGGGACGTCCCGCCTGCTGCCACCAGCGGAACGCCGCCTCCACCTCGTCCCAGAGCCGGCGCCGGCCGGACTGGTGGACGGTCGCCTCGCTCCTCCCGTCGCGGAAGACGACGACCGCCCACGACCTGTCATTGAGGCTGTAGAACCACACGGGCCGCTTCCCGTCCTGCTTGCGGTCGGGAGTGTGCGCGCAGTGCGGTACCCGCAGGCCGACCGCGAACGCCTCCACGTCGAGGCCGCCGGTCAGGAACTCGGCCTCGGTGACCGTCGTGGTGGACCGGTCCGCGCCGCCCGTGCCCCACGCCGGTACGTAACCGCCGTGCTCCGGCCGGACAAGGCGCTGGGAACGCATGCGCATGAAGTTGACCGGCCGGGTGAAGTGCCCGGACGCGCTCCCGCCGTCCTCGGCGACCACGAGCCGCGCCGTGGCCTCGGTCCAGCCGTAGTACGTGCCCCACGGGACGACGATGACACCGCCCGGAGCGGTCTGCCGCACCCAGGCGAACAGGCCGGACCGCAAGCCGCAGGTGGCCACGACCCGGTCGTAGGGAGCGGCCGGCGGGTGGCCGAGCAGGCCGTCGCCGGTGACGACGCGCACCTCGCCGTGGCCGAAGCGCCGCAGGGCCCGCCGCGCCTGCTCGGACACGGCCGGGTCGACTTCCACCGAGACGACGTTCCCGGCGCCGACCCGGTGGGCCAGCAGGGCGGCGTTCCACCCCGTGCCCGTGCCGATCTCCAACACCCGCCGGCCGGGCCGTACGTCGAGGTCCGCGAGCATCGAGAAGACCACGCTCGGCATGGACGACGACGAGGTGAAGTTCTCGCCGGGCTCCGTTCCGGTGTGCCGCCCGTCGTCCCACTGCGTCACGATCGGGACGTCGGAGTCGGCACAGCGGTACCAGGCGGTGGGGTCCTCGGCCTTGTCGACCGCTACCGCCCGGCCGGTCGTGGCGTCGTGCGGCCACATCAGGTCGGGCAGGAACGCGGTACGCGGCACAGCCGCGAAGGCGGGGGCCCAGTCCGGGGTCATGAACCCGTTGCTGAGGAGGGAGCGGCCCAGCTCCGTACGAGCGGGCCGCTCCTTTTCTCCGGCGGAGCAGCTCATCACTTGCGGTGCTTCCCGTCGCCCTCGGGGCTCCCGCCGTCGGGGCTGGGCTCCTTGGGCGTCCAGGGCGTGCCGGGCAACGTGTCGCCGTCGCCGTCGCCGTCCCCGCCGCGCTGGGCGAAGCATGTTCGAAGCGTCGTCATGGGCCATCTCCTCCGACCGCCGACCGCACACCGCTGTGCGCCCGCGTCAACGACGTTAGAAGGAGCACGAGTTGCGTTCCCACAAGGTTGCACACAGTTGCACGGATTCACCCGAGCGAGTCCATCGCCCTCGTGATGCGCGCTCTGGCGTCGGAGCCCCGCACGGCGATCCTCGACAGTCCCCCGAACGCTGCCAGGTACGTACGGATCTCGCCCGGAGCGGTCACGTTGATCTCCGCGGTCAGAGTCTCCACCGCCACCTGAGCGTCGTCGAAGGCGTAGAACGCTTCGAGCGGCCAGATCTCGCGGCGCGCGCCGAGGGGAATCACTCCGAGCGAGACGTTCGGCTGGGCCATCACGGACAGCAGGTGGCCGAGTTGGCCGGCCATGGCCGCGTTGTCGCTGACGCGGTAGTAGAGAACCGCTTCCTCAAGCAGCAACGCGAAACGGTGGTCTCCCTCCCGCACGACACGCGAGCGGTTCAGCCGGGCCTGTACGGCGTCCGAGACATCGTCCGGGGTGCCCTGGAAGTCGGTGATGGACCGCAACAGGCCCGTTGCGTACTCGGCCGTCTGGAGCATGCCGGGAATGAGGTTGGAGGCGTAGACGCGGAAGTGCCGGGTCCGTTGGTAGAGGGGAACCGTCTGTTCATGAACGCGGCGCATCCCGTCGCGATGGAGTTGCCGCCACTCCACGTACATGGACTCGGCGTTGCGTGAGGCCGCGATGAGATCCGCGATCTGATCCTCGGCACCGCAGGCCGTGCACCACGCGCGAATGTCGGCGTCCGAAGGGGGAGTTCTGCCACGGGCGATCCGCGAGGACTTCGACTTGTGCCAACCACACCGTTCGGCGAGTTCGTACCCGTTGAGCCCGGCATCCTTCATGATGCCCTGCAACCGGGCCGCCACAGAGGCGCGGGCCGCTTGGGCGCTGGAGAGCGGGGACGAGGACATGAACCGGTCGGCCTGCGTCAGACGCCGTATTTCTCATGGGGGACAGCCCGCTCCCACACCGCCTCGAACGCGGAGGCGCAGAGCCGGGCGACCGCCGGATCCTCGGTTTGGTCGGTGCGGACCCAACGGCCGTCCCCGTCAAAGACGTTGAACTGGACCAACCGGTCGTCGAACAGCCAGAAGTCGTTGCCCGGCAGGGCCAGGTCCGATGCCTGACCCCGAGGCAGCCAACGGATCTGTTCGCCCGCGGCGATGTTGGTGAACGTCCCCGAGTGCTCGAAGCGGATGTACTCGCTCACCGGCTCCGAAACGATCCGAGCCCGACGCATCACCAGACCCTTGCCCGTGACTTCCCGCACAAGGTCAAGCCACGGCCGCCACCACGATTCACGGTTGTCGGGGTCGAGAAGGTGACCCTTCTTCCACGCCGCGAACCCCTCACGCTCGTTCTCCACGCTGTAGGCGTCGCGCATCTCCAGATGGACGGCTGTTCTCTCGGCCGCTCGGAGCAGGTCGGCAAAGCCCGTCAAGCTCTGCGACATCAAGTGCCTCCCTGAGAAGCGGGATCATTCGCTTCGGTACCCGGATCACTGCTTCATGGTCGGGGATCGGAACGTCCTTCGAGCTTTCGCTCTGTGTCTGCTCGTCCGCCTTCCACCCCTGGAGGACGAGGTCCTTCGTCTGCTCATCGACCCACACGGCCGGGGAGCCGTGGTCGCCGGACTTCGGATCCTTACCGACGAACCGTAATGCCATGACAACCTCCGCTGGCGAGCGCGATGCGCCTGGTCGTACGAGCCTCACGCTTGTGGCTGACGGGAGTCAAGTGGGCACCCGGCGTGGTGAGTTCCGCGTCGGGCCGACGCCGGGCGGGGCTACGGGCGCCAGGGGGTGCGGTGTTCGGCGAGGTGGGCGAGGACCGCGTGGTTGGCCTCCCAGCCGTCGGGGAACTTGACCGTGACGCCGAGACGCACCGGCTCCGAGGACGGGTGCTCGTCCAGCAGCTCGGCCACCCCCGCCCGGCACACCACGACACACGCGTGCCGGTGCCGGGACGTCAGCACGCACAGCCGGCCCGTCTCCAGGTGGAAGGCCGTCGCGTCCGGCCGCCCCGACAGCGGGTGCAGCACCACGGTGACGTCGAACTCCCGGCCCTGGAGCCGGTTCGCGGTATCCACGGTCACCCCGCCGACGCCCGTACCGACGCCCAGCGCGGTCAACGCGGCCCGTACGGCGGCGGCCTGGTCGCGGTGCGCGGTGCCGACCGCGATCCGGTCGGCGGTCAGCGGGACGGGATCGGGGCCGCGCTCTGAGTACGTCAGCCCGCCGCGGTCCAGCAGCCGCCGTACGAGCAGCGCGGTGGCCCGTACGGCCTCCGGGTCGGTGCGCGGGGTGTGCCGGGCGGGCAGTTCGAGCAGCCCCCAGCCGGTCGCCGCGGCCTCGTCCAGCACCCGGTCGGGCCCGTCGCCGTCCCCCCGCACCCCGAAGCGCAGCCGCCGGTCGCCGTGGTCCGTACCGCTCCTGAACGGCGTGTACGGGTAGAACGCCCGCGACACCAGCGGCGCGGCCGAGGCGGGCAGCCGCCACGACACGGGCAGCCGGTGCTGCGGCAGGCCCGGGTTGTGCGCGAGCAGAGTGACGACCGCGCTCGCCGAGGGGTCGTAGCTCAGCCCCGCCCACTGCTCGGCGCCGACCACGCTGAACGGGTCGAGCTGGCCCGGGTCGCCCACGAACAGCGCCCGTTCGAACAGCCCCGCGACCTGGAGCAGCGCGTCCGACCGCATCTGGTACGCCTCGTCGACGATCGCGTGCCGCCACGGCTCGATGTCCTTCACATAGGCCCACTTCGCGGCGGTCGCGATCACCACCTGACGGTCGCGCAGATCGGCGACGGAGCTGGACTTGGCCAGCTGCGGATGGCGGTCGAGCGCCGGGTCGGGCGGCGAGTCGGTGCCGTGCAGCCGGCCCACCGGCAGTTCGGGGTCGGCGGTGGCCAGGCGGTCCGCGAGGTCGTCCACCTGGGCGTTGGTCTGGGCGACGATCATCAACGACTCGCCGGCGGCGGCGAGTTCGCGGGCCGCCCGCACCACGAGGGTCGACTTGCCCGCGCCGGGCGGTGAGTCCACGACGACGCCGCGGGCGGGGCTGTGGAGGGTGCTCTCCAGGATCGCGGCGGTGGCGGTCGCCGCGGCGGTGCCCGGGTCGAAGGGGGCTGCCACCGACGGGGTCACAGAAAGTCCTCCGGGGTTACGGGGTCGGGGGCGTCGTATGCGGTGTTCGCCGCGGGGCTGCTCGCCGGGGCTGGGACTGGGGCTGAGACTGGTGCCGTGCCGGTCGGCGGTGTGCCGCTCGCCGCGGCGGGCGGGCCGCCGTGCGTCCACGGGGTGTTCTCGGCGTCGGGGAGGGCGGGGCCGCCGCGGGGGTCGTGCTCGAAGAGGGTGAAGCACACGGGGTCGCCTGCGGCGGGCACGGAGCCTTCGCGGGGGGTGCGGGCCGGGCCCATGCCGCCGGTCAGGCGGACGACGGCGACCTGGCGGTCGGGCGCTGCCCTGGTCGGGGTGACCTCGCCGTCGGCGGCCGCACGTCCGTGCGGGGTCGTTTTCCCGCCCTCCCCCGGGGCTTCGCCTGGGGGTACCCCCGTCTCGCTGCGCTCGCCCGTGCGGCTTTCGTCGTCGGCTGCGGGTGGCCCCTGCGGGGGTACGTCGCCGTCGGCGGCCGGCCGTCCGTGGGGGAGAATCCCGCTGCCCGCGCTGCCCGCGCTGCCCGCGCTGCCCGCGCTGCCCGCGCTGCCCGCGCTGCCCGCGCTGCCCGCGCTGCCCGCGCTGCCCGCGCTGCCCGCGCTGCCCGCGCTGCCCGCGCTGCCCGCGCTGCCCGCGCTGCCCGCGCTGCCCGCGCTGCCCGCGCTGCCCGCGCTGCCCGCTTCGTGGGGGAGCGGGTGGAGGGAGAGGAGTTCGGCGGGTTGGGCGGACTTGGCGTTCGGGGTCGCGCGGAAGAGCTTCGTGCCCGGCTCCGCCTGCGGCAGATCCGACGTGACGATCGTCAGCACGGGCCGCGGCATCGGCCGCTTCCCCTCCGAGTACGTCATCTCGACGGCCGTCACCCGCCCGGTGAACGCCTCCCCGGCCAGCCGCCGCGCCGCCATCGCCAGCGGATCGTCCAGCGCCTCCTGCGCGGACAGCCGCGCCTGCGCCGTCTCGCGGCCCGCCAGCTTCTGGGCCGCGGTGATCGCGTCGTCCCGCTTCGGCTGCGGCGGCTCGCCCGCCCGCACCCGGTCCCGGTGGCCGGTGAACGACCAGCGGTCCCGTTTCCACCGCTCGGCGACATGCGCGCCCTCCGGCAGCGCGTGCAGCAGGTCAAGACCGTGCCAGACGTCGTCCCACGTGGGCCGCAGCTGGGACGCCACCAGCCGCCGTACCTCCGCCTCGGCGGCCGCGAGCGCGGCCATGGCGGCGCGGTGCCGCGCGTCCCCGCCCGGGCGGGGGACCTCCGGCGAGCCGCCGCCCGCGCGGACCCCGGCCTCCTGCGCCGCCGTCCGCGCCGCGTCGTAACGGGCCATCGCCGGCGCCAGCACCCGGTTGTCGAAGACCGGGTCCGTGGCCGGGCCGGCCGGCGGGCTGAGGAGCAGACCGTCCGGCCCCCGGCCGGTCTGCGCTCGGGCGGCGGCGGCCGGGCCGTCGAGCCCGTCCGGCGGGTCGATCCAGGCCAGCAGCGCGCCGAGGTGCTGGTCCTCCATCGCGCTCTGGCCGGTCGCCCAGTGCCGGGTGAGCAGCTCGGTCATGGCGACCAGCAGCGCGCTGCCGGGCGTGCGGGCCCGCTCCGCGTAATGGGTCAGCCAGCGGCCGAGCAGCGGTACGGGCACGGGGACCGGGTGCGGCGCGTCGGGGTCCTCGGCGGTCCGCAGAAACCGGGTGGACCGGCCGAGCAGCCGTACGTACTCCAGCGCCGCGCCGTTCGGTACGACGATCTGCGGCGCGTCCGCGCACACCTCCGTCTCCTCGCGGTTGCGCGTGGCGGGCTCGATCTCCACCTCGTCGCCGTAGGACTCCATCAGCGGCAGCAGCGCCCCCGCCAGGCCCGCGAAGAAGCCGAACCGCAGCTCCCGGTCCAGCGGTTGCGGTACGACCAGCAGCTCGGGCGCCGCCCGGTCGGTGCCGATCAGCGCGCCCAGCGGCGCGCCTGCCTCACCGGCGGTGGTGAGCGGCACGAAGACCAGCGGCCGTTCGGCCAGCTGCCGGTGCCGTACGGTCGCCGCCGGGACGGCCCGCCCGGCAGCGACGGCCTCGGCCCTGGCCAGCGTGTTCATGAGCGTCATACGGCGACCTCGTCCCGCGCGCCCGGAACCTCCGCGTCCACAAGAGCCTCCGCGCCCAGCGCCTCTGTGCTCAGCGCCTCCGCGCGCAGCCGCGCCGCCCGCCGCAGCGCGGCCACCGCCGGGTCGGCCGGGTCCCCGGAGAGCCCGTGCGCGGCGGCGAGCACCGCCTCGACGGTGGTCAGCTCGCCCAGTTCGCCGCGCAGGGAGCGGCCCAGCGCCTCGACGCGTCCGTCGGCCCGGGAGCGGTCGCGGCAGTGGAAGGCGAGTTCGCAGGCGGACAGGCACTCGGGGGCGTACGCGGCGGGGACGGCCGCCACCGCGGCGTCCAGCTCCTGGCGCGGACGGGTGACCGTACAGCCGTCGTCGGCGTAGGCGAGGTCGAAGGTGGTGCCGTCGGGGAGGGCCGCGGCGATCTCCTCGATCCGGGTGAGCCGGGCCAGCTGCCTTCGGGTGACCGCGAGTTGCTTGCGCACGTCGACCCACTCGGCGGTGGGCAGGTTGGAGAAGTCCCTCGGGCAGACCAGGAGGACGTCGGAGCGGGCGCGGCCGGGGGTGACCGCGTCGAGCGCCAGGACGTACACCGCCGCCTGCCGGGCCGCCGCGCCGACCTTCATCGCGTCCGCGCCGCCGTCCAGGATCGGGAAGGACTTGATCTCGACGACGGTCCAGGCGCCGTCGGGGGCGACGACCACCGCGTCCGGCTCCAGATAGGCGGTCGAACCCGCCACGTCGAGGGTGAGCAGCGGGTGGTCGAGCAGGGTCCACCCGCCGGGCGTCGCCTCGGTGAGCGCCAGCCGGGTGCGGGCGGCCCGCCCGGCGGGGCCGGTCGCCGCGAGGTCGGGGACCTCGGCCTTCTCCGCCGCCTCCGCGCCGCGTGTGGCGTCCCACAGCCGCAGCAGCTCGGCGCAGCCGTCCGCCTTGAGCCGGGCCTCGAAGGCGTGGCCGCGCGAGAAGGCGAACCGGGACTGGCCGAAGCGCGCGGGCGCGCCCAGCGCCTCGGCGACCGCGCCCTTGTCGACACCGGCGGCGTCCAGCAGGGCACGGCGCCGGCAGCCGGGGTTGGCGGCGAGCGCGGCCAGCCCGCGCGCGTCGAGCGGACGGGGTGCGGTGGCGGGGCCGCGCAGGACGGCCAGCCGCTCACCCAGGGAGTGCGTAGTGCTCACCCGCGAAAGTGTGGCACCCGGCTATGACATCCGGCGCTGTCCGGCGTGTTCGCCGCCGGACGGGACGGTCGGGGCGGGCACCTGGGCGGTGAAGGCCACCTCGTCCTCGGCCGCGGCGGGTTCGGCCGCGGCGGGTTCGGCGGGAGCGGGTACGGCGGGCGGTGCGGACGCGGGTGGCCCGGCCGGCCCGGCCTGCGCGGGCACGGTCGGCTGCGCGGGCGCGGTGGACCGCGTGGCAGTGCTCGGCGCCGGCGTGGCCGCGGGCGTAACGGCGGCGGCGTCCGCGCCCGACGGCGTGCCGGTGGGACGTCCCAGCGCCTGCCGGGTCCTGTCGTGCAGCGAGTCCACCACCCGCAGCGCCGGCCTGGCCAGCACGTAGCCGATGCCCATCACGGCGACCCCGGCCGCCGCGTCCATCAGATAGTGGTTGGCGGTGCCCATGACGACGAGCGAGGTCAGCACCGGGTAGAGGATGCCGAGGGTGCGTACGAACCGGTTGCGCCCGTAGCGCCAGAGCATGATCCCGCACCACAGCGACCAGCCGACGTGCAGACTCGGCATGGCCGCGTACTGGTTGGTGAGGTGGCCCATCCCGCGCGGCGCGCTCGCGTCGGTGCCCCACCAGCCGTACGAGCCGTACTGCGCCATGGTGTCGATGAAGCCGTGGTGGCCGGTGAGCAGCCGGGGCGGGGCGGTGGGCAGCGCGGTGAAGCCGATCAGGCCGATCAGCGTGGAGATCATCAGCCAGGTGCGGGCCACCCGGTAGTGCGTGGGGCGGCGGCGCCAGAGCCACACCAGCACGGTCGGGGTCACGATGTAGTGCAGCGAGGCGTACGCGAAGTCCGCGGGCACGCCGAGGAAGGCGTGGTCGGTGAAGAGCCGGTTGAACCACTGCTCCGGGTCGAGATGCACCAGCTGCTCGTAGTGGAGAATGTCGGCGCCGTGCTTCACGGCGTCGTTCACGTCCCCCCGGACCACCAGCCGGGCCGCCGAGTACAGGGCGTAGACGACGGCGATGAGCGGCAGTTCGGTCCACCAGCGGAGTCTGCCGCGGTAGGCAGCGGCGCGCGGCGCGGTGGCGGTGATCGTCATGCGGACGTGTCTCCAGGTTCTCCGAGGCCGCGGGCCCGGCGGTCATGGACTTGTGGCGTACCCTTTACCGTACGACGTACGTTAGACCGTACGCACATCGCCCCGGAAATTCCGGCGCAATCCTCGGTTCGTACGGTGTTCAACCTTCCGTGGCAGGGTATGCATGTCCAGGGACGCCCGGTCAGCTCCCGCGGGTTGCCTGCCGCGAGGTTTCGAAGGACGAGAAACAAGAGAATCCGATGTCCCTCTCCCAGCCGGTCCGCTCCCCACGGCGCCGCGCGCCCCGCAACACGCTGAACCCGGATCGTATCCTCGATGCCGCGATCGCCCTGCTCGACCGCGACGGCGCCGAGGCGTTCACCATGCGCGCGCTCGCCGAGCAGCTGGGCGTCGGCACCATGGCCGTGTACTCCCACTTCCGGGGCAAGGACGAGATCAGCGACGCGGTCGCGCAGCGCCTGCTGGACACGATCGAGCTGCCCGCGTGCGGTACGGGCGACCCCCGAGGCGAACTGCGCGAGGTGTGCCGCGGGGTCTACCGGCTCTTCACCGAGCACCCCTCCGCGCTGCAACTGCTCACCAGCAGGCCGCTGCGCGGCGACGACGCGATCCGGGTCATCGACCGCATGCTCGGGCTGCTGCGCCGGGCCGGACTCTCCCCGGCGGACGCGGCCCGCGCCCATGTGACCCTCATGCAGTACACGGTGGGCTCCGCGCTGTGGAACACCCGACGGGCCAGGGCCCTGTGCGAGGAGGGTGTACGGGACCGGGTGCGTGCCAAGATCGAGGCCCTTCCCGCGGACCGCTACCCCGCGCTGGTCTCGCTCGCCCCCGAAGTGCTCGGCGCGCAGGACGACGGCGCGGTCCAGTACGAGTGGGGGCTCGACCGGATGCTGCCGGGGCTGCTCGGCGGCGGGTGACCGCGGTGCGTCATCATGGGAGGACCCCTCCTAGGAAAGGCCCTTCCGCATGGCTCCGCGCATCCTTCTGGTCCGCCACGGACAGACGGAATGGTCCAGGTCCGGGAGGCACACCGGGCACACCGACGTCCCCTTGACGGCGGAGGGCCGGCGGACCGCGCGGCTGCTCGGCGAGCGGCTGGCCCGCGCGCCCTGGAACGGCCTGCCGGGCGTCGAGGTCCGTACGAGTCCGCTGGTGCGGGCCGCCGAGACCTGTGAGCTGACCGGTTTCGGCGAGGCGGCCAAGGAGTGGGACGCGCTGCTGGAGTGGGACTACGGGCGGTACGAGGGCCTGACCCCGGCCGAACTCCAGGATCTGCGGCCCGGATTCCACATCTGGCGGGACGGGGTGCCGGGCGGCGAGAGCCTGGCGGCCGTCGCCGCGCGGGCCGACGAGGTGGTGGGCTGGGCCCGGTCCGCCGAGCGGGACGTACTGGTGTTCGCGCACGGGCACTTTCTGCGGACCCTGGGCGCGCGGTGGCTCGGCCTCGACCCCTCCTTCGCGGCGTCCCTCCGCCTGGACCCGGCCTCCCTGTCCATCCTCGGCTGGGCCTACGGCGACCCGGCCCTGGAACGCTGGAACGACACGGGTCACCTCGCGTAGGCGTTGGGGTTCCACGCGCCCCCGCCGGGCGCCCGGCCGCGGGCGCGCGCGGTCCGCACGCGTGGGAACGTCGCCGACTGCCCGGTCCGCCCCGCGAGGGGCCGCCGCTGCGGCGGCGTGTGCTGCTGGAACGGAGAGCCGGGGACGGATCCGCACGGGCGAGCGCGGCGAGACGGGGGTGCCCCCGGGCGAAGCTCTGGGGGGAGAGTTCCCCGCGCGCGTGAGCGCGTGACCCTCAAAGAAGCCTTCTCTGTGGACCTGTTGCCGAGCCCCCCCCGCGCGCGAGCGCGTGACGCCGTCCGCCGGGCGGGCGTCACCATCGGCGCGGAGAGCTGCCCGCGCGCAAGCGCGTAATGACGCGGTGGCGCACCGCATTACCCCGCATGGCCCACCCGGCGAGGGATTCGCCAGGAAACGCCACCCCTAGGAGCGTGCCCAGCGCGTAGCCGTTGACGGCGCGGCGCGTTGTAACACGTGTGGTGCCGATCACATCGGCACCCCGAAGGGAATGTGAGGAGGGTCTGCCGTGGCGATCAGCAGCGGTTCACACATCTCGGGCCCCAGCCCGGAAAGCAGCGCACCCCCACCCCGCGACGTGGTGACCGTACCGTGTCGCCAGGGCCTCGAAGCCGTGGACCTGCTACGGCTGACCACCGGCGTGGGCCCCGTGCTCCACGACGGCACCGGCGACAGCCTCGCCTTCCTCGTGCCCCCGGGCACCGCGGAGGCGTGGGACGTACCGGGCAGTTCGTGCCGCCGTACCGACGGCGAGCCGTCGCTCCCGGAGAACCGCTGGCTCGTACCGCCGCACACCGACACCGCCGTCACCGATCCCGCGGTGCTGCGGGCCGCCCTGCGCGAGGCCACCCGGACGATCCGGCTGGCGGACGGCTTCCGTCCCTCCGACGTGGCGCCCTGACCCCGGCGACCGCGCGCGCCGCGCGCCCCGATAATCGGACCATGGCCAGAAACCGCCGCCCCGCGGACACCCACACCACGCCCGTGGACGGCGGTCTCGCCGCACTCGTACCGGACCGCGAGCGCCCGAGCGCCCGTACGCTGCTCATCGACGGCGCCCCGCAGTCCCATGTCGACCTGGCCGATCCCGGGTATCTGGACTTCGCCTACCAGCGCAGGCTCGGCCATGTCGTCGATCTGGTGGCGCCGCCCGGCCGGGCGATCAGGGTCGTGCACCTGGGCGGAGGGGCGCTGACCCTGGCCCGTTACACCGCGCACACCCGGCCGCGTTCGACGCAGCAGGTGGTCGAGGTGGACGCGGCCCTGGTCGAACTCGTCCGCGCGGAGCTGCCGTGGGACCGTACCTGGCGGATCAAGGTACGCGCAGGTGACGCCCGCGCCGGGCTCGCCAAGCTGCCCGACGGCTGGGCGGACCTGGTGATCGCGGACGTCTTCGCGGGTGCCCGTACCCCCGCGCACCTGACGACCGCGGAATTCCTCGGCGAGGTCCGCCGGGTGCTCGCGCCCGGCGGGGAGTACGCCGCCAACCTCACCGACGGCGGCGCGCTGACCTTCCTGCGCGGCCAGATCGCCACGGTCCGCGCCGCCTTCCCCGAGGTCGCGGTGGCCGCCGACCCCGCGGTGCTGCGCGGCCGGCGCTTCGGCAACGTCATCCTCTGCGCCGCCGACCACCTCCTGCCCGTCGCCGAACTCACCCGGCGGGTGGCCACGGACCCGCACCCCGGCCGCGTCGAACACGGCAGCGCCCTGGACGACTTCGCCGCGGGCGCCGCAGTGGTGACGGACGCGACCGCGTCCCCCTCCCCGCCCCCACCGGCCAAAACCTTTGACCAGTAGCCCCGGCCGCGGCGCGCGGGCCGACGGCAACGCCCTTCGGCCCGGCGGGGGGCCGTGGGTCAGTTCTCGTAGGACTGGACGGAGGGCGCGTGGCCGTTCCAGGTGCAGATGACGGACGACGCGGCCGCGCCCGAGGCCGAGGTGAAGGTCACCCGCAACCACTGCGGCTGCGTCCACACCTGCATCCTCCAGCCCTCGTTCGGCGTGGCCGACACGAGGGACGCCGAGGTGCCGGCGAGGTCCAGTACGACCCGGCCGCCGTCCATGGTGTAGCTGTGGACGTTGCCGGTCGCGGGCGGCGGCGTGGTCGTGGAGGTGACCGCGACGGCCGGCCGGTGGGTGCGGGGCGCGGCGGGGACGGTGGACGGCGAGGGCGTAACGGTAACGGTAACGGTCGGACTGGGCCGGTACGTCGCCGAGGCCGTCGGCTCCTGCGACCCGACGGGGATCGGCAGGGCGCGCGGCGGATCGTACGCGGTGTTGCGCAGCACCGACCGCACGCCGATCCACGACAGCGTGACCGCCACGGCCGTGGCCAGCACCCACGCCCCGACGTGCAGCAATCCTCTCCCCATGCCCCCATCCTCCACCACGGGGTGCTTTCCGGACCCGGGTCGGGAGCGGCCGAAAACTCCGGCGGCCAGAGGCGTACGGACGTCGGTACGGACGTTCCCCCCGGGCTCAGCGCGGCGCTGCGTCGGCGGCGCGGGCCCGTGCGAGTTCGGCCGCCGGATACGGTGTCCGCTCGCTCCCGCCACCGGACGGCGGTGGAACTCCTCCAGGACGGCGGCGGCCCTGGCGTTGCGGTCGAGGATCGCCGCGATGCCGGGCAGCGGGTCGGTGATCGCGCGGACGCGGTCGACGGTGTCCGTCGCGCGGATCTGGCGGCGGGGCCTTGCGGGGCCGGGGGGCCGGGGGGCCGGGGCGGGCCCGGGGGAGAGGGGCGCGGGTCGGGGGCTCGTTCGGGGGTGCGGGGGACGGCTTCGCTCCCGTTCGGCGGGCGGAAGCGCTAGGTTGCGGCGCATGGCAAGTGTGCTCGTGGTCGAGGACGACCAGTTCGTGCGTTCCGCACTGATCCGGCACCTCACGGAGGCCGCTCACACGGTACGCAGCGTGGGGACGGCGCTCGAAGCGCTGCGGGAGGTCGCCCAGGTCGGCTTCGACGTGGTGATCCTCGACCTCGGCCTGCCCGACCTGGACGGGTCGGAGGCGCTGAAGATGCTGCGCGGGCTCAGCGACGTACCGGTGATCGTGGCGACCGCGCGGGACGACGAGGCCGAGATCGTCCGGCTGCTCAACGCGGGCGCCGACGACTACCTGGTGAAACCTTTCTCCGTAGAGCACCTGTCCGCCCGGCTCGCGGCGGTGCTGCGCCGGGCCCGCAGCCGGGACGCGGCTCCCGCCGCAGAGGCGCTGATCCAGGTCGGGGGGCTGACGATCGACGTGCGGCGGCGGCAGGCGTCCCTCGACGGCGCGGTGCTGGACCTCACTCGGCGCGAGTTCGACCTGCTGACCTTTCTCGCGGCGCGGCCGGGGGTGGTGGTGGCCCGCCGTGAACTGCTCGCGGAGGTCTGGCAGCAGTCCTACGGCGACGACCAGACCATCGACGTCCACTTGTCGTGGCTGCGGCGCAAGCTCGGGGAGACGGCGGCGCGTCCGCGCTATCTGCACACCGTGCGGGGGGTGGGCGTAAAGCTGGAGGCGCCCCTGCGGGATCCTCTCGCATACGAAGGGGGCCCTCCCGCACCTGAGAAGGACTGCCGTCCGTGAGGGTGACTCACGTCGGTGAGAGGGTGTCACGCGCGGGAGGGGTTCTCGCCCGTGCGAGCGGGTCCGGCCCGGGGTGGGCTCGCGTTGGTGAGAGGGTGTCACGAACGCGAGGGGGACTCGCCGATGTGACGGCCGCGTTGGTGAGAGGGGCTCGTGTCCGTGAGGGGGTGTCACCCCTGCGGCACGTTCTCGGCGACGCGCGCGGGCTCGGCGCTGGGTGGTCGACTCGCGTCCGTGAGAGGGTTTCACGCCCGCGACAGCCCCTCGCCGACGCGATGCGCGCCGCGCCCGCGAGGGGGCGTCACGTCAGTGAGAGGGTGTCACGAACGCGAGGGGGCCTCGCGTGAGGTGGGCGCTGATACGGGTGTCCCTCGCCGTCACCGCGATGGTGGCGATCGCGTTCGCCGTACCGCTCGGCCTCGTTGTCAAGGAGCTCGCCCGGGACCGCGCCCTCACCAACGCCGAGCGCCAGGCCGCCGCCGTCGCCCCCGCGCTGGCCATCACCACCGACCGCGCCCAGCTAGAACGCGCCGTCGCCACCACCCTGGCCGGCGCCGAGGACCGGATCGCCCTCCGTATCCCCGCCACCCCCCGCACCCCCGCCGTCGACCTCGGCCGCCACCGCGCCCCCGCCGCCGACCTGGACAGCGCCTCCGCGAACGGCGAGGCCGCCACCGTCCGCGTCCCCGGCGGCTACGCGCTGCTGCGCCCCACCGCCGTCAGTTCCGGCACGATCGCGGTCGTCGAGGTCTTCGTCCCCGACGCCGATGTCACACGCGGCGTCGCCACCGCCTGGCTCGTGCTCGCCGGGGTCGGCCTCGGTCTGATCATCGGTTCGGTCGCTATCGCCGACCGGCTCGGCAGCCGGATGATCCACCCCGCCGTACGCCTCGCGGGCGCCGCGCACCGGCTCGGCGAGGGCGATCTCGCCGTACGTGTCCCCGAGGAGGGGCCCGGGGAACTGCGGGCCGCGGCTGTGGCGTTCAACGCGATGGCCGACCAGGTCGTCCAGCTCCTGGCCAACGAACGCGAGCTGGCCGCCGACCTCTCGCACCGGCTGCGCACCCCGCTGACCGTACTGCGGCTCAACACCGCCTCCCTCGGCGACGGTCCGGCCGCCGAGCACACCCGCGCCGCCGTCGCCCAGCTGGAACGCGAGGTCGACCAGATCATCCGCGCCGCCCGCGAGCACCGCGCCCAGCCCCCGCCGGCCGTCGGCTGCGACGTCGCCGAGGTGACCCGCGACCGGATGGCCTTCTGGTCCGCGCTCGCCGAGGACGAGGACCGCGACGTGACGACGGCCGGCGCGGACCGGCCGGTACGGGTCCCGGTGGCCCGCGCCGAACTCGTCGCCGCGCTCGACGCCATGCTCGGCAACGTCTTCCGCCACACCCCCGAGGGGACGGCCTTCGCGGTGGACGTGCACCGTTCGGACGACGCGGTGGTCGTGCTGGTCTCGGACGCCGGCCCCGGCGTCGCCGACCCGGCCGCCGCGGTACGGCGCGGCCACGGCGACGGCGGCGAGGGCTCCACCGGGCTCGGCCTGGACATCGCGCGCCGGGTCGCGGAGTCCACCGGCGGCGACGTCGCGATCGGCCGCGGCGCGCTGGGCGGCGCGGAGATACGGCTCCGGCTCGCCCTCGGCCGCGACCCGGCCCCCCACCCTGCCACCGGCCACCGCCGACGCCCCCTCAAACACCGCGGCTGACCCCGCCGATACGCGCCCCGGGCCCCGACCCGCCCGGCGCCCCCGCCCCGGGCCGCCCGGACCCGCACCCCTCACCCCCGCCGCGCGCCCGCCCGGACCCCACCCCCGGAGGGCCGCTCCCGGGCGGGCGAACACCTGTGGCGGGAGCCCGTGATCACCCATAGCTTCGAGCTGGCGGACGCGTGCGCGGCGCGGAGGAGCGGCGCGCGGTGGCCGCCGTCGAACGTCCCTCGCATCCGCCCCGAGCACCGTGCTCCCGCGTGCGGATCACTCCTGGAAAGCGGGTTGGGCCCATGACCGTGCGACGGTTTCAGCAGGTGGCGGGTACGGCGGTCGGCGTCGCCGCCCTCGGTCTCGGCGTGACGCCCCCCGCGCACGCCGTGGGGGTGCGGGTGGTCCTGCCGGGGGAGTCGATCCAGCGGGCCGTCGACGCCGCCGCGCCGGGCGACACCGTCCTCGTCCTGCCGGGCACGTACCGGGAGAGCGTACGGATCACCGTCCCCGGTCTGACCCTCCGCGGTACGGGCGCCCTCACGGTGATCACCCCCGCGACCCCGCCCCCGGCGGCAACGACCCCGACCACGACACCCCCGACCTCGACAGCCCCTGACACGACGACCTCGGCCACGACGACCTCGGCCACGACGACCCCGGCGGCCGACACCCCCACCACGGCCCCCACCGCGGCCGCCACCCCGACCGACGCCGCCTCCGACGCCTGCGCCCTGGCGGGCAACGGCATCTGCGTCACCGGCACCCCCGGCCACCGCCTGACCGGCGTGACCGTCGAGTCCCTGACCGTCACCGGCTTCGCGAAGTACGGCGTCTCCGGCACCGAGACCGACGGACTGACCGTCAGGGACGTACGCGCCGACGCCAACGGCCTCTACGGCATCGGCGCGGAGAAGTCCGTACGGACCGGGTTCACCGGCAACCGGGCCGACAGGAACGGCGAGGCCGGGATCTTCCTGGCCAACACCACCGAGGGCGAGGCCGGCGCCATCGACACCGAGGGCGCCCTGATCAGCCACAACGCGGTCTCCGGCAACCAGATCGGGGTCGTCGTACGGCGGGCCCGGAATCTGACCGTGGCGGACAACACGATGTCGGGCAACTGCGGCGGCCTCTTCCTCGTCGGCGACGAGAACGTCCCCAGGGCCGGCGCCATGACCGTCAGCGGCAACACCGTGACCGGCAACAACGCGTACTGCGCGGCGACCAGCCGGCTGCCGTACGTGCAGGGCAGCGGAATCGTGCTGACCGGCGTCGAGGACACGGTCGTCACGGGGAACACCGTCACCGACAACGTCGGCGCCTCCCCGCTGTCCGGCGGCGTCGTGTTCTTCCCGAGCTTCGTCGGCTCGCCCAGCTCCGGCAACTCCGTCGAGAACAACACGGTGCTGCGCAACGGCCCGGCCGACCTGGCCGACCACGACACCGGGAGCGGCAACACGTTCACCGGCAACGACTGCGCGGTCTCCCTGCCCGCGGGCCGCTGCTGACCGGCGGCCAGGACCGGCCCACCGGCCGCCCCCGGCCGACCGGCCGCGCCCCCGCCCCCACCGAAGCGGCAGCGCCCACACCGCTCAGCCGTCCCATCCCTTCCGAACCGCCAGGAGAAAGGGCGGCCCCATGACCACCACCCCGCCTTCCACCGCGTCCACCTCCCCGACGACCCCCGCCGTGCCCCCCACGACGGGACCGCTCACCACCGCGCCCCCGCCCACCCCCGGCAGCCACACCGGGAACGGGCACGACCACACCCCCGCCAACGCCTCCATGCGCCTGCGCGAGATCGTCTTCGGCGCCGCGCCCGCCGCCTCCGTACGCGCCGCCGCCCGGCTCGGCCTCGCCGACGCCCTCGGCGACACCCCCGAGACGGCCGACGAACTGGCCCGTACGGTCGGCGCCGAGCCCCGCCCGCTGCGCCGGCTGCTCCTCGCGCTGTCCTGCTACGGGGTCTTCGCCGAGACCGAGGACGGCCGCTTCACACACACCGAGATGTCACGGCTGCTGCGTCAGGACACCCCCGACAGCCTCCACCACATCGCGCTGTGGTGCACCGAGCCGTGGACCTGGCAGGCGTGGCCGCGGCTGGACGACGCGGTCAGGTCGGGCCGGGACGTCTTCTCGGACCTCTACGGCAAGAGCTTCTTCGACTACCTGCACAGCGAAGGGGGCGAGTCCGCCCGGGTCTTCGACCGGGCCATGACCTCCTCCAGCCGGCAGGCGGCCCGCGACCTCGTGGACTATGTGGACCTCACCGGGATCTCCCGTGTCGCCGACATCGGCGGCGGTCAGGGCCTCGCGCTCGCCGGGCTGCTGGAGAGGTACCCGGACCTGCACGGCACCCTGCTCGACCTGCCGACCGTCGTCGCCGACGCCGACCCCCGGCTGCGCGACGGCGGGGCGCTGGCCTCCCGGGTGCGGCTGGTGCCCGGCGACTGCCGGGTCGAGATCCCGGTGCGCGCGGACCTGTACATCATCAAGAACATCCTGGAGTGGGACGACCACAGCACCCGGGCCACCCTGCGCAACGTGGTGGCCGCCGCCGAGCCCGGCGCCCGGGTGCTGGTGATCGAGAACCTGGTCGACGACAGCCCGTCCCCGCGGTTCACCACGGCCATGGACCTGTTGCTGCTGCTGAACGTCGGCGGCGCCAAGCACTCCAAGGACAGCATGGCCGCGCTGATGGCCGAGTCCGGGCTCGTCCTCGGCGAGATCCGCCCGGTCAACGCCTATCTGCACGCCTTCGAGGCCGTGGTCGCCGGCTGAGCCGGAGCCGGGCCGCCCAAGCGGTACGGGCCCCCGTGGCGGGAAGTCTCCGCCACGGGGGCCCGTACGTACGCGAGGAGCGCGACAGCCGAGGACGGCGGCTACACGCCGCTGGCCTCGCGCTCCCAGCGGTAGAACTCCTTGGCCATCGCGTCCTTCGGCTCCCGCCAGGTCTCCGGGTCGTACGCCTGGACGTGCGCGGTCAGGGCCTCGCTGACGCCCCGGAACTCCGGGTGGTCGGTCAGCCGGGCGATCTCGGGGCCGGGCGGGCGCTCGGCCTCGATCAGATGCAGATACAGGTCGCCGAACTGGAACAGGCTGCGGCCGGTCACCCCGACCAGGCCGGGCAGTTCGCCGCGGTCGGAGGCCGCGAAGGTCGCGGCGATGTCGCGGGCGGAGCCCGGCTTCATCCGGGCGACGATGAGCGTGCGGTGCATCGTCACACCCCTCCCGCGGCCGAGACGGACGCCGCGTGCTGCTCGACCTGGTCGCGGATGCGGGCCATCTGGACCACCGAGTTGCGGTTGATGTGCGCGGTCATGCCCGCGTCGTCGACCGGCGCGGTGGGCTTCATCGCGAAGTCCTGGAGCCAGCGCATCGAGGTGCCGCCGGGCACCTCGGCGTACTCCCACCGGATGTCCATGAACTCGAACGGGCCGGTCTCCACCCGGTGGGCCTTCACGGTCCGCGACGCGCGGTCGGCCTCGCGCTCGGAGACCCAGCTCCACACGGTGCCGTTCTCGTCGGGGTGCATGGTCAGCCGGAAGGTGACCTTGTCGCCCTCGCGCTTCATCACCTCGACGGACTCGTACTCGCTGAACAACTGCGGCCAGCGGGCGAGGTCGTTGGTCAGCTCCCAGGTGAGGTCCAGGGGCGCCGCGATCACGATCTGGTTGTCGGTGTGTCCGCTCATGTCAGGCTCCCGCGGTGAGTTGGGCGTTGACGTTGTTGAGGAATTCGTACGGCGTCCTGCAGGTCTCCGCCTCGTCGCCGATCGGCCGGCCGTGGCGCTTCTCCAGCTCGGAGACGATGCCGAGCAGACCGAGCGAGTCGAGTTCGAACTCCTCGAACGTCGAGTCGGGCCTGTTCTCCATCTCCCAGGGGTCGACGACGAGGCCGGCCCGCTCTTTCATCAGGGCGGCCAGTTCGTCGTAGGTGACGGGTCCGTTCATCGGTGCTTCTCCTTCACAGAGGGAGACGGGGGTGACGGCCGGCGCCGGCGGCGGGTGCCGCGGCGCCGGGTTCTCGGCTCAGCGCCGGGGGTCGGGGCCGCGGCGCAGCACCAGGGCCGCGTTGCAGCCCATCAGGCCGCGGCTGAGCACGAGGGCCGTGCGCAGATCGGCGCTGCGTGCCTCGCCGGTGACGACATCGAGGTCGTGCCGCACCTCGGTGACATTGGGGGTGGGGGGCACCACGCCGTGCTCAAGGGCGAGCACGGCCGAGGCCACGTCGAGGGCCGCGGCCGCCGAATAGGCCCGGCCGTAACCGGTCTTGGGCGCGGTGACGGGGACATTGACCGCGTGCGGGCCGAGCGCGTCGGCGATGGCCAGCGCCTCGGCCTGGTCGGCCTCGGGCACGCCGAGCGCGTCGGCGAAGACCACGTCCACGTCCCGGGCCGAGCACTCCGCCTCGTCGAGGGCGTCCCGGATCGCCCTCGCCAGGCCCTGCCGGGAGCGTTCCCAGCCGGCGGTGCCGGTGAAGGTCGCGGCGTGCCCGGCGACGACGGCCCGGGCGGTCGCGCCCCGGCGCTCGGCCGCGCCCTCCTCCTCCAGCACGAACATCGCGCCGCCCTCGGCGGGCGAGAAGCCGTGCGCGTCGGCGGTGAAGGGCAGATAGGCCCGCTGCGGGTCGTCGGAGAGGCTGAGGTCGGGGTAGCCGAGCTGGCAGACCACCGAGTACGGGGCCAGCGGCGCCTCGGTGGCGCCGACGACCATGGCGTCGGTGCCGCGGGCGATGGCGCCGCGGGCCTGTGCGAAGGCGTCGAGGCCGCCGGCCTCGTCGTTGGCCAGCACCCCGCAGGGGCCCTGGAAGCCGCCGCGGATGGAGATCTGGCCGGTGCTGGCGGCGTAGAACCAGGCGATCGACTGGTAGGGGCCGACGAACTGCGGTCCCTTGCCCCACAGTTGCTGAAGCTCGCCCTGGCCGAACGCGCCGCCGCCGGAGCCGGCCGCGGTCACCACGCCGATGGCGAAGGGCCGTTCCGGGTCGGCGGCCAACCGGGCATCGTCCAGGGCCAGTTCTGCGGCGGCCATGGCGAAGTGCGTGAAGCGGTCGGTCTGTACGAGGAAGCGCTGCTCGACCAGCGCGGCCGGATCGAAGCCGGTCACCTCGCCGGCCACCTTCAGCGGCAGATCGGCGCAGCCGTCGCGGGTGACCGGGCCGAGCACGGACACCCCCCGGACCAGCGACTTCCAGAAAGCCTCGGTGCCGATGCCGCCCGGCGCGACGACGCCCAGGCCGGTCACCACCACCCGCCGGCTGCCGGACTTTCCCGCGGACCTCCGCGGCCTCTGCCCGGAACCGCGTTCGGGCTGCTGTGTCATGACGTGCTCCCTTCGGCGCGCGCGAGCACCACGGCGGACTGGAAGCCGCCGAATCCGCTGCCGACCGACAGCACCGACCGCAGCTTGGCGGTACGTGCCGTGCGGGGCACGTAGTCCAGGTCGCAGTCCGGGTCCGGGGTCTCGTAGTTGGCGGTCGGCGGGACCACGCCGTGGGTCAACGCCAGGGCGCAGGCGGCGAGTTCGATGGCGCCGATGGCGCCGAGCGAGTGGCCGACCATGGACTTGATCGAACTCATCGGCACCGTGCGGGCGTGCTCGCCGAGCGAGCGCTTGACGGCGGCGGTCTCGTGCCGGTCGTTCTGCTTGGTGCCCGAGCCGTGGGCGTTGACGTAGTCGATCCCGGTGCGGTCGAGCCGGGCCTCGTCCAGGGCGTGGTCGATCGCCTCGGACATCTCCCGGCCCTCGGCGGTGAGTCCGGTCATGTGGTAGGCGTTGCCGAAGGTGGCGAAGCCGCGCAGCTCGCAGTAGATCCGGGCGCCGCGGCGGCGGGCGTGCTCCATCTCCTCCAGCAGCAGTACGGCCGAGCCCTCGCCGAGCACGAAGCCGTCGCGGTCGGCGTCGAAGGGGCGCGAGGCGTGCGCCGGGTCGTCGTTGCGGGTCGAGGTGGCCTTGATCGCGTCGAAGCAGGCCACGGTGATGGGCGAGATCGGCGAGTCCGAGGCGCCGGCCACCACGAGGTCGGCCCGGCCCTCCTTGACGGCGTGGAAGGCGTGGCCGACCGCGTCGAGCCCGGAGGTGCAGCCGGTCGAGACCGTCTGCACCGGGCCCTGGGCGCCGATGTCCTCGGCCACCTCGGAGGCGAGCGCGCTGGGCGAGAAGGCCCGGTGCAGATGCGGCCCGGCCTTCTCGGCCACCACGTCCCAGCGGCTGCCGGAGCGGCTGACGGCCACGTAGTCGCGCTCCAGCCGGGTGGTGCCGCCGACCGCGGAACCCAGGCAGACACCCGTCCGCCAGGGGTCGAGGCCGGCCAGGTCCAGGCCGCTGTCGCCGATCGCCTCGCGGGCGGCGGCCAGCGCGAACTGGACGTAGCGGTCGGCGCGTTCGGCGAGCTTCGGGCCGAGTCCGTGGGACGCGGCGTCGAAGTCGCACTCGGCGGCGATCCGGGAGCGGAACCCCTCGGGGTCGAAGAGGGTGATGCCCCGGGTCGCCGTCCGTCCGGCGGTGAGCAGGTCCCAGAAGGCGGGTACGCCGATGCCGCCGGGCGCGACCACCCCGAGTCCGGTGACCGCCACCCGCCGCGTCATGCCCTCGCCCCCGCGGGGTCGGGAGGCGCCGCCGCGTCGGCCCGCGCGGGCGCGGCGGCACCCATGGCGTCCACGGTCTCCTGAGCGTCTTCGGCGTCCTCGGTGTCCACATGCCCCAGCTCCGGGCGCGGCGCGAGCGGCCCGAGGTGGAAGACCATCCGGGCCTCGGTGTCGCCCACGTTGCGGAAGCGGTGCCGGACGTCGATCGGGATCAGCAGTCCGTGGTCCGGGCGCAGCGGGTGGCTCACGCCGTCCAGGTCCACTTCGAGCGACCCGCTGACGACGAAGACGAACTCCTCGGAGTACGGGTGGTAGTGCTCGCTGATCCGCTCACCCGGGCGGATGATCGCCATCCCCATGAAGCCGCTGGTGGCGCCCACGGACGTCGGGGTCAGCACGGCGCGCAGGTCGCCGCCGCGCCGCCGGTTCGGGCTGGTGTCGTCGAGGTGCACGATGCGTGCGGGCTGGGTCATGGCGGCTCCTTGGTGTGACTCGGTGGTGCGAACGCGGGTGCGGGTTACGGGGATGCGGGGCGGGGGTGTGGGGGTGCGGGTCGCGGCTCCGCGCGGCCCGGCTCCGGCATCGGGAGCGCGTACGGGCCCGGGGTGCGCGGGCGGGGGAGCGGTACGGCCGTACGGGCGGGACCGGGGGAGGGGCCGGGCGGATCAGGCGTCGTCCTGCGCCCGGCGGTCGGTGACGAGGCTCATCGTGCGGCCGCCGAACGACAGCCCGGTGGCGTCCCCGCCGTCCCTGCCGTGCCGCGGGTCGAGGTCGAGCAGCCGGCTCAGCGCGTCGGCGGCCCCGCCCACGGCGGCGCCCACCCGGGCACCGCGGTGCGGCTTGCGCAGATCGATGACGCGGACCAGCAGGTCGTCGCGGTGGAAGACCGTGCTGCCGGCGAGCGGCTGGCCGTCCTCGGCGGCGGCCGCCGCGTCCAGTTCGGCGAGCAGCCCGGCCGCCTCGGCGCCGTGGCCGGGCCGGACCGGGTAGAAGAACGCGTGCCGGATCAGGGCGTCGTCCTCGCCGGCCCCGGGAGTACCGGTGACGTGCTCGACGGCCGGCAGCGCCGCGCGGGCGAAGAAGGCCCGGGCGGAGGCGGGGTCGGTGAGGTCCCTGACCTCCTCCAGATACGGGTTGATCGCCTCCTCCACGGCCCTGATCTCGGGCTGCGCGGCCACGTACCGCAGCGCGTTGCCCAGGTCGCCGGTCACCTCGACGGCCCGGACCACCCGGTTGCCGTACATGAAGAGCGAGGTGCGGCGCAGTTGGGTGTCGGCGTCGACCCGGGAGCGCGGGGAGCGGTAGGAGGCCAGGAACCCGGCCACGGTCTGCTCGCTGCCGGGCTTGACGGTGAAGGTGATCGCGTGGCGTACGACCCCGCCGGTGCACAGCGGCGGGGCGGGCAGCGGGTCGAGCACGGCGCTGCGCGGGGCGCGGCCGACGACGCCGGGGGTGTTCACCGGCCGGGCCTTGGCGGACGTGGCCGCCTTGCCGGGCCGGCCGGGCCTGGCGGCCCCGGCGGGCTTGCCGGACCTGGGCGCGCCCGTCGGCTTGACGGACTTCGCGGAACCACCGGGCTTGGCGGGTTTGGCGGTCCGTGCGGCCTGACCGGACTTCACCGGTCCGGGCCCGCCGGCCGCCGACGTGCCCGCGAGGGTCCGGTGCCCGCCGGTCACATGCCCGTCCGGCCCCGGCTCGGGGGTCTCGCGGGTGATGAGGAACCGCAGCGAGGTGGTGTCGCGTACGCAGCCGTGCAGCGGCTCGACCATCTTGCGGTGGGCGGCGCTCTCCACCCACTCCAGGAAGCGTTCGCTGTTCTCCCACTCGCTGGTGATCAGCCACTGCGAGGAGTTCCCCAGGGACTGGCAGAGCTGGTCGCTGAGGTGGCCCGGCACCGAGGCCACCTGGTGGCGTATCGCCTCGTACGCCGCCAGGAAGTTCTCCTGCCTGCCGTCGAGCACGTCGAGCAGCAGAACGACGCGCAGCCGGGTCGTCCCGGAGTCGGGGTGCGGGATGTGCCGTTCGTCCAGAGTCGTCGTCACGGGGTTCGTTCCTCTCCAGTGCGGGGCCGCGGGGCCCGCGGCGCGGGACCCCGGCATATGCCGGAAGCCGTGTGCGGCCGGCGGGTCCGGCTACCACCGATGCTCACGCGGCGCCGTGGATCGCGCACGGTGCGTGCGGCGGGCGGGTGAAGCGCCGGTCGACGGGCTCCCGGCAGGGAATGGAGCAACGCAGCCGGAAAGCAGCCGGCGGCCGCCGCTCCCGCGTACCGGGCCGGGACCGCCGAGCCCCCTCACCCTGGAGACACCGCATGACACACAAGACCGACGACCGCGTGCCCGTCCTGATCGTCGGCGGCTCCCTGGTGGGGCTGTCCACGTCGCTCTTCCTCGGCCGCCTGGGCGTTCCGCACCTGCTCGTGGAGCGGCACGCGCGCACCTCGCACCACCCCCGCGGGCGCGGCAACAACGTCCGCACGATGGAGCTGTTCCGGGCCGCGGGCGTGGAGCCCGCGATCCGCGAGGCGGCCTCCGTCCTGGCCGAGAACCACGGCATCCTGCAGGCCGACACGCTGACCGGCTCGGAACAGGAGTGGCTGTTCCGGCAGATCGACCCGGGCGGGGCCCTGTCCCGGCTCAGCCCCTCCGGCTGGTGCCTGTGCAGCCAGAACGACCTGGAGCCGGTGCTGCTGGACGCCGCCCGTGATCTCGGCGGCGACATGCGCTTCGGCACCGAACTGGTCTCCTGCGCCCAGGACGCCGACGGGGTCACGGCCGAGATCAGGTCACGGGACACCGGCGAGACCCGTACGGTCCGGGCGGACTACCTGGTCGCCGCCGACGGTCCGCGCAGCCCGGTGCGCGAAGGGCTCGGCATCGCCATGACCGGGCCCGGCGACCTCTTCCACAACGTGAGCGTCACCTTCACCGCCAAGCGGCTGGCCGACGCGGTCGGCGACCGGCGCTTCATCGTCTGCTACCTGACCAACCCCGAGAGCCCGGGCGCGCTGCTGCCGGTGGACAACGCGCAGCACTGGGTCTTCCACGCGCCCTGGTGCCCCGACGACGGCGAGACGCTGGAGGACTTCACCGACGAGCGCTGCGTACGGCTCATCCGGACCGCGACCGGCGTCCCCGACCTGGAGGTCGAGATCACCGGAAAGGCCCCCTGGCACGCGGCCGAACGGGTGGCCGAGCGTTACTCCGACGGCCGGATCTTCCTGGCCGGCGACTCCGCCCACGAGATGTCGCCCACGGGCGCCTTCGGCTCGAACACCGGCATCCAGGACGCCCACAACCTCGCCTGGAAGCTGGCCGCCGTGCTGCACGGCTGGGCCGGCCCCGGACTGCTGGAGACCTACGACGCCGAGCGCCGCGCGGTCGCGCTGGCCACCGGCGCCCGCGCCTCCTCCCGCTCGGCCGAGCACCGCCACCCCGGGTACGACGTCAGCCCCGGCACCGGGCGGCAGGCCGGAATGCTCGCGGTGGTGCTGGGCTACCGCTATCTGACCGGCGCGGTCGAGGGCGCCCCCGCCGACGGCCGGCCGGTCCCCGAGGACTTCCGGCCCGTCGCCGAACCGGGCGGCCGTGCCCCGCACCTGTGGCTGCGCCGCGGCGACGAACGGCTCTCCGCGCTGGATCTGTACGAGCGCACACCGGTGCTCGTCAGCGGCCCGGCGGGCGGCGCCTGGCACGAGGCCGGCCGGCGGGCCGCCGAGCGGACCTGCGTCCCGCTGGACCGCTACCGCGTCGGGCCGGGCCCCGACCACGACCTGGTCCCGCAGGACGGCGCCGACTGGGCGCGGCTGCACGGGACCGGACAGGACGGCGCCGTGCTGGTGCGCCCCGACGGATTCGTGGCCTGGCGGGCCGAGGGCGCCTGCCCCGACCCGGAGGGGACCTTGGAGCGGGTGCTGCGCGAGGTGTTCCGCCAGGACTGAACGGGCCGGAGGGCCGGAGGGCCGGCGGGCTGTCGGGCCCGCGGGCCCGACAGGCGGCCGGGGGGCCGTATCCGGGGATCGGGTACGGCCCCCCGGCTACGGCCCCCGGGGTACGGCCCCTCGGCGGCGGGACGGTCAGCCGCCGACCCGGTAGCGGCCCGCCATGCCGCGCATCATGTGGCCGGGCACATGGCAGTGGTAGATCCAGTCGCCCGGGTTGTCCTCGCGGTACTCGACGGTCAGCGTCGTGGCGGGCCCGAGCACCTGCGAGTCCACCCAGCCCTCGTGGCTGAGCCAGCGGTGGCCGTGGATGTGGAAGACATGGAAGGAGTTGCCCAGGGTGCCCACCCGCCAGCGCACCCGGTCACCCGGGCGGGCGGTGAAGGTGGGCGCGTTGTCGACGAAGGCGCCGCCGTTGCACAGCGACACGTCCTGTGCGAGTGAGGGCGCGTCCGCGGCCGACACGTCGTGGAAGAACAGCACGAACTCCCGGTCCACCTTCGGCGTCGACCCGTCGGTTACGGCGATCATCCCGAACAGACCCAGCTCGGCCCCGATCTCCATCACCAGACCACCGCCCGGCGCCGGGTGCGCCCGGTCCGCCGTGCCGTCCGCCGACCCCATGGCGGCGGCCGTCCCGGTGGCCGGGTCGTGCCCGACGCTCTGCGGCGCCGCGTGGTCGTGATAGGGCCAACTCCCCACGGAACCGGGCACACACGTCCAGGTGTAGGTGTAAGTCCCCTGGTACGGCACGGCGGTTCCGGGCCGGTCCGGGTCGTCGGCGAGCCAACCGCCGTCGCTGTCCGGGTCGTAGCGCACCCCGTGCGGGTGCATGCTGTGCGGCCACTTGTAGTGGGAGTCGTTGTTGCGGAAGTGCACCCGCAGGGTGTCGCCGACCTCGCCGCGCAGCACGGGACCCGGGATGCCGCTGTTGGCCCCGACACCGCCCGGCCCGAAGTCGGCTTCGAGCGGCCGGCCCCAGTCGGGGGTGTAGGCGCGGAAGCCCACCGCCTGGAAGGTGGTCTGGTCGGCGGTGAAGCGCATGCCCGTCATGCCGTCGTAGCCGTTGGGCGCCACGTTGTGCGCGAAGGAGTCGGCCTGCACCCAGTACTCGCGCACCCGGCCGCCGGGCCGGAAGAGTTCGAGGGCGAAGGGGTCGCCCGCCGGGGCGGCGGCGGGCGCCGCGGCCGTGGCGCCGGGCGCGGCCGACAGACTCAGGGCCGTCAGGGCGCCGCCGCCCGTCAGCGCCCGCAGCAGCGCCCGGCGGCCGTTGCCGGGCTGCGATTCACGTGCCTGGTCCGATGGCATGACGTCCTTTCAGAGGGGGTCGCGCGCCCGGGGTGCTGCTGCCGTGCGCGGCTGCTGCTCGTGCCTCACCAGTCGTTCCCCACTGTGCGGCGACCCCGGCACGCCGCGCCGTCCGGCCCGTCCGAGCGGGTGACCGAGGGGCCGTCCGTGCGTATCCGCCACCCGAAGGGCGCAGCCGCCGCCCTCATGTGGCCCTCTCCGGTGGCACGGACCGCGGGCCTGACTGACGTTGATCATGTCGTCACTGCGCTCCCCTTGGCCGACTCCATGTCAGCCGGCGCACGTCTCGGCGGAAGGAATGTCACATGCGTACTGCTCGTACCCTGCTGGCCGGAGCCGCGCTCACTGCTTGTCTCGCCTTCGCAGCCCCCGCAGCCCATGCCACGGGGGCCGTCAACGCCTACGACCCGGGCGCGTCGAGTTCGTCCGCATCCGCCGATTCCCACGGCGCCGGCCCGGACGCCTCGTCGCCCGCCGACGGCGGCGGCAAGTACGGCGGCTCCGGCGACGGCGACTGGAGCGGCCACGACGGCCGTCCGCACGGCGGTCTGCACACCGGTGGCGGCGGCATGTCGATGGGCGGCGGCGGCAGCATGGCGGCCGGTTCGCTGCTGCTGCTCGGCGGCCTCGGCGCCGGCGCGTTCGTGCTGCGCCGCCGCCGTACCTCGGCCGGCGCGCTCGCCTGAGCGGGTCCTACCGACCGCCGCACCGCTGCACCTCTGTATCGCTGCACCGCTGAACAGCAGTACCGCTGAATCGCCGTATCGCTGACACGCCGCTGGCGTGGCCACCGTCGTCCCCGGCGGTGGCCACGCCGGTTCGGCTCTCCGGTCCCGTCCCCGTTCGGAAAGGCGTTCCGCCCCATGGCCACGCAAGTCCCGCAGCGCGATGTCCGGCAGGACGGCGAAGGAGCCGTACGGGCCCGTGACCCCCAGTCGCGCGCCCTGCGCTGGGCCGCCGCCACGGCGCTGCTCGGGGCCCTGATGGTCTACAACTCCATCGACTCCTCCGGCTCGGAGCTGCCCACCGCCCCGGTCCAGGCCGCCGCTCCCGCCGCCCCGGTCACCACGACGCCGCCGCCCACCGACGGCCCGTCGCTGCCCGCGTCCCCGCCGACCCGGCTGACCATCTCCGCCATCGGGGTGAACGCGCCCTTCACCCCGCTGTCCATGGACGCCTCGGGGGTGCTCCAGCCGCCGCCGGACGACAACAACAACCTCGCGGGCTGGTTCGAGGGCGGCCCCACGCCCGGTGAACTCGGCAACGCGATCGTGGCCGGCCATGTCGACACCAAGACCGGGCCCGCGGTGTTCTTCCTGCTGCCGCTGCTCAAGCCGGGCAGCACCGCCGAGATCACCCGCGCCGACGGCACCACCGCGGTCTTCAAGGTCGACTCGGTCGAGACCTTCTCGAAGACGGACTTCCCGGACCAGCGGGTCTACGGGGACACCCCGGACGCCGAGCTGCGGATCATCACCTGCGGCGGCGCGTACGACCACCAGAAGAAGGACTACGAGGCCAATGTGGTGGTCTTCGCCCATCTGGACTCCACCGGGCCGAGCTGAGCCCCGGGCCGCCGGCCGGCGTTAAGCCCGGCCTTCCCTGCCCTTAAGCCCGGCATAAGAAGCCGTCCGGACGCTCCGCACCGGGCTCTGCGGCCGCTAGCGTGCTGCCCGCGTCGCCGTCGATCCGTACGCCGTTCGCGTCGGCCGTCCCACAGCTCCGGCAACCCCACCTGCCGGAACCCGTGCTCCTGTCCCACCCCCACGGGACAGGAGCATCGGTGCGTGTGCGGCGGCACCCTCGAACCGCCGCACACGCACCCGTCCCCTCAGGACTTCCCGTCCTCCTCCGGGAGGTCCGGAAGGACGTTGTCGCGCGCCACCGACGCGTACCAGTGCGCGCTCTGCTTCGGGATACGGCGCTGCGTGCCGAAGTCCACGTACACCGCGCCGAAGCGCTTGCTGTAGCCGTACGCCCACTCGAAGTTGTCCATCAGCGACCACAGGAAGTAGCCGCGGACATCGGCGCCCGCGCCCTGCGCGCGGTGCACGGCCGCCAGGTGGCCGCGCAGGTACTCGATGCGCTGCGGGTCGTTGATCGCGCCCTCGGGCGAGATGTAGTCGTCGTAGGCGGCACCGTTCTCGGTGACCATCATCGGCAGCCCGGGGTGCTCCCGGTGCACGCGCATCAGCAGGTCGTACAGACCGGTCGCGTCGACCGCCCAGCGCATCGCCGTGGTCTCGCCGGGGGCGAGGTGGAAGGCGACGTGCTCCGAGCCGGGCCAGGGCGAGAAGTCGCTGGCGCCGTGGCCGTCGTTGCGGGTCCGCTCGGACTCGGCGCTCTGGTCGCTGCCGTCGGACACCAGGGTGGGCGTGTAGTAGTTGATGCCCAGCAGGTCGATCGGGCGGGAGATCTCGGCGAGGTCGCCGTCCTTGACCAGCGCGTTCCAGTCGACCAGGTGCGCGGTGTCGGCCAGCAGGTCGGCGGGGTAGCCGTCGCCGAGGATCGGACCGAGGAAGACCCGGTTGCCGACCGCGTCGATCCGGCGGGCGGCGTCCTGGTCGGCCGCGGACTCCGTCAGCGGGCGGATCTGGTGGAGATTGAGGGTGATCGAGGTCTGCGCTGTAGCGGGGAGAACGGAACGCAGAACCCCGATCGCCCGGCCATGGGCGAGATTGAGGTGGTGGACGGCCTTGAGCGCCGCCTCGGGCTCGGTACGGCCGGGGGCGTGCACCCCGGAGCCGTAACCGAGGAAGGCCGAGCACCACGGCTCGTTGAGGGTCGTCCAGTACGGCACCCGGTCGCCGAGGGCACCGGCGACGATGCCGGCGTACTCGGCGAACCGCTCGGTGGTGTCGCGTACGGTCCAGCCGCCGACGTCCTCCAGGTCCTGCGGGAGGTCCCAGTGGTAGAGGGTGGCGACCGGGGTGATGCCCTTCTCCAGCAGTTCGTCGACGAGCTGCCGGTAGAAGTCCAGGCCGCGCTGGATCGCCGGGCCGCGACCGGTGGGCTGCACCCGCGACCAGGAGACCGAGAAGCGGTACGCGCCCAGGTTGAGGTCCGACATCAGTGCGACGTCGTCACGGAAGCGGTGGTAGTGGTCGGCCGCGATGTCCCCCGTGTCCCCGTTGAGGACGCGGCCGGGCGTGTGGCTGAAGGTGTCCCAGATCGAAGGGGTGCGGCCGTCCTCGGCCGCAGCGCCCTCGATCTGGTAGGCGGCGGTGGCCGCCCCCCAGACGAAGCCGGGGGGGAATCGGAGCGCGGCCGAGCTCGTCGAGAGCTCGGCACTCTCTGAACGGACAGCTGTCATGCGGGGACTCCAGGGGAATCAGGGGGTAGTCGGGGGAGGGGGATGAGGGTGGGGTCAGTTCTTGACCGCGCCGGCCGTGATGCCGCCGACAATCTGCTTGCCGAGCACCATGAAGACCAGCAGCAGCGGAAGGGTGGCGACGAGCGCGCCGCACACCACCACGGCGTGGTCGATCGTGTGGTCGCCCGAGCCCAGGCCCGCCAGCGCCACCTGCACGGTCGGGTTCTGCTGGTTGAGCGCGATGAACGGCCAGAAGAAGTCGTTCCAGGACTGGACGAAGATCAGCATCCCGAGCACCGCCATCGCGGGCCGCGCGATCGGGAACACCACGTGCCAGATGATCCGCAGCGAGTGGGCGCCGTCCACCCGGGCCGCCTCGATCAGCTCGATGGGCAGCGCCTCGCTGAGGTACTGCCGCATGAAGAACACACCGAAGGCGGCGACCAGCGACGGCAGGATCACCGACTGGATGTGGCCGACCCAGCCCACGTCGGTGATGATCTGGTAGAGCGGGATCACCGTGAGCTGCGGCGGGATGGTCATGGTGGCCACCACGACGGTCAGCAGCGCGTTACGGCCGCGGAACTCGAGCTTGGCGAAGGCGAACCCGGCCAGGGTCGCGAACATCACCGTGCTCAGGGCCACGAAGCCGGCCACGATCGTGGAGTTGATCAGGGCCTTGGTCATATCGACCTGGTCCCATACGATCTTCAGGTTTTCGATCAGATGACTGCCGGGCAGCAGCGGTGTCGGCGGCGTGTCCAGCTCGGGGCCCGTGCGCGAGGCCGCGACCACCGTCCAGTACAGCGGGAACAGCGAGATCAGCGTGGCGATGACCAGAAAGGCGTACGCGATCGGTCCGCCGCTCTGCTGCTTGCCCGCGCCGCCCGAGCGCAGCCGGCGGCGGCCGGGCTTCTGCGTGGGCGTCGAGTGCCGAGGGCCCGCCGGAGTGATCGGCTGGGTGATTTGTGCCATGGGTCAGCCCCCAAGCTTTCGGCGGTTGCTCCGCACGACGAGCATCTGGACCGCGCCGATCAGCAGAAGGATCAGCAGCATGACCCAGGCGACGGCGGACGCCTGGCCGAGCTCGCCGATCTGCCAGCCCTTGTCGTACATGTACAGGCTCAGCGTCTGGTACTGGTGATCGGTGCCGCCGGAGACGCCGAGGTTGCCGCCGAACATCAGCGGCTCACCGAAGAGCTGGGTGGCGCCGATGGTCGAGACGATGATGGTGAAGAAGATCGTCGGACGGATCGAGGGGATCGTCACGCTGATGAACTGCCGGAAGCGCGACGCGCCGTCCAGCGCGGCCGCCTCGTACAGGTCCATCGGCACCGCCTGCATGGCGGCCAGGTAGATCAGCGCGTTGTAGCCGGTCCAGCGCCAGGTCACGATCGCCGAGATGGCGATCTGGGCCGGCCACTTGGACGAGTCCCACGACACGTTGCCGATGCCGACGTGCCCGAGGAGCTGGTTGATCATCCCGTAGTCGGGGTTGAACAGCTGGACGAAGACCAGCGTCGCGGCGGCGATCGAGGTGGCGTACGGCGCCAGGATGGCGACCCGGAAGAAGCCCCGGCCGCGCAGCTTGTAGTTGAGCAGGTGGGCCAGGCCGAGCGCCATCATCAGCTGCGGGACGGTGGAGATCAGACCCAGCGTGAAGGTGTTGCGCAGCGCGGTCCAGAAGAACGTGTTGTCCCACAACTGGGTGTAGTTGTGGAAACCCACCCACTTCGCGTCCGTACCGAGCTCCACCCGGTTCAGGGAGAGCCAGCCCGTGTAGATCAGCGGGAAGAGACCGAAGGCGGCGAAGCAGAGGAAGAAGGGAGCGACGTACGCATACGGCGACGCTTTGGTGTCCAGCCGGTACAGCTTGGCACGCCAGCCGCCGGGCGGGCCGGTGCCGCCGCTCTTGCGGGGCGAGCTGCGGGCGGTCCGGGACGACGGCGGGCTGCCGTCGGACGTCGCCCTGACGGAGGTGGCCACGAGTGGCGTCCTTCCCGTAGGGGTGTTCAGCAAGGGGGTGCTGGGTTCACAGCGGAATACGGGCCGCCCGGCAGGTGGGAGTCACTGCCGGGCGGCCCCGAACCGGGGGTCAGCCCTGGTCGCCGACCTTGTCCTTGATCTGCGCCTGGACGTTCGACCAGGCCTTGTCCTTCGAGGTGCCGCGCTGGTCCATGTCGAGCAGACCGTTCTTGGTGATGGTGTCCTTCACCAGACCGTCGTTCGGGCCGATCGGAGCGGGCTTGATGCTCGTCGCGGTGGCCGAGAAGATCTTGCCGATCGGGGTGTCACCGAAGTACGGGTTGGTGGTGCTCAGCACCGCCGGGTCGGACAGGCCGGCCGTGGTCGACGGGATGTTGCCGAACTTCTGGAAGACCTTGACCTGCTGCGGAGCGGCGGTCAGCCACTGGGCCAGCGCGGTGGCCTCGGCCACGTGCTTGCCGCTCTTCACCACACCCAGGAAGGAACCGCCCCAGTTACCGGCCTGAGGAGGCTGGGCGACGTCCCAGTTGCCCTGGTTGGCCGGACCGGAGTTGGTGGCGACCAGGCCGACCATCCAGCTCGGGCAGGCCACGGTGGCGAACTTGCTGTTCTTGAAGGCGGAGTTCCAGTTGTCGGTGAACTGGTCCAGCTTGCCCGTCAGACCGTTCTCGACAGCCTGGGAGGCGAGGTCCCACGCGGTCTTCACACCCGGGCTGGAGTCGTAGATCAGCTTGCCGGAGTCGTCCGTGTACTGGGTGGTCTGGCTGGACAGGACGGCGTTGAACAGGCCGCCGGCCGCGTCCGTCCAGGCGACGCCCTTGGGGCCGTTGGCCTTGAACTGCTTGCCCATGTCGATGAACTTCTGCCAGTCGCCGTTCCACTGCGCGGCCACGGTGTCGCGGTCGGTCGGCAGACCCGCCTGCTTGAACATGTCCTTGCGGTAGCAGATCGCGGTCGGGCCGATGTCGGTGCCCAGGCCGATGATCTGGCCGTCGGTGGTGGTGGCTTCCTTCTCCTTGTAGTCCACCCAGTCGCTGGCGTTGAAGCCCTTGACCTTGGAGAAGTCCACGAACTTGGAGGCGAACTGCGGCTTGGTGGCCTCGGCGACGAAGCCGATCTCGATCGCCTGGATGTCGTCCAGACCGCTGTTCTGGTTCAGGTGCAGCTTCAGGGCGTTCCAGTACACGCCACTGTCGGCGACGTTGTCTTCCTTGATCGTGATGTTGGGGTGCAGCTTGTGGTACTCCGCGAAGAGCGCCGCGCCGGTCTTGTCGTCGTAACCGAACGAGCCGAAGTCGCCGATCCGCAGGGTGATCTGCTCGTTGGAGGGAGACTTCGTGCTGCCGTCGCTCTTGTTGTCACTCTTGCTGCTGCAGCCGGTGATCAGAGTCGCGCAGGTTGCGAGACCCGCGACCGCGATGACGGCGGCCTTGCGGGTTCTGCCTGAAGTGCGCATTCCACTCTCCTTGTCAGGGTGGGGCTAGCGTGCGGGTGGTGCGGTCCCCGGGATGTTGCTCAGAATAGGGGGCGCCGTGGGAGCGCTCCCACGTAGGCTTTCCGGAACATTCACGCCTCGGAGGGGTCAGTGTCAAGATGTGAAGTCGATTTCGTTGCCGGAACGTGTCCGGAGCGGAGTGGCAGTCACTTCTTGAACGGAACGCCTTGCCCGGGGCTTGTACTGTGGGAGCGCTCTCAAGCGCCCCTCAGGGATGAACGGGCCGAGCGCTAAGGTGGCGCGACGAAGCAGCGGGAGGCGGAAGTGGCCATGAACGGGCGGCACAGCGGACGGCCCACCCTGGAAGAGGTGGCGCTGCGTGCCGGAGTGGGACGCGGTACGGTCTCGCGCGTGATCAATGGGTCGCCGCGCGTCAGCGACCGCGCGAAGGCCGCTGTCGAAGCCGCGATCGCGGAGCTGGGGTATGTGCCGAACCGGGCTGCCAGAGCACTGGCGGGCAACCGTACGGACGCGATCGCGCTCGTCATTCCCGAACCGGAGACACGGCTGTTCGCCGAACCGTACTTCTCCGACATCATCCGGGGGATCGGGGCCGAACTGGCCGACACGGAAATGCAGTTGCTGCTCACCCTGATCCGCACGCCCAAGGAGCGGACACGGTTCGCCCAGTACCTGGCCGCACACCGGGTGGACGGCGTGCTGCTGGTCTCCGTGCACGAGGACGACCCGCTGCCTGACCTGCTGGAACAGCTCGACATGCCGGCCGTGCTGAACGGCCGGCGCAGCGATCTGGAGTCCGTCAGTTACGTCGACGCGGACAATGTGGGCGGCGCGCGGGCCGCTGTCGCGCACCTCATCGCGCGGGGGCGGCGGCGGGTCGCCACGATCACCGGGCCGCCGGACATGTACGTGGCGCGGTGCCGCCTCGACGGTTACCGGCAGGCGGTGGACGAGGCGGATCTGGTCCGCTCCGAGGGACTGGTCGCCCGCGGTGACTTCACGGAGGAGGGCGGCCGCCGGGCCATGCGGGAACTGCTCGCGCGGCAGCCCGACATCGACGGTGTCTTCGCCGCGTCCGATGTCATGGCGGCGGGCGCGCGGGCGGTGCTGCGCGAGTCCGGACGGCGGGTGCCGGACGATGTGGCGCTGGTCGGCTTCGAGGACTCGGCGATCGCCCGGCACATGGACCCGGCGCTGACGAGTGTGCGGCAGCCTACAGAAGAGATGGGCAGGACGATGGCGCGGGTGCTGCTGGAGGAGATCTCCGAGCGGGAGTCCGTGCGCAGGCATGTCGTGCTGGCGACGGAGCTGGTGCAGCGGGACTCCGTCTGAGCGGCCGGCCGCGTCCCGGCCGGTAGGCAGCTCCCAGGAGGCGTCCCCCGGCCCGGGGGACGCCTCCCGCCCGTCCTGCGGCCCCTGGTCGTGGGAAAGGGCTGAGGGGGGTCAGGGCGGCGCTCAGGCGCCCCTGACCCCCCTTGACGTCCCTGCGTGCCCCGCGGCCGGCCGCCGGTCGTACCCGCGGACGGGACGACGCGCCCCGCGCGGGAAAAGAACCGCCGGGGGCGTCCGATCGCTCGGAACGCCCCCGGCGGCTGGGGGGATCAAGGGGCCGCGAGGAGGCGCGGCCCCCGGGAGACGGGGCTACAGCGGGATCGGACGGGCCGGGCCCGTCCCACCCTCACCAGCCGACCGCGACCTCCATCCACTGCGGGTTCTGCTGCGACGCGTACGCCGCCTGACCGGCCACGTCGTCGTACGGGAACCCGTACGCGAGGTGGTTGATCGCGTGGTCGTGCCAGAACTTGGCGTACCAGTTGGCCGGGTCGCCCGAGTAGAACTTGGTCGGGTCCTGCTGCTGCGCGGTCGGCAGGGTCGCCGTGTGACGGTTGAGCGCCGCGCACATGTCCGGGTTGCCGCCGAGCGAGCCGGCGCAGCCGAAGATGTTCGAGGTGGGCTCGTTGACCCCGACCGAATTGGCGTACGCCGTGAAGTAGTTGGCGTTCACGCCGCCCGCGCGGAAGCTCGGGTCGCTGCCCGGGGCGATGATCCGGTAGGGCGCCTGGGTCTGGGCCAGCACCTTGAACTGCTGCGGCACCGCGTTCTGGAACTGCTGGAACGTCGCGTCACGGCTCTGGCTGAACAGGTCCTGGCTGTCACCGAGCTGGATTTCCGAGCCGTCGTGCGAGTGCAGCCGGATCGCCAGCGGCAGACCCCAGGCGTCGACGCGGGTGGTGTTCCCGTTGAAGACGTTGGCGCCGATGGTGAACTCGATGAAGTCGTAGTACTGGCTGTTCGGCGAGCCGAGGTAGAAGTACATCCGGCCCGACGAGTTCGCCGGCATGTCGAAGTACGGCTGGTCGGCGATGGAGTGCACCTGACCGTTGAAGCTCCAGTACACCTGGCTGTCCGGGTACTGGCCGTTGGTCCGGTTGAGGATCTTCAGCTCCATCACGTTGTGCGCGGCCGGGATGTCGCTGGTGGTGCCCCAGAACGAGCCGTCGTCCGGCGGCGTGGTGGGCGGGGTGGTGGCCCCGGCGCCCAGGTGCACCTGGAACTCCCACAGCGAGTCGCCGTACGCCGTGGCGCGCGCGGTCGCGTAGACGCGCACGTAGCGTCCATTGCCGTTCACGTTCAGGTTCTGCACGCCACCGGTGGAGGTGGTGGTGGAGTAGATGTCGGTCCAGGCGGTCCCGTTGTCGGAGACCTGGATCTTGTAGGCGGTCGCGTACGCGGCCTCCCAGTTGAGGCCGACACCGCAGATGGGCTGGGACGCGCCCAGGTCCACCTGGAGCCACTGCGGGTCGCTGAACGCGCTCGACCAGCGGGTGCCGGTGTTGCCGTCGACCGCCGCGGACGCGGCAGTGCCCGCGTTCTCGGCGGAGGACGCGGTGGCGGGCCGGTTCAGCGCCGCGTTGTCGGTGCCGCACGTGGCCGGCTGGGTCGGCGTGGTGCCGCCGCCGTACACCTGGAACTCCCACAGCGAGTAGCCGTACTGCGTGGCGCGCACGGTGCCGTAGACCCGGACATAGCGCCCGGAACCGTTTACGGCGAGCGTCTGCACGCCGCCGGGGCCGGTGGTGGTGGAGTAGATGTCCGTCCAGGCGGTGCCGTTGGCCGACGTCTGGATCTTGAAGGACTTGGCGTACGCCGTCTCCCAGTTCAGGACGACCTGGCTGATGGCCTGGGTGCTGCCCAGGTCGACCTGGACCCACTGGGGGTCGGACGCGGCGCTCGACCAGCGCGTGCCGGGGTCGCCGTCGACCGCCGCGGACGCGGGAGTGCCCGCGTTCTCGGTGGAGGACGCGGTGGCGGGCTTGCCCTGTGACAGCAGCGTGCCGGCCGCGCGGGCCGGTGACTGCGTGGTGACGACGAGCGCCAGGCCCGCCAACAGGGAGACGAAGAGGGTGAGTACGAGATACGGCCGGGATCTGTCGTGCAGTCCGGGCCGTCGGCGCACCACTAGGGAAGTGCTGCCTGACATGTGTTCTCCTCAACCGGGTGGGGGTCCGTGATGGAGGCCGCCGGAGCGCCGTGAGAGCGCTCTCTGCGCGAGGAGATGTTTACAAGCCGGGCACATCGGCGTCAATAAGTTGTTCAATACTGGTCTGTTGGGCCTCGGCGCCGTTTCGGGTCCCGAACGAACAACCCCCTGCTCACACGGAACAAGGCAGAGGGGCGGGCCCGTACACGCCATCCATGTACGGGACCGCCCCAGTTCGAGGAGCGCCGGCTCAGCCGAGCGACGCCAGGTGGTTCTTCAGACCCTGCCCGTAAGCGGTCGGGGTGCCGTCGTAGGACGAGATCAGCGAGGGACCCGACGAGCAGTCCCACGTGTTCCAGGTCCAGCCGAGGTACCCGATCTTGTGCGAGTCCAGCCAGTTCATGAAGCCGTCCACGAAGGAGTGGCCGCAGGTGTTCTCGCCGATCTCACCGGCCACCAGCGGCACCTTGGCCGCGACCGGCGCCAGCTGGGAGTCCCAGCAGGACGAGGAGGAGCAGGAGTTGAAGTTGTAGACGTGGACCGAGGCCGCGAGGTTGCCGGCCGGGTCCGTGGGCTGGTGGGAGATCCAGCCGGTCAGGTCGTTGGAGTACGCGAGACCGCCCAGCATGATGACGTTCTGCGCGCCCGCGCCGCGGACCGCGTTGATCATGCTCTGCATGCCGGCGACCTGGTAGCTGATGCCCGGGCAGGTGCCGCCGTCCCGCCAGCAGGTCCACGCCTGCTCGGAGGTGGAGGTGGCGCGGTCCGGGTACGGCTCGTTGAACAGGTCGAAGACGATCGACGTGTTGGACTTGAACGTGTTGGCCACGCTGGTCCAGAACGGGATCGCGTACTGGGCGTCAGGCATCGGCTTCTGGCAGGTGGCGTTGACGTCGGAGCAGCCCGCCGAGTTGCCGGTGTAGGTGCCGTGGGTCCAGTGCAGCTCCACGATCGGCGTGATGCCGTGCGCGACGAGGCGGTTGACCCAGCCGGTGATGGCCGAGATGTAGTTCGCGCCACCGTCGGCGGCCGGCACGTACGACAGGTTCTGCCAGCAGTCCTCGTTGAGCGGGACACGGACGGCGTTGACGCCCTTCCAGCTCTTGATCGAGTTGATCGCCGCGTCGTCGACCGGGCCGTCGAAGATGCCGTTGCCCTGGGCGCAGGCGAACTCCGTGCCGGAGCGGTTCACCCCGTGCAGGACGACCTGCTTGCCCGAGGCGTCCACCAGCTGGTTGCCGGAGACATGCAGCTTGGGCGGCGTGCTGCCGTCAGTGGGCGGCGTGGTCGGCGGAGTTGTGGGCGGTGTCGTCGGCGGAGTCGTCGGCGGCTTTGTCGTGGGCGGCGGAGTCGTCGGGGGAGTGGTGGGCGGCGTCGTCGTGGGGGGCGTGGTCGGCGGCGTGGTGCCGTTGACGTTGCAGACGGTGCCGTTGAGCGTGAAGGTCGTCGGACTGGCGTTGGTGCCCGACCAGTTGGCCAGGAAGCCGGTGGCCACGTTGGCGCCGGTGGCCAGACTGCCGTTGTACGACTCGTTGTTGACGGTCACGGCCTTGCCGGACTGCGTCCACACGCCGTTCCAGCCCTGGGTGACCTGCTGGTTGCCGGCGAAGTTGAAGGTGAGCTTCCAACTGGAGACGGCTGCCGAGTTGTTGGTGATGACAACGTTGCCTTGGAAGCCTGAATCCCACTGGTTGGTGACCGAATAGGCCACCGTACAGGCGGGGGAGGCACCGGATGCGGTGGCGCCGAGGGCGGGCAACAGAGCGGCAGCGGCCGCCGCGGTGGTCACGGCGGCGATGGAGAACGCCGCGGTGCGCGTTGGTCGTCGCATGTGCGACTCCTGAGGTGTGGGGGGATCGAAGGGGTGGACGCGCTCCCACTGGTCCGCCGCAGACCATAGCGGTAAGTCGACTGACTCGGTAGAGGTGACGTAAAGACGACTGTCGCCTGGCCCGGCAACACCGTCATGAACATGGTCTTTTGGTCCCCCTCTTGACAGCTTTTCACCGCGCCTTGATGGTGGGAGCGCTCCCACTGGTTCAGAACACTTCCCCCCACCAAAGAACCGCGAGGAGGACCTCTCGCATGCCTAGAGGAAGACCGTTCAGGAAGCGAATGCGTCGGTTGGTGACGGCGTTCGTCGCCGCGCTCGCCGTACCGCTGGCCATGACCGCGGCCGGAGGCGGCTCCGTCGCCCACGCCGCCGCCCTTCAGTGCAGCGTCGACTACTCGACGAACGACTGGGGTTCCGGATTCACCGCGAACGCCAAGATCACCAACCTTGGCACGGCCGCCATCAGCGGCTGGACGCTGACGTACGCGTACTCCGGCAACCAGGTGCTGCAGAGCGGCTGGAACGGCGACTGGTCGCAGTCGGGCAAGAACGTCACCGTCAAGTCGCTCGACTGGAACAAGACAATCGCGGCCAACGCCAACGTCACCGCGAGTGCCAACTTCAACTACAGCGGCACCAACGCGGCGCCGACCAGCTTCGCGGTCAACGGCACCGTCTGCGGCGGCGCCCACCAGCCGCCGCTGCCCGTACTGACCAGCCCGGCGGCGGGTGCCACGTACACCGCCGGCGCCACGATTCCGCTGGCCGCGACCGCCGTCGCCGCTGACAGCGCCACCATCACCAAGGTGGAGTTCTACAGCAACACCACGCTGCTGGCCACGGACACCACCTCGCCGTACAGCTTCAGCTGGACCGGCGTTCCGGCCGGTGACTACTCGGTGTACGCCAAGGCGTACGACAGCCTCGGCGCGAGCGCCGAGTCGGCCCCGGTGGGCGTGCACGTCGCCTCCGGCCCGTCGATCGTCGCCTCGCCGACAACGCTGTCCGTCCAGCAGGGCAGCACCGGTACCTTCGGCGTCAAGCTCTCCAGTGCTCCGTCGGCCAATGTGACGGTCGCCGTGGCGCGTTCGGCGGGCAACTCCTCGCTCTCCGTCTCGGCGGGCAGCAGCCTGACCTTCACGCCCAGCAACTGGAGCACGGCGCAGAACGTCACCGTCGCGGCCGCCTCCACCGGCACGGGTGCGGCGACCTTCACCGCGACCGCCACCGGGTATCTGAAGGCGGACGTCACGGTCACGGAGATCGGCGCGACCAGCGGCTACAACGCGCGGTTCCTGTCGCTCTACGGGAAGATCACCGACCCGGCGAACGGCTACTTCTCGGCGCAGGGCATCCCCTACCACTCGGTGGAGACCCTGATGGTCGAAGCCCCGGACTACGGTCACGAGACCACGTCCGAGGCGTACTCGTACATGATCTGGCTGCAGGCCATGTACGGGCAGGTCACCCAGGACTGGAGCAAGTTCAACGCGTCCTGGGCGACCATGGAGAAGTACATGATCCCCCAGCACGCCGACCAGCCGACCAACAGCTACTACAACGCCAGCTCGCCGGCGACCTACGCCCCCGAGCACCCGCTGCCCTCGGACTACCCCTCCACCCTCGACGGCAACGTCCCGGTGGGCAAGGACCCGATCGCGGCGGAGCTGAAGTCGGCCTACGGCACGGACGACATCTACGGCATGCACTGGCTCCAGGACGTGGACAACACGTACGGCTACGGTGACACGCCCGGTGGCGGCTGCGAGCTGGGCCCGACGGCCGCCGGCCCGTCGTACATCAACACCTTCCAGCGCGGTGAGCAGGAGTCGGTGTGGGAGACCGTGCCGCAGCCGACCTGTGACTCCTTCAAGTACGGCGGCAAGAACGGCTACCTGGACCTCTTCACCGGGGACTCCGCGTACGCCAAGCAGTGGAAGTTCACCGACGCCCCCGACGCCGACGCGCGCGCGATCCAGGCCGCCTACTGGGCGGACACCTGGGCCAAGGCGCAGGGCAAGGGCGCGGACGTGGCGACCACGGTCGCCAAGGCCGGCAAGATGGGTGACTACCTGCGGTACTCGTTCTTCGACAAGTACTTCAAGAAGATCGGCAACTGCACCAATCCCACCTCCTGCGCGGCCGGTACCGGCAAGGACAGCGAGCACTACCTGCTGTCCTGGTACTACGCCTGGGGCGGTTCCAGCGACGGCAGCGGCGGCTGGGCGTGGCGCATCGGTGACGGTGCCTCGCACTTCGGCTACCAGAACCCGCTGGCGGCGTACGCGCTGACCACCGACACGGCCATGGCCCCCAAGTCGGCCACGGGCAAGGCGGACTGGACCACGAGCCTCAGCCGTCAGCTGGAGTTCTACCAGTGGCTCCAGTCGAGCGAGGGTGCCATCGCCGGTGGCGCCACCAACAGCTGGGAAGGTTCCTACTCCCAGCCCCCGGCCGGTACGTCCACCTTCTACGGGATGGCGTACGACTGGGAGCCCGTCTACCACGACCCGCCGTCGAACCAGTGGTTCGGTATGCAGGCCTGGTCGATGGAGCGCGTCGCGGAGTACTACCAGCAGACCGGTAACGCCCAGGCGAAGTCCATCCTGGACAAGTGGGTCAGCTGGGCCATCTCCCAGACCACCATCAAGGCGGACGGTACCTTCCTGATCCCGTCCGATCTGCAGTGGAGCGGCCAGCCGGACACCTGGAACGCCAGCAACCCGGGCAAGAACACGGGTCTGCACGTGACGGTCTCGTCCTACGGCACCGACCTGGGCGTCACGGCGGCCTACGCCAAGACGCTGTCCTACTACGCCGCGAAGTCCGGCAACGCCGCCGCCAAGACCACGGCCAAGGCGCTGCTCGACGGCATGTGGAACCACTACCAGGACCCGCTGGGCATCGCCACTCCGGAGACCCGTACGGACTACTCCCGGTTCAACGACCCGGTGTACATCCCGTCCGGCTGGACCGGCACCATGCCCAACGGCGACAAGATCAGCTCCAGCTCCACCTTCCTGGAGCTGCGGTCCTTCTACAAGAACGACCCGAACTGGTCGAAGGTCCAGGCGTACCTCAACGGAGGCGCGGCCCCGTCCTTCACCTACCACCGCTTCTGGGCAGAAGCGGACATCGCCCTGGCGATGGGGTCGTACGCCCTGCTCTTCAACGAGTGAGCCTTCGGGCAGCTCATCGAGGAGTGATACCCGCGGGCCGACCCGCGGGTGAGTGAAGCCCCCGGGAACGGGGCCGGCGGGAGATGACCCGGGCGACCTGACCGTCCTCGGCCCTCCGTCCCGTTCCCGGACCAGGCACCGAGGCCCGCCCCCGCGGAGAGTGCGGGGGGCGGGCCGTCGGTGCGTGCCCCGGGTATTCTCCGGGCGTTCTCCGGCGCGGGCCCCGGGCTGTGCCCGCGCCCGCGCCCGCGTACAGGAAAGAGTCCCGCACCTGAAAAGCCCCGCGTCACGCGGAAAGCCCGCACATGAACCCGCGCATGAACCCGCGCATGGAAAAGCCCCGGCCTGGTCTCCCAGGTCGGGGCTTTTCCACATGGGGTGAGTGACGGGACTCGAACCCGCGGCATCCTGGACCACAACCAGGTGCTCTACCAGCTGAGCTACACCCACCATGTGCGGCGCTTGTTCCCAGTGGTTTCCCAGATGGGGTGGCGCCGCGTGAAAAAGTGTACAGGGTGCGGAGGGGTGGTCGGCACCGCTTTACCCGGGCCCGTCCCGCCGCTTCGCGCGGCCCGGCCCGGGGCTCAGTGCGCGGGCCCCTCCGCGGGCCGTACGTGCTTCGCGGCGATCGCGCGGGCCGTGTCGGTGTCCGGGCCCGGGGCGGGCACGAAGACGGCCTCGCGGTAGTACCGCAGCTCGGCGATGGACTCGCGGATGTCGGCCAGCGCCCGGTGGTTGCCGTTCTTCTCGGGGCTGTTGTAGTAGGCCCGCGGGTACCAGCGGCGGGCCAGCTCCTTGATCGAGGAGACGTCCACGATCCGGTAGTGCAGATGCTGCTCAAGGGCCGGCATGTCCCGCGCGAGGAAGCCGCGGTCGGTGGAGACCGAGTTGCCGCACAGCGGGGCCTTGCGGGGCTCACTGACGTGCTCGCGCACGTAGTCGAGCACCAGCTTCTCCGCCTCGGCCAGCTCCACGCCCCCGGCCAGCTCCTCCAGCAGGCCGGAGGCGGTGTGCATCTGGCGGACGATCTCCGGCATGGACGCGAGCGCCTCGGCGGGCGGGCGGATCACGATGTCCACCCCCTCGCCGAGGACGTTCAGCTCGGAGTCGGTGACGAGCGCTGCCACCTCGATCAGCGCGTCGTGCGCCAGTGACAGGCCCGTCATCTCACAGTCGATCCACACCATCCGGTCGTTCATGTGTCTCACCCTACGGGCGATCGCGCGGTCCCGGCAGTGCGGCACCGAGCCCGCGTCCGGCCCGCAACCGGTTGCGGGGCGGTACCTCCGGCAGATCGGTCCGGCCGGACTGCTCCGGGACCCGGGGCGAGTACGCGTCCGGCTCGCCCTTCCCCGGTGCCGCCAGGATCTGCGACACCGGGCCCCTGCGCAGCGCGGGCAGCTCCTGGGGAGGCAGCTGCCGCTCCTGCTCCTCCTGCGGCCTGCGGGCCCGGTAGGCGGCCCGGTAGGACGCCGGAGAGGACCCCAGCTGCCGCCGGAAGTGACCGCGCAGCGCCACCGGCGAGCGGAAGCCGCAGCGGCCCGCGACCTCGTCGACCGAGTAGTCGGAGGTCTCCAGCAGCCGCTGCGCCTGGAGCACCCGCTGCGTGATCAGCCACTGCAACGGAGCGCTGCCGGTCAGCGAGCGGAAGCGCCGGTCGAAGGTGCGCCGGCTCATGTACGCGCGCGCGGCCAGCGCCTCCACGTCGAACTGCTCGTGGAGGTGCTCAAGTGCCCACGCGACGACCTCGGCCAGCGGGTCCGCGCCGATCTCCTCGGGTAAAGACCTGTCCAGATGCCGTTGCCCGGTCTGCCAGTCGGCCCGCCGCGGCGGCACGACCAGCCGCCGGGCCAGCGCGGCCGCGGCCTCGGCGCCGTGGTCGGTCCGCACGACGTGCAGGCACAGGTCGATGCCGGCGGCCGTGCCCGCGGACGTCAGCACGTCACCGTCGTCCACGAACAGCTCCCGCGGGTCGACGTGCACGGACGGGTAGCGCTTGGCGAGCGTGGGCGCGTACATCCAGTGCGTGGTCGCCGGGCGGCCGTCCAGCAGCCCGGCGGCGGCGAGCACGAAGGCACCCGTGCACAGGCCGATGATCCTGGCGCCCTCCTCGTGGGCCCGGCGGATCGCGTCGAGCGCCTCGGGGGGCGGTGCCTGGGATATCGACCGCCAGGTCGGCACGACCACCGTGCCGGCCCGGGAGAGGGCCTCCAGGCCGTAGGGCGCGGTCAGTTCGAGGCCGCCCGTGGTCCGCAGCGGCCCCTCTTCCCCGGCGCACACCAGCAGCCGGTAGCGGGGCACGCCCGCGTCCTGCCGGTCTATGCCGAAGACGGACAGCGGTATGGAACTCTCGAAGATCGGGCCACCACTGAAGAGCAACACCGCGACGACTTCCGGTCGTCGGCGCGCGGAAAGCTTACGGATGGCGCGAGGCGATGCCGATGGTGCTTGCGACGGAGTGTCCGTCGCCGTACCGGAACTGGACTCCTGGCTCATGGAGCTCAAGCCCCCCTCGTATCGACGCGTCGTCCCCTCGGTCCTGCACGTTCTCCCCCGCGAGGCCACCAAGATCAAATCTACTGTGTCAGGTGGGGCGTTAGTGACAAGTTCACCATCTGACGCTAAGTCGACAAGACAACGTGGCGTAAAGCATTCGATCACGAAGCGTTTCACTTCAAGGAGCCCACTGGGAAGTACGCCTCGCGCCGCAGGGGCCCCGGAAACCGGCTTCCGCGTCGCTCTGCATCGTAGAACCGCAGGTGGCAGAGGTGTTAGCGGGCGGAAAGTCCAACGGACGTCCAGCGAAGAGAAGTTGGCCGAAAATAGTCGTTCTGGAGGCGGGCGCGCGTAAAAGGCGCCGGGGAGTGCGCCGGTGTGCTTCGGCGCACGCTCGCGCGGGGGCCCGCCGGCGTGCCGGACCGGTCCCGTACCCGCCCCCGACCAGCCCCGTGCCGCCCCGCGTCAACACTCCGGACCTGCACGGGCGGGTGAACGCGGTGCGTCGGGGATGCGCCCCCTCGGTGCGCCGTTGCGCCGAACCGTGCTGCCCGTTGGCGCGATGGCGTTGCGTTCGTGGCCTCGCTCCGGCATTCTCCTGGGAACTCCGGGTACGGGACACCTTGGGAAGCCCCCGTCGGGCCTGTGCAGGCGGACTTCCCGGCCGTACCCTGGTGAGAGTGGGACGGGAAGTGGCGAAGTGGCCGAAACCGGCCGCTGCGGCGGACCGACCCGCGTGCACCGTCCTGTCCGCTGCTCGGCGCGTCAGCGCCGCCCTCGCCGAGAATTCGCATCATGGCCGGTCATGAGTTTCCCGAGCCCGCCGAGCGGCGGCCGCTCGCCGAGTCCGCGGCGCTGCCCGATACGGCTCCGACGGCGCACCACGCCTGTGATCCCGCCTTCCGGCACGGAGTCGTGGTGGGTTTCGACGGGTCCCTCTCCAGCGAACGCGCGCTGTCGTACGCCGTCGGAATGGCCCGCAGAACGCACTCCGCGCTGATCATCGTCCATGTCGCCAACCGGCTGCCGGCCACGGTCTGGGCGGGCTGCGAGCCACCGGTCTTCGTCGACGTCCCCGACCACCGCACCGAGGTGCTCGGCCTGGAGCTGGCGTGCGCCGACCACCTCGCCGAGATCTCCTGGGTGCTGGTGGAGCGGGGCGGCGACATCTGTCATGAGCTGGAGGAGGTCGGCCGGGAGTACGAGGCCGACGCGATCGTGGTCGGCGGCACCCACGGGCTGGTCGGGCGGATCTTCGGCTCGGTGGCCGGGCGGCTGGCGCGGCGGGCGCAGCGGCCGGTGGTGGTGATTCCGTAGGGGCGTGGCGGGGGCTGCCCGGGGCCGGGCGGGTCGTACGGGTGTGCGGCCCTGGGGCGTACGGGTGTGCGGCTCTGCGCGGTGCGGGGGTCCGCCCGCGTACGCCTGCCGCGGGGCGGCGGGCTTGGAGGGGCCGGGACGGGGCTGGTGCGGGGCCGGTCCGCGCACGCGTCCGTGGCCGCGAGGCCCGCGTGGGGCGTTTCGCGGGTTCTACGGCCTGAGGACGTGCGCGGGGGCGCGGGTGTGCGTACGGCGGGTTCGCGGGGCTGGGGGCGCGCGCCGGGCTCGCGGGTGGGTGTAACGGCGGGCGCGTACGTCGGCTCGCGCGCGTGGACGGCTCGTGAGCCGTGGGGCGTGAGCCGTGGGCGGTGGGGCGCGGGCGTGGGTGGTAGGGCGCGCGCCGGCTCGCGTGGGTGCGGGCCGGGCGCGCTCCGGTGCTGCTCGACCGCTACTCGACGGTGACCGACTTCGCCAGGTTGCGCGGCTTGTCGATGTCCCGGCCGAGCGCCTTGGCGGTGTGGTAGGCGAAGAGCTGGAGCGGGATGCCCATCAGGATCGGGTCCAGCTCGGGCTCGTTCTTCGGTACGACGATCGTGTCGTCGGCCCGCTCCTGCACCTGGTGGGCGACCGCGAGGATACGGCCGTTGCGGGCCTTGATCTCCTCCAGCGCGGCACGGTTCTTCTCCAGGAGGTCGTCGTCCGGGACGATCGCGACCGTCGGCATCGACGGGTCGATCAGCGCCAGCGGCCCGTGCTTGAGCTCCGAGGCCGGGTACGCCTCCGCGTGGATGTAGCTGACCTCCTTGAGCTTCAGCGACGCCTCCCGCGCCACCGGATAGCCGCGCACCCGCCCGATGAAGAGCATCGACTTCGCGTCCGCGTAACCCCGGGCCAGCTGCTTGATCTCCGGCTCGGACTTGAGGATCTCGTCGATCTGGCCCGGCAGCCGGCGCAGCCCGTCGATGATCCGCTTGCCGTCGGCCACCGACAGATCGCGGATACGGCCGAGGTGCAGCGCGAGCAGCGCGAAGGCCACCACCGTGTTGGTGAAGCACTTGGTGGACACCACGCACACCTCGGGCCCGGCGTGCACGTACGTCCCGCCGTCCGCCTCCCGGGCGATCGCCGAGCCGACCACGTTGACCACGCCGAGCACCCGGGCGCCCTTGCGCTTGAGCTCCTGGACGGCCGCCAGCACGTCGTAGGTCTCGCCGGACTGCGAGACGGCGACGTAGAGCGTGTCGGCGTCCACCACGGGATTGCGGTAGCGGAACTCGGACGCGGGCTCGGCGTCCGCGGGAATCCGGGCCAGCTCCTCGATCAGCCCGGCACCGATCTGACCGGCGTGGTAGCTGGTGCCGCAGCCGAGGATCTTGATCCGGCGTACGCTCCGGGCCTCGCGGGCGTCCAGGTTCAGCCCGCCCAGGTGCACGGTGGCGAACCGGTCGTCGATCCGGCCGCGCAGCACCCGGTCCACGGCCTCCGCCTGCTCGGAGATCTCCTTGTGCATGTACGTGTCGTGGCCGCCCATGTCGTACGACTCGGCCTCCCACTCCACGGTGGTCGGCGTGGCGGTCGTACGGGAGCCCTCGGTGGTGTACGTGCGGAAGTCGTCGGCCTTGAGGGTGGCCATCTCGCCGTCCCCGAGGGTGACGACCTGGCGGGTGTGCGCCACCAGCGCGGCGACGTCCGAGGCGACGAACATCTCCTTCTCTCCGATGCCGAGCACCACGGGCGAACCGTTGCGCGCCACCACGATCCGGCCCGGGAAGTCCTTGTGCATCACGGCGATGCCGTAGGTGCCCTCGACCACGCGCAGGGCCTCGCTGACCTTCTTCTCCAGGGTCTCGGCCTGCGAGCGGCCGATGAGGTGGGCGAGCACCTCGGTGTCGGTCTCGGAGAGGAAGACCGTGCCCTCGGCGGTCAGCTTGGCGCGCAGGTCCGAGGCGTTGTCGATGATGCCGTTGTGGACGACCGCGACCTTGTTGTCGCCGTCGAGGTGGGGGTGCGCGTTCTCGTCGCTCGGGGCGCCGTGGGTGGCCCAGCGGGTGTGCGCGATGCCGGTGGTCCCGGCGAAGCGCTTGGGGATACGGGATTCGAGTTCGCGCACCCGGCCCTTGGCCTTGACGGTCTTCAGCTCGCCGGACTTGCCGGTGATGACGATGCCGGCGGAGTCGTAACCCCGGTACTCCAGCCGCTGCAGCCCTTCGAGCAGCAGCGGCGCCACGTCACGCCTGCCGATGTATCCGACGATTCCGCACATGTGCAGTCCCTCTCCGTTGTCCTGCTGTTCTGCTGTCCTGCTGTTTCTGTCTTGCTGTCTTGCTGTCCTGCTCGGTCGTTCGCCTGCCGCCCGTGCCCTGGGGGCGGGTGCTCGGGCCCGGCGGGGGCCGGGGGTTCCGCGGCGGGGGTGGGGTGGGTGCCTGATGGGCGCCCGGCCCTGGTCCGGCGCGGGTGGGCGGGGTGGCCGGGATCCGGCCGGTCAGCCGTAGACGATGCGGCGGAGCTGGCGCTGGGAGAGCGCGGACGGTGCCACGGCCCGGTGCGGCAGCTCCTCGCTGATCCGCTCGAAGATCACCGTGTTGACCAGGCCCTGCGCCTGGAGCTCACGGTGCCTGCGGCGGACGTACTCCTCGGTCGTCTCGTCGAAGTACGCCAGGACGTCCAGCACCACCCTGACGGCCTCGCCGCGGTGCAGCGGCGTGGTCCGCACGAGGTGGTCGATCAGGTCGTCGTAGGGCCTCCGGCGTTCAAGCACCCGTTGATACTGATGTGACAAAGGCTTGCTTTGCAAGAATCCTGCCCGCTTCCGGGCAAGCCCGCCCCTTTTCCCACCGCCACCCGAGTGACGCGCCCTCTCTCCGGGGCGAGACGCGGACGCGCGGCGGCGCGGCGAGAGTGCGTAAGCGGGCGGAGACGCCGACAGTGCCGGCAACGTCGGCCCGCCGGCACTCGACCACGGACCCGCGCCGGGCGGGAACCGGTAAGAAAACGCAGCCGGGGGCCCGGAAGACGCCCGGGGGCAGCGAGGCCGTACGGGGTCGGGGGGACGCCCGGGGGCAGCGGGCAGCGGGCCGCGGGCCACGCGGACACGGGCCGGGGGCCGACCGGGGTCGTACAGGTCGGGGGTGCGGGCCGCCGTCCGGGCCTCTGAGGTGCCGGAGGGTGGGCGGGCGCCGAGGGCCGGGCGTGGTGGTGCCCTGGGCGTGTGGGGTGCCGTGTCACACGCGGTGTCGGCTGCGGGCGGTCTGGCATGACCGCCACCTTGGCCGCACCGGCGGGTTGGGTCCCGCTGGGGCCGGCCGACAGGTAGGCGGGTGTCGCCGCGTGCGGACGGACTACGTGTCCGCGTGCCCCTACTGCCGGTCAGGGCAGCCGGGCTGGGCGGGTGCCTCGCGTTCGGTGATCCGTGGGCGTGTCGTTGGCCGTGACGGCGTGGTTGAGTCCCGCTGGGCCGACAGGCAGGCGGGCGTTGCCGCGTGCGGACGGACTACGTGTCCGCGTGCCCCTACTGCCGGTCAGGGCAGCCGGGCTGGGCGGGTGCCTCGCGTTCGGTGATCCGTGGGCGTGTCGTTGGCCGTGACGGCGTGGTTGAGTCCCGCTGGGCCGACAGGCAGGCGGGCGTTGCCGCGTGCGGACGGACTACGTGTCCGCGTGCCCCTACTGCCGGTCAGGGCAGCCGGGCTGGGCGGGTGCCTCGCGCTGAGTGATCCGTGACCGCCACCTTGGCCGCGACGGCGTGGTTGAGTCCCGCTGGGCCGACAGGCAGGCGGGTGTCGCCGCGTGCGGACGGACTACGTGCCCGCGTGCCCCCACCGCCCGTCAGGGCGACCGGGCTGGGCGGGCTCCTCGCGTTCGGCGATCCGTGGGCGCGTGTCCGCGGCCGGCGTGCCACGCGCCAGCTCGCCGCCGGCCTCTGGCGACCACACCGCTGGGGCGCCGCGCGTGCCGCGCGCGCCCAGACCGGGCTCGCGCGGGCGCCGCCCTCGCACATGGCGCCCGCACGCAGCCCGGGACGGAACAGCTAGCCGGCCAGACCCAACTCCCTCGCGATCAGCATCCGCTGCACCTCACTGGTCCCCTCCCCGATCTCCAGAATCTTGGAGTCCCGCCACATCCGGGCCACCGGATACTCGTTCATGAACCCGTAGCCGCCATGAATCTGCGTGGCCTCCCGCGCGTTGCTCACCGCGATCTCCGACGAGTACAGCTTCGCCAGCGCCGCCTCCTTCTTGAACGGCTCCCCCCGCACCAGCCGCGACGCCGCGTCCCGCCACGCCAGCCTGGCCGTGTGCGCCCGCATCTCCATGTCCGCGATCTTGAACTGGATCGCCTGGTTGGCGCCGATCGGCCGCCCGAACGCCTCCCGGGTCCGCGCGTACGTCAGCGACTCGTCCACACACCCCTGCGCCAGCCCCGTCGCCAGCGCCGAGATCGCGATCCGCCCCTCGTCCAGGATGCGCAGGAACTGCGCGTACCCTCGGCCCTCCTCGCCCAGCAGATTCGCGGCCGGCACCCGGCAGTCGGCGAACGAGAGCTCCCGGGTGTCCGAGGCGTTCCACCCGACCTTGCTGTACTTCTTCGACACCGTGAAGCCCGGCGTCCCCGACGGCACGATGATCGACGAGATCAGCGGCCGGCCGTCGTCCTTGCGGCCGGTCACCGCCGTGACCGTGACCAGCCCGGTGATGTCCGTACCGGAGTTGGTGATGAAGCACTTAGTGCCGTTGATCACCCACTCGCCGGTCGCCTCGTCCAGCCGGGCCGTGGTCCTGGTGCCGCCCGCGTCGGAACCGCACTCCGGCTCCGTCAGCCCGAACGCGCCCAGCATCTCGCCCGAGCACAGCTTCGGCAGCCAGGTCCGCTTCTGCTCCTCCGTGCCGAACCGGAACACCGGCATCGCCCCCAGCGACACCCCGGCCTCCAGGGTGATCGCCACCGAGGAGTCCACCCGGGCCAGCTCCTCCAGCGCGATGCCCAGCGCGAAGTAGTCGCCGCCCATCCCGCCGTACTCCTCGGGGAAGGGCAGTCCGAACAGCCCCATCCGGCCCATCTCCCGCACGATCTCGTACGGGAACTCCTCGTGCTCGTAGAACTCACCGATCTTCGGGGCGATCACGTCCCGGGCGAACTCCGCGACGGTGGCGCGCAGTTCCTCGTGCTCGGCGGACAGGCGGTGGTCGAACGACATGGCTACTGCTCCTGGTGGGTCAGGGCGCGGACGGTACGGGACGGGCTCGGCCGTCCCAACTGCTCCGCCATCCAGACGCTTGTGGCGCTGAGGCGGGTGAGATCGACCCCGGTCCGGATGCCGAGGCCGTGCAGCATCCAGACGAGGTCTTCGGTGGCAAGGTTTCCGGTGGCGCTCTTGGCGTACGGGCAGCCGCCGAGGCCGCCCGCCGAGGCGTCCACGACGGTGACGCCCCGCCGAAGCGCGGCCAGGGTGTTGGACAGCGCCTGGCCGTAGGTGTCGTGGAAGTGCACGGCGATCCGCTGGACGGGCACAGTGCCGGCCCGGCCGCTCCCGGGGCCGGGTCCCGAGCCATCCGCCGGTCCGGCCGCCGGTTCGTGCGCCGGGCCGCCGGTCAACTCGTCGAGCAGCGCGGTGACATGGCCCGGCGTGGCCACACCGATCGTGTCGCCGAGGCTCAGCTCGGTGCAGCCCAGCTCGTACAGCCGCCGAGCCACCGCCGCGACCTGGGCGACCGGCACCGGGCCCTCCCAGGGGTCGCCGAAGCACATCGACAGATAGCCGCGCACCCGCGCGCCCGCCGCCAGTGCCCGGGCCACCACCGGCTCGAACATCTTCAGCGACTCGTCCACCGTGCGGTTGAGGTTGGCGCGGGCGAAGGACTCCGTGGCGCTGCCGAAGATCGCGATCTCCCGCACCCCCGACTCCAGCGCCCGCTCCAGACCCCGTTCGTTCGGCACCAGCACCGGCAGTCGCACCTCCGGGTCCAGGTCGGCGAGCAGCGGCAGCAGGTCCCCGGCGTCCGCCAGTTGGGGCACCCACTTCGGGTGCACAAAGCTGGTCGCCTCGATCGTGGTCAGCCCGGCGTCGGCCAGCCGGTGGATGAACTCGGCCTTCACCCCGGTCGGTACGGTCGTCTTCTCGTTCTGGAGCCCGTCCCGCGCCCCGACCTCGTGGATACGGATCCGCTCGGGCAGCCCGGGCAGCGGCACGGCCATCGGCAGCCCCGGGGGCAGGCCGTCGGTGGCGCCGGCGGGCGTGGTGACGTCGGTCATGACGCCTCCCCGGGCCGGGCGGGCGCGGAGCCCGACGCTGGGTCACCCGCGGTCGCGGGCGTCACAACGGCCAGTATCTGGTCCATCGCCACCGTGCTGCCCGCGGTGACGTCGATCTCCGAGACCGTCCCGTCGTGCGGGGCGGTGATCACGTGCTCCATCTTCATGGCCTCCACCACCAGCAGGCTCTGTCCGGCCGTCACCTCGTCGCCCTTGGCGACCTTCACCACCGTGACGGTCCCCGGCATCGGAGCGGTGAGCGCGCCGCCCCCCGCCCCGGCGCCGCCGCCGCGCAGGGCCGCGGCCACCGGGTCGTACGGCTGCGTCCGCCAGCTGTCGCCCTCGCGGCCCAGCCACTCGCCCGCGTGGTGGAAGGCGAGCACGGTGCCCTCGCGGTGCAGCAGCACCCGGGGTCCGTCCTCGGCGAGCCTCGCCTCCACGGCGGGGCCGTCGCCGATCCGCACCTGGCCGCCCCCGACCCGGACGGTCACCGGGTCATGTCCGGGCACCCGCAGATGATGGACCGTCCAGGCGGGTTCGCCGCCCAGCCGCCAGCCGCTGGGCACCGAGAACGGGTCGGTCCAGCCACCCGCGTCCGGCTCCGGGACCAGGGCCCGCTGCCGCAGCAGCGCCGCCGCCGTGTACACCTCGTCCGGCACCCCGGGCGGCAGCAGCGCCGCGGCGTCCCGGTCGATCAGCCCGGTGTCCAGGTCGCCCGCCACCACGGCCGGATGGTCGAGCAGCCGCCGCAGGAAACCGGTGTTGGTGTCCAGCCCCAGCACCACCGTGTCGCCGAGGGCCGACCGCAGCCGCCGCAGCGCCGTGGCCCGGTCGGGGCCGTGCGCGATCACCTTCGCCAGCATCGGGTCGTAGGACGTGCCGACCTCCGTGCCCGGCGCCAGGCCCGAGTCGACCCGCACCCCGGGACCCGCCGGGTCGCGCAGCTCCAGCACGGTGCCCGCCGACGGCAGGAAGTCCACCCGGCCGTCACCCGGGCGCGCGGTCTCGGCGCAGATCCGCGCCTCGATCGCGTGACCGGTGAGGGTGATGTCCTCCTGGGTGAAGGCGAGTGGTTCCCCGAACGCGACCCGCAGCTGCCAGGCCACCAGATCCAGTCCGGTGACCAGCTCTGTCACCGGGTGCTCCACCTGGAGCCGGGTGTTCATCTCCATGAAGTAGTACGCGCCCGGGTCCGCGCCCGGGACGATGAACTCCACCGTCCCCGCGCCGGTGTAGCCGCAGGAACGGGCGGCCTGCACGGCGGCCTCGCCCATCGCCGCCCTGGTCGCCGGGTCGAGCAGGACCGAGGGCGCCTCCTCGATCACCTTCTGATGGCGCCGCTGGAGCGAGCACTCGCGCTCGCCCAGGTGCACCACCCCGCCCATGCCATCGGCCAGCACCTGGATCTCGATGTGCCGCGGACGGTCGATCCACCGCTCGACCAGCAGAGTGTCGTCGCCGAAGGAGTTGAGGGCCTCCCGCCGGGCCGCCGCGATCTCCTCGGCCAGCAGGGCGGCGTCCCGCACCAGCCGCATGCCCTTGCCGCCGCCGCCCGCCGACGGCTTGAGCAGCACCGGCAGGCCGATCTCCCGGGCCGCCTCGGCCAGTTGGGCGTCGGTGAGTCCGCTCCCGGAGCTGCCGGGCACCACCGGCACCCCGGCGGCCCGTACCGTCTCCTTGGCGCGGATCTTGTCGCCCATCAGCTCGATCGCCTCGGCGGGCGGCCCGATGAAGACCAATCCGGCCTCGGCACAGGCCCGCGCGAACCCGGCGTTCTCGGCGAGGAAGCCGTACCCGGGGTGGACGGCCCGGGCGCCGGACACCGCGGCGGCCCGCACCATCTCGGCGGCCGAGAGATAGCCGCTCACCCGGACCGCGGTGTCGGCCTCGCGGACGTGCCGGGCGTCGGCGTCCGCGTCGGTGAAGACGGCCGCCGACCGTACGCCCAGCTCACGCAGGGTGCGCAGAACACGGACCGCGATCTCGCCGCGGTTGGCGACCAGGACGGTGTCGAACAGCGGACGCGCGGCGGGGGAGCCCGCGGTCGGGGAACTCATGGCAGGGGTGCTCGCAGTCATGACGGCCCTCACATCCGGAAGACGCCGTAGCCCGGCGCGGTCGGATCGGGGGTGGGGAGCGGGGCGTTGGCGCACGCGGTCAGCGCCAGGCCCAGCACGGTCCTGGTCTCCAGCGGGTCGATCACACCGTCGTCCCACAGTCGGGCGGTGGCGTAGTACGCGTTGCCCTGGGTCTCGTACTGCTCGCGGACGGGGGCCTTGAACGCCTCCTCCGCCTCCTCGCTCCACTTCTCGCCGGCCGCCGCCAACTGGTCGCGCTTGACGGTGGCCAGCACCGAGGCGGCCTGCTCACCGCCCATCACCGAGATCTTGGCGTTGGGCCACATCCACAGGAAGCGGGGGCTGTAGGCGCGGCCGCACATCGAGTAGTTGCCCGCGCCGTAGGAGCCGCCGACGACCACGGTGAGCTTGGGCACCCGGGCGCAGGCCACCGCCATGACCATCTTCGCGCCGTGCTTGGCGATGCCGCCCGCCTCGTACTGGCGGCCGACCATGAAGCCCGAGATGTTCTGCAGGAAGAGCAGCGGGATGCCTCGCTGGTCGCACAGCTCGATGAAGTGCGCGCCCTTGAGGGCGGATTCGGCGAACAGGATGCCGTTGTTCGCCACGATGCCGACCGGGTGGCCCTGCACATGGGCGAAACCGGTGACCAGCGTCGTGCCGTACTCCGCCTTGAACTCCGCGAAGCGGCTGCCGTCCACCAGCCGGGCGATCACCTCGCGCACGTCGTACGGCGTACGGGGGTCGACGGGCACCGCCCCGTAGAGCCCGGCCGGGTCCACGGCGGGCGGCTCCGCGGGCCGTACGGTCCAGGGCGGCGCGCCCCGGGCGGGGAGGGTGGCGACGATGTCGCGGACGATGCTCAGCGCGTGTGTGTCGTCCTCGGCGAGGTGGTCGGTGACGCCCGAGATCCTGGAGTGGACCTCGCCGCCGCCCAGCTCCTCGGCGGTGACGACCTCACCGGTGGCGGCCTTCACCAGCGGCGGGCCGCCGAGGAAGATCGTGCCCTGATTCCGTACGATCACCGCTTCGTCGCTCATCGCCGGGACATAGGCGCCGCCGGCCGTACAGGAGCCCAGTACCGCGGCGATCTGCGGGATGCCGCGAGCGGACATGGTGGCCTGGTTGAAGAAGATCCGGCCGAAGTGGTCGCGGTCGGGGAAGACCTCGTCCTGCCGGGGGAGGAAGGCGCCGCCGGAGTCGACGAGGTAGACGCACGGCAGCCGGTTGTCGAGGGCGACCTCCTGCGCGCGCAGATGCTTTTTCACCGTCATGGGGTAATAGGTGCCGCCCTTGACCGTGGCGTCGTTGGCGACCACGACGACCTCGCGCCCGGAGACCCGCCCGATGCCGGCGATCACGCCCGCGGCCGGCGCCTGCCCGTCGTACATCCCGTCGGCCGCCAGCGGCGCCAGCTCAAGAAAGGGGGAGCCGGGGTCGAGCAGCCCGTCCACCCGGTCCCTGGGCAGCAGCTTGCCCCGGGCGAGGTGGCGCGCGCGGGCCTTCTCGCCGCCGCCCAGACGCGCGGCGGCCAGCTTGTCGCGCAGCGCGGCGCTGAGCGCGGCGTGCGCCTGCGTGTTGGCGCGGTACGCCTCCGACGCCGGATCGGCGGCGCTGGAAAGGGCGGGTGCTGACATGGTTCGACCCTCGGATGTTAGCGAGCGTTAACGTGATGACTCCACGTTAACGCTCGCTAACGGGATTGTCTAGACTCAATTCCATGAACCCGACGAAGACGGCCGAGAACCGGCGTGAGCAGATCCTCAGAGAGGCCGCGCGGCTCTTCGCCGAGCGCGGATTCCACGGGGTCGGAGTGGACGAGATAGGTGCCGCGGTCGGCATCAGCGGCCCCGGCCTGTACCGGCACTTCGCCGGCAAAGACGCGATGCTCGCCGAACTGCTGGTGGGGATCAGCGGCCGGCTGCTGGCCGCGGGCCGGATGCGGGTCGCCGAGACCGCAGACCCCGTACAGGCGCTGGACGCGCTGATCCGCGGCCACATCGACTTCGCGATCGACGACCGGCCGCTGATCACCCTGCACGACCGCGAGCTGGACCGGCTGCGCGACTCCGACCGCAAGCTGGTCCGCCAGCTCCAGCGGCAGTACGTCGAGGAGTGGGTCGGCGTGGTCCACCGGGTCCACCCGGACGCCACCGAGCTGGAGGTGCGCGCCGCCGTGCACGCCGTCTTCGGCCTGCTGAACTCCACCCCGCACCTCGGCGGCCAGAACAGCCTGCCGGACCGCACCGCCATGGCGGCCCTGCTCCACCGGCTGGCGCTGAGCGCTCTGGAGGCCCTGGACAGCGGTACGGACCGACCGGTAACTTACTGAGCGCTTGCTTATCGCTCGACTCCGACCGTTACCGTTCGCCGATTGGGAGGCGCGCTGTGCGTCGTACGGTGTTCAACGAGGACCACGAAGCGTTCCGCGAGACGATACGTGCCTTCGTGCAGGCCGAGGTCGTCCCCGTCCACGACGAATGGCTCGCGGCCGGCATCGTTCCGCGCGACTTCTACTACAAGCTCGGTGAGCTGGGCGTCTTCGGTATAGAGGTGCCCGAGGAGTACGGCGGGGCGGGTCAGGAGAGCTTCAAGTTCCAGGCCGTCGTCAGTGAGGAGTGCGCCCGCGCGGGTGTAGGGTTCGGCGGCAGCGGCGTCCATGTGGGCCTGTGCCTGCCCTATGTGCGGGCCTACGCGACCGACGAGCAGAAGAAGCGCTGGCTGCCCGGATTCGTCACCGGCGAGACGATGTTCGCCATCGCGATGACCGAGCCCGGCACCGGCTCCGACCTGGCCGGCATGAAGACAACCGCCAAGCTCACCGCCGACGGCAGTCACTATGTGCTCAATGGCGCCAAGACCTTCATCACCGGCGGTGTGCACGCCGACCGGGTGATCGTCTGCGCCCGTACCGCGCCGCCCAGCCCCGAGGACCGCAGGGCGGGCATCTCGCTCTTCGTGGTCGACACCACGTCCGAGGGGTACGCGGTCGGCCGCAAGCTCGACAAGCTCGGACTGAAGACCTCCGACACCGCGGAGCTCTCCTTCTCCGACGTCAAGGTGCCCGTCGAGGACCTGCTCGGCGAGGAGGGCAAGGGCTTCTCCTACCTGGGCCAGAACCTCCCGCAGGAGCGGCTGGCCATCGCCGTCGGCGCCTATGCCCAGGCCGCGGCGGCGATCCGCTTCACCCAGGCGTACGTCCGGGAGCGCGTCGTCTTCGGCAAGACGGTCGCCTCCTTCCAGAACACCAAGTTCGAACTCGCCGCCTGCAAGGCCGAGGTGGACGCCGCCGAGGCCGTGGTCGACCGCGCCCTGGACGCCCACGACAGGCGCGAACTGACCGCCGCCGACGCCGCCTCCGCCAAGCTCTTCTGCACCGAGGTGGCCTCCCGCGTGATCGACCGCTGCCTCCAACTGCACGGCGGCTACGGTTACATGAACGAGTATCCGATAGCCCGTCTGTACGCCGACAACCGTGTCAACCGCATCTACGGCGGCACCAGCGAGGTCATGAAGTCGATCATCGCCAAGTCGATGGGGCTGTGAGCGAAGAAGCCGAAGGGCCTGTGAACGAGAACCCGCAACCCCTGCACACGCTGCTCGAACTGCTCGACCTGGAGCGGATCGAGCAGGACATCTTCCGCGGCATCAGCCGGCTGGCGGTCGTCCCCAGGGTGTTCGGCGGCCAGGTCGCCGCACAGGCCCTGGTCGCCGCAGGCCGTACCGTGCCCGAGGAGCGCGCCGCGCACTCACTGCACGCGTACTTCCTGCGGCCGGGCGACCCCGGCGCGCCGATCGTCTACCAGGTCGACCGCATCCGTGACGGCCGCTCCTTCACCACCCGGCGGGTCGTCGCCATCCAGCACGGCCAGCCGATCTTCCACCTCTCGGCCTCCTTCCAGACCTACGAGGACGGCCTTGAGCACCAGGAGCCGATGCCGTCCGCGCCCGACCCCGAGACACTGCCGGTCTCCGACGACCTGCTGCCCGCGCACGCGGACCTCTTCCCCGACCCGACGATCATCGATCGCATCCTGGAGGCGCGCGCGGCCGTCGACCTGCGCTACGTCGAGGACCCGCCCTTCCTCAGCGCCGGAACCCCCCGTGAACCGCGCTCCCAGGTGTGGTTCCGCACCCGTGGCAAGATCGCCGACGACCCGCTGCTGCACGTGTGTCTCGCCACCTATGTGTCGGACATGACGCTGCTCGACTCGGTGCTCCTGGCGCACGGGCGTGGCGGCTGGGCCCTGGGTGACGTGGTCGGCGCGAGTCTGGACCACGCCATGTGGTTCCACCGGCCCTTCCGCGCCGACGAATGGCTGCTCTACGACCAGCAGAGCCCGTCGGCCTCGGGCGGCAGGGGCCTCGGCACGGCCCGTATCTACACGCAGGACGGCCGGCTGGCGGTGTCGGTGATCCAGGAGGGCCTGGTCCGGGTACCGCGCGCCTGAGGGCGATGCGCGTCCCCTGGGAGTCCCCGGATGAGGGCCCAGAGGGCTCAGGCCCGGCCCCTGCGCACCCGCGGCCGCCGGACGCGTGACTCCGGCTGACGCGCCGCGGCTCCACGCCCCTCCGCCCCGGTGTTCAGCCCGGCCGCGGCCAGCAGATAGGCGGTCATGGGCTCGTAGTGGTGCGGCGGCACATTGTCGTCGAGCGGCACGCTCACCAGGAGGCTGCCCTCGGACTCCCCGACGAAGAGCGCCGGGTCGTTGCAGTCGGCGAACCCGACCGTGTCGATGCCGCGGCTGCCCGCGTACCCGGCCCACCCGTGGTCGGCGATCACCAGGTCGGGCAGCGGCTCCCCGTTGCGCACCAAGGCGTCGAGGATCTCCCGCATGGGGTCCGGCGAGTGGGTGTGCACCAGGCCGCCCGCCCGGTGCAGCATGAACACGCCCGCCAGATGACGTATCTCGCCGCTGTCCGCGTACAGGTGCTCGGCGGCTGCGACCACCGGGCAGCCGGCCTCGCGCAGCGCGTGCGCCAGCGCCTGGTGCACCGCGGACAGCCCGGCGGGGTGCCCGGTCGCCAGCAGCACCCGTGAGCCGTTCTCCGCCGCCTTGTGCAGCACCGCGGCCATACGGTCCAGGCCGTCGATCGTCAGCTCCGGGTCGATGGTGTCCTGCCCGTGCAGGTGCTCGGGATCGGCGACGACCCCGCACCGCTCGACCATCAGACCGAGCACCGCGGAGGCGTCGTTCCAGCGGTCGCCCAGCTCCAGACCGAGCCAGTAGTAGCGATTGCCCTCGGCGAGCTCGCGGTAGTGGTCGAGGTTGTTCTCGCGGCTGGTGGCCACGTCCCCGGCTATCCGGGTGCGTACCAGGTGAGCGACGAGGGCCGAGCGGGTGGGAGCGGAGGGCGCGGGAAACATGGGCATGCGCACATTGTCCCGCTCCGCGGTCGGGGTGTGCGGCGTCCGCGCGATCGACGCCGAGGCGTAATCGGGGCGCCCGATTGGAGGAAACGTACATTTCGGCGGCGCCGACGGGCCACGTAGGGTCGGCCGGGCACCTATCCGTGCGAAAACCGCGTCCCGGACACGCACCGCACCCCGTGCGACGTCCGCCGAGCAGCACCGCAGAGAAGAGGCACCATGAGCAGCGCCACGCCGCCGCGCGGCCCCGTCGACTCGTCGCGTGTCCCGCGCTACGCGGGGCCCGCGACCTTCGCCCGGCTGCCGCGTCTGGACGAGGTCGGCGCCGCGGACGTCGCCGTGGTCGGAGTGCCCTTCGACGCCGGGGTGTCGTACCGGCCCGGCGCCCGCTTCGGCGGCAACGCGATCCGGGAGGCGTCCCGGCTGCTGCGCCCGTACAACCCGGCCCAGGACGCCTCGCCCTTCGCGCTCGCCCAGGTCGCGGACGCCGGTGACATCGCGGCCAACCCGTTCGACATCAACGAGGCCGTCGAGACCATCGAGGCGGCCGCCGACGGCCTGCTCGGCACCGGCGCCCGCCTGATGACGCTGGGCGGCGACCACACCATCGCGCTTCCGCTGCTGCGCGCGGTCGCCCGCAGGCACGGGCCGGTGGCGCTGCTGCACTTCGACGCGCACCTGGACACCTGGGACACGTACTTCGGCGCGGCCTACACGCATGGGACGCCTTTCCGGCGGGCCGTCGAGGAGGGCATCCTCGACACCTCCGCGCTGTCGCACGTCGGCACCCGCGGGCCGCTGTACGGCAAGAAGGACCTGAACGACGACGAGAAGATGGGCTTCGGCATCGTGACCTCGGCTGACGTGATGCGCCGAGGGGTGGACGAGGTCGCGCAGCAGCTCCGGGAGCGGATCGGCGACCGGCCGCTGTACGTCTCGGTCGACATCGACGTGCTTGACCCCGCGCACGCGCCCGGCACCGGCACCCCGGAGGCCGGCGGGCTCACCTCGCGCGAACTGCTGGAGATCCTCCGCGGCCTGTCCGGCTGCCGGCTCGTCTCGGCCGATGTCGTGGAGGTCGCCCCGGCCTACGACCACGCCGAGATCACCTCGGTCGCGGCCTCGCACACCGCGTACGAACTGACGACGATCATGTCCCGGCAGATCGCGGCGGCACGCTGAGCCGGTCCGGGCCCGGCCGGGGAACCGGCCGTTTTCACCCGAAGGGATTACGACCAAGGTCGCACTCTTGTGCGACCTTGGTCGTTGGTTTTGTTGCGGGAGGATGAAATGCGCAGTCCAGCACGTTGCAGCCTCGCGTAACGGATGAGCGGTGACACGGACGACAGACAATCGGTGGGAGGACCGCGTGACGACGGCGAGACCGGTGACGGCGGTGAAGGACGACCCGGGGCGGGGGTGGCTCCGGCGGATCGGGGCGTACTGCTGGAGGTACCGGCGCGATGTGAGCCTGGCGCTCGGCGCGTCCCTGGGCGGCATGGCGGTCACCGCCCTGGTCCCGCTGGTCCCCAAGCTGATCATCGACGATGTCATCGTCAAGCACGACAAGCCGCTCGCCCCATGGGCGTTCGCCCTGATCGCCGCCGCACTCGTGGTCTACGTACTGACCTATGTGCGGCGCTATTACGGCGGGCGGCTCGCCCTCGACGTGCAGCACGACCTGCGCAACGACATGTTCCGCTCGATCATGCGGCTCGACGGCCGCCGCCAGGACGAGTTGAGCACCGGTCAGGTCGTCGGGCGGGCCACCAGCGACCTGCAGCTGATCCAGGGGCTGCTGTTCATGTTCCCGGTCATGATCGGCAACCTGCTGCTCTTCGTGCTCTCGCTCGTCGTCATGCTGGTGCTCTCACCCCTGCTCACCCTGGTCGCCCTCGCGGTCGCCCCCGCCCTGTGGTTCATCGCCAACCGCTCACGTCAGCGGCTCTTCCCCGCCACCTGGTACGCCCAGGGACAGGCGGCGGCCGTCGCCGGGATCGTGGACGGATCGGTCACCGGGGTGCGTGTCGTGAAGGGCTTCGGCCAGGAGCGGCAGGAGATGACCAAGCTGGAGACGGTCAGCCGCAAGCTGTTCGCGGGCCGGCTGCGCACGATCCGGCTCACCGCCCGCTACACGCCCGCCCTCCAGGCGGTGCCCTCCTTCGGCCAGATCGGCATGCTGGCGCTCGGCGGCTGGATGGCCACCCGCGGCCAGATCACCCTCGGCACCTTCGTCGCCTTCTCCACCTACCTGGCGCAGCTCACCGGCCCGGTCCGGATGCTCACCATGATGCTCACCGTCGGCCAGCAGGCCCGGGCCGGCGTGGAGCGGGTGCTCGAACTCGTCGACACCGTACCGACCCTGGAAGAGGGCACGAAGACGCTGCCCGCGGGCGCGCCCGCCACCGTCGACTTCGACCACGTCACCTTCGGGTACAGCGAGGACCGCCCGGTCCTGGACGGCTTCGACCTGAGCATCGCGCCCGGCGAGAAGGTCGCGGTCGTCGGCGCCTCGGGCTCCGGCAAGTCCACCGTCTCCCTGCTGCTGCCGCGTCTGTACGACGTCACCGGCGGAGCCGTGCGCATCGGCGGCACCGACGTACGGGAGCTGACCTTCGACTCGCTGCGGTCCGCGATCGGCATGGTGCCCGAGGACAGCTTCCTGTTCTCCGACACCGTGCGCGCCAACATCGCCTACGGGAAGCCGGACGCCACCGACGAGGAGGTCTTCGCCGCCACCCGCGCGGCCCAGGCGCACGGCTTCATCTCCGCCCTGCCCGACGGCTACGGGACGGTGGTCGGCGAGCAGGGTCTGACGCTCTCCGGCGGCCAGCGCCAACGGGTCGCCCTGGCCCGGGCGATCCTCACCGACCCCCGGCTTCTGCTGCTCGACGACGCCACCTCGGCGGTCGACGCCCGGGTGGAGGCCGAGATCTTCGACGCCTTGCGCCAGGTGATGCGCGGCCGTACGACACTGCTCATCGCCCACCGCCGTTCGACGCTGGCGCTCGCCGACCGGATCGCGGTCCTCGACGCCGGACGACTGGCCGATGTGGGCACCCACGAGGAACTGGAGGCACGCAGCCCGCTGTACCGGGCGCTGCTCACCGACCCGGACGCCCTCGGCGCGGACGTGCGCGCACTCGACCCGGCCGGAGCCGCGGTCCGCGACGGGCGATGTACCGGGGACGGCCCGGATGCCGTCGACCGCCTGATCGCGGACGCGGAGGAGGCCGTGGCGGCCGCGGACACCCCGGCGGACCCGGCGGGGGACACCGGAGGCGTCACCGCGGAGCTGTGGCCGGAGGACCGGCGGACGGCCGACGCCGGGCAGCCGGGCGGCGCTGTCCCGGGCACGCAGGTCGGGGCCGTCGCGCCGCGCGGCGGGCCGGGCCCCGGCGGCATGGCAAGGGCACTGGCCGGTATGCCCGCGACACCGGAACTGCTCGCCAAGGTGGCCGCGTTGCCGCCCGCGCTCGACACCCCGGAGGTGGACGAGGAGCGGGCCAGATCGGCCGACCACGCGTTCGGGCTGGGCAGCCTGCTGCGCGGATTCCGTACGCCGCTGACGCTCAGTCTGCTGCTGGTGGCGGTCGACGCCGTCGCGGGACTGCTGCTTCCGGTGCTGATCAGGCACGGTATCGACGCGGGGGTGCGGCAGGCCGCGCTCGGCGCGGTCTGGGCCGCCTCGCTGCTCGGCCTTGCCCTGGTGATCGCCCAGTGGGCGGCGGAGTGGGGCTCGACGGTGCTCACCGGCCGGACCGGCGAACGCGTCCTGTACACGCTGCGCGTCAAGATCTTCGCCCAACTGCACCGGCTCGGCCTCGACTACTACGAGCGCGAGCTGTCCGGCCGCATCATGACCCGGATGACCACCGATGTGGACGCCCTGTCCACGTTCCTGCAGACCGGGCTGGTCACCGCGCTGGTCAGCCTCCTCTCCTTCATCGGCATCCTGGTGGCGCTGCTCGCGATCGACGTCCAGCTCGCCGTAATGGTCTTCGCCACGCTGCCGCTGCTGGTGATCGGCACCTGGATCTTCCGCCGCAAGTCGGTGAAGGCGTACGAACTCGCCCGTGAGCGGGTCGCCGTGGTCAACGCCGACCTGCAGGAGCACGTCGCCGGACTCCGTGTCGTCCAGGCGTTCCGCGGCGAGCAGCACGGCGCCGACCGCTTCCGGGGCCGCAGCGACGACTACCGGCGGGCCCGGGTCCGCGGACAGTTCCTGATCTCGGTGTACTTCCCGTTCGTCCAACTGCTCTCCAGCGCGGCCGCGGCCCTGGTGCTGATCGTCGGCGCGCACCGGGTGAGCGCGGGCACCCTGACTGCGGGCGCCCTGGTGGCGTATCTGCTCTACATCGACCTGTTCTTCTCACCCGTTCAGCAGCTTTCGCAGGTCTTCGACGGCTATCAGCAGGCGACCGTGTCGCTGGGCCGCATCCGTGAACTGCTGCGGGAGCCCACCACCACCCCGGCCGCCGTCTCCCCGCGCCCGGTCGGACGGCTGCGCGGCGAGATCGTCTTCCGCGACCTGCACTTTCGTTACGGCGGCTCGGAGGGGGCCGAGGCGCTGGCCGGTATCGACCTGCGGATACCCGCGGGGCAGACGGTCGCCTTCGTCGGAGAGACCGGCGCGGGCAAGTCCACGCTGGTCAAGATGGTCGCTCGGTACTACGACCCGACCGACGGCGCGGTGCTGGTGGACGGTGACGACATCCGCGAACTCGACCTGACCGACTACCGCCGTCAGCTCGGCGTCGTACCCCAGGAGCCGTACCTGTTCGCCGGCACCGTGCGCGACGCCATCGCGTACGGGCGGATGGACGCGACCGACGCCGAAGTCGAGGCGGCCGCGCGGGCGGTGGGCGCGGACGCGATGATCGCGACCCTGGACGGCGGCTATCTGCACGAGGTCGCCGAACGGGGCCGCAATCTGTCGGCGGGACAGCGGCAGTTGATCGCGCTGGCCCGGGCCGAGCTGGTGGACCCCGCGATCCTGCTGCTGGACGAGGCCACCGCGGCTCTCGACCTGGCGAGCGAGGCCCTGGTCAACCAGGCTGCGGACCGGCTGGCCGTCCGCCGTACGACGCTGGTCGTCGCGCACCGGCTGAGCACCGCCGCCCGGGCCGACCGGGTCGTGGTGCTCGATCACGGGCGCATCGTGGAGGACGGTACGCACGAGTCGCTGCTGGCACGCGGCGGGCGGTACGCCGAGCTGTGGCGGACCTTCACCGGCGAGGTACGGGCGACGGTCTGACGCCCGGTCGGCCGCGTCCGCCGGTCACCGCGCTCAGTAACGCAGTCCGTGGCCGATCGGGTAAAGGGCCGTCGCCGGGTCGTCGGCGCGGGGGACCGCGACCGGCAGCCGTCCGGTCGGGGACACCGCGCCCGCGATGATCCGCGCGGCGGCCCGCAGCGAGACATCGGTCCAGCCGTAGGTCGCCAGCGACGCGGCCACGGGCGGAAGATGGGCGATGTCGTACGGGTTGCGGATCGCGAGCTGGACGACGGGGACACCGCCGGCCACCAGAGCGGTGACGAGCGCGATCTGCTCGGGCGCGGCTGAGGTCACGTCGTAGGTGGTGACGACCACGGCGTCCTTGCCGCGGGCGGCGGCCACCGCCTGGTCGATGAGGTCCCGGCCGGGAGCGGTGCCCGTGGACAGCGCCTGCGCGGGGTGGCCGAGGGCGGTGAGCGCCCGCGCGAGGACGGTGGTCGGCGGGCCGCCCGTGCCGGAAGGGGAGGCCGGATCGGCGCCGACCACCAGGAGCCTTCGGCGGGAGCGCCGGGGGAAGGGCAGCAGCCGGGCGTCGTTGGAGAGCAGGGTGACACCGCGGTCGGTGATCCGGTCGGCGGCCGCGAGGTGGGTCCGGGTGCCGACCACCCGTTCCACTCCCGCGTGCGTGACGAACGGGTTCGTGAACAGGCCGTTGCGCAGCTTCAGTCCGAGAATCCGGGTCAGTGAGGCCGCGATCCGCTCCTCGGTCAGCTCCCCGGATCTCACCGCGTCGAGCACGCCACGATAGGCGACGTCCAGCAGGGGCGGGTTGAGCAACTGGTCCGCGCCCGCCTTCAGGGCGAGCACCGGCACCCGGTCGTCGCCGTACCTCTCGCGCACACCCGCCATGCCGAGCGAGTCGGTGACCACCACGCCGTCGTAACCGAGCTGTTGGCGCAGGACGCCGGTGAGGATGGGGCGCGAGAGGGTCGCCGGGTCCCCGGAGTCGTCGAGCGCGGGGACCACGATGTGCGCCGTCATGATCGAGTCGATGCCCGCCGCGATCGCGGCGCGGAACGGCGGAGCGTCGATCCGTTCCCACTGCTCCGGCGAGTGCCGGATGACGGGGAGTCCGAGATGGCTGTCGGTATCGGTGTCGCCGTGGCCGGGGAAGTGCTTGGCCGTGGCGGCGATTCCGGCGCCCTGGTAGCCCTTGACCTGTGCGGCGGCGAGGGCGGCCACCGCGTCGGGATCGGCTCCGAAGGAGCGGACGCCGATCACCGGGTTGGCCGGGTTGATGTTGACGTCGGAGACGGGGGAGTAGTTCTGGTTGACGCCCATGGCGGCGAGTTCGGTGCCGATGATCCGGGCCGCGGTGCGGGCGTCCCGGGCGCTGCCGCCGGCGCCCAGCGCCATGCCTCCGGCGAAGAGTGTGGCGGGCGCGCCGATCCGTTCGACGGCGCCCTGTTCCTGGTCGGTGGAGATCAGCAGCGGAACGGGCGTGCCGTGCGAGAGTCCGGCCCGCTGGATGCCGTTGGACAGGTCGGCGATCTGGTGCGGGCTCCGGGTGTTGTGCGCCCAGGCGAAGTAGATGATCCCGCCGAGGTGGTACTTGGCGATGAGCTCGTCGGCGTCGGAGACCCCGATCTCGCTCTGGTTGGCGGCCGCGTCGACGGGGTCCGGGCTGGTGGCGGAGGCCCCGTACACCCGCATCACGAACAACTGGCCGATCTTCTCCTCCAGGCTCATCCGCCGGATCAGCGTGTCGATCCGCCGACGGTCGAGGGCACTGAGGGAAGCACTACGTGCGGTGACCGAGGGAACCCCGGCGCCGAGCACGGCGGAGGTGGCCGCCGCAGCGGTGAGGACGGCACGGCGGGACGGGCGGTGGTGCATGACGAACTCCTTCCGGATGGAGGAGAGCGCACACATCCGGAAGAAGCCTCCGGACGTCCACGGACGACCGGGAGCTTTCCGCCGTCAATGACCCGGTCGCACCTTCGCCCGCCCTCCTCACAACACGAACAGTCCTGATCACCCCCCATGAAGCCGCGTCAGCCGAACGCGGGGTCGGCCGGTATGAGCGCCTTGGGCTCCGCGAACACCACCGTCACCACAAAAGGCGTCAGGCACTCCGGCGGCGGCTCCGGCTGGGAGACCCGTACTTTCAGCACATCGCCCGACCTGGTCAGCGTCGCGCTGGTGGCGGCGCTGCAACCGGTCGTCGCCGTCCAGCCGACCAGGACGTAGCGCGAGAAGTTCGTCGTCCCGCTCGCGGCCACGATCTCCGCCGCCGCCTTCGGATCGTTCGGCGCGGCCCGGCCGACGAACCGGTCGAGTTCCCCTCGGTCGCGCAGTACCTCGTGCACTCCCGCGACAACCCGCGCCGAGGAGGAGAAGTAGGCCACCCAGGCGCTGACCTTCTTGCCGTCGGAACCGGCCGGGCCCGGCGGTTCCAGCACCACCGCGGGCGAGGTGCCGTCTATTGGATGAATGCCGGGACCGCCGCTGTGCGGCTGCCGGCCGCAGGCAGCGGTCAACATGGTCAGGGATACGGCCAGCACCGTGGCCGTGAGGACTCCGCGCAGCTTCGCCGTCAGCATGCCGATGGGACGGGCCGCGCCACGGACCGGTTCCGTACGGCGGCCGGCCGGCCACCGTCGGCGGTGCGGACATCGTGGGCGCATGCCCTGATCATCACCGGTCCGCGCCCGATCGGACCGCAGCCGGCCAGTGCGCCCGCAGCGTGTCGACGGCCACCGCGATCGACGGCCTGCGTGACGCGCCCGCGCGCCACAAGGCGTACAGCCGCCGTACCGGCGCCGGTTCCAGCGCCACCACGCTCACTCCCTCGGGTATCGGCCCGCGTCCCAGCCGCGGTACCAGCGCGATACCGAGCCCCGCCTGGACCAGCGCCACCTGGGTGCGGTACTCGCCGACCTGATACGCCAGATCGGGTTCCGTGCCCGACTCCCGCAGTGTCCGCACCAGCCATTCGTGGCACACCGAACCGGACGGCTGGCAGATCCACCGCTCCCGCGCCACATCGGCCCGCACCAACGACTGCCGTGCGGCCAGCGGATGGCCCACGGGCACCAGCACATCGCACCGGTCGTCCCCGATGACCGCCCGCTCCAGCCCCTCCGGCGCGGGCAGCGGCGCGATGTCCCAGTCGTGCGCCACCGCCAGGTCCACGGCACCGCGGGCCGCCAACTCCACCGAGACATGGGAGTCCACCTCGGTCAGCCGCAGGTCCAGCGCCGGATACGCGGCCGCCAGTGAGGCCAGCACCGGAGGAAGCAGCCCACAGGCCGCGGTCGGGAAGGCCGCCACCGACAACCGCCCGGTCGGCCGGCCGCGCTGCTCCTCCAGCGCGACCTCGGCCGCCTCCACGATCGCCATCAGCCGCTGCGCCGTCGCGACCAGCAGCTCCGCCGCGTCGGTGAGCGCCACCCCGCGTCCCTGACGCTCCAGCAGCACCGTCCCGGTCTCCCGCTCCAGCTTGGCGATCTGCTGGGACACCGCCGACGGCGTGTAACCGAGCGCCGCGGCCGCCGCGCCCACCGAACCGTGGGTGTGCACGGCGTGCAGCGCCCTCAGCCGCCCCAGATCGAGCATCTGACCCCCCTTTCGTCCGTTCCCGTACCTCCCCGCTTCCGTGTCTGTCAGGCCGACTCGGAGAGCAGCCGCGACAGATGCTCCCGCGCCGGACCCAGCAGCCCGGCCAGATCCGCGGCCTGGCCGAACCACCGCTTCTCGTACTCCCAGCAGAGCCAACCGTCCCAGTCCGCCCTGCTGAGCACCTCGACCGTCTCGGCGAGTGGCAGCACTCCCGCCCCCAGCGGCAGCGGGGTGGTGTCGACAGCCGAGGCGATGTCCTTGACCTGGACATAGCCCAAGTAGGGCGCGAGCACCGGATACGTCACCGACGGCTGCTCCCCGGCCAGCCAGGTGTGCATCACGTCCCAGATCGCCCCGATGGCCCGATGTCCCACCGTGCCCAGCACCCGGGCCACGTCCGCGCCTCCCCGGTGCGAGTCGTGCGTCTCCAGCAGCACCCGCACCCCGAGGTCGTCGGCGACGGGTGCTACCGCCGCGAGCCTGCGCGCGGCGCGGGCGTCCGCCTCCTGCGGGCTCGCGTCCCCGCCGCCGGGGAAGACCCGGACGAAGGACGCTCCCAGGTCGGCCGCGAGCGTCATCGCCGCCCCGACCTCTTCCAGGACCGGGTTGTCGTCCCCCGGCGCGGCCACCTTGGCGTAGGCGGCCACTGCCAGGATCTCGATCCCGGCCTCGGCGAACTGCCCGGCGACACGGGCCCGTTCACCGGCCGACAGCCCGGTGTGCACCGGTTCCTCATCGCTCGCGCGCAGTTCGACGCCGTGGTAGCCGTGCTCTGCGGCGAGCCGTACCACCTGGTCGATGGGCAGGGCGGGGACTCCCAGAGTGGAGAAGGCGAGTTTCATTCGCCGGACACTAGGCACCGGGTGAAGTCCGGTCAAACGGGATCGGTCCCGGACAGCGCCCTGTTCACGCGCCACCTCCGCCCTTCGGGGAACTGCGCCGACGCCTGGTCGCAGCGCCACCAGCCGGGTGTCGCCCTCGGATGCTCTCCCGCCGCGACAAGGCCGGTGGTGTCCACCACCCGTTCGGCGGGTACCGCGCGTGCGTCCAGTCGGCGCAGAGAGCCGGGCATGTCCGCCCCCACGCCTGACGGGCTGTCAGGAGTGCGGCAGCCGGGCCGCCTGGCGCCGAATGCCAAGGTGTCCTACAGCACCAGGCGCCAGTCCTGGCCCACGAGCTGCCGGCCGAAGCTGTGATGCGGCCGCTCGGCGACGAGTTCGAAACCCGCGCGCTGATAGATCCTGCGGGCGTCGGTCAGTACGTCATTGGTCCACAGGACGAGTTCGGAGTAGGCGGCCTTGCGGGCGAATTCGACGCAGGAATCCACCAGCCGCCCGCCTATGCCGTGGCCCCGCGCCACCGGATCGACCAGCAGCAGCCGAAGCCGTGCCGTGTCCGGTGCCTCGTCACGCACGCAGAAGACACAACCGGCCCTTCGGCCGTCGAGTTCGGCAACCCACATGGCCTCGCGCCGCGGATCACGGGTGGTGGCGAAGTCCGCGACGATGCGCGCGACCAGTGCCTCGTACTCCTCGTTCCAGCCGAACTCGGTCGCGTAGACCTCGGCATTGCGCTCGACGGCCCAGCCCAGGTCGCCGGGGCGCGGGCCGCGCAGGACGACCCGCGGCACGGCATCGGCCCGTCCGTCGTCGTGCAGTATCTCGCGGACGGTACGCATCGCCTCGGTCAGACGCGACCGGTCGTCCGCCGGTATCCGGCCGAGCAGACCGCCCACGGCTTCCTCGGAGCGCTCCTCCAGCAGCGAGGCGGCCTCCCGACCACGCGTGGTCAGCGCGATCCGCTGCCGCCTGGCGTCCTGCGCGGAGGGCCCGCGCGTGACGAGCTGCTGCTCCTCGAACTTCGCGAGCATCCGGCTGAGATGGCCCGCGTCCAGCGACAACTCCACCCGCAGATCCGCCGCGTCGGTGCGGGGCACGTGCGCCAACTCGTACAGCACCCGTGCCTCGGTCAGCGTGAACGGCGTGTGCAGGTGGCGGCTGTAGTCGAGCGCGCCGATCAGATTGGTGTAAAAGCGGTTGAACTCGCGGATCTCCCGTACGGCCATGACCCACCTCCCGAATTTCCTTTGCCTGAGTCAAAGGTAGACCCGCGGTGCGACAGGGCGGAAGAGCCCGTTCCCGGCCTGTGGATAACTTCAGGAACCGCTGGTCGCCGGCGGTGCGGTGGACCCCCGGACCATCAGTTCGGTGGCGACGGTGGCGACTCCGCCCGGCGGTGGGGAGAGCCGGCCCATCACGAGCCGCCCGGCCCGTGTCCCGGCCTCCTGCAACGGAATGCGGACCGTGGTGAGCGCCGGGGAGGCGTCCACGCTGAACGGCAGATCGTCGAAGCCGGCCACCGACACATCGCCGGGAATACTCAGTCCACGGTCCCGCAGCGCCGCGCACACCCCGAGCGCCACCGTGTCGTTGGCGGCGACGACGGCCGTCACCTCCGGGTCCCTGCGCAGCAGTTCGAGCGTGGCGTCGTAGCCCGAGGCCCGGTCGTAACCGCCGTGCACCGTCAGCCGCTCGGCGTCCGCCCCCGCGCGCGTGTCCGGCCCCATGCCGTGGGCGGCCAGTGCCGCCCGGTGGCCCTCGAGGCGGTGCCGGGTCGTGCTGCGGTCGACCGGGCCGGTCACGTACCCGATCCGCCGATGCCCCAGCGACAGCAGGTGTTCCGTCAGCCGCCGCGCGCCCCCGCGGTTGTCGAAGGCGACCGTCATCAGCCCGAGCGAGGCATCCGGCAGCGTCAGGTGCGGGCGGCCGCACAGCACGATCCGGGTGCCGGAAGCGGCCAGCCGGGCCAGCCGGGCCGTGACCGCCGCCGTGTGCTCCTCGCTCTCGACGGCGCCGCCGGTGAGTACCACGCCCGCCGCGCGCTGGCGTTCGAGGAGGGTGAGATAGGTGAGTTCGGCCTCGGGCGACCCGCCGGTGTTGCAGACGACGGCGAGCTTCCCGCCGCCCGGCCGGGCTCCTCCCGCGCCGATCTCGCCCTGCAGGGCGCTGGCGATGAGGCCGAAGAACGGGTCGGCGACATCGTTGACCAGCACGCCGACGAGGTCGGAGGTGGCCGCGGCGAGTGCGCGGGCCTGTCCGTTGACGACGTAGTCCAGCTCCTCCACGGCCCGTTGGACGCGCTCCTTGGTGCTCCCGGCCACCGGGTAGTTGCCGTTGAGGACCCGGGAGACGGTCGCCGACGACACCCCGGCGCGCGCCGCGACATCGGCCAGAGTCACTGCCATCTCGGTCCGGTCCTCCTCTACGACAAGAGCCGTGCTGTCGGCGCGTCGGGCCGGATGGGCGACGTCGCATGCCGCGGCACATGCTCTCACCTCGGGGTCGAGTGGGGGAACGGCGGCATGCGGGAGGCGGGGATCAAATGGCAGAAAGCGCTTGCACTCGCATCCCGGGCAGTGTCTTGCCGAAGTCTCCTCTCGCGGTTAGCGTGAGAGGGAAGAAAGCGCTTGCTAAAGATCGCTGACTGCCATCGAACGCTTCACCTGGGAGAGGGCCCTATGACACGCAGGACAGTGCGGATCGCCATGAACGGCGTCACCGGACGCATGGGATACCGGCAGCACCTGGTCCGTTCTGTCCTGAGCCTGCGGGAACAGGGCGGGCTCGACCTCGGTGACGGCACGACGCTGTGGCCCGAGCCTGTCCTGGTCGGCAGGCGCGAGCACGCACTGCGCGCCATCGCCGAGCGGCACGGCATCGAGCGCTGGACCACCGATCTGGATTCCGTGCTGGCCGACCCGTCCGTCGAGATCTACTTCGACGCGCAGGTCACCTCGGCCCGGGAGTCAGCGGTCCGGCTGGCCATCGCGGCGGGCAAGCACATCTACTGCGAGAAGCCCACCGGCACCACGCTGGACGGCGCCCTGGAACTCGCCCGGCTCGCCACCGCGGCCGGCGTCAAGCACGGTGTGGTGCAGGACAAGCTCTTCCTGCCCGGCCTGGTCAAGCTCCGCCGCCTGATCGACGGCGGCTTCTTCGGCCGCATCCTGTCCGTGCGCGGCGAGTTCGGCTACTGGGTCTTCGAGGGCGATTGGCAGAGCGCCCAGCGCCCTTCGTGGAACTACCGGGCGCAGGACGGCGGCGGCATCGTGGCCGACATGTTCCCGCACTGGGAATACGTGCTCCACGAGCTGTTCGGCCGGGTCCGCAGCGTGCAGGCGCTCACCGCCACCCACATTCCGCAGCGCTGGGACGAGCAGGGCAAGCCGTACGACGCCACGGCGGACGACGCCGCCTACGGGATCTTCGAACTGGACAGCGGCGCCGTGGCGCAGATCAACTCGTCCTGGGCCGTTCGCGTCAATCGCGACGAACTGGTGGAGTTCCAGGTCGACGGCACCCACGGCTCCGCGGTCGCCGGGCTGCGCAACTGCCGGGCCCAGCACCGCTCCACCACCCCCAAACCGGTGTGGAATCCGGATCTGCCCGTCACCGAGCCCTTCCGCGACCAGTGGCAGGAGGTCCCCGACAACGCCGAGTTCGACAACGGCTTCAAGGCGCAGTGGGAGCTGTTCCTCCGGCATGTGGCGCTGGACGAGCCCTGGCGCTGGGACCTTCTGGCCGGAGCTCGTGGGGTGCAGCTCGCCGAACTCGGTCTGAAGTCCTCGGCGGAGGGCCGCCGCATCGATGTGCCGGAGCTGTCGCTGTGACCATCCTGCTGCCCGGCGCGTCGGGCGAATCGCATCCCTATGTGCCGCGTTCGGAGTCCGCCTCCTTTGCGGCGAATCCGCCGCTGCGCAGCCGGGTGGTGTACTCGGCCGCGCATGTCGTGGCCGATCCGCTGCGGACCGCGGCCGACGCCCCGGTGGCCGTCGACTGGGACGCCACCCTCGCCTTCCGCCGTCATCTGTGGGCCCACGGGCTCGGCGTGGCCGAGGCGATGGACACCGCCCAGCGCGGCATGGGCCTGGACTGGGCCGGGGCCGCCGAACTGATCCGCAGGTCCTCGGCCGAGGCGAGCTCCGTCGGGGGGCGGATCGCGTGCGGTGTCGGCACCGACCAGCTGACCGGTCCGGCGGCCACGCTCGCGGAGGTCACAGCCGCCTACGAGGAGCAGTTGGCGCTTGTGGAAGCTGCCGGGTCCCAGGCCGTCCTGATGGCGTCCCGCGCGCTGGCTGCCGTCGCCAAGGGCCCGGACGACTACCTGGAGGTGTACGGGCACCTACTGCGGCAGTCCTCCGACCGGGTGATCCTGCACTGGCTCGGTCCGATGTTCGACCCGGCCCTGGAGGGGTACTGGGGCAGCGGCGACCTCGACACGGCGACCGAGACCTTCCTCGACGTGATCGCCGCCCATCCGGACAAGGTCGACGGTGTCAAGATCTCGCTGCTGGACGCGGAGCGCGAGGTCGAGCTTCGCCGCCGCCTGCCCGCCGGGGTCCGCTGCTACACCGGCGACGACTTCCACTACCCCGAGCTGATCGAGGGTGACGAGCGCGGCTTCAGCCATGCCCTGCTCGGTATCTTCGACCCGCTCGCGCCCCTGGCGGCGGCGGCTGTCAGCCTCCTCGACACGGGAGACGCCGCGGGATTCCGCCGCGTCCTGGACCCCACCGTCGAACTGTCCCGGCACCTGTTCTGCCCACCGACCCGCTTCTACAAGACCGGTGTCGTGCTGCTGGCCTGGCTGGCCGGTCACCAGTCGCACTTCACCATGGTGGGCGGTCTGCAATCGGCGCGTTCGCTGCCGCATCTGGCGCGCGCGTACGAACTCGCGGACCGTATCGGCCTGTTCCCCGATCCGGCGCTCGCCGAGGCCCGGATGCGCCATCTGCTCGCCGTGTACGGAGTCGACGCATGACCCACGCGCCCAAGAGCCAAAGCCCCGCGACCCGGGACGCCATGACCGAGGACGCCGGAGCCGCCGGAACACCCCCTGACTTCGCCCGGCTCAGCATCAACCAGGAGACCGTCAAGCAGTGGTCCCTGCCCGAACTCGCCGAGGGCTGCGCGGCTGCCGGGGTCACCTCGGTCGGGCTGTGGCGGGCCCCGGTCCAGGAGTACGGCGTCGAGCGTGCCGCGCGGCTGATGCGGGACAGCGGGCTCACCGTCACATCACTGTGCCGCGGCGGCTTCTTCACCGTGGCCGACCCCGGGCTCCGCGCGCGGGCGCTGGACGACAACCGGGCGGCGATCGACGAGGCGGCCGGCCTGGGGACCGGCACGCTCGTTCTGGTCTCCGGGGGCCTGCCCGAAGGCGACCGTGACATCGCTGCGGCCAGGGAGCGGGTCGCGGAGGCGATCGGAACCCTGGCGCCGTACGCGGCCGAACGCGGGGTGCGTCTCGCGATCGAACCACTGCATCCGATGTACGCCTCCGACCGGTGCGTGATCTCCACTCTCGGCCAGGCCCTGGACATCGCCGAATGCTTCCCCCCGGACCGGGTCGGCGTCGTCGTGGACACCTACCACCTGTGGTGGGACGACCTCGCGCCCGCCGGCATCGCTCGGGCGGGAGCCGGCGGACGGATCGCCGCCTTCCAAGTGGCCGACTGGGTGACGCCGCTGCCCGAAGGCGTGCTGCTGGGCCGTGGACAGCTCGGCGACGGATGTGTGGACCTTCGCGGCTTCCGCGAGCGGGTCGACGCGGCGGGCTATCGCGGCGCGGTGGAGGTGGAGATCTTCAGCCCGGCGTTGTGGGCCCGGGACGGCGGCGAGGTGGTCGCCGAGATCGCCGACCGGTACCGGCGGCACGTCCTTTAAAAGATCTTGAGAAATTCGGCGCCCGTAGTACAACCCTTCCGGGCGACGGCGTGTCGTACATGGCATCACGGCTCCTGGGAGGGGTTCGAGGAGCCAAGAGGGTAGGTACGCCCGAGGGGGGCTTCGGGGGTAGTGGGGGGAACGCGAAAGGGGTCCGGCCTCGTGCCGGACCCCTTTCGTCTGCCCTGGCGGGCGCGCGGAACGAGTTGTCCACAGGCGGACGGCGTCGGCTCAGCGCGCTGTCCGTGTCTGCGGGTACCTTCGGAACAGATCACCGCGGAAGCCGGGAAGGGAGGCCGGGCATGGGGGAGACGGGACTTGCCGTGCTGGAAGGCGTCCTGGAACGGATCACGTATGCCAACGAGGACAACGGCTACACGGTCGCGCGGGTCGACACCGGCCGCGGCTCGGAGGACCTGCTGACGGTCGTCGGCGCGCTGCTCGGCGCTCAGCCGGGTGAATCCCTGCGGATGCACGGCCGTTGGGGATCGCACCCGCAGTACGGCAAGCAGTTCACGGTGGAGAACTACACGACTGTCCTGCCGGCCACGATCCAGGGGATCCGCCGCTACCTGGGATCGGGGCTGATCAAGGGCATCGGCCCGCGGATCGCCGAGCGCATCGTCGAGCACTTCGGCACCAGCACGCTGGACGTCATCGAGAGCGAGCCCAAACGGCTTGTCGAGGTGCCCGGCCTCGGCCCCAAGCGGACAAAGCTGATAGCCGCCGCGTGGGAGGAACAAAAAGCGATCAAGGAGGTGATGATCTTTCTGCAGGGAGTGGGCGTGTCCACGTCCATCGCCGTGCGGATCTACAAGAGTTACGGGGACGCCTCGATCTCCGTGGTGAAGAACCAGCCGTACCGGCTGGCCGCCGAGGTCTGGGGGATCGGCTTCCTGACCGCGGACCGGCTGGCCCAGGCGGTCGGCATACCGCACGACAGCCCGGAGCGGGTCAAGGCGGGGCTCCAGTACGCCCTTTCGCAGGCCACCGACAGCGGCAACTGCTTCCTGCCCCAGGAACGGCTCATCTCCGACTCGGTGAAACTCCTTCAGGTGGACACCGGCCTGGTCATCGAGTGTCTGGGCGAACTCGCCGACGAGGAAGGCGTCGTCCGCGAGAACGTACCGGCGCCCGACGGCGACGGCGAGCCCGTGAAGGCCGTCTACCTGGTGCCGTTCCACCGCGCGGAGATCTCGCTCGCCGCCCAACTGCTGCGCCTGCTGCGTGGCCCGGAGGATCGGCTGCCCGCCTTCCGGGACGTGGACTGGGACAAGGCGCTGACCTGGCTCGCGGGCACCACGGGAACCGACCTCGCGCCCGAGCAGCAGCAGGCGGTACGGCTGGCGCTCACCGAGAAGGTCGCCGTGCTCACCGGCGGACCGGGCTGCGGCAAGTCCTTCACCGTGCGTTCGGTGGTCGCCCTCGCCCGGGCGAAGAAGGCCAAGGTGGTGCTCGCCGCTCCGACCGGCCGCGCGGCCAAGCGGCTGGCCGAGCTGACCGGCGCCGAAGCGTCCACCGTGCACCGGCTGCTGGAGCTCAAGCCGGGCGGTGACGCGGCGTACGACAAGGACCGGCCGCTGGACGCGGATCTGGTGGTGGTCGACGAGGCGTCAATGCTCGACCTGCTGCTCGCGAACAAGCTGGCCAAGGCGGTGCCACCGGGCGCCCATCTGCTGTTCGTCGGGGACGTCGACCAGCTGCCGAGCGTGGGCGCGGGTGAGGTGCTGCGGGACCTGCTCGCACCGGGCAGCCCGGTCCCCGCGGTACGGCTCACCCGGATCTTCCGGCAGGCCCAGCAGTCCGGCGTGGTGACCAACGCGCACCGGATCAACTCCGGCGTGCCGCCCATCACCCAGGGGCTGCCCGACTTCTTCCTCTTCGCCGAGGAGGACTCGGAGGAGGCGGGTCGGCTCACGGTGGACGTGGTGGCCCGGCGGATTCCGGCCAGGTTCGGTCTCGACCCGCGGCGGGACGTGCAGGTCCTGGCTCCGATGCACCGGGGTCCGGCCGGGGCCGGAGTGCTGAACGGGCTGCTTCAGCAGGCCGTCACCCCCGCACGCCCCGATCTGCCCGAGCGCAGGTTCGGCGGCCGTACCTTCCGGGTGGGGGACAAGGTCACCCAGATCAGAAACAACTATGACAAGGGCGCCAACGGCGTCTTCAACGGCACGGTCGGCGTGGTCACCGCACTCGACACCGTCGAGCAGCGGCTGACCGTGCGCACCGACGAGGACGAGGAGGTCGGCTACGACTTCGACGAGCTGGACGAGCTGACCCATGCCTACGCGGTGACGATCCACCGTTCGCAGGGCAGCGAGTATCCGGCGGTAGTGATCCCCGTCACCACGGGCGCCTGGATGATGCTCCAGCGCAACCTGCTCTACACCGCTGTCACCAGGGCAAAGAAGCTGGTCGTACTGGTCGGCTCGCGCCGTGCGATCGGGCAGGCGGTACGCACGGTTTCCGCCGGAAGACGCTTCACGGCTCTCGACCATCGGCTGTCCCAGGGCGCAAAATAGGCACTCCGTGCCACTTTTCGGCCCGATGGCCGACCCCGAGTGCACGCACGCGTGCCAAATGGGGGACAGTGGACGTAGTCAGGGCACCTCGAAGAAGAGGCAACACCGTCGGTGAGGGAATGACGTGAGCGACAACTCTGTAGTACTGCGGTACGAGAACAACGAGTACCGCTACCCGGTTGTAAACAGCACCGTCGGCGACAACGGCTTCGACATCGCCAAGCTGCGCGCCGACACCGGTCTGGTCACCCTGGACAGCGGTTACGGCAACACCGCGGCCTACAAGTCCGCGATCACCTTTCTCGACGGTGAGCAGGGCATCCTGCGCTACCGCGGATACCCGATCGAGCAGATCGCCGAGCGCGGTACGTTCCTGGAGACCGCCTACCTGCTGATCAACGGTGAGCTTCCGACTGTCGACCAGCTTGCGGAATTCAAGGGTGAGATCACGCAGCACACCCTGCTGCACGAGGACGTCAAACGGTTCTACGACGGCTTCCCGCGCGACGCCCATCCGATGGCGATGCTGTCGTCCGTGGTCAGCGCGCTGTCGACGTTCTACCAGGACAGCCACAACCCGTTCGACCCCGAGCAGCGCCACCTGTCCACGATCCGGCTGCTCGCCAAGCTGCCGACCATCGCGGCGTACGCGTACAAGAAGTCCGTCGGTCAGCCGGTGGTCTACCCGCGCAACGACCTCGGCTACGTCGAGAACTTCCTGCGGATGACCTTCTCGGTACCGGCCGAGGAGTACGAGCTCGACCCGGTGGTCGTCAGCGCGCTGGACAAGCTGCTCATCCTGCACGCGGACCACGAGCAGAACTGCTCGACGTCGACCGTACGGCTGGTCGGTTCGTCGCAGGCGAACCAGTTCGCCTCGATCTCGGCCGGTATCAGCGCGCTGTGGGGTCCGCTGCACGGCGGCGCCAACCAGTCGGTGCTGGAGATGCTGGAGGGCATCCAGGCGGACGGCGGCGACGTCGACTCCTTCATCCGCAAGGTGAAGAACAAGGAAGACGGCGTGAAGCTCATGGGCTTCGGGCACCGCGTCTACAAGAACTTCGACCCCCGGGCGAAGATCATCAAGTCGGCGGCGCACGACGTCCTGTCGGCGCTCGGCAAGTCCGACGAGCTGCTCGACATCGCGCTCAAGCTGGAGGAGCATGCGCTCAGCGACGACTACTTCGTGTCGCGCAAGCTCTACCCGAACGTGGACTTCTACACCGGTCTGATCTACCGCGCGATGGGCTTCCCGACCAGCATGTTCACCGTGCTGTTCGCACTGGGCCGACTGCCCGGCTGGATCGCCCAGTGGCACGAGATGATCAAGGAGCCCGGTTCCCGTATCGGCCGTCCGCGGCAGATCTACACCGGTGTCGTCACGCGCGACTACGTGCCGGTCGAGGGCCGCTGAACCGAGTCCGCACGGCGGGGTGTCCCGGAAGTCCGGGCACCCGGCCGACGGCTCGCGCCCTGTGAAGAAGCGCCCCGCGACGGATCCCCCCACGGGTCCGGCACGGGGCGCTCCCGTCTCCCGGAGCGGATCCCCCCACGGGTCCGTACCGGGCGTCTTTCGGCGGCCGCGCTGGCCGGGGCGGAGGGCCCGGGAGGGCCGCTCAAGCTCCCCGGGCGTCGCCCCGGCGACGCGACTGCGGCCCGTCCCCCAAGACGGACCGTACCGCAATCTCCCACCGGCTCCGCCGGGAGCGCGGTGCTCAAGACATAAGACCCACGAACCACCGTAATGGTTACGTTCCAAGTCATGTGATCTAGGTCTCTAAAAGTACGGCGTTTTCGCAGGCTACCCCGCTCGCGGCCCCGTGGGAGCGATCCCGTAGCGTGCTGTCTCTTCTTGAGGGGCGGAGGCACATGGCAGAGAACGGGACAGTGGTCCGCAATATCGTGGTGACCGGCGGGGGCACGGGCATCGGACTGGCCATCTCGACCCTGTTCGCCCGAGACGGCCATCGTGTCACGATCGTCGGCCGGCGTCGCGAGGTGCTGCACAGCGCCGCGGAGAATCTCAGGACCGAGCGCGGTCTGGACGTCACGCCGGTCGTCTGCGACCTGGCCGACCCCGACGACGTGGAGGCGGCCCTGCCGTATCTGCCCGCCCGGGTCGATGTCCTGGTCAACAGCGCGGGCAGCCGGGAGCCGGCCGTCGGCCCGGGGTCGCGTGGGGTGCTGGCCCGCTGGCGTGGCGACTTCGAGCGGAACGTGCTGACGGCCGTTCTGCTGACCGAGTCCCTCAAGGACCGCCTCACCCCCGACGGCGGCCGGGTGGTGACCGTGACGTCGGTTGCGGCCCTGCGTGGCGGAGGCTCCTACGGTGCCTCCAAGGCCGCCCTGCACGCCTGGAACCACTCGCTGGCGGCGCAGCTCGGCCCCCAGGGCGTGACCTGCAACATCGTGGCCCCCGGGACTGTGGCGGGCACCGAGTTCTTCGGTTCGCGGCTCAATGAGGCGGAATTGACCCGGAGGGCCGGCCGCACCCTGGTGGGCCGGGTCGGCCGCCCCGACGATGTGGCGGCCGCCGTGCTCTTCCTCGCATCGCCCGAGGCGGGCTTCATCACCGGCGAGATCCTGCAGTGCAACGGCGGGGAACTCCTCGGTCGCTGAGCCGAAGTCCCGGCCGCCGCGGCCGGGACGGCGGATGACCGGGGCCCGGCCGCGGCGGGAGTCCGAGAGGCTTTGGAGCCCCTTCGCTACTCCCGGCGGTGTACCTGTCCTGCCCGTCAGGACGAGGTTTCTTGTGAACGCCCGGAGAATTCCCCCATACGTGTGAAATCCCCTTGCCGCCCCCGTTGAACGCTGTCAGTTTTGATGTCCGGGGCGGGAAGAGGGGCGGCGGGATGGACGTTGCACTGAATGTGTCGTCACTTGACTTCACCTCCGGTCTCGTCGAGCACCTGCGAGGTGGACACGTCATCTGGGCGTACGCGGTGCTGGCCGCGACGACGGCCCCGCCGCTCGTGCCCAACGCAGTGCTGCTCGTCACGGGTGGCGTGATGGCCGCGGAGGGGCGGCTGGACCTGGCCCTGGTCCTCCTGGTGGTGGCGGGAAGCGCGGTCCTTGGCGACATGCTGATCCACCGGCTCGGCCGCGCGCTCAGCGGACGGGTGCTGGCCCGGATGCGACGCCGTCCCCGTCAGGCCGCTTTGCTGAAATGGGCCGCTCTGCGCATACAGCGACATGGGGTGCCGTTTGTCATAGGAATTCGGTTCCTGCCGAGCGGCCGGGTGATCGGCGGACTCGCGGCAGGCGTCGTGCGGTATCCGGCCCGGCGGTACGCCGCCGGCGCGGGCGTGGCGGAGGTGGTCTGGGCCTCCTACTCCGTCGGCGCGGGGTATGTCAGTGGCCGGGCGGCTTCGAACTCGTTCTACGCGCTCACGCTGGGTCTCGGGATCTCGCTGGTGGTGGCCGGTATCGGCACTGTGGCCCAGTGGATATCGCGGAGCAGGGACAGGCGGCGGACGGTGGCGGCGGGCGAGATCGCGCGCCCCTCCGCCGTGGTGGCCACCTCCCTCGCCGGCGAGTCCGGGGCGACGGTGTCCGTGGCGGACGGCGGGGTGCCGTCCTCGGATCCGCGCAAGAGCGCGGACTCACACGACTGCCCGTTGATGGGTGGGAAGTAGTCCGCCTTCGGTCACGACCGGTCGGCCCGGGTGACCGTTCTTCCGCCGCTGCTCAGCGCGCTGCGCCCTCCACGACAGGCTTGTCGCCCTTCTCCCGGCCGATCTCGCTCCCGTCCTCCGCCACCGGACCGGTGCCGAGGTAAGGCACCAGATAGCGGTAGAGCATGCTTTTCAGCTCCCGCACATAGGCCTCGTGCTCCGCGCCCTCGTGCTGCACGACGAGGTCGAGGCCGGCCTTGAACATCGCGAACGACATCTGGGCCACGAGCGACCGCTCGGTGGCGGACATCGACGGTTTGCGGACCGCCAGCAGTTCGGTGACGCGGCCCAGCAGGGACGCGTGGAGCACGTCGTGGTCCTCCGTGACCTTGCCGGGTGCGTCCGGGCCCTTGATCAGCGCGAGGAAGGCCGGATTGGCGCTGATGAACTCGATGAACGGGTCGGTCACCGCGTCGATCAGCCGGTCCAGCGGCAGTCGGGCGTTCTCCGCGGCGAAGACCGCGCCGTGCGCCGCCTCCATCTCGCGGATCAGCTGCCCGCTCAGCTCGACGGCGATGGCCTCCTTGTTCGGGAAGAACTGGTAGAGCGTCCCAGGTGACACGCCCGCCTCACGTGCGATGGCGTTCGTGCTGGACGCGGTGTAGCCCAGCGCGCAGAACACCTTGGCGGCCGCTTGCAGCAACTGCGTGATGCGCCGCTCGCCGCGGGCCTGGCGGCGGCGTGGCTTCTCGTCCGCCTCGGACACGTGTGACCCCCAGGGAGGATTGACAAACACGAGAGGTCACTCGCATTCTTGAAAACGCGAGTGATCGTTCGTGTTTCGATTCTACGTCGTGCTTACCAGTCATGCCGTTCTATGGGGAGAGGACACCTCTGTCATGTCTGATGTCAACCGCGCGAGCGAGGTCGGGGGCTGGACCCGGGTCGTGACCGCCAGACCGAGGCTGACGCTGCTGCTCGCCCTGCTCTTCACCGCCCTCGCGGTTGCCGCGGGCAGCGGGGCGGGGGACCGCCTCGCCAGTGGTGGCTGGAAGGCCCCCGCCTCCGAGTCCTCGTATGCGACGGCCGCGCTCACCCGGTACTTCCCGGCCTCCCAGCCCAATCTGATCCTGATGGTCGACGCGCGCGGAGCCGGGGTGGACAGTACGGGCGTGGTCACGCAGGGCGAGGAACTGGCCCGCAAACTGGGCGCGGACCCGGCGGTGACCGGGGTGACCTCCTACTGGGGGACGCACGCCCCGGAACTGCGTGCCAAGGACGGCGACTCCGCGATGATCACCGCCCGGCTGCGCGGTGACGACGACACGGTGGCCGCGGAGATGAAGCGGATCGCGCCCGCCTATCGCGGCGGACACGGGCCGGTCGACGTCACGGTCGGCGGGTCCGCCGCCGTGGGCCAGGAGATGCAGTCCATCATCCAGGAGGACCTGGTGCGCGCCGAGATGATCGCGCTCCCTGTCACCCTGCTGCTGCTCGTGATGGTCTTCGGAAGCGCGGTCGCGGCGCTCCTTCCGCTCGCCGTGGGGATCGTGGCGATACTCGGCACGAACGCGGTGCTGCGGGGGATCACCGAGTTCGCCGACGTCTCGGTCTTCGCGCAGAACCTCACCACCGCGCTGGGTCTGGGACTGGCGGTCGACTACGCGCTGTTCATCGTGCGCCGCTTCCGGGAGGAACTGGCGACGGGAGCCTCCCCGCGGACGGCGGTCGGAGCGACCTTGCGCACCGCCGGCCGCACCGTGCTCTTCTCCGCCCTGACCGTGGCGGCCTCGCTCTCGGCGATGCTCGTCTTCCCCCAGTACTTCCTTCGCTCCTTTGCCTACTCGGGTATCGCCGTGGTGCTGCTGGCCGCGGGCGCCGCCCTGGTCGTGCTGCCCGCGGTGCTGGTTCTGCTCGGTGACCGGGTCAACGCGTTCGATCTGCGGAAGGTTCTGCGCCGCGGGACCGCCGGCGACTCCGGCGCCGGATACGCCAGGTTCGCGCGGCTGGTGATGCGCAGGGCGCCGGTCTTCGCGGTCGGTGCCGTGGCCGGACTGCTGCTGCTCGGACTGCCGTTCCTCCAGGTGAAGTTCGGAATGGCGGACGACCGTCAGCTGCCGGCCTCGGCGGAGTCCCATGTGGTCCAGCAGCACATCCGTCAGGAGTTCCCCGGCAGCCCGGGCGGGGCGATTGCCGTGCTCGCGGAGGGCGCCGACGCGACCGAACTCGCCGCCTACCAGCACCGGGTGGCCGCGCTCCCCGGCGTGGTGCGCGTCAATGGACCCTTCACCGTGCCGGGTTCCGGCGCCGCCTATCTGACGGTGGTCCCCCGGGGTGAGGCGGTGGACACCGGTACACAGACTCTGGTGCACGAGATCCGGGCGGTACCGGCGGACTTCCACGCCTCGGTCACGGGACAGGCCGCGGTCCTGGTGGACAGCAAGGACGCCATAGCGAAGAAACTGCCATGGGCGGTCGGCATCATCGCCCTGGTCACCCTGCTGCTGGTCTTCCTTCTCACCGGGAGCGTGCTCATCCCCCTTCAGGCGGTCCTGCTCAACGCCCTCAGTCTGACCGCGATGTTCGGATCGGTGGTGTGGGTCTTCCAGGACGGTCATCTGTCGGGGCTGCTGGGATTCACCGCGACCGGGAGTATCGAGACGACCCTGCCGGTGCTGATGTTCTGTGTGGCCTTCGGACTCTCCATGGACTACGGGGTGTTCCTGCTCTCCCGGATCAAGGAGGAGTACGACCGGACCGGTGACCATCAGTCGTCCATCGTCTTCGGACTCAAACGGACCGGTGGACTGATCACGGCGGCGGCGGTCATCCTGGCCGTGGTGATGGTCGCGATAGGCACTTCTCGGGTGGCCAACACCAAGATGCTGGGACTGGGTGTCGCGCTGGCGGTGGTCATGGATGCCATGGTCGTGCGCACCCTGCTGGTCCCCGCGGTGATGCGACTGACCGGGCGGGCAACTTGGTGGGCGCCGCCGGTGCTGCGCAGGTTCCATGAGCGGTTCGGCATATCCGAGAGCGGAGGCGGGGCGTCGTCCGGTGACGCGGAGGCCCCGCGCTCCGAGGAGTGGCGGGACCCCGAGCCGGTCTCCGGGCGCTGACCTCAGTCAGGACCCCGGCGGCCGCGGTTCCCCGGCCGCCGGGCACTCCAGCTCCTGACGGTGTCGGCGTACCAGAACGGTTTGCCACCCTCCACGACATCGGGATCGGGCAGGTGTCCGTGCTTGCGATACGAGCGCACGGTGTCGACCTGGACGCGGATATGTGCGGCAATGTCCGCGTATGACCACAAAGTCCGGTCGGTCATGATGCACCTCCAAGTGGCGGGGATGTCGATCAGCACCCTCGTCCGGTCAACGACGCGTGGCGACAGCCGCATGCACTTGTTGATCTTCTGTGACACAGAACCCGCGTAACGGTGACAAACGTGCCGAACGGGTAACGGGCTCTGGAGGGTGGGCGGTTGCACCGGACCGCCGGTTGCCGCCGGTGCGCCGAGCACCCTCCGCCCTCGGCGCGGCTGAGATGAGGAGAAGGACGGTGAAGCGCTTCAACAGCAGCACATAGGGTTTGAACTGGGCACTTTTACGGACGGGAGAGGAAGGATGAATGGGGAGAGGTTCTTTCATCGAATCGCTTCACTGGATACATTGATCCCTGTACGTCCCTCGTCACGCCTCCCACCCGCGTCGGATGGAGTCCGCCATGGCCACGCTCGCCGAGGTTGCCCGGCACGCCGGAGTCTCCGCCAGCACGGTGTCGTACGTCCTCAGCGGCAAGCGGTCCATCTCGGAGGAGACCAGGCATCGGGTGGAGCGGAGCATCCGGGAGCTCGGCTATCACCCCAACGCGGGCGCCCGGGCGCTGGCCAGCAACCGTTCGCACATCATCGCGCTGATGGTGCCGCTGCGTACGGACATGTATGTACCCGTGATGATGGAGATCGCCATCGCGGTGGCCACGACCGCGCGGCAGTACGGGCACGATGTGCTGCTGCTGACGGGGGAGGAGGGCCCGGCGGCGGTACGGAGGGTCGCGGGGAGCGGACTCGCGGACGCCATGATCGTGATGGACGTGGAACTGGAGGACGAGCGGGTGCCGTTGCTGCGGGACTCCGACCGGCCTTCGGTGCTGATCGGCCTGCCGACCGATCCGACCGGGCTGACCTGTGTGGACCTGGATTTCGCGGCCACCGGGGCGCTGTGCGCGGACCACCTTGCCGACCTCGGCCACCGGGAGATCGCGGTGATCGGCGAGGCCGCGGCGGTCTACCAGCGCCACACGGGGTTCGCCGAGCGCACGCTCGACGGACTGCGTCACCGGGCCCGGGAGCGTGGGGTACGGGTCATTCACCGCCCCTGCGACGGCAGTTACGAGTCGACCGCGGGCGTGCTGAGCCGGATCTTCGAGGAACGGCCCGGCACCAGCGCGCTGGTGGTGCAGAACGAGACGGCGGTCGGCCCGCTGCTCGGCCTGCTCCGGCAGCAGGGCCGGGCGGTCCCCGAGGATGTGTCGGTCATCGCGATCTGCCCGGACCAGGTGGCGTTGCAGGCGTCGGTGCAGCTGACGTCGGTGGCCATACCCGCACAGGAGATGGGACGCCAGGCCGTCGAGCTGGTGATGGCCAAGATCGAGGACCGTGAGCCGGCGGCCGTCACCCTGCTGGCGCCGCTGCTCACCGCCCGGGCCAGCACCGGACCGGCACCCACCGCCTCCTGAGCCGCACCCCACGCCTGTCCGTCACCGCTGCTCGAAGTCGATACGGTCCAGCCGCACCGGGCCGTTGAGTGTGAGGTGCAGGTCCCGTACGCCCGACAGGGCGGGCCCGTCCACGGACACATCGGCGTAGGAGTAGCGGCCGCCCGTCACCGGAACCGAGGCGGTGCCGATCACCGTGCCGTCGCCGAGGCGCAGGGCGACGGTGGCGGGCAGGTCCGGGCCCTTCTCCAGGGCGACCCTCAGCCAGGCGCGGACCGCTCCCGAGCCGAAGTCGCAGTCACGGAAGACAAGCGCCCCGGGCTTGTCCGGGGAGGCGGGTGTGACCGCGTCGCCGCGCTCGCGGGAGAGGTCGACGAGGGCGACACCGTTCTGGGTGTCGAAGTCGGCGGCGGCGAGGCCGCGGTGCAGGACCGGGCGCGGGGCCGGGGGCTCGCCATCCAGTTCGAAGGCGCCGACCAGGCGGATGTCGGCGCTGGAGGCCCCGACGTGGAGTTCGTACCCGCCAGGGTCGGTGGTCCAGCGCTGATGGGCGACGTCCCAGAAGCCGAGCCGTTCCCTCGGCACGGTGAAGGTGATGCGCGCCGATTCTCCCGGCGCCAGCGGCACCCGGCGGTGGTCGACCAGGGCCCGCCGGGGTCGGGGGACGCGTGGGCGGGACGGATGGGCGTAGAGCTGGACGGTCTCGGTGCCGGTCATCGGGCCGGTGTTGGTGACGGTGAGGGTGGCCGCCACCGTGGACTCGCCGACGGCGATGTCCAGTTCACGGTAGGTGAAGGAGGTGTAGGACAGGCCGTGGCCGAAGGAGTGGAGAGGAACGCCGTCGAAGTAGAGATAGGTGGCGCCCGCGGTGATCAGGTCGTAGTCGAGGAGGCCGGGCAGGTCGGAGTCGGCGCGGTACCAGGTCTGCGGCAGCCGGCCGGAAGGGCAGACATCGCCGAACAGGACCCGGGCGAGCGCCGTGCCCGATGACTGGCCGCCGTGCGCGGCCCACAGCAGGGCGGGCAGGGCGTCGCTCGCCTCGCCGACTGCGTAGGGGTAGCTGGAGACCAGGGCCAGCATCGTACGGGGGTTGGCGGAGAGGGCCGCGCGCCACAGGCGGTCCTGGGCCGGCGGCAGGGCGAGGGTGGTGCGGTCCTCGGTCTCGCGGCCGTTGATGTGGGGGTCGTTTCCCGCGACGACGATCACTACGTCCGCCCCCGCCGCGGCGGCCGTCACCACGTCCACCCCGCGGGAGGCGTATTCGACGGTGAAGAGCGTGCCCTCGCCGGCCCCGCCCTCGCTTCCGGCCTCCTCGGCGGCAACCTTCAGCCCCGCCGCGGAGACCTGGACATGACGGCCGGTCCCGACATGCAGCAGGAGGTGCGCGTCACCGTGCGGGACGAGCCGGAAGGTCTCCTGGACGACCCAGCCGCCGGGCTGTTCGGCGGCGGCCCGCAGCAGGCCGTCCTGGGCGACCGTCAGATAGCGGCCGCCGGGGACATGGAGGGTGATCAGGCCGTCGCCCCAGTCGGTGAGGGCGAGTTCGGTGGCGCGCCGCCGGTCCGGTACGACGGTCAGGGGAGGCACATCGGTGCGGCCCGGCGTGTGCGCGGGATTGAGCGAGCCCTCGTTCGGCGTCGGCTCGTCGTGCCCCGACCCGGGCACATGCGCCCAGCCGTCGGCGGTCCGCAGCCGTACCCGGTCCGCGCCGTCGGCGAACAGGACCCGGTCGGCGCCGAGGCGTTCCCGGACGGCGGCCAGCGGCGAGGTGCGGCGGATGAGCGAGCCGCTGTACCAGTCCGTCCTGACCTCGTCGGCGAGCGGCCCCACGACGGCGACGGTACGCACACGGTCGGCGTCGAGCGGCAGCAGCCCGTCGTTGCCGAGCAGGACGATGGCGGCCTCGGCGGCCTCCAGGGCGAGCGCGCGGTGTTCGGGGGTGTCGTACGCGGACTCGACGGCCGGCGCGCCGGCCCCGTACGCCCCGCCGTCCGGGTCGAACTCCCCGAGCCGCAGCCGCATCGCCAGCAGCCGCCGTACCGCCGCGTCGACGTCGGCCGGGTCGGCGAGGCCCTGGTCGAGGGCCCGGCGCAGCCGTCCGGTGATGATCGAGGAGTCCTGGTCGTGATCGGTGAAGCTGTCCACTCCGGCGATCAGGGCGGCGGCCGACGCCTCCTCGTGAGTGGCGAAGTAGTGCTCGGAGTCGACCAGGTTGGAGGGCGCCCCCGCGTCGGAGCAGACGACGAGATCGCGCTCCGGGGCCCAGCGGCGGAGGTGTTCGGAGAGCAACGGGGACACGTGGTTGGGCCGGCCGTTGACCAGGTTGTACGCGGGCATCACACCGGCCGCCGTACCCGCCTCGATCGGGCCGCGGAAGGCGCGCAGATCGTATTCGTGCAGGACACGCGGGCGTACGGAGGAGGAGGTGGTGTCACGGCGGGTCTCGTTGTTGTGGGCGAGCCAGTGCTTGAGGATCGGCGCGGTGCGCCAGTGGGCCGGGTGGTCGCCGCGCAGACCGGAGGTGAAGGCGGTGGCGAGATCGGAGGTGAGCTGGGGGTCCTCGGAGTAGCCCTCCTCGTTGCGGCCCCAGCGCGGATCGCGCAGCAGATTGACGGTGGGCGCCCAGACGTTGAGTCCGACCCGGGGGTCGCGGGCCCGCATCGCCCGCACCTCGCGCCCGGTCGCCTCGCCGACCCTGCGCACCAGTTGGGGGTCCCAGGTCGCGCCGAGGCCGACAGCCTGCGGGAACACGGTGGCGGGCCCGCTCCAGGCCACGCCGTGCAGCGCCTCCTGCCCGGTGCGGAAGGCGGCCAGGCCCAGCCGCGGCACGGCGGGCGCGAACTGGTGCAGCATCGCGATGCGTTCATCGGAGGTGAGCCGCGCCAGCAGGTCGTCCACACGGGCGGCCAGGGGGAGCCGCGGGTCGCGGAACGGGAAGTCGTCGGTGGTCACGCGGGACCCTCTCTGGGCTGGTCATTCGAAGCGCTTCGATGCTGGCCGGACGCCTTGGCGCTGTCAAGGGATTCGTCCGTAACCACCCAAGTCGTCGGGTGTAGGGCGGCCTCGTCGCCAGGAATGCGGCTCCGATGAAAATGTGCGACCGGCCCTTGCGCGCCCTGACGCCCCCACTTAATCTCATCGCAACATCGAAGCGCTTCGATCGTCCATTCACGGCGCCATGAAGGGTTGACGCAATGCCGAACTCCCAGGCCCCGCAGGGCAGATCAGCGACCGGTGCACCGGGACCAGCGGGAGGCCGGATGTACGCCACCAGCCGTCGCACGCTGCTCAGCGGGGCCACCGCTGTCGCCGCCCTCACCGCCGCCGGCCCGCTGCTGGCCTCCTGCTCCCCCGCCAAGAGCACCAGCACCACGGGCAGTGTCGCCACCGGCAGCACGCTCAAGGAACTGCTCCCGGCGTATGTGCCCTCCACGCTCGTCACCCCCGATGTCGCCGGCGTCAACGGATCGAGCCCCGGCTTCACCAAGCTGCCCGACCCGCTGGCCGTTTCGGTGCCGACGCCCCCGGGCAAGGGCAGCACCTTCCAGGCCATGACCCCGATCTGGGGAACGGTCCCTAAGAAGAGCAACGCCTATTACAAGGCGATCGACCAGGCCGTCGGGGCGACCGTGAAGTTCGACCCGCTGGACGGCACGACCTATCAGGACAAGATCGGCGCGGTCCTCGCCTCCAGCGACATCCCTGATGTGATGACCATTCCGGGCTGGAACATGCAGGGACAGATCCGCAGCGCGATCGAGCACCGTTTCGCGGACCTGGGACCGTATCTCTCCGGCAACGCGATCAAGAAGTACCCGAACCTGGCGAACATCCCCACCGGCGCCTGGCAGATGTCGATCTTCGGTGGCAAGCTGCGCGGTCTGCCCAACCCGAGCCCGGTACTCGGCAACGCGATCTTCTACCGCAAGGACCTCGTCGACGGGCTCGGCGCAGCCCTTCCCGGCTCCGCCGACGAGCTGGTCACCTTCGGCAAGGCCGTCACCGACGCCAAGCACAAGCGATGGGCCTTCGACGACCTGTGGGTCTGCATTCAGAAGATCTTCGGAGTGCTGCCCGACGCGCCGCACTACTGGCAGCTCCAGGACGGCAAGCTCGTCCACAAGATAGAGACCCAGGAGTACCGCGAGGCCCTGGCCTTCGCCCGCAAGCTGCACGACCAGGGCCTGGTGCACCCCGACGCGGACGCGGGCAAGGACGGCGACGCGAAGATACGTTTCACCTCCGGCCAGACGATCATGTACAACGACGGCACCGGCGGCTGGTACGGGATGGTCTCCGAACAGGCCAAGCAGAACCCGTCGTTCGACATGCAGGCCCTGGACTACTTCGCGGCCGAAGGTGGGGACCCGCTGCTCTGGCAGGACGACCAGGCCGGCATCTTCACCTTCCTCAACAAGAACCTCCCGAAGGAGAAGATCGAGGAACTCCTCGCCATCGCCGACTACGCGGCCGCCCCCTTCGGCACCAAGGAGTTCCAGCTCGTCAACTACGGCGTCGAAGGCGTCCACTACAAGCTGGAGAACGGCACCCCCGCCTTCACCCAGCAGGGCGTCCAGGAGGCGCAGCCTGCCACCTTCTACTTCCTCGCCGCGCCGCCGCCCGCCATCGCGCACCCGGACCAGCCGCAGATGGTCAAGGACTACGCCGCGTGGATGGGCCGCCAGGCGAAGTTCCTCAAGAAGCCGCTCTTCTACGGGATGCAGATCGTCGAACCCACCCGGTTCGCCACCCTCTACACCCCCTTCGACGATCTGCAGAAGGACATTCGCCGCGGCCGCAAGTCGGTCAGCGCGGTCGAGGAGGCCGTCACCACCTGGAAGAAGAACGGAGGCGACCAGCTTCGCGCCTTCTACCAGGACATCCTTGACAAGAACGGCAGCGGTACGTGACAAGCGAACACGTGGCGACGCAGGAGCAGACGGCGGAGGGCGGGCGTCCGGAGACCTCTGGCGGCCAGGCGGGGGGCGGCCGTACGACACGGCCGCACCCGGCCCCCGGGAGCGCGACCGAACCGCCCGCCGAGCCGGCCCGCGGCATCACCCGCCGTCAGCGCCTGCGCCGCGACCGCACACTGCTGCTGATGACCGCCCCGGCGGTCGTCCTGCTGCTGATCTTCAACTACATTCCGCTGCTCGGGAATGTGGTCGCCTTCCAGGACTACGACGTCTACGGCGCCGGCATCACCGGCAGCCCCTTCGTCGGTTTCGACAACTTCCGGCGGCTCTTCAACGACTACCGGTTCTGGGAGGTCATCGGCAATACTTTGACGATCACTTTCACCCAGTTGATACTCTTTTTCCCGATCCCCATCGCGCTCGCGCTGCTTCTCAACACCGTGCTGAGCGCCCGGATCAGGGCCTGGGTGCAGGCCATCGTCTATCTGCCGCACTTCTTCTCCTGGGTGCTGGTCATCACCGTCTTCCAGCAGATGTTCGGCGGCGCCGGGCTGATCGCGCAGAATCTGCGCCAGCACGGTGTGAACGGCTTCGACCTGATGACCAATCCGGGGCTGTTCAAGTTCCTGGTCACCGCCCAGGCCGTCTGGAAGGACGCCGGCTGGGGTGTGATCGTCTTCCTGGCCGCGCTGTCCGCGGTCAGCCACGAGCTGTACGAGGCCGCGGCCGTCGACGGGGCCAACCGCTGGCGGCGCATGTGGCATGTCACGCTGCCCGCCCTGCGGCCGGTGATCGCTCTCCTCCTGGTGCTGCGCGTCGGCGACGCGCTCAACGCGGGCTTCGAGCAGATCCTGTTGCAGCGTGACGCGGTCGGCCCCGGGGCCTCCGAGATCCTCGACACCTACATCTGGTTCACCGGACTCAAGTCCGGCGACTTCGGCTACGCGGCGGCCGCCGGAATCTTCAAGGGCGTCTTCAGCGTCGGGATGGTGCTGCTCGCCAACAGGGTCGCCCACATGCTGGGCGAGCAGGGGGTGTACTCCAGACGATGACAGCCGTACCGGAAACCGCGGTCGGGGGAACGGCCCGGTTGGGCGGACACCCCCGCCCGACGCGTGGCAACAGGGCCGGAGGAAACCGTCCCGTCTGGGAGGAGGAGCCCTCCGCGATCGGCCAAGGTCTCAAGGGCGCCGCGCTGATCGGGGTGTGCCTGGCCGTCCTGGGTCCGCTGTGGGTCGTGGTCGTCACCAGCCTGTCCGACGCCAAGACCGTCAACGACGCCGGGGGCCTGGTGATCTGGCCGCGGTCGATCACCTTCGAGTCGTACACCGAACTGCTCAGCGGTGGCATCGTCACCCGCGCCGCCCTGGTCAGCCTCGGGGTGACGCTGGTCGGCACGGCGCTGAGCATGGTGGTGTCGGTGCTGTGCGCGTACGGCCTGTCGCGAAGCGGTTCGTTCGCCCACCGGCCCGTCCTGATGCTCCTCATGGGGACGATGTTCTTCGGCGCGGGCCTGATTCCCACCTATCTGCTGGTCACCGGGATCGGCCTCGGGGACAGCTACTGGGCGATGATCCTGCCCAGTGCGATCAGTGTGTTCAACATCCTTGTGCTGCGCTCCTTCTTCATGGGTGTGGCACCCGAACTCATCGACAGCGCACGGATTGACGGGGCGGGGGAGTGGCGCATCCTGCTGCAGATCGTCGTACCGCTGTCCCGCGCGGTGATCGCCGTGATCTCGCTCTTCTACGCGGTCGGCTACTGGAGCCAGTGGTTCAACGCGTCCATCTACATCAACGACAGCGAGAAGTACCCGTTGCAGATGATCCTGCGGCAGATCGTCCTCAAACAGGAGGTGCCGCCGGGCGCGATGGGCAACGCGGTCAGCAGCGGGCAGATCTCCAGCCTGTCGGTGCAGATGGCTGTGATGATGCTGGCCCTGATCCCGGTGGCGGTGCTCTCGCCCTTCGTGCAGAAGCATTTCCACAAGGGGATGCTCATCGGCGCGGTGAAGGGCTGAGTCGCATGCCGTCCTCGCCGCCGTTCGCCGAGCCGCCATCCGTCGAGCCGCCATCCGTCGAGCCGTCGTGCGCCCAGCCGCCGTTCGCCGAGCGGCCATCCGCCGAGCGGCCGTCCCGCGCGCCGCTGCCCTCCGGTCCTTCGCTCGACGACGTCACCCGGGGCCGCGTGCTCTTCGGCGGGGACTGGAACCCCGAGCAGTGGCCTCGGGAGGTCTGGCGGGAGGACGTACGGCTCATGCGTGAGGCCGGCGTCAACACCGTGACCGTCGGCGTCTTCTCCTGGGCGACCCTGGAACCGCGCCCCGGCGCCCGGGACTTCGACTGGCTCGACCACGTCATGGACCTGCTCGCCGAGCACGGCATCGGCGCCGTCCTCGCCACCCCCACCGCCTCACCGCCGCCCTGGCTCGGCGCCCTTCACCCCGAGACACTGCCGCGCGCCGAGGACGGCACGGTCGTCTCGTACGGCTCCCGCAACCACTTCTGCGCCAGCTCACCGGTCTACCGGGCCCGCGCCGCCGCCCTCACCGAGGATCTGGCCGCGCGGTACGCCCGCCACCCGGCCCTGCGCATGTGGCACATCAACAACGAGTACGGGACTGCCTGCTGGTGCGACACCACGGCCGCCCACTTCCGGCGCTGGCTACGCGCCCGGTACGGCACCCTGGGCGCGCTGAACGACGCCTGGGGAACGGCCTTCTGGAGCCAGGCGTACGGCTCCTGGGAGGAGATCCTGCCGCCGCGCCAGGCGCAGTACATCCGCAACCCGGCCCTGGGGCTGGACTTCCGCCGCTTTACCTCCGACGCCCTGCTGGAGTGCTTCACCGCCGAGCGCGACATCGTCGTGCGGCACACCCCTGACACGCCCGTGACCACCAACTTCATGCCGCTGTTCATCGGCCAGGATGGCTGGGCGTGGGCCGAGCGGGAGGACGTCGTCTCCGTCGACGTCTACCCCGACCCGAAGGACCCGCAGGCCGCCGCGTACGGGGCGCTGGTCCAGGACCTCACCCGTTCGCAGGCGCGCGGCGGGCCGTGGATGCTGATGGAGCAGGCCGCGGGCGCGGTCAGCTGGCGGCCCGTCAACCAGCCGAAGCCGCCGGGGCTGATGCGGCTGTGGTCCCTGCAGGCCGTGGCCCGCGGCGCCGACGCCGTGTGCTTCTTCCAGTGGCGGGCCTCCCGGCAGGGCGGCGAGAAGTTCCACTCCGCGATGCTGGGGCACTCGGGGCCGGGCGGACGCGTCTTCCAGGAGGTCAGCGCGCTCGGCGCCGACCTGGCCCGGATCGGTCCCGCCGTCAGCGGCACCCGTCCGACCGCCGCCGCGGTGATCCTGTTCGACTGGCACTCCTGGTGGGCCGGCCAGCAGGACGGCCGCCCCTCCGCGCGCCTGGACCAGGCCGAGATCGTACGGGCCTGGCACCAGGTGCTGTGGCAGGCCGGCATCACAACGGACTTCGCACCCCCTGAGGCGGATCTGACGCCGTATCCGCTGGTCCTCTTGCCGCAGCTCTATCTGCTCTCCGACGCCGCGCTCGACGGGCTCGCCGCCTATGCGCGCGGTGGCGGGACGCTGGTCTGTGGCTTCTTCACCGGCGTGGCGGACATCGACGACCGGATCAGGCCGGGCGGCGTGGACGCCCGGCTGCGGGAGATCCTGGGGCTGGCGGCCGTGCACGAGTGGTGGCCGCTGGAGGAGGGCGAGGAGGTGGCCGTGGCGGCTGAGGTGCCCGGCCTCGACGACTTCCGCGGAGAGACGTGGACCGAGGATCTGGTAACGGGCGGTGCCCAGGTGCTCGCCCGTTACAGCGGCGGCGCGCTCGACGGGCGGCCCGCCGTGACCCGGCACGCGTACGGCGACGGCAGGGCCTGGTACCTGTCGACGCTCCCCGACCCGGCGGCGCTGCGGACCCTGCTGATCCGCGCCGCCGACGAAGCCGGTGTACGGCCTTCGCTCACTCAACTCCCCGCTGGAGTGGAGGCCGTACACCGTGGTGATCTGCTCTTCCTGCTCAACCACAGCACCGAGCCGGTGAAGGTCCCACTGCCGGAGGGTCGTTGTGAGGATCTTCTGACCGATCACCCGTTCGAGGGGATGATCACGCTCGGTCGTTTCGGCGTCGCCGTCCTGCGGCAGACTCCCTGCTGAGAGAAAGATCCGCCCGCGACCAATCCGCCCGCGCTGTGGCTTCGAACCCCCGGCGAAGACCCGCGCGGGCGGGTCGGAACGGGATGGATCGCACATGAAGGAAGCCGTACGCCTCGGTGACGCCCCACCGCAGGCAGGGCCCGATCTTCAGGAGCTGCTCGCCGCGGCGGCCCGTGGGGATCAGGCCGCCTTCGGCCGGCTGTACGACGCGGTGGCCGGGCCCGTGCTCGGCCTCGTGCGGTCGGTGCTGCGCGATCCGGCGCAGTCCGAAGAGGTCGCCCAGGAAGTGCTGGTCGAGGTGTGGCAGACCGCGGCCCGTTTCCAGCCCGGCAAGGGCAGCGTCATGACGTGGGTGACGATGCTGGCGCACCGCCGTGCCGTGGACCGGGTCCGCTCCGCCCAGGCGGCCACCGACCGCGAGCACAGGGCGGCGCTGCTGGACCGTACCCCCGCCTTCGACGAGGTGTCCGAGCAGGTGGAGGCACGGCTGGAGCGCGAGCAGGTCCGCCGCTGCATGCGCGCGCTCACCGAGTTGCAGCGGCAGTCGGTCACGCTCGCCTACTACCACGGCTTGACCTACCGGGAGGTCGCCGAGCTGCTCGCGGCGCCGCTCGGCACGGTCAAGACCCGTCTGCGGGACGGACTCATCCGGCTGCGGGACTGCCTGGGGGTGACGGCATGACAATCGCGGAACTGCACACGCTCACGGGTGCGTACGCGGTCCACGCGCTGACCGGACCGGAGAGGGAGGAGTTCGAACGACATCTCGCGGAGTGTTCCGCGTGCGCGAGGGAGGTGGACGAGTTCACGGCGACGGCCAGTCGGCTCGGCATGGCCGTGTCCGCGGTGCCGCCCGCGCGAATGCGGGAGCAGGTGCTGATACGGATCGGCGCGGTCAGACAGGAGCCGCCACTCGTCACCTCACGGCAGGAGCTGCCTGATCCCGCCGCCCGTTCCACCGGTGCCCGCCGTCTGTCGCGGTACGCCCTCGCGGCCTGTCTCGCCGCGGCGGTCGGGTTCGGCGGGGTGGCGGTCTGGCAGCACCGGACGGCCACGGACGCCGGGCAGCGCGCCCAGCGGGCCGAGCAGCGCGCCACCGACCTGTCCCAGGTGCTGGCCGCACCCGACGCGGTCTCCACCACCCGCAGGACCGGCGCCGGTGCGACCACGACCGTGGTCGTCTCCTGGAGCCTGGGCAAGGCCGCGTTCCTGGCCTCCGGAATGCCCGCGCTGTCCGGCGGCAGGATGTACGAGCTGTGGTTCGACGACGCGGGGACGATGCGGCCCGCGGGTCTGATGGACCCGGCTGTCTCCGACCAGGCCGTGGTGCTCGACGGACGTGTGGGGGTGGCGTCCGCCATGGGCGTCACCGTGGAGCCCGCGGGTGGTTCCGCGCACCCCACCGGCGATCCGGTGGCGCTGCTGACCTTCCCGGCCGGCCATGGCTGAGACCGTCGCCGTCGCCCTGTTCACCGCGGACCTGCGGCTGCACGACAACCCGGTGGTGTCGGGGGCCGTCGCCGCGGCCGACCGGGTCGTGCCGCTCTTCGTGGTCGACCCCGGCATCGCCCGCGCCGGATTCGCCGTTCCGAACCGGGCCGCCTTCCTCGCCGACGCGCTCGCCGACCTCGACGGAAGTCTGCGGACCCGTGGCGGGCGGCTGATCGTACGGCGCGGCGACCCGGCCGGCGAGGTGGCGGCGGTCGTGCGCGAGACCGGGGCCAGGCAGGTGCACCTGGCGGGCGGGGTGAGCCGGTACGCCTCGGGCCGCGAAGAGCGGCTGCGCGTGGCGCTGGCCGGGATCGGCTGCGCACTGGTGGTGCACGACGCGGTGATCACCGCGGTGCCGCCCGGCGCCGTCACCCCGGCGGACCGTGACCACTTCGCGGTCTTCACGCCGTACTACCACCGCTGGAACGCCGAGCGGATCAGGCCGGTGACGGCCGCGCCCCGCCATGTCGTGCTGCCCGACGGCGCGGTCGCAGGCGCGCTGCCGTCCGCCGCCGAGCTGACCGGCCCGGGTGGCGGAAGCCCCTCGCCCGGACTGCCGCGCGGCGGCGAGAGCGAAGGGCGCCGCCGGTCCGCGGCCTGGCGCCGCCACGGCCTCGCGGACTACCCCGGCCTGCACGACGATCTGGCGGCCGACGGTACCTCCCGGCTGTCCCCGTATCTGCACTTCGGATGCCTCTCCGCGGCCGAACTCGTCCGGCAGGCCAGGGACAGGGAGTCGGGCGGCGAGGAGTTCGTACGGCAGCTGGCCTGGCGCGACTTCCATTACCAGGTGCTCGCCGCCCGTCCCGACGCGGCCCGCGCCGACTACCGCCCCCGGCAGTACGGGTGGCGCAGTTCGCCCGAGGAGTTCGCCGCCTGGAGGGACGGCCGGACCGGCTATCCCGTCGTCGACGCGGCCATGCGGCAGTTGCGCCACGAGGGCTGGATGCACAACCGGGCCCGACTGCTGACCGCGAGCTTCCTCACCAAGACGCTCTGCCTGGACTGGCGGGCCGGTTCCCGGCACTTCCTGGATCTGCTGGTCGACGGCGACATCGCGAACAACCAGCTCAACTGGCAGTGGGCGGCCGGTACCGGTACCGACACCCGTCCCAACCGGGTGCTCAACCCGCTGCGCCAGGCGATCCGTTACGACCCGGAGGGCGCCTACGTACGCCGCTGGGTGCCCGAACTCGCCGGTCTGGCGGGGCGCGCGGTCCACCAGCCGTGGAAACTCGACGCCCAGGAGCGGCGCCGGTACGACTATCCGGACCCGATCATCACCCTCGCCGAGGGCCAGGCCCGCTTCGCCCGGACCCGCGGCCTGGACTGACACACCGCCCGCCGCGGGCGCGCCGCCCCCGGGCCGGCAACCCCCAACTGCCTCAGACCGACGCCCGGCCCGACACCACACGCAGGAGGTGCGCCGCGGTGGCGCTCATCGCCTCCCGGGCCGGGCGGAGGTAGCGACGGGGATCGACCACGGCCGGGTCGGCGGCGAGCCGGTCACGTACGGCCCCGGTGAAGGCGATGTTCAGCGCCGTACCAATATTGATCTTCACCATGCCCGCCGTGACGGCCTGGCGCAGTTCCTCGTCGGGCACCCCGGACGAACCGTGCAGCACCAGCGGCACGTTCACGGCCGCCCGCAGCCGGGAGATCAGGCCGAGGTCGAGGCGGGCCGTGCGTTCGGTCATCGCGTGCGAACTGCCGACCGCTACGGCCAGCGTGTCCACGCCGGTCGCGGCCGTGAAGGCCGCGGCCTCGGCAGGATCCGTGCGTACACCGGGCGCGTGGGCGCCGTCCTTCCCGCCGACCTCGCCCAGTTCGGCCTCGACCCACACCCCGGCGGCGTGCGCCCAGGCCGCGATCCGCGCGGTGGACCGTACGTTCTCCTCGTACGGCAGCCGGGAGGCGTCGAACATCACGGAGGACACCCCGGCCGCGACGCCCGCCCGCAGCAACTCCTCGTCCTCCACATGGTCCAGGTGCAGCGCGACCGGTACGGCGGCGCCCCGCGCGACCGCCGCCGCCCCGGCGAGCAGCGGTTCCAGCCGGCCGCCGTGGAACTTCACCGCGTTCTCGCTGATCTGCAGGATCACCGGCAGCCGGGTCTGCTCGGCGGCGGACACGATCGCCTCCGCGTGCTCCAGGGTGATGACGTTGAACGCGGCGACACCGATGCCGGACGCGCGGGCGGCGAGGACGAGTTCGGCGGTGGAGACGGCAGACATGGCGGTGGTCCTCGGGTCGGGCGGACGAGCGGGGGCGGGCCGGGCGCGGATCAGGACAGGACGCCCGACAGGCTCAGGACAGGACGACCGAGCGGGTCAGATTGCGCGGCCGGTCGGGGTTGTAGCCCTTGCCCTCCGCGAGGGCGACCGCGAGCCGCTGCACCCGGATCAGGTCGGCGAGGGGGTCCACGGCCGGGCGGCTCTCCAGATGCCCGCCGACCCCGGACACGTCCGCGGCCAGACCCTCCGGCAGCGGTCCGAAGGACCAGACCGCGCGGCCGGGGCCGGTGATGCTGATCGGCCCGTGCCGGTACTCCATCGCCGGATACGCCTCCGTCCAGGCGCCCGCCGCCTCCCGCATCTTCAGCGCCGCCTCCTGCGCGAGACCGTAGGTCCAGCCGGTGCCGAGGAAGGTGAACTGCTCGGCCTCCAGCGGCTCCCGCGCGAGCGGGTCCGCGACCGCGGCACGGGCGTCGGCGATCGCGGCCGTCAGGTCCTCGCCCAGGTGGGCGCGCAGCAGCGCGAGCACGGTCGTGGCGAACCGGGTCTGCACCACGGACTCCTCGTCCGCGAAGTCGAGTACGACGATCTCATCGGCCGCGTCCATCACCGGGGTCGACGGATCGGCGGTGATCGCGGTGACCGGTACGAAGCCGCGCAGCCGCTCGCAGGCCCGCAGCACCTCCGTGGTCGTACCGGACCGGGTGATCGCGAGGACCCGGTCGTACGCACGGCCGAACGGGAACTCCGAGGCGGCGAAGGCGTCGGTCTCCCCGTGGCCGCCCCGCTCGCGCAGCGCCGCGTAGGACTGGGCCATGAACCAGGAGGTGCCGCAGCCGATGACAGCGACCCGCTCACCGCGGGCGGGCAGCTTGTCCGCCATGGCGGAAGCCAGTTCGGCCGCCCGCAGCCAGCAGTCGGGCTGCGTCGTGATCTCGGTGGTGGTCAGTGACGACGCGGACATGGGGCTCCTCACGCAGGACCGGCGCCGCGCACGAGGGACCGTACGGCCGTCGGCGCGCTTGCTGTGGTCAGTGTAGATGATTGATTCTGATCGAAGATAGCTATGATCGAGCATAAATGAGCATCATGGGAGAGGTGTGGCTACGTGTCAGACTCACGCAGGGCCCATGAGCGGGCGGCCGGGACGTACGAGGGAGACAGGGGAGAGGTGGCATCGTGTCCAAGCAGCAGCGGTGGAGCACGCTGATGGAGCTGCTGGCCGAGCGCGGCCAGCTGGACGTGGAGGACGTGGCCGCCGAGCTCACCGTCTCCGCCGCCACGATCCGCCGGGACCTGGACGAGCTGGCCGCTCAGCAGATGCTGGTCCGTACCCGCGGCGGGGCGGTCGCGCACAGCGTCTCGTACGAGCTGCCGCTGCGGTACAAGACCTCGCGGCACGCTCCGCAGAAGCAGCGGATCGCCCAGGCCGCCGCCGATCTTGTGGCGGCCGGCGACGTGGTGGGGCTCAACGGCGGCACCACGACCACGGAGACCGCCCGGGTGCTCGCGCTACGGCACGCCCGCGAGCCCGCGACCGGCGGCGTCCCCGGGCTGACGGTGGTCACCAACGCCCTCAACATCGCCGCCGAGCTGGCCGTGCGCCCGCAGATCAAGATCGTCGTCACCGGCGGTGTGGCCCGCCCGCAGAGCTATGAGCTGGTCGGGCCGCTCGCCGCCGGGGTGCTGAACGAGGTGGTGCTCGACATCGCCGTCCTTGGCGTCGACGGCCTCGACCCCGAGCGCGGACTGATGACCCATCAGGAGGACGAGGCGGGAATCAGCCGGCTGCTCGCCGACCGGGCGCACCGGCTGGTGGTCGCGGCGGACTCCTCCAAGATCGGCAGGCGCGCCTTCGCCCGGATCTGCTCGCTGGACCGCGTCCACTACCTCGTCACCGACGCGGGGATCGGCGAGGAGGACCGGGACCGCATCGCGGAGGCGGGGGTGAAGGTGGTCACGGTCTGAGCGGGGGGGGGTGAAGCGGCCACCGTCCGAGCGCCGGGCCCTTACGGACGGGTCCATGAGCGCCGCTTCGGGTTCCCGGGTGCCCGGTTCAGCCCTCGGCGAGTTCGTCGGTGGCGCCGCGGCCGGCCCTGGCCGTACGCAGCAGGAAGTCGGCGATCATCACGAGATCCGTGTCCTCGTACTCGGCGCACACGTCGTCCATGGCGCTGTTGAGCCCCGAGAACAGGAACGCCACCTCGGCCTCCTTCTCCTTGATCACCTGGACGAGAACGGCCCTGCGGTCGCCCGGGTTGGGGGTGCGGACCACCCAGCCGCCGCGTTCGAGGCGGTCGAGGACTCCGGTGAGGGTGGCGGGGTGCAGTCCTGCGCGTTTGGCGAGCGCGGTGGGGCCGATCGGACCGTAGCGGCTGACGAGGTCGAGACACTCCAGATCGGCGTCCCTGAGGTCGAGGTGGGCGCCGACCTGATGGTTCAGCAGAGCCATCTGGATACTGAGGTCGCGCAGCCCGTCCTTGATGCGGTTGTTCAGCCGCTTTCGCCGCCGCGCCGTCGCCGCTGCCGATGCCGCTCCGGGCAGTGTGGAATCCATACGCAACGATCCTCGCTCGCTCGCTCACCGGGAATGGCCCCACGACCACCGCACGACCGCCCGGTGACGGTCACGAGACGGGGGCTCAATCCCGTCGGAGCGGCTCAGGCGCATACCCTCTCACACCCCGTCATTCCAAGTCGTGGCTCTTCGCGGAAAGTACGCCGCCCTCGCCGACCTGCGGTGACGGGCGAGGGCAGGGGTGTTTCAGGAGGCTGGTGAGGCGTGCCTTCGCCGGCGGAACGACCCGCCGCCGGCGACCCCTCGTCGCCGGCCGCGGCCCGCACGGTGAACGGGCCGACCGCGGCGGCGGCCGTGACGACCGGGCCCCGCGGCGTCCCTTTCCCGCTCGCCGGCCCCGTACACGGCCGCGGAGAACGCCGAACCCGCCCACATCCCGAACTCCTCTGGCGAAAGTGCTCCGGCAGGACTCGGACCTGCGGCCAAGCGCTTAGAAGGCGCCTTGTCTATGACGCTCGCCATCGCCCTGACCAGCGCAAACAGGATGTGAATGAGCGTCCTGAACGGCGGTCCGAGACTCCGCCGACCGCCCTCCCCCTCCTTGACACCCGCCGCCCTCACCCCCACCCGCCCTGAGATCTGGCTGAACACTCCATTGGAGGGAATATTGCGGTGACTCGCCGCCCGGTTCGCTCCGATGGCCCTTCCCTGTTTCAGTGTTTCCGGTAGGGAAGCGGTAAGTCTGTTCTATGCCGACTGAGGAGCAGGACGATGGCTGAGCGCATCGCGCGTCGACGCGGTTATCGAGAAGGACTCATCGGCGAGATGCTTGCCGAGTTTCTGGGAACGTTCGTTCTGATTTTGTTCGGCGTCGGGTCGGTTGCTGTCGCCGTCGTCGGTCTGCCCGGATCCGGGCGGCAGACCGGACCATTTGGCGCAGCAAACTGGATTATCGTTTCATGGGGCTGGGGCCTTGCCGTGGTATTTGGCGTATACGTGGCCGGCGGAATCAGCGGCGCCCACCTCAACCCTGCGGTGACTCTCGGCTTCGCAGTTCGTAAGGACTTCCCGTGGCGGAAAGTCCTACCCTATTGGCTGGCCCAAGTCATGGGCGCTTTTGTCGCCGCCGCTCTCGTCTACGCTTCGTACAGGTGGGCGATCGAGGCGTTCGACACGAAGCAAGGCATCCACCGAGACAAGTCTCTTTCCACATACTCGATCTTTGCTACGTTCCCCGCCGAATATTTCGGAAATTCATGGTGGGGGCCCTTGCTCGACCAAATCGTGGGGACAGGACTCCTGCTTCTCCTGATCTGTGCGCTCATCGACAGGCGCAACACGGCTCCAATGGCAAATCTCCACCCGTACCTCATCGGCTTGGTGGTCGTAGCGATCGGCCTGTCCTTCGGCACCAACGCCGGGTACGCGATCAACCCCGCACGTGACTTCGGCCCCCGGTTGTTCACCTACTTCGAAGGCTGGGGCTCCATCGCTCTCCCGGGAAAGTTCATGTGGTTCGATCACTATTGGTGGATCCCCATCATCGGTCCACTCATCGGCGGAGTCGTTGGCGTAGTCGTGTACGACCTGCTCATCTCCCCAGTGATCAACTCCAGGACTGGTGAGGTCGAAGAAGGACCAGCCACCGAAGAGCACTGACCGGCAGTACGCCCGTGCGTCCGGCGCGCAGCACTGGCGCCCCGTGTGAAGGCATCACATACTTGATGCCTTCACATACAGACTTCGGCGACCTCCCGAACGGCGAGATCCTGGCGACGTGCCCGTCCCGGTTGTGCCACTCTTGCGCCCCGAAGTCCTGAGTGCCTTTGCCAAGGAAAACCGATCGACAAGGCACCAGGGCAGGAGTCTCCGCAAACGACGTGCGCCACCGATATCGGCCCCGTCCTCATCACCCGGCCGCCCACCGTACTTGGCACTCGTGGCTCGCTGAACAGACACACGGCCATCGTCAACGAGGTATGAGAAACGATGTCTCGCCGGTGTCGGTTGTCCCAGGCCTCACGGCCTGAGGTTCTCTGTTCGCCGAACCCGGAACCTTCTCCACAAGACGAAGCCCGCGGCCTGCCAGAACGTCTCCGTCAGGGCCAGCCGGCGACCGGCCGACGGCAGTCGGTTGCGGGACCAGGTCGCCTGAGCACCAGTACGACCGGCAGAAGACAACGACGGCGAAAACCCCAGCACTCGGTCGCGGACGTCAACGTAGCTGTCCAATAATACGGACGCTTCCTGTACGGCCAGTACCCCCTCGCAGTCGAGCGCCTGGAACCAGTGCGTGTCCGCCTGTTGCCAGGTACTCGCGTTCAGCCGGTTGACTCTGAGGTGCCGCAGGCATGCGATGCGGTAGGCCACGTCTGACCGTAACGGGTCGAGGGCCAGAGCGGGTTTGTCAGCCATATGTCTTTTGCCTCCATTACTGCCAACCGTCATGAATGGCATCGGCATCGTAAGCACTGCGTGCAGGGCAGCGGGAGCAGAAGCGCAGGCCCCGCAGCCAGGGGGCGGTGCCGGTCCTCTGGTCCGCTTTTGCCAGCCTGGAGGGCGGTGAGCGCCTGGCGGTAGTCGGCCGACGCGGTCTCGCGGGCGTTCGTGGACCCCGATTCCGGTGCGGGGTGCGGGCGGGCCTCGGGCCGGGCCGGTGTGCCGGAGGTCTGGGTGGTGGGTGGCAGCAGGCGGATGGTTTCGCGGCGGTGGGACGGCCGGTGCGGCGTCAGTGGGCGAAGCGCTCGCGGGCGTGTCGGCCGGTGACCTTGGCCAGCTCGTGCCAGAACGGGCGCGCGGTGAGGTAGAGCCCGAGAACGGACATGATGCCGAACGAGACATCGACGCTGACCCGGCCCTGCTTGGCCCAGTAGACGTCCTGGAGGTCCAGGAGGAGGGCGAACTCGTCGGCGATCAGGGCGGCGCCCCCACCGTAGGCGGCCGCCACGGCCGGGTGGCCGACGGCCTGGGTGTCGCCCCGGACGGCGACCAGGCCGACCCCTGACAGGATGCCGATGCCGATGTTGTAGTGGTGCAGGTGGGTGCCGCCCGCTGAGACGTTGCCCAGGGGCAGCCAGCCGCCGCGGATGCCGTGTGTGATCAGTCGCACCGTGCCGAACGTGGTCCCGAAGGAGATCCACGTGACGATGAGCGACCGCTGGGTGGGGGTCGTACGCTCTCGCAGTGTCTTCTTCCAGCGGTCGGTCAGGCGCGGCGTCTGCCGCGGACCGTCCTTGCCGATTCCGCGCTGCGCGATTCCGCCCGTCATGGCGCGCCTCCGTCTCCCCGCTCCGGAACGCGCAACAGTCGTTGCCCGTTCCGGCGAGTACCCCCACTCCCACGCTACGTCGAGGCGGAAGAACCCGCTGGCCGGCGTCGGCCGGTAGGGCCCCCGGCAGGTTGCCCTCGGGGAAGCGCGCCGCACGCGCCGTTCTGTGGGACGTATGTGGGACGACCAGCCGTATACAGCCGGTTTCAGCCACCCTCAGCCGGACATTTCGCCTCGGCCCCCGTTGGATCCCAGAGCTAGCGGTGTCCTTACGCGGAGGCTGCTAGCGTGCCCCCTGAGCTGGGCAAACTCGCTACGAACGAGAAGCGGGACAGCGTGTCGGTGAAGCGCCCCCGGCAGGACTCGAACCTGCGGCCAAGCGCTTAGAAGGCGCCTGCTCTATCCACTGAGCTACGGGGGCTGGACAGTGGCCGCGGCTGTCTCCGCCCCTGGGTGGTTCCGTGACCTCGTACCGGGGTCAAGGATAGGGCGCCACATGCCTGCTGCCGGGTGCTTCACCCGTGTGGCACGGTGTGGAGGTTCGGTGAAGCGGTCCGATAATCGCAGGCGCGTGCAGAAGGTGCATCGCTTTTGACGGGTCGAAATGCTGCTGTTGTGCACTCGTTATGCCGGTGGCTCATTCTGTCCCCTGGCCACCTCCAGTCCCGGCAGGCCGCCACGCGGGCCGAATAGGGCAAATTACCCGGAATGCGCTTCAAAAATGCTGCATTTTGGGGCATTCTGCCATTGTGGTGATCTTGGACGTACGGCCCCAGCTGCTTGACGCGCTGTCCGCACTTCGTGACTGTGTCGACGCCGCACGCTTCCCCTTCCCGCTCCCCGGAGCCGCCCGGGCCCGCCTCACCCGCAAAGAGCTGCTCGCCCAGCTCGACGACTACCTCGTACCCCGGCTGGCAGCCCCGGAAGCCCCGCTGCTGGCCGTTGTCGGCGGATCGACCGGGGCGGGAAAGTCGACCCTCGTCAACTCCCTCGTGGGCCGCCGGGTCAGCGCCCCGGGCGTGCTGCGGCCGACCACCCGCGTCCCGGTGCTCGTCTGCCACCCCGAGGACCGCGCCTGGTTCGCCGACCCCCGTGTACTGCCCGGACTGACCCGTGTCTGGGCCGTACGGCAGCGCTCCCGGGCGGACGAGGACGGCCAGTACCGGTCCGACTCCGAGCGTCCCGAGCCCGAGCGCGCCGAGCTGCGGCTGGAAACCGACGACTCGCTGCCCCGCGGCCTGGCACTCCTCGACGCCCCCGACATCGACTCCCTCGTCACCCGCAACCGGGAACTCGCCGCCGAACTCATCTGCGCCGCCGACATCTGGATTCTGGTCACCACCTCCGCCCGCTACGCCGACGCCGTGCCCTGGCACCTGCTGCGCACCGCCAAGGAGTACGACGTCACCCTCGCCACCGTCCTCGACCGTGTCCCGCACCAGATCGCCGACGACGTGGGCCGGCACTACGCGGCCCTCCTGGACAAGGCCGGGCTCGGCGACGTACCCCGCTTCACCGTCCCCGAACTGCCCGAATCCGCCGGCGGGGGAGGGCTTCTGCCGCAGACCACCGTCGCCGCGCTGCGCGCCTGGCTGGCGCACTGCGCCGAGGACCCGGCCGCCCGGCAGCACGCCGCCCGCCGGACCGTGGTCGGCACGCTCGACTCACTGCGGGCCCGGCTGCCCGCGCTCGCCTCCGCCTCCGCCGCCCAACACGCCTCCGCCGTACGGCTCGCCCGCACCGCCGACGAGGCATACGCGCGGGCCGCTGTCCGGATCGAGGCCGCGATCAGGGCCGGTGTGCCCCTGTCGGGCGAGGCGCTCGCGCACTGGCAGGGCTACCCGGAGTGCGGCCCCGACGCCTTGCAGCACGCCCTGGCCGAGGAGTTGGCGGCGCTGCTGCGCACCGAGACCGACGCCGCCGACGAACGCGTCACCGAGGCATGGCAGCGCGACCCGGCGGGCACCGCCCTGCTCGAAGAACCCACCGCCCGCCCGGACCGGGACCGGGTGGCCGTCGCGACCCGCATCGACAAGGGGGTACGCCGCTGGCGGCGCGGTCTGACCGACCTCGCCTACGCCGAGGTCAGGGCGATCCGCACCACCGACCGGCCGCCCGCCGACCCGGAGGACGTGGCCGCCCTGCTGGCCACCGCCCTGCTCGGTGGCCGCCCGGGGCGGTTCGCGGGCGAACGTCTCGCCGAGACCCTGGGCGCGCAGGCCGCCCTCCGCCTGCGCGACGCGGCGGGCGACCGTCTCGCCGACGCCGTCGCCGGACTGCTCGGCGGGGAACGCGAACGGCGGCTCGCACCCGTCGACGGCTACGACGTCACCGCCGGGCAGCAGTCCGCCCTGATCGCCGCCCTGTCCGTACTGCAGAAGGAGAGGTGACCGCGGTGGCCCCCACCCCCTCGGCCCTGGACGTACCGCTCGCACCCGCCGACGGGGGCGCCGCCGACCCGCTGACCGTACGGGTCGACGCACTCGGCGAACTGCTGGGCCTGTCCAGGACCCGGATCAGCCCGGACGCCCTCGCGGAGAGCGGCGAACTGCTGGCACGCATCGGTGAACGACGGCGACTGTCGCTCGACCACACCGTGGTCGCCGTGGCCGGGGCCACCGGCAGTGGCAAGTCCACGCTGTTCAACGCGCTTGCCGGGCTCGAACTGTCCGAGACCGGCGTGCGGCGGCCCACCACCTCCCGGCCGGTCTCCTGCGCGTGGCAGCCGGAGCGGGCCGCGGGGCTGCTCGACCGGCTGGGAATCGACCCCCGCGACCGACACGCCCGGCCGGGGCTGATGTACGAGCAGGACCTCCGCTGGGCCTCCGGTGCCCGCCACGGCAGCGCACACTGTTCAGTTGGCGACTCCGCCGGGACCGGTGGTGACCTCGGTGGTGTCAAGGATCAGAGCCTCGACGGGCTGGTACTGATCGACCTCCCCGACCACGACTCCGCCGCCACCGGTCACCGCGAGCAGGTGGACCGCCTGCTGCGGCTGGTGGACGTCGTCGTCTGGGTGCTGGACCCGGAGAAGTACGCCGACGCGGCACTGCACGAGCGCTATCTGCGCCCCCTGGCCGGGCACGCCGATGTGACCGTGCTGGTGCTCAATCAGGTCGACCGGCTGCCGGGGGACACGGCGGACCTGGTCCTCGACGACCTGCGACGGCTGCTCGACGAGGACGGACTCGCGGTCGGCGAGCACGGCGAGGACGGGGCCGTCGTGCTCGCCGCCTCCGCACTCACCGGGCAGGGCATGCCGGATCTGCGCTCCGTGCTGGGCCAGATCGTCACCGAGCACACCGCGGCCGGGCGGCGGCTGGCGGCCGATCTGGACCACACGGCGAGCAGACTCCAGCCTCTCTACGTCGGCGAGGGCGGTGCCGGGCTCACCGATCCGGCGCGCGAGGACTTCATCGACCGGCTCGCGGACGCGGTGGGAGCGGCCGGGGTCGGTCAGTCGGCCCAACGGGACTGGGGACGCGCCGCGCGGGACGCGTGCGGCACACCGTGGAGTCGACTGATCGGGGAACGGACCGCTCCGGCGCACTGTTCCCTTTTCGGCCGGAAAATGCCTAGTTCACCCGTTCGAGGGATCGATGGGAGGTCCGGAGCACTGCCCGCCGGGGCCGCCGCGAGGCGACCCGCCGGCCCGCCCGCAGCCCGGACAGGAGGAGAGCGGAACCGCCGGCCCGGCCCGGCCGGGACCGCGTCGCGGCCGGTGATCGACGAGGCGGTCCGCGGACTGACCGCCGACGCCGCCCGCGGACTGCCGGCCCCGTGGGCCCGGGCGGTCCGGGACGCGGCGCGGCGCGGCGGTGAGGGGCTGCCGGCGGCGCTGGACGGCGCGGTGGAGCGGGCCAGGCCCGGCGAGCCCGAGCCGCCCGGCTGGTGGTCCGTGGCCAGGGCCGTGCAGTGGCTGCTGATGGCGCTCGCGCTGGCGGGGGCGGTCTGTCTGACCGCGGTCGTGACGGACTGGATCGCCCTGCCCTGGTGGCCGCCGCTGGTCATGATCGCGGCGGGTGGGGCCGGCGGGCCGCTGGTCACGTGGATCTGCCGGATCGCCGCCCGCGGTCCCGCCCGGCGTTACGGACAGGCCGCCGAGCGGCGGCTGCGGGACGCGGCGGCGGACTGCGGCAGGGCCCGGATCCTTGAGCCGGTCGCCGCCGAGCTGATGCGGTACCGGGAAGTGCGTGAGCAGTACGCCGTCGTCGCCGGGTCCGCGCCACGGCGTTCCTGTCTGCCCGGTCACTCGTCCGAGTGACCGAGTTATCCACAAGCGACCGTTTTTCCACAGATTTCATTTTCCCGCTCTGCGGCTCCCGGAATTCCCGCACGATGTCATCAACGCGTTCCGCACGGGAGCGCGATTGACAGAGGAGTGCGTGATGAACGAGACCCTGGTGACCGTCGTAGGAAATGTCGCCACCGAGCCCGAGAGCCAGGTGACCGCGGCCGGTGTCACCTGCACCCGATTCCGGCTGGCCACCTCCTCGCGCCGCTGGGACACGGAGCGCGGGGCGTGGACGGACGGCGCGACGAGCTTCTACACGGTGCGCGCGTGGCGCAATATCGGCGTCAACGTCAAGGAATCCGTCGGTCTGGGTGAACCCCTCGTCGTCCAGGGGCGGCTGAGGATTCGCGAGGACGAGAAGGAGGGCCGCCGCCATGTCTCCCCGGAGATCGACGCGGTGGCCGTGGGACATGATCTCGCCCGCGGAGTGGCCCGATTCACCCGCGCGAGGTCGACCGGAGGCGCCGTGCCGGCGGAAGCGGCGGCTCCGCCACCGCCTCTGGCGGCCGCGGCGTCCTGAGTATCCGGAGTATCCGTATTCAGCGGTATTTCCCAGGAGGAAGCGAACCGGGGACTTATCGACAATCACGGAGACATGCCCGCCGCGGCATAACGATTGAGATTCGAAAACCGCGCACGGTGTCCTCGATGGTGAGTGTGTGACGCATGGTTTCTAGGATTTCGACGTTCGCACGCGCGGGGGCTCGGAAATGCAGGCGAGGCGACCCTCCTATCGACCGTATGCCTCGCCCGGAGGGGAAATACATGTTCAGGACCTACAGGCGGAGCGCTGCCCGCCTCGCGGCGGTCGGCATCGCGGCCGGCCTGCTCGCGACGGGCGCGCTGACCGGAGCGGTGTCAGCCGTCGCCGACGACGCGCCGTCGTCGAGCGGGGCGACAGCGACTCTCGACGGCCTTCAGAAAGACCTGTCCGACGGCTCCACCTACATCGAGAACGGCGTCAAGCACCCGGAACCCGCCGGACTGTTCAAGATGACCCTCGACGGCGGGGGCAGCATCCTCACCTACTGCATCGACTTCCACAACTCGACGCAGTCGAAGGCGAGTTACCAGGAAGTGCCGTGGAGCGCGACCTCGCTCTACGGGCCCGACCGGGACAAGGACAACGCGGGCAAGATCACCTGGATACTCCAGCACTCCTTCCCGCAGGTCAGCGACCTCAAGGCGCTGGCGGAGACGGCCGGGACCGATCCGCTGACCGAGAAGACCGCGGCGGCGGGCACCCAGGTCGCCATCTGGCGCTACTCGGACAACATGAACATCACGGCCAATGACCCGGCCGCCGAACAGCTCGCCGAGTACCTCTACAAGTCCGCGGTCGTCGTGGCCGAGCCCGCGCCCTCGCTGACGCTGGACCCGGCCGCCGTCTCCGGCAAGTCCGGCGACCGGCTCGGCCCGGTGACCGTGCACACCAACGCGGACTCCGCGCAGGTGTCGCTGGCCTCCGACGCGCCTTCCGGCGTGAAGCTGACCGACGCCGACGGCCAGCCCGTCACCACGGTCAAGGACGGCGCGAAGCTGTACTTCGACGTGGCCGCGGGCACCGAGGACGGCAGCACCTCCGTGGACGTCACCGCCACCACCGCCGTGCCGGTCGGCCGCGCCTTCACCGGCGTGGGCAACAACAAGGCCAGCCAGACCCAGATCCTCGCGGGCTCCGAGTCCACCCCGGTGAGCGCCTCCGCGACCGTGTCGTGGGCCAAGAAGGGCCCGATACCGGCGCTGTCCGCCGAGGTCGTGTGCGCCAAGAACGGCGTGGACGTCACGGCGGCCAACGAGGGCGACGAGGACTTCACCTTCCAGCTGGAGGGCAAGGAGTACACCGTCGCGCCGGGCAAGTCGCAGACGATCACGGTCCCCGTCGCGGAGGACCAGAAGTACAAGATCGACATCGAGCTGCCCGACAAGTCGGTGAAGACCTTCGAAGGCGTGCTGGACTGCAAGACGGCCGCCACGCCCGCCCCCAGCACCCCCGCGGCCTCGACCCCGCCGGCCAACCAGCCCAGCCCGGCCACCTCGGGCGGCAGCGGCGACAACCTCGCCGAGACCGGTAGCAGCAGCGCCACCCCGCTGATCGCGGGCATAGCGGTAGCCCTCGTCGTGGTCGGCGGCGGCGCGGCCTTCTTCTTCCGCCGCAAGAAGAGTTCCGCCGTCTCGGAGTAACTCCGTCATCCGGGCCACCCCGCCCGCCCCGCCCCGGTCCGCCGGGGCGGGGGCCGGGTCCCGACGCGCCCGCGCCGCGCGCCGGGACCCATTCGCCCGGGTGGGTGGACGTACGGCAAGATGGGGTGTATCTGCCCTCACGCGGCGGAGCCGCACATTGGCCCTTCTCGATCTGCCGGACGGTTTCTCTTGGCTGAGTACATCTACACGATGCGCAAGACGCGTAAGGCGCACGGCGACAAGGTCATCCTCGATGACGTGACGCTGAGCTTCCTGCCGGGCGCGAAGATCGGTGTGGTCGGCCCCAACGGTGCCGGTAAGTCCACGGTGCTGAAGATCATGGCGGGGCTCGAGCAGCCGTCGAACGGTGACGCGTTCCTGTCGCCGGGCTACAGCGTCGGGATGCTGCTGCAGGAGCCGCCGCTGGACGAGTCCAAGACGGTGCTGGAGAACGTGCAGGACGGCGTCGCGGAGATCAAGGCGAAGCTGGACCGGTTCAACGAGATCGCCGAGCTGATGGCGACCGACTACTCCGACGCGCTGCTCGACGAGATGGGCCAGCTCCAGGAGCAGCTGGACCACGCCAACGCCTGGGACCTGGACGCGCAGCTGGAGCAGGCCATGGACGCGCTGGGCTGCCCGCCCGGTGACTGGCAGGTGACCACGCTGTCCGGCGGTGAGCGGCGCCGGGTCGCGCTGTGCAAGCTGCTGCTCGAAGCGCCCGACCTGCTGCTGCTCGACGAGCCCACCAACCACTTGGACGCCGAGTCCGTGCAGTGGCTGGAGCAGCACCTGGCGAAGTACCCCGGCACCGTCGTCGCCGTCACCCACGACCGGTACTTCCTGGACAACGTGGCGCAGTGGATCCTGGAGCTCGACCGCGGCCGGGCGATCCCGTACGAGGGCAACTACTCCACCTACCTGGAGAACAAGGCGTCCCGGCTCAAGGTCGAGGGCCAGAAGGACGCCAAGCGGGCCAAGCGGCTCCGCGAGGAGCTGGAGTGGGTCCGCTCCAACGCCAAGGGGCGGCAGGCCAAGTCGAAGGCCCGACTGGCCCGCTACGAGGAGATGGCGGCCGAGGCCGACAAGATGCGGAAGCTGGACTTCGAGGAGATCCAGATCCCGCCGGGCCCGCGGCTGGGTTCCATCGTGGTCGAGGTCGAGCACCTGGGCAAGGCGTTCGGTGACAAGGTGCTGATCGAGGACCTGTCGTTCACCCTGCCGCGCAACGGCATCGTGGGCGTCATCGGCCCCAACGGCGCCGGCAAGACCACCCTGTTCAAGATGCTGCAGGGGCTGGAGGAGCCGGACTCCGGCAGCATCAAGGTCGGCGAGACCGTGAAGATCTCGTACGTCGACCAGGGCCGGTCCAACATCGACGCGAAGAAGACGCTGTGGGAGGTCGTCTCGGACGGCCTGGACTACATCAACGTCGGCCAGGTCGAGATGCCGTCGCGGGCGTATGTGTCGGCGTTCGGTTTCAAGGGCCCGGACCAGCAGAAGCCCGCCGGGGTGCTCTCCGGCGGTGAGCGCAACCGTCTCAACCTCGCGCTCACCCTCAAGCAGGGCGGCAACCTGCTGCTCCTCGACGAGCCGACCAACGACCTCGACGTGGAGACGCTCTCCTCGCTGGAGAACGCGCTGCTGGAGTTCCCCGGCGCGGCTGTGGTCGTCTCCCACGACCGCTGGTTCCTGGACCGGGTGGCGACGCACATCCTCGCGTACGAGGGCGACTCCAAGTGGTTCTGGTTCGAGGGCAACTTCGAGTCCTACGAGAAGAACAAGGTCGAGCGGCTCGGTCCCGACGCGTCCCGGCCGCACCGCGCCACCTACAAGAAGCTGACCCGCGGCTGATGGCCCGCCACATCTTCCGCTGCCCGCTGCGCTGGGCGGACATGGACGCCTTCGGGCACGTCAACAACGTGGTCTTCCTGCGGTATCTGGAGGAGGCGCGGATCGACTTCATGTTCCGCCTGGCGCCGGGTGAGGGAAGCGCGTCGTTCACGGGCGGCTCGGTGGTGGCCCGGCACGAGATCGACTACTTGCGCCCGCTGGTGCACCGGCACGAGCCGGTCACCATCGAGACGTGGGTGGCCGACATCACCGCGGCGTCCATGACCGTGAACTACGAGGTCAGGGACGAGGAGATCGTGTACGCGCGGGCGGCCACGGTCGTGGTGCCGTACAACCTCGAAAAGCAGCGGCCGCGGCGGATCACGGCGGAGGAGAAGGCGTTTCTGGAGGAGTACCGGGACGAGGCCGTGGCCGCATGAGCGTGCGGCTCGGTTTCGCCGAGGGACCGGGCGGGGCGGGGGCGGGGGAGGCGGAACTCGCCGCCTTCCTCGGCCGGCTGGTCCGCTGGGACAAGGCCGCGGTGGTCCGGCTCAGGTCCGCCGAGGGGGAGGACGCGCTCGGCGTCTTCGGGCACCCGCCCTTCGGCGGTGTGCTGGCCATCAAGAGCATGGCGCTGCGCGGCGGCGGCATAGCCGAGACGGTGGACGCGACGGTCTCCGCCGGGGAGTTGCTGGAGGCGGTCGCCGCGGCCGCGGACGGCGGGGAGTTCACCGTGCCGGGGTCCGTCACCGGCGGCGCCTGGGCCGGAGTGCTGCCGCCGAGGTCCGGCTGGCTGCGGATCGCCGAGCTGGACGCGGCCGCGGTACGGGCGACGGCGGCCGGGACGGTGGCCGAGTTCCGGGCCCGCACCGAGGCGCTGGTGCCCGAGCGGCGTACCCGGGCCGAGTTGGACGCGCTCGCCGAGGAGCTGTGGCGTCGCCCGCTGCCCGCGAGCGCGCCCGGGGTGACGCTGCGGGTGGTGCACGCCGCCCACGCGCTCGGTTTCCTGCCCGCGCCCACCAGGGAGCCGGCCGAGAGCGGCGCGGCCGAGACGGTCGTACTGCTGTCCGCGGGCCCATGGGTGCGGCTCCGTACCGGATACGGGTCGGTGGCCGTACGGAGTGCGTCGGCGGCCGGCGGACTGATGGTGACCCCGGCGTGAGCGGGGTTCACCCCGTCGGTCCGGCGTCCCCCTCCGGGCGGTCGGGCCAGACACCGATGTGGTCCGTCTCCAGCTCCAGCAGCACCCGGGAGCGGATGTCGAGGGCGTCGGTGTAGTCGCGGGGGAGCTGGAGCCGGCCCGCGCGGTCCACGGTGACGTACTCCCGGGCCACCACGGACTCCTGTCCGTGCTCGTCGACCTCGGTACGGCGGACGACCTCGGAGGCGGTGCGGCCGTCGCGGATGGCGACCGTACGGCGTACGGCGTTGGCGACGGCGTGGTCGTGGGTGACCACGACGACCGTGGTGCCCAGCTCCTCGTTCGCGGTGCGGAAGGACGCGAAGACCTGCTCGCCGGTGGCGGAGTCGAGTTCGCCGGTCGGTTCGTCGGCGAGGATGACGGACGGGTTGTTGGCGAGGGCGACGGCGATGGCGGCCCGCTGCTGCTCGCCGCCGGACATCTGGCCGGGGCGCCGGTCGTGGCAGTGGCCGACGCCCAGCATGGTCAGCAGTTCGGTGGCACGGGCGGCCCGCTGCCGTTTCGCGCGCGGGCCGCCGCCGCTGCCGGACAACTGCATGGGCAGGACGACGTTCTGCGCGGCGGTCAGATACGGCAGGAGGTTGCGGGCGGTCTGCTGCCACACGAAGCCGACGACCTCGCGGCGGTAGCGCAGACGGGACTTGGCGTCCATGGCCAGCAGGTCGTAGCCCCCGACGGAGGCGGCGCCCGCGGTGGGCACGTCGAGTCCGGCCAGGATGTTCAGCAGCGTGGACTTGCCGCTGCCGGACGCGCCGACCAGGGCCATCAGCTCGCTTTGCCCGACGAGCAGGTCGAGTCCCTGGAGCGCCTGCACCTCGACGCCGTCGGCGGTGAAGATCCGTACCAGGCGGTCGCAGCTGATCAGGGCGTCCTGGCCGTACGCGGGCCGGTCCCGCCGTTCCGCGGCGCGCCGCTCCAGCTCGGCGAGGCTACGTACGGTCCCGCTCCCGCTGCCCGCGCCACCCGCGCCCGCGCCACCCGCGCCCGACGGCCCGGAACCGCCGGAGGCCCTCTTCACCGACGCGTCGCTGTCGCTCATACCCGGTCCCCCGCTCTCAGTTCCGTGCTCTCACGCCGTCGTCCGCTCACCCACACCTGTGCCAGCAGGACCACGCAGGCCAGTATCAGCAGGCCGGCGGAGGGGAGGGCAAGGGACCAGGGGTCCGCTCGCAGACCCAGGCCGAAGTCGACCGGGGCCAGAGCACGCGGACCGGTGCCGAAGGTCAGGGCACGCAGATCCACCCCCGGCCCCAGCAGCGGCACCACCGCCAGACCGACCAGCACACCGCCGACCGACGCGAGCAGCGCCTGCGGCAGCATCTCCAGCAGCACCAGACCGCGCGACTGCCCGCGCGTCATGCCCATCGTGCGCAGCCGGGCCAGCAGCGTCGCCCGTTGCGGCGCCGCCTGGAGCAGCGAGAGCAGCAGCGCCAGCGCGCTGTACGCCGCCCCGGCCGCGACCGCCGCCAGATAGATCCCGCGCGCGCCGTGCTGCAACGGGCTGTCGGACATCGACGCCCGCTGCTCGCCGCGCAGCAGCACCGTCGCAAAGGCCGTGCTGTGGGCGCCGACGGTGTGCAGCGCCTTGGCGTCGATCTTCGCGCCGGGCGCGGCCATCGCCAGCAGCGTCGTCGGCTCGGTGTACTGCGGGAAGGCCGCCGCCTCCGGGTGCCGCGCGTTCAGCTGGGCCGCCGAGACGAGCACGAACTCGCTGCCCGGCGCCGCCGGAGTCGTCGCCACCACGCCGACCGGACGCACATCGGATGCCCCGACTCCCGTGTCGATCAGCGTCGTTCGCCCGGCCAGCGCGTGGGCGAGCTTCGGTGACAGCACGGCGGGCAGCGGCCCGTGCCCGTCGTCACCGGTGAAGGCCGAGCCGGGGAAGGAGGGCAGCCCGATCGCCCGGGTGAGCTTCGCGTACGCCACCGGGTCGACGATCACCAGCGAGTACGGCATGCCGAAGACGGCGTTCGCGCTGTTCGGCTCGACGCGGGCCGTGACGACCTGCCCGACCCCCGGCACCTTCCGCACCTGGCCGGGCAGTTGCCTGGCGAGGGCGCCCTGCGCGTCGATCCGGGCGTCCGCGCCCACCGTGGCGACGGCCGCCCGGTCCCGTCCGTGGTCCGTCCCCGCCAGCACCGAGCCGCCGAAGGACGCCACGGTCAGCGCGACCAGCATGGCGAGGAGCGGCAGTTGACCCGTGGCGGGGGCCCGTCCCGCGCGGGCGAGCCCGAGGTGCGCGACGGCGCCGGTCAGCCGCGCCGCCGGTCGACCCAGCAGCCGCAGCGGCACAGGAAAGACCCGCAGCAGCACCAGCGCGGCGGCCACCGCGACCAGGACGGGAGCCGCGGCCAGGAACGGGTCCGAGCCCCCGTCGCCCGTCCCACGCCGCCGCAGCGCCAGCACCGTGCCCACCACCAGCACGGTGACGGTCAGTTCGGCGACCAGGCGCCGCCGTGAGGGACGGGCCGCGACCAGGTCCTCCCGTTCCGCCGGCCGGGGCCGCCGTACCGCCCAGGCGGCTCGCAGCGGCAGCGCGAGCGCCGCGACGGCCGTGACCGCCGCGCCCAGGCACACGGGGAGCAGCAACCGTTCGGTCGGCAGCAGCGCGAGCGCCAGCGCGGTGCCGGCGAGCCCGCCGGGCACGGCGGCCGCCGCGGTCTCGCCCGCCAGCCGCCGCAGGATTCCGCGCAGCGACCCGCCGCGCGAGCGCAGCAGAGCGATCTCGCCGCGCCGGCGCTCGGCGGCGAGCCCGCCCGCCATCAGCAGCACCGCGAGGGCCGTGGTGCCGACGCCGACCGCCGCGACCAGCACCATCGGTGCGACGGCCCGGCGGTCCTTGGCGAAGGCGTCGAGCACCGTGCCGACCCCGGCCTCCGTGCGCACCCCCGGGTCGGCCTTGCGCAGGGCGACCGAGGCGGGGCCGGTGTCGAGGGACGACAACTCCTCCTGGAGCGCCGGCACGTCGTGCGCGGCCAGCCGCGAGACGTCCAGCGGGTGATGCCAGTACAGGGACGTGTCCACGCCCAGCACCGGCATCGAGACGGCGGTCGTACGGTCCACCAGCAGCGTGAAGTGCCAGTACGTCTTGGGCTCTCCGCCCGGCGGGGTCGGCGGGCGGTCGAGGGTGGGCGAGAGGAGGTCGGCGTCCTCGTTCCAGTAGACCGAGTCCGGGTCGAGGGGCGCGACGACGCCCGAGACCCGTACGGTCAGCGGCTGCGCCCCCGCGCCGTACAGATGTACTTCCTGGCCGATTCTGAGGTGCAGCACCTTCGCGGTCCGCTCGGTGACCGCGCCTTCGAGCAGGGCCGTCGGCTGATCGGCCACCGGCACCGCGTGCGGCAGCCGCCCGGCCACCACCCGGGTGTGCGCGGCCAGTCCGGCCTGGGCGACCAGATCGGCCCCGGGGTTGTGCGGGGAGGTGTGCGGGAGCTCCGGGTCGGGCACCTCGGACTCGGCGGTCGTCCGCACCCCGTAGACGGCCTCGTCCTGGCTCAGCCGGATCGGCGGCCGGACGAGCTTGCGGAAGTCGCGTTCCACCTGGTCGACGGCGTCGGGCGCCAGCGGGCCGGGCGACGAGGGGTCCGCGTCGGGCTCGTAGGACGCCAGCAGGCTGATCCCCCGGTCGCGCGGACTCGCGTCCTGGACGGCGTGCCGCAGCGCGGTGTCCTCGTAACGGTCCACGGCTCGCGGCAGGGCCGCGGCGAGGAAGGCGGTGGCCAGCACCAGCGCGAAGGTCGCGAGCGCGGCGGCGGGCGCGGCCCGCAGTCTGACCCGTACCCACGCCAGGCCGGCGCCGTCGCGCGAATCCTCGGCCCCGGGCCCCTCGGCCCCGGGCCCCTCGGCCCCGGGCCCGGCGACCCCGGCAGACCCCACCCCTGACCCCACCCCTGACCCCGCCCCGGACACGGCCCCCACCCCGTCCACCGGCTCGGCGGTCTCCGCCATCTCAGTCCTCCCCCTGGCGCCGCAGCGCCGCCGCCGGATCGCCGCGCCCGGCCGCCGTCATCAGCACCACGAGCAGGGGCGCGATCAGCACCACCGCGAGCAGTTCCGTGAGGCGCCCGACGGGCAGTTCGACCAGCAGGACCGGCACCGGCCGGTCGGCCTGCGCGGTCAGTACGATCAGCGGCGTCACCAACCGGGTCAGCAGTGCGCCCAGACCCACCCCGACGACCAGCGAGATCAGTACCAGCAGCCCCTGCTCGGCGGCGATCATCCGGGCCAGCTTGCGGCGCGGAGCGCCCAGCGCCCGAAGCACCGCGAGTTCCGCCTCGCGTTCCCTCATCGCGCCCGCCGAGGACACCGCGAAGCCCACCGCGGCCAGCAGCGCCGCCGCCACGACCGCCGCGGGCAGCGCCGACCGGGGGCCCGCGCCCAGCGGGTCGGCCCGCAGTCCGGCCGCCGTCTCGTCCGTGACGAGCACCGTGTCGATGTCCGTACGGGCGCGCAGCGCCGCCGCCACCTTCGCCGTGTCGCCCGGGTGGGCGGCCACCCACCACTCGGTGGGTTGCAGCGACCGCGCGCCCTTGGCCTCCAGCGCCCGGTCCACGGCCCGCAGGTCGAGCAGCAGCGCGCCCGCGTCCTTGCCCTTCCCGCTCGCGTCGGCCGGGTCGGCGCCGGAAGCGCCCGTGATCAGGTCGTCGCCGGTGCCGGGGATGCCGCGTACCGCCGCGGTGACGCGGACGTCGCTCTGCACGCCGCCCAGCTCCACCCGTACGGTGTCGCCGACCTTCGCGCCGACCGCCCGCAGATACGCGTCGGTGGCGACGGCCGAGAGCGGGGGAGCGGAGGGGGCCTTGGCGCGGATCCGTACGGTCGCCGACGGCGGCTGCTGGTAGGCGGAGGGGCCGAGGGAGAGGGAGCCGGTGCGGTAGGACACGGTCAGCAGCGCGCCGCCGCCGGTGCGCGGGGCGGTGACGGACGGGGCGGTGAGGTCCGGGATGTCGCTCAGCGAGGGGTCGTCGAGGGCCGTGGCGGCGGTCCAGGGCGCGTCGGGGTGCGCGGGGCGCAGCGGTGTCTCGGTGCCGTCCGCCGAGGTCACCCGGGCCGAGGCGATCGTCAGCACCTGGGCGCCCGCCCGCGTCGGCAGTGTGTACGAGGCGTCGACGCGCACCAGCCGCAGCGGTCCGGCGGGCCCGCCGCCCGAGGAGCCGGTCTGCGAGGCGAGGTCGAGTACGAGCGGGTGCGGGGCGCCGTCCGCCGGCAGGTCACCGAGGGCGAACGCGTACACCACGCCCCTGGCGTCGACGAGCGTCGCGACCAGATGGTCGGCCCCGACGCCCTGGGTCCCCGCCGACCCGCCCGCCGAGGAGCCGCCCCCCGGCGACCCCGGCGACCCCGCCGGCCCCGCCGGCCCCGCGTCGGCCCGCAGGACCGCCGTGAACGTCACCCGCCCGGCCCCGCCCGGCAGCGCGAAGCCCTCCGCGTCCGGCCCCGCCCGCAGCGGCTTGAGCAGGTCGGTCAGCGGCCGGCCGTCGGTCAGGTCGGAGCGGAAGCGCATGGCCCGGTCCGCCTGCCCGGTGTCGATGACCAGCGCGGTGGCATGCCGATCCTGGGTGAGCGAAAGCGGCTCACGGGCGGCGGGCGCGGCCGCGGCGACCCCCGGGACGGCGGCGAAGATCCCGGCCTGGCCGAAGGGCGGTGTCGTCATCCCCGTCACCCGGAGATCCGCGCCGACCGCGTACGCCGCCTGGTCGCGCTGCGAACGGTCCCAGCTCGCGCCCTGCCCGATCGCGAACATGCCCATCGCCACGGCCAGCACCAGCAGCAGCGCGGCGCCCGCGCCCCGCCGGGGCCGCCGCGACAGCTGCCACCCGGCCAGCGCCAGCGCCAGCCCCCTGCCGCGCGCGGCCCGCCGCTCCCCGAGCCGGGCCGCCAGTGGCAGCAGTCGCAGCACCAGGACGGTCCCGGCCAGCAGGCACAGCGCGGGCGCGGCCACCAGCACCGGGTCCACCCCGAGGCCGCCCGAGGTGTTCGCGCTCAGCGCGCCGCCGCCGGTCGCCCGCCGCCGCAACTGCCAGTACGCGACCGCGGCGATCACCACCAGAGCGAGGTCGGCGCCCGCCTGGAGCGGCCCCGGCAGCGACCCGCGCCGGGAGCGGGAGGCGCGCTCGGCCGCGTAGGAGCCGCCGGCCCGCAGGGCGGGCACGATCACCGCGAAGGCGCAGGCCAGCGCGGCGCAGGCGGCGACCGGCCAGGCGGCGCCGCGGCTCGCGCCGTCCAGACGCACCCCGGTGCGCGCCATCGCGCCGGTTCCGGCCAGCAGCCGGGTGAGCGGCCCCGCGAGCAGCGGCGCGACCAGCGCGGCGGGCACCGCGAGCAGCAGCGCCTCCCCGGCGGCCAGCCGCGCCACCCCGGCCCGTGAACCGCCGCGGGCCCGCAGCAGCGAGGTCTCCCCGGCCCGTTCCTCGGCGAGCAGTTGGGCGACGAGCAGCAGTGCGAAGCCCGCCAGGATCACCAGTTGCAGCGCGCCGATCAGCAGTGTGGACCGGGTGACGAGCAGGCTGCGGCGCAACCCGTCGAGCAGCGTGGGCAGTTCGCTGGCCGGCTGGGTCACCGAGGTCACCCGGTCGTTCCGCAGGTTCTCCAGGGTCTGCCGCACCCCGCTCTCCAGCGCGTCCATCCGTCCGGCCGTGACCGTACGGAAGTCGCCCGCGGCCTGCCAGGACATCGCGGCGGGCGGCACCCGGCCGGAGCCGAAGGTGCCGTCGTCGACCAGCATCGGCCCGTAGGTGGTGAAGGCCACGGTGTGCACACCGCGCCCGCCGAGCGGGTCGAGGTGCCAGTACGGTGCCGCGGGGTCGGCCGGGTGGTAGACGCCGGTGACGCGGACCCGCAGACCCGGGCCGCCCAGCCGGTCGGTCAGCGCGATCACGTCGCCGGGCGCCACCTTGAGGGCCACCGCGGCCACGGCGGGGATCGCCGCCCGCACCTCGGCCGAGCCCGGCGCCGCGGCGGTCGGCCAGTCGCCCGCGGTGAGCGTCACCCGGGAGCGGTCGAATGCGGCCAGCAGCGTCAGATCGGGGTCGCCGTTCCGCGCCGCGCCCGCGGGCCGCAGTGCGAGCGGCAGCCCGTAGGGCCCCGATCTGGTGCTGGCGTCGACCCGGGCGGGCAGCCCGGCGAAGGAGCCGTCGAGCGTACGGCGTACGGCCGCGTCCAGGGCCTTGGCGTCGTGGCCGCTCACGTCGTCGGCCGTCACCTCGACGGTCGCGCGGTCGGCGGCCTGGTGCTGGAGCGTACGGCGCAGGGCCGCGTCGCCCGTCGCGCCGGTGAAGGCGGTGAAGGTGGCCAGCACGCAGGTGGTGAGCATGACGGTGAGCAGAGCCGCGGTGAGCAGCAGCCGGTGGGCGCGGACACGCAGCAGTACGAATCCGGTCACCGGTGGTCCCCCGTCCTCGTGCTGAACGGATGGTCTCAAACAGGGGAGCGACGCAGAACCGTGCCGGATGCGGTCGCAATGCGATCGTGACCGCCGCCGGGCGGACGGCGGCGGGCACGGGCGGGCGGGTCAGCCCGGGGTGTTGACCATCGAGGCCGCCGCGTACACGAGGTAGTCCCACAGCTGCTGCTCGTGTGCGGGGTCGAGCGCCAGTTCGTCCACGGCGTCGCGCATGTGGCGCAGCCAGGCGTCGTGCGCGGCCCGGTCGACCGTGAACGGCACGTGCCGCATCCGCAGCCGGGGGTGGCCGCGCTGCTCGCTGTAGGTGCGCGGGCCTCCCCAGTACTGCATGAGGAAGAGGGTCAGCCGCTCCTCGGCCGGGCCCAGGTCCTCCTCGGGGTACATCGCGCGCAGCTCGGGGTCGTCCGCGACGCCCTGGTAGAAGCGGTGCACCAGTCGGCGGAAGGTTTCCTCGCCGCCGACGAGGTCGTAGAACGTCTCCTGTTGCAGTGCGCCGCGCGGGGTCTCAGTCACCCCTCCATGGTCGCAGACGCGCCGACCGAGGTCCCCGGTCGTAGGACCGGGCCCGCTGACGCACGATGGAGGCATGGCGGAGTCGGGTCGCGAGGAGCGGTACCGGGCGGCGGCGAGGGTGCTGCGCGGCCGGATGGTGCGCCGGATCGTCGCGGGCGGCGGGCTGACCGACCCGGCCTGGCGGGCCGCCTTCGCGGAGGTGCCCAGGCATCTGTTCGTACTTGACTACGACCGCCCCGAGGACGCCCCCGACGTCCGCGACGGGCTGCGCAGGCTGGCGGGCGCCTACTCGGACCAGCCGATCGCCACCCGCGTGGTCGGCGGCGAACTGGTCTCCTCCAGCAGCCAGCCGTCCCTGATGGCCCTGATGTGCGAGGCACTGGACGTAGGGGAAGGCGGGCGGGTGCTGGAGATCGGCGCGGGCACCGGCTACAACGCGGCGCTGCTCGCCCATCGGCTCGGCCCGGACACGGTCACCACCGTGGACCTCGAACCGGAGATCACCGACGCGGCCCGCGCGCACCTGGAGGCGTACGGCACACCCGCCGCCCGCTCGGTCGCCGTGGTCACGGGGGACGGCGCCCTCGGACACCCGCCGCGCGCGCCGTACGACCGGATCATGGCGACCTGCGAGCTGCCGGCGATCCCGCCGGCCTGGCTGGAGCAGGTACGGCCGGGCGGGCTGGCCCTGGTGCCCTTCGCGACCGGTCTTGTCGCGCTGACCGTGCACGGGCCGGGCCGGGCGGAGGGCCGCTTCCTGCACACGCCCGCGTACTTCGTACCGCTGCGCGGCGCGTCCGCGTCGCCGGACCCGGTGGGCCACGGGTTCTTCCGCAGCGGCCGCGCGGACCGCGTCCGTTACGGCCTCACCGTGGACGGCCCCCGCCAGTGGATCTGGCTCGACGACCCGGAAGGCCCGGACACCTGGCCGGTGACCGGCTGACCCACGGCCCCGCGCCGGGCAACCGTCGCCCGCAGCCGGGCCGCGCCCGCAAGCCCGCGCGCCGGGCAACCGTAGCCCGCAGCCGGGCCGCGCCCCCGCAAGCCCCCGCGCCGGGCAACCGCCGACCGGACGGGCCCCGCCACCCGCGCCCCCGAAAGCCCCCGCGCAAGCCCCGCCACTCGGACCGGCCCCCCGCCGGAGGCGCCCCTCAGGCCCGCCTGATCCTGATCGTCGTCCACGCCCCCACGTGCACCCGGTCGCCCTCGTCCAGCGGCACCGGCGTGTACGGGCGGATCGGGTCCTCGCCGAGGTTGACCGTGGTGCCGTTGGTGGAGTCCTGGTCGACCACCGCCCAGCCGCCCTCCGGCTGCCGCACCAGCACGGCGTGCTGGTGCGAGACCCCCGGGTCCTCGGGGGAGCGGGACAGGTCGATGTCGGGTGCCTCGCCGGTGCTGTGTCTGCGGCGGCCGATGGTGATCCGGTTGCCGGTCAGCGGGAGTTCGATCTCGGGGGAGAAGGCCGGGAAGTACAGGCCCTGCGCGTCCGGGCCGCTGCGGGCCATCATCGCGGTGAAGTAGTCGCGGTCGGCGCCGACCACGGCGACCCACGTGGTGCCCCGGCCGGCGGCGGGCACCACCGTGGGATCGGCCACGTGGGCGCCGAGCACCGACGTGGGCGCGGCGGACACCGGCGCGGCCGGCGGCTGCGGCGGTACGGCCGCCGGCTTGACCGGGGCCGACGGCGGGTCCAGCAGGAAGTCCCCCGACCCCGAGGTGACCGTCACCGACTCCGAGGGCACCGGCTCGGCGGGCCGGTTGATCTGCGAGGGCCGGGAGCGCTGCGACTCGAACCGCTGGTACGGCGGAAAGCCCGGCGGCGGTACGGGCGGCGAGGCCGGTACGACCGTCGCCGAGTGCGTCCGGAAGTTGTAGCGGCACTCCTCGCAGAAGAGCGCCGCGCCCTCCCTCGGAGTGCCGCACTGCGGGCACAGCTCCGCCACCGAGGTCGCGTCGGGGTCGTAGCCGGGCGCGGCCGAGGAGGGCGGCGCCGAGACCGGTGAGGCCGAGGACGACGAGGCGGACGACGGCGGCCGCGTCCCGTACGTCGACGGGGGCGGCGCCATCCGCATGCCGCAGACCTCGCACCAGTCGTCGGTGCCTGACTGATGGCCGTTCGGACAAATCGGCATCGTGCCGGCTCCCCCTCCGCCCGCCGGGGCGGCTCCAAGGTCGTGCGCGAGTGCCGCGGGCACCGCGTGCCCGACGGCTACTTCTTCACGCGTACGGTCTTCGTCGACCGTGTCTCCAGGGTCATCGCGTCGGCGTCGGCGACCGCCTGCTTGAGCTTCACATTACCGTTCGCCGCGTCCACCACGTCGACGACCTTTGCCAGCAGCTTGGCGGTGTCCTCGTTGCCGGAGACGTTCGCCAGCTGCACCGCGCGGCCCAGCTTGGCCGTGGCGCTGTCCAGGTCACCGGCCTTGCGGGCGTCCAGGCCCTGCTGGATGACCTGGGCCAGCTCGGCCTGCCCGGTGTAGTGCGCGACCTGCGGGCTGATCCGCGTCGAGGCCACCATGTCGTCGGTCCACACCGCCCGTACCAGGCCCTGCGCGAGGACCTGCGAGGTGCCGTCGGGCTGCGGCAGCACCAGCGACAGCCGCGCGGCGAGCATCTCCTGCCCGATGCCGGCCGGGGGCACCCGGACGCTCACGTGGTAGTCGCGGGACTCGTCGCCCCACGAGCCCGTCGGGTAGTCGCCCGCCCTCGGACCGGCCTCGGTGCGGCGCGCGGTGAGGTCCTCGACGGTCGGCGCGACCTGCTTGACGAAGGTGATCCCGGAGCCCTGCGGGGTCCACAGCCGCAGCGCGACATCCGCGACCTCCTTGCCCATCGCGTTCTCCATCATCGACCGGAAGTCGGCCGCCAGGCCCGCCGGGTCGGCGACGATGTCGACCGAGCCGAGCAGCGCCGAGGCGATCCCGGTCAGCTCCTTGACCTCCCAGTCGGTGCCCACACCGCGCGCGTCACAGGTGAAGCGGCCCGCGGTGGCGTCCAGCGCGGCCCGCAGGTCCTCGGGCTTCTCGTGCTCGTTGCGGCCGTCGGTGAGCAGGATGCCGTGCCGTATCGGCACGTCGGCGGAGGCCAGCAGCCGGTCGGCGAGCCGCAGCCAGGTGCCGATGGCGGTACCGCCGCCCGCGGTGAGCTTGCGCAGCGCCAGCTTGGCCTGGGCCCGGGTGGCGTCGTCGGCGACGGCCAGCCCGCCGCCGCCCGGATAGACCTCGCGGGCCTGGTGGGTGCCCGCGACCACCGCGAAGGCGACGCCGTCGCGGATGGTGTCGATGGCGACGGCGGTGGCGTCCCGGGCGTTGCGCATCTTCGTCGGCGGATACTCCATCGAGCCCGAGCAGTCGACCATGATCACCACGCCCGCGCCCCCGACGGCCGGCCCCGGCAGCGGCCGCCCGCCCGAGGTGCCGCCACCGGTCGAGGTCACCGTGACGATCGCGTTGACATCGCGGCCGCCCTCGGGCAGGAACGCGTTCTGATACACGTCGACCGAGAACTGCGGCACATTCGACTTGGAAAGAATCGGCATCGCTTCTGCGCTCCTTAAAGCCCTCTCACAGCCCCGCCCCGCTTCGGCGGGAAGCCCCGGCGGGGGCTAGGCGGGTGGGAATCCTGCCCGGGCCGCGGTGGCCGGGAACGGCAGCACCGCGACCGTTACGTTGTCGTGGCCGCCGCCGTCCAGCGCCATCCCCAGCAGGGCGCGGGCGCTGTGCAGCGGCCGGGTACGGGCGTCGGCGGGCACGGCCTCGGCCATCTCCGCCGGCGACTCGGCGTAGTTCCACAGCCCGTCGGTGCACACCACGATCACCCCGGGGCCGTCCGGCTGGAAGGCCGCCACATGCGGATCGACCTCCACCGCGTCCGCGCCCAGCCAGCCGGTGATCGCGTGCGCCCGCTCGTCGGCGTACGCCTCCGCCTCGCTCATCAGCCCGGCCGAGACCATCCGCGCCGCCCAGGAGTCGTCCTCGGTCAGCCGCGCGGCGGGCAGCGCCCGGTCGTCGGGGATCCAGTACGCCCGGCTGTCTCCGATCCAGCCGACGGTGAACACCGGGCCGGTCACGACGGCGCTGACGCAGGTGCAGGCCGGGGCGTTGTGGTGCGGCGGGCTGCCGGGGGCGTCCTCCTCGTCGGCGAGCGCGGTCACCGCGTCGAAGGCGGCCATCAGCGCGCCGCGCATCGCCTCCTCGGCGCTCACGCCGCGCTCCAGGGCGCTCAGCAGCCAGTCGCCGCCCGCGGCGGCGGCCGCGGCCGAGGCGTCGTCCGGGCGGTAGGCGGTGGAGACGCCGTCGCAGACCACGGCGGCGAGCGCGTGCCCGCCGTCGGGGAGCGCGGCGCGGGACAGCGTGAAGGCGTCCTCGTTGCGGTGGTGGCGCAGCCCCCGGTCGCTGACCGCCCCGGCGCCCGCCAGCTCCTGCTCCTGGTGGTCGCGCTGCCGGGGCTGGGCGTGGCCGCAGTGCTCGCAGTAGCCGTCGTCGTCCACCCCGCCGACGCCGCACGCGACGCAGACGGGCCCGCCGGCTTCGGCCGCGCCCGCGCCCGCGCTCAGCACGAGGGTGTCGCCGCCCGCGGCCAGCGGCGGGGCGAGCACGAAGGAACTGGTCGAGTCGGCGTCGTCGGCGCCGCTGTCGGCAGGGGTGTCCGCGCGCGGTCCGGCCGGGCCCGGGGGAGCGGCCGTCGGGGGAGCCACGGAGGCCCCCAGATCCTGGCCGCAGCGCCCGCAGAAGCGGTCGTCGTGTTCCAGCGGCTCCGCGCAGGCGGGACACGTGTGCCCCGAAGGCGCGGACTCGGGCAGTGGTGGCATCTTGTTACACCCACGTCCGGGGGCGGAAGCGGTTGGCGCGCTCCACCAGTTCGATCCTCGTACTGCCCTGCTGGGCCAGCCGGGCCAGCACCCGGTACGCGCGCTCCAGCCCGAAGCGCAGCTCGCGTTCATCCAGTTGGGCGCCGAGCAGACGCGGCGCGCCGGCCGACGGGGGCTGTCCCGCCCGCCCCGCGAGCACCCAGTCCAGGGCGCCGCCCAGCACCTCCGTGGCCAGCGTCTCGCGCCGGTCGGGGTCGAGCCCCTGCCGTTGCAGATCCTCCACCTGCTGGGCGGCGGCGTGCAGATCGGGCAGCAGCGGCTCGTTCGGCGCCCGGTCGCGCAGCCGCGATCTGACCGCCGCGACCCGCGCGGCCGTGTAGTGGATGGACGACTCGGGCACCGACTCCAGCGCCCGTACCGCGCCCGGCCGGTCGCCCGACCGCAGCAGCACCCGGGCCAGCCCGAACGCCGCGCTCACATAGCTGTGGTCGGTCGTCCACACCAGCCGGTAGTACTCGGCCGCGTTGTCCAGCTGGCCCAGCACCTCGGCGCAGACGCCCAGCGCCAGCTTCGGCGCGGGTTCGCCCGGGAAGGCGTCGTAGACCGCGTCGAAGCTGAGCGCCGCCGTCTCGTGGTCGCCCGCGCACAGCCCGGCCAGACCCCGGTGCCAGACCACCCGCCAGTCCTCCAGCTCGTCGTCGGCCAGCGACCGCAGCACCTGTCCGGCGCCCGCGGTGTCGCCCAGCTCCAGCAGGGCCCGCAGCTCGCGCAGCCGCTTCTCGACCGAGTCGACCGGCGCCGACCGCAGCGCCGCGACCAGTTCGACGGGCGCGGCGGCCGAAAGACCCGCGAGGAAGCCCGCGTTGGGGTCCCCGGGATCGACATGCGGTACGGGCAGGGCGAGTACGGCCGCCGCCGCGTCGAGCCGGGAGACGACCGGCGTGGACGGGCCCCAGCCGGCCCCCGGGCCGGCGCCGGCCGGGAGGGCCGGGGCCGGCGCGCCGCCGCGCCCGAGGGCCTTCCGCCCAGGCGCGCGGTTCGCGCCGAGCGCCGAGGCGTCACCGGCCGGCGGCCGGACCAGCTCGGTGTCCACGACCCGCAGTTCGGGACCGAAGAGGGTGGAAAGGGCCGGTCGGGGCTGGCCCGACTCCAGGGCGACGACCTCGCGCAGCACCCCCAGCAGCTGGTCCGACATCTCCTCGGCGGACGCGAACCGCTTGCCCGGGTCGGGGTCGGTGGCCCGCACCAGCAGCCGGTAGAAGGACTCGTACCGCGAGAACACCTCGATGTTGCCCGGGTCGGGCAGGCTGTCCACGAACACGTTCGTGTAGCCCTGGAAGTCGAAGGTCAGCACGGCCAGGGTGCGGGCGACCGTGTAGAGGTCGGAGGCGACCGACGGGCCGACCTCGGCGACCTCCGGCGCCTGGTAGCCGACCGTGCCGTAGATCGCCGACTCGGCGTCGTCCATCCGGCGGACCGCGCCCATGTCGATGAGTTCGAGCCGGTCCTCGGTCTGGATCGCGTTGTCCACCTTGAAGTCGCAGTAGAGCAGGTTGCGGCTGTGCAGATGGCCCAGGGCCTCCAGCGCCTCGATGGCGAAGGCGATGGCCTGCGCGACCGGCAGCGGGGACCGCTTGCCGTCGGGCGTACGGCGCTCGTTGGCGATCTCCTTGAGCGACTTGCCGCCGACGTAGGCCATCACTATGTAGCCGTCGAGCGTGCCCGTGCGCTGGTCGAGGTGCTCGACGAAGTTGTAGATCCGCACGATGTTGGGGTGCTCGATCTCCGCCAGGAACCGCCGCTCGGAGACCGCCGCGGCCAGCGCGTCCTCGTCCCCGGTGTCCAGCAGGCCCTTGAGCACCACCCAGCGGTCGGAGACCGCGCGGTCCACCGCCAGATAGATCCAGCCGAGCCCGCCGTGCGCCAGGCACCCCACCACGTCGTACTGCCCGTGCACCACGTCGCCGGACCGCAGCTTGGGCGTGAAGGAGTACGGGTGCCCGCACTTGGTGCAGTAGCCCTCGGTACGGCCCGGCCGGTCGCCGCGACTGCGGCCCACTGGGGCGCCGCAGTCGCTCCTGCTGCAGTACCGCTTGCGCTCGGGCACCTCGGGGTTGGCCAGTACCGCGGCCTGCGGATCGGGCCGAGGCACCGGCGGTACGGCCACCAGGCCCGCGCCCAGCTTGCCGCGCGAGGGGCCGCTGCCGCTGCCGCGGGTGCTGCGCACCGACACCGAACGGCCGGTCGAGGCCCCGGCCAGCGACTGGGACAGCCGCCCGGAGACCGAACGGCGGGACGCCTGCGAGGTGGACCGCGACGAACGCGAGGACCGGCTCGAACCGCTGGACCGCCCGGAGTCCGCGCCGGAGCGGGCCGACGGTACGGCCGGTGCCGGTGCCGGTGCCGGTGCCACGGCCACCGCGGCGGCCGGCAGCGGGGCGAGACCGCAGGTGTCGCAGTACAGCTCGCCGCCGCCCATGTCCTCCAAGGTCCCGTCACAGCCGGGCCGTTGGCACTTGCTCACGGTCTCCCCCTCAGCCTTCCCCTGCCGAACCGCTGGTCCTGCCCGTCACGCCGGTTTCCGTCGCGCCGATCCCCGGCCCGCCCATGACCCCGCCCATGACCCGGCTCGTGTCCATGCCGCCGGCGCCCTTCACGCGGGCCCCCGGCGGTCCATCGGCGCGCGCGGCGTGCCGAGGTCCGCGACCGCCTGCTGATAGCGCCGTACCGTGCGCTCCGCGGCGGCCAGGTCGCAGGGCGCGCTCCACAGCAGCCGCCGCGCCTGGTCGTACCGCTCGATGAGCACCGGGTCCTCGGCCAGGCCCAGCCGGGCCACCTTCGCCCGGTAGGCGTCCAGCCGGCCGCGCAGCTCGGCCCGTACCGCCAGCGGCGCGGTCACCGCGGTCAGCGAGTCCCTGGCCCGCAGCAGCTCGTCGTCCGCGTCCTCCTCCAGGCTGTCCAGCAGCGGGGACAGCCGGTGCCACCGGGTGTCCCGGGCGAACTCCTCGGCCGCCGCGAGCCGTTCGTGCAGCGCCGCCGCCGGACCGCTCACCGCGGGCACGTCCGAGGCGAGGATCTTCGACAGCACCTCGACCCGGGCGCTGCGCGCCTCGGTCAGGGTGCGGTCCGCCCGCGAGAGCACATCGCGCAGCCGCTTGAGCCGGTGCTCGGCGTCGTCCCGCACATGCAGCACGGCCTCCACCTCGCGGCGGATGTCCTCCAGCCGCCGGCCCGCCTCCTCGTAGCGCGAGGTGTCCGGGCGGCCGGGCGCCGGCTCGGCCCGCCAGAAGGCCAGCGGATCGGAGACGGTCCGCTCCCGCAGCGCCGTCAACTCCCCGATCAGCTGCTCCAGATCGTCCCCGGCCGGATGCGCGCCCGGCCGCACCCCCACCGAGTGGGCCAGCGAGCGCACCCGCTGGGTCTCGGCGGCCAGCAGATCTATCCGGGCGGGCAGCGCCGACCAGACGGAGTCGGCGGCCGAGACGGTCTCCATGGCCTGGTCGTACCAGGTGTTCATCCGCCGCAGCACCTCCTCCAGACTCAACCGCTCGGTCAGCCGGGCCGGACCGGTCAGCGAGCGGGCGCCGTCCGGCAGGTCCGCGCCCGAGACCGTGACACCCTCGCCGCGCAACAGCTCGGTGAGCCGGCCCAGTTCGGTCTGGGTCGGCCAGCGGCGGCGGGCCCGCAGCTCACGGGCGCCGTTCAGGGCGTCGGTGTACGCCTCGAAGTGCGTCCACAGCGCGGTGATCGCCGTGTCGGTCGCCGCCCAGCGCTCCTTGGTGACACCGGTCAGCTCCGCGCCTTCGAGCAGCCTGCGGCCCGAGTGGTCCTGGAGGGCGAGCAGCGACGACTCGACGGCCTCGTGCTCGGCGCCGAGCCGCGCCAGAGCACGGTCCACGTCCTCCCGGCCCATCACCGGTCCGGCTGGTCCCGCGACCGCCATCACACCCTCTTCCCGTGCGTCCGTCGTCCGCTGCTGCCACGGCTCCTACGTGTTCCACGCCTTCCGCGTCCGGTACGTCTCGCGTCACGTGTGCTGCGTACCGCTGTGTGTTCACCCTTGTGCCGGTGCTCACCTGTACGTCGGTGTTCACTTGTACTTCGGCTCGGGCGGCCCGCCGATCCCCGGCAGATCCGCGGCGAGCCACTTGTCGTAACTGCGCATCCACGGGCTCGTGGAACCGCCCGCCCGGTAGGCGTTCAGCACCTGATTGACCCTGCGTACCAGATCCTGGTCCGCGAGGTTCATGGCCACACCGTACGGCTCCTCGGTGACCGGTTCGCCCACCAGATGCACCGACGGGTCCTGCGCGGCCTGCCCCGCGGCCAGCGCGTTGTCGGTGAACACCGCGTCGGCCAGGCCGAGTTGGAGCCGCACCAGACAGTCCAGCTGATTGGGTACGGTGATGTACTTCGCGCCGAGTGACGCGGCGCCCTTCTCCTTGTCCTTCAGCCTGGCCTCACCGGTCGAACCGGTCGCCGTGCAGATCGTCCGGCCCTTGAGCGAACGGTCGTAGCCCGTGACGGCCGAGGACCTGGGGGCCAGGATCTGCTGCCCGGCCTCGAAGTACGCGGTGGAGAAGGCGACTTCCTTGATCCGCTCGCAGTTGACGGTCATCGTGCGGACCACCATGTCGACCTTGTGCTGCTGGATCATGGCGACGCGCTGGGCGGTCGGCACGGTCAGATACTGCACCTTGGACGGGTCGCCGAGGATGTCCTGCGCGATGGCCCGCACGATGTCGATGTCGAAACCGGCGATCCGGCCCGTCGCCGGGTCGCGGAAGCCCCACAGATAGCTGTTCTGGTCCACCCCGACCACCAGCCGGTCGCGGTCCCTGATGCGCTGCACCGCCGCGCCGTCCGTCGTACCCGACGCCGGGTCGAGACTGGCCTCCGGGTCCCGGCAACTGTCCTGCTTGTCAAGCGAGTCCAGCGCCGACGCGTAGTTCGCCCGCGTCGTCGAGGACCCGGAGCTCCCCGGCGTCGCGCCCCCGTGATCGCCCAGCGGGGTCAGCGCCGCGGTGACGGCCAGCGCGCAGGCCGCCGCCATCGCCGCGACCCCGCCCCACCCGCGCAGTCCGGCGCCCATCGCAACTCCCCTCCGGGGTCCACCCGTTCCGTTCCGCACGCCGCTCACCGGTACTCCGAAAGACGGCGCCCGATGCCGAGCAGCGCGCCCGCCGCCGCCAGCACGGCCAGCAGCCCGGCGCCGTACGGCAGCAGCGACAGCGCGCCCCGGCCGCTGTTCGCGGCCTTGCGGAACTCGTCCTGCTCGTGCCCGACCGCCTGCTCCAGGCTCGCGTCGACCTTGTCGAAGCACTGCCCGGTCGTCTCGGTCACCGTCCTGCCGTGGCTGTCCTTGCCGCCGATCACCTCGGCGACCGCCGTGGTGTAGTCCCCGCCGTCGTCACTGGCCCGGGCCGTGGTGTGCCGGCCGCGCCAGGCCCGCACCCCCTGGATCGCGGCGTTCACCGGGGCCCGGCCCGCCTCGTTGTCGGCCAGCGCCAGCGCCTGCGCCAGCTCACCGCCCACACCCTTGGGGTCCTCGCCCGCCAGATCCGTCATGCCCTTGGCGAAGTTGGTCTCGTACGAGTCACCGGAACCGCGCGCCACCAGCGTCAGATTCTCGTCACCGCGGGCCTGGAGCACCCCGATCCGCGCGTTGTTGAGCACCTGCATCGACTTCGCGCCGTGCGCGTACGAGTCGGACAGCTGGCTGCGGGCCAGCGTGTGCCCGGCCACCAGCCACAGCAGGACCACCGCGCAGGCCGCGCTGGCGGCCAGCAGACCCTGGTTGAACACCCGGTTGGTACGCCGGTAGTGCCGCCGCTGCGCCCACACCAGCGCGCCCAGCGCGAGCAGACCCAGCGCCCAGGCCGCGTACGGCAGCGCCTTCGCCCGGCCGTAGTCGTGGCCCAGCCGCTCGGTCTCCGCCTGGTAGAGCTTGTCGGCCGCGTCCAGCAGACCGCCGTCCATCCGCATCTGCTCGTCGGCGTACCGCAGATACGCGCCGCCCAGCGGCAGGCCCTGCCGGTTGTCGGCCTGGGCGGTCGCCACCCACTGGGTGTAGGAGGGCAGTTGGCGGTTGAGCGAGGCGATCTGCTCGGCGGCCTCGGCGGAGCCCTGGCTGTTCGCCGCGGCCTCCGTGATCAGCCTCGCGGCGGTGTCGATGTCCTTCTGGTACCGGTCCGAGGCGCTCTTCGGCTCCTGACCGCCGACCAGGAAGCCGCCCGCGACGGTCGCGTCGGCGTCCGCGAGGGAGCGGTAGATCTCGGCGGCCTTCGCGCTCAGCGGCTCGCTGTGGTGCACGACGTTGTCCGCGGCGGCCGCGCGGTCGGCGACCTGCCACGCGGTGACCGCGCCGAACGCCACGACCAGGACCGCGAGCACGGCACCGATCAGACGCAGCCGGCCCGGCTCGGTGGTGGCCGCGGCGCGCAGCCGCTCGGCCGACTCCACCCAGGCCCGGCGGCGCGCCCCGCGCTGTTCGGGCAGCGCGACGGCCGGCCCCTGTATGTCCGGGCCCCCTGTCGGCGTATGCGTCACATACCCTCCCCCACCACCGAACCACCGCGTCCGCGGAAGTCACGCTCTCAGCGAGCAGTATGGCTGCCGCCGGCCGCAACACTCCACACCGGTTCGGCGATGCGGTGCGGCCCCCACCCGCCACCACGCCGCGCGCACCCGCGCGGTTCCCCGCCCGCGCCCCGAATGTCCCGCACGCGGTCGCGCCGCCACCCGGAGGGCGGCGGGTGGCGGCGCGGGCCGTACGGCGGACGCGCGGGGCGGGCCCGGCGACCGCGCGCAAGCCCCCGCCGGCGGCCCGGGGGAGCGGGCCGGGCCGGAAGGGGCCTACGCGTAGTGGGCGCGCAGCGCCGCGTGCGCGGCCGGCGGCGCCGCCGTGTGGTCGAGGCCCAGCAGCGCGGCGCCCAGCACCGGCGGCGCCGTCACCACATGGGGACGGGCCTTCGGCGCCCGAGCCGCCAGCCGCTCGGTCACCGCCGCCATCAGATACGGGTTCCGCGCCGCCATCACCCCGCCGCCGAGCACGACGTCCGCCGGCTCCTCCAGCAGCCCGAGCCGGCCCAGCGCGACCGACGCCAGCGCCACGATCTCCTCGGCCTGCCGGTCGAGAATCGACCTGGCCACCGCGTCCCCGGCGTCCGAGGCCGCGAAGAGCACCGGCGTCAGCTCGTATCTGCGGGCCGCCGGTATGCGCTCCAGATGCAGCGCCTCGATGAGCCCGTACATCGAGTCAAGACCGAAGTGCGCCGGCAGCGCCGTCGCCAGCGCGGTCGGCTCACCGCGCCCGTCCTCCGCGCGGGCGGCGAACCACAGGGCCTCCTCCGCGAGGCCCGAACCGCCGCCCCAGTCACCGGAGATCTTCCCGATGGCCGGGAAGCGCGCGGTACGCCCGTCCGGCAGCATGCCGACGCAGTTGATCCCCGCGCCGCACACCACCGCGACGCCCCGAGGCTCGTCCACCCCCGCCCGCAGTATCGCGAACGTGTCGTTGGCGACCCATGTCGTACGCGCCCAGCCGCGCGCGTGCACGGCCTGCTGGAGCTGCTCCTCCTCGACCGGCAGATCCGCGTTGGCCAGGCACGCCGAGGTGTGCTCGACCAGCGGCCGGCCGCCGCCCGCGGGCAGCCCCGCGTCGGCGGCCGCGCGCGCGACGATGCGGGCGACCTCCCCGACGGCCGTGTCGATCCCGACGACCGGCGGCTGGAACCCGCCGCCGCGGGCGGTGCCGAGCACCGTCCCGTCGGCGGCGACCAGCGCGACGTCGGTCTTGCTGTTGCCCGCGTCGACGGCGAGGACACCGCCGGGTACGAGCGGTTCCGGCTCGCTCGCGGGCGGGCGGCCCTGATGGGGATCGCTCCCGGGCGGGCGGCCCGGGGGGAGAGTCACGCCCACGCCAGGTGCTCCCGGTTGTGGGCGATCAGACGGTCGGTCAGCGCCTCCGCGTACTCGAACTGCCCGACCAGCGGGTGCGCCAGCAGCGCCTTGAACACCCGGTCCCGGCCGCCGCGCAGTGCCGCCTCCAGGGCCAGGTCCTCGTACGCCGTCACGTTCGCGATCAGCCCCGCGTACAGCGGGTCGAGCGGCGCGACCGGCAGCGGCGCGGTGCCGGTGCCGTCCACCACGGCCGGCACCTCGATCACCGCGTCGTCCGCGAGGAACGGCAGGGTGCCGTTGTTGTACGTGTTGACGACCTGGACGTCGCCGGTGTTCCGCAGCAGCGAGGAGGCCAGGGCCACCGCCGCCTCGGAGTAGAAGGCGCCGCCGCGCTTGGACAGCAGCTCCGGCTTCTCGTCGAGCGCCGGGTCGCCGTACATCTCCAGCAGCTGCTTCTCCATCGCGGCGACCTCCGCGGCCCGCGACGGCTTGGTGCCCAGCTCGCGTACGACCTCGTCGTGGGCGTAGTAGTAGCGCAGGTAGTACGACGGCACGACGCCGAGCCGGTCGAGCACCGCGCGCGGCAGGTGCAGGTCCGCGGCGATGTCGTCGCCGTGGTCGGCCAGCAGCTTGGGCAGGACGTCCTCGCCGGTCGGCCCGCCCAGCCGGACCCCGCGCTCCCAGGTGAGGTGGTTGAGCCCCACGTGGTCGAGGTGCACCTGCTCGGGGGTCACGTCCAGCAGCTTGGCGAACTTGCGCTGGAAGCCGATCGCCACGTTGCACAGGCCGACCGACTTGTGCCCGGCCTGGAGCAGCGCGCGGGTGACGATGCCGACGGGGTTGGTGAAGTCGATGATCCACGCGTCGGGCGCGGCCCTGCGCACCCGCTCGGCGATGTCGAGCACGACGGGAACCGTGCGCAGCGCCTTGGCGAGGCCGCCCGCGCCGGTGGTCTCCTGGCCGACGCAGCCGCACTCCAGCGGCCATGTCTCGTCCTGGTCGCGCGCGGCCTGTCCGCCGATCCGCAGCTGGAGCAGGACGGCGTCGGCGCCCTCCACCCCCGCTTCCAGGTCGTCGGTGGTCACGATGCGCCCGGGGTGCCCCTGCTTGGCGAAGATCCGCCGGGCCAGCCCCCCGACCAGCTCCAGCCGGTCGGCGGCCGGATCGACCAGCACCAGTTCCTCGACCGGCAGCGTGTCCCGCAACCGCGCGAACCCGTCGATCAGTTCGGGTGTATACGTGGACCCACCGCCCACGACTGCCAGTTTCATCCCTTGACTCCAGTAAGGGTCACGCCTTCGATGAAGGCCTTTTGCGCGAAGAAGAAGACCACGATCACCGGGGCCATCACGAGAACGGTGGCCGCCATGGTCAGATTCCAGTTGGTGTGGTGTGCGCCCTTGAAGGACTCCAATCCGTAACTGAGGGTCCACGCCGCCGTGTTGGAGCTGGCGTAGATCTGCGGGCCGAAGTAGTCGTTCCAGCAGTAGAAGAACTGGAAGAGGGCGACCGCGGCGATGGCCGGCTTGATCATCGGGATGATGACCTTGAGCAGCGTGCGCAGTTCGCCGCAGCCGTCGACCCGGGCGGCCTCGGTGTACTCCTTCGGGATCGTCAGCAGGAACTGCCGCAGCAGGAAGATGGTGAACGCGTCGCCGAACGCCATCGGGATGATCAGCGGCCACAGCGTGCCGTCCATCCCCATCTGCTTGGTCCAGAACAGGTACATCGGGATGATGACCACCTGCGGCGGCAGCATCATCGTCGAGATCACCAGGACCATGATCAGATTACGGCCGCGGAAGCGGAACTTCGCCAGCGCGTACGCCACCGGCAGTGAGGACACCACGGTCAGCACCGTGCCGGAGACCGCGTAGACCAGGGTGTTGCGCCACCAGGTCAGAAAGCCGGGGGTGTCCCAGACCGTGCGGAAGTTGGACCAGTGCCAGGGGTGCGGCCACAGGTCGCGGGTGAGCGCCTGGTTGTCGCTCATCACCGCGGTGAGGAAGACGAAGACGAACGGCAGCACGAAGAACGCGGCCGCGGCGATCCCCAGGGAGTGCACGGCGATCCAGTGCAGCCACTCCTTGCGCCGCGCGGTGCGCCGGGCGCGCTGGTCGATGCCGGGTGCGGCGGGGGCCGGCGCGGGCGGGGCGAGAGTCGTATGGGTCATGGGAAAATCAGTCCTCCGCCGACAGGAAGCCGTTGCGGCGGCGCATCAGCAGGGCCGTGAACGCCATCGCCAGGACGAAGAGCACGAGCGCGATGACGCACGCGGAGCCGTAGTCGAAGCGCTGGAAGCCCCGTTCGTAGACGAGCTGCGGCAGGGTCAGGGTCGACTTGTCGGGGTAGCCGGGCTCGAACTGCTGGCCCGAGTTGCCGATGATGCCGGAGGCGACCTTCCCGGCGACCAGTGGCTGTGTGTAGTACTGCATCGTCTGGATGACCCCGGTGACCACCGCGAACATCACGATCGGCGAGATGTTGGGCAGTGTGACGTACCGGAAGCGGGTCCAGGCGCCGGCGCCGTCCAGCTCGGCGGCCTCGTACTGCTCCTTGGGCACGTCGAGCAGCGCGGCCATGAAGATGACCATCAGGTCGCCGATGCCCCACACGGCCAGGATGGTCAGCGCGGGCTTGGACCAGTGCGGGTCGGTGAACCAGCCGGGGGTCGGGATGCCGATCCCGCCGAGTATGTGGTTCACCGGCCCGGTACCGGGGTTGAGCAGGAAGACGAACGCCATGGTGGCGGCGACCGGCGGGGCCAGGTACGGCAGGTAGAAGGCCGTACGGAAGAAGCCCGCGCCTGTCTTGATCTTGGTGATCAGCAGCCCGATGCCCAGGCCGAAGATCACCCGCAGGGTCACCATCACCACGACCAGCCACAGCGTGTTGCGCAGCGCGGGCCAGAAGAAGGGGTAGTCGTTGAAGACGTAGGACCAGTTCTTGCCGCCGGTCCATGTCGGCGGGTTGATCCCGTCGTAGTGCATGAACGAGAAGTAGACGGTGGACAGCAGCGGGTAGGCGAAGAAGACGCTGAAGCCGATGATCCACGGGGACAGGAAGGCGAGGTTGCGGAGCGCGGCCTTGCGGCGCTTGGCTCTCAGCAGGGGGTGGACGGCGCTCATCACTTGGCCTGCGCGATGTCCTTGTCGACCTGTGCGTCGACGCCCTGCAGACCGGTGGTGAGGTCCTTGGACTTGCCGGCCTCGTAGGCGTAGCCGAAGTCCTGGAGGGTGAGCTGGTAGGCGCCGCCGTTGATGCTGGGCGGGGTGGTGGTGCTGTTCGCGTTCTGGGCGATGTCGATGAAGATGCGGAAGCCGGGGTCGGCGTCCAGCTTCGGCGACTTGAGCGCTTCCAGCGTGGAGGGCACGTTGTGGATCGCGTTGGCGAAGGAGACCACGGCGTCGGTGTCGGTGGTCATGAACTTCACCAGTTCCCAGGCCGCGTTCTTCTTGGCGCTGTTGTTGGCGATGCCGATGATCGTGCCGGACAGATAGCCCTTGCCGTAGGTGCTCTCCTGGTCGTCGGGGACCGGGAAGGGCGCCACTCCGAGGTCGTCCATCCCGGCGTCCTTGGCCATGCCGAGCCGCCACTCGCCGTCCATGCCCATGGCCACCTGGCCGGTCTGGAGCGGGTTCTTGGCGCCGAACTCGTCACCGAAGGTGTTGCGGTACTTCTCCAGCTTCTTGAAGCCGCCGAGCGACTTGACCATGTCCTGCTGCCAGTTGAACATCGCGGCGAAGCCGGGGTCCTTGGCGACCTGGGACTTGCCGTCGGCGTCGAAGTACTTCACTCCCCACTGCGCGGCCATGTGCGTGGTGGTGGACTCGTAGCCGTGGAAGTTCGGCATGAAGCCGAGCTGGGAGTACGAGTCCCCGCTGCTCCTGGTCAGCTTGACCGCGTCGGCCTTGAACTCGGAGAGCGTCTTGGGCGGGCCGCTGATCCCGGCCTCGGCGAACTCCTTCTTGTTGTAGTACAGGCCGTACGCGTCGCCGAGCAGCGGCAGGGTGCAGCGCTGTCCCTGGTACTGGGTGTACTCCAGCATCGGCTTGGGGAAGGTGGTCTCCGGGTCGATGGCGTCCTTCTTGAGGAAGGAGGACAGATCGGCGAGGGCGTTGGAGGAGCAGAACTTGCCGACGTTGTCGGTGGTGAAGGAGGAGACCACGTCGGGGGCCTTGTCGCCGCCGGCCCGCAGCGCCTGGTTGATCTTGTCGTCGGTGATGTTGCTCTGCACCTTGACGTGGATGTTGGGGTGCGCCTTCTCGAAGCGGGCGACGTTGTCGTTGATCGCCTTCAGCTCGTTGGGGGCGGTCCAGCCGTGCCAGAAGGTGATGGTGACGTCCTTGGTGGCGTCGTCGCTGGCCGTGGTCGAGCTCTGGCCCGTACACGCGCTCGCGAGCAGGGAAATCGCGGCAGCGGACGCCACCGCGGCGGCTGCTTTCGTCAGACGGGACACTGCGCTTTACCTCCGGGATCAAGGGGTACGAGGGTGTGGCGGGGTGTACGGGGGTGTGCTGGAGCGTGCTTGGGGTGTGCGGTGCCGTCACGACGGCGGGGGAGGATGCCGTCGCGTTCGGCCGGGCGGTGGACCGGGGGGTCCGGGGGCAGGGGGTCAGCGGGAGGTGTCGAACACCTCGTCGCGGGTGGTGGCGAGCGCGCTCTCCAGCGCGCCGCTCAGTACGGGGTGGCGCTGTACGGCGCCGAGCACCAGCCGGGGCCGGGGTACGGCCAGTTCGGCCAGTTCGGACTGGATCAGCGCCCGCAGGGGTTCCCCGCCGGCGACGGTCACCTCACCGGAGAGAACGATGAGTTCGGGGTCGAGCACGGCGACGAGCGAGGCGAGGCCGATGGCGGTGCCGGTGGCGCAGCGGGCGAGCAGTTCGGCGTGGGCGCCGTCCTCCTCGTGCCGCGCGGCGGCGTCGGTGAGCAGTTGCGCGGCGGCGTCCTGCTGGGTGCCTGCCGGGACGGTGATGCCGAGTTCCCGGGCGATCCGCACGACGGCGTTGCAGCCGGCGAGCTCCTGGAAGCCGCCGTTGTTGGCCTTGGTGACGTTGCGGACCAGCGGGGTGCCGGGCACCGGCAGGAAGCCGACCTCGCCGGCGCCGCCGGTGCGTCCGCGGTGCAGCCGGCCCCCTATCACCAGGGCGGCGCCGATGCCCTCCTCGTTCCAGAGCAGCACGAAGTCGTCGTGGCCCCGGGCCGCGCCGATCCGCTGTTCGGCGACCGCGGCGAGGTTCACGTCGTTGTCGTACTCCAGCGGCATCGGCAGGGCCGCGGCGAACTCGTCGAGCAGGCTGGCGGAGTGCCATCCGGGCAGATGGCTGGCGTAGCGCAGCCGTCCGGTGCTCGGGTCGAAGGCGCCGGGGGTGCCGATGACCACTCGGTGCAGATCGGTCCGGCTGATCCCGGCGGCCTTGACGGCTCCGTCGAGCGCCTCGACGACCTGCTCGACGGCGGTGCCGGCCCGGCGGTGCGGGGTGAGCAGCTTGAAGGTGCCGACGGTACGGCCGGTGATGTCGGCGACCGCGGCCCTGATCCGGTCGGTGTTGACATCGAGCCCGGCGACATGGGCGGCCGCCGGGTTGACGGAGTAGAGCTGGGCGTTGGGGCCGGGGCGGCCGGCGGTGGTGCCGGTGGCCAGGACGAGTCCGGCGGCTTCGAGCCTGGCCAGCAGCTGGGAGGCCGTGGGCTTGGACAGGCCGGTGAGCTTGCCGATCCGGGTGCGGGAGAGCGTGCCGTGCTCCAGGAGGAGGTCGAGCGCGGCGCGGTCGTTCATGGCGCGCAGTACGCGCGGCGTTCCAGGGGTGCCAGCCATGCGCGCCATCCTCCCTCAGTTCACTGTTAGGAAAGTTTCCTATTGGCAAAACGAAAGGTAGGCCCGTTATCGGCGGAGCGTCAAGAGGAGTCACCGGTCCTTCGGCCAAGTCGTTACCAACCCGGCCGGAGGAGTACGCCGGCGGTCAGTTCTCGCCGGCGGCCGGCGGGGGAGCGGACGGGCGGGCCTCGGCAGCCGGCTCGGCGGCGGCCGGGGCGCCCGCGGAGCCCCGCCCGTGCCCCTGCGCGGGCACCTGACCCGGCGCCTGCTCCTCGGCGTCCTCGGCCGAGGGCTCGCGGGCCGCCGTGGCGGCGGTCGCGCCCCCGGTGATCACGATGCCCGCCTCCTCGAACGCCTGCTTGATCCGCCAGCGCAGCTCCCGCTCCACCGCGGACGCCTGGCCGGGCGTGGTCCTGGCCTGCGCCCGGATCACCACCGAGTCCGCGTTCACCGACTCCAGGCCCAGCACCTTGACCGGCTCCCAGAGCCGCTCGTCCCAGGGGTCCTCCTTGGCCAGGGCCTCGGCCGCCGCCGTGATCACCGACCGGGCCCGCTCCAGGTCCTCGCCGCTGCCCACCTGCACGTCCACCACGGCCGTCGCCCAGCCCTGGCTGAGGTTGCCGATCCGCTTGACCTCGCCGTTGCGCACGTACCAGATCTCGCCGTTCTCGCCGCGCAGCTTGGTCACCCGCAGGCCGACCTCCACCACCGTGCCACTGGCCACCCCGGCGTCGATCACGTCCCCGACGCCGTACTGGTCCTCCAGGATCATGAAGACGCCGGACAGGAAGTCCGTGACCAGGTTCCGAGCGCCGAAGCCGATCGCCACTCCGGCCACCCCGGCGCTGGCCAGCAGCGGCGCCAGATTGATCCGCAGCACCGACAGCACGGTCAGCGCGGCCGTGCCCAGGATGAGGAAGGACGCGACGCTCCTGAGCACCGAGCCGATCGCCTCGCTGCGCTGCTTGCGCCGCTCGGCGTTGACCAGCAGCCCGCCGAGCGTGGTGTTCGCCGCGGCCTCCGCGCCCCGGTTCATCCGGTCGATGAGCCGGCTGATGGTCCGCCGGACCACCGAGCGCAGCACGACCGCTATGGCCACGATGAGCAGGATGCGCAGCCCCGCGTTGAGCCAGTCGGCCCAGTTCTCGTCCACCCAGCTGCCGGCCTGGGCGGCCGAGCGCGGCACGCTGTCGAGGGGTGTGTCGGCACTGGGCGTCGCGCTGGACACGGGCGGGGACCTCCGTAGGGCGTGGAACGAGCTTCCAATCTAGCCGCCGGACGTTCCTCTCCCCGGCCTCTCCCGGCCCGCGTTCACCCGGGCGGAACGCCCGCCGCGCCGGGGATACGAGGGGCGGTACGGGCCCCGCGCGGGCCGGTGTGCCGCAAAACACCCTCGGTCCGTTACCCGGGCATGGTGGCGCGCCGGACCGCCTTCCGGAGAGACTTGACGCAGATCGTCCCGGCGCGAGCCACGCGCCGCCGGCGTTAAAGGAGGCATCCGTGCCGCATGTCCTGGTCCTGAACGCGTCGTACGAGCCGCTCGGCGTCGTACCGCTCCGCCGTGCGCTTGTCCTCGTGCTCAACAACAAGGCCGTGTGCCTAGAGGAATCCGGCGCCTATCTGCACAGCGAGACCACGGCGCTGCCCGCGCCAAGTGTGGTGAAACTCACCAAATTCGTCCGGGTGCCCTTTCGTGGCACCGTGCCTCTCACCCGCCGAGCACTCTTCGCCCGCGACGGCGGCAAGTGCGCGTACTGCGGAGCCGCCGCCACCAGCGTCGACCACGTCATCCCGCGCAGCCGCGGCGGACAGCACGCCTGGGACAACGTGGTGGCGGCGTGCAGACGCTGCAACCACGTGAAGGCGGACCGCCATGTGGCCGAGCTGGGCTGGCGGCTGCGCCATCAACCGGCCCCGCCGTCCGGGCTCGCCTGGCGGATCATCGGGACCGGTCACCGGGACCCGCGCTGGTTGCCATACCTGCAACCTTTCGGCGCGGACGACGCCCTGGCCCGGATCGACGGCATATCAGCCTGAGATCCGGGCTTTCGTGTGTCACGGGGTGCTTCGCGGCCTGCGCGCGAGGTCACCCCGCGGCCGCGTACGCCTGAATGCCGTACAGCGAGTAGCCGTACTTGGTGGCCCGGCGCACCCCCTGCACCCGCAGGAAGCGGGTGTCGGCGGGGGAGTCGAGCCACACGGTCTCGTGGCCCCCGCCGCCGGCGGTGACGCTCGCCGCGGTCCGCCAGGTCACGCCGTCCGCCGAGGTCCGCACGTCGTAGGCCGCGGCGTAGGCGTCCTGCCAGCTCAGCTCCACCCGGCCCACCTTCGCCGGGGCGGCCAGCTCGACCTGCACCCAGGCGTCGTCCTCGACGGGTGAGGACCAGCGGGTCGCCGGATCGCCGTCGGTCACGTGCGCGGCGGGGAAGTCGGCCGTCTCGTTCCCGGACGAGGTCGCCCACCCGCCGGGCACGAGGTCCGGCCCGCCGGTACGCGGATGCGTGCGTACGGTGACCCGCCGCTCGACGGTCCTGCCGTCCACGGTGACGCGGACCGGGACGGAGTACGTGCCGGGGGCGGTGCCCGCGGGTACCGCGATCCGCAGCGGTACGGCGGTGGTGGCGCCTCGGCGCAGGGCGGCCGAGGCGGGGACCGTCACCCGCAGCGGCTTCGGCACGTCGTCGGCCGTGACGGCGGCCGTGGTGTCGCGGGGCAGTCCGGAGGCGACCCCGAGGGTCACGGTGGCCGCCGGGCCGCCGGCCTCGGCGTCCACCTCCGGCCGGTCGGCCGTCACCCGGGGCGCGTCCGCGAACCACGGCACGACCTCGCGCACCCCGTCACCGTCCGAGAGCCGTACGGCGTCGGCCCGCACCCCGGCGGGCAGCTCCGTCCAGCCGCCGTCCAGGACCCCGATCCGGCGCCAGCCGCCGTCGGCCAGACGGACGTCGACGGAGACGGGCGCGGGCGCGGGGTGCTCCCCGGGCTCCGGATGGGCGGCCGGCGGGGTCTCGGCGTCCGGCGGTCCCGGCGGGGGACCGCCGTCGGTGAGGTCGGCGGCGGTCCGCCCGGTGGTCGCGACCGTCACGGTGTCCAGCACCCGGGCGCCGCCGAAGTCGACGGTCACCGGGCCTGGCCCGGCGCCCGTGGACAGGTCGCCGTCCACCACCGCGGCGGCGTGTGCGCCGCCGGTGGCCGTGGGGGCGGCCGCGCCGGTCAGGGCCACGGCGAACTCCCTTACGGTCACCGCGCCCGGCTGGGTGCCGGTTGCGCGCAGCCGCACCTGGCGGGCCCGGGTGCCCTCGGGGAGGGTCGCGGTGATCACCGCCCGGTCGTGGTAGACGCCGATACGCCGCCAGCCGGTGCCGTCGTCGGCGATCTCCAGGACCGCGTCGTGCAGGAAGTCGTCGGAGCCGCTGCCGTCGCCCATGGTGATCCGCACCGAGCCGACCGGCCGCGACGTGCCGAGGTCGACCCCGAAGGAGTCGTCCGGCTGCGGCGGGGCGTCGCTGGACCAGGCGGTGGTGTCCTTGCCGTCGACCATCGCGGACGGGTCGGTGCCGTGCCCGGAGGACATCGTGGTCGTGGCGGTGCGGCCGTCCGCGCGCAGCCCGCTCCAGGCGTCGCCGTCGTCCACCGCGCGGGACAGGAAGCCGTCGAGGGTCTGCTCGCCGACCGTGGCGGTGCCCTGGGCCAGCGCGCCGCGGTCCCGGTCCAGCGCCTGCCGGGCCCGCCACGCGGCGGTGTCGTCGCCCCGCGCCTGGGCCATCAGCATGTCGAGGGCGTGCCCGCCCGCCGAGCCGTAGCGCGACAGACGGTCGAGCCAGGGCCGTACCTCGTCGCCGAAGGTGCCGTCCGCCAGGCCGCCGAGGGCCGTGGGGGAGGTGCGCATGACCGTGAAGGCGGACCGCAGCTTCTGCTCGGCGGCGGTGAGCCGGGCCGGGTCCGCGCCGTCCAGCGCGGACCCGAACTCCTCGATCGGCGGCCGCAGATAGGCCGACTCCTCGCCGCCGAGCGCGGACGACGTCTCGTTCCCGGCGAGCGCGCCCAGCGCCGCGCGGGCGGCCGGGTCGCCGCCCGCCAGGTCGTCGATCGCGGCCCGCCAGGACGCCGCCGGGTCGTAACCCCGGGGATTCCAGGCGAAGTCGGCCGCCGTGAAGAGCGGAACGCGCGACGCGGTCGGCTGCTGCATCGCGCTCGCCAGCAGCCCGGCGGAGACCGTCGCGACGGCGGGCTCACGGCCGGTGTAGGGGCCGAGGAAGAGCCGGCCGGGCGCGAAGTCGTTGACCGGGTAGTTGTCGACGGTCAGCAGCGGGTGCCGCAACGCGGCCTTGGCGCCCGCCACTTGGGCGCCGGTGATGGTCGCGGGCAGCACCCCGACGCCGGTCCAGGCCACTTCGACCGCCGGATCGAGCGCCTTGGCCAGCGCGGTCCGGTACGGGGTCGGGCCGTCCTGGTAGAACTCGGTGGGCAGCAGGGAGAGTTCGGGCGCGTCGGCGCCGTACCGGTCGGCGAGGTAGGCGGCCGTCGCGTTGGCCGTGCTCGCCTGCGCGCGGGCGGCCGCGTCCGGGCCGGTGCCGAAGCGGGCCGCGTCCGCGCCGCAGTGCCACTCGCTGTAGCTCACGTCCTGGAACTGGAGTTGGAACGCCCGCACGCCCAGCGCCCACATCGCGTCGAGCTTGCGCTCCAGCGCGCGCTGGTCGTCCCGTGAGGAGAAGCACATCGCCTGTCCCGGCGCGACGGCCCAGGCGAGCGTGACATGGTCCTGCTGGGCCCGCCGGGCCAGCGCGCGGAAGTCGGCCCGCTGACCGGCCGGGTAGGGCTCGCGCCACTGCGCCTGGCGGTAGGGGTCGTCGCCCGGCGCGTACAGAAAGCGGTTCTGCTTGGTGCGGGCCAGGAAGTCCAGCTGGGCCAGCCGCTGGGACTGGGTCCACGGCACGCCGTAGAAGCCCTCCGTGACGCCGCGCACGGGGGCGGTGGGCCAGTCCCTGACCACGACGGCGGCGAAGCCCTTCTCGCCGTTCTTGCCGTCCTCGCCGTTCTCGGTGGTCGTGAGCTGACGGAGGGTCTGGGCGGCGTGGAAGAGGCCGTCGTCGCCGACCCCGTCCATGGCGATCACGGCGCCGCTGACGGCCAGCCGGTAGCCGCCCGCCGGCAGGTCGCCCGTGGCGGGGGCGCCGAGCCCGGCGAGCGGACCGGCGGCCGCGGTGCCCAGATAGACGGCCAGACCGGGGCCCGGGGTGTGCGCCCGTGTGACCGTGCCCGCGCCCGCGGCGCGCAGCGCGTCCTCGACGACGTCGAGCGCGTACGGGTCGGGGTTGTCGGCCGGGTCCGTCACGAGCGTGACCCGCGGGGTGACCCGGGCGAAGTCGCCCTGCGCGCGCAGGGACTGGGGCTTGGGCCACACGGCCGGAGCCGTGGAGCCCTGCTCGGTCGGCGAGGTGGCGCCGGCCGGGTGCGTCGCGGGGCTCTGGTCCGCGAGAGCGGGCGCCTGACCGAGCCAGCCGCCGAAGACGGTGGCCATGACTGCTACGGCGGAGGTCCTGCGCAGCACGGTGTCCCTTCCGGTGGGGCGGCGAAGGCGGAACGCGAGCCCATCACTCGGGTCCCGTGCGTGTCAACGTCGGACGGCCTCGGCGTCGACGAATGTGCCGGTGACGGCGGGCGCGGGACCCGCGGACGCCGGCCCACCGGTACCGGCGGGCGGGCGCGGTGGGAAAACGGAACCCGCGGAGCGGGCGCGCGGCGCGGGGGAAGGGGGCGCGTGCGAGGATGGGCGTCTCACCAGGCGAGAAGAGAAGGAGTGGCCCGCCGTGGCTGGTACGAACCTCACGCGCGAGGAGGCGCAGGAGCGTGCGCGCCTTCTGAGCGTGGACGCTTACACGATCGAGCTCGACCTGAGCGGCGCCCAGGACGGAGGTACGTTCCGCTCGGAGACGACCGTGCGGTTCGACGTCCGGGAAGCGGGATCGACCTTCATCGACCTGGTCGCGCCCACTGTGCGCGAGATCGTGCTGAACGGTGAGCCGCTCGACCCCGCGGACGTCTTCGCGGACTCCAGGATCGCGCTGACGTCCCTGCGGGCGGGCGGAAACGAGCTGCGGGTCGTCGCCGAGTGCGCGTACACGAACACCGGTGAGGGCCTGCACCGGTTCGTCGACCCGGTCGACAAGCAGGCATATCTGTACACGCAGTTCGAAGTACCGGACGCCCGGCGGGTCTTCGCCGCCTTCGAACAGCCCGATCTCAAGGCGACCTTCGCGTTCACCGTGAAGGCCCCCGTCGGCTGGACCGTCGTCTCCAACTCGCCCACCCCCGAGCCCCCGGCCGACGGTGTGTGGGTCTTCGAGCCGACCCCGCGCATCTCGACGTACATCACCGCGCTGATCGTCGGCCCGTACGCCTCGGTGCACAGCAGCTGGGAGGGCGACGGCCGCAGCGTACCGCTCGGCGTCTACTGCCGGCCCTCGCTCGCCGAGCACCTGGACGCGGAGGAGATCTTCGCGGTGACCCGGCAGGGCTTCGACTGGTTCGAGGAGAAGTTCGGCTGCGCCTACCCGTTCGCCAAGTACGACCAGCTGTTCGTCCCGGAGTTCAACGCGGGCGCGATGGAGAACGCGGGCGCGGTCACCATCCGCGACCAGTACGTCTTCCGCTCGAAGGTCACCGACGCCGCGTACGAGGCGCGCGCGGAGACGATCCTGCACGAGCTGGCGCACATGTGGTTCGGCGACCTGGTCACCATGGAGTGGTGGAACGACCTGTGGCTGAACGAGTCGTTCGCCACCTACACCTCGATCGCCTGCCAGGCGTCCGCCGCCGGCTCGAAGTGGCCGCACGCCTGGACGACCTTCGCCAACTCGATGAAGACCTGGGCGTACCGGCAGGACCAGCTGCCGTCCACCCACCCGATCATGGCGGAGATCAACGACCTGGACGACGTGCTCGTCAACTTCGACGGGATCACGTACGCCAAGGGCGCGTCCGTGCTCAAGCAGCTCGTCGCGTACGTCGGCCAGGACGAGTTCTTCGCGGGCGTGCAGGCGTACTTCCGGCGGCACGCGTGGGGGAACACCCGGCTGCCCGACCTGCTGGGCGCGCTGGAGGAGACCTCCGGGCGCGATCTGCGGACCTGGTCGAAGGCGTGGCTGGAGACCGCCGGGATCAATGTGCTGCGCCCGGAGCTGACGGTGGACGCGGACGGGGTCGTCACCTCCTTCGCCGTACGCCAGGAGGCCCCTGACCTGCCCGTCGGCGCCAAGGGCGTGGCCGTGCTGCGGCCGCACCGGATCGCGGTGGGCGCCTACGACCTCACCGAGGGCCGGCTGGTCCGCACCCGCCGGGTCGAGCTGGACGTGGACGGCGCCCTGACCGAGGTGCCGGAGTTCGCCGGGACCCGCAGGCCCGATGTGATCCTGCTCAACGACGACGACCTGTCGTACGCGAAGGTGCGGCTCGACGAGCGGTCGCTCGCCGTGGTCCGCGACCACGTGGGGGACTTCACCGAGTCGCTGCCGCGCGCGCTGATCTGGGCGGCCGCCTGGGACATGACCCGCGACGGTGAGCTGGCCGCCCGCGACTATCTGGACCTGGTGCTGCACGGCATCGGTAAGGAGACCGACATCGGCGTGGTGCAGTCCCTGCACCGCCAGGCCAAGCTGGCGCTGGAGATGTACGCGGACCCGGCGTGGCGGGAGACCGGGCTCGCCCGCTGGACCGAGGCGGCGCTCCGGGAGCTGACGGCCGCCGCCCCCGGCAGCGACCACCAGCTCGCCTGGGCCCGGGCGTTCGCGCTGACCGCCCGTACCCCCGAGCAGCTGGACATCCTCGCCGGACTGCTGGACGGCGGCGTGTCGTACGAGGGCCTGACCGTGGACACCGATCTGCGCTGGGCGCTGCTGACCCGGCTGGCCGCGACCGGCCGGGCCGGCGAGGAGGCGATCGACGCGGAGCTCGTACGCGACCCGACCTCGGCCGGCGAGGAGCACGCGGCGGCCGCGCGGGCGGCCCGGCCGAGCGCGGAGGCCAAGGCTGAGGTGTGGGCCTCGGTGGTGGAGCACGAGAAGCTGCCGAACGCCGTGCAGGAAGCCGTCATCCACGGCTTCGCGCAGGCCGACCAGCGTGAACTGCTCGCCCCCTACACCGAGCGCTACTTCGCGGCGGTCAAGCAGGTGTGGGACTCGCGCAGCTACGAGATGGCCCAGCAGGTCGTGGTCGGGCTCTACCCCTCGCTCCAGGTCTCGCAGGCCACGCTGGACGCCACCGACGCCTGGCTGGCGAGCTCCGAGCCGGCTCCGGCGCTGCGCCGGCTGGTCGTGGAGTCCCGCTCCGGTGTGGAGCGCGCGCTGAAGGCCCGGGCCGCGGACGCGGCGGCCGCGGGCTGAGTCCGCGAGGCAGGACGTACGGCGGTGCCCCGGGTGTGATCACCCGGGGCACTGTTGCGTCCCGGCCCGCCGTACGTCCAGCCGGATGATCTTGAGCGCGGCTCCGCGGTCCGCCGGGCGCGTCGGTCGTGGCGACTCGGCCGGAGGCTGCACTGTGTGCTCAACCACTCTTTGCACATTGGCCACTTGTTCACCTGGAACCTCCATCGCCCCACGCCCGACCCCCGGGAAGGTGCCAGGGGGCCCGACAGCCGCGCCCCCGGACCCGACAGCTCAAGGAGGAACGTTCATGGCCGAGTTGACGCGACGCAGGCTCCTCGGATCGGCGGCGGGTGCCGTCGGCGGCGCCGCGGCGCTGTCCCTGCTGCCGCCCAGCGTGCAGAAGGCCGTCGCGGCCGGTCCGCCCCGCCGCGGCTCGATCCGCGACATCGAGCACGTCGTGCTGCTGATGCAGGAGAACCGTTCGTTCGACCACTACTTCGGCACGCTCTCGGGCGTCCGCGGCTTCGGCGACCCGCAGGCGCGGATCCTGTCCACCGGGCGTTCGGTCTTCTACCAGCCCGACGACGTCAACCCCGAGGGCTATCTGCTCCCCTTCCATCTGGACACCACGAGCAGCAGCGCCCAGGCCATCCCCTCCACCAGCCACGCCTGGGCCGTGCAGCACCGGGCCTGGAACAACGGCGAGATGGACCAGTGGCTGCCCGCGCACCGCGCCGCTGACGGCGCCAACGGCCCCTATGTGATGGGCTACTACACCCGCGAGGACATCCCCTTCCAGTTCGCCCTCGCCGAGACCTTCACCATCTGCGACCACTACTTCTCCTCGGTGATGGGTCCCACCTGGCCCAACCGGCTGTATTGGATGACCGCGAGCATTGACGCCGCGGGCACCCTGGGCGGCCCGATCACCAACAACACCGCTCCGACGCCGTACCGCTGGACCACCTACGCCGAACGGCTCCAGGCGGCGGGCGTCAGCTGGAAGGTCTACCAGCAGGAGGACGACTACGGCTGCAACGTCCTGGAGCGCTTCCAGAGCTTCAAGGACGCCCAGCCCGGGTCGCAGCTGTACGAGCGCGGGGTGCGCCCGCAGCCCGAGGGCACCTTCGAGGACGACGCACGCAACGACCGGCTGCCGGCGGTCTCCTGGATCATGCCGACCAGCTACCAGTCGGAGCACCCCGACTATCTGCCCGCCGCCGGAGCGGACTTCGTGGCCCAGAAGATCGAGGCCATCGCGGCCAACCCGAAGGTGTGGGCCAAGACCGCGTTCATCCTCAGCTACGACGAGAACGACGGCCTCTTCGACCATGTCGTCCCGCCCAACCCCAAGGAGGGCACCCCGGACGAGTATGTGCAGGGGCTGCCGATCGGCGGCGGCTTCCGGGTCCCGGCGATCATCGTCTCGCCGTGGACGGTCGGCGGCTGGGTGGCGAGCGAGACCTTCGACCACACCTCGGCGCTGCGCTTCCTCGAACACTTCACCGGTGTCGAGGAGCCCAACATCAGCCAGTGGCGGCGGCGTACGTTCGGCGATCTGACCTCGGCGTTCCGCTTCTCGGACGCCCGGCCGCTGCCGCCGCGGCTGCCGGAGGACACGGCCGACCAGCTGGCCAGGGCGAAGGAGGAGGTCGCGACGCTGCCGAAGCCGGCCCTGCCGGGGGCCGAACAGCGCTTCCCCCGCCAGGAGTACGGCGACCGCCCGCACACATAGCGTTCCCGGGCGCCCTCCGCCCCCGCTTCGCCGGCGCCGTCCGGTTCCGGGCAGCACTGAGCCCCCGCCGCGCCCGGTCGGACGGCGCTTCGGGGGCTGGGCCGGTGAGGCGGAGCCTCAGTCGTGCGTCCTGTGGGACTTGTCGGTCACCATGATCACGCCCGCGATGATCCCGAACAGGACCAGCGGGCAGGCCACGAACAGCCCGAGCGTCTGGATGACACTGAGGCCGGAACCCGGGTCGTCGCCGTCGTCGCGGGCCAGCGCGAACGCGGGGGACGACACCAGCAGCATCATCGTCGTAGCGGCGGTGACGACCCCGGCGCGTACGGCCTTCTTGTTGAGCTTCATGTCCACGCGCTCAATGTAGTGACCGCCCTCGCGGGCCGCGCGGCCGGGGGTGCTTTACGGGTGCCGGGCGCGCTGCCGGGAGGCGCCGCCACCGGGGGACAGCGCCCGCCGCACCTCGTCCGCCAGCGCGTGCAGCCGGGGCGAGGCGGCCAGCTGCTCCAGCGTGAGCGGTGTCCCGTCGCGCCCGGCCACCGGCAGCCGCCAGTTCGGGTACTCGTCCGAGGTGCCCGGCAGATTCTGCGGGCGGCGGTCGCCGACCGCGTCCGGCAGCCACACACCCACCATCCGGGCCGGGGTACGGGCCAGGAACCGGTGCACGGCCTTGACCACCGCCTCCTCGTCCGCCGAGCCCTCCGGCAGCAGCCCGAGCCGGCAGAGCAGCGCGATCCACTCGGCGACCTCGGCGGCGGCCGCGGTCTCCTCCTCGCGCAGCGGGCGGGTCAGCAGGCCCAGCCGGTGGCGCAGCTCGACATGCTCGCCGGTCAGCCGCGCGGCGGTGCTCGGCAGGTCGTGGGTGGTCGCCGTGGCCAGACAGGACTCCCGCCAGGCGGCGGGCGGCAGCGGACGGGGGTCGGCGCAGTCGTACCGCCGCTCGAACCACAGCACGGACGTGCCGAGGATGCCCCGGTCGGTCAGCTCCTCGCGGACCCCCGGCTCCACCGTGCCCAGGTCCTCGCCGATGACGACCGCCCCGGCCTCGTACGCCTCCAGGGCCAGCAGGCCGAGCATCGCCTCCGCGTCGTAGCGGACGTACGCGCCCTCGGTCGGCGGGCGGCCCTCGGGCACCCACCACAGCCGGAACAGGCCCATGACGTGGTCGATCCGCAGGCCCCCCGCGTGCCGCAGCATCCGGGAGATCAGATCGCGGTAGGGGGCGTACCCGGCGGCGGCCAGCGCGTCCGGGCGCCACGGCGGCAGCCCCCAGTCCTGGCCGCGCGAGTTGAACGCGTCCGGCGGCGCGCCGATCGACATCCCGCCCGCCAGCACATGCTGCATCGACCAGGCGTCCGAGCCGGAGGGGTGCACGCCCACGGCGAGGTCGTGCACGATGCCGACCGGCATGCCCGCGTCACGCGCGGACTGCTGGGCCGTGCCGAGCTGGCTGTCGGTCAGCCAGGTCAGCCAGCAGTGGAAGTCCACCCGGTCGAGGTACTCCCGGCGGGCGCGGGCCACCTGCGGGGAGCGCGGGTCGCGCAGCCCCGCGGGCCAGGAACGCCAGTCGGTGCCGTGGATCTCGGCCAGCGCCGACCAGGTGGCGTGGTCGTCCAGCGCCTGGCCCTGCGCGGCCAGGAAGTCGGCGTACGCGGCCCGGCGGCCGGGGCTCAGCGGCACCTCGCGCAGCAGCGCCAGCGCCTCGGCCTTGAGCGCCCACACCGCGTCGCGGTCGATCAGCGCCTCCTTGAGCAGCACATTGTCCCGCAGCGCGGCGGCCCGGCTCAGCAGCCGCGCGACCCGCTCACGGGCCCCGGGCGGCAGATACGCGAACTCCGGGATCTCCTCGACCCGCAGATACACCGGGTCAGGGAAGCGGCGCGAGGACGGGCGGTACGGCGACGGGTCGGTGGGGCTGCCGGGCACGGCCGCGTGCAGCGGGTTGATCTGCACGAAGCCCGCGCCCAGGGTGCGGCCGGACCAGGCGGCGAGGTCGGCCAGGTCGGCGAGGTCGCCCATGCCCCAGGAGCGGCTGGAGAGCGTCGAGTAGAGCTGCGCCATGAAGCCGAAGGTCCGGGCGGGCGGGCCGGGCAGGGACGTCGGGGCGACGACGAGGTCGCCGCGCGCGGTACGGCCGTCCGGGGTCTCGGCGCGCAGCGCGTAGCGGCCGGGGACGTCCGGGACGTCCGGCAGCGGGACGCCGACCGAGGTCTCGACGGTGAGCCGGGTGCCGGCGGGCAGGGCGGGGAGCGCGTCGGCCAGGGTACGGCGGCCCGGCCGCACCACCGTGCACGGCGGGAGCAGGCGCTCGGCCGCGCGGGCGTCGTACGCGGCCAGGGCGTCCCGGACCGCGCGGGGGGTGGAGGCGTCCACGCCCAGGGCGGCGAGCACGGCCACGACGGTGTCGTCGGGGACGGGGTGCTCCGCGGTGGGGGTGGGGCGGTGGGTGAGGTCTACGCCGTACAGCGCGGCGAGCCGTACGCGGTCCATCGGGGCCTCCGGGGTCGCAGGGGTGCGAATGAGGACTACCCCGTGCGGTCCCGCCCCTACCTCGGCCACCCTTGCGCGGGGCGCCCGCTCCGGGGGAGGGCGGCGCGCATGCCGTCGCCGCCCGTCCGCGCCCGGCCCGCGGTGGGAGCGCCGGCGGAACAAACGCGGGGCGGACGCTCGGGAAGAGCGCCCGCCCCGCGGTTCAGCACACGGTCCCGCTCATGGAACCGTCCCGCTTAGGGAACGGCCCTGGTGATCAGCACACTGCCGGTGCCCGCCACCGAGCCCTGCGCGTCCAGGAGCCGCACCTGGCCGAAGAGCTGCCGGCCGGCGGGCGCCGGGCCGGAGGCCAGCACGGACGCCGAGACCTGCGCGCGGGCGCCCTGGGCCAGCTTCACCTTCGCCGTCTCGTCCACCGTGACCTGGCCGAGGGCCGAGGAGTAGTACACGTCCTCGTAGGAGTAGGTGGTGGTGCCGGCCGGCACCGAGTAGGCGTTGACCAGGAAGGTGTACTCACCCGGGGCCGGGTTCGACAGGCTGACCGACTCGTCGGAGCCGCCGCCCGCGGACTGCGCCACGAGCACGTCGTCCCGGTACACGTACAGATCGAGGTCGGCCGCGGTGTCGGAGGGCGAACCGATCGAGACGTCCAGACGTGAGACACCCGTCGGCAGCGTCACCTGCGTGACCTGCGTGTCGTCCTCCGCGATCGTCGGAGTGGCGTCGACGGCCGAGCCCAGCGGCCCGCCCTTCAACGTGCCCTGGAGCCCGGCGAACCGATTGGTGACCTGCCAGTCGACGGGCGTCGGCGTGCCGATCTTCGCCTCGTCCAGGGTCCGCACGGCCGGGTCGAAGGCCACGCCCAGCAGCGAGACCGTCAGCTTGTACGGGTTGTCGAGCTGCGCCGAGGTGCGGCGCGCCTCGACGTCGATCTCCCACACGCCCGGCAGCGGATCGGTGTAGTAGCGCACATCGGGCCGGCAGACGTTCGCCGGGTTGGTGTAGTTCGGGTAGCAGTCACTGGTCTGCGTCGAGTCCATCGGCACGCCGTACGGGTGCAGCGCGATGAACCGGGTCTGGCTGCCCGCCTTCAGACCGCTCATCGCGACCTCCAGCGAGGTGACGCCGGCCGGCACGGTCACGAAGTACGCCGTCGTCAGATTCCGTACGGCCGTACCGGAGCGGCTCAGCGTGTACGAGGGCCCGGCGACCGGCGCGGAGACGATCACGGTCACCGGGATCTGCGTGTCGGTGCCGCGGGTCAGCGGGTCGTCCAGGTTCAGCAGCGCGCTGTGCACCCCGGCGGTCCGCGGCTTGGCGGTGATCCGCACGGTCACGCCCTTGCCCAGCGGCAGCTTGACCAGCGGTCCGCCCTCGACCTTGAAGGTGCCGTCGTTGTGCGCCCAGGTCAGCGTCTGGAGCTGCGCGGCGGCGGCGCCCCCGGTACGGGTGACGGTCACGCTGTACGTGCGCTGCTGACCGGTCTTCAGCCCGCCCTCGCGGTCGTACACACCGGTGCCGTACCCGGGGGTCTGGAGGTAGCTCGACAAGGTGGTGTCCACCGGGGCCTTCACGGTGTACGTGTCGGCGGAGACACCGCGCTTGAGCAGGTCCCAGGCCGGGCCGACCGCGATGAGGCCGGCGCCCTGGTCGACGGTGTGGAAACCGGCGATCGGGCGCGCGGTGCTGGTCAGCGCGGTCCGCAACTGCGCCGGGCGGACGGTGAGACGGTTCGCCTTGGCCGCCGAGAGCAGCAGCGCCGAGGCGCCCGCGACCTGCGGGGAGGCCATCGAGGTGCCCTGGAGCAGCGCGTACCCGGGCGGCAGGTCGTAGCCCGCCTCCTTCACCGGCGCGCCGGGCTCCCAGGTCGGTACGGCGTTGACGGACGCGCCGGGCGCGGTGAGGACCGGGGCGAGGCCGCCGTCCTCACGCGGGCCGCGCGCCGAGAAGGGCATCACCGAGTAGGCGGCGGACGTCTGCGAGCCGTAGTCCGCGGCCCAGGTCTCCTTGGAGATGGACGCGGCGACGCTCAGTACGTGGTCGGCCAGTCCGGGGTCGCTGATGGTGTTGACGCCGGCGCCGTCGTTGCCCGCGGAGTTCACCAGCTGGACGCCGTAGGTGTCGACGAGCTGGGTGTAGAGCCGGTCGCGGGCGCTGGCGCCGTCGTTGAGCGAACCGAGGCCGCCGATCGAGAGGTTGACGACATCGACGTGCCGGTTGACGACCAGGTCGATCATGCCCTCGGTCAGCGCCACGCTGGTGCAGCCGGTACTGAAGGCGCAGGCGCGGGCGGAGACGATCTTCGCGCCGGGCGCGGCGCCGTTCATCTTGCCGCCGAACAGCCCGTTGGCGGCGGTGATGCCCGCCACGTGGGTGCCGTGCTCGGACTGCACGAGGCCGATGTTGACGAAGTCCGCGGTCTGACCGACCCAGGTCCCGCCGTACGGGTCCATGGGCACGTTCTTGCGGATCTCGATGGTGAACGGGATCGACTCCGAGATCGCGGTCTTCGGGTCGTCGGTGCCGAAGTGGCCGATCTGGAAGCCGTCCTTGTACGGCTTCATCGCGGTGTCGTCGGTGAAGTCGCCGTTGTTGTTCAGGTCGACCCGTACGGTCCCCTTGGCCGGGTCGTACAGCACGCCCCACACGTCGGTGGTGTCGCCGTCGCGGTTGAGGTCGCCGTTCATGTCGCCGCCGATGGTGGCGGATTCGGCGAAGGTGCTGAACTTGTACGAGCCCTCGGGCGCGGTCCAGGTGCGGCCGGACACGGTGAAGTGGGGGCCGGAGACCGCGGTGACCATCGGCCGCCAGGTGGCGTCGCCGTCGATGATCGGGTCGGTCTCGGTCACCCAGTCGACGATCTTGCGCTCGCCCGTGGTGGTCTTCTGGAGCGCCGGGTGCCCGACGTCCACGCCGGTGTCGAGGACGCCGACGGTGATCCCGCGGCCGTCGTAGGCCGGGTGGTTCTTGACGAAGTCCACCGCGCCGGTCTCGAAGGACGGCTGGTACGGGTTCTTCGCCGGGGTGTTCCGGTCCGGCCCGGGGTAGGTCGTGGTGTGCCCCGGCCGCTGACCGCCGAAGGTCGCGGGGGCGTCGGACGCCGGGACCGGGTCGTCCAGGGTGATCTCCTGCTTGAGGTCGATCGCCAGCACCTGGGGGAGCTTCTGGGCCGCGGTGAGCGCCGAATCCGCCTTGCCGGTGGGCACGGTGGCGCGTACGTAGCCGAGCTGGTCGTACGTCATGCCGATGCCGGCGCCCCGCTCGCGCAGTTTGGAGACGACCTGCGCGGTGTCGCCCGGGGTCGTGGCGACCATGAAGGTGACGCTCTGGTCGTGGTCGGCCTTGGCCTGGGCCAGCAGTGCGGCGTCGGCCGAACCGAGCTTGTCGGACGCGTCCTTGGCGGGCGCGCCCTGGCCCGGGCCGTCGGCCGGGGCACCGCCGCCGGCGCCGGGGGTACCGGTCGGGGCGGTGAGGGGGGAGGAGGGCGCCTGGTCGGCGACCGCGAGCGCGGGCCCGGCGGCCGTCAGCGCGGCGACCAGACCCGCGGCCAGCGCGAGGCGGGCCGCGTGTCTCTTCCCGGATATGTGAACGAGTGGCATGGGCATCCTTGTTCGGACGGTCGGGGTCTGTTCGAAGCGCGGAACCGTATGACCGTTCACAATGAAGGAATGGGCAGGTCTTTGGGAAGTTTTTGACCTTCTCGTGGGGCGGCTGTGGCAGGAATCCGCTCAGCGGGGGGTGACCACCACATAGGCGGCGGGCGTCCGGCCGGCCGAGCCGGACAGCGCCGCCCGTACCACGGCCGCCTGCTGCTCCACGGCGCTCCACAGCTTCGCCGGGGTCAGGTAGAGCACGGTGATGCCCAGCGTCTCCAGGCGCTCGCGCTGCCGGGCCCTGGCCACCCACACCAGGTCGTCGTCGGTCCGGTCGTCGTCGGCGTGCGGATCGGCGGCGACGGCCACCGCCACCGCGTGCTCGGGCCAGTAGGCGTCCACCCCGCCCAGCGGCGGCCCGCCCGGCAGGTCCAGTTCGACGTTCCACACCGGGTCGGGCAGACCGTGGCCGCGGACCATCGTGTAGAGCCGCTGCTCGGCCATCGCCCGGTCCTCGGCCCGCAGCACGTCCAACGCCCGCCGCACGTACGGCCGTTCCAGCAGCCCGGCGGCCTCCAGCTCGCGCAGTACGGCCGAGGCGTCGCAGTGCCCGCCGCGCAACGCCTCGGCGAAGAGCACCCGTACGGTGTCCAGGTCGTCCAACTCCGCGACCGCGTCGGCCAGGGCGCGGGCGACCGGGGCGCAGGGCAGCCCGCAGACGTCCTGCGGGCGGGGCAGTTCGCGCACCCGGTGGATGCTGACGTCCCCGGCGTCGCGCAGCCGGCGCTGCCGGGCCACCAGCACATCGATCCGGGGGAGTCCGGTCAGCGGCGGCACACAGGAGAAGCGGTGGAGGGCGAGCGCGGCGAGGCCCGTCACCATCGCCTCCCGGCCGCCGCCGACCGGGCCGTGCGCGCCCGGGTCGCGGCCGGCGTAGAGCAGCGCGGCCCGCACCCGTTCCTCACTGCTGGGCGGGCCCGGATGCAGCAGCATGACCTGCGGGAGCAGTTGCCGCCAGGGACCGCCGGGCCGGCAGCGCTCGGCGATGAGGGCCGGCGCCAGCCCGTACTCGCGCAACTGGCGGACCGTCACGACGCTGTCGTGGGTGCGGGCGGGACGGTCCGGGGTGCAGGGGGTGAGGCTGTTCGCGTTCATGGCCAGGAGCTTCCCGCCATGGAGGCGGTCACTAACCGTTGTTACGGATTCGTCGACATAAACGGACAACACGGGGCTAAAGTTCACGCGTTCGGATGCCGAGTCCGCTTCGTTCACCCACTTGAGTGACGACACACCCTGCCACCTGGGCTCTTCCACGACAGCGGGTGCCGCCCCCGGCAAGGGGCGGCACCCATGGGCGCGAGCCGGTCAGCGCCCCGCGTCGCACGCCTGGGCGCGCAGCGCCCGGGACAGGTCGTCACGGCTCTCAAGGACCAGCCGCCGCAGCGCGGGGGCCGCGTCGGCGCGGTCCGCCAGCCACGCGTCGGCGGCCTCCAGCGTCTCGGGCCGGTCCTGGAGCGACGGGAAGAGCCCGCGGACGACCGCCATCCCGATCTCGATCGAACGCGACTCCCACAGCCCCTCGATCACCGCGAAGTACGGCCGCGCGTAGGGCGCGGTCAGCTCCTGCTGACCTGGCTGGGCGAAGCCCGCGATGGTCGCCTCCACCAGCGCGTTGGACAGCGCGTCGGACTCCACCACGGCCGCCCACGCCGCCGCCTTCACCTCGGCCGACGGCCGCGCCGCCAGGCAGCGCACCTCGTGCCGGTGCCCGGACGCCGTGTCGTCCCTGGCCCGTTCGGCCGCGATCACCGAGGCGTCCGCGACGCCCTCGGCGGTCAGCGTCTCCAGGAACGTCCAGCGCAGCTCCTGGTCCACCTCCAGCCCGTCGATCTTCGCCGTACCCTCCACCAGGCCCTGGAGCAGCTGGAGATCGGCCGCGGAGGACGCCACCGCGGCGAGGAAGCGGGCCCACGCCAGCTGGTGACCGCTGCCCGGCTCTGCCAGCCGCAGTTCGCCCAGCGCGCCCTCGGCCAGCCCGCGCCCGGCCTCCGCGCGCGCCTGTGGCGCCACGTAGTGGGTCAGCGCCGAGCGGGCCTGCGTGTGCAGCGACTGGAGCACCCCGATGTCGGACTCCTGCCCGGCGAACCGCAGCACCAGCGCCAGGTAGTCGCGGGCCGGCATCAGCCCGTCCCTGGTCATGTTCCACACCGCCGACCAGGCCAGCGCCCGTGCCATCGGGTCGGCCAGGTCGCCCAGCCGCTCGTGCAGGGTGTCGAGCGACGCCTCGTCGAAGCGGATCTTGCAGTACGTCAGATCGTCGTCGTTGACCAGGATCAGATCAGGACGGGGCTGCCCGGTCAGCTCCGTGACCACCGTGCCGGCCCCGGACACGTCCGTCTCGGCCCGCGCGTACCGCTCCAGGGCGCCGTCCGCGCCGCGCCGGTACAGGCCCACCGCGACCCGGTGCGGGCGCAGTTCGGGGTGGGACGGGTCCGCGGTCTGGGCCACCGTCAGTTCGGTGATCCGGTCCTCGGCGTCGTACACCGCCTGCGGAGTCAGCGAGTTGACGCCCGCGGTCTCCAGCCAGGCCCGCGACCAGGCGGCCATGTCCCGGCCCGAGGTCTCGGCCAGCACCGACAGCAGGTCGCCGAGCGTGGTGTTGCCGTAGGCGTTGCGCTTGAAGTAGCGCCTGGCCGCTTCGAGGAAGTCGTCCCGCCCGACGTAGGCGACGAGCTGCTTGAGGACGGCGGCGCCCTTGGAGTACGTGATGCCGTCGAAGTTGAGCTTGGCGTCCTCCAGGTCGCGGATGTCGGCGACCACCGGGTGCGTGGAGGGCAGCTGGTCGGCCCGGTAGGCCCACGCCTTGCGGCGGTTGGCGAAGGTGATCCACCCCTCGGTGAACTCGGTCGCCTCCACCTGCGCGAAGGCGCCCATGAAGTCCGCGAAGGACTCCTTGAGCCACAGGTCGTCCCACCACCGCATCGTCACCAGGTCGCCGAACCACATGTGCGCCATCTCGTGCAGGATGACGTTCGCCCGGTGCTCGTACGACGTCCGGGTGACCTTGCCGCGGAAGACGTACTCCTCCCGGAAGGTCACACACCCCGGGTTCTCCATCGCGCCGAGGTTGTACTCCGGCACGAACGCCTGGTCGTACTTCCCGAACGGGTACGGGTAGTCGAAGTGGTCGTGGAAGAAGTCCAGGCCCTGCTTGGTCACCGCGAAGATCGCGTCGGCGTCGAAGTGCTTGGCCAGCGATCTGCGGCACAGCGCGGACAGCGGCACCTCCAGCGCCGCCCCCTCGGCCTGCTCCCGCGTGTAGTGGTCGTGCTCGACGTGGTACGGGCCCGCGACGACCGCCGTGATGTACGTGGAGATCGGCCGCGTCGGCAGGAAGCGGACCGTGGCGCCGCCGCCGTCGGCCGCCGCGGGCTCGCCGTCGCGCTCGGCGTTGCCGATCACCGTCCAGCCCTCGGGCGCGGTCACCCGGAAGGTGAACGGGGCCTTGAGGTCCGGCTGTTCGAAGTTCGCGAAGACCCGGCGGGCGTCGGCCGGCTCGTACTGCGTGTAGAGGTAGACCTCACCGTCCTCGGGGTCCTCGAAGCGGTGCAGGCCCTCGCCGGTCCGGCTGTAGGCGCACCGCGCGTCGACCTCGAGCGTGTTGCGCTCGGCGAGGCCGTCCAGCGCGATCCGGGCGCCGTCGAAGACGGCCGCCGGGTCGAGGTCGCGGCCGTTGAGCCGTACCGAGGTGACCTCCGGCGCCACCAGGTCCGCGAAGGACGAGGCGCCGGGGCGTGAGCAGCGGAAGTCGATCACCGTCGTGGAGCGGAACGTGCGGGTCCCGCCGTCGGGCGCGGGACCGAGGGCGGACCGTACGTCCAGCGCCACGTCGTACCGCTCGACGGACAGGATCGCGGCCCGCTCACGGGCCTCCTCGCGGCTCAGATTCTCGCCGGGCACGGGCGACTCCTTTGTCTTCCCCTGGGGTGGACGCGCTGGATCGCAGCGCCCTCGCATCCTCCCACGGGGGTACGGACGGGGCTGCGGGGAATGCGCGGGGCGGGGCGGTGCGTTCCACGTCACGGGCACTCCTAGCCCATGCCCCGAACGGGCCGGTACGACTTTTTTCGCACGAGTTCGCACGAGGAGTACGCAGTGACCTCCACCGCTCCCGAGAAGACCCCAGCCGACTTCTGGTTCGACCCGCTCTGCCCCTGGGCGTGGATGACCTCCCGCTGGATGCTGGAGGTCGAGAAGGTGCGCCCGGTCGACGTCCACTGGCACGTGATGAGCCTCGCGGTGCTCAACGAGGACAAGCTGGACACGCTGCCCGAGGAGTACGCGACCTTCCTGCGCGACGCCTTCGGGCCGGTCCGCGTCGTGGTCGCCGCGCAGGAGCTGCACGGCGACGAGTACGTCGGCAAGCTCTACACCGCGCTCGGCACCCGTTTCCACAACGAGAGCCTGCCGAAGACGCGCGAGACCATCGTGGCCGCCCTTGAGGAGGTCGGCCTGCCCGCCGACCTGGCCGACTACGCCGACTCCGACGCGTACGACACGCAGCTGCGCGCCTCCCACAAGGAGGGCATCGACAAGGTGGGCCAGGACGTCGGCACGCCCGTCATCGCCGTCCCCGGCCCCGACGGCGAGGAGATCGCCTTCTTCGGTCCCGTCGTCACCCCGACCCCGCGCGGCGACCAGGCCGCCCGGCTCTGGGACGGCACCCTGCTGGTCGCCTCGGTCCCCGGCTTCTACGAGATCAAGCGCTCGCGCACCGCCGGCCCCAGCTTCGACTGAGAGCGACCGCTTCCGCATGCCGCACCTCGGCCTGACGGCTCTCGTCGTCCGCGACTACGACGAGGCCATCGCCTACTACACCCACGCCCTCGGCTTCGAGCTGTGCGAGGACAGCCCGCGCGGCGACGGCACCCGCTGGGTGACCGTCGCCCCGCCGGGCTCCCGCGAGACCGGTCTGCTGCTGGCCCGCGCCGCGACTCCCGAACAGGCGGCCAGGGTCGGCGACCAGACCGGCGGCCGGGTCGGTCTCTTCCTCAACACCGACGACTTCGACCGCGACTACACCCGGATGGTCGCCGCCGGGGTCGTCTTCGAGGAGGAGCCGCGCTACGAGCCGTACGGCGCGGTCGTGGTCTTCCGGGACCTGTACGGGAATCGGTGGGACCTCATCCAGCCGGTGTGAGGGCTCCGCGCGGCCGGCGGCCCCGGCCGCGTCCGGGTTGGTGGAACCCCACAGCCGGATGGGGAGCGTGAGAACAGCGGGGCGGACGGGTACGCGTCCGCCCCGCGTCGGCTCGCCAAACGTGATGTCGCTCACTCGACCTGCCGAAACGCGGCCCGTTCGGCGGGCGTTCGGATCGGTGTGCAGGGCACGGACCGGGTGCGGAACGGACACGGAAGTCTCCAAGGAGCGCGGCACGGCTTTGTTGGAGTCCTACGGCGAAGCGCCGCGGGTCGCTGGGTTAGCGTCACGGTGTCCCCGACCACCCTCACCCTCGCGGAGTCCCGATGAGCACCGCTTCACCCGCCGTCACACCCGCCGCCGGTTCCGTACTCGCCGACCTGCTGCCCGCCTCCTCCGTCACCCGGGCCCGGCTGCGCGACGCGGCCCTGGTGCTCGGCGGCGCCGCACTCACCGGGCTGGCCGCCCAGCTCTCCGTGCCGGTGCCCGGCTCGCCCGTGCCCGTCACCGGACAGACCTTCGCCGCGCTGCTGGTCGGCACGGCGCTGGGCACCCGCCGCGGTGTGGCCGCCCTGGGGCTGTACGCGGCCGCGGGTGTGGCCGGGATGCCGTGGTTCGCGGAGGGCTCCTCCGGCTGGTCGATGCCGAGCTTCGGCTACATCCTCGGCATGCTCGTCGCCTCCGGCGTGGTCGGCGCGCTGGCCCGGCGCGGCGGCGACCGCACGGTGCTGCGGACGGCCGGTGTCATGGTGATCGGCTCGCTGATCATCTACGCGATCGGCGTCCCGTACCTGGCCCACTCCGCCCATCTGTCCGCGAGCCAGGCACTCTCCCTCGGCCTCAAGCCGTACCTCCTGGGCGACGCCCTCAAGGCCGCCCTGGCCATGGGCGCCCTCCCGGCAGCCTGGCGCCTCGCGGGCCACAAATAACCAACGACGCCCGGGCGGGCATACGCTTTTCAGCCCGCCCGGCGTTTGAGGGCAGTCCCAGCCCGGCCGGCGTTTGAGGGCAGTCCCAGCCCGGCCGGCGTTTGAGGGCAGTCCCAGCCCGGCCGGCGCTTGAGGCCAGAACCAGCCCGCCCGGCGTTTGAGGGCAGAAGCGCGCGCCGCGCCGGGCGTCGTACCCCTCAGCCCGTCCGGCGCCTGAGGACAGCGGGCCCCCGCCCCGAGGGCCACCCCGCCCATGAAAGACTGACCGCATGCGCGTGTACCTCGGCTCCGACCATGCCGGCTTCGACCTCAAGGCCCACCTCGTGGAATGGCTCGCCGCCAACGGCCACGAACCCGTCGACTGCGGCGCCCACATCTACGACGCCGTGGACGACTACCCCCCCTTCTGCCTCCGCGCAGCCGAACGCACCGCCGCCGACCCCGGCGCCCTCGGCATCGTCATCGGCGGCTCGGGCAACGGCGAGCAGATCGCCGCGAACAAGGTCAAGGGCGTACGCGCCGCGCTCGCCTGGAGCGAGGAGACCGCCTCCCTGGCCCGCGAGCACAACGACGCGAACGTCCTGAGCATCGGCGGCCGGATGCACACCGTGGACGAGGCGACGAAGTTCGTCGAGATCTTCCTCGCCACCCCGTACTCGCACGCGGAGCGCCACCAGCGCCGTATCGACATGCTCGCCGGCTACGAGGCCACCGGTGAGCTGCCCCCGATCCCGGCGCACCACCCCCAGCAGGACTGACCCGGCCGATGCCCGAGGGTCACACGATCCACCGGCTGGCCGAGGACTGTCTGGACCGTTTCGCCGGGCGGCCGGTACGGGTGAGCAGCCCGCAGGGGAAGTTCTCGGACAGCGCGGCGCTGCTCGACGGCTCCGTGCTGGACGGGGTGGACGCGCACGGCAAGCACCTCTTCCTCGGTTTCACCGCGTCGGGCTGGGTCCACATCCACCTCGGTCTGTTCGGCAAGGTCGCGTTCGGCACCCCCGCCGCGCAGCCGCCCACCGACACCGTACGGCTGCGGCTCATCGGCGGGCGGCTCGACGAGCATGTGATGGATCTGCGCGGTCCCACGACCTGCCGGCTGCTCACCGAGCCGGAGAAGGCGGCCATACACGACCGGCTCGGCCCGGACCCGCTGCGGCCCGGCGACGACCCCGGACGCGCCTACGCCCGGATCTCCCGCTCCCGGGTCCCGGTCGCCACGCTGCTGATGGACCAGAAGGTGATCGCGGGCGTCGGCAACGTCTACCGCGCCGAGGTGCTCTTCCGGCACGGCGTCGACCCCTTCCTGCCGGGCCGCGCGCTGACCCGCCCGGTGTGGGACGCGATGTGGACGGACCTGGTGGCGCTGATGCGCGAGGGCGTGCGCAACAACCGGATCGACACGGTCCGCCCGGAGCACGAGCCCGAGGCGATGGGCCGCCCGCCGCGCCGGGACGACCACGGCGGCGAGGTCTACGTCTACCGGCGCACCGGGCAGCCGTGCCTGATCTGTACGACCCCCGTCCGCACCCAGCCCCTGGCGGCCCGCAACCTCTTCTGGTGCCCCACCTGCCAACCCCCCTCGCCCTACGCGCCCTGAGCCCGCCCCGAGGGCCCGTCAGAAGCCGTGGGGGAGCCAGGGCTCGATGTCGGTGCGGAAGGCCGCGGACGTCTCCGCCAGTGCGCCGGGGCGCAGTTCGCGGACGGTGCCCGCGCCCGCCATCGCGCGCAGCGAGAAGCCGCCGAGGTACGCCGCCCCCAACTCCTTCGCGGACAGCGCCAGATCCGCCGGATCGGACGTCCGCTCGCAGCTCGCCCCCTTCGCGTCGCCGCTCAGCCGCCAACGCCCCGCGTTCCAGGGGCAGAACGCGTCCTCGACCTCCAACACCACGTCCACCGGCGTGGTGTAGGTCCGCGCCGCCAGCGCCGCGCCCACGTCCACCAGACGTACGTGCAGTCCGTCGCGGAAGGCGAAGCCGCAGCGGCGGAGGTCCGAGACCAGGTGCAGCAGCGGGTCGTCCGCCGGGCGGTTGTGGAACGAGACCTTGGCGGTGAGGTCGATGGACGTCAGATAACGCCACAGCGCCGCGTACGTCGCCGGATCGAGTGCTTCCACGTCGCGCAGCTTGACGTCGCCGTCCGGGCCGAGGGGGCTCCACTCCGACTGCACCGCGTACCGCGCGTACCCCCGTGTCTCGCCGTCCACCTCCGCCAGCGCGCACAGCAGCGGGCCCGCGCCGTCGCGCTGGCCCGGCGGGTCGAGCAGCGGCTGTGTCTCCCAGCCCGGCTGCCGGGCCAGCATGCCGGGGCGGCCGGCGACCAGCCGTGAGTAGATCCCCTCGCACGCCGCCATGCCCTCCTCGGGGGAGACCACCCGGACACGTACGGCGTCCGCGCCGGCCGGGGCCGCGATCGAGACCCGTGTGGTGTCGACCACACCGCGCAGTTGGCGCGTGGCGATCCCGTAGCCGAACCGCCCGTAGATCGCGGGCTCCGAAGCGGTCAGCACCGCCACGGACTCACCGCGCTCGCGGACGTCGTCGAGCTGCTTGCGCATCATCGAGCTGAGCACACCGCGGCGACGGTGCGTAGCCTGAACACTCACCATAGTGACCCCGGCGACCGCCGGCGCCGCGCCGCCCGGTACCGTCATACGGAAGGTGAACGCACCCGCCGTACCGATCACCTCGTCGCCGTCCCAGACCGCCAACGACCGTTCCAGTTCGGTGACTTGGCGCCACTGGGCGCGCTCCTCGGGCTGGTCGGCGGGGCCGCCGAAAGCCCGCTCCAACCGCCCGTAGAAGTGATCCCAGTGCTCTGCCGTCAGTATCCGTACATCGATCGTCATCCTCACTGCCTACCAGGCCGGCCCCGTACGGGCGAACGTATTTCCGCTCGTCGGGAAGAAGCTCACAGGGCATCCGGCCTGCACGGCAGGGCCATCCGTGGGTAGGGTCGCCGGAACATGGCAAAAGGCGTGGCAAGCGAAGGTCTAGGACTGCGGTGGCGAAGATGGCTGCACCGGGTCCGCCTCGCCGTGCGCAAGTCCGCCGTCGACTACTTCCGCGGCGACGCCTCCGACTGGGCCGGACTGGCCGTACTGGCCGTGACCATCCCGGCGTTGGCGTACACCACCGTCTGCACGCCCGTGTGGTGCCCGCCCAGCGCCCTGGTGCTGCCCATCCTGACCGGCGGGCTGCTGCTGCGCCCGGCCAGCCTCCTGCTGCTCTACGCGGCCTCCGCCGTCGCGCTGGTGGTGGAGTCCGCGGTGCTCGGCCCGTACCGGGAGGGCCCGGCGCGGGTCACGCCCGGCACGGTGCTCGTGGTCACCGCGGTGGCGCTGACCGGGCTGATCATCGCGCAGTTCAGGGCCCGGGTCGGGGTGCCCTGGCGGCGCGGCCACACCATGCTGTTCGACCTGCGCGAACGCATCCGGGTGCAGAGCAGACTGCCGCGGCTGCCCGGCGGCTGGCACGCCGAGATGGCGCTGCGGCCGGCCGGCGGCCAGTCCTTCTCCGGTGACTTCGTGGTCGCCACCCGCGGCTCCGGCGGCCGGATACTTGAGGCCGTGCTCACCGACGTCTCGGGCAAGGGCATGGACGCGGCCTCGCGTTCGCTGCTGCTGTCCGGCGCCTTCGGCGGCCTGCTGGGCTCGCTGCCGCCGCACGCCTTCCTCACGGCCGCCAACGGCTATCTGCTGCGGCAGAACTGGGAGGAGGGATTCGCCACTTCGGTGCATCTCGTGCTCGACCTGGAGAGCGGCGACTACGAACTGCTCTCGGCCGGCCATCTGCCGGGCATCCAACTCCACGCGGGCAGCGGGCGCTGGGAGGAGAAGGCCGCGGAGGGGCCGCTGCTCGGGGTGTACGACGGGGCCGAATTCCACGGCGTCAAGGGGACGTTGCGCAGCGGTGACGTGCTGATGCTCTTCACCGACGGCCTGGTGGAGGCGCCCGGCCGTGATCTCGCCGAGGGCATGGACCGGCTGATGGGCGAGGCGGACCGCTTCGTGGCCACCGGATTCCGCGGCTCCGCCTGGCGGTTGATCGAGGCGGTCGCCAAAGACGTCAACGACGACCGGGCGTTGCTTGTGGTGTGCCGGGACCAGCCCACGGGAATGGGAGTATGAGCCGTTCGCATCACCTGTGACGGTGCCGGATGGCACCATGGGCACGGGCGAGGCGGGGGCGGCGGCGTGGTCCCCCGACGGGCAAGGTCTCACCGAAAGAGGAAGTGATCCGCTGTGGTTATCTCCGCGTCCGCTGTGCTTCTCCTGGCGATCGTCCTGGTCATCATGATCAGGTCGAAGTCCATCAAGGTGGGGCCGGCGATCGTGGCGGCCCTCTTCGGCTTCTTCGTCGCCTCGACGAACATGGCGCCGTCGGTCAACCGCTTCCTGACGTCACTTGCGGACACCATCAACCAGATAAAGCTCTGACGCGGGCAGCGACTGCGCCGGGGCCGCCAGGATCCGCCGCAGCGTCTCGGCCGCGTCCGCCCGTTCCAGACCCGCCCCGTCCGTACCGCTTCCCGCGGCCAGCAGCGCCGCGAGCACCGCGATCCGGGCCTGGCCGGACCGCAGGGTGCCGGTCAGCAGCGCCCCCGCCGCCACCAGGTCCACCGCCCCGCCGCCGGTGTAGATCGGCGCCACCGCCCCCGCCGCCACCCGTGTGCTGACGGCCACCAGGACGCCGTCCTCAGTGGCCCGGCGCACGGCGTCGGCCACGTCCGGATTCGCGTTCCCGGCGCCCGTGCCGACCACCACGACCCCCCGCGCGCCCGCCGCCAGCGAGGCGTCGAAGAGCACCGCGTCGCCGTCGCTGTGGTGCATCAGGACGTCCACCCGGGGGACGGTCGCGCCGGGCGCGGGCATCGGCAGCGCCGCGGGCCGCGGCCGCCGCCGTCCCCAGCTCACCCGGCCGAACTCGACCCGGCCCAGCGGGAGTCCGTCCGGGTCGCCGAAGGCGCGGGCGTCCACGGTGTGCTTCTTGACGGTGCCGCGGGCCGCGAAGACCTGGCCCGCGAAGACGATCACGGCGCCGATGTCCCGGCCGGTGGCGGCGGTCAGCAGCGCGTCGTAGAGATTGCCCGCCGCGTCGCCGTCCTCGGCGTCCAGCGGCCTCTGGGCGCCTGTGAAGACCACCGGACGGCGGTCGGCGTGGAAGAGGTCGAGGAAGAAGGCGGACTCCTCCAGGGTGTCCGTACCGTGGGTCACCACGACGCCGTCCACCGAGGGGTCGGCCAGCACCTCGTGGACGGCGTGCAGCAGGCGGAGCTGGTGGTCGGTGGTCAGCCGGGAGCTGTTGACCGTGAACAGGTCGACGACGCGGACGTCCACGTCCTCGGGCACCGCGCCCGCGGCGAGGACTTCCTGGCCGTCGGCTTCGGCCGCGTAGCCGTCGCCCTGCCACCGGCTGGCGATGGTGCCTCCGGTACTGATGACCACAACATGTCGCACGCTGCTCCCGCCTCCCTTTGGTCACGTGGTTCTCGTGAGACACAATGATATGCGCGTAGACCTGCCATATGATTGCTAATACTCGCCAGTATTCGGCCAGTCGTGCTACAAAATGCCGCTATGGACGCCATCGACAGAAGAATCCTGCGAGAGCTCCAGGCGGACGGCCGGCTGACCAACCAGGAACTGGCCCACCGGGTGGGGCTCACCCCGTCCCCGTGTCTGCGCCGGGTGCGCCAACTGGAGGACGACGGGGTGATCCAGACCTACCGCGCGGTGGTCGACCCGGCGGCGGTCGGCCGGGGCTTCGAGGTCTTCGCGTCCGTGGAGGTCCACCGTGACCGCGACTCGGTCGCCGCCTTCGAGGCGGAGCTCCAGTCCACCCCCGACGTGGTCGAGGCGTACCGGCTCTACGGCGCCCCCGGGTGCCTGCTGCGGATCGCGGTGGCGGACTCCGACGCGTACGAGCGGTTCTGGACCGAGAAGCTGATCGCCCTGCCGGGTGTCTCGGACGTCAACTCACAGATGATCATGAAGCGCATCAAGTCCCCGCAGGGCGTCCCGGTCGACTGACCGCCCACGACCTGCCCGGAGAGGGGAAAAGCCGCGGCCCAGGTGCCGGAATCCCTCCGCCACCTGGGCCGCGGCCATCAAGAGCGGGCGACGGGAATCGAACCCGCGTAGCTAGTTTGGAAGACTAGGGCTCTACCATTGAGCTACGCCCGCAGCGCCTGTGATTCTGGCACATCGCACAGCAGTCGGTCGAACCGGCGGAGCCGCGGGTGGAATGCCGGCTGCCCGCGGGTACGAGGGCATGTACTCTACGTGTCGCACCAGCGGGGTGTGGCGCAGCTTGGTAGCGCGTCCGCTTTGGGAGCGGAAGGCCGTCGGTTCGAATCCGGCCACCCCGACCAGCAGTTCCTCGATGGTCGGGGCTCAGGGGCCGTGTGCCGCGCGGGGCGGCGTACGACCCCGCCCGGGACGTTTGTGGTACCGGTAGGATGGGCCGCTGGCAACCGAGCAGTCGGCGTGGCCGTGTACCCCATGGACACCGTTTGACCCTCGGTCGCCCCCATCAACGTAAAGCCCCAAGGAGACCCAACCGTGAAGAGCGCCGTCGAGACTCTGAACCCGACCCGGGTTCGACTCACTGTCGAGGTGCCCTTCGAGGAGCTCAAGCCCAGCCTCGACGCGGCGTACAAGAAGATCAACCAGCAGGTCACGGTGCCGGGCTTCCGCAAGGGCAAGATCCCTGCGCGCGTCATCGACCAGCGGTTCGGCCGTGGCGCGGTCCTCGAAGAGGCCATCAACGACGCGCTGCCGAAGTTCTACACGGAGGCGGTCAACGACGGGGAGCTGAACGTTCTCGGCCAGCCCGACGTGGACATCACCGAGTTCAACGACGGCGACGAGCTCAAGTTCACCGCCGAGGTGGACGTCCGCCCGACGATCGAGATCCCGGACTACTCCGGCATCGAGGTCACCGTCGACGCCGTCACGGTGTCGGAGGAGGACGTGGACGAGTCGCTGGAGCAGCTGCGCGACCGCTTCGCCTCCACCACGCCCGCCGACCGCCCGGCCGCCGACGGCGACGTCGTCGTGGTCGACCTGGAGGCATCGGTCGACGGCGAGGTGCTGGAGGACGGCGTCGCCTCGGGCGTCAGCTACACCATCGGCTCGGGCCAGCTCCTCGACGGCATCGACGAGGCCGTCATCGGCCTGGAGAAGGGCGGCTCCGCCACCTTCGCCTCCGAGCTCAAGGGCGGCTCCGCGGCCGGCCGCGAGGCGTCCGTCAAGGTCGACGTCTCCGACGTCCAGAGCCGTGAACTGCCCGACCTGGACGACGACTTCGCCCAGCTCGCCTCCGAGTTCGACACCCTTGAGGAGCTGCGCGCGGACAGCCGCAAGCGCCTGGAGCGGATGAAGTCGTACGACCAGGCCACCCAGGCCCAGGAGAAGGTGCTCGACGCCCTCATCGAGCTGGTCGAGGTCCCGATCCCGGAGAAGCTGCTCAAGGACGAGATCGAGACCCGTACGCACAACCTGGAGCATCACCAGTTCCCGGGCCTCGGTCTGACCTGGGAGACCTACCTGGAGCGCGAGGGCAAGACCCGCGAGGAGTACGACGCGGAGCTGGAGGCCCAGGCGGTCAAGGGCATCAAGACCCAGTTCATCCTGGACGAGCTGGTCAACAAGGAGAAGCTGTCGGTCAACCAGGAGGAGCTCACCGAGCACCTCATGCGCCGCGCGGCCACCTCCGGCATGACCCCCGACCAGTTCGCGCAGGCCGTCGTCGAGGGTGGCCAGGTGCCGATGCTCGTCGGCGAGGTCGCCCGCGGCAAGGCGCTGGCCGCGGTCGTGGAGGCCGCCAAGGTCACCGACTCCAACGGTGAGCCGGTCGACCTGGACGACGACGAGGACGAGGACGGCGAGACCGTCAACGTCTCCTCGCCCGCCGACCTGGCCGACGCCCAGAAGGCCGCCGCCGCCGAGACCTCCGAGGTCTCCGACGAGGGCGACGCCGACAAGAGCTGATCCGGCACCCCGTCCGGTCCACGCGTCACGGGCCCGAACGTCGATCGGCGTTCGGGCCCGTAACCATTGGCCCGGTACCCGGGCCCGTACCCCTCGCGGCCGCGGTTCAGCCCACCCTGCGCTCACAGCGAACAGTTCCGCGTAGGGGATTGCCGGGCCCCACCTGCGCGTTAGGGTCCGTTAGTAGGAGGGCGGGGGCGCGGCAGCCAGTGGCCGTCCCCGGCCCTGACGAAGACCCTGTGACGGCCTGTCCGCCGTCCGACAACGAGCAGGTGGATACGTGACTACTCCGATGCCTTCCGCCGCCGGCGAGCCGACCTTCGGTGGCCTCGGCGACCAGGTCTACAACCGACTGCTCGGCGAGCGAATCATCTTCCTCGGCCAGGCTGTCGACGATGACATCGCCAACAAGATCACCGCGCAGCTGCTCCTCCTTGCCGCGGAACCGGACAAGGACATCTTCCTCTACATCAACAGCCCCGGCGGCTCCGTGACCGCCGGTATGGCGATCTACGACACCATGCAGTTCATCAAGAACGACGTGGTCACCATCGCCATGGGCATGGCCGCCTCGATGGGCCAGTTCCTGCTCACCGCGGGCACCCCCGGCAAGCGGTTCGCGCTGCCGAACACCCGCATCCTGATGCACCAGCCCTCCGCGGGCCTGGGCGGCTCCGCGACCGACATCAAGATCCAGGCCGAGCAGCTGCTGCACACCAAGCGCCGGATGGCCGAGCTGATCGCCCAGCACTCCGGCCAGACCTTCGAGCAGATCACCAAGGACTCCGACCGCGACCGCTGGTTCTCCGCCGAGGAGGCCAAGGAGTACGGCCTGCTGGACGGCGTCATGCTCTCCGCCGCGCATGTCCCGGGCGGCGGCGGCACCGGCGCCGGCGGCCCGGCGGCCTGAGCCCGGCCGGGCCCGCGGGCCCGGCCCCGGAAGCCGGCCCCCGGCCGACGAGCCCCCAGATCCCTCGAAGCTCTTCATCACCAGGACGGTGGACGTGAACCCCTTGAACTTCCCCGGCAGCGGCCTGTACGAGCGCACCGAGGCCGAGCGCCCCGGCGTGTTCTCCGCCGAGGCCCGCTATGTCATCCCGCGCTTCGTCGAGCGCACCTCGCAGGGCGTGCGCGAGTACGACCCGTACGCGAAGCTCTTCGAGGAGCGGGTGATCTTCCTCGGCGTGCAGATCGACGACGCCTCCGCCAACGACGTCATGGCCCAGCTGCTGTGCCTGGAGTCGATGGACCCCGACCGTGACATCTCCGTCTACATCAACAGCCCCGGTGGCTCCTTCACCGCGCTGACGGCGATCTACGACACCATGCAGTTCGTGAAGCCCGACATCCAGACGGTCTGCATGGGCCAGGCGGCCTCCGCCGCGGCCGTGCTGCTGGCCGCCGGCAGCCCCGGCAAGCGGATGGCCCTGCCGAACGCGCGGGTGCTGATCCACCAGCCGTACAGCGAGACCGGCCGCGGTCAGGTCTCCGACCTGGAGATCGCGGCGAACGAGATCATCCGGATGCGCCAGCAGCTGGAGGAGATGCTCGCCAAGCACTCCACCACGCCGATCGAGCAGATCCGCGACGACATCGAGCGCGACAAGATCCTCACCGCCGAGGAGTCGCTGGCCTACGGTCTGGTCGACCAGATCGTGTCCACCCGCAAGACTTCCGTGTCCTCCGAGATCCCCCACTGAGCCCTGTTCCACAGGTCCGGCAGGGTCTCCGCAAGGGTCCGTCAGCAGTCGGACGGTCCGCCCGCGCGAACGGCCTCCCTCGGACACGGTACGGACTCGGTGAGCGAGTACGTCCAAGGGGGGCCCACACGGGGGGTACGGCAAGGTACCGTCGATGAGAGAAGCACCAGGCTCCGTTGAAGGTCGGCGGAACCCAGGCGAAGGGGAAACACCTCGTGGCACGCATCGGTGACGGTGGAGACCTGCTGAAGTGCTCATTCTGCGGAAAGAGCCAGAAGCAGGTGAAGAAGCTCATCGCAGGCCCCGGTGTGTACATCTGCGACGAGTGCATCGACCTCTGCAACGAGATCATCGAGGAGGAGCTTGCCGAGTCCTCCGAGGTGCGCTGGGAGGATCTGCCCAAGCCGCGGGAGATCTACGAGTTCCTGGAGAGCTACGTCGTCGGCCAGGAGCCCGCGAAGAAGGCCCTGTCGGTGGCGGTCTACAACCACTACAAGCGGGTCCAGGCGGGTGAGAGCGGCCGCGCGGGCCACGACGACGCCATCGAGCTGGCCAAGTCCAACATCCTGCTGCTCGGCCCCACCGGCTCCGGCAAGACGCTGCTGGCCCAGACCCTGGCCCGGATGCTCAATGTGCCCTTCGCCATCGCCGACGCCACCGCGCTCACCGAGGCCGGGTACGTCGGCGAGGACGTGGAGAACATCCTCCTCAAGCTGATCCAGGCGGCCGACTACGACGTCAAGAAGGCCGAGACCGGGATCATCTACATCGACGAGATCGACAAGGTCGCCCGCAAGAGCGAGAATCCGTCGATCACCCGTGATGTCTCGGGCGAGGGCGTGCAGCAGGCGCTGCTGAAGATCCTGGAGGGCACCACCGCCTCCGTGCCGCCGCAGGGCGGCCGCAAGCACCCGCACCAGGAGTTCATCCAGATCGACACCACGAATGTGCTGTTCATCGTGGGCGGCGCCTTCGCGGGTCTGGAGAAGATCATCGAGTCCAGGGCCGGCGCCAAGGGCATCGGCTTCGGCGCGACCATCCGCTCCAAGCGCGAGCTGAACCTGGCCGACCAGTTCTCCGAGATCATGCCGGAGGACCTGGTGAAGTTCGGCATGATCCCCGAGTTCATCGGCCGCCTCCCGGTCATCACCAGCGTGCACAACCTGGACCGCGAGGCGCTGCTGCAGATCCTGCTCGAACCGCGCAACGCGCTGGTGAAGCAGTATCAGAAGCTCTTCGAACTCGACGGTGTGGAGCTGGAGTTCGAGCACGGCGCGCTGGAGGCCATCGCCGACCAGGCGATCCTGCGGCAGACCGGCGCGCGCGGTCTGCGGGCCATCATGGAGGAAGTCCTGATGTCGGTGATGTACGAGGTGCCGTCCCGCCAGGACGTGGCCCGCGTCGTCATCACCGCGGAGGTCGTGCACTCCAACGTCAACCCGACGCTGGTCCCGCGCGAGCCGCGGATCGTCGGCAAGGGCGAGCAGAAGAGCGCCTAGCCCCCGCGGGCACAGTCGGCACACGAAGGGGGCGCCCGGTCCGGGAAGGACCGGGCGCCCCCTTTCCATGCGTGTGCGGCGCTACTTGATCTCGACGCGCGTGTCGGTGCGGACCTTGGCGGTCAGCTCGGCGGCGGCGTCGATCGACAGGCCGCCGCCCCCGGAGACGATCGCCGTGAGGTCGATCGGGACCGTGTAGCCGACGGTGCTGTAGTCGGCCCACATGCAGATCGGCATCGTGAAGGACGTGCCCGAGGACTTCTCGGTGTACTTGACGCTCTGGCACTCCATGACGGCGTCGTCGAGCCCGGCGGGCTTGACCTTCTGCGCGCTGCCCACGAGTTCGGTCGTGTTGCCGTCGCTGTCGGTGCCCTCCTTGGTGGCCTGCTTGGACAGCTCGGAGAACATGCCGTCGACGACCTTCTCCGGGTCCTTGACCGTGCCCCACACACCGCTGAACTCCAGCATCTTGCCGGTGAGCTGGTTGCCGCTCTGGTAGGCGGCGGTGACCCGCTGCGGGTCGGTCATGCCCAGCGCCTTGAGCTTGCCGAGGTCCGAGTCGTCGAAGCCGTCGTCGTCGGCGGAGGTGTCGCTCTTCTTGTAGTCCGTGGCGACGACGGCGGGCGTGGTCAGCTTGTATTTCTTGCCGTCGTTGGCGACCGAACCCCCGTCGCCGTCGCTCCTGGCGAGGAGGAAGACACCGGCGCCGACCGCGACCAGGACGACCACGACACCGATGATGATCCCGGTGCGCTTGCCCCCGCCGCGCTGCGGAGCCGGCGGCTGCGGATAGCCGTAGTCGGGCTGCTGGCCGTACGGCGGCTGCTGCGGGGGCACCTGCCCGTACGGGTTCGGCTGCCCGTAGGGCTGCTGCGGGGGCGGACCCTGCTGTGGGTAGCCGTAACCGGGCGCCGGGGCCTGCGGTGGGCCGTATCCGGGCTGCGGGGCCTGCGGTTGGCCGTAACCGCCCGGCTGGGGCTGGCCGTAGCCCCCCTGCTGCGGCGGCTGGGGCTGGCCGTAACCGCCCTGCTGCGGCTGGCCGTAGCCGCCGCCCTGGGGTTGCTCCCCGTACGGGTTCGGTGGCGGCTGGTTGTAACTCATGGGCTTCGTCCCCTCCGTTAACGAGTCCGCCCATCCTCTCGTCCGCCCTACCGCTTCTTTACCTCAGGGCGGCAACCACTTGGTAACAGCCGGTCCCGGTCCGAGGGCCGCCCGGGACCGGGCCGGCGGCCTGTGGACAACCGGCGGGAGCAGTGCCGCCGCCCCCGTAGAATCGGCTGCGTGACCGACAACACTCAGCAGCGCCCCGACCGAGGGCCGAACAGCACCCCCGAACTGCCGACCCAGTACGCGCCGGCCGAGGTAGAGGGGGCGCTGTACGAGCGCTGGGTGGAGCGCGGCTACTTCGAGGCCGACGCCAAGAGCGAGAAGCCGCCGTACACCATCGTCATCCCGCCGCCGAACGTCACGGGCAGCCTGCACCTCGGGCACGCCTTCCAGCACACGCTGATGGACGCGCTCACCCGCCGCAAGCGCATGCAGGGCTTCGAGTCGCTGTGGCTGCCCGGCATGGACCACGCCGGCATCGCCACCCAGAACAAGGTCGAGCAGCAGCTCGCCGAGGAGGGCCGGGCCCGGCAGGACATCGGGCGCGAGGCGTTCGTCGAGCGGGTCTGGCAGTGGAAAGAGGAGTACGGCGGCCGTATCCTCGGCCAGATGCGCCGCCTCGGCGACGGCGTCGACTGGTCCCGTGAGCGCTTCACCATGGACGAGGGCCTGTCCCAGGCCGTCCAGACCATCTTCAAGAAGCTCTACGACGACGAGCTGATCTACCGCGCCGAGCGGATCATCAACTGGTGTCCGCGCTGTATGACGGCCATCTCCGACATCGAGGTCGAGTACCAGGACGACGAGGGCGAGCTGGTCTCGCTCAAGTACGGAGAGGGCGACGAGACGGTCGTCGTCGCGACCACCCGGGTCGAGACGATGCTCGGCGACACCGCGGTCGCCGTCCACCCCGACGACGAGCGGTACGCGCATCTGATCGGCAAGCGGATCAAGCTGCCGCTCACCGACCGTACGATCCCGGTGGTCGCGGACACCCATGTCGACCCGGAGTTCGGCACGGGCGCGGTCAAGGTGACGCCCGCGCACGACCCGAACGACTTCGCGATCGGCCAGCGGCACGGCCTGGAGTCTCTGACGATCATGGACGAGCGCGCGGTCATCACCGTGCCCGGCCCCTTCCAGGGACTCGACCGGTTCGAGGCGCGCTCGGCGATCGTCGCGGCGCTGCGCGAGCAGGGCCGGATCGTCGCGGAGAAGCGGCCGTACGTCCACTCCGTCGGGCACTGCTCGCGCTGCAAGACCACCATCGAGCCGCGGCTGTCGCTCCAGTGGTGGGTCAAGGTCGAGCCGCTGGCGAAGGCGTCCGGCGACGCGGTCCGCGACGGCCGGGTGAGCATCCACCCGCCGGAGATGTCGAAGCGCTACTTCGACTGGGTCGACAACATGCACGACTGGTGCATCTCGCGCCAGTTGTGGTGGGGCCACCGCATCCCGGTCTGGTACGGGCCGAACGGCGAGCAGATCTGTGTCGGACCGCACGAGCAGCCGCCGACGGGCGAGGGCTGGACCCAGGACTCCGACGTCCTGGACACCTGGTTCTCCTCGGCCCTGTGGCCGTTCTCCACCCTGGGCTGGCCCGAACAGACCCCGGACCTGGAGAAGTTCTACCCGACCGACGTCCTGCTCACCGGCCACGACATCATCTTCTTCTGGGTCGCCCGGATGATGATGTTCGGCCTCTACGCCATGGACGGCGTCGCGCCCTTCCACACCATCGCGCTCACCGGCCTGGTCCGCGACGAGTTCGGCAAGAAGATGTCGAAGTCCAACCCCAACTCGGTGGACCCGCTGGACTGGATGGACGCCTACGGCTCCGACGCCGTCCGCTTCACCCTGGCCAGGGGCGCCAACCCGGGCGCGGACGTGCCCATCGGCGAGGACTGGGTCCAGGCGTCGCGTAACTTCGCGAACAAGATCTGGAACGCCACCCGGTTCGCGCTGATGAACGGCGCCACGGTCGAGGGCCCGCTGCCCGCGCCCGAGGAGCAGTCGGCGACCGACCGCTGGATCCTGTCCCGGCTGAACACCGTCCTTGCCGAGGTCGACGCGCTCTACGACGACTACCAGTTCGCCAAGCTCTCCGACGCGCTCTACCACTTCGCGTGGGACGAGGTCTTCGACTGGTACGTCGAGCTGTCGAAGACCACGTTCTTCAAGGGCGGCGAGGGCGCGCGGGTCTCCGGCCGGGTGCTGGGCGAGGTGCTGGACGTCACGCTGCGGCTGCTGCACCCGATCGTGCCCTTCGTCACCGAGACGCTGTGGACCACGCTGACCGGCAAGGAGTCCGTGGTGATCGCGGACTGGCCCCGGGACAGCGGCTTCCGCGACGCGGCGGCCGAGGCGGAGATCGCCGAGGTCCAGCGGGTGGTCACCGAGGTCCGCCGGTTCCGCTCCGACCAGGGCCTCCAGCCCGGCCAGAAGGTCCCGGCGCTGCTCACCGTCGACGGCACACTGCTCGCGCCGCACGAGGACGCCATCCGGCAGCTGCTGCGCCTCCAGCCCGCGGGCGAGGGCTTCCACGCCACCGCCACGCTGCCGGTGGGCGGCGCCACGGTCGCGCTCGACCTGTCGGGCACGATCGATGTCGCGGCCGAGCGCAAGCGGCTCGGCAAGGACCTCGCCGCCGCGCAGAAGGAGAAGGCGGACGCCGGGAAGAAGCTGGGCAACGAGGCGTTCCTCGGCAAGGCGCCCGAGCCGGTCGTCGCCAAGATCCGGGCCCGGCTGGCCACCGCGGAGTCCGACATCGCCCGTATCACCGCCCAGCTCGCGGCGCTGCCCGAGAGCTGAGCCCGTATCGCACGGCGGCGGGCCCTGACCACTCGGTCCTGGCCCGCCGCCGTACTCGCGGGGGACCCGGGCCCGGGACGCGCGCCGCACCCCGGACGTACCGCCCGTACCCCCTGGCACTCCGGGCCCGGCGGGCCCGTGCCGACCCGCCCCCGCGGCTCCGTAGACTGGCCCGGTGAGCGAGCACCCCCCGAGCGACGAGCCGTACGACGCCCCCGACGACCTCGACGACGAGCCCCCGGGTGAGTCGGAACCGCGTGAGGCCGACATGGCGGTCATCGAGGCGGGCAGCCGTACGCTGCGCACCCAGGTCACCCCGCCGGCCCCGGAGGACGACGTACCGTCCCGGCCGCAGGACCCCGAGGTCGACCGGGAACTGCGCGCGGTCGAGGAGGAACTGCTCGGCCGCTGGCCCGAGACCAAACTCGATCCGTCACTCGTCCGTATGACGGCCCTGATGGACGTCCTCGGCGAACCCCAGCGTGCCTACCCCGCGATCCACATCACCGGCACCAACGGCAAGACCAGCACCGCCCGGATGATCGAGCGGCTGCTGCTCGCCTTCGAGCTGCGCACCGGCCGCTACACCAGCCCCCATGTGCAGTCCGTGACCGAGCGGATCAGCCTGGACGGCAGGCCGATCAGCGCCGAGCGCTTCATCGAGACCTACCGCGACCTCCAGCCGTACATCGGCATGGTGGACGCCGCGCAGCCGCACCGGCTGTCGTTCTTCGAGGTCCTCACCGGCATGGCCTACGCGGCCTTCGCCGACGCCCCCGTCGACGTGGCGGTGATCGAGGTCGGCATGGGCGGCAGCTGGGACGCCACCAATGTGCTGGACGGTCAGGTCGCCGTGGTCACCCCGATCTCGCTCGACCACACCGAGCGGCTCGGCGGCACCCCCGGCGAGATCGCCGTGGAGAAGGCCGGGATCGTCAAGAAGGACGCCACCGCGGTCCTCGCCCAGCAGCCCGCCGACGCGGCGCGTGTGCTGCTCAAGCGGGCGGTCGAGGTGGAGGCCGATGTGGCCCGCGAGGGCGAGGAGTTCGGTGTCCTGCACCGCGAGATCGCCGTCGGCGGGCAGCTGCTGACCCTGCGCGGCCTGGGCGGCGAGTACGAGCAGATCTTCCTGCCGCTGCACGGCGAGCACCAGGCGCACAACGCGGCCGTCGCGCTCGCGGCCGTGGAGGCGTTCTTCGGCATCGGCCGGCTGCATCAGCGCACCCTGGACGTGGACACCGTCCGCGCGGCCTTCGCGGCCGTCACCTCGCCCGGCCGGATGGAGGTGGTCCGCCGCAGCCCCACCGTGGTGCTGGACGCGGCCCACAACCCGGCGGGCGCGCTCGTCACCGCTGCCGCCGTCAGCGAGGTCTTCGACTTCACCCATCTGGTGGGTGTGATCGGGCCGAGCGGTGACAAGGACGTGCGCGGGCTGCTCGAAGCGTTCGAACCGGTGCTCTCCGAGGTCGTGGTGACCCGTAACTCCACCCGTCGCGCGATGGACGTGGACGCGCTGGCCGCGCTCGCCGTCGAGGTGTTCGGCGAGGACCGGGTGCAGGTCGAACCGAGGCTGGACGACGCCCTGGAGGCGGCCGTTACGCTGGCCGAGGACGAGGGCGCGTACTCCGGGGCCGGGGTGCTGGTCACCGGCTCGGTCATCACCGTGGGAGAGGCCCGGCTGCTGCTGGGCCGCAAGTGAAGGGGCCCTGGCCATGCGGACGCTGTGTTCGAGCACGTTGATCGGTGAGTTCTTCCTCATCGGCTTCGCCGGGCTGGTCGCGATGAAACACCCCGACCTGACGGCGGGCACGGTGTGGACGGTGTGCGGCGTCGCCATGGTGCTGTGCGTGCTGCTGTGCGGCATGGTCACCCGTCCGGGCGCGCTGACGATCGGCTGGGCACTCCAGATCGGACTGATCGCGAGCGGCTTCTGGGTCGGTACCATGTTCTTCCTCGGCGTCATCTTCGCCGCGCTGTGGTGGGCCTCGATCCACTACGGCCGCAAGGTCGACGAGATCCGGGCCCGGAACGCGGCGCAGCCCGCCGCCTGAAGCCTGTCGGGCCCGCGCCCATGTACCTGCCACGCACGTCACACGGCCTTGTAGGCTCTTCGCACACCCGTTTGTCATCTTTTCCAGGAGCCGCCCCGTGTCGCAGCGCACCCTCGTCCTTCTCAAGCCGGACACCGTCCGCCGCGGCCTGGTCGGTGAGGTCATCGGCCGTATAGAACGCAAAGCGGGCTGGACGATCGGCGCGATGGAGCTGCGCACCCTGGACCGCGGCACCCTGGAGCAGCACTACGCCGAGCATGTCGGACGGCCGTTCTACGAGCCGTTGATGGAGTTCATGGCGTCGGGCCCCTCGGTCGCGCTCGTGGTCGAGGGCGAGCGGGTGGTCGAGGGTCTGCGCGCGCTGGCGGGTCCGACCGACCCGATCGCCGCCGCGCCGGGGTCCATTCGGGGGGACTTCGGCACGATCGTGCGGGAGAATCTGATCCACGCCTCCGACTCCGAGGAGTCCGCGGAGCGCGAGATCAAAATCTTCTTCCCCGGTCTGGCGTAACACCCTTCGGCCATCGGTATGTGCCGGGGGCCGCGGGGGAACCAAACACTCCGACACGGCGTCACCATTACTGAGGTCCGCTGTGTGTTCTGATGACAATGGCGTCGGAACCCCGACGCCGCGTCCGGTCCGGCGCGACTACGATGGAACCTCCTCTCAAGCTCGGGAAGGCCAGACGTATCCACATGGCGAACAACATGTCGTTCATCGGCCGTGACATGGCTGTCGACCTCGGGACGGCCAACACGCTGGTGTACGTCAGGGGCCGCGGGATCGTCCTGAACGAGCCGTCGGTCGTGGCGGTCAACACCAACACCGGTGGCATCCTCGCGGTCGGCTCCGAGGCCAAGAAGATGATCGGCCGCACTCCCGGCAACATCGTGGCCGTCCGGCCGCTGAAGGACGGCGTCATCGCCGACTTCGAGATCACCGAGCGCATGCTGCGCTACTTCATCCTCAAGATCCACCGGCGCCGGTACATGGTCCGGCCGCGTGTGGTGGTGTGCGTGCCCTCCGGTATCACCGGAGTGGAGCGCCGCGCCGTCATCGAGGCCGCCACGCAGGCCGGCGCCCGTACCGTGCACATCATCGAGGAGCCGATGGCCGCCGCGATCGGCGCCGGGCTCCCGGTGCACGAGGCGACCGGCAACATGGTGGTGGACATCGGCGGCGGCACCACCGAGGTCGCGGTCATCAGCCTCGGCGGCATCGTCACCGCGCAGTCCATCCGGGTCGCGGGCGACGAGCTGGACAACGCGATCATCCAGCACATCAAGAAGGAGTACAGCCTGCTGCTCGGCGAGCGCACCGCCGAGCAGATCAAGCTCACCATCGGCTCGGCGTTCGACCCGAAGCCGAAGCAGGAGGAACACACCGAGATCCGCGGCCGTGACCTGGTCAGCGGCCTGCCCAAGACCGTGGTGATCTCCGCGGGCGAGGTGCGCAAGGCCATTGAGGAACCGGTCAACGCGATCGTGGACGCGGTCAAGACCACCCTGGACAAGTGCCCGCCGGAGCTTTCCGGCGACATCATGGACCGCGGCATCGTGCTGGCCGGCGGCGGCGCCCTGCTCCGCGGTCTGGACGAGCGGCTCCGGCACGAGACGGGCATGCCCATCCACATCGCCGAGTCCCCGCTCGACTGCGTGGCGCTCGGCGCCGGCAAGTGCGTCGAGGACTTCGAGGCCCTGCAGCAGGTCCTCGACGCCGCCCCGCGCAGATGAACGGGCGTGGACGGACCGGCATACCGGTCAGGCACGACCCGGCGCGCATGATGCGGCACACCACCCCGGCACAGTAGCTCCGACCGGCCGCGGCCCCAGCGGCGGCGGGTCCGATGAGGAAGGCACGGACTGGCGCCCGTGAGGGACACACGAGAGAGCCGGCTTCTGCTGGTGCTGCTGGTGGTGGTCGCGTTCGCGCTGATCACCATGGACATCCGCGGCGGTGAGAACTCACCGCTCGACCGGCCGCGGCAGGCGGCCCAATCCGCCTTCGGTCCGGTCGAGAAGGCCGTGGCCGGCGCGGTCGACCCGGTCGGGAACGCCATAGACGCCATCCGCGACTCGGGCGACCGCAGCGCCACCATCAGCCGCCTCCAGCGCGAGAACGAGACGCTCAAGCAGCAGCTCGGCAGCAAGGACATCACCCGCAACCGGTCCCAGGAGCTGGACAAGCTGCTCAAGACCGCGGGCGCGGGACAGTACACCGTCAAGGGCGCCCAGGTCATCGCCATAGGAGCGGCCCAGGGCTTCTCCTGGACCGTCACCATCGACGCGGGCAGCCACGACGGCATCACCCGCGACATGACGGTCATCAACGGCGACGGCCTGGTCGGCCGGGTCACCACCGTCGGCCCGTCCACCGCCACCGTGCTGCTCGCCAACGACCCGGACTTCACGGTCGGCACCCGGCTGGAGGGCTCGATGGAGCTGGGCTTCGCCGGAGGCCAGGGCGACCGGCCGATGCGGGTCCAACTGCTCAACGGCAAGGCCGCCGTGCACAAGGGCGACCGGCTGGTCACCTTCGGCTCGGAGGCCGGCAAGCCGTTCGTGGCGGGCGTCCCGGTCGGCAAGGTCGTCGGTATCGAGCCGTCCGCGGGCAACCTCACCAAGACCGTGCTGGTGCAGCCGTACGTCGGCTTCACCCGGCTGGACATAGTGGGCGTCGTCGTTCTCGGGCCGCGCACCGACCCGCGTGACAGCGTGCTGCCGCCGCGGCCCGCCCCGCCGCACACCGCCGCGCCCAAGGGCAAGGTCACGGTGAAGCCCGGCGACAACCCGACCCCCTCGGACACCGACACCGGCGCTCTGCCGGCCGACGAGCCCACCCCGACGAACACCACCAGGGGCTGAACCATGCGCCTCAACCGGATCGTGCTCTCCACCGTCCTGGTGGTCATCGCCATGGTCGTCCAGGTCAGCGTGCTGGCCCGACTGCATCTGCCCGGCGCGGTCCCCGACCTGCTGCTGCTCACGGTGCTCGGGCTGGCCCTGGTCTACGGCCATGTCGGCGGCTGTCTGGTCGGCTTCTTCGCCGGCCTGCTCGCCGACCTCGCCCCGCCCGCCGACCACGCGGTCGGCCGCTACGCCCTCGTGCTGTGCGTGATCGGCTACGCGGCCGGCCTCGCCAAGCCCGAGAACGGCCAGATCCGCACCGCCGCCGGACCGATGATGGTCGTCATCGGCGCGGCGATCGGCACCACGGTGCTCTACGCGGGCGTCGGCAGCCTGGTCGGCGACACCGCGGGCGCCCATGTGGGCCTGGGCAAGCTGGTGTTCACCGCCACGGTGTACGACCTGCTGCTCGCGCCCTTCGTCGTCCCGCTGGTGATGGCGCTGGCCAGACGCTTCGACCGCGACCCGCTGGCGGACGACTCCGCCGGCGGGCTCAGCGGCTTCGGCGGCACCCGTCCGCGCGCCAGGAGCGGGGTCTCCGCCTCGCGCGGCGGCCTGTTCAGCCGGGCCGGCAAGGCGTCGCCCATGCCCAAGGGGGTCCGGCGATGAGCAACATCCCGGAGACCGGGCGGACCACCCGCGTCACCATCCGGCTGGTCGTCCTCCAGGTGCTGATCTTCTCGATGCTGCTGACCCTCGGCGGACGCCTGTGGTTCCTACAGATCCGCAACGGCCAGGAGTACGACCAGAAGGCCGCGAACAACCACATCCAGCAGGTCGTCACCCCCGCCGTGCGGGGCGCGATCCTCGACGACCGCGGTGTGCCGCTCGCCGACAACGAGACCCGGCTGGTGGTCTCCGCCAGCCGCACCGACCTGCTCAAGCAGCCCGACGACGGCAAGGCCGTACTGACCAGGCTCGCGGCCGTGCTCGGCATGGAGCCGCAGGACGTCACGGACAAGGTGCGGCTGTGCGACGCGCAGACCCCGCGCCCGTGCTGGAACGGTTCGCCGTACCAGCCGATCCCGATCACCGACTCGGCCACCACCCAGCAGGCGCTGCAGATCATGGAGCGCCGCGAGGACTTCCCCGGCGTCACCGCGGAGCCGACCGCCGTACGCCGCTACCCGGCGCCGTACAAGGCGAACACCGCTCAGGTGCTGGGCTATCTGGGGCCGGTCACCGACGACGAGGTGGCCGCCTCGGAGAAGACCACCACGCCGCTGCTGCGCTCGGACCAGATCGGCCGCTCGGGCCTTGAGCACACCTACGACTCCGAGCTGCGCGGCAAGGCGGGCGTGACCCGCTACGAGGTCGACAACCTCGGCCGGGTCGTCGGCAAGGCGGGCGACACCCCCGCGCAGCCCGGGGCCAACCTGGTGACCAGCATCGACTCCAAGGTCCAGGCGGTCACCGAGAAGGAACTCCTCCAGGCGATGAAGGACGCCCGCGCCACGTACGACACGGTCACGCACCAGAACTACAAGGCGGACTCGGGCGCGGCCGTCGTCATGGACAACACGACCGGTCAGATCATCGCCATGGCCAGCGCCCCCACCTACGACCCGAACTCCTGGGTCGGCGGCATCTCCGCGAAGGACTACAAGGCGCTCACGGACATCAAGTCCAACTACCCGCTGCTGAACCGGGCCATCCAGGGCCAGTCCGCCCCCGGCTCGACCTTCAAGGTGGTCTCCACCTCGGCGGCGGTCAACGCGGGCTACTCCATCAACGGCTCGTACCCGTGCACGGAGTCGGTGACCATCGGCGACCGCACCTTCAAGAACTTCGAGAACGAGAGCTTCGGCGACATCTCCCTGGCCCGCGCCCTGGAGGTCTCCTGCGACACCGTCTTCTACGGCATCTCGTACGACCAGTGGCAGAAGGACGGCGGCACCAACCCCAAGCACCCCAAGGACTGGTTCTACAAGACCGCCCACCAGTTCGGCCTCGGCGCCAAGACCGGTGTCGACCTGCCGGGCGAGGTCACCGGCCGGATCCCGGACCGGAAGTGGAAGAAGGACTACTTCGACGCGAACAGGTCCGACTGGTGCGCGACGAAGAAGAAGCACAAGAACGACTCGAACCCGCCGCTGGGCATCGCCATCGCCATCGAGAACTGCACCGACGGCTATGTGCTGCGCGCCGGTGACTCGGTCAACTACGCGATCGGCCAGGGCGACACGCTGGTCACCCCGATCCAGATGGCCCGCGCCTACGCGGCGCTCGCCAACGGCGGCACGCTCTACCAGCCGACCATAGGGAAGGCCGTGATCAGCGCGGACGGCAAGACCGTCACCCCGATCAAGCCCAAGGTCGTGGGCAAGCTCCCCGACACGCCGAACACCCTCAAGTACATCAACGAGGCCACCGCGGGCGTCATCACCGAGGGCACCGCCGACTGGAAGTTCGGCGGCTGGCCACAGGACCGGATCCAGCTGCACGCCAAGACCGGTACCGCGGAGGTCGAGGGCAAGCAGACCACGTCCTGGCTGACCACGTACACCAAGGACTACACGATCGTCATGACGATCTCCCAGGGCGGCACCGGCTCCGGCGGTTCCGGTACCGCGATCCGCCGGATCTACGAGGCGATGTACGGCATCACGAAGGACAGCGGCACGATCGACCCGAAGAAGGGGATCATGCCGCAGCCGGTCACCACGCTGCCGAAGATCTCGGCCGACGGCGGCGTCGTCAACGTACGGCCCGCCTCCTTCACCGTGGCCGGTCCGACCGGGCCGCGTACCGGGGACGACACCACGCCGGCGTTGGCCGCGCTGAGTCCGACCCGCACGGAGAAGCTGCTGTACGGCGGGAAGTACTCGTCATGAGCGTGCAGAGCTACTCGGTCCGGCGGTTCACCCCGGAACGGTCCACGCTGGGCAAGATGTTCGCCCGCGACTCGGTGGTACGCCGGGTGGACTGGCTGATGCTGCTGGCGGTGCTGGCGCTGTGCGCGATCGGCACCCTGCTGGTGTACTCGGCGACCCGTAACCGCACCTACCTCACCCATGGCGACCAGTACTACTTCCTGATGCGCCATCTGATGAACGCCGGTATCGGCCTGGGGCTCGCGGTGGGCGCCATGGCGATAGGGCACCACCGGATGCGCAGCGTCGTGCCGTTCTTCTACGCGCTGTCGATCCTCGGCATTCTCGCCGTCCTCAGTCCGCTGGGCTCGACCGTCAACGGCGCGCACGCGTGGATCGTGATCGGCGGCGGCTTCTCGCTCCAGCCCTCGGAGTTCGTCAAGGTCGCGATCATCATCGGCATGGCCATGGTGCTCTCCGCCCGGGTGGACGCGGGCGACAAGGAGCACCCCGACCACCGTACGGTGCTCCAGTCGCTGGCCATCGCCGGGCTGCCCGTGCTGATCATCCTGATGATGCCGGACCTCGGTTCGGTGATGGTGCTCGGCGCGATCGTGCTCGGGGTGCTGCTGGCGTCCGGCGCGTCCAACCGGTGGGTCTTCGGCCTGATCGTCTCGGGCATCACCGGCGCGGTCCTGGTCTGGCAGCTCGGCATCCTCGACAAGTACCAGATCGACCGGTTCGCGGCCTTCGCCAACCCCGCGCTCGACCCGTCCGGTGTCGGCTACAACACTAGCCAGGCGCGGATCGCCATCGGCTCGGGCGGGCTGCTCGGCAAGGGCCTCTTCCACGGCAGCCAGACCAGCGGCCAGTTCGTGCCCGAGCAGCAGACCGACTTCGTCTTCTCCGTCGCGGGCGAGGAACTGGGCTTCGTCGGCGCCGGTCTGATCATCGCGCTGATCGGTGTCATCCTCTGGCGGGCCTGCTCCATCGCCCGCAGCGCCACGGATCTGTACGGCACGATCGTGGCCGCCGGGGTGGTCGCCTGGTTCGGCTTCCAGTCCTTCGAGAACGTGGGCATGACGCTCGGCATCATGCCGGTGACGGGTATCCCCCTACCCTTTGTGTCCTACGGCGGTTCGTCGATGTTCGCCAACTGCATCGCCATAGGGCTGCTCCAGTCCGTGCGGATGCAGCGGCCGATGTCGGCGTGACCGCCTCCGGCTGAGGGAATCGGGGCGGGGCGGACCTCACGGTCATTGCCCCGCCCCGATTCGCGCGCTTCACTGCGGGCATGGGGCAGCGGCGCGGCGACAGGATCGGGGATACGGCCCCGGGCGAGGCCGCCGCGTCCGCTGACGGTGGGGCCGGCACCGAGGGCGGGACGCGCCGCGCGGGGGAGCCCGGGACGGCCGGGGAGACCGCCCTCGCGTATCTGCGGACCCAGGTCGACGCGATCCACGCCCTCGACCCCGCCGTGCGCCGGGCCGAGGAGGACGCCGTGCACCGGATGCGGGTCGCCACCCGCCGGGCGCGCAGCGCGCTCAAGAGCTTCCGCCGCGAACTCGACCGCGCCGCCACCGACCCGCTCGCCGCCGAACTCAAGTGGCTCGCGGCGGTACTCGGCGCCGCCCGCGACCGGGAAGTCCTCGCCGCCCGTCTCGACCTGCGGCTGGCCGAACTCGACCCCGCCCGGGCCACCGAGGCCGCCCGCCGGCGGCTCCGCGCCCCCGCCGTCTCCCACGACGACGCCCAGGCCGAGGTGGTCCGCGTGCTCGACGGCGAGCGCCGCGCCGCCCTGGCAGCCGCCCTCGAAGCGCTGCTCGCCGCGCCCCCGTACCTCCCCGGCGCCGCCGCGCCCGCCGACGGGGCCGCCGGGGCGACCGTACGGCGGGACCGCAAGCGGCTGCGCCGCCGGATCGGGGCCGCGCTCGTCCTGCCGCCGGGCGCCGCGCGGGACATCGCCCTGCACGAGGCCCGCAAGGCCGCCAAGCGCGCCCGTTACTCCGCGGAGGCCGTACGGCCCGTGCTCGGCGAGTGGGCGGCCGGGTACACCGCACGGGTGAAAGCCGTGCAGCAGCTGCTCGGCGAGCACCAGGACAGCGTGATGTGCCGCGCCGAGCTGTCCCGGCTGCGCGCGGACGCCCTGGCCGCGGGCGAGGACCCGGCGCCCTACGACGCGATCGCCCGCCGGGAACACGCGCTGGCCGCGGGCACCGAGGAGCGGCTGCCCGGGGTGTGGGACGAGGTCGTCCGGGCCTGATGACGCCCGCGGGGCCGGTCGGCGGCGGGGGAGGACCCCGCGGCTCGGGTAACCTTGAGGGTCATCCTCGCCCCGGCCGTCCGCCGGGGTTCGCCCCGCCAGCTCATGAGAGTCGCCGAGATGCCTGTCGAGTCGGTCTTCCCGCGCCTGGAAGCGCTGCTCCCGCACGTACAGAAGCCGATCCAGTACGTCGGCGGGGAGCTGAACTCCACCGTCAAGGAATGGGACGCCACCGATGTGCGCTGGGCGCTCATGTACCCCGACGCGTACGAGGTCGGGCTGCCCAACCAGGGCGTGATGATCCTCTACGAGGTGCTCAACGAGCGCGAGCGGGTGCTCGCCGAGCGCACGTACAGCGTCTGGCCGGACCTGGAAGCGCTGATGCGCGAGCACGGTGTGCCGCAGTTCACGGTCGACGCCCACCGGCCGGTGCGCGCCTTCGACCTCTTCGGCCTGAGCTTCTCCACCGAGCTGGGCTACACCAATATGCTCACCGCGCTCGATCTGTCGGGTATCCCGCTGCGGGCGGCCGACCGCACCCTGGACGACCCGATCGTGCTGGCCGGCGGGCACGCGGCCTTCAACCCCGAGCCGATCTCGGACTTCATCGACGCGGCGGTCATCGGCGACGGCGAGCAGGCCGTCCTGGAGATCACCGAGGTCGTCCGTGCCTGGAAGGCCGAGGGCAGGCCCGGCGGCCGTGACGAGATCCTGCTGCGGCTGGCCAGGACCGGCGGGGTGTACGTCCCGCGCTTCTACGACGTGGAGTATCTGGCCGACGGCCGGATCGCCCGGGTCGTCCCCAACCGGTCGGGTGTGCCGTGGCGGGTGTCCAAGCACACCGTGATGGACCTCGACGAGTGGCCGTACCCCAAGCAGCCGCTGGTGCCGCTCGCGGAGACCGTGCACGAGCGGATGTCCGTGGAGATCTTCCGCGGCTGCACCCGCGGCTGCCGCTTCTGCCAGGCGGGCATGATCACCCGGCCGGTGCGCGAGCGGTCGATCACCGGCATCGGCGAGATGGTCGAGAAGGGCCTCAAGGCGACCGGCTTCGAGGAGGTCGGCCTGCTGTCGCTCTCCTCGGCCGACCACACCGAGATCGCCGAGGTCGCCAAGGGCCTCGCCGACCGCTACGAGGACGACAAGATCGGTCTGTCGCTGCCGTCCACCCGGGTGGACGCCTTCAACATCGACCTGGCCAATGAGCTGACCCGCAACGGCCGCCGCTCCGGACTGACCTTCGCCCCCGAGGGCGGCTCCGAGCGCATCCGCAAGGTCATCAACAAGATGGTCACAGAAGAGGACCTGATCCGCACGGTCGCCACGGCCTACGGCAACGGCTGGCGGCAGGTGAAGCTGTACTTCATGTGCGGGCTGCCGACCGAGACCGACGAGGACGTGCTGCAGATCGCGGAGATGGCCAAGCGGGTCATCCAGAAGGGCCGTGAGGTCACCGGGCAGAACGACATCCGCTGCACGGTCTCCATCGGCGGCTTCGTGCCCAAGCCGCACACGCCCTTCCAGTGGGCGCCGCAGCTCGGCGTCGAGGAGACCGACGCCCGGCTGGAGAAGCTGCGCGACGCGATCCGCGGCGACCGCAAGTACGCCCGCAACATCGGTTTCCGCTACCACGACGGCAAGCCCGGCATCATCGAGGGCCTGCTCTCGCGCGGCGACCGCCGGGTCGGCGCGGTCATCCGCGCGGTGTACGAGGACGGCGGCCGCTTCGACGGCTGGCGCGAGCACTTCTCGTACGACCGCTGGATGCGGGCCGCCGAGACGGAACTGCCGGCGCAGGGCGTCGACCTGGCCTGGTACACCACCCGCGAGCGGACCGTCGAGGAGGTGCTGCCGTGGGACCACCTCGACTCGGGCCTGGACAAGGACTGGCTGTGGGAGGACTGGCAGGACGCCCTCGACGAGACCGAGGTCGACGACTGCCGCTGGACCCCGTGCTTCGACTGCGGCGTCTGCCCGCAGCTCGACCTGGACATCCAGATCGGCCCCACCGGCAAGAAGCTCCTCCCGCTGACGGTCACCGGCCCGGGCGCCGGTCCGGCGCGCTGACGGGCGCCGCCGTCGGCGCACCCGGGTGCGCCGACGGCGGGGTTCTGCCCGTGGCCTGACGCGGGGACAGATGTCCCCGCGTCAGGGCGGGGTCAGGAGTGGGGAGTGCCGGTGACGGTGAAGCCGGAGCCCGGCTCGATCACGACACTGCCCTCCGCCGAATTGGTGACCGTCACATTCGTCAGCGTCGAGCTGCCACGGGCGCCGCCCTGGGCCCGGATGCCGGCCCCGTTGTTGGACTTGTCGATCGTGACATTGGTGATCGCGACGCCGGGTGTGCTGCCGCCGCCGTTCTTGAACTGGATGCCGTCGTAGGTCGAGTCGTGGATGTCGGTGTCCCGGATGGTGACACCGGTGATGTCACGGGTCGACGCGAAGAGCGTGATGGCGCCGAACTTCTGCGCCTCGCCCCAGAAGGCGCCGCCCGTGCGGTAGAGGCCGTTGTTGGCGACCAGCGTCTGCCCGGAGAAGGGCAGCGGGTCGTGGTCGGTCGCCAGCATGATGCCCGGGTAGTTCATCGTGTCGTAGATCAGGTTGTTCTCGACCGTGTTGCCGTAACCGCCGTAGATCGCGATGCCGTTGGCCCGCCAGGGCAGCTGAACGGTGTTGTTGACGAAGTGGTTGTCGTGGCCGATGTCGACCGACGGGTCCTTGACGTACCGGTTGGCCCACACGGCCAGGGAGTCGTCGCCCGTGGTGCGGAAGGACGAGTTGAACACCCGGGAGTTGCGCGTGCCGTTGGTGAAGTTGATGCCGTCGGCGTAGGTGTCGCGGATGCGCATCCCGCTGAACTCCAGGCCGTCGGCCGGCCCCCACAGATCGGGGATGTTGTCGTAGTCGCGGCCGACCCAGACACCCACGTTGGCGTGCTCGATCCACACATTGCTGATCTTGGTGTTCTTGCCGAACCGGCCGTTGAGGCCGACACCGCCCTCGGCGTTGCCGTCACCGCCGCGGATCCGGCCGGAGCCGAAGATGGCGATGTCCGAGATCTGGGTGTTGTTGTCGATGTCGAAGCCGAAGTTGCCCTCGTGCGGGTGGTTGATGCTGCCCACGGCGTTCTGCGGCTCGGTCAGGGTGTAGAGCTGCGAGTACCACATGCCCGCGCCGCGAATCGTGACGTTGCTGATGCCCACCTGGTTGTACTGCCCGCGGTGCAGCGGGTCGGCGGTGAGGATCTTCTTCTCCTGCCGCCACTGGCCCGGCGGGATCCACACGCAGCTGATCACGCCGTTCTGGTCGTCCGTGACCGCACGCTGGATGGCGTCGGTGTCGTCGATGCCGTCGTCCGGCACCGCGCCGTACGCCGTGATCGAGGTGCACTCGGCCGGCTTGGCCTTGGGCGGGGCCACCTGCTCCAGGTCGACCAGGTCGATGATGTAGAAGGAGGCGGAGTCGTCCGAGTCGCGCTGGAGCCGGAACGTGGTGCCGGCCGGGTAGGTGCTCGACAGCAGCGCGCTGGTCTCGTCGAACAGCCGGCGCGCGTCGCCCTGCGGGGAGTTCGTCAGCGCCTCGGGGCCGTCGGTGTTGCCGTACAGCCAGCTGTGCTTCGAGGACAGGGTGAGCTTGCGGACGAAGGTGTTGTTGGCGTAGAGGCTGATGGTGGCGTCGATGCCGCCGCCGCCCGGCGCGTCGGGGATGGAGTTGCGCACCACGATCGAGTTCGTCGGGTTGGTGGAGGTGAACTCGACGTACTGGCCGGTGCTGTTGAGCCGTACGGACTTGCGGCCCGAGGACTCGGTGGCGAAGTTCGTGTGGCCGAAGGTGCGCAGCGCGTCGGCCTGGAGCAGGGTGCCGTTGTACCTGCCGTCCTCGGCCTCGTACTCGACGTACGGCACCGCGGCGCCGCGCCCGACCACGATCGAGCGGGAGAACGCGTTGTTGGTCTCGTCGGTCTCGGCGACGAGCCCGGTCGCGTCGGCGGTGGCGGTCAGGGTGGCTCCGCCGCTGACGGCGGTCCAGGTGCCGCGGACGTTCACCACGGTCGTGGCGCCGGCCGCGACCGACGGGGTGTCGGTGTCGAGCGTGGTGCCGCCCACGGTGAGGCGGGTGACGGTCGCGCCGGCGGCGGTGGTGCCGCGGTTGTGCACCGAGACGGTGAACGACACCGCCGAGCCGACCGCCGGGTTCGCCGGGCTCGATCCGATGTCGAGCACCTGGAGGTCGGGGCCAGGGGCCTGGGCGACGACCAGTTGCGCGGTGGCGGTGAAGCCGTTGTTGTCGTTGTCCTGCTCGATGACGGTGTCGGTCGGGTCCACCACGGCGCTGACCCGGTAGCTGCCCATCGCCCGCTTGCCGACGTCGACGCCGACGGTGGTGGAGGCGCCGGGGGCGAGGGCACCCACGGCGGCGCTGCCCGCCACGATCCCGCCGACGCTGACGTTCACCGTGGTCGCGGGCGAGGCGGCGGTGCCGATGTTGCGCACGGTCGCGTTCACCCGGACCGGGTCGGTCTCCACGGGCGAGGTGGGGGTCCACGACAGCGCGGTGACGGTCAGATCGGGGTTGGGCGCGGGGGTGCCGATGACCTGGAGCTCGGCGACCTGGCCGCCGGGCGCCCCGCTGTTGCTGGAGAAGGCCAGCTGGAGGTCGGCGGCGCGTCCGCTGACGGGTATCCGTACGGAGTTCTGGTTGGCCGACGGGCTGAAGGAGTAGTCGGCGCGGGCCTTGAGCGAGGTGAAGGCGGCGGCGCCCTGGCCCCGGCCGAGCACCTGGATGTTCTGCGTTCTGGGTCCCCAGGCCGAGTCGGGGTTGAGCTTGACCACGACCGAGGTGAGGTCGGCGTCGGCGCCGAGCTTCACGGTCAGCGTCGACGGGAAGCCGCTGGACTCCCAGTAGCTGCCGACGTTGCCGTCGTTGGCGTTGGCCGCGACGAAGGTGAAGGTCGACGAGGAGCCCTCGATCGCCTTGCCGCGGGCCAGGTCGGTGCCGGTGCCGTCACCGGGGTCGCCGCCCGTGCCGCCCGTTCCGCCGGTGCCGCCGGTGCCGCCGCCCGTGCCGCCGGGGTCCTGCCCCTGCGTGCCGTGGATCTCGAACGAGGAGATCTGGGCGGCGGGCCAGCCGGTGTTCCCGGTGATGTTCAGCCGTACGTACCGGACGGCCGCCGAAGTGAAGTCGATGGTGACGGTGTTGGCCGAGGACGGGCTGAACAGCCGTCCCTGCGCCGCGGACAGGGTGCTGAAACTGGCGCCGTCGGTGCTGCCCTGCACGGCGATGGCCTCGGTGCGCGCCTCCCACGAGGTGGGCAGCTTCAGCACCACCTCGTCGACGCCGGCGCTGGTGCCGAGGTCGATCTGGAGCCACTGCGGGAAGGCGTTGTTGGTGCTTTCCCAGTACGTCGCCTGGTTGCCGTCGTTGACCGCGGAGGCGGGGTAGCCGCCGACGGCTCCGCTCGCCGAGACGGACTTGCCGAGGGCGAGGTCGGAGCGGTCGGCCGCGGAGGCGGCGGACAGCGGCAGGAGCCCGACGGCGATCAGACCGGCTGTGACGAAGCCGGTGATCAGCCGTCGGCTGAGCTGCTTGCGTTTCATGGGTCCTCTGTTCTGCCGGAACGAGAGCGTGGGGGGTCGCGCTGAACAGGTCGGGCTCCTGCTGCGAAGTTGCAGACAGTTGCTAATAATTGAGAGAGCATTGACCAACTTTTTGCGAGTCACATGGTGCGATCGTGGCAACTGCTTGTCAACGGTTTCCACGCGACGGGCGAGTTTCCGACAGTGGGGTGGCCGGGCGGGGTGGGGACACGGCGGGGGCGGGGCGGTGCCGGAAGCGGGGGCGCGGCCGGCGCCGGTTTCCGTATGGACGGAGGTCGCGGCGGGGTGTGCGGCCGAGGGCGAGGCGGGCCGCGGCGGGGGCGGGCCGGGGGCGCAGAAAAGCGCTGGTTCCGTCCGGAACCGGTGGGCAGACTGAGGTGATGCCGCAGCTCATCACGCCCGACATACGGGTGCACGCCTCGTTCCTGGCCGCCATGGACGAATTCCTCGCCGAGGGGCGCGGATCGACCGCCGACAACTCGATGGTGGGCAGCGATCTGCGGACGTGGGCGCCGGGCTGGCGCGACCCGGAGGTCTTCGCGCGCTACGTCGCCGGCCTGCTCGCCTCCTCGCGGGAGGAGGCACCGCGCCCGCCGGGCTACGTGCCGTGCTCCAACTACTGGTGGGTCGAGGGCGACGAATACCTCGGCCGGATCGCCGTACGCCACCGGCTCAACGACTTCCTGCGCGACTACGGCGGCCACATCGGCTACGACGTCCGCGCCTCGGCGCGCCGCCGCGGGCACGCCACCGCGATGCTGCGCGCCACCCTCCCGTACACCGCCGCGCTCGGCGTCGACCCGGCGCTGATCACCTGCGACACCGCCAACACGGCCTCCCGCAAGGTGATCGAGGCGTGCGGCGGACGGTACGAGGACCAGCGCGGCGACAAGCTCCGCTACTGGGTGCCGACTGCGCTCGGCTAAGTTCAGGGCATGACTTATGGGGGGCCGCCGGCGACCGGCGAGGGCGAAGGCTGCCTGGTCGTCGCCATCCGGATACCGATCCGCGTCCTCGCGCTGATCGTCGTCCTGCCGCTGCGCCTGGCCTGGGACGCGCTGTGCGCGGTGGGCCGCGCCCTGAGCGTGGCGCTGCGCGCGCTGTGGCGTTACGTCCTCGCGCCGCCGCTGATCGCCCTCGTACGCCTGGCCGTGGCGCTGTGGCGGCGGGTGCTCGCGCCGCTCGGGCGGCTGCTGATCGTCGTACCGCTGGTGTGGCTGTGCCGGTCGGTCCTGGTGCCGGTCATCGACGGATTCACAGCCGCCGTCGCCTTCCTGGCCCGCTACGGACTCGTAGGGCCGATGGCCGTCCTGTGGCGGTACGTCCTCGCGCCGATCGGGCGGGGCCTGGCCTGGCTGCTGCCGCTGGTGGTCTTCCTGCCCCTGGCGTTCCTCTGGCAGCGGATTGTCGTACCAGTGGGGAAGGCGATCGGGATCGTCCTGGTCCTCCTCGTGCGGTTCGCGCTGGTGTGGCCGGTGGTGGCGCTGTGGCGGTACGTCCTCCTGCCGCTCGGACGCGGACTGCGGTGGCTGCTGCTGGCGCTGGTGGTGACTCCGCTGGTGTTCGTCTGGCGGCGGATCGTCGTACCGGTCGCCCGGGAGATCGGGACCGCGCTGTGGCACGCCTGGCGGGTCGCCGCCTATGTGTCGAGGGCCGTCGGACGCGGACTGGCCTGGCTCTTCCGGGTGCTGGTCGCGGTCCCGGTGGCCTTCGTCTGGCGCCGCGCCGCCGTGCCCTTCTTCCACGCGGCGGCCGCCGCCGGACGGTGGGCCGGTCGCGTGATGGCCGCCGCCGGACGCTGGGCCCGGATCAATGTGCTGCGCCCGGCGGCGCAGGCGGTGGGGGAGGCCCGGCGGGCGGTGCGCGTCGCCCTGTTCGGCGGCTCGGGCGGCGGCCGCAAGCCGCCGTCCGTGCGGTGACCGGCGGGGAATGGCCAGTAAACCGGGAACAGCCGGGAACAGCCGGGAAATACGGACCGATGAGCGCCGGTCGTACGGGCGGATGAACGGCGGCGCCGCGGGCGGGTGAGCGGGGGCGGTACGGGCGGCCGGCGGAGTTTTCCACAGGCTCCACCAGGGCCGGTGCGCACGCGGCGCGACGCGGCGTAACCTTGTACGTAACGACCCGCAATCACCCGTACCGACCGCACGACGAGGGACTGAACGACACTGGGCAAGCGACAGCCCGAAGGCCCACCGCCCGCACCCGTGGTGCAGCGCATTCGCCTGCGTTACACCAAGCGCGGCCGCCTCCGGTTCACCAGCCACCGCGACTTCCAGCGTGCCTTCGAGCGGGCCCTGCGCCGCGCCGGTGTGCCCATGGCGTACTCGGCCGGTTTCACCCCGCACCCCAAGGTGTCGTACGCCAACGCCGCACCCACCGGTGTCGGCAGTGAGGCGGAGTATCTGGAGATCGCCCTGGCGCAGTTCCGTGACCCGGAGAAGCTGCGGCTGGTGCTCGACGAGTCGCTGCCCGCGGGGCTCGATGTCGTCGAGTCGGTCGAGGCCCACACCTCGGGACTCGCCGAGCGGCTTGAGGCGTCCGTCTGGCAGGTGCGTCTCGACGGGGTCGACCCCGACGAGGCGCGGCGGGCGGTCGTGGTGTTCCTCGCCGCGGACACCGTGGAAGTACAGCGCAACACCAAGAACGGCATCCGCACCTTCGACTGCCGCGCCGCCGTCACACGACTGGACGTCGTGGACGAGGACGCGACGGAACGGGGTGCCGATGCGCCGCGGGATCGCGCCTGTGCGATACTGCGGCTGGTTGTGCGGCATCTGACACCTGCCGTACGGCCCGACGACGTACTGTCCGGCCTCCAATCGACGGCCGACCTCGCGCCGCCGGTCCCCGCAGCGGTGACCAGGCTGGCGCAGGGGCCGCTCGACGAGGAGTCCGGCACGGTCACCGACCCGCTCGCGCCAGATCGCGACGCCGTGGCGGTACCGGCCGGTTCCGCGTAAGTACGGCGTCACGTGTCGCCGACGCACCAGGGAGCCACCCGGGTCCGGCGCCGCTGACCACTTGAGACTTTCGTCGGCCCCCCACGGGCGGGCCGACGCGACACAGCAGCTCCCGTGCGGCGCCCGCGCCCCCGGAGGCCGGCCCCGCGATCCAAGCGGCACGCCGGCCCCGAAATTGGACGCGGCGCCCGGGAGCATGACGGGAGCAATGCCCGAATGCACGAAGAGACCGACTCCAACACGCCGGAACCGACGTCCGGTTCCGATTCCTCCACCGGCGACGCGGCGCCCGCGCGACCGCGGCGCCGCGCGACCCGTAAGGCCACGGCCCCCGCGCCCGCGGAGAGCGCCACCGGTACGGACGCGAGCGCGTCCGCCGGGCAGGACGCTCCGGCGGCGCCCAAGCGCCGGGCGACCCGCAAGACGGCGGCCGCCGCCGAGCCAGCGGCGGCCCCGGAAACCCCGGCCGCCGCTGAGGAAGAGGCCCCCGCGCGCCCCCGGCGCCGGGCCACCCGCAAGGCCACGGCTGCGGCCGAGGCCCCCGCCACTGAGACGCCGACCGCCACCGAGGAAGAGGCCCCCGCGGCCCCCCGGCGCCGGACCCGTAAGACGGCGGCCGCCGCGGAGCCCGAGGCCCCGGCTGCCGAGGAAGCCCCCGCGCCGACTCGCCGCCGCGCCACGCGCAAGGCCACGGCTTCGGCCGAGGCGCCCGCCGCCGAGACCCCGGCCGCCGCTGAGGAAGAGGCACCCGCGCGCCCCCGCCGCCGGGCCACCCGCAAGGCGACGGCCCCGGCCGGCGCCCCCGCCGACTCCGGCGAGGTCACCGTCGCCGAGCCGGCACCCGTGACCTCCCCCGACGAGGGCGGTTCGGTCGTCGTGGACGCCGAGGCCGCCCCGCCGCGTAGCCGCCGCCGCGCGACCCGCAGCGCCGCGGCCCCCGCGCCCGCCCCCGAGGCCCCCGCCGCGGAGCAGGCCCCCGCCGCCGCGCCCGCACCCGAAGCGGCCGCTCCCGAGGCGGCGGAAGAGGCTCCGGCCCGCACCCGCCGCCGGGCGACCCGTAAGGCCACGGCCCCGGCCGGCGCCCCCGCCGAGGCCGCTGAGGCCGTCGCCGAGGCTCCCGCCACCGAGACCGCGGCCCCCGCCGCCGAGGCCGCCCCCGCGCGTACCCGCCGCCGGGCCACCCGTCAGGCCGCCGCGCCCGCCGTGGCCGAGCAGACCCCCGAGCCGGTCGCCGCGCCGCCCGCACCCGAGGCAGCTCCCGCCGAGGCGCCCGCCGCCGAGGAAGCCCCGGCCCGTACCCGCCGCCGCGCCACCCGTAAGGCCGCTACCCCGGCCCCCGCCGAGGCCGCCGCCGTACAGCCCGCTCCCCGGGCCGCCCAGGCGCCTGCCGCGCCCGCTCCCGCGGCCGCCCCCGCCGAGAGCGAGACCACCGGCCGCTCCCGCCGGCGCGGTGGGAAGCGGGGCGCTCCGGCCCCCGCCACCTTCTCCGCCGGGGACGGCTCGCGCCGGCTCAAGCCCGGCGCCCTCGCGCCCAAGGAGGCCGCCCAGGCCGCCTCCGACGAGGCCGAGGCCGCCGCGCAGGAGGCACCGCGCGCCGCCGAGGTGCGGACCGCGTACACCGGCAAGGCGCTGCGCGACGGCGACGGCTGGGCCGTCGAGGTCGACGACGCCTACGAGATCCGCGGCTACGGCGACACCCTGGAGGAGGCCAGCACCCAGGCGGCCATCGCCGTCGCGGACGCCTTCGGCATCCCCCAGCAGAACGTGACCATCGAGGTGCGCTCCGAGGAGATCGAGGAGGCCGCGCCCACGCGCGGCCGGCGCCGTGCCGTACGGCCCGCCGTCGCCGTCTTCCAGCCGCCCGTCTTCCAGGCGCCCACCGCGCCGGCCGACGCCGCCGCCGAGGTGGTCCAGGAGCCGGAGGCCGCGCACGACGAGGACGAGGGCGAGGCCGAGGCCGAGGAGGACCGGGGTCCGCGGCGCCGCCGCCGTCGCCGCGGGGGAGCCGCCGAGCAGGCGCCCGTCGCCGTGACCGCCGCGGACGAGCCGGAGGTGGAGTCCGACATCGAGGCCGAGGGCGACATCGACGAGGCCGAGGAGCACGACGGCGACACGGACGGCGAGGACCGCCCGTCGCGCCGCCGTCGCCGCGGTGGCCGCCGCCGTCGCCGTGGTGAGTCCGCCGAGCACGAGCACGACGAGGCCGTGTCCGGTGAGGACGAGGCCGAGAGCGAGCACGACGAGAACGAAGACGGGGCCGGGACCGGGACCGGGGATGAGGACCACGACGAGGACAACGGCGGCGGGTCCAGCGCGAGCAGCCGCCGCAGGCGCCGCCGCCGTCGCCGCGGTTCGGACGCGGCCGGCGACGACGGCCACGACACGAACGGCGCCGACGACCCCGAGCGGACCGTCGTCAAGGTCCGTGAGCCCCGCTCCCCGCGTCTGGAGGGCGGCACGGGCGTCGACGAGGTGCAGTCCATCAAGGGCTCCACACGTCTTGAGGCCAAGAAGCAGCGCCGCCGCGAAGGCCGCGAGCAGGGCCGTCGCCGGGTGCCGATCATCACCGAGGCGGAGTTCCTGGCCCGCCGCGAGGCCGTCGAGCGCGTCATGGTGGTCCGGCAGAACGGCGACCGTACGCAGATCGGCGTGCTGGAGGACAACGTCCTCGTCGAGCACTACGTCAACAAGGAGCAGGCCACCTCGTACGTCGGCAACGTCTACCTGGGCAAGGTCCAGAACGTGCTGCCGTCGATGGAGGCCGCGTTCGTCGACATCGGCAAGGGCCGCAACGCCGTGCTCTACGCGGGCGAGGTCAACTTCGAGTCGCTCGGCCTGTCCGGTGGCCCGCGCAGGATCGAGTCCGCGCTCAAGTCCGGCCAGCCCGTGCTCGTCCAGGTCACCAAGGACCCGATCGGCCACAAGGGCGCCCGGCTGACCAGCCAGGTCTCGCTGCCCGGCCGCTACCTGGTCTACGTGCCCGAGGGCTCGATGACCGGCATCAGCCGCAAGCTGCCCGACACCGAGCGGGCCCGGCTCAAGACCATCCTCAAGAAGATCGTCCCCGAGGACGCGGGCGTCATCGTGCGCACGGCGGCCGAGGGCGCGAGCGAGGACGAGCTGCGCCGCGACGTGGCGCGCCTCCAGTCGCAGTGGGAGGAGATCCAGAAGAAGGCGAAGAGCGGCGGCGGTTCGAACGCGCCCGCGCTGCTCTACGGCGAGCCGGACATGACCGTGCGGGTCGTCCGCGACATCTTCAACGAGGACTTCTCCAAGGTCATCGTCAGCGGTGACGAGGCGTGGGCGACGATCCACGAGTACGTCGCCAATGTCGCGCCCGACCTCGCGGACCGGCTGTCGCGCTGGACGTCGGAGGTGGACGTCTTCGCGACGTACCGCATCGACGAGCAGCTGCTCAAGGCGCTGGACCGCAAGGTGTGGCTGCCGTCCGGCGGTTCGCTGGTGATCGACAAGACCGAGGCGATGGTCGTGGTCGACGTCAACACCGGCAAGTTCACCGGGCAGGGCGGCAACCTGGAGGAGACCGTCACCCGCAACAACCTGGAGGCGGCCGAGGAGATCGTCCGCCAGCTGCGGCTGCGGGACCTCGGCGGCATCGTGGTGATCGACTTCATCGACATGGTGCTGGAGTCCAACCGCGACCTGGTGATGCGGCGCCTGCTGGAGTGCCTGGGCCGGGACCGTACGAAGCACCAGGTGGCCGAGGTGACCTCGCTCGGGCTGGTGCAGATGACCCGCAAGCGGGTCGGTCAGGGGCTGCTCGAGTCCTTCTCCGAGACGTGCGTGCACTGCAACGGGCGTGGCGTCATCGTCCACATGGACCAGGCGACGACCGTCGGTGGCGGCGGCAAGCGCAAGCGGCGCCGTGGTGGCGCCGGTGCGGGTGCCGAGGGCCACGACCACGAGCACGTGGTGGAGTCGGACATCGAGGAGACCGGCGAGGCGGAGGACGTCGAGGAGACGGAGCTGCCGGAGCTGGAGCCGATCGAGGTCGGCGAGTCGGACCTGGTGCCGACGGTCGGCGATCCTGAGGAGGAGTGGTTCGGCACCGCCGCGGAGGCGGAGGCCGCCGCGAACGACCGGTCCCGGCGGGGTCGGCGGCGCGGTGCCCGCAAGGTGACCGCGCCCGCGGGCGCGCCCGCCGCGGCCGACCGCGCGCCGGAGCCGGCCGTGGTGGTCGTGCCGGTCAGCGAGCCCGATGTCGAGCCGGAGCCCGAGCTCGTGCCCGAGGTGTCGACGGAGCCGCCGGCGCGGACGAGGCGGCGTGCGACGCGCAAGGCGACCGCTCCGGCGGGTTCTCCGGCGTCGTCCTCGGCCGAGGACGCGGCGGTCGTGGTGGTGCCGGCCGAGCCGGTGGCCGTCGTGCCCGTGGCGGAGCCCGAGCCCGTGCCCGAGGTGTCGACGGAGCCGCCGGCGCGGACGAGGCGGCGTGCGACGCGCAAGGCGACCGCTCCCGCGGGTTCTCCGGCGTCCTCTTCGGCCGAGGACGCGGCCGTCGTGGTCGTGCCCGCGCCCGCGGAGACCCCCGCGGAGCCGGCGGAGGACGCGGCCGAGCCGAAGAAGCGGGCGCCGCGCAAGGCTGCCGCGAAGAAGGCGCCGGCGAAGAAGGCGGCCAAGAAGGTCGCCGCCAAGAAGACCGCGGCGAAGAAGACGCCGGCCAAGAAGGCCGCGAAGAAGTCCTCCACCCCCGCGGAATAACGTCCCCGCCCCACCCCGCCGCCCGCCTGGCCCCAGCGCCCAGGCGGGCGGCGCCATTTCCCAGCTGCGCTTCGCTCTCCGCCGTCGTCGCGGGCGGGACCGTTCCCCCGGGCGGGTGCGACGTCGGGCGGGCGTGCGGTCGCCCCGCCGGGCGTCACGCGTGGCGCGTGGCCGCCGTTCCCCCGGCGGGGTGCGTCGCCGGGCGCGGCACGTGACCCGCCCCCGGGCGTGGCCGGGACTCATGCGGGGAGCGCGGCCGCAGCCGTTTCCCCCCGGGCGGGGCCGGCGGGCCGCAGTTGTGGCAGTGGGCGCCTCGGCGTCCGGGCGGATGCCCGCTGTGGCTGGGTACGCGTGGGTCGGCCGCGTTGGCCGGCGGCGTTGCGTGGTGCCGGAGTTGTGCCCCGCCCGGTCGGCGTCGGCCTTCGCTCTGCCGCTGCCGCCGGTGGGCGGCGCCGTTCCCCCGGGCGCGGCACGTGGGATTTGACCGTGCCGAAGGCACTCCGTAGTCTTGACCTTCGGCGTTTCTGCGCCCACTCCTGAGCAGTTTCCTCCTGGCAGGCCCCTCCGGGCCCGTCGGGAGAGGCCCCCCTCGCACCACACAGGGACGGCTGGCATCAGGGGTCCGATTCGAGCCAGAGAGTGAGTTCCGCGTGTACGCGATCGTGCGTAGCGGTGGCCGTCAGCACAAGGTTGCTGTCGGAGACATCGTTGAGGTTGACAAGATTCCCACGGGCAAGGTGGGCGACGCGGTCGAGCTCTCGACGCTGCTCGTCGTGGACGGCGAAGCCGTCACGAGCGACCCGTGGGTGCTGGCCGGGATCAAGGTCGAGGCCGAGATCGTGGACCACCACAAGGGCCAGAAGATCGACATCCTGCGCTACAAGAACAAGACGGGCTACCGCCGTCGTCAGGGTCACCGCCAGCAGTACACGGCGCTGAAGATCACCGGCATCCCCACGGCTGCGAAGTAAGGGACTGAGGAGAGATGGCACACAAGAAGGGCGCATCGTCCACCCGGAACGGTCGCGACTCCAACGCTCAGCGGCTCGGCGTGAAGCGCTTCGGCGGTCAGGTCGTCAACGCCGGTGAGATCATCGTCCGCCAGCGCGGTACCCACTTCCACCCGGGCTCCGGCGTCGGCATCGGCAAGGACGACACGCTGTTCGCCCTGTCCGCCGGTGCGGTCGAGTTCGGCACGAAGCGCGGTCGCCGCGTCGTGAACATCGTTCCGGCCGCCTGATCCTGCTGAGACCGATCCTCCGGGACTGACCTCCCGGACCGATCCTCCGGATCACGGCACGCCGAAGAGACTTCGAGGGCGGACCCCGCTCCCGGTAACGGGAAGCGGGGCCGCCCTCGACGCGTTGTACCACTTGACACATGCGTGGAATCACGAGCGAACCACCGCACACCCGCAGGTAACTGGAGGAAGCACCCATGACCACCTTCGTGGACCGCGTCGAGCTGCATGTCGCCGCGGGTAACGGGGGCCACGGCTGCGCCTCCGTGCACCGGGAGAAGTTCAAGCCGCTGGGCGGCCCCGACGGCGGCAACGGCGGTCGCGGCGGCGATGTGATCCTGGTCGTCGACCAGGACGTCACCACGCTGCTCGACTACCACCACAGCCCCCACCGCAGGGCCACCAACGGCAAGCCTGGCGAGGGCGGCAACCGTTCGGGCAAGGACGGCACCGACCTGGTGCTGCCGGTGCCGGACGGCACGGTCGTGCTGAACGGGCAGGGCGAGGTACTGGCCGACCTGGTGGGCCAGGGCACCACGTACGTCGCGGGCCAGGGCGGCCGCGGGGGCCTGGGCAACGCGGCGCTGGCCTCGGCCCGCCGCAAGGCGCCCGGCTTCGCGCTGCTGGGCGAGCCCGGCACCTTGCAGGACGTCGTGCTGGAGCTCAAGACCGTCGCCGACGTGGCGCTGGTCGGCTACCCGAGCGCGGGCAAGTCCTCGCTGATCTCCGTGCTGTCGGCGGCCAAGCCGAAGATCGCGGACTACCCGTTCACCACGCTGGTGCCCAACCTCGGTGTGGTGACCGCGGGCTCGACCGTGTACACGATCGCCGACGTGCCCGGGCTGATCCCCGGCGCCAGCGAGGGCCGCGGGCTCGGTCTGGAGTTCCTGCGGCACGTCGAGCGCTGCTCGGTGCTCGTGCACGTGCTGGACACCGCGACCCTGGAGTCCGACCGCGACCCGGCGACCGACCTCGACGTGATCGAGGCGGAGCTGCGGGCGTACGGCGGCGGGCTCGAGGACCGGCCCCGGCTGGTCGTGCTCAACAAGATCGACGTGCCCGACGGGCGGGACCTCGCCGAGATCATCAAGCCGGACCTGGAGTCCCGCGGCTACCAGGTCTTCGAGGTGTCCGCGGTCTCGCACGAAGGTCTCAAGGAGCTGTCCTTCGCGCTGGCGAAGATCGTCGCCGAGACGCGCGCGGACCGGCCGGCCCAGGAGTCCACGCGGATCGTCATCCGGCCGCGTGCGGTCGACGACGCGGGCTTCACCGTCACGCACGACACCGACGAGGACGTCTTCCGCGTCCGCGGCGAGAAGCCCGAGCGCTGGGTGCGCCAGACCGACTTCTCGAACGACGAGGCCGTCGGCTACCTCGCGGACCGCCTCAACCGCCTCGGCGTCGAGGACGCGCTGCTCAAGGCGGGCGCCAAGCCGGGCGACGGCGTCGCCATCGGCTCCGACGACGACGCGGTCGTCTTCGACTGGGAGCCGTCCATCGTCGCCGGCGCGGAGATGCTGGGTCGCCGCGGCGAGGACCACCGCCTGGACGCGCCCCGCGCGGCCGTGACCCGGCGCCGGGACCGCGACGCCGAGCGGGACGAGGCCGAGCAGGAGTACCGCGGCTTCGACCCCTTCGCGTAGCCCGCGACCCGGCGGACGGGCCCGGCCGCCTCACGCGCGGCCGGTCCCCGCCCGCCGGGAGGCCCCGCGTGCCGCCCGCCGGTCGGCCCGCGCCACCCGCCCGGCTGGCCCGCGCCGGAACACGCCGACGCCGCACCGGGTTTCGTCCGTCCCGTCCCCGTGCGCGGCCCGGCCGCCACGGGGTGAACGGGGGGTGACAGGGGCGGGGGGAACGCCTTGCGGGACGATTACCGGGGGTGAGACGATCCCGTACACCTCTTGTTGTCTTTAGGTAGGTTTTTCGTGTCCCAGCACACCGCCAAGACCCGCACCACCGCCGTCGTCCTCGCGGGCGGCACCGGCCAGCGGGTGGGCCTGTCGATTCCCAAGCAGTTGCTGAAGATCGCCGGCAAGGCGGTGATCGAGCACACGCTCACCATCTTCGAACAGGCCGAGGACATCGACGACGTCGTCGTCCTGATGGCTCCCGGCTATGTCGCCGACGTCGAGAAGCTCGTCGCCAAGGCCGGCCTGAGCAAGGTCAGCCAGGTCATCGAGGGCGGCGCGACCCGTAACGAGACCACCGAGCGGGCCATCGCCGCCCTCAGCCAGGACCTGGAGCCGGGCGAGGACCGCAATGTGCTGTTCCACGACGCGGTCCGCCCCCTGCTGTCGCAGCGCGTGATCACGGACTGCGTCGCCGCCCTCGCCCGCTACCAGGCGGTCGACGTGGCGATCCCCTCGGCGGACACCATCATCGTCACCCGCACCCACGGGGACGACGGCGAGTTCATCACCGACGTCCCGGACCGCTCCCGGCTGAGGCGCGGCCAGACTCCCCAGGCGTTCCGGCTCTCCACCATCCGCCGCGCCTACGAGGTCGCCGGCGGCGACCCCAACTTCCAGGCCACCGACGACTGTTCGGTGGTCCTGAAGTATCTGCCGGACGTGCCGATCTATGTCGTCCCCGGTGACGAGCACAATATGAAGGTGACCCAGCCGGTCGACGTCTTCATCGCCGACAAGCTCTTCCAGCTCGCCTCCACCGCGGCCCCCGGCCAGTCCGACGAGGCCGCGTACCGCGAACTGCTCTCGGGCAAGACCCTCGTCGTCTTCGGCGGCTCCTACGGCATCGGCGCGGACATCGCGGCGATGGCCGAGGGCTACGGCGCCCGGGTGTTCGCGCTGGGCCGCTCCACCACCGGCACCCACGTCGAGGACCCCGAGCACGTGGACGACGCGCTGTCCCGGGCGTACGCCGAGACCGGCCGGGTCGACTTCGTGGTGAACACCGCGGGCGTGCTGCGCATCGGCCGGCTCGCCGAGACCGACAACGCCACCATCGAGGAAGCGCTGCGGGTCAACTACCTGGCCCCGGTGCAGATCGCCCGCGCCTCGCACAAGTACCTCGCCGAGACCGACGGACAACTGCTGCTCTACACGTCCAGCAGCTACACCCGCGGCCGCGCCGACTACAGCCTGTACTCCTCGACCAAGGCCGCGATGGTCAACCTCACCCAGGCGCTGGCCGACGAGTGGGCCTCGGACGGCATCCGGGTCAACTGCGTCAACCCCGAGCGCACCGCCACCCCGATGCGGACCAAGGCGTTCGGCCAGGAACCGGCCGGCAGCCTGCTCTCCTCGGAGGCGGTGGCCCGCACCTCCCTGGACGTCCTGCTCTCGACACTCACCGGCCATGTCATCGACGTACGCCAGCAGGATCCGATGCAGGGCTTCTCCGGAGCATCGGGAATCGAACGGGCATTGGCGCAGGTTTTGGCCGAGGGAGAAGACGCGTAGTAGGGTTGGCGCGATTGGATTGAGCTCGGAGATCCCGTAGAGGTCCCTGGGGTGTGTGCCCGTCGGCGCGCCCAGGGACTTCATCGGTTGGTGGGGGGAATGTGTTATGGCGCGCATTTCCCCTTATCGCGCCTTCCCGTCGACTTCGCACAGGAGCAGTCACTCGTGATTCCCAACGCCATTCGCCTGGCCCGTGTGGCGACCGGTTCCGAGCTGGCCGCCGCGCTGGCCCTGCTCCTCAGCTTCCCCTGTCTGGTGGCGGCGGCCCTGCTGCCCAACGTGTGGTTGCTGGTGGCGGCCGGTGTGGTCAGTTATGTCAGCGACTGGTATCTCCATCATCGTCGTACTTATCTGATCAACCGGTTGAGCAGGGCACGAGCAGGTCTTTCCCTGCGTTTCCTTATGCGCGAACTGACGCTCGTGCTGTTGTTGGCCCGATTGCACCTGGCGAATACCACGGCATTTTCCATTGTCGTGGTCTACTTTTTGCTCTTCTATGGTATGCAGGCGCCGCACAGTGCTCTCATCACACTTATCCGAAATCGCCGCAGACTTCCCTTCAGCACACGGAACATCGATCTCTCCGGGCTGCGGATCACCGACGCGCCGTCCCTGGCGCTGACCTCGCGGTCCGGCGAGAAGATGCTCCACCTCGACCTGGCCGCCGTGGCCGGGGTGCTGGTCTTCGCCGAGACCGGCCACCCGCTGTACGCGTACATCGGCGGCGGGATCACCATCGCCCTCGGCACGCTGTACATCCTCGCGCTCGCCCCCTACCTGCGGCGCAGCTGGCTTCCCGCGCCCACGGGCGAGGCGCTGGCCTTCATGGACCGCTGGCTGAGCGCCTACCGGCCGTCCACCGTGCTCTACTTCTCCGGCTCCAACGACTCCGCCTACCAGGTCGACATGTGGCTGGACGCCATGGCGGAGCTGGAGGGGGAACGCCCGCTGGTGATCCTGCGCGAACGCGGGGTCCTGCTCCAGCTCGCCGACACCGACCTGCCGGTGCTGTGCGTACCGGGCTCGGTGCATCTGATGAATATGGACCTGTCCACCGTCCGGGTGGCGCTGTACCCGGCCAACGTCGGCAAGAACATCCATCTGCTGCGGGTGCCGACCATGAAGCACGTCTTCATCGGCCACGGCGACAGCGACAAGGTCGCGAGCGTCAACCCGTTCAGCAAGGTGTACGACGAGGTGTGGACGGCGGGCAAGGCGGGCCGCGACCGTTACGCCCTCGCCGACGTCGGGGTGCGCGACGAGGACATCGTCGAGGTCGGCCGGCCGCAGCTGGCCCGGATCACCGCGTGGGACGGCTCGCCCGCCGAGGGCATCCCGACCGTCCTGTACGCGCCCACCTGGGAGGGCTGGACCGACGAACCCGGCAACACCTCGCTGATGCGGGCCGGCCACAACATCGTGCGCCGGCTGGTCGAGTCCAAGACCCCGGTCCGGGTGCTGTACAAACCGCACCCGTTCACCGGCACCGTCAGCGCCAAGGCTGCGCGCGCCCATGAGCGGGTGGTGGCGCTGCTGGCCAAGGCCACCGAGGACCGCGCCGCCGACCCGGCGTGGGCCGGCCGGATCGCCCGGGGCGCCGCCGAGCAGGAGCGGGCCGGGGCAGAACTGGCCCGGATCGAGGCCGAACTCGAAACGCTGGTCCCCAAGGCCGCCTCCCCGGAGGCCGATCCGGCCATAATGTCCAGGGACGCGATGGCCGACCCCGCGGTGACCGCCCGGGTCGCGGAGCTGCGCGAGGCGTGGAACTCCGCCTACTGGCGCTCGCTCAGCGACTGGGAGCACAAGGTCCTGTCCGGCCCGACGCCGCATCTGTACGAGTGCTTCAACGAGGCCGACGCGATGGTCTCGGACATCTCCAGCGTGGTCTCCGACTTCGTCGCCACCGGCAAGCCGTACGCCATCACCGACTCGGCGGGGCTGGGCACGGAGGAGTTCCGGCGGCAGAACACCGCGGCCCGTGCCGCCCTGATACTGAACAACAAGGCGAGCAGGATCGGTGAACTCATCACCGCCGTGCTCCACCCGGAGAAGGACCCGCTGACCGCGCCACGCCGGGAGATCAAGCAGTATCTGCTCGGCCCCGACGAGCCGTCCTCGATCGTCAGGTTCGGCGCCGCACTGACCGAACTGGCCCGCAAGGCCGAGGTCCGGCTGCTCCAGCAGGCCGCGATGGCCCAGCCCGGCAGCGCCGGGGAGGCGGCCACATCGACCGCCGAGGCACGGAACGAAATGGAGCAATCCATTCCGGACCGACTCGCCGACGAGGAGCTGGCGGCCGACGGCCAGGAGACGAACGCGGGATGACGGACGGGTTATGCTCGCAGCGGGGGCGCGGGCCCCAGCCCGCTGGAACCGCCCTCGAATCCAGCATGGGACACCACAACGTGAAAGCACTCGTGCTCTCCGGAGGGGCGGGTACCCGCCTCCGTCCGATCACCCACACGTCGGCCAAGCAGCTCGTTCCGGTCGCCAACAAGCCCGTGCTCTTCTACGGTCTTGAGGCGATCGCGGACGCCGGGATCACCGAGGTCGGGATCATCGTCGGCGACACCGCCGAGGAGATCGAACAGGCCGTCGGCGACGGCTCCGCGCTCGGCATCCGGGTGACGTACATCCCGCAGGAGGCTCCGCTGGGGCTGGCGCACGCGGTGCTGATCGCCCGTGACTTCCTCGGCGACGACGACTTCGTGATGTACCTGGGCGACAACTTCATCGTGGGCGGCATCACCGGTCTGGTCGACGGCTTCCGGGCCGAACGGCCGGACGCGCAGATCCTGTTGACCAAGGTGCCCAACCCCACGTCCTTCGGCGTCGCGGAGCTCGACGACGAGGGCCGGGTGCGCGGTCTTGAGGAGAAGCCGAAGCACCCCAAGAGCGATCTGGCCCTGGTCGGCGTCTATCTCTTCACCCCGGCCGTCCACGAGGCGGTCCGCGCCATCAAGCCCTCCTGGCGCGGCGAGCTGGAGATCACCCACGCGATCCAGTGGCTGATCGACGCGCGGCGCGATGTGCGCTCCACGACGATCTCCGGCTACTGGAAGGACACCGGCAACGTCACGGACATGCTGGAGGTCAACCGCTCGGTGCTGGAGACCGTGACGCCGCTGGTGGCGGGCGAGGTCGACGACGCGAGCGAGATCATCGGCCGGGTCCGGATCGAGGCGGGCGCCAAGGTGTCCGGCAGCCGGATCGTCGGCCCGGTGATCGTCGGCGCGAAGTCGGTGATCAGCGACTCGTACGTCGGCCCCTTCACCTCGATCTCCGACGGCTGCCGGATCGAGGACAGCGAGATCGAGTACTCGATCGTGCTGCGGGACTCCTCCCTGACCGGTGTGCGCCGGGTGGCGGCCTCGCTCATCGGCCGCAATGTCGAGGTGACCCCCGCTCCCCGTAACCACGCCGCGCACCGGCTGGTGCTCGGCGACCACAGCAAGGTGCAGATCTCTTCATGACCGACCGCATTCTGGTGACCGGCGGCGCCGGCTTCATCGGCTCCCACTACGTGCGTACGCTGCTCGGCCCGTCGGGGCCGGGCGACGTCGCGATCACCGTGCTCGACCTGCTGACCTACGCGGGCAACCCGGCCAACCTGGACGAGGTCCGCGACCACCCCGGATTCCGGTTCGTGCGGGGGGACATCTGCGACGCGGAGCTGGTGAACAAGCTCGTCGCCGAGCACGACCAGGTGGTGCACTTCGCCGCCGAGTCGCACGTCGACCGCTCGATCCTCGGCGCGACCGAGTTCATCCGCACCAATGTCGCCGGTACCCAGACCCTGCTGGACGCGGCCCTGCGGCAGAACCTGCGGACCTTCGTGCACATCTCCACCGACGAGGTGTACGGCTCGATCAGCGAGGGGTCCTGGCCCGAGACCGATCCGGTGCGGCCCAACTCGCCCTACTCCGCGGCCAAGGCGTCCAGCGATCTGATCGCGCTCGCCTACCACCGCACCCACGACCTGGACGTACGGGTGACCCGCTGCTCCAACAACTACGGGCACCACCACTTCCCCGAGAAGGTCATCCCGCTGTTCATCACCAACCTGCTGGACGGCGCCAACGTCCCGCTGTACGGCGACGGCGGCAACGTACGCGACTGGCTGCACATCGACGACCATGTCCAGGGCATCGACCTGGTCCGCACCAAGGGCCGCCCCGGCGAGGTCTACAACATCGGCGGCGGCACCGAGCTGTCCAACAAGGAGCTCACCGGCCTGCTGCTGGACGCCTGCGGCGCCGGCTGGGACCGCGTCACCTACGTCGAGGACCGCAAGGGCCACGACCGCCGCTACTCCGTGGACTGCGCCAAGATCCGCACCGAGCTGGGCTACGCGCCGCGCAAGGACTTCGCGACCGGCCTGGCCGAGACCGTCGCCTGGTACCGGGAGAACCGGGCCTGGTGGGAGCCGCTGAAGGAGCGCGCCGCACTGTGAAGCCGTCCCACGCGACCTGGCTGGTGACGGGGGCCGCCGGCATGCTCGGCCAGGACCTGCTCACTCGGCTGCGGATCGAACCCGAGACCGCCGTCGTCGGCCTGGGCAGCAAGGCCCTGGACATCACCGACCCCGAGGCGGTCGACGCCGTACTGACCGAGCACCGCCCGGTGGTCGTGGTCAACTGCGCGGCCTGGACCGCCGTCGACGACGCCGAGGCCCAGGAGCCGCAGGCCCTGCGGATCAACGGCGACGGCGCCCGGCACCTCGCCGAGGCGTGCGCCAGGACCGGCGCCAAGCTGCTCCAGGTCTCCACCGACTATGTCTTCCCCGGCGACGCGACCACGCCGTACCCCGAGGACGCCGCGACCGGCCCGAGCGGCGCGTACGGCCGCACCAAGCTGGCGGGGGAGCGGGCCGTGCTCGGCACCCTCCCCGACGACGGCTATGTGGTCCGCACGGCGTGGCTGTACGGAGCCGGGGGCGCCAACTTCGTCCGTACGATGATCAAACTGGAGGGCGTCAAGGACACCCTCGACGTGGTGGACGACCAGCGCGGCCAGCCCACCTGGACCGCCGACCTCGCCGACCAGCTGGTACGGCTCGGGACCGCGGCCCTGGCCGGAGCGGCGCCCGCGGGCGTCTACCACGGCACGAGCGGCGGCGAGACGACCTGGTACGGCTTCACCCGGGAGATCTTCCGGCTGCTGGGCGCCGACCCCGAGCGGGTCAGGCCCACCACCAGCGCGGCCTTCGTCCGCCCGGCGCCGCGCCCGGCGTACAGCGTGCTCGGCCACGACCGCTGGGCGGCCGCCGGGATCGAGCCGATCAGGGACTGGCGGCCCGCGCTCGCGGAGGCGTTCCCCGCGCTGGTGGCAGCCGAACGTGACTGACCTCGCCGTGGCCAACCGGGGGCGGGCGCGGCGACTGGCCGGCCGCGCGGTCGCCCTGCTGCCGCCGGGCACCGCCCTGGTCGGCGCGGGCACCGCGGTGCTCGGTCTCGCCAGCTACATCCAACTGGCCGCGGCCGGCCGGACCCTGCCGTCGGATCAGATGGCCGGCGTGTCGGTGCTGTGGACCCTGGTCTTCTCCGTAGGGCTCGGCCTGTTCTTCCCCATCGAGCAGGAGGTCACCCGGCTGGTCGCCGCCCGGGTGGTGGCCGGGGAAGGGGTGGCGCCGGTGCTGCGCCGCGCCGCGGCCACCTCGCTGTCGCTGCTCGCCGCGGTCTGCGTCCCGGTCGCGGTCTTCGCCCGGCCGATCGCCGACCGGCTCTTCGACGGGAACCTCTCGCTGGTCTGGGCGCTGTGCGGGGCCTTCGGCGCGCTGTCGGTCGCCCACGTCACCCGCGGGGTGCTGGCCGGCACCGCCAAATTCACCGTGTACGGCGTCCAGTTGGCGCTCGACGGCATGCTGCGGGTGGTCCTGTCGGTGGCGCTGGCGGTCAGCGGGGTGCACTCCCCGCTGCTGTTCGCCGCGGTGCTGACCGTCCCCACGCTGCTGTCGGTGGCGGCCACCGCGCGGCCGGTGCTGCGCGCGGCCGCCCCGCGCCCGTCCGCGCCGGTGCTGCCGTGGCGGACGCTGGGCGCGGGACTGGTCGCGCTCATCCCGTCCACCCTGCTGGCCCAGCTGCTGGTCAACATCTCCGTCATCAGCATGAAGCTGCTGGCGCCGCGGGACACCGCGTTCATCACCGCGCTGCTGTCGGCCGTGGTGCTGGCCCGGGTGCCGCTGTTCGTCTTCGGCTCGCTCCAGGCCTCGCTGCTGCGCGGGCTGTCCGCCGCGGTCGCCGCGGGGGACCGCCCGGCGTACCGTCAGCTGCTGCTGCGCACGGCCGCCTTCACCGGGCTGCTGGGCGGCTCCGGCGGGCTGCTCGCGGTGGTGCTCGGACCGTGGCTGGTGCCGTTGCTGTTCGGGTCGCCGGATCTGCTGGGGGCCTCGGACTTCGCGTGGCTGTCGGCGGGGACGCTTTTCTACATGCTCGCCTCGGTACTCGGCCAGGCACTTCAGAGCACCGGTGGCCATGGCAGGCAATTGCTCGCCTGGGTCATCGGGACCGCCGCGCTCATCGCGGTGACGTTCAGTCCGATCCCTATTCGTGACCGAGTTGAGATCGCTTACGCCGTGGGTGCTGCGATTACCGCAGTAATTCTCTCCGTGCGGGTGATTTACGTCACGAGGATGCAACCTGTGAGTCGTCTCTCCCGTCAAGCTGGGTGGACGGATGCCCCAGAGGTGGCTGAATTCTCGGAGCATCCCCGATCGGTTGAATAATTGACGAAAGGGCGCGCTTTCATGGTGGTCCCCGCCACTCTCCGGCTCCGTCGAAAGCGCGCCTTCAGGGACGTGTGGCTGATCGTCCCGGTCTACAACGAGGCGGCGGTCATCGCGGAGGTGATCGACGGGGCGCTGGAGACCTTCCCCAACATCGTCTGCGTGGACGACGGAAGCAGCGACGCCTCGGCCGAGCGGATCACCGCCACCGGCGCCCACCTGGTCAGACACCCCGTCAACCTCGGTCAGGGCGCCGCTCTCCAAACGGGCGTCAGCTACGCGCTCGCCCAGCGCGGTGCCGAACGCTTCGTCACTTTCGACGCGGACGGTCAGCACCGGGTCGAGGACGTGGTGATGATGCTGGCCCTCGCGCACGAGCGCAACGCCGACGTGGTGCTCGGCTCCCGGTTCCTCAAGCCGGACGGTCAGGTGCCCCGGCTCAAGCGGATCGTGCTGCGTACCGCGGCCGCGGTCAGCCCTACCGCCCGGCGGCTGAAACTCTCCGACGCGCACAACGGACTGCGGCTCTTCAATCGCGAGGCCGCGTCCCGGCTGAACATCACGATGGACGGTATGGCGCACGCCTCGGAGATCACCGCCTTCCTGGCCCGTTCGGGACTTCGGGTCACCGAGGCACCGGTGTCGATCAAATACACCGACTACTCGCGCAGCAAGGGACAGTCACTGATAAACGGCGTCAACATCCTCTTCGACCTGTCCCTGCGCAACCGGAACGGCTGACCGATGTTGATCCAGATCCTCCTGCTCGCCGCAGTGGCCGCACTCGTCGTGATGTTCGCCCGTAACTGGAACACCACCCGGATGCGCGCCTGGAAGCGGATCGCCTTTCTCGTCTTCTGCTTCGCCAACGCCTACGCCGTGCTGCGGCCCGCCGACACCACGAAGGCGGCCCACCTCGTCGGTGTCGGCCGCGGCACCGACCTCGTGCTCTACCTGCTCGTGGTCGGCGTCACCCTGCTGGCGCTCAACACCTATCTGCGTTTCCGTGCCATAGAACGACGGCTCACCGAACTCGCCCGTGACGCGGCCCTGCGCGCGGCGCACCGGCCCGAGGACGATTCCGGGCCCCTCTCTCAGAACCAGCCCGAGCCCGCGCGGCCGATGGCCGCCGTGGAAGGCGAAAGCACCCAGTGACCCTCGACATCATGCTGCCGTACTACGGCGACCCCGCCCTGATGCGTGCCGCCGTACGCAGCGTTCTCGACCAGACCGACCCGCACTGGCGGCTCACCGTCGTGGACGACGGCACCGAGCCCGGCGTCCCCGAGTGGTTCGCCGCCCTCGGCGACGAGCGGGTCCGCTATCTGCGCAACGAGCACAACCTCGGCATCACCGGCAACTTCCGCCGGTGCGTCGAACTCGCCGACCACGAGTACATGGTCCTGATGGGCTGCGACGACCTGATGCGCCCCGGCTATGTCGCCACCCTGGACGCCGCCCGGGCCGCGATGCCCGGCGCCGCGATGTACCAGCCGGGCGTCGCGGTCGTGGACGGCGACGGCCTTCCGGTGCGCACCCTGGTGGACATCGTCAAGAAGCGGCTGTACTCCTCGGCGCCCACCGTCCGCGCCCGGCTGGGCGGAGAGGCGCTCGCCGCCGGTCTGCTGCGCGGCAACTGGGTCTACTTCCCCGCGATGTGCTGGCGCTCCGACGTGCTCAAGGAGGTCGGCTTCCGGGAGGACCTGACGGTCGTTCAGGACCTGGCCCTGATGGTCGAGCTGCTGATGCGCGGCGAGGAACTGGTCACCGACCCCGTGGTCTGCTTCGACTACCGCAGGCACCGCGGCAGCGAGTCGTCCGTCCAGGCGTTCTCCGGCAGCCGCTTCGACGAGACCCGCCGCCTGCTGCTGGACCTGGCCGCCGACCTCGACGCGCTCGGCTGGCACACCGCCGCCAAGGTGGCCCGCCGCCATCTGTCCACCCGGCTGCACGCGCTCACACTCGTCCCGTCCGCGCTGCGCCACCGCAGGGCCGACGCGGCCCGCAGCCTCGCCGCCCACGCCTTCGCGCCCGTGCCCAGGCGGGTGCGGCCGTGAGCGACAACGCCGCCGCCGCGCCGGCCCGCTTCCGCCCGGCCCGCTTCCGCCCGTCCGGCTGGTTCCCGTCCCGGCTCCCCGCCCGGCTCAGACTGCCGCTGGTGGTGTACGCCGCCTGCCAGGTCATCCTGCTGGTGTGGTGGGCCGCCTTCTACCCCGGCCGGATCAGCCCCGACACGCTGACCTATCTGTACGAGGTCACCACCTCCCACTGGCGCTCCGACCACTCGGTCGCCTACGACGCGCTGGTCTGGCTGTCGGTGCGGATCACCGGCGGCATCGCGGCCCTGACGCTGCTCCAGACGGTGGCGATGTCCGCGCTCCTGGCCTACGTCTGCGTGGCCCTGCGCGACCTGGGGGTACGGGGCCGGTGGAGCGCCCCGGCGGCCGTCGCCCTCGCGATCGCCCCGTCGACGGCGACCTTCACGATCTACGTGTGGAAGGACGTCGCCTTCAGCCTGGCGTCCCTGCTCGCCTTCGGCGCGCTGGTCCAGCTCACCGCCCGCAGGCTGCGCGGCGCCGAGCGCGTACGGGACCGGGCGTTCCGGCGGGAGATCGTGCTGCTGGGCATCGGCTGCCTGGGCATCGGGCTGTTCCGCAACAACGGCTTCCCGGTGATCATGGCCCTCGGGGTGCTGCTGGTGATCCTGCTGCCCGGGATGCGCCGCTGGACCGCCGTCGCCACCGCCGTACCGCTGGCCGCCGCGCTGCTGCTCAACAATCTGATCTATCCGGCGCTCGGCGTGCAGTCCCCCCGCCCGGACGAGGTCTACGCCTTCAACTACGCCGACATCGGCGTCGCCTACGCCAAGCGGCCCGGCACCTTCACCGCCGCCGACACCCGGCTGATGGCCCAGGTGGCGCCGCTGTCGCACTGGTCGGGGCCGGGCGGCGACTGCCATGTGGCCGACCCGATGATGGCCCCGCCGATGAACCGGCTCAAGGCCGGCCGGATGAACGACCAGCTGATGGACCTGTGGTTCCGTATCCTCAAGCGCACGCCGTCGCTGATCGTCGAGGCCCGGCTGTGCCGGGCCGACATCGCCTGGTCGCTCGACGGCCACACCGGTCTCTACAGCGTGAGCAACACACCGGCCCTCAAGCACTGGGACAAATTCGGCCTCCACTCGTACAAGCAGATCCCCTACGGCAGCTCGCTCCGCGACGACCCGCTGTCGACCAAGCTCCACAACGCCGCCACCCGTGTGTACGAGAAGTCCAAGAAGACCGAGTACCAGCCGTATCTGTGGCGGGGTATCAGCTGGACGTACCTGGGCTATCTGATCGTGCTGCTGCTGGTCGCGCTGCGCCGGCGGCCCGCGCTGCTGGCCCTGGCCGCACTGCCGTTCGCGCTCCAGGTCACGGTGCTGGTGGCCAACCCCGCGCCGCTGTGGCGCTACATGTCCGCCTCGCTCTTCATCGGGGTGCTCACCGTCCCCGTACTGGCGCTGCCGGCCCGTCGCGCGCCGGCGGGTCCGCGCGAGCGGGCGGCGCGGACGCCGGATGCCGTGCCCCGGCCGCCCAACGAGGGCGACCAGGACACGGCACCGGTCAGGGGCTAGGGACGTCCGTGCGCCGGCGGCCCCGGGCTGCCGGCCGTCATACGGGTGCGGGACCGGCCGTCAGCCGGTCACGGCCTCGATCTGCTTGCGCAGCCCCGCGAAGGCCGAGCGCGGGCGGCGCAGATTGCGGGCGCGGGCCAGCGCGGGCCAGAAGTCCGCGTTCAGCAGGATCTCGGGGTCGACCGCGTTCTTGCGGACCAGGATCTCGTCCGGGATCTCCTGCGGGTCCGCAGTGATGTACTCCTCCAGGATGGCGTCGTAGTTGTCCCGCAGCACCGTGCTGTCCGGGTCGGCGCCGAAGATCACCACGACACCGGTCGGGGCGGAGTCCACGTCGACCACCAGCAGGTCGGGGCGGTGGCGCCGCAGCACCTGGGCGACCTTGAAGACATCGCCGGTCCAGTCGCCGGTGTGCCGGTCGCGGGCCGCCTCGTCGACGTTGCGCGGCAGCATGTCGTCCAGCACGATCACGCTGGACCAGCGGGAGTGCTTCTCGACGTTCATGAAGTCGCGCAGCGCGTACTCGAAGAGGTGCATGCCGTCGATGAAGGACAGCTCCAGCTTCGGGTCGCCGACCAGCGCCAGCGGGTCCCTGCGGGCCAGCGCGCGGAACGGGTTGCGGCCCGGGCGCAGGTGCAGCAGCGGGTCCTTGCGGGTGAAGAAGGCGTCGCTGGTGGCCTTCACCAGGTGCACATCGCAGCTGATCGACGTGACGACCTTGAACGCGGGGTCGATGGCCACGGTCGGGACTCGCGAGAGGGTCAGACTGCGCCCGTCGTTGACCCCGATCTCCAGGTAGTTGCGTGGCTTGTAGACCTTGTGCAGCCTGCGCAGGAAGTCATGACGTCGCACGGGGGAGACCCTTCGCTCAAACTGAGAAGTGTTCCCAGCGACGCTAGCGCTTACACCTCTCTTCCGTCACCGTTCGCCGGGGGATTGGCCCGGATCAGGGTTGACGATCACGCAGAAGTGAGTAAAGCGCCACGCAGTCCTCGTAGGACGGCAGCAGGCCCTGGGCCCGTGCCTCGGCCAGGGTGGGCGCGGCGGCGTCCTTGTCGGAGAGCAGCGGCTCGATGCCCGTGGGCCATTCGATGCCGAGACCGGGGTCGAGCGGGTTGATTCCGTGCTCACGTTCGGGGGAGTACCCCTCGGAGCACAGGTAGACGACGGTCGCGTCGTCGGTCAGCGCCATGAAGGCATGGCCCAGCCCCTCGGCCAGATACACGGAGTGGTGGAGTTCGTCGTCCAGCCGGACGCCCTCCCACTGGCCGAAGGTGGGCGAGCCGACCCGGATGTCCACGATCACGTCGAGCACGGCGCCGCGTACGCACTTGACGTACTTGGCCTGGCTCGGCGGCACGTCGGCGTAGTGCAGGCCGCGCAGGGTGCCGCGGCCGGAGACCGAGCAGTTGGCCTGCACCAGGTTCAGCGGGTGGCCGGTGGACTCCCGGAAGTCCCCGGCCCTGAACCACTCGTGGAAGCTTCCCCGGCTGTCCGGGAAGATCTTCGGCTCGTGCACGAATGCGCCTTCGATGCCCAGCGGTCGCACGTGATCGTGTCCTTCGGTCGCTCTGTCACTGCTCGGTCGGTGGAGGACCCGCCCGTCGGGCGGGCGTCACATTATCCGCCAGGGGTCCGGGCCCCCGGCCGCCGGTCTACAGGCCGAGCCGGACGGCCAGCAGGCGCAGCCGGGCCCGTGTGGCGGCGCTGAGCCGTCGGGTCAGCGGGTGGGAGAAGCGGTGGACCAGGGCCCGGCGGTCGGCCCTGCGGCGCTGGGCCAGCGCGGTCCTGGCGACAGCCGAGTCGACCGTGCCGAGCTCGTCGCACAGCCGGACCCTGCCGCCCGCGTCGACATGGACCCGGCCGATGGGCAGCTCCGGTCCGTGCGGCCCGTCGAGCCGCGCCGACAGCGCCCAGGTGCCCGCGCCCAGCGCCGCCCGCCCGGCCGGGTCCAGCCGGTCGCCGGCCCGCAGATGCACCCGGCCGCCGAACGGCTCCACCAGCGCGGGCAGCTCGCAGCAGGGCGCGTCCTCGCCCTGCCCGCGCACCAGCAGTACGGCGACCGAGGGGGCGGTCCCGGGCAGCGCCACGACGGGCAGCTCGATCTCCAGGCCGCGCGCGCCGGGCATCCGCAGCGCCGGGCGCCCCGCGAGCGCGCCGCCGAGCCGCTTGCCGCGCCGGTCGACGTCCAGGGTGAGATTGCCGTGCGGGTCGGTGAAGTACGGGACGGTGGGCACGGCGGGGGAGCCGAGCAGCGCGGGCAGACAGTGCGCGTCCACCCCGGCGTCGCGGTCGGCGCCGAGCCGGGCCTTGCGGCTCAGCCCGAGGCCGCGTACGGGCACCCAGACGTCCCACATGCCCCGGGTGAGCGCCGGGCGGCCCTTGACCTGCTTCGGGTCGAGCCAGGCGGTGCCGCGCAGTACGACCTCGCAGGGCGTGCCCGCGGCGGGGTCGGCGTCCGGCCGGGCGGTCCCGCCGGGCGGGGCCGCCTCGGCGGGCGGGGTGTCGCCCCCGGGCGCGGCGGCGGGTGCGGCCTCGGCCGGAGTGCCGTCCGCCGCCGGTACGTCGACCGCCGCGGGGACTTCGCCCTCCGCGGCCTCCGCGCCCTCCGCGGCCTCCGCGCCCTCCGCGGCCTCCGCGGCCTGCGCCGCCTCGGCGGGGATCTCCTCGCCCGGGACCTCCTCGATCCGCGTCTCGAACGACGCCGGGCACGTCCACTCGACCGCCGTCTCGCGGTCCCGCAGATGCACCTCCGCGCGGAAGGACTTGACCTCGTCGGTGACCTCGATCCGCTCGCCGTCCTCCAGCAGCCCCTTCAGCAGATCGGGGTGCAGGTAGTAGCGGTCCTCGTCGCGCAGGAGGGTGAACGGCGTCCCGTCGGCGTGCCGCAGCCGGGCGGTGACGTCGATCGCGATCCGGCCGTTCTCCCAGGCGAAGCCCTCAAGCCGGGCGTGGCCCTTGACCGAGGCGGCCCGGCGGGCGGCCTCCACCAGCTTGGCGGGGTCCTTGCGCCGCAGCAGCGTCGAGCGCAGCCGGGACAGCGCGCCGAGCCCGTCGTGGACGCCGTCCCCGATGTGGTCGGCGGCCAGCGCGTGCACGGCCCCGACCATCTCGTCCAGGAACGCGGGCTCGTAGCCGAGCACGGAGGGTTCGCTGAGCCGGCCGAGCATCTCCACCCGGTAGAAGCGGCGCAGCAGACTGTCGCGGAAGGCGCCGGGCTCGGTGTTCGCGATCACCACGTCGAGGACGTCACGGAGGTTGTCGTAATAACCCGACGGGACGATCTTCGCCGAGCCCGCGTTCTTGCCGTCGTCGCGCTTGGAGTAGTGGTAGCAGGTGTAGTCGCCGAGGACGGAGACGTTCTTCGCGGCGAAGTACGCCGTCATCATGTACAGCTGGTCCTCCAGCCGCCGCTTGCCCTCGGCGTAGGCGATGCCGTGCTCGCGCAGGAACGCGGTGCGGAACATCTTGTGCGGCGTCAGGCTGTCCACCAGCGGGGCGTCGCGCAGGGTGCACTTCTCGCGGGTGATCCGGAAGACACCGTGCGGGACGCCGCGGAAGTTGCTGGCCACCTTGCCGATGACGATGTCCGAGCTGTTGCGGTGGCCCAGTTCGTACAGCCGCCGCAGCGCGTCGGGCGCCATGTGGTCGTCCTGGTCGAGGAACTGGACGTACTCCCCGCGTGCCTCGGCGACGCCGATGTTGCGGGGCTTGCCCGGCCAGCCGGAGTTGGCGAGGTGGACCACCCTGACCTGCGGGTGTTCCACCGCCAGTTGGTCCAGGCGGGCCGGGGAGTCGTCGGTCGAGCCGTCGTCCACGAAGAGGAGTTCCACGTCCTCCGCGGGGAGCGTCTGCCCGAGCAGGGAGCTGACGCACGGGTCGATGTACTTGCCCGGGTTGTAGACCGGGACGACGACGCTGACCTTGACCGGCATACGCGTATCCGCCTCTTTCCCTTGCCGTCGTGTTCTGTGGGGCGCAGGTTTCCGGAGTGTAGGGTGCCCGGTTATGGCCAATGGGTACGTATTTGTACTCGCCGACGTCCGGCCGTCGTCGCGGCGGGTGCCCAACGGGCCCCGGGCGGTACCCGGCTGACGTGCGGAAGGCCGTTTCGAGGCGCTGTTAGGGTGGGGCAATGTGGTTGATCACCGGCGGTGCCGGATACATCGGTTCCCATGTGGTCAGGGCGTTGACGGCGGCAGGTGAGCGGGTGGTCGTCCTTGACGACCTGAGCACCGGCGACGCGTCGAGGCTGCCCGCCGATGTCCCGCTGGAGCGCGGCACCGTACTCGACCGCCCGCTGCTCGACCGGGTGCTGCGCGACCACGCGGTGGACGGCATCGTGCACATAGCCGCCCGCAAGCAGGTCGGCGAGTCCGTCGAACGCCCCCTGTGGTACTTCCGGGAGAACGTCGAGGGGCTGCGGACCGTACTCGAGGCGGCCGTCGACGCCGGGGTGCGCCGCTTCGTCTTCTCCTCCTCCGCCGCGGTGTACGGGATGCCGGACGCCGACCTGGTGACCGAGTCGACCCCCTGCGACCCGATCAACCCCTACGGCGAGACCAAGCTCGCGGGCGAGCGGCTGGTCGCCGCCGTCGGCCGGGCGCACGGCATGGCGACCGCCTCCCTGCGCTACTTCAACGTCGCGGGCGCGGCCACCCCCGAACTCGGCGACCCCGGGGTCTTCAACCTGGTCGCGATGGTCTTCGACCGCATCGGCCGGGGCGAGCCGCCGCTGATCTTCGGCACCGACTACCCGACGCCCGACGGCACCTGCGTACGCGACTACGTGCACGTCGAGGACATCGCCTCCGCGCACGTCGCCGCCGCCCGCCGGCTGAGCCGGGACCCCTCGGCCGCGCTGGTGCTGAACATCGGCCGGGGCGAGGGCGTCTCGGTGGCCGAGATGGTCGGCATCATCCGTGAGGTTTCCGGCCACACTGGACTCGCACCCGTGACGGCCCCGCGCCGCCCCGGCGACCCGGCCCGCGTCGTCGCCTCCGCCGAGTCGATCACCAAGGAGCTGGACTGGACGGCGACCCACGACGTCCGGCAGATGGTGACCTCGGCCTGGGCGGGCTGGCTGCTGCGGCACCCGGAGTGAACAGGCGGCATCGAGGTTGAGGACGCACGTGACAGCGGCGACACGGCAGGACGTGGTGGAGGCCCGCAGGGTCGTGGTCAAGGTCGGCTCCTCGTCGCTGACCACGGCGGCCGGCGGGCTGGACGCGGACCGGGTGGACGCCCTGGTGGACGTCCTGGCCAAGGCCAGCGGGGACCGGCAGATCGTGCTGGTCTCCTCCGGCGCCATCGCCGCCGGACTCGCCCCGCTCGGCCTCGACCGCCGCCCGCGCGACCTGGCCAGGCAGCAGGCCGCCGCCAGCGTCGGCCAGGGCCTGCTGGTCGCCCGCTACACCGCCTCCTTCGCCCGCTACGGCATCCGAGTCGGCCAGGTGCTGCTGACCTCCGACGACGTCAGCCGCCGCGCCCACTACCGCAACGCCTACCGCACCCTGGACCAGCTGCTGTCGATGGGCGCCCTGCCGGTCGTCAACGAGAACGACACCGTCGCCACCGACGAGATCCGCTTCGGCGACAACGACCGGCTGGCCGCCCTGGTCGCCCATCTGGTCCGCGCCGACCTGCTGGTGCTGCTCTCCGACGTCGACGGCCTCTACGACGGCGACCCCCGCACCCCCGGCACCACCCGGATCGCCGAGATCACCGGTCCTGGCGACCTCGCCGGGGTCTCCATCGGCAGCGTGGGCCGGGCCGGGGTCGGCACCGGTGGCATGGTCACCAAGGTCGAGGCGGCCGCCATCGCCACCGGCGCCGGGGTGCCGGTCGTGCTCACCTCCGCCGTGCACGCCGCCGACGCGCTCGCCGGGCGGCCCACCGGCACGTACTTCCACCGCACCGGCAAGCGCTCCGCCGACCGGCTGCTGTGGCTCGCGCACGCCTCCACCCCGCGCGGCGCGCTGCGGCTGGACGCGGGGGCGGTGGCCGCGGTCACCGAGCGCGGCAGCTCGCTGCTGCCCGCCGGGCTCACCGGGGTCGAGGGCACCTTCGTCGCCGGCGACCCGGTGGACCTGCTGGACGAGTCGGGGCGGGCGGTGGCCCGCGGCCTGGTCAACTTCGACGCCCGCGAGCTGCCCCGGCTGCTCGGCCGCTCCACCCGGGACCTCGCCAAGGAGCTGGGGCCCGCCTACGAACGCGAGGTCGTTCACCGTGACGACCTCGTACTCCTGCGCTCCTAGGGCCGTTCCGGGTGGCATCTTGCGGAAAACGCCCCCGCCGCACGCCCGAGCCTGGTCAACTGTGATGCGGAGGAGCCGTTCGTGATGTCAGAGGACGGGCGGCGCTCGGGAACGTCACCCACAGGGAGGCCGCCGGTGAAACGAGGGCGCCCAGGGCCGTTGTCCAGGGGTACGGCGGAACGCGCGCTGGTCAGCGTCGACAGTGCCGACAGCGGACCGCGGCGTAAGCAGGAGGAAGGGCCCGGCTCCCGGCTGTGGCACATCACCCTCAGCGTCTCGGGCCCGCGGGCCCCGCTGGCCGAGGTCCGGCGCGGCCTCGAACAGCTCGCGCACGACCACCCCTTCCTCCTGACCAGCCGTTACGCCACGGACCACGCCGAGATCCGCTACTGGGAGGAGGCCCGCGACCTGCACGACGCCGCCGCCATCGCGCTGCGGCTGTGGGGCGAGCACCGCTCGACCGCGGGGCTGCCGCCGTGGGAGACGGTCGGCCTGGAGGTCATCGACCGCGTCACGTACCACCAGCGGCTGGCCGAGGGGTACGGTCACCCGCCCGCGGTCCCGGTGGGCGTCCACCCGTTCTGACCGAAGGCGGCCGAAGGCCCTGGGCCCGCCCGGTACCCTGCACCCTATGGACATCCCTTCGCCGCTCCCCAAGTCCCCCGTGCTGCTCGCGGCCTACCGTGCGCGGGCCGCCGCCGCGGAGCTGGCCCCGCAGCCCAGGTCGGCCAAGGACGACGCCCTGCTGGCCATCGCGGACGCCCTCATCGTCCGCACCCAGGAGATCGTCGCGGCGAACGGCGAGGACGTGGCCAAGGCCCGGGCCGCCGGCACCAGCGAGGCCATCATCGACCGGCTGACCCTCACCCGGGAGCGGGTCGCCGCGATCGCCGCCGACGTCCGGCACGTCGCGGGCCTGCCCGACCCGGTCGGCGAGGTGCTGCGCGGCTCGACCCTCCCCAACGGCCTGGACCTGCGTCAGGTCCGGGTGCCGCTGGGCGTCGTCGGCATCATCTACGAGGCCCGGCCGAATGTCACCGTGGACGCCGCCGCCCTGTGCCTGAAGTCCGGCAACGCGGTGCTGCTGCGCGGCTCGGCCTCCGCCTACGCCTCGAACACCGCGCTGGTCACCGTGCTGCGCGACGCGGTCGGCGGCGCCGGGCTGCCCGCCGACGCCGTACAGCTCGTCCCCGGCGAGAGCCGTGAGTCGGTCACCGAGCTGATGCGCGCCCGCGGCCTGGTGGACGTCCTGATCCCGCGCGGCGGCGCCTCCCTGATCCGTACGGTCGTCGAGGGCTCCACCGTCCCGGTGATCGAGACCGGCACCGGCAACTGCCATGTGTACGTGGACGCGGAGGCCGACCTGGACATGGCCGTCGCCATCCTGGTCAACTCCAAGGCCCAGCGGCCCAGCGTGTGCAACGCGGCCGAGACCCTGCTGGTCCACCGCGACATCGCGGACCGCTTCCTGCCCCGCGCGCTGGACGCGCTGGCCGAGGCCGGCGTCACCGTGCACGGCGACCCGCGGGTGGTGTCGCTCGCCGAGTCCTCCGGCAGCAAGGCCACCGTCGTCGCGGTCACCGCCGAGGACTGGGAGACCGAGTATCTGTCGTACGACATCGCCGCCGGGGTGGTCGACTCGCTGGAGGCGGCCGTCGCCCACATCAGGCTCTGGTCGTCGGGACACACCGAGGCCATCGTGACCACCTCGCAGCCCGCGGCGCGCCGCTTCACCCAACTGGTCGACGCGGCGGCGGTGATGGTGAACGCCTCCACCCGCTTCACCGACGGCGGCCAGTTCGGCTTCGGCGCGGAGATCGGCATCTCCACCCAGAAGCTGCACGCCCGCGGTCCCATGGGCCTGCCCGAGCTGACCTCCACCAAGTACGTGGTCACCGGAGACGGCCACATCCGCTGACCCACCCCTTCACCCGGGCACCGCACGGCACCCGGATGCGCACAGCCGGTCCACAGTCAGGCCGGAATCCCCTGCCCAAAGGGCCAACTTCCGCATTACTCTGGACGGATGCCGGACGATGACGAGTTCTCCTCCGTAGTCCTCGACGAAGCTTTCGTACGGTCGGCACTGTTCCATGAGCCCACGGCCAGGGAACGGTCGCTCGCCGTCGCCGAAGGTCCCGCGCTACCGCCCGGCAGGCCCGGACGGCACAGAAGAGAGTTGGCCCACGTCCCCGAACTGGACGACGGACCGGCCTTCACCACCGACGAGCTGTACGCGGCCGGGCATCCGTACCGCGGCAGCAACACCCGCTGGCACCGGCCGGTCGCCTGGGCGATGGCCGTGGTCATGGGCATCGGCGTGGTCGCCCTGACCTTCGCCGCGGTCTACCGCGGGGCGGGCGGCGGACGGCAGCCGGTGGTGCCCCCGACCACCGGCCCGGTCGGCACCAGGACCATGCAGCCCGTCGTCACCACTCCATTGCCCTGATCTGCCGTCAAGTTGACCGGTACGGAGACGTTTATTCACGTGTCCGGAGACTTAACCTTGTGATATGAGCGGGCCTGGAGAACCTCCTGAGGGCACGCCCGAGGGCGCCCCCGGCGGCGGTGACGACGAGTACCGATCCGTCGTGTTCGACGAGTCGTTCGTCCGGGCTGCCCGTATCCAGGAGTTCTCCGCCCGTGAGCGGCTCGACGACGCCGCCCGGCCGGTCCGCATCCGCCATGTGCTGCCGCGCGGCCTGGCCCGGCAGGCGATGGCGCTCGTCGTGCTGATCGCGACGGCCTTCGGCTTCGCGATCTACATGGGTGTACGGCACCCCTACCAGGCAGGGGACCCGGCGGCCGATCAGCAACTGCGGATCACTGTGATACCGCTGGTGCCGGCCGGCCGGGTGCCCGCCGTGTCCGCCGCCTCGCCCTTCGCCGGCGGCACCGCCGAGCACTACCCGGTCGGCGCCGCCGGCCTCACCCTGCCCCGGGGTGTCCAGCGGGTCGGCGGCTACGCGCAGAGCGAGGTGATGAACGCGCTCAAGACCGCGCGGGAATACCTCAAGGACTCCTCGATCAACCCCAGAACGGTGACCGGCGGCGATGTCGGGGCGGTGCGCAGCCTGATCGACCCCGGGCAGCTGGAGCAGTTCGACTCCAGCCTGAGCAACCCGGCCGCCGACGGCAGCCACGAGGCCACCGGCTGGCTGGTGCGCTTCGACCCCTCCGCGCAGGTGGCGCTGGTGCGCGGCGGCATCCGGGTGCACGGCACCCTCGACGTCACCGAGACCGGCGACAACGCGCTGGAGATCTCCTCCGACCACACCTTCGTCTACGCGCTGCGCGGCACCGGCGCGAACGCCACCGCCGTGTCGCTGTTCACCGTCCGGCGCCAGCTGCGCTTCCGCTTCGACCACGAGGACCTGCGGGAACATCACATCGAGATCGTCCAGGCCGATGTGGCCGCCGGGCCGCTGTCCTGCACCGCCTCGGTGGACGCGTACTTCGAGCCGATACTGGCCGGGCGCGCGGCGACCGGCACGGTCACCGGCGCGGACCCGTACGACCACGACCACCCGGTCGGCGCGGTCTGCGCGCCGCTGGGCAGCCGCGCGCAGCCGACCGCCGGGGTCAGCGGCTCCCCGGCGGCCGCCCCTCCGTCGGCCCGGACGACGCCGGTCCTCAATCCTCCGCTGCTTCTCCCGACGCCTGACCCGGCCCTGTGAAGCGGTCGCGCAGCTTGCCGCCGAGGTCCCCGGCGCCGTTCGACAGATCGCGTATCAGGCCCATCAGCGGGTCCTTGCTCTGCTTCACCGTGTCGGCGTAGTGGCTCGCGGACTCCTTGAAGGAGTCGTAGACCGAGGTGTCCTTGTCCTCGGTGCGCCGCGGGTAGTGGCCGTCCATCAGCCGCTGGTAGTCCCGCGAGGCGGCCCACGTGCGCAGCTCGGCGGCGCGCACGGTGGTGAAGGGGTGCGAGCGCGGCAGCACATTGAGGATCTTGAGCACCGAGTCGCGCAGATCGCCGGCCGCCTCGTACTCGTCGGCCTGCTTGAGGAACGCGTCCACGTTCATCTCGTGCAGATGGTTGCCGCCCGCGATCTTCATCAGGCCGCGCATCGACGCCTGGAGGTCCTGGCCGACCAGCAGCCCGGCCCGGTCCGCGGACAGCTCCGACTTGCGGAACCACTCGCGCAGCGCCGTGACGATTCCCAGCACCGCCAGATTGCCCAGCGGAATCCAGGCGACCCGCAGGGCCAGATTCGTCAGGAACAGCAGTATCGTCCGGTAGACCGAGTGACCGGACAGCGCGTGGCCCACCTCGTGGCCGACGACGGCCCGCATCTCCTCCTCGTCCAGGAGTTCCACCAGACCGGTGGTGACGACGATGATCGGCTCGTCCATGCCGACGCACATCGCGTTCGGCTTCGGGTCCTGCGTGACGTACATGTCCGGGACCTTCTCCAGGTCCAGGATGGAGCAGGCGTCCCGCAGCATCGCGTACAGATGCGCGAACTGCTCGTCGCCCACCCGCACCGAGTCCGACAGGAACAGCAGCCGCAGGCTCCGCTCGGGCAGCAGCCCGCTCAACGCCTTGAAGACGGTGTCGAATCCGCTCAGCTTGCGCAGCGCCACCAGCGCCGACCGGTCCGCCGGGTGCTCGTAGGCCCGCGACGAGATGTCGGGGAAGCTCCTGCGGGTGCGCCCGGGCAGCTTCTCGCCCGAGCTGCCTCCCGCGCCTTGTGCGTCGTTCGGTTCGTTCGGCTCGGACATACTGGCCCAACCCCCTGCTAGCCGTTCGGTACATAGACCTGGACGCGCGGAGCCTGCGCGAAGTTCCCTTCCGGCCGCCCGTACGATGTGCCGAGAGTCTTACCGCCCGTCCCCGAGTAAGCAAAGGGTCCTGCTGACCATGACGACTGCCGCAGCCTCCGCCCTGACCGCTCTCGCCGAGTCCGGCGGCGGTCACCACCACAGCCTGAGCCCCTACCTCACCGGTTTCGGCGCCCTGGGCGCGCTGTTGCTCCTGCTCTGGCTCGTCACCCGCTTCAACCGCGACTAACATGACCGCCGCGAAGCAGCGCATCGGTGTGATGGGCGGTACGTTCGACCCCGTCCATCACGGGCACCTGGTGGCCGCGAGCGAGGTGGCGAGCCTTTTCCACCTCGACGAGGTCGTCTTCGTGCCCACCGGCCAGCCCTGGCAGAAGGACCACCGCAAGGTCTCCCCGGCCGAGGACCGCTATTTGATGACGGTGATCGCCACCGCCTCCAACCCGCAGTTCTCGGTCAGCCGCAGCGACATCGACCGCGGTGGTCTGACGTACACCATCGACACCCTCCGGGACCTGCGCGCGGAGCACCCGGCGGCGGAGCTGTTCTTCATCACCGGTGCCGACGCGCTGTCGCAGATCCTGTCCTGGCGGGATGTCGGCGAACTTTTCTCCCTCGCGCATTTCATCGGGGTGACACGTCCTGGGCATACGCTGTCGGACCCGGGACTCCCCGAGGGCGGTGTGTCGCTGGTGGAGGTCCCGGCACTGGCCATCTCCTCGACCGGCTGCCGCGAGCGGGTGGCCAAGGGTGAACCGGTCTGGTACTTGGTTCCGGACGGTGTGGTGCGCTACATCGACAAACGCGCGCTGTACCGGAACGCGACCGGGTAGCGGCGAACGAAATACGTGAAGGGGTTCCTCGTGAACGACGCAAACCCCCGCGGGCACTACGCCCAGGGAGGTCCAGACGACGAGAGAGACCCCTACGCGCAGGAGCCCTACTACCAGCAGCAGCACTACGGTTACGACGCGTACGGCAGGCCGCTGCCGCCCCCGCAGCCCCAGGTCCCCCAGCAGGCACCGCCGCCGCAGCAGCAGACCTACACGGACCCGTACTACGCCGACCCCGCGCAGGGCTACGGCGGCCAGCAGCAGGGCTGGATCCCGCAGCAGCCCCAGCAGCCGTACTACGAGCAGCCCCCGCAGCCCCAGGGCTACGACACGGGTCAACAACCGGTCTACGGGACCGGTCAGCAGCCCCTGTACGACACCGGTCAGCAGCCGGTCTACGACACGGGCCAGCAGCCGGTCTACGGGACCGGGCAGCAGCCCCTGTACGAGACGGGACAGCAGCCGGTCTACGGCACGGGCTACGGCACCGGGCAGCAGCCGGTGTACGACACCGGACAGCAACCCCTGTACGACACCGGACAGCAGCCGGTCCACGAGACGGGTCAGCAGCCCGTCTACGGGACCGGGCAGCAGCCGCCCGTATACGACACCGGGCAGCAGCGGGCCGTCCCCGAGGAGCCGGCCGCAGGGCCGGAGTCCGCGCCCGGCCCCGGTGAACCCGGTTACCAGACCGAGCAGTTCGCCTTCGTCGACGAGGAGTCGGAGGAGTCCGACGAGGTCATCGACTGGCTGAAGTTCTCCGAGTCGCGCACCGAGCGCCGCGAGGAGGCCAAGCGCCGCAGCCACAACCGCAAGGTGGGCCTCGTGGTGCTGCTGGTGCTCGCCATGCTGGGCGGCGCGGGCTATCTGTGGCGCGCGGGCAAGATCCCCGGGCTCGGCAAGGACGCCGCCGTCACGGCCGCGCCCGGCGGCTCCCAGAAGCGCGATGTGATCGTCGTCCATCTGCTCCCGGTGCAGGGCGGCGCCAGCTCCACCGCGCTGCTGGTCGACAACGAGAGCAAGGGCCGCGGCACCTCCGTGCTGATCCCCAACTCCCTCCAGCTGAGCGGCGACGACGGTTCCGCGAGCACGCTCGACGCGTCCGTCTCCGACGGCGTCGGCCCGACCAGGGACGCGCTCAACGGGCTGCTGGGCACGAACATCAGCGGCAGCTGGCGGCTCGACTCGCCGTATCTGGAACTGCTGGTCGACGCGCTCGGCGATGTGATCGTCGACACCAACGCCGCCGTGAAGGGCACCGGCAAGGACCGCGACAAGACGCTCGTGAACAAGGGCGAGCAGCAGGACCTCAGCGGTCAGGCCGCCGTCGCCTACGCCACGTACCAGGGGCCTGGCGAGACGCAGACCGACCAGCTCGGCCGGTTCGGGCAGGTCATGGTGGCGGTGCTGAAGAAGATGCCGAGCGACCCGGACGACGCCACCAGGACCGTGCAGTCGCTCGGCCAGATCCTCGACCCGTCGCTGACCGACAGCCAACTCGGCGCATCGCTCGCGAAGTTGTCGGACCTGGCCAAGACCGGCGCCTACGACACGACGACGCTGCCCGTGCAGAAGGACGGCACGCTCAGCACGCAGGCCACCGACAGCGTGGTCAAGGACGTGCTCGGCGGCTCGGTCAAGCAGTCCACCGGCGCCTCCGCCCAGCCCCGGGTCCAGATCAAGGACGCCACAGGCAACGACAAGGCCGCCCCGATGGCGCAGGCCGCGATCGTCAACGGCGGCACGTACGTCTATGTGCCCGGCGGCAAGGCGGGCAGCACCCAGGCCGCTTCGGTCGTGTACTACGCCGACCCGGCCCGGGAGGCCGCGGCCCGGGACGTGGCCGCCACGCTGGGGCTCCCGGCGACCGAGGTCAAGAAGGGCACGGTGCCGGCGAACGCGGACATCACGGTGGTGCTCGGCCAGGACTACAAGCTGCCGAAGTCGGACTGAGCGGTTCGCCGGGCGCCCCGGGCGCCCACCGGGCCGGTACGGGCCCGCGGTCCTTCCCGGACCGCGGGCCCGCCGTCGTACCGGGGGCGGGTCCACGGCCGTACCCGGGCGGGCGGGTCCACGGCCGGGCGAAATCCGGTCGGGGGCTGTCGGAGGGTCGTGAGACCCTTGGGGGAGACCAGCCCCCGACCGGAAAGCCGCTTCTGTGACCGCCACTGACCGTTCCACCGAGCTGACCCGCGCCGCCGCACAGGCGGCCGCCGACAAGCTCGCGCACGACATCATCGCCTACGACGTCAGCGACGTGCTCTCGATCACCGACGTCTTCCTGGTCGCCTCCGCGCCCAACGACCGGCAGGTCAAGGCCATCGTCGACGGCATCGAGGAGGCCCTGTCCAAGGAGCTGGACGCCAAGCCGGTGCGGCGCGAGGGCGAGCGGGACGGCCGCTGGGTGCTGCTCGACTACATCGACATCGTCGTGCACGTCCAGCACTCCGAGGAGCGGGTCTTCTACGCTCTGGAGCGGCTGTGGAAGGACTGCCCGGAGATCGGGCTGCCCGCGGACGCGGTGGCCACCCGCGGCAAGGGGGCCGAGCACGCGCGGGCGAACGCGGCGGCCGAGGACGAGGGAGCCTGAGCTGAACGGGACGAGGAGTGGCCGGGGCCGCCGGATCGTACTCTGGCGGCACGGCCAGACCGCGTGGAATCTGGAGCAGCGCTTCCAGGGCAACACCGACATCGAGCTGACCGAGACCGGTGTGGCCCAGGCCCGCCGCGCGGCCCGGCTGCTGGCCGCGCTGTCCCCCGACGCGATCGTCGCCTCGGACCTGTCCCGCGCCGCCGACACCGCCGCCGAGCTGGCCGAGCTCACCGGCCTGCCGGTCACCCACTACGAGGGCCTGCGCGAGACCTACGCGGGCCTGTGGCAGGGGCTGACCCACGCCGAGATCCTGGAGCGGTACGGCGAGCAGTACCGGGCGTGGAAGCGCGGTGAGCCGGTGCGGCGCGGCGGCGGCGAGCTGGAGACCGAGGTCGCCGACCGGGCCGCGCCCGTCGTGCTCACCGCGGCCGACAAGCTGGCCGAGGACGGGGTGCTGGTCGTGGTCAGCCACGGCGGCACCATCCGTACGACCATCGGCCGGCTGCTCGGCCTCCACCCGGAGAGCTGGGAGGCGCTCGGCGGCCTGTCCAACTGCTGCTGGTCGGTGCTGGGCGAGGGCGCGCGCGGCTGGCGGCTCACCGAGCACAACGCCGGCACGCTCCCGGAAGCGGTCCTCGGCGACGACGCGTAGCCCTCGCGGGCGGCGGTTCGCCGTGCCGTCCCGGTGGCGGTTGCCGGGCTCCCGCCGGGCTCCCACCTGGCCGTCGGGCCGATTTCGTTTCCGGTCCGCTGACCGGCTATGCTTCTTCACGTCGCCGGGACATCCCGGGCGGACGCGGGGCTGTAGCTCAGTTGGTAGAGCGCTTGCATGGCATGCAAGAGGTCCGGGGTTCAATTCCCCGTAGCTCCACAAGCGAGAGGGCGAGATCTGTCCGCAAAAGGCGCGGACGGGTCCCGCCTTCTCCTTTTTGTGAGGCTTCGTCTCGCGCGGCGGGGGCTTCGCCATCGGCTGGCGGCCGGTCTTCCTGGTCAACGTGCCGATCGGCCTGGCCATGCTGGTGATCGCCCCGCGCGTCCTGCCCGCCGAAGAGCGCGGCGCGACCGGGCGGCGGCGCCGACCGGACCTGCCGGGGCTGACCGTACTGGCCGCGGCCGTCACGCTGTTCACCGTGCCGCTGGTGCTCGGGCAGGCGGAGGGCCGGCCGCTGTGGGGATGGGTGTGTCTGGCGCTGAGCGCGGTGTTCTTCGCGCTGTTCACGGTCATCGAGTCACGGATCGCGCGGCGCGGCGGCGCGCCGCTGGTGACCGGGCGGGTGCTGCGCGCGCCGGGGATGGCGAGCGCGATCACCGTGATCATCGTGACCATGGCGGTCAACGCGGGCTTTCTCTTCGCGGTCGCGCTGCACCTCCAGTCGGGGCTCGGGTACAGCGCGCTGCGCACCGGGCTGACCTTTGTGACCTGCGCGGTGACCTTCGGCGGCATCGGACTGACCTGGCGGCGGCTGCCGGTCTCCTGGCGGCCGTGGATGGCCGTGACCGGGCTGCTGCTCTCGGCGCTGTCCTTCGCGGGCCTCGGTCTGGCGCTGCGCGGCGGCGGGGACGGCGGCCCCTGGCTCTACGCGACGCTGCTGATGCTGGGCCTCGGGCTGGGGCTCGCGTTCAGCCCCACCTTCACCCTGGCGCTGTCCCGGGTCGCGCCGGGGGACGCGGCGGACGCGAGCGGGCTGCTGGCCACGGTCACGCAGCTCGGCCGGCTGGTCGGGGTCGCGACGATCGGCACGTTCTTCCTCAACCGGCTGGCCGGGGGCGGCGGCGCGCACGCCTCGGCGCACGCGTACGCGGTCACGGCGGTGGCGCTGACGGCGGTGTCGCTGGCCGGCGCGGGGTGCGCGGTGCGGTGGCGGGCGCGGCGGGCCTGAGCTTCAGGGCGGCCGGCGGCCTCTCGCGGCTCACCCGTCCAGGGCGCTCACTCGTCCAGGGCCGGGTAGTCGATGTAGCCGCGGTCGCCGCCGCCGTAGTACGTCGCCCGGTCGGGGGTGTTGAACGGTCCGCCCGCGCGGAGCCTGCGCGGCAGATCGGGGTTGGCGAGGAAGAGGGCGCCGTACGACACGATGTCGGCGGTGCCGTCCTCGATCAGCGCGAGTTCGGCCGGGCCCGACCAGGTGCCCGCCCGCTGGACGTTGAGGATCAGCACGCCGCCGAACCGCTTGCGCAGCTCCAGGGTCAGCGGGCGGTTGCCGTTCTCCACGACGTGCAGATAGGCGGGGCCGATCGGCTCCAGGGCGCGTACCAGGGCCAGATACGTGGCGTCCGGCTCGGGCTCGTCGATGTCGCCGAGGGTGTGGCCGGGGGAGACCCGCAGCCCCGTGCGCTCCGGGCCGATCGCCTCGGCCACCGCGCGCACCACCTCCACCGCGAGGCGGATACGGCCGTGCTCGTCGCCGCCCCACGCGTCGGTGCGGAGGTTGGCGTTCGGGGCCAGGAACTGGTGGACGAGATAGCCGTTGGCGCCGTGCACCTCGACGCCGTCGAACCCGGCGGCGACCGCGTTGCGGGCGGCGGACACATGGTCCTCGACGGTCTGCCGTATGCCGTCCTCGGTCAGCGGCTCGGGGACGACGTACTCCTTCGCGCCCTGCGCGGTGTACGCCTTGCCGCGGGCGGCGACGGGGGAGGGGCCGACCGGGATCAGCCCGTCGGGCAGCATCGAGGGGTGGCCGATCCGGCCGGTGTGCATCAGCTGGGCGAAGATCCGGCCGCCGGCCGTGTGCACGGCGTCGGTCACCTTGCGCCAGGCGGCGATCTGCTCGTCGCTGTGCAGCCCCGGGGTGTCGGGGTAGCCCTGGCCCACGACGGAGGGCTGGACGCCCTCGGTGACGATCAGTCCGGCCGAGGCGCGCTGCGCGTAGTACACGGCGGTGGCGTCGGTGGGGCTGAGCCCGGGCCCGTGCGCGCGGCTGCGGGTCATGGGCGCCATCGCGATGCGGTTGGGAAGGGCGAGTCCGGCCAGGTCGATGGGGTCGAACGCGGTGGTCAAGGGGCTCTCCAGGCTCGTCGTCCGGCCGTTTGCGGCGATAAGTCGACCTCACCGTAACCCCGCGCGGACCCGCGGAATGTTGAGGATTCATGAACACTGCAAGGTGGCCCCTTACAGCAGGGGAACCCCGAGGTCGCGGCGCCGCGGCGGCCCGGATACGAGTTGGCGGAGGGCCCCCGCGGCCGTGTAATGTAGCGCGGGTCGCCGGGCCTCACCGCCCGCCGAGGGGCTGTAGCTCAGTTGGTAGAGCGCTTGCATGGCATGCAAGAGGTCCGGGGTTCAATTCCCCGTAGCTCCACAAGCAAGAGGGCGAGACCGGTCCGCGAAAAACGCGGACCGGTCTCGCCCTCTCTTTTGCGCTCGGCCTCGCCTCGCGCGGCGGGGGTTCCGCTGGCCGCACCCCCCTTGAGGTCCCTCCGGCCGGACACCGGGGTCGGAGTACCCGGGGACAGCCTCCACGTTCGCGGTCGCGTCCTTCCGGACGGGACCGTCTCCGTATGGCCCGGGACCGTTTTCGTGCGGCCGGACGCGGGCGGGGCCGGCCGGGCGCGGCCACCGTGCAGCATCGCCCCCCTTCTCGCGGCGATCACCGCAGCGGCCGTCCCGCCGTCCCGCCGAAAGCCCCGGTGCGCGAGTGCCGGGCCCAACTCCGTGTGCACCGCGGGTGGTTTGGGTCGGATGGGGCCCTCTGGTCCCGTGTGCCGCACGCTGCTAGCGTCGAATCGTGCCCCCGCGAACCGGAGTACGCCCCTCCACGGACGGCTCAACTCCCCGTCGGAGAAGGTTCCTTGACCTTTTCTTGGGGAAACCATATCCCTGACATGAACCGATCAGCGAAAGAGTATCGCTCTGCGGTACGGCGTGTACGCATAGCGGCGACACCGCATCCGCGACAACTCGCTTCGCATGGGGGTTTCATGAGATTTGAGCGCAAAAGAACGCGTACGGGACTGGTGGCCGCCGCGGCGCTGCCCCTGATCGCCGGCGCGCTCGCGCTGAGCGCCCCGTCCGCCACGGCCGATCAGGCCGCCGGACGCCAGGCGTTGGCCGGCACCAAGCCGCAGTGGGCCACCGCCCAGGCGGACAAGGGCGCCACGTCCGACTCGAGCAAGGTGACCGTCCGGGTCTACCTGGCGGGCAAGGACGCCAAGGGCCTCGCGGCCTACGCCCAGTCCGTCTCCGACCCGAACTCGGCCGACTACGGGCACTATCTGACGGCCGCCCAGGCCAAGTCCCGCTACGGCGCCACCAAGGCCCAGGCCGACGCGGTGACCGGCTGGCTGACGTCGGCCGGCCTCAAGGTCGTCGGCTCCAACCAGCACTACCTCACCGTCACCGGTGAAGTGGCCGCGGCGGAGAAGGCCTTCGGAACCCAACTGCACAACTACGCCAAGGGCGGCCACACCTACCACGCCCCGGCGACCACGGCCTCCGCGCCCACCTCGCTCAAGGGCGCGGTCCTCACCGTCACCGGCCTGGACAACTCGCCGAAGAAGTCCAGCCACGACGACACGCTGCCGCCCCCGGACGACGCCTTCGTCAACTCCGGGCCGTTCTCCACGTACTACGGCTCCAACGTCGACAAGAAGCTGCCCTCGGCCTACGGCACCAAGGCGCCGTACACGATCAAGGGCTACACCGGCCAGCAGCTGCGGGCCGCGTACGGCGCGGGCAAGTACACCGGCAAGGGCGTCACGGTGGCGATCACCGACGCGTACGCCTCCCCGACCATCGACCAGGACGCCAAGAAGTACGCCAAGCGCAACGGCGACCAGAAGTACCGCAAGGGCCAGCTCACCCAGGTCCTGCCGGGCGCGTACACCGACACCGACGAGTGCGGCGCGGCCGGCTGGTATGGCGAGGAGAGCCTTGACGTCGAGGCCGTGCACGCGCTCGCGCCCGACGCGAACATCGTCTACGTCGGCGGCGCCTCCTGCTACGACGACGACCTGCTCGACGCCCTGAACAAGGTCGTCGACGGCCGGCTCGCCGACATCGTCTCCAACTCGTGGGGCGACATCGAGGAGAACTCGACCCCCGACCTGGCCGCGGCCTACGACCAGGTCTTCCAGAACGGCGCGGTCGAGGGCATCGGCTTCTACTTCTCCTCCGGTGACGCCGGTGACAATGTCGCCTCCTCCGGTGTGAAGCAGGTCGACACCCCCGCGAACTCCAGCTGGGTCACCTCCGTCGGCGGCACCTCGCTGGCGGTCGGCAAGAACGACAAGTACCAGTGGGAGACCGGCTGGGGCACGCAGAAGTCCGTGCTGTCCGCAGACGGCAAGACCTGGACGAACTTCCCCGGCGCCTACACCGGCGGCGCGGGCGGCGGCACCAGCAAGCTCTACGCGCAGCCGTACTACCAGCGCGGCGTCGTGCCCGACTCGCTGGCCCTGGCCAACGGCGGCAAGGTCAAGCAGCGGGTCGAGCCGGACATCGCCGCGGTGGCCGACCCGAACACCGGCTTCCTGATCGGCCAGACCCAGACGTTCCCGAACGGGTCGCAGAAGTACAGCGAGTACCGGATCGGCGGCACCTCGCTCGCCGCACCGGTGATCGCCGGCGTCCAGGCGCTCGCCCAGCAGGCCCGCCACGGCATCGCGATCGGCTTCGCCAACCCGCTGATCTACAACAAGTACGGCACCTCGGTGTTCCACGACGTCACCGACCACCCGCTGGGCCAGGGTCAGGGCCTCGCGGTCGTGCGCGTGGACTACGCGAACTCCGTGGACGCCTCCGGCGGTCTGATCACGTCGCTGCGCACGCTCGGCGTCGACGCGTCGCTGCACGCGACGGTCGGCTACGACGACGTCACCGGCGTGGGCACGCCCGCCAAGGGCTATGTGACCTCGTCGCTGCCGCAGAAGAACCGGCGCTAGACACCAAGCCGCCGGGTTTGCCGGGCCGCGAGGCAGCCCGGCCCGGGGTCAGGCCCGGGCCGGGCGCGGCACCACGTACGAACGGGCGGGGCCCGTACCGGGGAGCGGTCTCCGGTACGGGCCCCGGCGCGTCGGCGCGTCGGGGCGCCGGGTGCGCCGTACGGGTCCCGGGCCGCCCCGGGGACCCCGGCCGTCCCGGGCGCGGGTGTCGTACGGCCGCCGGGGCCGGTCCTCGGTGCGGGTGCCGGGCCCGCTGCGGTAACCTGAGGGCATGCGAGCCGAGAGCCTCCTGCTTAGCCAGCCGCGCTGACCACGAACCCCGTCAGTGCGGCACCCCTCCTGTGCGAGGGGCTTTTTTGTTTCCGCCGCAGGCGGCGGGCGCGCAGACGGGCAGCAGGCTCCCCGGCCGCGGCCGTCACGACATCGATGGAGTACCGAGGACGATGAGCGACACCACCCCGGCCGCCGAGACGGCTGCGCCCCACCGCTACACGGCCGAGCTGGCCGCGGACATCGAGGGCCGCTGGCAGGACTTCTGGGACGCGAACGGCACCTTCTTCGCGCCCAACCCGAGCGGGGAGCTGGACGGCGACCCCGAGCTGGCCGCGCGGCCCAAGAAGTTCATCATGGACATGTTCCCGTACCCCTCGGGCGCGGGGCTGCACGTGGGCCACCCGCTGGGCTACATCGCCACCGACGTCTACGCCCGCTTCCAGCGGATGACCGGCCACAACGTCCTGCACACCCTGGGCTTCGACGCCTTCGGCCTGCCCGCGGAGCAGTACGCCGTACAGACCGGCACCCACCCGCGGATCTCCACCGAGTCCAACATCGTCAACATGAAGTCGCAGCTGCGCCGGCTGGGCCTGGGCCACGACCGCCGCCGCTCCTTCGCCACGATCGACCCGGAGTACTACCGCTGGACGCAGTGGATCTTCCTGCAGATCTACAACTCCTGGTACGACGAGGAGGCCGACCGGGCCCGCCCGATCGACGAGCTGGTCGCGCAGTTCGCCGCCGGGACGCGAACGACCCCCTCCGGCGCCCCCTGGTCCGAGCTGACCGAGACCGAGCGGGCCGAGGTCCTGGGCGACCACCGGCTGGCGTACTCCGCCCAGTCGCCGGTCAACTGGTGCCCCGGGCTGGGCACCGTACTGGCCAACGAGGAGGTCACCGCGGAGGGCCGCTCCGAGCGTGGCAACTTCCCGGTGTTCAAGGCCAATCTGCGGCAGTGGCGGATGCGGATCACCGCGTACGCCGACCGGCTGCTGAACGACCTGGACGCGCTGGACTGGCCCGAGGCGATCAAGCTGCAGCAGCGCAACTGGATCGGCCGCAGCGAGGGCGCGCGGGTGGACTTCCCGGTGCACAGCGCGGATGTGTCGGGGGAGGGCGGGGGCAACGGCGGCGAGCACGCGATCACCGTGTTCACCACCCGTCAGGACACCCTGTTCGGCGCCACCTACATGGTGCTGGCGCCCGAGCACGAGCTGGTCGACGCCATCGTCCCGGCCGCCTGGCCCGAGGGGACGCACGGCGTGTGGACCGGCGGCCACGCCACGCCCGCCGAGGCCGTCGCCGCCTACCGCAAGCAGGCCGCGTCGAAGTCCGACGTGGAGCGGCAGGCCGAGGCCAAGGACAAGACCGGTGTGTTCACCGGCGCCTTCGCCGTCAACCCGGTCAGCGGCGAGCCCGTCCCCGTCTTCATCGCCGACTACGTACTGATGGGCTACGGCACCGGCGCGATCATGGCCGTCCCGGCGCACGACGGCCGCGACTTCGCCTTCGCCCGCGCCTTCGAGCTGCCGATGCGCTGCGTCGTGGAGCCCACCGACGGGCGCGGCACCGACCCGGCGACCTGGGACGACGCCTTCGCGTCCTATGACGCGAAACTGGTCAACTCCACGGGCGCGGACGTGTCGCTCGACGGCCTGGGCGTGACCGAGGCCAAGGCCGTCGTCACCGCCTGGCTGACCGAGCGCGGCATCGGCGAGGGGACCGTCAACTACCGCCTGCGCGACTGGCTGTTCAGCCGCCAGCGCTACTGGGGCGAGCCCTTCCCGATCGTCTACGACGAGGACGGCGTCCCGCACGCGCTGCCCGACTCGATGCTGCCCGTCGAACTGCCCGAGGTCGACGACTACAGCCCCCGTACCTATGACGCGGACGACGCGGACACCTCCCCGGAGACCCCGCTGTCCCGCCGGGCCGACTGGGTCACCGTCGAGCTGGACCTGGGCGACGGCAACGGCGTTCGCACCTATAGGCGCGAAACCAACACGATGCCCAACTGGGCCGGTTCCTGCTGGTACGAACTGCGCTACCTGGACCCGCACAACGCCGAGCGACTGGTCTCCCCGGAGGCCGAGGCGTACTGGATGGGCCCGCGCGAGGGTCAGCCGGCCGGCGGCGTCGACCTGTACGTCGGCGGCGCCGAGCACGCCGTACTGCACCTGCTGTACGCGCGCTTCTGGCACAAGGTGCTGTACGACCTGGGGCACATCTCGTCCTTCGAGCCGTTCCACCGGCTGTTCAACCAGGGCATGATCCAGGCGTACGTCTACCGCGACGCGCGCGGGATCGCCGTCCCCGCGGCCGAGGTCGAGGAGCGCGACGGCGCCTATTGCTACGAGGGCGAGCGGGTCTCGCGGCTGCTGGGCAAGATGGGCAAGTCGCTGAAGAACGCCGTCACGCCCGACGAGATCTGCGCGGAGTACGGCGCCGACACGCTGCGGCTGTACGAGATGGCGATGGGCCCGCTGGACGTGTCCCGGCCGTGGGACACCCGCGCGGTCGTCGGCCAGTACCGGCTGCTGCAGCGGGTGTGGCGCAATGTCGTCGACGAGACGACCGGCGAGGTCACGGTGGTCGACACCGAGCCCGACGAGGCCACCCTGCGGGCGCTGCACAAGGCCATCGCCGGGGTGACCGCCGACATGGCCGAGCTGCGGTTCAACACCGCCATCGCCAAGATCACCGAGCTGAACAACCATCTGACGCGGGCGGGCGGCCCGGTGCCGCGCGCCGTCGTCGAGCCGCTGGTGCTGCTGCTGGCGCCGCTGGCCCCGCACGCCGCCGAGGAGCTGTGGTCCCGGCTGGGCCACACCGGCTCGCTGGCCCACCACTCCTTCCCCGTCGCCGACCCGGCGCTGGCCCAGGACGAGGCCGTGACCTGCGTCATCCAGATCAAGGGCAAGGTCAAGGCCCGGCTGGAGGTCCCGCCGACCATCTCCGACGCCGAGCTGGAGGCGAAGGCGCTGGCCGACCCGGCGGTGGTCGCGGCACTGGGCGACGCGGCGGTGCGCAAGGTGATCGTCCGGGCGCCGAAGCTGGTGAACATCGTCGTCTGACGGTTGCGCGCGTTGGGCACGGTTGCGCGCGGTTGCGCGCGGTTTCGCGTCCCCTAGGGGGCGGACCGGGGAATCACCGGGTCGGATCGGGCGATCCGGGGATTCCTGCGGCCCGCCCCTGGCCGTACGGTGGAGAGAGGCGTGTCACGCGCCGACCGTCGAGGCGAGGAGTCGTCCGTGAGTGCCGCCGGTGTCATCGTGCTGCTGCTCTTCCTCGGCCTCATGACGCTGGGCGTCGTGGCGACGGTGCGGACCGTGCGCGCGGTCAAGCGCCGGGTCGAGCGCGGCGGCGCGCAGGCCCGGCGGGTGGTGGAGGACAGCCGGCTGCGGGCGCGGCGCTACACGACCGTGGGCCCGGCGGCCGAGCTGGCGCAGACGCGGCTCGACCTGCGGGCCGCCATCGACAGCACGTCCCGCGCCCTGGAGGAGGGACGCGGCGAGGACGCGTCCCTGTCGGAGGCCGTCGTGCTCTTCGCCCGCCTCAACGACCACGCCCGCGCGCTGGACGGTGAGCTGCGCCTGCTGGAACGCGAGCCGGACAAGGCGCGGCTCGCCGAACACCTCCCCGGCCTGACCGAACGCGCCCGCCGCATCACCCACTCCGCGGACACGCTCCGCTGGGCCGCCCAGGACCGCGCCCGCCGCTTCGCCGACGACGAACTGACCGCGCTCACCCGCGAAATCGACCTCGAATCCGGCGCCCTCCGCCACTGGGAACACACCAAGGCCAACCCAATCAGCCCGCCCGGCGCCTGAGGGCACGGTTGCAAAGGTGGCCGTCGACCTTTTTCAGCCCGTCCGGCGTTTGAGGGCAGCGCCTCGGGTGGGCGTTCACCCGAACTCAGCCCGTCCGGCGTTTGAGGGCAGCGTCTCGGGTGGGCGTTCACCCGAACTCAGCCCGTCCGGCGTTTGAGGGCAGCGTCTCGGGTGGGCGTTCACCCGAACTCAGCCCGTCCGGCGTTTGAGGGCAGCGCCGCCTCGGGGGCGTCCACGCGAACTCAGCCCGTCCGGCGTTTGAGGACTAGCCTGCCCGGCAATGAGGCCCCAACTGTCGCCCCGCCCACCACCCCGGTACCCTCCGGTTCATGTCCCCGCATGTCGCCATCGTCACGGATTCCACGGCCTACCTGGGACAGCACGCCCTCGTACGTCACCACATCTCCATCGTCCCCCTCACCGTCGTCATCGGTGACGAGGCCCTGGAAGAGGGCACCGAAATCTCCGCCCCGGCCGTCGCCCGCGCCCTCCAACGCCGCCATCCGGTCACCACCTCCCGGCCCAGCCCGGCCGAATTCGCCTCCGCGTACAAAGCCGCAGCCGCGGCCGGCGCGGACGCCATCGTCTCCCTCCACCTGTCCGCGGAGTTCTCCGGCACGTACGACGCGGCGACCGTGGCCGCGAAGGACGCGCCCGTCCCCGTACGGGTCGTGGACACCGGGATGGTCGCGATGGCGCTCGGCTTCACCGTCCTGGCCGCCGCCGAGGCCGCCGAGTCGGGCGGCACCCCGGACGAGGTGGTCGCCGCGGCGGAGAAACGTGCCGCCGACACCTCCGCGTTCTTCTACGTCGACACGCTCGACTACCTGCGGCGGGGCGGCCGGATCGGCGCCGCCCAGGCCCTCTTCGGCTCGGCGCTCGCGGTGAAGCCGCTGCTGCGGCTGGCCGACGGGCGGATCGAACTGCTGGAGAAGGTACGGACGGCGTCCAAGGCCATCGCCCGGCTGGAGGAGGTCGTGGTCGAGCAGGCGGGCACCCGGCGGGTGGCGCTCGCGGTACATCATCTGGCCGCCGCGGACCGTGCCGCCGCCCTCGCGGACCGGCTGCGCGAACGGGTCCCCGGCCTGGACGATCTCGTGGTCAGCGAGGTGGGAGCGGTGATCGGGGCGCACGCCGGGCCGGGTCTGCTCGGGGTCGTCGTCTCACCGCACTGAGGGCTTCCGCCCGGGCAACTCACCCTTCCGGGGGACGGAGTTATCCACAGGGCGGGTGTTGTCCACAGATTTCGACCAAGATCGTTCCGGGGTCGTCGGCGGGTCCAGCATCGAGTCATGGAACTCATCGACTCACCCACCGTCATCCGCCCGAACGGCGAGCCCGCCGGGCGCGCCACCCCCATCGACCCCGGCGCGGACGCCCGCCGCGCCGACCCCGGGTCCCTCGTACGTGAACGGGCGGCCGCGATCTTCGGGACGGCGGGGGAGAGCCCGCCGGGCCCGCCCGAACACCTGCCGGGCGTGCCGGTGTTCGGCGCCGGGCCGCTCGGGCGGGCCCGCGCGTGGCTGTATGTGCGCTGCGGGCTGGAGCTCAAGGCGGTGGTCGCCCTGGTAGTGGTCCTCGCGGTCGCGGGCGGGCTGGCCTTCCAGCACTACTGGTCGGGGCGTCCCCGTACGGTACGGGTGCCGCCGCCGGCCGTCGCGCCCCTCCAGCCCCTGGCCGTGAAGCCCGCGGCGGCGGCCGAGGTCACCGTCGACATCGCCGGGAAGGTCGCCCAGCCCGGGCTGCGCAGCCTGCGCAAGGGCTCCCGGGTCGCCGACGCCCTCGCCGCCGCGGGCGGTCCCCTCCCGGGCACGGACACCACGGCCCTGAACCTCGCCCGCCCCCTCACCGACGGCGAACAGATCCTGGTCGGCGTCACCCCGCCTCCTGACGCGAGCGCCGGCACGCCGACAGACGCGGCCGTGAGCCTCAACTCGGCCACACTCGCCCAACTCGACGCCCTCCCCGGCGTCGGGCCGGTCCTCGCCCAGCACATCCTCGACTACCGCTCCCAGCACGGCGCGTTCACCTCCCTCGACCAACTCCGCCAGATCCCCGGCATCGGCCCCCGCAAATTCGCCACACTCAAGCCCCTGGTCCACCCATGAAGCCCCCCACCGCCCCCAAGCCCCCACCGGCCCCCGCCGCATCTGCGGCGGGGGAGCGGACTGGGCCGCAAGGCCGTGCCGCGTCCATGGCGGAGTCCGACCCGCTTGGCAGAGACCCTGCCCCTGATTCCGCCGCAACGGCGCTCACCCGGGACGGCGTGCCCCGGCGGTTGGGAGCGCCGCCCAGCCCAGACCTCGGGGAGGTGTCGGCGTTACTCGAGCCGCGAGGCCGTGCCGCGTCCATGGCGGGGTCCGACCCGGTAGTCAGGGACCGTGCCCCTGATTCCGCCGCGACGGCGCTCGCCCGGGACGGCGTGCCCCGGCGGTCCGGAACGCCGCCCAGCCCGGCCCCCGGGGAGCTGCCTGGGCCGCGAGGCCGTGCCGTGTCTGCGGCGGGGTCCGACCCGGTAGTCAGGGACCGTGCCCCTGACTCCGCCGCGACGGCGCTCACCCGGGACGACGTGCCCCGGCGGTTGGGAGCGCCGCTCAGCCCGGATGCCGGGGAACTGCCTGGGCCGCAAGGCCGTCCCGCGTCCACGGCGGGGTCCGACCCGGTAGTCAGGGACCGTGCCCCTGACTCCGCCGCAACGGCGCTCACCCGGGACGACGCGTCCCGGCGGTCTGGAGCGCCGCCCAGCCCAGACCTCGGGGAGGTGTCGGCGTTACTCGAGCCGCGAGGCCGTGCCGCGTCCACGGCGGGGTCCGACCAGTTAGGCGGGGACCGTGCCCCTGATTCCGCCGCGACGGCGCTCACCCGGGACGACGCGTCCCGGCGGTCTGAAGTGCCGCTCAGCCCGGATGCCGGGGAGCCGATTGGGCCGCGAGGCCGTGCTGCGACCCTAACCGGGGCGGGTGCGGGAGGTGCAGCTGGCACCTCTCACTCCGCCGCGACGGCGCTCAGCCGGGACGGCGTGTCCCGGCGGTCTGGAACGCCGCTCAGCCCGGGCTACGGGCGGGAGGAGCCGGCCGCGCCGTCGGGGCGGGCGGCCGTGCACGTCGCGTCCGCCTCGCCGCTAGGCGCTTCGCATCCTCGACAGCACGACACCCCCACCGACCTCCGCCTGGTCGCACCCGCCCTGACCGCGTGGGGCGCGGCCGCGCTCGTACCACTGGTGGGAGCGGCCTGGACCCTCACCGCGGTGGTGGCGGCCACCGCCGGCGCCGCCGTGCTCGGGAGGGCGCGAAGGCGAGCCCCGGGCCTGCTCATGGCCGCGGTCGCCGCCCTGCTGTGCGGCAGCGTCGCCGCCGCGGTCACCGCGATGGACCGCGCCGACCTGACCAGGGGCCCCGTACCCGGCCTGGCCCGGCAGCGGGCCACCGCCGAGGTGACCCTACGGGTGACGGGAGACCCGTTCGAGGCCCGGCCACGCGTGCGCGGCGCGGCGAAGGCGCCGAGGACCGTCGTGGTCCCGGCCATGGTCGAGCGCGTGGACGGGACCCGCACCCGCACCCCCGTCGTCCTGTTCGCGGAAAGCACCCCGCAGGCGTGGCTGCGGCTGATCCCGTCGACCCGGGTCACCGTCACCGCGCGGTTCACCCCGACCGCCGCGCCCCGGGACGACGAAGCCGCCGTCCTCACCCCGAAGAGCCCACCCCGCGTCGTAGCCCGGGCCAGCCCGGCCCAGCGCTACGCCGCCGGCCTCCGCGAGGGCCTGCGCAAGGCCGCCGCACCCCTGCCGGCGGACGCCCGGGCGCTGCTGCCCGGCCTCGTGGTCGGGGACACGGCCGCGCTGACAGCGGAGTTGAAGGACGCTTTCCGGGCAACCGACCTCTCCCATCTGACCGCCGTGTCGGGCGCCAACCTGACCTTGATCCTCATCCTCCTGATCGGCCCGCCCGGCCTGGCCATCAGAACCGAACGCCGCGGCCTGGCCGCCTGGCTGGGCCTGCCGCTGCGGTGGACGGCGACCCTGGGCGCGGCCCTGACCCTGGGCTTCGTACTGGTCTGCCGCCCGAGCCCGAGCGTGCTGCGGGCCGCCGCCTGCGGCCTGATCACTCTGCTGGCCATCGGCACGGGCCGCCGCAGATCCCTGCTCCCGGCGCTCGCAGCGGCCGTACTGCTGCTGGTGCTGTACGAGCCGGACCTGGCACGGTCGTACGGCTTCGCGCTGTCGGTCCTCGCCACCGGCTCCCTGCTGACGCTCGCCCCTCGGTGGAGCGCGGCGCTGCGGGCTCGCGGCCTGTCGCCGCGGACGGCGGAGGCCCTGGCGGCCGCGGCCGCCGCCCAGGCGGTGTGCGGCCCGGTGATCGTGCTGCTCTCGGCCCGCCTCAGCCTGGTCGCCGTGCCGTGCAACCTGCTGGCGGAACCGGCGGTCGGCCCGGCCACGGTCCTCGGATTCGCCGCGCTGCTCACCGCCCCCGTGGCACTGCCCGCCGCCCGGGCCCTGGCCTGGCTCGCGGGGTGGCCGGCCGAGTGGATCGCCGCGGTGGCCCGGCACGGCGCCGCGCTGCCGGGATCGGGGATCGCCTGGCCCGCGGGATGGCCGGGCGCGGCCCTGCTCGCGGTGGGCACCACGGCCGCGGTGGTGTGCGGCAGACGCCTGCTCCGCCGCCCGTGGCTGAGCGCGGCCTGCGCGCTGCTGCTCCTGCTCGCGCTGCTGCGCCCACTGCCGTTGCCGCGCCTCATGGCCCGGTGGCCGCCTGCCGCTTGGCGGTTCGCGATGTGCGACGTCGGACAGGGCGACGCGCTGGCGCTGTCCACGGGCCCCGGCAGCGCGGTTGTCGTGGACACCGGACCCGATCCAGCCCCGGTCGACCGCTGTCTGCGCGACCTGCGGGTCACCACGATCCCGTTGCTGATCCTGACGCATTTCCACGCCGACCATGTCGACGGCCTCCCGGGGGTGCTGCGCGGCCGCCGGGTGGGCGCGATCGAGACGACCGTGCTGGACGAGCCGTCGGGCCAGGCCGCGGAGGTGAGGCGGGAGGCGGCCGCCGCGGGGGTGCCGATACTGCGCGCCGCGGCCGGGGAGAGCAGAAGGCTCGGCCCGCTGGAGTGGCGGGTGCTGTGGCCGCCGACGACGGCCGCCGCCCTGCCCGACGACGGTCCGAACGACGCCAGCATCGCCCTGCTGGTCCGCACCGGCGGACTGACGCTGCTGCTGATGGGGGATCTGGAGCCGCCGTCCCAGGAGGAGTTGCTGGCTCGGGTGCCGGACCTGCCCCGGGTGGACGTTCTCAAGGTCGCCCACCACGGCTCGGCGTATCAGGACCCGGACCTGTTCCGGCGGACGCGCCCGCGGCTCGCGCTGATCTCGGTCGGCAGGGGCAACCCGTACGGCCACCCGGCCGCCCGTACGGTCACGGCGCTGCGGGCCCTGGGCGCGACTGTGCTGCGGACGGACACCGACGGCCCGATCGCCGTGACCGGCGACAGCCCGGCCGAACTGCACGCCATCTCAGTGAAGAAGTCGTTGTGAGGAAGCCTGCGTGGCCGCCGAGGCGACGAGCGCACGCAGCACCGGCGCTGCTCACCGGGCGCAGTGTGCGGGCCACGGGCATCGGTCCGACGATCGTGCTCGGCTGCCCCGGATTCCCGGCGTGGCTGATCCTCGTACCGCTCGCGGGCGGGCCGACGGCGGTGATCCTCGCCGCGTTCTCCGCCGACGGCCCCGGCCCTCCGGGCCCGTCACTCGTGTTCGAGCCAGCCGTCGAATTCGGCGGCCAGGGTCTCCAGCGCCGCGGGGTCCAGCGCGGCGGTCGCGTTCTCGATCACGACCAGCCACTGGGCGTCCTCCGCGTCGTCCTCGCCCGCGAGGGCGTCCCGGACGAGTCGGGGCTCCTCGGCCAGCGGGAAACGGGCCGCCAGCAGTTCGGCGACCTCCTCGGCCGCGTCGCGGTCGGGCAGCACCAGGACATGTCGTACGTCGCTCACCGGGGCATTGTGCCCGATCGCGCCCGGCGGTCGGGACTGTCCGACCCCCGTGGGATGCTGGACGGCGATGGCCAGGAAGACCGCTTCAGACGACCTGCTCGCTCCGCTCACCCTCGCCGTGGGCCAGGAGGACCTGCTGCTCGACCGCGCGGTGCGCGAGGTGGTGACCGCCGCCCGCGCCGCCGACGCGGACACGGACGTGCGCGATCTCGCGTCCGACGCGCTTCAGCCCGGCACACTGGCCGAGCTGACCAGCCCCTCGCTCTTCGAGGAGCGCAAGGTCATCGTGGTGCGCAACGCGCAGGACCTGTCGGCGGACACCGTCAAGGACGTCAAGGCGTATCTGGCCGCGCCCCTGCCGGAGATCATGCTCGTGCTGCTGCACGCGGGCGGCGCCAAGGGCAAGGGGCTGCTCGACGCCGCCCGCAAGGCCGGTGCCCGCGAGGTGGCCTGCCCGAAGATGACCAAGCCGGCCGACCGGCTGGCCTTCGTACGGCAGGAGTTCCGGGCTCTCGGCAGGTCCGCGACGCCCGAGGCGACCCAGGCGCTGGTCGACTCCATCGGCAGCGATCTGCGCGAGCTGGCCAGCGCCTGCGCCCAGTTGACCGCCGACGTGGAGGGCACCATCGATGTAGCGGTGGTCGCCCGCTACTACACCGGGCGCGCGGAGGCCACCGGCTTCGAGGTCGCCGACTTCGCGGTCACCGGGCGTACGGCCGAGGCGCTGGAACGGCTGCGCTGGGCGCTGTCCATCGGCCAGTCCGCGCCCGGCATCACCTTCGCGCTGGCCTCCGGGGTGCGCGCCATCGGCAAGCTCGCGTCCGCGCGCGGCGGCAACCCCGGCCAGCTCGCCCGTGACCTCGGTATGCCCCCCTGGAAGATCGACCGGGTCAGGCAGCAGATGCGCGGCTGGACCGCGGACGGTGTCTCGGCCGCGCTGAGGGCCGTCGCCGAGGCCGACGCGGCGGTCAAGGGCGGCGGCGCGGACCCGGCCTACGCCCTGGAGAAGGCCGTCGTCGCCGTCTCCCAGGCGTCCCGCGCCCGCGGCTGAACGCCACCACCACCACCTCGCCCCCCGGCCGCAGCCCCGAACGCCTACCGGCCCGCACCCGGCCGTACACCTGACAGTGCCCCGCCCCGCGACCCGCCGCCGCTCGGCCTACCTCAGCTTCGCCGGCGTCCCCTTCGTCACCACAGCACGGCCCGCCGGGCTCCGCCCCGGCCCGGGGCCCCGGGAGGTGTGGCAGGCGCGTCGTACCCCTGTGGCTGCCCGTGGGGCCGGCCCCGCGTGGACGGGTGGTGCTGCGGCGGCAGTGGCGTGCCGTAGCCGTCGGCGGGTGGTGGTGAACCGGGTTGCCCGGAGGGGGAGTTCGGATACGAGGAGCGGGCCGGCTGCTCCGGCGGCGTCGACATGCCGTGACGGTAACGGCCCCGGCGCACCCCGCACCCCCCGGAAAGCGCCCCGGGAAGCCCCCGGACGTCCCCCGCACCCCCCGCCGGAGGCGGACAGCACACTGCCCGCCCGGGACACCCGGGCGGGCAGTGAAAGCGCTCGATGCGCCGCAGGCACGTGGCGAACGTCCGCGTGCGGCGCGCTGACCCGGGCGGTGCCGGTCCGGGCGGTAGAGGGGCCGCTGAGTCCGGTTTCCGGCGATGCCTCAGGTCGTGAGGCAGGTCGTGCGGGTCCTGCGGAGAAGGGTGATCAGCCCTGGAGCGCGGAGACCGAGGAGGCGATGGCCGACTTCTTGTTGGCGGCCTGGTTCTTGTGGATGACGCCCTTGCTGACGGCCTTGTCGAGCTTCTTGGCGGCCAGGCGGGCGGCGGCGGTGGCCTTCTCGGCGTCACCGGCGGCCACGGCCTCACGGGTGCGACGGATCGCGGTCTTCAGCTCGGACTTGACGGCCTTGTTGCGCAGGCGCGCCTTCTCGTTGGTCTTGTTCCGCTTGATCTGGGACTTGATGTTCGCCACGAAAGAGCCTTCTCAGGTTCGATGCATCCGAGATGTCCGGATGTGTCCGATGGAACGCGGATCCCACCGTGACCGGCGGGACCTGCGGGGAGTGTCTCGGGTCAAAGGGCACGAGGCACAGCGGCCCAGGCTACCAGCAGGGCGCTGACCCTCCCAAACCGACCTCCGGCGCCTCCCAAACCGACGTCTGGCCCCTCCCAAACCGACGTCCGGCGCCGGGCCAGGGGACTCCGGCCCCCGGCCATGGGACTATGGAGGCTACGTATCGATCCGATCCAGCAGAGACCGGCGTCTCGCGACAGCCAGAGACCGGCGTCTCGCGACAGCCGCTCAAGAAAATGGACCCTGCGTGCCCGCGATCCCTTCCCACGTCCCGGACCCGAGCCGTACCGACCCGGCGCTGATCCGCAACTTCTGCATCATCGCCCATATCGACCACGGCAAGTCGACGCTCGCCGACCGGATGCTCCAGCTGACCGGTGTCGTCGACCAGCGGCAGATGCGCGCCCAGTACCTCGACCGGATGGACATCGAGCGTGAGCGCGGCATCACGATCAAGTCGCAGGCCGTCCGGCTGCCGTGGGCGCCCGTCACGGGCGAGCAGGTGGGCACGACCCACATCCTGAACATGATCGACACCCCGGGCCACGTGGACTTCACCTACGAGGTGTCCCGTTCGCTGGCCGCCTGCGAGGGTACGGTCCTGCTGGTCGACGCGGCGCAGGGGATCGAGGCCCAGACACTGGCCAACCTCTACCTGGCGATGGAGAACGACCTCACCATCATCCCGGTGCTCAACAAGATCGACCTGCCGGCCGCCCAGCCGGAGAAGTTCGCCGAGGAGCTGGCCAACCTCATCGGCTGCGACCCGGACGACGTGCTGCGGGTCTCCGCCAAGACCGGCATCGGCGTGGACGTCCTGCTCGACCGGGTGGTCCGACAGGTCCCGCCGCCGGTCGGAGTCGCCGACGCGCCCGCCCGCGCGATGATCTTCGACTCGGTCTACGACTCCTACCGCGGGGTCGTCACCTACGTCCGTGTCATCGACGGCCAGCTCAGCAAGCGCGAGCGCATCCGGATGATGTCGACCGGCGCCACCCACGAGCTGCTGGAGATCGGCGTCTCCTCCCCGGAGATGACGCCCGCCGACGGTCTGGGCGTCGGCGAGGTCGGTTATCTGATCACCGGAGTGAAGGACGTACGGCAGTCCAAGGTCGGTGACACCATCACCTCCCAGGCCGCGGGCGCGGTCGAGGCGCTCGGCGGGTACAAGGACCCCAAGCCGATGGTCTTCTCCGGCCTGTATCCGCTGGACGGCTCCGACTACCCCGAGCTGCGCGAGGCGCTGGACAAGCTCCAGCTCAACGACGCGGCGCTGGTCTACGAGCCCGAGACCTCCGCGGCCCTCGGCTTCGGCTTCCGCGTCGGCTTCCTCGGCCTGCTGCACCTGGACGTGATCCGCGAGCGCCTGGAGCGCGAGTTCGGCCTCGACCTGATCGCCACCGCGCCCAACGTGGTCTACCGGGTGGTGATGGAGGACCGCGTCGAGCACGTGGTCACCAACCCCAGCGAGTTCCCCGAAGGCAAGATCGCCGAGGTGTACGAGCCGGTGGTGCGCGCCACCGTACTGGCCCCCACCGAGTTCATCGGCGCGATCATGGAGCTGTGCCAGAACCGGCGCGGCTCGCTGCTCGGCATGGACTACCTCTCCGAGGACCGGGTGGAGATCCGCTACACCCTGCCGCTGGCCGAGATCGTCTTCGACTTCTTCGACCAGCTCAAGTCCAAGACCCGCGGCTACGCCTCGCTGGACTACGAGCCCACCGGGGAGCAGAGCGCCGACCTGGTCAAGGTCGACATCCTGCTGCACGGCGACAAGGTGGACGCCTTCTCGGCGATCACCCACAAGGACAAGGCGTACGCCTACGGGGTCCGGCTGGTGGCCACGCTGCGCAAGCTGATCCCGCGGCAGAACTTCGAGGTGCCCATCCAGGCGGCGATCGGCGCCCGGGTGATCGCCCGCGAGACCGTGCGCGCCATCCGCAAGGACGTCCTCGCCAAGTGCTACGGCGGTGACATCTCGCGCAAGCGCAAGCTGCTGGAGAAGCAGAAGGAAGGCAAGAAGCGGATGAAGATGGTCGGCAGCGTGGAGGTGCCGCAGGAGGCCTTCATCGCCGTGCTGTCCACGGACTCCGAGGGCGAGAAGAAGAAGTAGGCCCCCGGGCGGGCGCCGGCACACGGCGCCCGCCCCGGCCCGCACGGCGCCCGCCCCGGCCTGTGCCCCAAGGACGACCCCGGCCGGGCACCCGCACCCGTCCCCGCCAGGCACGCTCTCGGGGCAAACCGCCCGCCTGACCCTCTTACGCGCCGGGCGTCGGCCCTCTACCCTGATCCGACGGACAGGTTACTGGTGAGTTAAGAAAATCGAGCGGGCCCGGAGGTTGTCGTGACCGACACACAGACGTTGATCGAGACCCGGCCGCCCTCCGTGGCCACGCTCTTCCTGGAGCGGGTCGAGGCGACGCCCGAGGCGGAGGCGTACCGCTTCCCGGTCCCGGCCGCGGACGGCGAGGGCCCCGAGGAGTGGCGGACGCTCAACTGGCGCGAGGCCGCCGGCCGGGTCTTCGCGATCGCGGCCGGTCTGATGGACCTCGGTGTACGCCCCGAGGAGCGCGTGGCCATCGCCGCCGGCACCTCCGTCGACTGGATCCTCGCCGACCTCGGGGTGATGTGCGCGGGCGCGGCCACCACGACCGTCTACCCGAGCACCAACGTCGCCGAGACCGCCTTCATCCTCGCCGACTCCGGCAGCCGGGTGCTCTTCGCCGAGAACGCGGCGCAGCTCGCCAAGGCCCGTGAGCAGCGCGCCGAACTGCCCGAACTCGTCCATGTCGTGGTCTTCGAGGCGGCCGACGCCACGGACACCGACGGCGACGGCTGGGTGCTCTCGCTCGCCGACCTGGAGAAGCGCGGCGCCGCCTATCTGGAACAGCACCCTTCCGCCGTGACCGACGCGGTGGCCGTGCTCGACCGGCACCAGCTGGCCACCCTCATCTACACCTCCGGCACCACCGGCCGGCCCAAGGGCGTACGGCTGTCGCACGACGCCTGGTCGTACATGGCCCGGGCCATCGTGGCGATCGACCTGCTCAACGAGAACGACATGCAGTACCTGTGGCTGCCGCTCGCCCATGTCTTCGGCAAGGTGCTCACCGCCGGGCACATCGCGGTCGGCCACGACATGGCGGTGGACGGCCGGGTCGACAAGATCATCGAGAATCTGCCGGTCGTCCGGCCGACCTACATGGCGGCCGTGCCCCGGATCTTCGAGAAGGTCTACAACGGCGTCGCCGCCCGGGCCCGCGCGGGCGGCCCGGCGAAGTACAAGATCTTCCTGTGGGCGGCCGAGGTCGCCCGTGAGTACGCCAAGGCCACCCAGAACAGCATGCGGCTGACCGGCACCCGTTCCGCGCCGCTGGCGCTGCGCACCAAGCACGCGCTGGCCGACAAGCTCGTCTACGCCAAGCTGCGCGAGGCGTTCGGCGGCCGGCTGCGCGCGGCCGTCTCCGGGTCCGCCGCGCTCGCCCCCGAGATCGGCTACTTCTTCTCCGGCGCCGGCATCCACATCCTGGAGGGCTACGGCCTGACCGAGTCCAGCGCGGCCAGCTTCGTCAACCCCGGCGAGCTGTACCGCACGGGCACGGTCGGCAAGGCCCTGCCCGGACTTGAGGTGCGGATCGCCGAGGACGGCGAGATCCTGCTGCGCGGCCCCGGCATCATGATGGGCTACCACGGGCTGCCCGAGCAGACCGCCGAGGTGCTGGAGCCCGACGGGTGGTTCCACACCGGGGACATCGGCGAGCTGTCCCCCGACGGCTTCCTGAGGATCACCGACCGCAAGAAGGACCTGATCAAGACCTCCAGCGGCAAGTACATCGCCCCGGCCGAGGTCGAGGGCCGGTTCAAGGCGGTCTGCCCGTACGTCAGCAACGTGCTGGTCGTCGGCGGCGGCCGCAACTTCTGTACGGCGCTGCTCTCCCTCGACGAGCCCTCGATCCTCGGCTGGGCCAAGGAGAACGGCCTCGGTGGCCGCGGCTACGCCGAGGTCGTTGCCACCGAGCAGGTCGGGGAACTGATCGACGGCTATGTGCGGACCGTCAACGAGGGCCTGCAACGCTGGCAGCAGATCCGGCAGTTCCGGGTCCTGCCGCGCGACCTGGACGTGGAGCACGGCGACCTCACCCCGAGCCTGAAGCTCAAGCGGCCGGTGGTGGAGCGCGCGTTCGCCGACCTCATCGACGACATGTACGCGGGCGCCCGGGAGGCGTGACCGGGCGGTCCGGGCCGCCCGGGGTGGCGCGAACCGGCCGCCGAGGAGCGCTCAGCCGCCCGTGGGCGCCGGACTGTAGCGGATCACGCCCGCGCGGGAGGCAGAACGCGGCTTTCCGGACCCGGAATGAGCGAACCGTCATCACGCAGCGCACCCGGGCCGGATCGCTCTGTCACGCTGAGGCATGTGAAGCTGATTTCACCCCGGTCCCGTCAAGGGGAGGCCACGGCGGCCCGGGGGCGCCCCGAGTACGTGGCCGGGACCCGGCTGCCGGGCGACGAGCCGGCCGCCGGCGCGGCCCGCAGATTTCTGCGCGCGGCCCTCGCCGAATGGGCCGGGTACGGGACCGAGGTCACCGACCGCGTCGCCGACGACGGCACCCTGCTGCTCAGCGAGCTGGTCACCAACGCCGTCGTGCACGCGGGCACCACCGTCGACGTACAGCTGCGCATCGACACCCTCGAACCGCCGTCCGCGCTGGTCATCGAAGTCACCGACCACCACCCCGCGCGCGTGCTGCGCCCCGACGACTCCCCGCCGTGCGAGGGCAGCGAGGGCGGGCGCGGGCTGCATCTGGTCGCCGCGCTCTCCGACGCCTGGGGGATCACCTACCGCCGCGACCGCAAGACGGTGTGGTGCCGTATCGACCTCACCGACGCCGGGACCGACCCGGACAGCGGCGACGGCGGCCCGGGCGACGGGACCTGCCCCGAGGCGGCCGGCGCCGGGCTGCTGGCCCCGACGCCGCCCGCCCCGGCCCGCCGCGCCGACGCCGACTGGATCAGCCGCGGCTCGCTCACCTTCCTCGCCGAGGCGTCCGATCTGCTCGCGGGCCAGCTCGACGAGGACAATGTCGTCTCGCTGGCCGCCCAGCTGCTCGTGCCGCGGCTCGCCGACTGGTGCGCGGTCTGGCTGTACCCGTCCGGCGCCGCCGCCCCCCGTCTCGCGCACGTCTGGCACAGCGCGGAGCACCGTATCGACACCCTGCGGACGGTGCTGGAGAAGTCGCCGCCCGCCCCTGTGCCGGGTGCCGGCGCCGAACGGCAGCCCTGGCCCACGTTTCAGGGCGCCGCCTGCGATCAGGGCGGCGCCCTCGCCGTGCCGCTGACCGTCGGCGGCCGCTGTCACGGCATCCTGCTGCTGGGCCGGGCCGGGCCGCTCGGCCTGCCCGCAGAGACCACCGGCCTGATCGAGGACTTCGCCCGCCGGGTCGCGCTGGCCCTGAGCACCGCCCGGCAGTACGCCCGCCAGGCCAGGATCAGCACGGTCCTGCAACGCGGCCTGCTGCCGCCCGCCACCGGCCGTATCCCCGGCGTGGCGCACGCGATCGTCTACGAGCCCGCGGCCGGCGACTGGGTCGGCGGCGACTTCTACGACCTCTTCCCCGCGGGCGACGGCCGCTGGTGCTTCGCCCTCGGCGACGTCTGCGGCAAGGGCCCGGAGGCCGCCTCCCTCACGGGACTCGCCCGCCCGGTGCTGCGGCTGCTCGCCCGCGAGGGCCGTACCGTCCCCGAGGTGCTCGACCGCCTCAACCGGGCGCTCGCCGACGAGGCCGCCGCCGCGCTGATCGGCGAGACCGCCGTCTGGGAGGGCGGCCAGGCCCGCTTCCTCTCGCTGCTCTACGGCGAGATCGTTCCGTACGCCAAGGGGCCGCACGCCGAAGGGCCGTACGCCGACGGCCCCGCGCGGGGCGCCCGGTGCACGCTCGCCTCCGCCGGGCACCCCCTGCCGCTCGTGCTGCGCCCCGACGGCACGGTACGGCCGGCCGCCACCCCGCAGCTGCTGCTCGGCATCTCCGACGACGCCCGGTACACCGGCGAGAGCTTCGACCTGTCGCCCGGCGACACCCTGCTGTGCGTCACCGACGGCGTCACCGAGCGCCGCCGTGGGTCCCGCCAGTTCGACGACGAGGACGGCCTGGCGGCCGTCCTGGGCGGCTGTACGGGCCTGGACGCGGCCGGGATCGCCGAACGCGTCCGGCAGGCCGTGCACGACTACGACGCGGCGCCGCCCGCAGACGACCTGGCGCTGCTCGTGCTCCAGGCCAGGTGACCGACCGGGCGAGGTCCGGGCCTGACGACCGCCGGTCCGGACAGTGGCCGCCGTCCAGCCGGGTGCCGCGCGCGGTGCCGGATACTGGGGTGTATGCCTTCCGTACTTCCCGACGGTGAACCCGTCCCCGCGGACGGCGCCCTGCCGCCGCACGCCCTGGACGGGGCCGCCGGCCGTCCGCTCGGCTTCTACCTGCACGTTCCCTACTGCGCCAGCCGCTGCGGCTACTGCGACTTCAACACCTACACCGCGAGCGAACTGCGCGGCTCCGGCGGCGCCCTGGCCTCCCGGGACAACTACGCGGACGTGCTGATCGAGGAGGTTCGGCTCGCCCGCAAGGTGCTCGGCGACGACCCCCGGCAGGTCGAGACGGTCTTCGTCGGCGGCGGCACCCCCACGCTGCTGCCCGCGGCCGACCTCGCGCGGATGCTCGGCGCGATCCGCGAGGAGTTCGGGCTGGCGCCGGGCGCGGAGATCACCACGGAGGCCAACCCGGAGTCCGTCGACCCCGCCTACCTCGCCGCCCTGCGGGCCGGCGGCTTCAACCGGGTGTCCTTCGGCATGCAGAGCGCCCGGAAGCACGTGCTGCGCGTCCTGGACCGCAACCACACCCCCGGGCGCCCCGAGGCATGCGTCGCCGAGGCCCGCGCGGCCGGTTTCGCGCACGTCAACCTCGATCTGATCTACGGCACCCCGGGGGAGTCCGACGACGACTGGCGGGCCTCCCTCGACGCCGCGATCGGGGCGGAACCGGACCATGTGTCGGCCTACGCGCTGATCGTGGAGGAGGGTACGGGGCTGGCCCGGCGGATCAGGCGCGGAGAGGTGCCGATGACCGACGACGACGAGCACGCCGACCGTTACCTCATCGCGGACGAGCGGCTGGCCGGCGCCGGTTTCTCCTGGTACGAGGTGTCGAACTGGGCGACGACCGGGGCCGCCCGGTGCCGGCACAACGAGCTGTACTGGACCGGCGCGGACTGGTGGGGCGCGGGCCCCGGCGCCCACAGCCACGTCGGCGGGGTGCGCTGGTGGAACGTCAAGCACCCCGGCGCGTACGCCCAGGCGCTGGCCGAGGGACGGACCCCGGGCGCGGGCCGGGAACTCCTCACGTCCGAGGACCGCAGGGTCGAGCGGATCCTGCTGGAGCTGCGGCTGTCGGCGGGCTGCCCGCTGGAACTGCTCGCCGAGCCGGGCGCCCGCGCCGCCGCCCGCGCGGTAAGGGACGGCCTGCTGGAGCCCGGTCCTTACGCGGCCGGACGGGCGGTTCTCACCCTGCGCGGGAGGCTGCTGGCCGACGCGGTCGTCCGCGACCTGGTCGACTGACGGGGGCGTGACCGGCTTCACACCGTAACCGCGTGATGCCGGAGGGGGTTGACCTGTCCTATGGGCGACCACCCGAACAGGAAACAAAGGAGCGGCGGCACATGAGGATTCTGCTGGCAGGCGGAAGCGGAGTGCTGGGGCGCCACGCCACCAAGGCGCTGACGGCGGCGGGACACGAGGTCACGGACCTGGGCCGGGGCCCGTCGCACGCGCTGCGCGTGGATCTGCTGGACCGCGAGGCGCTGCTGCGCGCGGTGGACGGCCACGCCTTCGACGTGGTGGTGCACGCCGCCACCGCGCTGGGCGGCAAGTCCATGGCCCGCCACCGTGACATGGCCCCCACCAACGTGCTGCGGGTGGACGGCACCGCGAACCTGCTGGCCGCCGCCCGCGCGACCGGCGCCCGCCGCTTCGTCGTGGAGTCGATGATGTTCGGCTACGGATACGGCGACCACGGCCCGGACCTGATCACCGAGGAGGGCACCCCGTACGGCCCCAGGAGCACGGACTCCCGGCAGGAGCGGCATGTCGGCGCGATGCGCTCCCTGGAGGCGCAGGCGTTCGAGGCGGAAGGCGTCGAAGCGGTCTCCCTGCGCTTCGGGCTCTTCTACGGCGCCGCGGTGACCGACACCTACGTGGTGCCGCTGCTGCGCAAGCGTGCCCTGCCCGTGGTGGCCGAGCGCGGCCGGGCGCTGTCGTGGGTCGAGGCCCGGGACGCGGGCCGGGCCGTGCTGCTGGCCGCCGAACACGGCCGTGCCGGGCAGGCGTACAACATCGTCGACGACACCCCGCTCGGCTGGGCCACCCACTTCCGGGCGGTCGCCGAGGCGTACGGCACACCGCGGCCGCCGACCGTACCGCTGTGGCTGCTCAGGGCCGCCCCGCTGGCGCACACCCTGATGACGACGGATCTGCGGCTGTCCAACGCCAAGGCCCGCGCGGAGCTGGACTGGGCGCCCGCCAGTGCGAGCAGCACGGACGGTGTGCGCCGGCTGGCCGACAGCCGCGCCGAGCAGGCCGCGTGACGCCCGTGACCGGCACGCGGCCGCACACCGACCCCGCCGCCGGCCCGGACCTCGACCCCGCCGCCGGCTTGGACCCCGACCCCGGTACCGGTGAGCGGGCCGTCGCCGACCCCGCCGCCGAGTTCCTGTCCCACCGCGATCTGCTCTTCGGCGTCGCCTACCGGATGCTCGGCAGCGTCGCCGACGCCGAGGACGTGGTCCAGGACGCCTGGCTGGCCTGGAGCGCGGCCGACCGCGCCGCTGTCCGCGCGCCGCGCGCCTATCTGGTCCGCACGGTCACCAATCTGTCGCTCAACCGCCTCACCAGCGCCCGCGCCACCCGCGAGACGTACATCGGCCCCTGGCTGCCCGAGCCGCTGCTGACCGCGCCGGAGACCGCCGAGACCGAGGAGGCCGCGGAGACCGCCGACACGGTCTCCACGGCGATGCTGGTGGTGCTGGAGACGCTGGCCCCGGTCGAGCGGGCGGTCTTCATGCTGCACGAGGTCTTCGGCTACTCGCACGCCGAGATCGCCGTGGTGCTGGACCGCACCGAGCCCGCCGTACGCCAGATCGCCTACCGGGCCCGCGCGCACATGCGGGCCCGCCGCCCCCGCTTCGACACCGACCCGGCCCGCCGCCACGAGGTGACCTCGCTCTTCCTCGACGCCTGCGCGGGCGGCGACCTCAACGCGGTCATGGAACTGCTCGCCCCCGACGTGACCGCCTGGTCCGACGGCGGCGGCAAGGTCACCGCGGCCCGCCGCCCGCTCCTGGGCGCCTCGGCGACCGCCCGCTGGCTGCTCGGCGTGCTGGGCAAGCTCCACCGCGACGGCTACGAGGTCCACCCGGAGCCCGCGCACATCAACGGCGAGCTCAACATCCTGTGGACCTCGGCCGGCCACCCGGTCGGGGTGCTGTCGTACGACCTCGCCGACGGCGTCATCAGCGGACTGCGGCTCCAGGTCAACCCCGACAAGCTGAGCGGTCTGCGGGCCGCTCCCGTCACTCCGGAGCCGTGACGAAGTCGATCAGGTGCTCCACGGCCCCCAGCAGCTCGGGCCGGAGGTCCTTGTAGGTGCGGACCGACGCGAGGATGCGCTGCCACGCCTCGCCCGTGCTCAGGTGCCCCCAGCCCAGGGCCCGGCAGACGCCCGTCTTCCAGTCCTGGCCGCGGGGCACCACCGGCCATGCCGCGATGCCCACCGAGGACGGCTTCACGGCCTCCCACACGTCGACGAACGGGTGTCCGACGACCAGTACGTCGGGGCCGCTCACCGCGTCCGCGATCCGGGACTCCTTGGAGCCCGGGACCAGATGGTCGACCAGCACCCCGAGCCGGGCGCCGGGCGCGGCCGCGAAGTCCTCGACGATGGCGGCGAGATCGTCCACGCCCTCCAGGTACTCCACGGCGACGCCCTCGATCCGCAGGTCGTGGCCCCAGACCCGTTCGACGAGTTCGGCGTCGTGCCGGCCCTCGACGTAGATCCGCCCGGCCCGCGCCACCCGCGCCTTCGCGCCCGGCACCGCGAGCGAGCCCGACGCGGACAGCAGCGGACCGCGCGGCCCCGGCGGGCCCTGCGGGCGGACCAGCGTGACCGGCTTCCCGTCGATCAGGAAGCCGCGCGGCGCCATCGGGAAGACCCGCAGCTTGCCGAACCGGTCCTCCAGCGTGACCGTCAGCCCCTCCGCGGTCTTCTCCACCCGCACCACGGCCCCGCAGAACCCCGTGTCCGCCTCCTCGACCACCAGGTCGGGCTCCGCGGCCACTTCCGGCACCGGGGTGCCCCCCTTCTTCCACGGGGGCGTCAGATCCGGGTCGTAACTCCTGCTGCGCATGAGGGCGATCGTAGCGACGCGGCTACGCCGTACCCCCGAAACGGGCCGTCAGCGCGTCCCGCTGGGCCCGGACGAAGCGCGCGTCCACCACCGCGCCGTGGCCCGGCACATAGCGGGCGGTCTCCCCGCCGAGGGCGAGCAGCGCGTCCAGTGTGCCGGGCCAGCGGGCCGGCACCGCCTCCTCGTCGGCCTGCGGTTCGCCGGACTCCTCGACCAGGTCGCCGCAGAAGACCACCGCGGGGTCGCTGTCGGTCGCGCCCGGCACGTACACCACCAGGTCGTGCCCGGTGTGCCCCTCGCCCGGGTGCACCAGCCGCACCGGGCGGTCGCCGAGGTCGAGCGCCAGCTCCCCGAGCACCGTACGGGTCGGCAGGACCAGGGTCCGCGCCGCCTCGGCCGCCTCCCGCGGATCGGTGCCGTACCGCACGGCCGCCGTGCTCATCGTGTCCCGCCCGCGGCGCAGGAAGCCGTCCAGCGCCGTGTGCCCGTACACCTCGGCGCCCGGGAAGGCGGACGTGCCGCCGACATGGTCGAAGTGGCCGTGGGTGAGCACCACATGGGTCACCGCGCGCCCGGTCAGCGCCTCGACCTGTCCGCGCAGCTCCGCGCCCTCCCGCGGGGTGGAACCGGTGTCGATCAGCAGCACCGCGTCCGCGCCCACGACCAGGCCGATCGTCACGTCGAGATGCGGCAGCCGGCGCCGGGCCACCCCGATCGCCACGTGCTCCCAGACCGAGCCGCCGGCGCCCGGCTCCTCCGTGTTTGCCGCCGTGTTTTCCGCGGGTTCCTCAGATTCCACGAGCCGACGCTATCGCCGTGCCCCATTCGTACGGGAGCCGGTCTTGCCGACCCCTTGCCGCCTCGCCGTACACTGGCTGCGGGAAAGCTGGCACTCGAAATAGTGGAGTGCCAGGCGAGGCGATCGAGGTCCCACGGCAGGAGGTGCGCGATGCTGAGCGAACGCAGGCTTGAGGTGCTGCGTGCCATCGTCCAGGACTATGTCGGCACCGAGGAGCCGGTCGGGTCCAAGGCGCTCACCGAGCGCCATCAGCTCGGTGTCTCCCCGGCCACCGTGCGCAACGACATGGCCGTGCTGGAGGACGAGGGCTATATCGCCCAACCCCACACCAGCGCCGGCCGTATCCCCACCGACAAGGGCTACCGGCTCTTCGTCGACAAGCTGGCGGGCGTCAAACCGCTGTCCTCCGCCGAGCGCCGCGCGATCCAGAACTTCCTGGAGGGCGCGGTCGACCTCGACGACGTGGTGGCCCGTACGGTACGGCTGCTCGCCCAGGTCACCCGGCAGGTCGCGGTCGTGCAGTACCCGTCGCTGACCCGTTCCTCGGTCCGCCATGTGGAACTGCTCCCGCTCGCGCCCGCCCGTGTCATGCTCATCCTGATCACCGACACCGGCCGGGTCGAGCAGCGGCTGATCGACTGCCCGGGGCCGGTCGGCGAGATCGTGCTCGCGGATCTGCGGGCCCGGCTCAACAGCCGGGTCATCGGCCGCCGTTTCGCCGATGTGCCGCCGCTGGTGCAGGATCTTCCGGAGAGTTTCGACCCGGACGACCGGCCGGCCGTCGCCGGTGTGCTCGCCACCCTCCTGGAAACCCTCGTCGAGGAGAAGGAGGAGCGGATCATGCTGGGCGGCGCGGCGAATCTGACCAGGTTCCACCACGACTTCCCGCTGACGATCCGGCCGGTGCTCGAAGCACTCGAGGAGCAGATGGTGCTCCTCAAACTCCTCGGCGAGACCGAGGACTCCACCATGACCGTACGGATCGGTCATGAGAACTTTCACGAGGGCCTGAACTCCACCTCAGTGGTGGCGGTCGGCTACGGTTCGGGCGACGAGGCAGTCGCCAAACTCGGCGTGGTCGGACCGACCCGCATGGACTACCCCGGAACGATGGGAGCGGTACGCGCAGTGGCACGTTACGTCGGACAGATCCTGGCGGAGTCGTAGGTGGCCACGGACTACTACGCCGTACTCGGCGTGCGCCGCGACGCGGGCCCGGACGAGATCAAGAAGGCGTTCCGCCGACTCGCCCGCGAGTTGCACCCGGACGTCAACCCGGACCCCAAGACGCAGGAGCGCTTCAAGGAGATCAACGCCGCGTACGAGGTGCTCTCCGACCCGCAGAAGAAGCAGGTCTACGACCTCGGCGGCGATCCGCTCTCCTCCACCGGCGGTGGCGGCGGCGCGGGCTTCGGCGGCGCGGGCTTCGGCAACTTCAGCGACATCATGGACGCGTTCTTCGGGCAGTCCCAGCAGCGCGGGCCGCGGTCGCGGACCCGGCGCGGCCAGGACGCGATGATCCGGCTGGAGATCGAGCTGGACGAGGCCGCCTTCGGCACGACCAAGGACCTCCAGGTCGACACGGCCGTGACCTGCGGCACCTGCAACGGGGAGGGTGCCGCGCCCGGCACCTCCGCGCAGACCTGTGACATGTGCCGCGGCCGCGGTGAGGTCTCGCAGGTCACCCGGTCCTTCCTGGGCCAGGTCATGACGTCGCGGCCGTGCCCGCAGTGCCAGGGTTTCGGCACGGTCGTGCCCACGCCGTGCCCGGAGTGCGCGGGTGACGGGCGGGTCAGGTCCCGCCGGACGCTCACCGTCAAGATCCCCGCGGGGGTCGACAACGGCACGCGGATCCAGCTCGCGGGCGAGGGCGAGGTCGGGCCCGGCGGCGGGCCGGCCGGTGATCTCTACGTCGAGATCCGCGAGGTGCCGCACCCGGTCTTCCAGCGGCGGGGTGACGACCTGCACTGCACGGTCACCATCCCGATGACGGCGGCCTCGCTCGGCACGAAGTGCCCGCTGGAGACGCTGGACGGGCTGGAGGAGATCGACATCAGGCCGGGCACGCAGTCCGGGCAGTCGATCCCGCTGCATCAGCGGGGCATCACGCATCTGCGCGGGGGCGGGCGCGGGGATCTCGTCGTGCACGTCGAGGTCGTGACGCCGCACAAGCTGGATGCGGAGCAGGAGGATCTGATGCGGAGGCTTGCGCAGTTGCGGGGGGAGGAGCGGCCCACGGGGCAGTTCGCCCCCGGGCAGCAGGGGCTCTTCTCCCGCCTCAAGGACGCGTTCAACGGCCGCTGATCCGTTCCACGGCGGGGAGTTCGGCGACGGCGCCGGCGCGGGGCCCGGTGTCCCGGGTGCGGGTCGGTTGGGCGCCGCCGGGCTGCGGCGTTTCGCTTCCCGCCGTTGCGGCGGGTTTGAAGGGGGGCGCCCTTCGTCCCCGGCGCGGGGGTGGTGGGGGCCGTGCGGCCCCCTCTTTCCGCCGCGACGGTGCTCAGCCACGGCAGCGTGGTCCGGCGGTGCCGTTCCGGGCGGGGCCCGGTGTTCCGCGTGCCGTGCGGGGCGGTTGGGCGCCGTCGGGCTGCGGCGTCCAGCGTCTCGCCGTTGCGGCGGTTCAAAGGAGCGCCCCTTGCCCTGCCCCGGCGCGGGGGTGGTGGGGGCCGTGCGTCCCCCTCTTTCCGCCGCGACGGTGCTCAGCCACGGCGGTGTGGTCCGGCGGTGCCGTGCGGGGCGGTTGGGCGCCGCCGGGCTGCGGCGTCCAGCGTCTCGCCGTTGCGGCGGGTTTGAAGGGGGTGCCCTTCGTCCCCGGCGCGGGGTTGCGGGGCGGACCCCGGCGTCCCGCCGGGTGGGGGCGCGAACTGTTCGTGGGGGCGCATGGCACGATGGCCGCATGCCCCCGCAAACCGCCCTCCCCTCCTTCTCGGCGTACCCGATCGTCCAGGCGCCGATGGCCGGCGGCCCGTCGAACCCGCGGCTCGCCGCCGCGGTCGGCGCGGCCGGGGGCCTCGGCTTCCTGGCCGCCGGGTACAAGACGTCCGAGGCGATGTACGAGGAGATCCGCCAGCTGCGCGACCTGAGCTCGCAGCCGTTCGGCGTGAACCTGTTCATGCCGCAGCCCGACACCGTCGACCCCTCCGCCGTCGCCGTGTACGCGGAACAGCTCGCCGGAGAGGCCGCCTGGTACGCCACCGCTCTCGGCGACCCCGACACGGGCGGCGACGACGGCTACGACGCCAAGGTCGCGATCCTCCTGGAGGACCCCGTCCCGGTGGTCAGCTTCACCTTCGGCTGCCCCGACCGCGCCGTGCTCGAAGCCTTCGCGAAGGCGGGCACGTACACCGTGGTCACCGTCACCTCGCCCGCCGAGGCGCTGGCCGCGCAGTGGGCGGGCGCCGACGCCGTGTGCGTCCAGGGCGTCGAGGCCGGCGGCCACCAGGGCACGCACCGCGACGACCCCGAACTCGACACCGCCGGCATCGGCCTGCTCGCCCTGATCCCGCAGGTCCGCGAGGCCGTCCACCTCCCGCTGATCGCCGCGGGCGGCCTGATGCGCGGCGGCCAGATCGCCGCGGTGCTCGCGGCGGGCGCGGACGCGGCGCAGCTCGGCACGGCGTTCGTGGCCTGCCCCGAGTCCGGCGCGCACCCCCTGCACAAGAAGGCGCTCACCGACCCCGTGTTCGGCCGTACCGCGCTCACCCGGGCCTTCTCCGGGCGCCCGGCCCGCGGCCTGGTCAACCGTTTCCTGCGCGAGCACGGCCCGTACGCCCCGCCCGGCTACCCGCAGATCCACCACCTGGCCGCGCCGCTGCGCAAGGCTTCGGCCGCGGCGGGCGACCCGCAGGGCATGGCCCTGTGGGCGGGCCAGGGCCATCGGCTGGCCCGTGAACTGTCCGCGGGCGCGCTCATGGAGACCCTTGTCGCCGAGTTCGACGCCGCCCGGGAGGCCCGCGCATGACCGCGCCCGTTTTCCTCGTCGAACCCGCCGTGCTGGACGGCTCGCCGTCCCGGCTGACGCTGTCCGGTTCTGAAGGTCGGCACGCGGTCTCCGTACGGCGGCTCCAGCCCGGCGAGGAGGTCGTCCTGACGGACGGGGAGGGGCGCGGCGCGTACGGGGTCGTCGCCTCGGTCACCGGCAAGGACGTACTGGACGTGGACGTCCGCACCCTGCGGGAGGAGGCCGAGCCCGCCGCCCGTATCACCGTCGTGCAGGCCCTGCCCAAGGGCGACCGGGGCGAGTTGGCCGTCGAGACGATGACGGAGGCGGGGGTCGACGCCGTCGTGCCGTGGGCGGCGGCGCGCTGTGTCACGCAGTGGCGGGGGGAGCGGGGGGCCAAGTCCCTGGGCAAGTGGCGTTCCACGGCCCGCGAGGCGGCCAAGCAGGCCCGGCGCCTGCGGTTCCCGTCCGTGGCGGAGGTGTTGACGACCCGTCAGGTCGCCGCGCTCCTCGCTGACGCGGACTTCGCGGGGGTCCTGCACGAGGAGGGCTCCGCCCCCCTGGCGACGGCCGAACTGCCATCGTTCGGCTCGGTCGTCCTGGTGGTCGGGCCGGAGGGCGGGGTCTCCCCGGACGAACTGGCCGCCTTCGCCGCCGCCGGAGCACCGGCCTACCGGCTGGGCCCGACGGTCCTGCGGACGTCCACGGCGGGAGTCGCCGCGGTCTCCCTACTGCTCGCCCGCACCGGCCGCTGGTCCTGACCACCCCGTCGAGACGGCCCGCCGGGGCGACAGCCCCCACCCCGTGCGCGCCGCCGGATGTCAGCCTGCGCGTGAAACGTCCGCTGGTCGTAAGTCCCATTCCTGCACCCGCCTCTGGGCGGCAGCCCTCGGCGCGGGCCTGCGGCCGGGTCTCAGCCCCCCCGCAGGCTGGCCGCTGGTCGTAGCCACCTCGTCGAGACCGGCCGTCGGGCGGCAGCGCCCACCCCGTGTGTGCCGCTGCCGGGTGTCAGCCGCGCGGATCGGCCGCCGGGCGTAAGTCCCGCGTCTGCGCCCGCTTCTGGGCGGCAGCCCCCGCGCGGGCCCGCGGCCGGGCCTCAGCCCTCGCGCGGGCCCGCCGCTGGTCGTAAGTCCCGTGCCTGCCTGCCGCCTGTGGGCGGCAGCCCCGCGCGGACCGTTCGCTGGTCGTAACCACCCCATGGGCACCCGCCGCCCGGCGGCAGCCCCGCGCGGGCCCGACGCCGGGCGTCAGTCCCTCGTCCGCCGGCCGCAGGCCACAACGCAGCGGCCGTCGCGCGTACTTCCGCGCGTACACCTGCCGCCGGCCGCAGGCCACAACGCGGTCCCTGGGGACGAGGGCGGCCGACACGTCCCTTAAGGGCGGGTCCGCCGTATGGGGGATGGACCCGGAACCCCCGCGCCCCCACCGTGGAAGCATGCGCCGAAACGTAAGCACTTGGCCCCATCTCGCCGCGGCCGCGGCCGTCTTAACCGTCCTCCTGGCCGCCACCGGGTGCGAACCCGCCGACGGCCTGGCCAGCAGCACCGTGTCCATCACCACCGACCAACTCGCCACCCACGCGCTGAAGAAGAACGACGTGGACGTCCAGTGGCTGTCGTGCAACGCCTCCACCGCCAAGAACGAGGCGAAGGTCGACTGCCTGGGCCGTACCAACGACCAGAAGAAGATCACCGTACGGGGGGAGGTGACCGAGCAGTGGGCCCAGACATGCGTCAGAGGCCATCTCACCGCGGTGGTCGGCGGCCGTACGGTCTTCGACGTACGGGGCCTGGGCAACTGCGGCAGCCGCACCACGTCGACGAGTTGATCGTGATTAGGTGGGCGCTGTGACGCACCCGACGCCGAAGCCCACGCCGAAGCCCGCGACGAAGTCCACGACGGGACACGACGCCACGACGCCGCGGTCCGGCGAGCCCTCGTATCTCAGAAGCCCTCATCCGCACGGCGACCTCATCGCCTTCACCGCTGAGGACGACGTGTGGGTGGCGCCGCTGGACGGCGGCCGGGCGTGGCGGGCCAGCGCGGACAACATGCCGGTGGGCCGGCCGAGAATCGCGCCCGACGGCGGGCTGATCGCGTGGACGTCGAGCCGTGACGGCGCCCCCGAGGTGCATGTCGCCCCCGTGCAGGGCGGCCCGTCCCGGCGCCTCACGTACTGGGGCAACGTCCGTACCGGTGTGCGGGCCTGGACCCCCGAGGGCGATCTCGTCGTCATCACCGCCGAGGGCGAGGCGTCGCTGCGCCGGACCTGGGCCCGGCGGCTGCCGCTGGACGGCGGGCCCGGCGAACGGCTCCCGTACGGCCCGGTCGGCGACCTCGCCTACGGCCCGGACGGCGCGGTGCTGCTCCAGACCGTGACGATGGGCCGCGAGGCCGCGTACTGGAAGGGGTACCGCGGCGGCACCGCGGGCAAGCTCTGGCTCGCGGCCGACGGCGAGCGCGCGGCGAGCGGTGAGTTCACCCGGGTGCACGCCGACCTCGACGGCAACATCGAGTGTCCGCTGTGGGTCGGCGGGCGGATCGCCTTCCTGTCCGACCACGAGGGCCAGGGCGCCCTGTACTCCAGCCTGCCCGACGGCACCGACCTGCGCCGGCACAGCCCGCTCGGCGAGTTCTACGCCCGGCAGGCCGCGACCGACGGCACCCGGGTCGCGTACGCCGCGGCGGGCCGTATCCACCTGCTGGACGACCTCGACGGCGCCGAGCCCCGGCCGATCGACATCGCGCTCGGCGGCCAGCGCGCCGACCTCCAGCCCCACCCGGTGCGCGCCGCCCACCACTTGGGCGACGCGCGGCCGGACCACACCGGCCGCGGCAGCGCCGTGGAGATCCGCGGCACCACGCACTGGGTGACCCACAGGGGAGGCCCGGCGCGGGCGCTGGCGGCCGAGCCCGGTGTACGCACCCGCCATCCGCGGGTCTTCGCCCAGGGCGGCGGCGACGGCGACCAGCAGGTCGTCTGGGTCACCGACGCCGGCGGCGACGACGCGCTGGAGGTCTCCCCGGCCACCGGACTGCCCGCGGGCACCGCCCCGCGCAGGCTCGCCGCGGGCCGGATCGGCCGGGTGCACGAGATCGAGGTCTCGCCCGACGGCCACCGGATCGCGGTCGCCTCGCACGACGGCCGGGTGCTGCTGGTCGAGACCCAGACCGGCGAGGTACGGGAAGTGGTGGCGGGCGACGCGGGCGACGCCACCGACCTCGCCTTCTCACCCGACTCGGCGTGGCTCGCCTGGTCCCACCCCGGCCCCGGCTCGCTGCGGCAGCTCAGGCTCGCCTCGACCGCCGACCTGACCGTCATCGACGCGACCCCGCTGCGCTTCAACGACTTCGCGCCCGCCTTCACCCTCGACGGCAAGCACCTGGCGTTCCTCTCCGAGCGCGCCTTCGACCCGGTGTACGACGCCCATGTCTTCGACCTGTCCTTCCCCAACGCCTGCCGCCCGTACCTGATCACGCTGGCCGCGACCACGCCCTCGCCCTTCGGGCCGCAGCGGCACGGGCGGCCGTACGACACGGACCACGACGAGCCGGACACCACGGCGGAGGAGAAGGAGAAGGCCGCCGAGGACGGCGACAAGAAGGGCGACCGGCCGCGTACGCCCGCCACCAAGGTGGACGCCGACGGGCTGGCCGACCGGATCGTGCCCTTCCCTGTCGAGGCCGGGCGCTACTCGGGGCTGCGCGCGGCCAAGGGCGGGGTGCTGTGGCTGCGCCACCCGCTGGTCGGCACCCTCGGCTCCTCGCTGGCCACGCCCGAGGCGCAGCCGCCGGGGACGGCCCTGGAGCGTTACGACCTGGGGCAGTTGCGCACCGAGGAGATCGCCGAGGACGCCGACGACTTCGCGGTGACCGGCGACGGCGCCAGGGTGCTGATCTCCGGCGGCGGACGGCTGCGGGTGGTGCCGGCCGACAGCAAGGCCGATGACGACTCGGACGGTTCGGTGTCGGTCGACCTGTCCCGTATCCGGGTGACCGTCCGGCCCGCGCGCGAGTGGCGGCAGATGTACGACGAGGCGCACCGCCTGGCCCGCGACAACTTCTGGCGCGCCGACATGGGCGGTCTGGACTGGGACGCGCTCGGCGAGCGCTACCGCCCGCTGCTCGACCGGATCGCCACGCACGACGACCTGGTCGATCTGATCTGGGAGCTGCACGGCGAACTGCGCACCTCGCACGCGTATGTCACCGCACCCGGAGGCTACCGCGACCCGCTGCACCGGCAGGGGCTGCTCGGCGCGGACCTCGCCCGCGCGGAGGACGGCAGTTGGCGGATCGCACGGGTGCTGCCCGGTGAGTCCTCCGACCCGCAGGCGCGCTCCCCGCTGGCCGCGCCGGGCGTGGCGGTCCGCGCCGGGGACACGCTGCTCGCGGTCGACGGCCACCCGGTGGACCCGGTGACCGGTCCTGGACCGCTGCTGGTCGGTACGGCGGGCAAGCCGGTGGAGCTGACGGTGGCGCCCGCGGCGGGCGGTCCCGTACGGCATGTCGTCGCGGTGCCGGTGGCCGACGAGGAGCCGCTGCGCTACCACGACTGGGTGGCCGGGCGCCGGGCCCATGTGCACGAGGCGTCCGGCGGGCGGCTGGGCTATCTGCACGTGCCGGACATGGTCAGCAGCGGCTGGGCCCAGCTCCACCGCGACCTGCGGGTCGAGGTCGCCCGCGAGGGCCTGGTCGTGGACGTGCGGGAGAACCGCGGCGGGCACACCTCGCAGCTCGTCGTGGAGAAGCTGGCCCGCCGGGTGATCGGCTGGGACCTGCCGCGCGGCGGACGGCCGTTCAGCTATCCGCAGGACGCGCCGCGCGGGCCGGTGGTCGCGGTCGCCAACGAGTTCTCCGGCTCGGACGGGGACATCGTCAACGGGGCGATCCGCGCGCTCGGCATCGGCCCGGTGGTCGGCACGCGCACCTGGGGCGGGGTCATCGGGATCGACAACCGGTACCACCTGGTGGACGGGACGGCGGTCACGCAGCCGAAGTACGCGATGTGGATGGAGGGGGTGGGGTGGGGCGTGGAGAACCACGGCGTCGATCCGGACGTCGAGGTGCCGCACGGCCCGGCCGACTGGGCGGCCGGCCGCGACCCCCAGCTGGACACGGCGATCGCCCTGGCCCTCTCCGCCCTGGCCTCCTCCCCGGCGAAGACCCCGCCTTCCCTCCCCTGACGCGGCGCAGCGGCGGGGGCCCGCCCGCTGGTTTGACCCTGAGAACTTGAAGCGCTGGGAGACCGAGCGCCGCTTACCGATCCCCGCCCGGCACGCGCTGTTGGCCCAGGCGTACGGCATGTCGGTCGAGGAGATCACCCAGGCGGTGCGGGTGAGCAGGCAACTGCGGAGGCTTCAGCGTCTGGCCGGGGCGGATTCGGGAGAGGAGGGCACGGAGGTGGATCGGCGAAGGTTCCTGGGCGTGGCGGCTGTTGCGGCGACGGGTGCGGTTGCGCTGCCGGGGATCGCTGAGGCGCGGCAGGGGATCGACGCGGCGCTGTCCGGGTCCGATGCCGGTGATCTCGCGTATCTCGACGGGGCGTTCGAGCGGCATCGCGGTGGCTATCGTGGTCGTCCACCGACTGTTGTCCTGGCGCAGATGCGCGGTGACCTCGATCTGCTGCGGGACGTGCTCAGCCGTCCCCATGCTGCCGGGGTGCGGGCGGACTTGGCCCGTACGGCGGCCGGGATCACGGGGCTGGTGGCGATCATCCAGCATGACCGCAGTGACCAGCGCGACTCGCACGGTTGGTTCACCACCGCCCAGCAGGCGGCCCGTGAGTCCGGTGACCGGCAGATGCTGGCCTGGGCGCTGGCCCGGCACGCGATGGTCCCCCTCAACTACGGCGCCCCGGAGGCGGCGGCCGACCTCGCCACCCGGGCCCGCGCCGAGGCCGGCCAGACCCCCTCGGCCGCAGCGGCCCTCGCCGCTGCCGTCACCGCCCGGGCTCTCGCGTCAACGGGCGACCAGCAGGGCGCACTTCGAGCGGTCGCCGACGCCCGTCTCATCGCGGAACACCTGGACGGTACTCAGGCCGCCGACACATGGTTCGGTTACCCGCAACAGAAGCACCACGTCCACCTGTCCCAGGCGTTCACCCTCCTGGGCCGCACCCGCGAGGCTTACGCCGAGCAGGAAGCCGCGCTCGCCCTCACCCGCTCGCCATCCGTCATGACCCGCGCCCTGCTGGAGATGGACGCCGCGACCTGCCTGAACGCGGACGGCGACCCGACCGCGGCAGCCGACAAGGCGGTCGGCGTCTGGGAGCGGCTGCCGGAGGCGTACCGCGACGGACTCGTCCGGTCCCGGGCCGAAACCCTGCACCAGTCGCTTCCCGGCGCCGCCCACGCGAGGCTCGGCCAGGCGCTCGCGAGCTGACGCCCGAGTCGCATGTCGCTCTCACGGAAGGCGAAGACGGCCTGCACTTGTTCCAGCGGCTGCTCGTCTGCGGTGATTTCTACGGACGATCTCACCGCGGGCGCCGGGGCTTGTCAGCCTCGGCCAGCGTGACTTGGGGCGGAGGCTGCGGCGTCCTCGTGTGTCCCGAGCGAAGAGATGCAGCGCCGAGGACCGTAGTCGCGCTGCCTCGACCGCCGGGTTGGGGGCGGGCGGTGTACCGGCGTCCACCGCTGCCTGGTACTCGTCCACGGGCACGTCCCCGTCCGGCCGCGTGGCCGCCAAGACAGTCGTGCTCGTCCTGGCCCGGGAAGGCGAGAGCATCCGGCCGGCGGCTACCATCCGTGGCGAAGCGTGCCCGCGTACCCACCCCGGGGGTGAGTCACATGCGTAAGGAGCCAGTCATGGCCTACCGCGGCCTGATCCTCGACTTCGGGGGCGTCCTCACCATCCGGATGCGGCTCAACGGCGAAGCCTTCGAGCGCAGCGAGGGCCTGGTCCCCGGCACCTACTTCCACGCACTGGACGAGCATCCGGACGGGGTGGCGATCTACAAGGCACTGGAGGTCGGCGAAGCCACCCAGGAACAGTGGAACCAGGTCATCGGCGGCATCCTCCGCATCGACCCCACGGACCTGATGCGACGCGCCCTGGCGAACCTCCCCCTGGAACCCCGCATGGTCGACGCCGCACGCCGCGCCCGCGCCGCCGGCATCAAGGTCGCCATGCTCTCCAACAGCTTCGGCCTGACCCCCTACAACCCCTACCAGGCACTCGGGATGTGGGACGGGGAATGGGACGCGATCGTGCTGTCCGAGCAGATCGGCGTACGCAAACCCGATCCCGGCATCTACCAGCACACCCTTGAACAGCTACAACTACCGGGCGAAGACTGCGTGTTCGTCGACGACCACGCGATCAACCTGCCACCCGCCGAAGCCCTGGGCATCCACACCATCCACCACACCGACGCCACCGAGACGGTGACGCAACTGGACACGCTGCTCAACTGCGCCACGCCGGCCACCTGATCATCTGCGCCGCCCACCCCCGAGAAGGACCACAGACCCGCCCAGTGGCCAACGGGCGAAGCGCTCCGGAGAAGGGCTCCGGAGCGCGCGGCGGCAGCGGCGACGCGCTCGGTCGCTCGTCGGCGCTGGCGCGATGCTTGGGTTCAAGTGGATGGACGTCGGCTTCGACCCTCCCCTGACGCGGCGCGCGGCGGGCACGCGGCGGCTCGCCCGCTGTTTCTTCCGCTCCTTCCGCTGCGGCGGTGCTCAACCATGGCGGTGTGGCCCGGCGGTGCCGAGCCGGGGGCAACTGCTCGTCCGGGAGTTCGGATATACGTTGGGTGTTCGGCCAACAGCGGACGGTGCGCTCAGCCGGGAGGCTGTCGCCGGGTGATCTGTCGTTCTCGTGAACTCGCACCAATCGGAGAGCCATGGCCGGCCCCCGGGGCTTGCTGGTCAGGTGATCGTCACTCGTCCACGGGTGGTTGCCTTGGCGAGTTCGTTGTCGAGGTCGATGACGGTTACTTGGTTGAGTTGGATGGCGTATTGGGCGCCGAGGAAGTAGTGGCGTTGGGGGTGGTTGAAGGGGATGATCGCCGGTTTCGCGGCGGTGCCGTTGGGGGTGCGGGCGGGGGTGAGGGTGAGGCCGGTGATGGTGTAGGGGGTGCCGAGCATTCCGACCAGGCGGGGTGCGGCGACGCGCATGGCGACGAAGGTGTTGCGTCGGAGGTGGGGGCACAGGTCGATGGCGGTTTTGGCGTGGCGCAGGCAGACGGGCGGCTGGAACGTCCGCATCCCCTCCAACCGGGCCGCCTCGGCACGGCCTTTGGGGCCGAGAACATCGATGAAGAGAATGCCCAGTTCGTTGCGGCTGGGCTGTTCCTTGCAGACGTGGCACAGCATGTCGGAGGCGCATTCGCGCTGCCGGGCGGGGTGAACCTGTTTCCAGTGGGGTTTGCCGGTGGGCCAGTTGGTGGGGTTGCGGGTTTGGGTGACGCGGGCGTAAAGGATTCCGCTGGGGTCGCGGTCGTCGTCCTGCTCGTCGGCGTAGCACAGTCCCAGGCCGTTGCGGAACGGTCGCAGGGCCAGCGAGCGGTCGGAGACGTCGTGCTCGTTCTCGCGCAGGGTGATGAAGGGAACGGGGGTCGCGCCGGGCAGTCGGTGGCTGGAGGTCACTGGAGTGGGGTCTTCCTGGCGGTGGCGGTGGGGTGGGGTGTTGGCGGGCGGAGGAGCGCAGATCCGGTCCTCCGCCCGCTGTGTGTGCGCTATGCGGCGGTGCGGGTGAGGTGGTCGGTCAGGCGCGCGATGTGGGGGAGGGGGAGGCCGTGCAGGAGGATGGCGGCTTCCTCGCTGCAGCGGGGGCAGTACGGGGTGTAGGTGGCGTTGACGTCGCCGCCGCCGGTGACGGCTTTCACCGCGTCGGTGATCCGTGCGGCCAGTTCCTCGCACCCCTGGGGGTCGTCGGAGTAGTCGGGGCCGTTTCCGGTCTCGCCGGTCAGCAGGCGCAGGAGGGTGCCGGCGTCGGGTACGTCGATGGAGCCGAAGACCACGGTGCCGGCCTCGGTGGTGACCTGTTCGGCGTTGAGGCCGTGGGCGACCAGGACGAAGCGCAGGTCGTCGGCGGCCAGGTGCAGGCGGGTGTGGCCGGTGGTGATCAGGTCGGCCAGGCGGGACACGGTGGTGTGGTCGGCCTCGCCCAGGGGGTAGCGGGGTCCGTCGGGCCCGGTGCGGGGTGTGCCGGGGTTCAGTTCCAGACCGACCGCACGTGCGGCCTCCCGCAGCCGCTGACCGGCACTCCCGGTGGAGGGCGGGGTGACGGGCACCGGCGTGGCGTGCCGGGCGGCGACGATGAGGTCGCCCAGCGCTCTCACGGTCGTCTCGTCCGCCTCCCCCAGTAGGATGCGCCCGCCGTCCGGGGAACGGTCGGACTCCTGGGGCGACAGGTGCAGGCCGGCGGTACGGGCCACGGTCAACAGCCGCACCCGCGCCCGCACACCGGTGTGGGGCGCTGCGAGGGCGGCGGTACTACCGCCATGAGAAAGAGCTGACGGGGTGTGATGAAGCGGGTGCATGGTCGTTCCTCCGTTTGGGATGGGGATGGGTTGCTCCGGTCGCGGACGCAACCGAAGAAGTCAGTGGGGTGTGGCTTCCGGCCGCCAGCGACGGACGTGGAAGGCGGAAAGGGCGGGCCGGTCCCGGCCAGGGGCCCGCTACTTCAGGAGGGGAAGCAGTTGGTGCACGGCGCAGAGCGCCGGAACGGTGATCAGGACAATGGGCGCGCCGGGACGATGCCGGGACCGCCGCACTCCATTCCTTGCCCCCTCTGCGGGACCACCGGCAGGCGCCGCTTCAGGAGATGGCCGCGTGCGTCGCAGTAACCGCATCTGGGGGCGGATCGCTTGCGGCTCACCCGGTGGCGTCGAGCGGGCGAGCTTTGCGTGACTCGGCGACGCGGAGGGTGTCGCCCAGGCACTCGGTCAGACGGTTGGCGAGCCGGCGCAGTTCGTCAGCGGACAGGTCGGGACCGAGGCCATCGGCACTGAGCATCTTCCGGGCATGTCCGAGTACGCCGCGGCCCATGCCAAGTTGGACGCTTTCGATCTGGTCGACGACCGTTGCCAGACGATTGTCGTCGGTGAGCAGGTAGCAGGGGCGGCCGTCTTCAGTACGCCAGGGCAGCAGGCGGGCCACCGGGTGCCCGGTTGCTGCGTCGGCGAGGTTGCGTCGGCGCTGGTGCTCTCCGTCTGTACGGTGTGCCATCTCGGCCCCTCTTACGCTGTGCGGCTGAACGCATGCACAACGTAAGAGAAGGGTGGAGCGGCAGGTACTCATGCGGAGTTCGCGTTCCTGGCACGCCTTCAGGTACTGCTACGTTGCGTTGTAGTCAGCCGATGATGCCCAGGTGGCGGCCTACTTCGCGCATCTCGGCGGGGAGGCTGCGCTTGCGCTTGGCGGCGATCTCCTGCCATGCGTCGACGGCGGCCTTCTGGTGGAGCAGCCAGTCGGGCGCGGTGCGGTAGAGGTGGTGCAGGTCTTCTCCCGCGCGCGTCGTGTCGCCGGTGCGGGCGTAAGCGCGGGTTACGTCCAGGGCGAACCGGTTGCGATCGCCACGGCTTGGGCCTCCTGTGCGCTTCCACGTTTTTGGGGAAAGTGCTTCTTCGTTTTCGGCTCTGCGCACGACCGTTCGTACGTCGCCGATGACCATCGCGTCTTCCACGGACTTCATGGCTGCTGTGACGGGACCGAAAGGGCCTTCGATGCCATGCAAGTCGTATTCGTGCTGGCGTCCGATAGCAGCGGCGGCGACAGAAGCCGCGCGGCGGTATTCCTTTGCTTCCTTCGGCCGGTTGTTGCGGACAGCTGCTGCGGCGGCCTCCATCGCCACCGCACCCCACACGGCGTATTGGCCGGGTTCGGAGTCCATGAGCTTGGGCTCTACCAGGTCCATGGCCCGGACTGCGGCGTCCTCGGCTTCGTCGAACCGGCCGGTCCGCAACAGCACGAAACACAGCCCCCGTACCTGAGCGGCTGTCACCCGGGGGTCTTGGGCGTTACGTGCGTCGGTGATCGCGCCCCGGATCGCGGTATGGGCGATGTCGAACTGGCGGACCTGGGTGAGGTACCGGCCGGTCAGGCCCAGCACATCCACGCGGGCCAGCAGCGCGTGCCGGCGTTCCTCACCATCGCTGTAACAGGCGACGGCGGCGTCGGCGTCACGGACCAGGCCGGGCAGGACGGCGGCGAGGCTTTCGTACCGTCCCGCCGGGTAGAGCAGGGCGGCATCCTGCGTCCTGCGCCGCAACCGGTTCAAGCTGGGCTCCTCGTCGGCTGACGGGATGCGGGAATCCGCCGTGAGGGTCAGCGCGAGAGGCGGAGTCAGGGCGATACGCAGGGCCTGGAGACTGAGGCGTTCGCCTGGGACATGCCGTTGCGGATTGGGCGGGTCTTCGGCGAGAAGCTGGGAAGTCCTGATGCCCAGAGCACGGGCGATGGTGTGGAGGGTTTCGATACGGACGCTGCCGCCCTGTTCGACTTTTTGAATGGTGCCGGTGGACAGTTCGGCTTCGTCGGCAAGCTGTTCCTGGCTGAGCCCGGCCATACGCCGGAACTTGCGGACGTTGTCGCCGAGATCTGCGGTCATGGCGACCCCCTTTCACCATTCAGAGTACGGCCGTTGAGCAGGGCCAGCAGCAAGCAAAAGGCCACGCAACGTGGGTGGTGCGGTGCGGGCGAGCGGCCGGGTGGAGGGTGTTCGGCCGGTGTCCTGTCCCGGGTGGGGCCAGGCATGGTCAGGGGGCCGTAGGCTTTCCGGCAACCTGGGCAGGCTGTGGACCTGCCCGCCAGGGGCCCGGATGACCCCCTGGGCCTGCCCGGCGAGGGGCCCCGCCTCGGGAAATGGCTCAAGACCCGCAGGCCGTCCACTCCAGGGGGGCAGCGAAGACCGGGACGAACTCCACGACGACATCGGAGGAGAATTCGGCTTTCCGGCGGCGAGAGTCGCAATGAGCAATGCGACAACGTATCTGCTGCTCAGGGACCCGGATGGTGCCCATGAGGCCGCCAGTAGTGCACTTCGGCTGCTGAACGCTGCCCCGGAGGGGGATCGCGAGGTGGCTGTTTCGGCGCAGGCATCTGTTGATCTCGCCCGCGCCCGGCTGCTTCGGAGGGACTTGGACGGTGCGCAGGAGGCCCTGGAACCGGTGTTTCAGGTGCCCGCCGGGTGGCGCGGAGCCGGCATTCTGGAGCGCATCTCCGGTGTGCGTTCCGAGCTTTGCCGCCCGGATTTCCACGGAGCGCACATCGCCGAGAACTTGGGAGAGCGGATCGAGGACTTCGCGGCCGCGTCGACTGCGAGGCTGACCAACGGAACCTCCGGGTTCGCTATCGAGGCGTGATCTCACTGTCCGAGTCGAGTGAGGATTCTCCTCTCCTTCTCCGGTGTGATCCCGTGATCCAGCCAACGGGGATGTTCTACCGGGACACCGCCCCGGCGCAGCCAGTCCCAGGTGTCCGCGACAGTGTCGGCGAGCGGCCGGCAGGTGAGGCCCGCCGTCTGAGCCCGTTCGGACGAGACGCGCCAGACGCCGGCGTTCGTCCGCCACAGGGGCAGTTCCGTCCACTGCTGAACGCGTTCGTTGGTGAGAACGTCATCGGGTGCCCAGACGAGGTGGCCTTCTGCGCCAGTGGCGTTCAGACATGACTCCAGGAGAGTTCTCATGGTGTCCCGACCGAGAGGAGCGACGACGTTGAACGTTCCCGCACCAACCGTTGTGGCCTGATCCAAGGCGAAGCTGGCGACATCTCTCACATCTACAGGCTGGATGTCCTTGTCCGGGTGACCGGGCGCGAGTATCGCTCCGCCCCGCGCGGCGCGATTCAGCCACCAGGGCAGGCGGCCTACGTATTCACCGGGGCCCAGGATGACGCCGGGGCGCAGAATTGACACACGTTCAGCCCCGAAGGCGGCCTGAACGGCCCGCTCCGCACCGGCTTTCTGGCGGCCGTAGTACCAGTCGGGGCCATCCCAGTCTGCTGGAAGGCGTCCGTAGTCAATGTCGGCGTCGGCAGGCCCGTCCAGGACCTCCGAGTTCTCCGTCAGTGGCTCGTCCGGCCAGCCCTTGTAGGCATTCACGGTGGAGATGTATACGTAACGTCCCGTCACAGGTGCCAGGTATTTCGCAGCTGCGAGGACATCGCGCGGCGCCAGTTCGGACGCAGACGTGTCGACCACCATGTCCCAGGGGCCAGACCCGGACCTGGCAAGCCGTGCGAGATCAGCGGCGACCGTGCGGTCTCCGTGTATCTCCCGGACACCGTGGGCTGCCGCACCGGATCTGCCCCGGTTGAAGGCGGACACCGTCCAGCCCCGGGCAACCGCCTCCTCCGTGACCGCTTTGCCCAAGAACCAAGTCCCGCCCAGCACAAGAACGTTCATGCGTACGATCTTCCCCGCCCGCAAGCTACTGGCGCCATGGCCCCGCGCGACCACGCGTCGTCCCCGTCCGGCCGCGTGACCGCCAGGACAGTCGTGCTCGTCCTGGCTCGGGAAGGCGGGAGCATTCGACCGGCGGCTACCATCCGTGCTGACGCGTGCCCGCGTACCCACCCCGGGGGTGAGTCATATGCGTAAGGAGCCAGCCATGACCTACCGTGGCCTGATCCTCGACTTCGGGGGCGTCCTCACCATCCGGATGCGGCTCAACGGCGAAGCCTTCGAGCGCAGCGAGGGCCTGGTCCCCGGCGCGTACTTCCACGCGCTGGGCGAGCATCCGGACGGGGTGGCGATCTACAAGGCGCTGGAAGTCGGCGAAGCCACGCAGGAGCAGTGGGGGCCACGGAACTTCGGCACCCGTACGAGAAGCCCGCGCTAGGCTCCGCGAGCAACTCGCCGACTGACAGGGGACACTGTGACCATCCTCGCCGTGACCGGCCACATGGACCTCACTGACGCTTCCGTACCTCTTGTTCGAGCTGCCCTCGGCCGGCTCGTGCGCGAGCTGGCCGACGGCGAACTCGTCGGTGTCCCCTGTATTGCCGCTGGGTCGGACTCCTTGTTCGCCGAGGCTGTCCTGGACGCGGGCGGGCGCCTCGTCGCCGTGATCCCGTCCCGCGACTACCGAGAGACGAAGGTCAAGAAACCGCACGCCGCACAATTCGACCGGCTCCTGGCGGCAGCCACGGAGGTGGTGGTGATGGACCATGACACCGCCGGCCGAGAAGCCTACGAGGCCGCCAACAGCGAACTGCTGCGTCGGGCTGACAGGCTCGTCGCAGTCTGGAACGGCATGCCTCCCGGCACCAAAGGGGGCGGCACCGCCGATGTGGTCGAGGAAGCTCGCTCCCTCGGCCTCCCCGTCGAGGTCGTCTGGCCGACCGGCACCGAGCGGCGTAACGGGTGAACTTCTCACCGGGGCTGACCGCGGCCCCAGTACGGGCAGAAGGAACGGTCCACGTGGGGCGGGTCGCCGCGGCGGCCGGATGCCGCCCGGCAGCGGGCCGGGCCCGGGACGCGAGCGGTTGTATTCCGGCTGCACCCCGCGTAAGGGGCTCGCGCGGATACGATGCCAGCGCACGTGAATTCGCGACCACGAGGGGACCGCCATGGCGGGAGAACCGCAGGCCGACTGCCTGTTCTGCAAGATCGCCGGTGGGGAGATCCCCGCGACCGTCGTCCGCGAGACGGCGACCACCCTCGCGTTCCGCGACATAAACCCGCAGGCCCCGACGCATGTCCTGGTCATCCCCCGGGTGCACTACCCGGACGCTGCCTCGCTCGCCGCGGGCGACCCGGCCGTGACCGCCGACGTGCTGCGGGAGGCGGGCGAAGTGGCCGCGCAGGAGAAGATCGACGGCACGGGCTACCGGATCGTCTTCAACACCGGCCCCGGCGCGGGCCAGACCGTCTTCCACGCGCACGCCCATGTCCTGGGCGGCCGCGACCTCCAGCGCCTGGTCTGAGCGAACGGCCCGCGAGGGCCCGGACGGCCCGGGCCGCTCCGAGGCTCCCGACCGACGGCCCGGCCCGCCCCGACCGACGGCGCGCCCCGACCGGCGGCCCGCGCCGCCGCCCCTTCCGACGGCCCGGCCCGGGCCGCCCCTTCCGGCGGCCCGGTCCGCCGGCCAGACCCCGACGCCCCCACAACCCAAGGGCCCCCGTGCGTGAACTGATCGTCCTCGGCACCGCCAGCCAGGTCCCCACCCGGCAGCGCAACCACAACGGTTATGTGCTGCGCTGGGACCGCGAGGGCATCCTCTTCGACCCCGGCGAGGGCAGCCAGCGCCAGATGCTGCATGCCGGGGTCGCGGCGCACGACCTGACCCGGATCTGCGTCACCCACTTCCACGGCGACCACTCCCTGGGCCTCGCGGGCGTCGTCCAGCGGATCAACCTCGACCGCGTCCCGCACCCGGTCACCGCCCACTACCCGGCGAGCGGGCAGCGCTATTTCGACCGTCTGCGCTACGCCACCGCCTACCGCGAGACCGCCGATCTGCGCGAAGTCCCGGTCACCGGGGACGGCCCGGTGGCCGTCACCCCCGCCTTCACCCTGTCGGCGGCGCTGCTGTCGCACCCCGTGGAGTCGTACGGATACCGCCTCACCGAGCCCGACGGCCGCCGGCTGCTGCCCGAACTCCTGGCCGCGCACGGTATCTCGGGGCCCGCGATCGGCCGCCTCCAGCGCGAGGGCGCGGTCGACGGCGTCGCCCTGGAGGAGGTCAGCGAGCACCGCCCCGGCCAGGTCTTCGCCTTCGTCATGGACACCCGTATGTGCGACGCGGTCGGGCAACTGGCCGAGGGTTGCGACCTGTTGGTCATCGAGTCGACTTCCTCGACGAGGACGCGGAACTCGCCGAGGACCACGGTCATCTGACGGCAGGTCAGGCAGCGGAGACCGCCCGCGAGGCCGGTGTCCGCCATCTCGTGCTCACCCACTTCTCGCAGCGCTACCCCGACCCGGAGGTCTTCGAGCGGCAGGCCCGAGCGGCGGGTTTCACCGGTGAACTCACCGTCGCCCAGGACCTGATGCGCGTCCCGGTCCCCAAGCGCCGCTGAGAACCGGGACGTTGGGCGGGCCCGCGCCAGGCCGTACCCGGGGCCCGGGCCCGCCCGTACCGGAACCGGCTACGGCTAGGGCAGGTAGTACATCGGGTTGGGCAGCTTGAAGGACTTGTCCGCGTGCCCGCCGGACAGATCGCTGTACTGGTCACCGAAGTTGGCCACGATGTTGTACCCCAGCGACTCGATGTGCGCCCGGGTCCCGGCCTTGTACTCGATCGTCGTACAGCTCGCGCCGCACGCCAGATACGCGGGCGGGGTGGCCGTGTTCTTCAGGTAGAGGTGGGCGGTGTCGACGGGCGCCCTGTAGCCGACGGCGGTCAGGTTGCGTACGGTGTCGGCGCGCTGCGACTCCGGGCGGCCGGTGATCCAGAAGACCGTGATCCCCTTGGCGGCCGCCCAGTTGGTGAGGGTGGCCATGCCGAAGACGGAGCCCATGTTCTTGGTGTCGAGGTACGTCTGGTTGCTCGCCGGGGTGTAGTTGAAGCCCACCTCCAGCTCGTAGTTGTACGTCAGCAGGCTGGTGTCGTCCACGTCGAGGACGATCGCGGGCTTGGCGGCGTGCCCGCCGTGCCCGGCGTTCCGCGTGGTGGCGTGGGAGGAGAGATAGGACTTCGCCTGGGCCTCGATACCGGCCAGTTGCCTGGCGTAGTTGCTCGTGGCGGAGGCCCAGTGCTCGCCCGAGGAGTCCACCGTGTCGCCGTAGTACGCCTTGATCTGGGAGACCACGTCGGTGAGGTTGGGGATCTCCTTGTCGCTGCGCGGTACGGAGTTGTTCGCGGTGGCGGCGCCGACGCCGTAGAACGTGGCGCCCAGGGTGACCGCGGCGGCGGTCACGGCGAGCGCTCGGGCGCGGGCGGACAAGCGGGCACGGGGCATGACGGTGCTCCTTCAACGCTGAGTTGGTGCCGCGAAACGTAGACCCCAGCATCAGGGCAGGTCAAGCCTTGTCTACGCGCGTGGTGAAAACCCGGGCCGCCACCCGGTGCTAACGCCCTGTTCAGGGGCCCGTCACCACCCCGAGGCAGTCAGAATCCGGCTCGCGGCCGCCGCGGAGTCCACCAGCGGATGCAACGCCAGCGCGCGCAGCGCCGCCGTGCGCGAACCGGTGGCCGCCGCCTCGATCACCGCCCGCTCCACGGCTTTCAGCGCCAGCATCAGCCCCGCCTGGTGCTCGTCCGGCGGTGCCACCGGCAGCGGCCGCGCCCCGAACGCCCCGACCTCGCACGGAACTTCGACCACCGCGTCCGGGTCGAGGACAGAAACCGCCCCGCCGCCGGGCACATTGAGGATCAGTACGGTCCGCTCGTCGCGTGCCACCGCCCGCATCAGCGCCAGCGCCACCCGGTCGTAGCCGCCGCCGTCCAGGTCGTGCGGGTCGCGCTGCCAACCGCCGCTGGCGGCACGGCTGTCGGCCATGTACGTCTCCTCGCGCTCCCGCCGGGTCCGCTCCCACAGCCGGTACGCCTCGGCCGGTGACGCGTCCGCCGACGCGAAGAAGTCCGACTGCTGCCGGTCCAGGAACTCCCCCCGGGTCGCGGCCGCTTCCCGTACCGCGGCCAGGGCCTCGCGCCGGAAGTAGTAGTAGTGCAGATACTCGTTGGGCAGCGAGCCGAGCGCCGCCAGCCATTGCGCGCCGAACAGCCGGCCCTCCTCGAAGGTGCCCAGCGCGGCCGGGTCCGCGAGCAGCGCGGGCAGCAGGTCGCGGCCGTCCACGGTCAGCCGTCGCAGCCAGCCCAGATGGTTCAGGCCGACGTAGTCGTAGCCGAAGCCCGGCGCGTCCGGGTCCGCGCCCGCCGCCCGCGCCGCCCGCCGGACCAGGCCCACAGGCGAGTCGCAGATGCCGATCACCCGGGGACCCAGCACCCGGGACATCGCCTCGGTGACCATGCCCGCGGGATTGGTGAAGTTGATCACCCACGCGGAGGGCGCGACCGCCTTGACGCGTTCGGCCACCTCGACGGCCACCGGCAGCGTACGCAGCCCGTACAGCACCCCGCCCGCGCCCACCGTCTCCTGCCCGAGCACCCCCTCGGCCAGCGGCACCCGCTCGTCGCGCACCCGGCCGGCCGTGCCGCCGACCCGGATCGCCGAGAAGACGAAGTCCGCCCCGCGCAGGGCGTCGTCCAGGCCGGTGGCGACCCGTACGGCCGGCCCGCCGGGACCCGCCCCCGCCAGCACCGCCCCGATCACCCGCAGCCGCCGCGGGTCCGTGTCGTACAGCACGACCTCGTCCACCGTCGGATCGTCCCGCAGTGCCCGCAGGACCAGCGGCACCCGGAACCCGCCGCCGCCCAGAATCGTCAGCCTCATCAGATCTCGTTTCCTCACGGTCCCACGGCGGTGCTACGCCTCCGCCCGGTCATCGTGCACAGTGTCAGCCATGGACGACCAGCCCGTTCTCGACCCGCTCGGCGCTCTGCGCACCCCGGGGGATCCGGCGACCGACGTCTACCTGACCGGCACCGTCTTCCTCGACATCATCTTCACCGGCCTCGACAGCGCCCCCGTGCGCGGCACCGAGTCCTGGGCCCGCGGCATGGGATCGAGCCCCGGCGGCATCGCGAACATGGCCACCGCGCTGGCCCGGCTCGGTCTGCGCACGACGCTCGCCGCGGCCTTCGGCGACGACATGTACGGCGACTACTGCTGGGACAGCCTGCGGGCGGGCGAGGGCATCGACCTCACCCCGTCCCGGCGCATCCCCGGCTGGCACTCGCCGGTGACCGTCTCCATGGCCTACGAGGGCGAGCGGACCATGGTCAGCCACGGCCACCGGGCGCCCCCGCCCGAGGGCGCGGTGCCGGCCTGCCCACCGCCGGCCCGGGCGGCGGTCGCCTCGCTCGGGCGGCGCGGCGAGCACGGGCCGGGGGAGGGCGAGCAGGAGTGGATCGCCGAGGCCGCCGCCACCGGCACCCGGATCTTCGCCGACGTCGGCTGGGACGAGACCGGCCGCTGGGACCCCGCCGACCTCGACGGGCTGCGGCACTGCGCCGCCTTCCTGCCGAACGCCGAGGAGGCCATGCGCTACACCCGCGCCGCCTCCCCCCGCGAGGCCGCCCGCAGGCTCGCCGAACGCGTGCCGCTGGCGGTCGTCACCCTGGGCGCGGAGGGCGCCTACGCGGTGGACTCCGCGAACGGCGAGACCGCCGAGGTGCCCGCCCTCGCGGTGGAGGCGCTGGACCCGACGGGCGCGGGAGATGTCTTCGTCGCCGGGTTCGTCACCGGCACGCTGGCCGGCTGGCCGCTCGCCGACCGGCTGGCCTTCGCCTCGCTGTGCGCGGCCCTGTCCGTCCAGGAGTTCGGCGGGTCGCTCTCGGCGCCCGGCTGGATCGAGATCGCGGGCTGGTGGGAGCAGGCCAAGGCGTACGCGGGGCAGACCGCGGACCACCGGGAGGCGGTCTGCCGCTACGGCTTCCTCGAAGCGCTGCTGCCCACCGGGACGCGGCCGTGGCCGCTGCGGCGGGCGGTCCCGACGATCGGTTTCCGCCCGGCCTGAGGGCCCGCTCGCGCGGCGGGTTCGCGGCCCGGTGCGGGTGGCTCCGGGTCCCGGGGCGCCCGGCCCCTGCCCCGGGCCACCTCCGACGGCCGGTTCCGTCCGGCATCAGGGGCCGCTCGCGCGGCGGTTCTCGGGGCCCTTGCTGACCCGACAGTCGGCTACGTGGCTCTCGCCACCCGGCTTCGTGGAGCGCAGTGGCGGCCCGGTGCGGCTGTCTCCGGGTTCCGGGTGCCCGGTCCCTGCCCTGGGCCACCTCCGACGGCCGGTTCCGTCCGGGGTGAGGGTTCGCTCGCGCGGCGAGTTCGCGGGCCCTCGCTGGTCCCGCAGTCGGCCATGTGGCTGTCGCCATCCGGCTTCGCGGCGCGCAGTGGCGGTCCGGTGCGGGTGGCTCCGGGTTGCGGGGTGCCCGGCCCCTGCCCCGGGCCACGTCCGACGGCCGGTTTCCGCCCGGCGTGACGGGTCGCTCGCGCGGCGGTTCACAGGGCCCGGGGCCCGGCGGCCTGCTACCGGGCCCAGGCGGCCCGCCCCCGGGGCTCCGACGCCGCCCATACCGTCCGTAATCACCCGTCGGGCCCGGCCGCGAGGCCGCCCGTACGACCCCACCGGCAAATCCCCTCGGCGGGCGGCGCCCCGAGTCGTAGGCTTGGTAGCCCAAGGGCCCTCCGGGCCCTCGATCAGCAGAAGGCGGGATGAGCAGGCCTTAGCGCCGGCCCATGACTCAGACACCGACAAAGCAGCAGCCGCAGCCGCCGCAGCAGGCGCGCGCCCACTTCGTCGTACCGGCCAAGCACCCCATGGTGACCGTCCTGGGATCGGGAGACGCCCTTCTGCGCGTGATCGAGCAGGCGTTCCCGGCCGTCGACATTCACGTACGCGGCAATGAGATCAGCGCCGTCGGCGACGCCCCCGAGGTCGCGCTCGTGCAGCGGCTCTTCGACGAGATGATGCTCGTGCTCCGCACCGGCCAGCCCCTGACGGAGGACGCCGTCGAGCGCTCCATCGCCATGCTCCGGGCCAACGGCAGCGCGGTGGACACGGACGCGGAGACCCCCGCCCAGGTCCTCACGCAGAACATCCTCTCCAGCCGCGGCCGCACGATCCGCCCCAAGACGCTCAACCAGAAGCGTTACGTGGACGCGATCGACCGTCACACCATCGTCTTCGGCATCGGCCCGGCCGGTACCGGCAAGACGTATCTGGCCATGGCCAAGGCGGTCCAGGCCCTGCAGTCCAAGCAGGTCAACCGGATCATCCTGACCCGGCCGGCCGTCGAGGCTGGCGAGCGGCTTGGCTTCCTGCCCGGCACCCTGTACGAGAAGATCGACCCGTATCTGCGCCCGCTCTACGACGCGCTGCACGACATGCTGGACCCGGACTCGATCCCCCGTCTGATGGCCGCCGGCACGATCGAGGTCGCCCCCCTCGCCTACATGCGCGGCCGCACCCTGAATGACGCGTTCATCATTCTCGACGAGGCGCAGAACACCAGCGCCGAGCAGATGAAGATGTTCCTGACCAGGCTCGGGTTCGACTCCAAGATCGTCATCACCGGTGACGTCACCCAGGTGGACCTGCCCAGCGGGACCAAGAGCGGGCTGCGCCAGGTGCAGGAGATCCTCGACGGCGTCGAGGACGTCCACTTCTCCCGGCTCACCAGCACCGACGTGGTCCGTCATAAGCTGGTCGGACGCATCGTGGACGCCTACGAGCGGTACGACAACGCCGTCGCCGAGGCCACCACGGATCGCGCCGGCAACCGCTCGGGCAACGGCAGGTCCGTCGCCAACGGCAACCGCGCCAGGACCAACGGAAAGTAACCAACCCACCCCATGGCGATCGACGTCAACAACGAGTCCGGCTGGGAGATCGACGAGCGGGCGGTCCTCGACACCGCCCGCTACGCCCTCCAGCGCATGCGCATCCATCCGCTCTCCGAACTCTCGGTGATCGCGGTGGACGCGGACGCGATGGAGCAGCTTCACCTCCAGTGGATGGATCTGCCGGGGCCCACGGACGTCATGTCCTTCCCGATGGACGAGCTGCGTCCCGGCAAGGAGGACGAGGAGCCCTCGCAGGGGCTGCTCGGTGACATCGTGCTGTGCCCCGAGGTCGCGAAGAAGCAGGGCGAGGACGCGCCGACCAAGCACTCGATGGACGAGGAGCTGCAACTGCTCACCGTCCACGGCGTGCTGCACCTGCTCGGCTACGACCACGAGGAGGCGGACGAGAAGGCCGAGATGTTCGGTCTCCAGAAGACGATCCTCGACGACTGGCGGGCCGAGCGCGGTCTGGACGGGCCCTCGCCCGCTCCCACCACCCACTGACGGCGACGGCACCCTTCGGATGATCGTCTACGCCGTACTGCTCGTCGTCGTCGCCTGGCTGGCCGCCTGCGCGGAAGCGGGTATCGCCCGGATCTCCCGCTTCCGCGCCGAGGACGCGCTGCGTTCGGGCCGCAGGGGCGCCGCGAACCTGCTCGCGGTCGCCGCCGACCCGACGCGCTACCTCAATGTGGCGCTGCTGGTCCGGGTCGCCTGCGAGACGTCCGCGGCGGTGCTCATCACCGTCGTCTGCGACCGGCACTTCACCGCGACCTGGCAGGTGCTGTGCGTCGCGATCGGGGTGATGGTCCTGGTGTCGTACGTGGCCGTGGGCGTCTCGCCGCGCACGATCGGGCGTCAGCACCCGATGAACACCGCGACCGTCGCGTCCTACGTACTGCTGCCGCTGGCCCGGGTGATGGGGCCCGTGCCCGGGCTGCTGATCCTGATCGGCAACGCGCTCACGCCCGGGAAGGGCTTCAAGCGCGGGCCGTTCGCGAGTGAGGCCGAGCTGCGGGCCATGGTGGACCTCGCGGAGTCGCAGTCGCTGATCGAGGACGAGGAGCGCCGGATGGTGCACTCGGTCTTCGAGCTGGGTGACACGATCGTGCGTGAGGTGATGGTGCCGCGCACGGAACTGGTCATGATCGAGCGGTTCAAGACGGCCCGTCAGGCGATGACGCTGGCGCTGCGCAGCGGCTTCTCGCGCATCCCGGTCACCGGGGAGAGCGAGGACGACGTGGTCGGCTTCGTCTACCTCAAGGATCTCGCGCGGCGGGTGCACATCAACCGGGAGTCCGAGAGCGATCCGGTCTCGTCGCTGATCCGGCCGGCGGCGTTCGTGCCCGACACGAAGAACGCGGGGGATCTGCTGCGGGAGATGCAGCGGGACCGCAACCATGTCGCGGTCGTGGTGGACGAGTACGGGGGTACGGCGGGGATTGTCACGATCGAGGACATCCTGGAGGAGATCGTCGGCGAGATCACCGACGAGTACGACCGGGAGACGCCGCCGGTGGAGGAGCTGGGCGAGGACCGTTACCGGGTCACCGCGCGACTCGACATCGGTGACCTGGGGGATCTGTACGGGGTGCTGCTCGACGACGACGATGTGGAGACGGTCGGGGGGCTGCTCGCGAAGGCGCTCGGGCGGGTGCCGATTCCCGGGGCGACGGCGGTGGTCCCGCTCCCCGAGGACGCGTCCCCGGCCGGCCGGCACCCGGCCGCCCTCCGCCTCACCGCGGAAACCCAGGCCGGCCGCCGCAACCGCATCGGCACGGTCCTGGTAGAACCCACCCCCCCCGCTTCCAGCCCGGCCTAACCACCCCCGCCGTGCCCCGGCGCTGCCTCTCCGCCTCCGGCGCAGACTTGTGACGACGGCGTCGCCCCTCACTTCTCCGCCGCGACGGCGGGACGCGGGACGGCGCAACCCGGCGGTGCCGAACCCGCCGCCGTGGCGGAAAGTGGGGGTGACGCCGAGTCACAAGGTACCGCCGGGGGCGGAGGGGGAGAGGAAGGTGCGGGCGTGGTGGGTGAAGGCGCGAGCGGCCGGCCCGGCAGGGGCACCCGTGCGCCACGCCAGGACCAGCCTTGACCTCAGCGCGGGGCGCGCGACCCGCACTACCCGCACGCCCGGAGACGCCGCCGCCAGAGACTCCGGCAGCATCGCCACCCCCAACCCCTGCGCGGCGAGCGCAACCAGTACCTCCGGATTCCCCGCCTCGAACCCGATCCGGGGCCTGAACCCCGCCGCCGCACACCCCGCGTCCACCGCGGCCCGCAACCCCGTCCCCCGCGGCAGCGTGATCAACGGCCGTTCGGCCAGCGCGCCCAGCGCCACCGACGTACGCCCGGCCAGCGGATCCCCGGGCGCCACGGCCGCGACCAGTTCCTCGTCGCGGACCGTCTGCGTACCGACCCCCTCGGGCGCGTCGCCCGCCAGCCCCGCGAACGCCAGGTCGTAGCGCCCGTCGAGCAGCCCCCGCAGCAGCCGGTCCGACGTGTCCTCGGCGAGCGTGATCTCCACCCCGGGGTGCGCCCGGTGGAAGCCGGCGAGCAGCCCGGGAACGTTCATGTCCGCGCCCAGCGAGGTGACCGTGCCGATCGCGACCCGCCCCCGGACCAGCCCGGACAGCTCCTGGACGATCAGCCGCGCCCCGGCCACCGCGTCGAGGGCGGCCCGCGCGTACGGCAGGACCGCCTCCCCCGCCTCGGTGAGCCGTACCGTACGGCCCGTACGGTCGAACAGCGGCTGCCCCAGCTCCCGTTCGAGCTGCTTGATCTGCGCGCTGACGCCCGGCTGGGCGACACGCAGCCGGGCCGCGGCCCGCGTGAAGCCGCCCTCGTCGGCCACCGCCACCAGGTATTCGAGCTGCCGCAGTTCCATAACCAAACATGCTAGCTCGCAGAAGATCCAGATCTTGGACTTATGGAACGCGGCCCCCCACCATGGAAGGGAAGGCGCAGGAAAGCACACCGCACGGCGTACCGAACGGCACACCGCACGGGGGACGAACGAGGGAGAACCACCATGACCGAGAACCGTGAGCGGGCCACCCACCCCGAGGACATCGCCCGGCTGTTCGTGGCCCGGGTGAACTCCGGTGATCTGGACGGGATCCTGGAGCTGTTCGAGCCGGACGCGGTGGTGGCCTTCCCGATCGACCACCCGTCGCAGGGCACCGCGGCGCTGCGCGAGCTGTACGCGGGGCTGCTGGCGGCCAAGCCGGTCTTCGAGGTCGAGGAGCCGCTGCCCACGCTGATCAGCGGGGACCTCGCGCTGACCTCGACCCGCCCGAAGGACGGCACCGGGGGCCGGGTCCAGGTCGCCCGCCGCCAGCCCGACGGCAGCTGGCTGCGTGTGATCGACCGCCCGGAGTCCTGACCCCGCGCAACCCGGGCCGGCCCGGGGGCCGGCCGCGCTCAGAACGAGATCTGCCCGATCATGCCGAACAGATTCGTACTGACCGACTGGATCGACGTGGCCAGGCTCGTGTCGGAGAGATAGAAGCCGAAGGCCCCGCAGGCCAGCGCGTGCGAGAACTTGAGCGAGCCGCTGCGGTGCAGGAAGAACCAGGCGACGGCGAGCGCGATGACCAGGGGCAAGTGCAGAAACATGGCGTACCACCTCGGGTGAGGACGCTGCTGGCCCCAGGCTAGGCGCGGGTCGCCGAACGCGCATGTGCAACCGCGCAGGGTGACGGACCGAGGCGACGCCCTATGATCGCCCGTATGAGCGAACCGCAGCCGCAGGGCGCCGCCGCCCCCGCCGCCCCCGAGAACCCCGAAGACCGCAAGCTCATCACGCTGGCCAGGTCCGCCCGGGCCCGCAACGGCGTGTCGGAGGGCGCGGCCGTACGCGACGAGACCGGCCGCACCTACGTGGCCGGTTCCGTGACGCTGGAGTCGCTGCGGCTCACCGCGCTGCAGACCGCCGTGGCCATGGCGGTGGCCAGCGGCGCGGAGTCCCTGGAGGCGGCGGCGGTCGTCACGGCCGCCGACCGCGCGGCTGACACCGACCGGGCCGCCGTACGCGACCTCGGCGGCCCGGACACCCCGGTGATCGTCGCGGGCCCCGACGGCACGGTACGGTCCACGGTCACCGCGGGCTGAGCCCCGGCCACCGCGCACACCACCGCGCGGGAAGCCCGGCCCCGGCCCCGGCACAGCGCCCGGCCCGGCTCACAGCGCGTCAGGCCCGCGTTCCCCGGTCCTGACGCGCACCGCCGTCTCCACCGGCACCGACCACACCTTGCCGTCGCCGATCTTCCCGGTCCTGGCCGCAGCGACCAGCGCGGCGATCACCGCCTCCGCCTCCGCGTCCTCGACCAGCACCTCGACCCGCGCCTTCGGCACGAGGTCCACCCGGTACTCCGCGCCGCGGTAGACCTCGGTGTGCCCGCGCTGCCGCCCGTAGCCGCTCGCCTCGGTGACGGTCAGGCCCTGCACCCCCATCTCCTGGAGGGCCGTCTTCACGTCGTCCAGCTTGTACGGCTTGATGACGGCGGTGACCAGCTTCATGCCAGTGGGCTCCTGTCCTGGGCGGATGAGACGGCGCGTGTGGCGGCCGAGTGCGACATTCCGTGCGTGAGTACGCCGTGATCGTAGGCGGTCTCGGCGTGCACGGTCAGGTCCAGCCCGGTGCGTTCCTGCTCCTCGCTCGCCCGGAAGCCCATCAGCCGCTCGACGGCCAGGCCGATGCCGTACGTCATGGAGAACGCGTACGCCCCGACCGCCGCCACCGCGACCGCCTGCCGGCCCAGCTGGCCGAACCCGCCGCCGTACAGCAGGCCCTCCCGGCCGCCGGTCATCGTGGCCGTCGCGAGCAGGCCGATCAGCAGGGTGCCGACGATGCCGCCCATCAGGTGTACGCCCACCACGTCCAGCGAGTCGTCCACACCCCAGCGGAACTTCCAGCTCACCGCGTACGAGCAGACGATGCCGGCCGCCAGGCCCACCGCGACCGCGCCGATCAGGTCCACGCTGCCGCACGACGGGGTGATCGCCACCAGGCCCGCGACCGAACCGGACGCGGCGCCCAGCGTGGTGGCGTGGCCGTCCCTGCGCTTCTCGACCAGCAGCCAGCCCAGCAGCCCGGTGCAGCCCGCGGCCTGGGTGTTGAGGAAGGCGGCGGCCGCGAGCCCGTTGGCGCCCATCGCCGACCCGGCGTTGAAGCCGAACCAGCCGAACCACAGCAGGCCCGCGCCCAGCAGCACCAGCGGTACGTTGTGCGGCCGCATCGACTCCTTGCGGAAGCCCAGCCGCGGTCCGAGCACGATCGCCAGTGCGAGACCGGACGACCCCGAGCACACCTCGACGACCGTGCCGCCCGCGAAGTCCAGTGCGTGCAGTCTGCTCACGATCCAGCCGCCGGTGCCGAACACCCAGTGCGCGACGGGTACGTATACCGCCAGCGTCCACACCAGCACGAAGACCATCCACGCGCCGAACCGGGCCCGGTCGGCGACGGCCCCGCTGATCAGCGCGGCCGTGATGATCGCGAAGGTCAGCTGGAAGGTCGCGAAGAGCAGCGTCGGCACATGGCCGGTGACCGACTTCGGCCCGATGCCGCGCATGCCGAGGTGGTCGAGGTTGCCGATCAGGCCCAGGCCGTCCGCGTCCCTGCCGAAGGCCAGGGTGTAGCCGGCGATCAGCCACACCACCGTGACCAGCGCGATCGACACGAAGCTCATCATGAACATGTTGAGCACGCTCTTGCTGCGGACCATGCCGCCGTAGAAGAGCGCGAGGCCGGGCGTCATCAACAGCACCAGGGCGGTGGCGGCAAGCAGCCAGGCGGTGTCGCCCGCGTCGAGAGCGGGCTGACCGGCGGACAGGAGCAGCACGGGGGCTTCCCTTCGATCGGCGGTTACGAAGAGAGTCGGCCGCGCGCGTTACCGGATGTGGGCATATGTGTTTCCGCCGTGTTTCGTGTTGCGCGGGGGTTGCGAGGGGGTTTCGGTGCGTTCGGCGGGTCCGGGCCGCGCCCTGTCTCCGGCCTTGTCATGGCCGGTGCGCGGCCGGGCGTGCTCGTACCCCTTCCGGATCGGGGAGAATGGGGCCATGAGCGCTCGTACCCCTGCTTCTCCCGCTGCTCCCCGGACCGCTGCCGACCCCGCGCACCGGTCCGGTTTCGCCTGCTTCGTCGGCCGTCCCAACGCCGGGAAGTCCACCCTCACGAACGCTCTGGTCGGCCAGAAGGTGGCGATCACCTCCAACCGGCCGCAGACCACCCGGCACAGCGTGCGCGGCATCGTGCACCGGCCGGACGCGCAGCTCGTGCTCGTCGACACCCCCGGGCTGCACAAGCCACGTACGCTGCTCGGCGAGCGGCTCAACGACGTCGTGCGCACGACCTGGGCGGAGGTCGACGTGATCGGCTTCTGCCTGCCCGCCGACCAGAAGCTCGGTCCTGGCGACACGTTCATCGCGCGCGAGTTGGCCGGGATCAAGCGGACCCCGAAGATGGCGATCGTCACCAAGACGGACCTGGTCGACGCGAAGGTGCTGCGGGAGCAGCTGCTCGCCGTCGACAAGCTCGGCCGGGACCTGGGCATGGAGTGGGCCGAGATCGTGCCGGTCTCGGCGGTCGGCGGTGAGCAGGTCGACCTGCTGGCCGACCTGCTGATCCCGCTGCTGCCCGAGGGGCCGATGCTCTACCCCGAGGGCGACCTGACCGACGAGCCCGAGCAGGTGATGGTCGCGGAGCTGATCCGCGAGGCCGCGCTCGAGGGGGTACGGGACGAGTTGCCGCACTCCATCGCGGTCGTCGTGGAGGAGATGATCCCGCGCGAGGGGCGCCCGGAGAACCGGCCGCTGCTCGACATCCACGCGAACCTCTACATCGAGCGGCCGAGCCAGAAGGGCATCGTCATCGGCCCCAAGGGCGCGCGCCTCAAGGAGGTCGGCATGAAGTCCCGCGCGCAGATCGAGGCGCTGCTGGGCACGCCGGTCTTCCTCGACCTCCACGTCAAGGTGGCGAAGGACTGGCAGCGCGACCCGAAGCAGCTCCGCAAACTCGGCTTTTAGCCCTCCCGGCGGGAAGTCCCGGGGCCGGCGCGGCCCCCAATCGCGCCGGCCCGGCCAGCTGTCCGGAGGCCGGCGTGGCCCCTGGGGGTACCCCTGGGCGAAGCCTGGGGGAGGAACTGCGCGGGCGACCCACCACCGGCCCGGTGGTCGGGCGCGGGTGTGTGTGGGCGCGTCCCCGATTTTCCGCCGCAGCGGTGTTCAGCCACGGTGGTGTGGCCCGGCGGTGTTGTTCCGGCCGGTTGGGTGCCGCCGGGTTCCGGCGTTCCGCTTCCCGCCGTTGCGGCGGTTCAAGGGGGGCGCCCTTTGCCCTGTCCGGGCGTGGGATTGCGGGGAGGCGTGCGTCCCCGATTTTCCGCCGCAGCGGTGTTCAGCCACGGTGGTGTGGCCCGGCGGTGCCGTTCCGGCCGGTTGGGCACCGCCGGGTTCCGGCGTTCCGCTTCCCGCCGTTGCGGCGGTTCAAGGGGGGCGCCCTTTGCCCTGCCCGGGCGTGGGATTGCGGGGAGGCGTGCGTCCCCGATTTTCCGCCGCAGCGGTGTTCAGCCACGGTGGTGTGGCCCGGCGGTGCCGTTCCGGCCGGTTGGGCACCGCCGGGTTCCGGCGTTCCGCTTCCCGCCGTTGCGGCGGTTCAAGGGGGTGCCCTTTGCCCTGCCCGTGGGGGCGGGGGTTGTGGGGCCAGCTGCCCCCCGGGCGCGCGCGGGGGTTGTGGCGGGCCGCCCGCCGGGCGGAGGGGGGCCACGGCCCGCGAGGGCTGGGCGGATGGTTGGACACTCCCCAGTGGCCCTACGTGCGGTCGCTTTCCGCGAGGTGGGGGCTCGCCGGGTCCAGGCGGGGGCTGGAGCTCTTCAGGGTGCGGTGGATCGGGGCCGTCTCCGTGTGGCGCACACCGGGCAGTGCCGCGACCGGCCCGGTCACGTAGCGGTAGAGCGCCTCGGAGTCCCGGCAGTTGACCGTCGCGTAGATGTTCGTCGTTCCGGTGGTCGCCCCCGCGAAGGCCACCTCCTGGTGCGCCGCCAGCGCCTCGCCCGCCTCGGCCAGCCGGGACGGCTCGACCTCCATCCACAGCGCCACCCGCAGATCGGGCAGCAGCGCCCGCCGGTTGAAGTCGAGGTCGTAGTAGAGCGCGCCGGACGCCCGCAGCTCCGACAGCCGGCGCCGTACGGTCGACCGCGACCAGCCCGTGGCGGCGGCCAGCTCCGCCGTGGGCGTGCGGCCGTCGATCGAGAGCAGTTCGAACAGCCGCAGGTCGCCCTGGGTGACCCGCACCGGGTCCGTCATTGAGGCGACCAGCGGCCGCGGCGGCGCGTCCTCCGGGGTCAGCGCGCGCACCTCGTCGGGCGTCAGCGGACCCTTGCGGCTGACCGGACTCAGATCGCGCCCGAAGAAGACGTGCAGCATCGCGTGCGCGGTCACCTGGAGCACCTGCGGGGTCCGCGGCAGCTTCTGCAGCAGCGGCGCGTCGCCCCGGCCGGGGGTCGCGGCCTGCGCGAGGCAGAAGATCTCGGTGCCGCCGGAGAGCAGGCTCACCCACCGGGTGTCGGTGCGCCGGGCCAGCGCCTCGCCGATCGCCCCGGCCGCGTCCGGCGTGGAGCGCACCCGCAGCAGCCACATCGTCAGCCCGACCCGCAGCGGGTCGGCCAGACCCACCACCCGGAAGGTCGCCGTGGACCGCATCCGGCCGTAGCGCCTGGCCACCGTCTGGTCCGAGACGCCCAGCACCTCGCCGATCCGGCGGAAGGGGGCGCGGCCGTCCACCTGGAGGGCCTGCACGATGCGCTGGTCGAGTTCGTCGAATCCGCTCATCGGGCGCCATGTGGTGTCGGAATCCATCCCAGAAGGCTAGAGGATGTCGGATTGTGGCGTAACCAAGCCGGTGGCTGCGGTAACGGCCGGGCGTGCCGGATTGTGGGACCGCCACACTCCCACGATCCCGAAACGGAGTCCCCTCCCATGCGTAAATGGCTGCCCCTCGTGGCGATCTGCCTGGGCGCCTTCATCCTGCTGGTCGACGTCACGATCGTGAACGTCGCCCTGCCGAGGATGGCCGACGAACTGCACGCGTCCTTCGCGTCACTCCAGTGGGTGATGGACGTGTACGCGCTCGCGCTCGCCGCGCTGCTGATGGTCGCCGGTTCGCTCGCGGACCTCTTCGGCCACCGGCGGCTGTACGCGGCCGGGCTGGTCGTCTTCGCCCTGGCCTCGCTGGGCTGCGCGCTCTCGCCGAACGCGGCCGTGCTGATCACCTTCCGGGCCGTACAGGGCGTGGGCGGCGCGGCGATGTTCGCCACCTCGGCGGCGCTGGTCGCCGCGACCTACCAGGGCCGGGACCGCGGGGTCGCCTTCGGTGTGTGGGGCGCGGTCAACGGCGCCGCCGCCGCGGCCGGCCCCATCATGGGCGGGCTGCTCACGCAGGGCTTCGGGTGGGAGGCGATCTTCCTGGTCAACCTGCCGATCGCGGTCGTCGCGGTGGCGCTGACCCTGCGGGTGCTGCCCGCCGGGCGGCGCGGCGCGGGCCGGATCGACCTGCCGGGCGCGACGACCTTCACCCTGGCCGCGGCCGCGCTCACCTACGCGCTGATACGCGGCGGCGAGCATGGCTGGAGCGGTCGGCCGACGCTGGCCGCCTTCGTGGTCGCGGCGCTCGCCTCGGTGGCCTTCGTGGTCGTCGAGCGGCGGTCCGCGCACCCGATGCTGGAACTCGCGCTGCTGCGGCGGCCGTCCTTCGCCGGTCTGATGGCCGGCGCGCTGCTCTACCAGGCGGCGGCGTTCAGCGGACTGGTCTTCGTCTCGCTGTGGCTCCAGAACGTGCTGGGCCTGAGCCCGGTGCGCGGCGGGCTCGCGGTGATGCCGCTGGCCGGTACGGCGTTCGTGGCGGCGGCGCTGTCCGGGCGCTTCCTGCACGGGGTCGCGCCGCGGGTGCCGATCGGCGGCGGGCTGCTGCTCATCGCCGTGGGATCGCTGACGATGGGTCTGACGATCTCCGAGGGCTCCGGGCAGTCGGCGCTCTTCGCCGGTCTCGCGATCGTGGGCGTCGGGGTCGGCGTGGCCACGCCGGTGATGGTGTCGGCGGCCGTGGAGTCGGTGCCCCCGCAGCGGGCCGGAATGGCGGGCAGCGCGATCAACACCTCCCGGCAGCTCGGGATGACGCTGGGCATCGCGCTGTTCGGGGCCGTCTTCACCAGCCGGCTGCGCTCGGTGCACGGTGTCCGGGCGGCGTACGCGTCCGGGCTCGACCGGATCTCCTTCTACGCGGCGGGCGCCGCTCTGGTCGGCGGGGTGCTCGTACTCGCCCTGGTCCGCGCCTCGCGCCACGCGGAGGCCGTCCCGGCGCCCGCGCCGCAGGCCAAGGTCCCTACGGCCGGCTGACGCGGGGATCGCCGTGCCCGTCCCCCACTGCGACGGGCACGGCGACGTGTCACCCCCGGCGTACGGGCTCGGCGCCCACCGGCTCCGGCACCGACTCCCGTACCGGCGTCGGCACCGACTCCCGTACCGGCTCCGGCGCCCGCTCGTCGCCGAGCCGCCCGCGCAGGGCCTCCAGGCCGACCAGGTCGTCCGGGCGGGCGTCCGGCACCGAGGTGTCGAAGCGGGCCAGCGCCGGAAGGCGCATCGCGAAGACCGCGACCGCGGTGAGGACCAGCGCGAACAGGACGTACGCGAGGGCCAGTCCCCGCCCGGGCCCGGTGCCGACGACCCGGCCGACGGTGTCCGCCAGCGCGCCGTGCGGACCGAGGCCGGACTGCAGGGCGTGCGCCACCCCGGGGCCCACCAGCAGATAGCCGAGGGGCATCGTGCACCAGGCGAAGACCGTGTTGACGGCGAACACCCGGCCGTGGAAGCGGGCCGGGATCTTCACCTGGATGATCGTCGCGTAGATGGTGTTCATCAGGGTCAGTCCGAGGAACATCCCGAACACCCCGGTGGCCACCAGCGGCAGCGACGGGCGCAGCCCGGTCAGCAGGAAGCCCGCCGTCATCAGCAGGAAGCTCAGCAGCACCCCGCGCATCCTGCGCTGCGCCGGGCCGCCCCAGACGGCCATCAGCACGCCGCCGAGGGCGATGCCGAACCCGCCGGCCAGCGAGACCCGGGCCACGTCCCCGAGGTCGCCGAAGCCCAGCACCATCGGCTGGAAGAAGATGAACATCGGCCCGACCAGCAGATTGGTCCCGGCGAAGAACATCAGCATGGCCCGGAATCCGGGGTTGCCCATCGCCAGCCGGAATCCGGCCCTGATCTCCTCGCCGACGCTCTCCCGCCGCCGCCAGCCCATGTTCTGCGGGAACCTCAGCGAGCCGGTGACCGCCACGGCGACCACGTAGCTGCACACGTCGACGACCAGGATGCCGCGCAGCCCGATCGTGGCCAGCGCCGCGGTCGCCAGCAGCGGTACGGCGAACTGGGCGATGCCGGTGCCCGCCTGGATCAGTCCGTTGGCGTGGCCCAGGAACCGCTTGGGGGCCAGCTGCGGCACGGCGGCGGAGTAGGCGATGCGCTGGAAGGTGAGGGCCACCGAAAGCAGCGTCATACAGGTGTAGACGGCGGGTCTGCCGAGGCCCCCGGAGAGCAGCAGCAGGAGCATCGTGCCCTGGACGGCGCCCGCGCAGACGTCCGCGACCAGCATGACCCGCCGCCGGCTGAACCGGTCGGCGACCGCTCCGGCCAGCGGCGCGGTGGCCAGGCCCGGCAGCAGTGCCAGGGTCGCCAGCAGGGCCAGTTGGAGCAGGGAGTCGCTGCTGAGGAAGAGCCACAGCGGCAGGGCGAACTCGGTCAGCGCGCTGCCCGTCATGGAGACGAGCTGACCGGCGGCCACGGCCAGGAAGCGCGGCATGCTCGGCGCGGGGGCCCGGTCGCGGTCCTTCCCGGGGGCCGGGGTACGGGGATCGGCCGTCCCGTCGGTGTCGCGCGAGACGCCCGCCAGGCGCCAGGTGGACGGGTCCGGGCCGGAGCCCTCCGGGACCTCGGACCCGGGTTCGGCTTCCGCGTCCGACAGCTGCGGGTGGATTCCCGTGACGATCGCGGCCACCTCGTGGGCCCGGTACTTCAGGAAGTAGTGCCCGGCCTCGTCCAGGACGACCAGCGCGGTGGTCGGCGTGACGAAGTGCCACTCCTTGAACCGCTCGCCGTAGTACATGGTCATGTCGTCGCGTTCGCCGACGACGGAGATCACCGGGGCGGTCAGCCCGGGGCCCCCGCCGGCCATGACGCCGCTGAAGTACTCCTCGGCGTCGAGGCTGTCGTCGCGCATGTCCTTGACCATGCGGCGGGCCTGGCCCGGCTCGATGTCGTCCAGGCTGACGCCCAGTGAGGTGAGCCAGTCGCGGTAGCGGCGGTCGCTGCTGAAGCGTTCGAGGGACGTCATCAGCCGTACGACGGGCCCGCGCGGGCGGGCGAAGGGGAAGATCGCGCCGGTGTAGACCGCCACCGCGGGCCGGCCCGCCTCCTCCAGGGCGAGGGCCAGCGCCACGGCCAGCGCGCCGCCCACCCCGCAGTGACCGTAGAGCGCGACCGGGCCCGTGACCCGTTCCATGATCTCCTCGACCACCCGCGGGACCAGCTCGGGCAGGGCCGGGCGGCGGCCGGTCAGCCCCATCTCCTCGCCCGTGCCGGCCAGCGCGAACAGCGAGTGCCCCGGCGGCAGGGCGTCGGCGAGCGGCTGGTAGACGGCGGCGCTGCCGCCGCCGTACGGCACGCACATCAGGGTCAGTTCCGGTGTGACGCCCTCGGGCGGGGCCGGGGTCAGTTCGTGCAGCGCCCCGGCGGGCGGGCGGTCCCCCGCCGGGGTGTCGATCAGCGCGGCCAGACCCCGCACGGTCGGGTACTTGAAGAGGTCCATCAGCGACAGCGTCCCGGCGTCCGCGTACTCCTTGCGGAGCTTGGCGATGACCCGGATGCCGAGCAGGGAGTGCCCGCCGAGCGCGAAGAAGTCGTCGTCCCGGCCGGGTTCGGGGCCGCCCAGGATCTCCGTCCACACGGCGGCGACGGCCCGTTCGGCGTCGGTGGCCGGCGCGCTGTGCGGCACGTCGGTCGCCGGGCCGAAGGCGGGCGCGGGCAGCGCGCGCCGGTCGAGCTTGCCGGTCGGGCCGGTGGGCAGGGCGTCGAGGGCGACATACGCCGACGGCAGCATGGAGTCCGGCAGCATCCGGCGCAGGCCCTCGCGCAGCAGTTCGCGCAGGGCGCCCGCGCTCTCCTCGGCGGGCAGGGCGCCGGGGGCCAGGACCACGTAGGCGACCAGCCGCCGGTCGCCCGGGCGGTCCTCGCGGATCGTCGCGGCGGCGTCGGCGACCTCCGGCAGGGCGCGCAGCGCGGACTCGATCTCGCCGAGCTCGATCCGCAGGCCGTGCAGCTTGACCTGCTGGTCGGTCCGGCCCAGGTACTCGATCGTGCCGTCCGGCAGATACCGGGCGAGGTCGCCGCTGGCGTACATCCGGCTGCCCGGCGGGCCCCACGGGTCGTCACGGAAGCGCTGCGCGGTCAGCTCGGGCAGCCCGAGATAGCCGCGTGCCACCCCGGCTCCGGCGATGTGCAGTTCACCGGGCATGCCGACGGGTACGGGGGTGCCGTGCGGGTCGAGCAGATACGTCCGCGTGTTCTGGATCGGCCGCCCGATGGGGGTACGGCGCAGCCCGGCCAGGTTCTCGGCGGTGCAGGTCCACGAGGTGCAGTCCACGGCGGCCTCGGTGGGCCCGTAGAGGTTGTGCAGGGCGCAGCCGCCGAGCCGGTCGAGCAGCCGGCGGGCGAGGTCGGCGGGCAGCTCCTCGCCGCTGCACATCATGTGCCGCAGGCTCGTGCACCGCTCGACGTCCTCCTCGGCGAGGAAGACCGCCAGCATCGACGGGACGAAGTGGATCACGGTCACGCCGTGGCGTATCACGGTGTCCCGCAGATAGCCGCCGTCCTTGTGGCCGCCGGGGCGGGCCATCACCAGCCGCGCGCCTTCGCGCAGCGGCCAGAACAGCTCCCACACGGACACGTCGAAGGCGGCCGGGGTCTTCTGCAGGAGGGTGTCGCCGTCGCCGATCGGGTAGGCGCGCTGCATCCAGTCCAGCCGGTTGTGGATGCCGCCGTGGGTGTTGACGACGCCCTTGGGCCGGCCGGTCGAACCGGAGGTGAAGATGACATAGGCGGCGTCGTCCGGCCCGGCGTGGGACGGTCCGGCGTCGTCCGTACCGCTTTCTGACGGCTCCCACAGCCTGGCGTCGTCCAGGCTCAGCACCTGGGTGCCGGCGGGCAGTGTCTCCGGCAGCCGGTCGCGTACGGCGTCCTGCGCCAGCAGTACGACGGGTTCGGCGTCCTCCACCATGCCGGCCAGCCGCTGCTCGGGGTGGTCGGGGTCGAGCGGCAGATAGGCCGCGCCCGCCTTGAGGATGCCGAGCAGCGCGGCGACCAGATGCCAGGACCGCTCGGCGCACACCGCCACCACCGCGCCCGGTCCGACCCCGGCGCGGCGCAGTCGGGCGGCCAGCGCGGCTGCCCTGTCGTTGAGTTGACGGTATGTCAACTCCTCTGCTGGGGCTCCGGGTTCGGGGCCGTCCACCACCAGGCAGACGGCGTCCGGGGTGCGGGCGGCCCGCTCCTCGATGGGGCCGTGCAGGGTACGGGGTCCGTCGAGTTCCCGCGCGGTGTCGTTCCACTCGTGCAGTACGGTCCGCCGCTCGGCCTCGTCCATCAGGTCGAGGCGGGAGACCGGCAGGTCCGGGTGGAGCACGATCTGCCGCAGCAGCCGCTCGAAGGTGCCGGCCAGCCGGGCGATGGTCTCTTCGCGGAACAGGTCGGTGCCGAAGGTGAAGAACCCGTTCACCTCCTCGCCGTCCTGCCGCAGATACAGCTCGACGTCGAAGCGGGTGGAGCTGGTGAGGGCGGGGCGGTACTCGGCCGTGAGGGCGTCCGGGTCCGTCGCTGCGGCGTCCCCCGTGGTCTTGGTCCGCTCGTAGTTGAGCAGCGTGAAGGACGTCTGGAAGACCGGCGGCCGGCTGAGGTCGCGGGGCAGGCCCAGCTCGTCCACCAGCTGCTCGAAGGGCATCTCCTGGTGGACCATGTCCTCCAGGAAGCGTTCCCGCGTGGCGGTCAGCAGGGCGGTGAAGGACGGGTCGCCGGTCAGATCGGCGCGCAGCGCCAGGACGTTGGCGAACAGGCCGGTCAGCGGCTCCAGTTCGGGCAGCGTACGGCCCGCCACGGTCGAGCCGACCGCGAAGTCCTGCTGCCCGCACCAGCGCGAGAGCAGCACTTGATAGGCGGCGAGCAGCGTCATGTAGGGCGTGGCGCCCCGGGCCGCGCCGAGGGCGAGCAGCGCCTTGCTCAACTCCCGGTCGATACCGATGCCGTGGCCTGCACCGCGGAAGCTCGGCTCGGCCGGCCGGGTGAAGTCCGTGGGCAGGTCGAGCGGGGGCACCCCGGCCAGCCGCTGCCGCCAGTGCGCGAGGTCGGCCTCGCGGACCGCGCCCTGGTAGCGGGACCGCTGCCAGGCGGCGAAGTCGCCGTAGCGGACCGGTGGTTCGGGGTCCTCGCCGATGGCCGGGGCGCGGTCCTCGCGGTAGGCGGCGAGCAGTTCGCGCAGGAAGAGCTCGCTGGACCAGCCGTCGGACACGATGTGGTGGTGCACCAGGACGAGAACCTGTTCGCCCTCGTCGTCACCCGCGGCCGGGTCACCGGGCGCGCTCAGCAGGGCCGCGCGCAGCACCGGGCCGGTGGCCAGGTCGAAGGGCCGGCCCACCTGCTCGTCGATCCACCGCGTCAGCTCCCGCTCCCGTTCGGCCGGGCCGAGTCCGGGCGCGGTGGCGCGGACGGTGAGCCGTACACCCCCGTCGGCTTCGACGACGGCCAGCGGGGAGCCGTCGGGACCGGCGGGGAAGCGGGTGCGCAGACTCTCGTGCCGCGCGACCAGCCGGTCCACCGCGCGCGAAAGACGGTCGGCGTCGACGGTCCCGCGCAGCCGCAGCACCTGGGGGATCGTGTACGCGGTCGAGCCCGGCACGAGCTGGTCCATGAACCACAGCCGCTCCTGCGCGAAGGACGGCGGCGGCTGCTCACCGGCCGGCCTGCGCGGCACGGTCAGCCGGGGCGTCCCCACCGCCGACCGCGCGGCCCGCAGCCTGCGGGCCAGCAGTTCGGCCCTGGCCGCCGCCGCTCCGGCGGGCGGCGCGGTGCCGGTCGGCCGGTCATCCTGGGGCTTGGGAGTGGTCGTCGTCATCCGGCCGGGGTTCCTTCCTCGATCAGGGTCTCGACCTCGGCGTCGCTCAACGCCTCGATCTCGGCGAGCAGCAGTTCCTCGACGGCGGCCGCGGTGCCCTCCACGGTCGTCGCGCCGAACAGGATCCGCACGGGCAGGTCGATACCGAGGGCGGAACGCAGCCGGGCGAGCACCCGGGTGGCGAGCAGCGAGTGCCCGCCGAGGGCGAAGAAGTCGTCGAACGCGCCCACCCGGGTCAGCCCGAGCACATCCGCCCACGCCTCGGCGACCAGGTGCTCCGCGTCGGTCCGCGGCGCGGTGTACGGGACGCCGGCCGTCTCGGCGGGCCCCCCGGCGCCGGGTGCGGGCAGCGCCGCCCGGTCGACCTTGCCGCGGACGGTGAGCGGCAGCCGGTCGAGGAACACGCAGGAGTCCGGCACGAGATGGGCGGGCAGGAGCCCGCGCAGGTGCCGCAGCAGCTCGGCGCGGTCGGGTCCGGCGCGGTCGGGTCCGGTGCGGTCCGGTTCTGCGGGGTCGCTACGGCTGGGCTCCGCGGGGTCGGTACCGCCGGGCCCTGCGGGGTCGGCACGGTCGGGCTCCGCGGGCGCCGGGCGGCGGACCACCCAGGCGGTCAGCGACTGCCATCCCGCGTCGTCGTGCAGGTCCACCACGGCCTGGGCCACGCCCGGGTGACGCAGCAGCGCGGCCTCCACCTCGGCGGGCTCCACCCGGTGGCCGCGTACCTTGATCTGCCGGTCGCCGCGCCCCAGGAACTCCAGGGTGCCGTCCGGGCGGACCCTGGCCAGGTCGCCGGTCGCGTACATCCGGCCGCCCGGCGGGCCGTACGGATCGGCGGCGAAGCGCTCACCCGTCAGTTCAGGCCGGCCGAGGTAGCCGTCGGCGAGGCCGGCGCCGGAGAGCCACAGTTCGCCCGGCACCCCGGGCGGCACCGGGCGCCGGGCCGGGTCGAGCACATAGGCTCCGGTGCCGCTCAGCGGCAGTCCGATGCCGGGCCGGGTGAGCGCGTCGACCGGGCCGAGGCGGGTGGCGGTGGCGATGACGGTCGCCTCGGTGGGCCCGTAGGTGTTCCACAGCTCGACCCGGTCGCCGAACCGCTTCCGCCAGGCCGCCACCCCGGCGCTCTGCGCCTGGTCCCCGCCGAGCACCACGGTCCGCAGCGCGGGCGGCCAGCCCACCGCGGGCCCGGCGTCGACCAGTTCCTGCCAGTACGCGGTGGGCAGGTCGAGCACGGTGACCGTACGGCCGGCCGGGCCGCCCAGCCAGTCGGGCAGCTCGGCGGAGGGCACGGGCAGCAGCACGACGGTGGCCCCGGCGGTGAGCGCGGGGAAGATCTCCTCGACGTGCGTGTCGAAGCCCAGCGCGGCGAATTGCAGCACCCGGTCGCCGGGCGCGAGCCGGTACGCCGTACGCATCCAGTCGACCCGGGCCGCGAGCGCCCGGTGCGGGACGGCGACGGCCTTCGGCTCACCGGTGGAGCCCGAGGTGTACAGCACATAGGCGAGGGCGTCGGGCCCGGGGCCGGGCGGCAGTTCGCCGCCCTCGGCCGCCTCGACCGGGGGCAGTACGGCCACGGGGACGGCGCAGTCCGCGGGCTCCGCGCCGCCCTCGGCCAGGACGGCGGTGGCGCCCGCCGCGGCCAGCATGTCCCGCAGCCGGTCCGGCGGCAGGGCGGGGTCGAGCGGCAGATAGGCGTGTCCGGCCAGCAGCACGCCCAGCATCCCCGCGACCGTCTCGGCACTGCGCCCGCCGCACAGCCCGACGGGCGTACCGGGACGCACCCCGAGCCGGGTCAGCCGACCGGCCACCGCGCGCGCGGCCGCGAGCAGTTGGCGATACGTCAGGGCGCGTTCGCCGTCCTCGACGGCGGGCGCGTCGGGCGTAAGCTCGGCCTGCCGCGTCAACAGCGCGACGACGGTGGCGAGTTCGGGGCGGGTGGTGGCGTCGGCGGTGGGCCCGGCGACCGGCCCGGCGGGCGTGGCGCCGACCGTGGTTTCGGACGTGGCCGCGTCCGGTCCGGCGTTCCGGTCGGTGGTCGGTTCGGTGGGCGTGGTGCCGGTCGTGGCGGCAGATGTGGCCGCGTCTGGCCCACCGTCTCGGTAGGCGGCTGGCCCGGCGGGCGTGGCGCCGACCGTGGCTTCGGACGTGGCCGTGTCCGGTCCGGCGTTCCGGTCGGTGGTCGGCTGCCCGGTGGCCGGGCCCGCCGTCGGCCCGGCGGTCGTAGCGCCGGATGTGGCGTCGGCCGTCGTACCCGTTGCGGCCCCGGCCGTCGTACCGCCCGTCAGGGCCGAGCCCTCCAGGGGCGGGCCGAACAGCAGGGAGCCGTGTTCGCCCGGTGCCAGCAGGGGCAGTTCGGCCACCGGCAGGTGCGGCTCGCGGACGGCGGCCTCGGCGAGCAGTGGGAGCCGGTCGAGTACGGTCCGGGCGGTGGCGCCGTCGAGCACCGCCGGGTCGAAGGTGAGGACGAGGTCAAGGCCGTCGGGCGCGGGCCAGGCGTCGAGGGAGAGGTCGTAGGGGCTGGGCGGCGGGTCGCCCGGCACCGGCTCCAGGACCGGGCCGGCCCCCTGATCCGTACCCGTCCGGCCGAGGGCCGCCTCGGTGTGGAGGTTGAACCACGTGCGGAACAGCTGGCGTTGGTCGCCGTCCCGGGCCGTGCCGAGCGCGCCGAGAAGTTGCTCGTACGGCACCTGCGGGTGGGTGAGCGCGCCCGTGACGGTCTCCCGGGTGCGTTCCAGCAGGCCGGCGAAGGTCACCTTGTCGCCGAGATCCGCGCGCAGCGGCAGGACGGCGGTGAAGCAGCCCGCCAGCGCCTCGTCCTCGACGCGTTCGCGTCCGGCCGTGGGCGCGCCGACCACGATGTCCCGCTGGCCGGTGTGCCGGGCGACGAGCACCTGGTACAGGGCGAGCCACGCCATGAAGGGGGTGCAGCCGTGCGTCCGGGCCAGCCCTTCGACGGCGGCCGCGGCGGCCGCCGGTATCCGGGTCCTGACCGGCTCGGCGTCCGCCGCCCGCCCGCCCGGCCCGGGGGCCGGCGCGAACGGCAGCCCGGGGCCGGGCGGCGCGGCCAACTCAGCGGTCCAGTACGCCAGGGCCCGGTCGGCGGCCGGCCCCGTGGCCCGGGCCCGCTGCCACATCACGTGGTCGCCGAAACTCCCCTTGAGCGGGGGCAGTTCGGCCTCCCGTCCCACAACGGCGGCCGTGTGCACGGCGGTCAGCTCGTCGAGCAGGAGTTGGATCGACCACCCGTCGGAGACCAAGTGGTGGGCGCCGAGCAGCAGTACGTACGCGTCCTCGGCGGTGCGGTAGAGCGCCACCCGCAGCAGCGGACCCCGGTCCATCCGGTACGGCTCGGCGCCCCGCCGTACGGCGGCGCGTTCGGCCTCGCCCTGCGGGTCGGCGGCGCCGCGCAGATCGTGCAGCTCCACGGGGACATGGGCGCGGGCGGCCACCCGCTGCACGGGCGCGCCCTCCACCTCGTGGAAGGACGCGCGCAGCGGCTCGTGCCGGGCGACCACGGTGTCCACCGCACGCCGCAGCGCCGCGACGTCCAGGCCGCCGGTCACCCGCCGTACGGTGGCCAGGTTCTCCGAGGTGTCGTCCGGGTCGAGGCGCTGGAGGAACCACATGCGCTCCTGGACCGGCGTGAGGGGGTATTCGCGCTCGGGACCGCCCGAGGCGCCCGTACCCTGAGCGCCGTCCGGGCCGGCCGTGTCGTACGCGGGGATGCCGCCGGCTTCATCGGACATGGCGTTCCTCCTCCAGGAGAGCGGTGAGGGCCGCGCCGAAGCCGGCCGGGGTGGGGGAGTCGAAGAACACCCGGATCGGCACCTCCGCGCCGAAGCGCTCCTCGATCCGGGCGACGATCCGGACCACGGCGAGCGAGTCGCCGCCGAGCGCGAACAGGTCGCCGTGGTCGTCGACGTCGTCGCGGCCCAGCACCTCGCGCCACAGGGCCCGCAGTTCGGCGACGGTCTCCGCTTCGCGGGCGGAGGGCGGCGGGTCGCCGTCCCCGGCTTCGGCGGTACGTACGGGCGGGAGGTCACCCGCGGCCGGCTCGTGGTCCCGGCTGAGGTCCCGGTCCCGGTCCTGGTCGCGTTCCGGGTTTCGCCACGCCTCGGCGGTCCGCAGCTCGCCCACCGGCTCCTGCGGCCGGGCGGCGAGCAGCGCGTACAGCTCCGTCAACTCCTGGGCCAGCAGGTCGACCGCCTGCCGGGAGAACCGTTCCAGCGGATACGTCAGCACCAACTCGGCGCCCTCCGGCCCTACCGTGGCGGCGAGCGTGAAGTCGTAGGCCGTGCTGTTCACCTCGCGGCCCCAGGGACGCTGGGCGAAGCCGGGGCCCCAGCCGTGCGCGGGATCGTCGGGGTAGGTGAGCGCCTCCTCACGCTGTACGAACAGCACCTGGAACAGCGGGTGCACGCCCGGCGCGCGCCTGGGTGCCACGGCCGAGACGACCTGGTCGAAGGGCGCCGCCTGGGCGAAGGCGGCGGCGAGCGTGTCCCGGACCCGTACGGCCAGCCGGCCGAAGTCCGGGGCGGCGGCCACGGAGACGCGCAGCGGCAGCAGATCGGTGAAGCAGCCGACCACGTCGTCGAGTTCGGGGTGCGAACGGCCGCCCCAGACCACGCCGACCGTCAGGTCGTCGCGGTCGGCACAGCGGCCGAGCAGCACCAGGAATCCGGCCAACAGGGCGGTGTGCGCGGTCAGTTGGCTGCCGGTGCCGCCCGCAGAACGCAGCCGGTCGAGTGTCGCGGCGTCCACGTGGGCCAGCGCGGTCGCGGTACGGCGTTCGCCCGGGTGGGGGCGGCGGGCCGGCGCGGGCAGATCGGCGTCGAGCAGCGGGGGAGCGCCCGCCAGCCGGTGGCGCCAGTACGCGAGCCGTTCGGGCAGCACCCGGTCCAGTCGGCGCCGGGACCAGGCGGCGTAGTCCGCGTAGTCGGCCCGGTCCGCGCCGGGCGGGGCCTGCGGCGGCTGTGCGTCCGTTGCCAACGCCCGGTAGGCGGAGGCGAGTTCGGCGAGCAGGATCTCCATCGAACGCCCGTCGGCCGCGATGTGGTGGCAGACCAGCAGCAGCCGGTGGCTGTCGGGCGCCAGCCGCAGCACGGTCAGCCGCAGCATGGGTCCGGTGGCCAGGTCGAACCGGTGGTCGCCCGCTTCCACGGCGAGCGACTGCGCGACGGGCTCGCGCTCGTCCTCGGGGAGGACCGAGAGGTCGACCGTGTCCACGAGGGCGTTCGCCTCGCGCGGGGTCAGGGGGGCGGCGGGCGGGATCTGGCGCGGCTCGCTGCCCTCCGCGGTGTAGCGGGTGCGCAGGATCGGGTGGCGGTTCACCACGGTGGCCAGCGCGGTGGTCAGCCGGGCGGGTTCGAGCGGCCCTTCGAGGGCCAGCGCGGCGGTCGACGGGGGCACGACGCCCGGCTCGCCCATCCGCTCCGCCAGCCACACGCGCCGCTGCTCTGCCGAGCACTCCAGCGGGCGCCCGTCCCTGGGCTGCCGCGGAATCCCCCGCTCCCCGCCCCCGGCCCGCCGCCGCGCGGCCAACAACCGCAACGCCAAAGCCCGCCGCCCGCCTCCGGCGGTCGCCTCTACGTCGGCCCGCGCGGCCGGCGCGGCAGTCGTCCGCACATCCGCCCCTACGGGCTCGGGCGCCCGCGCCTCCGCCGGTGTGCTCATCGGTACGGGCCCGGGCGGATGTACGTCCGCCGCTATCCGGTCGGTCTCCTGGGCGGCCGCCAGTTCGGCCCCGGCTGTCGGCCATGCGTCTGCCGGTGCCGAGCCGACGGGTGCGTGTGCGGGCGGCTGCACGGCCGTTGGAGCGGAGGCGGCGGTTCGTGGCGGTGCGTCCGCCGGACGGTGGCCGGGTGCCTGTGTCGCCACCGGCGCGTGTGCGGGCGACCGAGCGTCCGCCGCTGCCCGGCCGGTCGCCTGGGCGACCGCCAGTACCGAGCCGACGTCGGCTGCCGGTACCGCCGCCACTGCCTGGTCAGTCGCCCGGGAGGCCGCTATTACCGAGCCGACGGGTGCGTGTGCGGGCGGCTGCACGGCCGTTGGAGCGGAGGCGGCGGTTCGTGGCGGTGCGTCCGCCGGACGGTGGCCGGGTGCCTGTGTCGCCACCGGCGCGTGTGCGGGCGGCTGTACAGCCGCCGGTGTGTCTCCGGCCGTATGGGTGTCCGCCTGCGCGGGCGCGGCAGTTGGCGATACGTCGGCCGACGTGGGGTCGGCTGCTTGCGCGGTCTGCGGTTCGCGCGCGGGTGGCTGCACGCCCGCAGGAGCGGGGGCGGTGGACGCGGTGTTCGGCTGTGCGTGCGTGGCCGGTTGTATGTCCGCCGGTTCGGCCCCGGCCGTCGGTGCGTCCGCCGGTGTGGGCTCGGCCGTCGGCCGTACGTCTGCCAGTACCGGGGCGGCGCGTGCGTGTGCGGGCGGCTGTACGGCCGTCGTCGGGGTTGTCGCCGATGCGGGATCGGGCCGTACGGGCTCGGGTGGGCGTACCGTCGGGGCGGGTTGGGTGGAGCGGGGCTCGTTGGAGACTTGGGTCATCGGTCGTCACCCGCTGCCAGGGGCAGGGGCGTTTCGAGGCCGTCCTTGACGCCGCGCAGGAGCGCCACCACGTCTCGGCCGTTGACCAGCCGGTGGTCGAACGCCGCGCCGACCTGCACGAGGCTGCGTACCCGTACCGCCCCCTCGTCGTCGGGCACGGCGACCCGGCGGGGAGAGGCCAGGGACAGCGCGCACGCCTGGCCGGGGAAGACGATCGGCAGGGCGAAGGACACCCCGGGGTCGGTGTGCAGCGTGAGGGTGATGTTGGCGCCCTGGAGGTCCCGGTCGCGGAAGGTCCCGCGCAGCGCCGTCATCCGGTGGGCCATCAGTGCCCGGGCCAGTTCGCCGAGCCCGGCCCGGTCCGCGTCGCGCACGACGGGGACGAACAGCCCGTTGCCGAGGTCGAAGGTCACCCCGATGTGCGCGCCCGGCACGAGCCGGGTGGCGGCGCCGTCGTCGGTGAGCGCGGCGAAGCACCCGGGGTCGGTGGCCCGGCGGGCGGCCAGCGCGGCGAGGGTCAGTTCGGCGAGCCCCACGAGGGTGCCGAAACGGGCGGACAGCGCGCGTGCCTCGGCCAGCGCGTCCGTGACGTCCACCTCGACGGCGGTGAAGGCGGCGGGCACCTCCCGGTGCGACGAGGTGACGGTGGCGGCCACCGCCCGTTGCAGCCGGGACAGCGGGGCGATCACCGTCCCCGGCGGGTCGGCCTCGGGCGCCCGCCGCGCGGCCTGCCCCGAACCGTCCGAATCCGAAGACGTCTCCGCCGCCCCGGCGGCGGCCCGCGCCGCGGCCAACTGCTCGACCTCCGCGCGCCGCACCAGCGGCACGCCCAGGGCCCGTACGGCCTCCTCCGGTATGCCGAGTTCGGCCAGCAGGGCGCGCGCGGGGGCGGTCACCACGGGCCCGGGCCCGTCGGCCGTACCCGGCGCGGTCACAGCGGCCGAAGCGACCTGCGCGGCCGAAGCGACCCGCGCGGCGGCGGCGAGCGTCGCCGTCCGCGAGGCGTCCAGCGCCCCGGCGTCCTCGTGCAGCCGGGCCAGCAACGCGCCCGGCGCGTACTCCCGCCCGGGCTCCGCCAGGATCTCCACCAGGCCGCCGGACGGGGCCGGCAGCTCCTCCACCGCCTTGGAGGTCTCCACCTCCAGCAGCGGATCGCCCTCGGCGACCTTGCCGCCGTCGGGCACCGCCCACTCCAGCAGGACGTACGCGGCGTCGTTGTTGTTGATCTTCGGCATGCGGTACTCGGTCATGGCCGCCGCTCCTGTCCGTGGTGAACTGCGTGGTCGGCGTGGTCGGCGGTCATCGCGAGGACGGCGCCGCGGATGTCCCCGGCGCTCGCGAACACCCGCTCCTCCAGATGGGGTGCGGCGGGGATCACGCTGTCCGCCGCGCTCAGCACCCGGACCGGCCGGCCGAGCGTCGACCACAGCCGGTCGTGCAGGACGTGCGCGACCTCTGTGCCCCAACTGCCGCCCGGCGTACCGTCCTCCACGACCAGTACGGCCGGGGCGTCGCCGCACAGCGCCGCGAGTCCGTCCCCGTCCAGCGGGTGCAGTTGCGCCGGTACGAGCAGCCGGCAGCTCACCTCGTCCTGGAGCAGCAGCTCGCGCACCGCCTCCAGGGCCCGGTGGGCGAGGCCGCCGGGCGCGATCACCACCGCGTCGAAACGCTCGATACCGGCCGGTCCGACGACCGCCAACGCCGGTTGCGCGCCGACCAGTTCGTAGCGCAGCACGTCATCCACCGTGCCCCCGGTGAACCGGCGTTCGGTGTAGAGGATCTTGTCCTCGAACAGCACGGCGGGACCGCCACGGCCGAGCGCGTGCCGCAGCAGCGGGCCCGCGTCGTGGAACGGCGTGAGTTCGTACAGCGCCAGGTCCGGCACACCGAGCAGATGCTTCTGCGGACTCTGGCTGTGCGTCGGCCCGTAGCCCCGGCGGCCGCCCACCGGGCAGCGGATCAGCAGCGGTACGGGCACCGGACGGCCGTACATGGTCACGGACTTGGCGGCGAAGTTGACCAGTTGGTCGAAGGCGAGCGTGACGAAGTCGCCGAACATCATCTCCACCACGGCCTTGCCGCCCGCCAGCGCGATGCCCGCGCCCGCGCCGACGATGCCGCCCTCGCTGAGCGGGGTGGAACGTACCCGGTCGCCGAAGCGGGTGGACAGCCCCCGGGTGATCTTGAACGCGCCGCCGTAGGGGTCGCTGACGTCCTCGCCCAGCAGCTGGACGGAGGGGTCGGCCTCGAAGAGGTCGTGCAGCGCGCGGTTGAGGTTCTGGGCGACGCGTTCGCGGGCGGGGCCGTCGCTGTCCGTGGGGGTGGGCGTGGGCGTCGGTACGCCCGGCGCCCTGTCGGCGGTCGCGCCGACGGACGCGGCCCGCCCGTCGGACGGCGGCCGCGCGGACACCTCGGCGACCAGGGCGCGTACGGCGTCGGCCTGACGGGCGTCCCACTCCGCGAACCGCTCGGGGAACGCCGCCGCGTACCGCGCGTACCAGTCCTCCGCGCGCAGCGCCGCCACCTCGTCGGCGGACCGGGTGTCGTCGCCCTTGCTGTGCGGGCCGAGCCGGTCGGTGGCCAGCTCCACCACCAGCGGGCCGTGGCCCTCGCGCACCCGCCCGATCAGGGGGGCGAGTTCGGCCCGCAGCGCGGCGACGTCCCGCTGCGCCGAGTGGTGGTAGTCGGCGCCGAAGGCCCGGGCGCGGTCCCGGATGGTGCCGGCGAGCTGAGCGGAGGTGGGCGTGGACTGCGCGATGCCGTTGTTCTCCACCACGACCACGACGGGCAGCCGCCACAGCGCGGCCATGTTCAGCGCCTCGTACACCGAGCCCTCGCCCCACGTGCCGTCGCCGACGAAGGCCAGCGCGAGGGCGCCGGGCCGGGTGCGGCGGCTGTGCAGGGCGGCCCCGACGGCGACCGGCAGGCTCTCGCCCTGCACACCGGTGGACAGATAGCCGCCGGCGTATACGTGCTGGCTGCCGCCGACCCCGCCGCAGACCGCGCCCGCCCGGCCCATGACCTCGGCGAGCAGGCCCTCGGCGTCACCGGTCCTGGCCAGATAGTGGCCGTGGCCGCGGTGGTTGCTGAAGACGAAGTCGTCCGCGCGCAGCAGCGGGGCGACGGCGACCGGGACGTACTCCTGGCCCAGGCAGGTGTGTGTGGTCCCGCTGATCCGGCCCTCGCCGAAGAGGGTGAGCAGGGACTGCTCGAAGTGGCGGATCAGCAGCAGGAGTGCGAGGTCCTGGTCCGAGGGTTCGGACGACTCGGAGGATTCGGTGGGTTCCGGGAGTTCCGACGGTTGCGAGGGCTCGGGGGCTCCGCCGCGCGTGGTGGGTGCCGCGGTTCTCAACATGGCTGTGCGCCCTCTCCGTTCGTTGCGTCGGCCGTGACGGACCGGGGGTCCGGGGCGGCCACGCCGTATCGTTCGTCCGCGCCGGGTCCGGTGCCCGCGTCGGCCTTCACGGCGGTCGGGACCGGGGCCGTGCGCAGGGCGGCGGCCCGCCGTGCCGCCAGTACGCGCAGTGCGGCCGTGCGGGTGGCCGTGGTGTGACGGGGCCTGGGGGAAGGGGAGCCGGGGGTGTCGTCCGTGATCTCGACGTCCCGTAGGGCACGTTCGAAGTCGCCGGGGTCGATCCCGGTGACAAAGCTCTCCGCGGCCGCCCGGGACGCCCGAGCCCGGTCGTCGTAGTGCGCCCGGTCGGTGAGGAGTCGGTCCAGGGCCGTACGCCACGGGCCGAGGTCCTGCTCGGGGACGACGGGGACGGGCCTGGCCTGTCCCTCGCGCGCCGCGTACCGGGTCACCCGGCGTACCGGCAGCAGACCGGGGACCCCGAGCTTGGCCTCGCCGAGCCCGCCGACCGCCGACGCCAGCACCGGGATGCCGCGCAGCATGGCCTCCACGCAGGTGTAGCCGAAGGTCTCGTCCCAGAGCGAGGGCATCAGCAGCACACCGGTACGGCGCAGCACCTCGTCGATGTCGTCCACGGGTGCGACGGTCGTGATGTTGGGCCGCCGCCGCAGCTCGGCCAGTTCGTCCGGCTGGGTGCCCCAGGTCGGTACGGCGAGGAACGGGGTGTCGGGCAGCGCGTCCGCGAGCGCGAGCAGCACGGTGATGCCCTTGTAGCCACAGGGGTTGACCATCGTGACGGCGCCCCGGCCGAAGACGCCGTACGCGGGGAACGGGCCGCTCCCGTACACCTGCGGGTACACCAACCGGGCCCGCAGTCCGGCGTGTTCGCGTACGTAGTCCTGGCCGGCCTTGCTCACCGCGATCACCGCCGCGGCCTTGCGCACCAGCCGGGTGCCGGCCTCGCTCGGGTAGAACGCGCCCGGCCCGAAGGGGAGTTGCTGGAGGGTGTGGACCAGGTAGACCACCCGCGTGGGGGTGGCCGCGAGGGCGGCGCCGAGCATCATGTGCCCGGGGTCGTCGCCCGGTACGAGGGTCCGGTCCGGTACGAGGTCCCGTGCGACGGTCCGTACCCGGGCGGGCAGCAGCGACGGCGAGCGGACGGCGTGCACGGTGACGCCGCGGTGGGTGTAGACGACGGCGTCGGGGCCGTCGGACAGGAGGGTGACGCCGCGGGCGAGCAGGGCGTCGGCGGCGGCGCCGGGGTCGGCGTCGGGGCCGGGGTCGGCCGTGCCCGTGTCGTGGGTGGCGAGTGCGCCGGTCAGGGGGCTCACGACATGGCAGTCGTGGCCGCGGGCCGCCAACTGTTCGAGCAGCAGGCGGTTGGAACGGTTGGCGCCGCCGTGCGAGGGGAGGTGGATGAGGTTCTGCGCGAGCAGAATCCTCATCCGCCCGCCCCGGCTGCCTCCGACGGCGCCGCCCGTCGCCGCGACGCCGGGCCGCGACCCGCTGTTACCACGAACATCCGGCTCAACCGGGCTGGCCGGTATGCGAGTTGCCGCGGTCCGCTCGTCCGGCCCACCGGCCACGGTCGCCGCCGCGGGTGCGCCCGGCTCGGTGCAGTCGTCCGGCGAGGACGGGTGGTCGGCCGCCTCGGACAAGCCGCCCGGCGTGCGGGCCCTGGCCGAGCCGGCCTCCTCGGGCGTGACATCCGCCGCCGCGCGGGTGCGGGTTGAGGTGGTCCGCTCGGGCGGGTTGGGGCCCGTGGACAGGCGGTTGGCCGAGGCGGGCCGTACGGACTCCGCGCCCGGTTCGGCCCTGCTGCCCGGGGCGGGCAGAGCGTCCTGCTTGGGCAAGTCGCCCGGCGGGTGGGCCCCGGCCGAGCTGGGCGCCTCGGGTGCGCTGATCGATGCGGCGGGGTGGGACCCGGCTGTCGGGGGCGGTAGGGGGAGGCGGTGGCGGAGGCGGGTCAGGAGGTGGGCGCGTTCGGCGGGGGGCAGGCCGCGGAGGCGGTCCGCGAGGGCCGCGCCGCCGCGTGCCGGCCGGGCACCGGACTCGCGCCCGTGCGGGAGCGCCGCGAGCAGTTCGGCCGCCACCTCCAGGGCCGGACGGCCCTTCCCCGGCCCGGCGACCGCCCGCACCCGCGCCGAACACCCCGTGTCGCGCGCGGCGGCCCGTATCCGGCGCGCCAGCACGTCCGGCTGCCAGTCGGTGGCCGGCACCGCGTGGGCGAGACCGTGCCGGGCGAGCCTGGCGGCGTTGTCGGGCCGGTCGATCCCGTCGGCCATCAGCACCTGCGGCGTACCGGCCGCCAGCGCACGCGCACACGTACCGATGCCGCCGTGGTGCACGATCGCGGCGGCCTTCGGCAGTACGTCGGCGTAGCGGAGCCCCGGGCTCCAGCGGACGTTGCGCGGCAGCCGGGCGGGCAGCAGCTCACGGTGGCGGGCGACCAGGACGGTGGGCAGCTCGCTCAGCTCCGCGGCCGCCACCAGCGCCGGGTAGTAGTCGGGGCGCAGCATGCGCCCGGTGCCGCCGGTCGCCAGGACCGGGCGGACCTCCTCGCCGAACAGCTCGTTGAACGCGGTGAGGGAACCGGCGGCCCCCACGCCGCCGGTCCCCGTCGTGGCCCCCAGCGCGTCGGACGCTCCGTCCGCGAGGGGGAATCCGGTGAGCACGACCCGGTCGGGCGAGTGGTGGCCGGCGGCGTCGAACCAGCCCGGCCAGAGCCCGATCTCGGTGTCGCACCCGGCGAACCAGCCGCGCCACTCGTCCAGCGGGGCCAGCCCGAGCCGCCGCCGTACGTCGGCGAACCCCTCGGCGAGCTGGGTGCCGTAGACATGGGCGGCCACGGGCACTGCGGCGAGCTGGATCGGTGCCACCGCCACCCAGGCGACGGGCGCGCCGAGCAGTTCGGCGGCGAACCGTACGGAGACCGCGGAGGTGTGCCGGCCGACCAGTACGGTCTCGCCGGGCCGGTGCAGCCTGCGCAGCGCGGCCGTCTCGGTGACGATCTGCTCGAAGAGGCCGTTGCGGCGGTAGAAGGCGTCCCACGGCTGCCGGTCGCCGCCGAGCAGCGTGGGGGTGTCGGCGAGAGTGCGCTCGAACTCGGCCTCGCCGTCGATCGGTTCGAAGCCGAGACCGGCGGCGAGCGCGGCGTCGCGGTAGGGGGCGTGGGTGAGCAGTACGGCCCGGTGACCGGCCCTGGTCAGCGCGGCACCGAGGCCCACGAACGGGAGGACGTCGCCGTCACTGCCGTGCGTGACCAACAGGAAGAGAGCCATGGCGCGTTACGACTCCTCCGCGAGGAGCACACGGATCTCGTCGTCGCTCAGTGAGTCCAACTCGGCCACGAGCGTGTCCAGTTCGTTCGGGTCGACCCCGGCCAGCAGCAGTTCCTCGACGGCCGCGGCGGCGTACGAGACGGAGAAGCCGCCGGTGAAGAGCTGGTCCATGGGCAGTTCGACGCCGTAGGTGTCCTGGACGCCGCCCAGGAAACGGACCAGCGCGAGCGAAGTGCCGCCCACGTCGAAGAAGTCGGCGTCGAAGCTTGGTGGTTGCCGGCCGAGGGCGTCGGCCCAGAGCCGGGCGATCCCCTCCTCGACCGGGTGGGCGCCGGGGTTCTCCGCGGGACCGGTGACGGCGCTCATCGCGGGCCTCCCCGGCCTGCGACACCGTGGGGGGCACACGCGACATCCATGGCGGATCTCCTTGCGGGTAGTACATGAGCTGACGTCCTGACGGTCCGTCACCACACCGAAGCGGGGATGCGGATGGCGTTTTCGGATGCGGCCGGCGGGTGGGGCGGCGATCCGGCGGACGGACGACAGGTATCCCGGGAGATGGCGATGCCAGCAGCGTGGGAACGCTCCCACTTCGACCCTGATCTAACCTGTGACCCCCGTGATCAACCGACATTTGAACAAGTGCCGCAGGTGCTGTCAACGTATCGAACGGTGTTAACTTTCGGCGGTTTTTCGAACACGTTCCGCGATGTCCGGGGCTCCGGCGTGCGGGGATCGCCGTTGACCTGCGCGGGGTCGGTCACACCCGAATCGGCGGTCGGCGACTCCTGAAACCCCTGGTGGGCGTGGTGGTTCTGGGGTTGGGAATCGGCGAGCGGGTCGTAGGGGTCGGCGGCAGGGGGTGCGGGGACGTGTGCGGCTCGCAGTGCCCGCCCGTGCCGCCGCCCGCGCCGCCGATCCGCCATCCGCGCCGTATCCGGATGTACTCACGCTGCCCGGAGCGTCCCGCGGCCCGGGGCGGGGCATCGTAGAAGGGAGCGCGCCGGACCGGCGTACTCCTGGTACGAGAGGACGGTAGGCGGGACATGACGGTGAAGATCCTTCTGGTGACCGGCGACGCGGCCGAATCGATGGAGGTGTTCTACCCGTACCAGCGGCTGACCGAGGAGGGGTACACGGTGGAGATCGCCGCGCCCTCGCGGAAGAAGCTGCGGTTCGTGGTGCACGACTTCGAGGACGGCTTCGACACCTACACCGAGAAGCCCGGGTACACCTGGCCGGCCGACCTCGCCTTCGAGGAGGTCGACCCGGCGCAGTACGCGGCACTGGTCATCCCCGGGGGCAGGGCGCCCGAGTATCTGCGCAACAACCCGGCGCTGCAACGGATCGTCGAGCACTTCTTCCAGCAGGACAAGCCGGTCGCCCAGATCTGCCACGGCCCGCTGATCTCGGCCGCGGCGGGCGTGCTGTCCGGTCGGCGTACGGCGGCCTACCCGGCGCTCGAACCCGATGTCGTGGTGGCCGGGGCGCAGTACCAGGACGGTGACGCGGTGGTGGACGGCACGCTGGTCTCCGCTCGGGCCTGGCCGGATCACCCCGGGTGGATGCGGGCGTTCATCGACATCCTGCGCAAGACCGCGCCGCCCGCCTGACCCTGAGGGCCCGATTCCGCGCGGCCCGATCCACGCGTTCCGGCTCCGGTGGCGTACGGCCCACCGGTCAGCCCTCCCGGGGCCGGTTCGGCCCGGTGGCCGAGGACAGCCGAACCGCTCACCTCGCCCGGTGGGGAGTGCGGGCGCCCGAAGGCCGGGCGTCGGGGATGTCCGCCTTGGCCGCGCTGAGCGTATCGCCGGGAATGATGACCAGCCGCTCGTCGGCCCGGAGGGTGACGCCGTCGGGCAGCCGAGTGGCATAGGCGGCGGTGAGGTCACGGCCGATGACGGCGATGTCGCCGTTGTCCAACTGCCAGATGTCCGGGGACTTCTTCTCGTTCTGCGAGTTGCCCGGTTCGGCTGCCGACTTCCCCAGACGGTATGTGAACAACGCCGACGGATCGGCTTCCCACGATGGGGCCATGGCGGCCTCCGGCTTCCCGGGCGATGTCACGGACGGTTGTCACCAGGATACCGGGAGTCGACACCCCCGGCACAGTCCATCTTTCCGCCGTCCGGACCTGGGCCGCGCCGGCGACCGGAACAGGCCGATGTCACCGGCCGGAAGTCGTCCAGTCGGCGAGTTCCGTGACGAAGTCCGTGTACGAGCGGTTCCTGCCGTCCGGCCGGGTCAGGAGCCCGAGAGCCTTGGCGGCTTCCGCGATCCGCGGGCCGTCACTCTCTCGGAACCGCGGGGCAGGGAGGGTGCGTTGCAGCATTTCTTTGGGATTCGCGAGTGCGCCGGTGTCCTTGCCCTGCATGGCGGATGGGATCTTCCATCGGGACTGCACATGAGCGAAGGCGTCCGGGAAGAGCATCAGCCATGCCTCCGACTCGAAGGCGGTCAGTGCCAGAGCACAGTCGCAGGGGCTCTGCCGGCGTAACTCCCCAGCGATGCTCCTGCGTATCGCCTCGTACTTCGCGTCGGTCACACCGTCGAGATCCTCGTGAACGACGAGCCCGAGCAGATCCGCTCTCGCCCGGAGCGCACGGCCCTTCGCCTTGCCGATCAGCGTCCTGACCCGGTCGGCCCGGGTGGCGTCGTTGGAAGCGCCCCTGAGTCGTACCTTGTCGGTGATCTCCACCATTTTGACGTTGCCGATGTGCGCCCGGATGACCTGGGCGACGATCCGGCAGTCATTGCTGTCCTCGCCGGCCAGCACGATGACGCCGCGCCCCCGTGAGTCACGCGAGGCGGACTTCGCCTCCTTGCTCACAGTTCGTCTCCCGTGAGGTCGCCGCCGAGTACACCGGAGAACCACAACTCGCCCAGTGCCTGGTCCCCGGTTTCCTTGACGATCTCGTGCACGTCCTTCGCCGATATGGCCGGAATGATCGAAGCGCCTTCCCGGTCGCGCTCGCAGATGACGAACTCCTCGGGACGGAGACGGTCGACGAGGGCCGGAGAGTGCGTGGCGACGATGTACTGGCTGCGCTCACTCGCCTCTCGCAGCCGTTCGACGATGAGCCGGAGTGCCTGAGGATGGAGTCCGTGGTCGATCTCCTCCACGCAGGTGAGCGCGGGGGGATGGGGGTCGTAGAGCAGCGCGAGAAGTCCCAGGAACCGGACCGTTCCATAGGACGCGTCGGCCAGCGGGGTCGTTCGCCGCAGACCGCGTTCCTGGAGATGGACGGCGATATGGTGAGCCGATCCGCCGGTCGCGTCGAAAACGATGTGCTCAAGCTGAGGAAGCACGGTCCTGGCGTCTTCGAGAAGCCGGTCCCAGAGGTCCTGGTTCCGCTGGAGTTGGAAGAAGAAGGCGGCGAGGTTCCCGGCGTCGGGGGTGAGCGGGAGTTCGTTTCTCGGCGGAATGCGGGCCGGCGAACGGGCGGCGTCGACGTTGACGTCGAAGACCCGGAACGAGGAGAGCCGGTCGGCGACGCGTGCCACCTCGTTTCCGCCCTCCGACTCCGCAAGGCGCGGCAGCGTCGACAGGCCGCTGCTCAGCCGCTGGATCCCGATTTGTTTCTCGGACTCCTCAGCGGCGTTGGTGTCCGTCACCGTGGCTCGTTCGCTGGAGATGGTGATACGGCGCCCCTGGCCCTGGGTGCGTTTGAAGGCGAACTTTTCGCGTCGGGCGAGTGCGTAACCGGGTAGTTGGTTGGGCGCGGCACGTCGGTGAACGGTGAGTTCGTATGCGTCGGGTGCGGTCTGGCTCGAGTGAGTGGTCCAGGTGGCCTTGAGACCGATACGCATCGACGTCGGTGGTTCGGTACCGCCCCAGAACGCCACCTCGTCAAATCCGCCCCGCCTGGACAGAGCCGGCTCCAGATCGCTCTGGATGATGTCGGCCAGGAAGTCGAAGACCTTGAGCACATTCGTCTTGCCCACGCCGTTCGGCCCCACGAGCACGGTCAGGGGCCCCAACGGGATGGTGACATCCCGCAGACTGCGGAAGTTCTGCACATGCAGTTCGAGCAGGCGGCCGGTCATGAGGGGAACTTATCGGAAGGGTCCGTCATGGCGGCCTCATTCAGGCGCATTTCGCAGGGCGTGGGCCGCGGCGGGAACGCGGCCGAACGCCTGGCGCCGGGGCCGGAGGTCTTGCAACGAGGGGGCGCGCACGACAGCGGGCCCTCGACTGACGTGACCCTGGCGGACGAGGAAGATCACCCATGTGGGTGAGTGATCATCCGGAAATCGGAGGGGCGCGACAAGGGGGCGGTCAGGCCGACGCCCCGGTTCGGCCGCGGCAGCGCCGGGTGCTCGCCCGCGTACGGCCTGCGCCCCGCCCACACCGCCTACGCCCGGCCCGCCTGCGCGTACGGCCCGCGCCCTCCGCCCGCGCGCGGGCGGAGGTGCTAGGCCCCCTCGTTCAGGATTGTCCGGATCAACTCTCGTTGGGGCGGGGTGAGATGAGGGTCCGCGCAGTGGAAGGCGCGGGAGTCCGCGGTGATGTCGTAGGAGAAGCCGTCCGGAATCGGGCGGTGGGGCGGCGGCGCCGGGGGAGCCGCGAGGATCTCCGCGACCAGTGACTCCAGCCGGGCCCCGCCGGGGTGATCCGCCGTGTCGACCACGGCCCGGCGGGCGATCCCCGCGAAACCGCCCGAGCGGACCACCTCGATACGCACAGCGCTTATGCCTCCTGCGTCTGGTCGCTGCCCGGCGCCTGGTGCGGCACCTCGGCGACCGCGGGAGCCGCCACGGACACGCCCACCTGCTCCCACGCGTGCCGTACCGCCTCGACCTGGTCCCCGTCACCGTAGCGGGCCTTGGCCGCCGCCGTGGTCGCCGCCGCGAAGTCGGCGAACTGCGCCTGCGCGGAGAGCGATCCGCCGGTCAGCGTGTCGTACCAGATCTGGCCGGCCTGCTCCCAGGCGTTGCCGCCGAGGGTGCTCGCCACGAGGTAGAACGCGTGGTTGGGGATACCGGAGTTGATGTGCACCCCGCCGTTGTCCTGCGAACCGGACACATAGCCGTCCATCGTGCCCGGCTGCGGGTCCTTGCCGAGCCGCGGGTCGTCGTACGCCGTGCCCGGCTCCTTCATCGAGCGCAGCGCCGTGCCGTTGACACCGGGCGCCAGCAGGCCCGCGCCGATCAGCCAGTCGGCCTCCTCCGCGCTCTGCCCGAGTGTGTACTGCTTGATGAGGCTGCCGAAGACGTCCGAAACCGACTCGTTGAGCGCGCCGGACTGCCCGTAGTAGTCGAGGTTCGCGGTGTACTGCGTGACGCCGTGGGTCAGTTCGTGCCCGATGACGTCCAGCGGGATGGTGAAGTCGAGGAAGATCTTGCCGTCGCCGTCGCCGAACACCATCTGCTCGCCGTTCCAGAAGGCGTTGTTGTACCCCTGGAGGTAGTGGACGCTGGCCACCAGCGGCAGTCCGCGGTCGTCGATCGAATGCCGCCCGTACGCCTTGAGGTATGTCTCGAAGGTCGCGCCGAGCGCGTCGTACGCCCGGTTGACACTGGCGTCCTTCGTCGGCTTGTCGCCCTCGCCGCGCACCTTGCGACCGGGGAGCGTGTCCTTGTGCTTCGCGTCGTCGATGGTCCGGCGCGGCTGGTCGGACGCGACCGCCCCGATCACCCCGGTGGTGCCGATGACCGTGGTCAGCCGGCGGCGGGTGCGCTCGCGCGCGTCGTGTTCCAGCGTACGGCGAGCGAGTCCGGCCAGGTCCGGGTCACCGGCCTGGGCGAGCTTGTCGAGGACGTGAGGCGGCACGATCGTGCAGAAAACTCCCATGCACCCACTGTGACTCTCCGGCTACGCCATGTCACTGGTTTGCGCCATGATTGACGAAAAGGAGGGAATCATCACGGTTTTACTGGACAGACCGGGCCGTCTTGCATACTGAGAGGAAGTACGCATCGGCTGCGTGATCCCGCCGTACTCGGCTAAGGTCGACCCATCATGCGTTTCGGGCTGCTTCTCCTTAGCTGCCGCGGCGAGGGCCTGTAGTCATAGGCCGACCCCCTCCCCGCGGAGTTCTGGCGTGCATCGCCGTCGGCCGCCCCGAGCGGAGCCCGAGGAGCCAGAGCCCATGTCCACCCCGAATCGTGTAGGCCGCCCCACGCCCATCACCACGGCGACCGCGACCCAGCGCCCCACCGCGATGCCGATCCACAAGTACGGCCGGTACGAGGCGGTGGACATCCCCGACCGCACCTGGCCCGACGCCCGCGTCACCAAGGCCCCGCGCTGGCTGTCCACCGACCTGCGCGACGGCAACCAGGCCCTGATCGACCCCATGTCGCCCGCCCGCAAGCGCGAGATGTTCGACCTGCTGGTGCGCATGGGCTACAAGGAGATCGAGATCGGCTTCCCGGCCTCCGGCCAGACCGACTTCGACTTCGTGCGCTCCATCATCGAGCAGGACGCGATCCCCGAGGACGTGACGATCTCCGTCCTGACCCAGGCCCGCGAGGAACTGATCGAGCGGACCGTGGAGTCCCTGCGCGGTGCCCGCCGGGCCACCGTGCACCTGTACAACGCGACCGCCCCCGTCTTCCGCCGGGTGGTCTTCCGCGGCACCCGTGAGCAGGTCAAGCAGATCGCGGTGGACGGCACCCGGCTGGTGATGGAGTACGCCGACAAGCTGCTCGGCGACGAGACCGTCTTCGGCTACCAGTACAGCCCGGAGATCTTCACCGACACCGAGCTGGACTTCGCGCTGGAGGTCTGCGAGGGCGTGATGGACGTCTGGCAGCCCGAGGAGGGCCGCGAGATCATCCTCAACCTGCCCGCCACCGTGGAGCGTTCCACCCCCTCCACGCACGCCGACCGCTTCGAGTGGATGTCCCGCCACCTGTCGCGGCGCGAGTACGTCTGCCTGTCCGTGCACCCGCACAACGACCGCGGTACGGCGGTGGCCGCCGCCGAGCTGGCGCTGATGGCCGGCGCCGACCGGATCGAGGGCTGCCTGTTCGGGCAGGGCGAGCGGACCGGCAACGTCGACCTGGTCACCCTGGGGATGAACCTGTTCAGCCAGGGCGTCGACCCGCAGATCGACTTCTCGCAGATCGACGAGATCCGCCGCACCGCCGAGTACTGCAACCAGATGGAGATCCACCCGCGCCACCCGTACGCGGGCGACCTGGTCTACACGTCCTTCTCCGGCTCCCACCAGGACGCCATCAAGAAGGGCTTCGAAGCCATGGAGGCGAGCGCGGCCGCCGCCGGGAAGACCGTCGACGAGATCGAGTGGGCGGTGCCCTACCTGCCGATCGACCCCAAGGACGTCGGACGCTCCTACGAGGCCGTCATCCGGGTCAACTCGCAGTCCGGCAAGGGCGGCGTGGCGTACGTGCTCAAGAACGGGCACAAGCTGGACCTGCCGCGCCGGATGCAGATCGAGTTCTCCCGGATCATCCAGACCAAGACCGACAGCGAGGGCGGCGAGGTCACCCCGGCGCAGATCTGGTCGGTCTTCCGCGACGAGTACCTGCCGACCCCCGACAACGCGTGGGGCCGGATCACCCTGCGCTCGGCCCAGACCTCCACCTCCAGCGACGGCACCGACGCGCTGACCGTCGAGGCCGTGGTCGACGGCGCCGAGACGGTGCTGACCGGTACCGGCAACGGTCCGATCTCCGCCTTCTTCGACGCCTTGGCGTCGATCGGCATCGACGCCAGGCTGCTGGACTACTCCGAGCACACCATGAGCGAGGGCGCCTCCGCGCAGGCCGCCTCGTACATCGAGTGCGCCATCGACGGGCGGGTGCTGTGGGGGATCGGCATCGACCCCAACACGACGCGGGCCGCCCTCCAGGCCGTGGTCTCCGCCGTCAACCGCGCGGGCCGCTGATCCGCCGATCTCTCGCGTGGCGACGGCCGCGACCGCCCTTCGGAGGGTGGTCGCGGCCGTCGCGCGTGGGGGGTTCGCGGGGCGCGTACGGGGTCGGTACGGCGGTGTGTCCGGGCCGCTTCCGGGCGCCGTCGCGGCGGGCGCGTACCCGGATTGGGGCCGATTCGTGCCCTCTCGGAGAGCACATCGGGCGAAACAAAGGTGAATTGCCCCCGTACGCGGTACTGACGGGCCTCGTTGATGTGGCTAACATCACGCGTACGGCACCGTTGCCGGGGCGTTTGCGCGCGCGTGCGGGCCGACTGAGGTGCGTACCGGGACGAAGACGGCCGGAGGGTGCGATGAGGTTGGGGCTTATCTGGGGTGTGCGCACGTCCTGGCACACCGAGGACGACGGTGAGTTCTACTGCCCCGACTGCGGCGGTGACCGGGCGTACCACCGCAGGACCGGCACCCGCAGGCTGACCGTGCTCAATGTGCCGCTGCTCGCCCGCGGGCCGGCCGGCACGGTCATCGAATGCACGGCCTGCCACCGGCAGTTCGGGCCCGAGGTGCTGCTCTGTCCGACCACCACGCGCTTCTCTGCGATGCTGCGGGACGCCGTGCACACGATCGCGCTCGCCGTCCTGACGGCGGGCGGCGCGTCCGAGCGGCCCACCCGTGAGGCGGCGGTCGGCGCGGTGCGTTCGGCGGGCTTCACGGACTGCACCGAGGACCAGTTGCTCGGGCTGCTCGCGGCGATCGTCGCCGACGAGGGGCGCTTCCGCCGCTCCGACGAGCTGGGTCCCGACTCCTTCGCCGAGGCCGTCGACGGCTGCGGCAGCTGGCTCTCCATCGAGCTGCACGAGGCGCTGGAGCCGCTGGCCGACCATCTGGAGCAGCTGGGGCGCGAGCGCGTGCTGCTCCAGGGCGCGCACATCGCGCTCGCCGACGGGCCGTATCTGCCCGCCGAGCGGGATGTCCTGGAGGCGGTCGGGCGGTGCCTGTCGCTGCACACGGACGACATCGACCGCCTGCTGAAGGCCGCGGCCGCGGCCGCCGCCTGACGTACTCCCGGGGGAGTAACGGCGGGCCGGCCGTCATCCCCCGGGCGTCACCCGGATCCCCCCACGGCCCGACGCGGTCCCCACCTGCCACGGGGCACCCTTCCCCCATGCCCCGCGCCACGTCTTCCGCCCCCGCGCCCCACCCCGCCCGCCGCACGCTGCTCCCCTTCGTCGCGGACCCCTTGCGCCCGCGCCGCCCGCGGCCGGGCCTGCCAGGCCGCTACGGCGTGCTCGCTGTGGGTATATGCGGCCTTCCGGGGTCCGGTTCGGTTGCCGGGCAACGTCGCCGTTGGTCGAGGGCAGCGACGCGGGCTGCGCCCGGCTCTTCGCCGGCCAGCACGGCCGCCGCGGCGGGGTGCTCGGGGGTGGGGGACGTTCTGTCCCGCCCCCGGTCGGCCACCGGGGGCGCCTTGTCCGGAGAGGCGGGCCCCCAGGCACGGGTGCGCCTGCGGCCCGGGGCTGTTCGCGCGTCGCTCGACGTGGGCTGCCCAGGCCGGTGTGCCGCGCGCGGTCCGACCCGTCGGCGTCGGTACGGGCGGCCTCCGGCCCCCGGCCGGGGTCGCTCGGCCACTGGTCGGCCACCGGGGGCGCCTTGTCCGGAGAGGCGGGCCCCCAGGCACGGGTGCGCCTGCGGCCCGGGGCTGTTCGCGCGTCGCTCGACGTGGGCTGCCCAGGCCGGTGTGCCGCGCGCGGTCCGGCCGTCGGCATGGCACACGACCCCCGGCCCCCCGCAGGGTGCCTGCGGCGGTCCCGCCGCAGGACTTCGCTGCCGTGCGGCCTCCCGGCCCGAGGTTGGCAGCCTTTTGGGCGGCGTGGGGTCGGTAGTGTCGTAAGGGTGGGGGCGTTTTCGTAGGTCCGGGGGGCTGGCCCTGACGCCGACGAGCCCGTTGGGTCGTCAGGGCGTTGCCGATTCGGGGGGTGATCGAGGAGGGAGGGTCGCGTGGCTTTCAGGCTCGCGTTGCGGCGCGCGTCCTTCGTTCCCGTGGGGCGGGGGCCGCGGGTCTCGCGGAACGACGTCGCGCTCGCCGCGCTCGTCCTCGCCGTCGAGGCGGCGCTCGCCGTCACCCTGCCGGAGAGCGCCGTCAGCCACCACCCCGACCTGCTCGGATGGGCGCTGCTCGTGGGCAGCGCCGCCACGCTGGCGTGGCGGCGGCGTGCCCCGATGTGGTGCCTCGTCGGCATGGTCGCGTGCGTCGCGCCCTACCACGCCATGGGGAACACCCAGACCGCGCCGATCCTCTCCAGCGTCGTCGCCCTGTACGCGCTGGCGGTCGCGGGCCCGCCGGTCCGCACGTATCTGGTCGTACCGTCCGTCGTCCTCACCATGTCCGCCGTGATGTCCACCGTCGGCAAGCCCCACGCGGGCGGCGAAATGCTGCAGAGCGCCGGGTGGATCGTCGCGGTCGCGGTCGTCGGCGAAGTCGTCCGCACCCACCGCAACTACGTCGCCGCCATCATGGAACGCGCCGAGCGGGCCGAACGCACCCGCGAGGAGGAGGCCGCCCGCCGGGTCGCCGAGGAACGGCTGCGGATAGCCCGCGATCTGCACGACCTGCTCGCCCACAGCATCACCCTGATCGGCGTCCAGACCTCCGTGGCCGCGCACATCCTGCTCGCCGACCCCGACCGGCTGGACCGTACGGCGGTGGCGGGCGCGCTCGACACCATCGCGGCCACCTGCCGGGAGGCCCGCGCCGAACTGCGGACCACCCTGCGGGTGCTGCGGGCCGACGGCGACGGGCCGCTGCCCGACCTGGCCGGCATCCCGGCCCTCGCGAAGGCCGCCGAGGCCGCGGGCGCCCGGGTCGAGCTGACCATGGACGGTACGGCCGCCCCCGGCACGGCCGCCCCGGACACCGGTACGGACGCCCCGGACACCGGTACGGACGCCCCGGACACCGGTACGGACGCCCCGGACACCGGTACCGCCCCCGCCCACGCCCCCGTACCGCCCGCCGTCGGCGCCGCCGCGTACCGGATCGTCCAGGAGTCGCTGACCAACGCCGTACGCCACGCGGGCGCCGCCGCCGGGCCGCGGATCAGCGTCCGGGTGGACCGTACGGCCACCGCCCTGCGGCTGCGGATCGTGGACGACGGCTCGCACGCCGTACGGGTCCCCTCGCCCCGCCCGGAGGGCTTCGGCATCGCCGGCATGCGCGAGCGCGCCCGCAGCGTCGGCGGCACCCTCACCGCGGGCCCGCGCCCGGACGCCCCCGGCTTCGCCGTCACGGCGGAACTGCCCCTCACCGCGGAGGCCCCGCGCGCCACAGAACCGCCGCCCACGCCACCGCCCACGCCCCCGCTCGCCGCAGACCACCAGGGAGACCCCCGATGACCGTCCCCGCGCCGCCCAGGGCGGAGCCCATCCGCGTGCTGCTCGCCGACGACCAGACGCTGGTGCGCGCCGCGTTCGCGATGCTCGTGGAGTCGGCCCGGGACATGGAGGTCGTCGGGCAGGCCGCGAACGGCCTGGAGGCCGTCGACCTGGCCCGTACCGCCCATCCCGAGGTGATCATCATGGACATCCGGATGCCGGAGCTGGACGGCATCGAGGCCACCCGCCGGATCGCCGCGGACGATCGGCTCGCGGGCGTCCGTATCCTCGTCCTGACCACGTACGACGACGATGAGCACGTGGTCGCGGCGCTGCGCGCGGGCGCGTCCGGCTTCATGGTCAAGGACACCCGGCCCGCCGAACTCCTCGACGCGATCCGTACCGTCGCCGCCGGGGACGCGCTGCTCTCGCCCGGGCCCACCGCCCGGCTGATCGCCCGGGTGCTGCGGCTGCCGGACCGGCCGCCGGCCGCCGCGCCCGTACCGGCCCGGCTGGCGTGCCTGTCCGACCGCGAGCGCGAGGTGCTCACCCTGGTCGCCCGCGGTCTGAACAACGCCGAGACCGGCGAGGCACTGGGCCTGAGCCCGCTCACCGCCAAGACCCACGTCAGCCGGATCATGGGCAAGCTGGGCGCCCGCGACCGGGCCCAACTGGTCATCACCGCCTACGAGTCCGGGCTGATCTCACCGGGCGTGGACCGCTGAGCCCACTGTCCCGGCCCGCTGATCGCGTCGCGCCCGGGCCGTTGCGACCCCCGTACGGCCCGCTGATCCTCCCGCCACGGACCCCTGAGCCGTCCCCTGAGCCGACCCCCGAGCCGCCCGCCCCGACCGCGGCGGCCCGCCCGGCGCCGCCGTACGGGAGAATGGCCGCATGAGTCTGTTCCGCGACGACGGCATCGTGCTGCGCACCCAGAAGCTGGGTGAGGCGGACCGGATCATCACCCTGCTGACCCGCCGGCACGGCCGGGTGCGGGCGGTGGCCAGGGGAGTGCGGCGCACGAAGTCGAAGTTCGGCGCGCGCCTGGAGCCGTTCAGCCATGTCGACGTGCAGTTCTTCGCCCGCGGCGGCGAGCTGGTCGGCCGCGGACTGCCGCTGTGCACCCAGAGCGAGACCATCGCGCCGTACGGCGGCCCGATCGTCGCCGACTACGAGCGGTACACCGCGGGCACCGCGATGCTGGAGACGGCGGAACGCTTCACCGACCACGAGGGCGAGCCCGCGATACAGCAGTATCTGCTGCTGGTGGGCGGTCTGCGCACGCTCGCCGCGGGCGAGCACGAGGCGCGGCTGGTGCTGGACGCCTTCCTGCTGCGCTCGCTGGCCGTCAACGGGTACGCGCCGAGCTTCGACGACTGCGCCCGGTGCGGCATGGCCGGGCCGAACCGGTTCTTTTCGGTCGGCGCGGGAGGAGTCGTCTGCGGCGAGTGCCGGGTGCCCGGAAGCGTCGTACCCTCACGGGAGTCACTGGAACTGCTCGGCGCGCTGCTGGGCGGGGACTGGGAGACCGCGGACGCCTGCGACCGCCGCCACTGCCGTGAGGGCAGCGGGCTGGTCGCGGCGTACCTCCAGTGGCATCTGGAGCGCGGTCTGCGGTCGCTGCGGTTCGTCGAGAAGTAGCGCCGGGGAAGACGGCGCAGGGAGATGAGCGCCGATCCGGGGCTCACACAGCTGTCAGGAGTAGTACGACCATGGCACGTCGCGGGATTCTGACCCGTCATCGCAGCTCGTACCGGACGCCGGACCCGCATCCGTCGGGCGCGCGGCCGCCGAAGATCCCCGGGGATCTCGTACCGAAGCATGTCGCGGTGGTCATGGACGGCAACGGGCGCTGGGCGCAGGAGCGCGGGCTGCCGCGCACCGAGGGGCACAAGGTCGGCGAGGGCGTGGTCCTCGACGTGCTCAAGGGCTGCCTGGAGATCGGCGTCAAGAATCTGTCGCTGTACGCCTTCTCCACGGAGAACTGGAAGCGGTCGCCCGAGGAGGTCCGCTTCCTGATGAACTTCAACCGCGATGTGATCCGCCGCCGCCGCGACGAGATGAACGAGCTGGGCATCCGTATCCGCTGGGTCGGCCGGATGCCGAAGATGTGGAAGTCGGTCGTCCAGGAGCTCCAGGTCGCCCAGGAGCAGACCGTCGACAACGACGCGATGACGCTCTACTTCTGCGTCAACTACGGCGGTCGCGCGGAGATCGCGGACGCGGCGCAGGCGCTGGCCCGCGATGTGGCCGAGGGGCGGCTGGACCCGGCGAAGGTCAACGAGAAGACGTTCGCGAAGTATCTGTACTACCCGGACATGCCGGACGTGGATCTCTTCCTGCGCCCGAGCGGTGAGCAGCGCACCTCCAACTACCTGATCTGGCAGAGCAGTTACGCGGAGATGGTGTTCCAGGACGTGCTGTGGCCGGACTTCGACCGCCGTGATCTGTGGCGGGCCTGCCTCGAATACGCCCACCGCGACCGCCGCTTCGGCGCCGCGCTCCCCAACGAGCCGACGTCGTAACCCGACCGGGAATCACCACCGGCGGGTGACAGACCGTGGACGGCCCGTACAAGCGTTACGGCAGGCGCTTGATGAAGGCGGGCGCCACGGTACGGATGGTCTCTTCGGGGATGTCGCCGGCATGGGCGTCAACGGCCAGGTTGACGCCGGGTGCGGCGGCACCTCCGAAGAGGTCGCGAAGGTGACCGAGGCCCTCCTTGGCGACAGTGCCGATACGCGGGTGCTCCACAAGGGCAGCGAAGGAGGCTGCTACCTGGGCGGCCGGAACAGCCGCCATGATGCGGTAGACATCGCCTGCGTCCTTGTTCGTAAGCCGGTCCGGACGCCGGTCGGCCTCGGCGACTCGCTCACTGATCTTGTAGGCCTTGGCGACCAGCAGAGCGGCCGACCCGGCGACGTGGGTGCTGATCCCGCGCTGGTCGCCGGGTTCGAGGCTGGTGATGAGCATGGGGGAGCGATCGACTGCGCTGACCTCCAGGCCGGGCGTCCATCGAGCGGACATCTCGCCGTGCGGAGGGATCTTGGCGCTTCTCCTGCCGATCCTGGTGGCCAGTTTCTTGGGAATCAGCAGATCCAACTCAACCCGGACGGTCAGTTCGCCGACCCGTTCCGGCCGACCCCAGAGGCCGGGCTGATTCTCGTAGAGCAGGTCGAACCCGGCGGCCCGCAGCGCCTCGTCAAGGTGCGGCTGATCCCCGAGCTTCAGCGGGTCGATGCTCAGATCGCCGTCGGACGTGAATGGGGCGTTGCGCATTGAGGCGTTGGGCGTCCGAAGGTAGACGGCCTGAGCCCCTACGACGGTGAGTGCGTCCAGGTGATCGTGAAGGGCTGTGAGGCCGTCGAGCAGGACGCGCCGTGCGACGATGTCCAACTGCCGTCGGTCAACACCATCGGGAACCTTGGACATACCGCTCCTGCTTATATCTGGTCATACTGTCAGGAATGTCATTCTATAGGTGCTAGACCGTGGACACGTCGGGGAGTTGGGCTGCTCGCCACGACTTTTCGTGTGTCCGCATGTACGTCAGAACGGCCTCCCCCTCAGCGGGCATTCGTCCCGGGCCGGAGAGACAGTCCAGAACAAGCTGGCTCAGGGCGACCCGACGCAGCCCCTTCATGTCGGCGGTTCGTGCGAAGACGACCTCGTCATGGGCACGCAGCAGCAGCACATTGGCGCCCTGGTCCACGCGGAGCAGTCCGAGGCGGTCCCCGAGGTCGTCGGGAGTGTGCGGACCATGGGGGACGTAGAGCATCAGTTGTCCTCCGACGGCCAGAGGCGCCACTGAATGAGCGGCGTACGAGCCGGTGACGGCCACTCGACCGCGCTCTTCACCGGTCATGCCGCGCAGGGTCGCGAGCGTCGCGTCGATGCCATTCGGGGAGACCATGCCGACGTAGGGGTTGTGGCGCAGCAGATTGAGCTGCTCCGCGCGGGCCCGTAGCAGCTGGACCCAGTCCACAGTGGTGATGATCCGGCCTTGGCGCCGGATCAGAAGCTGATCCTCCAGCGTGCCCAGGAGCCGTGATACGTAGGGAAGGCTGAGGCGGGCGGCTTCGGCCAGTTCTCCGGCCCGGTACGGAGGGGACACGTCCGCGAGGAGTCGGACGAGCCGGCCAACTTTCGGTCCCGCCAGTGTGGCCTTCTCGCTGCGCCTGTTGACGGAGCGCGGTGAGCGGGCGTCCCCCTGTGTGCGGATGACAATCGTAGGCCGGGGGGTGCGCAGGGATACGTTTCCTGTGAAGTCCAGGTAATTGATGTCGTGCTCGCGCAGGAGCTCTTGGACGCGCGGTGAGATCCATGGGGAGATCACCAGCGGCGACGTGTAGTGATTCACCTGCCGCAGCAGGTCCAGCTTGGGCAGCAACTCCGTTTCGACCGTGCGGGGAGTAACGCCGTCCCTCACATCGACCAGCAGTTGGGCGACGTGTCCATCGCTCGTCGGCTTCAGTTCGACCAGGGCGTCCACATGACGTGTCGTGCTTCTCGCCGCGGCCGTCGGGTCCGCCCTGAGTGTGACCTCCCAGGCCCCTCCCAGCAGGTCGCGCAGGGCCTGCAGGCCCTTGCTGAGGGAGTTCTCGACAGGTGAATCGTTGGAGTCCACGGTGACAGTGTGACACAAGAAAGTTACGGAAAGAAGAAAACTTGCCCGGATGGGCTACTTTCCTGGTCTGGGAAAGTCTTCCTTTTGGGCAAGTTTTCTCTTTCTCAAGGCTTGCTCGATCGGGGCAAGTCGCTCTCGGGGCAACCGGCCCGCCCGCGCCCGGGGGTCAGCAGCCCAGCAGGCGGGAGCCGAGGTAGGTCTCGACCTGGTCGAGCGAGACCCGCTCCTGCTTCATCGTGTCCCGCTCCCGCACGGTCACCGCGTTGTCGGTGAGCGTGTCGAAGTCCACCGTGACGCAGAACGGCGTGCCGATCTCGTCCTGGCGGCGGTAGCGGCGGCCGATCGCGCCCGCGTCGTCGAACTCGATGTTCCAGTTCCTGCGCAGCGCCGTCGCCAGGCCCTTCGCCTTCGGCGACAGCTCGGGGTTGCGGGACAGCGGCAGCACGGCGACCTTGACCGGGGCCAGCCGCGGGTCGAGCCGCATGACCGTGCGCTTCTCCATGGCGCCCTTGGCGTTGGGCGCCTCGTCCTCGTTGTACGCGTCGAGCATGAAGGCCAGCATCGCCCGGTTCACACCCGCCGCGGGCTCGATGACGTACGGGAACCAGCGCTCGCCCGCCTCCTGGTCGAAGTAGGAGAGGTCCTGGCCGGACGCCTTGGAGTGCGAGGAGAGGTCGAAGTCCGTACGGTTCGCCACGCCCTCCAGCTCGCTGAACTCCTGGCCGCCGAAGTTGAAGCGGTACTCGATGTCAGCGGTGCGCTTGGAGTAGTGGGAGAGCTTCTCCTTGGGGTGGTCGAACCACCGGATGTTCTCCTCGCGCAGGCCCAGGCCCGTGTACCAGTTCCAGCGCTCCTGCATCCAGTACTCGTGCCACTTCTCGTCCTCGCCCGGCTTGACGAAGAACTCCATCTCCATCTGCTCGAACTCGCGGGTGCGGAAGATGAAGTTGCCCGGCGTGATCTCGTTGCGGAACGACTTGCCCATCTGGGCGATGCCGAACGGCGGCTTGCGCCGCGAAGTCGTCTGCACCTGGGCGAAGTTGGTGAAGATGCCCTGCGCGGTCTCGGGCCGCAGATACGCGACGGAGCCCGCGTCCTGGGTCGGGCCGAGGTGCGTCTGGAGCATGCCGGAGAACTGCTTGGGCTCGGTGAACGCGCCCTTCGTACCGCAGTGCGGGCAGTTGATGTCGGCGAGGCCGTTGGCGGGAAGCCGGCCGTGCTTGGCCTCGTACGCCTCCTCCAGGTGGTCCGCGCGGTAGCGCTTGTGGCAGGAGGTGCACTCGGTCAGCGGGTCGGAGAAGGTGGCGACGTGACCGGAGGCCACCCACACCTCGGGGGCGAGAATCACCGACGAGTCGATTCCCACCACATCGTCACGCGAGGTCACCATGGAGCGCCACCACTGGCGCTTGATGTTCTCCTTGAGCTCGACGCCCAGTGGCCCGTAGTCCCAGGCGGCCTTGGAGCCACCGTAGATCTCACTGCTCGGGAAAACGAAGCCACGGCGCTTGCTCAGGCTGACGATGGTGTCGATCTTGTCGGCTGCCACGGTGCTCTCTTCAGTACGGCGAAGCGGTCAGTTGTCCCAGATTACCGGCGAGTGCGGGGCGCATATCAAATCCGTTCGGCGGGCTGCAAGGACGTGCGGGGGGCGAAGCGTCACAAAGAGCGGAGATTGACAATCGTTTCCACATAAGATGAAAATGACAGTCATGAAGAAACACCGTTCCCTGATACCCGCCACCGCCCTCGCCGCCGTGGCCGCGCTCGCCCTCCCCGTACTGTCCGGGTGCTCGGGCTCCACCGCCGCGGACGGCAAGAACGAGGGAAAGGTGCAGGTCACGGCCTCTTTCTATCCGCTGGAGTTCCTGGTGGCCCAGATCGGCGGCGACCATGTGCGGATCACCGACCTGACCAAGCCGGGCGTCGAGCCGCACGACCTGGAGCTTGCCCCCCGGCAGATCGCCGCCCTGAGCCGGTCCGACGTGGTCGTCTATCTGCACGGCCTCCAGCCCGCCGTCGACAGCGCGATCACCCAGGCCGGGGTCCGGCACACGGTGGACGCGGCGAAGCTCACCTCGCTGGAGGAGCACGGCACCGAGGTCGACGGACGCCGGCACACCAGCGGCGACAACGGCAGCGGCGGCGACAGCGAGGACGACGCCGGCGCCGACCCGCACATCTGGCTCGACCCGGTGAAGTACGCCGAGGTCGCCCGGGGCGTCGGCAAGGCGCTGGAAGAGGCCGACCCCGCCCACGCGGCCGCCTACGCCAAGAACACCGACACTCTGGTCGGCCGGCTCCACGTACTCGACGGCGAGTTCGCCACCGGCCTGCGCGACCGTACCTCCGACACCTTCCTCACCACCCACGCCGCCTTCGGCTACCTCGCCGAGCGCTACGGCCTGGTCGAGGAGGCCATCAACGGCATCGACCCCGAGAGCGAGCCCAGCGCCGCCCGGATGAAGGCCCTCCAGGACCTGGCCAGGGACAAGCACGTGACCACCGTCTTCTTCGAGACGCTGGTCAGCGACCGTACGGCGAAGACGCTCGCGGGCGATCTGCGGGTACGCACCGACGTGCTCGACCCGATCGAGGGCATCACCGACAAGTCCAAGGGCACGGACTACTTCGAGGTCCAGCGGAGCAATCTGCAAGCCCTGCGGGCCGCGTTGGGGGCCAAATGAAGAGGCAGGGGCAGGGGCAGGGGCAGGGGCAGGGGCAGGGGCGGGGGCCCGGGCCGGGGCCGGAAGAGGTCGTGCGCCTGCGCGGCGCCACCGCCCACCTGGGCGCCCGCCCGGTGCTGCGCGGAGTCGACCTCAGCGTCGGCCGCGGCGAGGTCGTGGCGCTGCTCGGCGCGAACGGCTCGGGCAAGTCGACGGCCGTACGCGCGGTGCTCGGCCGGGTCCGGCTGACGGCCGGCACCCGGGAGCTGTTCGGCACGCCCGGCGCCCGGTTCCGGCAGTGGGCGCGGATCGGATACGTGCCCCAGCGGACGACCGCGGCCGGCGGGGTGCCCGCGACCGTACGCGAGGTGGTCTCGTCCGGGCGGCTGGCCAGGACCGGGCTGCGGCCGCCGCGCCGGGCCGACCGCGGCGCGGTGGACCGGGCGCTGGCGCTGGTCGGCATGGCGGACCGGGCCCGGGACTCGGTGGACGCGCTGTCCGGCGGCCAGCACCAGCGGGTGCTGATCGCCCGGGCGCTGGCCGCCGAACCCGAACTGCTGATCATGGACGAGCCGATGGCCGGGGTGGACCTGGCCAGTCAGCGGATCCTGGCCGCCACGCTGCGCGAGCAGGTCGCCGCGGGCGTCACCGTCCTGCTGGTACTGCATGAACTCGGGCCGCTGGAGCCGCTGATCGACCGGGCGGTCGTGCTGCGGGACGGCTGCGTCGTGCACGACGGCGCTCCGCCGCAAGGCGTCGGGCAGCACGCGCTGCCCGGGCACGACCATGTGCACCCGCACGCGGGCCCCGGCGCGGTCGTGGCCTCGGCGTCGGTCACGGCGAAGGGGCTGGTGCGCTGATGGAGATCCTGGACTACGCCTTCATGCAGCGGGCCCTGCTCGCCGCCCTGCTGGTGGGCGTCACCGCGCCCGCGGTCGGCATCTACCTCGTCCAGCGCCGCCAGGCGATCATGGGCGACGGCATCGGGCATGTCGCCCTGACCGGTGTCGCGCTCGGCTTCCTGCTCCAGGTCAGCCCGGTGTGGATGGCCGTTGCGGTCTCCACCCTGGGCGCGATCGTCATGGAGCTGATCCGCTCCTACGCGAAGGCGCGCGGCGACATCGCGCTGGCCATGCTCTTCTACGGGGGCATGTCCGGCGGTGTGATGATCATCTACCTGGCGCCGAACGGGTCCAACGCCAACCTCACCACCTATCTCTTCGGGTCGATCAGTACGGTCGCCCCGCAGGACATCCCGCCGATGATCGCCCTGGCGGCCTTTGTGCTCCTGGTCACCCTGGGGCTGCGGCGGCAGCTGTTCGCGGTGTGCCAGGACGAGGAGTTCGCGCGGGTGAGCGGGCTGCCGGTGCGGGCGCTGAACCTGCTGCTCGCGGTGACGGCCGCGGTCACCGTCACGGTGGCGATGCGGGCGGTCGGACTGCTGCTGGTCAGCGCGCTGATGGTGATCCCGGTGGCCGCCGCCCAGCAGGTCACCCGCGGCTTCGCCTGGACGCTCGCGGTGTCGGTGGCCATCGGGGTCGTGGTGGCGCTGTCCGGCACGGTCTTCTCGTACTACGTGGACGTGCCGCCCGGGTCGAGCATCGTGCTGGCCTCGATGGCGGTCTTCCTGGTCATGGCGGTGGTCGCGGCCCCGCTGACCGCGAGACGGGCCCGGCGGGCGGCGGCCGCGGAGGCGCACGGCGGCCTGGACGTGGAACTGCCCGCCCCGGACAAGGCGGTGGAGGTGCCCTCCTGAGCGGCGCGGCCTGGCACAATGGGCCCTGTCCGGACACATGCGCGAGGCGCCCGGCGCGGAAGCCGAGCATGTCCGGCGGGACCGAGCACGACTGAGAACGACCGAGAAAGGGAGGCACCGGTGAACACCACCAACCATCCCGTGCGTGGCCGTTCGACCCGGCAGCGGGCCGCGGTGGCGGCAGCCCTCGACGAGGTCGACGAGTTCCGCAGCGCGCAGGACCTCCACGACCTGCTCAAGCACCGTGGGGACTCGGTCGGCCTCACCACTGTCTACCGGACCCTCCAGTCGCTCGCCGACGCGGGCGAGATCGATGTGCTGCGCACCGGCGACGGCGAGTCGGTGTACCGCCGCTGCTCCGGCGGCGGCCACCACCATCACCTGGTCTGCCGGGTGTGCGGCAAGGCCGTCGAGGTCGAGGGGCCCGCGGTCGAGAAGTGGGCGGAGACGGTCGCCGTGGACCACGGCTTCGTGGACGTGGCCCACACGGTGGAGGTCTTCGGCACGTGCGCGGACTGCGCCGCGGCCGCGGACGCCGCCGACCCGGCCGCCCAGAGCTGAGCCCGGTCGCCGCCGCGCCGGGCCTCCCCGCCCAGAGCTGAGCCCGCGTGCAGCGCCTGGGCGCTGCCGCGTCACCGCCACGCCCAGGTCGGGCCGACGCCGCAGGACGGTCGCGGCCGGTGCGAGCAGACCGACCTCCTGGGTTACGGAGTCCGTCGGCACGGTCCGGCGGCGCTCCCAGGGTTCTCCCTAGTCCTGGCCGGGACGGGCTCCCGGTGCGGATGGCGGGTGCTCTCATGTGTTCCGCCTGTAGGAACAGGTGGAACACCATATGGGGGGCACCATGATGGACCGTCTTGACCGTGGCCGGCCGGACACCGGCGACCGGCCCCGCGGTGGGAGGCGTACGGGCCTGAGACTGCTCGCGCCGGTCGTCTCAGCGGCCGTCGCGGCCGTCGCCACGGTGGCCGTCACACCTTCCGCCGCGGTGGCCGCGAGTGCCACCGACTCGATCACGCTGTCCTGGGGCGGTAACCCGTACGGAGAGCTGGGCAACGGGACCACCAGTACCACGAGCACTCCTCCCGGCCAGGTGATGTCCGGGGGCGGCCTGGTGCAACTGGCCGCCGGCGCACAGTCCAGCCTCGCGCTGACCTGGGACGGCCAGGTCCGCAGCTGGGGCTACAACGCCCACGGCGAACTGGGCGACGGCACCACGACCGACCGCAGCACGCCGGTGACCGTCCCCGGGCTGAACGCGGTGGTACAGGTCTCCGCGAACTCCTACGACAGCGCCGCCGTGCGGTCGGACGGCACCGCGTGGACATGGGGCTCCAACGATGACGGCGAACTGGGCGACGGCACCACCACGGACCGTCACTCCCCGGTCCAGGTGAAGGGCCTGACCCACGTACGGCAGATCTCCGTCGGCTACCTGCACGACCTGGCCGTCCGGACGGACGGCACGGTATGGGCCTGGGGCCTCAACAACCACGGCCAACTGGGCAACAGCGCCACCACCTTGAGCACCGTGCCCGTGAAGGTGGCCGGCCTCACCGGGATCGTCCAGGTCGCGGCGGGCGACGACGACAGCTTCGCGCTGCGGTCGGACGGCACGGTGTGGGCCTGGGGCGCCAATCCCGACGGTGAGTTGGGCGACGGCACCACCGTCTCCCGGAGCACCCCGGCGAAGGTGACCGGCCTGTCCGGCGTGACGCAGGTGTCGGCCGGTGTCGGCCACGTCGTGGCCCTCCGGTCCGACGGCACCGCGTGGACGTGGGGCTACAACGACGACGGTGAGTTGGGCGACGGCACCACCGTCTCCCGGAGCACCCCGGCGAAGGTGGCCGGCCTGACCGGCGTGACGCAGGTGTCGGCCGGCACCTGGCAGACCGCGGTCGTCCGGTCGGACGGCACCGTCTGGTCGTGGGGCAGCAATCTCTACGGGCAGCGTGGCGACGGCTCCTCGGCCGCCCAGACCGACACGCCCGTCATGGCGTCGGTGAGCGGGGTGACCCAGGTGGCCGCCGGCGGCACCCACACCCTGGCGCTCAAGGCGCTGAGGCCGATCAGCAAAACCGCTCCCACTGTCAGTGGCAAGACCGCTGACGGCAGTGTGCTGAGCGCCGCGCACGGCACCTGGACCGGCACCGGCCCGATCACCTACACCTACCGCTGGCAGCGCTGCACCGCCGACGTGTCCTCGTGCCCGGACATCGCGGGCGCGACATCGGCCACCTACCGGCTCAAGCACGCCGACGTGGGCAGCCGTATCCGCGTGGGTGTGTCCGCCGGCAACCTCGGCGGTACGGCCAGGCCGGTGCAATCCCTGACCACGGCCGTGGTCAGGAAGGCCCCGCCGGTGAACAAGAAGGCGCCGACGGTGACCGGTACGAAGACCAGCGGCAAACTCCTCACCGGCCACCCCGGCACCTGGACCGGCCTGACCCCGATCACGTACGCCTACCGCTGGCAGCGCTGCACCGCCAAGGGCACCGGCTGCAAACCCATCAGCGGAGCCACCCACACCACCTACCGCCTCACAGCAAAAGACACAGGCAAACGCGTACGCCTGAACATCACCGCCACCAACGCCGACGGCCACACCACAGCCCACTCCCCGGCCACCCCGGCGATCAAGAAAAACTGACAACCACCCGCACCCCCGGCACCACAGAACACAGCACCACCCACCCACCGCATCGCCGCCCACACCAGCGGCGATGCGGCCACTCCACAGCTCTCCTCGATCCACCCGGGCACGGTTACTCTCATCGCCAATGGAGACATTCGTCGGCAGGCGGCACGAACTGGCCGTTCTGCGAGCCGCGTTGGAGAGCGCCCGAGCGGGTTCGGCCCAATTCGTCCTGGTGGAGGGCGACCCCGGCGCGGGCAAGTCGACGCTGCTCGCGGAGTTCACCGGCCGGACGGCGGGCACGCGCGCCCTGTGGCTGCGCGGCGAGGAGGACGAGCGGCTGCTGACCGGCGCGGCCCTCGACACGATGGTGCGGAACACGGGCGCGGCGCGCAGAAGCGCGCCCCCGGCGTCCGGCGGGCACCCGCGCTCTCCGCTGCGCGACGCCGCCGAGCTGATCGACCTGCTCGGCGCGCTCCCGGCGACGGCGACAGGGACGGGGTCGGCGCCAGGGACGGGCACGGGCACCATGGCGGCAACAGAGGTGACGGCAGGCTCGGGGCCCGGGGCCGTCGTCCTGATCGTGGACGACCTGCAATGGCTGGACCAGCACTCCGCCGAGGCGTTGCTGCTCGCCCTGCGGCGGTTGCGCAATGACTGCCTGCTGACGCTGGCCACTGTGCGCAGCCGCTCGCTGCCGGTGCTGGGTGAGCCGTGGCTGCGTTTCCTGAACGGTGATCCCCTGGTGACGCGGCTGCCGCTGGGCTCGTTCAGCGTCTCCGACATCTGGAAGCTGGCGTCGGTCCGGGGCACCGCGGTCACTCCGCAGGTCGCCGCCGCGGTGCTCCGGGACACCGGCGGGAACCCGCTGCACTGCCGGCTGGTGCTTGACGCCCTCGACCCGGCGGCGCGGGCCGGGCTGACCGCGGACCTGCCGACCCCGGTCTCCATCGACCAGATGGTGCGGCACCGGCTGAACGCGCTGTCGGCGCCGGCCCGGGCGGTCGCCGAGGCGGCGGCCGTACTGGGCCCGCGCCCGCCGCTGCGGGACGTGGCCGTGGTCGCCGCCGTCGACGACCCGTCCGGGGCCGCCGCCGAACTCGCCGCGGGCTATCTGCTCGACGAACAGCCCGGGACGGCGGACGCCGAGGTCCGCTTCACCCACCCGCTGATCCGGCGCGCGGTCGAGGCGACGATCCGCTTCGAGCGCCGCCGGGAGCTGCACGCCCGGGCCGGCACCCTCGGCGGCCCGGTCGGTCTGGCCTACCGGGCCGCCGCCGCGTCCGGCCCCGACGACCGACTGGCCGCCGAACTGGAACAGGAAGCGCGGAACGCGGCGGCCGCGGGCGCGGTCGAGCCCGCCGCGGAGCTGCTGCGCCGGGCCGCCGGGCTCTGCGGCGACGCACGAGAAGGCCACCGGCTGATGCTCGACGCGTTCGAGACGCTGCTCGACTCCGGCAACGCGGGGGCCGCCGAACCGTTCGGCCGCCGGTTCCGTGCCGAGGCCGCACCCGACGCGCGGACCGCGGCGCTCCTGGGCCGCCTCGACATGCTCGGCGGACGCGTCGCCGAGGCCGAGCGGCTGCTGGACCACGCCTGGCACACCCGCGACGGCCAGGATCGTGGGCCAGGACCGCGCGCCGGTCCCGGGCCCGCCCCCGCTCCCGCTCCCGGCCCGGACCGGACCCTGTCGGCGGTGGCGACGGGCGCCGCGCAGCTGGCCAACTTCCTGGTACTGATGGGCGACGGCGACGGCGCCGGGCGGTGGATCGGCCGCGCCATCGACATCGGAGGCGCCGAGAACTGCGCCACCGCCTGCGTGCTCGGCATCGTCCGGGCCATGGTCGGGGATCTGGCCGCTGCTGCCGACGCCTTCGCCCACCTGCCGCAGGCGTCGGTGCGGACCCGTCCGGAGGACACCGACGCTCTCACCATAAGAGGCCTGGTCCGGACGCTCGGCGAGGACTTCTCCGGTGCGATCACGGACCTGTCGGTCGCGTGGTCAAGGACGCGTTCCGGCTGGCCTTCCAGGCTGGCCAGCCAGACGCTGACCTTCCTCGCCGACGCCGAGTACCGGCAGGGCCACTGGGGCGACGCGGCCACCCACACCGAACTGTCCGTGTCGCTGGCGCACGACGCCGACCGCGTGTGGGAGCTGCCCTTCATCCACGGCTATGCCGTCCTCGTACCCGCCGCCTGCGGCAACACCGGCCTCGCCCAGGCACACGCGGAGGCCGCGCGGTCCTCGGCGATCGCGGTCGGCATACCCGCCGGACTGGTGACCGCCAGCGCGGCCTGCGCCGTCGCGGCCGGTGCGCGGGGCGACCACAGCGGTGTCCTGGCCGCGGCGGAGCAGTTGCGGGCCATCGGGGACCCGGCTCCCTTCGACAGCCTCGGCCTGTGGGAGTGGCGGCCCGCCGAGATCGAGGCGTACCTCGCCCAGAAGCGGTGGACGGAGGCCGAACGCGCGCTGGACGAAATGGACCGGATGCCGAGCCGTTCCGCGACGGCCACCCGCGCCACCGAGGCGGCCAGGCTGCGCGCCGGACTGGCCCTCGCCCGCCACAACCCGGCCGCCGCGGCCATCGCCTTCGAACGGGGACGCGCCGCCGCGCCCCGCGCCGGCCGGTACACCCGCGCGCTGCTCGACCTGGAGGAGGGCCGCCGGCTGGCGGCCGGCGAACGCCGCCGCGCCGTCGCCCTGCTCACCTCCGCCCGCGAGGTCTTCCGTACGCTCGGCGCGCGCCCCGCACTGGCGGCGGCCTCGCGTGAACTCGCCTCCCGTGACGTACTGGTGCCGGCCGCCCCGTCCCGCAGGATCAGCATCACCCCGGCCCAGGCGTCCGTGGCCCGACTGGTCACCGCCGGCCGCTCCAACCGGGAGATCGCCGCCGAACTCGTGGTCAGCGTCAAGACGGTGGAGTACCACCTCGCCCAGATCTACGCCGCCAACGGCATCCGGTCACGCACCGAACTGACCGCGCTGCTGGTGGCCGGCGGCTGGCCCGGCGCGCGCTGAGCGGCGCCCCGCGCTCGGTCCCGGCGTGTTCCCGAAGCGGTTCCGCGGCGGGCGCGACCGTGTCCGTGGAGTGGCCGCATCGCCGCTGGTGTGGGCGGCGATGCGGTGGGTGGGTGGTGCTGTGTTCTGTGGTGCCGGGGGTGCGGGTGGTTGTCAGTTTTTCTTGATCGCCGGGGTGGCCGGGGAGTGGGCGGTGGTGTGGCCGTCGGCGTTGGTGGCGGTGATGTTCAGACGTACGCGTTTGCCCGTGTCGGCTGCTGTGAGGCGGTAGGTGGTGTGGGTGGCGCCGCTGATGGGTTTGCAGCCGGTGCCCTTGGCGGTGCAGCGCTGCCAGCGGTAGGCGTACGTGATCGGGGTCAGGCCGGTCCAGGTGCCGGGGTGGCCGGTCAGGAGTTTGCCGCGGGTCTTCGTACCGGTCACCGTCGGCGCCTTCTTGTTCACCGGCGGGGCTTTTTTGACGATGCCGGTGGTCGTGGACCAGATGGGTCCGTTGGTGCCGCCGAGGTTGCCGGCGGACACGCCCACACGGATGCGGCTGCCCACGTCGGCGTGCTTGAGCCGGTAGGTGGCCGATGTCGCGCCGGCGATGTTCGGGCAGGAGGACACGTCTGCGGTGCAGCGCTGCCAGCGGTAGGTGTAGGTGATCGGGCCGGTGCCGGTCCAGGTGCCGCGGGTGGCGCTCAGCACACTGCCGTCAGCGGTCTTGCCACTGAGGGTGGGAACGGTCTTGTCGTACGGGCTCAGTGCCAGGAGCACCAGAGAGTGGACCTCGCCGGCGGCCACCTGGGTCGCCCCGCTCACCGACGCCATGACGGGGGTGAGCGAGCCGGGGTCCGGGGACCCGTTGCCCAGTTCCCCGAACATGTTGCTGCCCCACTCCCAGACGCTGCCGTCGGACCGGACGGCGGCGGTGTGGTAGAAGCCGGCCGATATCTGGGTCAGGCCGGACAGGCCGGCGACCTTCACCGGTGCGGTGGTGCTGGTGGCCGTGCCGTTGCCCAGCTGGCCGTCGGCGTTGTAGCCCCATGTCCTGGCGGTGCCGTCGGACCGGAGGGCCGCGGCGTGCAGGGTGCCGGCCGATATCTGCTTCACGCCGGTGAGGCCGGGCACCTTCGCCGGTACGCTGCGGTCGGTGATCGAGCCGTCGCCCATCGTGCCGTAGCCGCCGTAACCCCAGGCCCACACCGTGCCGTCCGACCGCAGCGCGAGGCTGTACTCGAAGCCCGCCGCGACCTGGACGACATCGGTCAGACCGGACACCTTCACCGGTGCGTGGCGTGTGGTGGTGGTGCCGTCGCCCAGTTCGCCGTCGCCGTTGAGGCCCCAGGCCCACACGGTGCCGTCCGTCCGCACGGCCAGGTCGTGCTGGTAGCCGACGGAGATCTGCCGTACGTGGGTCAGGCCCTTCACCTGGACCGGGGAGTGGCGGTCGGTCGTGGAGCCGTCGCCCAGTTGGCCGTAATAGTTGGAGCCCCACGTCCACGCGGTCCCGTCCGACCGCACAGCCGCGCTGTCGTAGCCGTTCGCGGCTATCTGCACCGCACCGTTCAGTCCGGACACGGTCGACATGGTGGTGCGGTTGAGGGTGCTCCCGTCGCCCAGTTCGCCGTAGGCGTTGTAGCCCCAGCTGCGGACCTGGCCGTCCCAGGTCAGCGCGAGGCTGTGCTCGAATCCCGCGGCCAGTTGCACCATGCCGGCCCCGGACGCCACCTGGATGGGCAGGATGCTTTTGCCGCTGCTGCCGCCGTTGCCCAGCTCTCCGTAAGCGTTGCTGCCCCAGGACAGCGTGATCGAGTCGGTGGCGCTCGCGGCCACGGCGGCGGAAGGTGTGACGGCCACCGCGGCGACGGCCGCGACGGCCGCGGAGACGACCGGCGCGAGCAGTCTCAGGCCCGTACGTCTCCCACCGCGCGGCCGGTTGCCGGTGTCCGGCCGGCCACGGTCATGACGGTCCATCATGGTGCCCCCCATATGGTGTTCCACCTGTTCCTACAGGCGGAACACATGAGAGCACCCGCCCGCGGTAACCGGGGGCCCGTCCCGGCGAAGACTAGGGAGAACCCTGGGAGCCCGCGCCGCGGACGCCGCGCCCGCGGGCGCCGACTGCCCGTCCCGGCGCCGGTCGACCCGGCCGTACCGGGGTACGCGGCGGCGCTGCACGGGGTCGAACTGCTGGGCCCTGTGCCGGTGGTGTGTCACTGAGGCGAGGACGCTCCCGCCGAGGCCGGCGGGGCCGGAGCCGGGTCGGGGGCGGAGCCGGGTCGGGGGCGGGGCCAAGGGGCGACGCTGCCGCGACCGGGCGGTCGGTGTACGGGCCGCGAGCGGTCTGTCGGTCGGCGGAGCCGGCGCGTCGAGGTGCGGGCAGACGTGCGGGCCGATGTGCCGACCGAGGTGCGGGCTGAGGTGCGCGTCGAGGTGCGGGCTGAGGTGCGCGTCGAGGTGCGGGCGGATGTGCCGACCGAGGTGCGGGCTGACGTGCGGGCCGACGTGCGCGTCGATGCGCCGACCGAGGTGTCGATCGAGGTGCGGGCTGGGGTGCGCGTCGAGGTGCCGATCGAGGTGCGGGCTGAGGTGCGGGCAGACGTGCCGGACGGCCGGTTGCGGCGGCGCCGGACCTCAGCCCCGGGCCAGGGCGGCCGCGAGATCGGCGCGGCGGGTCACGCCGAGCTTGGCGAAGGCACGGGCGAGATGGCCGTCGACGGTCCGGGGCGAGACGGTGAGCCGTTCGGCGATCTGCCGGCTCGACAGGCCGCTCACGGCCAGCCCGGCGACCTCGCGCTCGCGCCGGGTCAGCGGCGAGGGCAGGGCGCAGGCCAGGAGCGCTGCCGTGACGGGCCGGCCGCACCGGTCGGCCAACGCCGCGGCGCGTGCCCGGGCGAGGTCGGCCGGGCGCGACAACCCCGCGCGTTCATGGGCGCCGGCCGCCTCGGCGGCGGCTTCGGCGGCGAGCAGCAGCGCCCCGAACTGCTCGAACCGCGCCGATACCGCGTCGAGCCGACGGCCGTCGTCGTCGCGCACGGCAAGGGCGTGGTCACGACAGCACACCGCGAACGGGCCGTCCGTCAGCGCCGTGGCGGCAGGCAGCAGGCGTGCCGCCGGACCGGCCCGGCCCAGGCGCAGGGCGTCGTGCAGGGCGGCGACTTCGAGGGCGTGCCGACCGCTCCGCCGGGCCTGCTCGGCCGCTGCCAGGGCCAGATCGCCCGCACGGGTCGACTCCCCGCGTGCGTGAGCCACCCATGCCTCGGCCAGGCCCACCAGCGGCGCGAAGGCGCGGTTCCCGGCGGTCAGGTACGTCGACGCCCGGTCCAGGGCCGCCTCGGCTCCGGCGAGATCCCCGGCCTGGGCGCAGGTCTGGGCCAGGCTCGCCAGCCCCAGGGGAAGCGGCCCGGTGGCCCCCTTCCGGGGGAAGGAGGCGGCGGCTTCCCGCAATCGGTCCCGCGCGACCGGGAGGTTCCCGGCCGCGAGCGCGGTGAAGCCGAGCAGTACGCTCGCCAGCGCCGTGGCGGTGAGCTCCCGGTGTGCCAGGGCCTCGTCGTACACGGATCCGCCGAGCTGCTCGGCCCGCGCCAGATCCCCCATGAACACGTGGGCGAAGGCGATGTCGGTCACCAGCCGGGCCCGGCTCACGGGCTCGGTGTCCGGTGCGACCGCCACCGCCGCCAGGGCGGTCTCCGCCCAGCCGAGCGCTTCCGCCGCCCGACCGCACAGGACGAGCGCGGGCACTACCGCCGTCAGCGTCCGGACCACGTTGCCCGGGGCGGCGTCGGGGTGGCGAAGGACCGTGTCGCCGGTGGCCACCGACTCCGGCGCCCGGCCGTCCAGCAACTGGACGGCGGCCCGCAGAGCGGTGAGTTCGTGCCGCGGTGCCGGGTCCGCGATGACGTCCTCGGCGTCGAGCAGCACTCGCTCCGCCCGGGCGGCCAGCCCGCGTCCCCAGAACAGGGACACCGCGGTCGCGAGCGCGACCCGGGTCCGCTCGGCGTCCGAGGCGGCGAGCAGGGAGAGTTCGGCCAGCAACCGGTCCGCGCTGTCGGCCCGCCCCTGCCAGGCCAGGGTTTCGGCCAGCAGCAGCCCGCCCTCCAGCCTGGCCCCCGATTCCATGGCGGCCCGGGCCAGTTGCTCCGCCAGGGCGGCGTCCTGGAACGTGTGGGTACGCCGTGCGGCCCGCAGATAGAGATCGGGGTGGTCACGGCTGCCGCTGCGCAGCCGCCACACGGCCACCCGGATCTCGTCGCGCCCCCGCCGAGGACCGGCGTCGGCCGCGTCGGCGAGCCGTCCGCACAGCGTCCCGACCCGCAGGGACCCGAGCCCGGCCCGGACGACCTCCCCGTGGAGGGGGTGCGCGATCCGCAGCAGCCGGTCCGTGTCGTCGTGGTGGACCGACACCAGGCCGCGCTGTTCCATGGACTCCAGATCGGCGTCCGGCACCAGGTCCGCCGCGTGCCGCAGCCGGAGGGGTTCGCCCAGGGCCAGCAGTTCCAGGATCTCCCGCTCGGCGGGACCGACCCGGCCGAGCCGGGAAGCGACCAGGTCGGCCAGCCGGGCGCCCGGAGCGGGCCGGTCGTCCCATCGCCACACGCCCGCGCTGCTGTGCAGTGCCCCCGTCGCCAGCGCGTCCTGGATCAGATCGTGGAGCACCAGCGCGTTTCCGCGGCTGAACTGCCATATCTGTTCCAGGGTGAGCCCGGCGACGTGGCCGCCCAGGACGGTCCTGACCAGCTCGGCGGTCTCCGCGTGGTCGAACGCCTGGATGTCCACCCGGCGCACGGACCCGTCCTGCCACGCGCCGTCCTGCCACAGCCTGGACACCGAGTCCGGGACGGTCTCGCCCGAACGGACCGTCAGGACCAGCCGGGCGTCCGCCGTGCCGACCAGGTGCAGCAGAAGCAGCGCGGAGCAGTTGTCGAGCAGATGGGCGTCGTCCACGCCGAGCAGGAGGGGCCGGCCCCCGGCGCGCCGCGTCACGGCCGCGGCGATCGCCCGGCTCACCCCGAGCGGATCGCGCGCCTCCACGGCGTCCGGCAGCAGCCCCGCGACCGCGCCGAAGGGGATGTCGCAGGCGCCGGCCGTCGCCACCACCCACCGGGTGGCCATTCCGCCGGCCGCCGCTCGTCGCAGAACCTCCCTGGCCAGCCGGGTCTTGCCGACCCCGGCCGGGCCCGCCAGCACGACTCCGCGCGGGTGCGCCCCTTCGGCCGAGAGCGCGCTCTCGACCAGAGACAGCTCCCGGTGCCGGCCGGTGAAGGACCACGCGTTGTCCATGGCGACGGAGCTTAGAGGCTTCGCGGACACCTCCGCCCACCCTGTCGCTGGGGCTCCCCACGCCGCCTGTCCGCGCGAATTCCCCTGTGCGGTATCCGCAGGCCCTTACCGAAAAGCAGGTAACGACTACTCGGTTTTTCACGCGGCCCCGCTTCTACGCTCCGCAGGGTCACAGCACGAGCAGCGGCAGTGCACCCGCACCGACCGGCCGCTGGCATTCAGGGGGAATGATGAAGATCGTCAAGGCACTGGCCGTATGCGCGGTGGTCGGGCTGGCCGCCGGCTGCTCGTCCGGTTCGGGGTCCGGCCCGGGGTCCGACCCGGCCGTCAAATCCACCGGCAGCGCGCAGACAGGAGCGAAGACGGGGGCCAAGGACTCCGGGGCCTGCAAGGGGACCATCGGCGTCACCTTCTGCTACCGGATCAAGATCTCCGGGGCGGCCACGGCCGACGGCACCGCCACCGGCGGCGGCCCGCACGGCACGTGCGCCGACTGGGTCAAGGGCGAGTCGGGCTCCAGCGGCCTCGAACTGGTGATCCCCACCACCGGACTCCTGCTGAGCACCCCCAGGGTGATGATGAACGACGTCATCCTCACCGGGTACACCGGACCCGGCACGTACTCCACCGACCAGGTCACCGCCGAGGCCGGATTCGGCATGGTGATCGACGACAAGCAGTTCGACATGGACTCGACCGACGGGACGACCGCCTCGGTGACCGTCAACGCGGACGCCTCCGGGACAGCCACGTTCAAGAAGCTGGAGATCCGGAGCGAGCCGGCACCGCGTCCCGCCGTGGACGCGACCTTCTCCTGGACCTGCGCCGACTGACACCCCCGTTCCCGTCCTGCCCGGGTCCGGATACGGGAGCCGGACCCGCCGTACGGGACCCGCACGGCGGGCCGGACCGGAAGCCCGTCCCGTACGGACACGGACCGACCCTCCGCCGTACGGGACAATGGACGGCATGACCGCTGACGCCACCTTGACCCGGCCCGGAACCAGCGCGCTGCGCATCGGCCCGCACACCGTGCACCCGCCGGTCGTGCTCGCCCCGATGGCCGGCATCACCAACGCGCCCTTCCGCACGCTCTGCCGGGAGTTCTCCGGCGGCAAGGGCCTGTTCGTCAGCGAGATGATCACCACCCGCGCGCTGGTCGAGCGCAACGAGAAGACCATGCAGCTCATCCACTTCGACGCCACCGAGACCCCGCGCTCGATCCAGCTCTACGGCGTCGACCCGGTGATCGTCGGCAAGGCCGTACGGATGATCGTGGACGAGGACCTGGCCGACCACATCGACCTCAACTTCGGCTGCCCGGTGCCCAAGGTGACCCGCAAGGGCGGCGGCTCCGCGCTGCCCTTCAAGCGCAACCTGCTGCGGGCGATCCTGCGCGAGGCGGTCGGCAACGCGGGCGACCTGCCGGTCACCATCAAGATGCGCAAGGGCATCGACGACGACCATCTGACGTACCTCGACGCGGGCCGGATCGCGGTCGAGGAGGGGGTGACGGCGGTCGCGCTGCACGGCCGTACCGCCGCCCAGCACTACGGCGGCACCGCCGACTGGGACGCCATCGCCCGCCTCAAGGAGCATGTGCCCGAGATCCCGGTGCTCGGCAACGGCGACATCTGGTGCGCCGAGGACGCGGCCCGGATGATGCGCGAGACCGGGTGCGACGGTGTGGTGGTCGGGCGCGGCTGCCTGGGTCGGCCCTGGCTCTTCGGCGATCTGGTGGCGGCCTTCGAACCCGGCGGGCCGGCCCCCGCCACCCCGGACTTCGGGCAGGTCGCGGTCGTGATGCGGCGGCACGCCGAACTGCTCGGCCAGTGGCTCGGCGACGAGGCCCGCGGAGTGATCGACTTCCGTAAGCACGTGCCCTGGTACACCAAGGGCTTCTCCGTCGGCTCCGAGCTGCGCCGCGCCCTGGCGACGTCCTCGTCGCTGGCCGAGATGGACGAGCACCTGGCACGGCTGGACCACGCCCAGCCGTGGCCCGCGCACGCCGACGGGCCGCGGGGGCGGACGGCGGCGGGCAAGCGGGTTGTCCTGCCGGACGGGTGGCTCGACGACCCCTACGCCTGCGCTGCGCTGAGCGAGGACGCGGAGTCCGCCACGTCCGGCGGCTGAAAGCGGCCCCGTTAGGGGCGCGAGGAACTGCGCGGGCAACCTGCCACCGGCCCGGTGGTCCGGACACGGCAGCAACAGCCCCTTTGAGTCGGTGACGACCCGCGGCCGCGTCGTGGCCGATCGCGCAGTTCCTCGCACCCCTAGCGGAGCGTAGACCGCGTACGTTCGGAGGATGAGACAGCACATCAGCGTGCCGCGTGATTCGCGCCACGCTTGATAACCCTCGCGCTCAAACGAGCGCACAAAAGAGCACTGCACCTCTCGAATGAATGGCACTCAGTGCCACCCCACCGCCTCCAGGCAATCACATCAACCCTCACTCACCGTACACAGAACCGATCCTGCGGCTCGCTCAGCGAAGCCGTCCCTTCGACTCGTGAACGAGTACCGAACCTCCCGCGTCTGTCCGCCGACATTGGATCTGTCGGCAGACGGGCGGTTACACCCGTGTGTCGTGCTGATGGACGTACTGGGATGCCTTCGAGATGGGTACGCTCCCCGCCGTCAGGGCATCCCGGACGCGAGGAGTCGAAGACCCGTGTCGGCACGACAGAAGAAGCAGAAGTTCGTCTACGACTTCACTGAGGGCAACAAGGACCTCAAGGACCTGCTCGGCGGGAAAGGTGCGAATCTCGCCGAGATGACCAACCTCGGACTGCCGGTCCCTCCCGGCTTCACCATCACCACCGAGGCGTGCAGGGTCTATCTGGAGTCCGGAGCGGAGCCCTCCGCGCTGCGCGACGAGGTGAGTGCGCACCTCGACGCGCTGGAGCAGCGGATGGGCAAGAAGCTCGGCCAGCCGGACAACCCCCTGCTGGTGTCGGTGCGTTCGGGCGCGAAGTTCTCCATGCCCGGGATGATGGACACCGTTCTCAACATCGGTCTGTCCGACGCCTCCGTGGTCGGACTCGCCCAGCAGGCGGGCAACGAGCGGTTCGCCTGGGACTCGTACCGCCGCCTTGTGCAGATGTTCGGCAAGACGGTGCTGGGCGTGGACGGCGAGCTGTTCGAGGAGGCGCTGGAGGAGGCCAAGCGGGCCAAGGGGGCCGACAGTGACCTCGGCCTGGACGCGGCCGACCTGCGGCAGCTCGTGGACGACTTCAAGGCGATCGTCGCCAAGGAGGCCGGGCGGGACTTCCCGCAGGAGCCGCGCGAGCAGATGGACCTCGCCGTCCGCGCGGTCTTCGACTCCTGGAACACCGACCGGGCCAGGCTCTACCGCCGCCAGGAACGTATCCCCGGCGACCTCGGCACCGCCGTCAACGTCTGCTCGATGGTCTTCGGCAACCTCGGCCCGGACTCCGGCACCGGGGTCGCCTTCACCCGTGACCCGGCCAGCGGCCACCAGGGCGTCTACGGCGACTACTTGCAGAACGCGCAGGGCGAGGACGTGGTGGCCGGCATCCGCAACACCGTGCCGCTCGCCGACCTCGAAGCCGTCGACCGGACGTCGTACGACCAGCTGTTGACGATCATGGAGACGCTGGAGACGCACTACCGGGACCTGTGCGACATCGAATTCACCATCGAGCGCGGGCACTTGTGGATGCTCCAGACCCGGGTCGGCAAGCGGACGGCGGCCGCCGCCTTCCGGATCGCCACCCAACTCGTCGACCAGGGGCTGATCGACGAGGCCGAGGCGCTGCGGCGGGTGAACGGGGCCCAGCTCGCGCAGCTGATGTTCCCCCGCTTCGAGGAGTCCGTGGCCGACAGCGCCGGGGTGCGGCGGATCGGCTGGGGCATCGCGGCCTCGCCGGGCGCGGCGGTCGGCAAGGCGGTCTTCGACTCGTACACGGCGGTGAAGTGGTCGCGCTCGGGCGAGCGGGTCATCCTCATCCGCCGCGAGACCAACCCCGACGACCTCGACGGCATGATCGCCGCCCAGGGCATCCTCACCTCCCGCGGCGGCAAGACCTCGCACGCGGCGGTCGTCGCCCGGGGCATGGGCAAGACCTGTGTGTGCGGCGCCGAGGAGCTGGAGGTCGACACCAAGCGGCGACGGCTGACCGCTCCCGGGGGAGTGGTGATAGAGGAGGGCGACCTCATCTCGATCGACGGCTCCACCGGCAAGGTGTACCTCGGCGAGGTGCCGGTCGTGCCGTCCCCGGTGGTCGAGTACTTCGAGGGCAGGATGCACGCGGGCGCCGAGGAGGCCGACGAACTCGTGCGGGCCGTGCACCGGATCATGGCGTACGCGGACCGCAGGCGCCGGCTGCGGGTGCGGGCCAACGCCGACAACGCCGAAGACGCCTCGCGGGCCCGGCGGTTCGGGGCGCAGGGCATCGGGCTGTGCCGGACCGAGCACATGTTCCTGGGCGAGCGGCGGGAGTTGGTCGAGCGACTGATCCTCGCCGACACGGACGCCGAGCGCGAAGAGGCGCTGGGCGCTCTGCTCCCCTTGCAGAAGGCCGACTTCATCGAGCTGTTCGAGGCGATGGACGGACTGCCGGTCACCGTACGGCTGCTGGACCCGCCGCTGCACGAATTCCTGCCGGACATCACCGAGTTGTCGGTCCGGGTCGCGCTCGCGGAGTCCCGCAAGGACGCCAACGAGAACGATCTGCGGCTGCTCCAGGCCGTGCACCGGCTGCACGAGCAGAACCCCATGCTGGGGCTGCGCGGGGTGCGGCTCGGGCTGGTCGTCCCGGGGCTGTTCGCCATGCAGGTGCGGGCCATCGCGGAGGCCGCGGCCCACCGCAGGTCGGTCAAGGGCGACCCCCGGCCGGAGGTGATGATCCCGCTGGTCGGCACCGTGCAGGAGCTGGAGATCGTACGCGAGGAGGCCGACCGGGTGATCGCCGAGGTCGAGGCGGCCACCGGTACGCGGCTCAACCTGTCCATCGGCACGATGATCGAGCTGCCGCGGGCCGCGCTGACGGCCGGTCAGATCGCGGAGGCGGCCGAGTTCTTCTCCTTCGGTACGAACGACCTGACCCAGATGGTGTGGGGCTTCTCGCGCGACGACGTGGAGGCGTCCTTCTTCACGGCCTACCTGGAGAAGGGCATCTTCGGGGTCTCCCCGTTCGAGACGATCGACCGGGACGGCGTGGGCGCGCTCGTACGGTCGGCGGCCGAGTCCGGGCGGGCCACGCGCCCCGGCCTCAAGCTCGGGGTCTGCGGGGAGCACGGCGGCGACCCGGAGTCCGTCCACTTCTTCCACGAGGTGGGCCTGGACTACGTCTCCTGCTCGCCGTTCCGCATCCCGGTGGCCCGGCTCGAAGCGGGGCGCGCGGCGGCGAAGTCCGCGGAGGCGGGCACCCGATGACCACCTGACCGGGCCGGACCCGGACCCGTCGGCGGAGGCCTTTGCCCTGGGGCCTACCCTCACCGCCCGCCCCCGGGACCCGGCCCACCCCGCCGGGGACGGCGCTTCGTGCGGAGGCGCCGTCCCCGGCCTTTTCATTCATGTGAGCACCGACTTCCGGCAGGCCCGGCAGGCCCGGCGGGCCCTTGGTGTGCGGCTCCGCGAGCTGCGCACCGAGGGCCGCTGTCCTGGACGAGCGACCAAGTCCTGCCCCCGGGGGCTGCCGGAAAGGCGGCTGCGCCGCCGATCCCGGGCCGATCCCGGGCCGACTCCAGCCGGATCCGGACGCACACCATGAGTACCGCGAGGCCGGACCCGCCCCCGGACCCGCCCCCGGACCCGCGCCGGATCCCCCGCCGGACCGGCGCCGGACCTGCCCCGGACCTGCCCCGGACCCCCCCGCCGGACCCGCCGCCGGACCCGCGCCGGCTCCCCGTAACAACACCCGGCTCCCCTCCGGACCCGCATCCCGTGAGTGGGCCACGGAAAATGGTTGTACGGTAGTAATCATTAGACGAATACAATCATGGGAGTCCACTGAGATGCCCGAGCCGACGTACCGGCGGCGCATGCTCGTCCTGGCGATCTGCTGCATGAGTCTGCTGATCGTCAGCCTGGACAACACGATCCTGAACGTCGCCCTGCCGTCCATGCAGAGGGACTTCCACTCCTCGATCTCCGGACTCCAGTGGACGATCGACGCCTATCTGCTGGTCATCGCCTCGCTGCTGCTGCTCTCCGGGTCCACCGCCGACCGGATCGGGCGCAAACGGGTCTTCCAGACCGGGCTGGTGCTCTTCACCACCGGGTCGCTGCTGTGCAGCCTCGCGCCCGGCCTCGGCTGGCTGATCGCCTTCCGGATGGTGCAGGCGGTCGGTGGCTCGATGCTCAACCCGGTGGCGATGTCGATCATCACCAACACGTTCTCCGACGCGCGGGAGCGGGCGAAGGCGATCGGGGTGTGGGGCGGCGTCGTCGGCATCAGCATGGCGGCGGGCCCGATCGTCGGCGGAACGCTGGTGCAGTCGGTCGGCTGGCGGTCGATCTTCTGGATCAACCTGCCGATCGGGCTGGCCGCGCTCGCGCTGACCGCCCGCTACGTCCCCGAGTCGCGGGCGGCCCGGGCCCGGCGGATCGACCCGGTCGGCCAGGTGCTGGTCATCGCGCTGCTCGGCCCGCTGACCTACGGCATCATCGAGGGCTCGCACGCGGGCTGGGACTCCCCGCTGATCATCGGCTGCTTCGCCGTCGCGGCGCTGGCGGTTACATCCCTGGCGGTGTACGAGAAGCGGCGGATCGACCCGCTGATCGACGTACGGTTCTTCCGCAGCGCGCCCTTCAGCGGGGCCACGGCCATCGGGGTGAGCGGCTTCGCCGCGATGGGCGGCTTCCTCTTCCTCAACACCCTCTACCTTCAGGACCAGCGCGGTCTGTCCGCCCTCGACGCGGGTCTGTACATGCTGCCGATGGCCCTGACGTGCCTGATCTGCGCGCCGATCTCGGGGCGGCTGGTCGCCTCCCGGGGGCCGCGGATCTCGCTGGTCCTGGCGGGCTCCGCGATGACCGTGAGCGGGGTGCTCTTCGCGGCGCTCGACGCCCAGTCCTCGAACGTGCTGCTGTTCACCTCGTACGTCCTCTTCGGGGTCGGCTTCGGCCTGGTCAACGCGCCGATCACCAACACGGCGCTCTCCGGGATGCCGCGCGCCCAGGCCGGGGTGGCCGCCGCGGTCGCCTCGACCAGCCGGCAGATCGGGCAGTCGCTGGGCGTCGCGGTGGTGGGTGCCACGCTCGCCGCGGGACTGCACCTGACCGCCTGGTGGATCATCGCGGGCTGCGGCGCCTGCGTGCTGGTTGTGGGTACGCTCACCAGCGGCCGCTGGGCCCGCGGCACCGCGGAGCGTACGGCCGCCGGCCTGCGGGAACCCGAGGCGGACGAGACCCTGATTGCGGTGAAAGCGTCATGACGACCACTCCTGGGACCACCACGGCCGACGCGACCGCGTCCGCGTCCCACCAGGACGAGAGGGCCGAGACCGCCGAGCGGGTCTGGCGGAACATGCGGACGCTGGTGCTGGAGCGCAACGAGCGCCGCAAGGAGACCGCCGACGCGCTCGGCATGAGCTTCTTCCGGGTCAAGGCGCTGCGCCGGATCGTCACCGCCCCCGCCCGGCTCAGCGAACTCGCCGACCGGCTCTCCTCCGACCGGCCGTACCTCACGCTGGTCGTGGACGACCTCGCCAAGCGCGGCCTGGTGGAACGCCACCCGGACCCGACGGACCGCCGCGGCAAGATCGTCCGGGCCACGTCGGAGGGCCGGGCGGCCGCCGCCCGCGCGGAGGCGATCCTCGGTACGCCCCCGCCCGCCCTGACCCGGCTGTCCGCCGCGGACCTGGCGGAGCTGGACCGTATCGCGGCGATCCTGGCCACCGAGTAAGCCGGAGCCGAGTTCGTACGTCCGTACGTCCGCGCGCCCGAAGCCCCGCACGCACCAGGCGCCGCACCGGCGGCGCGAGCGCGCGGTCGCCGTGCGCGGGGGCGAAATCCGGTGGCTGCGGCCTGCGGTGGCCCGTAGCATCCGCGCGTGACCGAGAACGCGCCCGACACGGCGGACCCCGAGAGCTACGAGGACACCGGGAATCCGGCCGGGGAGGACCGGGAGATCTGCTGGCGGGGCCGGAAGGTCGCCTTCACGCCGCTCGACGCCGACGACGCCGAGCTGATCCAGCGCTGGCGCTTCGATCCCGTGGCCGCGTTCGAGATAGATTTCTGGCCGCGCTCCCTGTCGGCGCTGCGCGCGCGCCTGGAGGTGGACCGCGACGACGGTGACCGTGACGACTTCCTCATCCTGCTGCCGGACGGCACCCCCGTCGGCCATGTCGCCCTGGTCGAGCAGGACATCGTGGAAGGTACGGCGGAGATCCACATGATGCTCGACCCGGGTCACCGGGGGCAGGGCCTCGGCACGGACGCGCTCGACGCGCTGACCGACCTGGCCTTCGGCGAGCTGCCCATGCACCGGCTGGAGGCGGTCACGCACTGCGCCAACGAGGCCGCGCTCGGGGTGCTGGCGAAGTCCGGCTTCGTACGGGAGGGGGTCCGCCGGTCGGCCTGTCTGCACCGGGGCCGCCGGCACGACGTGGCGGTGCTGTCCCTGCTCCGCCCCGAATGGGAGGCCCAGAACCGCCCCCGTTCCTGGGATCTGTGACCGCCCGCCGGCCTGACCCGCCCCGACGCGGCCGGTCAGGACGAGGAGTTGCGGATCGCGCGGACGATCAGGGCCACGACCGCGATTGCCGCGAGGATGCCGAGGACCGCCCACAGGCCGCCGCCCGAGCCCGAGCCGCCGCTGCTGTGAAGGCCGTGCGAGTGCGAGCTGTGGGTGTGCCCGTGCGAGTGAATTCTGCTGACCAGACTGAGTCCCCCGGATTTCATAGCCCGGATTCTAGGCGGCGGCCGCCCCCGCGCGGTGTCACAGCACTGTCACAGCGAACCCGTGCACGGGGCGGGTGGCACCCGCGCCGGGCCGGTGACGCCTGGCCTCCGGGCCGCTCCCGGCCCCGGGCCCGGCCCCGGGGCCCCGGGCCCACCGCCGGCTCGCCCCCGGACCCGCTCCCGGGCCGCCGCGGGCCCCGCGCGCGAGCGGAACCGCGGGCCGCTCGCGGCGAACTTTCGATCGACCATACGAATGTTTCCGGTGCGGCGCCATGGCCGAGACCGTAGTGGGGGTCTCGGGTGGGAGGGGGTGCCGGGGCTACGATCGCTGGCATGAGTGCCCCAAGCGTTCAACACCCTCGTGACGACCAGCCGGAAACCCCCTCCGACGGTACTGCGACGCTCGCCGAGATCGCCCGCGCCGCGGGCGTCTCGGCGCCGACTGTTTCGAAAGTGCTCAACGGCCGCGGCGATGTCGCCCCCGCCACCCGCAGCCGGGTGGAGGAACTGCTGCGCAGGCACGGCTACCAGCGGCGGCGCGGCAGTATGCAGCCCGCGCCCCTGCTCGACCTGGTCTTCCACGAACTGGAGAGCTCCTGGGCGATGGAAGTCATCCGCGGCGTGGAGAACGTCGCCCGCGACGAGGGCCTGAGCGTGGTCCTCTCGGAGTCCGCGGGCCGCCTCAGCCCCGGTCAGACCTGGGTCGACGGAGTCCTCGCCCGTCGGCCCACCGGTGTCATCCTCGTCCTGTCCGGCCTCGCCCCCGCCCAGCGCGCCCAACTGATCAGCCGGGACATCCCCTTCGTGGTCCTCGACCCGGCCGGCGACCCGGGCGAGGACGTGCCCGCGATCGGCGCGACCAACTGGCAGGGCGGTCTGGCCGCCACCCGCCACCTCCTGGAACTCGGCCACCGCAGGATCGGCGTGATCGGCGGCCCGGACGGCATCATGTGCAGCCGCGCCCGTATCGACGGCTACCGCGCCGCGCTGGAGACCGCGGGCATCCGCTACGACCCGGCGCTCATCAGGGGCGGCGACTTCCACCACGAGGCCGGCTACACCAAGGGCCTGGAACTGCTGCGGCTGCCCGACCGCCCCACCGCCGTCTTCACCGGCAACGACCTCCAGGCGCTCGGACTGTACGAGGCCGCCCGTGAACTGGGCCTGCGCATCCCCCGGGACCTGAGCGTGGTCGGCTTCGACGACCTGCCGCTCGCCCGCTGGATCAGCCCTCCGCTGACCACCGTGCGGCAGCCGCTGACCGAGATGGCCGAGGCCGCCGCGCGGCTGGTGCTCGACCTCAGCAGAGGGCGGCAGCCCAGCACGCTACGGGTCGACCTGGCGACACGGCTGGTCGAGCGGGCCAGCAGCGCGGCCCCGCCGCCGGCCGCCGCGGAAGTCGCGGTCCCGGAAGGTGCGGTGCCGCACGTCGTGGTCCAGGGAGGGGCGGCGGACGCCGGGACGTCCGAAGTGCGGTGAAAGGCGGAGGTGTTGACGGCCCGGCGGGGCGGTCATAGGGTCGGCGCGCAGATCGGAATTACTCCCGAAACTTTCGAGGCGTCTCATGCCGGAGCTCGCCCCACCCGCCCGGGCCGTGTCCGACGCGGACACCGCCGGGGCCGCGCCGGGCCCGGGGGTGGCGCCCGGGCGGCGGGGCGGGGCCAGGACTTCCGGAACCTGGACCTCAACCGGGGCTGCCGGAACGGGAGTCGGGCCCGGGGGGAGGACGGCGACCGCACGCGTCGTCCACTCCGTCGGTGACACCCTCGCCGTCCGCGCGGCGGGCACCGAGATCCTGCGTCACCGCTACCGTCCGGTGCCGCACCCCACCGAGTGCCCCAGCCCGTTCGCTTCCCCGCTGCGCACACTGGCCGGCCGCCCGGTCACGGCACCCCAACCGTCCGGCCGGCTCCCGTCCGGGCAGGGCTCGTACGAACTGGGCCCGCACGAGCAACACCCGTACGTTCAGCGACCGTACGACCAACCCCGGTACGAGCAGCGCCCGTACGACCTCCGCGCGTACGGCCGCTCGCACCCGTACGGCCAACCGTGCCCGTACGACCGCCGGTTCGAGGGGGCGGGACCGGCGCGTCCGGCCGGGCGGGAGCCGCCCGACGGCGGGCACACCCACCACGGGCCCGGCCACGGCTACGCCGAACCGCCCGGCGTCGGACGGCTCGACCGCACCGGCTTCACCGCGCTGGCCGCGAACGGCAGGACCGCCTTCACCGAGACCGTCGACTGGCTGACCGAGGGCGGCGAACGCTGGATCGCCGAGGAACGCTCCTGGGAGATCCGCGACCTCGACACCGAAAACGGCTGCTGGACCCTGGAGTTCCGCACCGCGCTGCTCAACGTACGCGGCCGAACCCTGCACTTCGGTGCTCCCGGCGCTCAACAGCCCGCCGCCTGCGGTGCCTTCTGGCGTGGCCCGAGCGACTTCGCCGGGGGCGCGGTGTGCACCCCGGACGCCGAGGGCGACGCCGTCACCGGCCGCCGCGCGCCCTGGCTCGCCCGTACCGCCGAACCCCGGGGCGCCGGCGGCCCCGGCGCCCACCCGGGGCCCGCCACCCTGGTCTTCGCCGCCGACCCCCGGCTGCCCGGCGGCGCGCCCCGCTGGTCGGTGCGCGGTGGGCCGGCCCCCGTCGTCAGCCCGTCCCTCGCCCTGGGCGGCGCGCTCCCGCTCGCCCCGGCCGCCGCCCTGCGGCTGGCCTATCGGCTGGTGATCGCCGACGGGGTGTGGGACCGCGACCGTATCGCCGCGTATCTGGCGGCCCACCCCTGGTGAACCGCGCCTCGGCGGGGCGAGTGAATGCCCAGGACGTTACGGACACCAGGGAATGTGCGGCCGGATTGACACATCCGGCCCACCCGTCCGTATGAACACAGGAAGAATCGCCTGTATCAGGGTGCGCCCCCACGCGCACCCGACTGCCTGATCCAATCCCCCACTTGGAGAGAGGTACCCCCGATGTTTTCGAAGCGAGTCCAGAGGTCCGCCGTCGGCGGATCGGGCGTCGCGCTCCTGGCGGTCGCCGCGACGCTCGTCGCCGTCGCCATACCGTCGGCCCACGCCGCCGGCGCGCCGCTGCGCGACCTCGCCGATGCCAAGGGCATCTACATGGGCACCGCGGTGACCGCGAGCAAGCTCAGCGGGACCTACGCCGACATCGCCGGACTCCAGTTCAACTCGATCACGCCCGGCAACGAGATGAAGTGGGACGCGGTCGAGAAGACCCGCGGCACCTACAACTGGAGCGGCGGCGACGCGGTCGTCAACTTCGCCCAGCCGCGCTACATGCAGGTGCGCGGCCACAACCTGGTGTGGCACAGCCAGTTGCCCGGCTGGCTGACCTCCGGCAGCTTCAGCAACACCGATCTGCACAGCATCCTGGTCAAGCACGTCACCGACGAGGTCACCCACTTCAAGGGCAAGATCACCCACTGGGACGTGGTCAACGAGCCCTTCAACGAGGACGGCACCTACCGCGCCGACCTCTGGTACAACCAGCTCGGCGTCTCCTACATCGCCGACGCGCTGACCGCCGCGCGCGCCGCCGACCCGGCCGCCAAGCTCTACGTCAACGACTACAACATCGAGGGCACCGGCGCGAAGAGCGACGGCATGTACAACCTCGTGAAGTCGCTGAAGCAGCAGGGCGTGCCGATCGACGGAGTCGGCTTCCAGGGGCACTTCATCCTCGGCCAGGTGCCGTCCACCTTCAAGGCGAACCTCCAGCGGTTCGCCGACCTCGGCGTGGACGTGGCCATCACCGAGCTGGACATCCGGATGACGACGCCTGCCACGGCCACCACCCTCCAGCAGCAGGCGAACGACTACACCACGGTCGTCAACGACTGCCTGGGCGTCTCCCGCTGCAAGGGCATCACCGTCTGGGGCTTCACCGACAGCGACTCGTGGGTGCCGAGCACCTTCCCCGGCCAGGGCGCGGCGACCCCGTACGACGAGAACTACCAGCCCAAGCCCGCCTATTACGCGATCCAGACGGCGCTGGGCGGCAGCGGTACGGGGACGACCCCGCCGAGCAGCCCGACGGCCCCGGGCACGCCTCCCACCACGCAGCCGCCGGTGACCCCGACGTCGACCACGCCGACCCCCGCGCAGCCGGGCTCGACCTGCGCGGTCAACTACGCGGTCAACCAGTGGAACACCGGCTTCACGGCGAACATCACGCTCACCACCACCTCGGCGGCCGACGGCTGGGTCGTGAAGTGGACGCAGTCCGGCGGGACACAGACCGTCACCCAGGCGTGGAACGCGACCATCACCAAGAGCGGCACGACCTACACCGCCACGAACCTGTCGTACAACAACCGCCTTCCCAGCGGCGGCGGCACGGTGACCTTCGGCTTCAACGCCGACTGGTCGGGGTCCAACCCCGCGCCGACCGGATTCACCTTCAACGGGCTCGCCTGCACGCTCAGTTGATCTCCCCGCGCGGCTGATGACCACGGCCCGCCGGGCACCCCTCGTATCAGGAGGGCGCCCGGCGGGCCGTGTCGCGCGGTCGACTCAGGCCACCCGCACCTGATACGTGGCCACCGCCACCGTGTCGTCGTCCAGGCAGTGCCCGTCCGCGAGGTCGAACCGCTGCTTGAGCAGCGGCGAGGCGACGTACGGGCGGCCGTCCGCCGACCCGACCAGGCCGTGCGCGAGCACGCCCGCGCCCGTGAACGGGTCGACGTTGCCGATCGCGTGCAGCCGGTCCGCGCGGTCGCGGAAGAGCGCGGCCTGGGCGCCGTCGGGGAGCAGTACGGCCACCCCCCGTCCGGGTTCGAGCAGTTCGGGCGCGCACACCGGGAACCAGCCGTACGCGGTGCGCAGTTGGACGCTGCCGGTGCCACTGATGACGCGGGCGGCGGGAGCGGTCGGAGCGGTCGGATCGGTCGTGGCGGTCATACGGTCACCGTTTCCGGGACGGCCGGCAGCACCGGCGCGGGCTTGATCTGGTCGCGCTCGGCGACGAACCGGACGGTCGGGTCCGGGGTGTCGGGCGCGTTGACGAAGGACACGAACCGGCGCAGCCGCTCCGGGTCGTTGACGGTGTCGGCCCACTCGTCGCGGTAGCCCGCGACATGCTCGGCCATCAGGGCCTCCAACTCGTCGCAGATGCCCAGCGAGTCGTGGACGACGACCTCGCGGACGTGTGCCAGACCGCCCGGTACGCGTTCCAGCCAGACGCTGGTGCGCTCCAGGGGGTCGGCGGTGCGGATGTAGAACATCAGGAACCGGTCGATCAGCCGGACGAGTTCGGCGTCCGAGAGGTCCTGGGCGAGCAGATCGGCGTGGCGCGGGGTGGCGCCCCCGTTGCCGCCGACGTACAGATTCCAGCCGTTGGCGGTGGCGATCACCCCGAAGTCCTTGCTGCGCGCCTCCGCGCACTCGCGCGGGCAGCCGGACACCGCGGACTTGAGCTTGTGCGGCGAGCGCAGTCCCCGGTAGCGCAGCTCAAGATCGATCGCCATCCCTACGCTGTCCCGCACGCCGAACCGGCACCAGGTCTGCCCGACGCAGGACTTCACGGTCCGCAGCGACTTGCCGTACGCGTGCCCGGACTCGAAGCCGGCGTCCACCAACCGAGTCCAGATCAGCGGCAGTTGCTCGACCCGGGCGCCGAGCAGATCGATCCGCTGGCCACCGGTGATCTTCGTGTAGAGGCCGAAGTCACGGGCCACCTCGCCGATCACGATCAGCTTGTCCGGGGTGATCTCGCCGCCGGGGATGCGCGGCACGATCGAATAGGAGCCGTTCTTCTGCATGTTGGCGAGGAAGTGGTCGTTGGTGTCCTGGAGGGCGGCCTGTTCGCCGTCGAGCACATGCCCGGGGGCGCCGATGGCGGTCGCGAGCGAGGCCAGGATCGAGGCGACCGCGGGCTTGCACACCTCGCAGCCCTCGCCGCCGCGGGCGCCCTCCCGGCCGTACCGGTCGAGCAGTTCGCGGTAGGAGCCGATGCGCAGCGCGAGCACGATCTCGTACAGCTCGGCGCGGGTCCGCGCGAAGCAGCCGCACAGGCCCTTGTCGACGGTGACGCCGTTCGCCTCCAGCTCCGCGGACACCAACTGGCCCAGCACCTTCACACAACTGCCGCAGCCCGTACCGGCCTTGGTGCACTTCTTGACCTCCGGCACCGAAGCGCACGAGTGCTCGGTGACCGCGCCGCGGATCGTCGCCTTGGTGACGTTGTGGCAGCCGCAGATCACCGCGGTGTCCGGCAGCGAGGCCGGGCCGAGCGAGACGGCGCCGCCCGCGCCCGCCGGCAGCACCAGATGCTCGGGCGCGACCGGCGGCACCGAACCGGTCAGCGACCGCAGCACCGCGTACGACTCGGCGTCGCCGACCAGGATCCCGCCGAGCAGGGCGCCGTCCGCGCCGACCACCAGTTTGCGGTAGACCCCGGAACGGGCGTCGGAGTAGACGACGTCGAGGCAGCCCTCGGCGGCGCCGTGCGCGTCGCCGAAGCTCGCCACGTCCACGCCGAGCAGCTTCAGCTTCGTGGACAGGTCGGCGCCGGTGAAGGCGGCACCGCCGGAGGCGCCCGCGATGACCTCGGCGGCGGTCTCGGCCATCTCGTTGCCGGGCGCGACCAGTCCGTAGACCCGGCCGTCGGCGGCCTGGGCGCACTCGCCGATCGCGAAGACCGCCGGGTCGGCCGTACGGCAGGAGGTGTCCACCACGATCCCGCCGCGCTCGCCGACCGGCAGCCCGCAGGCCCTGGCCAGTTCGTCACGCGGCCGCACCCCGGCGGAGAAGACCACCAGGTCGGTGGGGAGCGCCGAACCGTCCGACAGCGCCATCGCGGTCACCCGGCCGCCGGGGCCGGTCACGATCTCCCGGGCGCCGACGCCCGTACGCACCCGGACGCCCAGGCCCTCGACACCGCGCCGGAGCGCCTCGCCGCCGCCCTCGTCCACCTGCGCCGGCATCAGCCGCGGCGCGAACTCCACCACGTGCGTGTCCAGGCCGAGCCCCTTGAGCGCGCCCGCCGCCTCCAGGCCGAGCAGCCCGCCGCCGACCACCGTGCCGGTCCGGGCTCCGGCGGCGTACGCCTCGATGGCGAGCAGGTCCTCGATCGTGCGGTAGACGAAGCAGCCCGCCGCGTCCCGGCCCGGCACCGGGGGTACGAACGGGTACGAGCCGGTGGCCAGCACCAGCGTGTCGTAGCCGAAGGTCAGGCCCGAACGGGCGGTCACCGTACGGGAGTCACGGTCCACGGCCACCGCGGGGTCGCCGACGCGCAGCTCGATACCGTGCCGCTCCATGAAGCCGTCCTCGACCAGGGAGAGTTCCCCGGGAGTGACGCCCTCGGAGAAGTACGAGGTCAGATGGACCCGGTCGTATGCCGGGCGGGGCTCCTCGCACAGCACGACCACCCGGGCGCGTGCCGTCACGCCGCGCTCGGCCAGCGCCTCAAGGAACCGCTGGCCGACCATGCCGTGACCGACCAGCACGATCGTCGTCCTCGGTGTGCTCGAAGCCATCGTCAGTCACCTTCCGTCGGCGGGCGGACCCTGTCCCTGACCGGAAGCGTGCGCGGCCGCTGTTTCCCGCCCGCATCCCCGCCATTACCCGGGCGCAACGGTGCGCTCATCGCCGCGGGCGCCGGGCTGTGAGCGTCCGCGCGTCCGGTTCCGTCCTCGATTGCCGGACGGGCTGAAAATCAGCCCGTCCGGCGATCGAGGACACCGCGCGGCATGACCGGATCGTTCCGCACCGGGTCACGATCATGCCTGGCCCGGCACCCCGGCTCGGAGCCATGCTCGGGGCATGACCACGAACCAGAACCCCGGCGCCACGGGCGCCCCCTCGACCGGTACCGCGCTGATCGTCATCGACGTCCAGGAGTCCTTCCGGCAGCGCGAGAGCTGGCAGGCCGCCTCCGACCCCGAGGTGGCCCAACAGGTCGCCAGGCTGGTCGACTTCGCCCGCGGGCGCGGCGACCTGGTGGTGTGGGTGCTGCACACCGAGCCCGGCGGCGGCACCGTCTTCGACCCGACGCTCGGCCATGTCCGGCTGATCGACGGGCTCACGGCGGCGGACGGCGAGCCCGTACTGACCAAGACCTCGCACAACGCCTTCACCACCACCAACCTCGGCCAGATCCTCACCGAGCGCGGCATCCGCTCGCTGATCACCTGCGGCATCCGCACCGAGCAGTGCGTCGAGACCACCACCCGGCTCGCCTCCGACCTCGGCTACGACGTCACCTTCGTGATCGACGCCACCGCCACCGAGCCGATCCCCCACCCCGACGCGCCCGTCGGCCGCCCGCTCGCCGAGGTGCTGGCCGACCCGCTGACCCTGCTCCCCGCCGACGTCATCGAGCGCACGCGCTACGCTCTGGAGGGCCGTTTCGCCACTGTCACCACCGTCAAGGAGCTGACCGGATCGTGACCCGGGTGGTCTTCCTGCTCGTCCCGAGGGTGCATCTGCTCGACCTCGCGGGCCCGGCCCAGGTGTTCTCCACCGCCGCCGACTACGGCCTCGGTTACGAACTGCACTTCGTGGCCGAGCGGGAAGACGTCCCCAGCGCGCAGGGGCTGCCGCTGCGGGCGGCCGTCGACTGGCCGCCGCTGGAACCCGACGACCTGCTGATCGTCCCCGGCTGGCGCTCGCCCACCCTGCGGGAGACCGGCGAGGTCTCGGCGCCGGTGCTGCGGCGGCTGCGCGACCACCACGCCGCGGGCGGCACCGTCGCCAGCGTCTGCGCGGGGGCGGACGCGCTCGGCCGGGCCGGGCTGCTCGACGGCCGCCGCTGCACCACCCACCACGACGTGCAGGACGAACTCGCGCTTCGCCACCCGCGGGCCACCGTCGTCCGCGATGTGCTCTACGTCGTGGACGGCCGGGTCGTCACCTCCGCGGGCATCGCCAGCGGTATCGACCTCGCCCTGCATCTGCTCGCGGTGCGCCACGGGCCGGGCGCGGCCGCGCGGGTGGCCCGGCAGATGGTCGTCTACGCCCGGCGCAACGGCGACGAGCAGCAGGTCGGCGCCATGCTCCGGCACCGAGGCCACCTCAGCGACGCCGTCCACCGCGCCCAGGACCTCATCGACGCGCGCTTCACCGACCGCCTCACGCTCGCCGGCCTCGCCGCCCGGGCCGGTCTCAGCGAACGCACCCTGACTCGCCGCTTCACCGCCTCGACCGGGCTCACCCCGCTGCGCTACCAGCAGGAACTGCGGGTCGAGCGCGCCGAGCACCTGATCTCGCAGGGCACGACCGTGGAGTCCGCGGCGCGGGCGGTGGGGTTCCAGGACGCGCGGATGCTGCGGCGACTGCGGGCGCGGGTGGCACCGGGGGCGGGCGGGAGCGCGGGGGAGGCCGATGCGGACCGGCGTCCGGCGGCCGGGGACCCGGGTCCGGGCGGGCGCGGGGGTGCCGGGGACCCGGGTCCGGGCCGGCGCGGTGGTGCGGGGAACCCGGGTCCGGGCCGGGCTGCGGCGGGCGGGGGCGGTACGGCCGATTCCGGGCGGTCCGCTCCGGCCGGGCGGTGACAGGGTGAAGGCATGGACTTCTTCGACTCCTTCCCGCCGCCGCCCCCGCCCCCGAGGCCCGTACGGCAGCGCCGTCGGTCCTGGTACCAGCCCGACCATGTCCTGCCCGCGTCCGTGCCGGGCGAGGCGCTGCTGATCCGTACCGACGACGCCGCCGTGTGGGTCGGGGCGATACGGGTGTACCCGAACGGCTTCGAGTTCGCCCTGCGCGCGGTCCGCCGGGAACTCCCCGACGGCTCCCCGCGGATGGGCCGCCCCTTCCCGCACCACCACCCGGACCCGTTCCGCGCCGAGGACCGCGACACCGGGCTGCGGCTGGGCGTCGAGTACGCGGACGGGCGGCGGGCCGCCACCGGGGACGGCCTGCCGTACGCCCGGGCGCAGATGTCGGAGGACCCGGGGACCCTGCGGATCATCGAGCACGGGGGCGGCGGCAGCGATCTGCGCTGGGACGCGCAGTTCTGGGTGTCCCCGCTCCCGCCGGACGGGCCCGTGACCCTGGTCGGCGCCTGGCTCGACGCGGGCGTGGGCGAGCGGCGGGCGGAGCTGGACGGCACGGCGATCCGGGCCGCGGCGGACCGTACGGTCGTGCTGTGGCCGGAGGACGAGTACCTGGACGACGAGCGGGGCACCACCCGCGGTGTGCTGATCGTCGAGAGCCCCGACCCGCCGGAGCCGGCCGAGGGATGAAGGTCAGCCCTCCGCGGCGGGCCGTACGGTCGCGGTCGGCTCGTGGCGGACCGGGAAGTTGACCGAATTCGCGATGAAGCACGTGCGGTGGGCCTCGTCGTGCAGCGCCAGCGCCTTCTCCGTCATCCCGGCCTCGGCGACCTCGACGGCGGGCCGCAGCACCGCCTCGGTGAAGTGACCGCCGCCGTCCGCCGTCTGGGCCATCGTGCCGGTCGCCCGGTCGGTGTACGCGGTCACGGTCACGCCGTTCACCGCGCACAGGTGCAGATACGCCAGCAGATGACACTGCGACAGCGCGGCGAGCAGCATCTGCTCGGGGTTCCAGCGGGTGGCGTCACCGCGGAAGGCCGGGTCGGCGGAGCCGAGGACGGCCGGCACGCCCGGGGCGCGAACCTCGTGGGACCGCTCGTAGGAGCGGTAGGTGGCCGTACCGGTGCCGGTGTTGCCGGTCCAGACGAGTTCGGTCTCGTAGCTGTGGCGCAGGTGGGACGGCATGAGGGTTCCTCCCGGGCGGACATCCACTGGACTGTTCATCGTATCGGCGTCAGGGGCAGGAGCCGGGGACGCCGACGGCGTCAGCGGGCGGGTACGGGCGCCGGTGTCGGGGAGGGCGCGGCCAGGGCACGGGCCACCCCGGTCTCGTGGGGGCCGAGGAAGTGCGGGTCGGGCCGTACGGTCAGGTCGAACGCCGCCTTGTCCGCGGCGAGCAACTCCCGGGCGCCGCCCGCGAACCAGGTCACGTCGTGCTTCTCGTCCACCCCGACGCCGTACGCGTCGATCCCGGCCGCCCCGCACAGCGCCAGCGCCCGGCGGATGTGGAACCCCTGGCTGACCAGCACCGCCCGGTCCACCCCGAAGATCCGCTTCGCCCGGCTGCACGAGTCCCAGGTGTCGAACCCGGCGTAGTCCAGCACGACCTTGGCCCGCGGTACGCCGTGCGCCGCGAGATAGGTCCGCATCGCGCCCGGCTCGTCGTACGAGGTACGGCTGTTGTCGCCGGTCACCAGCACGACCTTCACCTTGCCCGCCGCGTACAGCCGGGCCGCCGCGTCCAGCCGGTGGGCCAGATACGGCGACGGCCGCCCACCCCACAGCCCCGCCCCGAACACCACCGCCACGGGCTCGCTCGGCACCTCCGCCTCCGACCGCACCCGGTCGTCGGTGGTGAGCCGCAGCCAGGTGGCGGGCAGCAGGGCGAGTACGCAGACCGCGACCGTCCACCGGAGCAGCCGGCGCCGGCCGTGCCGGGTGCGCGGCAGGCGGAGCCGTGCCCACGGGGGTGTGCGCATACCGGTCCTCCGCGGTGGCCGACGGTCCTCTACACCGTGAGGGACGTGTGCCGGGTCCACGCGGTTGCCGTGAACTCGCGGGCGGCCGCCCGGACATACACGGCCGCGGCCAGCCACGCCAGGGCGAAGGCGTCCGGGTCGGCGGGCAGCATCGCCCCCAGCGCGTCCGGGCGGCGGGCCCTGGCGGTAGCGGCGAGCGCGGCCGCGCAATCGGCGGCCGTCGGCAGCCCGGCCGCGCGCAGCCGGGCCGGGAGCGCGGGGTCGACCGCCGCGGCGGCCACGGCCCGGCCACCCGCGACGGCCCGGCCGACCGTACGGTTCAGCAGATCCCACTCGACGGGCGGCAGCGCAAGCGCCACGCCCGGCGGGGGGTCGGCGGACGGCGGGGGGCCCGGGGGCAGACGGTCGAGGCCCAGATGGAACGGGGTGCCACCGAGCGACAGGGCCAGCGCGGTCAGGCCGGTCGGCCGGTCCGCGGCCAACCGCCCGACCACCCGTACGCGCGCGCCCGCGTGCCGGATCAGCAGCCGCAGATTCTCCGCGTACGCCAACTCCGGTCGCTCGTCCGGCGCGTGGAGTACGGGCGCGGGGCCGCCACCGGACTCGCCGGTCGACAGCGCGAGGGCGGGCCGCCCGGCCACCACCGTGACCGTACCGGTCAGGAAGAGCAGATCGCCGCCGGCCGGGCGCTGGTCCACGGGGATGTCCCGCCAGGCCAGCGCGGTGCGTATCTGTTCGTCCACGGGCCGCGCCCACAGCGCGTCGAACGGTGCCTCGTCCCAGCCCGCGCCCGGCGCCGCGACCGAACGCAGCCCGGCGCCGCCGCCGATCCGGCCGTCCTCGGTCACGGTCGCGCCCGTCGCGATCAGCCCGCCGCCGCGGCCGAGTTCGCGCAGGGTCAGCGCCGCGCCGCCGGGTACGCGGGCCGCCGCCGAGGCCGCCACCCGCTCGGGGCCGCCGGGCGCGACGACCGCGACCGTACGGAACTCCCCGTCCGGGGTGGCCAGATACGCCGTCGCCCCCGCGTACCCCGACGCCGTCACCACGGGCTCGGTGAACAGGCCGTACAGCCGCAGCGATCCGGCGGCCCGGTACGTACGGCGGGCCGTCCCCGCCGCCTCCCGCGCGGCGGCCGAGTCCGGGGCGTCCCGTACGGCTCTCGCCTCGCCGAGCAGCGCGGCGAGGTCGTCCGTCAGATCGGCCAGCCGGAAGGCGCTGTCCGCGTCGGCCGCCTCGGTCAGCCGGCGGGCGACCCGGGTCGCCGTCGCGGCGGGCCGGTGGAGGCCCGCGAGGCGGGCGGTGTGGGCGGCGTGCAGCAGCCCCGTCCGGGGGAGGGCCGAGGTCCGGGCGCCCGCCTCCAGGGCGGCGACCGCGGCGGTCCACAGCGCGTGTGCCGCGCGGGCCGCGCGGGCCGCGCCTGGCGCGGCCGTGGGTGCCGGTTCCGGCTCTGCCGGCTCCGCCGCGGGGGTGTCCGCTTCGGCCAGCGGGGCCGCGGCGAGGACCGCGGCGCGGTGCAGGCAGGCGGGGGCGAGCAGGCAGGTGCAGGTCACCGCGTCGGCGGTGGTGATCGTGCCGGTGGGGGAGAGGGTGAGGGTCACTGTCGTGTCGGCGTCGACGTGGAGGGTGAGGGCGTTGCCGTCGCGGGTGGCGTCCCACGTCCTCGCCTTGGCGGCGGTCACCTCCAATCGCTTCCGCAGCCGCGGGGGCAGGGCGTTCGTTGCCTCGGCGGCGGCGTTTGCCGCCACGGGCGGCAGCGGACTCGTCATGCTGCGGTTCCCTTCCAATCTCTACGCGAGCGCGCCCCACTGCGTGGGGCCTTACGGGGTGCTGCCCCGACGTTCTCCGCAACGTGCACGTCCGTGGCGGGTGTGTTTCCCTCCCGGCCCACCCGTGCGGGGTCGACTCCGTCTACGGTTCGCCCGGTACGGCGGGTGCGGGTTCGTCCGGGGTCGGGCCTTTTCATCCCCGCCCCGCCCACCCGTGCGGGTGCGTTTCCGTCTGCGGGTGCAACCGGTGGGTGGGTCGGGGCCAGTCCGGAGGTATCTCCTCGAACTGCGAACGTTTCCGTTTCGTTTTCGGCTTCACCGCCGGTGTTGCGTTCGCAGTTCTGCGGGGACACCTCCTCCCCGTCCCCTCCGGCATCGTTGGCGGCTGACGGCCGCGGGGTGGTTGAGGGGGCTGCCCCTACGTCCCCCGCAACGTGCACGTCCGTGGTGGGGGTGTTTCCCGCCCTCCCCCAGAGCTTCGCCTGGGGGTACCCCCATCTCGCTTCGCTCGCCCGTGCGGGGTCGACTCCGTCTGCGGGTCTTCTTGTGGGCCCGCGTCGCCATCGGCGGCTGTCGGTTCTTACGGGGTGGCCAACTGGCAGGTCGGGATAACCCACACGCTTCTCCGGTCGGACCCGGTTTTTTGACCACCCCCAGCGACCGTTCGCCGCCAACCGGTCGGAGGGGACGGGGAGGAGGCGTCCCCGCAGAAATGCGCAAACTCCCGTTACCCAACCTGGGAAAACGCCACATGCGCAGTTCGAGGAGTCACCTCCGGACTGGCCCCGACCCGACCACCGGTTGCACCCGCAGACGAAGACGCACCCGCACGGGTGGGCGGGGTGGGAACGAAAAGCCCCCCACGCCAGTGGGCGCACCCCGCGCAGGGGCCCCTCACGGGGCCCGGACCTTCGCCGCGACCCACCGCCCCAACTCCAAAGGACTCAGCGCGGCGACCGACATACCCGCCGCCACCAACTGACCCGCCACCCCCACGGAGTACCGCGGCCTCCCCGCCGCGTCGAGCGACGCGCACCCGAGGACGTGGCACCCCGAATCCACCAACGCCCGTACCTCCGCGAGCAGCGCCCCCACCGGCCCGCCCTCCTCGAAGTCACTGATCAGGACGACGATCGTCCGCGACGGCACCGTCACCAGCGAGCGCGCGTGCCGCAGGCCGTGCGCGATCCGCGTACCCCCGCCGACCCGCACCTCCAGCAGCAGGCTCAGCGGATCGGCCACCTGGTCCGTGAGGTCCAGCACCTCCGTGGAGAAGGCCACGAAGTGGGTGCGGAGGGCCGGCACCCCGGCCAGGACCGCCGCCGTGACCGCCGACCAGATCGTGGACGCCTCCATGGACCCCGAGACGTCGACGACCAGCACGATCCGCCAGTCCGCGGCCTTCCGCGCCCGGGTCCGGAAGACCGGCCGCTCCGGAAGGATCGTCACCCTGCCGTCGGCCGGATCGCGGCGCGCGGTCGCGAGATTGGCCCGTACGGTACGCGCCAGGTCCAGCGGTCCGCCCGGGCGGCGGGTCGGGCGCGGGTGGGTCAGGCCCGCGAGCGCCGGACGCAGCCGGGTGGCCAGCGCGTCCGTCAACTCCCGTACCAGCCTGGCCACCAATGGCCGCAGTCGCGCCAACTGGCCCTCCGGCAGGCCGCCCGCGTACGACAGCACCGTACGCAGCAGCTCCACCGAGGGCCGGGCCGCCGCCGGGTCCAGCTCAAGGGCCGCGTCCATCCGGCCCGTCGCCGCGGCCGCCGCCAGCACCTCTTCGCGTACGCCCTCGCCGAAGAGCGCCGCCAACTCCTCCGACCAGCCGCGGACATCGGGGTACGGCGGCTCGCTCCCGGCGCCCCCGCCGCCACCGGCCCCCGCCCCTTCGCCGCGGCCGGTCCCGTACAGCTCGTCCAGCGCCGTGGCGATCCGCCCCGCCCGACCGGTCCCGGACGCCCGCTCGTCGAGCCGGCCGAGCAGCAACTGCCAGCGCAGGTCCGGGGTGAGGGAACCGGCCTGCGGCGCGGGGTCCGCGGCCGTGTCCTGCGGGGCCGGCTCGGCCACGACCGGCGGCGGGGGCAACAGGCCCAGTCCGGCCAGCACTTCGCGGGCCGCCAGGTCCGCCGCCGCGTGCCGGGCGAGCGTGGCCGGGTCCGGGGTCCGGGCGGGCAGTCCCGTCGTGCGGACGGTCGTGAGAAGGCGGTCGCGGGCCGCGGGGGACAGGGCCTGGAAGCCTTGGCGCAGCGCGGGCAGTCGGGTGAGGAACGGCCGGTCGGGCAGCGACTCGATCCGCGCGGTGAAGGGTTCGAGCAGCGGGCCCGCTTCGAGGAGCGGCCCGGCCGCGGTGAGCGCGCCGGTCAGATACGCGGCCAGATCCGTGCGGAGTTCGGGTGTGGTCGCGCTGTCCGTGCGCGAGGCCAGCAGCGTGCCGAACGCGGCGGCCCCGCTCTCGCCGAGCAGCACCCGGGCGGCCGCCGCGGCGCCCCGGATCAGCGCGGTGCCCTCGGCCGCGAGCCGGTCGAGCGCGTCGGTCATCCGCAGGCCCGGCGTGGCCCGGGAGGCGAGTTCGGCCAGCGCCAGGGCGTCCGCCGGGTCCTCGGAACCGGCCAGCCCGTCCAGGGCGCGCACCCCGGCCGCCGCCAGCTCGGCGAGCGCGGCGGACACGGCCGCCGTCTCCCACTCCGCGGGCAGCCCGGGTACGAGCCCGGCCGCGATCCGGTCCAGCAGCGCCATCGCGGCGAGCAGTTCGGGCAGCGTGCCGGTGGCGGGCAGCAGCTGGGCGCTCTCGTCGAGCCGGTCGGCGGCCGGGCCGGTCAGCCCGCAGTGCGCCGCGTCGGCGAGACCGGCCAGCACCTCGGCCGCCGTCGGCCCGCCCTGCCGCCGCTCGCTCAGCGCCCGCTGCCGCAGCAACCCCTCGGCGGCCTGCGGCAGTTCGCTGCCGTGCGCCGCCACGGCGTCGATCATCGCGGCGGTCGCGGGCGTCCACCCGACCGTCCACCGGGTGCCGACCCCCGCCGCGCCGCCGGTGCCCGCCACGTCCGCCGGCTCCCCGTACGGCACCCGGCAGACCGCCAGTTGCCGCAGCGCGATCTCCCGCCGCCGGTCCAGCGGCGAACGGTACGGGTCCAGCCGCAGTTCGCGCCGCTCCGGCGCGGCCGGCCCCGGCAGCCCGAGGTCGGCGAGCAGCCCCTCCACCGCCGGGCCGAGGCCGGAGCGCGGGGTGCCGGGGGCGAGCCGCCCGTGCCGGGTGCCGACCAGTACGGTCTCCAGGGCCCGGGCCACCACCCGCCCCCGGCCGAGCAGTTGGCCCTGGGTGAGCACCGTCTCCACGGCTTCCAGGAGTTCGCCCCGCCCGGCCGCGGGCAGGCCGCGCAGTGTGGCGAGGTCGCGGGCGTGCCGGACAACCTCACGGGCGTCCGGCGGCCCGCACGGATGACCGGCCGCCCGTACGGCCGCGCAGATCCGTACCGCCGTGGTGACCAGCAGGTCGTCCAGCCGCGCCGGGTCGCCCGCCGCGAGCAGCACGCCCTGCTGCCACTCGGGGTCGCGGATGCCCGCCGGGTAGCCCGAACGCTCGTCCAGCAGCGGATACGCGTACGGCACCAGGGAGGTCGTCACCGCCACCGGCTCCGTCTCCACCGGTTCCTCGGACGCGGCGCCCGGGAGCAGCGCCGGGCCGTGGAAGGCGCCCACGAGCGCGGCGGTCCGCTTGCCGGGGTGTTCGGCCAGCCGCCGCCGCATGTGCGCCTCGCGCCGCAGGTCACGCGGGTCCAGCCGGCCGGACTCCGCCGTGTCCCGGCGCAGCGCCCACCCGACCAGCAGCGCCGCCCGCCGCAGCTCCTGCGGGCTTCCGCCGGGCGCGGCGGCCTCCACCAGCCGGTCCCACAGGTCCTCGCCGCCCCCGGCCCGGGCCCGCAGCGCCCGCTCCAGCGGCCGGCCCCCGGTCCCGGACGGGTCCGGGGAGCCGGGGTGCGCGCCGCCCCCTCCGCGGCGCGCACCCCCGGCCGGCGGGCCGTCCGCCGCGTCCCGGCCCGGTCCCGCCCCGACCGGCAGATCGAAAGGGACGACCGGCACGCCCGCCTCCCGGGCCCAGCGCAGGGCGGCCAGTTCGGGCGAGAAGTCGGCGAACGGCAGGAAGACCAGCCCGCCCGGGCCGTGGCCCGCCAGGGCGACCGGCGGCCGGGTCTCCGGGTCGGCCAGGAACGGAATCCAGTTGGTGAAGTCCGAGGGCAGCTCCACGAAGAGCACCTCGGGCGCCGCGTCTTCCAGCAGCTCGGGCATGGCGGCTGCCAGCGCGGGCGAGTGGTGCCGTACCCCGATCAGATACGGCGTCCGGTTCTCCGTCAGCTCTTCCATCGCGTCCTCGGGTGTCAGGTGTCCCATCACTGCCTCCGGTCGGTCGCTCCCGTCCTTCGCGCCCCTCGGCGCCTTCTTCTCAGCCGAGCGCATCGCGCAGCTCCCACAACGTGCGCCACAGCGGCGCGCCCTGCTCGGCCCGGCGGCGGACCGGGCCGTCCCAGTAACCGAGCAGCCGGGCGTGGTCGGCCGGGTCGTCCTTGCGCACGGTGCCGAGCAAGTGGCCGGGCAGCGTGCGCAACGGGTCCCGGCCGTCCGGGAGATACGCCGCCCCCAGGCCCATGGACGTGGCCACGTGGACCGCCTCGGCGGTGCTCATCACCGTGGAGGGCCGCTCGATCTCCCAGCCCTCCGCGCTCTGCCCGGTCCGCAGATCGCGGAAGGCGGTGACCAGCGCCTCCAGCACGGCCTGGTCGACCGTGAACCTCGCCCCGGAGCGGGCCAGCGCCGCCGTCGCCTGGGAACGCACCAACTCGGTCTCCGCGTCCAGGTCGGTGATCGGGCCGACCGTCTCGAAGTTGAAGCGCCGCTTGAGCGCCGCGGACATCTCGGAGACCCCGCGGTCCCGGAGGTTGGCCGTGGCGATGACGGTGAAGCCGGGCGCCGCGTGGACCGTGCCGCCGTCGCCCTCGGCCAGCTCGGGCACCGCCATCCGCCGCTCGGACAGGATCGACACCAGGGCGTCCTGCACCTCGGGCAGACAGCGGGTGACCTCCTCGATCCTGGCCACCGCGCCGCGGGTCATGGCGGTGAGCACCGGGGAGGGTACGAGGGCGTCGGGGCCGGGGCCCTGGGCGAGCAGCATCGCGTAGTTCCAGCCGTAACGCAGCTGGTCCTCCGTGGTGCCCGCGGTGCCCTGCACGGTCAGCGCGCTGCTGCCGCACACGGCGGCCGCCAGCAGCTCGGACAGCATCGACTTGGCGGTGCCCGGCTCGCCGACCAGCAGCAGCCCGCGCTCCCCGGCGAGGGTCACCACACAGCGCTCGACCAGCGCCCGGTCGCCGACGAACTTCCGGGTGACCGTGAGCCGTTCGCCGTCCGAGGCCCGGTGCAGCGGCTCGCCGCCGGAGCCGCAGACGAAGGTCACCACCGCGCGCGGGGTCAGCCGCCAGCCAGGGGGCCGCGGCCCGTCGTCGTAACCGGCCAGAAAGGCCAGCTCGGCCGCGTGGCGGTCCTCCGGCAGCTCGATCTGCCGGGCCGCCGGCCGTGTCTCGGTGCTCATCGCCGGGCCCCTCCCCGTCCGGTCCGCCGCGCGGCGAACTCCTCGAATCCGGGCGCGTCGCCCGCGATCACCCGCTGCCACGCCTGCCGCAGCAGCTCGGGCACCGGCCGGTCGGGTACGACGAACCCGTCGTAGCCGTCCGCCGGGAACAGCGGGGTCTTCCACGTCTCCATCGGCAGGCTCGGCGCCTTGGCGTCGAGCCAGCCGCCGGGCAGGAAGAGGGTGCGGCCCGCGCGGGCCCGCTTGGCCTCCACCACCAGGTCGGTCGCGGCCAGTTCGGCGCGGGTCCGCTTCATACGGGCCGGCTTCCACCCGGTCCACACGGTGACCTGACGGTCGGTCGGATCGGGCAGCGCCAGCAGCATCAGATAGAGCGCGGCGGCGTCCTCGGACAGCCCGAGCCGCGCGGACGCCTCCGTGACCAGCTCGGGCGCGCTGTGCGCCGGGCAGTGCGGCCGGCCCGCCGGGCCGTCGGCCGCCACCAGCTCCGTCAGACCGTCGCCGACCACCTCCCGCAGCGCCCACAGTGTGCGGGCGGCGGGCCGCAGCCCGGTCAGCAGGGTCAGCGCCGGGTGGCCGGGGCCGCCGTCGGGGGACGTGCCGGGCAGCAGGGCCGAGGTCCGCAGCCATACGTTCTCGCAGTGGCCGTAGCGGTCGGGCAGCAGCACGATCGCGGGTCCGGCCGTCACGAATCCGTCCCGGTCCGCGCCACCGGTGGCCGGCAGCCCGTACGCCTCCCGGACCGCCACCGAGGACGGCTTGCCCTCCGAGGTCCAGTCCGCCTCGGCGTGCAGCAGCAGTCCGTCGTCGGCGAGCCGGGCCCGCAGCGCCCGCAGGGTGGCGGGCAGCACCGCGCGCAGCGGGTCGCCGTACGGCAGCCGGTAGGCCAGCCAGCGCAGGGCGCGGACGTGGTGGCTCAGCTCGCCGCCGGTCAGCAGGGCGTTACGGTCCTCGGGGGCGAGCAGGCCGTCGACCAGCCGCTGCCGGGTGCGGCCGGTCAGCTCGGGTTGCAGCTCGGGGTTGAGGGCGCGGACGACGCTGTTGCCGAGGTTCGCCTCCCGGTCGGCGCGCTGGAACAGCTCGATGGAGACCGGGCGTTGTCTGCCGCGCAGCGCGATCCACTCGGCGGCGAGCGCGTCCGGGTCGAAGCCGTCGCGCCACAGGAGGTCGACGGCCTCGGGGTCGGCGGGCACCAGCCGGGCCAGCAGCCGGACCCGCTGGGAGGTGACCACCGGCCGCAGCGCCTGACGCGCGCCGGCCGCGACGGTCGGCCGCAGCCCGGCGAGCGCCAGCACCTCGGGGGAGGGCAGGCTCTCGGAGCCGAAGCTGTCGGTGCCGGTCAGCCCGAGCAGCAGCAGCGCGGCCGAGGAGGCGTCCACCCCGGTGAGCTCAGCGAACCGCTCGGCCGCCGCCGGACGGTACGGCACCGGGCCGTTCTCCCGCACCCGCGCGACCAGCCGGCGGATCGCCGCGGTGCGCTCGGGGTCGTCCGGGGCGCCGAAGGTGGTCTCCTTGACCAGCTCGAACCCTTCCCAGGGCCCGAACCTCCCGTCCGGCGCGTACTCCACGCCGGTCCAGTGCTGCCGGTTGGCGGGCACCCAGGAGAAGTCGAGGATCAGCAGCAGCCGGCCGCCCGCCCGGTGCACCCGGACAAGGCCCTCGCCCTTCGCCGGGGCCGGTCCGCTCAGCTCGACGGCCCGCAGTCGGCCGCGCGGGTCGGCGAGCGGGGCCGCGCCGCCGGTCGCCTCGTCCAGGAACTCCAGCAGCGCGGCCCGGTCCTCGTCCGGGGTACCGGGCGAGGCGGCCCGCTGAGCGGCGGCGGCCAGACCCGGGCCGATCAGTGACGACCAGCCGACCAGCGAGCCGTTGAGCGGCAGGGTGGCCGGGCCGGGCGGGACGGCGGCGGTCAGCGCCCGGCGCACGGACTGCGCCAGCTGCCGCAGCGGCCCGCCCGCCGGCGGCTCCGCGCCCGGAGCGGCGCCGGCCAGCAGCCCGTGCAGGGCCCGCATCTGCTCGACGGCGGCCGGGGCGTGCCGCGTGGAGCCCGACGAGCGGTAGGAGTTGCCGCCCGACTGGAGCCCGGCCAACGCGACGTTGAGCGGGCCGTCGAGGGCGTGTACGACCGGGACGGTGCCCGCGTCGGCGGGCTCGTCCGCCTTCGCCAGCCGCTCGCCGAAGGCGGCGATCCGGCCGGCCGCGCGGGCGGCCTCGGCGGCGAGCGCGGCGATTCCCTTGACCAGGGCCGGGTGCGTGACGCCCGGCAGCACCCGGCCTACGGCGGCGACCGCGTCGGCCTTCTCGTCCGGCAGCGCCGCGAGCAGGGCCGCGGCCTGCCGGTCGGTGACGGCCCGCAGCACCGCGGACCCGGCCTCGTCGCGCGGGCGCAGCGCGTGCCAGTACCAGACCGGCGGGACGAGTTCGGTGCCGCCCGTGTACTGATTGCCGCGCGCGCCGCCCTCCACCAGGGCCAGTTCGACCCCCGCGGGGTCGAACAGCCGCACGGTCTCCGAGGAGTGGCCCGCCGTCACCGGGTGGAGCACCGCACCCCCCGGCAGCCGCAGCGGCGGCAGGGGCATGGGACCGCGCCCGTACCGGAAGCCGTCCATGCCGTCCGGGCAGGGCAGCGCGCGGCTGCGGGTGCCGTCCACCGAACAGGCGGTCAGGGTGCGGGCGGCCGGGTCGTACCGCACCCACCAGCCGAGCAGACCGTCCTTGCTGCCGAACGGCGAGCCCTCAAGACCCGGCTGGACCGGCAGCAGCCGGGACGACGCCTCCATCAGCGCGGCGTCCGGCACCCCCTCGCCGAGCGCGCTGTCGAAGAAGCCGGGCACCGAGGCGCGGCCCCGGGTCGCGGTCGCCGGGTCGTACTCGTACCAGCGCTGTTCGTGCAGCACCCAGTACGAGATACCGTCCGAGGCGACCGGACGGCGGTCGCCGAAGGACCGGTCGCCCGCGAGCATCGGGCGGGTGCCGAAGAAGCGGCCACCGCCGGGCAGCGGCAGCGACACCGTGCCCGGACCGCGCCACGGCGTCTCCAGCGTGCCCTTCGGGGGGAAGACATCGGCGGGCCGGCCCGACCAGGCGGCCCGGCGGTCGTCACCGCGCCCTGAGGCGATCAGCCACTGTCCGTCGGTCCAGCGCAGCACCGCCCGGTCCCAGCCGTAGGTGTGGGGGGCGGGCAGCGCGAGCGTACGGTCGTCCAGCACCCCGTCCGGGCCCACGGCGATCCCACGGGTGCCCTGCACGACCAGCAACGCGGGCCAGGCGTCGTCCAGATGAGGTCCGTCGGCGGGCTGGGTGCCCGGCGGGGTGGACGGCCGGATCACCTTCACGGCCTCGTCCAGCGCGGACCAGCCCAGCTCGTCCAGCACACCGGCCCGCAGCGCGCCTGCCAGGACGGGCGCGACGTCGAAGGCGGCGATCCGCGCGGACGCGGCGGGCGCGGTGGCCAGCGCCGCGTGCGACGTGAACCGGGACAGCCGGTTCAACTGCCGCTCCAGCTCCGGCAGTCCGAGCGGACGGCCCAGATCCTCCGCCCGCTCGGCGAGCCAGGACCCGGCGACCGGCCCGAGCACCGGGTCCGCGGCGATCCGCTCCAGATGGCCGGGTCCTTCCGAGCCGGCCGCCGCCTTCTCGACGGCGGCCCGCAGCAGCGGCGCGTACCGCGGGTCGGCCGCGACCGCCGCCAGGTCGCGGCGGCCGGGCTCCTTGTCGTCCAGCCACTCCGCCAGGTCGAGTGCGGTGCCCCGGCGCGGATCGGTGACCGGCACGCCCGCGGCCAGGCAGGCGTCCAGCAGGTCGAGCGCGACCTCGTGGTGTCCCTGCTCGGTGGTGAGCCGGACCGGCTCCCCGTCGCGCACGAGCCGCGGGGCCAACCGCTCCACCAGGTCCAGCTCCGCCGCGATCCGCCCGGCCCGCCGCCAGTACCCCCGCTGCCGGTGCCAGGCCCACGCCCCGAGCCATTCGGCGGCCCCCGGCGCCTCCTCGCAGGCCGCCGCCGGGTCGGTGAGCAGGGCGAACGAGCCCGCCGCCGCCAAGGTGTCGAGCCACATCAGGTACGCCGCCGGGGTCCGGTCGCCCGCGGTCGGCAGCACATGGAGGAGCCGGGCGCGGACGGCCGGGCTCTGCCGGGCCGCGGCGACCAGCGCCGGGCGGACCGTCTTCCAGAACGACTGCGGGGCCCGTGCGACGGTCCCGGAGGGCAGCAGCTCCGTGACGAGCGAGACCTCCTCCGCGAAGACATCGCGGCCCGCCGCCTTCGCCAGGCGCCGCAGATCCTCGACCATGCCCGCGTAGGGCGCGAGGCCGGCCGCGCCGCGCTCCAGGCACAGGACGCGGAACTGCTCGAACGCCGCCGCCGGATCGAGCCGTTCGGCCAGGCCCTTCGCCTGCTCCCGCAGGGTCTTGCCGCTCAGCGCGCCCGCCGCCGCGAACTCGAGGAACACCTCCCGCAGCCGCTCCTCGTCCACCTCCAGCGCGTGCCGCCGCTCGGCGTCCCGCGCCTTGCCGAAGAACGAGGACGCGTACGTCGGCGACTCCGCGGCCACGAAGAGCCGGGCCACCTGCTCGTAGTACGTCGGCAGGAAGTGCGGCACCGAGCGGTCCAGCCGCGTGGCGATCTCGTCGAAACCCTCCTTGGCGTGGCCCGGCTTGGTCGCGGCCATCCGCGCGAGGCGTTCCATCTCCTTGACGACGGCCAGCGCGTGCCTGCCGTTCGCCGGGTCGTGCACCAGCGCCCAGGCGGGGAAGCCCAGCGACTGCCGCGCCACCCGGCCGACCCGCTCACCGCCCTCGGCGGCGAACCCCAGATACTCCAGCGCCAGGTCCTCGGCCTCGCCCAGCGCCTCGGGCACCAGACGGACCACGGTCCGCCCGTCCAGCGCCGGGTGCCGGTAGCCGCGCGCGGCCAGCACGTCGCCCTCGGCCGGCACGTCGCCCTCGGCCGGGAGCCCGGGCGCCGGCGCGCCGAGCGGCAGCACCGCTCCCGCCTCCAGCAGATCCCGCTCGTTCACCGGTCCCCCTCCTCTTCCTCGTCCACAACCCGTCCCGCGTACAGCAGCGAGGCCATCCGCTCGCCCTCCGACCAGGCCACCGGCCCGACCTCGCCCAGCCGCAGCCGGGCGCCCCGCTCCCCGTGCCACTCCAGGCCCCCGGTGACGGACTCCGCCTCCGGGTAGTCGTCACCGAGCCACAGCGCCGCCTCCACCGTCCGGCCGTCCTCCACGACCTGGCAGACCGCGTGGCCGCCGCGCACCCGGTAGCCGTGCTGCGCCGCGCGGGCCGTGGCGTGCCGCAACTCCTTGAACCTGCCGCCCGCGTACGTGTCCAGCGCGTACGCCCCCGCGTCCACGCCCGGCTCCCGCCGCCACACCTCGCGGAAGAGCTGGCCGATGCTCTGGGCCACGTCCAGCTCCGCGGCGAACTCCCGCAGCTCGCCCAGGTCGGCGGGCTCCACCAGCAGCACCGGGTGCGGTATCAGCACGGACCGCGCGGTCAGCCGCACCGAATCCCCCGCCAGGTCCACGACGCCGAGGCCGCGCTCCGGATCGGCGTCCCGCAGAAAGCCCGCGCGGGTCAGATCGGGGCCGCCGTCGGGGGCGGCCGGGGCCACCACCAGATCGCGCAGCGCCTTGCGCCAGGCCGCGTCGGGCCACACCCGGGCCAGCAGCGCGGCGGGCACCGGCAGCGACCGCACCAGCCAGGTGTCCGCCTGCGCCAGGCACTCCCGCTCGTGCCGCTCCAGCCACTCCGCGAGCTGCCGCAGCCGTACGACCTCGGGGTCGTCCCGCAGCTTGCCCGGCACCTGCTTCAGCGCGCGCCCCGCGGCATTGCGGCACACCACCTTCGCGCCGTCCAGCGCGACGGCGTACCCGCCCGCCGCCGTCTCGATCCACCCCATGACCCGGCCTCCCCGACCTTCCGTCTGCGATGTGGATCACATTAGAAGCCACCACTGACAATCGGTCCCCGAGACCGCCATGACCCCCTTCCCACCTGTGGGTTTTCCCACGACGGCCCGTCCGTGGCCGCTTGTTGGCCGCCTGTTGGCCGCCCGTCGAGTGCCCGTCGGGCGCCCGCGGCCGGCCCTGCCCGGCCGGCCCCGGCGGTTCCGGTCACCGGTCGCGGCTCCGGGCCGGCCGGGGACGGGCTGTCCCGGCCGCCGGGTTCCCCGTGGGAACATTTCCCTGACCAGGGAGTACCGGAGAAGGAGACGTGTCTGCCCATGTTCGACGCCCTGAAGAACCTCAAGGACAAGGCCGAGGAGGTCGCCGAGGCGCACGGCGACAAGATCTCCGAAGGGCTGGAGAAGGTCGGCCACCTCGTCGACGAGAAGACCGGCGGCAAGCACGGCGACAAGATCGACACGGCGGTCGACAAGGCCCAGGACTTCGTCGAGAAGCTGGGCGAGAAGAAGAAGGACTGACCGTCCCCGACGGCCGTGGACCGGTCCGGGTACCGCGCTGCGGTACCCGGACTGTTTCCTTACGGGCCCGACCCGCCGACCGTCCCGCTTCCGCGTGGCAGCGGCCCCCGGGGGCAACTACCGGACGCGCGGGGGGTGTTCACTCCATGACGCCGAGGTGGTTCGCGGCGCCTCCTCGCCATTCGATGAGGAACAGGGAGGAGTCGTCGCTGGTGATGCCGCCGCGCTCGCGTTTGAGTTCGTGCGAGAGGGTACGTGCGATCGCGCGGACTCCTCCGTTCGCGTGGGCACGTACGGTGCGGTTGATCGTGTCGATGAACTGAGCCTCGCCGAACGGGTCTCCGCCGACGTGGTGTTCTTCGATCAGCCCGTCGGTGAAGCACAGGAGCCGGTCGCCGGGCTGGAGGTGACGTTCGCTCACCCGCGGCGGTTCGCCGCCGCAGCCCAGGGGCAGGGTCGTCGGGCCCTCCAGCCGTTCGTGTACGGAGCCGGCCCGGATCAGCACCGGCGCCGGGTGGCCGGCGTTGACCCACTTCAGATGACCGGTGGCGACATTGAGGTGCATCATCTGGGCGGTGACGAAGTGGTCGGGGCTGAACTGCTGCTCGATGGCCCGGTCCATGAACGCGTACATCTGCGACAGGTCGGTGTTGGCGCGCCGGGTGTGCCGGTAGGCGCCGATCGCGACGGTGGCCATGGTCGCGGCGTCCAGGCCGTGTCCCATCGCGTCGATCATCGCGGCGTGCAGGATGTCCCCGTTGAGGGCGTAGTCGAAGCTGTCGCCGGCCACCCGGTAGGCGGGCTCCAGGATTCCCGCGACCTCGACCTGGGGAACGGTCATCGACAGCGGGGGCAGCAGCGACCACTGGATCTCGGCCGCCACGCTCATCGGGGCCCGGCGTCTGGCCTGGAAGAACTCGTCGGTGTAGGCGTCCTTGGTGACGATCATGTCGGCGACCAGAGCGGCCAGTCGGCGCAGCAGCCGCCGGTCGTCGTCATCGACACGGTCGAGGGTGACGACCATGACCCCGATCTGGTCGCTGCCGTCCAGCAGCGGCAGATACATCCGGACGCCGTCGTTCTCGGCGACCTCCACGGACCGGCGGAGCAGAAAGGACTCACCGGCAGGGGAGCCCACGACCGGCTCGGGACCGGAGATGGTCAGCCGCCGGCCCGGCAGGGGCACGAGCAGCAACTGCTCGTAGTCCTGCAGGAGGATCGAGACCTCCCGGCCGCCGATCCGGCTCACCTCCTCGGCGACCAGCGGAGCGATCAGCTGCGCCGGCATCTCGTGCGCCCGGTCGAGCAGGGTGCCCAGCAACCGCTCGCCGAACCCCTCGGACCGGTCCTCCCTCAGACCTCCACCGCGCCGCCGCCGACCGATAGCCACAAGCCGTCTCCTTTCCCCGGCCCGAACGCGCCGAAATCGGGCCGGCCGCACGCGAAGCCGACTCTCACGCCCCTGAACCCTCTGCCACCGGCCCGGGCCGGATGCCGATATGTCCCCCGAAGCGTGCCATCAACCCCCGCCACCACCGTTCTCCCACACCGTCCCGCCCCCGGCGCGGTGCGCCTGTGTCCTCGGGCCCGGCCGGCTCGCACCGGCCTGGCCGGAACCGGTCCCGAACCCCTACGGGAGGGTGCGGTGATCCGCGATGCTTGACGCATGCTGCTTCCCGGCGCCGGCGCGCGAACCGAGCTGATCGAGGTCGTCCGCGTCACCTCGGCCACGCGGGACGTGTTCCCGGGCCCGCTGGACGGTGAGGACGTCGCACTCTGGGCGGAGGACGAGGTCCGGCAGGTGCCGGCGTTGATCACCGAACTGCCGGAAGGCGCGAGGCGGCGCTGCTTCACCCCGGGCTGGGGCATCCGGGCCCACGGCGCCACGGCCCTTCTCTTCGAGATCTCCTTCTGCTTCAGCTGCAACGGAGCGCGCCTGTGGGGACCCGAAGTCCCCGCCGAACACGAGGACATTCATGTCTTCGACGCGGACAGCCCGTCAGCCCACGCACTGCTCAGCCGCTTCCGCGCCGCCGGGTCGGGTTGACAGTTGATCAACACGACGCGCACCCAACCGAACACACCGCCGCGGCATCTCCGGCCGGCCGGGCGGAAACCGACCCCCGCCGCCCGGGCCGACACCGGTCCGGAAGCCCGGCGGCCCGGCGACAATCAGCTTCGGAGGCTGCTGTGATCTCCCCGCGTCTGCCGTTCTTTCTCTACGGGACGCTGCTGCCCGGCGAGCGCAATCATCGGCTGCTGCTGCACGAGCACTCGCTGTCCTGGACCCCGGCCGTGCTGCACGCCGCCCTGCTCTTCCAGGGCCCCGGCTACCCCTACGCGGTCCCCGACCCGACCGGCGCCGGGACCGTGCGCGGCGCGGTCGCCGTACTCGACGGGCCCAGCGCGGCGGCGTACGAGCAGGTGCTCGCGGCACTCGACCGGCTGGAGGGATACGTCCCGGGCAGCGCGGCGAACCATTACGAGAGAGCGCGGCGGAATGTGCTGACCGAAAGCGGCGAGATCGACGCCTGGGTCTATTTCGCCGCCGACCGTACGGCCCGTGAGCTGCTGCTTTCCGGCTCCCGGATCGACAGCGGCGACTGGCTGGACCGCGCGGAACCGTAGGCCCGCCGCAAGCCCCGCCGCAAGCCGCGTCGAACGCCGCCCGGCCCCTCACCGGAGGCGGAAGCCCCCGTGAGAGCGCCGACATCATCCGTGACCGGCCCGAAACGGTCGCGCAATCCGCACCCCGCAGGATCGTTGTATGACGATTCCGACAGCGCCGACCCGCCGGCCGGCCCTCGTGGCCGTCGCGCACGGCAGCCGCGACCCGCGCGCGCTGCGGACCGTACGGGCGCTGCTCGACCGGGTCCGGGCCCTGCGCCCCGGCCTGGACGTACGCCTCGGGCACATCGAGCTGAACGATCCGCCGCTCGCCGACACACTGGCCGGGCTGAGCGGCGAAGCCGTCCTCGTACCGCTGCTGCTCGGCCGCGGCCACCACGTCAAGCGTGATCTGCCCGCGGCGCTCGCCGCCGCGCCGCACCTGCGCGGCGTGGTCGCCCCGGCGCTCGGCCCGCATCCGCTGCTCGCGCTGGCGCTGCACGCCCGGCTGCTCGCGGCCGGCTGGGACGCCGAGGGCCCCGGGCAGGCGGTCGTGCTGGCCGCCGCCGGGTCGCGCGACCCCGACTCCGCGGTCGACACCGCCAGGACCGCCGCCCTGCTCGGCGCGCGGCTGGGCGGCGTCCCGGTCGTACCCGCGTACGCCTCGGCCGCCGCGCCCACGGTCCCCGAGGCGGTCGCCGCGCTCACCGCGCGGGGGCTGCGGCGGATCGCGGTCGCCGCGTACTTCACCGCGCCCGGCCGCTTCGCCACGCAGAGCGTGGGCGCCGCGCCCTGGATCGCCTCGGCCCCGCTCGGCGCGCACCCGGCCATGGCCCGGCTGGTCCTGTACCGCTACGACCAGGCCCGCTACGACCAGGCCCGTCACGATCAGGCCATCTCCGCCACCCCCGGCGCCCATCGGCTGTTCGCGGTCGGAGCCCCCTGACCGGTTACGGTCGTTCTTATGAACGGCAACGATGCGGCGACCGCGTACCCCTACGCCGACGCGGACACGGAACGCTACGTGCCCGAGCCGGAGAAGCGCCCCGGCCGCACCGCCTTCCAGCGCGACCGGGCCCGGGTGCTGCACTCGGCGGCGCTGCGCCGACTCGCCGGGAAGACGCAGGTCGTGGACCCGGGGGTGGGCGGCAGCGCCGTCACCGACACCAGTCCGCGGACCCGGCTCACCCACTCCCTGGAGTGCGCGCAGGTCGGGCGTGAACTGGGCGCCGCGCTGGGCTGCGACCCCGATCTCGTGGAGACCGCGTGCCTCGCGCACGACCTCGGGCACCCGCCCTTCGGGCACAACGGCGAACAGGTACTGGCCGAGTTCGCCGCGGAGTGCGGCGGTTTCGAGGGCAACGCGCAGAGCCTGCGGCTGCTGACGAGGATTGAGCCGAAACGTTTCTTCGACGCCCCCGGCGGCGCCCTCGTCAGCGTCGGCCTCAACCTCACCCGGGCCGCCCTCGACGCGGCGACCAAGTACCCCTGGCCGCGCGGCGGCCACCCCACGGCCCCGCACAGCCGCAAATTCGGCGTCTACGAGGACGACCTGCCGATCTTCCGCTGGCTACGCGAGGGCGCGCCGGACGAGCGGCGCTGCTTCGAGGCGCAGGTCATGGACTGGGCGGACGACGTCGCCTACTCCGCGCACGACGTGGAGGACGGCCTCCAGGCCGGGCACATCGACCCCCGCGCGCTGCTGTCAGGCCCGGAACGCGCCGAGGTCTTCGCCTGCGCGGCCGCGCGCTACGCCCCGCCCGGCACGGAGTCCGACGCGCTCGCCGAGGCCCTGGACCGGCTGATCGGCCAGCCGTGGTGGCCCCGGCGCTACGACGGCTCCGCGCTCGACCAGGCCCGGCTCAAGGACGCGGCCTCGCAGCTCATCGGGCGGTTCTGCCAGGCCGCGGAGAGCGCGACACGCGAGTGCTACGGGGACGCGGGGCTGACCCGGTACGGCGCCGAGCTGGTCGTCCCGGCGCAGCAGCGCCTGGAGTGCGCGGTGCTCAAGGCGGTGGCCGACTGCTGCGTCATGCAGCGGGCCGCGCAGGCGCGGCGCCGGGCGGAGCAGCGGGTGGTGATAGGCGAGCTGGCGGAAGCGCTGCTGGCGCGGGCGCCGGAGGGGCTCGATCCGCAGTTCAGGGGGATCTACGAGGACGCCTCGGACCCTTTGGTGCGCAGGCGTACGGTCGTGGACCAGATCGCGGCGCTGACGGACGCGGCGGCGACGGCCCTGCACGCGCGCCTGGCATAGTCGCCGGGAATGCCCCGGAGCGGCGCCGCGAACCTCCCGCGGACGACGCGCCCACGACACCCGTACGGCGCGGCGCCCTTCCGGAGGGACCCGGCGTGCGGGACGCTGACGTGCGGCACGCGCGCGGACGGACCCGCGCGGGTATCCAGGGAACAACCCGCAGGGGAGGCGCACAGTGGTGGACGCACACCAGACCTTCGTGATCGTCGGAGCCGGGCTCGCCGGGGCGAAAGCCGCCGAGACCCTTCGCTCCGAGGGATTCACCGGCCGGGTGATACTGATCGGCGACGAGCGCGACCACCCCTACGAACGGCCACCGCTGTCCAAGGCGTTCCTGGCCGGCAACGCGGAGCGCGACTCCGTCTTCGTCCAGCGCAACGCCTGGTACGCCGAGCACGACATCGAACTGCACCTCGGCCAGCCCGCCGTGCACCTCGACCGCGCCGCCCACACCGTCACCCTCGGCGACGGCACCACCTTGCAGTACGACAAGCTGCTCCTCGCCACGGGCAGTGAACCGCGCCGCCTCGACATCCCCGGCACCGACCTGGTCGGCGTCCACCACCTGCGCCGCCTGGCCCACGCCGAGCGGCTGAAGCACGTCCTGGCCAGCCTCGGCCGGGAGAACGGCCATCTGGTGATCGCCGGGGCCGGCTGGATCGGCCTGGAAGTGGCCGCCGCCGCCCGCGGCTACGGCGCCGAGGTGACGGTCGTCGAGCCCGCGCCGACCCCGCTGCACTCCGTGCTCGGCCCCGAACTGGGCGCCGTCTTCACCGATCTGCACACCGAGCGCGGGGTGCGCTTCGCGTTCGGGACGCGGCTGACCGGGATCACCGGCCAGGACGGCGTGGTGCTGGCCGCGCTCACCGACGACGGCCAGGAGCACCCCGCGCACGACGTGCTCGCCGCGATCGGCGCCGCCCCGCGCACCGCGCTCGCCGAGGCCGCGGGGCTGACCCTGGTGGACCGGGCCGACGGCGGCGGTATCGCGGTCGATGCCTCCCTGCGCACCTCCGATCCGGACATCTACGCCGCCGGGGACGTCGCCAACGCCGAGCACCCGCTGCTCGGCCGCCGGCTGCGGGTCGAGCACTGGGCCAACGCCCTCAACGGCGGCCCCGCGGCCGCCCGCGCGATGCTCGGCCAGGAGGTCTCGTACGACCGGGTCCCGTACTTCTTCTCCGACCAGTACGACCTCGGCATGGAGTTCTCCGGCTGGGCGGCGCCCGGCTCGTACGACCAGGTGGTGTGCCGCGGGGACGTCGGCAAGCGGCAGTTCATCGCCTTCTGGCTGAACGAGGGCCGGGTGCTCGCCGGGATGAACGTGAACATCTGGGACGTCACCGAGCCCGTCCAGAACCTCATCCGCTCCGGCCGCCCGGTCGACCCCGAGGCGCTGTCCGACCCTGCCGTACCGCTAGCCTCTTTCCTGGACTGATCAGGAAGGACACCCGTATGCGGACCGCCGTCGTACCCGTCGAGGAGATCTTCGCGCTGCGATGGGCGGTGCTGCGTACCGGGCTGCCGCGCGAGACCGCCGTCTATCCGGAGGACGCGCACGAGGGTGTCTTCCACATAGCCGCGTACGACGCCGAGGGCGCCGTACGCGGCTGCGTGACCTTCTTCCCCGACCCGCTGTCCGGCGACGCGGCCCCCGCGTACCGCTTCCGCGGCATGGGCACCGCCCCCGAGGTGCGCGGCCAGGGATACGGTGTCGCGGCCCTGCGGGCGGGGCTGCGCGAGGCCGCCGCCCGGGGCGCCGGGATCGTCTGGTGCAACGGCCGGATCGCCGCCGCCGGCTTCTACGAGCACGCCGGTTTCACCGCGATCGGTGAGCAGTTCGAGCTCGCGCCGAGCGGTCTGCACTACCGCTTCGTCACCAAGGATCTCGGCCGGCCGTAGCAGTCGGCCGCGGCGCCGGATCGCGCGGTCCACGGCCCTGTGATGTCCGGGCAGGGGACCGCGCGGCCGTCACTTCGACAGGTAGAACGCCAGCAGTCCCGACGCGTCCATGTCCAGCGCGGGTTCCGAGCTCTGCCACGACCTGACGTCGTCCACATAGCGGCTGCCGTGCCCGTTGAAGGCGCCGAACGGGTCCGCGCCGCCCGCCGGGCAGGCCCGCATGCCGTCCATGTAGTCGCCGAGGCCGTCGCTGAACTGCTCGGCGCCGTTGGGCCCGTTGACGATCGCGCCGACTTCGAGCGGCCGGGAGCCCTTCAGACCGCCCGCCAGGTTGCCCAGTTCACCGGCCGTGCACCTGGGGAAGGTCTTCCCCTCGCCGACCATGAACGACGTCCCCCAGGCGTTCGCCCCCAGCAGCCAGCCGAACTGCTGCGTGCCGAACCTGTCGTACGACGCGTCGCCGGTCACCGCCTTGTACAGCCGGACCGTGGCCGCCAGACCCATGGTGTGCGAGTCCGCGTCGAAGTCGTCGTAGACCGCGCCCGCGTGGAAGGGGTCGGCCTTCGCCCGCTGCTGCCCGGCCTTGATCTGGCCCTTCACATAACCGATGAGCTGCTGATACGTCACCGCCAGGCCGTGCTGCCTGCCCGCCGCCTTGAGCGCGCGGGCGAGATCGAGGTCGGCGAGCGCGCTGGTGTCGTACATGTTGAGGGTGTCCGCGCCGGCCTCGCTCTGGTGACCCTTGGCCCAGTGGGCGGCCTGCGCGAGCCACTGGGAGGCCCGCGGGTCGTGCAGCTTCTGTGCGGCCAGGGCCAGTTCGGCGCCGCCGAGGGCCAGGTCGTCCTTCCAGCTGGTCTCCGGGTAGTAGCCGTACGGCACGGTCGTCACCAGGGTGCCCGGCTTGGTGTCGGCGAGGGCGTAGATCTGCGCGGCCGTCCGCAGATACCCGCGGGCCTTCGCCGGGCTGGTACGGGCGTAGCGCTGCGCGCCGAGCGCGAAGTCGGCGGCCAGCCGGCCCGCCTGGTTGGGGCTGATCTTCGCGCCGGGCGCCCCGGCCCGGAAGACCGGCCGGTTCTTCAGGAACGGGTGCGCGGAGTCGGTGTCGTCCTTCTCCGGCAGCCGCCACACGTCGTGGTCGCCGACGACGCTGCCGCTGTCCGTACCCGAGCCGAGTCCGACCTGGATGTAGAGGGTGCGGGTCTTCTCGTCCCACATCTTGTCCAGCCAGTCCAGGCCGTGCTGGGCCTCGGCGGTCAGCGCGGCCGGCGGGTGGGCGCCGCTCTGGCGGGCGGCGATCTGGAGCGCGGCGACGGCGTAGGAGGTGGTCTCGGTGAATTTCAGATAGTCGCCCGCGTCGAACCAGCCGCCGGAGACGTCCACCGGGCCGCCGATCTTCTTCGGCGCGGCCTTGATCGTGTCGCCGTCGGGGTCGGTGAAGGTGGGCCAGGCGTAGACGGCGGCCTTGGCGTCGTTGAGGTGCGCGGGCTTGCGGTGCAGGGCGCCCGGTACGGTGTGCGCGCCGTCGCGCTGGGCCTGGAAGAAGGCGGTGGCGTCGGCGGCGGGCTTGCCGAAGACGGCCGCGCGGGAGCCGATGGTGAAGGCGGGGGAGGAGGCGGTGGCCGCGCCGCCGACGACCAGGTGGTAGCGGCCGTGCCGGTGGACCTTGCTGAAGTCGATCAGATAGACCGCCGGGTAGCCCTTGTTCCACTTGCCGAGGCTGCCGCCCGTGCGGCCGTGGGCGGCGACCTTGCCGTGGCTGTCGAGCAGCTTCCAGGACGCGTTCGACACCTTGCCGTGGGCCAGCAGGAAGGCTTCCTTCGCGGCGCCGTCCGCGTAGCCGGCCTGGTTGACCCGGACCAGTCCGGTGGTGGCGGCCTGCGCGGTGTCCGCGCCTTCAGCCAGGGCGAGCGCGGCCACCAGCGCGGCGGCGGTGACGGCGGTCGTGACGACGGTGGCCCTGCGGGCGGCGATGGGCATACGGGCGCGGCTCCTTGACAAGTTAGGAAACCTTCCTAATAAATGCCGAAGCTAGTCCTCCCCTTTCGAGCCGGTCAATACCCGTGCGGCCGGCACGCGGGTTTGTACGGACGCCCGTCCGGGCGGGGGGTCGCGCGACGTCGTGCCCGTGCCCGTGCCGGGCGGCGTGCGGTTTGTGCGGCTGCCCGCGCCGGGCGGTGCCCGCGGCCGCGCCCGCGTCGGGTGGGGTTCCGCGCCGCGGAGGTGGGCTTCGGTCCGCGACCGAGCTGGTGGGTGTCCGACCGGGCCCGTACGCTGCGCCGGGTTGTGTGGGTGCCCGCGCCGGGCACTGTCGCCTGTGTCCGTGCCGGGCGGGGTTCGCGCGTGATCGGCGCGGTGGCGATGCCCGTGCGGAGGGTGCGCCCGTACGGTGCCGGGTTGTACGCGTGCCGGGTGGTGTCCCCGGCCACGTCGGGTGGGGGTTCGCGCTGCGGAGACGGGTTTCGGTCCGCGACCGGGCCCATACGCTGCACGGGTTTGTACGGATGCCCGTCCTGGGCGGGGGCCGCGCGTATCCGGCGCGGGCCGGTATCCGTGCGGGTGCCCGCGCCGGGCGGCGCTCGCGGCTGCGGCCGCGGCGGGCGGCGGTTCGCGCCGCGGAGACGGGCTTTGGTCCGCGACCGAGCTGGTGGGTGTCCGACCGGGCCCGTACGCTGCGCGGGGTTGTGCGGCTGCCCGCGCCGGACGGTGTCCGCGCCTGTGTCCGTGCCGGGCGCGAGGGCCGCGCGTATCCGGCGCGGGCCGGTATCCGTGCGGGTGCCCGCGCTGGGCAGTGGCCGCGGCCGCGGTGGGTGGGGTTCGGGCGGAGGCCGGAGCCCGTACGTGTCCGAGCGGGCCCGTAGACTGCACGCGTGGCAGGCAGGATCAGGGACGAAGACGTGAAGGCGGTACGGGACGCCGTTCCGATCGATGCCGTGGTCGCCGAATACCTCCAGCTCAAGAACGCCGGCGGCGGCAATCTCAAGGGCCTGTGCCCCTTCCACGACGAGAAGTCCCCCTCCTTCCAGGTCAGCCCGGCCAAAGGTCTATACCATTGCTTCGGGTGCGGGGAAGGCGGCGACACGCTCGCGTTCGTGATGAAGGTCGATCATCTGACCTTCGCCGAGACCGTGGAGCGCCTGGCCGCGCAGGCCGGGATCACGCTGCGGTACGAGGAGGGCGGGCACAGCCACGGCCGGCAGCAGGGCGACCGTATCCGGCTGGTCGAGGCACACCGGGCCGCCGCGCTCTTCTACGTCGAGCAACTGGGCGGCGCCGAGGCCGAGATCGGGCGGAAGTTCCTCGCCGAGCGCGGCTTCGACCAGGCCGCGGCCGAGCACTTCGGGGTCGGCTACGCGCCCGCCGGCTGGGACCACCTCGTGCGTCATCTGCGCGGCAAGGGCTTCACCGACAAGGAGCTGATGGTCGCCGGCCTGGCCTCGGAGAGCCGCCGCGGCGGCGCCATCGACCGGTTCAGGGGCCGGCTGATCTGGCCGATCCGCGACATCACCGGCGAGGTGATCGGCTTCGGCGCCCGCAAGCTGCGCGAGGACGACCAGGGCCCGAAGTACCTCAACACCTCCGAGACCCCGCTCTACCACAAGTCCCAGGTGCTCTACGGGATCGATCTGGCCAAGAAGGAGATCGCCAGGACCGGCCGCGCGGTCGTCGTCGAGGGCTACACCGATGTGATGGCCTGCCATCTGGCCGGGGTCACCACCGCGATCGCCACCTGCGGCACCTCCTTCGGCGGCGACCACATCAAGATCCTGCGCCGGCTGCTGATGGACAACTCCACCGCCGAGGTCGTCTTCACCTTCGACGGCGACGAGGCCGGGCAGAAGGCCGCGCTGCGCGCCTTCGAGGACGACCAGAAGTTCGCCGCCGAGACCTCGATCGCGATCACCCCCGGCGGCATGGACCCCTGCGAACTGCGGCTCGCGGAGGGCGACGCGGCCGTACAGCGGCTGATCGACACCCGTACCCCGCTGTTCGCCTTCGCCCTGCGGTCGATCGTCGGCCGCTACAACCTGGACACGGACGAGGGCCGGGTGGCGGCGGTCGACGCGGCCGTCCCGGTGGTCGCCGCGATCAAGAACCAGGCGCTGCGCGACCGTTACGCGATCCGGCTGGTCGGGATGGCCGGGATCGCCACGCAGTCCGAGGAGCAGTCGATGATCCGCCGGGTGCGGGCGATGTCCCGGGCCAGGGCGGCCGGGGGAGCGGCGCCGGAGCGCGGACGGCCCGCGCGGGGGGCGTACGCGCAGCCGCAGACCGCCCCCGCCGCGCCGCGCGGACCCCGGCTCGATCTGCGCAGCCCCGCGCACCGGGTCGAGCGCGAGCTGCTCAAGCTCGCCCTCCAGTACCCGCAGCTGGTCTCCCCGGCCTTCGACGCCTATGGCGAGGACGAGTTCACCGGCCCGCCGTACGCCGCGGTACGCCGGGTGATCATGGAGGTCGGCGGGGTCGAGCGGGCCGACGGCGACTATCTGACCCGGGTGCGCGAGGCCGCGCCCGACGACACCGTACGGATGATGATCACCGAGCTGGCGGTCGAGCCGGTGATGCACAAGGTCCCGGAGCTCTACGCGGGTGAGGTGCTGGTCCGGGTCCGGGTGAACGCGGTGGAGCGCCGGATCGGCCAGGTCCACGCGACCCAGGCCCGGCTGGCCGCGCAGGGCGTCCCCGCCGACTCCCCGGAGACGATCGCGGTCAGGAACGAGCTGTGGGCGCTCCAGCAGTACGGCCAGCGGCTTCGCGTCCAGGGCGCGGCGGCGCTGTAGCGGGGGGCGTACGGAGGCGTACGCGGGTGCGGAAGAGGGGAGCCGGGGGTACGCCATGGCGCCCGCTCGCCCGTGTCCGGCGGACCGTACCCTTCCGCGTCACCAGGCGGACGCACGTGGTGACGTGGCGTGAAAAAGGGGGCGCACGACCCTCGTAGTGGGGGTGCGTCGTGAGCCACACTGGGTGGGCGCCCGGCCCTGACGCTCTTCGAGCCCAACGACGCGCTCACCGCGGAGGTCGCTTCCGTGCAGCCCCATACGCAGACGCAGATCGAGACGCAGACACCGCCCGACTTCCCGGTCCTCCCATCAGTGGCCGAGGTGGTGGGCACGGCGCCCCCGGTGGCCCTGGCCACGGCGCCCCCGGTGGACGAGCCGGGCCCGCTCGGGGTGCCCGGCCGGCGGCAGGACGACGTCGCCCTCCTGGAGGTCCCGCTCCTGGCGGCCCCTCTCCTGGAGATCCCGCCCGAAATCCCGCCCGACCTGCTGGCCGAGGCCCCGCCCGACCTCCTGGCCGATATGCCTGATGTCCCGTCCGAGATCCTGCCCGAGATCCTTCCGGAGACCGACCTTGAGGACGAGCCGGCGCCGCGCCCGCTGCGCGCCGAGTCGGCCGGCCCCTCCGCCGATCTGTTCCGCCAGTATCTGCGCGAGATCGGCCGTATCCCGCTGCTCACCGCGGCCGAGGAGGTCGAGCTGGCCCGCCGGGTGGAGGCCGGGCTCTTCGCCGAGGAGAAGCTCGCCGCCTTCCCCGTACTGGACTCGCAGCTCGCCGTGGACCTCGACTGCCTGGTCGTCCGGGGCCGGATGGCCAAACGCCGGCTGATCGAGGCCAATCTGCGGCTGGTCGTCTCGGTGGCGAAACGTTACATCGGACGCGGGCTGACCATGCTCGACCTGGTCCAGGAGGGCAACCTCGGGCTGATCCGCGCGGTGGAGAAGTTCGACTACGCCCGCGGCTACAAGTTCTCCACGTACGCGACCTGGTGGATCCGCCAGGCCATGTCACGGGCGCTGGCCGACCAGGCACGGACGATCCGGGTGCCGGTGCACGTCGTGGAGCTGATCAACCGCGTGGTCAGGGTCCAGCGCAGACTGCTCCAGGAGCACGGCCACGAACCCACCACCGAGGAGGTCGCCGCACAGCTCGATCTCACCCCGGAACGGGTCTGCGAGGTGCTGCGGCTGGCCCAGGAACCCGTCTCGCTGCACGCGCCCGTCGGTGAGGAGGACGACGTCTCGCTCGGCGACCTCATCGAGGACGGCGACGCCGCCTCACCCGTGGAGTCCGCCGCCTTCCTGCTGCTGCGCGAGCACCTGGAGGCCGTGCTCTCCACCCTCGGCGAGCGCGAACGCAAGGTCGTCCAGCTGCGCTACGGCCTCGCCGACGGCCGCCCCCGCACGCTGGAGGAGATCGGCCGCATCTTCGGCGTCACCCGCGAACGCATCCGCCAGATCGAGTCCAAGACGCTCGGCAAGCTCCGCGACCACGCCTTCGCCGACCAGCTCCGCGGCTACCTCGACTGAACCCGAGCCGCCCGGGCCCGTGAAGGTCCTCAGCCGTCCCCGCGCAGCCGGGACAGCGGCCGCGGAGTGACGATGAAGCCCTCGGCCCTGGCACTGGCCAGTCCGATCCGCGGCAGATGCGCGCTCTTGGCGAAGAGCAGGAAGCGCGGCTCCCAGATCGGCCGGTACTTCGCGTTCGCCCGGTACAGCGACTCCAGCTGCCACCAGCGCGAGAAGAACACCAGCGCCGACCGCCACAGCCGCAGCACCGGCCCCGCGCCCAGCCGCGCGCCGCCCTCGAACACCGACCGGAACATCGCGAAGTTCAGCGAGAGCCGCTCCACGCCCACCTCGCGGGAGCGCTCGATGAGGTCGAGGACCATGAACTCCATCAGGCCGTTCTCGCCGTCCCGGTCCCGCCGCATCAGATCGAGCGACAGCCCCTTGGGCCCCCACGGCACAAAGCTCAGCAGCGCCCGCAGCTCGCCGTCCCCGTCGTGGCACTCGATCATCACGCACTCCCCGTCGGCGGGGTCGCCGAGCCGGCCGAGCGCCATCGAGAAACCGCGCTCGGTCTGCCCGTCCCGCCACCGGTCGGCCGCCGCGATCAGCTGGGCCATGCAGCCCGGCGAGATCTCGCGGTGGCGGCGGATCCGGGTGGTGTAACCGGCCCTGCGCACCCGGTTGTACGCCTGCCGCACCCCCCGCATCGCCCGCCCGTCGAGGGTGAACTCGTCGGTCTCCACGATCGCCTCGTCGCCCAGCTCCAGCGCGTCCAGGCCGTGCCGCGCGTAGACCGTGCCGCCCTCCTCGCTCGCGCCCATCACCGCGGGAATCCACGCGTGGTCGCGGGCCTCCATCAGCCAGGCGTCGATCGCGCCCGGCCACGCCTCCACGTCACCGATCGGGTCGCCCGCGGCCAGCGCCACCCCGCCGACCACCCGGTAGGCGACGGCCGCCTTGCCGCTGGCGGAGAAGACCACCGCCTTGTCACGGCGCAGCGCGAAGTAGCCGAGCGAGTCACGGGCGCCGTGCCGTTCCAGCAGGGCCCGCAGCCGGTCCTCGTCGCCGCGGCTCTGTAGCTCACGGCCGCGCGGGGAGCGGAAGAGCGCGTAGAGCACGGTGAGCAGCAGGACCAGTCCGCCGAGGTTGAGCCCGGCGTTGACCAGCGTGTTGGCGTGCAGATTCGGCTCGATGTCGGAGTTGCGGCTGAGCGTGGTCAGCCGCAGCGCCACGTACCAGACCCGGTCGCCGACGCTCGCGCCGTCCGGGCCGACGGCCGTCACCAGGGTGGTGCCGACCAGGACGGACAGCAGCGCGCCGACCCCGAGGACGGCGAGCGCGAGCTGCGGGTTGGTGCGGTCGCCCTTGCCGTGGAACTCGCGCCGGCCCAGCAGTGCGAAGGCCAGCACCACCAGGGTGATCGCGGTGGAGACCCAGTTGAAGGGGTGCCGCCGGAAATCCGCGTAGCACAGGCCCCACACCGACAGGATCGCGTAGCCGCCGCACAGCACGACGAAGACCAGCCACGCCACCCGCTTGCGCCGGGCCAGCATCATCGCCATGAACACCGCGGCAGCCGCCGAGCCGAAGCCCGCGAAGAGCATGAACGGGGTGAACAGCTCACCGCTGTTGTGCGTCGACACCTCCTGACGGACGGTCAGGGACACCGCCGTGGTCAGGTTGAGCAGCCCGATCACCCGCAGGTACCAGATCGGCACCCGCGCGCCCCGCCGCTCCAGGGCCGTACCGCCGCTCGGGCAGTGCGGCCCCGGATCGGCCGATGGGGTACGCCCGTTACGTCCCTTGCCGCGTGGATCCGCGCCCTGGGTACGGGCGTGCGGGGGCGTGGTGACGGTACCGCTCATGATCTCTGCCTTCCGGGCCGACCGCCCTGAATCGTGTCCCCGGGCCCCTGAGGCCGCGCGGGAACGCGCGCACAGGCTACCAACGCCCCGCGCTCCCTTACCCCGCGCGGGTCCACCCCGTTCGTCCCCCCGGCCCGGCCGGCCCGGCACGTCAGTCCACCTCGGCCACCGCCTGGGCGAACTGCGCCGCGTACAGCCGGGCGTACGCCCCCTGCGCGGCGAGCAGTTCGGTGTGCGTGCCGTGCTCCACGATCGAGCCGGATTCCATCACGAGGATGACATCGGCGTCGCGGATCGTGGACAGCCGGTGGGCGATGACAAAGCTGGTACGGCCGTGGCTGAGCTTGGCCATCGCGCGCTGGATCAGCACCTCGGTACGGGTGTCGACGGAGCTGGTCGCCTCGTCCAGCACCAGGATCACCGGGTCGGACAGGAACGCCCGGGCGATGGTGATCAGTTGCTTCTCGCCCGCGCTGACGCCCGTGCCCTCGTCGTCGATGACCGTGTCGTAGCCGTCGGGCAGGGTACGGATGAAGCGGTCGGCGTGCGCGGCCCTGGCCGCGGCCTCGATCTCCTCGCGGTTCGCGTGCTCGGAGCCGTAGCCGATGTTGTCGGCGATCGTGCCGCCGAACAGCCAGGTGTCCTGGAGCACCATGCCGATCGAGGAGCGCAGCTCCTCGCGGGACATCGCGGCGATGTCGGTGCCGTCCAGGGTGATCCGGCCGCCGGAGACCTCGTAGAACCGCATCAGCAGATTGACCAGGGTGGTCTTGCCCGCGCCGGTCGGGCCGACGATCGCGACCGTGTGGCCGGGCTCCACCGACAGCGACAGACCGTCGATCAGCGGCTTCTCGGGGTCGTAGCGGAAGGCGACGTCCTCGAACGCCACCCGGCCGTGCAGCTCCTCCGGGCGGGCCGGCGTCTTCGGCTCGGCCGACTGCTCGTCGGCGTCGAGGAGTTCGAAGACCCGCTCGGCCGACGCGACCCCGGACTGGATCAGGTTCGACATGCTCGCGACCTGCGTCAGCGGCTGGCTGAACTGCCGTGAGTACTGCACGAACGCCTGTACGTCCCCGATGGACAGCGCGCCCGACGCGACCCGCAGTCCGCCGACCACCGCGACCAGCACGTAGTTGAGATTGCCGATGAACATCATCAGCGGCTGGATCGTGCCCGATATGAACTGGGCCTTGAAACCGGACCTGTACAGGGCCTCGTTCTGCTCCTCGAAGGCCGCCGCGGACTCCTCGGCGCGCCCGAAGACCTTCACCAGCGAGTGGCCGGTGTACATCTCCTCGATGTGCGCGTTCAGTTGCCCGGTGGTCTTCCACTGCTGCACGAACTGCGGCTGGGCGCGCTTGCCGACCTTGGTCGCGACGATCATCGTCACGGGCACGGTCACCAGCGCGACCAGCGCCAGCAGCCAGGAGATCCAGAACATCATGGCCAGCACACCGACGATGGTCAGCACCGAGTTGACCAGCTGACCCATGGTCTGCTGCATCGTCTGGCCGATGTTGTCGATGTCGTTGGTGGCCCGGCTGAGCACTTCGCCGCGCGGCTGCTGGTCGAAGTACGACAGCGGCAGCCGGGACAGCTTCTCCTCGACGCTCTCCCGCAGCCGGTACACCGCCCGGTTGATGACCTTGGTGGCCGTGCGCATCTGCATCACGCTCAGCAGCGCGGCGCACACGTACACCCCGAGGGCCAGCAGCAGGATCATGCCGATGGCGTGGAAGTCCATGCCCTGGCCGGGGGTGAAGTCGATGCCCGAGAGCATGTCGGCGACCCCGCCCTTGCCGTGCTCGCGCAGGTAGTGCAGGGCCTGGGCCTTGGTGGTGCTGTGCCCGGTGTCGCCGAGCTGCCGGCCGATCACGCCCGCGAAGATCAGGTCGGTGGCGTGCCCGAGGATACGCGGGCCGGTCACGGTGAGGGCGACGCTGGCCGTGCCGAGCGCCAGCACCGCGTAGAGGAACCAGCGGTCGGCGCGCATCAGGCCCACGAGGCGCCGCAGCGACCCCTTGAAGTCCATCGAGCGCTCGATCGGCCCGCCGCTCATGAAGCGCGCGGGTCCGCCCATGGGCGCGGGTCCGCGCCGGATGGGTGTCTTCTGCAACGAGTCGTCGCTCATGCCGCGGCCTCCTGCTCCGTGAGCTGCGACAACACGATCTCCCGGTAGGTCTCGTTCCCGGCCATCAGTTCGGTGTGGGTGCCCGTGCCGACGACCCGGCCCTCGTCCAGGACGACGATCCGGTCGGCGTCGCGGATCGTGGACACCCGCTGGGCGACGATCACCACGGTCGCCTGCGCGGTCTCGCTCGCCAGCGCCCGCCGCAGCGCCGCGTCCGTCGCGTAGTCCAGCGCCGAGAAGGAGTCGTCGAACAGATAGATCTCCGGCCGGCGGACCAGACATCGGGCGATCGCCAGCCGCTGCCGCTGCCCGCCGGAGACATTGCTGCCGCCCTGGGCGATCGGCGCGTCCAGCCCGCCTTCGAGCCCTTCCACGAAGTCCTTGGCCTGCGCCACCTCCAGCGCGTGCCACAGCTCCTCGTCGCTCGCGTCCGGCTTCCCGTAGCGCAGATTGGTCGCCACGGTCCCGGAGAACAGATACGGCTTCTGCGGCACCAGCCCGACGGTCTCGGCGAGCAGCGCCGGATCGATGTGGGCGACGTCCTCGCCGTCGACCAGCACCCGGCCGCCGGTCGCGTCGTACAGCCGGGGGATCAGGCCGAGCAGGGTGGACTTGCCGCTGCCGGTCGAGCCGATCACCGCGGTGGTCTGGCCGGGCCGGGCGACGAGGTCGATCCCGCGCAGCACGGCCGCCTCGGCGCCCGGGTAGGCGAACTCGACGCCGGCCAGCTCCAGGTGGCCGTGCCGGCGTAGGTCCGTCACGGGCGCGGAGGGCGGTACGACGCTGGAGTCCGTGCCCAGCACCTCCTGGATGCGCTCGGCGCACACCTCGGCGCGCGGCACCATCATGAACATGAACGTGGCCATCATGACCGACATCAGGATCTGCATCAGATAGCTGAGAAACGCGGTCAGCGCGCCGATCTGCATCCCGCCGCTGTCGATCCGGTGGGCGCCGAACCACAGCACGGCGACGCTGGAGATGTTCACCACGGCCATCACGACCGGGAACATCAGGGCCATCAGCCGGCCGGTGGCCAGGGAGACCGCGGTCACGTCCTCGTTGGCCCGGTCGAAGCGCCGCTGCTCGTAGTCGTCCTTGACGAAGGCCCGGATGACGCGGATGCCGGTGATCTGCTCGCGCAGCACCCGGTTCACCGTGTCCACGCGGCGCTGCATCGTACGGAACAGCGGGCGCATCCTGCGGATGATCAGGCTCACCGCGATGCCCAGCGCCGGGACGACCGCCAGCAGCAGCGAGGACAGCGGCACGTCCTGGCCGAGCGCCATGGCGATGCCGCCGACGCACATGATCGGCGCGGACACCATCAGGGTGAACGACATCAGCACCAGCATCTGCACCTGCTGGACGTCGTTGGTGGTACGGGTGATCAGCGAGGGCGCGCCGAACTGGCCGACCTCGCGGGACGAGAAGCTCTGCACCCGGTCGAAGACGGACTTGCGGATGTCCCGGCCGACGGCCATGGCGGTCCTGGCCCCGAAGAAGACCCCGCCGATCGAGCAGCACACCTGGGCGACGGTCACCGCGATCATGACGCCGCCCAGGGTCATGATGTAGCCGGTGTCCCCCTTGACCACGCCGTTGTCGATGATGTCCGCGTTCAGGGTGGGCAGATAGAGGGCGGCGATGGTCGCCACCAGCTGGAGCAGTACCAGCAGCCCGATGGGGCGCTTGTACGGTCCGATATGGGACCGGAGGAGTCGGATCAGCACACTGAATACCTCGGTGTCGGCTCTGTCGGCATGACGATGGAACGCCGACTGTGGCAGGGACGTCCACCACGGAAGGACGCGTCAGCCGTACGGCGGGTTGACATGCCCGGCGCTCCGGTCGTCACAGGCGCCCGGCGTGCGGGCACGGGGGCGTGGCACGGGCGGACGTCGCCGTTGCCCGGCGGGCGTCGGCGCGCAACCCTATCTTCCGGGGTCGGCGCAACGCACGGGGTTTGTGGCGACGAGAAATCGAAGCGGTCGGGCCCACGACGGCGTGGGCCCGTGACGACCCCACCCCGGCTCGCGCGGCGCCCACGCGGGCGGCCTCCCGGCCCGGGACTCCTCGGGCTCGGGGGGTGCGCCCCGGGTCACGACTTCTTGGGCTCGCGCTCCTGCGCGCCGGGGCCGGGCGGCGGCCTCCCTGCGACGTAGCTGTAGAGGCCCGTGCTCGTCGGATATGGCCTTCCCGCCGGGCCTCTCGGGTCCGGTCCCGTCCCGGGCTTCCGTCGCCGCGCGGCCGGGGCCTCGCGGGGGTGCCTGCCCCCGCTGTTCGTGGCCCGGGCCGGGTCGGGCTCCGCGGGTGCCCGCACCCGTCGCTGCTCCCCGGCGCCCGAGGCGTTCCTCAGGGCTGGGCGAAAGCGCCCGGGTGGGTGTGCTCGCGGACGGCCACGTACTGCTGGCGTACCGCCGAGCCCACCGCCGTGTCGTCACCCGGGTCGAGCAGCCGGGACTCCGCGCCCGGCCAGTGCGGCGGCTCGCTCTGCGACTGCGAACCCAGCACCGCGCCCAGCGACCAGGCCGCCTGCCGGGCCGCGCCCAGCGCCGCGTACTCCGCCGCGGGCGGTACGACCACCAGCGTCCCGAACAGCGCGGGCGCGATCGCCTGGACCGCGGGCAGCTCGGCCGCCGCGCCCAGCAGAAACACCCGGCGCACCTCCGCGCCCTTGTCCCGCAGCACGTCGAGCGCGTCCGTCAGCCCGCACAGCATGCCCTCGAACGCCGCCCGCGCCAGGTGCTCCGGCTTCATCGAGTCGCGCCGCAGCCCGGCCAGCGTGCCCGCGGTGTGCGGCAGGTCGGGGGTCCGCTCGCCCTCCAGATACGGCAGCAGCACCAGCCCGTACGCCCCCGGCGTCGAGCGCAGCGCCAGCTCCGACAGGCCCGCGAGATCCGTTCCCAGCAGGTCCGCCGTGCCGCGCAGGGCCCGTACGGCGTTGCGCACCTGGACCAGCGGCAGGTGGTGGCCGGTCGCGTCGGCGTAACCGGTGACCGTACCGGTCGGGTCCTTGAGCGCGTCGTGGTGCACGGCGAAGACCGTGCCGCCGGTGCCGAGCGAGACCACCGCGTCGCCCGGGCCGAGGCCCAGGCCCAGCGCGGCGGCCATCGTGTCGCCGGTGCCGGCCGAGATCAGCAGGCCCTCGGGGGTCTGGCCGGCCGGTTCCGCCGGGGCCAGTACGTCGGGCAGTGCCACCTGGTGGCCGAGGGCCAGCTCGACCAGGTCCGCGCGGTACTCGCCGGTGGACGCCGACCAGTAGCCGGTGCCGGAGGCGTCACCGCGGTCGGTGGTGCGGCGGGCGGGCCGGCCGAGCAGTTGCCACACCAGCCAGTCGTGGGGGAGCAGCACCTGGGCGATGCGCTTGGCGGCGGCCGGTTCGTGCTGGGCGAGCCAGCGCAGCTTGGAGACCGGGTACGCGGCCTGGGGCACCGAGCCGACCGCCTCCGTCCAGCCGGCCGGGCCGCCCAGCTCCTCGGTCAGATCCGCGGCCTGCACCTGCGCCCGCTTGTCCCCGCGCAGCAGCGCCGGCCGTACGGTCACCCCGCCCGCGTCCAGCGCGAGCAGGCCGTGCTGCTGCCCGGAGATCCCGATCGCCTGCACACCTTCGAGCACCCCGCCGGACGCGGCCTCGCCCAGCGAGAGCAGCCATGCCTCGGGGTCGATCTCGGTCGGCTTCTCGCCTTCTCCGAGCGGGTGCGGGGCGTGCCCGTGCCGGAGCACGGCCCCGGTGTCGGTGTCGCACACGACGATGGTGGTGCCTGTGGTCGAGCTGTCTATCCCGGCGACTTTCCCCATGCCGCTGATGATGCCCCACCTCGGGCCCCCCGCGCCTCACCGAACGGATTCCCATGGCCGTTCGGCGGCCTTTCGGGGGGCCTTCGCCGGTCAGGTGTTCGAAGTGCCCCACTCGTCCTCGGGCGCGCCGCCGTTGCGCAGCGCCCGTACCTTCTGCCGTACGGCGGACGGCATCCGTTCACCGAACCGGCTGTCCACGCTGTCGGCCGCCTTCGAGGCGGCGCTGCGCCCCTGCTGGCGGGCGCTCTCCGCGGTGTTGCGCACCGCGGGGTTCTTGGCGATCTGCTGTGCCTTGGCACGCAGCTGCTCGTACCGCTCCCGCCCGGCGCGCGCGCCGAACACGTAGCCGACGAGGGCTCCGGTGATGAACGTCAGCCGGTAGCGCATGGCTCCACCCTTCTCCGTCCTTCTCGGACTCTTCGGCGCCTACCCAGCGTCCTGTCCGGCAACCTCGGCGCAAGCGGTTGGCGGAGCACCCCCCCACTTGCGCTAATGTATGTGTCGCACCGGATGCGCGCTCCTCGGGAAGCTTCCGAGGGGTGCATTCGGCGCAGGCAGAGCGATCCCCTGTAGCTCAATTGGCAGAGCAGCCGGCTGTTAACCGGCAGGTTACTGGTTCGAGTCCAGTCGGGGGAGCTCGGTCCCCTGTAGCTCAATTGGCAGAGCAGCCGGCTGTTAACCGGCAGGTTACTGGTTCGAGTCCAGTCGGGGGAGCGCCGGATCAGGACCCTTCGGGGTCCTTTTTCATGCCCTCGGGAACCGTGCGGCCGTGCCCCGATGTCCACTTGACGACGTGTCTGTGACCCGCGAGGGCGACAGATCGTATGAGCAGCTATGCTGCGGCAGACGGCGCGCACGGCGTGCCGTACGGGGCGGTAGCTCAGCCGGTTAGAGCAGCGGACTCATAATCCGTCGGTCGTGGGTTCGAGTCCCACCCGCCCCACTCGGCGGAATTGCTCTGACCTGCGGAAACGCCAACTTCAGAGGCTTGGGCCGAGCCGGACGCCACACAGGCCGCCTCCTGTGACGGCTCCTATGGCTTCCTTCGAACCCAATCAGCGTAAGTCCGCAGACTGCTCCCACGCGGTCGTCCGGCGTGCCGGCGGTCCCCGCGCGGGAGGCGGTTCAGGGCATCGCCTCCCGCGGCGTGGTGGATGCCCGCGGCGCCGCTCAGCGCCAGTTCCAGCAGGGCGGCAGCCAGGTCTGATATGTGGACCGGGCAACGGATGTCGTCGGTGAACAGGGTTCCGTCGAGCGCGCCTGCGGCGAGTTGGTGCACCGGACGCTCGTGCACGGAACGACCGTGGCCGATGATCAGCGACGTGCGGACGACTGCGGCCTTCGGGTGCACCGCGAGAACCCCGGTCTCCGCAGCGGCCTTGGCCGCACCGTACGGGGTGACGGGGTCCGGGAGACAGGACTCGTCGTAGTGGACGCGGCCGCGCCATCGGGGTTCGAGGTAAAGCTGCTTCGGCTCGTGGCCTTGGAGCACCAGGAGCCCGACCAGGGTGTTGCCCGTGACGGCCACCCAGGTTTCGTACTGCGGCACGAGCACGCGGGCGAACCAGGTTGTCGGTGTAGTCCAGCTCCGGGTTGCGGACCATCGCCGTGGGCACGGCCTGCGGGTCGTGGATGGTGACGGTGGCGCCGGCCTGCCGGAGGGCCTGGGAGAGGGCGAGGGCCGGGGACTCGCGTACATCGTTGGTGCCGGGCTTGAACGCGGCGCCCCACACGGTGACCCGGGCGCCCTTGATGGGGCGCTCGCCCAAGGCGCGGGTGATGAGGCCGAGGGCGACGTCGCCGCCCGCGGCCTCGCACATGTCGGCGACGGCGTTGATGTAGCTGATCTTCAAGCCGAGGAAGGTGTTCGCGGCGCCCTTGGCCAGTTCGGCGGTGTGCGGGTCGGTGACGAAGATCGGCACGCCCGCCTCGATGATCCCGGCGTACACGGCGCGGATCGCCTTCTCGCCCTCCGCGGTGGTGACACCGGCGATGAGGCGGTCCGGGCGCAGGGTGTCCTCGACGGCGTGACCTTCGCGCAGGAACTCCGGGTTCCATACGACGTCGACCTGTTCGCCGGCGGGGGCCAGGCGCTGGGCGAGGGCGGTGACCTGGTTGGTGGTGCCGACGGTGACGGTGGACTTCCCGACGATCGTGCACGCCCGGTCGAGGTGGGGGGGCGAGCTGACGGACCGCGCCGAAGACCTGTGCGGTGTCGTAGGAGCGGCCGTCGGCGTCGATGGGGGTACCGACGCCGATGAAGTGCGGCCGCGGTGGACTTGTACGCCGTCGGCGTCCACTGGGCCCTGGGGGACGCGGGCGCCGCGCTGGAGTCCGGCCGTGATCTGCGCGAGGGGCAGTTCAACACCACCGAGCGCAAGGGCAGGATGCACACCGACCTCGGCCGGGCATGGTGGCAGTGGGGCAAGTCGGAGCAGACGGCCGCCGAGCTGCTGTCGGCGGCGCGCGTCTCCCCGAGCGAAGTGCGGGACCGGCCCGCGATCCGGCAGATCGTCAGCGACCTACGGTCCCGTCACCCCCGGGTGACGGGCGTGCGCGAGCTGGTAGCGGTTGTGGGCTCGGCGGCCTGACAGATCCTCGACTACGCCTCGGCCGAGAACCCGCCATGGGCACCTTCGGCCGATCGCGACGGCCCCGCCGAAGGCCGGCGCGGGTCCGGATCGCCGGAGGCACGGAGTCGATCGTGACGGCCTCAGCCCTGTCTATGACCGCCGTGTCACGGTAGGCAGACCGCCGTGGTTCTGTCTGTGCACGGCTCGGCTCGGTCGTGGCAGGTCCCGACTCGGAGTCTCCCCGAGCCACAGCCACCCTGAGGATCTGTTCCGCGCGTGCCGAGGACAGTCGCATTGTGCCGTACGGACCCACCGAGTATCCGGTGCGATGCCCGCGCAGATGCGGTTCCGCCACCGCTTGCACGCCTGCGTGCACCTCCTGCACGTCGTTCAGGGGAAGCGCGTGCAGCTCTTCCTTCCCCTCTCAGCCGAGATCACGGAGCACGGCCCGTGCTTCACCTGGGCTTGGCGTTTTTGATCGGCCGCGGGCGAGTGAAATCAGGGCATTGATTCCTGAATCTTCGGCGTCGTGAGCTCGGCTCGAGTGATACCGACCGCGCGGAGCTCCTCGATGACGATTTCGAGGACGGTGCGGGCCATGAGTGGGAAGACGTCACCCTTGCAGTCCAACCAGATCAGGGGGGCGTCCTCATCGACGGCTACGTAGTTCGGCGTGTACCAGGGCCCAGGAGGGCCAGTGAGTCCGACTGTGATATCCGGCTGCACGCTGCCGTCGTTGGCGACGAGGTAGAGGCGCGGTTTTGCCGCATTCAGGGCGACAATCGCGCGGGCCGGATCATCGCAATGCACAGCGATACGCCAGTCCTGGTGATCAGCGATCCACCGGTCGACGTCGTATTCCATGATGAGGATCGGCAACGTCAGGTGGTCCACGACGATACCGTCCGGGTCGCTGAGGGACGCCGCCCCCTCTGCCATCCAGCGCGCGGCCCCGCCGTCAGCCTCCTGCGCGTAAGCCTCGGCCGCGTGCCACACCGTCGCGCGGTCGCCGTTTCGTGCGATCTCGAACGGGATTTCCGCATGCCGACGTTCATCGACGCCAGCCGTCGCAACAATCCGGCATCCGAGCTCGAGTGCGGCTTGCGGGTCGTTGCCGAGTGCTGCTATCAACTGATCTCTATCCACCAGCCATGTCTACCAGAGCCCTCGGACATGCCAGCCGCGAGCGCAGCCATCGACAACACCAGCGAACCCGAGCAGCGCTTCGTCCGCGAGGCCGACGACCCAGTTCGAGCGGGCTTACATGGCCTAGTTCAGAGAATCCTTCGTCCGATGCCCGATGCTTTGGCCCGACCCCGCCCAGCGTGACCGGCTCGTTGAGATCACGGAGACGGTCATCCGCATCTGATGGCGGAACTGGCACTTGATCAGGTCCCAGTCGATTGTGTGCTTGCCCGGCTCCCCGAACAGCGCGTCGATGTGCCGTACTCGGCCTGCTTGGAGGGCCGGTAGAAGGTCAGTTCTTTCCAGTTCCTGACCCCGGGCATCAAATTGAAGCCCAGCAGGTGGGCGAGTGCAAAGACCGGGAAGCTCTGGCCCTGCGTAGCTGCGTGCACGGTGTTCGTACCAGGTCCGGAGGGCTTCGCGTGATCGGCTGTGTCAAACCTTGATCGGAAGTGGCGAGCTGTGTGGCGAACGCTTAGCCGCTCCCGATCGAGCCGCATCGAGGAGGGCACAGCCGGACGGGAACGGCTGGATATGTCCGTATGGCAGAGGGGGCGGACGTGCGGCCCACGCGTCACAGCCCTGTGACAACGTGTGCAACCGCCCTGAGCATCCGTCACACTCTCCCTGACCACCAAGGGGGAGAACCATGCACACACGCACCACCGTTGCGATCGGGCTCGGGCTGGCGGCCGGCGCACTCGCGCTCACCGGCTGCTCCAGCGGCAGCGCGCACAGCACGCCCGTGCACAGCGCCACCGTCCGAGCCACGCCCGCCACCGTGCCCGCCGCAGCAGCCGCACCGAAGTCGAAGCTCTCCGTGGACGCCAAAACCGCCGCGTGCTGGTGGGCAATCCGCGACCAGTACGCACCCGGCACCGCCGAGCTCACCGGCGCGCCAACGCCGCCGCCCCAGTGCGCCGGCCTGGATGCGGACGACCTCTCCGACGTCGTCACGGACGTCATCAAGCACCAATCGGACTGACCCGGGCTTTCCCGGAGTCTGCCGGGGTCGGAACATCCGCGACCTGGGATAACCGGAGCCGCCGACCGGACGAGGCTGAAATTCGCCTGGGCGGCCATCGCCGACCCTCTCCCGACCTCACCGTCCGCCCGCGCGCCGGGCGATCCCGCCGCGAGCCTTCGAGTCCGGCCCTGGGGACCGGCAACCTGCGCGGGCAGTGCTGGGCGAAGCAGCGTCCCTCGGCGAGCCGCCCCCGGAGCACGGGCGTCCGGGGTGAGCAGGGTGCCGTCGGCCGCAGGCGGCGATGGCTCAAATGTTGCAGATATGCAATAGTTGCGCCATGCGCGGCGATGCTCTGGGGGTGCTCTCGGCGGTCGCCCAGGTCCAGTGGGGCCTGGTCACGGCACGCCAGGCTGTCCACGAAGGCGTTCAGCGGTGGGACCTGAGTCGGCTGGTCGGCGACGGGGCGCTGGAGGCCGTCGGGTACGGCGTGTACCGCGTCGCCGGTGCTCCGACGTCGGAGCACCTGGAGCTGAAGGTGGCCTGGCTGCAACTTGCACCCGACGTGGTCGCCGAGGACCGGACGGCCGCGCAGGGGGTGGTCTCCCACGCCAGTGCGGCCGCACTGTACGGAGTGGGCGACTTCGAGCCGGAGCACTTCGAGTTCATCGTTCCGCGGCGCAAGCGCACCCGGCGCCCCGACGTCGTGCTGTACACCCTGACGCTCGATGAGAGCGACGTGGACTGGGTCGATCAAATGGCGGTGACCCGGCCCACCCGGATGGTCGGCGATTTGATGCGGGACCGTCACGACGGCGAGCACGTCGGCCGTGTGCTGCTCGACCTGCTCGACAAACGTCAGGCCACACCCGCGCAGCTGGCCGCGGCGACCGAGCCCCATGCCGCGGCCTACGGGCTGGCGGGCGCCGACGGCAAGCGGCTCATCACTCATCTCATGTCGCTGGTCGGCACGCCCGGTCAGCGCTTTTCCGGGGGAATCTGATGCCCGAACCAGCCGAGCGGTCCTTCCCCTACGCGACGCCGCGAGCCTTCGAATCCGCACTGACCGCCCAATTCAAGATGCTGGCGGCCGACAGCCCTCACAGCCACAGCCAATTACGGCGCCAGTTCGCCTACGACCGACTGCTGGCCCGCTGCTTCGCCGCTGCCGACGCCCACAGGTGGGTCCTGAAGGGCGGTATCTCCATGCTCGCCCGCCTGCGGCAGGCCCGGCACTCGGCCGATGTCGACCTGGTCACCCTCGCCGAGGACCTGCCCACCGCCTTGGAGGGAATGCGGGCAGCCGCTGGAGTGGACCTCGGCGACTTCTTCCTCTTCGACCTGGGCGAGCCCAGTCATCTGGTGCAGGGTGTGGAAGGCGTCCGGGTTCCGGTGACGGCCCGCCTCGGTCGGCGTCCGTACGAGACTTTCCACGTCGACCTCGTCACCGCGGTTCAGATCACTGGCGTCCCGGAGACCGCGTCTCCGATCGTGGCGGTCGACATCCCGGGACTCGTCCGTCCCGACTACCGTATTTATCCCCTGGCGGACAGTGTCGCCGACAAGGTCTGCGCCATTCTGGAACGTCACCAGGGCCGCCCCAGCACCCGGTTCCGTGACCTGGTCGACCTTGTGCTGGTCGCCCGCAACCGCGAACTGAACGCGGCGCAATTGCGTACGGCCTTGATCTCCGAGCACCGTCGGCGCGCTTCCGGAAGTGGGCCGACTCGATGTGCCCGACCTGGCGCTGTGGGAGGGCGGATACGCCAAGGCCGCGTCCAGAGTTCCGGGCCTGGACGGTTTTCGAACTCTGGAACCCGCCGTCACCCTCGCGAAGGCGTTCGTCGATCCCGTGCTCACCGCGGAACGATCGACGGGCACATGGGATCCCACCGCGACCGACTGGACCGACTGACCGTCGGGGGTGGTCACGCGCGCAACGGACTTGGGAGGCGCGGTGTCGGCGGGCCGGGTTCGGGTGGGTCGTGCGGGGTGGTGAAAGGGCGTGTGGCGGTGGGGAGTTGGCCGGGGGTGGGCGTTTAGTCTGGGTGGTTACGGGCGGGGATCTGTCGTCTGTGCACGTGCGGTGGCATCCTGGGACGAAGGGACCTTCCATGTGTGGATCGTGCGGCTCCAGTGATGGGAGACGGCTGAACAATGGCAACTGGCAGTGCAACAAGTGCGGAGGGGTCACCGCAGGCTGATGCCTGGGAGGCCATAGATCCGGAGACGCGCGCCCGGCTGCCGTTCCTGGGCCCCGAGGACTTCATGATCGGTACGACGCCGGAGCAGCGCGAGGACTGGGCGCGGGCGATGGCGACGCTTGAGCGCGCGGAGCGGTTTCGCGCCACGTGAATTGCGCTGCGTGAGCAGAACACCCCGACGGCCCCCGATCGCTCCCGGTCGGGGGCCGTCCGCGCGTCGGGCGGTCGGCGGAGGTCGATCGCGCGGACGGGCCGGCCGGCGAGTCGGCTCCGGCTCCGGCGGCCGGCGTCGTGGCGGGCCCCGGGGCCGGGCCTGGTGCGGGTATGGGCCCGGCGGTCGTGGTGGTGGGCGCCGCGGGGCCCGCCGGAGGCGCCGGGGTGGTCATCGGGCCGTGCCCGGGGCATGAACGATCTTGTCACCGCCGACGACATCGCCGTGGACAGTGCCGACCTCGATGGTGCTGCCCCGCGCGGGGCAGCAGCGGCCAGCCGGGCGGACCCGGCGGCCCGCAGTACGTCCCGCAGCGGCCGCGCGTCCACGAGCCGGAAGGCCGTGTTGATCGCGTCGCCCGACCAGCCGAGTCCGTCTCGCTCGGCCAGGCCCTGGCGCAGCGCCGGCCGGATCCGCAGGGCGTGGGCGGCGCTGTGGAAGGCGGCCTGCTCGCGCAGCGCGTCGTCGAGCGCGCGGACGAAAGGACCGGCCAGCCGTACCGGCGCGACCGTGGGCGGCACAAGCATCAGGATGCCGTCGCCGCGGTCCTCCCACACGATCTCCCCGGCGGGTACTCCGGCCGCTTCGAAGGCGCTGTGCACCACGTCGTACATGGCCGCCCGCAGGGACCGCTGGACGGGATCGGGCCTGGTGCTGAAGTTCTCCACGTCCAGTACCAGGATCCGGTAGTGCGGCGCTTCGGATGTCATCGAGCTCCTCCCGCATCACCGGTCGCTGTCCGGTTGGTCCTGTCCTACGGCACGGTTCGGAGCCCGTCTGCGCCAGATGGCGCACAACGCGGCGGACCGGGCGGCGGGGACACCGACCTCCCACCCGGGGGGCCGACTTGGGGTGCACGCCGGCCCAATAGCGGACCTGTGCGCCCATGTCCGGACCTGTGCGCCCGTATCCGGACCTGTGCGCCCGTATCCGGACCTGTGCGCCCATGTCCGGACCTGTGCGCCCGTACCGGGCCGGCCCGGTACGGGCGCACAGGTCCCGAGAGCCCGACCGGGTCAGCCGCCGGGGGTGTTCTCGCCCTGGGTGCAGACGACGTACAGCGTGAGGTTGGCCGGCTCCGCGTGGTGGTGCCGGTCGACCGGCTTGACGAGCTTGCGGACGGCGACCGTCCAGCCCGTCGCGTCCGCGGTCGGACGGCTCGCCAGCACGTCCGACGGAGTCGACTCGAAGTGCCGCCCCGCGCCGGGCGAGACGGAGAAGCCGCCGCCCATCGCGTTCTCCTCGGGCGGACACATCAGCGTGCGCGGAGCGCCGTCGGCGCCCTTCACGATCAGGTTGCCGGTCACCGCCTGCGGTTGGACGGCGTTCTGCGGGGCGGACACCGCGCTGTTCGCGGTCACGGCCACGAGTACGGCCGCGCCCACGGCGGCGGCGACCCGGTAGTGGGTCCTGCTGATCACGGAATGCGCTCCTTCCAGTTCCAGGGAAGCGGTTTTCGGTCATTGCAGCACGGCCCCGCGCGGGTGGGACCGGGAAGGGAGTTCGACACGCAGAGTCACCACGAAGGGGTGATCGCGCCGATCGTACGGCGGTGTTCGCGTCCAAATCACTACTGTACGTGATTGTCTCGTCGCCGTACGCGTCAGTCGCCCGGCGTGCGGCTGTCGTATGCGCGTGCGCCCGAGGTAAGGAGTTCCATGTCCCGCAGGAGACAGTCGCAGGTGCTGGCGGCCTGTGCCGCCGTACTCGCCTTCACGACCACCACCGTCCTGACCACACCCCTGTCGTCCGCCTCCGCCGCGTCGTCCGCCTCCGGCCCCCTCGCGGGCAAGGGCGGACCGCGGATCACGCAGGACGAGGTGCGCTCGGAGGTCAGGCCGGAGGAGGTCAGGGCGTTCGGCCAGCCCGCCGCCGAATCGCTGGCCAAGGACCGGATCGGCCTGCGCGCGGTCCAGACGGACTACCCGCAGACCACCCGTACCGCCCGGCTCAAGGCGCTCACCGAGTCGCAGGCGGCGGCCAACGAGAAGTTCGACCCGGCGAAGTTCGGCAGGTTCACCGACTACTTCTCCAGCCCGGACTTCGGCGTGCACGTCGCCCTGCTGCCCACCGGCAAGGTGCTGCTGTTCTCGTTCGAGAGCGTCGAGGACAACCCGCAGAAGGAGACCGCGCCCACCGATGTCATCGGCGCCGCCAACGCCGGCCGCGCGTATGTGTGGGACCCGGCGCGCGGTGAGGGCCCGGACGCCTTCAAGGCCGTGCCGCCGCCGATCGTCGACATGCCGGACGGCACCGACGAGCCGCGGCCCGCGCCCTTCTTCTGCGCGGGGCACTCCTACCTGCCCAACGGCATGGTCGGCGTCTTCGGCGGCAACCTCGGCGGCAACGGCGGGACCGGCGCCAAGCTCTCGCTGATCTTCGACCCGTGGACCGAGACCTGGCACCGCGAGCAGGACATGTCGGTCGGCCGCTGGTACCCGACCGTGGTGACCGGCGCCGACGGCCGGCAGGTCATCATGTCCGGCCAGTCCGAGCTGGGCTGGGGCACCCCCACCCCGGTCATCGAGCAGTTCCCCCAGAAGAGCGTCCCCGTCTCCTACGACCCGGCCCACGCGCCGGACAACGTCGCCGTCGACAAGTGGAAGGCCGACGCGCCCTACCGGATGGACTACCCGCAGCTGTTCTCGCTGAACGACGGCAAGATCTACGGCTTCGGACGTGACGCCGACCAGCAGTGGCTGTTCGACCCGGCCACCCAGTCCCGTACGTCGCTGCCCGACCGGCCCGACGGGGGCCTGCGCAACTACGGTTCGGCGGTCGCGCTGCCCAACGGCGCCGCGGGCCCGAACTCCGCGCTGGTGCTCGGCGGCAACCGCAACGACCCCAACACCTATCTGTTCTCCGGCGGCAAGTGGAGCACCTCCACCCCGCGCGCCTTCGGCCGCACCCAGGACGACACGCTCATCCTGCCGGACGGCAATCTGTTCACGGTCAACGGCGCCTACGACATCCGGGACTACGGCAACGGCCCGTACAACCCCAACGCCGACCTGAAGTACCGTCAGACCGAGCTGCGCGACGCCGACGGCAAGTGGACGCTCGGCCCGGTCCAGCGCCTGCCGCGCGGCTACCACTCCAACGCCGTCATCCTGCCCGACGGCCGGATCATGGTCACCGGTGACGAGCTCCAGCAGATCGCCAACAACCCGGACATCAAGTCGGGCCAGAACGGCACCATCGAGATCTACGAGCCCGCGTATCTGCACCAGGGCGCCCGGCCGGTGCTGAGCGCCGCGCCCACAGGCCCGGTCGGCTACGGCACCAATCTGCGGGTCAGCACCACCACGCCGACGCAGGTCAGCCGCGCGGTGCTGCTGGCGCCGATCACCTCGACGCACTCGGTGGACACCAGCCAGCGGTATCTGGACCTGCCGATCGCCAGCCGCGCGGGCAACCAGCTCGTGCTCAAGGCCCCGCCGTCCGCCAAGGCGGCCCCGCCCGGCTACTACCTGCTCTTCCTGCTCAACGACAAGGGTGTGCCCAGCGTCGCCAAGTGGGTCCAACTGGCGCCCGGCGCCTGACCTGCGGGCGCCCGATCCTCGGGCGCCCGACCCCCAGTGCCCGACTCTCCCCGGTGCCCCGGGCGGCCACCGCCCGGGGCACCCCTCCGTACTCCACACCCGCCCCGCGCTCATGCCCGACGGAGACCACGATGGCCGCAGACCTGAAGTTGCGAGAAAGCACCGAGATCCAGGGCGACATCCTCGCCGGATTCAAGAAGGACCATGTGACCATGCTGTTCCTCCAGTTCGGGGACCTCATGGCGTCCCGGTCCTGGCTGGAGGACATCACCCCGCAGATCGCCACCACCGCGCAGGTGGCCGCGTTCAACAAGGAGTTCAGCGAGGCCCGCAAGCAGTCCGCGGGCGACGACCCCCGCAGCTACAAGGCCCTCTGGCTGGGCCTCGGCCTCACCCACGAGGGCCTGAAGTTCCTCACCGCCGGCCAGGAGGTGTTCCCCCGGGTCCCGGTCGGCACGACGATCGAGGCGTTCGTCCAGGGCCCGTACGAGCGGGCGCTGGCGCTCGGCGACACCGACGACAGCGACCCCAAGCACTGGCTGTTCGGCAACAACCACCACCGGACCGTGCACGCGGTGCTCACCCTCGCCGCCGACTCCGAGGCCCAGCTGACCACCGCCCTCATGGCGCAGCGCGAGGCCGCCTCCAGGGCCCGCGCCCTGATCGTCTTCGAGCAGGCGGCCGCGACGCTGACGGGCGGCCGCAGGGGCAAGGAGCACTTCGGCTTCAAGGACGGCGTGAGCGAGCCGGGCGTACGGGGCTTCGACGAGGAGGACCCCGAGCGCAAGGGCTACGCGAAGGGCCACCCCGGCACCCGGCTGATCGACGCCGGGGAGTTCGTCATCGGCGAGGAGCCGTCCCCCGCGCACTCGCCGGACACCTACGCCCGTAAGGACATGCCGGCCTGGATGAACCACGGTTCCTTCCAGGTGATCCGCCGGCTCGAACAGGACGTCCCCGGTTGGTGGGCCCAGGTGTCCGACGCGCTGCGGACGCTGATCGACCGCAAGGTCGTACCGCAGGGGACGAGCACGGAGTGGCTGGCCGCGCGGATGGTCGGCCGCTGGCGCTCCGGCGCCTCCGTGGCCAAGTGCCCGGTCAAGCCGATCACCACCCCGGACGCCGAACCGGACAACGATTTCAGTTACGCCGACGACCCCGACGGCATCGGTACGCCGCTCTTCTCGCACCTGCGCAAGAGCAATCCGCGCGACGGGCTGGTCGACGGCGGTGAACTCGTCGACGAGAAGTTCATCGACGCCCGCCGGATCATCCGCCGCGGTGCCCCGTACGGGCAGCCCTTCGACCCGACCTCGGACGACGAGGGGTCCTCGCCCGACGCCTCCCGCGGGCTGATGTTCGTCAGCTACCAGGCCGACCTGGTGGGCCAGTTCGAGTTCATCCAGGCCGACTGGATCAACGACCCCGACTTCCCGCACGGCCGCGAGGACCGGCCGGGGCCCGACGCCATGGTCAGCGGCAAGCTCGCCGACACCAACGACGGGAAGGTGAGCTTCGAGAGCCACTCACCGTCCGGCGAGCGGCAGGCCACCACCTTGAACCTCAACCAGTTCGTCAGGACCCGCGGCGCGGTCTACGCCTTCGCCCCCGCCATCAGCACCCTGCGGCTGCTCTCCCAGGGCTGTCTGAACGGCGAGAGCCCGGCCGGCCGCTGAGCCGCCGGAGTTCCTTCGCCGGGGCCGGCCATGTCGACGCCGTGCTGGCCCGCCCCGGCTTCCGCCGACGCCGGGCAGCGGGTCAGTTCAGGTCCTCGGCCGCCTGCCGGTAGTCGGCGGCCTGGGACGGGCCCATGACCCACGAGACGCGGACCAGGGAGCCGCCCACGTAGAAGTGGTACTCCTCGGCGGCCGGGCCCTGCGCGTGGGCGACGATCTCGTCGGCGCGGGCGTGCGCCTCCGCCGGGGTCGCGAAGGTCTCGATGCTGCCGCCGCGCTCCACCGCGTCGTCCGCCTTGCCGTCGACCTCGGCGGGGGGCACGCGGGAGTCGGAGAACGCGATCTTCGACGAGTATCCGTCCTTGGTGCCGAGCAGGTGCTCCGGGTCGGTCGTCTTGTTGTAGACGACCGTGGTCTGCATCGTCGAGACTTCCTTGGCCAGGGCGGTGGCGACCTGCTCGGCGGTGCCGAGACCGACGACCGAGGACTTCTTCGCCACGTCCGTCCCGGCGTCGCCCTTGCCGCCGCCGGACGAGCAGCCGGCCAGGAGCACACCGGCAGCGAGCAGGGCCGCTGTAGTGGCGCGGAAGTGCATGATCCCCCCAGAACGGGTAGTGAGGGGCACACCGTACGCCCGCGGCGCGGCGGGGGGCAGAGCCTTGTCACGACGTTGCCCGTCCGTGCCTTTCATGTGATCACTCCGACATGACGGGACATGTCATTTGCCATCCCCACTGCCGACAGGCCCCACACCCCTCACCCGTCACGCCCCGGGTAAGCCCCACGACCCTGCGTCCCGGACCGGTTCGCGCACCCGGCCGGGGCCCCGGCCCGACCCCGCCCCGCGGCCGGCACTCGGGCACCGCCCGCCGGGAGCGGCACCCGCGCCCGCGGCCCGAGCGCCCTCGGGCGTCGGCGCCGAATGTGCCCGGAGGCCGCCGGGAGCGACTGCGCCGGGCATGCCGGAAGACCACCTACCGCTGTAGCGCGGGCGACGGCACGCGACAACCGTCCTGCGACGGCCCCGCAGCGGCCCGGGGCGCCCTCGGGCGTCGGCGTCGGCGCCGGCTCGGAGTGTGGCCCGGGCCGGTGGGCGGGTGCGGTCGGCCGGGGGCGCCGGTGTCGGGGGACGGGCGCGGAGGGCGGGGTGGGTCAGAGGGGGGTGCGGGTGACGTTGAGGCGGCCGGTCTGGTACTCGGGCGTCAGATCCACCTGCACGCGATGCGTCGTCCCGCGCTCGACCCCGCCGCCGGCCTCCGCCGTGACCACCCCGATCCGCAGTCCCCCCTGGGCGGAGCCCGACTTGTGGACCTGCACGGTGAACTCCAGGCTGACCTTCTCCACGGTGAAGCCCAGCGCCTGGTCCCTGGCCTCCTCTCGGGCCTGCTCCAGCTCGCCCCGGATCTGGCGGATGACCTCGGCCAGGCCGACGAACTCCGTCGGGTCCCCCATGGCGTACCTCCGGGCGGATCGGCGTCGCGGGCGTCAATTGTACGGCTTTCGAAGGGACATGGCGGTGCGTCAGGCGTAGAGTGAGGCCCATGGAGGCCGATGGGGGAATCGGTGTCGGGTCCTCTCTGGAAACACCGCACTGGGCCGCACGGATCAGGCGGGCCGACGGAAAGATCGCCGGCACCGGAATCCTGCTGAGCCCCGACCGGGTCCTGACCTGCGCACACGTGGTCGCCGAGGGAGAGCGGGTCACCGCGGAGTTCGTGGGGGCGCCCGGCCATGTCGTGCCGTGCGTGCCGGCCCGGGTGCTAGCGGGCGCGTACCGCCCGGAGACCAGGGACGCGGACGGCGACCCCAGTGGCGACGTCGCCCTGCTCAGACTCGACCGCCCGATGCCCGTACAGGCGGCCACCTCCCTCTACCGGCTCTCCGCGCCCAACCGCCAGGTGCGGATGTACGGCTTCCCCGAGTCGTACAACGGCGGCATCTGGCTGCGCGCCACCATCATCGGCGGCTGCGGGCGCGACGGGCAGGTGCAGTTGGCGCCGCACACCCCCGGCGAGCTGGCCCGCCCGGGGTTCAGCGGCGGCGGTGTGGTCGACATCGTGACCGGCGAGGTCATCGGCATGGTGCTCAGCAGCGCGCCCGAACGCGCGGGCGGCGGCTTCTCGTTCATGAGCCCCGCCGAAACGATCGTGCAGCACCTTCCGCGGGTGGCCGCCTGGACCCGCGGCCGTACCGCCGTGGACGAGCAACTGTACTCGAAGGACTCCGACGACGAGGAGCCGCCGCTCGACGAGCAGTTCGCCCAGCGGCTCGCCGACTGGCTGCGCGGCGACGCCCGCGACCTCCGCGATTCACGCGACCACCGGGACCCCCGAGACCCCCGCGACGGACGCGACGGGCGCGACCCCCGCGCCCGCCCCCTCCGCCGCGACAGCCGCCAGGTGAAGATCAGCCTCGTCCGGCCCGGCGACCGCGCCCGCGCGGCCACCCTGCGCCGCGCGATCACCCTGGCCGACCGGGAGTTACGCACCGGCGTCTCCGCCGACCGCGCCTCGCTCGACCCGCCGGAGACCGTACCGGCGGCGGGCGGGCTCGACCTCGCGGTGGACGCCACCGGCCACAGCACCGAGCGGATCGCGGAGCGGATCGCCGAGCGGATGGGCCTGTGGCACCACGGGGAGCGCCCGGTCACCGAGCAGATCAGGTCCGCCCGGCAGACCCTCACCCTGGTCATGGTCGGCGTGGACGAGGCCGCCGACCCCGCCGGCCTGCTCGACCTGCTGGCGCTGCTGCGCGAGCAGGGCAGCCGGCTGCTGCTGGTCTTCCGCGCCGTCGGCCCGCACTACGCCCGCGCGAAGAGCGAGCTGGTGACCGGCCCCGACGAGCGGCGGCGGGCCCGGCTGGCCGAGCGGCTGACCGAGATCACCGGCCCGCTGGCCGAGGCGCTGCACACCCGCGCGGCCCGGATCCGCACCGACACCGACCGGGCGGTGGCCGCGGTGATCCGCGCGCACACCGTACGGGCGGAACTGGGAGGCGCAGCAGGAGCGGGCGGCGGGCGCGCGGGACCCGGGCCGGGGCGGGACCTGGCGCGATACGAGCGGACCGTCGACCGGGCACAGGCGCGGGTCCGGCAGACCATCGAGCGGCTGGACGAACTGCTCGCCAGGCGCGACGAGTTACGCGGCAGGCTCGGCCCGTACCACGCGCTGCACCGGGACGCCACGGACCACGAGGACCTGGAGGCGGAGGCCCACTATCTGACCGCCCACCGACTGCTGCACGACGAGCCGTGCGACCTGGCGGCGGCCGAGGAGGCCGTACGCGCCTACATGGACTTCGTGGAGCGGGATCGGGACCGCCCGCCCGACCGTGACCGCCGTCCGGACCGCCCGCCCGAACCGGACCGCCCGCGTCACCCGGACCGCCCGCCGGAACCGGACCGCCCGCGTCACCCGGACCGCCCGCCGCACCGGGAGCCCCCGCCGCCCCCCGAAGGTGGTGACCCCTCATGACCGCCCCGGCCGCACTCCTCGGCCCCTGCCCCCGCGACCCCTGTCCTGGCAGCATCACGGTCACCGGCTTCTGCGACACCTGCCTGCGCCGCCCGCCCGCCGCAGCGCCCGACCCCGGACCGCCGCCGGACGTGCGGCCGCAGGACGTACCCGGCCCGCGCCACGCCCCCGCGACGGCGGGCGGTCTTGACCGGGACGGCCTGGTCCAGCTGCCGGACATCCCCGAACCCGCCCTCGCCGAGATCGTCCGCACCACCGCCCGCCCGCCGGACGGCGGTCGGCGCTGCGGCGTGGAGAAGTGCGCCGGCACCATCGGCGTGGCCTACGACGGCGGTCCCGTGCCCGACCACGGCTTCTGCCCGGTGTGCGGGACGCCGTACTCCTTCCGCCCGCAGCTGCGGCCGGGCGACGAGGTCGGCGAGCAGTACCGGGTGCTCGGCTATCTCTCGCCCGGCGGCACCGGCTGGGTCTACCTCGCCGAGGACATCCAACTGCCCGACCACCGCGTGGTGCTGAAGGCGCTGATCAACACCGGTGACGCGGTCGCCCGCAGGCGCGCGGTCGAGGAGCGCCGCTCGCTGACCACGCTGCACCACCGGGACATCGTCCGCATCATCACCTCCAAGCAGCACCGGGTCGCCGGGGACGCCGAGCCGACCGACTACATCGTCATGGAGTACATCGGCGGCCGACCGCTGGACCAGCTGCTGCGGGCGCCGGACGAGGAGCTGGCGGAGCTGTTCGGGGAGCCGTTCGGCATCGACCATGTCCTCACCTACGGCTGCAAGATCCTCGGCGCCCTGGAGTATCTGCACGACCAGGGGCTGCTCTACTGCGACATGAAGCCCGAGAACGTCATCCACTACGGGCGCGAGATCAAGGTGATCGACCTGGGCGCGGTCCGCCGGATCGACGACGGCGCCACGGGCCTCGTCTACACCCCTCGGTTCGCACCGCCCAGGCGCGAGCGCGAGAGCCGGGGCTTCGCGGTCGACACCGACCTGTACACCGTCGGGCGGACACTCCAGGCGCTGGCCGCCCGTACCGCGCCCGCCGCCGGGCTCGCCGCCCGCTCCTTCGACCGGCTGATCGGCCGGGCGACCCACGACGAACCGGCCGCCCGCTTCACCTCCGCGCCGCAGATGTCCCGGCAGCTGTGGGAAGTGCTCAGGGAGCACCGGGCGCTCAGCGGGCACGAGCAGTACCCCGAGCGGTCCACCCGGTTCGAGCCCAACGCGGTGCTCTTCGGCGCGGCCCTCGGCACGGTCCCCTCCCCGGCGCACTGGACCGGGCGGACCGGCGAGGCCCCGCCGGACCTCGCCATCGGCCCGCCCGGCCCGCAGGAGGCCGCGCGCGGACTGCCGGTGCCGATACCCGACCCCGCGGACCCCGCCGCGGTGCTGCTCGGCCCGCTCGCCGCCGGGACGCCGGAGCGGATCGCCGAGCGGGTACGGCGGGACCCGGCGATGCGTACGGTCGAGGTCGCCCTGTGGCTCTGCCGCGCCTATCTGCGCCGCCCCGACCCCGGCGGGACGGAGGCGGCCCGCTGGCTCGGCGAGGCGGCCGCGCTGATGGGCCCCGACCTCGCGGGATACGACTGGCGGCTGGCCTGGCACCGCGGCCTGACGCATCTGACGGAAGGCCGGGTCAAGAACGCCCAGGGCGAGTTCACCGCCGTGTACGCCACCGTGCCGGGCGAGTGGGCGCCGAAGCTGGCGCTGGGCTACTGCTCGGAGGCCCTCGGCGGCCGCGCGCGGGAGACCGAGGAGTTCTACGAGGCCGTCTGGGAGCGCGACCGTGCCCAGGGCAGCGCCGCCTTCGGGCTGGCCCGGGTCCATCTGCGCCGCGGCGACCGGGAGCGGGCCGTCCAGGTGCTCGACCAGGTCCCCTCGACCTCGCGGCACTACGACGCGGCCAGGATCGCGGCCGTCCGGGTCCTCGCGGGCCGGCCGGCCGGGGTCTCCCCGCCGCCGGCGGCGCTGCGCGAGGCCGCCGCCCGGCTCGCCGAGCTGCGGCTGGGCGAGGCCAGGGACCGGCTGATCGCCGAGACCCGGGAGAACGTGCTGGCCGCCCTTCCGGCGGACGGCGGCGGGGACTTCCCCGTCCTGCCCGAGGGCGACCTGTTCGCGGGGGCCGACAGCAGACGGCGGCTCGCCGAACTGCTCTACGGCTCGCTGCGCGGGCTCGCCGACCGGGCGCACGACGCCGACGAGCGCGGCGACCTGCTCGACCGCGCGTACGCCGTCAGGCCCGAGACCAGATTCTGAGGCACGCCGGGGGCGTGCGGAGCAGCGGTGAGGAGGAGGCACGGGCACCGTGGACACGCAGGGGAAGCCGGGTACGACGATCGGCCTCGATGTCAGCCGGATGAGGTACCTCCCGGCCCGGGCGGGCGTGCAGGAGCTGCACGTCATCGTGACCGTCCGGGTCGAGGGGGCGGGCGGTACGGGCGCGGGCCCGGGACTGGCCGAGGTGCTGGTGATCGACTGCTCCAGCTCGATGGACCGCCCGGAGGAGAAGTTCCGCGCGGCGAAGAACGCGGCCGTGGCGGCGCTGCGGATACTGCCCGACGGCACGCCCTTCGCCGTCGTCAAGGGCACCCACGAGGCCGAACTCGCCTACCCCGCCGCCGGACCCATGCCCGCGGCCACCCCCGCGCTGCGCGCGGAGGCCGAACGCGCCGTCCACGGCCTGCTCGCCGCGGGCGGCACCTGCGTGGGCAACTGGCTCGACCTGTCCCGGCGGCTGCTCGCCGAGCGGCCCGCGCCGATCCCGCATGTGCTGATGCTCACCGACGGCCGCAACGAGCACGACGAGCGGCGGCCGCTCGCGGGCGTGCTCGACGACTGCGACGGGCGGTTCGTCTGCGACGCGTGGGGCATCGGCGACGGCTGGGACGCTCAGGTGCTGCTCGGTGTCACCCGCAGGCTGCACGGCACCGCCCACGGCGTACGGGAGGAGGCGGCGCTGCCCGGCGAGTACCGCGAACTGGTCCGCGGTCTGCTCACCAAGAGCGTGCCCGAGCTGGTGATCCGCGTCACGACCCCGCCGGGCAGCACGGTCCGCTACCTCAAGCAGGTCTATCCGACGGAGGTCCCGCTGCCGCGCACGGCCGATCAGGACCCCGGCTCCGGTACGGGCACCCCCGGGTCCCGCTCCGGCTCGTACGGCTTCGTCACCAAGGCGTGGGGCGACGAGACCCGCCGCTACCAGCTGTGCCTGACCGTCGACCCGGCCGGGCGCCCGCAGGGCGAACCGCTCCAGGTCGCGGTCGTCGCCGCCGAACTGCCCGGCGGCGGCCCGGCGACGCTGTCGCCGCCGAGCCCCTGCGTCGTGCAGTGGACCGACGACCCGGTGCTCTCCCGGCAGGCGGACGACCAGGTGCTGCACTTCACCGCCTACCAGCGGCTCGGGCAGGCCGTCGCGCGGGCGGCCGACGCCTACCGCCAGGGGCAGCCCGGCCGGGCCGAGGAGCGGCTGGGCGAGGCCGTCGCGCTCGCCCACGGCCTCGGCGCCCGGCGCCAGCTCGCCGAACTGCGCAGGCTGGTGGAGATCCACGACGCCGCGGCCGGCCGGGTCGAGCTGCGCCGGGAGCTGCGACCGGTCGACTTCGAGCATCTGATCACCTCAAGCAGCTACAGCACCTACGGTCCCGGCGGCGGCGCCGACCCGGAGGCCGGCCCGCCCGCCGGCGGGCTCGCGCCCTGCCCGCACTGCGAGCGGCCGATCCCGGTCGGCGCCAGGTTCTGCCCGCACTGCGGACGTCCCCCGGAGGCGGCATGAGCACCACCGCCCGCGATCTGGCCGGCCGGCTGTGGCTGCTGCTGGCGCTCGGCGCGGTCACCACCGTCGCGCTGTTCGGCGCGTACCGGGGGGTGCACGCCGACGCCGTACCGCTGTCGTCCTCCAGCGCGTCGGGGGTGCTGGCCGTGGACACCGCCAAGTACGCCCTCGCGCGGGCCCAGGAGGGCGCGCTGCGGGACGCGGCGAGCGACGGGGCCGGCACCGGGGACTTCCACACCCAGATCTCGGTCGCCAACGCGAGCCTGGCGCGGGCCGCCGCCGACGACGTCACCGGGCTGACCGGACGGCAGACCCTCCAGACGGTCGTCGGGCTGATCTCCGTCTACAACGGCCTGATCGAGAACGCCGCGCAGCAGCCCAGGAACTCCCCGCTGCGCGACGCCTTCACGCACTACGCGCAGAGCCTGCTCGGCACGGACGACGCGGCGGCCACCGGCACCCCCTCGGCGTCGGCCGACCCCTCGGTGATGGGCCGGCTCAACGCGCTCCAGCACGAGCAACTGGCCGTGGTGGACCGGCAGGCGTCCTTCGGGCCGCTGCTGTGGCTCGGCTGGGCGGTGGCGCTGGCGCTGTGTGTCGCGCTGCTGGCCGCGCTGGCCGAGGCGCACCGGTTCTCCCGGGCGCGCTTCCGGCGGCGCTGGAACCGTCCGCTGGGCGCCGCCGCCGTGCTGCTGGTGGCCGGGACGGCGGTCCTGGCGCTGTTCACCCGGTGGACGCACGCCGGAATGGCCGACTCCCGCGCGGAGTTGCGCCGCCCGCTGACCGGCACGGGCATCCACCGGGCCGGTACCGACGTGGCCGGCCATCTGGCGGGCGTCGGCTTCCGCGCCGCCGCGGCCGGGTGGATCCTGGCCGGAGGGGCCGTACTGATGCTGCTGATCGCCCTGGGGCTGCTGCCGAGGATCAACGAGTACCGCTTCAGGACGTCCAGGTGAGGCGGCCGCGCAACCGCACCCTGGGCGTGCTCGCTGTGTGCCTGGCGCTGCTGGCCGGGGCGGGGGTCGTCGCGGTACGGGCGGCCACCGCGTGGCACGGCTCGGTGACGCTGCTGGCCAACTGGACCGGCCGCGACGAGGACCAGTTCCGCCGCAAGGTGCTCGACCCGTTCGAGAAGAAGTACCGGATCCACGTGGTCTACCAGGGCAGTTCGGCCGAGAGCCAGGTGCTGGCCGCCGATGTGGAGTCCGGTACACCGCCCGACCTCGTGGTGCTGCCCGGTCCGGGCGAACTGGCGGACTACGCGCGGCAGGGCCGGCTCGTACCGCTGGACGGCCTGGTGCGCGCGGCGGACTTCGGCGCCACCTGGGCGCCGAAGGCGAAGGGCGCGGACGACCGGGTCCACACCTACTGGGTGCCGGTGAAGGCCGACCTCAAGAGCATGGTGTGGTATCCGTCCGGGCTGGCCGCCGACCGGCTCACCGCCCTCGCCGGCCAACCCGCCTCCTGGTGCCTGGGCATGGGCTCGGACGCGACCTCCGGCTGGCCGGGCACCGACTGGCTGGAGGACATCCTGCTCCAGCAGGCGGGCCCGGAGGTCTATCAGCGATGGGCGACCGGCCGGCTCACCTGGAAGGACCCGCGGGTGCTGCGCGCCTGGCGGACCTGGGGCACGCTGGTCGGCGCGGGCCGCGAACCGTACGCCCGGCGGGCGCTGATCACCGACTACGACGCCGCCTCCGCCGGGGTGGCGGCCCACCCGCCGACCTGCCGGCTCGAACACCAGGCGACCTTCGTACGGGGCAGCAAGGCGTGGCAGACCGTGGGCGCCGCCTACACGCACTCCGCGGCCCTGATCCCGGGCGCGGCCGTGGACTCCGCCGCCTGGGAGGTCTCCGGCGACCTGGCGGCCGTGCTCCGCGACACCCCGCAGGCCGGAAAGCTGATCGGCTACCTCGCCTCGGAGAGCGCCCAACGGGCCTGGAGCACCACGCAGGCGGGCTTCTCCGCCGACACCCGCGTGCCGCTCTCCGCCTACGCCCGGCTCGGGCCGACCGCCGAGAGCATCGCCCGGACGCTGAGCGACCCGCACGCCGTCCGCTGCTACGACGCCTCCGACGCGATGCCGCCCGCGATGCGGGACGCGTTCGATCTGACCGTGCTGCGCTTCCTGGCCGACCCCTCGACGCTGGACGGCCGGCTCACCGTCCTGGACGACATACGCACCCGCGCGGGCAGCGCCTGGCTGCCGACGGTGTGCGGGGGCGGCTGACCGGGCGGCTGACCGGGCGGCTGACCGGGCAGTTGGGGCTGAGCCACGGGCGGCTCAGCCGAAGAGCTGCCCGCCCCAGTCCTGTCCGGCCGACAGCCCCGGCGGCGTGACGAACAGCCCGCTGCCGATGTGCTGGATGTACTCGTTGAGCGAGTCGTGCGCGCCCAGCACCCGCTGGAGGGTGATGAACTGGTCCGGGCTCTTCATGAACGCGATGAAGAACAGCCCGCCCAGCAGGTCCCCGGTCTGCGGGTCGATGCCGTCGGTGTACGAGTAGCCGCGGCGCAGGATGCGCAGCCCCTTGTTGTTCTCGTGGGCGGCGAGCCGGATGTGCGCCCTGGCCGGGATGACATAGCCGGTGTCCGACCGGGCCGAGAAGTCCGGGGTGTCGGTCTCCTTGCTCCCGGTCAGCGGGGCCCCGGAGCCCTTGAAGCGGCCGAAGACGTCCTGCTGGTCGCCGAGCCGGTCGCGGTCCCACTGTTCCATCCGCATCTTGATCTTCCGGCTGACCAGGTACGAGCCGCCGCGTATCCAGCGCTGCGGCTCCTCCTCGCCGATCCAGACGTGCTGCCCCATCATCGCGGTGTCGGTCGCGTCGATGTTGCGGGTGCCGTCCTTGAAGCCCATCAGATTGCGCGGGGTGGCCTGTTGCGGGGAGGTGGAGGAGGTGCGGCCGAAGCCGAGTTCCATCCAGCGCGGCACGACCGTGCCGAAGCCGAGCCGCCGCAGGTTGCGTATCGCGTGGAAGGCGACCTGCGGGTCGTCGGCGCACGCCTGTACGCACAGGTCGCCGCCGGTGACGGCCGGGTCCAGATTCTCCCCGGGCAGCCGCGGCAGCGTCTTGAGCGCGGAGGGGCGGCGCTTGGCCAGGCCGAAGCGGTCGTCGAAGAGCCCGGGGCCGTAGCCGAGGGTGATGGTCAGCCGCCCGGGGGTGAGGCCGACCGCCTCGCCGGTGTCGTCCGGCGGGGTGTTGACGTCGCCGACGTCGCCGGGCACCGGCTCGCCCCGGGTCATCGCGACGGCCGCCGCCGTCCAGGTCTTGAGCAGGTCGGCGATGTCCGCCTTGCTCGCGGTCGGTGTCACGTCGAAGGTCGCGAAGCACAGCCGGTCCTGCGAGGGGGTGGCGATGCCCGCCTGGTGGCTGTCGTGGAAGGCGACGGTGGCCGCCCCGGCGTCGGGCTCCGCCGCGCCGGACCCGGGGGAGCCGGAGTTCCCGTCACGCGTGGCCAGCACGGCGCCGCCCGCTCCCAGGGCGGCGCCGGCCACGGCCGCTCCGGCCCCCACCGCGCCGAGGAGGCGACGCCTGCTGACGGCGGGGACCTGCTCGGGCGCGCGGTCCTCGGGGGTGATGTCCGGAGTGTCGGTCACAGGTCAGGCAATCTTTCCGGCGAGCTTGGAGACGGCCTCGGCGTAGGCGTCCACGGTCTGGGACAGGGTACGCCGCTGGTCCGCGGTGACCTTGCGGTAGTCCACGTAACCGGTCTGCTCGTAGCCGGGCTTGGCCACGTACTTCGCCAGCGCGTCGGCGGTCTGCTGGTAGCGGGTGGCGATGGTGTCGGCCAGCTCCGGGTCCTTCTGCTTCAGCGTCGGCAGCAGCACGGAGACGGCCTCGTTGGCGCCCGCGAGGTTGCCCTCGAAGTCCAGCAGGTCGATGTGCGAGTAGCGCTCCTCCTCGCCGGTGATCTTGGAGGACTGGATCTCGTTGACCAGGTCGGTGGCGCCGTTGGCGATCACCGCGGGCTGGTACTCGACCGTCTGCACCTTGGTGTACAGGTTCTGCACGTCCGCGTTGAGCTGGTCGGCCAGCTTCTCGGTGCCGGCCAGCGACTTCTTCTCCCAGATGGCCTGCTCAAGGCGGTGGAAGCCGGTGAAGTCGGCCGGGGTGGTGGCGTCGTCGGCGCGGCCGTCGATCCGGCCGTCGATGTCGCCCCAGATCTCGGCGGTCGGCTCGACACGCTCGTAGTGGATGCGCGCCTTGCCGTAGAGCACCCGGGCCCGGTCGAGGTCGCCGGCCTTGACCGCGGCGGTGAAGTCGGCGGTGGAGGAGACCAGTTCCTTGACCTCGCCGTCGATCCAGGTCGCGTAGCCCTGGGTGGCGGCGACCAGCTGCGGGTCGTCCTTCCAGGTCTTCTTGGCGGCGCCGGTGACCGTGAAGTCGGTGTGGTCGGTGCCCGCGTTGGGGCAGTAGACCTGGTACTTGCCCGCGTCCAGGGTGAGGGTGAAGTCCCCCGAGAGGCCCGGCGTCAGGTTCTCCTTCTCGCCGAGCATCTTGCCGCCGTCCATCACCTCGGCCTCGGTGACCTTGCCGGAGTTCTTGTTGTGGACCTTGAACTTCACCGTGCCGGCCGGGACGGAGGCCGGGGTGGGGGCGCAGTCCTTGTCCGTGATCTCGATGCTCACGTTCGAGGTCTTGTCGCCCGCGCCCTTGGCGTCGGCTCCGGAGGAGTTCTTCGAGTCCCCCTTGTCACCGCCACAGGCGGTCAGCAGCAGACCCGCGGATATCACGGTCGCGGCGCAGACCAGGACACGGTGGTGGGCGGCACGGGGGTTCACTTTCGGCTCCTGTCGGAAGTCCCGCGCGGCGCACGGGGGAAGAAGAGAAGAGGGGCAGAGGGGCAGAGGGGCAGAGGGGCAGAGGGGCAGAGGGGAAGAGGGGCGAGGGGTACGGGCGGACGGTCGGGGGAGTCGGGGCCTCAGCCGGCTTCGGCCTGTACGGCTTCCGCTTGAACGGCCTCGGGACGCTGCGCGGGGGCCTTGCGCCTGCGGGCGGGCCACAGCACGAGCAGCGACATCGGGATCGCGTAGACCAGCCAGCCGGTCACCATCGGCCAGTTGGGGTTGGACTGGATGCCGAGCACACCGGTGACCACCGAGGACAGCGGGGTGCCGGGCCGGACCAGCCAGGACAGGTCGAACGCCTGCGAGCCGCGGTCGAGCCAGCCGCCTTCGTACGCGGTCATCAGCGCGGTGGAGACAAGCCCGGCGGCGACCAGGACCAGCACGAAGCCGGTGATCCGGAAGAAGCGGGAGAGGTTGATCCGCACCCCGCCGCGGTAGATGCCGTAGCCGATCACGGCCGCGAGCACGACGCCCAGCGCGGCGCCGGTGCCGCCGTACGCGGGGTTGTCGCTCTCGTTGAACGTCGCGAGCAGGAACACCGCGGTCTCGAACCCCTCGCGCAGCACGGCGAGGAAGGCCATCAGGACCAGGGCGGAGGCAGAACCGGAGGACAGCGCCCGGCCGGCCGCGCCTTCCAGGTCCTTGCGCAGGTCGCGCGAGTGCCGGCGCATCCAGATGATCATGTAGCTGACCATCACCACGGCGACCGCGCCGACGACGGTCTCCAGCTGCTCCTGCTCCTTCTGCGGCAGGTCACTGGAGAAGATCTGCAGGCCGACGCCGACCGCGACGCAGATCGCGACGGCTGTACCGACTCCCAGCCACACCTTCCGCAGTTCGTCCCGCCGGCCCTGCTGGCCGAGGAAGGAGGCGATGATGCCCACGATGAGCGCCGCCTCCAGGCCTTCTCGGAGTCCGATCACGAATGTGGGGAGCATGGGGGTCCTTCTGGATACCGGATCGGCCTGTCAGCCAAGCCTGCCCTTTGTTAGGTCAGCCTAATTAGAACGGTCTCGCCCGCTTGTACGTCAAGCCACGCACTTCCGCAAACCTGGGCATAGTGGGCGGTCGGATGACGGAAATCACGTGGATTTGACGGGCTCTTTGCCTATGGGGCCGTGGCCGGAAGGTGAAGCGGAAGGGGCGGGCGCTCCCGTACGGCGGCGGCGCGCGTCCGGGTGGACGGCCGCTCCGGGGGTACGTGAGATGTCGCCAGGAGGCCCCCACCTGCGCGGATTTGGGACGGGCGGGAGTTTCACGACAAAGCCATGACAAGCGGAACCTCGGGGTTCCCTTGTGCCTCAGCAGTCCCCTAGGGTCCATCCCGCCATGAACTACTGCCAGACCTGCCGACGCCATCTCAACGGCGCCTACTCGTGCCCGGGATGCGGTGCTCCCGTGGACCCCGCCGCGGAGCCTCCGGCGGAGACCACGGTCCGGCTGCCCGCCGTCACGGGGGAGGGGCCGGGCGCCGGGCTCCTTGCCGGGGAGGGCGCGCAACTCCCGCCGCCCGAGGAGGCGTTCGCGTCCCGGTCGGCCGAGGCGCCGCGCGGCCGGACCCGGCGCGGGCGGCAGCGGTTCGCGGTCTACGGAGTGGGCGCCGTCGCGGTGGCGGGCGCGCTCGCGATGTTCTCCATGGCGGCGCTCTCCGGCGGTACGGGCGGCGGTGATCCGGCTCCCGCGCCCTCGGTCCAGCTGCCCCCGCCGCCCACCGCCACGGCCTCCGCCCCCGGCCGGGCGGCCCCCTCCACGCCGTCCGCCGGCCGTACGACGACCCCGCCGTCGGCCACCGCCCCGCCCACCGGGTCCGCGTCCGCCTCCGCCTCCGCCACGCCCTCGCGTCCGACGGCGTCCGTCACCGGCACCGTCGCACCCGGCACCTCGGCGCCCGCCGGCGCCGACCCGACGGCCACCGCGACCCGCACCCCCACCGAGACCCCGGCGAGTCCGCGGCCGACGGACGAGCCGTCCGCGACGGCGACGCCGTGCAAGCCGGTGCTGTGGTGGTGCGCGTGACCCGCCGGGCGGGCTGAGGCTCACCAGGGCGGGCGCGGGCCCGGGTTCAGTGCTCCTGCTCGGGCCCCAGCATCCGCTGGAGCAGATCGCGCAGCGACGTACGCTCGCGCTCCGACAGCTCCGCGAGCGGTTCGCGCGCGAAGTCCAGTGAATCCCGCACCTGTTCGGCCGTCTCGCGCCCCCGCGCCGTGGCCGCGGCCAGCTTCACCCGGCGGTCGGCCCTGTCCGGCAGGCGCTCGGCGAGGCCCTGCGCCTCCAGCCGGTCGACGATCCCCGTGACGTTCGACGGCTCGCACTTGAGCCGCTGCGCGACCTGCCGCATCGGCAGCGGCCCGGCGGCCAGCAGCGCGAGCACCCGGGCCTGCGCGCCGGTCAGCCGGTGCTCGGCGGCCGCCACCTCGTACTCGTGGTAGTAGCGCGCCACCACGGTGCCGATCAGGTCGACGACCTCGGCGGTCAAAGGGTCCATTCGGCGGGTCATTGGACAAGACTACTCCGATGCTTGACATCATGAAACATTCGGGTCGATGATTAATTCATCACCTCAACCTTTGCCATGGTCACGCTGTGGCGGGAGGAGTACCACCCCATGCCCACGAGCCGCGAATGGCATCTGACCGCACGGCCGCACGGCGAGCCGGTCCCCGGCGACTTCGCCCTGGTCGAGACCGAGGTCGGCAAGCTGGGTTCCGGCCAGATCCTGGTCCGCAATCTGTATCTGTCGGTGGACCCGTACATGCGCGGCCGGATGAGCGACGCGAAGTCGTACGCCCCGCCCTACGCGCTCGGCGAGCCGATGTTCGGCGGCGCCGTCGGGCGGGTGGTGGCCTCGCGCGCGGAGGGGATCGCGGTCGGCGACCATGTGCTGCACGGGCTCGGCTGGCGGGAGTACGCGCTGCTCGACGCCACGCACGCGGCCGTCGTCGACCCGGAGGCGGCGCCGCTGTCCGCGTACCTCGGGGTGCTCGGGATGCCCGGGCTCACCGCCTACGCGGGGCTGCTGCGGGTGGCCGGGTTCGCCGCGGGCGAGACGGTGTTCGTCTCCGGCGCCGCGGGCGCGGTCGGCAGCCAGGTCGGCCAGATCGCCCGGCTCAAGGGCGCCGGGCGGGTGATCGGCAGCGCGGGCTCGGACGAGAAGACCGCGCTGCTGGTGGCGGAGTACGGCTTCGACGCCGCGTTCAACTACAAGAAGGGCCCGGTGGCCGAGCAGTTGGGGGCCGCGGCGCCCGACGGCATCGACGTCTACTTCGACAACGTCGGCGGCGAGCACCTGGAGGCGGCCATCGGCGCGCTGCGGCTGCACGGCCGGGTGACGATGTGCGGGGCCATCGCCCAGTACAACGCCTCCGAGCCGCCGCCCGGCCCGCGCAACCTCGCCCAGCTCATCGGCAAGCGGCTGACCCTGCGCGGGATGCTGGTCGGCGACCACCACGACCTCCAGCCGGAATTCGTCCGCGAGGTGGGCGGCTGGCTGCGCGAGGGGAAGCTGCGCTACCGCGAGACGGTGATCGACGGAATCGAGAAGAACGTCGACGCGTTGCTGGGACTGCTGCGCGGCGACAACATCGGAAAGATGGTCGTCCGTCTTCCGGAGTGACGGGCAGGCGGTCCCTGGGACCGGCAGGCGGTCCCTGGGGTCGGCAGGGGGTCCTCGGGCCCTTGCCCGCCGGTCCGTGGGGACGGCCGGCCCGCGCGCGTACGACACAACACCCAGTGGGAGGACCCGCTCATGAGCATTCAGTCCGTGGACGTCCTGTACACCGCCGTCGCCACCGCGGAGAACGGCCGCGACGGCCGGGTCTCCAGCGACGACGGCAAGCTCGACGTCGTCGTCAACCCGCCCAAGGAGCTGGGCGGCAGCGGCGCCGGCACCAATCCGGAGCAGCTGTTCGCCGCCGGGTACAGCGCGTGCTTCCAGAGCGCGCTCGGCGCCGTCGCCCGGCAGGCCAGGACCGACATCTCCGGCTCGCGGGTGACGGCCAAGGTCGGTCTGGGCAAGACCGGGTCCGGCGGCTTCGGGCTCACGGTCGAGCTGGCCGTGTCCCTGCCGGGCGTGGACGGGGACACCGCGAAGGACCTGGTGGAGAAGGCGCACCAGGTGTGCCCGTACTCCAACGCCACACGGGGGAACATCGCGGTGGAGCTGACGATCGTCTGACGGCGCGGTGCCCGACCGGCTGACGGTCCGGCCGGTGCGTGTGGGCACGTCCGGTCGGGTAAGGGTCGCACTCCCCGGAGTGCGGCCCTTACCCGTTCACGTCGCCGGCCGCTCGGCCCCGGCGTCGGCCCCGGCGTCGGCCTCGGCGGGGGCCGCGTCCTGCGGCGGATTCAGCAGCGTCAGGAAGTCACGGAAGGCGGCGGGCATGTCCACGGCCGCCGGGTCCAGCAGCCACTGCACCTGGAGGCCGTCCATCACGGCCGCGAGCAGCGTCGACGCCTGCTCCGGCGTGAGCCCGCCCGGCAGCCGGTCGCCGAACTGCGCGCGCAGCGCCTCCGCACCCCCCTCGCGCACCTTGGCGTAACGGTCCCTGAAGTACGCCTGCGCCGGGTGGCCCTCGGTCACGCTGTCGCCCACCAGCACGGTGAACGCCTGCACGATGCCGGGCCGGGTCGCGTTGTACTCCACCAGGTTCGCCACCACGTCGAGCGGCCAGGCCCGTCCGTGCAGCGCCGCCGACGCCACGTCCCACTGGTCGCGCGCTTCGAGCACGGCCACCAGGAGGGCGTCCTTGGTGGGGAAGTAGTGCATCAGACCCTGCTGGGTGAGGCCCACGCGCTCGGCCACCGCCACCAGCGTCGCGCCCCGGTAGCCGCGCTCGGCGATGACCTCCGTCGCGGCCTGGATGATCTCCGCACGCCGTGCGCCGCGGTCGCCCCTGGTCCTGGTCACGCCCCCAGCCCCCTTCCCGGTGCTTGCGAAGAGCGTACAAGATAACGTAATGGTAACTTTGCCTACCCTTGGACAGGCGTGGGGGCGGTGACGGACCAGGATGGCGACCCAGAGGCGGCCGGGGGCGGTTCCGTACGGGGGAGGGCCGTACGCGGGAGGGCGTTACGCCGCACAGCGCGCCGCACGCGCCGGAAACGAGCACGGCCGCGGGCCAGGGGACAGGCACCGCGAACGACGACGGGACGGGGACGCACGATGACGCCGTACGCGCAGGGAGCCGAGGCCGAGCGGGAGCGGGCCGTCGAGGCCGCACTCGGCAGGCTCGGTCTCGACGCGAAGACGCGGCTGCTGGCCGGTCAGGACATGTGGACGCTGCCCGCCCTGGGCGAGATCGGCCTCGGTTCGCTGGTGATGTCCGACGGCCCGATCGGCGTACGCGGCAGGCGCTGGACCACGGACGACCCCTCGGTCGCGCTGCCCAGCCCCACCGCGCTGGCCGCCACCTGGGACCCCGCGCTCGCCCGCCGCGCCGGGCGGCTGCTCGCCCAGGAGGCCCACCGCAAGGGCGTCCATGTGCTGCTCGCGCCGACCGTCAATCTGCACCGCAGCCCGCTGGGCGGACGGCACTTCGAGGCGTACAGCGAGGACCCGTTCCTCACCGGCGAGATCGGCACCGGGTATGTGCTCGGGGTGCAGGACGGCGGGGTCGGGGTCACCGTCAAGCACTTCGTCGCCAATGACGCGGAGACCGACCGCTTCACCGTCGACAACCGGGTCGACGAGCGGACGCTGCGCGAGCTGTACCTCGCGCCCTTCGAGACGATCGTCGCGAACGCCCGTCCGTGGGGCGTCATGGCCGCGTACAACTCGGTCAACGGCGTGTCCATGACCGAGCACGACGCGCTCGTCAACGGCGTGCTGCGCGGCGAGTGGGGCTTCGACGGCGTCGTCGTCTCCGACTGGCTCGCCGCGCGCTCCACGGTCGGCGCGATCCGCGGCGGCCTCGACATCGCCATGCCGGGGCCGTTCACGGTCTACGGCGAGGCGCTCGCCGCCGCGGTCAGGGCCGGTGAGGTGGAGGAGAGCCTGGTCGACGACGCCGCCCGGCGGGTGCTGCGGCTGGCCGCGCGGGCCGGGCTGCTCTCCGGGACGCCGGCCGCCGTCGCGGTCGCCGAGCGGCCTCCCGGGATCGACGGGGACATGCTGGCCCGCGAGCTGGTGGCACGCGGCTGCGTGCTGCTGCGGAACGAGGTGCGGGGGGCGGCGCGGGTGCTGCCGCTCGACCCGGCTCAGCTGTCCGGTCCGGCTCGGCTGTCCGGTCCGGCCGGCGCCGCGGGCTCTGCTGACACCGCCCTTTCCGCCGCCTCTGCCGCCGGGCGCGGGATCGTCGTGATCGGGGCCGCCGCCCGGGACGCGCGCATTCTCGGCGGGGGTTCGGCGCAGGTCTTCCCCGACCATGTCGTCTCACCGCTCGACGGACTGCGGGCCGCGCTGCCGGACGGGGTGCCGGTGACGTACGCGCTCGGCGCCGACCCCAGCGAGGAACTGGCCCCGGCCGGGCCCGGGTTCACCCTGCGGGCGGTCGCGCGGGACGCCGCCGGGCGCGAACTCGGCGCCGAGGCCCTGCCCGGCGGCCACTTGCAGTGGCTCGGCGACCTGCCGCGCGGGGTCTCGTACGAAGAGCTGCACACGGTCGAGGCGCGCGGGGTGTTCGTCCCCCGGGTGAGCGGGGCGCACCGCTTCGGTACGCGGGGGACCGGCGGGTTCCGGCTCACCGTCGGCGGGCGGGTGCTCTTCGACGGGGAGCAGGCGGACGGCCACGGCGACCCGTTCGAGGCGTTCTTCGGGCAGCCGACCGAACGCGGGTCCGTGGAACTGGTGGCCGGCCGGCCCGTTGAGGTCAGTCTGCTGCACACTCCGCCCAAGGGGCTCGAACTGCCCATCCAGGCGGTCGGGTTCACCCTGCTGCACGGCGAACCCGAGCGTGACCCGGAGGAGTTGATCGCGGAGGCCGTCGAGGCGGCGGCCGCCGCGCACACGGCGATCGTGGTCGTCGCTACGACCGAACGGGTGGAGTCCGAGGGGTTCGACCGCTCGGACCTGCGGCTGCCCGGGCGGCAGGACGACCTGGTCGCGCGGGTCGCGGCGGTCAACCCGCGGACGGTCGTCGTCGTCAACTCCGGTTCGCCCGTGGAGCTTCCGTGGCGCGAGGACGTGGCGGCCGTGCTGCTCGCCTGGTTCCCCGGGCAGGAGGCGGGCGCGGGGCTGGCCGACGTCCTGCTCGGCGTCGAGGAGCCCGGCGGCCGGCTCCCCACGACCTGGCCCGCGCGGCTCGCGGACGCGCCGGTCACCCGGGTCACCCCCGAGGACGGCGTACTCCCTTACGACGAGGGGCCGTTGATCGGCTACCGGGCGTGGGAGCGGCGCGGCGACCCGGCCCCGGCGTATCCCTTCGGCCACGGACTCGGCTACACGGAGTGGGAGTACGTGTCGCTCACCGTCGAGCCGGGCGACGCGGAGGAGGGCGTCCTCGCGACGGCCCGGGTCCGCGTACGCAATCGCGGGACGCGCGCGGGACGTGAGGTCGTCCAGCTCTACGCGTCCGCCGGTCCTGAAGGGGAGCCGGGCCGGCGCCTGGTCGGCTTCGCCTCGGTCCGCGCGGCGGCGGGCCGTACGGTGGAGGCGGTCATCCCCGTCCCCCACCGCGCGCTGCGCACCTGGTCCCCCACCGGCTGGAACCTCCCCCCAACCCCCCTCACCCTCCACTGCACCCCTTTGCCCCCCGTAACTCTCCCCACCTAGCCCGCCCGGCGTCTGAGGTAGGCAGCACAGAGGCCCGCCCCCATCGTCTGGGGCGGGCCTGGCAGCCACTTTTCACGGACCGAGGCACTGTCCGCCGAGCCGGGGACGGCGTGGGCTGAGCCCGTGGGACGGATCAGCCGAGGACGTAGGTCTCGTCACCGAAGTCGGCGACGATCTTCAGCTTGCCGCCGAGTGCCTTGACATAGGCCGCGAGAGTATCGACCTCACTGCGCTCGAACTGGCCCTTCTCGATTCGGGAAACACGACCCTGAGTGACACCCATGGCTTCGGCGACCTGCACCTGAGTGGCGTGCTGCCGCTTGCGCAGCTCGGCGAGGCGATGCACGCGGGAGGCGGTGATCATCGCCTGCGCGCCCAAGGCGATCTGCTCCTTCTCGTCATCGGTGAAGGCGAAGTCCTTGGTCAAGTCTCCCCAGGAGGCGGCCTGCGGGTCCTTCAGGTGATCAGTCATCGTTTCCCGTCCTCTCCTTCGATGCGCTTCAGGTGATCTGCGTAGGCCTGTTCCGCCCGCGGTACCGCGGCACGGTACCAGCCGGACCAGTTGCCCGCTTTGTCGCCGCCGACCAGGATCACGGCTTGGCGGTCAGGGTCGAAGACGAACAGTAACCGCACTTCCGTGGCCCCGGCCGAGCCGGGACGGAGCTCCTTGAGGTTGGAAAGCGCCGAGCCCTTGATCGTGTCGACCAGAGGTCGGCCCAGAGCGGGGCCCTCCTCCTGGAGAGCGGCGACGGCCCGGCTGACCTGGATGAGGGTGTCCCGGTCGCTGCGGCGTAGGCCGTGAAGCCACGACAGAGCCGGCTCGACCACAACGATCTCCCAAGCCATACACCTGACCCCCATCCCCACTTATTACACCAGTAGCATACACCATCAGCGTCATAATTTCCGGCTACTGGTCCCCGCACTACGACCGTCGGCCACCTTCCAGCCCGCCCGGCGTTTGAGGGCGAATCTGAGCCCGCGCGGCGATTGAGCGCATATCCGAGCCCGCCCGGCGTTTGAGGGCAGAGGCGTGGAGCGAGGGTGGGCGCGGAGGCAGATCCAAGCGTGCCCGGCGATTGAGGGCGGAAAGGGGTGCGCGGGTCAGGCCGTCGCGAGCTCGGGGAGGGGGGCCGCGTCCGCGGCCTCGCCGTCGTAACCCTCCGCGGAGCGGACCTCGCGGGGCAGGAAGAAGGCGAGCGCGAAGGCCAACCCGATCAGCCCCGCCGTGCACAACGCGGTCGTCGACGCCGCCGACAACGCCGCGCCCACATGCCCCGCACCCCCGACCGGCGAGGTCCCGAGCACGTTGAAGAAGACCGTCCCGAGCACCGCGATCCCCAGCGTCATCCCCAGCTGCTGCAACGCCTGAAGCGTCCCGGACGCCGACCCGATCTCCCGCGCGTCGACCCCGCTCAGGATGATGTCGAAGAGCGGCACGAAGATCATCCCCATCCCGGCCCCGCCCACCAGCAGCGGAGCGACGAAGTCCCAGTGGGTGATGCCCGCGCCCGCCCACTGGAAGACCCCGTAGAGCGCCAGGATGCCGCCGCCCATCAGCAGCAGCCCGAGGTGCAGCACCCGGCGTCCCAGCCGCCGCATGCTCATCGCGCCGAACGCGGACCCGAACAGCGCCCCCACCGCCCACGGCGCCGTGGTCAGGCTGGAGTGCAGCGCGCTGTAGCCGAGGCCGAGTTGGAGGAAGACCCCGAGGGTCAGGATCATGCCGCCCATGGACGCGGTGAAGGCGATCGCGAAGCCGACCCCGGAGACGTACGCCCGCTTGGTGAAGACGCTGGGCTCGACCAGCGGGGTACGGCCGGCCCGGCCGCGCAGCACCTGGTGCCGGGCGAAGACCCCGAGCACCGGGAAGGCGGCCACGAGCATGACCAGCGTCCAGGCGGGCCAGCCCAGTTCACGCCCCTGGACCAGCGGGAAGACCAGCAGGAAGGCGCCCGCGCCGGCGAGCAGCACGCCCACCGTGTCCAGCCGGGTGCCGCGCGCGGTCGGCGTGACGTCCGGCAGGTACTTCGCGCCCATGAAGAGCGCCAGCGCCCCGATCGGCAGGTTGATGCCGAAGATCATCCGCCATCCGGTCCCGAAGAGGTCCGCGTGGATCAGCACCCCCGCGACCACCGGTCCGAGCACCGCGGACAGGCCCATCATCGGCCCGAAGATGCTCCACGCCTTCTTCGTCTCGGCCGGCCCGAACAGGTCCCGGGTCAGCCCGAACCCCTGCGGCAGCATCACCGCCCCGCAGGCCCCCTGCACGATCCGCGCGGCGATCAGCGTCGAGGGCGTCTGCGCGACAGCGCACAGCATCGAGCTGAGCGTGAAGCCCGCCACCCCGGCCAGCAGCACCCGCTTGCGCCCGTACATGTCACCGAGCCGCCCACCGGTCAGCAGCGCCACGGCCATCGCCAGGGTGTAACCGGCGGCGATCCACTGGAGGTCGGCGTACGACCCGCCGAGCCCGGTACGGATCGAGGGGGCCGCGACATTGGCGACCGTGGAGTCCAGCAGGTCCATCATGCTGGCGGCGAGTACGGCGACGTAGCCGAGCCAGCGCCCGGGCAGGGCCGGGGGCGGCCCTCCGGCGGCGGTGGGGAGGTCGGGGGCGAGCTGGTTCGTGGTGTCCATGGGGAACACGCTAGGAAGCCTCGCGGTCAGCTTCTGTCCGCGTTGACCCGCCGGTCAGAGCGGATCGCGTTCCCGTCGCCGCCCGTTCACCGCTACGCCGGGGTGAACGCCACTCCCGCGAGAATCCGCGCGAGCGCCGCTTCCCCCCGCTCGTTCGGGTGGAACCAGTCCCACGTGCTGAGGTCGTCCTTGGTGAACCGGTAGCGGAAGACCGCGCCGTCGTCGTACCGGCAGCGCTCGTACCGCGCGCACACCTGTCCGAGCGCCGAGTTGTACGCGATCACCCGGTTGCGTACGGCCGTACGTCTGCTGTGGGCCGCCGCGCTGTGCGAGTCCGGGTCGTCGAGCATCGTCGGGCACAGGCCGAGCTTCCAGACCTCCTTGCCGAGCGGGTCGCCGCGCCCGACCGACCAGAGCCGCTGGAGGTCGGGAATGCTGGCCACCAGCACCTGGGTGCGGGGCAGTACGCGGTGCAGATACGCCAGCGCGCGGTCGAAGTCGGCGCGGAAGTCGGCCACCGGGGTCATGCCGCCGACGGTACGGGCGCAGGCGTCGTTGGCGCCGATCAGCACGGTGACCATGGCCGGGCGGTGCGCCGCGGCGGCCCGCGCCTGGGCGGGCAGGTCGGCGACACGCGCACCGGTCCCGGCGAGGTTCCAGCTGCTGGCGGCGGGTGTGGCGAGCCGCCGGCCGATGCTGTCGACGGCCGTACGCGAGCCGGTCGCCCAGGAGACCTCGGGGCAGTCGGAGAGCGGATGGCAGGCGTCGAAGCCGCGGGTGATGGAGTCGCCGAGGGCCGCGACGGACGGCGGGCGGGTGTTCCACGGCCGGGCGGGCGCGGCCCGGTGTTCCGCGCCCGGCCCGCCGGGGGAGTGCGAGGAGGGCGCGGGGCGCGCGGAGGCGGTCGTCGCGCCCCCGCCCCCTCCGTGCGGCGGTGAGCCGCCCGTCGAGCAGCCGACCAGCAGAAGGGCGGTCACGGCGAGTGCCGACCAGTAGCGCGACCGTGTCCGCATGGTGCCATTCCCTCCGACGAGTGGGTGACATCCGGTACGAGCCCGACGGTACGTCACTCTCTCCAAGACGCCGCACGGTAGCTTTTTCCCTGACAGCCGCGTGAACTGACGGGAGGTCGGCGACGGTCGGATGTCACAAGTGAATGTTGTCCCGTTTGGGATGAATAGTGCAGAATGAATGATGTTGCCCCTGGTTCATCCGGTTCGGGTGTGAGGCCGCTGGGGAAGGCGAACCTCGTCCCACACTGGAGGTACCGGTGACGACACGTGGAGTTCTGTACGTGCACGCCGCGCCGCGCGCGCTGTGCCCGCATGTCGAGTGGGCCGTCGCGGGCGTCCTCGGCGTGCGCGTCAGCCTGGACTGGATTCGTCAGCCCGCCGCTCCCGGCACGTGGCGCGCCGAGTTCTCCTGGCAGGGCGAGCCCGGTACGGCCTCGAAGCTGGCGTCCGCGCTGCGCGGGTGGCACATGCTGCGGTTCGAGGTCACCGCGGAGCCGTGCGCCACGGCGGAGGGCGAGCGGTACAGCGCCACGCCCGAACTGGGCATTTTTCACGCGGTGATCGGTATGCACGGTGACATTTTGATCCCCGAGGATCGGCTGCGCGCCGCGATGCAGCGGGCGCGCCGGGACGAGGCGGATCTGGAGAGCGAGCTGGCGAAGTTGCTGGGGAAGCCGTGGGACGACGAGTTGGAGCCGTTCCGCTACGCCGGCGAGGGCGCGCCGGTCCGCTGGCTCCACCAGGTCGTCTGAGGGTCCCTCAGGGCCGGGCGGCTGAAGGTCGTCACCGTCCGGGCGGGGCAGTCTGTGCCGTGTCCGGACCACCGGCCGGTGGTGGGCTGATCGCGCAGTTCCTCCCCCAGGCTTCGCCCGGGGGTACCCCCAGCGCCCCTGACGGGGCACGTCCTGTCCGTGGCTGAACCGCGGCGCCATAGCCTGCCGCGACTTGGCGGCCCGTTTAGGGGCGCGAGGAACTGCGCGGCCAGCCACGACGTTGCTGCGGGTCGTCACCGTCCCGAGGGGGCTGTTGCTGCCGTGTCCGGACCACCGGGCCGGTGGTGGGCTGATCGCGCGGATTCTCGCGCCCCTCGTGGCCGGGGCGCGGGGGCACGCATAGCGTGGGGGGATGGCTGAAACTCTTACCGTCGCCGTCCTCGGCACCGGCATCATGGGTGCCGGAATGGCCCGCAACCTGTCCGCGGCCGGACACGAGGTCCGCGCCTGGAACCGTACGATCGCCCGCGCCCAGCCCCTCGCCGCCGACGGCGTCCACATCGTCGCCGACCCGGCGGAGGCCGTACGGGACGCCGACGCCGTCGTCACCATGCTGCTCGACGGCCCTGCCGTCCGCGAGGTGATGGAAACCGCCGCGCCCGCGTTCAAGGACGGCGCCGTGTGGGCGCAGACCAGCACCGTGGGCCCCGAGGCACAGGCCGAACTCGCCGGGCTGGCCAGCGAGCACGGCCTGCTCTTCCTTGACGCGCCCGTGCTCGGCACCCGGCAGGTCGCCGAGTCAGGACAGCTCACCGTGCTGGCCGCAGGCCCCGTCGCGGCCCGCCCGGTCGCCGACCGGGTCTTCGACGCGATCGGCCGCACCACCGTCTGGCTCAGCGAGGACGCCACCGACGGCTCGGCGAGCAACCTCAAGCTCGTGCTCAACAGCTGGGTGCTCGCGGTCACCAACGCGACCGCCGAGGCGATGGCGCTGGCCAAGGGCCTCGGCGTCGACCCGGACCACTTCTTCGACGCGATCGACGGCGGCCCGCTCGACCTGCCGTACCTGCGGACCAAGGCCGCGGCCATCCGCGCCGCCGACTACACGCCGAGCTTCACCGTGGAGGGCGCGGGCAAGGACCTGCGGCTGATCGTGGCGGCGGGGGAGCGCAACGGCGTACGGCTGGACCTCGCCGCGGCCGGCGCCGAGCGCTTCCGGCGGGCCGCGGAACAGGGCCACGGCGCCGAGGACATGGCGGCCTCGTACTTCGCCAGCTTCGACGGCGAGCCCCCCGCGTAACCCCGGCCGTACGCCCGCGCGGCCCCGGCCTGCGGCACACAACCGCGCAAGCCCCCGGACAGCAGAGCGCCCCGGTCGGGCGAACCGGCCGGGGCGCAGCTGACGTATCGGCTGACGTACCGTCAGCGGGCCACCGTACGCAGTGCGAGCACCACGTTGTGACCGCCGAAGCCGAAGGAGTTGTTGAGCGCCGCGATACTGCCCTCGGGCAGCGGGCGGGGCTCCGCGCGGACGATGTCCGCGTCGGCCTCCGGGTCCGGGTCGTCGAGGTTGATCGTCGGCGGGGCGATCCGGTGGTAGAGCGCCAGTACGGTCGCCACCGTCTCGATACCGCCCGCGCCGCCCAGCAGATGGCCGGTCATGGACTTGGTGGCGGAGATCGCCATGTGGTCCACGTCGTCGCCGAAGACCTTGCGCAGCGCCTTGATCTCCGCGACGTCGCCCTGCGGGGTCGAGGTGGCGTGCGCGTTGACGTGCACGATCTCGGCCGGCTTGAGGTCGGTGTTGTCCAGCAGGTTGTTCAGCGCGGCCGCGATCCCGCGGCCGGACGGCTCCGGCTGCGTGATGTGGTGGGCGTCGGAGGAGATGCCCTGGCCGACCGCCTCGCAGTACACCCGCGCGCCGCGCGCGGCCGCGTGCTCGGCCGACTCCAGCACGATCACGCCCGCGCCCTCACCGAGCACGAAGCCGTTGCGCCCGGAGTCGTACGGCCGCGAGGCGCCCTGCGGGTCGTCGTTGTTCTTGGACATCGCCATCATGTTGCCGAAGGCGACGATGGGCAGCGGGTGGATGGCCGCCTCGGTACCGCCCGCGACCACCACGTCGGCGCGGCCGGTGCGGATCATCTCGACCGCGTAGCCGATCGCCTCGGCGCCGGACGCGCACGCGCTGACCGGGGTGTGCACACCGGCCCGGGCGTTGACGTCGATGCCGACGTTCGCCGAGGGGCTGTTGGGCATCAGCATCGGCACGGTGTGCGGGGAGACCTTGCGGACACCCTGCTGCTTGAGCACGTCGTACTGGTCGAGCAGAGTCGTTACGCCACCGATGCCGGAGGCGATGACCGTGCCGAGCCGGTCCGGGTTCACCGCCGGGTCGTCCCCGGCCTTCGCGGTGAAACCGGCGTCCGCCCATGCCTCGCGGGCCGCGATGAGCGCGAACTGAGCGCTGCGGTCCAGCTTGCGGGCCAGCGGGCGCGGCAGCACCTCGCCCGGCTCCACGGCGATCCGAGCGGCGATCCGCACGGGCAGCTCGGCCGCCCAGTCCTGCTTCAGCGTCGACACGCCGGACCGGCCGGCGAGCAACGCCTCCCAGGTCGACGCGCTGTCGCCACCCAGCGGTGTGGTTGCTCCGATACCGGTGACGACCACGGTGCGATTGGTCGGGCTCACAGGAATTGTCTCTCCACGTCTAGAAGGGCGGGCGACAGGCGCGTCGTCCCGAGGGTCGGGTCCGAGGGACCGGCTCAGCCCTGAGCGTTCAGGATGTAGTCGACAGCGTCGCCGACCGTCTTGAGGTTCTTGACGTCGTCGTCCGGGATCTTCACGCTGAACTGCTCCTCGGCCGCCACGACGACCTCGACCATGGACAGCGAGTCGACGTCCAGGTCGTCGGTGAAGGACTTGTCCAGCTGGACGTCCTCGGTGGGGATACCGGCGATCTCGTTCACGATCTCGGCGAGACCGGCGACGATCTCTTCCTTGGTGGCCATTTTTACGGCGCTCCTTGATGTGTCTTCGACGGTGTGTCTGTGGCGGTACGGCGTACGGGACCGCACGCCGCGAGGTGATGTGACTAGGGGAGAGTAACGACCGTGGCCGCGTAGACCAGACCCGCCCCGAAGCCGATGACCAGCGCGGTGTCCCCGCTCTTGGCCTGACCGGTGGCGAGCAGCCGCTCCATGGCGAGCGGAATGGACGCGGCCGAGGTGTTGCCGGTCGTCTCGATGTCGCGGGCCACCGCGACATGCTCGGGCAGCTTCAGCGCCTTGATCATCGAGTCGATGATCCGCATATTGGCCTGGTGCGGGATGAAGGCGTCGAGCTGGTCGACGGTGATCCCGGCGGCGTCCAGCGCCTCCTGGGCGACCTTCGCCATCTCGAACACCGCCCAGCGGAAGACCGCCTGGCCCTCCTGCGTGATCGCCGGGAAACGCACGTCCTCGGCGGGCGTGTCGCGGTAGACCTCCCACGAGACGGTCTGCTTGATCGTCTCGGACTTGTCGCCCTCGGAGCCCCAGATCGTCGGCCCGATGGCCGGCACCTTGGACGGCCCGACGATGACCGCGCCGGCGCCGTCGCCGAACAGGAAGGCCGTCGCACGGTCCTCCTTGTCCGTCAGGTCGCTCAGCCGCTCCACGCCGATCACCAGGACGTGTTCCGCGGTGCCGTCGGTGACCATGCTCTTGGCGAGCGTCAGACCGTAGGTGAAGCCCGCGCAGCCCGCCGAGAGGTCGAACGCGGCCGGCTTGCCCGCGCCGATCCGGTGGGCGATGTCGGTCGCGACGGCCGGGGTCTGCTTGAAGTGCGAGACCGTCGCGACGATCACCGCGTCGATGTCGGAGGCGGCGATCCCCGCGTCCGCGATGGCCTTGCCGCCGGCCGCGAGCGACATCTCCGCGACGGTCTCGTCCGGGCCCGCCCAGTGCCGGCTGGCGATCCCGGAACGTGACTTGATCCACTCGTCGCTGGAGTCGATGTGCTCAAGGATCACCTCGTTGGGCACCACACGGGTCGGGCGGTAGCCGCCCACGCCGAGGATCCGCGCGTACGGTGCGCCCTTGCTGGGGCTGATCTTCGCTGTCATCTCTGCGAGGGCTCCTCTTCGGCTTGGGCTTGTGCGGTGCCGCCGAACTCGGCGACCAGTGCGCGGGCCGCTTCGAGGTCGTCCGGCGTCTTCAGCGCCAGCGTCCGTACCCCGGGCAGCGCGCGCTTGGCCAGACCGACCAGCGTGCCGCCGGGGGACACCTCGATGATCGCGGTGACCCCGCGCTCCTTGAACGTCTCCATGCACAGGTCCCAGCGAACCGGGTTGGACACCTGCGCGACCAGCCTTCGGACGATTTCGGTGCCGCCGCCCACCACGTGGCCGTCCGTGTTGGACACGTAGGGCAGGGTCGGGTCGGCGACGTCCAGCGTCGGCGCCAGCTCCTCCAGCGTGGCGACCGCGGGGGCCATGTGCCGGGTGTGGAAGGCGCCGGCGACCTTGAGGGGCATGACCCGGGTCTTCTCGGGCTTGTCCGCGCTGAGCGCCGCCAGCTGCTCGGCCGTGCCCGCGGCGACGATCTGACCGGCGCCGTTGATGTTCGCCGGGGTCAGGCCCAGGCCCGCCAGATGGGCCAGGACGGCCTCGGGGTCGCCGCCGAGCACCGCGGACATCCCGGTCTCGGTGACCGCGGCGGCGTCCGCCATGGCCCGGCCGCGGGCGGCGACGAACGTCATGGCGTGCACGTCGGACAGCACCCCGGCCAGCACGGCCGCGGTGATCTCGCCGACGCTGTGCCCGGCCACCGCGTCGGGCGTGACGCCCAGCTCGCCGGCGGAGAGCAGGCCCGCGGCCACCAGCAGCGGCTGGGCGACCTTCGTGTCGCGGATCTCGTCCGCGTCGGCCTTCGTGCCGTAGTGGGCGAGGTCCAGGTCAGCGGCGTGCGACCAGCCCGCGATGCGGTCGGCGGCACCGGGGAGGTCGAGCCAGGGAGCCAGGAAGCCGGGCGTCTGAGCGCCTTGGCCGGGAGCGACGAGTACGAGCACCTTCACACTCTCTCTCGCGGGCGGGCAAGACCGCCCGTGGGGACAGGGACCAAGAACTGTCAGGTGATTTGTGAGTGTCCAACAAAAAGTCAGGGCGTGCGATCCGCCTGGGAGAGTCGGCCCAGGATGAGCGCGATGCGCAGGGTGAACGCGGAACGGACGTCGGACGGAGACCATCCGGTGACATCGGTCACACGTCGTAGCCGGTAGCGGACGGTATTGGGGTGCACGAACAGCATCCGAGCGGCCCCCTCCAAGGATGACGCCTGCTCCAGGTAGACACTCAGCGTCTCCAGCAGCGCGGAGCCCGCTTCCTCCAACGGCCTGTAGATCTCCTCCACCAACTGATCACGCGCGTAACGGTCACCCGCCATCGCGCGCTCCGGCAACAGATCGTCCGAGAGTACGGGACGCGGGGCGTCGGGCCAGGCCGCACACGCCTTGAGTCCGGCCGCCGCCGCCTGTGCCGAACGTGTGGCCGACAGCAGGTCGCCGACCACAGGCCCGGCCACCACGGGACCCGGCGCGAACGGCCCGATCAGCGCCTTCGCCACCCGGATCGGATCGTCGTCGCCGCCCGCGATGACCACCAGCCGCTCGCCGAACACCCCGGTCAGCACCTGGACCTTGGCGTGCCGGGAGGCCCGCCGGATCGCCTCGACGGTCAGCTCGCTGTCGCCGTTCGGCGCCGTGCCCAGCACCACGACGATCTTGTCGGGGGAGCTCCAGCCCAGCGCGGCGGCCCGCGACAGCACACCCTCGTCGGCCTCGCCGGAGAGCACCGCGTTGACCACCAGCGACTCCAGCCGGGCGTCCCAGGCGCCGCGCGCCTCCGCGGCCTGCGCGTACACCTGCGCGGTGGCGAAGGCGATCTCCCTGGCGTAGACCAGCAGCGCCTCGCGCAGCACGCTCTCGTCGCCGGGCGCGGCCACCTCGTCGATCGCCGCCTCCATCACCTCGATGGTGGTGCGGACCATCTCCACGGTCTGCCGCAGCGAGATCGCCCGCGTCAGCTCACGCGGCGCCGTGCCGAAGACATCCGTGCTGATCGCCTGCGGCGCCTCGGGGTGCCGGAACCACTCGGTGAACGCCGCGATGCCGGCCTGGGCGACCAGACCGATCCACGACCGGTTCTCCGGGGGCATCGCCCGGTACCACGGCAGGTTCTCGTCCATCCGCGCGATGGCGTTCGCGGCGAGCCGTCCGGCGGACTTCTCCAGCCGGCGCAGGGTCGCGGCGTGGTCGCCGCGGGGAGGTTCGGCGGGGCGTTGCGAGGGATCGGGCACGGGACCAAGCCTGCCTTATCGGCCGCGCCGCGCGGAGGGTGGGTACGGGGTTGCCCGCCGGCCACGGCCGCCCGGCCGGGGCGAGGGGCCGGTACGGCGGGGGACGGGGAGGCGGTACGGCGGGGGAGCGCGGGCCGGTACGGCGGGGGAGCGGGGGCCGTACGGTACCGGCGCCGGGGGCCCGTACGGTGGGGGCATGATCGACGTACGGCGTGCGGCGGACCGCTACCGCGGCGGGGACCCGGCGCAGGGCGTGGACAGCCGCCACGCGTTCTCCTTCGGCCCGCACTACGACCCGGACAATCTGCGCTTCGGACTGCTGCTGGCCTGCAACGAGGAACGCCTCGCCCCCGGCGCCGGCTTCGCCGAACACCCGCACCGCGACACCGAGATCGTCACCTGGGTCCTCGCGGGCGCACTCGAACACCGCGACGCCGAGGGCCGTACCGCCCGGCTGCGCCCCGGCGACCTCCAGCACCTCAGCTCCGCGGGCGGGGTGCGGCACACCGAGCGCAACGCCGGGGACACACCGCTGCGCTTTCTGCAGATGTGGCTGCACCCGGACACCTTCGGCGGCGACCCCGCGTACACCGCCGTCACCGACCCCGCCCCGCCGGGCCCCGGCCTGCGCCCGCTGGCCTCGGGCGAGCGGGAGGCGCCGGTACGGCTGCGGCAGCGGGCCGCGACCCTGTACGCGGGCCGCCCGGCGGAGGCCGACGCCGTCGCGCTGCCGGAGGCGCCCTACCTGTACGTCCACGTCGTGAGCGGGGACGTGCGGCTGGGCGGCGCGAGCCTGGGGCCCGGCGACGCGGCCCGGATCACCGGCGAGCGGGGGGTACGGGCGCGGACCGGGGGGCCGGCGGAGTACCTGGTGTGGGAGATGCACGGGGAGCCGACGTACGGCTGAGGCGGCCCGCGGCTGAGGGGCCACGGCCTTTCGCCGATCTCCCCCGTCAGCGGCTGCTCGTACGGCGTCGCCCGCTCAGCCGCGCAGCTCGGTCAGCACCGCGTCCGTGAGCTGCGGCCACAGCGGCAGCGCCCACGGCCCGAAGGCGCGGTCGGTGAGCACCACGCACGCGGCCCCGGCCACCGGGTCCACCCACAGGAACGTGCCCGACTGCCCGAAGTGGCCGAAGGTAGCCGGGGAGGAGAGCGAGCCGGTCCAGTGCGGGGACTTCGCGGCCCGGATCTCGAAGCCGAGCCCCCAGTCGTTGGGGTTCTGGTGGCCGTACCCCGGCAGGACGCCCTTGAGGCCGGGGAACACCACGGAGGTCGCGGCCGCCACCGTCGAGGGGTGCAGCAGACGCGGCGCCTGGAGCTCCGCGGCGAACCGTACGAGGTCCTCGACGGTCGACACGCCGTCGGCGGCGGGGGAGCCCGAGCCCTCCAGGGAGGTGGCGGTCATGCCGAGGGGTTCGAGCACCGCCTGCCGCAGGTACTCGGCGAAGGGCATCCCGGCGGCCTTCGCCAGGGTCTCGCCGAGCACGTCGAACCCGGCGTTCGAGTACAGCCGCCGGGTGCCGGGCGCGGCCATCACCCGGTGCTCGTCGAAGGCCAGGCCCGAGGCGTGCGCGAGCAGATGGCGGACGGTGGCGCCCTCGGGGCCCGCGGGGTCGTCCAGTTCGAAGACGCCCTCCTCGTAGCCGACCAGCACGGCGTACGCGGCCAGCGGCTTGGTGACGGACGCGAGCGGGAAGCGCCGCCCGACCTGCCCGTACGTCCCCGCGACCGTCCCGTCCCGCCGTACGACGGCCCCGGCGGCGGCCCCCACCGGCCACCCCTGCATGATCCCCAAACTCTCCATCCCCCGACCCTACGTGCCCCTTGGGGGACGCCGAGCGCCCCCCAGGGGGCGCGAGGAACTGCGCGCTCAGCAGGCCACCGGCCGGTGGCCCGGACACGGCAGCAACAGCCCTTCCTGGACGGTGACGACCTGCGGCCTCGTCGTGGCCGCTCGCGCAGTTCCTCCCCCAGGCTTCGCCCGGGGGTACCCCCAGCGCCCCTGATGGGCCGCCTTGCGGCGGCGGGCTGTGGCGCCATGGCTTGGCCACGGACAGGACCACCCCCCAGGGGCGCGAGGAACTGCGCGCTCAGCAGGCCACCGGCCGGTGGCCCGGACACGGCAGCAACAGCCCCTTTGGGCCGGTGGCGACCTGCGGCCTCGTCGTGGCCGTTCGCGCAGTTCCTCCCCCAGGCTTCGCCCGGGGGTACCCCCAGCGCCTGATGGGCCGCCTCACGGCGGCAGGCTTGAGGTGTCGCACCTTGGCCACGGACAGAACCGTCCTCAGGGGCGCGAGGAACTGCGCGAGTAACCCACCACCGGCCGGTGGCCGGGAACGTACCCGAACCCAAGCGGCGGGTGGCCGGGGCCCAGGGGCCCGGTGGCCGGGGACGGGCCGGGACCACAGCGCCCGGTGGCCGGGCAACCCACCGCGCCGGAGGCGACTTGCTTGGAGTGCACTCCAAGGTCTTAGCGTGGAAGCCATGACGGTCGTGCACGTGGCGAAAAGACAACCGAGCAGAGTGACCAGCTGTTCCGACCCCGACGAACATCTGCGGCCCGACGGACAGGACCAGTACACGATCAGTGAGGTCGCCGACTTCACCGGGCTGACCGCGCACACCCTGCGCTGGTACGAGCGGATCGGCCTGATGCCGCACGTGGACCGCTCCCACACCGGGCAGCGCCGGTTCAGCAACCGCGACCTGGACTGGCTCGCCTTCGTCGGCAAGCTGCGGCTGACCGGGATGCCGGTGGCCGACATGGTGACGTACGCCGAGATGGTCCGGGCCGGCGACCACACCTACGCGGACCGCAAGGCGCTGCTCGAAGCCACCCGAACGGACGTATTGCGGCGGATCGCCGAGCTCCAGGACACCCTGACCGTGCTCGACTTCAAGATCAGTACGTACGGGGGCGCCGAGAACCTGGCCCCGGAGAGGACGGCGTGATGACCGGTACCGGATCCGAGCCGGCCCCTGAACGGCTGGGCACCGAACGGCTCGGCGCGGACGGCCCGCTGGTCGGCGCGCAGGGCCTGGGCTGCATGGGCATCAGCGAGTTCTACGGCGAGACCGACGAGGCCGCCGCCCGCGAGACCCTGGAAACCGCGCTCGACCTGGGCGTCACGCTCTTCGACACCGCCGACATCTACGGCAACGGCGCCAACGAGGAGTTCCTGGCGCCCTTCGTCCGGGCGCACCGCGACGAGATCACGCTGGCCAGCAAGTACGGCATCGCCCGCAAGGTCGACGACCCGAACTACCGCTCGGTGCGCAACGACCCCGCGTACATCCGGCAGGCCGTCGAGGCGAGCCTGCGGCGGCTGGGCACCGACGTGATCGATCTGTACTACATGCACCGCCGTGACCCCCGGGTGCCGCTGGCCGAGTCGGTCGGGGCGATGGGCGAACTGGTGGCCGAGGGCAAGGTCCGTCATCTGGGGCTGTCCGAGGTGACGGGGGCCGAGCTGCGCGAGGCGTACGCGGTGCATCCGATCGCCGCGTTGCAGTCCGAGTGGTCGCTGTTCAGCCGGGACGTGGAGCGGTCGGCGGTCGGGGCGGCGGCCGAACTGGGCGTCGCCTTCGTGCCCTACTCGCCGCTCGGGCGGGGTTTTCTGACGGGCGCGTTCCAGGACGCGGCGACCGATCTGACCAGCGGGGACTTCCGGCAGTATCAGCCGCGCTTCACCGGGGAGAACGCCCGGCGCAACGCGGACCTGCTCGACCCGATCCGCAAGGCGGCGAAGGCGCACGGCGCGACGCTCGGGCAGATCGCGCTGGCGTGGGTGCATCAGCGGGCGGATGTGCACGGGCTGCCCGTGGTGCCGATCCCGGGCACCCGGAGGGCGGAGCGGGTGCGGGAGAACACGGCGGCGGCGCGGATCACGTTGCACGACAGCGAGCTGGAATGGCTGGAACCGATCGCCGCGGAGGTCGCGGGTGACCGCTATCCGGACATGAGCAGTACGTCGGCGGCGCGCGAGTAGCGGCCTGCGGCCCGCAGGGGGGCCGTTGGCGCGCATTGCGTTCGTGAGAGGGTCTCACCGACCGGATGGGCTCTCACCAACGCGATCGATCCGCGGCTCACGTTCGTGAGAGGGTCTCACGAACCTGAGCCCGCGCCGGGGCACCTGGGCGGCCTTCCGGCCCGCACCGACCCCTGGCTTCGCGTTCGCTAGAGGGTCTAACAAACCTGAGCGCCCTCCGGGTTGGAGCGCTCGCCTTCGCTAGACCCTCTAACAAACGCGAACGCCCGCCCGCCCCCCGCCCCCCGCGCTACGGGCGGACGCGAACGGCGCGGATGGCGGACAGGACGGACGCCGCGAACGGCAGCGACTCGTGCACCGGCCCGTAGCCCAGGCCGAAGATCACCGCCGCCGGGTCCTGGTCCGCCGGCCCCGGCTCCTGCCCCGGCGCCCCACCGTTCAGCCCGCCTTCACGCCGCAGCAGCCGCAGGTGACCATGCAGCAGTTCGGGCGAGCGCCAGTCCACCCCGCTCAGCTCCTCCACCGGAAAGCTCTGGTCGCCCGCCTTCCACTTCGCCGTCGACGCGCCCGTCCAGAACCACCGGAAGCTCACCGTCCGCCCGTCGAAGAACGCCTTCGCGTCGTACGCCTTGAAGGAGCGCGGCCCGGCGGGCGCGGCCACCAGGAAGCGCCCGGGCGGCTCGGGATCGCGTTCGTCCGCGGGACCCAGGATCTCGCGCAGCTCGTCCCGGTAGAACTCCGCGAGCGTGCGGGACTGTTCGGGCAGCACCAGCCGGTACGGGTCCGCGGTCTCCTTGAGCTGCCCGCCGGCCGCCTCGATCAGCGGGTCGGCCCCCGGCCGGGGCACCGCGCGCAGTACGGCGGTGCCGCGCCGCCCGTCCTCCAGCTCGACGCTCTCCAGCGCGCTGTGCGGGATGTGCCGCTCGCCGAGCGCCTGGAGCAGCCGCGAGCCCCGTACGCCCCGCGCGTACCGGATCACCACTTCGTCGGGTTCGAACTCCCATACGGCGTTGTTTCCGGCCAGCACGTCACCCATGGGGCTCACCCTATTGCCGGGTCCGCCTCGGGGCCCCTTCGCCGCTGAGCGCGTCATCGAACGCCCGCACCGCGCGCTTGGGCGCCGTACGCCGCCACGCCTCGGTGATCAGCTCGCCCAGCTCCTCCCGGTCGACCCGCGCCAGGGCGACCCGGACCCAGCCGTAGCGGCCCACATAGGGCGCGGGCGAGAAGGTGTCGGGTTCGGCGGCCATCAGCTCGCGCTGCTCCTCCGGGGACGCCTTCAGCGAGACATGGACGCCCTCCGGCCTGCCCATGGCGAAGATCTTCTCGCCGACCCGGAAGGTGTGCTCGCTCCCCCAGGTGATCCGCTCGTGCGCCCCCGGGAGTGTCAGCGCCAGGCCCCCGAACTCCTCGAAAGTCACCATGGGCCCAGCGTAGGACCGCTCACCGACAACGGCCGTTCACGCGGGGCGCGGTGGGCCCGGAAGGCGGCCGTCGGGCCGGGCCGGGGCCAAGGAGGCGTCAGGACGGGCAGAGAAGGGCCCAGAAAGGGCCCACAGCGGCCCCACAGCCGCCTCAGCGCAGCCCGGCGGTGCAGGGATCCTCGTCCTGGCAGGCGACGGCCCCGTAGTCCCCCAGCGCGATTCGGGCGAAGTTGGCGAGGCTGGCCGTACCGGGGGCGAAGTAGCCCGCGTGCCCGCTGGCGCCCGCCGAACTGGTCACCCGGGCCCCGAAGGAGTCGGAGACCGGATCGGCGCCGTGCCCGAGACCCGCGAACTCCAGGTGCGGCACGTCGCTGATCCAGTCGTTGTCGTCCCTGGCCGCCCAGACATGCGCGCTGGTGTGCAGATCGGCGGCGTGCCGGGCGCGCATCCCGGGACTGCCGAAGACGGCGATGTCGGCGACCCGCCCGCGCGGCAGATCGGGCGCGGCCACCCCGCACAGTACCGACCCGTAGGAGTGGCAGAAGAGCGAGACCTCGGCGTGCCGGGGGAGCGAGGTGAGCAGCGCTTCGAGCCGTACGGCCCCGCGCGCGGCCAGGGTGCCGGTGGAGGCTTCCAGACCGATCCCGTTGGGCGTGGTGTAGTCGGCCCAGGCGATCACCGCGGTACGCGCCCGGGGCTCGTCGTGGCGCTCGGCCCCGTACAGCGCGCGGGCCATGCCGACCGGCGCGGTGTACGGCTTGGCGGGCCGCTCGAAGTTGAGGATGTCGGTGTCGACGCCCGGTACGACCAGGGAGATCCGGGTCGCGGTGTCCAGGTCGCCGAGGACCTCGGCGACCCGGCCGGTGCCGGTGGGGTCGAAGGCGAGGATCTGGCGGCCGTCGGCGAGCAGCGAGGTGTAGCGGCGGACGAGGTCGTCCGCGCCCCGGCGGCCGACCGGGGTGAGCTGGTCGCTGTGGGCCCGCGCGGTCTCGGCGGTGCGCTCCTGGGACATCGCCTTGCGGTTGGCCCGGTAACGCAGGTTCAGCGGAGCCCCGTTGAGATTGCCGACCACCAGCGGGTAGCGGTCGGCGAGCCGCAGCCGCTGGGCGCCGGTCAGCGAGGCGAAGAAACGGCTGATCGTGCCGGGCGCGGCCAGGGGGTCGGGGAGCTTGCGGGTGCCGATCGTGCCGGTCACCCAGGCGGCGATCGCCGCGGCCCGCGCGTCGGTGACATCCGGTGGCCGCACGGCCGTCCAGCCCGTCGTGGCCAGCATGACGAAGACGACCGCGAGGGCCAGCAGGGCACGGATGGAGGTGGGGCTCAGACGCGCGGAGTACAAAGTCACTCGCAGATGCCTCGCGATTTCGTGCCGGAATCAGCCGGACGGCAGGGGAACGCGCGTACCCGCCGGTTGACGGCCGTTCCTGCGTCCAGCGTAGAAGACGCGGACCGCCTCCCAGCACACAGCCGCCCCGCACACCTCCGCTGACGCCTCACACCCGCCCCCGGGACGCCCGGGGGAACGCCTGGGGGAACGCCCGGCCTTTACGCCCCCAGGACCGCCCGGCGTGCCGCCCACCCGCCGTCCCCGGGCCCGGAACCCCGGGCCCGGAACCCCGGGATACGTTCCGCGTGCCCCGAAAGGCCCACGCCCCGGCGTGCCGTTCGGCAGCCGCATGGCCTCCGGCTTGCGCCGCCCCCGGGTGCGGACACGTCTCTGCCCCGGGCAGGCCCCGGACGGTGGGGGCCGCGAACGGGGGTGCGGGCCGGAGCCCCCACGAAAAGCCCCGTACGCACACCGGCGCCGCTCGCCCAGAACGTCTGGGCGAGCGGCGCCGGTGTCACGTTCCAGCCGCGGGAGCGGGCTACGCGTCGCCGCCCGCCGCCCCCGGGTGCGCCGCGGCCACGTCGAGCAGCTGATAGCGGTCCACCGCCTGCTTGAGCACCGAGCGGTCGATCTTCCCGTCCCGGGCCAGCTCGGTCAGCACCGCCAGCACGATCGACTGCGCGTCGATGTGGAAGAACCGGCGGGCCGCCCCGCGCGTGTCGGCGAAACCGAAGCCGTCCGCGCCCAGGGAGGTGTACCGGCCCGGCACCCAGCGCGCGATCTGGTCGGGCACAGAACGCATCCAGTCCGACACCGCCACGAACGGCCCCTCGGCCCCGGAGAGCTTGCGCGTCACCCACGGCACGCGCTGCTCCTCCTCCGGGTGCAGCAGGTTGTGCTCCTCGACGGCGACGGCCTCGCGCCGCAGCTCGTTCCAGGAGGTCGCCGACCACACATCGGCCCGTACGTTCCAGTCCGCGGCCAGCAGGCGCTGCGCCTCGACCGCCCACGGCACCGCGACACCCGACGCCATGATCTGCGCCGGGGTCGAGCCGGCCGTCCCCGCGCTGATCCGGTGGACGCCCTTGAGGATGCCCTCGACATCGACGTCCGCGGGCTCGGCCGGGTGCTGGATCGGCTCGTTGTAGACCGTCAGGTAGTAGAAGACGTCCTCGCCGGGCCTGCCGTCCGCCGTCTCGCCGTACATCCGGCGCAGACCGTCCTGGACGATGTGCGCGATCTCGTACCCGTACGCCGGGTCGTAGGCCACACACGCCGGGTTGGTGGACGCCAGCAGCTGGGAGTGACCGTCGGCGTGCTGGAGACCTTCACCCGTGAGGGTGGTACGGCCGGCGGTCGCGCCGAGCACGAAGCCGCGCGAGAGCTGGTCGGCCATCTGCCAGAACTGGTCGCCCGTGCGCTGGAAACCGAACATCGAGTAGAAGACGTACACCGGGATCAGCGGCTCGCCGTGCGTGGCGTAGGCCGAACCCGCGGCGATCAGCGAGGCCGTGCAGCCCGCCTCGGAGATGCCGTCGTGCAGCATCTGCCCGGTCGGCGACTCCTTGTACGCGAGCAGCAGTTCGCGGTCGACGGACTCGTACTGCTGGCCCAGCGGGTTGTAGATCTTCGCGCTCGGGAAGAAGGCGTCCATGCCGAAGGTGCGGTACTCGTCGGGCGCGATCAGCACGAAGCGCTTGCCGATCTCCTTGTCCCGCATGAGGTCCTTGAGCACCCGGACGAAGGCCATGGTGGTGGCGATCGACTGCTGGCCCGAGCCCTTCTTCGCGGTCGCGTACGCCTTGTTGTCGGGCAGCGGCAGCGGCTTGGCGCGCACGATCCGGGTCGGTACGTAGCCACCGCAGGACTTGCGGTGGTCGTGCATGTACTGGATCTCCTCGGAGTCCCGGCCGGGGTGGTAGTACGGCGGGTAGCCCTCGTCGAGCCGCTGGTCGGTGATCGGCAGGTGCAGCCGGTCCCGGAAGCGCTTGAGGTCGTCGACCGTCAGCTTCTTCATCTGGTGGGTCGCGTTGCGGCCCTCGAAGTTCGGGCCGAGCGTCCAGCCCTTGATCGTCTGGGCCAGGATGACGGTCGGCTGGCCCCTGTGCTCCTTGGCCGCCGTGTACGCCGCGAAGATCTTGCGGTGGTCGTGGCCGCCGCGCCCGAGGTGCAGGATCTGCTCGTCGGTGAGGTTCTCGACCATCGAGCGCAGCCGCTGGTCGTCGCCGAAGAAGTGGTCACGGATGTACGCGCCCGTCTCGGTGGCGTACGTCTGGAACTGGCCGTCCGGTGTGATGTTCATCTTGTTGACCAGCACACCGTCGCGGTCCTGGGCCAGCAGCGGGTCCCAGGAGCGGTCCCAGACCAGCTTGATCACATTCCAGCCGGCGCCGCGGAACTGCGACTCCAGCTCCTGGATGATCTTGCCGTTGCCGCGCACCGGGCCGTCGAGCCGCTGGAGGTTGCAGTTGACCACGAAGGTCAGGTTGTCCAGGCCCTCGCGGGCGGCGATGGACAGCTGGCCCAGCGACTCGGGCTCGTCCATCTCGCCGTCGCCGAGGAAGGCCCAGACGTGCGACTTGGAGGTGTCGGCGATGCCGCGCGCCTCCATGTAGCGGTTCATCCGCGCCTGGTAGATCGCGCCCAGGGGGCCCAGGCCCATGGAGACGGTCGGGAACTCCCAGAAGTCCGGCATCGAGCGCGGGTGCGGGTAGCTGGACAGGCCCTCGGGCGCCTTCGACTTCTCCTGGCGGAAGCCGTCGAGCTGGGCCTCGGAGAGCCGGTCGAGCAGGAAGGCGCGGGCGTAGATGCCCGGGGAGGCGTGGCCCTGGAAGAAGACCTGGTCGCCGCCGAGGCCGTCGTCCTTGCCGCGGAAGAAGTGGTTGAAGCCCACGTCGTAGAGCGACGCGGAGGAGGCGAAGGTCGCGATGTGGCCGCCGACACCGATTCCGGGACGCTGCGCGCGGGAGACCATCACCGCGGCGTTCCACCGGGTGGCGTTGAGGATCTTGCGCTCGATCTCCTCGTTGCCGGGGAAGAAGGGCTCGTCCCTGGTCGCGATGGTGTTGACGTAGTCGGTGCTGCGCATCTCGGGCACCGCGACCCGCTTCTCGCGCGCGCGCTCGATGAGGCGGAGCATCAGGTAGCGGGCCCGCTCACGGCCGCGCTCGTCGATGGCCGCGTCGAGCGAGTCGAGCCATTCGGCCGTCTCCTCGGGATCGAAATCCGGGACCTGGCTCGGAAGGCCGCCAATGATGATCGGGTTGCGATCGTGTCCGGAAGCCACGCTGTTCCTTCGCTGATAGGTGGTGCTCTGCTGGGAGTACGCCGCTGGGTCGCGCCGCATCCATCGTGTACCGCGCCGTTCGAAACGTCATCTCTACTGAGCGGTAACCCTCAGCGGGCGGCCATCCGGGAACTCTACGCCCAGTCGGACGTACGACCGACGCGTGCCTCCAATCACGCACAACACCGGCAAACCGTCGTGATCTGCGTCACCATGGGGGGTACGGGTTGCGGGGAAGACGGTCGAATCGTCACTGTTTCGACCCTCTCGTACGCCGGGTACTTGCGCGATCCGCCGCGCCCGTGTGGACTACCGCCAATAACCCGCACTGTCGCGGGCACATACAGACTCAGACACCAGGACAGAAAGTCCCCATGACAGGAGGCAAAGCGTGAGCGCGACCGCGGACCACGCGGAGGAGCGGACCAACCCGGCGAGCCGGCTTGGTTTCGAGCCCGGACAGGTGGTCCAGGAGCTCGGGTACGACGAGGATTGCGACCAGGAGCTCCGCGAGGGTATCGAGGAGCTCACGGGCGAAGAGCTCGCCGATGAGGAGTACGACGACGTGCCCGACGCCGTCCTGCTGTGGTTCCGCGAGGACGACGGCGACCTCACCGACGCACTCGTCGACGCGACGTCGACGGTCGACCCCGGCGCCCCCATCTGGCTCATGACCCCGAAGACCGGGCGTGACGGCCATGTCGAGCCCAGCGAGATCGGCGAGGCGGCCCAGACCGCCGGACTGGCCCAGACCAGCAGCGTCAACGCCGCGAAGGATTGGACGGGCAGCCGGCTGGTCACGCCGAAGGCGGCGAAGGCCGGCAAGCGGTAGCGGGATACGGCAAGCGGTAACGCGGTACGGTGCCGCCGTAGTGGGTTGCGGCCCTCGGCCCGCCCGCGCCGCCGTCGTGGCTTGTCGCCCGGTTTCTCCCCCAGGGCTGCGCTCTGGGGGAGGAACCGCGCGCTCAGCCGGCCACCGGCCGGTGGCCGGCGGCGTGCGGCCGCAATGGCGGGACCGTCCAGCGTATGGAGCCGCGCATGCCGATCGACGCGGGCGAGCCCGCCCCCGACTTCCAGCTGTACGACCAGCACGGCAGGACCGTGCGGCTTGCGGACTCCCGGCACCGCAAGCATGTCGTGCTGCTCTTCTTCCCGTTCGCCTTCACCAGTGTGTGCACCGGTGAACTGCGCGCGGTCCAGGCCGAGTTGCCTGCCTTCCAGAACGACGACGTGCAGCTGCTCGCGGTCTCCTGCGACTCCATGCACGCCCTGCGGGTCTTCTCCGACGCCGAGGAGCTGGACTTCCCGCTGCTCTCCGACTTCTGGCCGCACGGAACCGCCTCACGGGCCTACGGAGTCTTCGCCGAGGACAAGGGCTGCGCCCTGCGCGGCACCTTCGTCATCGACAAGGAGGGCACGGTCCGCTGGACCGTCGTCAACGGTCTGCCGGACGCCCGTGACCTCCGTGAGTACGCAAAGGCGCTCCAAGCCCTGTAGCCGGGGGGAACCCCTCACTAAGCTCTGAACGTTGATCCGGTACAGCCGGTATACATCCGGAGCGCCCTGTACAGACAGTACGCACGGCACATACACACCACAACGAGTGGGAAACGGACGGAGGACTCGTGGGAGTCAGTCTCAGCAAGGGTGGCAATGTCTCGCTGACCAAGGAGGCACCCAATCTCACGGCGGTCGTCGTCGGCCTGGGATGGGACGCGCGTACGACCACGGGCAGCGACTTCGACCTGGACGCGAGCGCGCTGCTCACCAACGACCAGGGCAAGGTGCTGTCCGACCAGCACTTCGTGTTCTTCAACAACCTCAAGAGCCCGGACGGCTCGGTCGAGCACACCGGCGACAACCTCACCGGTTCGGGCGACGGCGACGACGAGGTGATCAACGTCAATCTGGCCGGGGTGCCGGCCGACGTCGCCAAGATCGTCTTCCCGGTCTCGATCTACGAGGCCGAGTCCCGCCAGCAGAGCTTCGGCCAGGTGCGCAACGCGTACATCCGCGTGCTCAACGCGGCCGACCAGCGCGAGCTGGCCCGCTACGACCTGACCGAGGACGCCTCCACCGAGACCGCGATGGTCTTCGGCGAGCTCTACCGGCACGGCGCGGAGTGGAAGTTCCGGGCCATCGGGCAGGGGTACGCCTCCGGGCTGCGCGGCATCGCGCAGGACTTCGGCGTCAACGTCTGACCCGTACGACCGTCCACCAACCGCGGGGAGGAAAGAACCACAATGGGTGTCACGCTCGCCAAGGGAGGCAATGTCTCCCTCTCCAAGGCCGCGCCGAATCTCACCAAGGTGCAGATCGGCCTGGGCTGGAGTGCCCGTTCGACCACCGGAGCCGACTTCGACCTGGACGCCAGCGCGCTGCTGTGCGCGAACGGCCGGGTGCTGGGGGACGAGTACTTCGTCTTCTACAACAATCTCAAGAGCCCGGAGGGCTCCGTCGAGCACACCGGTGACGAACTGGTCGGTGGCACCGGTGGTGACGACGAAACGATCCTGGTCGACCTCGCGGCCGTCCCGGAGCGGGTCGACAAGATCGTCTTTCCGGTCTCGATCTACGAGGCCGATTCCCGTGCGCAGACCTTCGGCCAGGTCAGCGGGGCCTATATCCGGGTGGTCAACCAGGCGGACGACGCCGAGCTGGCCCGTTACGACCTGACCGAGGACGCCTCGACCGAGACGGCGATGATCTTCGGTGAGCTCTACCGCTACGGCGGCGAATGGAAATTCCGGGCGGTGGGGCAGGGGTACGCCTCCGGGCTGCGGGGCATCGCGCTGGACTTCGGGGTCAACGTTTCGTAAAGTCGCGTACCGCGCGGAAGCCCCCGTGGTCGTAAAAAGGGCGTCACAAGGGATTGGGTGGGTAGCACGTGCTCCTCAGAACATTCGGCTGGTCGTTCGGCGTCACCGCCGCGGGCCTGGCCCTGGCCGGCGTCCTCTGGGGGGGAAAGGGACTCGCGATCGTCGCGATCCTGTCCATCCTTGAGATCTCGCTCTCCTTCGACAACGCCGTGATCAACGCCGGCATTCTGCGCAAGATGAACGCGTTCTGGCAGAAGATGTTCCTCACCGTGGGCGTGCTCATCGCCGTCTTCGGTATGCGGCTGGTCTTCCCGATCATCATCGTGGCGGTCACCGCGAAGCTCAGCCCGTACGAGGCGGTCAAGGTCGCGATCAACGACCACGACCGTTACGAGTCGCTGGTCACCGGGGCCCACCCGGCGATCGCCGCCTTCGGTGGCATGTTCCTGCTGATGATCTTCCTCGACTTCATCTTCGAGGAGCGGGAGATCACCTGGCTGTCCTGGCTGGAGAAGCCGCTGGCCAAGCTCGGCAAGCTGGACACGCTTTCCGTGGTGGTCGCGATGGTCGTCCTGGTCATCGCCGCCACCACGGTGGCCACGGGGGTGCCGCTGCACGGCGGCGGCCATATCGACAAGGCCGAGACCGTGCTGCTCGCGGGCGTCGGCGGTCTGATCACGTATCTCGTCGTCGGCGGCGTCTCGGGGTTCTTCGAGGAGCGGCTCGAAGACGATGACGAGGCCGATGGGGCCGACGGTGACGAGGCCGGCGGCGAGGGTGCGGCCGTCGAGAAGAAGAGCGGTCCGAGCAAGGGTCAGGTCGCCGGGCTCGCGGGCAAGGCCGCGTTCTTCATGTTCCTGTACCTGGAAGTGATCGACGCGTCCTTCTCCTTCGACGGTGTGGTCGGCGCCTTCGCGATCAGCAACGACATCTTCGAGATCGCGCTGGGTCTGGGCATCGGCGCGATGTACATCAGGTCGCTGACCGTCTTCCTGGTCCGCAAGGGCACGCTGGACGACTACGTCTACCTGGAGCACGGCGCCCACTACGCGATCGGCGCGCTGGCCGTCATTCTGCTGGTCACCATCAAGTACGACGTCAGTGAGATCATCACGGGCCTGGTCGGTGTTGTTCTGATCGCTGCTTCGTACTGGTCCTCGGTGGTACGCAACCGCCGGGACGGGGAAGGATCGAAGGAGTCGGACGACACGTCGGAGGCCGTGACCCGGGTCTGACCCGGTCACCCGCTTCAGCGCTGCCCTCGCCGTCCGGCGGGGGCAGCGTCGTGTCGGGCGCGAGGTGGTGTCCGTCCGGTGGACGGCGACAACAAGGGGAGGGTGACGAGCACATGTCCTGGTGGAAGTTCCTGCGGCCCAGCGGCGCCCAGCGGTTCGACGTGGCCAACACCCACATCGTGGAACTCACCAAGCGGCGGCCGGAGATCTCGCTGACCAAGCAGGGTGCCGCGGTCGGCAACATGCGGGTCAATCTGTCCTGGCAGATGCGGACGTCGGACACGGGTGGGTGGACGGCCGAGCGTGGCGGCTTCTTCAGCCGCCAGTTGGACGTGTTCAAGCCGCGGGTGGTGCAGGCGGCCGGGCCCGCCATGGTCAATGTCGACCTCGACCTGGCGTGCATGTACGAACTGGCCGACGGCTCCAAGGGTGTTGTGCAGCCGCTGGGCAAGCTCCACGGCGACCTGGACTCGCCGCCCTATGTCCAGATGAGCGGCGACGACCGGTTCGGCGGCACGTCGGGCGAGACGCTGTACATCAACTTCGACAAGCGCGACGAGTTCAAGCGGCTGCTGGTCTTCGTCTACATCTACGACGGCACGCCGGCGTTCGACCGCACGCACGCGAAGGTGGAGATCTTCCCCGGCTCGGGCCCGCGGATCGAGATCCCGCTCACCGAGCGGGAGCCGCAGGCGAGGTCGTGCGCGGTGGTGCTGATCGAGAACCGCAAGGGCGAGCTGATCGTGCGGCGCGAGGTCAAATACGTCTACGGCTTCCAGGCCGAACTGGACCGCCTCTACGGCTGGGGCCTCCAATGGGGCCGCGGCTACAAATCCAAGGTCTGACCTCCCGTCGGCCCGCCCCCCGATCCGCCGCCCACCGGGAAGTCCGGCGCGCTGCCCCGCCAGGGGACTCCCTCCGGCCGGTGCGCCGGTTCCCGCCGCCATGCCGGCGGAGCCGGATTACCCGCCGCAGGCGTGGCTTCGGCGGTCGCCGAGATTCACCGGCTGGCAGCCGCCGCGTGCTGCCCAGCCCCGGAGGCGCATCCCGCCGGGGCCCGGCCCACCGCCCCCGCGATGGCGGGGCCCTGGGGTACCTGCCGGACGCTGTCCGGCGGCCGCCGGAGGACCGGCCGTGCGTTCCGCCACCGCCCGGCGTTGATGGGCCGGGCGCCGCCCGCCCCCGGTTCGGCCTCCATCGGCGTGCCGCAGGCAGCCGCCCGCCGGGCCCGGTCCGCTCGCCGCAGGCGTGGCTCCGGCGGCGGCCGCCGCACCCCCCGCCGGGGGTGTTCTCCCGTCGGGCGGGCAGCGCCGACTCCCGTGTGGCGGGGCGCCCGGCGTGTCCTGCCGCCGCGCCCCACCCGCCCCGTGCCGGGGCCGCCGCGCCCGGCCTACCCGCCGTAGGCGTGGCTTCGGCGGTCGCCGTCGTATCCGCCCCCCCGCCGGAGGCGGGGTCCGTCGGCCGGGGGCCGGGGCAGACGCGGCGTGGGGTGCGGGGAGTGGGGCCGTCAGCGCCGGGGCGGTGACGGGATCGCACCGGTTGACCCAATTCGCTTGCGACGCAAGGGAATTGATGCACTCTTGGTAACCACTGATCCGTTGAGTGCTTACTGAGCGGCCCACGGGGGGACGACTTGCCGGACTGGCCTGGGCGGTCCATACGGGACCAAGCGATCAGGACGTACGCGGACCCGCACCTGATCCGGCAGCCGGGTCCGGTCGTATCGCTGCCCGCCCTACTGCTGCTCGGCGGCCGCGGCAGCGGCAAGACCTCGCTGCTGCGTCACCTGGAGCACTGGGGCCGCGCCGCCCCCCTGGCCGCGCTCGACCTGACGGCCATGGAGAAGGACGACAAGACCCTCTTCGACGTCCTCGCCGATCTCGCTTTCCAGTTACGGGCCCGCAAGGACGACGTCCCCCCACTGGGCTTCCCCTCCTTCAACGTGCTGCTGCTCGCCGCGGCCGCCGCCGTCAACACCCGTGACCGCGCCGCCGCCGTCGCCCAGATGCAGGCCCTGCTGCACGGCCTGGGCCGCCAGGAATACTCGTACGAGTCGCTGCAACCCCTGCTCGACGACGCCGCGGCCGTCACCGGAGGGCTGCTCCCCGGCTGGGCCACCCAGATCGTCCCGCTCATCCGCGGCACCCAGCGCATCCAGGCCAGGATCAGGATCAACCGCCGGGTCGCCCGCGCCTCCCGGGACGTCGGCGGACCCCGTGCGGGCGCCGACTTCCTCGTGGGCGTCAACCGCCTCTTCCACACCTACCCCGAGCAGCGCCAGGAGGCCGAACGCCTGCTGTTCGAAGCGTTCCTCGCCGACCTGCGGGCCGACTACGAGCACCGGGCCGGCCACGGCCGCCGTACGACGCACTGCCTGGTGCTGCTCGACAACGTCGACTGCGCGCTGGGCGAATCCTTCCTGCAGCTGCTGCTCGACGCCCGCAGCGGAGTGCCGGGCCGGCCCGGCCGTACCGATCCGCTGCTCGTCCTGACGGCCGCCCGCCGCCCGCCCGAGGCGCTGGTCCGCGAGGAGCGGCGGCTGACCGCCCCGGCGGACTACACCGCGAGCTGGGCCGAGGACGAGGGCCGGTTCACCCCGGTCTCCGTGGGACGGCTGCGCGTCGGCCTGCTGCGGGACCTCAGCCGCGCCGAGGTCGAGGGCCACGCCAAGCTCGTGCTCGCCGGGTTACCCGACGGCGCCCTGCGGCCCGACGCGGACAACTCCTCGTACTGGCTGGGCTGGAACGTGCACACCGCGACCCGCGGGCAGCCCGCCGCCACCGGGGCCGTACTGGACACGCTGACCCGTTTCCCGGCCGGGACGCCGTGGGACGAGCGGATGCAGCGCTGGCCCGCGCTGCCCGCAGCCTCGGACGCGCCGGCCGCCGAGCGGGAGGGCCGACCCACTACGGTCGCCGACGCCCTGCTCGACCTGCTGCTGGCCGACAGCGACGCCGGACTGCGTACGGTGCTGCCGCGGGCCGCCGCCGCCCGTACCCAGGGCCAGGCCGAGGCCGCGGCGCGGCTGTGGCGCAGTGTGCCGCCCGCGCTGCTGCGCAGGTTCGAGGACGGCGGGAAGGTCGTCTACCACCCGGCCGTACGGTTCCTGCTGCTGCGCAGGCTCGACGCGCGCGGCGGCGCGGACGGGCCCGGCTCCTGGGACGGCGCCCACACCGCGCTGCGGGACGCGGCCGCCGACGAGGACGAGGGCCGAACCGCCACCTACCACGACCTCGCGCTCGGGCGCCTGGACGCGGCGGTGGATTTCCTGCACGGGCGGTTCCACACCGTGCCCGCCGAGCGCTGGTGCGACGACCTCTCCCGTATCCAGCGCGCCCCGGCCCGCAGGCCCGGCGACCGCCCGGAGGCCGCGCGCGAGCGCTACATGCGGCTGGTCGGCACCCCGTCGGGCGACGAGGCCCGCCAGGCGATCACCCGGCTGCTGGCCGCCGGGTGGATCACCACGCACCCGCGGGCCGATCCGTACGCCGACTCCTACGAGGACCCGCTCGGCGACCCGTACGCGGAGCTGTACTCCTACATCGCCGACGAGTTCCGCACGCTGCGGCGGCTGACCCGGGCCGAGCCGGACCGCGACGTGTTCAAGGCCAAGGCCACGCTGTACGAAAGGAAGCCCTGGTGACCGACGGAACGGACGAGGCCCTGCCCGCCTTCCAGGTGCCGCGCCCGCCGCGCAGGCGCTGGCCGTGGATCGCGCTGGCGCTGGTGGTCGTCGCGGGCGCGGTGTTCGGCGGGGTGAAGCTGTTCGGCGCGGACGACCCGTGCGGGAGCGGGCGGCACCGGGCCGGGGCGCTCGACGAGTGCATCGGTGTGAGCGACGGCTCCTACGTTTTCGAGCCGTCGCTCGCGACCGTCATGGGCAAGATCCACGCCGAGAACCAGGCGGTCGAGAAGTCGGGCAAGAAGTGGGTCGACGTCGCCTATGTCGAGCCGATCACCACCGACCTCACCCAGGAGGCCGTCAAGTACGGCGTGCGGGAGGAGCTGGAGGGCGCGTATCTGGCGCAGTTGCAGCTCAACGACGCGCAGTTGGGCGGGCACGGCGACACCCCGCAGATCCGGCTGCTGGTGGCGAACATCGGGCTGCGCTCGGAGCAGTGGAAGCCGCTGACCGACCGGCTGATCGCGATGACGAAGGGCGAGCATCCGCTGGTCGCGGTGGCCGGCTTCGGGCAGAGCCGGGGCGGGACGCTGGACGCGGTGAACGCGCTGCGCGCGGCCAAGGTGCCGATGATGGGCGCGACGGTGACCGCGGACAATCTGGCCTCGGCGGCCCAGGTGGGCTTCTTCCGCGTCTCGGCGCCCAACTCCGACCAGGCGAGCGCGGCCGTGCGCTACCTCAGGCAGCAGCAGACGGCGCACCCCGGCTACCAGGTGCTGGTGGTCCGCGACCGCGCCGAGGACGACATCTACAACACCTCGCTGTACAAGGACTTCGAACGGTCCGCGGCCGCCCAGCACCTCACGGTGATCCGCGGCGACCGGGAGTACGTGTCGGGCGCCGACGGCGTCAGCAACGCCTTCTCCGCGGTGGCCGACCAGGTGTACGACATCAAGCCGGACGCGGTGTTCTTCGCCGGCCGGGGGATAGACCTGCGCAACTTCATCACGGCGATGGCGGTGCCCGAGCGGCGGTCCGAGACCACGGTGGTGACCGGGGACGACGGGATGGGGGTCTACTCGGCGGGGGACGAGGACAAGGCCGCGCGTGAGCGGTTCGTGACCAACTGGAAGAACAGCGGGGTGAACGCGCTGTACACCGGGCTCGGCCACCCCGAGCTGCCGGGGAAGGTCTATCCGGACGGCCATGACCCGTATCCGGGCTTCCGCGACCTGTACCAGCAGCACTTCGGCGGGGGCGAGGACGCGGGCGACGCGGAGTTCCAGGACGGTCAGGGCATCCTCGGGCACGACGCGGTGTGGACGCTCGGCGTGGCGATCCGCAACGCGGCGGGCGACGGCTCGGCGGTCGTGAACACCGGCAGCACGCTGAACGCGCTGGTGAGCGGGACCACGGTGGCGGGCGTCACCGGCCCGATCGAGCTGGGCTCGGACGGCAATCCCCAGGACAAGCCGATGGCCCTGGTCCACCTGGAGCCCGACGGCACATTCGCCTTCCAGGCAGTCATCCACCCCTGACGCCCCCCGCTCCCGCGGCCGGCGCCCGGCGGTCACCCCCGCGCGGGTTCGTCACGCCTGCGCGCGCGGCGCGCTCTCCCTGCGGCGAGTCCGCCCGCGTGGGCGGGTGGCAGGGCTCCGCGTGGGCCGTGCCGTCGCGCGATTGGTGCGGGCGCGTGCCGGGCGCGGGCGCGTTCTTACGTTGGGGGTGGTGGTCAGGGGGTGGGTTGGAATTGGGGGCCCTGTGGGGGGAGGGTGAAGCCCGAGGTGCTGTCGCCGGGGGCGGATGTCGCGGCCGCCGCGCCGACCGGCTGGGGGTAGCCGTAGGCGGGGAAGCTGCGCTGCGGCTGCTGATGAATCGGCGCCGGCGCCGGCTGGGGGTAGCCGTACGCGGGCTGCTGCGGCACGTGGCCGGGCGCGGGGGGCCCGAGCGGGTAGCCGTACGCGCTGGTCGGCTCGGGCTCGGCGGTGACCGGCCCCGAGGCGGGCGGCGCGGGCGGCGCCGGGGAAGTGGCCGGCGCGGCCTCCGGCTCACCGTCGTCCACCGCGATCCCGAACTCCGTGGCCAGCCCGACCAGCCCGGACGCGTACCCCTGCCCGAGCGCGCGGAACTTCCACCCCGCGCCCTTGCGGTACAGCTCACCGCAGATCAGCGCGGTCTCGTGCCCGGTGTCGGGGACGACGTCGAAGGAGACGACCGGCGCGGCGTGCTGCGGCCCGGCGGTGTCGTAGAGCACCAGCGACAGGCCCTCGACCTGGCGGAAGGGCCCGCCGTCGCAGGAGGCGGCCAGCACCACCCGGTCCACACCGGGGTCGAGCGCGGAAAGATCCACCTCGACCGTGTCGGTCAGCCCGTCCGGCACCCGCTTCTTGGGCAGATGGCGGGCCAGCCCCGAGGGATGGCGCGGCGCGTTGTAGAACACGAAGTCGGCGTCGGAGCGGACCCGCCCGTCGGGTCCGAGCAGCAGCACGGAGGCGTCCACGTCCGGGGCGCCGGGCCGCGGGCTCCAGCGCAGCACCGCCCGGATGCCCGAGGCGTCCAGGGGGATGTTCGAACCCTTCACCATCACGTGCGTCATAGCGGCCATCCTGCCCGTATCGCGGTCCGGCCCACAACGCCGTGCACCGGCCCGTTCGGCGCGGACCCGCACACCGTACGCGGCGCCGCGCGCACACCGCACGGATCCGGCCGCCGAGGCCGAATGGCCGCTGCTCCGTCCGCCGGAACGGTCCGACTTGTCGGCCATACGGTGGACCTGCACCGGTTACCTGTTTTTCACACGCGGAGGGAACCTCCGTCAGGGTCCCGCACGTACGATAATCGGCCAGATGTCTCCTGGATCGTCACCCTGAAAGGGGGGGTATGCGACACTTCGGTCACCTCACCGCTGACCTCAGAGGTGAACTCTTCCACCGTGAGCCACAACAGTTCACCGCTGATTCAGCTGCGCATACGCTCGCGGTCGCGCTCGGCGCCACGCTCTACAGCCCCGCCACCCGCCCGAACCTCGCCGACGATGTGCTCAAGCAAGCCGCCCGTGGTGTGGTGTCCATGGTTCTCTGCCTGGAGGACTCCATCGACGACCGGGACGTCGTCGCAGGTGAGGCCAATGTCGTCCGGCAGTTCGCCGATCTCGCCGCCCGGCCGGACGTCGCCGCCGCGCTCCCGCTGATCTTCATCAGGGTCCGCACCGCCGACCAGATCACCGATCTCGTGGCCCGGCTCGGCGACACCGTACGGCTGCTGTCCGGATTCGTACTGCCGAAATTCACCGAGGAGAGCGGGGTCCCCTTCCTCGAAGCGCTCAGCCGCGCCGAGGCCGTCTCGGGGCACCGGCTGTTCGCCATGCCCGTCCTGGAATCCCCGGAACTGCTCCACCTCGAAAGCCGGGTCGAGACGCTGTACGGCATCTCGCGCACGGTCGACAAGTACCGCGACCGGGTCCTCGCGCTGCGGCTCGGCGTCACCGACTTCTGCTCCTCCTACGGGCTGCGCCGGGCCCCCGCGATGACCGCGTACGACGTGCAGATCGTCGCCTCCGTCATCGCCGACGTGGTCAATGTGCTCGGCCGTGCGGACGGCAGCGGCTTCACCGTGACCGGGCCGGTCTGGGAGTACTTCCGGCACCACGAGCGCATGTTCAAACCGCAGCTGCGGCGCAGCCCCTTCACCGGCACCGCCGAGGATCTGCGCGACACCCTCATCGAGCACGACATGGACGGCCTGCTGCGCGAGATCGAACTCGACCGCGCCAACGGCCTCCAGGGCAAGACCTGCATCCACCCCAGCCATGTCCCGGTGGTCAACGCGCTCAGCGTCGTCACGCACGAGGAGTTCTGCGACGCCGCCGACATCCTGCACGAGGACCGCAGCGGCGGGGGCGTCCTGCGGTCGGCGTACACCAACAAGATGAACGAGGTGAAGCCGCACCGCGCCTGGGCCGAGCGCACCCTGCGCCGCGCCGAGGTCTTCGGGGTCGCCCGCGAGGAGATCAGCTTCGTGGAACTGCTCTCCGCGATCGTGCCGCAGTCCTGACCCCGACCAGCACCCGACCAGCACCCCGCCTGTTTTCCGCCCGCTCCGAGCTCCCGCCCCCGCCCCCGACTCCGACCCCGGAAGAACGGACACCCCACCCGTATGGCAACGAACGCGCCCTGGTCCGGCCAGTGGGTCGCCGACCGGCTCGGCATCGCCCTGCACGGCGAGGGCCTGCACGGCCTGCTCGGCCTCGCCCTGCGGCGCAACCCCAAGCGGGCGCATCTGCTCGTCTCCCACGTCCTGGGCAAGCACGTCCCCCAGGACCCGGAGACCGTCTACGGGCACGCGTACGCGCTCGGCGAGCGGGTGCGTGACCTGCTCGGCCCCGAGGAGGCGGCCCGGGCGGTCGTCGTCGGCTACGCCGAGACCGCGACCGGGCTCGGGCACGCGGTGGCCGACGGCGTGGGCGCGGCGCCCTACCTCCACTCGACCCGCCGCGAGGTCCCCGGGGTCACCCCCCGCGGCGGCTTCGAGGAGGAGCACAGCCACGCCACCGGCCATCTGCTGCTGCCGGAGGACCCCGCGCTGCTGGCGGGCGGGGGGCCGCTGGTCCTGGTCGACGACGAGTTCTCCACCGGCCGCACGATCCTCAACACCATCCGCGACCTGCACGGACGCTCCCCGCGCGGGCGCTATGTGGTGGTCTCCCTCACCGATGTGCGCGGGCCGGCCGACCGCGACCGGCTCACCGCCTTCGCGGCGGACCTCGGCGCCCGTATCGACGTGATCGCGCTGGCCACCGGCACGGTGTCGCTGCCGGACGGCGTGCTGGAACGCGGCCAGGCCCTGGTCGCGGCCCACACCCCGCCCGCCGCGGACACCCCCGCGAACACCCGGGCCGGGAAGGCCGAGCGGGTCGACCTGGAGTGGCCCGCGGGAGTCCCTGACGGCGGACGGCACGGCTTCTGGCCCGAGCACCGGGCCCGGCTGGAGGCCGCGCTGCCCGCGATGGGCGGACGGCTCGCCGCCGCGCTGCCGCCCGGCGCCCGCCGGGTGCTCGTCCTCGGCAACGAGGAGCTGATGTACGCGCCCCTGCGCCTGGCCCGGGCGCTGCGGACCGCGCTCCCGGACGCCGAGGTGCGCTACTCCACCACCACCCGCTCGCCCGTCCTGGCCGTGGACGACCCCGGGTACGCGATCCGTACCCGGCTCGTCTTCGCCGCCCACGACGCGCCGACCGACGACGGCTCGCGCGAGCGCTACGCGTACAACGTGGCCGGCGGCGGCTTCGACGCCGTCGTGTGCGTCGTGGACTCGGCGGGCGACACCGACGCCCTGCACGGCGCGGACGGGCTGCTCACGCGGCTCGCCGCGCACACGGACACGGTGGTGCTCGCCGTCGTGCCGTCGTACCGACCCGAGGGGAACACCCGCACCATGAGCGACACAGCGCCCCCGGCGGCCGGCCGGCTGCCCGAACCCCTGCGCGGCCCGGACTTCTCCTCCTACGCCGCCGAGGACGTCGGCTGGCTGCTCAAGGACATCTCCGACGTGGAGTTGGAGGCCCCGACCGAGGAGCGCGAGGAGGCCATCCAGAGCGGCGGCGCGCACTACGCCGAGTCGCTGCCCGTGGAGTACCAGCCGAGCGAGGAGTACCAGGAGCTGTTCCGGGCGGCGCTGGCCACCTCCGCCGGGCGGATCGCCCGCGCGGTCGGGGCCGTCACCGAACTCGTACTCGAAGAGCGCGGCCCCGACGCCGTGCTGGTCTCGCTGGCCAGGGCCGGCACCCCCGTCGGTGTGCTGATGCGCCGCTGGGCCCGCTACGCGCACGGCCTCGACCTGCCGCACTACGCCGTCTCCATCGTGCGCGGCCGCGGCATCGACCACAACGCGCTGCGCTGGCTCGCCGCCCACCACGACCCGGCCGACGCCGTGTTCGTGGACGGCTGGACCGGCAAGGGCGCCATCACCCGCGAACTCGCCGCCGCCGTAAGGGAGGTGGCCGACGGCCGGTTCAACCCGGACATCGCGGTGCTCGCCGACCCCGGCGGCTGTGTGTCGACCTACGGCACCCGCGACGACTTCCTGATCCCCTCTGCTTGCCTCAACTCCACGGTCTCCGGGCTGATTTCGCGTACAGTGCTGCGCGCCGGGCTGATCGGCCCGGACGACTTCCACGGCGCGAAGTTCTACCGCGACCTGGCCGGCGCCGATGTCTCCGCGCTGTTCCTCGACACGGTGTGCGCCGCCTTCGACACGGTCGCGGGCGGGGTCGCCGAGGACGTCAAGTCGCTGCGGTCGCAGGACCGTCGGCCGACCTGGGAGGGCTGGGCGGCCGTCGAGCGGATCAGTGAGGAGTACGGCATCAATGACGTGAATCTCGTCAAGCCCGGTGTCGGCGAGACCACCCGGGTGCTGCTGCGCCGTGTCCCGTGGAAGGTCCTCGCCCAGCGCGGTGCGGGCGCCGACCTGGACCACGTACGCCTGCTGGCCGCCCAGCGCGGGGTGCCGGTCGTGGAGGTCGACGGCCTGCCGTACTCCTGCGTCGGACTGATCCACCCCCGCTACACCCGTGGCGCGACCGGTGTGGACGGCCGGGCGGTGAGCGCCAAGTGACCCGCGAGACCGACCCGTTGGGGCTGCACGCCCGTACCCTCGTGGCCAGCGACCTGGACCGCACGCTGATCTACTCCAGCGCCGCCCTCGCGCTGACCATGACCGACGAGCGCGCCCCCCGGCTGCTGTGCGTCGAGGTCCACGAGGCCAAGCCGCTCTCCTTCATGACCGAGAACGCGAGCCGGCTGCTGGTCGAACTCGCCGACACCGTACGGTTCGTGCCCGTCACCACCCGCACCCGCAAGCAGTACCGCCGGATCAGCCTGCCGTGCCGCCAGCCGCGGTACGCGATCTGCGCCAACGGCGGGCATCTGCTGGTCGACGGCCGTACCGACCACGACTGGAACGCCGAGATGCGCCGCCGTCTCGACGACGGCTGCGCGCCGCTGGCCGAGGTCCGCGCGCACCTGGCGGCCACCGCCGACCCCGCGTGGCTGCGCAAGGAGCGCGTCGCCGAGGAGCTGTTCACCTACCTGGTCGTGGACCGGGAACGGCTGCCGGCCGGGTGGGTCAAGGAACTCGCGGTGTGGGCCGACGAGCGCGGCTGGACGGTCTCGCTCCAGGGCCGCAAGATCTACGCCGTGCCCAAGCCGCTGCGCAAGAGCGCCGCGCTGGCCGAGGTGGTCCGCCGTACCGGCGTCCAGCAGGTGCTGGCCGCGGGCGACTCGCTGCTCGACGCCGACCTGCTGATGGCCGCGGACGCGGGCTGGACGCCCGGCCACGGCGAACTCGCCGACACCGGCTGGACCGCGCCGCACGTCAGCGCGCTGGGCACGGCGGGCGTCGCGGCGGGCGAGGAGATACTGCGGCGCATGCTGGTCCGGGCGACGACCGCCTGAGCGGGGGCGTTCGCCGGGTCGCGCAGCCGGCCGGCCGCACGGTGTCCTCGATCGCCGGACGGGCTGATTTTCAGCGCGACCGGCGATCGAGGACGAACCGGCGGCAGGCCGGTGTCACGCCTGGCGGCCCGGGACGACGACGCGGGTGCAGTGCTCCCGGCCGCCCTCTATCCGGCGGGCGTTGGGCCGCTCGCTCGCCGCGATGAAGGCCAGCGCCTCGCTCTCCGTACGGCCGCCGCGCACATGCCGGCGCAGCAGCCGCCGCTCCCGCAGCCGGCGCGGCGCGTCGACGTACCACAGCTCGTCCAGCAGATCGCGGACGTCCACCCAGCCGGGGCCGTCGTCGGCCAGGTAGTTGCCCTCGGTCACCACCAGCCGGGCGTCCGGCGGGACGACCAGGCCGGCCGCGACCGGTTCGTCCAGCTGCCGGTCGAAGTCGGGCGCGTAGACCGGGCGTTGCCGTTCGGCGCGCAGCCGCCGCAGGAGCTGGACATAGCCGTCCACGTCGAAGGTCTCCGGCGCGCCCTTGCGGCCGCGCAGCTCCAGCCGGTCCAACTGCGCGTTGGACAGGTGGAAGCCGTCCATCGGCACATAGGCGGCGGTGTCCGGGCCGAGCCGGTCGTTGACCCCGGCGACCAGCCGCCGGGCGAGCGTCGACTTGCCCGCGGCGGGCGCGCCCACCAGCCCCAGCAGGGCCCTCCGGCCTGGAATGCTGGGCGCCAAGGCCACCGCGTCGTCGACGAGCACCTCGTCACCCTACGTCTCCACCCCGGGAGAAGTCCTTGTCCGAGAGCAAGAACCCCCAGCTCACGCCCGAGCTGTACGCATACGTCCTCGCGCACAACCCGCCGCTGGACCCCGTACAGCGCGAACTGGTCGAGACCACCCACCATCGGCTCGCGGACGTGGCCGGGCTCCAGACCGCCGAGGAGCAGGGGCCGCTGCTGGCCTTCCTGGTCCGGCTGACCGGGGCCCGGCAGATCGTGGAGGTCGGTACGTTCACCGGTTACTCCACCCTGTCCATGGCCCAGGCGCTGCCCGCCGACGGCAGGATCATCGCCTGTGACATCTCCGAGGAGTGGACCGCCGTCGGCCGTGAGGCGTGGGCGAAGGCGGGGGTGGCCGACCTGATCGACCTGCGGATCGCCCCCGCGATCGAGACGCTGCGGGCGCTGCCCGACGGCGAGTGGATCGACCTGGTCTTCCTCGACGCGGACAAGGGGTCGTACGTCGACTACTGGGAGGAGCTGGTGCCGCGGCTGCGCCCCGGCGGGCTGCTGGTCGTGGACAACACCCTCTTCCACGGCGAGGTCACCGACCCGGCGGCGACCGGTGACGCGCCCGCGATCCGCGCGTTCAACGAGCGGGTGCGGGCCGACGAGCGGGTGGACGACGTGCTCCTCACCGTCGCCGACGGCCTCACCCTGGCCAGAAAGCGCTGACCGCCTCCGTCGCGGAAGCGCTGACCGCCTCCGGCGCGGAAGCAGCGCCGCGGCCCGCGCCCGGCGCCTCTGCATTGCGGGCGGCCTGCCCGGGGTGACGTGGCCAGTACGGGTTGTCGTGCGGCCGACCCGCCGGTCACCTGCTGGCGAAGGGCCGCAGGCCGAGGATGCCGAGCGCCAGGAGTACCGGGCCCGTCGGCCCCCGCGCCGAAGTGGCCCGGCCGAACCGGTCGGTCTCCGGTCCGGGCTCGGACCGGCCGCCGGGCGGCCGGGTCGCCTTGAGGGCGGTCCGTCCGGGGTGACGGGGCCGGTACGGGTGGCCGACCCGCCGGTCACCCTGCTGGCGAAGGGCCGCAGGGTGACCGGCGACGCCGAGGGCCAGGAGGAGTACCGGGCCCGTCGGTCCCCGCGCCGAAGTGGTGAGCCTGGCCGGGTCCGCCCGGCCCTGCGCCCAAGTGGCCCGGCCGAGGCGGTCGGTCTCCGGTGCGGGCCGGGCCCGGCAGCCTTGAGGGCGGCCTGCCCGGGGTGGCGGGGCCGGTGCGGGTTGTTGTGCGGCGATCCGCTGATTCCCGTGCCGACGGGGTGGCTGTCGGGCCCGCGTCGACGTGGCCCGGCCGAGGGGGTCGACGGCGGGCGGTGGTGGACGCGAGGGGTTCGCGGGCTGTGGGCGGGCGGCACCGCTACGCTGGGGCCATGCCCCGTTACGAGTACCGCTGCAAGGCGTGCGGCACGACCTTCGAGCTGCGCCGCCCGATGTCCCAGTCCGGCGCCCCGGCGCCATGCCCCAAGGGCCACGCAGACACCGTGAAGCTGCTCTCGACCGTCTCGGTGGGCGGCGGCGCCTCCTCCGCGGCGGCCCCCGCCCCCGCGGGCGGCGGAGGCGGCGGATGCTGCGGCGGCGGTTGCTGCAGCTGAGGACGTGACCGGAAGCGGCCGGGCCTCAGCGCCCCGCCGCGCGGTCCTCACGGATGTTGGACACGACCCGGTTCGCGGTGTCCCGCACGGCCGCGGTCTCGGTGAGGAACGCCCAGTAGTCCGGGTGCCGCCCCTCCAGCGCGGCCAGCGCGCGGTCCAGCCGGGCCACCGCCTCGTCCAGCGGGCGGGCGTGCCGCGGCTCCGGTGTCGCACGCCCCTGCATCGCCAGCCGCTGCGCGTCCCGGATCACGAACCGGGTCTTCTCGACCTCGGCCTTCGGGTCCTTGCTGACCTCGTTCAGCCGCCGCAGCCGGTCACCGGCCGCGCTCACGGCGCCGTCCACGTCGTCCATCAGCACGCGCACGGTCGCCAGCCGGGCCGTCGCGTCCGCCCACCGCTGCTCGGCCCTGGCCTTGCGCGCCTCGGCCAGCGCGTCCTCCGCCTGCCGTACGGCCTTGGCGGCCTGCTCCGGCACCGGCTGGAGATCCTGCCAGCAGGCCAACGAGAACCGCCGGCGCAGCTCGCTGAGCACCGGCTGCACCCCTTCGGCCCGGGTGCCCAGGGCCTGGACCCGGGTACGCAGCGACACCAGCCGCTTGTCGATCTCCCGCGCCTGGTCGGGCAGCCGCTCGGCCTCGGCGCGTATCGCCTCCGCGCGGCGCCGCAGGTCGTCGGCGCGCTGGACGGTCTCCTGCACGCCGTGCTTGCTCGCGCCCTCGTTCAGCTTGGTCAGCTCGGGCCCGAGGGCGGCCAGCCGGGCCGCCAGGTCGTCGGCCCGCAGCCCGGCCGCGCGGACGGCGTCCAGCGCGTTGCTCGCCGCGAGCAGCGTCTGCTTGGCCTGCTCCCGCGCGGGCGCCAGCCGGGCGAGCTGTGTCTCGGCCTTGCCCAGCAGCGGGCCCAGGCTCGACGAGAAACGGTCGAGCTCCGCCCTGGCCTTCTCCAGCTCGTCCTTGGCCTTGGTCAGCTCGGTACGGGCGCGGCCGGCCGCCCCGGCGTCCAGCTCGTCCCGGTCCAGGTCGTGCGCGTCCACGGTCGCGATGTACGCCCCGCTGACCTGGTCGATCCGCTCGCCCAGGGCCCGGAAACCGGCCAGCGCGCGGCGGGCCTCGGCGGTGTCGTCCACGGCGGAGATCGTCTCTATCGCGATCTCCAGCTCGCGCTGGGCCGTGTCCAGCTCGTAGAACGCCTGTGCGGCCGCGTCCTTCGCCGCCTGGGCCTCCGCACGCAGATTGTCGCCGCGCCGCCACCACGAGCGTGCCGTCGTCAAGTGACTCTCCCCGTCCCAGCCGTCAAACACCGTTCGGTCCATCCTCCCACCCGGCCGCTCGGAACACACGGCCCGGTCGCTTTCGAGGCGGTTGCGGGCGCGGGGCCGCGGCAGGGTAATCTGTGACGTCGCAACCTCTGGGGCGTGTAGCTCAGTGGTAGAGCGCCGCCCTTACAAGGCGGATGTCGGCGGTTCGAAACCGTCCACGCCCACGACCGGCCCGTCGCCCTCCCGGCGACGGGCCGCCGCGTTTTCCGGGCCCGTACCGCTTTGTCCGGTCGTCCGGCGCCGGGGCTGCTCGGGGTATTAATCGCACAAGAAGTCGATGGTTTGACATACGAATGACCCCTTCGGGGGAACGTGACGACGGGCCCGGGCGGGTCCCGCGCGGCATCCTGACGATGAGCGGATGAGCACTCCATGGGGGAAGCGCGCCCGTTTACGGGCGGCGCTGTCCGTTCTGTTCGTCACGGCGACGGCGACACTCTGCTGGGGCCTCGGCCCCCCGGCCTCGGCCTCGCCCAGACATCCACCCTGCCCACGCCACCACTGCACGGCGGCCACGACCCCGCCACCGTCCGTGGACCCGCCACCGACCCCAGTCCCGTCGCCGTCCCCGTCCCTGTCTTCGCCCCCGTCCCCGGCCCCATCGCCGTCCCCGTCCTCGACCCCGTCCCTGGCCCCGGCCGCGCCTCCGTCCCCATCGCCGTCCGGGTCCCCGTCCTTGTCCCCTTCCCCGTCCCGGCCGTTCACCCCGACGCCCGCCCTGTCCCCACACCCCGGTCGTACGGCCGGCGGGCCCGCCTGGTCCGCGCCCGCGCCCATCACCGGCCCCGGACACAGACCTGGGCACGGCCCGGGACACGGCCCCGGACATGGCCCGGGACATGGACCCGGGAACGGCCCGGGACACGGACCCGGGCACGGGGACCAGTGGTGGTACGGCGACGGAGACCACTGCGGACGGTGGGTCTGGTCCTGGGGCTGGTCCTGGATCTGGCATCACCCGCACCCGTGCCCGACGCCCACACCCACACCCACGCCCACCCCTACTCCTACGCCCACCCCGACCCCGACCCCGACACCCACCCCGACCCCTACTCCTACGCCCACCCCGACCCCCACACCCACACCGCCGAAGCCCACGCCCGCGCCGACCACCACACCGCCGCCCGTGATCGCACCGGCGGCCCCCGCACCGCCGCCGCCCCCGGCCCCCCGGCCGGCACCCGTACCCACGGCGGCGCCCACCCCTGTCCCCACCACACCCGCTCCGAGCGCGCGGCCCGCGCCGCCGCCGGCGCCCGCCGCCGTGCACTGGCCCAAGCGGCCGCCCACGGCCGGCCCCACGGTCCCGCACAGGTCGAGGCCGCTCACGAGCACGATGCTGCTCACCACCGTGCCCGCCCTGCTCGCCGTAGCGGTGCTGCGGCCGGGCTCGGGCAGCTACCGCAGGAACAACTGACACACAAGGGGGAGTTCGGTATGTCGCAATGGCTCGCACTGGTCATCGCCATGGTCGCGGTGTGCGCGGTGGTGCTCGGCGTCGTCGTGCTGAGGCAGCGCAAGATCGCCGAGGACGACGACCCGTCGGAAACACCGGATGTCATCGAGTACATGGTCATGATGATCGGCGTGGTCTACGCGATCGTGCTCGGTCTGGCGATCGCCGGCGTCTGGGAGGGCCTGGGCGGCGCGCAGGCGGACACGCTCGCCGAGGCCCAGGCGCTGCACGAGGTGAAGTCCCGGGTGCAGGTGTACCCGGCGGACGTCCGCGACAAGATCCGCGCGGACGTCGACACATACGCGGCCTACGTGGCCGACAAGGAATGGCCGTACATGCGGGACCACGGCGATCTGTCGCCGAAGGGCACCGCGCTGCTCGACCAGGTACGCACCGACGTCACACAGTTCGACCCGAAGAGCGACCTCGCCGCGCAGGCGTACCAGCCGGTGGTGGACGAGGTCGCGGCCGCCGATGAGGCCCGTGCCTCGCGCGGCCAGAACGCGGGGGCGACGATGCCCGGCATCGTGTGGTTCGGCCTGATCACCGGCGCGCTGGTGACGGTCGGGCTGATCTTCACCCTACAGATCCGGCATTCGGCCAGGGAACTGCTGCTGGCCGGGCTGTTCAGCGCGCTGATCGCCTTCCTGCTGTTCCTGATCTGGGATCTGGACGCGCCCTTCGGCAGCGGCCTGGCCGTGTCGGCGGACGTCTTCCGTGACCTGGTGCTCAACAACGGCTGAGCACAACGGCTGGGCACGACGTCTGAGCACAACGGCTGAGTACGACGTCTGAGCACAGCGCGCGACATGAAGCGGCTCCCCACCCGCCCGGGTGGGGAGCCGCTTCGGTGCGCGGGCCGGAGGCTCAGCGCCAGTGGGACACGTTCACGTTCTCCAGCACGCCCAGCGCGTCCGGCACCAGGACGGCCGCCGAGAAGTAGGTGCTCACCAGGTAGCTGATGATCGCCTTCTCGTCGATGCCCATGAAGCGGACGTTCAGCCCCGGCTCGTACTCGTCGGGCAGGCCGGTCTGGTTGAGGCCGATGACGCCCTGGTTGTCCTCACCGGTACGGATCGCGATGATCGAGCTGGTGCGGGCCGGGCTGATCGGGATCTTGTTGCAGCTGAGGATCGGCACACCGCGCCAGCCGGGGACGGTGTGCCCGTGCACCTCGACCGGGTCGGGGTAGAGGCCGGCCCGGGTGCACTCGCGGCCGAAGGCGGCGATGGTCTTCGGGTGGGCCAGCAGATAACGGGTGTTGCGGCGGCGGCTGATCAGCTCGTCCAGGTCGTCGGGGAGCGGCGGGCCGGCGTGCGGCTGGATCCGCTGCTCGTACTCCGCGTTGTTGAGCAGCCCGAACTCCGGGTTGTTGATCAGCTCGTGCTCCTGGCGCTCGCGCAACGCCTCGACGGTGAGCTTGAGTTGCTGCTCGGTCTGGTTCATCGGCTCGTTGTAGAGGTCGGCGACCCGGCTGTGCACGCGCAGCACGGTCTGGGCGACACTCAGCTCGTACTCGCGCGGCCTGACCTCGTAGTCGGCGTAGGTGGCCGGCAGCGCGGACTCGCCCTTGTGGCCCGAGGCAAGCTCGATCGCGGCCTCACCGCGCTTGTTGACCCGCTGGGCCGGGAGCGTGAGCTGGGTCTCCAGGTGGGTGCGCAGCGACTCCGAGACGCTGAGCAGCGACTGGAGCGAGGTGCGGGGGAGGGCGAGCACGGTGGTGGCGGTCGCGGCGCGCGCGGTGAAGTCCCACACGGCGTCGTCGGAGAGCAGCGCCTCGTCGCCGAAGTGGTCGCCGTCGGCGAGGACGCCCAGTCGGTTCTGCTCGCCGTACGAGCCCTGGCCGAGCTTCTCGACCTTGCCGTGGGCCAGCAGGAAGACGGTGTCGGCGGGGCGCCCGAGCTCGGCGATGACGTCACCGGGCTCGTACTCGCGCTGGACGAAACGATCCGCCAGGGCGCTCAGGGCGCCGACGTCGCCGAACGACCTGAGCACCGCGATCTCGCCCAGCTCCTGCGGGATGACCCGGACCTCGGCCCCCGTCTTGACGAAGGTCACCCGGCCGTCGCCCACCGAGTAGCTGAGCCGGCGGTTGACCCGGTAGGTGCCGGCGTTGACCTGCACCCACGGCAGCACGCGCAGCAGCCAGCGGGACGAAATGCCCTGCATCTGCGGCTCGGACTTGGTGGTGGTCGCCAGATTCCGCGCGGCGGCCGTGTCGAGACTCGTACGCGCCTGGCCGTCCTGCGAAGCGCTCGGCGCGGTGTCCTGGCCGGCATCGACCGACATGGGCTGTCCTTCCCGTAAGGAGGTGATACAGCCCCGATTCTTACGTTCACCCAGCGTGCTGACTATTGCCGGAACGAGTGAGAATACTTTCGGAAATCACGGTAATTCCGCCCCCAAATCCCACATGTTGGACCGAACGCGCGTGCGCCCGCACGGCAGGACGAAGGTCGCTCGCACGGGCCGGGCAGGCATACGGGACAGCGCGCGCCGACGGACGTACGGACCGGCCGCCGGGGGAGGCGCGGAAGGGCGTAATACGCAGAGCGCCGAGCGCTCAGAGCGCCTCGATGACCGAACCGCGGTCCGGCGGCGTCCCCTGCGGCGGAATCGTCAGCGGCACGGCCGCGAAGGACGCCGCCTTCATGGCCAGCCGGCGCTCCCGCCGGAAGACGAGCCCGGCGAAGGCACCCGCGCCCAGCAGCGCCACCAGCGACATCAGGGTGCCGAACCAGCTGGCACCGAGCCACTTGCCGCCTATCCAGCCCAGGCCGACGCTGTACGTCGCCCAGCACACCCCGGCCAGCGCGGACCAGGGCAGGAAGTCCCGCGGCCGGCGCCGGGACGTGCCCGCGGCGAGGCTGACGACGCTGCGTCCGGCGGGCGCGAAGCGGGCCAGCACCACGAAGGCGCCGCCACCGCCGATCAGCACCTGGCCGAGCCGTTCGTGAGCGGTCGACAGCCGCCGTGAGTTCGCCACCCTGCGGTCGAACCACTCGCCGCCGCGCCAGGCCAGCCGGTACGCGAGGACGTCCCCGGCGCAGGACGCGGTGGCCGCGCACGCCAGCAGCACGAGAATGTCGAGGATGTCACCGGTGCCGGAACCGGCGGAACCGGCGGTGGCGGCGCTGATCACCAGCACACCGCTGGGCAGGACCGGGACGAAGACGTCAAGGAGCACGGAGAGCGCGACGAGGGCGTAGATCCACGGCCAGTCGAACAGGGAGCCCAGGCCTTGCAGCACTTCGCCTTCCCGCCCTTCGCCGGTCCTGCCCGAGTCGTGCCGTGGTTCGCCGTGCCGTGCTGCTCAGAAGCCCTTCGCGGAGTGCCCGAAAGCCGTCCGGCGAGGCCGCGTCAACAGCGCCGGAACTTGATTCACCTTCAGCCGTACAGCGTACGCCAGTGATGACCTTCGGTTCCGTCGGGGAGACGTGACCTACTAGACAATCACGGCGTCATTACGGCGGGAATAGATCAACGGAAACGGTTCAGCATCCCTTTGTCCAGGGCGGTTCGGCCCCCACGACCGCCCGCCTAGAGTGGCGCCGTGCCCGTCGCGTCCGCCTCCCTGCTGCCCGTCGACCGCACGCTGGGAGTCGTCCTGGCGGTGCTGCTGGTCGCGGGGACCGGGATCGCCGCGTACGCCCGGCTCGCCGACACGCACGAGAAGTACGCCCGCGGCATCGCCACCGCCGGTGTCCGGGCCGCCGTACAACTCGCCGCGGTCTCCGCGCTCATCGGCTGGGTCGTGCGCCACCAGGCGGCCCTGCTGGGCTTCGTGGCCCTCATGTACGGCGTCGCGTCCTGGACCGCGGGCCGCCGGATCACCCGCAACGCCACCTGGCGGTGGGTGGCCGTACCGGTCGGGGCGGGCGCGCTGCCGGTGGTGGCGCTGCTGGTGCTGACCGGTCTGGTGCCGGTGAACGGGATCGCGCTGATCCCGGTCGCCGGCATCCTCATCGGCGGCGGGCTGACCGCGACCGTGCTCGGCGGGCGCCGGGCCCTGGAGGAGCTGGCCGGGCGGGCGGGGGAGGTCGAGGCCGCGATGGCGCTCGGCTTCACCGACCGGGACGCGCGGATGGAGATCGCCCGGCCCGCGGCGTCCGGCGCGCTGATCCCGGGGCTCGACCAGACCAGGACGGTGGGGCTGGTCACACTGCCGGGCGCCTTCGTCGGCATGCTGCTCGGCGGGGCGAGCCCGATCACGGCCGGGGCCGTGCAGTTCTTCGTGCTCATCGCGCTGATGGCCGTCCAGGCGGTGTCGGTGTCCGTGGTGCTCGAACTGGTCGCCCGTGGCCGGATCACCCGGACGACGTAGCCCGGTCCGATGCCTCCGGTAGAGTGACGGGCAGCAGAAGGGGAGTAGCTCTTCGCCGGACCGTCGACATACTGCCCGGATCGTTCGCGAGAACGGCCGGGCCGGCGCCCGGAGGCGGTGTACCTCGCGTACACCCGCCAGCGAGACCTTCGGCCGCAGTGTCCAGACGCTGCCGTGCCGAAGCGACCCCCGCTCCTCCTTGTGGTCCTCCCGGTACGGCTGCCCCGACCGAACGAGGAACCCTTCCGTGTTCAGCATCACCGTCACAGCCGTCGTCTTCGGCGTGATCTTCCTGGCCGAACTCCCCGACAAGACCGCCCTGGCCGGGCTCATGCTCGGCACCCGCTACCGCGCGTCCTACGTCTTCTGCGGGGTCGCGGCCGCCTTCGCCGTCCATGTCGCGCTCGCCATCGCCGCGGGCAGCCTGCTCACCCTGCTCCCGCACCGCTGGGTGCAGGGGGTGGTGGGCGTGCTCTTCCTGGCGGGCGCGGTGATGCTGCTGCTGGCCAAGGGCGACGAGGACGAGAAGGTACGGGCCCCCGCCGACCAGAGCTTCTGGAAGGTCGCGGGAACGGGCTTCATGCTGATCCTGGTCGCCGAGTTCGGCGATCTGACCCAGATCATGACCGCGAACCTGGCCGCCCGTTACGACAACCCGATCTCGGTCGGCATCGGCGCGGTCCTGGGCCTGTGGGCGGTCGGGGCGCTGGGCATCTTCGGCGGGCAGCTGCTGATGAAGCGGGTGCCGTTGCGGCTGATCACGAAGGTCGCGGCGGCGGTGATGGTCGTACTGGCCGGGTTCAGCCTGTACGAGGCCGCGGCGGGCTGAGGCGCGCCACGGGGGCTGCGGCCCCCGGTCAGCCGATCGTGACGAGGAGGCCGCCTTCCGGGGCGGCCTCCACCCGTACCTGCTCCAGGGAGTCGACGTGCGCGGTCGGGCCGTGCGCGGCGGCGCGGGGGCCGACGCCGATCACCCGCATCCCGGCGGCCCTGGCGGCGGCGATACCGACCTCGGCGTCCTCGAAGACCAGGCACTGTTCGGGGGCGAAGCCCAGCTCGGCGGCGCCCTTGAGGAAGCCCTCGGGGTCGGGCTTGCTCGCGCTGACCCGCTCGGCGGTCACCAGCACGGACGGCAGCGGCAGCCCGGCGGCGCGCATCCGGGTCACGGCCAGCCCCTCGCTCGCGGAGGTCACCAGCGCGTGCGGGTGCCCTTGCAGGGCGGCGAGGAAGGCGGGGGCGCCGGGTACGGGGACGACGCCTTCGATGTCGGCGGTCTCCTCGGCGAGCATCAGCGCGTTCTCCGCGTGGTTCTCCGCCATCGGGCGCTGCGGGAGGAGGGCGGCCATCGTGGCGTGGCCCTGCCTGCCGTGCACGACCTTCAGCACGGCGGCGGGCGCGAGGCCGTGGCGCTCGGCCCAGCGGGTCCAGCAGCGCTCGACGACCGCGTCGGAGTTGACGAGGGTGCCGTCCATGTCGAGCAGCAGGGCGCTCGCGCTCAGGCGTGCGGGCGGGAGGGACGGCATGGTGCTCCTTACGGTGAACGTACTCAGTGGCCCCGCCCGTCGGTCAGGGAAGACGGGCGGAGCCACTTTGTTTCTCCACTATACAAATCCGTTACGTCCCGCGCCAGCCCCCTCCGGGTGACGGTTCGCGCACGGGCGGGTGGCGGGAAGGCGAAGCGGAGGGAACACCGGCCGGGTCGGCGACGTAATCTCGCGCGCATGGCCACACCTTTCGGGCCCGCCCACTTCCAGCTCGTTCTGCTGCGCCGCATGGCGGACCACCAGCCGGGCCTGGTCGAAGACGCCCTCCGGGCGCTGGGCGCGACCCACGCCGACCTCAGGGACGCCCACCGCCGCTGGCAGGCGCGCCTGCACTCCCGTACCTTCCCCGGCGGCGAACGCCGCTACCGTACGGTCCTCGGCCCGCCCGAGTCCGAGCGGGAGCAGCGCCTCGGCGACCTGACCTGCCGGGCCCTGCTGTGGCCCGTGCCGCTCTGGCCCGAGCTGAGGTTCGAAGTCCTGTGCGCGCCCGGCGCCGGGGCCGCGATCTGGAACGAGTGGCTGGTCCGCGCCCCCGGTGCCCCCGCGCCCGCCCTGCGTACGGCCGCCGACCTGACCCCCTGGTCGTGCACGGTGGACGACGCCGCCCGCGCGTTCCCCCCGGCGGCCCCGCTGCCCGCCGACGCCCCGACCAGGGCCCGGTTGGCGCTGACCGACCCGGAATCGGGCCGACGGGTCGTCGCCCACTTCACGTGGGGGCTGTTGCAGTACGTCGTGACGGAGCCGTAGGGCCCGGGCGCCGGAGGATCCGGAAGATCCGGAAGGTTCAGCGCCAGGAGCCCTGGCGCTCCAGCACCGTACGGGTGTGCGGGCCGTAGACACCGCTGGGGTCGCCCTGGACGCCGTACCAGACCTGGAACGTCGCCACGGCCGCCTGGACCTCGCGGTCGAAGACCCCGTTCGCGGGCTTGTCGTAGTACCAGAGCACCTGGCTCAGCCGCTGCTGGAGGTCGACGACCGCGGGTCCGGTGTCGCCGATCCGGAGACTCGCCGTCATCGGGGCGACCGGCGGCTCCGGCGTGGTGGTCGGCGTCGGGGCGGAGGCCGGGGGCGGCGGCGGGGGGATCGCGGCGGCCGGGGTGCCCGCGGAGGGCGGGGGAATCGCGGAGGCCGGAGTGTTCGGCGGGACCGAGACCGGCGTGGAGACCGTGGGGGTCCCGCTGGGCGTGGCCGTGGGACCGGCCGTGGTCGCCGTCGCGGTGGGGGCGGCCCGGTGGGTCATCGGGGGCGCCATCGTCGAGGTCGCCAGGGCCGCGTCCGTCGGCAGCGTCACGTCCGGCATCGCCGTGCCCTGGTCGGGCAGCGCCAGGTCGGTGGTGTCCTGCTCGTGCCCGGCCATCTGCCCGGTGACGGCCACCGCGCCCGCGGCCAGCGCGGAGGCCGCGACCGCCGCCGCGGCCACCACGATGCCGCGCTTGCGCCGCCGGTGCCTGCCGTGTCCGGTGCCCGGCTCGGCGTAGGCCGGGGCCGGCTTGTCCTGCGCGTACTCCAGGCCCGAGTAGAGCGCGGGGAACAGGCCGAGATCCGCGGTGGCGGGACCGCCGGCGTCGTCGGCGAGCAGCGGCCGTACGGTCGTCTCGCCCGGCGAACCGTCGGGCTCGGCCACGTACGGGCGGATGCGCAGCGGGTGGAAGCCCTCGGCCGCCGCGACCGCGGCGGCCCGCTCGGCCGAACGCTCGGCGGCGCGTATCTCGCCGGTCCCGGTGTCCTCGTCCGTCGCGGGGGACGGCTCGGGGGCCTGGGCGGGGGACTGCGCGGGGGCCTGTGCGGGCACGGTCGGCGCCTCGGGGGTCATGGTCGGTCCCTGGACAGTCGTGGTCGGTCCCTGGGCGACGGCGGGCTCGGCGGCGACGCCCTGGCCGACGGCGGGATGCTCGACGGGGCCGTTCGGGTCGACGGTGCTCCGGCCGGTGGCGGCATGCGCGATGGCACCGCCACCGAGCACATTCGGCTCGGCCGGCTGTTCCGGCTGCTGCTGCGGCGCCACTGGGTTCCCCTCCCCGTCGTTCGCGCGTTCGCAACGACAGGGCGATTATGCCGATCTCTCCCGCGTCCGCACACCCATGGTCCGTACCGGTGGCGGAGCATGGCAGGCCATAACCGTACAAACAGTGCGAATATGAAGTGCTGACCGTCGGGGGATGACGGGAGGAGCCGTTTCATGGCCCAGGACACCACCGCCACCGAGGGCCCGGCGGCGGCAGAACCGGGCGAGCATCAGGACCGGCGCTCGGTGCGTATCGCGATCGCCGCGCTGGCGCTCGGTCTGTTGCTGGCCGCTCTCGACCAGACCATCGTGTCCACCGCGCTGCCCACCATCGTCAGCGAACTCGGCGGCATCGACCACCTGTCCTGGGTGGTGACCGCCTACCTGCTCGCGTCCACCGCCGCAACTCCGCTGTGGGGCAAGCTCGGCGACATGTACGGCCGCAAGCGGCTGTTCCAAATGGTCATCGTGCTCTTCCTGATCGGCTCCGCGCTGTGCGGAATCTCCCAGAGCATGGCCGAGTTGATCGCCTTCCGCGCCCTCCAGGGCCTGGGCGGCGGCGGGTTGATCGTGCTGTCCATGGCTATCGTCGGCGACATCGTGCCGCCGCGCGAACGGGGCCGCTACCAGGGCGTGTTCGGCGGGGTGTTCGGCGCGGCGAGCGTCCTCGGGCCGCTGCTCGGCGGGGTGTTCACCGAACAGCTCTCCTGGCGCTGGGTGTTCTACATCAACCTGCCGATCGGCGTCGTCGCGCTCGGCGTCATCGCGGCCGTGCTGCACATCCCGGCCCGCCGTACCACCCACCGGATCGACTACCCGGGCATGGTGGTGGTCGCCGCGGCCGCGACCTGCCTGGTGCTGATGACCTCGCTCGGCGGCCACACCTGGCCGTGGTCGTCGCCCGGCATCATCGGGCTGGCCGTGGCGGGAATCGTCCTGATCGGGATCTTCGTGCTGATCGAGCGGCGGGCGCAGGAACCGGTGCTGCCGCCGCGGCTCTTCGGCATCCGTACGTTCGTGCTCTGCTCGGTGATCTCCTTCGTCATCGGCTTCGCGATGTTCGGCGCGATGACGTATCTGCCGACGTTCCTCCAGGTCGTGCACGGCTATTCGCCGACGCTGTCCGGCGTGCACATGATCCCGATGGTGATCGGCCTGCTGATCTCGTCCACCGGCTCCGGGCAGATCGTCAGCCACACCGGCCGTTACAAGGTCTTCCCGATCGTCGGCACCGGGGTCACCACCATCGGTCTGCTGCTTCTGCACCGGCTCGACGAGACCACGTCCACCTTGGTGATGAGCCTGTACTTCCTGGTCTTCGGCCTCGGTCTCGGCCTGGTGATGCAGGTGCTGGTGCTGGCCGTGCAGAATTCCGTCGGCTACGAGGACCTGGGCTCCGCGACCTCGGGCGCGACCTTCTTCCGTTCCATCGGCGCGTCCTTCGGTGTCTCGGTGTTCGGCACGATCTTCACCAACCAGCTCGTGAACCGGCTGACCTCGGCCCTGCGCGGGGTGAAGCTGCCGGCCGGCATCGACCCGGCGCGGCTCCAGGCCGACCCGACGGCCATCGCTCGGCTGCCGGCCGCCGTCAAGACGCCCGTCCTGCACGCGTACTCGCTCGCCATCACCACGGTCTTCCTGTGGGCCGTACCGGTGGCACTGGTCGCCTTCGCCGTCTCCTGGTTCCTCAAGGAGGTGCCGCTGCGCGGCTCGGTCACGGTGCCCGACGCGAGCGAGACCTTCGGCACGAACCCGGTGGAACGCTCCTCGCTCGACGAGATCGCGCGCTGTCTGTCCGTCCTGGGCAGCAGGGAGGCCCGGCGGGACCTCTATGTGCGGATCACCAAGATGGCCGAGGTGGACATCCACCCCGCGACGAGCTGGCTGCTGCTGCGGCTCTCCCGTGAGGGGGAGATCGATCCGGTCGAACTCGCCCGGCACTCCACGGTGCCGTGCGAGGTCATCGAGGGCGCGGCGGAGGAGGTCGAGACCCGCGGCTACGGGCGCCGCGAGGGCAATCCGCTGGTCCTGACGGAGTCGGGCCATGCGATGGCGCGGCGGCTGGCGGAGGCGAGGCGGTCGGTGCTGGCGGGGTTGCTCGGGGACTGGGATCCCGCGTTGCACGCGGAGCTGGCGGAGTTGGTGCGGAGGTTGAGTGTGGAGCTCAGTGGGGGGGAGACGGATCGGCCCGAGCGGCGCTTTGGGCCGGGGACGGTGGGGCCTTAGCGTGCGGCCTGCACGCCCACTGGCGTGGGGGCTTTTTGTTTCCCGCCCGCCCACCCGTGCGGGGCCGACTCCGTCTGCGGTTCGCCCGGTTCGCCGGGTGCGGGTCCGTCCGGGTGCGGGCTTTTCGTTCCCGCCCGCCCACCCGTGCGGGTGCGTCGTCGTCTGCGGGTGCAACCTGTGGGCGGTTGCGGGGCCAGTCCGGAGGCGACTCCTCAAAATGCGCAAGCGACGTTTCCCAGGTTGCGTAACGGGAGTTTGCGCATTTCTGCGGGGACACCTCCTCCCCGTCCCCTCCGGCCCGGTTGGCGGCGAACGGTCGCGGGGGGTGGTGAAAAACGTCCGACCGGAGAAGCGCCCAGCTTGTCTCGACCTGCCAGTTGGCCACCCGTACGAACCGACAGCCGCCGACGGCGACCCGGCCCCACAGGAAGACCCGCAGACGGAATCGATGCTGCACGGGTGGCGCGGGCGGGAAACACCCCCGCCACGGACGTGCACGTTGCCGGGGGCGTCGGGGCAACTCCCCGTCACCCCCCCACGGCAAGTGGGCGCTTCCCGCGCAGGGGACGTTTGGGGGGTGGGATGGGGGCAAGTCGACGGAGGGAGTGGAGAGGCAGGAGGATCCCATGTCCACAACCGCAATCATCATCGTCGCCCTGGTCGTGATCGCCGCCGCGATCGCGACCTTGACGGCGCAACGACGCGGCGGCCACGTCGGGTTGAAGAGAAAGTTCGGGCCCGAATACGACCGCACGCTCGCCCGGCACGAGGGCGACGTCAAGGCGACCCGGCACGAGTTGGCCGAGCGCGTCGAGCGCTACGGCGACCTCGACCCCCACCCCCTGACCGCGCGGGAGCGCGAAGCGTACGAGGCCCGGTGGACGCGAACGCAGGCGAGGTTCGTCGACGAGCCCGGCGCCGCGCTGACGGAGGCGGACCGTCTGGTCGGCGCTCTGGCGGCTGAACGGGGTTACCCCGGACGGGAGTCGTCCGAGCACTTCGACGCGCTCTCGGTGCACCACCCGCACCAGGTCCAGGGCTACCGGCAGGCCCACGAGACGACCGGGAACGGCCTCGACGACGGCAGCGCCACGGAGGACCAGCGCCAGGCGCTGATCGGCGCACGCGAACTCTTCGACGAACTCCTGGGCGACGCACCCGAGAAGCCCGAGCGGATGTCGGAGGACGTGACGCCGGAGGACGTGACGCCGGAAGAAGAAGCGACGCCGACAGGCGATACGCGCCGCCCGCTCGCGGACCGTTTCGCCGCGCTCACCGGAGGCACCCGCAAGGACCGCAGCGAGCACCTGTAACTCACCCGAGCCCGACGAGGAGACGAAGACGATGAGCTTCAACCGCAGCCGTACAGAGGGCGATTCGCGTACCGAGCCGGCGCCCCCGGACGCCCCCGCCGGAAGGCCGGACCGGCCGGAGCACCAACCGGCCCAGCCCACGCCGAAGGCGATCCCGCAGGAACCCCCGCGGCCGCCCGTACCCGAGACCCCCGCCGCGCCGGACCCCTCCGGCGCGGACGAGATCGACCGCCTGCAACGCCGCATGGATCGCGCGGTCGGCGGCTTCGTGGACGACCCGCGCCGCGCCGTGCGCGAGGCCGACGCCGTACTGGACGAGACCGCCCGGCGGCTGACCCGGCTGCTGGAGGAGCGGCGCGAGGCGCTGCGCGGGAGCTGGCACGAGGACAACGGGACCCGTACCGGCACCGAGGAGCTGCGGGTCGTGCTCACCCGCTACCGGGACATGACCCGGGAGCTGCTGCACGTCGGCTGACGCGTGTCCGCCGTGACGTCAGGCACGCCTGCCCCCGGACGCGCCGGAGTTGGCGTGTCCGGCGGCTACGGCCCTCGCGTGCGCGGTGGGTCCCCCCTTGAGGAACTGAAGGAACCGCGCCAGATCCTTGCGGGTCGTGGTCAGGACGATCGCGGGGTTGTCGCTCTCCCGGAGGAGAACCGCGCCCCCGTGTGCGGCCAGTTCGAGGCAGTCCCCCCCTTCGTTGGAGTACGTGGACTTCTGCCAGGTCAGGGGCGCGGTCATGGGTAGTCGGCCTTTCAGAGGTCTCGGGCGACGCGGTGGATGAATTCACGTGTCCGGGACCGGTCGAGAGCCTCCTTCGTGAGGTTGTCGAACAGGGTGCGGTACTTGGCGAGGTGCGGCGCCGCGTGCAGGAGGCTGAATCCGTGCGCGGAGTCGATCTGGACGGTGTCGAGTTGGAGCACCGGCCCGCTCGCGTAGAGCGACGCGTGGCCGGAACCCATGTAGGCGTCCGTCGCGAACGGGATCACCCGCAGGCTGACGTGCGGCAGATGGCTCAGTTCCTGGATGTGCTCCAGTTGGGCCTTGGCGACCTTCGGCCCGCCGAACCGCATCCGCAGCGCGGCCTCGTGTATCACCGCCTCGACCGGCGGCGCGGCCTCCCGGTGCAGAATCCCCGAGCGGTCGAGCCGGTGGGCCACCCGCGCCTCCAACTCGTTCTCGGGCAGCGGCGGAATGGCGTAGCCGAAGACCGTGCGGGTGTACGACTCGGTCTGGAAGATCCCCGGGATGTGGGTGACCTGGATGGTGCGCAGCCGGGTCGCGTGGTGCTCCATCTCCGAGATGTCCAGCAGGCCGGCGGGCACGATTCCCCGGTACTGCTCCCACCAGCCCTTGCGTCCTTGGCTGTTGGCCATGGTGACGAGGGCGTCGATGAGCGCGGTGTCGCCGCACTCGTAGAACGTGGCCAGGCGCCGTAAGCGTTCTTCGCTCACGCCGAGGCGGCCCGCCTCGATGTGGCTGACCTTCGCCGGGTCGGTGCCGAGCAGCCGCGCGGTGTCGCGCGCGGTGATGCCCGCCGCCTCCCGCATTTTCCGTAGCTCCGCACCGAGGCGCTCCTGGCGGGCGGTTGCGGTGCTTCTCAGCGGCATGGTGTCCCTTCTTGATGCTGGTTCTGAGTCTGCCGTTCCGCTCTCGCGGGGTCCAGATCGTTTCCGGAAAATTCGGAGACAATGTTGCAGAGGTGCACTATTGCCCCATAACGCCTTGATGATATTGCTCTGGCACAGTCAACTCCCTTATTGGGCGGGTCTGTTGATCGGGTACACCCACAAGGAGGACCGGGCGGGGAGGGTGGGGCGGATCAGTGCTGCTGCGTCGTAAGAGTCAGCAGAGATATCCGCTTCTCACGGGGTGAACCTGGTTGCGGAAAGTGGACGCCCCCGGCGCGGCCCCCTCCCGCGGGCCCGCGCCGCCGGCGGCCTGCGCGTTGTTCGCTCCGCCCGCCCGCACCATGCGTTCTGCATGCTCATGAGATGACAATGGTGACTTCTCCGGGCTCCGCCCGACATGCCAATCTCTCCCCGTCGCCACAATGAAGGGGGGATTGATGGACAACCGCTACGAGGTTTTCTGCCTCGCGGACCGTCACTTCTACGAGAGCCTCGACCGGCTCTCCGCTGAATCCATTGGATCCGGCGAATCCGGCGACCGGCCCACCGGCGGCGTGTCGCTCTTCGAGACCGCGCAGCGCGAGACCCCGCCGGGCTGGCGCCGTCTGCGCACCGGGGACTGGCTGCACATCGACCCGCCGGCCGGCGCGGCCGCCTACCCCCTCCAGGGCTGGAAGATCCATGTCTCGGCCGGTCTCGACAACGCCGACAAAGTGGCCGCCAAAGTCTGGGACTACTGCGTCCCCCGGGGAATACCCTTCAAATTCGTGCCCGGCAGGCAACTGCTGCACCTGCGCAATTCGAAATACGCGGGACGTGACTCCAGCGGGAAATTCGTCACGATCTATCCGCCCGACGAGCAGGCGCTCCGGACCGTGCTCGAAGAGCTGGGCGAACTGCTCGACGGCGAGCCCGGCCCCTACATCCTCACCGATCTGCGCTGGCGCGAGGGGCCGCTGTACGTACGGTACGGCGCCTTCGCCAAGCGTTTCTGCGTCGGGGGTCGCGGCACCCTGGTGCCCGCGGTCGAGGACGGCGAAGGGCGGCTGGTCCCCGACGACCGGTCGCCCGCCTTCCGCATACCGTCCTGGGTGACCCTGCCCGGGTTTCTGGCGCCGCACCTCGCGGCCCGCAACGCCACCACCGTCGCCGACCTGCCGTACCGCATCGAGAAGGCGCTGCACTTCTCCAACGGCGGTGGGGTGTACGTCGGCACCGACACCAGGTCAGGCGAGAAGGTCGTCCTCAAGGAGGCCCGCCCGCACGCCGGGCTCGCCTCCGACGGCGCCGACGCGGTGACCCGGCTGGAACGCGAGGCGGACGCGCTGCGGCGGCTGACCGGACTCGGCGTCGCCCCCGAGGTGCGCGACTGGTTCACCGTCGGCGACCACAGCTTCCTCGTCATGGACTTCGTCGAGGGCAAGTCGCTCAACTCGTTCTTCGGCCACCGCCATCCGCTGCTCACCCCGGACCCGGACCCGGCCGCCGTCGAGGAGTTCACCCTGTGGGCGCTGCGCATCCACGCCGGCGTGGAACGGGCGGTGGCGGCGGTGCACTCGCGCGGGGTGGTCTTCAACGACCTGCACATGTTCAACATCATGGTCGGCCCCGACGAGGAGTCCGTGACGCTGCTGGACTTCGAGGCGGCGGCCCCGGCCACCGAGAACGGCCGCCAGGCCATGGCCCACCCCGGTTTCGTCGCGCCGCCCGACCGGCGCGGGGCGGAGGTGGACCGCTACGCCCTCGCGTGCCTGCGGCTGGCCCTCTTCCTGCCGGTCACCACGCTGTTCGCGGTGGACCGTACGAAGGCGGCGCACCTCGCCGAGGTGATCGCCGGACAGTTCCCCGTACCGAGGGGCTTCCTGGACGAGGCGGTCGCGGAGATCACCCGAGGCGCGGAGCCGCCCGCCGTGCCCCCGTTCGTCTTCGGCGCCGAGGCGCCCCGGTCCGCCGCCGCCTCCTACCTCCCCGCCGACCCCGCCGACTGGCCCGCCGCCCGCGACTCCATGGCCGAGGCGATCCTCGCGTCGGCCACCCCGGACCGCGAGGACCGGCTCTTCCCCGGCGACATCGCGCAGTTCTCCGAGGGCGGCGGCCTCGGTCTCGCCCACGGCGCCGCCGGAGTGCTGTACGCCTTCGCCGAGACCGGACTGCCCCGCTACGAGCAGGGTGAACGCTGGCTGCTCGACCGTACCGAGCACCTGCCCAACGGCATCCCGCTCGGCCTGTACGACGGCGTGGCCGGCCTGGCGTACACGCTGGAACGGCTCGGCCACACCGAACGGGCGCTCGCCCTGATCCGCACCCTGCTCGCCGAGAACTGGCAGCGGCTGTCCTCCGACCTGTCCGGCGGGCTCGCCGGGATCGGCCTGGTCCTCGACCACCTCGCCCGTACCACCGGCGAAACGGTCCTGCGCGAGCGGGCGTTGGAGGCCGCGACCCTCGCCGCCGGACGTCTCGCGCAGATCCAGGAGCACGACACCCGGACCGTACGCAGGGCCGGCCTGATGCGCGGCGCGACCGGCCCCGCGCTGCTCTTCCTGCGGCTGTACGAGTGCACCGGCGCCCCCGCGCTGCTCGGCCACGCGGCCCGCGCGCTGCATCTCGACCTCGACGCGTGCGTCACGACCGCGAGCGGCGCCCTGGAGGTGGACGAGGGCTGGCGCACGATGCCGTACCTCGGCGACGGCAGCACGGGCATCGGCATGGTCCTGGACGACTTCCTCGGCCTCGCCCCGCGCGCCGCCGAACCCGACCTCGGCACCGGCGCGCCCGAGGGCACCGCCGCCCGCTTCGAGCAGGCGCGGACCGACATCGTACGAGCCGCCACCGCCCGTCTCTACGCCCAGCCGGGGCTGCTGGCCGGGCGGGCCGGGATGATCCTGCACCTCGCCCGCACCACCGCGCCCGGCGTGCCCGAAGTGGCGCTCGCCGAGCAGGTGGACGCGCTCGGCTGGTACGGCATGTCCTACGGCGGACGGCTCGCCTTCCCCGGCAACCAGATGATGCGGCTGTCCATGGACCTCGGCACCGGGACGGCGGGCTGTCTGCTCGCCCTCGGCGCGGTCTTCGGCGAGAGCCCGTCCCGGCTGCCCTTCCTCCCGCCGCTGTCCGCGGTGGGCCCCTGATCCGGCGCCGGGCCACTCCGGAGCCGTGCACCACCCCTGTTCCGAGCGAAAGGACAAGCTCTCATGGCACTTCTCGACCTGCAGGACCTGGAGCCCACCGACGAGGGTCACGGCGGCGGCGAGCCGGCCAGCTCGCTCAGCCTGATCGGCTGCGTCAGCACGGTCAGCTTCCTGCTCTGTCTCTGATCAGACCTCCGCGGTGGGCGTCGCCCGCAGGGCGTCTCCCACCGCGGCCCTGAACCCCCTACGACGGCCGTCGGCCCCGGACCCCCGCCACGGGCCCGGGGCCGAGCGTCACGGCCTCCGGCCCGGGCCCGCCCACGACCGCCGGCCTGCCACCGAAGGCCGGTACCCCGGCACCTGGTTGGCGCCACCACCGTGGTGGACCGCCACACCCTCGCGCCGCTGCTATTCCGGCCCGCGTATGGCCCGACGGTCACCCTGCGGGCCGCTGCCCGGGTGGGCCGTCGGCCGTTTCGGAGCAATCCGGCTCCGGGCGGGCCCGGTGACCCGGTTGCTGTCGGCTCGGGCTCGCGGTTCGGTCGGGGACGTCGCTTCGGCAAGTGGTGGCCGGGTTCGGGGGTTGGCGGTCCGGGTGGGCCCGGGGACTTCCCGATCGTCGTCGGGGCAGCGGCTCGGCCGCCGGCCGATTGGACGCTCCGAGCGCCACATTCGGCGGCCGCGGCGTGGGCCGCCTTGATGGGAGGAGGACCGGATGGTTCAGGCTGTCACCGCCACTACCGCGCGCGCAGCGGGTCGCGGGGATCGCGTGCTCGTGGGGGCCGCGCGGCGCGGGTGGGGGAGGGTGGGCGGGGTCGCGCTCCTCGGCGGTGCGTCCACCGCCCTCGTGCTGCTGCTGCCCACCGCCCTCGGCCACGCCCTGGACCAAGTGCTCAGCGGCCGCCCCACCGGCCAGTGGGTCATCGTGTGCGCCGCCGTCGTCGCGGCCCAGGTCCTGGTCGGCGCCGCCGCCGACATGCTCGCGGCCACCACGGCCGCGAGCCTCACCGCCGGCCTGCGCCGCCGCGCCGTACGGCACGTGCTGGACGCCGGCCCGCCCGCCGCGCGGGAAGGCGGCGGGGACCTCGTGACCCGCCTCGTCGGCAACGCCGCCGACGCCGGCGCCGCCCCCACCGCCGCCGCCGCGCTCCCCGCAGGACTCGCCGTACCGCTCGGCGGCATCGTCGCCCTCGGCCTCACCGACCCCTGGCTCGCCGTCGCCTTCCTCGCCGGCGCCCCGCCGCTGATCCTGCTCGTACGCCGCTTCGCCCACGCCTCCTCCGACAGCATCGCCCGCTACCAGGACGCCCAGGGCCGGATCGCCGCCCGGCTGGTCGAAGCGCTCGGCGGCGCCCGTACGATCGCCGCCGCCGGCACCGAGGAACGCGAGAACGCCCGCGTGCTCGCCCCGCTGCCCGAACTCAGCGGCCAGGGCCACCGGATGTGGCGGGTCCAGGGTCGGGCCACCGCCCAGGCGGCCGTACTCGTACCGCTGCTCCAGATCGTCGTGCTCGCGGTCGGCGGCCTGCGGCTGTCCCAAGGGGCGCTCAGCGTGGGGGGGTTGCTCGCCGCGTCCCGTTACGCCCTGCTGGCCAGCGGCGTCGGCATGGTGGTCGGCCAACTCGGCGGCCTGGTACGGGGACGCGCCGCCGCCAACCGCCTCGCCGCCGTCCTGGCCGTCCCCGCGCCCGCCCACGGCGACGCCAAGCTGCCCGAAAACGCCCCCGGCACACTGGAGTTGCGCGCGGTCACCGTCGTACGCGGCGGCGAGACCGTACTCGACCGGCTCGACCTCACCGTCCCCGGCGGCACCTGCGTGGCGGTCGTCGGCCGCTCGGGCTCCGGCAAGTCCGTGCTGGCCGCGCTCGCCGGACGCCTCGCCGACCCGACCGCCGGCACCGTCCTGCTCGACGGCCGCCCGCTGCCCGAACTCACCCGCGCCGAACTGCGCGACGCCGTCGGCTACGCCTTCGAACGTCCCGTGCTGCTCGGCGACACGATCGGCGACGCCATCGCCTTCGGACCCTTCCCCGTCCCCGCCGAGCAGACCGTGAGCGCCGCCCGGGCGGCCGGCGCCGACACCTTCGTACGCCTGCTGCCCGGCGGATACCGCACCCCCCGCGCCCAGGCCCCGCTGTCCGGCGGCGAGGTCCAACGCCTGGGCTTGGCACGGGCGTTCGCGCACGCCGGACGGCTGCTCGTGCTGGACGACGCCACGTCGAGCCTCGACACGGTCACCGAACTCCACGTCGCCCGCGCCCTGTTGCACGACCACAAGGCCCGCACCCGGCTGCTCACCACCCACCGGGCCGCCACCGCCGCCCGCGCCGACCTGGTCGCCTGGCTCGACTCCGGCCGGCTGCGCGCGCTGGCCCCCCACGACGTCCTGTGGCCCGACCCCGACTACCGCGCCCTGTTCGCCGCGGAGGTGCCGTCCGGTGACTGAACCCATGAGCCTGCGGGGGTACGTGCGCGGCCGGACGGCCGTACTCGCGGTGCTCGGCTGCTGGTCGGTGCTGGAGGCCGGGCAGACGTTCCTGGTCGGATACGCGCTCGCGCGGGCGCTGGACGACGGCTTCCTGCGCGGCCGGGCCCAAGTCGGCATGGGATGGCTCGCGTTGGGGGCGGTGGCCGTACCGGTCGGCGCGTACGGCACCGCGCGGGTCTTCCGCGCGCTCGCCGCCTTGGTGGAGCCGCTGCGGGACCTGCTCGTACGGCGGGTGGTACGCGGCGGGCTGCGGGAAGCGGTGTCCGCCGGGCGGGCGGGCGACTCTGGCGTCGTGTCCCGGCTGACCCAGCAGGTGGAGATCGCCCGGGACGCCTTCGGGGGCCTCGTCCTGGTGCTGCGTTCCTTCGTGTTCACCGCCGCGGGCGCGCTCGCCGGGATGTGCGCGCTCGCGCCCGTCCTGCTGCTCGTCGTCGTGCCGCCGCTCGTGGTCGGGGTCGGGCTCTTCGCTGCGGGGCTGCGGCCGTTGGCCCGCCGCCAGCACCGCTATCTGGCCGCCGACGAGGCCCTGTCCGCGGAACTCGGCACGCTCGCCGTGGGGTTGCGGGACATCACCGCGTGCGGCGCGGAGCCGCTGATGGCCGCCCGCGCGGACGAACGTATCGACGCGGAGCTGAAAGCCGCCCGCACGCTGGCCCGTTGGGGTGTGCTCCGGGCCGCGTCGCTCGCGGTGGGCGGCCAACTTCCCGTCGTGCTGCTGCTGTTCGGCGCCCCCTGGCTGCTCTCCACCCATCGCGTCACCCCCGGTGCGCTGCTCGGCGCGCTCACCTATCTGACCCAGTCGCTCCAGCCCGCACTCCAGAACCTCGTGCACACGCTCAGCGCGGCGGGCACGCGGCTCGGTGTCGTCATCGCCCGGGTCGCCGGGCCGGTGCCGCCCGCCCGCCCGGCCCCCGCGCCGAACTCGCCCCAAACTCCGCACGCCGTACTGGAGTTGCGCGGGGTGACCTTCGCCTACGGGCCCGGGGCGCAGCCCGTGCTGCGCGAGTTGGACCTCACGGTCGCGCGCGGCGAGCACCTGGTCGTGGTCGGGCCCAGCGGGATCGGCAAATCGACGCTGGCCGGGCTCGCGGCCGGGCTGCTGCGGCCCGACGGCGGGCAAGTACGGGCGCTGGAGACGCCCGCGCTGGTCCCGCAGGAGGCGTATGTCTTCCGCGGGACCGTACGCGAGAATCTGCGCTATCTGTGCGCGGACACCGTGCCGGACCGGGAGGTGCGGGCCGCCGCCCGCACGGTCGGCGCGGACCGGCTGGTCGCGGCGCTCGGCGGCCTGGACGGTCTGGTGGAGCCCGGCGAACTGTCCGCCGGGCAGCGGCAGTTGATCGCCCTCGCCCGTACGTATCTCGCCCCGGCGGCGCTGGTGCTGCTGGACGAGGCGACCTGTCACCTCGACCCGGCGGCGGAGGCCGTCGCGGAGGCCGCGTTCGCCCGGCGGCCCGGGGGGACGCTCGTGGTGATCGCCCACCGGATCAGCTCGGCGCGGCGGGCGGACCGGGTGCTCGTGCTGGACGGGACGCACGCGGTGTGCGGCACGCACGAGGATCTGCCGGGGCGGTCGGCGCTGTACCGGGACCTGGTGGGGGGATGGTCCGAGCAGTCCGCCTCGGGCGGCGGGCCCGGGGGGTCGGTGGGGGGTGGGGTTACGGGTGCGGGTACGTCGGTGGGTGCGGCGGGTACGTCCGCGGGTGCGGCGGGTACGTCGGCGGGTGCGGGTGCGGGTGCGGGTGCGGGTGCGGCGGGTGGTGGGTCACACCCAGCCGGCGACCCGGGAGATCCGGATCGCGTCCACCCGGTTGCGGGCCCCCGTCTTCCGGGTGATCGCGGCGAGGTAGTTGCGCACGGTGCCGTCGCACAGGTGCAGGCTGCGGGCGATCTCGGTGACGGACGCTCCCTCGGCGCTCAGTGAGAGCACGCCCAACTCCCGGCGGGTCAGCGGCATGTCGGCGGCCCGCAGGAATTCCACCGCGAGCGACTCGTCGATGAACCGTTTCCCCAGGGCGGCCTGCCGTACGGCCGTGGGCAGCCGGTCGGCCGAACGGTCCTTGTTCACGAAGCCCAGCGCCTGGGCCTCGTACGCCCGGCGCAGGTCGCCCGGTTTGCCCGCGCCGGTCAGTACGACCAGGGCGCAGCGGCGGCCGGGCACCGCCTTGACCGGGCTGGAGAGCCCGCCGGTGTGCCGGCGCCAGCCCGGACAGTCCGCGTCCACGACGCAGACGTCCGGGGGTAATGCCCGGGCCGACTCGCACAGGCGCGGCCATGCGGTGTCCGCCACCTCGAAGTCGGGTTCCTTGCCCAGCAGTGCCGCCAGCGCGGAACGCAGCAGGCTTGTGTCATGGGCCACCAGTACGCGTATCACTCGGCTCACCTCGCGTCGTCGCTTCTTCGCGTCGTCCCTGTCGCCCCCGTTGTCCCCGTCCCGCCGGGGGGCGGCCGCGGGCGGGCCCACGGACGAGACGCTGCGACCCCCGGCAAGCGCGTTCCATTCCTACCCGAGGGTGGCGGTGAATCGGCCTCCGCTTCGGTCCGGGCCGAAGCAGTCGCCCTGCGGCGGTAGCCGCTGGGGGCGTACGAAAGCGCTGCGCGCGCCCTCCAAACGGGTGAACCCCCGCGAATCCTTCAGCGCGCGTCCCCACCCCACGCTAATGGGGCCAACGCCCCCCGGGCCCCGGGCCCGCCGCCCTGGCTGAGCGGCATCGGGCACCGCCGCACTCGACCGCGGCGGCTTGTCGGACGGGCCCCGTCACCCCTGGCCTGGGCCGAGCCGCATTCGGCACCGCCGGTCCCCGCCGCCGTGGTTGCACTTGATTGCGGCGGCTTGATGGGTGGCCGCCCGCCCACCCTTCGGCCCCGGGTTGTGGGCTCGCCCCGATCACCCATGGCCTGGGCTGGGCTGTGTTCGGCACCGCCGGTCCACGCCGCCGTGGTTGCGCTTGGCTGCGGCGGCTTGATGGGTGGCCGCCCGCCCACCCTTCGGCCCCCGGGGCCCGGCCCGCCGTGTTTGGCATCACCGGTTCGCGCTGAGAGGCGAGCGTTCGCCTTCGGCCCGCTGGGCGTGTGTGAGGGGCCGGGACCCCTTATTTCCGCCGCAGTGGTGCTCAGCCGGGATGGCGTGGTTCGGCGGTGCCGGACCTCGCTCGGGCTCGGAACCGGCGGTCCGCGACGCTGTGGTCGCGCTCCGCGCGGGGGGTCCTGCGCTCAACGTCTGGGCTGAGCTGTGTTCGGCACCGCCGATCCACGCCGTCGTGGTTGCGCTTGATTGCGGCGGGTTGGTGGGTGGCCGCCCGCCGATCGCCCCGGTCCGGTGGGGTCGTGAGGGGGTCGGGGTTCCTTATTTCCGCCGCGGCGGTGTTCGGCGGTGCCGGACTTTGCTCAGGCTCGGCATCACCGGTTCACGTCGAGAGGCGAGCGTTCGACCTTCGGGTCGCCAGGTGCGTGGGGGCCGGGGCCCCTATTTCCGCCGCGGCGGTGGCGCGGTTGTCGGGGGCGGGCCCGATGGGGTTATTCGGGGGCCGTCGGAGACAGGAGTGTGCAGGCCGTGCGGAGGTCCGTCGTGACCTGGGGGACCGTCGCGCGGCCGGAGAGCCACGCGACGAGCGCCGCGTGCCACGTGTGCTCGATCACCCGTACGGCGGACATCTGCGCGGCGGACGGCTCGCCGTCGAGCCGCATCGCGTCGACGATGATCGTCGTCGTCAGCGCCGACACCGTGTCGACCTCCGCGCTGACCGACCGGTCCGCGAAGATCAGCGCCCGGACCATCGCGTCGGCGAGCTGCGGCTCGCGCTGAAGCGCGCGAAAGGCCCGCAGCAGCGTCTCGGCGACCCGCTCACCCGGCCCCGCCGCGGCCGGCGGCCGCGTCCGCAGCGCCTCGTGCAGCTGCCCGAGCTGGTCCTCCATTGTCGCGACCAGCAGATGCACCTTGGACGGGAAGTACCGGTAGAGCGTCCCGAGCGCGACCCCCGAGATCTCGGCGACCTCCCGCATCTGCACCGCGTCGAACCCCCCGGCCGACGCCAGCCGCGTACTCGCGTCAAGGATGCGCCGCCGGCGGGCCTCCTGCCGCTCGGTCAGCGGCGCCGCCGACGTCCTGGGGGCTGCGCGCTCTGCGCTCATCTGTGCCACTCCGCTGTCCCTCGTGCGCCGTTCGTGGCGCGCGCCCGGCCCCGTGCTGTGTGCATGATGGCAGGCGGGTGCCGTGGTGCGAATCGCCCGGAACGCTCCGGAGGGACCTTCCGGCGGCCGGCCGATTCGCCTTCTGTACGATCGAGTCTGAAACTTGTTCTAGATTAGCGCGACCGGTTACGCTCCGGCTCAATCGCAGCGAGAAGGGGGCCGGAGTGACCTCACAGGCCAGGCCGCTACGGATCGCCCTGCTCAGTTATAAGGGCAACCCCTTCTGCGGCGGCCAGGGCGTCTACGTACGGCACCTCTCCCGCGAACTGGCCGCGCTCGGCCACCGCGTCGAGGTGATCGGCGCGCAGCCGTACCCCGTCCTGGACGCGCTCGGCGACGGCGTGACCCTCACCGAGCTGCCCAGCCTCGACCTCTACCGGCAGCCCGACCCCTTCCGCACGCCCGCACGCGGGGAGTACCGCGACTGGATCGACGCGCTGGAGGTCGCCACGATGTGGACCGGCGGCTTCCCCGAACCGCTCACCTTCAGCCTGCGGGCCCGCCGCCATCTGGCCGCGCGGCGCGGCGACTTCGACGTCGTGCACGACAACCAGACGCTCGGATACGGGCTGTTGGGCCTCGGTATGCCGCTGGTCACCACGATCCACCACCCCATCACGGTCGACCGCCGGCTCGAACTGGCCGCCGCGCAGGACTGGAAGCGGCGGCTGTCGTTGCGCCGCTGGTACGGCTTCACGCGGATGCAGAAGCGCGTCGCCCGGCGGCTGCCGTCCGTGCTCACCGTCTCGGGGTCGTCCCGCGACGAGATCGTCGAGGATCTCGGCGTACGTCCCGACCGTATCCACACCGTGCCGATCGGCGCCGACACCCGGCTGTTCTCGCCGGACCCGGCGGTACGGGAGGTGCCGGGGCGGATCGTCACCACGTCGAGCGCCGACGTACCGCTCAAGGGCCTGGTCTTCCTGGTCGAGGCGCTGGCCAAGCTGCGGGCGCAGCGGCCGGAGGCGCATCTCGTCGTGGTCGGCAAGCGTCCCGAGGCGGGGCCGGTGGCTGAGGCGATGGCCGACTTCGGGCTGGGCGACGCCGTCGAGTTCGTCAAGGGCATAAGCGACGAGGAGTTGGTCGACCTGATCCGCAGCGCCGAGGTGGCGTGCGTGCCGTCGCTGTACGAGGGGTTCTCGCTGCCGGCGGCCGAGGCGATGGCGACGGGGACGCCGCTGGTCGCGACCACCGGCGGCGCGCTCCCGGAGGTGGCCGGGTGCGACGGCGAGACCTGCCTCGCGGTGCCGCCCGGCGACGCGGGCGCGCTGGCCGCGGCTCTCGAACGGCTGCTCGCCGACCGCGAGTTGCGGGGACGGCTCGGTGCCGCGGGCCGCGCCCGCGTGCTGGCCCGCTTCACCTGGACCCGCGCCGCCCAGTCCACGGCGGACCTCTACGCCGAGGCCATCGCGTCCCACGCGCCAGGACGCCCGGCCGCGCTCGCCGACCGGCCCCGCGCCGAGCCGGCCCGCGTCGAGGCCGTCGGTGGCATGCCGTACGGGGAAGAGGTGCCGTCCGTCGGGGACGGCGCCGGGACGGAAACGCCCGTGGGGAGCAATCGCTGATGCTGACCGTCGACTTCACCCGCTTCCCGCTCGCCGCGGGCGACCGCGTACTCGACCTCGGCTGCGGCGGCGGCCGGCACGCCTTCGAGTGCTACCGCCGCGGCGCCCGCGTCGTCGCGCTCGACCGCAGCGCCGAGGAGATCCGCGAAGTCGCCAAGTGGTTCGCGGCGATGAAGGAGGCGGGCGAGGCGCCGGAAGGGGCCTCCGCCGTCGCCATGGAGGGCGACGCGCTCCAACTCCCCTTCCCCGACGAGAGCTTCGACGTCGTCATCATCTCCGAGGTGATGGAGCACATCCCCGACGACAAGGGTGTGCTCGCCGAGATGGTCCGGGTGCTGCGCCCGGGCGGCCGGATCGCCGTGACCGTGCCGCGCTATGGTCCGGAGAAGGTCTGCTGGGCCCTGTCCGACGCCTACCACGAGGTCGAGGGCGGCCATATCCGTATCTACAAGGCCGACGAACTCCTCGGCAAGATGCGGGAGTCGGGCCTCAAGCCGTACGGCACCCACCACGCGCACGGTCTGCACGCGCCCTACTGGTGGCTCAAGTGCGCGGTCGGCGTGGACAACGACCAGGCCCTGCCGGTGAAGCTGTACCACAAGCTCCTGGTCTGGGACATCATGAAGAAGCCGCTGGCCACCCGGCTGACCGAGCAGGCGCTCAACCCGCTGATCGGCAAGAGCTTCGTGGCCTACGCGACCAAGCCGCGCCTGCCCGACCTGGCCGCGCCGGCCGCAGAGCCCGTACAGACCGCCGGGCCCGTACAGACCGCCGGGCCCGCACAGGCCGCCGCACAGGCCCCCGCCACCCCGTCCGGACTCACCGAGGACGAGGAAGCCGCCAAGTGACCGCCCCCAGACGCGGTCAGGGCCGCGCCGAGCGGCTGACGCTCCCCGGCGTGCTCACCGAGGAGCAGGCGGCCGCCACCGTCGCGGGCATCCTCGCCGTGCAGCGTCCGGACGGTGCCATCCCGTGGTTCCGCGGCCACCACCTCGACCCCTGGGACCACATCGAGACGGCGATGGCCCTGGACGCGGCGGGCGAGCACGAGCGCGCGGAGGCCGCGTACCTCTGGCTGGCCCGGCACCAGAACCCGGACGGCTCCTGGTACGCCGCCTACCAGGACGGGGACGCCGAGCGCCCGACCGACCGGTCCCGCGAGTCCAACTTCTGCGCCTACGCGGCCGTCGGCGTCTGGCACCACTACCTCTCCACCGGCGACGACACCTTCATCGAGCGGCTGTGGCCCACCGTGTGCGGCGCGATCGAATTCGTGCTGGCGCTCCAGCAGCCCGGCGGGCAGATCGGCTGGAAGCGCGAGCACACCGGCGAGGCCGTGAACGACGCGCTGCTGACCGGGAGTTCGTCCGTCCACCAGGCGCTGCGCTGCGCGCTGGCCATCGCCGAGTACCGCGAGGAGCCGCAGCCCGACTGGGAGTTGGCCACCGGCGCCCTCGGCCACGCGATCCGCCGGCACCCCGAACGGTTCCTGGACAAGAGCCGTTACTCGATGGACTGGTACTACCCGGTGCTCTCCGGCGCGCTGCGCGGCCCGCGCGCGGTGGCCCGTATCGAGGAGGGCTGGGCGCGCTTCGTCGTGCCCGGTCTCGGGGTGCGCTGCGTGGCCCCCAACCCGTGGGTGACCGGCGGCGAGAGCGCCGAACTCGCCCTGGCCCTGTGGGCGGTGGGGGAGTCCGACCGCGCGGTGCGCATCCTCGCCGATATCCAGCACCTTCGCGCGGACGACGGCATGTACTGGACCGGCTATGTCTACGACGACGCCGCCGTCTGGCCGGTGGAGCGTACGGCGTGGACGGCGGCGGCGCTGTTGTTGGCGGTGGCCGCGCTCGGGGGGGACGAGGCGACCACCGCGGTCTTCGGGGGCGAGCGGCTGCCGGTCGGGCTGTCGCCCGGCTGCTGCTGACCCGGCACGGCCGTGAACGGGCCGCTGGTGAGATATGACGGGACGTCAGGCCCGGTTGACCCGGCCCGCGATCGCGTGTGCGATCAGTAGGTAAACGGCTGCGGGCAAGCCGTAGTTGAGGACGGTGCGCCACTTGGCGTTGTCCGGCGTGAACAGGTTCTTCGACCAGCCCGCCAGCCAATCGGCCGAGTGGTGGACCCAGTTGACCAGGTCGTTGGCCCGGTTGGCGTCGAAAACGAAGAACATGATCCACAGGACGAGGATCAATGCAGCGATGTCTGCGGCGATAAGGATGATCGCCGCGGCGGGGTTGCCGCCATAGCGTCTGGCCATGACGACCGCCTTGCCCCGAAAGGCAGGTTGAAACTCCCGGCGCCGACTCGCCGTTCGGTGAACCGCGAACGGCTCCCGGCGGCCCCCACACAAGCCCCGGACGCACGAAAGCGGCCGGCCGCCCCCGTTCACCGGGGCCGGCCGGCCGCTTTCACAGCAGGGCCATAGCCAGGGCCATAGCCAGAGGCCGAGCCGCAGGCTCAGCCGCGCTGAATCCCGCTGCTGTCCTGGAGCAGACCGCGCCGCCCGTCCTGGGTCTGCGCGATCAGCGCGGGCCCGCGCTGGTCCACGGCCAGGTACCAGGTGCCCGGCGTCAGCTCGGCGATCTGGCCGCCCGAGCCGTCCTCGGCGAAGAGCGGACGCGGCACCGGCACGGCGAACCAGAAGGACGAGAAGTCCGCGGCCGGCTGCGGCGCGGCGGCAGGCTGCTGGGCAGCGGCACCGTACGGCGCCTGGCCGCCCCCGTACGCCGGGTCGACGGACTGGGCGCCGCCCGGGTAGCCGTAACCGGCCTGCGGCGGACCGGCCGCGTACGGCTGCGCGCCGCCCGGCAGACCGGCGCCGTACTGCTGGACCGGGGGAGCGGCGGGCAGCAGCGGGGCCTTGAGCGCGGGCAGCCGGTCGGACAGGATCGCGGCTGCCGCGATGCCCACGCCGAAGATCAGCGTCAGCCAGGCCCCCGCGCCCCTGCTCATGCCGTCCGTGTTGTGGAAGAGCGTCGACCACACAGCCGTCCACCCGACGAAGACGGACAGGGCGGTCGCCCACTGGGTGAGCGACAGACCGAGCAGCTGGCGCCCGGTGAACTGCCCCGAGCGGGCGGCGATCACCGCGGCCGCGGCCGCGACGGCGGTCAGCGTCACCGACGGCAGGATCGGGAAGAGGTTGGAGTCCCACGAGTTGAACGACTTGTCGATCCCGATGCCGATGTCGTAGGAGAAGAACGGCAGGAACGAGGCGATCAGCAGCAGTACCGCTGCTCCGATCACCGCGCCGTCTCCTCGGGTCAGGGAGCGGATGTTCACGTCAGGTCCTGTCCTTTGTCAGTTCGGTTTCGGTCGTTCGGCGATGGTGTGGATTCCGTACGAGCGCCGCGTCGGTCGGGTGCCGGGGCGCAGTGCCAAGGCGCCGGTCGAACGCGGGGCGCGGAAGCGGGTGCCCCATCGTACGGGTGTGATCTTCGGCCAGGGAACGGGTATGGGCATTGGTGCACGATCCATACCGGACTGCTACAGCCCTGTCACCTCATCCCTTTCACTGGGCTTGCCGGGCTTGCCGAGTTCGCCGGTCCTGCCGGACCCCTGGAGCTCGCCGTGCTCTTCGGGCTCGCGGAACCGCTCGCCGAGCCGCCCGGACTCCCCTTGCTCTCCAGGAAAGTGGTGAGGCCGTCGGCGATCCCCATCGCAGCCTTCTGCCGCCAGGCCGGGTCCGTCAATGCCTTGGCGTCGTGCGCGTTGCGCATGTTGCCGCACTCGATGAACACCTTCGGCACGGTCGAGAGGTTGAGCCCGCCGAGGTCGTCGCGGACCGTCAACCCCTTTCCGCCGCCGAGGTAGTTCGCGAACGGCTCACCGGTCGCGGCCGCGAAGTGCGTACGCAGCGCGTTCGCCAGCCGCAGTGAGGGCGCCGCGATGGCCCGGGTGTCCGCGCCGCCCGCGTGCAGCGACTTGGGGGCGATGACATGGAAGCCGTACGCCGTCGCCGGAGCGCCGTCCGCGTGGATGGACAGCGCGGCGTCGGCGTGCGCTTTGTTGCCGATCTCGGCGCGCTCGTCCACGCAGGGGCCGTACGGGCGGTCGCCGTTCTGCGTCAGTGTGACCTTCGCGCCGCGCGCGAGCAGGATCGCCTGCACCCGGCGGGAGACGTCGAGGGTGTACTCGGCCTCGGGGTAACCGGCGTCGGTCTCCGTGCCCGTGGTGTCGCACTCCTTGCGGTTGGTGCCGATGCCGACGGGACGGTTGATCTCGGTGGTGTGCAGGTGGTTGGTGGGGTTGTGGCCCGGGTCGAGCACGACGACCTTGCCGGTCAGCGGAAGCGTTTCTGCCGAGGGGCCGGTCGCGTTGCCGCTCTGACCGGCCGCGTTCGCCGCGTCCCCGGGGACCGTCCCGCCGGTCGCCGAGCCGGCCGCACCACCGTTCGCCGAGCCGTCCGCCGAGCCGTCCGCCGCCGGGGGAGTCGTACCGCCGGCCGCCGTGTCCCGCGGGTGTCCGTCGCCCGAGCCGCCGGACGCACGGTAACCGAGCCAGCCCGCGAGGCACACCGCCGCGGCCGCGACGACCGCGACGAGCCGAAGGCTGCCCCGGCCGCCCCCACGTGACTCGTTGCTGAACACGCCCGCGACTCTATCGGCCCGCCGAACCGCCTCGCACCGGCCCCGCGGGGACGTCTCTTCGTACGCCGCCGGTCACCGTATGCGGTCGCGCGGGGGTACGTCGGCCGGTACGTCACCGGCCGCCCACCGTACGAGGCCGTCGGCCGCTCACCGTACGAGGCCGGGACCCGTCACCGTACGAAGCCGTCGGCCCCACCGCACGAGGCCGGGGCCCGTCACCGTACGAACCCGGACTCCGTCACCGTACGAAGTCGCCCGGCTCCCGGCGCAGCACCCGCAGCGAGCGTGTCACGGACACCTCCGTGAACACCCCCGAGGCCAGCGCCCGCCGGAAGATCCGGTAGGGCGCCTGGCCGCCGTCCGCCGGGTCGGGGAAGACGTCGTGGATCACCAGCAGGCCGCCCTCGGCGAGCAGCGGCGCCCAGCCCTCGTAGTCGGCGTTCGCGTGCTCGTCGGTGTGGCCGCCGTCCACGAAGACCAGGCCGAGCGGCTGCCGCCACACCTTCGCCACCTGCGGCGACCGGCCGACGACCGCGATCACGTGCTCTTCGAGCCCGGCCTCGTACAGCGTCCGGCGGAAGTGCGGCAGCGTGTCCATCCGGCCGGTGACAGGGTCGACCAGCGAGGTGTCGTGGTACTCCCAGCCCGGCTGCTGCTCCTCGCTGCCGCGGTGGTGGTCGACGGTCACCGCGACCGTGCCCGCGCTGCGGGCCGCGTCCGCCAGCAGGAGCGTGGAACGCCCGCAGTACGTGCCGACCTCCAGCAGCGGCAGCCCGAGCACGGCGGCCTCCTTCGCGGCGGCGTGCAGCGCGAGCCCCTCGTCGAGCGGCATGAACCCCTTGGCGGCCTCGAAGGCCGCGAGCACGTCCGTCATGCCCCCACCCTATGAACTGCCGCCCGGGGACCGATGGACCAGGGCGTACGGGACTCGCGGACCAGGGCGTACGGGACAGGGGTCCGAGGACCGAGGACCGTGGTCGGAGGGCGGGGGGCCACGGGCCCCGGTCGTACGGACCGCCGGTGCGGGTCGAAATCCCGATGCTCCGGCGGGCCGGGGGGTGCAGCATGGCCCCCATGAGCGAACTCGTGGGGGAACGGCGGCGGACCGGCGGCGGCAGCGGTACGAGAGCGGCCCCGCCGGCGTGGGCGGTGCTGCTCGCGGTCTGCGCCGGGCAGTTCCTCGTCGTCCTCGACGTGTCCGTGGTGAACGTGGCGCTGCCGTCCATGCGCGCCGATCTGCACCTCGGCCAGACCGGGTTGCAGTGGGTGGTCAACGCCTACGCGCTGACCTTCGCCGGATTCCTGCTGCTGGGCGGCCGGGCCGCCGACCTCTTCGGGCGCAAGCGGGTCTTCCTGGTCGGGCTCGCGCTCTTCACCGCCGCCAGTCTCGCGGGCGGGCTCGCGCAGGACTCCTGGATGCTGATCGCGGCCAGGACCGTGCAGGGCGTCGGCGCGGCCGTGCTGGCGCCCACCACGCTGTCGATCCTCACCACGTCCTTTCCCGAGGGGCCCGAGCGGACCCGGGCGATCGGTACGTGGGCGGCGGTCGGCGCGGGCGGCGGCGCGGCGGGCGGCCTGGTCGGCGGCCTGCTCACCAGCTATCTGTCCTGGCGCTGGGTGCTGCTGGTCAACGTCCCGATCGGCGCGCTGGTGCTGCTCGGCGCCGCGCTGTGGCTGACCGAGAGCCGCGCGGGGACCGCCCGCCGGCTCGACGTACCGGGCGCGATCCTGGTCACCGGCGGGGTAGCGGCCCTGGCCTACGGGATCGCGGAGAGCGAGTCGTACGGCTGGTCGTCGCCGGTGTCGTATCTCCCGCTGGCCGGCGGGCTGTTGCTGCTCGCCGCCTTCGTCGCGGTGGAGGCCCGTACGGAGCACGCGCTCATGCCCCTGCGGCTGTTCAGGATCCGCTCGGTGTCCTCGGCCAATGTCGTACTGCTGGCGTCGGGCGCGGTCACCTTCTCCACGTGGTACTTCCTGTCGCTCTACATGCAGAACGTGCTGCACTTCAGCCCCGTCAGGACCGGGCTGTCCTTCCTGCCGCACACCGTCTCCATCATCATCGGCTCCAAGTTGGCGCCACGGCTGATGAGTTACGTCGACGGGCGGATCGTGGGCGCGGCCGGTGGACTGCTGGCGGCGGGCGGTCTTGCGTGGCAGAGCACGCTCACCGTGCACGGCACGTTCCTGGGGACGATCCTGGGGCCGGGCGTACTGACGATGTTCGGCGCGGGGCTGCTGATGACGCCGATCTCGGCGGCGGCGACGTCGGGGGTCGGGATCGGGGAGCAGGGGGTCGTGTCCGGACTGCTCAACACCTCACGGCAGTTGGGCGGGGCGCTGGGGCTGACGATCCTGGCCACGACCGCCGCGGACCGGGCGGCGTCGCGTACGGCTGGAGGCGCGGGGGCGGGGCAGGCGCTGGCCTCCGGGTACGCGCTGGCGTTCGGGGTCGGGGCGGTGTGCCTGGCGGTGGGGACGTGCTTGATCGGGCTGCTGCCGAAGCCGGGGCCGCGGCCCGCGTAGGGGTGGGCTGCTTCGGGTGCGTGGGCGGCGGGTCCGTGGCTACAGCCAGCCGTTCTGGCGGGCGGCCCTGACCGCTTCCATACGGTTGCGGGTGCCCGTCTTGCCGATCGCCGCCGAGAGGTAGTTGCGGACGGTGGACTCCGAGAGGAACACGCGGGCGGCGATGTCGGCGACGGTCGCGCCGTCCGCGGCGGCGTTGAGGACGTCCTGCTCGCGCGGGGTGAGCGGGCTCGGGCCCGCGCTCAGCGCCGCAGCGGCCAGGGCGGGGTCGATCACCCGTTCCCCGCGCAGGACTCGGCGGATGGCGTCGGCCAACTCCTCGACGGGGCCGTCCTTCACGAGGAATCCGGCCGCTCCGGCTTCCATCGCCCGCCGCAGATATCCGGGCCGCCCGAAGGTCGTCAGTATCAACACCTGGCAGGACGGGAGCCGTTGGCGCAGTTCCGCGGCGGCGTCGAGGCCGCTGCGGCCGGGCAGTTCGATGTCCAGCAGCGCGATGTCCGGGCGTACGGCCAGCGACTCGTCCACGATCCGGTCGCCGGCGGCCACTTGTGCGACGACCTCGATGTCGTCCTCCAGGTCGAGCAGCAGCGCGAGCGCTCCGCGCATCATTCCCTGGTCCTCGGCGAGCAGCACACGGATCGTCTTGGCGCCTGGCCCGCGGTTCATCTCGTCCACGGAGAACAGGGTATGGCCGACGGCCCTCCGTCCCCCCGCTCAGTGCCCGCGCCGCCGCACCGGGCGCCGGGTCGCGGCGGCGCGCCGCCACCGCAGCCCCCGGCAGCCGGGCAGCGAGAGCCCGAAGTGCGCCCCGCACCGCGCACACCACGGCAGCCCGCTCTCGGGGTCGGTGGGGCACTCGGCTTCGCAGCGTGGGCACTTCGGCACGGGACCCACTCTCAAGCACTCAGCTCGTAGTCGCCGGCCTTCACCGCGTCGGTGAACGTGACCCACTCGGCAGCCGTCATCGTGGTGCGGCAGCGCCTGGACGCCTCCGGACGTGCGGAAAACCCGCCCGACACCTGGGCGACCAGGGGCCTGTGAACCGTCTGCGCGGACTTGCGCGTGCTCACCCGAGAGAGTCGACTGCCGATGTGATCAGCGCACGCGCAGCGGCACCGTAGACCGCCAAGTCGGCCAGATCGGCGAAGGTCCGGGCGTACATGCCGATCTCGTGCGGCTGCGTGACGGTCAGGAAGGCCGAGACCAACTCGACGTTGACCTGGGCGTCATCGAAGATCCAGAAGTCTTCGACAGGCCACAGCGCGGTCCGGTCCGCGCTGAGCGGGATCACGCCCAGGCTCACGTTCGGCAGCGTGGTCAGCGAGAGCAGGTGACCGAGTTGACCGGCCATGGTCGCGGCGCCGCCGATCCGGTGCCGCAGGGCGCTCTCCTCCAGGATCACAGCGAAGCGGCGCGGTCCTTCGCGCAGGATTCGCTGTTTGTCCACGCGCACTTGAACGGCTGCTTCCAGGTCGTCGGGCAGCGCGCGACGGTCCCGAATCGCTCGGAGCAGTGCCTCGATGTACGCGCGCGTCTGGAGCGGCCCGGGGACGAGCCATGACGAGTAGGCGCGGAAGTGCCGCGTCCGCTCCCACAGCGGGATGACCGACTCCTGCGCACGCCGCAGCCCGGACCGTTCCAGGCGTCGCCACTCGACATACGCGCCGTGGATGTTGCGCGCGGTGGCGATCAGGTCGGCCGTCTGGTCCGTGGCACCGCAGTGCAGCGTGTACGCGCGCAGGTCGTCGTCCGACGGTGCGGTGCGCCCGTTCTCGATACGGCTGCACTTGCTTTCATGCCAACCGGCCCGGGAGGCGAGCTGTCGCGCCGTCAGTCCGGAATCCTTCCGGATTTCACGCAGCCGCTTGCCGAGAGCCTGCCGGGCCTGCTGGACGCTGGACGATGAAGTCACGTTCGACCGTTCCGGGTACGTGCGGTCAGACCGGCCGGTACTCCCCGTGCGGGGTGGCGCGTTCCCATACGGCGGCGAACGCGGACACGCACAGCCCCGCCACGGCAGGGTCGGTGACCAGTTCTTCGCCGGTCATCGTTCCGTCCCCCGCGAAGTGGTTGAACAGGACCGACGTGCCGTCGAACAGCCAGAAGTCGTTGCCGGGCAGCGCCAGGTCCGATGCTCGTCGGCGAGGCAGCCAGCGTACGGCCTCACCGGCCTTGACGTTGTGCCCGCCGGTCAGCTCGTACTCGTACCGCACGTACGGGGAGATCGGCTCGGAGACGATGCGCGCCCGGCGTACGTCCACGCCACGGACCACCGACGCGGAGACGAGATCGATCCACCAGGGCCAGCGCTCCGCGGGATCGAAACGGTTGCCCGAAGTCCACTCCTGGTAGTCGCCATCGAGCCCGTACGCGTCCCTCATCTCCAAGTGAAACGCGCTGTGTTGAGCGGAGCGGAACAGATCCTCAAACGCCGGCTCCGTCGCCACTGCTCACCTCCGGGAAGAACCGCATCATGCGCCTGGGGAACTCGATCACCGTTTCATGATCCGGGATGTTCATCTGTGCCAGCCGCTCAGCGTCGGTCACGCGCCACCCTTGCAGGATGTAGTTCCCGGTCTCGTCGTCCAAGTACACCGTCGGAGAGCCGTTGTTGGGGCTCTCCGGGTCCTTGCCCAGCTGACGTAACGCCATGGTGTCCTCCACTGCCTCGGGTGAGGATCGACATGACCGAGACTGCGTCGCCCGGCCGCAGCACGCCAGCGACTTGCACAGGCTTCTACGCGATGTTCGGGTACGCCGAAAGTCCCTGCGCAGTCGCGGCCACCGAAGCCCCCCGGTAGCCGGGCCCGGCCCCAGTAGGGTGAAGTCCGTGCGATTCATGGTGTCGGCCGATTCAGTGCCTGTAACGGTGCAATTCGAACCTTCGGGGGCCGAGTACGTTGTGCGGGCGGGCGATCATCTGATCGTTGAATGGCCTGATGGGCCGGGTGGTCTGCTGGGGGGAATCGATCACTCCCCGGACGGTCTCGTCATCAGCGAGCCGGGCAATGGACTGTCCCGCATCTGGAACTCAAGGGGCGAGGAGCTCTCCATTCTGGGATGAGCGCGGCGGCTTGCGTGACGGGCGACGTCGGGGCGAGTGAGGTGGGCTGGACGGCGGGGCCCGCGCTTGGGGGGCGCGGGTCCCGGCGGGTCCGTTCCGCACCGCGGCGCTGCGGGGGCGCCGCGGAGTCAAGCCGGAGACGGACCGCCTCATCCGCGCGGGGCGAACCTCTGTTCCCGCGCGCACGAGGAGTCGGTGAGGAGAGCGCCGTGGAGGTTGTCAATTCCTTTGTGTACGTCGTGATGTGCGTTCATGCTGGTCGGGCCCGCAGGGTGGTTACTCTGGGTGATCTTGCCGGGTTAGAGGGGGAGGCGGTCGGGAAAGGCGAGCATGAAGTGGTTCATGGCGCGCTTCCAGCCGAGGGTGCCGGTGCCGCGGACGCGGCCTTGGGGGATGGGGCCGTCGCCGTCGATGTGGCGGCCCTCGATGCGGCGGATGCCGAGGTAGAGGAGCTTGATGGCGGCGTCGTCGGTGGGGAAGTGTCCGCGCGTCTTGGTGATCTTGCGGAGCTGGTAGTTCAGGGATTCGATCGCATTTGTGGTGTAAATTACCCGCCTGATGTCGCGGTCGAAGGCGAGGAAGGGGATGAACTCCTCCCAGGCCCGCTCCCAACTGGCGATCAAACCGGGGTAGTTCTTGCCGTAGTTCGTCCTGAGCTCGTCCAGTGCGGACAGGGCCTCGGACTCGGTCGCGGCGGTGTAGATGGGCTTGAGGGCGGCGGCGACCTTCTTGCGGTCGGTGTAGGAGACGTATTTCAGCGACGCCCGAATTAGGTGGGTTACGCAGGTTTGGACCAAGGCCTTGTCCCAGACGGTATTGATGGCCTCGGGTAGGCCGGTCAGGCCGTCGCAGCACACGATCAGCGCGTCCCGCAGGCCGCGGTTCTTCAGCTGGGTGAGCACGTTCAGCCAGAACTTCGAGCCCTCGGTGTCCTGGATCCAGATGCCCAGCACGTTCTTGATCCCGTCGACGTCCACGCCGATGACCAGGTGGGCCGACTTGTTGGCGACCATGCCGCCGTCGCGCACCTTCACGCTCAGCGCGTCGATGTAGAGGATCGGGTAGATCTCGTCAACTGGCCCGTTCTGCCAGGCAGTTATCTCATCGGCCACCACATCGGTGATCTTGGATACGAGGGCCGGGGAGACCTCGGATCCGTAGACCTCCTTCAGGTGCGCGGAGATGTCGCGGGTGGTCATGCCGCGGGCGTAGAGCGACAGGATCATGTCGTCGACCTGAGCCAGACGCCGCCGCCCCTTGGGCACGATGACCGGCTCGAAGGCGGCCTTGCGGTCCCTGGGCACGTCCACCGTGACCGGCCCCGCGGTCGTGGTGAGGGTCTTGGGGTAGCTGCCGTTGCGGGAGTTCCCACTGCCCCTTCCGGCCGGGTCCCCGGACTCGTAGCCCAGGTGATCGGCCATCTCGACCTGCAGGGCCCTCTCCAGGACCGCCTTCATCATCTGCTGCAACAGCCCGCCGGCCCCGTCGATGCCGACACCGGCCTCCTCCGCGTCCGCCAGCATCCGGTCGATCGCGGCGGGCGACAGGGCCCCCGCCAGGCGCCGGCCCGCCTCCTCGCGACTGTCCATGGACTCGGCATGCGGGCTGATCTCGTTCATCAAGTCACTCACTGTGTGTCACAAACTCCAGGTCAGGACGGGCCCGACTAGCACCCAGCAAGACCATCACTTACACAAGGAAGTGAACACCCTCGCGCCGTGGTCCGCACGGCACCCGATCAGGTCCTGGACGAGATAGCCGCGCGCCGAATACGCCGCCGCCGCGGCCTGCGCCTCCGCCGGTTCGGGGTGCCGGGCCAGCCCCTCCCGTGCCAGCCCCGCCCGTTCCGCCGCGTTCAGATCACCCGGCATCGGCGGCGCCACGTCATCCAGCGTGAACCTCAGCCACGACAGCGCCTCCTCCGGTTCCGCGAACGTGGCCACGTACACACTCCGCGGCCGGAACACCCACTCGCGGACCACCAGCGGCGAGGCCGGCGACGTACCCACCGGCCGCGCCACCCCCGTGACCACGGACGTGTGCCAGTGCGTGGTCATCACCCCGCACCACCGGCGCTCGCCTCAACGCCCGGCCCCAGCTCCGGACCCGGGCCCAGCGCCGCCCACACCATCTTCCCCGGCCCGTCCCGCTTGACCGAGCCCCACCGCCCGCACGTCATCGCGTCCACCAGCGCGAGCCCGCGACCCCTGTCCTGGTCCGGCGCCGCTGCCGCCGCCCGCAACGGCTGCTCCTCGTCCTCCGCGTCGTGCACCTCAAGGACGACGCCCCCGCCCTCGACGCGGAACACACTCACGCCGACCAACCGCCCCGGCACATAAGCGTGTTCCACGGCATTGCCCATCAACTCCGAGAGCGTGAGCCCGGCCGCGTCGACCAGATCGTCCAACTCCCATTCCCGCAGCGTCACTTCGAGTGCGTGCCGGGCCCGGTGGACGCTCCGGAACGTAGCCGGCCACATCCGCTGCGGCGGCGAATACAGCCGGGACGCCCCCGCGCCACCACCGGGAAACCCGACCGCCACCGGCGGCGCTTCCGTTGTCCCCATCGTGTGAACCTTCCCTAGCCACCTGCTCGGACCTGGCACTCTGTGTGCCCAACCCCTCACAGGATGCGCTACTGCGCGCTAGTATCGGTAGTTCATCTCCCCTACAGGAACAGAGCTGGGAAAGCGGGTTGCGCACGGTGACCGAACCGAAGTCCCTCGATCCATTTCAGAGTCCTGACGCCTACTACGGCTCGGAATTGCGACGGTTGCGCGAAGCGGCAACCTTGTCCCAAGACCGGCTTGGCGCACGAGTGTTCGTTTCCGGCGCGTATATCGGCCAAATCGAAACGGCCGTGCGCAAACCCCGACTCGACCTTTCCGTACGTCTGGACGCGGCGCTGGAATCCGGCCAGCACTTGGAGCGGCTGTGCCGGATGGTCCAAAAGTCCAGGCCGTTGTACACGAACGGCCACGCGACGTACTTCGCCCAGGCTGCCGATCACGAGTCGCGTGCGTCCGCCATCTGCGAGTACGCGCCCAGTTTCGTTCCTGGTCTGCTCCAGACGGAGTCGTACATTCGCGCGGTTGTCAAAGCCGCCAACCCGCGCGCGTCAGCCAGTGAGGTCGACAAGCTGGTGCAGACGCGGCTCCGGCGGGCGGCGCTCCTGGACGACTCAACACGTCCCGAGTTCTGGGCGGTTCTGCATGAGAACGTGCTGCGTATCCCGGTCGGCGGTCCGGCTGTCATGGCCGAACAGCTGGCTTTCATCGCCGAGCGAATCCGCGCGGGGCGGGTCATGGTGCAAGTGCTTTGCTACCAGAATGGCGCGAACGGGATGATGGCGGGCATGATGTCGCTGATGTCCTTCCCGGATGCTCCGGCATTGGCGTACGAAGAGGGCCTGCACTCCGGCCAAATTCTGGACGAGAAGGACGTGGTGGCCCTCTACGAGAAGTCGTACGATCTCGCCAGGGCCGTCGCGCTGTCGCCGGAGGCGTCCCTGGCCCTGTTGGACTCGGCGGCGGAGGACTACGCGAATGCAGCACAGCAGCCTTGATCTGAGCGTCGCCCGGTGGCGCAAGTCGTCCCACAGCAACGGAACCGGCGGTAGCTGCGTGGAAGTAGCGGACGGCTTCGAGGGTGTGCAGCCGGTCCGTGACTCCAAGGACCCGAACGTCCCGGCCCTGGTCTTCCCGACGTCGACTTGGTCGACGTTCGTGACCGCCGTGAAGTCGGGCCACTTCCCCGCCTGACCCCTTCCGGGGTCCTGTCGGCGGTCCCGCCTACCCGCGAGGGTTCGCGGGGCCGTCGTCACTCGAAGCCGTTACGCCCAGCACTCTTGTGGTCCACTGACATCAGGGTCGGTGCCCGCGGCCTGGTCGGCGGAACGGTCGAGGTCACCAGCCGGGCCACCAGCGAGACACAGTCTGTGCCGGTGGCCGAGGCGGCGGACCATGTCCGCAAGCTGCTGACCGCCGCTGCGTGAGGCATTGGCTTGTCGGCTGCTCAGGCGATGGAACGACTCGGTGAGGAATCAAGCCTCACGCCGAGCACGCAATAATGCAGAACATGCAGAGACCGCTGGTTCTCTTCGACCTCGACAACACCCTCGTGGACCGACAGAGGACGCTCGCCGACTGGGTCGCTGAGTTCGCTGGTCGGTACGGGTTGGGGGACGAGGCGCAGGCGTACGTCCTGGGGATGGCGTCCGAGCGGGCGTATCCCTCCACGTTCGACGCGATCCGGGCCCGTTACAGCCTGCCTTTGTCGACTACCGAGTTGTGGGACGCGTACTGCCGCGACATGGCGGCCATGGTGTCGTGCCCGGGCGAGGTCCTGGAGGGGTTGGACACGTTGCGTGCGGCCGGCTGGCGGGTGGGAGTGGCGACCAACGGTGCGGCGGACATCCAGTGGGCCAAGCTGAGGGCCACCGGTATCGCCGATCACGTAGACAGCGCCTTCGTCTCCGAGGAAGCCGGCGCGCGCAAGCCCGAGCGTCGGCATTTCGCCCTGGCCGCGGCCCGGTGCGGGGCTGTGCTGGGCGATGGCGGCTGGATGGTGGGCGACAACCCTGTCAATGACATCGGTGGCGGGCACTCTGCCGGGCTGCGGACTGTCTGGGTCGGCAACGGCCGTTCCTGGGCTCCGCACGTCCCCGACCCCGATCACACGGTTCCCTGCGTGCGCGCCGCCATCGACCTCCTGCTTCGACACGGCGCAGATCGGGTAGGGGCGGCGTCATGACGGCGACCATCGGGCTACTGCACCCAGGCAGTATGGGGGCCGCCTTCGGCGCGCAACTCCGGGCTCGCGGCCACACAGTGCTCTGGTGTCCCGACGGCCGTAGCGAGGCGACCCGTCTCCGAGCAGAAGGCGCCGAACTTCATCCCGTCGCGCTCCCCGAACTCGCCGCTCGTTCCGAGGTGCTGCTCTCCCTCTGCCCACCTGCCGCAGCAGAGGAGGTCGCAGCCCACGTCGCGGCAGTTCGGACCGGCACGGACGCGATCTACGTCGAAGCCAATGCCGTGGTGCCGTCACGCATGCAGCGCATGGCCGAGCTACTCGAACCGATGCCGGTGGTCGACGCCGCAGTGGTCGGGTCTCCCCCGAGTGGTGGCAAGACGCCGATGCTGTACCTGGCCGGTGCCGGCAAACAGACCGACCGGATCGTTGACCTCTTCGCGGAGACCGATGTCCGGACGCACGTCCTCGGGGGTCCCTTTGGCGCGGCCTCCGCGTTGAAGCTCGCATACACCAGCTACCAGAAGGTCTCCCGAGTGCTGGCCGCCGTGGCTTACGGAGCGGCCGACGCTTACGACGTCGGGGACGAACTGCTGGCGATCGCGGCCAAGCGCACCCGCAGCTATCTCGTCGAGACTGACTACATCCCCAAGACCGCCGCCCGTGCCTGGCGCTGGGGCCCGGAGATCGAGGACGCGGCTGCCCTGCTCGCCGACGCCGGATTGCCGGACGCTCTTATGTACGCGGCTGCGGCCACACTCGCTCGGTGGGGCGACAGCAAGGACCAGGCACTCACCATCGCCGAGGCGTTGGAGGCACTGCGCGTGACACCGGAGGACCCGAGCTGAGCCTCCGGGCCGGTTGAGTCGAGCCGGTTGAGGATACGGCCTCGCAACGGTCAGGGCTGAGTCGCCGCACTTCGGATGAAGGCGTCGATCTGCTGGGCCGCTCCCCAGGGCTTCGTCACGTCCGTGTCCACCCGGACCTCCCACCCGGCCTGCGGGTACGAGGCGAGGTCCACCTGAGTGGCGTCCCACGCGGCCAGCCGAGCCGCCGTGTCGGTGTCGCCCCGCTGCCGCGACCGCTGGGCCGTGGACGCCCTCGAACACCACAGCAGCACGCGCACCCAGCGCGCCGGGAAGAGGGTGCCTACCCGCTCCACCCCTGCTACCTGGCCGAGGTGGACCACCGGTACCTTCCCGCCCTCCATGGCTTGTTCGAGACCGGGCCGGTCGACGACGTAGACGTTGCCGTACCGCTCGTTGCGGTAGATGACGTCTTCGCGCGCTTCAAGACTGGCCAACTGTTCTTGCGTGCCCATCCGGTAGCCCGCGAACTTGCCGCCGCCGACCTTGAGGCGGTTGAACGGGACGTATCGCGCGTCGAGTTCGGCCATGGCCGCAGTGACCGTGTCCTTGCCCGCCGCCGGCGGACCGTAGAGCAGAATGCCCGGCCTCACGGGAACACCGTCCCGAAGACCTGGCGTACCTGATCCGTGAGGGAGATTGCCGCACCGAGCCGGTTGTCGACGACCAAGTGAGGAACGACGGGCTTCAGTTCGAGGTCGAGTCCTGCGGCGTACGCCTCCCAGTTCTGGAGTTTCCAGCTGTCCCGGGCGGCGGACCGGAAGCTGACGTGCTCGTGCATCGTGTCGAGGTCGCACTGGATCCAGACGACAACGACGGTGACGCCGCGTGCCTCGCAGCGGTTGATCAGGCGCCGCATCCACCGGGGGTCGGTGGCCTCGGCGACGAACGGCGCGGTGAGGACGGTGCTGATCGCGCAGTCGATGTTCGCGTACGCGGTCTCCAGCAGGCACTGGTACTCCAGTGGGCGGACCTGCTGCCGGTAGATGTCGGTGTGCCGGTCGTTGGGGTCGCTGCCCAGCTCCACGAGGAGGCGTTCGACAAGTGGTCGCGTGATCGGGTCCTTGTCGAGGACAGGCCAGCCGGTGAGCTGGGATATGAAGCGGGAGAACTCCGACTTCCCGCTTCCCGCGTAGCCTCCGACCATCATCAGCGTCGGCCTGTTCGGGTCGCCGCCGGTGTGACGCCGTTTCCAGGCGTCGAGGATGCGTTGCTGTACGCCCAGTCCGTCCATGTCCTGTGTTGCGGGCGTGAGCTGGAGCAGGGCGCGCTCCACGGCCAGTACGTGGGAGCCGTCGTGCGGCTCGCTCGACGCCGTGAACGAGAGCTTCGTGGCCTCGTCCGGCAGAGCGTGACGGAATCCGAGTTCGGGCTCGGTCGCGCGGTACATCAGGCAGTAGGCGCGCCGATAGTGCGGACCGGGGTAGACCTCGCCCTGCTCGTGCTGCCACAGCGTCTGGAAGTTGGCCGCCGGCGCGGTCAGTCCGGCGGTTCGGGCCACCTCGCGGAGACGCTCACCCGCGCCCTCCAGCGTCAGGCCGTGGGCTTCACGTTGCTGCCGCAACTTGTCCGGGCGCCAGCCCGGGCGACTCTTCCCCGCCACGCCTACCGCCTGCCCATCAATGGTCATGATCGGAAGCCTAGGCAAGCCTCTCATGAACCCGTGTGCAAGCGGATGTTGAAGAGCCTGGCCGGCCGACCACGCCCCTGTGATGAGGAGTTTGGGCAACTGTTCGTGATACTCCGCGGCGCCCCGAACCGCTGTGATGGTTCGCACCGACGCAGTCCTCACGGAACGGCTTCGGTGCCCAGTTGCCCGTACCCGACCGGAAGGGGGATTTACGGTGGCCGTCAGTGTCGCAGTCCTGCTCCTCCTCGGCACCCTCGTCACGGCCCCGAGCGCAATCGAACGGACCTCGGCCGCAGCACAGTTCGCCGCGATCTTGCACGTAAAGCCCGTGACCGTCGAGACGACGCTGACCGACAGTTGGCCGGTCAGACACGACGGACGTCTGCGGTCCACCGCAGAAGTCGCCGCCCACCAGGCCCTCTACTGCGGTGACGGTGGCGGTGACGAACTGGCCGGCGCCCAGCGTGCCGGGATGCGCGCGGTGCGCGTCGCCCGCCGGGGCGGGCCCGCCGGCCTCGCACTCGGTGAGATCGCCTGGTCCGGCACCTCGATCCCCGAGGTGGAGGCTCTTCCGTCCTTGTTGAGCAGCTGGAGGGACCGGTGAGCGTCCCTTACGGATGGTCGGTCTCGAAAGGCGTCCTCGGCTGGGCCCCTGCGCCCGTCGGCGTACTCGCGGTGCGCGGTACGACACACGTTGCGGTGCACTACACGGGCGTCTGCGGAAGCGATGTCGCGAAGCTCGGCCGGCCTTGGCAGGGGCAGTTGCCGGAGCCGTGGTATCCCGGTCACGAGATTGTCGGAATCGACAGGGAGACCGGCGGCTGGGTCGCCGTCGATCCGCTGGTTCCCTGCCGCTCGTGCAGGTACTGCGGGCGCGGGCAGGTGCACCTCTGCCCGGAACTGCGACGCGTCGGATGGGACCTGCCCGGGGGGCTCGCCCACGAGGTGAGGGTGCCCCGCGGCAACGTCGTCCCCCTGCCCGCGCTCCACGATCCGGCGCACGGCGTCCTTGCCGATCCCATGGCTGTGGCTTTGCACGGCGTCCGCTGCGGCCTCCCGGCAGCCCCCGGGCGGCTCGGCATCATCGGTGGCGGTGTCCTCGGGGTCTGCACGGCGATCTGTGCTGCGGGCGCGGGATGGGACGTCCACATGCTCGTCAGGAAGCCCTCGCAGTCCCACCAGTTGAGCTACGTGCTCCCCTCGCACATCAACCTCCATGCCGATGAGCTGCCACGATGCGACGTCGTCGTGGATGCCGCATCCGGTGACAGCGACGCCCCCGTACGCCAAGCGCTGAAGGCCGTCCGTGACGGGGGAACCGTTCTCGTGCAGAACGCCTATGCGCCCCAGGTGATGCTCTCCGTCGCCCTGCGGGAGATCTTTCGGCGCTCAATCACTCTGCGCGGCTCCTTCTCGTACTGCCGCGCGGACGGCCACGACGACTTCAGGGACGCCGTCGGCATCGTCGCCAAAGGCGGCGACTGGGCGGCCCTCATGACCCGGGACCGTTTCCCTCTCGGCGATCTCCCGCAGGGGCTGATGGCGCTGAGGAGCGGAGCCCGGCATCGCCCGTTCAAGCTCCTCCTCACGTCCCACACCTGATGGAAAGGAAGGCGACACCGTGTCGACGACAGCACCCTTACTGGTCCACAAGATCAACTCTCCTGACGACATCGCACCCGAGATCGTCCGCGACGGCATCGCGCACATCCTTGCGTTACCGGAGAGCCACACCCGGGACGCGATGCTGGCCAGCGTCCTCACCGGCCTGCTGCTCCGGGGGCCGCGGCTGACGGAGGTGGAGGCGGCGGTCCTGGCGGCGACCGCCCTGGACCGACCCGGCTGGGCCTTCCACCAGCCCCCCGCCGGCACGCGGTTCGTCGGCTACACCGGCAGCGGGAAGAAGACCTTCAAGACCATCAACCTGAGCACGGCCGCCGCACTGGTAGCGGCGGCTGGAGGAGCGCACATCGCGAAGCTCGGGTCGCGCAGCGCGTCGTCGAAGACCGGATCCCGCGACTTCATCGACCTGGTGGGAGCCCCGTGCGACGCGGTCCCGCACCAGGAGATGGTCGACATCACCGCGCAGACCGGCTTCGGGTTCTTCTCCATCGAGAACCGCATACCGGAGTTCGACCGCCGTTACGGAGGCAGGTTCCACGCCGTACACGCCCTCAGCCTGGCGTTCCCGGCCCTCCTCAGCCCGGTCACCTGCCCCGCCTACGTCTACGGTCTGGCGCACCCCGCCGTCAGCGTTTCCGCCTGGCTGCTGTCCCGGCTCGGCCTGCCGGACGTGACCGTCGTCAACTCCAGTACGGGCCGGACGGTCCAGGTCGATGAGCTGCTTCCCGGAAGCACCGCGCGGGTATGCCGGATCAGCGCCGGTCACGAGAACCCGGCCTTCAACGACGACGTACGCAAGTGCGCTGCCACCATGCCGCAGAACCTCATCTCGGTCACCCAGCACGAGGAGCCCCTGGAGAACGTTGCTGCCGCGATCCGCGTGCTGGCCGGCCAGGACACCAGTCAGGCGCGAAACGCTGTCGCCCTCAACGCGGCCCTCCTCATGGTGATGTCCGAAGCGGCCCCCACCATCCAGACCGCCTTCGGCAAAGCACTCACCATCATCGAAGCGGGCGCCGGCTTGGACACGCTCCAGAAGTTCGTACGGCTCACCGGCGGTGACCCGCACCAGCTCCGCTCACTCCTGCGGCCCGTCTCGCCTACGCCCCTCCGCGCCATCTCTGGCGTCAAGGAGTCGACCCCATGCTGACGCACGACGAACTCCCGATCGTCCACCTCGTCCTCAACACCGACTGCAACGCCTGGGACCTGGCACCGACCAACACATCTCCAGGCGTGTGCCGCTTCTGCTACCGCGAGCGCAACAGGGTCAGTACCGACGCGGACACGGTCCGCCGTGTCATCGACCGCCTCCGCTCGGAGTCCGAGGCCTACCGGTGCGTCTTCACCGGCGGCGACCCCGTGATGCCGTACGACAACCACCTGGAGGCTGCTCTCCGGCACGCCACCGAGGCGGGCTTCGAGACCAACCTCCACACCAACGGGCTGCTCCTGGGCGAACGCTACGCCGGCATCCTCGACCACGTGACCGTGTACTCGCTGGCGGTCGACGGCCCGGACTCCAGGACCGCCGACTGGTTCCGAGGGCAGGGGTACTTCGAACGCTTCCTGTCCAACGTCGACCTTCTCGCCGCCGACCAGCGGCGGCTGGCGTTCAACACCTTCACCACGGCCGTCTCGGTGAAGGAGCTGCCGCGCATGGCGCTGCTCATCGCCGAAGTGTCCCGGCGAACGGAAGTCGAGTACTGGCTGATCTCGCAGTACCGCCCCGTCGGACGCACAAGCGCCCGCAAGGCGGAGATCTACGGCTTCGACAGGCGAGACTTCGTCCAGGCCGTGGACGACCTGCACGGCGACGTCAACGGCGTGACCGTCTACGCCCAGCCGACACGTGCCCCGGAGGACCCGTACCCGTTCCGCGTCTGGGTCCTCGCCGACGGCACGGTCACGGCGGACCTCGGCAGCGTCGCGGCACCTCGCAACGCCGTGCTCGGCAACCTGCTCGTCGACGGGTTCGAGCCGCTGGTCCGCCGAGCTTTCGCCCTCCGTGAGCAGACACCCCGGGAAGGAACCGCATGAAGTTCGACACCGCGTACTACGACAGTGTGATCGACCAGCACCGCTACGAGCGGCTGGGACTCGGCGCCATCGACTTCGGACTCGCGGGGATGAGCCCCGACGACCTGCGCACGAAGTGGATGTGCCACACCGGAGCCGGCAACTTCGCGGAGGCGGTCGCCATGGGCGAGCCGGCGACGGTCACCACCGGCGTCGGCCTCGGGGGACCGCCCCACGCCGGCACCCTCTTCCAGCTGCTGCGCGCGGTCAAGCTGCAGCAGTGCGGGCTCGACGTCCAGATCGTGCTGGGGGACCTGGACTCCTACAACGCCCGCCGTACGCCCCTGGACTCGGTGCGGCGGCTCGCAGACAAGTACGAGGAGTTCGTCCTCCGGCTCGGGTTCGACGACGCCCGCGGCGTCCTACGCAGACAGGAGGGCAAGACCGACGTCATGGCCACCGCGTTCCTGCTGTCGCGCCACCTGGACGACGCCGACTTTCAATGGGCGGAGGAAGACCTGGCCGGTCTCTACCGCAACCACGGCGTCTTCGACCACCTCAGTTACGGGATGAAGCAGGCCACGCTGCTCATGGCCGCGGACTTCGTCCACCTCCTCCTTCAGGGGCGCCACGTCCTCGTGTCCCTGGGGGTCGACGAGCACAAGTACGTCGCCCTCGCGCGACGCGGAGCGGAACGCTGGGGCCTGCCCGCGGAACATCTGTCCGGCATCTACACCAAGATGATCCCCGGCCTCGGCGGCCTCCCGAAGATGAGCAAGAGCATCCCCGGCTCAGGCATCGACGCCTCCCTGCCCGCCGAGGACATCCGAGCCCTACTGGGTACCGACACCGACACCGCGCCCTCCGACGACGGCTCGGCACTTCTCCAGATGTACGCGTGCCTGCCCGAGGTGGACGGACCGGGGTACGACCGGGCGGCGGCTGCGCGCCGAGCCGGAAGTTCCGAGTGGTCGGCCATACGCGAGCAGCTGGTCGAGCGGATTCTCTCGCTGTTCTCCCACTGGCCGAAGTGAACAGGGAGCCTCTCATGCACGCAGACACCTCGGCCCCTCACCAGCCCATCGGCGGCCCCGAGACGTACTTCATCAGGAACGGCTACCGCGGCCGGAAGGAGGTGGAGTACTTCACCGACGAGACGGACGACACGGTGACCTGGCAGCCCGACGTCTACCCGTACGCCGCCGCCCGGGCCAGTGAACTCGGCCGCGACGTGGTGATCGACATCGGCTGCGGACGGGCCGGCAAGCTGGCGTCGCTGGCCTACGGATACCCGGACTGGACGTTCATCGGCGTGGACTTCGGGGACAACCTCGTGTGGTGCCGCGACAACCACCCCTTCGGCGAGTGGATCGAGGTAGACCTGGAATCGGCCGAGCGACTGCCCATCGACGCTTCCCTCGTACGCCGTTCGATCGTGGTCTGCTCCGACGTCGTGGAGCACCTGCTGGACCCGGCTCCGGTCCTGTCACTGGTCCACGGCCTCCTCGTGGAGGGAGGCGCAGTCGCCGTACTGTCCACGCCCGCCCGCGAGTGCCGCAGCGGCTACAACGCTCCTGGCCCGCCCCGCAACCTCAGCCACGTCCGGGAATGGGCGAGCGACGAGTTCCAGGCGCTGTTGAAAGCATCGGGATTCGAGATCCGCCACGCGGGGCTGACGCGGAGCGACGACGCTTCCAACGGACTGTCCACCCAGCTGCTTCTCATCGGCACGGCCGAGACGCAAGGGGGTCGGCGGTGACAGCGAAGCCCCGGCTCGACGCACTGCGTGTCGTCCACCTCCCGGCGCGCACCCCGTACGCCCGGAAGCTGCGCAGCCGCGACTTCCGCATCCTGAACGGCACCGAGATCGCCGACGGCGACATGGTGCCGGCGGCGGTCGACGCGACCTGGCTCCTCGACCACCGCCCCTTCACATGGCTCGATGTGCTTCATCTGCACCACATCGACTTCGAGGATCTGGCCACCTTGGAGCGCCTGCTCGACGCCTGCTCGCGCGAGGGGGTCAATGTCGTCTTCACCGCTCACGACACGCTGCCCATGGTCGGCGGCGCCGAGGACTTCACCGCACGGCTGCGGACGCTCCACTCGGCCGACGTGGACTGGGTCTGCCTCACCGCGGGCTCCGTCACCAGGCTGACCGAGATCCTCGGCGCGCGTCCCCACGCGGTTGTCATTCCGCACGGATACGTCGCGGCGCCGGAGGCCCTTGCCGGCCTGGAACGCGAGCCGAGCGCCTCGCCCCGGTATCTGATGTACGGGGCCTCCCGTGCCGGCCGCGACCAGTTGTCCACCATGGCCAACTGGAGCCTGGGCGTGACCGACCCCGACAGCATCCTCCATGTCCTTCTGCGGGCTTTCAGCCCCGCCGACTTCACCGAGGGTGGCCGTGCCCCGCGCCTCCTGGAGACGGCCGGGCGCGACCCCCGCATCCGTCTGACCATGCGCCCGTACCCCACGGACGAGGAAGTGGTCAGGGCCGGCCTAGCATCGGACGCGCTGCTTCTCCCTTATCTCTGGGGCAGCCACTCCGGACAGCTGGAGTTGGCCTTCGACCTGAACCTCCTACCGGTCTGCTCCCTCACTGGGCACCTGCACGAGCAGTACGAACAGCACCGGGGGCTCGTCGAAGAACCCGAATGGTTCGACTGGTCCCAGGGGCACCCCAACCTCTTCGGCGAGAAGTTCCTCAGCGCCCTTGAGGAGGCTGCGGCTCGGCTCGGCTCCGAGCGCCGCGGCGTGGACCACGAGTTCCTCGACTACAGGGCCTACGAACATCAGGAGATCCTGGAACAGTACGGCCGTCTGTACGGAGGCGACCGGTGGTGAGTGCCCCACCGCGCATCTCGTGCGTCATCCTCTGCCACAACTACGGCCGCTATCTCGACCAGGCCATAACAAGCTGCATGGAACAGGAACCCGGAAACTTCATCCTTCAGGAAATCATCGTCATCGACGACGGCTCCAACGACGAAACCGAAGAGGTGTGCCTGCGCCACAAGGACGACGTCAAGGTCATCCGGAGACAGCGGCAGGGATTCGCGCAAACCCTGACTGACGCCTTTCTCCTCGCCACCGGCGACTGGGTGGCTCTGCTCGATGCCGACGACTGGTTCCACCCTTCGAAACTGCGCACGTGCGCTGAGGCGATGGCGGGCGGGGCGCTGTTCATCGAACACTGGGAGAACGTGGTCGACTCCGACGGAAATCCGATGGTGAAGGAGCCGCACCCCGGCGGGAATACCAGCACGTTGGTCGTTCATCGCGAAGCCGCCAGGAGCCTGCTGCCCGCGGCCAACGAGATCTTCTTCCATGCTTTACGTGAAGCCGGCCACGGAATTGTGCTCTCCACCCCCTCGACCTTCTACCGTATCCACCCGAGAAGCATGACCGACCGCAGCACGCCAGGCGTGTCACAGGACTACCGAGCTGAAGTCTGCACTGCCCTTGCCGACCGCCTCCAGGCAATGCGCGGAGATCCCCCCGACTGGGCGACCAGCCGCCGACTTCAAAGGATTTCCCTGCATTTCCGCACGATCGCTCTCGGCCATCAGATCGAATCCACCATGCAGCGAGGTCGGCGTCTGCCCGCGATGCTCCTGATTCCGGGAATGCTCATCAGCACTCTCCGTGCTCGGGATTCAATAGCGCCGTGGCTCCGGTCTCTGTCCAGCGTGATCACAGGGCGGCCGATCGTGCGGCTGAACGCGAGGCAATGACGGAAGCCTCGGCAGCGATCATTTCAGCGATGAGCAGCCAGTGGCGATGATAAAATCGCCACTTCCAACCCCCTACTGGTCAGGCCAGTTGTCCGACCCAGGAGCGTACAGGCGCTATGAGCCGTTTGAGTGAGTCCGTCACCCGTGTCATGCACATCCTCGATGGAGCGGACCTGGGCGCGGACTATACGGTCGCGCAACTGCTCGTCGAGACAACATCACGGCGCTCCCTGGACCTCTCCGACCTCACCCCGCAGGAACAAGCAGCCCTGGTCGAGGGTCGTGCGAACCACCTGATCCCCTCGGCCGCGGTGCTCGCCGAGAAGATCGAAACCGCACGGGACGCGGGCCGCCCGTTTGTCGTCAAGTACGGCATCGACCCGACCTCGCCCGACGTCCACCTCGGCCACGCGGTGCCGATCATCATCGCGAGCCGGTTCCAGCGGATGGGTCACCACGTCGTCTTCATCATCGGTGATGTCACGGCCAAGATCGGTGACCCGTCGGGCCGCTCCTCGGATCGACCGACCCTCACTGACGAAGACATCGCCCACAACCTGAGCGGCTACCGGCAGCAGGTCACGCCGTTCATCGACTTCGAGCGTGCCGACCTGCGCTTCAACGGCGAGTGGCTGAACAAGGTCACCCTGCCGGAGCTCGTCGGCGTCCTCGCCCGGGTGCCAGTGTCCATGTCGCTCCAGCGCGAGGACTTCCGCACCCGACTCGCCGACGGCCAAGGCTTGTCCGTCGCCGAGTTCGTCTACTCCGTCGTCATGGCCTGGGACTCGGTGGCCATCGACGCCGACGTCGAACTCGGCGGTGTGGACCAGCTCCTGAACCTTCAGATGTGCCGCAAGGTCATGGAGATCTCAGAGCAGACGCCCGAGGTCGTCATCACCACCCCGCTCATCGAGGGCACCGACGGTACGGGCTCCAAGATGAGCAAGAGCAAGGGCAACTACGTGGGCCTGGCGTCGTCGGCGGACGACGTCTACGGCCGTCTGATGTCCATCCCCGACCACCTCACCGAGCCCTACCTCCAGCTGCTCACCGAGTGGACGGACGACGAGATCCGCGTTGTCACCAAGCGACTGGAGGAGGGCACCGCGCACCCGATGGCGATCAAGCGCATCCTCGCCGGCGAAGTGGTCGCCGCTCTTCACGGCCTGGACGCTGCCGCAGCCGCTCGCGCGGAGTTCACAGCGCGCTTCTCCAAGCGCTCCTTCGGTGACGTCCAGAACATCCCCGTCGTCTCCCTGAAAGACCACGCGGAAGACGTCCTGGGGGCATTGATCAGCCGCACCTTGGACTTCGCCTCCAGCGTCTCCGCCGTCCGGCGTGTGGCGCAGCAGAACGGCCTCCGCCTCATCCGCGAAGCAGACGGAGAGCAGCAGGCCACCCAGCTCACCGAGGCTTCCGTGCAGCAGACGCTCGGCGAGATCGTGGAGGAGGCTGGGTCACTCGACGGTGCGGAGCTGTACCTGAAGGTGGGCCGGAAGGTCGTTCGCATCGACGTATGAGAACCGCCGCGGCGCCGAACCACCCAGGTGGGTCGGCGCCGACTGCTTTGTCTTCCCGCGCGGGCGCGCGGTGGCCACCTCCTTCGGGTTGGTGCCCGGGTGGGTTGTGGGAGGCCGGGCGTGGCGGGCGGCTGGGCGGGAGCGTGGCGTTGCGGCCGGGGGCGGCGGGGAGGTGAGCCTCGTGGCGGAGGCGCCAGAGGAGGATGTCGGTGAGGGAGTCGGCCGTCGCGAGCTCGCGGTTGTCCACAGCCCTGTGGAAGGAGGGCGGCGGGGTCGTGGCCGACCTGGGCACGGGTATCGGGGGACAGGCCGGCGATCGCGGCAGACCGGACAGCGAGCCCAAGGTGAAGCTACGTCGAAGCTCAGTTTCCGAGTCTTCCGCATCGGGCGGCGACACGCGCGTCAAAGGCGTGGAAGACGCGCGCGATCCGGACGACTGCGTGAGTGCGACGGCTCCTGGTAATCGGAGGTCCAGCGCCAGGACATGATCGGCCGTCAGCCCCGGCACTCCGGCCATCCGCTCCGCCAGGCTCAGGCTGTCCAATGGAATGATCCCCCGGATCACCTGGCCGATCCATGACTCCGAGCGTCCCACCGCGGCGGCGAGTTCGTGCTGCAGCAAGCCGTTGCTCTGCCGTCCGGCTTCAATACGTCGGCCGATGACCTTGTCGATCTCCCCCGCTGGACACACCCCAGGGTCTGTGACCTTGTCAATACGGACAGCAATCGCATGCGTCGGTACATCTCCGTCGACAGGTGATTGCCGGCTCTTCACCTGAGCCGTGGGAAAGTCGTCGTCTAGGCGTCTCGTCGGCGGTCCCGCCTACCCGCGAGGGGTCGCGGGGCCGTCGTCGCTTTCGGTGTCGTCCGTACGGGGTTCCGCGCGGTGGAAGTCCTCCCACGCCCGGCGTTGGATCTCCCCGGCCCCGCCGTCGCCCAGGACGCGTTCGACCTGCTCGGCGCCCCCGGGCACGGGCGGCGGCACCCGCGTGATCGTGTCGTAGAGATACCCGCACGCCTCGGCCTCCGTAAGGAAGTCGGCCATCGTCGTGTCCGTACCGCGCTGCCGCATGCCGACCACCCACCGGCCGTCGTCGCCCCCCTCGCGCCGCAGGTAGTACGCGGCGTCGAGCGCGAGGGTCGCCGGGTGGACGCCGGGGATGTCGTAGAGCGCGTCCGGAACGTTCTCCCGGCGCAGGCGCTCGGTGAGTTGGGCCCTGTTCATCGCCTGACCTTATGCCTCGGCATTTACGCTTCGGCCTCGTCGGAACACCGCAGGGCGGGCCCCCGGCAGTTGCCGAAGGCCCGCCCACAGGCGCTGTGTCGGGGAAGTAGCGGACGTACCTCGTCAGTTGAGCGCTTCGAGGTCGCCCGCGGTGATCAGCGCCGGAATCCGGTCGGCCGTCATGTACTGGAGCCCCAGCCCCGGTTGGCCGAACCACGGCCGGATCGGGCCGGCCTGAACGGTGAAGTCCTTGGTCACCTTGTACAGGTGGTAGCTCTGCGGGTACGCCGTGTCGAACTCGTCGAGGTTGCTCGGCGGGATCGCGCGCTTGGCGTACGGAGTGCCCGCCGGGGCGAGGAAGTTGCCGCGGCCGCTGCCGAAGAGGTCGACCTTCTGGCCGACGTGGAGGACGAGCGGCTTCTCGATCGGCTGGCCCTTGCTGTCGAGCGCGAAGCCGTCGTGGTCCGGGTACCACCAGCCGGACGTGCCCGCGACCGGGTCGGTCTGCCAGTAGCAGCCGAGGAACCAGTACGTGGAGCCCGTGTCGCCCTCGCGCCGGTAGTCCTTGAGCATGTCGCCGATGGCGCCGGTCTTGGGGAGCTTGTCGGGGCCGAGCCGCCAGTCACCCAGGAAGTACGTCTCCAGCGGCGGATTGGGCGCGGTGTTGGTGCCGCGCGTCCGCCCGTCGGTCGGGCAGGTCACGGCCGCCCGCGCCCGGTTCCCCTCCGCCTGTACGGTGGTCGGTACGAGGCCGACCAGGAGGAGCGACGCGAGCGCGCCCCACACCAGTTGTCGCAGTACCCGCATTCGTGGTCCCTTCTGCGCCCGGCCCCTGCCCGGAGCCGACGATGCACGCGAGCATGACGTTTTCGAACGCGGAGCCGTCCCGTCGAACGGGTGACCCCACGTCATCGCTCACCCAACTACCGTCGCCCGCGCCGCACCCGCGCATCCCGAATTTCCCACCCGAACGCCCCCTGAAATTCCCCCAGTTGGCCTAGTGCCCGGGGCGTGGCCGGCCCGAATCCCGCCCCCGCCGATGCGCCCGGCGAGGGGTCGGGTCAACCTGCCCTCAGGGCACGGTGATCGGGCCGAGCAGGTGGCCGGTGGCCGGGCGCCGCCACACTCCGGTGCTCTTCGTCGGGGCGCGGAGACCTCCGTACGGACGCACGCCGGCGCGGGGGCGAGCGGGACAGACCGGGGCGGGACGGGCGGGTCAGCGGTAGTGGCGGTGGAGTTCGTTGGCGTAGTGGCGGCCCAGGGTGGGGGCCGCGGTGTGGAGCCAGTCGGTCAGGGCGGTGGTGCCGGTGGCCGGGCCGTCGGTGTCGGCGAGGCCCGAGGACATCGCGCCGAACTCGTCGGCGGTCAGCAGCCGGTCGCGCAGCGCGACGCCGAGCGCGGCGGACAGCGGCGGGAGTGCCCGGGGCGGGACATGGACGATACGGGAGTGGCTGCCCACCGCGTCGGCGACCGAGCGCACCATGGCCTCGAAGGTCGGCCGCTCCGGCCCGACCGCGTCCAGAACGGTGTCGCCCGCGTCCTGCGACCGCGCCCCCTCGGCGACGCACAACCGCGCGAGGTCGTCCACATGGATGCCCCGAATCCGGTATTTGCCGTCCCCGCCGACCGCGAAGACCGGGATACGCCGCAGCAGCCACGCGATGTTGTTCAGCAGAACTCCCCGGCCCAGGGCGGTGTCGTTCAGTCGCTTGGTCCGGTTTGATCACGTGATGCCGAGGGTGGCGAGCGGGCGGGTGGCGTCGCGTGCGTGGTGGCGGAGACTGGCGGCGATGCCGGTGTGTCCGGCGAGGCGGAGGGCTCCGATGGCGAGGTTGCGGAGGCTGGCCATGGCTCGTGGGGCTGTGCCGGTGCGGACGCGGGAGGCGTCCTCGGCGTAGGTGGTGTCGCGTATGTGGTGGAGTTGGTTCTCGATGCCCCAGTGTCCGCGGACGTGGTGCGCGATTTCGTCGGCCTGTGCTTGCTCGGCGGCCAGGTCGGTGACCGCGTAGACGCGTTCGAGAGTGACCTTGCCAGTGGCGACGATGCGGCGGCGGCGCACGATCTGGACGGCCTGCGCGGCGTGCGGGAAGTCCAGGTCGGCGACGGTGGCGGTCTTGACCCGGCGGATCTCGTTGCGGCCGTGCGCGGTGGCGCGGGTCTTGTCCAGCAACGGCACGTCTCGCCAGGGCAGGTGCTTGAGGCGTTTGTGCAGCAACGGCTGGTTCCCCTTGATCACGGCGATGTAGTGGGCTTTCTTGTCCTCGACGAGGAAGCGGGCGTGCGCGGTCTGGGAGTGCAGGGCGTCGAAGGTGACCACGGTGTCGGTCAGGTCGAGCTCTGCGAGCAGGGGCCGGAAGACGGTGATTTCGTTGGTCTTGCCGTCCACCTCGCGCTGGGCGGTGACCAGGCCGGTGCCGGTCATCGCGGCAAGGAGGTGGACTTGGCTGCCGTCCGCGCGGCGGGCGCCCCGCACCGTCTTTCCGTCCACGGCCAGGGAACGCCGGGACTGCTTGAACAGGTCCTGGTCCCTCGGTGTGCGGCCGGGGTCCCGAGCGGCGAGCCAGGTGCCGATCGCGTTGTCGAGTGCGTTGCCGTCGATGCGTTGCAGGATTCGGCGCACGGTGGCCTCGGCCGGAGCGGTCGGGCCGCTGGGTTCCCGGTTCGGGCCGCCGAGGGCGGCAAGCACGGTGGCCGGGGCGTCTGCGGCCCACTCCGCGATCGCGGTCAGGGATCTCGCGCCGGCCAGCACCGCGCAGGCGGTCAGCGCGAGGACGAAGGCGAGGGGATGGCGGCGGCCCTTGGCCCGGCGCGGATCGGGTACCACGGCGAGACAGTCCAGCAGTTCCGGATGTTCCTCGGGCGCGGGAGGCCGGGCGGTAGTGAGCTGGCCCAGACTGGCAGGGATGGGCGATGATGAGCGGCCAGGCACGGTCTTCCGTTGCGGTGATCAGGGACTCGACACCTCATGATCACCCGGAGGCCGTGCCTGCCTCCGTTCCGGCCCGGTCTACGGATATGGCGGCCAGCCGAGCCACATGAATCGCCATCAAGCCGGTCAGACCGTCTGAACGACGCCGCCCTGCTCCCCGGCCGCCGAAGAGAATTGCCGGCCGCAGCACCGAATACGGAATCCCGACGTCCGCCAGCGCCTGTTCGGTCCGCGCTTTCTCGCGGAAATAGGGGTACGGCGAGTCGGCCGCGGGATGGGTGATCGACACGTGCACCACGCGCCGTACTCCGGCGTCGGCGGCGGCTCGGAAGAGGGTGCGGGAACGGGCGGTCGCCGTCCGGTGGTCGAGTGCGCCCCGACCGAAACGCACCCAATAGGTGTTGTAGAGCGTGTCGGTGCCACGCAATGCGTCGGTGAGTGCGGCCGGGTCGTGGAAATCGAGCGGCCGGACCTCGACGGTGCTGCCCGCGGGGGCCCGGTCCGGGTGGCCGGTCAGCGTCCGCACCCGGCGGCCCGCGGCCTGCAACCGGTCGGCGATCGCGGCGCCGGAGTAGCCGAACGCGCCGGTGACGGCGTCGAGTGGTGCCTGGCTGCCGCCCGGGGCGGGCGGCGAGGGATGGGTCATCAACTCTCCCTGCTGGATTCGTCCTTACCGTTCCTGCGCTCTGCACGCGCGCTCGTGTGGCGGCCGAACCTCAGCCGCGGGATGCGGCTCGCGACCCGGTCGGCGTGGTCGAACAGGCGGGTGGCGGCCGCACGGTCGCCGTCCAGACTGGCCAGCATCTCCAGGCCGAGGTAGAGGGCGACCACGCCGTGCGCGAGGTCGTCGGCTGGCAGTTTCCCGCCGAAGGGCACTCCGCTCACCGCGTCCCGCAGCGAGTCGGCGGCGAACCGCCGCCAGGGCGCGATCCGTTCGGCCACCTGTGGCCCGAGCCCCGGGGTGGACTGGGCGGCGGCGATCATCGTGGCCAGCACGGCGACGTGGCCCTGGTCCAGGTCCTCCGCCAGCACACTGCGGGCGGTGCCGAGCAGGGCGCCCAACTCCCCGCCCGCGCGCTCGACTGCCGCCCGGTACCGCTCGTGTCGCTGCGCGCTGACCCGGTCGAGGGCGGCGAGATGGAGGTTGACGACGGACCCGAAGTGGTAGAAGACGAGCGCCTGGTTGCAGCCGGCGCGCCTGCCGATCTCCCGCGCGCTGGCCTGCGCGAAGCCCACGTCCCGCAGAGCCTCGGCGGCCGCCGTGATCAGGGCCTCCCGGGTGCCCGCCGCGTTCTCCGCCTTCTGGTCGGCCTTGGGCTTCGGTCCTGACTTCGCCATGCCGCTCCCGTACGGGTGTTGGTTCGGGCGCCGGCGGTGGTGCCGGCGGTGGTATCGGTGGTTGGTGGTGCCGTTGCTCGGCGCGTGTCTGAGCAACTGCTCAAACCGTACCGCCGACCCGCTCCCCGGGCCAGTCGTCAGTGCCACCTTTTCCGCCCCAGACTGCACTGTTGTGCACGGCACCCGATCGGTCCTACGATTTGAGCAACTGCTCAAACGTGGAAATGGTGACGCCCACCCGCGAAGCCCCGGAGCCCCTGCCGAACCGTCGTCCCCACACCCGACCGCACCCGACCGAAGGCTGATGCCGCATGGACGCACCACACTCCGCTCCGTACGACCAGCCGCTCCCGCAGCGGCCGCCCGCCCGCCTCCGGCCCGGTGGCGCCCTCGCCTGCGCGGCGTTGGCCACCGGCGTGGCGGTCCTTGTCCTGGCGATGGTCCTGCCGATCGAGACGGTCGACTCCGGCCACCCCGGCCGGCAGCCGCGCGACACCCTCTACCAGGTGCACGGCGCGCTGGTCCTGCTGCCGGCCGCGGTGCCGCTGCTGGTGGCCGCGCTCGTCACCGCCGCGCTGTACGCCGGCCGCCACGACCGCCCCCGCTGGGCCCTGCCCGTCGCCTGGGTGCTGTCGATCGCCCTGCTGGGCACGGCTGTCGCGGGCTTCCTCACCTTCCTGATCGGCATCTTCGTGGTGCCGACCGGCGTCCTGCTGGCCATGGCCACGTACGAGGCGCAGCACGGCCGCCACCCGTAGGCCGAGTGTCCGGGGCGTGGTTGGCCCGAATCCCGCCCCCGCCGCGGGCCTCGGTGCGGGTCTCGGCGCGGACCTCGCGTTGGCCGCGCGCCCTACGCGCACCTCGGGTCCGGTACGTGGCCGTCCGCACGTCAGACGTCGTGCGATGGCCCGGCCCGATAGATTTGATCCATGTCACGCACGGTTCAGCGCATCACCGTCAGCGGCTACAAGTCGATTGAGAAGGTCGAACTGGACCTCGGCCGGATCACCGTCCTCGTCGGCCCCAACGGCGCGGGCAAGAGCAATCTGATCGAGGCGGTGGAATTGCTCGGCCGGGTGGCCGACCAGGATCTGCGGCTGGAGGTCGGGCTGCGCGGTGGCGCCGAGGCCATGCTGCACGACGGTGCGAAAGGGCCTGCGGCCCGCATGGTGCTACGGGTGGAGGCCGTCGACGGCGGTGTGCGGAACGCCTATGAGGCCACGCTCGTCCCGGCCGCCCAGGGTGAGCTGATCTTCGAGAGTGAAGTCGTGGAGTTCCATGACAGCGCCCGCTCCGAAGAGCCGTGGACAGAGGTCATCGGCCAGGGCCACCGGGAGTCACGTCTGACGGCGGAGGCCGAGAAGGGCCGGCGGACGGGCGTCGCGGCTCGGCACACGCTGCGTATCCTGCACGGCTGCCGCGTCTACCACTTCCAGGACACCACGGCCAACGCCCCGGTGAAGCAGGCGGGTTACGCTTCCGACTCGGTGGCCCTGCGTCCGGACGCGGGCAATCTCGCGGCCTTTCTGCTCCGGCTGCGCGAGGAGCACACGGCGGAGTACCGGGGCATTGTGCGTACGGTGCAGTCCGTCGCGCCCTTCTTCCGCGACTTCGTGCTGACCGAGGACACGAGCGGGCGCGTACGGCTTCGGTGGAAGCAGACGGATTCGGACACGGTGTTTCCGGCCGAGGCCCTTTCCGACGGTACGTTGCGGTTCATCTGCCTGACCACGCTTCTTCTCCAGCCGGAGCCGCCGGCGCTGCTGGTGCTCGACGAACCCGAACTCGGGCTGCACCCCTTCGCCATCACCGTCCTGGCGGAGCTTCTTCGCTCGGCCTCGTCCCGCAGCCAGGTCCTCGCGGCCACGCAATCCGTCACCTTGCTGGACGAATTCGAGCTCGGCGAATTGGTCGTCGCCGAGCGGGCCGACGGCTCCACGCGGATCCGTCGGCCCGACCCGGAGGAGCTGGCGGTCTGGCTGGACGACTACTCGCTCGGCGACCTGTGGTTGAAGAACCTCCTGGGCGGCCGCCCCAAGCCCGACCAGCCCCACCGGGCGGCGGTGACGGCGGGTTTCCAGCGGCTCAGGCAGCCGACCCCCTGCTAGGGCGGGGTGGCCGGCCGGGAGTCGGGGCGGCGGCGTGGGGGGTGAAGAGGAAGTGGGACATGTCGCCGTCCAGATCGATAGTCAGGGTCGCGTTCAGGGCCTTGGCGATGCGGGTCAGCAGGGGGAGGGTCGGGACGGAGTCGCCGCCCTCGATCGTGGAGATCTGCGGCGGGGACATGTCGGCACGCCGGGCCAACTCAGCCTGGGAGAAGCCGAGGTGCGTACGGCGGTCGTAGACGGCCTGGCCGAGGGCGAAGGCGTGGCCCGCCGCGACGTACGCGGGCGACTCCTCGACGCTCTCGCCGAGGAGCGCCTTGGTCCGGCGGGTCTTCCACTGGGAGTGGTTCACTGTCCGTCCTCCGGGAGGCGGTCGTAGGTGTGTTGGCCGACCCCCGCGGGCGGGTCCTCGACGGGGAGGGTTGCGGTCAGGCGGAAGCCTGTCGGTGGGGTCGGGGCCGCCGTGAGGGAGCCGCCCGCCGCGGCGAGGCGTTCGGTGAGGCCGCGCAGGCCCGTGCCCGTACGGGCCTGGATTGCCGTGCCGCCGGCCGCGGGAGCCGGCCCGCGCCCGTCGTCCGTGATCGTCAGCCGCGCGTACCCCCCTTCCGTCCGCAACTCGACCGTCACCCGCCCCGCCCCGCTGTGCCGTACGACATTCGTGACGCCCTCCCGTACCACCCACCCGAGCAGCGCCTCCGTCTGCGGCGGCAGCGGCGGCCCCGACTCCCGTACGACGGCCTCGATGTCCGACGCCGCCAGCACGGACCGCGCCCGGTCCAGCTCCGTGGACAGGCTGCCCTCGCGGTAACCCGTCACCGCCTCGCGGATCTCCGTCAGCGCCTGCCGCCCGACCGCCTCGATGTCGGCGACCTGCGCGAGCGCCGCGTCGAGATCACGCGGCGCGAGCCTGCGCGCCGCCTCGGACTTCACCACGATCACCGACATCGTGTGCCCGAGCAGATCGTGCAGATCGCGCGAGAACCGCATCCGCTCCTGCGCGACCGCCGACCGCGCCAACTCCTGCCGAGTCGCCTTGAGTTGGGCCACCGCGTGGAAGAGCGTGATGATCACCGAGACCACGAGCCCGGACAGGAACGTCCCGTACGCCAGACTCGCCGTCGTCCAGAACCCCGTGTGCCGCAGCCCCGCGATGGTCCCGGCCGCCGCGCTCAGCGGCATCAGCATCAGGCCCAGATGACGGCGGCTCCTGGACATGCTGCCGACGCCGAGCGAGACGAGGACGAACAGCAGCATGAAGTTGCCGCCGTAGCCGATGGCCAGCGCGAGCGTGGTGCCCGCGAGGGCGGCCAGCAGCCGGAACGGCACAGGACCCGACCGCCACCGGTCGCTGAACGTCGTGCGGATCGTGGCCACGTACAGTGCGCAGAAGACGGCGAGTCCGGCGGCGGCCGGCCAGGGGTGGCCGATCTCGCCGGTGAGGATGTCGGCGGCCGGGCCGATCGCCATCAGCAGCCACGGGTAGAGGGAGCTGCCGTCGAGGCCCTTGAGGTGCTCGATCTCCTCGTCGAAGTTCTGCGGCTTCCGGAGCCACCAGGATCGGCGGCACTCCTTCTCGACGGGGGCAGCGGTGGCGGCGGTCGCGGCCCTCGCGGCGTCCGACGTCCCCGCCACCCCCGCCGCAGCCGACGTTCCCGCGCCCACTCCGTCCACGCTCACCACCGTCCGATCACCTCGCGCGTCCGCCCGCCGGCCAGGCCGCCTCACGCCGTCCGCCCGCCTCACGCGGTCCGCGCACCACGCCGGTACGACACCACCGCGTAACCGGCGAAGACCAGCAGCCATCCGCCGAGCACGGCCACCGTACCCGCGCCGGGCGCACGGTGGTCCAGCACGCTCCACCCCAGGTCACCGAAGCGCGCGGTCGGCGTCCACCGCGAGATCGCGGCCAGCCAGCGCGGAAACACGTCGGCCGGCATCCACAACCCGCCGATCACCGAGAGGCCCATCATGCACGCCATGCTCACCACACCGGTGCTCTGCGCGGTGAGCCCGTAGCCGTTGCCGAGGCCCAGCAGCGTGAACGGGATCGTCCCGACCCACAGCAGCACCGGCACCACCGCCCACTGCCACGCGTCGAGCCGTACGCCGTTGATCAGCGCGCCCGCCAGCAGTACGGAGGTGATCGCGGGCAGTACGGTCACCGACGCGGTCAGCGCGCGCCCGACGACCACCTGCAACGGGCTCAGCGGCGTGACCCGCAACTGCCGCAGCCAGCCGCGCCCCTTGTCCTCCGCGACCCCCGGGCCGATCCCGAGCGCGGCGCCGAGCGCGCCGTACGCGGCCATGCCGATCATCGAGTAGCGCGCGTAGTCCTGTTTGGCGCCGGGGTCGTCACCGGCGACGCCGAGGTTGGTGAAGAGCAGATACATGGCCAGGGGCATGCCCACGCCCATGATCACGTAGCCGCCGTCGCGCAGGGTGCGGCGCACTTCGAGGCGGACGTAGGCGAGGGTGGGGCGGAGGTACGAGGCCGGGCGCGTGGGCCCGGTGGGGGTTACGGCCGGGGTGGCGGTGGCGGCCGGGGCCGTGGTGGGGGCGTTCATCGTACGAACTCCTTGTCCAGGTGCGCGGCCGCCGCGGGCGCCGGGTGCGCGGTCAGGGTCAGGAACGCGTCCTCCAGGCTGGCGGGCGCGACCGTCAGGCCGTGGCAGCGGCCCGCGTTCACCAGGGCGACGACCGTGGCGTCGGAGTCGCCCGTACGCAGCAGGGCCCGTTCGCCCCGGATCTCGACGGCCGTCACCCCGGGCAGCGCGCGCAGCCCCTCGGTGCCGGCGCCCGCCAGGTCGAAGGAGACGAGCGTGCCGCCCACGCGCTGCTTGATCTGCTCGCCGGTGCCGTCGGCGACGACCCGGCCCCGGTCGAGGACGACGATCCGGTCGGCGTTCTCGTCGGCCTCCTCCAGGTAGTGCGTGGAGAACAGCACGGTGTTGCCCCGGGCCGCGTAGCCGCGCATCGAACGCCAGAAGGCGCGGCGGGCCTCGACGTCCAGGGCGGCGGTGGGCTCGTCGAGCACGATCAGCTGGGGGTTGCCGGCGACGGCGAGCGCGAAGCGGAGGCGCTGCGCTTGGCCGCCGGAGAGTTTGTCCACGCGGCGGGCGGCGAGTTCGCCGATCCCGGCGAGGGCGAGGGCTTCCTCGACGGGCATCGGGCGGGGGTACGTGGACGCCACGAAGCCGACCCACTCGCGGACGGTGACCCGGGGGATCGGCTGCCCGTCCTGGAGCATCGCCCCGACGAGGCCGCCCCTGACCGCGTCGTGCGGTGCCCCGCCGAACAGCCGCACGTCGCCGGTGTCCGGCTGGTCGAGGCCGAGCAGCAGGCTGATGGTGGTGGACTTGCCGGCGCCGTTGCGGCCGAGCAGCGCGCAGGTTTCGCCGCGGCCGATCGCGAGGTCCACGCCGGCGACGGCGTGGACGGCGGCGAAGCGTTTGTGTACTGCCGTGAAATGTACGGCGGGTGGGGTGGGTGGCATGGGGACGACGCTACGGAGCCGCTGGGCGCGGCGGCAGAGGCGAATGTCCGCGGCCTCCTATGACAAATGTCCTGCGGCCCGCTCCCCGCGCGACCTCTGCCGGGCCCGCCACCCTGCCCCGGGGCCTGCGGCCCGCTCCCCGCGACCCCGCCGGGCCTCCCGGCCCGTCACCCGGGACCTCTGCCGGGCCCTCCGGCCCGGCCCCGCTGCCTCGACCCCCGGTCGGCCCGCCGTTCGCGCCCGCCACCGCCCTGCGGGCGGTCACTGCTCGGCCTTCAGGCTGCCCTGTTGCTGACTCACCTGCGACCGTCGATCGCCGTCGTGCCGCCCGTGCGGTCGGCGGGGTCCGCCCTGCGGTCGTGGTGCTGGTTGGGGCTGATTCGGCTGCGCTCGCGGACGGGGGCGCGGTGGTACTGCTCGCGCGGGCAGCTGGCATGCCCCCGAAGGGCCTGGCCGCCCGCCGTTCGCGCCCCGTCGCCCGCCCTGCGGGCGGTCGCTTGCTCCGCCCGCAGGGCGCCCTGCGACCGTCGGCCGCGGCCCGCCCCGCGCGGTCGTGGGGCTGGCTGCGGCTGGTCCGGCTGCGCCTAGCGGGTGCCCGGTCGCGGTCGTGCTGCTCGCGCGGGCAGCCGGCCCGCAGGCCCCGGGCCCGGCCGGACCGCAGTTCGCGCCCGCAGGTCCGCCGCCCGCAGGCCGGCTTGTGGTCGTCGCGCCTGCGGCCGCCGGTCGCGGTCGTACCGCCCGGGCGGATAGTCGGCGCACCCCCGCCGGGGCCCGGCGGTGGCGGGGGTGGGATCAAAGGCGCCGCGCGAGGCGTTACTTGGGGTTCGGGCGGCGGTGTTTGCCGTGGGGCTCGGTGGACGTTTCGGTGGCGCGTTCGGTCTCTTCGGGTGAGGCCGGCCCGCGGTGGCGGCCCGCGAGGTCCTCGGCCGTGTGGTCGGTCGTGGTTGCTTCGGACATCCGTGTTCTCCCCGTGATTCGTCACGGCTGCCGGGTGACGGCTGCCGCCGGAATTGTGCGCAAGGGTGACCACGTGCGGTGATACGCCGATCGGCCCCGGTCACGGTGGGTACCCGTGCGCGCGACTTCGGGTGAGTGTACTGACGCCCGGGGCCGGTTTCCTACCCGCCTCGACCCCGATGATCGGCATCACCCGGTTTCATGGGGAGCCCAGCCGTCCCCTGTCGCCACCTTCGGCGGAGCCGAAATGCCTCAATGTCCAGGTGCCACGTGGACGCGCGAGCCGTCAGCGGATCGGAGTCACCGAGTATGTCCAGATTTTTCTGGACGTTGCGTCGACATAGGCCAGGGCATTTTTCTCCTCGCCGGACACGGATATACGCCATACTGCTCTCCACTGCCCGTGCTCCGAAACGGCCATCAATTCTGCGGTCTTGGTGGCCACTGTGTCCTGGAATATTTCCTTGAACCGTATGGTGGTGAAGAGCGCGTCGAGCGCTTGGTCCCGAGATATCGAGACTGCGGGAACCGTGGGATCCGGCACGGGATCGGCAGTCAGTTGGGAAATCCTTCCCGACGGGCCGATCTGGATGTCCAGACGCATCGGCATCAGTACGCCCGCGCGGTAACGCCGCCAACTGAACATCCAGCCGAGTTCGGCCCTTTTGCCTACAGGGAAAACACTGACGTGGGAGTCGGCTGTTCCCCATGCTGCGTGCTTCTTGGCATATCGTGACGCCAATCTCCTGGCGTCGCTTTCGTCGAAAGTGTCGCTGACCGGGTCGTCGAGCGGATAACCGTTCGACAGTTCATCGGTAGACGTGGTAAGACTCGCTGTTAATTTTTCTTTGTCCGGCCAATTCATTTCGACAAAACCGGTAGGAAACGCGGCCATTACCGTACCGCTGCCTCCGGGGCCACCGCTGAAGAATTGAACGGACTTGATCTCGTAGTGGTCACCAAAATACTCATGGACGGCCGACTCGATTGCCTGCTGCTGTGCGCCGCTTGCCTGTTTGACTGCGAGCGTTCCGTTGACAACGTCGGGCGTGATTCCCACAAGAGAAAACGTCATCACCAGAGTTGCGAACACGCCGAGTGCGGCGTACGACTCCCTGCGTGTCACTGCAAGGAACCTGACGTCGTCGATCTGTCGGACGGCGAGCATAAGAACTGCAATTAGGATGCCAACACACAAGCCGGCCGTATTCATCACCACGTCACTTGTGTCACAACCCCGGCCCAGTACGCGAAGGGCTCCCTGCGTTGTTTCTATCGTCACGGTCAACAATGTGCCGAGGCCGACGACAAAAAGTACTCTACGTGTGGCCAGTGCCCCGAAAAACCCCATGGGGGCGTACATCGCGGCGTTCAGCAGGCCCTGCTCGGTGAAGAAGGGCTCCCAGAGATCGCGGTTCACTGTGCACATCGGTGGGCTCGTGGACGGAACCGGACCCCAGAGAGTAAGGGTGACGATGCCGACGGTGCTGCCGATGAAAAGCGCACAGAAAATTGGCCTCCGCGTTCTCTGCCGCGCGATTGCGTACCCTGCAGTCGTGCATAAGATCGCCAGGGTGATGGCGAACGCGATAAATCCGGCATGGCCGCGGAAAACTGCATAAAGCAATGGGGATTCACCTGTTGGGTCGATGGTCGGTTCTGCGGCTGTGTGCCCCACCGAATTCGGTGGGGCACACAGGTCAAGAATTTTAGCAGTTGGAATCGCTGGGAGTTTGATATGTTGTGCCACCGCTGAGCAGGAGACCGACGACGGGACCGCACCCGGAAGGCGCAGTCCACACATGCTGTGCTACTGCCGCCGTGGTTATCGTCTCAGACGGAGCCCAAGTGTTCTTCCCATTGTATAGGTATCCGATTTGGCCGTGATCGCGCCTCCGCTCGACTCCCAGTACTCGGTCTGAACACCTCCGCCGCCCGTCAGAAGGACGAGAGTGCCATTGCTCAAATGCGTGCACACAACGCCGGGTGCCGCATGTCCGTCATGCGGGCAGGAGAAACTGGCGTTAGGTGTGACCTGAGGTGACTCCGCAGCGTTGGCGGCAGGCGTCGCCAAGGCCATCGGAATCAGTGATGCCGCGAAGACGATAGCGGCATAATGCGCTCGATTATTCATTGATTGCTCCTTTTTCGGTTGCAGTGATCAGCGTAGGCATCCCGATGCATGGCAGCTCAAAATTCTTGTCGGCGCAAGTGGTGTTATTTTGCCAATTTGTACGCGACTGCTGCTGTAGCCGGGCCAGGATTGTTTTCTGATTTGTCTGGAATTTAACGCAATGCTGCGTGCTGCAATGAGATCGAATGGCTATATAAGGGTCAGGATGAGCGTAAGAAGAGGTTTTCCGGAACTACACGCCTGGTGGAGTGAAGCGAAACGACTAAGACTGAGGCAGGCGTGAGATCGCTTGGTGATGCTGAATGGAAAATTCCGCATAGCGGTGGCTGGACAGCGGCCGTGTGAGGTTCGGGACAAATTTTCCGACTGCTGGGAGCGTGTTTTGGTTCTGGCGTGTCAGCTGTTTCGGGGGGTCTTCGGATCTGGGCGGGCCTGCTGCGGGGGACGGCTGTCCGTCCGATCCGACCGGCGATGAGTCGGCGTACTGGTCCTACATCTGGTGGCACGACGGCGGCCCTACGAACAGGGTGGATGATGTGGCCGCGAGCCAAGATCCGGCGGGTCGAGGGCTGGAGTCCGACGGCCACTACCTGTTCCTGGCCTCCAGGCCCGCCTTGCCAACGACTACGAGCGCCAGGTTTGCCCATACAGCGACCATGATTCGCCGGGGCGTGACTGAGGTGACGGTCCGCCAGCCCGCCGGCGGAGGGCCCGTCGCCGGCTCCGGACCACGCTCCTCTCCGCCGAAGCGCACTTCGCGGTAGGCGTTATCGGCCGCTGGTCGCCACCTGTCGCAGGCTTCTTCCGCGTCCCCTACCCCGCGTGGCGCGCCAACGGCGCCTGCTGGAGGGGGAGGACGGACAGGGGGGCACGCCGGGCCATCGGCCGGACACGTTTCGGCGCGGGCGGCCGAAAGGCCGCCTCGGCGGGCTCGCCGTACGAGAGCAGACCGCACGCCGTACCGCCCCCGGCGTAAGGGACCCGCAACGGCCCGCCCGGCAGCCACAGCGCCGACCGCCCGACCCACCCGCGCGGGGACGTACGCCAGTGCATCTCCCGTTCGCCCGGCCGCCACAGCGCCAACGACTCGGCGCCGCCCGGCACTTCGCCGCGCAGCGCCACAACCACCGCTTCGGGGGACAGCACTTGCCCCGGCTGCGCCGCGACCGGGGTGAGCTGCACACCGGGCACCCGCAGCGTCTCGGGGAAACGCACCGGCCGCCTGCTGCCGAGCACACCCCACCCGAGCCTGGCCTCACCGGTCGCGTCGCTGCGCAGGAGCAGCAGCCCGCTGTCCGGCTCGGCGAGCAGCAGCCGGTCGTCGCTGTCCTCGGTGAGCTGGAGCAACGGGCTGGTCGTACCGGTGTGCAGGTCCGCGGCGACCGCTTTCGTACGGCCGTCGAGCGTACGGTCGAGCGCGAGCAGCCGGCCGGTCCGGTCCAGCCAGACGCCGCCCGTGCAGCGGCCCTCGACGGTCGTCACGCGGACCGGCCGGCCCTTCCCGGCGTCGGCACCCGCACCCGTACCGGCACCCGCACCGGCGCCGTGGACCCGCCAGACCGTGGACACACCGTTCTCGTACGTGAGCGCGAAGGCCGCACCGGGCGCGGGCGGCAGCAGCCGTACCTCCTCGCCGGGCAGCGAGCACAGCGGGACCTCGGCGGTGCCGGGGCCGGCCGGGTGGAGCAGGGCGAGGTCATGGCGGTCGGCGACGCGGCGCCGGATCAGTACGCGGCCGTCGGGCAGCGGCAGCACCTGCGTACCGGGTTCCTCCGGCTGGGCGCCGGGGAGCGAGACGGCGTACGGCTCCGGGCCGCCCAGCGTCCAGCGCTCGGTGAACCAGCCCCCGCCCCCGGGCAGCGCGGCCTCCGCGAGGCAGGCGGCGTACGAGCCGTCGGCGGCGATCGTGAAGCCCGCACGGCGTACGACGCGGGCGGTGGCGGGTCCCGGAGGCATCGAGGCCGGGGGAGCGGGTGCGATGGTGCGCGGCGGGATGTCCTGGGGAGCAGCAGTGACGGTCATATCAGTCCACCTCCGGCACAGGACGGTACTTTTCGTACTTCCGGACGATCGGCGGAAGCGGCGCGGCTTCACCCATAAGAATGCGGATTCCGCCGAACCGCCCCCACACGGGCCCGACGTATGGAAAGCGGCCCGTGCGTGAGCACCGGTCGGCCCCGTGCGCGACCCCTCCGCGAGCCCGGTCGGCTCCGCCCGCGACCCCTCCGCGAGCCGGTCGTCCGGGGGCCGGGGCCGGACGGGGGTGCCGGGCGTGCGGGTAACCTTCGTACCGTGCCTACCGTGTCCGATCTCATCACCGCTCTCGACGCCCTCTGGCCCCCGGAGCTGGCCGAGCCGTGGGACGCGGTCGGCCTGGTCTGCGGCGACCCCGCCGCCGAGGTGTCGCGCGTGCTGTTCGCCGTCGACCCCGTGCAGGAGGTCGTCGACGAGGCGATCCGCATCGGCGCCGACCTGCTGATCACCCACCACCCGCTCTACCTGCGCGGTACGACCACCGTCGCCCCCGTCGGCCCGGCCGCCTTCAAGGGCCGGGTCGTGCACGACCTGATCCGCGACGGCGTCGCCCTGCTCGTCGCCCACACCAACGCCGACCGCGCCGACCCCGGTGTCTCCGACGCGCTCGCCGCCGCCGTGGACCTGCGGGTCACCGGCCCGCTCGTACCCGATCCGACCGACCCCGCCGGCCGCCGCGGCCTGGGGCGGCTGTGCGAACTGGACGCCCCCCTGACCCTCGCGGAGTTCGCCGCGCGGGCCGCCCACGGGCTGCCGGCCACCGCCGCCGGGCTGCGGGTCGCGGGCGACCCGGACACCCCGGTCCGTACGGTCGCGGTCTGCGGCGGCTCCGGCGACAGCCTCTTCGCCGAGGTCCGCGCGGCCGGCGTCGACGTCTACCTCACCGCCGACCTGCGCCACCACCCGGCGTCCGAGGCCCGCCAGACGGGCACGCCCGCCCTGGTGGACGCCGCACACTGGGCCACCGAGTGGCCGTGGTGCGCCCAGGCCGCCGGCCAGCTCGACGAGATCTCCGACCGGCACGGCTGGGCGCTGCGTACCCACGTCTCGTACGCGGTCACCGATCCCTGGACCGCGCACGCGCCGTCCACCCCGCCGCACCACTCTTCCCGCGTCCCTTCCAGCAGCCCAGGAGCCCCCCGCTGAACGCCGCGCCCGCCGACCAGATCCGACTCCTCGAAGTCCAGGCCCTCGACTCGCGTATCGCGCAGCTGGACCACAAGCGCAAGAACCTTCCCGAGCACGCCGAACTGGAACGGCTGGGCGCCGACCTCGCCCAGCTGCGCTCCCTGCTGGTCGCCGCCAGGACCGAGGAGAGCGACACCGCCCGCGAGCAGACCAAGGCCGAGCAGGACGTCGACCAGGTGCGGCAGCGCGCCGCCCGCGACCAGCAGCGGCTGGACTCCGGGGCCGCCACCTCCCCGCGCGACCTGGAGAACCTCCAGCGCGAGCTGGCCTCGCTCGCCAAGCGCCAGTCCGACCTGGAGGACGTCGTCCTTGAGGTGATGGAGCGCCGCGAGGACGCCCAGACCCGGGCCACCGAGCTCGCCGCCCGGGTCGAGTCGGTGCAGGCCAAGGTCGCCGACACCGAGGCCGGCAAGGCCGCCTCGCTCCACGAGATCGACGCGGAGGGCTTCACCGCCGCCAAGGAGCGGGAGATCATCGCGGCCGCCGTCCCCGACGACCTGATCAAGCTCTACGACAAGCTGCGCGCCCAGCAGGGCGGTATCGGCGCGGCGCGGCTCTACCAGAAGCGCTGCGAGGGCTGCCGGCTGGAGCTGAACATCACCGAGCTGAACGAGGTGCGGTCCGCGCCCTCCGACACGGTGGTGCGCTGCGAGAACTGCCGGCGCATTCTCGTGCGTACCGCGGACTCCGGGCTGTAGGCGCGGTGGCCTCCGCGGCGGGTTCCGGACCTGGCGTCGCCGGTACGGCGGCGTCCGTTTCGGGCACGGCGGCGTCCGCGTCCGCTGCGGGTCCGGCGGCGTCCGCGTCCGCTTCGGGTACGGCGTCCTCCGCCGCGGGCCGGGGGAGTTCCGCGCCCGATCTGGGGCGGCCGACGACGTTCCTGCTGCTGCGGCACGGGGAGACGGCGCTGACGGGGGAGAAGCGATTCTCCGGCAGCGGGGGAAGCGATCCCGCGCTGTCGGAGACCGGCCTCGTCCAGGCCGCCCGGGCCGCCGAGGCGCTGGCCGTACGCGGCCGGGTGGACGCCGTGATCAGCTCGCCGCTGACCCGCTGCCGGGAGACGGCCGCGGCGGCGGCGTCCCGGCTCGGCCTCGACGTCTCGGTCGAGGAGGACTTGCGCGAGACGGCCTTCGGCAGCTGGGACGGCCTCACCTTCGCCGAGGTCCGGGCACGTTTCCCCGGGCAGATGGACACCTGGCTCGCCTCACCCGCGGTCGCGCCGCCCGGCGGGGAGAGCTTCGAGGACGTCTCCGCGCGGGTCGAACGCTGCCGTGACGAGCTGCTGGCCGCCCACCGCGGCCGCACGGTCCTGCTGGTCAGCCATGTGACGCCGATCAAGACCTTTGTGCGGCTCGCGCTGGGGGCCCCGCAGGAGACGCTCTTCCGTATGTACCTCGGACCCGCCTCCCTCTCGGAGGTGGCGTTCTACGGCGACGGCAACGCGTCGCTGCGGTGCTTCAACGAGGAGGCGCACCTGCGGGGCGACGCTCAGGGCGTCTGACGGGTCCGGGGCCGGGTCAGGCGCCGGGTCCGGGGTTTCAGGCGCCGAGTTCCGCCGCCGCGCGGGCCAGCGCGGTCACCTCGTCCCAGGCGCGGGCGCGCAGCAGATGCGGCGGGACCATCCACGTACCGCCCACGCAGGCGACGTTCGGCAGCGCGAGATAGTCCTTGGCGCGGGCCGCGTCGATGCCGCCGGTCGGGCAGAAGCGGGCGCGCGGCAGGGGCGAGGCGAGCGCCCGCAGATACGCGGTCCCGCCGGCCGCCTCCGCGGGGAAGAACTTCATGTCGGTGACGCCGCGTTCCAGCAGCCCCAGCGCCTCGGAGACGGTCGAGACGCCCGGCAGGAAGGGCAGCCCGCTGCCGCGCATCGCCTGGAGCAGCCGGTCGGTCCACCCCGGGCTGACCAGGAACCGGGCCCCGGCGGCGCTCGCGGCGGTGACCTGGTCGGGCGTCAGTACGGTGCCGGCGCCGACGAGCGCGTCGGGCACGTCCCGCGCGACCGCCCGGATCGCGTCCAGCGCGGCGGGCGTACGCAGCGTGATCTCGATCGCCGTGAGGCCGCCGTCCACGAGCGCGCGGGCGAGCGGCACGGCGAGGTCCGCGTCCTCCAGGACGACCACGGGGATCACCGGCGTACGGCCGAGCTCGAATTCCATACGGCTCATCTTCCCGGCGGGCGCCACGTGGTGCAACGGGCGTTGCGTATGATGCAACGCTCCCTTGGTGGTCAGTGGACCTCGGACACCAGCACGTCCAGCCGGGAACCGTCCTGCTCGACCGTGAAGCCGAGGTCGCGCAGCGCGTCCGCCAGGTCGGCCGGCGTCCCCGGGTCCGCGCCGGACGTGAGCAGCGCCCGTACCAGCCGCCCCTTCGTCGCCTTGTTGAAGTGGCTCACCACGCTCCGCTTCTCGACCCCGGCCACGACCGTGACCTGAAGCACCCGTACGGTCGCCGTCCGCCGGGCCGCCTCGCCGCGCGGCTTCCACGCCCCCGCGTACGCCGACGAGCGCAGGTCGAGCACCAGTCCGTCGCCGGCCTCGGCCGGGAGCACCGCGTCCATGTGCGGCCGCCAGTACGCCGCGAGCCCGCCCGTCCCCGGCAGCCGTACGCCCATCGCGCAGCGGTACGACGGGATGCGGTCGCCGAGCCGTACCGCCCCCCACAGCCCGGAGAAGACCAGCAGCGAGCGCCGGGCGCGGCGCCGGGCGGTCGCGTCGAGGGTCGAGAGGCCGAGGGCGTCGTAGAGCACGCCGGTGTACAGCTCCTCCGCCGGGATGGCCGGGGCGGCGAGCAGGGCCGCGTTCTTGGCGATCTCGCCGCGCAGCCCGGGGCTGAGGCCGAGTACTTGGGCGGCCTTGTCCTCGTCGCCCTGGCACAGCTGCGTCAACTCGTCGAGTACGGCCGCCCGCGCGTCGTTCAGCCCGGGCAGCGACAGCGCGTCGAGCGCGACCGGGCGCCCGCGTACGGCGGTGGCCTTCCCCTCGGACGGCGGCAGCAGGACGAGCACGGCGACTCCTTCTCGGGCGGGCGGTCGGTCCGGGAACGGTCCGGTGACCCACAGCAGCCTACGGGTCGGGCGGGGGCGCCCGCGGTCCGCGGCGGGGGTGCGTCACGGGGTCCGTACGAGCGACTACGATGGCAGGTACGGCAGACGAGCCGGGCGGACGGCCGCGTCGGGACTCTCGGGTCCCGCCGAGGAACGTCCGGGCTCCACAGGGCAGGGTGGTGGGTAACGCCCACCCGGGGTGACCCGCGGGAAAGTGCCACAGAAAACAGACCGCCGGGGGCCGTAAGGCGCCCGGTAAGGGTGAAACGGTGGTGTAAGAGACCACCAGTGCCCAGGGTGACCTGGGCAGCTAGGTAAACCCCACCTGGAGCAAGGTCAAGAGGGGCCGTAGCGATACGGCCCCGCGCGGACGTTCGAGGGCTGCCCGCCCGAGTCCGCGGGTAGACCGCACGAGGCTGTCGGCAACGGCAGCCCTAGATGGATGGCCGTCTCCCGGCCGGCCGCGAGGCCGCCCGGCGACAGAACCCGGCGTACAGCCCGACTCGTCTGCCCCCACCTGCGGCTTCGCCCGCGAAAGGGCCTCCGACCTGCGTCGGAGGCCCTTTGAGGTCTTTCAGCGGGTTGCTGTCTTAGGCGGCGGAAAGTCCCTGGGCGCCCCCTCGGGCAGAGCTGAAAGTCCCTGAAAAGTCCCTGGGGCGGGTAGGTGCGGAGGGCAGCGGACCAGGCGGTTCGCGGAGGTGGCGGGAGAACACACGCACCACCCTCGCCCCCGCAGCAGTTGCAGCCCTGGTCGAGATGAGACGGGTGTGGTGGCTGACCGGGCCCCGGGCCGGGACTATCTTGCAGCGGGCAGCTGACCGGGCCGCCCTGGCAGTCTCCGTCTCAATCGGACCAGGAGAAGAGGTCGTACGGGCGGGTCACGGTCGGATGGATCGTCAACCTGGTCGCTGCTCGGCCGGTCAAGGAACGAGTGCGAGTCCAGAACTGCCCACTGCTATCTGGGGATTGTGGACACCATGGCCATCAGAACCGGAGAATCCGGCGAAGGCTGGCTTGTTCCGATGTCGGCATAGCCCCACGCTTTGTAGAGGGCGTGGACTTTTCCTTCGCCCGCCAAGGGATTGACCATGAGAGTCACCTGGGTCTCGGAGCGCTGAGCCAAGAGGTCATCGTGAATCCTGCGGGAGGCTCCCGTCTTGCGCCACGGCACGCGAACCATGATCTCCTTGAGGGCCACCGTGGGGATTTCCGTGAGCGAGTCCGGAACTGGGCTGGTGACTCGCTTCCAGTAGCGGTCACCCTGATTGATGGTGTTGGCGTACGCGTATCCAACGGCGTCTTCCCCGTCGTAGCCGACGACGGCTTCCCAACCCGGCTCGGACGCGTGCCGGGCCAGACGTTCTCCGTATCGTTCGACCGAGTAGTGCGGATCGTGAAGGCGATCGGCTCGCACCTCTGCGTAGACCTGGATCAAGGTGTCCCAAACAGGCTCGATCTCACGGAAGTGGCGGAGGTCGATATCTACTGAGGTCACAAGGAATCCCCTTCAGGGTTGGTGTATTCATCCCATATCTTCTCTTCTTCGCTGTGGGGAGCCATGGCGCGCAGCTTGCTGCCGAACTCTTCCAGCATTCGGGTCACTCGCGGATGTGAACTCTTCGTACTGATGGCCGTGGAAACCGCGTGCTCAAGGTCGCCCTGGCCGAGTTGGGCGTGAGCGAGGCGAGCGGTGGCGATAGCCCGACTTCGCAGCATCTGAGGGCGAAGTTGCGCCATGCCGCGGTGAGCGTGGGCCTCGGCGCGTTCGTAGTTGCCCAGCGCCAGATGAGCGGTGAGGGCAAGGCTTTCAATCTCGGCCTGGTCGAAGAACGCCCTGATCCAGGCCGGCCGTTCATCGTCCAGATTGGCCCGGCTGTAGGCGGCTCGTGCTTGGCCGATGGCGCGTTCCACGGCCACCGCATCTCGTGTGAGTCCGAGAATCGCGGCGTGTCTTGCGTGACCCAAGGAGGCAAATAAAGGGTCTCGGCGGGCTACGGACAAGTTGCGGGCCACGTCATTCGCGGCGAGAGCGTCTATGGGGCGTCCGAGGTGGCGGTAAAGACTCCCTGCGTGGGACCAGATCCGGAACTGGATTGTCGGGTCGCCGGACATCGCTGCCAAGGTGGACGCGCGATCAAGATAGCGCTGAGCTTCGTTGAACCGGCGGCCGTCGATCGCGGCCCACAAGGCGCTGGAGGTAAAGCTCGCCGCGGAGGCGTAGAGACTGTTGCGAACCCTCTGGCTGGTAGCGCCTCGTTGCAGAAGTGACAGGGATTCCCCGGCCAGGGCGGAGGCGAGGGTCTCAATACTGATGAGGCCGCCGTACTTGTGATCTTGATCGATGATCGTGGTGAGCTTCGCTTGCAAGCGAGCGACATCGCTTGCGCCGACCTGCTTGGGTGCGGTGAGGGCGGGGACAACGACTGCGGTTGCCGAACCCGCTGCCGATGCCATGAATGTGCGACGCCGCACAGGGTCCTCCTGCGGTGCTGCGGAGCGTGGTGGCTTGAACCCTAAGTCTTCAACAGGGCAGCCGAAAACCATCTCCAGAGCGGCGCACGTACGCCCAATGGGGCGCTTCGTGCTTCCGCTCAGCAGGTTGCGGACGGTGCGGTCGGAGACGTCCCCGGGCCGGCCTGTGATCTTGGCCAGGGCGTCGTTCATTCGGGCTGCAAACTCCTCTTGAGTCAGCCGCAGTTCAGCCATACGGCTCATCAGGGTGACGTTCACTCCCATGAACAGAACGTAACTGCATCGATACGACTCGCGCCAGGGCCCTGGTAATGAGATCGCAAAGTTTTCCGGGTGGGACGGCCAGGGACTTCTCATCCCTTCCTGTTTCCGCTCCGTGACGGTCCGTTCACTGGTCTACAGCCGCTACCAACTCCGGGGCACCGGCAGGGGTGCGGCACCGGTCCGTGAATCGGCGAGAGGTGTGACCACCATGGCTCCCAGCTTCCTCCAAAGCAGGCTGGATCTGGCGTGCGAGCCTTCCGCTGTTCGGTATGCCCGAGGGCACGCGGAGGACACCCTTCGCCGCTGGGGCATCCCCGTGGAGGCGGCGTTCGACGCGCTGACCGTCGTAGCCGAGTTGGTGACCAACGCCGTCCGACATGCGGGCGGTGCGGCCGAGCCTTTTGACCCTGTGCAGGGACAGCCGAAGGTTCGTTCGTGCTCTCTGACCATGTGGATCGCATCCAGCAGTCTCTACATCGCGGTCTACGACGAAGACAGGAGCCCTCCCATCCTGCGCCCGCTGTCCGACGACGCCGAGAACGGTCGTGGTCTGCGACTCGTAGCCGGGCTCAGCGAAGGTGCCTGGGGATTTCAACTCACGGCCGACAACCGCGGAAAGCTCGTCTGGTCCCGGCTTCGGTTGCCGGTGCGTCACATGAGTCCGGTGCAGCCGGCCTGTGAGCCCGTCGATGGCCGGCCCGATACCGCGCACCCCAGGGCGTTAGATCGAAGTGCTCGGCCCAGCAAGTGGAGCAGGGCGAGCGCATGAGCTTGGAGACGCTGACACGAAACGACAACGAGACCTTGGTCCGCGTCCTCCAGGGGTTGCGCCGCTCGGAGGACACGGAGCCCTCGGCAGCGGAAACACCGCTTATGGCCGCTGTTCTTGATGACCTCGAAGCGGTACTCGGAGAGTATTCCGATCTCGCTGATGATGAGGTCTGGTCTCTGATTGGACGACTGCGTGAGACTTTCCTGAGATTTTTCGCGCTGGCCGCTCAGATACACCCGGGGTTGAGTCACGGGCTGGTTTCTCAAGCACACGGCTTGGTCTCCGAGCAGCCCTTGGGAGAATACGTCTCAGCTCTGGGATACCTGCGTCGTCTGGCAATCACGCTCCAAGACTTGATGGAGCACTTCATGGGCTACGTGCGAACCGGCGGCCCCTAAGACTCCGCTCCGGTCACCAGGCCCCAATGCGTGCCCGTCGCGCTTCCACCCCCCGTGCTACGGGCGTGGGCCTCGTGTGGCCGGAGCGGCACCAACCTCACCAGCTGAGCAGCGAACGTTGCGAGAAAGACAAAAGAGATGACGAAGGCGGAAATCTCGACCCCCGTACGGCATGTCTGCGGCAGTACGGCCGGCATGCCGCAGCGGTTCGTCGGCCGGGTGCTCGACCTCGCGCCGGGATACAGGCCCGAGGACGTGGAACGGGATCTCCGCTGCACGCTGGAAAAGCATTCGATTCCGATACATCACGCTCTCGTGCTGGATTTGGAGGGCCCAGAAGTCAGTGGTGTATGGGCTGTCTGGGATTCAGGGGATATGGCGTTCTCCCTTGCGGTGCTCCCCGACTGCCTTGAGAAAAGTAGAGACGGGATGCAGTCTTGCGCTGAGTTCGCAGAACATCCCGGGGGCCACACATGGGAACTTACCGAACCCCCGCTGAGAGGCACTGTGTTCGACCCATCCGCTTCTCGCAAATTCGGTCCCTCGTAGCTCATCAGGCAGAGCCCGCACGGTGCCGGCATCCGGCAGCAATCGCACAGCACCGAAGAGACCCCGGTTCGAGTCCGGGCGAGGGAACGCAGCGCTACAGGGCGCCGGCAACCAACAGAACGAAGTGCATCAGGAGAAGGGGAAGGTAGATGGGTAAGGCGAAGCCGACCATCGCGGCGGCGAAGGCTGCGGTCAAGCGGGACTTGAGGAAGAGCGTCAACCCGCCGACGGGGGCACGGTCGCAGGAGTCCATCGGGGAGAAGTACATCCGCAACCACACCCCCGAGCGCCTGTACGGGCCGAAGGACAAGGACGAGTAGTGCCTGCCAAGAGGGACGTACCACCCGCCCCTGCCCCGGCTCCCTACCCGGTTCCCCCGGGCGGGCCGGCCCCGGCTCCCCGCTGAGAGGCACCAATGCCTGCGTTACCCAGGTACAGGCCCCACGCCCAACTGACGCCCGAGCAGATCTTGGCCCTCGGGAAGGCGATGCAGTCCCGGTATTACGGCGGGGACTCGATCCGGGACCTCGCACACGAAACGGGGCGGTCTTACGCCGCGACCCACAAGGCACTGCGCGCGGCGGGAACGAAGTTCCGAGGCAAGGGCGGGGACAGACGCTCCGAGGACTTCAGGGAGAAGAAGCACATGGACATCGACTGGACGGAACCGCCGCGCCGGCGGATTGTCGCCCAGGCCGTCATCCGCAACACCCGCGGAGGCGTCCTCCTGGTCAACACCAACTCACGTGACTACTGGCACCTGCCGGGCGGCGGAGTCCACGCCAACGAGGACCCGCACATCGCCTGCCAACGTGAAATCCATGAGGAAACCGGCCTCGACCTCCCGCTCGCCGGGCTGCTCCTCGTGGACTACGTACCGGCGACCGACACCGCCGCCGAGGGGATCAGCCTCGTCTACGACGGAGGGATCATCCCCGGCGACACGAAAATCGTCCTGCCGAACACGGACAGGCCCGGAGACAGGCCCGAAGTCATCAGTACGACATGGGCCGATCCCCACGACCTGAGCCGCTACACCACCCAGGCACACCGCGCCCAGGCCGCTCTTCGCGTCCTCGCGCACGCGGATGCCGCCCGCTACCTCGTGAAGGGAAGGCCCGTCCTCCCCTCCACGGCCTCGCCCGCGGCTGCCTGAACTCCCGCCTCCGCGAACGCGCCCTGCGGGCATGCCCGCAGAGATCTCGCGGAGGCGGGCACCACCGGCACTCGCGCGGGCACAACGAGTTCCCACCGTGGCCACGCGCCTCTTACGTGGTCGTGGTGGGTCGCAAGAAGCAAATTCAGCGATGAAAAGGAGAGCACGATGGCGCAACTCTTGGAACGCGGCACCCTGGTGCCGCAGGCGTTCCCGATCGCGGTCGGTCGGACGGTTGGCGCCCCGGCGGTGTCGCCGGTGCGGCCCTTCGGTCTTTCCAGGGCCGTCCCGGTAGTGCCGGAGCTGGAGGGGCTGCCGGCCCTTTCGCTCTGCCCGGAGCGTCAGATCAACGTCACCCCGGACGGGGAGCCGTTCGTCCACGCCCCGTCCATGAAGACCGCGTTCACCACGCAGTCGCAGACGCGCGAGGACAGCCAGCTCGCCACGGACACCGAGAACGACACGGACTGACAGCGGCACAACAGGAGGATTGACCGATGACGGTCCTGGTGCTGACCCGCCCGACCGACGCAACCGCTGACCTCGTGATCTCGGAACTCAACGACCGGGAAGTCCCCGTTGTCCGAATGGACCCCGCGGAATTCCCCGAGAACGCGACGGTCACCGCGCGCATCAGTTCGCCGCACAGCGAATGGGAGGGAACCATACGCGGCCGGCACCGGGACCTCGTTCTTCGTCAGGTCACCTCCGTGTACTACCGGCGTCCGTCGCCGTTCCGGCCGCACTCCGGCATGTCGGAACAGGACGCGCAGTGGGCGTCCGCCGAGGCCCGAGCCGGCCTCGGCGGACTGCTCACCTCCTTGGACTGCCTGTGGGTGAACCACCCGCAGCGGAACGCGTTGGCCGGCGTCAAACCGGTCGCACTTTCCATGGCGGTCCGGTGCGGTCTGGCCGTTCCCCGGACGCTGATCACCAACGACGCACAGGAGGCCCGAGCCTTCATCGAGGCACTGCCCGGACACGTCGCCGCGTACAAAGCCCTTGGCTCAGTCGGCCCCAGCGACAGCGACGGGAAACCGACAGCGTTGTGGACAACCCAGGTCTGTTCCGGCGACTTGGACGACTCGGTCGCCCTGACCACTCACCAGTTCCAGGAGTGGATCACCAAGGCGTACGAAGTCCGGCTGACCGTCGTCGCGGACCGGATGTTCGCGGCGCGGATTCGCACCACCTCCGAGCAGGCGCCCGTCGACATCCGTACTGACTACGACAGCCACGTCTACGAGCCGTGCGACGTACCGACCGCCGTCGCCTCGGGGGTCCGGAGACTGCTGGAAGCGTTCGGCCTTCGTTACGCGGCCATCGACTTCCTCGTTGACGATGACGGCACCTGGTTCCTGATCGACCTCAACCCGAACGGCCAATGGGCCTTCATCCCCGAACTGCGCACCCCCATCACCCACGCCCTGGCAGACCTCCTGGAGGGAACCACCGCATGACCACCGCAGTACCGGCCGCCGACGAACTGCGCCGCCTCATGACCGAACGCCTCGTAGCCGAAGGAGCCCTGCACTCCCCGGCCTGGCAGGAAGCGTTCGCCGCCGTCCCCCGGCACGCGTTCGTGCCCGAGTTCACCATGCGGGCCCGGGGCAGCACGTTCCACTACAGCCGGGACGACTCCTCCTGGATGGCCGCCGCCTACCAGGACGTCTCCCTCATCACGCAGTTCGACGTGACCGACACCGCCACCAGTTCCTCCACCGCGCCCACCGTCATGGCGCGGATGCTGGAAGCCAGCGGCGCCCAGGACGGGGACAGCATCCTGGAGGTGGGCACCGGCACGGGCTACAACACGGCCCTGCTCTCCCACCGGCTCGGCAGCGAACACGTCGTCTCCGTCGACGTGGACCCCACCCTCGTGAACGCGGCACGGAACCGCCTCCAGGCCGAGGGCTACACCCCGACCCTCATCGCGGCCGACGGCATGGCCGGACACCCCGAACGCGCCCCGTACGACCGGCTGCTGGTCACCTGCGGTGTGGACCGTCTCCCCGACGCGTGGCGCGAGCAGGTCCGCCCCGGCGGGGTCATCGTCGCCGCCGTCGGCTTCGGCATCGCACGCCTGACCGTCAGCACCGACCACAGCGCCCACGGGCACTTCCTTCCGGACCTGACCGCATTCATGAGCGCCCGCGACACCGCGGACACGGTTCGAGACACCGCCAGGCAGCACTTCGCCATGCTCGCCACCGCCACCGGCAACACCCGGACCATTTCCCTCCCCACGAACCTCGACGCCGACGGCCCCGCGTTCCTCGTCTCGCTCGCCCAGCCGGCCGTCACGCAGATCACCCTCACCGACGACGCGGAGCAGCACCTGCGATGCCTCTACGACCCGAAGTCCGGATCGTGGGCCCGCATCATCCAGACCGATCCCCGGGCCGCCCAGCTCGTCCACGACGGGCCCCGCGACCTCTGGGCCGAGCGCGAGTCCCTGCTCACCGACTGGGTGACGCACGGAAGGCCCGGCCTCGACCGCTACGGCCTGACCATCGACACCACCGGAGCCCACACCCTCTGGCTCGACGCCCCCACCGGCCCCTCCTGGAGGCTGGCGCCCGCCAAGCCGCTCACACATCCGTGAAGGAATGAATCAATACGCTGACAGCGGCGGCCCAGCCGTCTCCCTCCGGTGTCGACCGGGCCGCCGCGTAGAGCCTCGCGCCGACAGCGCCTTACCCGCCTCTGCCCCGGGAACCAGACTCGTCATGCCCCACCGCCGACGAAAGGGAGGCGTTCGGTGTCAGTCCCGATGATTTCCGTGACGGCTATGTACACATCGAGCGTCAAGTCCTGATGCTCAAGTCACAGTTGTACTTCGGCCCACCGAAGGGTGGAAAGGAGCGGGACGTACCGGTGGCACCGGCGCTGGAGAGCCGACTGGTCACCCACCAGCAGCGATTCGAGCCAGTGGAGGTCACGCTGCCGTGGCTGGACCCGGAAGAACCCGACCTCGCCCGGGACGCCCGGCGTAAGGTCACCGTTCGACTGCTCGTCTGCACGACGCGTCATGGTGCGATCAACCGCACCACATGGAACACCAAGACATGGAAGCCGGCACTCGCCGGCGCCGGAGTGATCCCGCCCTTGCCGAAGCAGGAACCGGGGGCGATGCCTTCGCGGGTGTGGGAGCCGAGCAGGGAGCACGGCTTCCACGTTCTGCGCCACACGTACGCCTCGGTGATGCTCGAAGCGGGTGAGTCCATCGTGTCGCTGGCGAACTGGCTGGGCCACTCCGACCTGGCGTTCACGCTCCGGACCTACGCGCACTTCATGCCGCAAGCCGGCGCGCGGGGACTGTCCGCCATCGAGTCGTGGTTCTCGGGCCTCGACCGGGGGTGACGGGCCGGAGCCCGCCGGAAGTCCCTGAGAAGTCCCAGGGATGTGGACCGGGCCCGGAAGTCACACAAATAGCAGGTCAAAGCCGTACTGGCTCAGTAGCGGAAGAGAACCCGGCGTACAGCCCGACTCGTCTGCCGCTCCCTGCCGTTTCGCTCACAAAAGGGCCTCCGACCTGCGTCGGAGGCCCTTTGAGGTCTGTCAGCGGGTTGCTGTCCCAGGCTGCGAAACGCCCCTGGGCGCCCCCCTCGGGCAGAGTCCGCCCCGGCGCCCGACCTTGCGAAAAGGTAAGGGAATTTCCTCACCGGCGTGCAATGACCGATGCGCTGGAATGGCGCTCGTCGCCGCGCACACTCTCGCCTCGTTACCGGCGTGAGAGCGGCGGGCCCATTCCCCCCGCCTGTCCACACAGGCGGGCCGGCTTGCTCTCGGAGGTATTCATGAATCGATCCGCGCACTGGCGTCGCGGCCTGGCCACAGCGGCGGTCGCTCTTCTCCTGGCAACCGGCGCGGCGGCGTGCGGCGGGAGCAAGGGCGAGTCGGCGGGCGACAGCGGCTCGGCGGATGCGGCGACGGGGGTGAAGTACGCGGCGTGCATGCGTGAGCAGGGTGTCGAGGTCGCGGATCCGAAGCCGGGTGATGTCCCGAAGATCCCGGAAGGCGTCGCTCAGGACCTCCTGGTCAAGGCGGCGAAGGTGTGCGGACAGGCCCCCGGATCGGACGCGGGCCGCGTCGACGACGGCGGCGGCCTGTACCAGGACCCCAAGGTGCAAGCGCTCAGCCTCGAATTGCAGAAGTGCATGCGCGACAACGGCTGGAGCCCGCCCAAGCCGCAGGAGGAGAACGGATCCGTGTCCCTGGACGCAGGCGACCCCGCCTACCAGCAGGCGAAGAAGGCCTGCAAGACGATCACTGACGAACTCGACCGGTACTTCCAGCAGGGGAACGGGCAGTGACGGACACCCGGCACACCGCCGCCGACGTGACGCCGGTGGAGGACGGGCCGACCGGAAAGCCGCCCCGGACCCGCCACCGGCGGCGGGTACTCGTCGTGCTGGCGGCGGCCGCCGTGGTCATGGCACCGCTCGCCGTGGTGCTCCACGCGCGGACGGATCAGCCCGCGCGCCCGGCGCCGCAGGGACCGCTACCCCCCGCCACGGAGAAGATCACCCGAGGCGATCTGGTCTCGGAGATCCGGGCGGCGGGCAAGGTCGAGTTCTCCGGTAGCCGTGAGGTCAGGAACCAGCTCACCGGCATCATCACCCGGCTGCCGTCGGCGAACAGCGTCGTAGGCCCGGGCGGGCGCCTGTACTCGGTCAACAACATGCCCGTCTTCCTGCTGCGCGGTTCGCTGCCCGCCTGGCGGGAGTTCGAGCCGGGCATGGAGGACGGCCCGGACGTCCGCATGCTGGAGGAGAACCTGGTGGCGCTCGGATACACGGGCTTCACCGTGGACGACGAGTTCACCGCGCTGACGCAGGCCGCGGTGAAACGGTGGCAGAAGGACAACGGGCTGCCGCAGAGCGGACGGATCGAGCTGGGGCGCGTGGTGTTCACACCGGGCTCACTGCGGATCACTTCGGCCGGCGCGCAGCCGGGCGACCCAGCGGTTCCCGGCCTGACGGTGCTGCACGCCAGCGGTTCCCGGCAGCGGATCGCCGTGGAGGTACCGGCCGGGGACGAGGACCTGGCCGTCAAGGGCGCAAAGGTCCGGATCGAGCTGCCCGACGGCCGGCAGACCGGCGGGCGCATCTCCTCCGTGGGCGCCGAGAAGCAGAACAAGTACAACAAGACGGTCGTCCCGGCGAACGTGGACCCCGACTCACAGGAGGCCCTGGCGAAGCTGCGGAACGCGGGCGTTCTCGTCGTGCTGAAGCGCCTGGAGGCCAGGAACGTGCTGTCCGTGCCCGTGACCTCGCTCCTGCCCGTGTCCGGCGGCGGCTACGCGCTCCAGGTCGTGCAGGACGGGAAGGTGCGCAGGGTGAAGGTGCGCACCGGCGCGTTCGCGGGCGGCAGGGTCGAGATCAGTGGTCCGGGCGTCACCGAGGGCCTGCGTGTGGGGGTGCCGAAGCTGTGACACCCCTTGCTCCCGAAGCCACATCGGTCCTGTCCGGCAAGGCGGTACCCGTTGTCGCCCTGACGGACGTCAGCCGTTCCTACGGTTCAGGACCGCACCAGGTGCATGCCCTGAGAAAGGTGACAACGGCCATCGCTCCCGGTGAGCTGATCGCCGTCGTCGGGCCGTCCGGGTCCGGCAAATCCACACTGCTGAACCTGATCGGCACCCTGGACCGCCCCAGCGGGGGCCGCCTCGTCGTGGACGGGCACCAGGTGGACCGGCTCGACGACCGCGCCCTGTCCGCGCTGCGCGCCCACCGCATCGGTTTCGTCTTCCAGCAGTTCCACCTCGCCGAAGGGACCCGGGCCGTGGACAACGTCGCCGATGGCCTGCTCTACACGGGCCTGCCCCGGAGCAGACGACGGGAGCGGGCCGAGGCCGCGCTGCACCGGGTCGGCCTCGGTCACCGGGTGGGTCACCGGCCCCATGAGCTCTCGGGAGGCGAGCGGCAACGCGTCGCCATCGCGCGTGCCGTCGTGGGCGGTCCGGCGATCCTGCTGGCGGACGAGCCCACCGGGGCCCTGGACACCCGTTCCGGCGCGCTGGTCGTGGAGTTGCTCCGCGAACTGCACAGCTCGGGCACGACGGTGGTGGTCATCACCCACGACACGGCGTTGGCGGCGAGCCTGCCCCGCCGGCTGGTCATGCGGGACGGGCAGCTCGTCGACGACTCCGGCGTCGTCGTCCCCGGACCACGACCCGACGGAGGACCACGACCCGACGGCGGACCGCGACCCGACAGCGAACCCCGACCCGACGGAGAACCGGGCGGAATCGGATGAACGCCGCACGCTCACGTCTGCGGGGCGCGGATCTCCTGCGACTGGGTGCGAACGGATTGAGCACGCGACCGCTGCGTGCCGTCCTGTCCGCCACCGGCATCGCCATCGGTATCGCCGCGATGATCGCCGTCATCGGGATCTCCTCCTCCAGCAAAGCCCAGCTCCAGGCCGAGCTGAACAAGCTCGGCACCAATCTGCTGACCGTGGCACCGGGCACGAACCCCGACACCCAGGAGGAAGTGCCCCTGCCCGTGGCCGCGGTGGACACCATCGCCCGCGCCGACGGTGTCGACTCGGTCAGCGGCACGGCAGTCCTGAAGGACGCCAACGCCTATCGGAACGCCCACGTGGATCCCGCCGAGACGAACGGCCTGTCGGTGGTGGCCACCGACACCCGTCTGCTGCGAACGCTGAAGGCGCACGTAGCCCGCGGAGGCTGGCTGGACCGCGCACCGGACCGCTATCCCACGACCGTCCTGGGCGACCGGGCGGCGTACCGGTTGGGGGTCGCGGGCCCCGGTGAACAGGTCTGGATCGGCGACCGGTACTTCACCGTCCTCGGCATCCTCGACCCGGTGCCGCTCGTCCCGGATCTCGACATCTCCGTCCTCGTCAACGACAAGGCAGCCCAGCGGCTCCTGGGCTTCGACGGCCATCCGACGACCGTCTACGAACGTTCCGCCGACAACCTCGTCGAGTCGGTACGCGGGTTGCTACCGCGTGCGGTCAACCCGGAGAACCCCCAGTACGTCACCGTGAGCCGGCCGTCCGACGCGCTCCGGGCCCGGCGGGCCGCCGACGCCTCGTTCAACGGCCTGCTGGTCGGACTCGGCGCGGTGGCCCTCCTCGTCGGAGGCATCGGCGTCGCCAACACCATGGTCATCGCCGTCATGGAGCGCCGAGGGGAGATCGGGTTGCGCCGTGCCCTGGGCGCGGCTCGGCGGCACATCTCCTGGCAGTTCCTCGTGGAGGCGCTCCTCCTCGCCACGATGGGAGGGCTGGGCGGAACGGCGCTCGGTGCCGCGGTGACCTCGGGTTACGCTGTCAGCCAGGGTTGGCCCACCGCGATTCCGCTCATGGCGCTGACCGGCGGCCTTGCGGCGACAGCGCTGATCGGCGCGGTCTCCGGGCTGTATCCGGCCCTGCGGGCCGCTCGCACACCGCCCACCGCGGCGCTGTCCGCGCCGTAGTCCGACGCGCCTGTCGCTTCCCGGCGGGCACCGGATGTCACAGGACCCGCGCCCGCCGTCCGGCACCTTCCGCGTACGTGGGGGCACGCGGGGCGAAAGCCGATGGAAGGAGAGCGCGTGCGCGTGCTGATTGTCGAGGACGAGCAGTTCATGGCCCAGGCCCTGGTGACCGGTCTGCGCCGGGAGGCCATGGCCGTCGACCACGCGCCCGACGGGGAGACCGCCCTTGAGCAGCTCCAGTGGCACGACTACGACGTGGTGGTCCTGGACCGCGACCTGCCCGGCATCCACGGTGACGAGGTGTGCCGTGTCATCACCGCCGAGCACAGCACCGTACGCGTCCTGATGCTCACCGCGGCCGCCTCGCTCGACGACCGCGTCGACGGGCTGCGGCTGGGCGCGGACGACTACCTCCCCAAGCCGTTCGACTTTCCCGAGCTGGTCGCGCGGCTGCACGCGCTGCACCGCAGGTCGGGGACGCCGCCCCCGCCGGTACTGGAGTGGGCGGGCCTGCGACTGGACCCGTTCCGCCGTGAGACCTACCGCGACGGCCGGTATCTGCGCCTGACCCGGAAGGAGTTCGCCGTGCTCCACGTCCTGATGGCCGCGCAGGGCGGTGTGGTCAGTGCCGAGACGCTGCTGGAAAAGGCGTGGGACCAGCACGCGGACCCGTTCACCCAGGCCGTCCGCGTCACCGTCTCCACCCTGCGCCGCAAGCTCGGTGATCCCGCGCTCCTCCACACCAGACCCGGCGCCGGCTACTACCTGCGGCGGCTCTCGTGAGGGCCGCCGCCACCCACGCGCGGCTGACGATCCGCACGCGGCTCACCCTCACCTACGGCGGGCTGTTCGCGGCGTCGGCCGCGGCCATGATCGGGTTGCTGTACCTGTTCATGATGTACGGCCCGAGCTACTCCCCGACGCTGACCAGCACGATCTCCGTGACGAAGTGCGGGGCCGCCCTCTGCGGGGCCGACAGCCATGCCTCCGGTGCGGGAGCGTTCGCCAAGCCCACCAGTCCGGGACTGCTGGCGTTCGAGGTGAGTTCCAAGGCCGACTTCCTCCAGGCGCTTGTCCTCTTCAGCGCCGTGGCGCTGCTCGTCCTCATGGTGATCGTCCTGCTCGTCGGCTGGGTCGTGGCCGGCCGGATGCTGGCTCCCCTCCAGAAGATCACCTCCACCGCGCAGGGCATCGCCGACTCCACGTTGCACGAGCGCATTCCCCTCGACGGGCCGCGGGACGAGATCAGAGAGCTCGCGGAGACGTTCAACGCGATGCTGCGCCGTCTGGAGCAGGCGTTCCAGGCCCAGCGCCGCTTCGCGGCCAACGCCTCGCATGAATTGCGCACCCCGCTGGCGAGCATGCGGACCATCTTGCAGGTCACTCTCGCCGTGCCCGACCCGGAGCAACTGCGGATCGCCGGGCCTCAGTTGCTCGCGCTCAACCAGCGCTCCACCGAGATCACCGAGGCGTTGCTGACGCTGGCGCGGGCCGATCACGGCGCGATCGCGCACGAGGAGGCCGACCTCGGCTCCCTGGCACACGAGCTGTGGGTGCAGTCACGGCCGCAGGCCGAGCAGGCCGGGGTCACCGTCGCGGAGCCCCGGGGCCGGTCCACGGTGTGGGGTGACTCGGTCCTGCTGAGGCAGCTCATGCGCAATCTCGTGGACAACGCCATCAGGCACAACCACCGCGGCGGCACGGTGACAGTCGGCGTGGCGGAGACGGACAGCGGCGAGGCGAGTATCCGGGTACGCAACACCGGGCCGGAACTCGGTCAGGACGAGGTCGATCGCGCCTTCGAACCGTTCCATCGCCTCGACACCCGCAAGGAGAGCCGGACGGCCCGTCCGGGCGGGCACGGCCTGGGACTCGCCATCGTCCAGTCGATCGTGCGCGCCCACGACGGCACACTCACGGCAACGCCGCTGCGACCCAACGGGCTGGAAGTGACCGTACGCCTGCCCGGCCCGCACCATCGGGTCGACGCGGAGCCGCACTCCCCGGCGGCCGACGCCGGCCACCGGTGACAGGGACCGGCCGTCGACGTCGGTGGGGCCGCCGCGGCGTTCAGCGGTCGGCGGCCCCGGGGTCCGGCCAGTCGAGCAGGCGCGCGCCGAGGGTCGCTGTCTGAAGCGTGTACCGGTGCCGCGGGTCGACGGGATTGAACCCGGTGAGGCGGTGGATGCGTTCCAGCCGGTACGTCAGTGCCCGCACACTCAGCGACAGGCGGCGCGCGGTCTCCGCCGCCACACACCCCGTACCGAAATACGCGGCGAGAGTGTCGATGTACGGCCCCGGGCCCCCGCGGGCCTGGACCAGCCGGCCGAGGGTGGCGTGCACCAGGTCCACGAGCGCCTGCCGGTCGCGCAGGACGACGGTGTAGACCAGCATGTCGGACGCGCGGAGCAGCGGTTCGGCCATTCCCGTGCGCTGGGCGATGTCCAGGGCGCTGAGGGCCTCCTCGTAGCCGTGGGCGATGCCGCCGAGCCCCGGCCTGGGGCGGCTGATGAAGACTCGGCCGCTGTCGGCCGTGTCGTGCGCGCGCCGGGCGAAATAGGTCAGGACGTCGTCCTGGTCTCCCGGGGCGATGCACACCAGGCGGCCCCGGTGGGTCGTGAGCAGGAGCCGGCGGCTCTCGAAACGGGCGAACAGCTCGCTCTCCACCGCCCTGGACCGGGGATCCGCGGCCTCGTAGGGCCCCGGTCCCTCCGCCACCGCGACCGCGTAGGACCTGGACACGCGCAGTCCGAACCGCTCGGCCCGTTCGGCGAGGGTTCCCAGGTCGCCCGGACCGTGGAGGAGATCCTCGACGAACGCGCGCCGGGCGGCCTCCTCCCGGCGGACGACGAGCCGCTGCTCGCGCTCGTACCCCTCGGCAAAGGCGTCGAATGCCTGCGCGGCGGCGGCCAGCACGGTGTCCGGGGCCGCCGCGGCCGGGAAGCCGGCCCCTCCCGCCGTGAGATGCCCGCGGACGAGGGCACGCCATCCGTATCCCGCGACGGCTGCCTTGGCTCCCAGCGCCCGCTGGGACAGCAGTTCCTCACGAGTGAGACGGCGGCCGGTGCTGGATGCCCCGGCCAGGATCCGGGCGTAGCCGTCGAGGAATTCCTGCGGTATTTCCGTCGCAACCATTGCTGCCTCCGGGATCTGTGAACAGGCCGAGGCCCTCGGTCTCGGCGGGGAGTCTCAGCGTGCGCGGGGTCGCCCGCGCGCGGACACGGCGGCCGCCGGCGGCCCCGGCGTCCGCGCGCCCTGCGCTCAGGGGTGGGCGGAGGCGGCGTCGACCGGTTCGGGCGCGGGGGCCGCCGGGGGTTCGGGGGTGGGGCCGCCGGTGCGCCGGGAGAGTCTGCGGACGATCGGCTCGGTCCACCGGGCGGCGAGCGGGCCGACGATAACGAGGATCAGTACGTAGGCGGTGGCCAGTGGGGCGATACGGGGCTCGACGGCGACGGTGAGGCCGGCGATGACGATGGAGAATTCGCCGCGGGCGACCAGCGTGCCGCCCGCCCGCCAGCGGCCCGCGGATCTGATGCCGGCGCGGCGCGCGGCAAACCAGCCGGTGGCGATCTTCGTCGCGGTGGTGACCGCGGCCAGGATCAGGGCGGGGACCAGTACGGGCGGGATGTCGGCCGGGATGGTGCTCAGCCCGAAGAAGACGAAGAAGACCGCGGCGAACAGGTCGCGCAGCGGGGTGAGGAGGTTGCGGGCTCCTTCGGCGACCTCGCCCGAGAGCGCGATACCGACCAGGAAGGCGCCGACGGCCGCGGAGACCTGGAGCTGCTGGGCGACGCCGGCCACGAGGAGTGTCAGACCGAGGACGACCAGGAGCAGCATCTCGGGATTGTCGGAGGAGACCGCACGGCTGATCAGCCGGCCGTGGCGCAGGGCGACGTAGAGGACGACGCTGACGGTGCCCAGGGAGATCAGCAGGGTGAGCGTGCCGCCGGCCAGGCTCACGCCCGCGAGCAGGGCGCTGAGGATCGGCAGGTAGACGGCCATCGACAGGTCTTCCAGGACCAGGACGCCGAGGATGAGGGGTGTCTCGCGGTTGCCGAGGCGGCCGAGGTCGCCGAGGACCTTGGCGATCACCCCTGACGAGGAGATCCAGGTGACACCGGCCAGGGCGATGGCGGCCACCGGACCCCAGCCCAGCAGGAGCGCGGCGACGGCGCCCGGCACGGCGTTGAACACGAAGTCGACGGCACCGATCGGGTACTGCGTCTTGAGGTTCGTGACGAGTTCGGAGGCGGTGTACTCCAGCCCGAGCAGGAGGAGGAGCAGCACGACGCCGATCTCCGCTCCGGTGGCCACGAATTCCTCGCTGGCCTGGAGCGGGATCAGTCCGCCTTTGCCGAAGGCCAGTCCCGCGAGGAGATACAGCGGAATCGGGGAGAAGCCCACCCGTCCCGCGAGCCGGCCGAGGATACCCAGGGCGAGGATGATCGCCCCGAGTTCGATGAGCATGTCGGAAGTGTTGTGCACGGCCTTCTATCCTCCGGTGATCAGCTCGGCGACGGCGTCGACGCCCTCGCGTGTGCCGACGACCACGAGTGTGTCGCCGACGGCGAAGCGGAAGTCGGGCGTGGGTGAGGGCTCGGCGGAGGTCCGGCGGAGCACCGCGACGATGGAGGCGCCGGTCCGGGTGCGTGCCTGCGTCGCACCGAGCGTCCGCCCGACGTACGGCGACCGCTTGGTGATCGCGATGTGCTCGGTGACGAGGTCGATCTCCAGGTGCTGCTGGAGGTGCGCCACCGCGTCGGGTGTCAGCAACTCGCCCAGCTCGGTGGCCTCCTGGGGGGTCAGCGAGGTCGCGTCCTTGCAGCTGTCGTCGTCCTCGGGGTCGTGGAATCCCAGGAACCGCCGACCGTCCTGGTGAACGACGACCGACAGATGCCGGCCGGACTCGGTGGTCATGTCATAGCGGGCGCCGATGCCGGGAAGGGGGGTCTTGCGGGCGCGGGCGCGGGAGGTGTGCTCCATCAGAGTGCTCCATCGGGACGCGGGTACGGGGACGCCGATGACAGGCGTCATCACCAGAGTCAAGCAGCTGTGGCTGCGGCCCTGCGTATCCGCAGTGGTCTGTGCCGAGAGGTGGGGTGCGGGGCGCGCCGCGGTGCCGACGCCGCTGCTCTTCGAAGAGAGCAGGGCGCTGTCAGCAGCTTTGTGCGGCGGCGGTGTCCGTATCGGGAACGGAGTCCCGGGCCGCGTTGTCCACACGCGAAGCCCGGGGAACGTACGGTGTGGCCGCCCAGGGGATGACCGTCCCGGCGACGGGGGTGCTCACGGGGAAGACGTCCTGGTTCATGGCGTGTTCCCCCTTCCCCTGTGGCCGACCGGTTCCTTGCGCTGCGGGTGGCAGATCCGACCCGAGGCAATGTAAAGAGCTGGTCAACAGATTACCACATGATGATAGGCGCAAAGCTCCCTTTGGAGGCATAATGCGCACCGACCGGACGTGAAATCCTGGGTTTCGCAAGGTGAACGCCGCATGTCCGGACTGCGGCGGCCGGACTGGGGCGGCCGGGCAGTACGGGCGGTACGACGCCTACGGGCGGACCGGTCGGCTCTTCGGCGTAGATTGCGGCGTTCGTCCCGGGCCGTACCGCTGTGCCTGCCACGCTGTGGAGCCTCCAGAAGTATCCGGCACGGGTACGGGCACGGTGGCGTGTGGGAGGCCGCGTGAGCCCTTACGGCCGGACAGGCTCACGCAGGCAGGAGAAAAGACCATGGTGGTATCCAGGCTGTTCCTCAAGTCGGCCCTCTGTGCGGTCGTGGCGTTACTTTTCGCGCTGACCATGAACCAGTCGGCGTACGCGTGGACGTGGGGCTCGAACGTCACGGTCTACAGCGTGTCCGGACTGTGCGTGCAGGGCTCCGCGGGCATCGACCACGCCCAGCCCAATGTGTTCTCCGGCAATCTGGCCTACGCGAACACCTACGCGCTGGGCACCGGCTGCGTCGGCGGCCTGACCAAGTCGGGCAATGCGGCCGCGGTGCGGCTCGACGTGGAGCGGTGGAACGGCTCCGCCTGGGTGGTGTGCCGCAGCACGGACTGGCTGTACGGCCCGACCGGCGTCAGCGGAGGCGACACCGGCGGCCCCTACGGACCGAGCCAGGTCTACAACTACGGCGGCGCCGCGTCCTGCGGCGCGGGCTACTACGGCACCCTGGCCTACGCGTACGTGACGGACGGCACGGCGTGGCGCGGCGGCAGCGTGTGGTCGGGGTACGAGTACGTCTCCTAGAGCTCGCCCGGTCGATCGTGCGCGGAGCCGGGACGGTGAGGGCGGCGGCGGTGCTCGTGCCGCGGCGGACGCGGGCGGCGTACTGATCACTCCGGTCGATCACTCCGGTGCTGCCCCCTGGACAGCCGGCGCTACCGCCTCTCCTTCTCGTACTTGATCGACCTGCCCTCGTTCAGCCGCTGGACCAGTTCGAAGGCGGTGAGCGCGAGCGGCATGAGGTCCGCGGTGCGCAGGCTGTCCTTCATCCGGCGCAGCTCGGCAACGAGGGCGACCTCCTCCTTGCCGGGCCCGCCCACCCGGTCGTCCACCGAACCCAGCGCGCCGAGGGAGCCGTGGATGTGCGCCCAGTCCTCCTTGTCGACCTCGGCCTTCTCCACCTCGTTCAGGTGCTTGTAGTTCCGCAGCAGATCCTTGCCGGCCGGCATGCCCACCAGCCACTGGTACCGGGTCAGCGGGATCGCAGCCTCGCTGCGCTGACCGGCGTCCCCGTGCTCGACGGTGTTGGGGTACACCCGGGCCTGCCGGTCGGCCGGGTCGAAGCCGGCCGCCCTCAGGACGAACGCGGCGAACTCGTCCGGGTGCGCGCGGAAGTGGACCCGGAGCGGAAGGGGCAGCAGCGTGAAGTTGTGGGCGAAGGACGTGCGGGACATCAGACCGCCCGCGATCGACTTCGAGTTCGCCCTGGCCGGCAGTTCGTCGCCGTACGCCAGGTAGCTGCCGACCAGGGTGGTCAGACCGACCAGCGCGTCCGTGGAGGCGCCACCGGTGATCTCCTTGCCGAGGTTCCTGGCCTGCGACTCGGCCTGCTGACGGACGGTGTCGACCACACGCAGGCCGTCCTGGTGCAGGTCCGCCTTGGCCTCCTTGCGCTGCTCGAAGGCGGAGCCCGTGGAGTTCCAGGGACGCGTGGCCGGCACGTTGAGGTACTTCCACAGCCGGGGCAGCTCGTCCAGCTTGAAACCGCCGGTCATCTGCGGTGCGTAGATGATCTCACCGCTCAGCGGGAACACCATGATCCCGGGGTCCGCCGTGAAGCCCCCGAGCACCACCTCCTGGAGCGGGAAGGACTCCTGGTCCTTCCGGGCGTCCAGGGCATTCGAGACCCGGGTGATCTCGCCCATCACCTGGAGGAGTTCGTCCCTCGTGCTGAGCGGATCGGTCACCCACTCCAGGGCCGAGCCGCCCGTCGGGCTGACGTCCGAGGTGAGCCGGTAACCGGTGCCCCGGCCGACGGTACCCATCTTCGGGACGTCACGGCCGCGGATGGGGGTCTCCCGGATCTCGCCGTTGCCCAGCAACGGCAGGGCGGCTTCCTCCTTGTGCCGCGCGTACTCGGCGGGCTTCTCCTGCCGCGCCCGTTCGAGCCGCGCCCTGCCCGCGTCGGTGGCCGCGAACCGCGGAGGGTCGGTCGGCCGGGTCCTCGGCAGGGCGGTGAGCCACTCGTTCCTCAGCTCGTCGCCGGGCCTGGCCAGTTCGGTCTCGTCCAGCAGATCACGGAATTGCAGGCGGGCCATGGTCAGGAGGATCTGCACGCCGAGCATGCCGTCACGCCGGGAGACCTCGTCCTGGTACCTCTGCTCGTCCTCGTCGTCGAGGCCGGTGTGGTCGCGCACCCGCCACTGCGACTCGAACTCGAAGCCGACGCGGCGCTGGACCGCCGCGCGGTGCGCGGTGCCGTCGTGCTCCTCGCCGTCGCTGGCGGAGCGCTGGACACTCTCGCCGCGGGCGACCCGGGCGCCGACGTCGGACGCCTCGCGCTCCCACCTGTCGCCGGGGTCGCTGAGGCCGGCGGGGGCGCCGCGCTGGGTGGTGTGGTGGATCTCGTGGGCCATCGTCTCGACATCGCGCAGGACGCTCGCGTTCCGGACGACGATGGTGTCGCCGACGGTGTACGCCTTGGCGTCGATGCCCGCGGCGGCCTGCTCGTCGACCGAGACCCTGATGTGGTCGAGCTTGGTGCCGAAGGCGTTCTCCATGGTCCGGCGCACACCGCCCGGCAGCCGGCCGCCGCCGCGCTCGGCCGTTCGCGCGGCCTCCCGTACGGCGTCGGGCCGGTCCGTCCCGCCGCCCCCGGAGCGCTGCACGGCGGCGTGGTCGGCGCCGCGCCGGTTCCGCTCGTACGCGACCATCCGCGTGACGGCCGCGTTGCCGATCGACCGTTGCAGGGCACCCAGCGCGCCCGCCTGCGGCGGCCTGCCGCGTCCGGCGGTGGCCATGCCGGTGGTGAGCGTGCCGGGAGTCCGGACGGCGCCGCGGGGCTTGGCCTGTTCGCGGTCCGGACCGGCGTTCCGTCGGGGCTCGGTGGTGTGCCGCATGAAGGATCCGTTCGAACGAGATCTCTCGCACCGTTTCGGAAGTGACCCTGGTGACCCTGCCGCAGGAGAGGTCGCGGGGGAAGAACGAAAAGGGCGGACAACGGGCCGGGCCGGGCTGCCCGTTCGGGCAGCCCGCCGGCGCTCGTGTCGGTCGTGCTCAGCCCCGCTGGAAGAACTCCACCTCGGCGACGGCGACTTGACGACCCGCCGTCAGACCCGTGACGGACCCCAGCACCAGCCGTACGTTCACCACGTCGCTGAACCCCAGCGGAACGGTCTGCCCGCCCGGCTTGTCGCTGAGTGCGAACGTCTTGCGGTGCACCGTGCCGTCCGCCGACGTCACCTCCAGGTCCATCCGGAGCGCCCGGGCCTCCCGGTCGTACTGTTCGGGCGACTTGGAAGCGCCGTTGGTGACGATGATGTCGACGAGCCGGAACGGCGTGCCGAAGCCGTAGTTCACCCAGGCGCCCGCCCCCGGCGCCCCCCAGTAGCGGTTGCTGAGGCCGTCCGTGGTGTTCGACGCCGGATGCGACGGCACCTGGGCGCTGGCCGTCACACGCACCGGGGTGACCGCCTTGGTGCCGTCGAGCTTGTCCCGGGTGTCCTCGAACAGGGCGCGCGCGGCGGGCACCAGCAGGACCGCGGCCGCGCACAGCGCGACGACCACGGCCAGGGCCACCAGCAGCCGGACCGCCCGTCCGGAGCCCGCCCGCACCCGGCGGCGGAACGGCCAGACGGTACGCCACCACGGCAGCGGGGCCTCGGCCGCCGCCGGGTCCAGCGGACTCGCGCAGCGGCGGCAGAAACGGCGGCCCGGCAGATTGGGCGTGCCGCACACGGGGCACGGCGGCCCGACCACCTCCTCCGGTGCCGAAACCGGGCGCACGACCGGGCGCGCCGCGACCGGCTTCGCGGGCCGCACCGCTGCCGGCTGCGGCTCGACCGGCTCGACCGGCTCCCCGGCGGCCGGGGCGCCCCCCGGCGGTGCGAGCCCGGCCGGCTCCCGCGCCGCCGGACCGGCGGGTGGGGCGGACGTGCCGTCCGCGGTCTGCGCCGCGGGGGCGGTGGTCGGCTCGGACGCGCCCTGCGGGTCGTGGGACCAGCCGAGATACGATCCGCAGTTGCCGCAGAAGTCGTCGGCGGGACCGTTGGACGCGCCGCACGTGGGGCAGTCGCGCACGGGTCACCTTCCTTCGTCGGCGGGCGGGCCGGGCAGAAACTCCACCCGGCAGGAAACATGCACCGGGCACAGGGCCCGTACGACGTCACGGACCCGGTCCTCGTCCACCTCCGGATCGCGGTCCGGCCACACCCGCACCACCACCTCGCCGGACGGCTCCGGCGGCGGCTCGGCGCCCGCCGTCCGGGACCACACCACTCCGCCGTCGCCGGTGACGTCGGCGTTCACCGCGAGCGTGAGCCGCAGCCGCTCGACCAGGCCGCGCCGGGTGCCGCGCAGGCGATGCAGCTCCACCGCCCGCAGCACCGCCTCGCGGCGCAGCTCGGCGGACCACCGCGGGTCGTCCGCGGCGCCCACCCACGAGGCCAGCCAGGCCACGAAGTCGAGCGGTGCCACCCGCGGGTCGAAATAGGCGGGCAGGTTGTCGAGGGTGGAGAACACCGGGGCGAGCACCGTGTCCAGACCGGCGGTGAACCGCTGCGCGAAGTCGTCGTCGGCGTACAGCGCGGGCAGCAGCCCGCCGATCGGATACCGGCTGGGCAGACCGGCCACCGCGGCGCGGCTCACGCTCCCGCCCCCGGCTCGACGGCCTGGACGACGACCTGGTGCTGATGGGAGAAGACCAGCGCGTCCGGGGCCACGTCGACACGGCTCACCGGCGCGCCGCGCCGCCCGGTGACCGGATCGGCCGGGAACAGCCGGATCTCCTCCACCAGCGCGGCACCCGCCGCCTGTTGCAGCACGCCGAACACCTCCCCGTACTGCACCGGCCGCCCGAACGGCCACCCGTCGCCGTCCGGGCCGCCGTGCAGCGGGTTGAGGTGCCGGAACAGCGCGGCCAGCGCCGCCTCCCGCACCCGGTCGGTGTCGCCGGGCGCCGCCGCGAGCCGGGCGACCACGGTCACGCCCTGGTAGGCGGGCGGCTCCACCACCAGCCGGGTGCCGATCAGCCGCCGCTCGTCCAGGCTTTCGGCGATCGCCCGGAGCACCTGCTCCGACGGGATCAGCTGCTCGAAGCGGAGCAGGTCGCCCTCGTCGGCCACCGCGTCCGGCACCACGAGCACCCGTACGGCGCCCGCCCCTTGCGCGGCGGGCACACAGCGCACCCGGCGCACCGACGGGGCCGCCTGCCGGCTGATGATCTCGTAGTCCTCGGCGGTGACCGCCCGTTCCTGCATCCGCAGGACGTCGGGGGCCCGCAGTCTGGCGTGGTCCAGGGTCTCCCCGTCCACCCCGCCGCGCGCCGCCTCCCGGTTGGCGACCCGCGCGATGTACGGCACGGAGCTGCGCAGCACCGAGATCGCGCCGCGGGCGACATTGCCGGCCGGGCCGCCGCCGGTGCGGTAGCGGGACACCCGGATCCGGGCACCCTTCTCGGGCACCGCGCCGCACAGCCGAAGGGTCCCGTCCGGTTCGCGCAGCGCCGGCGGGAAGGAGAACTCGCCCGTGGTGGCGTCCACCCGGACATGCCGGTCGGCCGGGCCCGACCGGCCGAAGTGCTCGACCACCTCCCAGCGCTGCCACCCCTCGGCGGAGGAGACCTCCACCACCGGTGGCCCTCCGTCGAGGAGTACCGGCACGCGGCTGAGCCGGAACGTCTGGCCCGCGACCCCCTCCGACGTGCCGATCGGCACATCGGTGACGGTCTCGGCGTGCTCCACGGAGGTGGTGCCGCCGACCGTGAACACCGTGGCCTCGCGGATCGTGGGGGACTCCGAGTAGAACGGCTGGCCAGGACCGGCCTCGGTGACCCGGCAGCGCAGCCAGCCGGCCCGGTTCCCGCCGACCACGGACGCCGTATGTCCGGCCGGCACGTACACGATCACCTCGCCGGGCCGGTTCAGACCGCCGGTGGTGTCCGTGCCGGTCTCGCACTCGCGCCAGCCGCCGCCGTCCCACGCCTCCCACACCAGGGGCGGTTGGCGCGGGTCCACGCCGACGCCCTCCACCCGGCTGTCCAGGCGCACCGCGAGCACACAGCGCGGCACCGCGGTGGGCAGCCCGAACAGCAGCGCGTCACCGGGCTCGGGAGCGGCCTGGAAGCACGGCACGTCGCGGCCCTCGGACAGCGTCCCGGTCCTGTCGGTCTGCGCACCGCCGCGGGGCGCGGTCACCAGCCGGACCAACTCGCTCGGCAGGATGTGCAGTTCGTCCGCGGTGGCGAACACCACCGGCTCGTCCGTCTCGCCGTCCGCGGTGGTCACCTCGGTGCCGGCCGGCAGTGTCACCGTGTCCGGCTGCGGCGCCGACAGCCAGAAGTCGACCTCGGCCGAGCCCGCTGTCGGCGGGAACAGGCGGATGCCCAACAGGTCCAGGAACGCGAGGTAGTTCTTGTCCGGCACCCGGTTCAGCCGGTACAGCAACTGGTCCACCAGGTAGGCGAACGTCTCGATCAGGGTGACCCCCGGGTCGGAGACGTTGTGGTCGGTCCACTCCGGGGCGCGCTGCTGCACATAGCGCTTCGCCTCGTCGACGAGCTGCTGGAAGCGCCGGTCGTCCAGGTTGGGGATGGGGAGGGCCATCAGTCCGCCACCGCTTCCTCGGCCCCCTCCTCGGAAGGGATCGTGTAGAAGGGAAAGACCAGGTTGCGCCGGTCGTTGGTGGAGCGGATCGTGTAGCGCACGTCGATGTAGAGAGTGCCGTCGTCCACCGCGTCGAAGGCCACCACCACGTCGTCCACCGCGATCCGCGGCTCCCACCGGTCGAGCGCCTCACGCACCCGCTGGGCGATCCGCCCCGCCGTGGCTCCGTCGCCGGGCGCGAAGACGTACTCGTGGATGCCGCAGCCGAACTCCGGGCGCATCGGGCGCTCGCCGGGCGCGGTGCCGAGCACCAGCCGGATCGCCTCCTCGATCTCCCGCTCCCGTTCCACCATGCCGATCCCGCCGGTCGGCCCGACCCGCAGCGGGAACGCCCAGCCGCGCCCGATGAACCGCTCGCTCACAACGGGCCCCCGATCAGCACGTTCACGGCGCCCAGGGACACGGTCGCGGTGCACGCCGTGAGGTCCCGCATCCGCGCGGCCGGCAGCCCGCCGATCAGGACGACGCCGGTCGTGAGCGCCGCGGGGTTCGGCAGGATCACATTGGCCGGGCCGAGTTCGACATGCGGCGGGCACACGTGCAGGCTGCCCTCGACCGCGGCGGGCCGCCCGCCGATCAGCACCCGCACGACCGCGGCGGCGGCCGGGGGCGGCGGGGCGGTGATCACACCTCCGTGACTGGTGGGGTCGCCGATACGGGCGGCAGCGGGCATAACGGGCTCCTGGAAGAAGGTCACGGCCCTCACGGGCCTTGCGTCGGACGGCAGTCGATGGGGCGGCGAGCGAGTGGGCGGCGGTTGGCGGGCGAGTGGGCGGGCGGTCGGCGAACGGGTGGTCGGGCAGGCGGCGACCTGGCGTGCGGCAGGCGTCAGTTGATCCGGACGAGATCGGCCTTCAGCACCCCCAGCAGTCCGCCGTCGACGGTGACGTCCGTCTGCCCGGTCACGCTCACCGACCGGCCGCCGACCGTGACCGCCGTGGTGCCGTCGATCTCCACGGTGTTCCCCCGCACCCGGACCGTGCCGGTCCGCGCGTCCAGCGTGATGCCGTCCTCGTCCAGCAGCACCGAGGACAGAGCGCGCCGTCCCCCGGCCGCGTACACCGTCAACTCGATCGTGTTGTCGCGGTCGTGCAGCAGGATCTCCAGCCGCTCGTCGGCCGTGCGCAGCCGCACCCCGGACGGGCCCGGCGCGGGGGCGTCGAGCAGCTCCACCCGGTGGCCCGAACGCGACACCACCGAACGCCGGTTGACCTTCCCGCTGGTCGAGTCCACCAGGGGCACATCGTGCGGCGAGGGGTGGTCCACACCGTTGTAGAGGCCGCCGATGACGTACGGGCTGTCCAGCAGGCCCTGTTCGAAGCCCACCAGCACCTCGTCGTTGACCTCGGGGCTCACCACGCCCCCGCCGCCCTTGCCGCCCCACTGCACGGTCCGCACCCAGTCCGTCACGTAAGTGCCGTCCAGCCAGGGGAACCTGAGCCGGACCCCACCCTGTTCCGCGCCGTTCGGCTCCCGCACATCCGTCACCACCCCGATCGCCAGCCCCGGGATGCGCGGGCCGCGACCGGGCGCGTTCGCACCGGTCACCAGGCCCGCCAGCGACCGGTCCGGGCTGGCACTGACCCACACCGTGGTCCGGTAGCCGTTGTGCGGCTCCAGGCTGTGCTGCACCGCGGTGGCCGTGTACCGGCCGGAGAACGCCTTCCCCACGTTGCCCAGCGCGACCGGCAGCCCCGCCCGCAGCCGCGGGTTGCCCTCGGCCACCGCCTCCAACTCCGCGAAACCGGCACTGACCTGGGCGGCGACGGCGTCCGCCACCGCCGTCGTCTCGGCCTGGGTACCGTACGGGGTGTCCGTCACCGTCAGCTTCGCCGACGCCCCGAAGCGGAGGCCGAACTCCGGGGCGAGCCCGGGCAGCACCGTCTCACTGGTCACCGACGGGTGCCGGGCCACCAGCGGGGTCCTGGTGGTGACGTCCCACCCCCGCACCTCCACCGAGGCCGCGCCGTCCGCGCCCGACAGCGCGGCACGCAGCGCCAGCAGATTGCGCCCGTACTCCAGCACCATCGGATTCTGCGTGGCCGGGGTCGACGGCGCGGGCGCGCCCGACGCCCGCTCCGGCCGGGTGAACTGGAGCACGCCCTGGTCGTCGACCCGCACCTGCGCACCGCTCTCGGCCGCCAGATACTGTAGGAAGTCCCAGTCGGAGACGTTGGCCTGCGACAGCTGCCGGTACGTGACCGGCGCCGCCTCCACCGTCCCGCAGGCCAGACCCGCCCCGACGGCGACCTTGCGGACGATCGCGGCGGCCGTCATGTTCCGGTACGCCACCACCCGCCGGCCGCGCTGCAACCGGTGCGCGCGGGAGTACGCCCTCAGCACCGTGAACGAGCCCGTGCCGTCCCGGTCGATCTCCACCGCCGTGACCTCGCCGTTGAACAGCCGCTCACGCCCCTGCCCGCCGGCGGTCACCACGGACACCCGCAGCGGCGTGCCCAGGGTGATGCCCGTGGACGCCAGGAACTCGTTGTCGGGATCGCGGTAGGTGAGCACCGCCGTGTCCGGCAGGCCCACGTTCTCGTCCACCAGGCAGCTCACCAGCTGCGCCGCCCAGGTCGCCGGCAGCTCGCCGGGCGCCTCCACCACGGGATCCGCCGCGAACGCCCGGCCGCCGCGCGCCTCGGGCGTGCTCACCGCTCCCCCTCGTCGTCCGCGTCCCCCAGCGCCGGCACCATCAGTACGGTGCCGGGGGCCAGGGCCATCGGGTCGTCGATCCCGTTCGCCTCGGCGATCATCCGCCAGGCCGTCGCGTCGCCGTACTCCCGCCAGGCCAGCAGCGCCAGGCTGTCCCCGGCCACCAGGGTGTGCGTGCTGCGGGCCCTGCGCGCACCGGAGGTGGGGTTCTGGCCCGCCGGGTCGACGCTCGCCTCCTCGACCGAGAGCGCGCAGGTCGCCCGCAGCGGCCGGCCGTCCACGTCGAAGAGCGTGTACGTCACCGACAGGCTCGACAGCACCCCGTCGAACGCGGTCGTCCGGGCCGTGCCCCACTCGAACCGTACCCACGGGCTCGCCGGCTTCTTCCGCGCCAGACTCGCCGGGGTCGGCACGCACGCCTTCATCAGCTTCTCCACCGCCTGCTCGACGGAGTCGTCGTGGGTCGAGGTCGCGTCGAGGAAGACCTCCAGGCTCAGTTCCCGAGGCCCGCTCCCCACGAACTCGGGCAGCGCCGACTGCCCGGCCATCCGCGACGGGCTGCGCCGCCACTCGGTGGTCTTGCGCAACTGGAGCGTGGTCGGGTTGAACTGGAGGGTGAGCTGCGCGATCGTGCCACCGGGCTTGGCCCCGACCGCCGAGGGGGGCTCCTTCAGCGTCAGTTGAGCCCGGGCCCGGCTGCTACGGCTCGCGGAGGACATGACCGGGGACTCCTTCCGTACGGATCGTGGCGGGGCTGCTGAGGGGGCTGATGACGGGGCTGCTGACTGGTCGGATGTGCCGCGGAGGGGGTATCAGGAGGAGGTATCAGGAGGGACGCAGCCCCTCGTGGGCGATCTCCAGCGTCTCCACCGCCGGCTGCGAGGAGGACGGGTCGAAGGACGGCCCCTGCCAGCGCACCGGCACGATGCCGAGCACCTGCCAGCTGATGATCCGGGTCAGATCCGGCTTCAGCGCCACGATCTCGCCGTCCTTGGGCTCCACCCGCCGCAGCGTCTCGTCGAGCCAGCGCCCGATCTTCGCCGTGTCGGAGGTGACCGGCCGGGTGAACGTGATGTTCGACCAGCTGACGCGGCCGGGCAGTTGCCAGGTGAAGCCGTTGTTGCCGCCCTCGGCGTAACTCTCCATCTCCACCTCGGCGCCCATGCCGGAGCAGGTGTGGAAGGCGCCCAGGTCGTTGCCGCCGATCGCGAGCCGGAAGAACACGCTCGTCGCGAAGATGTTGTCCGTCATCCGTTGGCCATCCGTTCGGTGTCCTCAGCGGCGTCCGTCGTAGGGGCGGCCCGTGCGTTCCCGGCCGCGTCGCAGGTCGGTGCGCAGCAGACGGGACACCGGCTCCAGCAACCGCCGCGCCAGGTCGTCCAGGTCGATTCCGGCCTCCTGGGCCGGGACTGCGGCCGCCCGGCCCGTCGTCGCCTTTCCCCACGCGGCCGGTGGCGGCGCGCTGGCGGACCGTTGGCGCGACCTCACCGGCACCCCGGCCGGTACGCCTTCGGCTCCGGTCACCTCCCGCTGCACGACCGGTACGGCCGGGCCCGCGGGACCGTGGCCCGGCGCCGCCGAGGTCATGCGGTCGGCGCGGACCACGGGCACGGAGGAGACGGGGGACGTCAGCGGCGCGGGCGGGCGGTCCCGGAGCGTGGGCGCCTGCGGGCCGGACACCGACAGCGCGCGCGGACGACCTGTGGCGCCCGCGCCGGCGACGGCTCGCTGGACGGGGGCGTCGGGGCGTACGACGGGAACAGCGCGGGCCGGGCGCGCGGGAGCGGCGTCGAGCGCGGGCGAGCGGTGCGGGCTCGCCGAGGAGGGCGGACCGGCAGGGGTTCGTGGGAGCCGCGGTGCCGCGGGTCCTGCGGACGGGTTCGTGGCGGAGGCGCGTCGCGTGTCCGGTACGGGTACGGGCGCCGGTTCGCGGCTCCAGGACGCGGGTACGACGGGCGGCCGGCCGGCGCGGGCGCCCGAGGACGCCGCGGCCGCTTCGGGAGCGCGGGTGTGGACGCCGAGCGGGCGCGCGGCGAGCAGCGCGAGGGTGCGGGGCGCCGATGGCGCGGGGGTACGCGTGCCGACGCGGCCCGGCCCCACGGCCCGCGCGACGACGAGCGGTTGTGGCGGCCTGCGGTGGCCGGGGGTCGGTGCCGTCCGCCCGCCGGGTGCGCTCGTCGGCTCAGTCAGGGTCCGCTGTACGGGGGCGTGTTCAGCCGGGTCCTGTCGCGGGCCGGTCCGCCTCAGCGGTACGGGGACGGGGGCCTGCGGCGAGGAAACCCCGTGGGCCGCAAGGGTGTTGGCGACCGGGTCGGCCCCGATGCCGCCCGCCGCGCCCAGCAGCGGCCCGACGTCCGCGCGGGCCTCGGGAGCGGGCCGCGGACCGGCGGGGGAGCGCTGGACGTCCCGCGTCGTCGGGCGGGGGCGGGGGCCTTGGCCGGCATCCCGGGACGCCTCGGCGGTCGGCGGCATCGCAGGCAGGGGCGCGCCCAGACCACCGCGAGTACGCGCCCCGGAGGGGCCCGATCGGTGGGAAGGTGCGGGACCTGGGGCCTCCGCGTGGCGCTGTACGACCGGCAGTTCCGGCCCGCTCGTGCCGGGGGCCGCTGCTGCCGGGTGGTTCGGCCGGGGCCCGTTGGGTGTCAGCGGCTTCGCGGTGGGGGGAAGTTCGTTGAGGGGTGTGCCCAGACCGCCGCGGGTACGTGCCCCGGACGCGTCCGGTCGGTGGGAAGGTGCGTGGCCGGGGGTGTCTGCGTGGCGCTGTACGACCGGCAGTTCCGGCCGGCCTGCGCCGGGGGTGGCTGCTATCGGGTAGTTTGGCTGCAATTGATTAGGCGTCAGCAGATGTGCAGCCGAAGGAAGTTGGTCGGGGGCTGCGCCCAAGGTCGCCCGGCCGGCGCCCGATTGCGCGTGGTTCCCGGCGGGCGGCGTGACCGGAGTGGCTTCCGGCGTCGGCCCGGACGCAGCCGCGACAGTCGGCCCGGGATCGGGGGCGTTCGCGTGGCGTTGTACGACCGGCAGTTCCGGCCCGCTCGTGCCGGGAGCCGCTGCTGCCGGGCCGTTCGGCTGGAGCACGTTGGGCGTCAAGGGCTTCGCCGTGGAGGGAAGTTGGTCGAGGGGTGCGCCCAGGGTCGCCCGGCTGGCGTTCGGCTGCGCGTGGTTCCCACCCGGTGGCGTCAGCGAAGTGGCTTCCGGCGTCGGCGCGGCCGCGACGGTCGGCCCGGGATCAGGGGTGTCCGCGTGGCGTTGTACGACCGGCAGTCCCGGCCCGCTCGCGCCGGGGGCCGCCGCTGCCGGGTGGGTCGGCTGGGATTGATTGGGCGTCAGCAGATCTGCGGTGGGGGGAAGTTGGTCGAGGGGTGCGCCCAGGGTCGCCCGGTCGGCGCCCGGTCGCGCGCGGTTCCCGGCGGGCGGCGTCAGCGGAGGAGCTTCGGGCGTCAGCGCCGTGATCCGGCGCACAGGCCCGGGTACCCGCCGGGCGACGGTCAGCGAGGGGCCCAGTGGCCTGGGGCGTACGGGCGCGGCATCCGCGTCCCGCGGGCTGGTGACTCGCGGCACACGGCTCGCGTCCCCGTCGCGTGCGTTGGGCGGCGTCACGGAGGCGGCATTCGTGCCCTGGGAGCGGGTGGCTCGTGAGGCGCGGTTCGCGTCCGCGTCGCGGGTCGGCACCACGGCGATCCGCCGTACCGGCGGAAAGCTCGTTCCGGCCGACGGGCGCCGGGCGGCGGCCGGTTCCGCCGCGCCCGGCCGGACAGGCGACGGTGGGAGAACGAGGGGCGCGGCGGCCGAGGTGGCGCGTCCGGTCGGGGCAATCGGGGTGCGTTGGACCGGTGGCGTACCCGTTCGGTCCGCGCGTCCGGGCGGGGTGACCGCACCCCGTTGCAGTGGCGGCGTACCGGTGTGGTCCCCGTGCCCGGTTGGGCTGACCGTGGCGCGTTGGACCGGCAGCGTACCCGTTCGGCCCGCGTGCTCGGTCGGGGTGACCGCCGTGCGCTGGACCGGCGTACCCGTTCCGCCTGCGCGCCCGCTCGAACTGGCGGAAGCCGCGCCCGCCGAACGTGCCGGGGAGGTACGGGCGGACGCGGCGAAAGGCCCGCCCCCAGCGGTGGCCGGGGCGTCGGGCGCGGTGTCGGGCCGCGACGCCCGCAGCAGCAGCGGGCCGCCGTCGGCGCGGGCGCGGGCGCCGAGCGGCGGTCCGGGACGCGCGACGCCGTGGACCAGTCCGACCGGTGCGGAGGGCAGCAGGGCGTGGCCGAGGCCCGTGGCCAAGGACGGGTTCTGCCAGGACGCGAGGCCCGCGCGGAAGGCGAGTCCGCCGCTCACGCCGAGCCGGTCGCGGGCCACGGTCACCGTCAGCGGCGGCGGCGCGGTAAGGCGCCACCCACCGTCCCAGTCCGCGGGTATGGAAGCAGCCCCGGCCCCGTCCACGGGCGCGCCCGGGGAGCCGGGAGCGGTTTCGCCCACCGCGCCCGCCGCACCCGGCACGCCCACCGCACCCGGTGCCGTACCCGGCGCCGCGCCCACCGCCGTACCCGGCACGCCCGCCGCGCCCGGCGCCGTTCGCGTCCCGCCGTCACCGGCCGCCCCCCTGGCCCGGCGGCGCAGTCCGTCCCGCCATACCATCTCGTCAACCACCTTCGTTCAAGCGGGTGTTGATCTGGGCGATCTCGGCCACCCACTGCGTACGCTCGGCGTGGGTGAGGTCGAGGATCTCCTCGCGCTGCCAGTGGAAGTGGTAGGCGATGTACGCGATCTCCTCCCGCAGCCGGGGGAGCGCGTACGTCACGATTCCCCCAGGCGCCCACCTGAGAGGTCGACCTCGAAGGCGCCGTCGCAGTGCGGGCAGGTCACCGCGGCGCGGGTGTGCCCCTCGCTGTTGACCCGGCGGTAGAAGTCCTGGAGGAACGCGACGTCGGTGGCGTACATCCGCTCCACGATCCCCGCGTGCACGTCCGTGACGGTGCCGAGCCGGGTGATGACCTGGCTCAACAGCACCACGCTGAGATAGGCCGGGTTCTCCTTGACCCGCAGGTCGATCTGCGGGCGCAGTTCGTCGCGGGCGGTCGCCAGCCGCATCGACCCGTGCCGGTGCACCGTGCCCGCCTCGTCCACGTACCCGCGCGGCAGTTCGAACTCGAACTCGGTGCGCAGTCCATGGCTGTCGGCTGTCGCGGGGCGGGGGCCCGGGACATGCGGCTGCTCGGGAGGCGGCGCGGGCGCCGTCGCCTCAAGGATCTCCTCCAGGCCGCCCGCCGTCACCGTACGACGCCTCATTCGACGACGATCTCCTCGAACACGATCGTGACGGACTCGGTGGCGGCGGAGGACTCACCGGCCTTGAGCGACGGCCCCTCCCACTTGGAGGCCCAGCCCTGCATCAGCTGGATACGCCGGACCGTGTCTCCCTGGGAGTCCTTGATCTCGATGGTCAGATTCTGCCGGGCGGTGTCGACGGCGCCCTTGTTGAGGGTTTCCTTGATCCAATTGGTGAACTCGCTGCTCTTGTCGAGTCCGCGGGTGATCGTGACCTCGCCGGCCTGCCGGGCGCCGGGCTGCTTGCGGATGATCTGCTTGCCCTCGGCGGTGACCTGCCGGACCTCGACGACCTCCTCCTCGACGGTCAGTCCGCTGATCTCCTGGATCGACTCCACCAGATAGCCGCCGAGCTGCACGCCGAAGACGTGGGTGGAAAGAGCATCGCCCTCTGCCATGGCTGTCTTTCACCTTTCCTTGCCGGACCCGCGGGTCACTCGTCGATGAGGCTGGTGCTGTCGGAGAACTGGGCGAGCCGGAAGACCACGAACTCGGCCGGCTTCACCGGCGAGACACCGATCTCACAGACCACACGGCCCTGGTCGATGGACTCCTGCGGGTTGTTGCCGCGGTCGCACCGCACGTAGAACGCCTCCTCGGCCGTGCGGCCGAAGAGCGCGCCCCGGCGCCATTCCTCGGTGAGGAACGCGGTCACGTTGCGGCGGATGCTGGACCACAGCCGGTCGTCGTTCGGTTCGAAGACCACCCACTGGGTGCCCAGCAGGATGGACTCCTCCAGGTAGTTGAACAGCCGCCGCACGTTCAGGTAGCGCCAGGCCGGGTCGGAGGAGAGGGTACGGGCGCCCCACACCCGGACGCCGCGCCCCGGGAACGCGCGCACGCAGTTCACCCCGATCGGGTTGAGCAGGTCCTGCTCGCCCTTGCTGAGCCGGATCTCCAGGTCCACCGCGCCCCGGACCACCTCGTTGGCCGGCGCCTTGTGCACACCGCGCTCGGTGTCGCTGCGCGCCCACACACCGGCGATGTGGCCGCTCGGCGGGACGGTGGTGTTGTGGCCGACCGCCGGGTCGAAGACCCGCACCCACGGGTAGTAGAGGGTGGCGTAGCGGGAGTCGTACCCCGCCTCGTCGTTGCGCCAGGTCCGCACCTGCTGGGCGCTGAGTCCGGGCGGGGTGTCCAGCACCGCCACCCGGTCGCCCATCTGCTCGCAGTGCGAGATCACCGCGAGCTGGACGGTGCGCACGCCCTCGGCGTCGATGTCGCCGCGCTGGTAGGCGGCCATCAGGTCGGGGACCGCGACCATGGTGACCTCGTCGATGGCCTCAAGCCCCGCGAACCCCGTCCGGGCGGACGCGTCGCCGACGTACTCGGCCGGGTCGATCCCGGCCACCTCGCCGGCGGCGGGCGCCGCGGGGTCGGGCAGGGCCGCCGTCTGACTGGCGGGCCGGGTCTGGGCGGTGTCGCGCTGCTCGGTGACCTCGATCAGCCTGGAGGCCCGGACCTGGCCGACCACATAGGCCTTGACGCTCCTGCGGGTGGAGACGTTGTACGTCTCCAGCACCTGGTCGCCTTGGCGGACCAGCAGCTTGAAGCGGTCCTCGGTCGGGTTCTCGCCGTCCGGGTCGGCGATCTCCACCGACAGTCCGGACGTACCGGGCCGGGCCGCGAACAGGAACCCGCCGAGCGCCACCGGCTCGGCCGCCGGGATCTCCCGGCCGGTACCGGCCGCCGGAGCGGAGGAGTCGTCGCCGGACCCGCCGATCCGCACCACGTACGCCGCGCCGCCGCCGTTGGAGAAGTACCCGTACACGGCGTGCGCGAGATAGGTGCCCTCGGTGAAACCGCCGAACCGCTGCACGTACTGGTCCCAGTTGGTCACCAGGGTCGGTTCGTGGAACGCGCCTTTCCGGGCGAACCCGACGAACGCGGCCACGGCGGTGCCGACCCCCTCGATCGGGCGGGCACCGGACTGCACCTCCTCCACGTACACACCCGGGGTGAGGTACGTCGGCATGCTCGCTCCTTCACGTTCCCATCGGATCGCCTGCGTCAATGCCGAGTCTCCGAGGCCGGTCCGGCGCGGCGACAGGGGCAGGGGGGCGTGACCGGGGGCAGCCCGGCTGCCTGTCCGGACGCCCGCGCGGACCCTCCGGGCGCCACGGAGGGCGACCCGGCGGTGCCCGCGCGGACCTGGACCGGCCGGTCTCCGGGCGCTCCACTGGAGGGCGGCGGCAGAGGAAGGCCCGGCCGGTCGGCCGCCCTGGACGGCGGAGCCGGACCCGGGCCGGAAGCGGGACACGGCGGCGTACGGGCCGAGCGGCACCGTGCGGGGGCGGGCAGGTCCGCCCTCAGGCCGGCATGTCCCGCAGCCACGGCCCGAACTCGTCCTCCAGGACCAGTCGTCCGAGCTTGCGGTACTCCTGCGCCACCGCCGTCACCAACTGCCCCATGGTCAGCGGCTCCCCGGTCTCCGCCGCGATGTAGGCCGCGGTCACCGCGCAGGCCCGGATCGAGCCGCCGGCCAGTTCGAAGCGGTCCGCGCAGAAGACGAGGTCCAGGTCGTCGGCCCGGGGCAGCCGGTCGCCCAGGCACCGCTCCCACAGGGCCAGGCGCTGGCCGGCCTCGGGCACCGGGAAGTCCGCGACCACGTCCAGCCGGCGGGTGAACGCCTCGTCCAGGTTGGCCCGCAGATTGGTGGTCAGCACGGCGATCCCGTCGAACGACTCCATGCGCTGGAGCAGGTACGCCGACTCGACGTTGGCGTGCCGGTCGTGCGCGTCCCTGACCTCGGACCGCTTGGCGAAGATCGCGTCGGCCTCGTCGAAGAGCAGCACCGCGTTGACCGCCGACGCCTCGGTGAAGATCCGCTCCAGGTTCTTCTCCGTCTCGCCGACGTACTTGTCGACGACCGTGGACAGGTCGACCACGTACAGATCCATGCCGAGGTCCGCCGCGACCACCTCGGCGGACATGGTCTTGCCGGTGCCCGACCCGCCCGCGAACAGCGCGATCACACCGCGCCCCCGGCCCCCGCCCGGCCGCATCCGCCACTGTCCGAGCACCTGGTCCCGGTGGCGGGCCCGGACGGCCAGTTCACGCAACCGTCGGAGGGTCGGCGCGGGCAGCACCAGGTCGTCCCAGCCGACGTCAGGCACCACCCGGCGGGCCAGCCGGGCGAGCCCCGCGCCGTTCTGCGCCCGCGCGGCGGACCGCAGATCGTCCGGGGAGAGCGGGCGGCCCGCCAGCGCGGCGGCGCGCACGGCGGCCCCGACGGCGCGACGCAGCTGCCCGCCGTCGAGCCGGTGCGCGGCGACCGCCCGGGCGAGCCCGTCGGCGTCCCCGGCCGCCGACCCGCCGGCGCCGGCCCGGTCCAGGGCGTGCCGCCAGCGCGCGGCCCGCCGGGCCGGTGAGGGCGGATCCACCGCAAGCACGACCGGCGTCTGCGCCGCCCACACCGGATCCCAGCCGTCCGTGCCGTACGTGAACAGCGGGATGCCGCGCAGCGCGGCGCAGAACGCCCGTACCCTCCTTGACCGTTCGCCCGGCTCCGGGGGCAGCGCCTCCAACGGGCCGAGGACGACACCCGCCCCGGTGAGCCGGGCCTCCAGGGCGGCCACCCCGGCGAGCACCGGCACGTCGCCGGAGTGCCGGGACAGCGCCGCCGCGTCGAGGACCAGCGGCCGCAGCCCGGCCGCCCGCAGGGCCGCGGCCGCGAGCCCCGGCGCGTCGCCGCCCCGGTCGAGCAGGTGCACCAGGCCCGTTCCCGAGCGGGCCGCCGAGGCCGCCCGGCGGACCTCCTCGGCCTCGGCCGTCGGGTCGTCCACGGCCTCGCCGAGCACCCCGGCGAGCCGGGCGTCGGGCTCGGTACCGCCCAGCAGATGCGCGGTGACCCGGTCCGGGACCGCCAGCGCCCGGGACAGCACGGGGCGGTCCTGCTCGGTGACCTCCAGCAGACCGCCCGCCACCAGGGACGCCGTCGGGGAGAGCCGGAACCGGGCGGCCGACGCCGACGCCAGCCCGCACAGCTCCAGGGCCAGCCCGACCGTCGGCCGACGCCGCGTCAGGTCGTCGTTGAGGTAGCCGTACAGCTGCTCGAACCGGGCGTCCAGGTCCGGGGCCATCGCGACCAGCAGCAGATCCGTGTCCAGCGGCGACAGCCCGAACTCCGCGGCGAGCACGCCGAGTACGGACCCGGGCGGTAGAAGCGGCGGCTCGTCCCCCGGCAGTTGGAGCCCGCCCGGCGAGTCCAAGATCCGCCGCACCGCCTCGGGGGAGAGGTACTGGCCCCGGTAGGGGTCGTCGGGGTCGGGATCGGCGGCGCGGCGCTCCGCGACGGCGTACCGTACCCGCTCCTCGACGAGTCGCAGCCGCGACCAGAGGGGATCGGCCCCGGCGGTGGCCGGCTCAGGAGGGCCGGCGGTGTGGAAAGCGACGGCGGCGTCGAAGGTGTCCGCGGTGCCGGTGCCGGTGCCGGTGCCGGTGCCTGAGTCGGCGTCGGCTTCGGCGTCGACGGTGCCGGTCACGGCTGGCGGCCTCCCCTGCGGCGGCGGGCCGGCGCGGGGCGCCGCTCACGCGGCCCGGCGAAGCCCTCAGGCCCCGGGTCGTCCAGCTCCTCGTACCGCAGCCGGCGGCCCGGCACCGGATCGGCGCCCCCGTTCCGGGCGGCCGAGCGCACCACGAGCCCTTCGGTCACCGGCGGCGCGGCGGCCCGGCTCACCCCGGCGAGCGGGGCGCGCACCCGCACGCCGAGCGACGCCTTGAGTTCTCCGCCGAGCGCCGACCACACGTCGGCGGCGGCCGGCGCGTCCAGCCGTGCCCCGCTGGCGTCCAGACCCACCGTCAGGCCCAGCTCCGCGAGGGAACCGGTCAGCAGCCGCTCCGGCAGCGCGTCGACGGCCACCAGGGTGGCCAGCACCTGCGAGAGCAGCCGGTGCTCGTCCTGCGGGCGGCTCGCCCACGCGGTGACCAGGAAGGTCAGCTCGAACCAGCGCGGCGGGGTGCGCCGCGCCACCACGTACCCGTCCTCGTCGTGGACCTCCCCGGCGCCGCTGCCGCGCCGGGTGGCGTCCTCCCGGATGTCGTACAGGAACACGCAGACCGTGGGGGCGTTGCGGCGGGCCGCCCACTCGCGGGTGGGCGCGTCGAAGACGATCTCGACGCCGGACGCTTCGAGCCCGGACTCGGCGAGCAGGCCGCGCAGGGCCTCGTCGACCTCGTGGATCACCGGCGGTTCACCTCGTCGGGCGGCTGCATGGTGCCGTCCACCACCAGGAAGCCGGTCTTCACCGCGGAGAACCCGGAGCCCCGCGCGGTGATGGTCCGCGGCCCCGTCTGGTCCTTGGCGAGGATGAGCAGCTGTCCGATGAACGTGCCGTCAGGGCCCGGCACGGTGGGCACGGCGGCCGCGGTGATCCCCGGGTTCCAGGTGAACCGCACCGGAACCCCCGGCGGGAAGTCCTTGCCGCGTACGGAGGTGACGAAGCCGGGCTTGCCGATGTCCGGTACGGCGACGATCCGCGGCTGGAGGATGCGCAGCGTCGTGTGCGCCTTGTTGTCGCCCGGGTCGGCGTCCGTCCCGGTGGTGGTGAGGACACCCGTGATCCGCGCGGTCAGCGCGTGGTCGGGGGCGAGCACCACCTGTACGGTGTCGGCGGCGCCCGGTGCCAGGTCCGGCAGCGCGCACAACCAGGAGGTGTCGCAGCCGGGCGGCGGCCCGCCGTTCGGGATGCCGGCCGGCAGTCCGAGGCGCAGCCGCAGCCCGGTCGCCGTCGCGTCGCGGCCGTTGCGCACGGTGTACGTAACCACGACCCGGCCGCCCACGTATCCCGGGTTCGGCCGGGCGGTGACACGGACCCCCGGCCCCGCCTTCGGCGCGGGCGCTGTGGGGGGCGTCGTCGGGGGCGGACTCGGCGGGGACGTGGGCGGCGAGGTCGGCGGGGACGTCGGGGGAGACGTGGGCGGGGACGTCGGGGGGGACGTCGGCGGAGCGGCGTCCTGCACCGGCACCACGGTGCTGGCGGTGTTGTCGCCCGGCTGCGGGTCGAGGACGTCGCCGGCCACCGACCAGTCCACCGGCTGGTCGCCGACGATGCTCCCGGTGAGCGTCACGGTCACCGGCACGCTCGTGCCGGGCGCCACCACCCCCATGTCGCACTGGAGGGACACGGCGTCGCAACTGCCGCCGGGGAAGTCGACCCCGGTGACCGTCACACCGGGCGGCGGAACGAAGGTGAGCGTGGTGTCCGGCGAGGCGGCCGGACCGCTGTTGACGACGTCGAGGCCGATCTGGGCGGCCGTGCCGACGGTCACCGGGGGCACCGTGTCCGGGGCGCGCACCGACAGGTCCGCCAACGGCTGGACGCTGGGCTCCTTCTGACGGCCCGGCAGATCCGCCGTCAGCGGTGTCAGAGCCCCGCTCGCGACGTCCACCAGGCTGAGTTTTTCCGGGGAGTCGGCGGGCAGACCGTTGCGGGAGCTGATGACCAGCCCGGTGCCGTCCTCCGTCCAGGCCGCGTCGCGCGGCTGGTGCGGTCCGGTGACCGAGGTGTCGGGCAGTTCCTGCCGGCAGGCGTCGGCGGTGCCCCGGGCGGCCTCGGGCAGTACGACCTCGCAGTCGTCGCCGGACGCCGAGGCGAGCAGGATGCCGTTGCGCTCGTCGACCACCCCGCCGCCGTTCTTCCGGTTGAAGGTGAGGGAGCGCCCGTCCGGGGAGAACGACGGGCTGTCGTCGATGACCGCGCAGGTGCCGGGGCAGATCAGCGCGCTGAAGTCGCGCTCCTGGTCGAGGCTGTTCAACGGCACGGTCCAGATGTGCTTGCTGCCGCCGACCCCGTCGATCACCTCGTCACGGGTGAAGGCCAGCGTCGTGCCGTCCGCGGACCAGGTGGGCTGGGCGTCGCCGCCCGGCTGCCCGTCCGGCGGGATCTCGTACAGGATCGCGCCGGTGGTGAAGTCGGCGATCAGGACGCGGCCGGGTCCCGAAGCCGAGCCGACGCCGCCCGGCGAGGTCCGGGTGAAGGCGAGGTACCTGCCGTCCGGGGAGACGGCGGGGTCGGTGTCCCAGTCGTCCGCACCCCGCCCGGCCAGGTCCATCGGCTCCGGGTGGGAGCCGTCGGCGTCCACCGTCCAGATCCGCTCGATCCGCCGCCCGTCCGAGCCGTCCTCGAACCGGGTGACCACGATGCGCCGGCCGTCGGGCGTGTAGCTCTGCCGCTCGGTCCACGGGTCGTATCCGGCCGCCGGCTGGAAGAGCGGGTCCTTCGACGGGTCGGTGTTGGTGTCGGCCGCCGGGTCCTCGTTCAGCAGGGCCAGTCCGAGGTCGCGCGGGTCGGCGCCGTCCGCGCGGATGTCCTGGAGGGTCACCACGTGCGGCCCGGACGCGGTGGTGCGGTCCACCACCGGATAGCCGCCGTCCAGCGGGCCGACCCACGTCGCCGAGCCGACTTCCCGGTCCTCGCTGAGCACCAGCTCCGGGGTGTCGGCGGAGTGGGCCGGCGCCCGGAAGACATGCTCCCAGTCGCCCTCGCAGCCACAGGTGCGGTCGGGGCTGAGGAACAGCACCCCGTCCCCGTCGGGCAGCCAGGCTGCCCCGTGGGTCCGCCACTGTGCCTGGTCGCCCGCCAGCAGCGGCTGGTCCCCGGCGTCCCCGCCGGTCACCCTCAGCCGCGGGCCCGTCGCCGCGTCGGCGGTGAAGGTGTACGCGAGGAGGTCCCGGTGCGCCGGGTCGTCCACCGGATTCCACACGGGCTCCGTCGCCGTACCGCCGTTCGCGCCGGTGATCCGGGTCGCGGCTCCGCCGGCCGGCGGGCGTACGTAGATCTGCTGCCCGAGCGCGGGATCGCCGTTGCCGGAGTACGCCAGAAGCGTCCCGTCCGGTGACACGGTCGGGCTCTCCTCGTCGGACGGCGTGTCGGTCAGCCGGGTCAGGCCGGTGCCGTCGGTGCGCACCAGCCACAGGTCGCGCTGCGTCCCGCCGTCCGGGCCGCCCGGTTCCGCCGAGTCGAACACCACGGCCGCGCCGTCCGGGGTCAGCCGCGGATGGGCCGCGTCCCGGCCGCTGGTCAGCTTGCGCACCGACCCGTCGGCGGCCCGCAGGTAGACCTGCGGACACTTCTCGTCGCGCCGGCTCGTGAACACCAGCGTGTCCCCGAGGGCGGCGGGATCGACGTCGAAGTGCGTGGGGCCCGCCCCGAACAGCGGGTCGCTGGACGTGGTGGTGGCGACCCGGCCGAGGCTGCGGTGGTCGGTGCCGGCGTAGGCGATCCGGGTGGCGGAGGTGTCCGCCAGGGGAACGGCCGTCACGTCGTCCGACGCCGGCCGGGGCTCGGAGTCGCCGGAGGCGGAGGCCACCGTCCCCGCGAGCAGCGGGACCAGCAGGAGCAGCGACACGCCGAATCCGCCCAGTCGGCGCTGCCTGCCCGGGCCAGCCGTGCCGTCCACGTCCACCTCGCAGTCTCCGGACACCTGGATGTGCCCCTGGATGTCCCCCTGGATGTGCTCCGTCACTGTGCGGCACGCGCTCGTGCGCGCGGCAGGGCGGCCGGTCCGTGCCCGGGGGAAGCACGGGCTGTGCTTTCGGGCAGGGCCCGGGGCCGGGCGGGCTTTCGGGCAGCGCCCGGGGCCGGGCGGGCTTTCGGGCAGCGCCCGGGGCCGGGCGGGCTTTCGGGCAGGGCCCGGGGCCGGGCCGACCCCCGGCCGGTCAGATCAGCCCGTTGCGCAGCGCGTACCCGACCGCGTGGGCCCGGTTGCGCAGATGGAGCCGCGTGGTGATCTCGTGCAGCACGTTCTTGACGGTCCGTTCCGAGTACGAGGTCGTCTGCGCGATCTCCGCGGTGTCGAGCCCCTCCGACACCAGGCGGAGCATGTCGGCCTCGCGCGTGGAGAGCGCGGACAGCGACAGACCGCGCGGATCGAGCGTCGAACGCTGGAAGTTGCCGACCTGGGTCAGCAGCGTGCCGAGCAGGTCGCCGGGCAGGACGCCTTCGTTGTTGGCCATCGCGAGCACCAGGTGCAGCAGCCGGTCCTGGTTCGCCTCGGCGCGCCGCAGCACCCCGGTGACACCGCACTCGACCACGCGTTGCAGCGCCGTGGAGTCGAACGTGCCGACCACCAGGCCGGTTCTGGTGGCGGAGTTGCGCCGCATCCGCTGCAACAGGGCGATGACGGCGTCGTCCACGGCGTCGACGATCACGAGCGAGGTCTGCGCCCGTTCCGCGTCGGCTTCGGTGAGCAACTCGACCTCGGGGCGCTGGCGCAGTTGGTGCACGACGCCGATGTACAGGACCTGGTCCTGGGCGTGGACGGCCACGCTCACACGCGGCGTCCGGTCGGCCGGGACAGAGACGGACAGGTGGGGTGCGGGGACGGACACGTGAGGTGCGGGGACGAGCGGGGTGTCTTTCGCGGAGCCGGACATATCGATGCGTTCCACTTCGTGACGATGGTCGGGCAGGAGCGGGAACTGCGGGAACGGCAAGGCGTGGAAGCGAGGTGGGGGAGCGGGGGAGGGGAAGCGAGGTGGGGAGCGTCGGTGGGGGAGCGAGGCGGGAAGCGGGGGCGTGGGCGTGGGCGTGGACGTGGACGTGGGTGTGGAAGCGAGGCGGGGGCGTCGGTCCGGCGGGGCGCGTACGGCGCGGATCCGCCTCAACCGGCGGGCCGTTCGAGGCGGCCGCCCTTGACCACCCGGGGCACGCCGACTGCCCCGGTGTTGCCCTCGTACCTCTCCTCGCGCCCCGGCCGCGGTCCTACCGTCGTGGCGTGACGCCACCCACAGCCTCTTCCGGAGCCGGAGCGCCGGGACTCGACATCCCGGCGGTGACGGTGATGCCCGGCGGTACCGCCTCGACCGTCCTGACCGTCCGCAATGACACCGACATCGTCGAGGCGTACACCTTGGAGGTCGTCGGCGACTGCGCGGCCTGGGCCGCCGTCGAACCCGAGCGCGTCTCCCTCTACCCGGGCACCTCCGAGACGGTGACCATCCGACTGAACCCGCCGCGTTCCCCCGAGGTGCGGGCCGGTGACATCCCCCTGGGCGTACGGGTGCTGCCCGCCGAACACCCCGAGTCCGTCACGGTGCCCGAAACCACCGTGCACGTCGAGGAGTTCCATGAACTCCGCGCCGAACTGCTGCCGCACCGCCGACGCGGCTGGCTGCGGGGCCGCTACCGGCTGGCCGTACGCAACGAGGGCAACTCCCCGGCCCAGGTGGCCTTCACACCAGAACAGGCGGGAGAGGAACTGCGGTTCGCGTTCTCGCCCACCGAACTGCGACTGGAACCGGGGGAGTCGGCGCAGACCCTGCTGCGGGTACGCGCGACCGGCCGGCCGATCTGGTTCGGCAAGCCGGTGGTCTGGCCGTTCACCGTGCACGTCAGCGACACCTCGGTGGCGCAGGGCACCGATCGGGCCGCGGCCGGACAACCGCCGCTGCTGGAGGCGCAGTTCGTCCAGATCCCGGTCTTCCCCAAGTGGCTGCTCGCCCTGCTCGCACTCCTGATCGCGCTGGTACTCGCCTGGTTCGCCCTGGTGCGTCCGGTGGTGCGCAGCACGGCCAAGCAGGCCGCCGACGCGGTGGCGCATCAGAGCCCCACACCCGTCGGCACCCGGAACGGGCAGCCGCCACCCGATGGCTCCGGCCCGGGCACCAGCTCCCCGCAGGCCGGCGGCGCGACCGCGCAGCCGGGCAAGGGAACGGCATCCGGCGGAACCGGCGGTACGGCGGGCGGCGGCGGGCAGCAGAGCTCGGCCACCATCGACGTGCAGGTGTCCGGCGGGAAGAGCAAGACCGGCGACTACGTGGTGCCCCCGGGCAAGGTCTTCGGCGTCACGGACATCGTCGTCGCCAACTTCCAGGGCGACGAAGGGGTGATGACCATCGCTTTCGGCGACCGGAAGATCACCACCATCGCACTGGAGACTTTTCGCAACCAGGACTACCACTGGGTCACCCCCATCGAGATCCCTGAGAACGCGACCGTCACGGTGAACGTGACCTGCGCGAAGCCGGGCACACCGGCCACCGGGCGTCAGGCACAGCAGTGCCACGAGATCCTGAACGTGAGTGGTGTGCTCATCGACACGCAACCCTGACGTGCAACTCGTGGGACATCGTTCGCCTGGTGAGGCGCGAGAGGAAGGGGCAAGCGCGGCTCCGTCCGAAAATCGACTGGCGGTCTTCCGCGGTCCCAAGGAGCCGGCCGGGACTCGGCGTTCCCGAACGCGGTTGCCCGGTAAGGCTTTCCGCGCGCTGTCGTCCCGGCCGCCCGGTGCGTCGGCGGAAGTGGGTTGGCCTGTTCTCGACCGGCTTGTTTCACGGACGCGCACGCCGGTGAAGTGCTCCAACGCGCCTGTTGCGAGCCGCGGTCGGCCCGGTTCGAGCCGGAGCGTGTCCGGCCCCCGCCCGCCCGTCCGATGCGCCGGCGCGAGTGCCCCGCGGCGCGCCCCTCCGCAGGAGTCGTCACGGTCGCGGGGCCGTCGTCTCTGTGACCGCGCCTTCGAGAGCCCGGCCGAAGCGCTGCCGAAGCCCTGCCGGGCCGCCACGCAAAGGGGCGGTCCGCCGACAGATGGCGGACCGCCCCGGGCGTCCGGCGGCTACGGCCTCCGGATGCCCGATGTGTGTGGCCTTGCGGCCTGATCCCGGTCGGACGACCGGGCCGGTGTCACGAGAAGCGCGGCTTGCCCGCGGCCTGCCAGGAAGTGGCACCCGTGTCGTAGTTCGCTCTGACCACGACCGCTCCGACGTTCCAGGCGCTCAGATCCTGGTCGAACGAGGAGGCATTGAAGAACGTGGTGTTCATGTCCGTCACGCGGGAGGTCTTCCACCCGCCGATGGGCTGGTTGAAGGCCAGGGCCCTGGAGAACGTCGCGCTCAGGGTGGTCACGTGGGAGGTGTCCCACCCGCCGATGGGCTGGTTGAACGACGACGCACCGAAGAACGTACTGTCCAGGTCGGTCACCTGCGAGGTGTTCCACCCGCCGATGGGCTGGTTGAACGCGGTGGCCGTGGCGAAGGTGCCGCCCAGGCTGGTCACGTGGGACGTGTCCCAGCCGCCGATGGGCTGGTCGAACGACGAGGCTCCGTAGAACAGGGAGTCCATGGTCGTCACGTGGGAGGTGTCCCAGTCACCGATGGGCTGGTCGAACGACGACGCGCTGTAGAACGTGCTGTCCAGGTCGGTCACGTGGGAGGTGTCCCACCCGCCGATCGGCTGGTCGAACGACGAGGCCCAGCGGAACGTGCCCTGGAGGGTGGTCACGTGGGAGGTGTCCCAGCCGCTGATGTCGCCGTTGAACGAGCCGGCGCCGCTGAAGGTGTAGGCGAGCGTGGTCACACCGGGCGGGGGCGTCGCCACCGAGGTGAGGTTGGAGGCGTCCTGGAACGCCCCGCTGAGGTCGGTCGTACCGGTCCCGGCGTCCCAGCGGTCCACCCGGGTCAGGCAGTCCGCGCCGGAGGCCGGCGCGTGCAGGGCCGGGATGGTGCCGGTCAGGGTCACCTCGTGGACGCCCGCGGTGGTGAAGGTGCGTGTCGGGGCGTCGGACAGGGCGACCGGGGCGTCGCCGTCACCCCAGGAGATGGTTCCGTCGGCGCCCGGCGTCGACAGCGTGACCGGGTCCTCGATGTCGCAGTACGCGGCGGAGGTGTCGAAGACGAGGCGCAGCGACGGGGTGTCGGACGACGGGTCCGGCGTCGTCGGGGTGGACGTGGGAGTCGGGGTCGGCGTGGGGGTGGGCGTCGGAGTCGAGGTCGGGGTCGAGGTCGGGGTGGGCTTGGGGGTGGGCGTCGGAGTCGGCTTCGGGGTCGGCTTGGGGACGGTGACGGTGAAGGAGGACGACGCCTTCTCCAGGGCCCACGTCGCCTTCTTCGACAGAACCCGGTACGTCCCGGCCGCCTTCGGCGTGGTGTACGAAAGGGTCTGCGACCCGCCGGTCGTCTTCGCGGTCACCGTGGTGACAGCCTTCCAGGACGAGCCCGACTTGACCTGGAGGGCCACCTTCTGGCCGAAGACCGGTGACACCGCCACCGAGACCTTCTTGGTGGTCACGGCGGGCTTGGACACCTTCACGGACGACGCCACGACCTTGGTGGTCCTGGCCGCCGTGACGGTGGCGCCCTTGTGCCGGAGCACCTGGTACTGCATCTTGTACGCGCCCGGCTTCGCCACGAGCTTGCCCGGCACCAGGGAGACACAGGCATTGCCCTTCTTCGGCTTCGCCGAAGTGGTCTTCCATGCCTTGCCCACCAGGACCCGCGCCCGGATCGTCACAGCGTCACGGATGTTCGTCGGACAGACCTTGACCGCCTGAGCCCGGCTCAGGGAGGACCCCGAAGGCGACACCCGCACGCCGGGCTTGGTTGACACGGCCTGCGCCGGTATCGCCGTGCCCACCAGACCGAGTACCACGGCAACCACCACCGCGGCACCGTTTCCCACAGACAGTCTTCGCATGAACCGGTCTCCAACACAGAGGGACAGAGTGACCGGAATTGATCACCTGGTCGGAGAACCGTACTGGCCCTTGGCCTCGCAAAACACCCCCTTCGGCAGCTCATATACGGCGGCGACACCTGATACATCCGGATTGAGACCGATCCATGCCGGTTCTGCCGCCCGAAATCACCCCGCTGGCACGATACCTTCCGCCCCAACCTCCCCTCCTGACCGATCACATCAGGCCACCAGGTCAGCCCGCGGCCCGGAGGGGCGCTTCGAGCGGGCGGCTAGTGATGGCCGGCGGTGGCGAGTTCGTCTTCGAGGTCGACGACGGTCACCTGGTTGAGTTCGATGGCGTATTGGGCGCCGAGGAAGTAGTGGCGTTGGGGGTGGTTGAAGGGGATGATCGCCTGTTTCATTGCGGTGCCGCCTGGGGTGCGGGCGGGTGTGATGGTGAATCCGGAGATCGTGTAGGGGGTGCCGAGCATTCCGACCACACGTGGTGCGGCGACGCGCATGGCGACGAAGGCGTTGCGCTTGAGGTGGGGGCACAGGTCGATGGCGGTTTTGGCGTGGCGCAGGCAGACGGGCGGCTGGAAGGTCCGCAGGCCCTCCAACTGGCTCGCTTCGGGGTGGCCTTGGGTGCTGGGGACGTCGATGAAGAGGGTGCCGTGTTCGTTGTGGCTGGGCTGGTTTTTGCAGACGTGGCAGAGCATGTGGGTGGCGCATTCGCGCTGGCGGGAGGGATGGACCTGTTTCCAGTGGGGTTTGCCGGTGGGCCAGTTGGTGGGGTTGCGGGTTTGGGTGACGCGGGCGTAGAGGATTCCGCTGGGGTCGCGGTCGTCGTCGTGTTCGTCGGCGTAGCACAGTCCCAGGCCGTTGCGGAACGGCCGCAGGGCGAGGGAGTGGTCGGAGACGTCGTGCTCGTTCTCGCGCAGGGTGATGAAGGGGACGGGGGTCACGGGTCGGGGTCTTCCTGTGGGTGGCGGCGGTGTTGCGGGCGGAGGGTGCTGGCCGGTCCTCCGCCCGCGGTGCGTGTGCGCTATGCGGCGGTGCGGGTGAGGTGGTCGGTCAGGCGCGCGATGTACGGGAGGGGGAGGCCGTGCAGGAGGATGGCGGCTTCCTCGCGGCACCGGGGGCAGTACGGGGTGTAGGCGGCGTCGACGTCGCCGCCGCCGGTGACGGTCTTCACCGCGTCGGTGATGCGTGCGGCCAGCGCCTCGCACCCCTGGGGGTCGTCGGAGTAGTCGGGGCCGTTTCCGGTCTCGCCGGTCAGCAGGCGCAGGAGGGTGCCGACGTCGGGCACGTCGATGGCGCCGAAGACCACGGTTCCGGCGTCGACGTTGACCTGTTCCGCGTTGAGGCCGTGGGCGACGAGGGCGAAGCGCAGGTCGTCGGCGGCCAGGTGCAGGCGGGTGTGGCCGGTGGTGATGAGGTCGGCCAGGCGGGACACGGTGGCGTGATCGGCGTCGCCCAGGGGGTAGCGGGGTCCGTCAACCCCGGTGCGGGGCGTGCCGGGGTTCAGCTCCAGGCCGACCGCGCGTGCGGTCTCCCGCAGCCGGTGAGCGGCACTGCCGGAGACGGGCGCGACGACGGGCACGGGGGTGCTGTGCCGGGCGGCGACGATGAGCTCGGCCAGCGCGCGCACCGCCACCTCGTCCGCCTCCCCCAGCAACACCCGACCCCCGCCGGAGGCGTCGCCGGACTCCTGGGGCGACAGGTGAAGGCCGGCGGTACGGGCCACGGTCATCAGCCGCACCCGCGCCCGGACGCCGGCCGAGTACGGCCCGCCGACGTGGGACGCGGCGACGGCGGCGGTGTCATTACCGTCGAGTAAAGGGGCTGACGAGGTGTGATGAATCGAGTGCAAGGTCATTCCTCTGCTCGTGATGGGGCGCTCCGGTAGCGGACGCAACCGGAGAAGTCAGTACGTGGCAGGCGTTGCCCGCCGGGTTACGGGCACGGCGTCGGCCCTGGCCGGGGCCCGCCAGCTCAACGGGGGAGATCCAGCAGTTGAGATCATCGGCCTCAGCGGGCAGGGGCGGCCGGGCCGTACCAAGCCTTCGCAGGCTTCCGTTCCAGGGCGCTGGTTCTTCACGCGCTCACCGCGTCTCGCCAGTCCGAGACAGAACGCGGGTCCTGTAATCCTCGGTGGCCCGGGGCCGGCCCCTCTCGATCCGCAGACGCTGAAGGCTGCTGCCGAACGGTACTGCCCTCGACCGTGAGCCTCGCCCAGACCACCTTCCCCGGCCGCGGAGCCACAACGGCGTACCCCCACCTGCCCTCGCTGAGCCCAGCGACCAGTTGAAGACCACGTCCGTTCTCGGCATCGAGAGAAACGTCGCGCAGCACGGGGAGTTGGTCGTTCTGGTCGCGGACGCAGATGACCAACTCGTGCGTAGCGACCCACAGGAACAGCGCGCACATCCGAACCTTCGGCTGGCCACCGCTCGGGTCGAAGGGTTCAGCGAAGTCGGCACCGGCATGCCGTACGGCGTTGGTCACCAACTCGTCCACGATGACGAGGGCGTCGGCCACCACACTGCGGAGTAGCCCCCACCGACGCAGTACATCCCGCGCGTGTGCAAGGGCGTACCGAGTGGCGGAGGACTCGCAGGCCAAGTCCAGCGTGCTTTGGAAGCCGGAAGCCACGGTCACACCTCTCGCCTGTGTGCGGGGACCTGGCGAAGTGAAGTCCACAGGTCCGGGAGCAAAACTGCTGTCCTGGAAAGTGAACGAGGCATCGGCTGCTCGCGGGAGGAAACTCCCCTGATCGCTCGATCACGGGCAACCGGAAACTTTCTGGGGCGATCGGCCCCCGATCTTCACTCAGTGCGGACGACATGGCTACCGTGGGTGGCGTGGCAGGCAACGAACTGTTTCAGCGCAAGATGGCCGAGAAGGGCCTCACGCAGGTTGAGTTGGCCGAGGCGCTCAATGACTGGTTACAGGCACACGGACACGAGGGCACCGTCAGCGACCGAGTGGTGAGGTACTGGCTGACCGGAAAGACTCGTCGACCGTGGGAACGCACTCGGCTTGCCTTACAGGCAGTATTCGGGTGTTCCCTGGAGGAGTTGGGCTTCGTGCCACCAGCTCGTACCAGTCCGTCACGCCCCTCGGAGCAGCCCGTGAACCGCAGGTCGTTCCTTTCCGTAACTACTGCCACCGCCAGTTCGCCGCTCATGGGAACCGCTCCCTCGTCAGTGGGCTTCACAGAGGTCATGGTCATCCGCCGCAAGCTCGACGCCTTGAACGCTCTGGACCAGACGCAGGGCGGCCATGACGGCTTGGAGCGGGCGGCGTTGGACACGGCAGCCGAGGCCCTTTCGTTTCAGCAGAGGGCAGCCAGCCAGCGCATGAGGCGGAGGCTGTTCAGTCTGGCGGCCGATCTGACGGCCACGGCAGCGTGGACAGCCCTCGACGCCAGACAGTTCGTACGTGCCCGAAAGCACTTGGACCAGGCGCTGAGCCTGGCCGGCCTGGGGCAGGACAGCGTGACGGAACTCCGCGTGTGGAAGACGCTGGCGATGCTCGGCTTCAACACGCACCAGTACACGGACTCGTTGGCAGCGGCTCAGGCCGCCCAGCGGACAGGTGTCGCCCGCCGCGACCCGATGTACGCGGCGATCGGCCACACTCAAGCCGCGGTAGGTCACGCGGCTCTGGGCGATCGTCAATCAACTCTGCGCAGCCTCGGCTACGCAGAGGAGTCTCTTGCCAAGGTGACCGTTGACGAGCGGCCTACATGGGTTGCCTTCTTCGGCCCTGGGGAGCTGTACTCGGTGGTCGCCAGCACACAGCAGCACCTGTCGCGGCCGGCGGAAGCTGAAGCCGCGTCGTACCGTGCGCTCACAGCTCTTCCTGAGCAATTCCGTCGTAACCGGGCCTCTGTCACTGCCCGACTCGCCATCTCGCTCGTGCACCAAGGAGAGATCGAGCAGGGGTGTGCCAAGGCTGAGGAGGTCTTCCAACTCATGGATGGCCACCCGCTCCCGGGCCGTCTGCGATCCTTGATCGGCGACTTCTACCGTGACCTCCTCACTATGGCTCCGGACACCAATGCGGCGCATGAGTGGGGGGACCGCTTCCGAACGGAATGGATTTAAGCCGACGTGACCGAACTCCGCAGGTATACCACCGAAGACGTGCCGTCGATCAGGCAGATGCTGATCGACGTGCACGCCGACGCATTCGCCGGCCAGATGGACGACGATTTCCACCGACGCTTCCCATGGTTTGTTGATCAATGGGGTGGGCGCAAAGACTTCGCCTGCGTAGTCGGATACGAAGCTGAAGAGCCGGTCGGCTACGCCTACGGTGCTCCTGCGACAGAAGGGCGGGAGTGGTGGCGTGAATTCATGCCTGCACCGGCCGATCCGGCTACATTCTCTCTTTCTGAATTGATGGTCCGGCCGAGGTGGCGTAAGAAGGGCATCGCCGAGCTTCTGCACCGGGCCCTGCTGGACGGTCGATCGGAAGCGATGGTGGCGCTGTCGGTGGACACGGCTCACCCTCGTGTCCAGGCGCTCTACGAGTCGTGGGGTTATCGGAAGGTGGGAGAGTCGAGGCCCTTCGCCGACTCCCCGCTGTACGCGATGATGGTCGCCGACCTTCCACTGACCTCTCGGCCGGCCAAGGCCTGATCTCTCACCGCCCGAGCCGAGCGAGGATTTTCCTCTCCTTCTCCGGCGCGATCCCGTGATCGAGCCAACGCGGATGTTCTATTGGGATACCACCCTGGCGCAGCCAGTCCCAGGTGTCCGCGACAGTGTCGGCGAGCGGCCGGCAGGTGAGGCCCGCCGTCTGAGCCCGTTCGGACGAGACGCGCCAGACGCCGGCGTTCGTCCGCCACAGGGGCAGTTCCGTCCACTGCTGAACGCGTTCGTTGGTGAGAACGTCATCGGGTGCCCAGACGAGGTGGCCTCCTGAGCCAGTGACGTTCAGACATGACTCCAGGAGCGTTCTCATGGTGTCCCGACCGAGAGGAGCGACCACGTTGTACGTTCCCGCACCAACCGTTGTGGCCTGATCCAAGGCGAAGCTGGCGACATCTCTCACATCTACAGGCTGGATGCTCTTGTCCGGGTCGCCGGGCGCGAGTATCGCTCCGCCCTGGGCGGCGCGATTCAACCACCAGGGCAGGCGGCCTACGTATTCACCCGGGCCCAGGATGACGCCGGGGCGCAGAATTGACACACGTTCAGCCCCGAAGGCGGCCTGAACGGCCCGCTCCGCACCGGCTTTCTGGCGGCCGTAGTACCAGTCGGGGCCATCCCAATCTTCTGGAAGTCGCCCGTAGTCAATGTCGGCGTCGGCAGGCCCGTCCAGGACCTCCGAGTTTTCCGTCAGTGGCTCGTCCGGCCAGCCCTTGTAAGCATTCACGGTGGAGATGTATACGTAACGTCCCGTCACGGGTGCCAGGCATTTCGCACCTGCGAGGACATCGCGCGGCGCCAGTTCGGACGCAGACGTGTCGACCACCATGTCCCAGGGGCCAGACCTGGACTTGGCAAGCCGTGCGAGATCAGCGGCGACCGTGCGATCTCCGTGTATCTCCCGGACACCGTCGGCAGCTACACCGGACCTGCCCCGGTTGAAGGCGGACACCGTCCAGCCCCGGGCAACCGCCTCCTCCGTGACCGCTTTGCCCAAGAACCAAGTCCCGCCCAGCACAAGAACGTTCATGCGTACGATCTTCCCCGCCCGCAAGCTGTTGGCGCCAGGCGGGAGAAGGAGGCGCGCGCTCGCCGGGTGTCCGTCAAGGCCGTCACGTTCGACCCGCTGGGCCGCGTACACCACCAGCGCCGCCGTGCTCGGCGACGCGTTGGTACCCCTAGTAGGGGCGATGAGGGCCGGTCGGTCCCCTGATTGAGGGCGGGGTGTGGATCTAGTTGTGACCCCTGGTAGGGGCGATGAGGGACCCGTCGAGGTGCCTCTGCCCGTACGGCCGGACGTGGTGTTGTGACCCCTCGTAGGGGCGATGAGGGACCCGGATTCATGTGGCGGTCTCTCGCCGCGCACTACTCGTTGTGACCCCTCGTAGGGGCGATGAGGGACCGCGCGCCGCTCGGTAACGAGGTCGGACAGGGCGTAGTTGTGACCCCTGGTAGGGGCGATGAGGGACACTCGCCGGGCCCGAGCATGGTGTGCTTGTCCACCAGTTGTGACCCCTGGTAGGGGCGATGAGGGACCATCCAGGCCGCAGCCGAGAAGTACCTCGCCCAGATGTTGTGACCCCTGGTAGGGGCGATGAGGGACCGCGGCGTACCGGGCGTCGGCCAACTGCTTCTCGGCGTTGTGACCCCTGGTAGGGGCGATGAGGGACGAGCGGCGGCGGCCCGCTTGTAGTCGCCGCTGTGGTGTTGTGACCCCTGGTAGGGGCGATGAGGGACCGCGGCGACGAACTATTCGGTGCAGTCAACGGCGCGGTTGTGACCCCTGGTAGGGGCGATGAGGGACGCGTCAGTTCAACACCATATGGACGGCGCTGAGTAAGTTGTGACCCCTGGTAGGGGCGATGAGGGACCGCCTCGTACGCCTGCTGAGGCACCACGCCGTTGCGTTGTGACCCCTGGTAGGGGCGATGAGGGACCCGTGGTGTTCTTCCACAACCAGGCCAACGTGGTGTTGTGACCCCTGGTAGGGGCGATGAGGGACGGTCCGGCTACCAGGGATGGGCCGGAAACACTCCCTAGTTGTGACCCCTGGTAGGGGCGATGAGGGACCCGCCCGCCGTGACGGCAGGGGCGCCGAGACCATCCCGTTGTGACCCCTGGTAGGGGCGATGAGGGACTGCTCGACGTCGCCGGACAGACCCAGGAGATGCGCAGGTTGTGACCCCTGGTAGGGGCGATGAGGGACCCCATGGGGTGAAGAAAGGGGACCGCCACATGCTCGCGTTGTGACCCCTGGTAGGGGCGATGAGGGACGATCACGAGCACCACCCGCACATCGTCCGCGCTGCTGTTGTGACCCCTGGTAGGGGCGATGAGGGACTGCGTCTCCGTCGTCTGGTCCACCACCAACATCGGGTTGTGACCCCTGGTTGGGGCGATGAGGGACGCGTGAAGCCCACCAGCACCATCACCACAGCGCTCGCGTTGTGACCCCTGGTAGGGGCGATGAGGGACCTCATGTATGCGGCCATCAGGCGGCCTCCTCGACCTTGTTGTGACCCCTGGTAGGGGCGATGAGGGACCTGGCACAGCATCGGACGAGTGAAGTCGTCACGAACGTTGTGACCCCTGGTAGGGGCGATGAGGGACCCGACCTACGGACGGCACCGCAAGGCCAGCGCCACGTTGTGACCCCTGGTAGGGGCGATGAGGGACCGGACCGCGACCCCGCGACCGGCCTTACGGTCGTCGCGTTGTGACCCCTGGTAGGGGCGATGAGGGACCGCCGTGGACGACCTGGTGTGGACGCCGGTGCCCGGGTTGTGACCCCTGGTAGGGGCGATGAGGGACCGTACACCGCCACCGACTCACGCATGCCGTTCGCCCTGTTGTGACCCCTGGTAGGGGCGATGAGGGACTCGGCCGTCATCCATGCCGGCCCGGGCGGCTCCACGGGTTGTGACCCCTGGTAGGGGCGATGAGGGACCAGGCAGCTGTCAGACCAGGGCGGCGGCACGGAAGAGTTGTGACCCCTCGTAGGGGCGATGAGGGACCGCCGTTACCCGTGTGACGTGCACCCCGGTGGACATGTTGTGACCCCTCGTAGGGGCGATGAGGGACGCAGACCGACATCACGGCCGTCCGGGTCTACGCGTAGTTGTGACCCCTCGTAGGGGCGATGAGGGACACCGGTCTCGGCGAGGGTCCGCAGGATCGTGACCGCGTTGTGACCCCTCGTAGGGGCGATGAGGGACCGCGGTCGTCGGCCGCGATGGGAAACTCACCGCCCGGTTGTGACCCCTCGTAGGGGCGATGAGGGACCCGGGGAGCTGAGGCCGCGGGCCCGCATCTTCTTCTTGTTGTGACCCCTCGTAGGGGCGATGAGGGACTTGCTCTCCGGGGCGGTCGTATCAGCCTCGTCGTCATGTTGTGACCCCTCGTAGGGGCGATGAGGGACTTGAGGCGGCGGGCCCGCCGGACCGCCTGCGCGTCATGTTGTGACCCCTCGTAGGGGCGATGAGGGACCCGCGCACGCCGCCGCCATCGGCCGGGCCGTCCTCGCGTTGTGACCCCTCGTAGGGGCGATGAGGGACCGGACCGGGTGAACCGCCCATGGGACTGGAGGAGGAGTTGTGACCCCTCGTAGGGGCGATGAGGGACCGGGCGACCGCGGCCGATACCGGCACCTCCGCGGCAAGTTGTGACCCCTCGTAGGGGCGATGAGGGACCCGTGGGCATCGAGCGCTCCGCGAGGCGGCTCCTAGTTGTGACCCCTCGTAGGGGCGATGAGGGACTCCCAGTCGCTGTCCTGGAGGCCCTTGATCAGGTCGCGTTGTGACCCCTCGTAGGGGCGATGAGGGACCGGCCGCGGTCCGAGCAGCGAAACGCCCCGCTCTTCATGTTGTGACCCCTCGTAGGGGCGATGAGGGACCCCAGGGTAAAGCCGCAGTTCGCAGCGGCTTCCGCAGGGTGGTGGTGGAGGGTTTTTGCAGTGGACCTCCGGTCGTGCGTGCCGGCCCGGTGTGGCGCTGAAAAACCGTGGTGGCCGGCGCCTGACGGACCGGAGGCTCGTAGGTTCACAGGATACCGCTCGGTGCCGGCTCCACCGCGCCCCATTCCAGGCGCCGGGGCGAGGCACCGGGCGGGAACGAGTAGACGAGGACGCTGTCGTAGCCCAGGTCGAGGACGTTCTCGACATCGGCCTGGAAACGGCGGAGCTGGGCATCACTCAGCCGGCCCTCGAAGACGCTGCGCTGGACATGGTGAAGGTATTTGCGGCAGGTCCGCAGAATCTTCGGGTTCCGCTCGGCGAGAGTGTCGTACACGACCACCACGTACATGCCGCACCTACCACCAGATACGGAAAGGCTTGTACACAGAGCCTTCCAGACAGTGATGGGTCAGAGCCAGAGCGTCCAGGTACAGCAACTCGTCATAGGCAACATTCCGCCCCAAAGTACGGTGAGCGACGGTCACGAAGTTGAGCTTCGCGGCGCCGAGGTCGACCGGCGGGTTGCGGTGTAGGACGTGTCGTGAACTCGCCGAACTGCACGGCTGTACTGAGGTACTTGATGTGGACGCCACCGACGTCCTCGTAGCCGATCACGGGATTCGGCCGCAGAGTAGCGGAGGGGTCCGCGGGGCATGGTGATGTCGGCCCTGCGGGCGGGTTCGCCTACGAAGCGTTGAGGATGTTCTCGGCAAGGGTTGCTTCCTTCTGGGGTGGCTGTCACTGGAAGCTGCCACCGGCAAGGAACGGCCGGGTGGGGACCGCACGGAACCCTGAGAGGGGAAATGCCTCCACAGCCCCGGCTACGGCCCGGTGCGGACGGTAGAGGGTGCCAGTGGGGTGAAAGCGTCCCCTTGGAGGGGCGATGAGGCTGACCAAGGGCGGCACCTAGCACCAAGCCAGACAATTGCGACCCCGTTCGACGTGCCAAGCACAACCATCCGGGAGCAAGGCTGTCAGCCTAACCGGCACGTGCTCGGTCGGTCCCGGTAGGGGTTCTGCCGTGAACCGAGCAAGGATCGACATGCTTCTGTCTTGTCTACCTTGTTGCTACTCCACGCTACTACCGGTTTGCAATCTGATGATCAGTCGGCTACGTTCGGCTCCACTTCGGGGTCAATGCCTGTAGCGCCGCCCTGGTGACACTCTCTCAGGGGGCACTGACAATGCCGCGCCTCACGTGTGTGACCTGCGATTTTCTCGTATCTACTGGAACGGAAGGGGGTGAGGCGGTGCGTTTACGAGTTGAGTTCCACACGGGGGCCCCGGAACTGCCGTGGAGGGACGTGCTGGCTCCCGGGCGGGCGCTCGCGTACGCCCTGTTGGAACAGAAGGCGCCGGTTTTGGGGGCGGCACTTCACCAGAAGGGCTGGGGGCCCTTCGGCATGGTGCCGTTCGGCTACGGCGCTCCGGTGTTCCCGGCTGCCAAGCGGCGACGTGGCGTGTACGCCGCTAACGGACCGGGCGTTGTCGAGTTGGGCAGCCCGCTGATGGACGTGGTGGAGGGCTGGGCCGCCGGGTTGAGCGGCATGCCGGTGCTGGCGTGGGGGGCCACGGCGTTCATCGTGGATCGGGTGGTGCCGGTGGAAGCGCCGGAGTTCGCCTCCGGGCGCGCGGTGTTCCGTACGGCAACCCCGGTGGTCACCAAGACGGTACTTCCACGCACCGAAGACGGTCGGCAGAACGGGTCGCCGTGGCGTCTGCCAGGGGAGCCGGAGTGGGATGTCTACGTGCAGAACAACCTGCGTCGGAAGGCGGAGACGCTCGGCCTGCCGCCCGACGTAGTGCTGGAGCGGGTGAGCTGGGTCGGCCCGAAGCGCTCCTTCGCCGTGGCCGGTGCAGCGGGCGGGGGCGGCAAGAAGCCCGGTGCCTGCGTGGAGGTCACGGTGACCGGCGCCCCGGAGACACTCTCCGCCATCGCCGACTGGGGGCTCGGCCAGGCCAACTCCGCTGGTATGGGGTGGATCGGTGCTTGAATACGAGGACTCGGCCACGCCCACCGTGAATCCGGCTGCACGCCCGGACCTCACCGTGGAGTTGACCGCCAGCCCACTTCAGAGGATCGGCGCCTTCGCCTTGGCCGTCCTGGCCTCAGCATCGTCTCCGGGCGAAATCACCCCGGACGGCCTCGTCCGGGCAGTCGACCGTATGACGACCGACCTGCTGGGCACGACCGGTTTGGCCAAGGCAGCAGAGCCCGGCGGCTTCTGGCTCAGTGCCAGCTACATGCTGTGGCCCAACTCGAAGATCAACCCGACGGCCCGGGCCAAGCAGAGCCCGGAGGAGCGGCGTCGGCAGATCAGGGCATGGCGGTCACCGGAGGCTGCATTCCAGCGGCTCGGCGTGCCGTGCGCGTACTGCGGACGGGAGGCGTGCGACTGGTACGGCAAGGTCGACATCCCGCTCGGCGCCAGCGTGGCACACCGCAACACCACTGCTCCCGAGCATCAGGGAACGCCCCTGTGCTACCCGTGCGTGGCGTGCCTCTGGGCGTTTCCGTACGGAGCCCGCCTGGCAGGCGGCCGGGCGGCGGTAATCCACTCCTGGGACGACGCCTTCCTCGGCCGGATCACACATTTGGCAGTGCAAGCCACACGCCAGGCCGCAGGGGCGAGTTCCGCCGCGAGGGGCACCAAACCAGGGCCGTACGAGAGAGAGTTGACGGTCCTCAGGGCAGTGCGCGGGTACGGGTATCGCCTCACAGCGCCCGTTGAGTTGATCGTGCTCTCCAACAGCAACAAAGAGCAGCTTCTGGTGACTCAGGAGATGGGCCAGCCGATCGCCGAGTGGCTGCGTTCGACCGTACGTAAGGCCAATCGCGCTGCGGGTTATGCCGCCTTGACTGCGACTCAGGCCACCAAGCAGGTCCCGGGCGAGGCATTCCTGGCCAAGCGTGTCTTCACACGGCCCGCTCAGGTGCTGGGCGCCGCGGTCGCTCACCTGCTGGCCCAGTCCGCCGCGGCTCAGGGCGTGATCCCGCCCGAGGTCCCGGCCCTCAGCCCGCTTCTGCGTTCCTACTGCAACGAGGTGCTCTCCATGGACGAGAAGGATGTCGAGCGGATCACGCAACTGGCGGCAAGGCTGGCCCTGCTGCTCGGCCGGGACAGCAGGCCCGGCCCGTTCCGCGACTTCATCCGCGCGAACAGCCGAGGCGGGAACCTGTACGGCTGGTTCCGCTCCAAGGCGGTGGACTGGCAACTCTTCCCCCGGCCCGAGGGCGCCGACCGAGTGCTGCTCCCCGTCCGCGACTATCGCCTGCTCTTCGAGGACGAGAGGTCCTGGTCCTGGCGCCGACTGCTCACCTTCGCGGTCCTTGAGGCGCTGGCCGAGGCCGGATGGGAACCGAAGGGCTCGACCGAGGAACTGCGTGAACTGAGGGACGACCTGGCGGAGTCCGCAGTCAATGACACCGAAGAGGGATGAGGGAGACGACGATGACATTCCTGGTGGGCCAGAGCATCCTGTCCATCAAGGCGGGTGCTCCGAACAACGGGCGCGGTGAGGACAACCGCGGCATGGTCAAGCAGTTCAAGAGCGGCGGTGACACGTACCCGTACGTTTCCGCTCAGGCCGCTCGCCGGTGGATGCGCGAGAGCCTGCCCGCTGGTGAGGCGACTTCGCCGGTGGTTCGCAGCGGCGAGGGCAAGAAGCAGCAGGCGTACACGGCGGGCCGCCCCGACCTCTATCTCGACGACGACCTGTTCGGCTACATGATCGCTGTCAAGGCGGACGAGGCAGGCGCGAAGAAGGGCGAGTCGAAGACGTTCATGCGCGACACCGTCCTCGCGACGGGCACCTTTGTGGCCGTAGTCCCCAGTACCCCGGTGATGGACTTCGGGACGATGAGCCGCGACTTCGAGCCCGGCACCCATCCGGTCATCCATGAGCACGAGATGTACACCGCTGACCTGGCCGGCGACCTGCTCCTGGACCTGCCCCGGGTCGGAACCTTCGAAGTAGGGGGCAAGACCACCAAGTCCGCTCTCCCCTCCGCGACAGCCGCTGACGTCGCGGAAGCGGGCGGTGTGAGCGTCACCGTGCGCGGGGTGGACTGCGTACGTCTGCCGATCGGCGAACGCCGCCGCCGGGTGGCCGTTCTGCTGCGCACGATCGCCGTGGTCAAGGGCGGCGCCAAGCAGTCCGCGCACTACGGTGATCGCACACCGGGCCTGATCATCCTGGCACCCATCAAGGGCGGCACCAACCCCTTCACGCGGGTGGTGCGCAACCGGCAGCGGGCCACGTACTTCGACAGCGAGATCCTCGCCGAGGAAATCAAGGCGTGGGAGGACGAACTGGACGGTCCTGTCCTCATCGGCTGGGCCCCGGGCTTCCTCGGCGACCAACGCGACCGCGCCACTACCGACCTCGCCACGTTGATCAAGGAAGAGAAGCTCGTAATCGGCCACCCCCGCACCATCCTCAACGATCTGGCCGACGACGTCGAACGCGGCGACCACGACGACTGGTTCGACGACGCCCCGGCTGCCTGACAACCCATCGGCGCAGCCTCATCGCCCCTCGAAGGGGACACACCTCGCCCTACCGAACGAACACCACTCGTTCGCCACCCGCAGTGAGGAAGTGCCCCCATGCCTCAAGCTCTGGAAATTACCGTCACCGCCCCGGTGGTCAGCTTCCGCAACCCCCTCTACGACGGGCTCCAGGTCGGCCTGCCCTGCCCGCCGCCCTCCACTGTCGGCGGCCTCCTCGCCGCAGCCGCCGGAGGCTGGGACCGGGTGCCCTCCACCACCCGCTTCGCCATGGCCTTCCACGCCGCCGGACACGGCACGGATCTGGAGACCTACCACCCGATCGCTGCCCCCGGCACCGAGACCAACACCACTATCAAGGACCGCGACTTTCTCGCCCGGACCACACTCACCGTCTGGCTCACCGACGACCTCGACCGGTGGGAGCGTGCGATCCGTCGCCCGGTCTGGCCGCTGCGCCTCGGCCGCAGCCAGGATCTCGTCGCCGCTCGCACGACCCGCGTCGAACTGCGTCCCGCCGCTGGCTTCCAGGGACGCGCTCTCGTCTCCGACACCCTGTCTGCCACCACAGGCACCCGCATGCGGCTGACCACCGCGGTATCGCACGATCGCTCCCGCACCCGCTGGGAGGGGTATCGCTACGCCGCCGACGGCTCATCCGCCCGCATCGACAGCGCGTTGGCAACCCCCACGGGGCAGGCGGTAGCCATGCTGCCGCCCACCCACCCCGACCAATTCCTCGCCGACTGAGCACCGGGAAGCCCCGTGCCACCGCTGCGGGCCAAGAGCCCCTCCCGCCCCGGACAGCCCGGGGAACTCCTCATCGACCACCTGCGCAATACCCTCATCGCCCTGGAGCAGATCCGAGCTCGTATCGGGAACATCCCGGGCGTCGCCGACGAATTCTGGACGTGGGCAGCTCTGGCTGCCCTCATGCACGATGCCGGCAAGCTGCCGCACGGCTTCCAGCGCATGGTCGGTAACACCGCTGAGAAGGCACAGCCCTGGCGTGAGCGTCACGAAGTCCTCTCCCTCGGCTTCGTCGAACACCTTCTGGCCCACCTGCCCGCCGAAGACCGCATGTGGATCGCCTGCGCCATCGCCGGACACCACCGCCCCTACTCCGGGCAGATGGCCCCCCGGGCACTCCTCGCCCAACTCGGCGACGACGACGCCGAAGACTTCTTCGAACGCTTCACTCCGGCCGATACCGGCCACCTCGTCGGCCTGCTGAACTGGCTGCACACCACCGCCAGCCACCACCGGCTTCCCATACGGCCCCACATCCCCGACATCGGCGTACGGGACCTCACGGACGCCGCCTTCACCGCGTTCACCCGCCTCATGGACCGCTGGGAATTCGCACTCGATGACGAAGACCCCGACGGCCGGACCGCCACCCTGCTCCTCGGGGCCGTCACCATGGCCGACCATCTCTCCTCGGCCCACTCGCCGCTCGACACCCTTCACCCCCTCCGCGCCGACTACCCCCATGCCCTGGCCAAACGGCTCGCCGCAGGCGGCCACGGTCTCCGACCGCAGCAGGAAGACGCCGCACACACCAGCGGCCACCTGCTGCTGCGGTCGTGGACCGGAAGTGGCAAGACCGAAGCAGTCCTCATGTGGTCCGTTCGGCAGACAGCCGAACTGGCCGTACTTCGCGGTGGCACGCCGCGCGTGTTCTATCTCCTGCCGTACCTCGCCAGCATCAACGCCATGACCAGCCGACTCGAATCCGAACTTGACGCACCCGGCCGCATCGGCGTCGCCCACTCCAAAGCCGCGTCCTACCACCTTGCCCGATCACTGGAAGACGGCTGCCCGACCAACGACGACCTCGGCCTCGACCTCTCCCAGGCCGCCGATGCGGCAGCCAAAGCCCACTCGCGGGCACAGGCAACCAAGAATTTCCGCGAACTCCTACGCGTCGGCACGCCGTACCAACTCCTGCGCGGATTTCTCGCCGGCCCCGCACACGCTGGCATCCTCACCGACAGCGTCAACTCCGTGTTCGTACTGGACGAACTGCACGCCTACGACGCACGCCGACTCGGCATGATCCTCGCAGCGATGCGTTTCTGGCACGACGCCGGCGGACGCATCGCTGTGATGTCCGCGACTCTTCCCGAGGCACTTGAATGCTTCATCCGCAGGACACTCGACAATCACATCACCCTCGTCGAACCAGCCGCGGACGCTCCCGCACCGGTACGCCACCAACTCCACCTGCGCGACGCCCACCTTACCGACGACGCGACGATGGACGAGATCCGAGCAGAACTCGCCGCAGACCGCTCCGTTCTGGCGGTGGCCAACAACGTCCGCGACGCCATCACCCTCTATCAGAATCTCGAACCGTTCTGCTCCGCTCTGCACGGAGAAGGCTCAGCCCATCTCCTGCACTCCCGTTACCGCCGTAAAGACCGGGACGCCATCGAAGCAGCCCTCCTCGCCCGCTTCGGCGTCAACCGTCCACGACGCCCCGGACTCCTTGTCGGCACCCAGGCCCTGGAGGTTTCCCTCGACCTCGACCTCGACGTCTGCCACACCTCCGCCGCCACCCTCGAAGCACTCTTCCAGCGCTTCGGCCGCGTCAACCGCCTCGCCGCCAGACCCCCTGCCCCCGTCATCGTCCACCAGGCCTCCTACACCACTCGCCGAGGCACCGGCGAGAAACTCTGGGCCGACGGCGTATACGACGCCGAACCCACTCAACTCGGATGGAACATCCTCACCCGCCACGACGGCCAGACCATCAACGAACAGACCGTCACCGACTGGCTCAACGAGGTCTACCGAAACGACTGGGGCACCCAGTGGCGAGCAGACGTCGAAACCAGCCTCACGCAGTTCAAGGAAGCCTTCCTCAAGTTCAACACCCCATTCGCCGACCGCTCCGAACTGGCCAAAGAATTCGACGCCCAGTTCGACGGAACAGAGGCGATCCTTCTTGCCGATCTACGTGATTACGAAGCTGCCCTAAAGCTGGGCAACGCCCACAAGTCCAGCCGCCTCCACGCCGACCAATACCTCATCCCCCTACCCCACTGGGCCGCCGGAAAGGGCCATTACGACAAACGCATGAACATCCGCATCATCGACGCAGAATACGACCCGAAACTCGGTCTCCAGGAAATCCACCACGACCACCGGCAGACCTACCAAGCAGGAGAAGTCCTGTGATCGGTTACGAGGACGTCGGCGGCGTCCACATCAAGTACCTGTACCACTGCCGCCGCCAGCTGTGGCTCTACCTGCGCGGCATCCGGCCCGAGCACCTCAACACAGCCGTGCAGCTCGGCGAAGCCGTCCACGACACGTCGTACACCCGCAACACACCCGTCGATCTGGGCGCGGCCAAGCTCGACTTCGTCGACGGCGGCCACTGGGTGCACGAGGTCAAGTCCTCCGGGCGGCCGAGCCCGGCCGACGAGGCCCAGGGCCGCCATTACTGCCAGCGGCTGCACCGCGTGGGCATCGATGCCCAGGGCGCGGTCCTCCACTATCCCAAGACCCGCCGTACCCAACGCTTCCCCTACACCCCCGAGGCCGCCCGTCAGGCCGACGAGGACATCCGCGACGCCCTGACCGTCGCACGCGCCCCGGCCTCCCCCGACCGCCTGGCTCGATCCGCCTGTCGGGGATGCAGCTACACCGACTACTGCTGGACGGAATGAGATGCCCGCTGCCGCCAGGACCTACTGGCTGACGAGCCCCTGCCGCATTCGCCGCAAGGACGAATCGCTGATCATCGAACGCGACAACGCCGCGAACGTCCACGTCCCCGTCACCGACGTACGCGACATCGTCGCCTGCGCCGAGACCGACCTGAACACCTCGGTCGTCGCCCTCCTCAACCGCCACCGCATCAACGTCCACCTCCTCAGCTACTACGGCGACTACGCCGGGTCCCTGCTCACCTCCGAGACGAGCACCTCCGGCGAGACCGTCCTGGCCCAGGCCAGGGTCGCCCAGGACCCGCACACCAGCCTCGCCATCGCCCGCAGCATCGTCGACGCCTGCGCGTTCAACGTCCGCCGCGTCGTCGACCGCAAACTCCTCAACCGTCCCTACACCGTGCTCCAGGAATCCATAAAGAACAGCACCAGCCAAGCCCACCTCATGGGCGCCGAAGGCACCTTCCGTCGCTCCGCCTGGGAGGTCATCGACACCAAACTCCCCGACTGGCTGCAACTCGGCGGCCGCAGCAGACGACCGCCCAAGAACGCCGGCAACGCCTTCATCAGTTACGTCAACGGCATCACCTACGCCCGCGTCCTGACCGCGGTCCGGCTCACCCCCTTGCACAGCGGCATCGCGTTCCTGCACGGGACCATGGAGCGGCAGCGGCATTCGCTCGTACTGGACCTGTCGGAGATGTTCAAGCCCCTGATGGCCGAGCGCCTCCTGCTGAGGATGGCCGGCCGCAACCAGCTCAAGGAGCACCACTTCGACCGCGACACCAACCAGGCCATGCTCAGCGACGCCGGGCGGAAGTTCGTCGTCCAGGCCGTCCGCGACGAGTTCGCCGTGACCGTCGCCCATCGGACCCTGGGGCGGAATGTCGCCTATGACGAGTTGCTGTACCTGGACGCTCTGGCTCTGACCCGTCACTGCCTGGAAGGTGCCGCGTACAAGCCCTTCCGTATCTGGTGGTAGCGGCGGCATGTACGTAGTGGTCGTCTACGACACCCTCGCCGAACGCAACCCGAAGATCCTGCGGACCTGCCGCAAATACCTCCACCATGTCCAGCGCAGTGTCTTCGAAGGCCAGTTGAGCGATGCCCAGCTGCGCCGCTTCCAGGCCGACGTCGAGAACGTCCTCGACCTCGGCTACGACAGCGTCCTCGTCTACACGTTTCCGCCCGGTGCCTCGCCCCAGCGCCTGGAATGGGGCGCGGTGGAGCCGGCACCGACCGATATCCTGTGAGCCACCGACCACCTGGGTCCAAGAAGCCCCGGCCGCCGGGTATTTCAGCGCCACACCGGGCCGGCACGCACGACCGGAGGTCCACTGCAAAAACCCTCCGCCACCACCCCACGGAAGCCGCTTTGAGCTGCGGCTTTACCGTGGGGTCCCTCATCGCCCCTACGAGGGGTAACAACAACAGGACGAACCGGCTGTCGAACAGCCCGTCAGTGTTGTCCCTCATCGCCCCTACGAGGGGTAACAACAACTGGTGCAAGCAGGGCAAGATCGAGGCCGTCCGCCAGTCCCTCATCGCCCCTACGAGGGGTAACAACGATGGGCCCTCACCGGCTGGTCCGACCTGAGCCCGGGTCCCTCATCGCCCCTACGAGGGGTCACAACACGGCGTTGACCGTGCGGCCGACCGCGTCGTACAGGGGTCCCTCATCGCCCCTACGAGGGGTCACAACACGAAGTGAACGTGTGCGCTCCCTGTGCATACGGGGGTCCCTCATCGCCCCTACGAGGGGTCACAACGCCTGGACGACCTCCCCCGGCAAGGGGGAGCAGATCGTCCCTCATCGCCCCTACGAGGGGTCACAACCAGCACACGGCGATCTCGGACGGGTAGAGCGGGCTGGTCCCTCATCGCCCCTACGAGGGGTCACAACACGCGCATCCCGCGACGCTCCATCTTCATGCAGACGGGTCCCTCATCGCCCCTACGAGGGGTCACAACGCGTACCTCGTGTCTTTCGTCGGCCGTGCCCCGGGGGTCCCTCATCGCCCCTACGAGGGGTCACAACGAGACGGCGGAGGACTGGGAGCGGCAGGTCTGGGCGGGTCCCTCATCGCCCCTACGAGGGGTCACAACGCGTTGTCGAAGCCGCCGTACGTGCCTGTCAGAGAGGTCCCTCATCGCCCCTACGAGGGGTCACAACCTGCGGACGAGGTACGCCCGGCCGCAGGACCGGCACGTCCCTCATCGCCCCTACGAGGGGTCACAACAGGTCATCGACCACCGTGGCCGTACGTCCTCAACGGGTCCCTCATCGCCCCTACGAGGGGTCACAACACTGGGCAGCCGGTGACCAGGTCCCGGGGCAGCCGGGCCCTCATCGCCCCTACGAGGGGTCACAACGCCTTCTCCGCCCGTCCGGCGTAGCTCCCGGCGGCGGGTCCCTCATCGCCCCTACGAGGGGTCACAACGCGAGCCAGTCAACGAGCGTCCGGTGCTTGACGTGTCCCTCATCGCCCCTACGAGGGGTCACAACGGGTGGACGCCATCCGGGCAGGTATGCGGCGTCATGTGTCCCTTATCGCCCCTACGAGTCCCCAGGGGCCGGTACACGTTCCCTACTGGGTCACCGAGATGCTCGCCGAATACTGGACGCCCGCACGCGACGACGCCTGACGGCGCCTCGCGGTCGGCCCTGGCTTGTCGGCTCCAGGCCGTGAGTGCTCTGACCGGGAAGGTTCGCCGGGTTGGCGGTCCCAGCGGCGGCCGTCGAACGGGAAGTGCGCGGGGAGACCGGATGGGGCGGCAAGGTCGGTTCACTGATTGACGGCGGGGTGGATCTACGAAGCGGCCCCGGGTCGGAGGGTCCTGATCCTCACCTACGGCCGCGCCGTGCCCGGCCCGTACCGCGAGCCCGTCGCACGCCACGAGCACAAACGCATCGACCTGAGGGACGTTCCGGCGGCCAAGTCGTCCCGGCCACACCCCGCCGTGGTCGAAGCGGCAGGCCCTCCCCGGCGGGGCCTGCCGTACTGCTCCGCCCGGGGCGGCGGCGACGCGTCACAGCGCGGCCGGCGAGAACCGCTGTTCCAGGCCGCGCAGGACCTGGACCTGGGCGGTGGCGTGCGACCGCAGCAGCTCGCCCAGGCGCTCCGCGTGGGCGGCCGTCGAGCAGTACACCGGGACGGCGAGCGCGAACTGCCCGCGGTGGGGCACGATCACCGGTTGGGGCCCCCGGTACCCGTCGGCGATCACCGGGTCCGGATCCGGCTCCGGGACCTCGGCCGAGGCCAGCGGTGCCACGTACAGCGGGCTCGCGCCGAGCCTGGCCATACGGCGGCGGCTGTCCTCACGCGACGCCTCCTTCAGGGCCCGGCCGACCTCCGGATCGCTCAGGGCGTCCCGGATCCGTTTCGCCACCCTGGCGTCCGGCGTGACCAGCAGGTTGGCCAGGTGCCGGGGGCCGACGCCGTAGCGTCGGGTCCCGGCACCCTCGAAGACCGAGACGGTCCGCGCGGTGGTGGTCCGCACCCGGTGCCCGGCCTGGGTCAGCCGGAACCACAGGTCCCAGTCCTCCAGGCCGGAGGTGACGACCCAGCCACCGACCGACTCCGGCAGACCGCGCCGGTGCGCGACCCGGCTCGGCTCGAACAGCGGGTCGAGGATCTGCAGTTCGGGGTGCCAGCACATGTCCCACCAGGCGCTGCTCCGGACGACCGCGCCGGAGTCGTCCACCGCCCGGTATCCCGTGGCCGCCCAGTCGGCCCCGTCGGCCTCGTCGGCGAACAGCGTCCGGAGCCACGCCAGATGGTCGGGGCGCCAGACGTCGTCGTGGTCGAGATAGGCGATATGGCTGCCCCGGGCCCGGCGCAGGCCCTCCTGCCGGGGGCCGCTGGGATGACCGGACCGCTCCAGCTCGAACACCCGGATACGGTCGTCGGTCTGGGCCAGCGCCGAGACCACCTCGACGGTGTCGTCGTCGCTGCCGTCCGACAGCACCAGCAGTTCCCAGTCGCCGACGGTCTGCGCCAGAACGGACCGCAGGGTCGGCAGGATCCGGACCGAGCGGTTGTAGGTGGGGCAGATGACGGAGAAGGTCACCGGGTTCGTCACGGCTGCCGCTCCCACAGCGGCAGGGTGCAGGCCCCGGTCGCGGCGGCCCGCCGGGTGACGAGCAGGCCGGCGTGCCCGGTGCCCAGGTCGAGCGAGAGCTTCAGTTCCTCGTTGCCCAGGGTGACCTGCTCGGAGCCGAGCCGGGTGAGGTACCAGTCCGACTCCCGCAGGCAGCGCTCGACGGTCCGCCTGGAGGCGGGGTCGTCCGGGGTGACCGCGGTCAGCAGCTGCACCTGTCCGGCCCGGCCGCTCAGCAGCCCGTTGTGGATCGCGGTGGTCTGCCGGGCGATCCGTACGATCCGGTCAAGGGCGGCGGTGAACCGGCCGCTGCCGGTGAGCCGCTCGTGGTCGTACAGCGCGAACGCGAGCCCCAGGGCGCCGTTGGCGATGCCCGCGCCGAACGCCGGCAGCGCCCCCCGGACCGGGACTCCGCCGGGCGCGAAACCGAACCGGCCGACTTCCAGGTCCAGCAGCCGGGTGGCCAGCTCCTCGTACTCCGGGTTGTCCAGCGCCCGGCCCGCACGCACGGCGAACGACGCGAGCCCGGCCGCTCCGGCGACCAGCCCGGGCACCGGATGGTCGCCGCCCTCCTCGGCGGCCTTGGCGACCCGGGCGGCCAGCTCGTCCACCGCCTCCAACTGCCCTCCCTCGTGGAGCAGATACGCTCCCAGCCCGCTCAGACCGCTGCCCAGCGAGAGGTCCTGGGTGTCCGCGGCGCGGCTGAGCGCCAGGCGTACGCAGTGGTCCGACAGGTCGGGGTCGATCTGCTCGGTGGCGTAGGCGATCCCGGCCAGGCCGCTCCAGAAGCCGGGCGGCAGATCGGCGGCGGCGTGCACCCGCTCGCGCAGCCAGCCCAGGTCGTCGGGGTCGACGGTGCCGCCGGACGAGTGCAGGGCCCACAGCATCCCGGCCGCGCCGTAGGCGAGTCCGAGTCCGCCCGAGGGCTCCAGGAACTGCCGGATGTCGCCCGGGAACAACCGGTCCTCGCGCTCGGGCGAGCGCCAGCGGCCCAGGCAGGCGGCCAGCTGCTCCGCCGTCCAGGCGCTCTCCGGCGAGAGCCCGACCTCCTGCGCGGGGCCGGCCTCCAGGGCGGGCGCGACCTCCTCCGCGTGCCCGGCTTCCCGCGCGGGCGCGACCTCCAGCGCGGGCCCGCGCCCGGCATCGTCCGGGCCCGCGGAGCCCTGGCCCAGCTGCTCGTCGATCCCCTCGAAGTACCCCGGCGGCAGGTCGAATTCCTCGACGGCGGCCGCGCACAGCTGGGCGGTGCGGGCCCGCCCGTGCGGAACGAGCCGGGTGAGCGGCATCAGCAGACCGAGCCGGATACAGCCCAGGGCGAAGAGGTCGACCGCCCGGCCCCGGTAGCCGTCGGGTGCCCGGAAGCCGAAGACGCCCATGGTCTGGACGTAGTCCGTGAGGTCGCGGGAGGCGTTCTCGAAGTCGATGAAGTGCACCCGCTGCTCGTCGTCCACGATGATGTTGCCGGGGTGGAGGTCACCGAAGACCCAGCCGCGCGCATGCATCTGCCCGACCGTGTCGGCCACCTGAGCGGCGATCGCCCGGGCCCATTCCGCGTACTCCCCACGGGTCATGGTGCTGTCGGGGCTGATCAGGGGGTTGCGCTCGAAGGCCAGCTCCATCAGCGGCCTGCCCTCGACATAGGCGCGGCCGAGGAACTTGTGCTCCACTCCGTCGACATAGGCGTCCACGGCCGGAATTCCCGGCAGGCCCGCCAGGTCGAGCAGGGCGTCGCGCTCCCGCTCGAGCCGGGTGAGGGCGTCCTGTCCGCTCTCGTCGAGGCCGCAGTAGGGCCGCGCCTCCTTGAGCAGAATCGTTTTGCCCGGGGTGTCGCGGCGCTCGCCGAGATACACCCCACCGCCGTTGGAGAAGTGCACGGCCTTGCGCACGGCGTAGGGGAAGCCGGTCAGGGTGCGGCTGCCGCGCAGGGCGATCGACTCCTCCAGCACCGGCGGGATCTGCGCCCAGCTCGGCGGGTGGAAGCCGGGGCGGCGCTCGTCGGGGACGAGATTGCCGTCCGGGTCCTCGACGCACTCCACCCGCCGCCCGCTCGCGTCGGTGGTCTGCCGGGAGACGAAGGCCCCGTACCGCACGTACAGCGGCCCTTCCAGATACCGCAGGTCGGAGAGGATCGTCGGGCCCGGCTCACCACCCGTCAGCGCGTCGAGCCCGCCCAGCGCCGAGGCGAACACCTCGTCCGACGGCGGGTACAGGGTGATGAACTTGCCGCTCCCGCCGCGGTCCGCGTACTTGCTGTTGCGGCGGGTCAGCGCCGGGAGGCCGGAGAGCGCCTTGAAGGGGATCCGGTGGGCCAGGCAGTACGCCGACACCGTCCGCAGCAAGTGCTCGGCGTTCTCCGTCGTGGCGCTGACATGGATCTTCCAGCCCTGCCAGCGCAGTTCCGCGCCGCCCGGGGTGTACATGACCCACTCCGCCCGCAGCCCACGCGACCAACCCTCGGGAGCCGGGTCGCGGTGCAGCCCGAAGAACCTGCCCGTGTCGTCGGGGGAGTCGGTGTCCCTCCGCTCGTAGAAAGGGGACGACGGCAGGCAGTATTCGAGGTAGGTCAGGTACATTTCGGTTCCCGTCGTCAGTCGAACGTGGCGAAGAGGGGCCGCACGAAGCGCTCGTAGGCCCAGCGTGGGAGCACCACCGACCGCGAGTGCAGCCGTACGCTGCCCTGCTGGGTCGTGATCGGGCCGTCCACTCGGAGCAGGTACCGGTCCCCGGGAACCTTCACCCCGTCGGCGGTCACCGGAATCAGACCGGTGAGCGGGATCATCATCGGGCTGCCCTGCGACACGGCCACCGTGGCGGTGCCCACCGTGTGGTGCAGTACCATGCCGGCCTTCAGCAGCTCCACCCGGTCGCCGGCCCGCACGGGCCGGTCGTCGACACCGGACGGGACCATCAGATAGACCCGGCCGTCCGCGGCGACCTGGTAGGAGCCGACCCGGCTGTACGTCATGTGGATGCCGGCCACGGCCGTCAGCAGCGCGGCGACCACCACGAGCAGCGCCGCCACCCGCCACGGGCGCAGTCGGGCCGGCCGCAGCGCCCGTACCAGCCGGATGCCCGCCTTCACCCCTACGAGGGCGACGAAGCCGGTGATCGTGGCGGACAGCGCGACTCCGAAGTAACCCAGCGACAGCAGCGAGTTGAGCCACTGGCCCAGCGCGCGTACCACCAGGGCGATCGGAGCGATGGCGCAGAGGAAACCGAACCACGGCAGCCAGCTGGGCTCCTGCGACCGGATCCGCTTCCCGGACAGCAGCGCGACGAAACGGTCCCGGAGGGAGGCCAGGGCCGTGTCGCGCAGGTTCGGCCGGTCGAGATAGCTCATCAGGGCGATGTAGCCGTCGAGTTTCACGAACGGCACCACGTTGACGACGGCTGCCGCGACGTTCACCACCGCGAAGAGCATCAGTACGTCGCCGGTGTTCCCGCGGCCCGCGAAGGCGGTGGAGCAGGCCGCGGCGCCGCTCACCCCGACCTGGACCATGATCCCCGCCAGGGCGACCCGGGCACGTTGGAGGTGGTTCAGCCGCCAGGCGTCGGAGACGTCGCAGAACATCGCCGGGGAGAGGTAGAAGAGCATCACACCGAGGCGACCGGGACGCCCGCCGTAGTGGGCGAGAAGGCAGGCGTGCCCCAGTTCGTGGGCGACCGTGGTGACCGAGACGGCCGCCAGGATCACGAACATGGTCTGTAGCGAGACCGGCCGCCCGAGCACGTCCGCCAGATGTGCGCGCTGAGTCATCAGCGCGACGGCGCCGGCGGCGCCCAGGACACCGACCAGGACGGCGAGCGTCCGCGCCGACACCAGCCGCAGACCGGTGATCCGGTGTGCCAGCCGGGTGCCGGAACGCAGCACCGTGAACTGGAAGGTGAACGGCGGTACGTACTTCAGCCGGCGTGTTCTGCGCACCTGCTGCCCGGGGTCCTGCCGGTCCACCAGGTGCGCGTCGTCCAGGGTCTTCAGCGCGGCGCGTACGGCCTGCTCGGTCCAGGGCGCGCCCATCCGGTCGGCCAGTTGCGCCGCGTCGCCGTCACCGTCGAGACGGCCGGCGAGTGTGGCGAGATCGGCTCCGACCCGGAAGTACTGGTGCTCCCCGCGCTGGAGCAGCCAGGGCTGGCCCTCCTCCGACGGGGCGTGCACCTGGACTCCGTCGTTCAGCCGGGGACGTTCCAGATAGGCGGTCGAAACCGGCTCCGTACCGGCCGTCTCCTCCTGTGCCCTGCGCAGCGCGAGGCGCATCGGGCTCATCCCACGTCCCGGCGGAAGAAGCTGGTCCGGGCGGCGAGGCCGAGGCCCGCGATCCACACGGCGCAGACGCCCAGGGCGGCGCCGACCGGCAGCAGATCCGGCTTTCCGTCGCGGTAGACCGAGCTCAGCGCGATCGTGAAGAGGAACTGGGCCACGTCGGGCACCAGCCGCTGGATCGCGGGCTCCACACCCACCACCATGATCACGATGGCGAGGACCGAGAGCGTCTGGTTGCGGACCAGCCAGCCGACCGCCAGCCCCCACAGGCCGGCCAGCATCATGCAGGCCGCGACGCCCAGCAGGGTCTGGGTGCATCCGCTGTCCCAGACCAGCTGCGCGTTGGAACGCAGCGCGACCAGCCCGCTCAGCCCGGCGCCGACGACCGCCACCACGGCGAAGCCGGCCGAGGTGAGCACCGTGGCCACCAGCTTCGCGGCGAAGGCCTCACGCCTGCCGCCGAGGGCGAGCACCGTACGGGAGATCGTGCCCTGCGAGAAGTCCCGCGTCACGATCATCGCGCCCGCGATCGCGGAGAAGAGCAGCAGCATCATCCAGGCGCGGACGACCTGGCCCGTCACCGCGCCCGAGCCCGGCGGAAGCGGGATCTTGACGCCGTCCACGTAGTAGCCGTAACTGGTCAGGACGCACCACAGCACGCCTCCGAGCACCAGCCCGAGCATGGCGCGGCCGCGGGTCACCTTCAGCATTTCGGCACGTGAGTGACGTACCAGCGTTGCCGTGGTCATGATCTGTCATCTCCCCGCGATCTCGAAGAACCGCTCTTCCAGCGACCGTTCGCCGCCCTGGGTGAGGTCCGTGAGGGACCCCGTGTGCACGATCCGGCCCTCGTCGAGCAGCAGCACGTCGTCGACGGTGTTCTCCATCTCGCCGAGCTGATGGCTGCAGACCAGGACGGTCCTGCCGGACGCGGCGAGCTCCCGGATCAGCTTCCGGATCCAGCGGATGCCGTCCGGGTCGAGGCCGTTGGCCGGCTCGTCGAGCAGCAGCAGCTCGGTCGTGGGCGACAGCAGGGCGATGGCGAGCCTCAGCCGCTGCCGCTGACCGGTGGAGAGCTTGCCGCACTGCTGGCGCTCGTGACCCTTCAGGTCGACCAGGCTCACCAGTTCGGCGACGCGGTCGGGACCGATGCCGAGAGCCTGGGACCAGATGGCCAGCTCGCCGCGGACCGTCGTGGACGGGTAGAAGCCCACCGTGTCCATCGCGACACCCACCTGATGCGCGAGCTGCGGCCCCGGCGCCCGGCCCAGCACCTCGACGGTGCCGGAGTCCGGAGTGGCGATCCCCAGCAGTGTCTTCATCAGGGTGGTTTTGCCCGCGCCGTTGCGGCCGAGCAACCCGACGACCCGTCCCCGGGCGACCTCGAAGGTGACGTCGACGAGGACCTGGCGGTCACCGTAGGACTTGGACAGTCCCTCGACTCTGATGGCGGGCTGTTCAGTTGCCATGGCTCACCAGCACCTTGACCAGAGCCCCGATCGCGCCCGACGCGACCAGGATGCCGACGATGAGCAGCCCGAAGTAGACCCACCGCGCCCAGGAATCGCCGAGCAGGATCACCGCGATGACGCCCAGAGCGGCAAGCAGTCCCAGAAGGGCGAGCAGGATGGTTTGAGGGGGTATGTTGGTTTCTTGCCCGTTCATGTTTCTCCAAGCTCTGGGTACGGTGGTACCCCCGTGCCGGGGCATCGCGACTGCCCCGGCACGGGTCACTCAGCAACGATCAGGTGGCGACGATGACCGAGGCCACCGCGGTGTAGACAGCGGCAGAGCCCACGGCCACCGCGACCACGGCGGCAGTTGCCTCGAAACCGGCGACGACACCGCTCCAGAAGCCGGGGGCCTCCAGGGTCTCCAGTTCCTGCAGCGCGAGCTCCAGGCCCGCGTCGTTCATCAGGTCGCTGTTCTGCATGGTTCTTCCCTCCCTTCATCGACTGCGTGGTGCAACTACGTGGTGTGAAACGGACTCCGGGACGATCAGGTGGCGACGACGGCGGCGGTCAGCGCGTAACTGCCGTAGGCGACGGCACTGGCCGCGACCACACCGACGACCACACCCACACCGGTCCAGAAGCCGGGGGCCTCCAGGGTCTCCAGCTCCTGCAGACCCAGCTCCAGAGCGGCGATCTCGTGATCGACCGAGGACTTCTCCAGGACGTTCATATACGTTCCTCCTCTCCGTACCTCGCAGTGATCGGCTCACCCGCACGAACGCGGGGGGCCGGAAATGATCAGGTGGCGACGATGGCCGAGGCCACCGCGGTGTAGACGGCGGCGGAGGACACGGCCACCGCGACCACGGCGGCGGTTGCCTCGAAACCGGCGACGACACCGCTCCAGAAGCCGGGGGCCTCCAGGGTCTCCAGTTCCTGCAGCGCGAGCTCCAGGCCCGCGTCGTTCATCAGGTCGCTGTTCTGCATGGTTCTTCCCTCCCTTCATCAACTACGTGGTGTGAAACCAACTGCGGGACGATCAGGTGGCGACGATGGCCGCGGTCAGCGCGTAGCTGCCGTAGGCGACGGCACTGGCCGAGACGACACCGACGACCACACCCACACCGGTCCAGAAGCCGGGGGCCTCCAGGGTCTCCAGCTCCTGCAGACCCAGCTCCAGAGCGGCGATCTCGTGATCGACCGAGGACTTCTCCAGGACGTTCATGTACATTCCTCCTCTCCCTACCTCGAAGTGATCAACTCACCCGCGTGAAAGCGGGAGTCCATGGGTTGCGGGGGCGCTGCGCACACCGCGCAGAACCGCGCGGACGTCGTCGGCGGCGACGCCGCCGAGCATGGGCAGTCCGCCACCCCACATACGGACGCACGACAGTGCGACCGTCTCCACGTCGTGGTCCGACAACGGGCTCAGGGCGGGAACGCCCAGCCAGTCGAGCCACTCCGGGAAACCTGTTCCGGGCTCCGGTGCCACCGGCACCGGAATCTGCTCCCGCAGCACTGCCCACATCTGCTGCGCCCGTTGGGCGGAGCCCAGCGCCGGGCCCTCCGCCAGCCGCCCCCAGTAGGCCGGTATCAGGTTGGCCAGGGCGGCCATCTTCCGCACACCGAGGTGCTGGGAGAGGTTGTTGCCCAGGAACCATGCCTTGACGGTGAACGCCGAACGGTCGCACAGATTCTCGTCCCGCTGCGTCTGCGCGCTGAGCAGCGCCAGCCGCGCCCGGACCGGCGCCGTCGCCTCGCCGGTCCGGCGGATCCGGCACAGCAGCCCGGTCACCTCCGCGGCGTCCCGCAGCACCTGCCGGTCGGTGTCGGTGAGCGGCCCCCGCGCCCCCACCATCGGGCCCACGAACCGCAGAAGGATCTCCAGACACCCCTCGACCAGGACCTCTCCCGGCATGCCCGCGGTAGCCCGGGGGTCGAGCACCGCGACGTCCGGCTGCACGGAGAGACTGGTGTAGACGCGTTTGGCGGAGCCGCCGTCCACGAAGCTGACGATTCCGCTCACCTCGGCCGCCGTCCCGACCGTCGTCGGGACGGCGATCAGCGGTGCGGGCCGCGGACGGTCGGGGCCGATCACCCAGCCGCTGCGCTGCCGGGCGGACAGAACCCGCTCGGCCAGCGGATCATGCAGGGCCAGCGCCAGTTTGACGCAGTCCAGCAGCGAGCCGCCGCCCATCGCCACCACCGGTTCACCGCGGCCCAGCCGGCCGGCGAGATCGCGGGCGTCCGCCAGCGAACCGGTGCGGTCCACCGCCAGCAGACGTACCGTCACCCCGCGCGAGGCCAGCGCCTCGCAGCCGGCGGCCAGTCCGGCGTTGCCCTCGATCGCCGCGTCGTAGGCCACGGTCGCCGCCGTGAAGCCGTACTCCCGGACCACGTCCGGCAGGACGTCCAGTCCGGTCAGCACCCGGCAGCGGCTGATCATCCAGGTCATCCGGCGCTCGCCTCGCGCCGGACGCGTGCCGAGAAGGCCGCGACGCCGTCGCGCACGATCGACACCAACTCGTCGATCTCCGCCGGGGAGTAGGTGAGCGCGGGGAGGAGCTGGACGCCGTTCGGTCCGCCGTGCACCTGGGCGCCCGCGCGCCGGATCTCCCGGACCAGCGGCAGCACGTGGACCGGTCCCAGCGGTCCGCCGTGCACCGGGTCGGCCAGGACGACCGCCCGGAAGCAGCCCGTACCGCAGGTCGTCAGCACCGCCGGGTCCTCGCTTTGCCAGCGGGTCAGCGCCGCGTCGAGCGCGGCGGCCGCGGTACGGCCCGACTCCAGGGCGCCCAGCCGCTCGAACTCGTCCAGCGTCGCGATCACCGCCGCCGCCGTCACCGCGGTGCCGGCCTGCGTCTCCCCGTGCAGCAGAACGGCTCCGGTGTCACGGAACCGGTCGGCGACCCGGTCGCGGATCAGCAGCGCGGAGGCGGGCATGGTGCCGTTGGTGAGGCCCTTGGAGGCGATCAGCACATCCGGCTGCCGGGTCCAGCCGTCGGAGGCGAACATCCCGCCGGTCCGGCCGAAGCCCGTCGCCACCTCGTCGGCGACCAGCAGGGCCCCGGTCTCGTCCGCGAACCGGCCGAGCTGCTCGACGTACCCCGCTTCCAGGACCACCGCCCCGTTGCCGAGCACCGGCTCCACCACGATCGCGGCGATCTGCCGCCCGAAGGCGGCGAACAGCGCCTTCAGCGCGGTCTCGTCGTTCGCCGGGACATGCCGCACCAGCCGGGTGTCGACGCCGTACGCGCGCTGGCCGAGATCCTCGCCGGTCAGGGCGTGCGCCCCGAAGGTCAGCCCGTGGTAGCCGTCCTTCAGCCCGACGACCAGCTTGCGCGCCGGATCGCCACCGAGCTCGTGGTACTGGCGGGCGAGCTTCATCGTCAGGTCGTTCGCCGTGCCCCCGGAGACCGAGAAGATCACCCGGGCCCAGTCGTGCGCGCTGGCGGCGATCAGCCGTTCGGCGGCGGTCCGGGCCGGGGCGTTCTCGTAGCGGAAGACACCCGCGTACGACAGGGACCCGAGCGCGTCGGCGACCGCGGCGGAGATGGCCTGGTTGCCGTAGCCGAGATTGGCGTTCCACAGGCCACTGGTCCCGCAGAGCACCGTGTTGCCGTCGGCGAAGGTGATCCGGTGGCCTGAGGTCCGGACGACACAGATACCGTCGTCGTCCGCGTCCGCCAGCGGCATCATCATCGGCCACAACGTCCCGGTCACCGGGCCTCCTTCACGGCGCGCAGCAGCATCCCGGCATAGCGCTCGCCCGGCGCGGCCGGCAGCGCGGAGCAGCCGACGGTGAAGCCCGCGGCCTCCAGATCGGCCACCAGCTCCTGGGCGGGGACCAACCTGATGTACGAGTGGCACACGGTCCGGCCGTGCTCGTCGTCCGTCGAGATCACGACGGTGTACCGGCCGCACCGATCGGGTGCCACCAGGTCGTACACCCGGTAGACCCGGCCGGACATCCCGGCGGCGTCCAGCACCCGCTCGTCGAGAGCGACGGCCGCCGGGTCGAGCTGCACGGTGGTGAGGACGAACAACCCGCCGGGCTCCAGCGCCTCCCAGGTGCGGCGCAGCATGGCCTGCCGCTGCTCCCGGGTCAGCAGCGAGACGCTCGTGGTGCCGAGCACCGCGACGCCGACCGGCCGCGGCGCGGTGTAGGTGGTGATGTCGCCGTGCACCACCTCGCACCGCTCGGCGGCTGCCCGGGGCAGCCGGCCGAGCCGTTCGCGCAGCAGGGCGAGCATGGACGGCGAAAGGTCGACGGCGATCAGGTCGCGGCGCAGGCTCAGCAGCGGGACGGTCAGCCGGCCGGCCCCCGCCGCGAGCTCCAGTACGGTGCCGCTGGTCCGGCGGACCTCGCGCACGATCTCCGCGACCTCGGAGGTGTCGCCCATGGTGAAGTCGTGGTACGTGTCCGCCCCGCGCGGGTCGTACATGTCGCAGACGACCAGGGGGCCCGGCAGGGACCGCAGCGTCCGTACCGCCTGCGCGGCCTGCGAGCCGGCGAGTTCCGGCGGCAGTCCGGCGACCGCTTCGAGGCCGAGGGGGAGCGCGCTCATGAGACGGCCCGCCCGGCAGCGGCTTCGAGGAAGCGGCGGGCCTCCGCCACGGCGGGGCTGTCCTGGTCGTCCGCGTCGGGCCGCACCAGGACACGCTCAAGGGTGCGGGCGGTGTCCGGGGCGGCCTGGAAGACCCGGCTGGTCGACGGCGCGTAGACGTAGTGCTCGTCGGCCGACTCCAGCAGGACCGGCGCCAGGGGGTCGCACAGGTCGGGGGCACCGGCGCCCAGCTCCAGCCCCTCGTTCAGCCGCATGCCGAAGCCGGAGACCTTGACGTTCTGGCGGCCCCGCGCCCGCAGCGACTGCACGGCCTGGAGCGCCGAGTGGTAGCGGGCGAGCCAGTGCCGTTCCCGTACCGCTTCGGCCGCGGCCCGTCCGCCGGGGATCCGGCTCGGGTCGGGGGCCGAGTCTTCGAGCGCCTCCCAGCCGGCGTCGGCCTTCCCCAGGACGGTCCCGAGCAGGCCGACCCGCACCCCGTGGTCCGGGCCCACGTACAGGCGCAGACTCCGCCCGTCCTGGGGGGCCCGCCCGCCGAGCACGGCGACGTCGGCGAGCTGTACGGCCGGATTGGTCAGCACCTCCGACCACACGCCCTGGTGGAGCGCCTGTTCCGCGTCGGCGACGAACGCCTCGGCGTCCTCCCCGTCGGCGACCCGCACCACGGTCGGCCCGAGCAGCGCGAGGAAGCTCGCGATGCTGTACGCCTGCACCTGGAGAAAGAAGTCCTCTCCGAGCTGGACCTCGGAGCCCGGCTCGGTGAAGGAGCCGTGGTACGGCACCACCGTGACACCGTCGACCGGTGCGGCCGACGGCGCGTACACCACGCCCTCCGGGGCGACCAGGCCGCCCTTGACAAGCCACTCCAGATCGGCGCCGTCGGCCAGTACGGCGACGGCCGCGCCGCGCTCGGGGAGTTCGAGCCCGTACGACCGGCCGGTCACCCAGGCCATCAGATGCTGCTTGCGGGCGTTCATGAAGCGTCCCTCTTCCCCAGGAGCTTGAGAATGGCGGCGAGTTCGCGTACGGCGACCTGCGGTCCGTGGACGGCCGACACACCGGTGACGTTCAGTACGACCTCGTCGACGCCGGCCTGTTCGTAGGCGGTGAGCCATTCGGCGAGTTCATCGGGATCGCCGTAGAGAAAGCCCTGACGCTTGATCAATTCATTGGCGTCGGACGCGAGTTCACCCGTGATGTCGAGCCCGGCGCCGCGCAGCATGCTCTGGTAGTGCGGAAGTGACAGATGCGCCTTGTTGCTGGCCAGTGCGATGGCCACCGGGTCGCGGTCGCCCTGGGCCAGCGCGACGGGAACGATCGCGGCGATCCGCGGAGCCGTCCCGCGCTGCGCCCGCCGGGCCCCTTCGGCCATGGCCGGGGCGATGGTCTCCTCGATGTAGTGCGCCGGGGTGAGCCAGGTGATGGCCACATCGGCGACCTCGCCGGCGAGGCCCGCGGCGGCCTTGCGCAACACGCCGAGGCCGACCTCGACCCGCGGCGAGGGGAACGGGTCGAGCTGCCCGTGGATGTCGAAGAACTCTCCGGACCGGTCGACCACCTCACCGTCGAGCAGTTGGCGAACAGCGGTCAGATACTCCCGGCAGGCCCCCAGTTGGCTGCGGTACTCCTGCCCCATGATCGCCCGTTGCAACTGGAGGGCACCGGCGCCGAACCCGGCGGTCACCGGCTGGCCGGTGGTCAGGGCGAGCGAGCGCGCCTGCACCGCCGCGTCATAGGGGTGCCGGAAAGGCATGAGCGAAACGCCGAAACCGACCGGGAACCGGAATCCGGCACCGGCCAGATAACTGTAGATGTGGTGCCCTTCTGTCAGCAGCCCCTGCCCTTGCCAGAGACGTGCCGCGGACGACCAGTTCACCAGCCCGGCGAACGGAAGTGCCTGTTCCGGTCGCTTCGGAACAAACGGGAGCATTACAGAGAGCTTCATGACTACGCTTCCAGTGAGGGAACCGCTGAAATTCTCCCGGACGGAGGCGCCGGGATGCACCTGAAACCTCGGAAATATAAGTCGAGCAAAATTCGGAGATATCACCGGGTAAATTCCGGCAGCCCGGCTCGACCCGCGCCGGGAAATCGGCACAGGGGGTCAGGGAAAGGAGTTCCGACTCGACCGACGGACCTCGCCGCGATTGTGCGGCGGCACGTCGACGCGCAGTCCTACCTGGGCGTGGGGCGGTAGCTCAAGCTACCGACATCCCGCTTCACCGAGGTGAGGTGTCGAACCGTGGTGCAGTCGGCGAAAGCCTTGGCGCACTGGAATTTAAACACAGCAGTCCCCCCGCGTCATATTGGACGTAAAACGTCGACCGCATCATTTTTCCCCGCACACAGCCGCCTGCGCACGGGTGTTTCGACCCAGATATGTGTCGAGTGTGGAAGCCCGGGGCCGACCATTGTCTTGAGCCCGGAACCCGTACTTCCAACCGAAGCGGAAAACTCCCCACTCGCCTTGATCCGCTTGGTGAGCAGAGGTTTCCATCGAGATCGGCGAAACTCAATCACCCAGTTGCAACTGTGACGTAGATCACTCTGCTGAAATGTCCGGTTTATTCCCTGTTCTTGGTACGGACTATCCGCCGCACGCCCCCGACGTGGCTGTTTAGGACAGCCGCCGAGCTGCGTCGATGCCGGCCGGGGTGCCCGCTTCGTCCTCCGGCCGGCTGCCGCGGCCCTCGTAGGAGGAACTGGCCGCGCTGGTGGTGGAGTTGAAGCCGCTGGAGGCCGGAGCGGCCGGTGCCGGGCCGGGAGCCGTCCCGTCACCGCGCCGGCCGTACCGCTTTTCGGCCAGCCTCGACGACCGGCTCCTTCACCGTGCGGGCGGTGTGCGGGCGGCGTGCGGGCGGAGTGCGGGTACTTCGGAACCGGCGGTCGGCCGCTCACCAGGAGTCGCCCGGAACGTTTCCGCCTCCCGATGTCGCAATCGAGTAGGGAGGTCCGGGCCGAATCCCGCTATTCCCGCGGTGGTGTCGATTGACAGAGCCGAAGAGTATCAGTGTTCATCTGCCGGCATTGCCACGGGCGCGGTCCATCACCGGTCGCGTTCGGCGCTCAGTTCCTCCACGTCCGCGTCGGGGAACCCGTGAGCGGTGGCGACGAAGGCGAAGTCCTCGGCGAACTCCTCGCGCGCGACCGTCTCGATCTCACCGCCCACAACCTCGAACGCGTCCCGCAGGGCATGGAACTCCTCAGTGGCAGCGGCGGTGAGTGCGTGGAGGGGAGCGAGATCGGGCGGCTGCTCATCGGAACAAGCGCCAGGATGGAATACCTCCCCTTCGGCGGCACGACTCCGTGGGCGGCGTTCAGTTGGTTCACCGGCGATGACCTGGACCATTCTCATGGGGAGTGAGGAGTCAGCCGTGTGCCGGACGTACGCGAGGACAGAACGGGGCGTCAGAACCAAGCCCCACGATGCCTGGCAGCTTCAGTTCCTACCGGCCGAAAGGCGTGGCCGCCCGGATCCGGCGCGAAGTTCGACCTCTTGGCACGACGCACGCTCGGATCTTCTCCCGATCCGGGACCGAATGCGTGCGGAATTCCTGATTTCGCCTCCATTCCCGGGCCGCTTTTCCTTCCTCGACGAGGAGGGAACTCCAACCGACGGCATCGAGAAAGAAATCCCTTGCAAGGCTCCACCGATCACCGCTGCTATTGCCGCGACGCCGAGACCGGCAAATCCTTTCGGGCAATGTCACCGCTGCCCGGGGTCGGTCAGCGCGATGCTGACGGTGCGGGTGGGGTGTGCGGCACCGGGGCCGCGCTGTGCGGGACTTGGGGTGGGGCCGTGCTGATCAGGAGGACCGTCATGATCAGGACGCCCGTGACGCCCGCGAGTTCGAGCAGGACGGAGCGGCGTATGCCCGGGGCTCCGGGGGGCTTGCCGCGCCGTACGCGAGTGCGGGTCCCGGCGGCAATGGCCAGCACCAGCAGGAACAGCGCGACCTTGGCCAGCAGCAGCTTGCCGTAGTGCGTGCCGGTCAGGGCGTCCGTGCTGCCGACCTCGCGGTATGCCTGGTAGAAGCCCGTGGCGGCCAGCACCACCACCGCCGACAGGGCGAGCCGCGAGAAGCGCCGGGCGGCGACGGCCAGGCCCGGGTCCACACCGCGGGCCATGAGGACGGCGAGGGCCGCCATCCCGCCCACCCACACCGCCATCGCCGTGACGTGCAGCGCGGTGACCACCAGGGCGAGCGGTACGAGCGGTTCGCTCGGCGCGTGGCTGATCTCGCTCCAGGTGAGGGAGAGCAGAAACGTCAGGGCTACGGCCGCCGCTCCGCCCGCGCGCCGGTGCCGCAGTATCCCGTCGCCGACCGCCGCGATCAGCGCCAGGAGCATGATCCGGGCGACGAGCGTGTGCCCTGTGTGGGTGGACAGCGACGCGGAGAGCAGTGGCCGATCGAAGGTGGACCTCAGGGACTCGCCCTGGGTGGAGGGCCCGTAGACGAGGAGCTGGATCAGGGTTCCGGCCAGGAGTACCGCCCACCCGGCGGTGGCGGGCCACCGTACGCGGGCCCAGGAAGGCGGAACGGCTTCTTCTTCCGCCGGCCCTTCCGCGCCCGCGTCCGAGACCGTGACCGTGCCCGCGTCCGCGCCTACGTCCGCGCCCGCGTCCGCGACCGGCACTGGTTGCCCGTCCGCTTCTTCTTCCGCTCGCCCGGCGCCGGGCACCGTACCCGGGTGGGTGCCGGCGCTGTGATCCGCGTCCCCGCCCCCGCCCCCGCCGGATTCCGGCAGACAGTACAAGCGGACCGCCGCGAACCCGACCATCCCGGCCAGCCCGGCGAAGCCGAGCCAGATCGCCACGTCGAGGACCGCGTCGGTCAGCCGGTTCTGACCGCCGGTCCCGCCGGTCCCGCCCGCCGCGCGGGCGGTTCCACCGGGGGCGCCCACCGAGAACGTGACCGCGCCGGACGTCGTGTGGCCGTCGTCGGCCGCCGTGGCCCGCCAGGTGGCGACGAACGTGCCGTGCCCCGGCTCCTCCCGGGCGAGCTGTACGCGTATCCGCTCGCCGCCCGAGCCCGCGACCGCGGAGATGGTCCGGTCGACCCGGTGCCCGCTGGGCGCGATCACCGTGACGGAGCTCAGTGCGAGGGTGACCCGTTCGGAGAAGACAAGGGTCAACTGATGAGGTTCGCCCACGACGACGGCCCGGTCGGACGGCGAGGAGGCGACGAGGTCGGCGTGCGCGGCGACCGTGCCGGGCAGGGCGAGGATCGCGGTGAACGCCAGGGCCGCGGCGAGCGCGAGCACCCGCGCGACCTTGCGGGCGGTTGTCGCGCGTCCGGGAGTCCGGGCCCCGGGACTCGCGCGTCCGGGTGTCCGGGCCCCGGGACCCGGTGTCAGTGGCATGAGCCCGCGGCCCGTCGCTGCTCGATCAGCCGGTCGGCGCCGAGCCGGTAGTCGGCCACCGTGCCCGCATCGGGGGCGAACCGCCAGTGTCCCGACTGGTACAGCAGGGAGTTGCTGCCGGTGACGTCGGCGCGGTGCCAGGTGATCCGTACCGTCGTCGGATCGGTCACCGTACCGCTGTCGATCACGTAGGGGACCCCGATCGCCGGTCGGCACGCGGTGTTGACGCGTACGAACTCGGCCTGCGGAACGGTCCGTTGGGCGCTCGCTGTCCACAGGTCCCAGGCTTGTGCCCAGCCTCCGCCGGACAGCAGCCCGAACTCCTGCCGGGCGACGGCGTACGCCTGCTGCGACTGCGGTGGAGTCGGCCCGCCGGAGCCGGTGTTGACGCCGGCGTCGGGGTCGTGGTGGGACGGACCGGACCGTACGGCGGCCACGGTGACGAGCGCCAGGCAGGCCGTTCCGAGGACCACCCATCGCTTCGGTACGCGGTGCAACGTCCCCTCCCTCACGTGTTTCTCCCCGGTCTCGCAACCGGCGGGCAGACGGCGGGCGGATCTCACCGGGCAAGAGGGCCTGCCCGGGGGGACCCGCCGTGGTGACCGGTCGATCAGTCGAGCGATCGATCGATCGGCTGGTCAGCCGGTCAGTTGGTCAGCCGGTCGGTGCCGTAGTGCTTGATGAGGGAATCGTTGGCCTTCAGGTCGAGGTCGGCGGTGAACTTCAGCGAGTCACGGATCTGGCTGTTCGTGATCGCGGAGGAGGGGACGCCGCCGAGCGTGTACGTGAAGGACTGGCCGGGCGCGATCTGCCGCTCGGCCAGGGTCACGTCGTGGAAGCCGAGCCGCGCGATGTAGAAGGACGTCCCGTCGCCGCGCGGCACCTCCAGGTAGTCCTGCTGCGGGTGGCCGTACGACTGGGTGGCGGTGTAGCCGTGGTCGTCCGAGCTGGACGGCGCACGGAAGACCAGGACCGCGCAGTCGGTGGAGAGCGTCTGGGACGAGGTGTTGGTGAACACGAAGTTCCAGTCGCCATACCACTGGTTGCCGGTGAAGGTCACGTACTCGGACAGGCCGACGTTGCTGGTGAACTGCGTGGTCAGCGGCTCGCTGAGGATGGGGTTGGCGCCGCTGATCGGGTGGTCGACGCCGTTGGCGCAGCGTTCGAGGGTCGAGGCGTACTGCGAGGGCTGGCCGGTGGCCACGGCCTGGGTGAAGGTCGCCGGTCCGGCGCTCACCGCGGTGGTCGTGTTCGGGTCGGCCGAAGCCGGGCTCTGGCCCGCGAAGGCCGCCAGCCCGGCGAGGAGGAGGACGGTACCGAGGCTGGCGGCCAATCCGCGTCTGGTGGACTTTCCGTACATCGTGGGTCGTTCCCTTCGATCGCGAACGATGAGGCGTGCGACTCCCGGTGGGCACCGGGGGTCGGTGGGGGCACGGGGCACGGTGTCGTCCGACACCGGTTGCTCGCACCTTGTCGACGCGCGGACGCGGGGTGTCGCTTGCCGTGCGGGGCGCCGCCGCCCAAGGGCTGACACGGCCCGACACGTCATGCACACGACACTTCGCGGCCTCATTCGTACGGTTGCACTCGGCGGCTGCTCGCGCAAGGGTCTGGACCAATGAGGTCTGGACCTTTACCTTTCCATGCCTGGTGACAGCCTTGCGGTATGCCCGCAGTGCGATGTCTCCCGGGGAAATTGGTCTACTCCAGTGCGCTCCACGTGGGGCGCTTGACATCGATGGTCGAGCCCGTATTGGTCCACCCCCGCATGGCCGCTGTGGGCGTCAACCCCGAAGGGGGAGCGGTCCGTGGGGTGGCGGGAGGGCCGGCGACGAGGCTTCTCTCGCATGGGCGGAGAAGGCGGCGGCCGTCAGCTGACCCGGGCGCGGTCGGACGGGTGCCGGTGGAAAGTGATCGAACGTCATGGCGTATTACCGCCAGACGTGTCGTCCGCCCGCGATCACGCTGGGGTCATGAACAAGTGCGAAGGCAAAGTGGCTCTGGTCACCGGCGGAAGCCGCGGCATCGGCGCCGCGGTGGCGATGAGGCTGGCTCGGGAAGGTGCCGATGTGGTGCTGACCTATGAGCGCGACTCGGAGAGCGCGGCCGGGGTGATCGACCGAATCAGGGCGGAGGGCCGTCGGGGTCTGGCCATCAAGGCCGACAGCGCCGACGTCGCCGCTGTGACCGGGGCGGTGGACGAGGCGGCCGCGACGTTCGGCGCCCTCGACATCCTCGTCAACAACGCGGGCGTGTTCCTGGTCGGACCGGTGGAAGACCTCGGGCGGGCGGAGTTCGACCGAAGCATGGCGGTGAACGTACGGGCACCGTTCTTCGCCTCGCAGGCGGCGGCGCGGTACATGGGCGCCGGAGGGCGCATCGTCAGCATCGGCAGCAATGTGGCCGAGCGGACCGTGTTTCCCGGCTTCAGCCTGTACGCGATGGGGAAGACCGCGCTCGTCGGCATGACCAAGGGCCTGGCGCGCGATCTGGGGCCGCGGGGTATCACCGTCAACCTCGTTCACCCGGGCCCGACCGATACGGATACCAACCCCGCCGACGGACCCAATGCCGACGTGATCCGCGGACTGACCATAGTGGGGCACTACGCCGACCCGGACGACATCGCTGCCACCGTCACCTATCTGACCGGCAGCGACGCCCGCTACATCACCGGAACCACGATCAGTGTCGACGGAGGCTTCGCCGTCTGAAGTTGCCGGAGTCCTTGACGGGCCGCTGTGGCGAGGCCCTTGGAGAGCCCCGACCACGTGGTGACGCCCGGCGTAGTGGTGCGCGTCCGTGGATCGGGGGGACGGGTGCCCGGGGCTACCGCGGATCGGCGGTACGCCGCTGCGACGGCGGGAGCAGGAGCACTTCGAGCGCCGCGGCGCAGGCGTGGGCGCGGACCAGGAACCACGGCAGACGCGTGTCCGTGAGGACGTCGGGGGTGGAACGCAGGGCCAGCGCGGCGTGCGCGTGACCGTCGGCGTCCAGGACGGGCACCGCGACGGTCCGCACACCGTACGCCGACTCGCCGTCGTTGAGCGCGTGTCCCGCGACCCGCGCCCGGTCCAACTCGGCCTTCAGTTCGTCGAGTCGAGTGATCGTACGGTCCGTGTGGGCGCTCAGCGGCGGCAGCGCGTCGAGGTCCTGCTCGCCGGGGTGCGCCCAGGCGAGCAGGACCTTGCCGAGCGCGGTGGAGTGCAGCGGGCGGCGCAGCCCGAGCCCGGCCGCCGGGTTGACGGAGCCGCCGACCAGGATCAGCGCGTGGGCGCCGCTGCGGATGGCGAGATCGGCGGTCGTGCCCGTCGCCCTTGCCAGGGCGTCGAGTTCGGGGACCACCCGGTGCATCCCCCTTTGGTGCAGGGAGAGTTGGCCGAGTTCGGCGACGGAGGGGCCGAGGCGGTAGCGGGCGCTGTGCTCGTCCTGCTCCAGAAAGCCGGCCGCCACCAGGGTGCGGGCCAGCCGGTGTGCGGTGGAGACGGAGAGGTCCATCCGGCGGGCGAGTTGGGACGCGGTCAGCTCTCCCACGTTGTCACGGAAACAGTGCAGCAGTCCGAGCGCCCGGGTGACCGCCTGTGCGCCCGCGGGCGCGTCGGCGGCAGCTTTCGGCCGCGCATCCGTCGTCATGAGGCAAGCATGCGGACGCTGCCACATTCTGGCAACTGTTGCCAGAACATTGCGCCACGTCGCGTGGTGTGAACTCTGCACCCCTTATCCCATCCCACATCATGGGAAAGGTTGCTCTGGGCCGAATGTGTGTGCCAGCCTCCCTCTCAAGCCACTCGACACGCCAGGAACCGGAAGGGAGCAGACCGCGATGACGACACCTCGCCTGCTCAGCGCGTTCCGGCAGCTGCTGGTGGCCCGGCTGTACCTGGACCTTTCACGGTCCCGCGGCGCTTCCTGTCGCTGACCCCCGCGACGTCCGCGCCTTCGTACGACTTCTCGCCTGATGGCGTCCCCGCGTTCCCGTCCTGCCGCCGTCCCGCGCCTTGATGCCCGCGCGTCCGCGCCCCTGCCTCTCTCCCGCCGGCCCGTCCGGCCCCGCTGTCTGGAGCACCCATGTCCGATCCGGACGAGATCTGGTTCACCCGCTGCCCCGTGCCGACCGCCACCGGGATCGCCGCCGACCGGGGCAGCCTCGCCGCGGAGTTCGCGCCCGACGGCATCACCGTGCGTTCGCTGCAAGACCTGGGCGAGCGCGACGGCGACGGCCTGTCGCGGAGCCACTTCACGCACGAACTCACCGCCCTCTTCCGCGAGGGCGGCAATGTGCCCGCGCTGTGGGCGCGTTCGCGGGGCGAGTCCACCAGGCTGATCGCGCTGACCTGGATCGAGGAGCGCCAGGCCGTTCTGGTCCGCGAGGACAGCGAACTGCGCTCCCCGGAGCAGTTGGCCGGCAAGCGGCTCGCCGTCCCCCGCCATGACATCGCCATCGACTTCTGGCGGGCGATGGCCCTGCACGGCCACGCCGGAGCGCTCGGCCTGGCCGGCCTCTCCCTCTCCGACGCCGAACTCGTCGAGGTACCCGGCGTACGGCAGGGGCAGTGGGAAGGCGAACTGGCCGCGCTGCGGGACGGGTTGGTCGACGCCGTCTACGTCAAGGGGGCGCTCGCCGTCGAGACCGCGCGTCGTTACGGTGCCAAGGTCGCCATCGACCTCGACGCCGCGCCCGACCGGCGGTCCCGGGTGAACAACGGGACCCCGCGGCCGATCACCGTCCACCAACGGCTGCTCGACGAGCGCCCCGACCTCGTGGTCCGCTTCCTCGCCGTGCTGCTGGAGGCCGCGGACTGGGCCGCCCACCACCCCGTCGACCTCGCCCGGATCCTCGGCGCCGAGACCGGCGCCGGGCCCCAGGGGGTGGCCGGCGCCTACCGGGCCGGCACCGGCGAGAGCTTCGGGCTCGACCTCGGCCAGGAGCGGCTGGAGCTGCTGGCACGGCAGGAGCGCTTCCTGCGTGACCAGGGCTTCCTGCCGGCCCCCGTCGACGTCGGCGCCTGGGCCGACCACGAGCCCCTGCGGCTGGCCCATGAGCTACGGGCCGCCCGCGCCGCCGAAGCCGGGACCGTACGGGCACCCGCGACCGGCAGCGCGTCGGCCGTGACCGGGCCCGCGCCCGCACCCCTTTCCACCTGACCCCCTCCATCACCTGATCTTCAGCCGACCTCGGCCACCGACCCTCTGGAGCACATCCGTGAACGCCCGTCAGATCGCCCTCGCCACCACCTCCCTGCTCGCGGCGCTGGCACTGGCCGCCTGCTCTTCCTCCTCCACCGGGTCGACCCGGGCCGACACCGCCGTCGACGGCGGTGCCACCATCACGGTGCGCATCCCCGACGGCGGCAACTCCGGCGTCCTCGCCTTCGGCAGGAAGGACGGCTCGCTCGACCAGGCCCTGGCCAAGGTGCACGCCAAGGTGGCGTGGACCGGCACCTCCGGCGCCTTCGCCCCCGCGGCGCAGGAACTCGACGCGAACGCGCTGGACTTCGCCGAGGGCTCCATCACCTCGGCCACCGCCGCGCTCGCCCAGTCCCCGGGCTTCAAGCTCTTCGCCGCCGTCGCCCCCGACGAACTGGGCGAGGGAATCCTGGTGAAGAAGGACTCCGGCATCAACACGATCAAGGACCTGATCGGCAGGAAGGTCGCCGTCTGGCACGGCGGCACGAGTGAGTACCTGCTGCTCAAGGCCCTTCAGCAGCAGAACATTCCCGCCGACAAGGTCGAGCGGGTCTACCTCCAGCCCAACCAGATCGGCCCGGTCTTCAACTCCGGACAGGTCGCCGCCTGGTCCACCTGGGCCACGTACTCCGTCCCGACGATCGCCAACTCCGGTGCCAAGTTCCTGACGACCGGTGGTGAGGTCGGCTCCGACAACTACGCGGTGTGGGCCGTGCGCACCGGCTTCGCCGACCAGCACCCCGAGGTCGTCAAGGCGCTCTACACCTACCTGCACGAGGCCGGGCTCAAGCAGCGCGCGAACCCCGAGGCGTACCTCAACGTCAAGACGACCTCGGGCCCCGAGGCCATCAGCGACGCGCAGAAGGCCGTCGAGCTGCCGATCGACAAGGCGCTCGGCACCGCTGAGCCGATCGGCGAGACCGAGCTGAAGTCCTTCCACACCGTGGCCCAGTTCTTCGCCGACCAGAAGATCATCAAGGGCTTCTTCGACGTCAAGCCGTATGTGATCGACGTCGACTCCCTGAGCGAGACCGCCAAATGACCACCCTCACCATCGGTACGTCGACCGATCCCCAGGCACCGGGGCTGGTCGCACCTCGCCCCCGCAACGCCCGCCCGCGCCGACGGGCGGTGAGCATCGGACTGCGGGTGCTCGGCCCGATCGTCCTGCTGCTGGGCTGGACCTGGGCGTCCGCCTCCGGCGCGCTCAGCCCCACACTGCTCGCCTCACCCCACCAAGTCCTCTCCGCGCTGCGCGAGTTGTGGACCGGCGGCCAGCTCGGCGACGCCCTGTCCGTCTCCCTCACCCGGGCCGGTCTCGGCCTGGCCATCGGGGTGACGGCCGGGCTGGTGCTCGGCGTGATCACCGGCTTCTCCCGGCTCGGCGAGGAACTGCTCGACTCCTCCTTGCAGTTGCTGCGCACGATCCCCTTTCTGTCCCTGGTCCCGCTGTTCATGGTGTGGTTCGGGATCGGCGAGACGGCCCGGGTCGTCCTGATCGCGGTCGCCACCAGCTTCCCGATGTACGTCTCGACGTCCGGCGGCGTCCGCAACACCGACCGCAAACTCGTGGAGGCCATGCGCAGTTTCGGCATGGGCCGCCTCGCGCTCGTCCGGGAGGTGGTGCTCCCCGGCACGCTGCCCGCGCTGCTGTCGGGCCTGCGCCTGTCGATGACCCTCAGCGTGATCGCCCTGATCGCCGCCGAGGAGATCAACTCCACCGCCGGAATCGGCTATCTCATGTCCACGGCGCAGGAGTACTCCCGTACCGACATCCTCACCGTCTGCATCCTCATCTACGCCCTGATCGGGCTCGTCGCGGACGGTGTGGCCCGGCTGCTGGAGCGGCTGCTGATGCCGTGGCGCAACCAAGGAGCCACGCGATGAGCGAAACGCTGGCCGGCCCCGCCCACGGTCCCGCCAACGGGCCGGCTCACGGCACATCGCGAGGCCGGGCCGCCGACCGTCCGTCCGATCAGGCCGGTCCGTCCGATCAGGCCGGTCCTTCCGATCAGGCCGGACCGATCGACCAGGCCGGACCGACCGACGCCGTACGCACCGAGGCCGCCCCCGCCGAGGGTGCCCGTACCGAGGCCGCCGTCCGTATCCGCGGCCTGCGCCGTACGTTCGGCGACCGCGACGTCCTCGACGGCCTCGACCTGGACATCGCCCGGGGCGAATTCCTCGCGCTGCTCGGCGCCAGCGGCACCGGCAAGACCACCCTGCTGCGCATCCTGGGCGCCCTCGACCGCCACGACGCGGGCAGCGTCCTCGTCCCCGAGTCGCGGACCATCGTCTTCCAGGAGCCGAGGCTGGTCCCGTCCAAGAAGGTGCTGGCCAATGTCACCGTCGCGCTTCCGCGCGGCCCGCACACCAAGGAGACCGGGCGCCGCGCGCTGACCGAGGTCGGCCTCGACGGGCACGCCGACGCCTGGCCCGGCACCCTGTCCGGCGGCGAGGCCCAACGCGTCGCCCTGGCACGGGCGTTGGTCCGCGAGCCCGAACTGCTGCTGCTGGACGAGCCGTTCGCGGCACTCGACGCGCTCACCCGGCTGCGTATGCACGATCTGGTCGGCGAACTGTGCCGGCGCCACCGGCCCGCCGTCCTTCTGGTCACCCATGACGTCGACGAGGCGATCAGGCTGGCCGACCGGGTGGCCGTCCTGCGCGACGGACGGCTCGCGAGCGACGAGCGCGTCACCATCGACCACCCGCGCGACAGCGCCGACCCGCGGTTCGCCGCCCTGCGCACCCGGCTGCTCACCGAACTCGGCGTCCACCGGACCGCGCCCGCCACCGCGCAGGCCGCCCCCGCCGCAGACCCCGCCACTGACCTCGTCATCGCGCCCGCTGACCCCGCCACCCCGGCGGCCACCTCCAAGGAGTTCCCCGCATGACCGTCAACATCGGCGTCCACCAGGCCAATCCGTCGCTGTACCACCTCTCCCGGCTCGGCCTGCTGGAGGACCTGCTGCGCCCGGTCGGCGAGACCGTGGCCTGGCACGCGGTCGGCGGCCTGGCCACGGGCGCGGCCCTCGCCGACGGGACCATCGACTTCGGCGGCACCGGCTCCACCCCGCCGCTGTCGGCGCAGGCGGCCGGGCACGACCTGGTCTACGCCGCCGTCTCGGCCCCGCGCCCCGGCCACGGCGCCCTGCTGGTCCGCGCCGACAGCGACATCGCGTCCACGGCCGACCTCAAGGGACGTACGGTCCACCTCGCCATCGGCTCCTGGCAGACCCACTTCCTCGGCAAGTCCCTCTCCCGGCACGGCCTTTCCTACGGCGCCGACATCACCGCCGAGCGCTCGGCCGACGACTCCTACGCCCGTCTGCTGGACGGCCGGATCGACGCCTGGGTGGCCCAGGGCGCCGAACTGGTCGCCGCCCGGCGTGAGGGCCGGGTCCGTACCCTCGCCGAGGCCGGCGACCTCATCGCCGACCGTTCGGTGTTCTTCACCCGCCGGGACTTCGCCGACAGCCACGCCGACCTGGTCGGACTGATCACGCAGGCGCTCCAGGCCGCCGACGACTGGGCCGCGGGCCACCTCGACGAGGCCGCCGCCATCGCCGCCGACGACCAGGGCGGTACGGTCGCGGACTGGCAGGAGGCGCTGGCCGTACTGCCGTGGCGGACCGAACCGGTCTCCGACGCCTTCCTGGCCGAACAGCAGGAGGCCGCCGACATCCTCGCCGAGGCCGGCTTCCTGCCGCGCGCCGTCACCGTCGCCGACGCCCGCCACCCCGGCCTCAACGCCGCGGCCGCGCAGGCTCTGGCATCCCGGGAGAAGTGACCATGACCAGCCCCGAATTCCTCTGGTACATCATCCCCCGCGAAGGCGCCTACCCCTGGGAGCCGGCCGGCCGCCGCAGTGTCGACCTGGCCTATCTCCAGCAGTTGGGCGTCGCCGTCGACCGGCAGGGTTACGACGGCGCGCTGTTCGCCACCGACCTGTACGACGTATGGCCGCTCGCCAGCGCGGTCGCCGCCGTCACCCGGCCGAGTTTCAAGCCGCTGCTCGCGGTGCACCCCGGGCTCGTCTCGCCCACGCAGCTCGCCAAGATGGCCCTCAGTTTCGCCCATCTCTTCGGCCCGGACCGGCTGCGCTTCAACGTCGTCAACGGCTCGACCGAGCAGCTGCGTCAGGCCGGACTCCAGCTCGAACACGACGAGCGCTACCAACTCAGCGCCGAATACTGGGACATCGTCAAACGGCTGACCGCCGGTGAGGTGTTCGACCACAAGGGCCGCTTCTACGAGCTGACCCAGGCGGGCGCCTCGCTGCGCGAACTCACCCCGATCCAGGGCGGAGTGCACACCCCGCTGTGGTTCGGCGGGTCCTCCCCGGCCGGCATCGAGATGGCAGCCGAGCACGTCGACGTCTACCTCACCTGGGGCGAACCGCAGCACCTGCTCAAGGAGAAGCTGGACCGGGTCCGTGAGCGCGCCGCGCACTTCGGCCGCGAACTGCGGTTCGGGCTGCGGCTGCACCTGATCGTCCGGGACACCGAGGAGCAGGCGTGGGCCGCCGCCGACCGGCTGCTGGACGTCACCAGCCAGGCGACGTACACCCGGATGCTCGGTGACCCGGAGATCAAGGACGGCGAGGGCTGGGCACGGCAGTTCCGCCAGCACGGCGGGCGTGTGCCCAAGCACGCACGGGAGTTGGAGAAGCACCCCAACCTGTGGCCGGGCATGAGCCTGTTCCGCCCCGGGCCCGGCACCGCCGTGGTCGGCAGCACCGAGCAGGTCATCGAGCGGCTCAAGGAGTTCCAGGGCCTGGGCGTCGACACGTTCATCCTGTCCGGGAACCCGCTGCTGGAGGAGTCGTACCGGATCGCCGAGACCGTACTGCCGGCGCTGCGCGAGAACGCCGGGGGCCCGGGGGACACGGTGGGCGCGGGGGACGCGAAGTGACCTTGCTGGAGGACGCCCGCTCGCTGGAACTCGACCGGCTGCGCCGCGACCTGCACGAGCACCCCGAGACCGGCCTGCACGTACCCCGCACCCAGCAGGCCGTGCTCGCCGCGCTCGACGGCCTCGGGCTCGACCTGCGCACCGGCACGGCGCTCACCTCCGTGGTGGGCGTCGTGTCCGGTGCGCGGCCGGGGCCGACCGTGCTGCTGCGCGCCGACCTGGACGCGCTGCCGTTCCCGAACGGCCCCCGGCACGCCTGCGGCCACGACCAGCACGCCGCGATGCTGGTCGGCGCCGCACGGCTGCTCGCCGCCCGGCGGGACCGGTTCGCGGGCGACGTCCTGCTGATGTTCCAACCGGGCGAGGAGGGCCACGACGGCGCGCGCCTGATGCTGGAGGAGGGGCTGCTCGACACCACGGGCAGCCGTCCGGTGGCGGCCTACGCCCTCCACTCCAGCGCCGCGTCGGCTCGGGGGCGGTTCAGCAACACCGCGGGACCCGCGCTGGCCGCCAACGGCAGTCTCGCCGTCACCCTGCGCGGCGCCGGCGGTCACGGGGCATGGCCGCACCGGGCCCGCGACCCCATCCCCGCGACCGCCGAACTGATCACCGCGCTGCACACGGTGACGGCACGTCAGTTCGACGCCTTCGATCCGGTCGTGCTCACCGTCGGCACGGTTCACGCGGGTACGCAGGCCAACATCATCCCGGAGCGGGCCCGTATCGAGGCCACGCTGCGCGCGCTGTCCGACAGCACCCTCGCCCGGCTCGCCGCCGTCGCCGAGCGCACCGCCCTCGGCATCGGCGCGGCGCACGGCCTGGACGTGGAGGTCGCGTACGTCCCCGGATACCCGGCCACCGTCAACGACGAGTCCGAGGCCGATCGGGTGGGCGCGGCCGTCGCCGAACTCTTCGGACCCGAGCGCTTCGTCCGTGACACCCGCCCGGCCCTGGTCTCCGACGACATCGGCCGGGTGCTGGCCGAGGTCCCGGGCGTCATGACCGGCCTCGGCGCCTGCCCGCCCGACCGCGACCCGGCCACGGCCCCCGGCAACCACGCGCCCGACGCGGCCTTCGACGACGCGGTCCTCCCCGACGGCGCCGCCCTCCTCACGGAGCTGGCCCTGCGCCGCCTCGCCGAACCCGCCGCCTGACCCTCCCCCCAGCACGCGGCACGGCCCCCGGGGAAGGGCCGTGCCGCGTACTGCCGTGCCGCGTACGGCCCGGGGGAGGAGCGGCCGCCGCTGCTGTACGGGCGTTGAGCGCGGACACGCTGCCGAGCCGAAGTCGTCCACGTACAGCTTGCCGGTGAGCACGTCGAGGGCGGGGTTCCGCGGGCGGCCGCCCACCGCGACGGTCGCCTTGAGCACGCCGGTACGGGAGTTGTGCTCGGTCACCGTGCCATCCCCCCGGTGCACCCGGAACGTACCGCGCAGGGTGTCGAAGGCGAGCCGTACGGGCGTCGCGCCGGTGGCCACCTCGCCGGGGCGCCTTGCCGGTCAGGGCGGCGGAGACCGGCAGCCGCGCACCCCCGCTCCCGCGTCGTGAACCCTTTTCCGGTCGGATGGCAAGTACAGGTGACCGCTGTTCTTCTCCTCCGACCCCATGGACTGCTGATGACCGATTCGCTGTGCCGGTCCTCCCCGGAGACCGGCCCGCCCGGTGCCGACGCGGCGGCGGACGCGGATGCCGCGGTGATCGCGGCGTCGCTCGACGACCCGGAGCGCTTCGCCGCGCTCTTCGACCGTCATGCCCCCGCCATCCACCGGTACGTCACCCGGCGGCTTGGATGTGACGCGGCCGACGACATCACCGCCGAGACATTCCTGACGGCCTTCCGGATACGGGCCCGCTACGACAGCGGGCGCGCCGGTGTACGGCCGTGGCTGCACGGAATCGCGGCCCGGCTGATCAGCCGGCACCGCCGCGAGGAGGTCAGGGCGCTGAAGCTGCTGGCCCGCACCGGGCACGACCCGGTGGCCGAGAGCTGGACCGACTCCGCCGACGACCGCCTCGTCGCCCAGGCCGCGTTCGGCCCCCTGGCCCGGGCGCTGGCCAAGCTCTCCGAAGGGGACCGGCACGCGCTGCTGCTCCTGTGCTGGGCCGACTTCACCTACCAGGAGATCGCCCAGGCCCTGGACATCCCCGTCGGCACCGTCCGCTCCCGGCTCCACCGCGCCCGAGGGAAACTCCGCGCCGCCGGCAGCGCGCCCGGCCCCGTCAAAGAGACGTCCGCACCGGCCGAACCGTCAGCACTGTCCGCACCGCACGTACCCGAAGGGGACCCGGCATGAACGAGCTCGACCGACCGCGCGCCCTGCGCGCCGACGCCCCCCTGCCCGACAGCGACCGGCTCGCGCCGCAACGGGCGGCTCTCGTCCAGGAGTTCGCGCGCGAGGCCGCCGGCCGGCCGGCGGCCTCGCCCCGGATTCCGTCCCCCCGCCGCAGGGTGGTCCTGGTGGCCGTCGCGGCGACCGCGGCCCTCGCCGTGACCGGCGGGGTCCTGGCCGCCCTGCCCGGCGACGGCACCCCCACGGCAACCCCCGGACAGCACGCGCCCACCGGCAGGCAGGTGCTGTCCGCCCGGGCCTCGGCCGACACCCTCGAACTGGCCGCGGCCACCGTCGAGAAGTTCGGCGCGGCCGAGCCGGGCCCGAAGCAGTGGGTCTACGAGAAGAGCACCGGCCTCAGGCCGGGCGAACCGCAGACGTCGGAGAGCTGGACCCGTTGGGACGGTACGGGCGAGGCGCATCTGCCCGGCACCCCTCCCGACGGTGATCGCACGGGCTTCGACCCGGACAAGCTCCAGGTCTGGTACGGGCCCAACCAGGAGGCGAAGTGGAAGAAGGAGGGCTACGACGACCGTTCCCAGCGTCAGTTCTACGACTTCCTCGCCACGCTGCCGAGCGACCCCGACCTGATGATGCGGCGCATCCGTGAGAAGCACGCCATCGGCGACATCAAGGGCGAGACCGCGGCCGAACGCGACTGGCGGGAGATCGACGTCCTCTACCGTTCCGTCCTGATCCCGCCCAACGCCCAGGCCGGCCTGTTCCGGGCCCTGGCCAGGATCCCCGGCGCCCGGGTGGAACAGAACATCAAGGACCCGATCGGACGCCCGGCCATCGGCGTGACCGTCACCTACACCCGGCCCTCCGCCTCCGGCCACCTGGGCAAACAGGAACTCTTCTTCGACCCCCGCACCTACGCCTACCTGGCGGAGATCGACCGCGCCGCGCCGATCGATCCCCCCAAGGGCCTCCCCTCGGCCAAACCCGCCCCGAACCGGGCCTCCGGCTCCGTGTTCATCACCGCCCGCAACGCCTGGGGCGTCGTCGACAAGCCCGGCGAACGCCCCTGACTCCCGGCGGGCCGCTGTCCGTTACGGCACCGGGCCGTCCCACAGATCGGTGCTGTGGGCGCCGACCAGAGCGCCGATACGGGTGAGGACGTCGTCGGCGGCCCGCGGGCCGAGGCGGCGTCCGTCCCGCAGCCGCAGGGCGACATGGTCGGCGGCGGCCTCCCTGGCGCCGATCACCGCCTGGTACGGCACCAGGCGGGCCTCCCGGACCCGGGCGCCGAGGGTGCCGTGCTCCGGCCCGGAGATCTCCGCGCGCAGCCCGAGGCCGGCGCAACGCCGTACCAGCGCCTCGGCGTCGGGCAGTTCGGCCGCGGAGACGGGGAGGACCACCAGTTGGACGGGGGCGAGCCAGGCGGGGAAGGCCCCGCCGTGCTGCTCGATGAGATGGGCGACGGCCCGCTCCACGCTGCCGATGATGCTCCGGTGGACCATGACCGGCCGGTGTTTCGCGCCGTCCGCGCCGATGTAGTGCAGATCGAACCGCTCGGGCTGGTGGAAGTCGATCTGGACGGTGGACAGGGTGGACTCCCGGCCGGCGCCGTCGACGACCTGGACGTCGATCTTGGGGCCGTAGAACGCGGCCTCGCCCTCGGCCGCCTCGTAGGGAAGTCCGGAGCGGTCGAGGACATCGGTGAGCAGGGCGGTCGACCGCTGCCACATCTCGGGGGCGGCGACGTACTTCCCGCCCGGGCCGGGAAGGGAGAGCCGGTAGCGGGCCGGGCTGATGCCGAGCGCTTCGTACGCCCGGCGGATCATCTCCAGGGCGGCCCGCGCCTCGTCGGCGGCCTGGTCCAGGGTGCAGAAGATGTGCGCGTCGTTCAGCTGGATGGCCCGGACACGGGTCAGCCCGCCGAGCACGCCCGACAGCTCCGAGCGGTACATGCCGCCCAACTCGGCCATGCGCAGCGGGAGTTCGCGGTAGCTGTGGGAGCGGGACCGGTAGATCACCGCGTGGTGGGGACACAGGCTCGGCCGCAGGACGACCTGCTCACCGCCCAGGTCCATCGGCGGGAACATGTCGTCGCTGTAGTGCGACCAGTGGCCGGAGATCTCGTACAGCTCCCGCTTGCCGAGCACCGGCGAGTAGACGTGCCGGTAGCCCGCCCGCCGCTCGGCGGCGCGGATGTACTCCTCCAGGGTGTGCCGCACGGCCGCGCCGTCGGGCAGCCAGTAAGGCAGCCCCGCGCCGATCAGCGGGTCGGTGTCGAACAGGCCCAGCTCGCGGCCGAGCTTGCGGTGGTCGTGCATGGCGGTCTCCTCGTGTACGGAGGGCGAGTGACCGCAAGGCGAAGCCCCGGGGCACTCGCCCCGGGGCTTCGGACCAAAACAGCTGTCAGCGCGCCGGGACACTCTCCGGCGTCGTCGTCATGGCAGCGCGCTTCATGCCGACCACGCTAGCAGAGGAGGCGGGACGGCCGCGCGGCCGTTTTCCGCAGGCCGCCGCGATCCGGACCGAACGGTTCTCCGGGACCGCCGGGTGGAAACAGTTGACCCTGGGCTCTCTCCAGGGCGTGGCCGACACCCCACCCCTTGCCGTCATTGCAATGAGGGCCGGAATTTAACAATGGTTGGTCGGCCGCTGCCAGGAGAGAAATAATTGGGGATCTTTTTATGAATCCTCTTCCGGGTGCCGGTCTCCGCCCGCGTGATAACCGCTTCGAAATGCCACTGTCAAGCATGACTTTTCGGGCACAAGGGGTGATCGGCATCGACGCCCGCGTGGTGTGGGTGCCGTATGCCGCACCCTTCCGTACAACCGGATCGGTGTGGCCGTCTGCGTATATCGGCGGGAACAGCCGCGGGCGGGAATGTGTCTCGCTATAGAGTCCGGCCGGGGATGTCCGGACGAGAAAAAGGAATACGATGTTCCGAAAGAGGCGCGGCGGTCCGCGGATGCGAGGGCATGTCCGCCGTATGACGGTCACGGGGGCCGCGGCCGCGGTCATAGCCGGTCTGCTTCCGCTCGCCACGAATGCGGCCGCCGCGCCGGAGTCGGCTCCGGCCACCGTCACGAAAGCCGGTGCCCTGGCCGGGTCTTCGGGGGTGGATGACGGGTCGGTGTCGGAGGAGGACCGGGCGTTGGGGGAGGCGCGGTCGTCGGGTGTGGCGGTGGAGGTGGTGTCGGCGCGGACGGAGTTGTCGGATGAGTGGGCGGATCCGGATGGTTCGTTCGCGGTGCGGCGTTACGGTTCGCCGGTGCGGGTGTTCCGGGGTGGGGTGTGGGTGGCGGCGGATCCGTCGTTGGTGTTCGCGGGGGACGGGAGTGTGGTGCCGCGGGCGGTGTCGGTGGCGGTGGTGTTTTCGGGTGGGGGTACGGGTCCGCTGCTGTCGGGGGTGAAGGACGGGCGGACGCTGACGCTGTCGTGGCCGTCGGCGTTGCCGGTTCCGGTGCTGGAGGGGAATGTGGCGACGTACGCGGATGTCCTGCCGGGTGTGGATGTGCGGCTGAAGGCGGAGGTGGAGGGGTTCTCGCAGCTGATCGTGGTGAAGTCGGCCGCCGCCGCGCGGAATCCGGCGCTGGCGACGTTGCGGTACACGATGAGTACGGTGGGGCTGTCGGTGGCCTCGGACGCGGATACGGGCAGTATCACGGCGACGGATCCGGCGGGGCAGACGGTGTTCACCAGTCCGACGCCGCTGATGTGGGACTCCACCACGCAGACCAGCGGCACGACCGGCACGGCCGCCGCCAAGTCGGCCAGGGCCAGGGCCGGGACTCTGGCTGCCGGTGATGCGGGTGGTGTGTTCGAGCCGCCGCCGGGTGCGCGGGACGCGCAGATGGCCACGTCGGTCAGCGGCAGTACGCTGTCGATCACCCCGGACCAGGCCCTGCTGACCGGTGCCGGTACTCAGTATCCGGTGTACATCGATCCGTCGTGGGCGTGGGGCAAGCGGCAGAACTGGACGCGGGTCTACAAGAAGTACCCCACGACGTCCTTCTGGAACGCCAACGAGGTCGCCCGCGTCGGGTACGAGGCGGAGACGAACGGGCTGTCGCGGTCGTTCTTCCAGTGGGACATCTCGAACATCGAGAACGCCGGGGTGATCTCCTCGACGTTCCGGATCAAGAACACCTGGTCGTGGTCGTGCCAGGCACGCCCGGTCCAGCTCTGGCAGACCGGCCCGATCACCTCCCGCACCACCTGGAACAACCAGCCCGCGAAGATCGGCTCCTCACCGCTGGCCACGGTCGACCAGTCCAAGGGCTGGGGCAGCGCCTGCCCGGCCGGCAACCTCGAATTCGACCTCACCCCCAGGATCAGGGACGCCGCAGCACACGCCAACGCGAGTGTCACCCTGGGCCTGTACGCCGCGGACGAGTCCGACACCTACGGCTGGAAGAAGTTCGACCCGAAGACCGCCGTCCTGGAGACCACCTACAACCACGCTCCCACCGCTCCCGCCGACCCGGGCACCAACCCCAGGACCTCCTGCGGCGCCGGCGGGCTGATCGGCAACACCACGGTCAGTCTGCACGCGACAATCGACGACCGGGACGCCGGCAACCTCACCGCCCGCTTCCAGGTCTTCCCCGCAGGGTCCACCACACCGGTCGTCAACACCACCGTCCCCGCGCTCAAGGGGCGGGTGGCCACCCTGGTCGTGCCCGACAGCAGCCTGCCCACCGGCACGTACACCTGGAAGGCCAACGCGACCGACGCGATGAACGCCACCTCGCCCTGGTCGGCGACCTGCACCTTCACCGTCGACCGCACCCGCCCCGCCCGGCCACCACTGATCAACTCCACCGTCTTCCCACCCGGCGACAACGGCTGGCCCACCACCACGGGAACCGCACGGCAGCCGGCGCCGTTCTCCTTTGCCGCCAACGGGGTCACCGATGTCGCCAAGTACTACTACTTCACCGACTGGGACCCCTCGCCGCGCGACAAGGAGGTGACTCCGGGCGCCGGTACGAGCGTCACCCTGACCCCGCCGGGTGCGGGCCCGCACTTCGTCTACGCCTACAGCGCGGACAGCTCGGGCAATGTGTCCGACACCGCCACCTATCTGTTCTACGCGGCCGGTTCGGGGGTCCGGGACGTCCCCGGTGACCTCAACGGCGACGGCAACGACGACATCTGGAACATCGACGTCAATGGCGCGCTGCTCACCTACGCGGGCCAGGGCAACGGCCAGTTCGCCTCGGCGTCCAACGGCGGCGGGTCGTTCTCCGGCGCGCGGCTGACGTACCGCGGCGACTGGGGACAGGACGGCTACAACGACCTGATCGCCCTCCAGCCCAACGCCACCGGCACCGCCAAGAACCTCTGGGAGTACCCCAACAACGGCTCCGGCATCGCCACCGTCGCGGGGGTCGACGGCGGCAAGCAGCCGCTGACCGTCGCCTGCCCGGCCGTCACCGCACCCACCGACGACAACCCCGACGGGTGCGCCACGGGTGACGACCACTGGCACGACGCCGACCAGATCATCGCCCCCGGCGACCTCAACGGCGACGGCGCCCCCGACCTCCTGGTCAAGGAGGGCACCCTGCTGTGGGCCTACTACGGCGACCGCGCCACCAAACGCCTCGACATCCACGGCGACCCCGTCCTCGTCGGCGGCGCCGACTGGAACAAGTACACCGTCATCGCGCCCGGCGACATCAACAACGACGGCTACCCCGACCTCTTTCTGCGCGAGGACACCACGGGTGACCTCTACCGGGCTTACGGCGGGCCGGGCGAGCAGTCGGGCGTCGTCAACCCCGCCACCTGGGGCAGTCCGGACGCGCGGGTGAAGATCGGCAGCGGATTCCCCGCCGCCACCTACCCCGTCATCGAGTCCGTCGGCGATCTGACCGGAGACGGTGTCGCGGACCTGTGGGGCCGCCGCAGCGACAACGCCCTGCTCGGCTGGCCCGGGGCGACCACCGGCACCGGCGGATTCTCCTTCGGCGCCGGCTTCCCCATCAGCGCCACCTCACCGGTCGGCGCCCCCGGCGGAACCCCGGGCCGGCCCGACATGAGCGGTGACGGCCTGGCCGACATGGTCGTGCAGACGCCCGACGGCACGCTGTCGATCCGCCGCAAGATCTCCGGCAACCAGTTCTTCGACACCGGGACGCAGGTCAGCTGGGGGTGGCAGGACTACTTCGGCCAACCCGGCCAGGGCGTCCTGTACTTCGCCGACATCGACGGGGACGGGACCAAGGACCTGATCGCCCTGGACACCGACGGAAACATCACGGTCCGCAGGAACAACCGGACCGGGACCGCCTTCGACTCGGGGACGTTGATGAGTTCGCATTGGTCGAATTTCCTGGGTCAGCCGGGTCAGGGGCGGTTGTACTTCGCCGATGTCACGGGTGACGGGAAGGCGGATCTCATCGTTCTTGGGACGGATGGTGATCTCACGGTCCGTAAGAATATGGGGACGTACTTCGATTCGGGGACGTTGATGAGTTCGCATTGGTCGAATTTCCTCGGTCAATCGGGTCAGGGGCGGTTGTACTTCGCCGATGTCACGGGTGACGGGAAGGCGGATCTCATCGTTCTTGGGACGGATGGTGATCTCACCGTGCGTAAGAATATGGGGACGTACTTCGATTCGGGGACGTTGATGAGTTCGCATTGGTCGAACTTCCTCGGTCAACCGGGCCAGGGGAAGCTGTACTTCGCCGACGTCACCGGAGACGGCAAGGCCGACCTCGTCGTCCATGAAACGGACGGCGCCGTCTCCTACCGCGTCAACCTGGGCACGTACTTCGACGCGGGCCGGGAGGCCAGCGCCCACTGGTCGAACTTCCTCGGCGGTCCGGGCAAGGGGCTCCTGTACTTCGAGTGACCGCGGCAACGCGTAAGGCGGGGAGCACCGGATGTCCCGGTGCTCCCCGCCCGCGGTGTACGTACCCCGTGCACCCAGCCCGCCCGGCGTTTGAGGGCAGTGGCGTGGCGAGGGTGAGGAGGTCGACCACATCCCAGCCCGCCCGGCGTTTGAGGGCAGGTAAGCCCGCGCGGCGTTTGAGCGCAGCGCAGAAAACCTAGGCGTCCGCCGCGCAGCGAAAACCCCCGTGCGCGGTCGTACTGTCCGCCGTATTGGACGTACGCGCAGCGACCCGGTACCGGTTGCAGTACGAGTGGTGGCACAGGTACGAGCCCCCGCGCAGCACCCGGTTCTCCCCCTCACCCGGCCCCACCGGATCCGTGCGGGTCTCGGGCCGGTCGGCCGCGTGCCAGTCCGCGGAGAAGCGGTCGGCGCACCACTCCCAGACATTGCCCGAGGTGTTGTGGAGCCCGTAGCCGTTGGGCGCGAAGGCGTTGACGGGCACGGTGCCGCGCCGGCCGTCCGTCCGGCTGTCGTGCACCGGGAAGGCGCCCTGCCAGATGTTGCAGCGTTGCCGTCCGTTGGGCGTCAGCTCGTCGCCCCAGGGGAAGCGGGCCCGCACCAGGCCGCCGCGCGCGGCCTTCTCCCACTCGGCCTCCGTGGGCAGCCGCTTGCCGGCCCAGGCGGCGTACGCGCTCGCGTCGTGCCACGAGAGGTGCACCACCGGGTGGTTGCCGCGCTCGCCGACCGAGGAGCCGGGGCCCTCCGGTGTACGCCAGCAGGCCCCGCTCACCCCGCGCCACCAGGGCGCGCCCGGCACCCGGCCGGGGAGCACGGCGTGCCGGGCCGACGGGGGTACGAAGGCGCCGAACACATAGGACCAGCCGCTCAGTTCGGCCTGGGTGCGATAGCCGGTGGCCTTGACGAAGACGGCGAACCGCGCGTTGGTGACACAGGTCGCGTCGATGTGGAAGGCGCCGACCTCGACCTCGCGCACGGGCCCCTCGCCGTCGGCGGGGAAGGCGTCCGTGTCGTCCCCGCCCATCAGGAACGGGCCGCCGGGGATCGCCACCATGCCGCGCAGCACCTCCGCCCGGGTGCGGGGCGGGACGGCGAAGTCCGCCGGGGGAGCCGCGAACGGCTCCTGCGGGGTCTCGGGGGCGGGGCCGCAGCAGGCGCTCATGACGTGCTCCCGGAGGTGAGGGCGCTCCCGAGCCCGCCGGGCGGGGGCGCGAGCCGGTCGAGCAGTTCGTCGACCTGTTCGCCCGCCGCCCGCAGCAGCATGGCGACCGCGCCCCGGGCGGCCGAGTCGTCGCCGAGCGCGGACGCGCGCACGGCCGTACGGCGTCCGGTGGCGGGCAGGGTCAGCGCGGCCAGCTGCTCGCGGACCGTGCCGAGCACCAGGCCGTCCAGGGCGGCGAGTTCGCCGGCGATCACCACGCACTCGGGGTCGGTCTGGGCGGCGAGCGCGGCCAGTACGCGGCCCGCCGTCGCGGCCGCCTCCCGCACCACGGCGACGACCTCGGGGTCACCGGAGGCGGCGAGCGCCACGAGGTGGTCGGCGTCGCGCACGGCCGCGCCCCGGGCGCGGCACTCGGCGAGCAGCGCGGAGAGTCCGATCGCGCCCTCCAGACAGCCCCGGCCGCCGCAGTAGCAGGGCGGCCCCTGCGGGTCGACGCTGGTGTGCCCGATCTCCCCGGCGGCGCCGTGCGCGCCGCGCACCAGCCGGCCGTCGATCACCAGCCCGCCGCCGACGCCTTCCGACCAGCGCAGATAGACGATGTCGGAGCGGCCGCGCGCGGCGCCCCAGGCGACCTCGGCGAGCGCGGCCAGCCGGGTGTTGTTGTCCGTGGAGACGGGCGCGCCGAAGTGCCGGCCGAGTGCGGTGACGATCCGGGCGGCCGCCGGGGCCATGGCGCCGGCCTCCGGGTCGGCCGGGTCGTGCACGGGTCCCGGCAGCCCGAGCCCGATGCCCTTGACGGGCGCGAGGCTGATCCCGCGTTCCCCGACCAGCTCGCCGACGGCCCCGATGACCGCCGCCACCCGCTCGTCGGGCCCGGTGCCCGCGGGCAGCGGGGCGCTGCGCCGGGCGACGATCTCATGGGCGTGGTTGGCGACGACGATGTGCATCCGGGTCCGCAGCAGCCCGACGCCGATCAGCTCGGCCCCGCGCGGGTTGAGCGAGACGGCCGTGGCCGGCCGGCCGCGCCCGCCCGGCGGCTCGGACCCGGGCTGCTCGATGACCGCCTCGCGGGCGAGCAGGTCCGAGACGATCGTGAACAAGGTGGTGCGGGAGAGCCCCACCCGCTCGATCAGCTCGGCCCGGCTCAGCGCGCCCGACCGCCGCAGCTCGCCGAGCACGGCTGCCTCGTGGGCGGAGCGCAGGCGCTGGAGGGCGGCTCCGCGTCGTTCTGCCATGCCCGCATGATCGGCCGCCGCGAGCGATTCTGTCAAGTCTCGGGATAAAATCATCCCCGCTGCTCAGAGCGGTGCGGCCGGGGAAGAGCGGGCCCTTTGGTCAATTAGTCCCGAGGGTTGACTAAAACCGGGAGGGCTCCTTACGGTGCCGGTGAGCCCACCATGCGACGACGGCACCCGTGACCGGTGCCAGCGAGGGAGCGGACGGCCAGTGAGCCCGCAGAACATCCTGTTCCTGATGACCGACCAGCACCGGGTGGACACCCTCGGTGCCTATGGCAACACCCTCGTCGACACCCCGGCCCTGGACGCCCTGGCGGCCGAGGGGACGCGTTTCGACCGCTTCTACACCCCGACCGCGATCTGCACCCCGGCCCGCGCCTCGCTGGCCACCGGGCTGCACCCGTTCCGGCACGGCATGCTCGCCAACCCCGAGCGCGCCTCCGGCGGGCAGAACGAACTCAACGAGAGCGACCCGCTGTTGTGGCGGCAGCTCAAGGAGCACGGCTACCGGGTCGGCCACGCCGGCAAGTGGCACATCGGCCGCGAGCACGGACCCGAGCACCACGGCCTGGACGGCGAGCACCTGCCCGGCGCGCTCAACCCCGTCCACCACCCCTCGTACGAAAGGTGGCTGGCCGAGCGCGGGCTGCCGCCCTTCGCCGTGCGCGAGCCGGTCTTCGGCACCGCCGCCAACGGCGTCGGGCGCGGCCATCTCCTCGCCGGCCGGCTCCAGCAGCCCGCCGAGGCGACCTTCGAGGCGTTCCTCACCGACCGCACCCTGGAGCTGCTGGCCGAGTACGCCGCCGAACACAAGGCGACCGGGCGGCCGTTCATGCTGTCCTGCCACTGGTTCGGACCGCATCTGCCGTATCTGGTGCCCGACGCGTACTACGACCTCTACGACCCGGACTCCGTCCCGCTGCCCGCCTCGATGGCCGAGACCTTCGCCGGGAAGCCCGACGTCCAGCGCCGCTACAGCGAGTACTGGTCGTCGGACTCCTTCGACGCCGCCGCCTGGCGCAAGCTGATCGCCGTCTACTGGGGCTATGTCACCCTGATCGACCACCAGGTCGGCCGCATCCTCGACGCCCTCAAGGAGCACGGCCTGTGGGACGACACCGCCGTGTTCTTCACCGCCGACCACGGCGAGTTCACCGGCGCCCACCGGCTCAACGACAAGGGCCCGGCGATGTACGAGGACATCTACCGGATTCCGGCCCTCGCCCGGGTGCCGGGAGCGCCCGCCCAGGTCAGCGACGCCTTCGCCACGCTCACCGACCTCAACCCGACGATCCTGGACCTCGCGGGCCTGCCCGCGCCCGAACGCTGCGACGGCGAGAGCCTGTTGCCGCTGCTGCGCGGTGACGAGGCGGGCGCGGCGGCCGTACGGGACCGTCAGGAGGTCGTCGCCGAGTTCCACGGCCACCACTTCCCGTACGCCCAGCGCATGATCAGGGACCACCGCTACAAGCTCGTGCACAACCCGGAGAGCGTGCACGAGCTGTACGACCTGGCGGCCGACCCGTACGAGCTGCACAACGTGTACGAGGCCCCGGCCTACGCGGGGGTGCGGCGGGACCTTGCGGCGCGGCTCTACCGCGAACTGCTGCGCCGAGGCGACCCCGCGCACAGCTGGATGGGCTACACGGCCGACATCGGCGACGGCCGCGCCCCCGACGTGGACGGGGTCGCGGAGGAGATCGCCTGACCCCGTCCACCCCCCGCCGACCCAACCCTCGCCCGTACAGCCGCTGTTCGTACCGCCCCTGTTCGTACGCCCCCACCGCGCGCCCACCGGAGCGGCGCGCCCCGAACCACCCCGGAGGCCACCATGGCAAGCCGTGACCCGATGCGCCCCAACGTCCTGCTCATCCTCAGCGACGACCAGGGCCACTGGGCGCTGGGCTGCGCGGGCAACGACGAGATCCGCACCCCGCGGCTCGACGCGCTCGCCGCCGAGGGCACCCGCCTGGAGAACTTCTTCTGCACCTCACCGGTCTGCTCCCCGGCCAGGGCCAGCCTGTTCACCGGTCAGATCCCGTCCCGGCACGGCGTGCACGACTGGCTCTCCGGCGGCCACGCGGGCCCGCGCGGCACGGACTTCCTGGCCGGGCAGCGGCTGTTCACCGACGAACTCGCCGACGCGGGCTACCGGCTGGGCCTGTCCGGCAAGTGGCACCTCGGCGCCAACGACCGTCCCCGGCCGGGCTTCACCCACTGGTACTCCCACGAGAGCGGCGGCAGCCCGTACCACGGCGCCCCGATGTACCGCGGCGGCGCCCGCGAGCCCGCCGACGGCTATCTCACCGACCTGCTCGCCGACGACGCGGCGGACTTCCTGCGCGCCGAGACCGGCCACGACGCGCCCTTCTATCTCTCGCTGCACTTCACCGCGCCGCACAAGCCGTGGAAGGGCCAGCACCCGCCGCAGGTGGAGAGCCTGTACGCCGACTGCGCCTTCGACAGCTGCCCGCAGGAGGAGCCGCACCCCTGGCAGCCGACGGTCGACGGGGTCCCGGTCGGCGGCGAGGCCGATGTACGGGCCGCCCTCGTCGGCTACTTCGCGTCCGTCACCGCCATGGACACCGGCATCGGACGCGTCCTGGACACCCTGGCCGAACAGGGGCTCTCCGACAGCACCCTGGTCGTCTTCTCCAGCGACAACGGCTTCAACTGCGGCCACCACGGCATCTGGGGCAAGGGCAACGGCACCTTCCCGCAGAACATGTACGACACCTCCGTGAAGGTCCCCGCGATCATCGCCCAGCCGGGCCGGATCACCGCGGGACAGGTGCGCCACGAACTGCTCTCGGCGTACGACTTCGCCGCCACCCTCCTGGAGTGCGTCGGCCTCGACCCCGAGCCGTACGAGCACGGCCCCGGCCGCTCCTTCGCCGGGCTGCTCCTCGACGGCGACGGGCGCGTCCCCGGCCGCCCCCGCCCGGTGGTCGTCTACGACGAGTACGGGCCGGTGCGGATGATCAGGACCGCCGAGTGGAAGTACGTCCACCGCTATCCGCACGGCCCGCACGAGCTGTACCACCTGGCCGCCGACCCCGGCGAGCGGGTCAACCTCGCCGCGAGCAGCGCGCACGGCGAACGGATCGCGCGGCTGCGGCGGCGGCTCGACGCCTGGTTCAAGGAGCACGCCGACCCCGCGCGGGACGGCAGCCGACTGCCCGTCACCGGGGCCGGCCAGTCCGCGCCCGTGGACGACGACCCGCTCGGCGCCTTCGACGTCCCCGACGACTGGGACGAGCCGAACCGACTGTCGAGTCCTTCTTGAATCGTCCTTCCCCGGGCCGCTCTGATGCTGGCGACCCCCTCCCTTCCAGGAGCCCGGCGAGCCCGTACCCGGAGGACACATGTCGGACCAGCCCCAAGGATTCACCCGGCGCAAGGCACTGATCACCGCCGCACTCGGATCGGCGGCGGTAGGACTTCCGGTGGCGGCCGCGACCCCCGCGGCCGCCACCGCGCCGCCGGACACCGCCTCGGCGCCCGTATCCGCCACTGCCGCCACGCTGTTGACCGTCGAGGACCAGGCACTCGCCCTGGACCCGCCGGTGTTCCTCTTCGAGACCCGGGTGCCCGAGCAGGTCCGCCCCGGCCCCGGCTCGCGGGTGGGCATCAGCGACACCACCGGCCGGATCGGCCCGCACTCCCTGCGCTGGGGCTACCGCCCCGGCGCCACCCTCGACGTCCGTGCCCCGCTGCGCTACGAGCCCGCCGCCTACCGCGACGGCGACGAACAGGCGTCGATGGGCACCGTCGACACCTTCGCCGTATGGATACACAACGACCGGGCGATCGACGACGTGCTCCAGATCGAGTTCGGCCGCGGCGACCGCGTCAACGCCTGGTGCCGGGTCCACCTCGGCTTCACCGGCTGGCGCACGGTGTGGGTGCGCTACGGCTACGACCTGTCGGGCAAACCGCAACAGGGCATGGACACCCTGCGGTTCGTCGCCCCCCAGCGGTCCGGCGCCGGAACCCTGCACCTGGACCAGCTCATCCTCAACACCGAACTGCGCCCCGACCACCCCACCCGCGACCGCCAGGTGCCCTTCGTCAACCGCGAGGGCGACCGGGCCGCCAACGCCCACTGGCTCGCCCTGCTCACCTACGCCGACCGGCTCGCGGCCCACCCGCTGCCCACCCCGGCCCCCACCGCCCAGGAGACCGCCGATCTCGCCGAGGTGACGGACCGTTACTACGCCCTGGTCCGCAAGCCCGCCACCAAGGCCGACGACGCCGCGGTCGCCGCGCTGACCGCCTCGGCCGACGACCTCGGGGTGCCGCGCGAGGGCGAGAACGTCCCCGGCCGGGCCATCGACTCCTACCAGACCGAGATCTACCCGCCGGCCATCGCCACCGCGCTCAACGCCTTCGTCGCCGGTAGCCCGCTGCGCACGGTCACCGACCTGATGTACCAGGTCGCCTGTGCCTACGACGCCGCGACCGACGCCCCGCACAAGACCCAACTCGCCGACCTCTACGTGCGCATCCTCGACCATGTGCACGAGCAGGGCTGGGCGGCCGGCAGCTGCCAGGGCACGATCCACCACCTCGGCTACCAGTTCCGCGGCTTCTACGACTCGGTCTTCCTGATCCGCGACGCCCTCGCCGAGCGCGGACTGCTCGACGCCGTGCGGGAGGACCTTTCCTGGTTCACCGGACTCGGCCGGCTGCTCCAGGACTTCGACGACGCCGAGTCGTACGGCGGCATCTTCGACATCCTCAACACCAACCTCCAGGGCATGCTGGCCACCGCGCTGCTGATGCCCGCCCCGGCCGCCCGGGTGGCCCATCTGCACGCGCTGCGGCGCTGGCTGGACGCCGCGCTGACCGTCTCGCCGGGCATCATGGACGGCTTCAAGGCCGACGGCTCGGTCTTCCACCACCTGGGCATGTACCCGGACTACGCCCGCGACGGCTACAAGGGGTCGAGCCCGAGCGTCGCCGCCCTCAGCGGCACCGCCTTCGCCGTCGGCCCGGCCGCCCACCGCCTCTACCGCGACGCGCTGCTGCGGATGCGGGTCTACGCCAACCAGGCCGACTGGCCGCTGTCGCTGGCCGCCCGCCACCCCACCGGACTGACCGCGCTCGCCCTGCCGCCCTACCAGTGGCTGACCACCGCGGGCACCCCGGAGGGCGACAGGCCGCTCGACCCCGAGGCGGGCGCCGCGTTCCTGCGGCTGCTGCCCGACAAGCCGAGCACCGCGCAGAAGAACGTCGCCAAACAGCTCGCCGCCGCCGGTGTCCGGGCCGAGGCGGCACCGAGCGGCAGTTGGGCGATGAACCACTCCGCGCTCGCCCTGCACCGCCGCGACGACTGGCTGGTGGCGGTCCGCGGCCACAACCGCTACCTGTGGAGCGCGGAGATCTACTCCACCGACAACCTCTACGGCCGCTACACGACCTACGGCCAGATCCAGGTGCTCGGCCGCGGCAATCCGGTCGACAACCTCTCCAGCGGCTTCGTCCAGCCCGGCTGGAACTGGAACCGCTGGCCCGGCACCACGGCCATCGACCTGCCCTACGACGAACTGCGCTCGAATCTCGCGGGCGCGATCGAGCAGATGCCGCTCAGCGAGTCGCGGTTCGGCGGCGCGGGGACCCTCGACGACCGGCACGCGGTGTTCGCGATGGATCTGCGCGAACACCCCGTCTACAACCCGTCGCACCGGGCCCGCACCTCGGTGTTCCTCTTCGACGAGCGGGTCATCGCGCTCGGCTCCGGCATCCGCAACGACGACACCCGCCACCCGACCCGTACCACGCTCTTCCAGTGCCACCTGGCTCAGCGCTCCGACCCGGTGGTCCACAGCGCGCTGGGCGCGATCTCCGACTTCCCCTATGTCTCGGACCGCGCCCAGGCCCGCTCCGGCTGGCTGATCGACCCGGCCGGCAACGGCTACTGGGTGCCGGCGGGCCAGCGGCTCGCCCTCACCCGCGACGCCCAGACCGCCCCCGAGCAGGGCACCGGCGTGCTGGGCACCGCCGACTTCGCCACCGCCTGGCTCGACCACGGCAGCGCCCCGCGCGGCGGCCGCTACGCGTACGCGCTGATCGTGGACGCCACCCCGGAGTACATGACGGACTTCGCGGCGAGAATGGCCGACCCGGCCACGGCGCCGTACACCGTGCTGCGCCAGGACGACGGCGCGCACATCGTCCGCGACCGGGCCACCGGGATCACCGGGTACGCCGTCTTCGAGCCGCAGCGCGCGCTGGGGTCCGGCGGGCCGCTCTCGGCGGTGGACACCCCCTCGCTGCTGCTGGCCCGCCGCGACGGCGACGACCTGGTGGTCTCGGTCACCGACCCGGACCTGCGGCTGTACGAGGGCCGGGACCGCGACCAGTACGACCGGCACGGCAGATTCACCGGTGTGCTCAGCCCGTTCGCAAGGCCCTGGCGCAGCGCCGAGGGGCAGACCCACCGGCTGCGGCTGACCGTACGCGGCGCCTGGCGGCCGGCCGCGCACGACTCCCGGGTGCGGACCGAGCGCCGCGGCGGCGCGACCGTGGTGGAGGTCGCCTGCCGGCTGGGCATCGGGACGCAGATCCGGCTGACCCCCAGGTGACAGACGGCCGCCGGGCCGGTTCCCCCGAGTCCTTCGACCCGGCGGAACCGGCCCGGCGGCCGTTCCTCACCCGTTCACCCGCTCATACGCTCTGGCGCGCGGCCCCCACGGCGACCGGCCCGCCCGCGGTCGCGGACGCGTACGCGGCGAGCACCATCTCCACCACATGCCGGCCGTGCGCCAGCGACACCCGGGGGACGGCCCCGCCGACCACGGCGGCGAAGTCGGCGAGCTGGGCGTAGAAGGCGTCGGGAATGTCGCTGGGCCGCGGGGTGTGCACCTGGCGGGTACGGCCGTCGACACGTACGAAGGTGCCCGCGCGCGGATCGGCGACCACCGTGCCGCGTTCGCACACCACCGTCAGCTCGTCGACCTTGCGCGGGGTGTCCGACATCACCGACACGGTGGCCAGCGCGCCGCTGGCGAGGCCCAGCGCCACCGAGCCGTCGGTCTCCACGGGCGCGCCGAACCGCTCGGTGGTGGCGGCCGTCAGGGACACCGCGTCCGAACCGGCCAGCCAGACCGAGCGGTCCAGACAGTGCGCGCCTATGTTCATCAGCGCGCCGCCGCCCGCCAGTTCACGGGAGAAGAACCACGGCGAGCGGGTCCCCGGCCGGTAGTCCGTGCTGCGGTAGTCGTGGACGGCCACCGGCGCGCCCAGGGCCCCGCCGGCGATCGCCGTCTCGGCGGCCCGCTTGTCGGGCAGGAAGTGCTGGATGTGGCCGACCGTCAGGGTGACCCCGGCCCGCGCGCACGCCTCGGCCATCAGGTCGCAGTCCTCCAGGGTGGTGGCCATCGGCTTCTCCACCAGTACGTGCAGCCCGGCCTCCGCGGCGTCCAGCACCATCCGGCTGTGCAGCGCGTGCGGGGTGTTCACGACGACCGCGTCGACCGCACCGCAGGCGAGCAGATCGCGGTAGTCGGTGAAGGTCGCCGCCCCGTACGGTCCGGCCACCCGCTCGGCCGCGTCCTCCCGCAGGTCGCAGACCGCCGTCAGCCGGGTGTCCCCGAGCCGGTCAGCGGCCATGGCGTGCAGGTCCGCGACCGCGCCGGCGCCGATCAGTCCGATGCGCATGGATCTCCTTGTCGATGGGTTTGACGGCCCCTCGGTGCGCGTTCACGCACCCGGGCGGGCCACCGCCGCGCCGCAGGAGGCGCGGATGACGATGCGCGGGCGCAGCAGCACCTGGTGCAGAGGGCAGGCGTCGCCCTCGGTGAGCCGGCGCAGCAGCACCTCGGCCGCCATCCGGCCGACCCGGTACTTGGGCGGCGCGACCGCGGTGAGCGGCACCTCCGCTATGTCCGCCGTCTCGTCGTCGTACGAGACCAGGGCGAGCTGCCCGGGGATGTCGGTGCCGTGCCGCCGGGCGGCGGCTTCGAGCAGGATCGCCTCGCGGTCGCCGAAGACCAGGGCCGCGGTCGTCCCCGACGTGGTCAGGTCGCCGATCATCCGGTCGGCGAGCCCCGGGGTCCACTCCGCCTTCTCCGCCTCGTGGCTGAAGCCCGGCGGCAGTCCGAGGTCGCTCATGGCCCGCTGGAAGCCGAGCGCGACCGCGACCCCGGTGGGGTTGCGGCTGCGGGTGATCAGCGCGATCCGCCGGTGCCCGAGCCGGTGCAGATGCAGCACGGCGTCGTAGGCACCGCCCAGGTGGTCGGAGCAGACGTGCTCGGTACGGTCGCCGGGGCCGGAGCCGATCAGCCGGCGTTCCACCAGGACCGCGGGGACCGGCAGGGCCATCAGTTCGCCCGCCCGGACCGCCGGGTCGTCGATGCCGGTCAGCGTGGGCACGAGCAGCAGGCCGTCCACCCCGGAGTCCAGCAGGAATTCCAGGTCGCGGTCCTCCTCGGCGCGGTCGTAGTGGTACGTGGCCAGTTGCAGGCCGACGCCGGCCGCGGACAGCGACTCCTCGATGCCCTGGAGCACCCGCGGGTAGTACAACTTGGTGTCGGGAACGAGGACGCCCACCGTGCGGCGGGTGCGCGGCGGTTGGTGCCGGGGGCTCGCGACGAAGCTGCCGGAGCCCTGTCTGCGCACCACCAGGCCCTCTTCGACCAGCAGGTCGAAGGCGCGCCGTACGGTGGTCAGCGAGAGCCCGGTCTCCTTGGCGAGCCCGCTCTCGGTCGGCAGTTTCGCGGCCGGCGGCCAGTCCCCGGCCAGGATGCCGCGGCGCAGATCGGCCGCCAGCGCCTGGAACTTGAGGTTGCGCGCCGCGGCGTCACGGACCGAGCCGGACCCGCGACGGCGGTTGCCCGGACGGGGTGAGTCGCCCATGTCGGCCCTCCGCTCGTCTCGCCTCGAATCCTGATGTCGCCCGATTGTTTCGCCGTACAAGAGAGTAATAAAGAGGTAATCGAAGACGGGTTCCGCCGCGGTCCCGGCCAGGGAGAACCCCGGTCGGATCACAGTTGCGCATCCTCGGCGCCGGAGAGGTGACCGGCCCCCGAATACGTCTTGAATGCTCTCTTCGGTGCTCGTGAAAGTGTGGCGTACAGAGCAGTCCTCCACTGCCCCTCTTCAGAGGTGGGAACTATGGGTACGCAAGCCGCACGTCATCGCTGGAACGTGCCGATAGCCCTGGGCGCCGTGGGCGCCCTCGTGTGCGCCGCGACGGCGTGCTCGGCTACCGGTTCCGGTTCTTCCGGCAACGGGTTCACCTACTGGTCCATGTGGAAGGAGGGTGAGCCGCAGCAGAAGGTCATCGCGACGGCCGTCGCCGACTTCGAGAAGCAGACCGGGATCAAGGTCAAGGTCCAGTGGCAGGGCCGCAACAACCTGCAGAAGCTGGTGCCCGCCCTCAACACCAACAGCGTGCCCGACCTGGTCGACGGCCCGTATGTGAAGATCGTCCCGGCGCTGGTCGCCACCAAGCAGGCGCTCGGACTGCGCGCGGCCTACGACACCGAGGTCGACGGGACCACCACCGCCGGGCAGCTGATCCCGGCCAAGTACCTCAAGTCCGTCGACATCGACGACGCGTCCGGCCAGCCGTGGATGCTGCCGTACAGCCTCACCTCGGACGCCGTCTGGTACAACGCCGCGACCCACCCCGAGCTGAAGACGGACCCGCCCAAGACCTGGGACCAGTTCATCGCGCTGCTCGACCGGCTCAAGCAGGCCGGCGAGACCCCGCTCGCCGCCGACGGCGACATCACCGGCTACAACGCGGCCTTCCTGTCCACCCTGATCGTCCGCAACCTCGGCCCCGGCGGGCTGCAGAAGGTCGCCGCGGACAAGACCGGCAAGGCGTGGGAGCAGCCGGCCGTGCTCGACGCCGCCAAGAAAGTCGAGCAGTTGGTCAGCGGCGGGTATCTGATCAAGGGCTACAACGCGAGCAAGTGGCCCGCCCAGCAGCAGAAGTGGGCCGACAACAAGGCCGCCCTGATGTTCAACGGCTCCTGGCTGCCGACCGAGACCTCGACCTACGCGGCCAAGGGCTTCCAGTACGCCGCCTTCCCCTTCCCGGCCACCGACGCGGGCCAGGACAGCATGCGCGCCGACTTCGTGGGCTTCGCCGTCCCGAAGAAGGCCCACGACGCCAAGGACGCGCAGAAGTTCGCCGCCTTCCTGCTCAACAAGAAATACCAGGACGCCCTCGGTGTACAGGCCAAGGTCATCCCCGTCCGCGCCGACGCGGGCACCTCACCGGAAATGGCCGACGTGAAGAAGGCCCTGGACACGGCGGGCTCCTTCCACCAGCAGAACGACGGTGTCGCCTTCCCCGGTTACAACGAGAAGCTGTTCTGGGCCAAGGACGACGACCTGTTCTTCGGCAAGGTCTCCGCGGAGAAGTTCACGCACGAGATGCAGGAGGCCCAGGCCGCCTACTGGAAGGACCAGCCGCAGTGACGACCACGCCGACGCTCCCCACCGACGCCCCCGCGACCGGCCCCGCGCGGCCCGGCCGGCGGCGGGCGGGGAGCGCCTCGGGCGGCGGGACGTTCGCCGAGCAGCGCCGTAAGCTCCTCATCCCCTTCGTCGGCCCGGCGCTGCTGTTCTACGTCGTGCTCTTCGTGGTGCCCATCGGCGGCGCGATCTGGATCAGCCTCCACCACTGGGCGGGCTCGGGGCCGATGACCTGGGCCGGACTGGGCAACTACACCCGGCTCTTCCACGACGACCTGTTCATCAAGTCGCTCGGCAACACGCTCAAACTGCTCTTCTTCGTCGGCATCGCCGTCTTCGCGCTCAGCTTCGCGCTGACCCTGGTCCTGCGGGACATGGTGGGCCGCAAGGTCGTCAGGTCGGTCATCTTCTTCCCGCACCTGGTCAACGCCCTGGTCTACGGCGTCCTGGTGGGCTTCCTCTTCAACCCGGACGGCCTGGCCAACTCCCTGCTCGCCCACCTCGGGATCTCCTCGCCGCCGCAGTGGCTGGCGCAGGACAACCTCTTCCCGCTCATCATGGTCACGATGGCCTGGATGACGACCGGGTACTTCACCACCATCCTGATGGCGGGCGTCGACCGCATCCCGATCAGCTACTACGAGGACTGCGCCCTGGCCGGCGCCAACGCCCTCCAGCGGCTGCGGTATGTCATCCTCCCGCTGACCTGGGACGTCTTCGGGGTCTGCGCGGTGCTGTGGACCATCTCCTCGGTGAAGATCTTCGAGATCGTCTGGATCTTCGGCGGCAGCAGCGGCAACGGCATCCCGCCGACCAAGACCTGGACCTCCGCGGTCTACACCTACGCCACGGCGTTCTCCGGCGACTCCGTGCCCTCCTACGGGGCCGCCACGGCGTCCGCGATCCTCTCCCTCCTGCTGGTCACCGTGCTCGTCGTGCTGCTCCGGCGAGTGATGCGCCGCGAGGCCGTCGAGTTCTGAAAGGCACGTGCCCATGAGTACCTCCCTCCCGGCCGGCAGGTTCCGCAGGCGACGCGGCCCCGCCCCGCTCGGCGGCCGGGGTCCGCTGCGCACGGCCGGAGTGGCCGTGACGTGGGTCTTCGTCGCCGCCAACGTGGCGGCCCTGCTGTGGCTCGTCCTCCAGGCCTTCCGCGACACGCGCTCGATCCTCGCCTCCCCGTGGGGCCTGCCGCACTCGCTGTCCCCGCACAACTTCGTGCACGCCTGGAACGCGAGCGGCTTCGGGCGCGCGGCGGTCAACTCCGTCCTGGTCACCGGGGTCTCCTCGGTGCTCACCGTGGCCGTCGCCGCGCCCGCCGCGTACTACCTGGCCCGGCAGGAGTCCCGGCTCAGCCGCGGCCTCACCCTGTTCTTCGTACTCGGCCTCGGCGTGCCGGTGCAGGTCATCCTGATCCCGCTGTTCGTCATGCTCAACCGGGTCTACCTCACCGACAGCCTGCTCGGCCTGAACCTGGTCTACATCGGCGTCTCGATGCCGTTCACCGTCTTCCTGCTCACCGGCTTCTTCCGCTCGCTGCCGAAGGAACTGGAGGAGGCCGCGGCCCTGGACGGACTCTCCCCGGCCGGCACCTTCTGGCGCATCATGCTGCCGATCGCCCGCGGCGGCCTGGTCACCGCCCTCGTCCTCCAGATCATCGCGCACTGGAACGAGACACTGCTCGCGCTGACCCTGCTCCAGACCACGGACAACTACACCCTGCCGGTCGCGCTGATCTCCTTCGTGCAGCAGCAGACCTACAGCGGCGCCGACTGGGGCGGCCTGTTCGCCGGGCTGTGCGTCATCGTCCTGCCGATGCTCGTCGTCTACGTCTGGCTCGGCCGGCGGCTGACCGAGGGCCTGACCCTGGGGATGGGCAAGTGACACCGCGCCCGGCCCGCCGCCCCAACCTCCTGCTGGTGATCGCCGACCAGTGGCGGGCGAGCTGCCTCGGCGTCCTCGGCGAGGACCCCGTGCACACCCCCGTGCTCGACGAACTGGCCGCCCGCTCCCGGGTGCTGACCCAGGCGGTCAGCAACTACCCGGTGTGCAGCCCCTGCCGCGCGATGCTGATGACCGGCCGCTACCCGTACGACAACGGGGTGCACCTCAACGTCAACTCCGCCACCGCCCTGCTGGGCGTCGGGCTGCGCCCGGAGACCCCCTGCTGGTCCGACGCGCTCGCCGACGCGGGCTACGCGCTCGGGTACATCGGCAAGTGGCACCTGGAGGCGCCCGTACCCGAGGACGCGGCCGCGGGCGAGGGACCGCGGGCCGACGGCGTGGTCTGGGACGCGTACTCCGCGCCCGACCGGCGGCACGGCTTCGGCTTCTGGTACTCCCACGGCTGCTGCGACGACCACGCCCGCCCGCACTACTGGACCGGCGACGCCCCGCGCGAAGCGCGCCTCGACGTCGACCGCTGGTCGCCCGAGCACGAGACCGACGTCGCTCTGGCCTTCCTCGCCGGCGCCGCCCCCGAATCCCGCGAGCGGGACCGGCCGTTCGCCCTCGTGATGTCGTACAACCCGCCGCACCAGCCGTTCGAGCAGGTGCCGGAGCGGTATCTCCCCCGGTACGAAGGGCGTTCGCCGACCGCACTGCTCCGGCGCCCCAACGTCGACCCGGACCACCCGGCCACCGCCGAGGCCGCCCGCGCCGCGCCGTACTACTACGCGGCGATCACCGGCGTGGACGAGCAGATCGGACGGCTGCTCACCGCCCTCGACGAGCACGGGGTGACCGAGGACACCTGGGTCGTCTTCACCTCCGACCACGGCATGCAGCTCGGCAGCCACGGCCTGATGTACAAGAACGTGCCGTACGAGGAGTCCATGCGGGTGCCGTTCCTGATCAGCCGGCCCGGGCACATCGCACCCGGCGAGGACGACCTGCTGCTCAGCTCACCGGATTTCGCGCCGACCGCGCTGGGGCTGCTGGGGGAGGCCGGCCGTATCCCCGAGGGCACGCGCGGACGCGACCTCTCGCCCGCGCTGCTCGGCGACTCCCGCGCCGTCCGCCCCGCCGCCGCGCTCTACCTCGGTCCGGCCAGGGAGCCGGGCGACGACGACGTACGCGGGCTGCGCACCCACGACGACAAGCTGGTGTGCGCCTACGGGCCCGACGGCACGCTCACCACCCGGCTGTTCGACCTGGCGGCCGACCCCGGCGAGACCCGGGACGCCGCCGGGGACCGGCCCGAGCGCGTGACGGCCCTCGCGCGGGACCTGCTCGCCGAACTGGACCGCACGGGAGACCCCTGGGCGGGGCGCGGGGCACTGGCGGGGGCGTACGGGGGAGGTGCGCGGTGAGCGCCGGGGGCCCGCGCGGTGGCGGGCGGCCGAACATCCTGCTGCTGATGACCGACCAGCACGCCGCCCACATGCTGAGCTGCGCGGGCAACGACCAGGTCGCCACTCCGAACCTCGACCGCCTCGCGGCCCAGGGCACCCGCTTCCGCCGCGCGTACACCGCCTTCCCGCTGTGCGTCCCGGCCCGCAGCAGCCTGCTGACCGGCCGTCACCCGCACTCCCTCGGCGTCAACGGCAACGCCGCCGCCTTCTGCGACCCGGACGCCGCCGACCCCGGACAGCGGCCCGACAGCCTCGGCCGGCTGCTGGGCGCGGCCGGTTACGACACCGTCTACGCGGGCAAGTGGCACGCCCGCGCGGCGAGCGCGACCCCCGAGGACGGCTTCACCGTGCTGCGCCCCTTCGGCGACGCCGGGCTGGCCGCCGCCTGCGCCCGGTGGCTGGCCGCCCGGGCGCCCGAGGAGCGGCCCTTCGCGCTCATCGCCTCCTTCGACGACCCGCACACCATCTGCGAGTACGCCCGCGCGCAGCCGATGCCGTACGGGGACGTGCCGCCGGTCCCGGTCCGCCGTACCCCGCCGCTGCCGGCCAACTTCGGCTCCTTCCCGTACGAGCCGGAGGCGGTCAGGCACGAACAGGCCGTCCAGGCCGCGATGTACGGCACCGCCGCCTACGCGTACGACGACTGGCGGCGCTACCGGCACACCTACGCCCGGCTGGTCGAGCGGGCCGACGCGCACCTGGGCGTGGTGCTCGACGCGCTGGAGGCCGCCGGGCACGCCGACGACACGCTGGTGGTGTTCACCAGCGACCACGGCGACGGCGACGCGGCGCACGCGTGGAACCAGAAGAGCGCGCTGTTCGAGGAGGCGGTCAAGGTGCCGCTGATCGTCCGCCCGCCCGGCGGGCTCGGGTCCGGCCGGGTCAGCGACGCCCTGGTGTCGACCGGCCTCGACCTGCTGCCCACCCTGTGCGGGGCGGCGGGCGCCGCGACGCCGCCGGACCTGCCCGGGACCGACCTCGGGTCCCTGGCGGGCGGTTCCGGCCGGGACGGGGCCGTGGGTTCCGGCCCGGACCAGGTCGTGGGTTCCGGCCGGGACCAGGTCGTGGTGGAAACCCTCTTCGAACGCGGCTCCCCGCCCCTGACCCGCGGCCGGGCCCTGATCACCGACCGTTACAAGTACACGGTCTACAGCTGGGGCCACTGGCGCGAACAGCTCCACGACCTGCGCGAGGACCCCGGCGAGACCAGGAACCTCGCGGTCGAGGAGCGCTATGACCCGGTGCGCGAGGAGATGCGCGAGCGGCTGCTCGACTGGTGTCTGCGCACCGAGGACACGGCCTTCCTCAAACGGCTGGTGCTGCCCGCCTCGGCCGGGCCCGAGGTGCGGGAGCGGATCTTCGCGATCCCGTACTGAGCGGGTGGCTGTTTTTGGCGGATCTGGGCGGGGCGGACGTGGTGGGAGAGAGGGTCGTGGCGGGCGTGGGGAATGGTGGCGGGCCCGTGGTGGCCGTCGACCTGGGCGGTACGGAGATCAAGGCCGCCGTGGTCGCGCCCGACGGGCGAGTGCTGCACCGGGTGCGCCGGCCCACCGGCCGCGAGCGCGGGGGCGCGGCGGTCGTGGACACGGTCGTGGAGACGGCCGCCGCGCTCGTCGCCCGGTGCCCCGAGGTGGCCGGGGCCGCCGCCGTGGCCGTCGGTGTCGTGGTGCCCGGCATGGTGGACGAGGCCGCCGGGCGGGCGGTGTGGTCCGCGAACCTCGGCTGGCGCGATCTGCCGCTGCGCGACCTGCTGACCGAACGGCTCGGCCTGCCGGTGGCGTTCGGCCACGACGTACGGGCGGGCGGACTGGCCGAGGGCGTGCTCGGTGCCGCCCGAGGGCGCGGCGACTTCCTCTTCGTGGCCCTTGGCACGGGCGTCGCCGCCGCGTACGTGGTGGACGGCCGGGCGGTCCGGGGCGCGCACGGCGGGGCGGGCGAGCTGGGCCACCTGGTGGTACGGCGCCGCGGCCCCCGCTGCGGCTGCGGCAACCGGGGCTGCCTGGAGACCCTTGCCTCGGCCTCCGCCCTGGCCCGCCGCTACACGTCGGCGTCCGCGGCCACGGGGGAGCCGCGGACGCCGGTCACGGCCGAGCGGGTGTGCCGGCTGGCCCAGGACGGCGACCCCGTCGCGGTCCGGGTGTGGAACGACGCGGTGACGGCGCTCGCCGACGGCCTGGCGGTCTGCGCCACGCTCTACGACACGTCCCTGGTCGTGATCGGCGGCGGCCTCTCCCGCGCGGGCGCCGCCCTCTTCGACCCTCTCCGCTCAGCCCTGGCCGCCCGCCTCACCTTCCAACCCACCCCCACCCTCCTCCCCGCCACCCTGGGCCCAACAGCCGGCACCCTGGGCGCCGCCCTCCTGGCCCTGAACCTCAAACCCACCCCGCCCGGCAACTCCCCTCCAAGCCCGCCCGGCGTTTGAGGGCAGCGTTGTCCGCGAGGCCGCGCGGGTTCACCAAAACTCAGCCCGCCCGGCGTTTGAGGGCAGCCTCAGCCGGGCCGGCGTTTGAGGCCAAACCCAGCCCGGCCGGCGATTGAGGCCAGAGCGGCCCGGGCGCCGCCGCTCGCCGCGCCTCGTACTCCCGAACCGTCGACAATGGACGTGCGAGCCCCCCCGCCCTTGCCCGCCCACCCCGGGGGGTGACAGGACAGGTGATGCCGTGGCATCCAACCCCAGCCGCCCCACAAGCAACCGCGCCGCACCCCCCACCCGCGACAGCGACTTCCCCTTCGTGGGCCGCGAGCGCGAGCTGACCCGCGCGCTCGACGTCCTCGCCCACCACCCCGCCGTCCTCCTCGTAGAGGGCGAAGCGGGCGTCGGCAAATCACGCCTCGTGCACGAAGCCGTCACGACCCTCACGGCCGAAGGCCACCCCGTCCTCGTCGGCTTCTGCCAGCCCCTGCGCGAGCCGGTCCCGTACGGCCCGGTGATGGACGCCCTCCGCAAGGCCGGCGGCCTGCTGCCGCCGGCCGAGGAGCTGCCCCCGACCGTCGGCGCCCTCGCCCCGCTGCTCCCGGACCTCGCCGACCGCCTGCCGCCCGAGCCCGCCCGCCCCGAGGACGCCCGGGCCGCCCGCCACCAGCGCGTCCAGGCCGTACGGGCCCTGCTGGAGGTCCTCGGCCCCGCCGTCCTCGTCGTCGAGGACCTGCACTGGGTCGACGAGGCCACCCGGGAGCTGCTGCTCCTGCTGGCCCGCGACCTGCCGGACAACCTCGGCCTCGTACTGACCTACCGCGCCGAGGACGTCCCCTCGGGCGGCCATGTGCTCGGGTCCGCGTACCGCCGGCCGCCGGGGACGTACGGCGACACGATCCGGCTCGGCGCGCTGTCGGAACAGGGCGTCGGGGAGCTGGCGGCGGCCGCCCTCGGCCCGGGCATCGCGCCGCCGCTGGTCCGTATCCTCTTCCACCGCAGCGAGGGCCTGCCGCTGGTCGCGGAGGAGGACCTGCTGACGCTGCGGGAGCGCGGCCGGCAGGTCGGTACGGTGAGCCCGGAGGCGTTCGCGGCCGATCTGGAGCACGCCGAGGTCCCCCGGGGGCTGCGCGAGGCGGTCAGCGAACGGATGGCGGGCCTGTCGCCGCCCGGCGTGGCGATGGTGGAGGCCGCGGCCGTACTCGCCGTGCCCTCGGCCGAACCGCTGCTGACCCGGGTCGCGGGGCTGGACCCGGAGGAGGGGGCCGCGGGCCTGACGGAGGCGCTGCGGGTCTTCCTCCTGCGCGAGACCGGCTCCGCGCAGTACGTCTTCCGGCATGTGCTCGCCCAGCAGACGGCGTACCGGCGCATCCCCGGGCCCCGGCGGCAGCGGCTGCACCGGCGGGCGATCGAGGTGCTGCGGGCGCAGGAGCCGCGGCCGCTGATGCAGATCGCCCACCACACGCTCGCCCTGGGGGACCGGGAAGGGTGGCTGACCTGGGCCGAGGCCGCCGCCGACCAGGCCATCGCGGTGGGCGACAGCGGCACCGCGACGGCCCTGCTGCACGAGATCCTGGCCCAGGACCGGCTGCGCGCGGGGCTGCGCAGCCGGGCGGCGCTCGCGCTGGCCCGGATCGCCGCGCAGGGCGTCGACATCGCCAACAGCACCCGTGTGCTGACCCGGATTCTCGACGATCCGCGGCTGCCGGTCGCGGACCGCGGCGAGGTCCATCTGGGCCTGGGCATGCTCATGGTCGGCCAGGCCGGCGACCGGGCCGGGTTCCGGGAGATCGAGAAGGCCGCCGAGGAGCTGGCCGACCGGCCCGAGCGGGCGGTACGGGCGATGGTCGCCATGGCCATCAACGAACGGGACGGCGCCGCGCGGCACGCCGACGCGTGGCTGGACCGCGCCGAACGCGTACTTCGACGGCACCCCGACGCCACCGCCCGCGCCGCCGTGCGCGCCGCCCGGCTCACCCTGCTGGCCCGGGAGGGCGACCCGTCCGTCTGGTCCCTCGTGGCGGAGCTGCCGCGGCACTCCGAGGACGTCGAAGTCCTCAAGCACACGACCCGGACCCTGTACAACGTCGGCGACCTCGCCATCGAGCTCGGCCACGACCGGCGGGCGGCCGAGCTGCTCGCCGAGAGCCAGGAGCTGGGCAAGCGGGCGGGCCACCAGTACCTGGACTTCTACGTCCGTATCGACCGGCTGCGGCTGGCCGCTCTGGCGGGCCACTGGGCGGACATCGAGGAGCGGTTCGCCGCGCTCGGCGCCGAGATCCCCGACCTGTCGATGGCGGCGGACGAGCGGACGCTGACCTCGGGGACGCTGGCGACCGCGCGCGGGGAGTACGGCCGCGCGCTGGCGCTCTTCGCCGGGGCGGCGGAGGCGGGGGAGAAGGAGGGCCAGGTCACCACCGTGCTCAGGGCGGCCGCCGGTCTGGCGGCAGTCCACCTCGCCCGGAACGATCCGGGGGAGGCGTGGGAGTGCGCCGCCCCCGCGGTGGCGGCGCTGCGCGAGGCCGGGGCGTGGGCGCGGGGCGCGGGCCTGGTCCCCGTGGCCGTCGAGGCGGAGCTGCGCCGCGACGACCGTGAGGCGGCGCAGCGGCTCGCGGACGACGCCGGGCAGGGGCTCGCGGGTCGTGACGCCCCCGCGGCGACGGCCGAACTCCAGGTGGCCCGAGGGCTGTTGCTCCTCGGCGCCGATGACGCGGCGGCGGGCGAGTGCTTCCGGCGGGCCCGGCTGATGTGGGAGGAGATCGGTCGGCCCTACCCGGCCGCGCGGGCGCTCGAAGGCGTGGCCGCCGCTGTCGCTCCCGGCGATCCCCGGGCGGCCGCCGCGGACCTCGGCCGCTGCGTCGAGGAGTACGCGCGGCTCGGTGCCACGTCCGACCACGCGCGCTGTCTGCGCACGCTGCGGGGGCTCGGACTGTCCCAGCCGTCGTCGCGCGGCCGCCGCGGCTACGGCGGCGAGCTCTCGCCGCGCGAGCGGGAGGTCGCGGAGCTGCTGGCGCAGGGCCTGAGCAACCAGGCCATCGCGGAGGCGCTCTTCCTGTCACCCCGCACGGTGGAGCACCACGTGTCCCGCGTCCTGAACAAACTCGGCGTCACCCGCCCCAACGTCCCCCCACCTCCGTAGCCGCACGCCCGTTTCGTCCGGGGCAGGGTCAGCGTGTGCGACGTCCGCGACGAGGCCGGGCCGGCGGGCCGGTGTCAGCCCGCGACGGCGTGGGCCCGGGCGCGTACGTGCTCACGCAGCGAGGGCAGCTCCTCGATCCGGCAGCCGTGGGCGCGGATCCGTCGGACGATGTCCTGCGCCTTGCCGTCGTCCAGGGACAGCACGAAGGGGCCGGGGAGCAGCACCACGTCGTAGTGGCCGTTCTCGACCGCGCCGAGCAGCCGTTCCAGCTGGGGCAGCGGGCCCCGGGACAGGCAGCCGTTGTCGAAGAACACGTCGGGGGCGGGCAGCGACAGATTCCGGGCGTGCTGGAGCACGGCCCGGTAGTGCGGGCCGGTCTGCCACGTGTCGTACGGGTGACACCGCAGGTAGACGGCGGTACGCACCTGGTTTCCCTGCCCACGGCGACCGGTGAAGGGCATGGCATTCGCTCCCATCGCGACGAGGGCGGACACCGGGGGCGGCCTCCGCGACCAATGCTTCGTGCTTCCAGCTAAGGGGGTCGGCCACCGCGGTATCAATGCGTACCGCTACCCATCCGGGCCGCGAAACCGTACGTACCGCTCCCCGCGGTGGGCGAACCCGGGCGGCGGCCGCGCGGTGTCACGGCGGTACGAGTCGCCCTGGCGGGCGGGCGCCCCGGGTGGGCGTGGGCGCAGACTCGCCCGGGGCGGGCGGATCCGTGGGGACGGCTGCGCGAGTCGCCCTGGCGGGCGGGCCCCCGGTGGGCTTCGGCGCAGACTCGCCCAGGGTGGGCGGATCCGGTGGGACGGCCGTGCGGTGTCACGGTGGTACGAGTCGTCCTGGCGGGCGGGCCCCGGGTGGGCGTCGGCTCGCCCGGGGTGGGCGAACCTGCGCGGACGGCGGCGCGAGTCGCCCTGGCGGGCGGGCCCCCGGTGGGCGTCGGCGCAGACTCGCCCAGGGTGGGCGGATCCGGTGGGACGGCCGTGCGGTGTCACGGTGGTACGAATCGCCCTGACGGGCGGGCCCCGGGTGGGCGTGGGCGCAGATTCGCCCGGGGCGGGCGGATCCGGGGGATGGCCGCGTGGTGTCATGGCGGCGCGAGTCGTCCTGGCGGGCGGGCCCCGGGTGGGCGTCGGCTCACCCGGGGTGGGCGAGCCCGGGCGGACGGCGGCGCGAGTCGCCCTGGCGGGCGGGCCCCCGGTGGGCGTCGGCGCAGACTCGCTCGGGGTGGGCGGATCCGGTGGGACGGCCGTGCGGTGTCACGGTGGGACGAGTCGCCCCGGCGGGCAGGGCCCAGGTGGGCGTTGGCTCACGTGGGGGCCGCGGGATCCGCTTCCGCACCCTGACCTTGCCGGGCAGGCGGGGTCGTGCGGGCAAACCTCGCGGTGGGCAGCTTCACCCCTTCGCGTGATGTGCTCGGGTTTTTCCCGCGGTGGACCGCGGGGAAAGCGCCAGGATCGGTGCAGCACGCCGCACCGCCCGGACCACCCGCGCGCGGACCCGGCCGACCCGGAAGGCCCCGTACCCATGCGCGCTTCGGCCCCACCCCGCCCCCGGCCCGGGCGGGAGCCCCACGCGCACGGCCCCTCCCGCCGCCGCCCGCCGCCGGGGCCCAGCGGCCCCCTCCCGGAGCGCCCGTGCGGCTGACCGTCACCCGTGACGACCTGGCCCGCGGCCTGGTCGAGGAGCGCGTCGGCGGCGTCGTCGACGCGCTGCCGCTCCCGCCGGGCACCCGGCACGGCGTCCTGGTCTCCGTACTCGAAGCCGTGGCCAACGCCATCGAGCACGGCACGACCCCCGACGCGCCGACGGCCGGAGGGCCGGACAGCGGTACGGCCCGGGTGGAGATCGAGGTGACGGCCGACCGGTTCGTGGCGACCGTGACCGACCGGGGCCCGGGGTTCGACCCGGCCGGCTGCCCCGATCCCCGCGACCCCGGACGCCTCCTGCTCTCCTCGGGCCGGGGCCTGCTCCTCATGCGCCACTTCATGGACAGCGTCGACTACGCCTTCCCGCCCGACGGCGGCACGACGGTCACGCTGCGCAAAGCCATCTCCACCGCCCACTCATCGGGCGCCAACCCCTCACCAGCAGAAGGAGAACCACCCATGGCGGTCACCCAGCGCGTCAGCGGCGGAGTCACGGTCCTCGACGTCGGCGGCAGGATCACGATCGGCACCGGCGATGTGGAACTGCGCGAGGCGGTCGCGCGGGCGCTCGACGAAGGTGCCACCAAAATTGTCCTGAATCTGGAGAAGGTCACCACGATCGACTCCTCCGGCATCGGCGAACTCGTCAGCGCCTACACCCGGGCGACCAACCGAGGCGCCCAGCTCGCCCTGTCGAACGTCCCGCCCAAGGTGCTGGACGTCCTCCACATCACCCAGCTGATCACCGTCTTCGAGGTGTACGACAAGGAGTCGGAGGCCGTCGCCGCGCTCTGACCCCGCCGGGAGCCCCCGCGGCCGTCCGCCACGGGCGCGGGGTCCCGCACGATCGCCGACGTCCGCCCGGGTGCGTAGTCGCGGCCGAGAATGATCGAACGGGCCTTCGGTTCGCCCGAAGTCCACCGGAATCGCCTGACAGTCACGCACTGCCTGTGAGCACAATGAAGCTATGGGTAGCGAAGAACAGATGGCACCCGACCATCTGATCATGAGGGTCCAGGTGGACGACCACCCGGTCGCGGCCGCGATCGAAGCCGACGCGGCCGACGCGGCGCGCCGCTATACGCACTACATCATCCGCGGCCCGGTGTTCGGCCTGGCGGCCAAGGAGCCGGAGGACGCGGGCTGGCGGGTGATCGCACCGATCGCCGACGGCTTCCCCCAGATACCCCGGGACGCCCTCAACTCCCTGCTGTGGATGAAGGCGAAGGACGACACCGACGACCCGGCGGTCCGCCGGGAGCTGCTGGCGGCGGTGGCCCGCCTGGAGACCGAGCCGATCGACGAGATCGACGTGCTCGGCGTGCGCTACCGGGTGGTCAGGGGCGACGAGTTCGTCTACACCGACCACGACGGCCTGGAGCCGCCGCGCCCCGCCGACACGGACGCCCTCGTGCCCGACTGGGGTGAGTGCGTCCCCGAGCCCGAGGTCGACAGCCAGTTCGTGATCGACCACTCCGCGGCCACCGGGGTGGTCGCCAGCGCCGAACGCCTCGCGCTCCAGGAACTCCGCTACAGCAGCGAGCGCTATCCGGCCGACGTCAGGGCGGATTCGCTGCTGGCCGTGGAGACACACCCCGGTGTCGTCCTGCTCCCGCCCACCTTCCGCGCGGTGGAGCGCACCGACACCGGTTGGGAACCGCTCACCGGCGTCCTGGCCACCCCGCACGCGGCCCGCAGGGCGCTGGTCTCCGCGCTGACCTGGCTGTGGCCGCGGATGTACCGCCTCGACGCGGACGAGCAGGCCGAGTACGCGCGCGCCGCCGAACAGTTCAAGTCGGCGGGCCGCGCGAACGAGTTGAACGTCTTCGGCCGACGCTTCGCGATCGTACGGATCGGCCGCATGGTCCGGATCGGCCTTGACGGCCCCGAGCCGCCGAGGCCCTCCGACGAGGACCCGTACGGCCCGTCGAAGATCCGCCCGACGATGGACGAGTACGGCACCATCACGTACGAGGAATGAACTCCCTGACCAGCCAAGGCCGTTGACGATCCGCGCCGGACGGCGCCCGGTGACGGGGGCCTGCCGTGATCGCCCCGAACCGGTCCCCGCAGACCAGCGGCCAAGCCCTGAAATCGGTCATCGGATGTCTCCGGTGCGAATTGGTCGGATCAACTCCCGTCTTCCCGGCGAAAAGACCATCAAAGTGGAGGTAACTCCGGGAAAAGCTAGGACCCTTGACGTCTCCTTGGATTCAGGAGTTGAATCGCCGCGCACCGGGACCCCGGTTCCGGAAGTGCTCAGCGTGGTGCGTGTGATTCGACCCCCGCGCGCCTCCCCCCACCGCAGGCATGCGTATTGGAGCGATTCCCATGGGAGTGTCACGTCGTACATTCATCGCCACGGTCGCCGGCGGATCGGCCGCGGCCGGTCTCGCCGCGCTCGGCGCGGCCCGGCCCGCCGCGGCCGCCGGCGCGACTCCCGCCGCCAGTGCGGCCGGTGACGTGGTCGGCAAGGTGACGGTCGGCTACCAGGGCTGGTTCGCCTGCCCCGGGGACGGCGCCCCGATCAACGGCTGGTGGCACTGGAGCCAGAACTGGGGCCAGTCGCCGTCGCTGTCCAACAACTCCATCAAGGCGTGGCCGGACACACGCGAGTACACGAAGACGTACCCGACCGCGTACCCCAACCTGGGCAACGGCCAGTCGGCGGCGCTGTTCTCGTCGTACGACCAGCAGACCGTCGACACCCACTTCCTGTGGATGCAGCAGAACAACATCGACACGGCGGCGTTGCAGCGGTTCAACCCGACCGGGGGCGAGGGTCCGACCCGTGACGCGATGGCCACGAAGGTACGCAGCGCCGCCGAGTCGCACGGGCGCAAGTTCTATGTCATGTACGACGTTTCCGGCTGGACGAACATGCAGTCGGAGATCAAGACCGACTGGACCAACAAGATGAAGGCGCACACCGCGTCCTCGGCGTACGCCAAGCAGAACGGCAAGCCGGTGGTGTGTATTTGGGGCTTCGGCTTCAACGACAACAACCACCCGTTCAGCGCCGACGCGTGCCTTGACGTCATCAACTGGTTCAAGGGACAGGGCTGTTACGTCATCGGCGGAGTGCCGCGCGAGTGGCGTACCGGCACGGGCGGCTCGCGGGCCGGATACGCGGACGTCTACCACGCGCTGAACATGATCTCGCCCTGGATGGTCGGCGCGATCGGCAACGTGGGCGACGCCGACAACGCCTACACCAACTACACCGTCCCCGACCAGGCCGACTGCAACGCGCACGGCGTCGACTACCAGCCCTGCGTCCTGCCCGGCGACGTCTCCGCCCGGCAGCGCGCGCACGGCGACTTCATGTGGCGGCAGTTCTACAACGTGGTCAGGGCCGGGGTGCAGGGCATCTACATCTCGATGTTCGACGAGTACAACGAGGGCAACCAGATCGCCAAGACCGCGGAGAACTCCTCGATGGTCCCGGCCGGTTCTGGCCTGTGGGCGCTGGACGAGGACGGTACGGCGTGCTCCTCCGACTACTACCTCCGCCTCACCGGTGACGGCGGGCGGATGCTCAAGGGCCAGATCGCCCTGACCGCGACCCGGCCCACCCAGCCGGTGGTGGGGACGTCGCCGGGCGGCGGTACGGGGACGGTGGTGAGCCTGCGCGCGCGGGCCAACAACCTGTACGTCACGGCGGACAACGCGGGTGCCTCGCCGCTGATCGCGAACCGTACGGCCATCGGGGGCTGGGAGCAGTTCGACCTGCTGGACGCGGGCGGCGGCAATGTCGCGCTGCGCGCCCACGCCAACAGCCTGATCGTCACCGCCGACAACGCGGGCGCCTCCCCGCTGATCGCGAACCGTACGGCGGTCGGGCAGTGGGAGAGCTTCCAGCTCGTCCACAACTCCAACGGCACGGTCAGCCTCAAGGCGCTGGCCAACGGGCAGTACGTCACCGCCGAGAACGCCGGTGCGGCCGCTCTCGTCGCCAACCGGGCGACCATCGGGACCTGGGAGCAGTTCGACCTCGTCACCAACTGACCCCGGCCCACCCCCAGCTCCCGTGCCCTCGCCGGCCGGCCACCTTCCCCGGCCGGCGAGGGCACGGGTCATGTGCGCGTTCGCCGACGCCGCCGGCGCTGCTGGCCTATCCCCGGCCGATGTACGGCATGGTCGTCGCCATGACCGTCGCGAACTGCACGTTGGCCTCCAGGGGGAGTTCGGCCATGTGGCGGACGGTACGGGCGATGTCGGCGACGTCCATCACCGGTTCGACGGCGGTCGTGCCGTTCGGCTGGAGGATGCCGGTACGCATCCGCGTGGTCATGTCGGTGGCCGCGTTGCCGATGTCGATCTGACCGCAGGCGATGCGGTACGGACGGCCGTCCAGGGAAAGGGACTTGGTCAGGCCGGTCAGCGCGTGCTTGGTGGTGGTGTACGCGACGCTCTGCGGGCGTGGCGCGTGGGCGGAGACGGAACCGGTGTTGATGATCCGCCCGCCCTGCGGGTCCTGCGCCTTCATCTGCCGGAAGGCGGCCTGCGCGCACAGGAAGGCGCCGTGCAGATTGACGTCGACGACCGCGCGCCACTGGTCGTACGGCAGCTCTTCCAGCGGGACGGCCGGGCCGAAGGTTCCCGCGTTGTTGAAGAGCAGGTCGAGGCGGCCGTGGCGGGTACGGATCGTGTCGAACAGGGCGGTGACGTCCGCCGGACGGGTGACGTCGCAGGGTACGGGGAAGGAGCCGGGCGCCCGCTCGGCGGTCTCTTCCAGGGGGTCGGGGCGGCGGCCGGCGAGGGCCACGGTCCAGCCGGCGGCGGCCAGTTCGATCGCGACGGACCGGCCGATGCCGGAGCCCGCGCCTGTCACCACCGCGACCCGCTCGATGTCGTCGTTCATGGCAGGGGAGGGTATGCGGTGCGACGATGAGCGGGGCGCATTGGCGGGTCGCGTCCCGCGCCCCGCCCGGATCCGTCACGTTTCGCCTGGAGGCACCTCATGTCGTACGCCGACGCGCTGTCCCCGCAGGAGGTCACGGAACGGCTCGCGGAGCTGCCCGGGTGGGAGCTGTCCGAGGACGGTACGGAGCTGCGGCGTACGTACCGGCTGGCGCATCTGCCCGCGGCGATCTTCGCGCTGCACATCGCGGGGATCCAGGCGGAGCTGAACCACCACTCGGACCTGACCCTGGGTTACGACAGCTTGGGCGTGGCCATCACGACCCACGCGGCAGGCTCGCGCCTGACCACGAAGGACTTCGACCTGGCCACCCGCATCGCCACGATCGCCCCCACCCACGGCGCCACCTGATCCCCCCTCAGGTCGAGACAGCCTCGACGCGAGCGCGCCCCTCGCTCCCGCCGCACCGGCACCCACGATCCGGAAGGCGCTGGCGTGCACCTTGCTCCCACCGCACCGGCGCCCAAGGTTCGGAAGGTGCTGGCGTGCCCCTTCTTTCCCGCCGCGGCGGGGCTTAGCCACGGTGGCGTGGTTCGGCGGTGTCGTGCCGGGGTGCGGTGTGTTCGGCACCGCCGGGTCGCGCCGTCCGGGCGTGCCGCCGTCGCGGCGGATGGAGGGGGACCTGCCGGTCCCCTTCACCCTGGCCTGGGTTTGGGAAGGCTCGGGCGCGCCCTGTCCTCCCGCCGGAGCGGCGCCAAGGTTCGGAAGGTGCTGGCGTGCCCCTTCTTTCCCGCCGCGGCGGGGCTTAGCCACGGTGGCGTGGTCCGGCGGTGTCGCGCCGGGGTGCGGTGTGTTCGGCACCGCCGGGTCGCGCCGTCCGGGCGTGCCGCCGTCGCGGCGGATGGAGGGGGACCTGCCGGCCCCCTTCACCCCGGCCGGGGGTTGGGAAGGCGCGGGCGCGCCCTGTCCTCCCGCCGGAGCGGCGCCAAGGTTCGGAAGGCGCTGGCGTGCACCTTCTTTCCCGCCGCAGCGGTGCTCGGCCCCAACGGCGTGGTTCGGCGGTGTCGTGCCGGGGTGCGGTGTGTTCGGCACCGCCGGGTCGCGCCGTCTGGGCGTGCCGCCGTTGCGGCGGATGGAAGGGGACCTGCCGGCCCCCTTCACCCCGGCCGGGGGTTGGGAAGGCGCGGGCGCCAGCCGATCGGTACCGCCGGGTCGCGCCGTCCGGGTGTGCCGCCGTTGCGGCGGATGGAGGGGGACCTGCCGGCCCCCTTCACCCCGGCCGGGGGTTGGGAAGGCGCGGGCGCCAGCCGATCGGCACCGCCGGGTCGCGCCGTCCGGGCGTGCCGCCGTCGCGGCGGGGTGAAGGGGACCTGGCCGGTCCCCTTCACCTGCGCCGGAGGCGGGTGGCCGGGGTTGGAGCCCGGCGGGGAGGTCAGTCCACGCCGGGGTAGTGGACGCCGATGCGCTCGCGAATCGCGTCAAGCGTCCGCATCACCGAGAGCGTCCCGTCGAGCGGGACCAGCGGCGACTCCGTCTCCCCCGCCCGGAGGGCCCGCATCACCTCCACCGCCTCATGCCTCATCGTCCCCCGCTCATGATCCTCACTGACCTCGGACAGCCACACCGTCCGCGGCTCCTCGTCCCTCCGGTGCAGCACAAACCGATCCGCGTGGAAGAACCCCTCAGGTATCTCGATCCGCCCATGGGTGCCCGCGATCATCGCCGGCGCCCCCGTATCGGCGGTCATCGTGCACGTCAACGTGGCCACCGCCCCGCTGTTCCACCCGAGCACGATCCCCGTGTTCGCGTCCACCCGCTCCGGCGTGAGATGCGCCCACGCCTCGACCGCGTCCGGCTCACCGAGGATCAACTGCGCGAAGGACACCGGGTAGACCCCGAGGTCGAGCAGCGCCCCGCCGCCCTGCGCGGGGTCCCGCATCCGGTGCTCCGGCGGAAAGTCGTTCGCGAACCCGAAGTGCGCCGAGATGTGGTGGACCCGCCCGATCGCCCCGTCACGGATCAACGCGGCCATGTGCCGTACCAGCGGGTTGCAGTACATCCACATCGCCTCCATCAGGAAGAGCCCGCGTTCGCGCGCGAGGTCCACCAGCTCCCTGGCCTCACGGGAGTTCAGCGTGAACGCCTTCTCGCACAGCACCGCCCGCCCCGCCTCCAGGCAGAGCCCGGCCGCCGCCCGGTGCGCGGAGTGCGGCGTGGCCACGTACACCACGTCCACCTCCTCGTCCGCCGCCAGCTCGGCCCAACTGCCGTACGCCCGCGGGATTCCGTACCGCTCGGCGAACGCCTTCGCGCCCTCCGCCCGGCGCGAGGCCACCGCGACGACCTCCGCGTCGGGCAGCGACTTCAGCGCCTCCGTGAAGGTCGCGGCGATACCGCCGGTCGCCAGAATGCCCCAGCGCACGGGTCGTACCGCACCCCCCGCCGCGGAGTTCCCGGAGGAAGCGCCCCCGGCCGGACCGGCCCCGCTCTGTGTCGCGTCACTCATCCGTCAGCCCTCAAATTCGTACGTCGTCGTCCCGGATCACTGAAAGAATAGGCGTCGGATTCAACTACCTACATGGAGAGTGCCGTGCGGGACGCCGGGCCGAGGGCCACCACGAAGATCACCACCGACGCCCCCACCGTCAGCACAGCCGCCAACCGCGACGCCGCGCGCCGTACCGGCCTGCTCGTCACCCTCGTCCTGGGCGGCCTCACCGCGCTCCCCCCGCTGTCCATGGACATGTACCTGCCCGCGCTGCCCCAGGTCACCGACGCCCTGCACAGCCCCACGGCCACGGTCCAGCTCACCCTCACCGCCTGCCTGGCGGGCATGGCGCTCGGCCAGATCGTCGTCGGCCCGCTCAGCGACCGCTGGGGACGCCGCCGCCCGCTGCTGGTCGGCATGGTGATCTACGTACTGGCCACGGCGGTCTGCGCCTTCGCCCCGAGCGCCCCGCTGCTGATCGGCTTCCGCCTGGTCCAGGGCCTGGCCGGGGCCGCCGGCATCGTCATCTCCCGCGCGATCGTCCGCGATCTGTACGACGGCCTGGAGATGGCCCGGTTCTTCTCCACCCTGATGCTGATCTCCGGCGTCGCGCCGATCATCGCCCCCGTCATCGGCGGCCAGATCCTGCGGCTGACCGACTGGCGCGGAGTCTTCGCCGTCCTCACCGTGATCGGCACGCTGCTCACCCTGGTCGTATGGCGCTGGCTGCACGAAACGCTGCCGCCCGAGGAACGCCACGCGGGCCGGCTGTCCAGCACCTTCGGCTCGATGCGCGTCCTGATGGCCGACCGGGTCTTCGCGGGGTACGTGCTCGCGGGCAGCTTCGCCTTCGCGGCGCTGTTCACGTACGTCTCCGCCTCCGCGTTCGTCATCCAGGACATCTACGGCGCCTCCCCGCAGACGTTCAGCCTGCTCTTCGGCGTCAACTCGATCGGCATCGTGGCCGTCGGCCAGCTCAACGGCAAGGTGCTGGTCGGCCGGGTCGACCTGGACAAGGTGCTGGCCGTCGGGCTCGTACTGATCACCGCGTCCTCGGTGGCGCTGGTGCTGCTGACCACCGGGGTCTTCGGCCGGGCCGGGCTCTTCTCGATCTCCGCCGCGCTCTTCGTCCTGATGTCGTCCATGGGCCTTACCCTGCCCACCACCAACGCGCTGGCGCTGATGCGCACCCGGCACGCCGCCGGAGCGGCCTCCGCGCTGCTGGGCACGTCGTCCTTCCTGATCGGCGCGGTGATCTCGCCGATGGCCGGGATCGCGGGCGACGGCACCGCCGTACCGATGGCCGTGATCCAGCTGACCTGCTCTCTTGCCGCGCTGGGCTGCTTCGCCGGGCTCTGCGTACGGGGGCGGCGTACGGTGGAGTGACGGAGGGTCCCGCAGTCCTCAGGAGGAAGCCATGTCCGACGTTCCGGACGAGAGCACCTGGGCGTTCAAGACCGCCGACAGTACGCTGCACACCGGTGCCGAGCAGACCGTGGACCCGGAGGATCTGGTTCTGCTCTCCGGCCGGGAACCCACGCCGGAGCTGATCGAGAAGGCCCGCAAGACCCTGGAGGAGTATGGCGCCGCCGCTGTCGAGAGGTTCCTGCCGTGAGGCGGGGCTCGACTCCGACGAGCTGAGCCGGATCGTCCCGGCGCTGGCCGCGCACCTGGAGCCGGCCCATGGGCGCCCGTGGTGCGCGGGCGCGGTCGTGCTGGCCGGGCGGGGCCGTACGGTCGCCCTGCACGAGGCGGTCGGCTGGGCGGTCCGCTACGCGGCGTACGACGAGCACACCGACCGTGGCGTCGAGCTGCCGCGCGAGCGGTGGGTGCCGGTCCGCCCCGACACCCTCTTCGACCTCGCCTCGCTGACCAAGCTCTTCACCGCCGTCGTCGCCGTTCAGCAGGTCGAACGCGACACGCTCGCCCTCGACGCGCCCCTCGCCTCGTACGTCCCCGGCCTCACCGCCGCGGCCGCGCACGGCATCACCGCGCGCCACCTGCTCACGCACACCTCCGGCCTGCGCCCGGAGCTGCCGCTGTACGACCTGCCCGACCCGGCCGCGCGCGCCGCCCGGCTGGCCGCCGAGGAGCCGCTGACCGCGCCGGGCACCGCCGTCTGCTACTCCGACCTCAATCTGCTGCTGCTCCAGACCGTCCTTGAGCACATCACCGGGCGGCCGCTCGACCGGCTGGTCGCCGAGGACGTGACCGGCCCGCTCGGCATGACCGACACGTGCTTCGCACCGCCCGCCGCGCTGCTGCCGAGGACCGCCGCGACCGAGGACCAGCGGCGGCCGTGGGGCAAGCTCGACCGGGGTCTCGTGCACGGCGTCGTCCACGACGAGAACGCGTACGCGATGGGCGGGGTCGCCGGGCACGCGGGCCTGTTCTCCACCGCGTGGGACCTGGCGCTGTTCGCCCGCGCGCTGCTGGACGGCGGCGCGGGCGTACTGGCCCCCGAGTCCGTACGGCTGTTGCTGCGCGGCGACCCCCGGCCGCTGGGCTTCGAGGCGGACCAGCCGTGGTTCATGGGCGAGTTGGCGGGGCGCGGCGCGGTCGGCCATACGGGGTTCACCGGTACGAGTCTGGTACTGGACCCGGTGACGGACACGTTCCTGGTGCTGCTCACCAACGCCGTGCACCCTGCCCGTACATGGCGCGTCGGCAACGCACCGCGCGCGGAGTCCGCCACCCACCTCGCCCGCGCGGCGGGCGCGACAGCGGTGGTCCCGTCACCGTAACGGGCCTGCGGTGGGGGGTTCTTCGAGGTGGGTGATGGTGAAGTCGTGGAGGGTCATGAGGAGTTGGGCGGCGAGGACCCAGGGGAGGTGGGGGTGGCCGTAGGGGTAGTGGCCGACGTGGACAGTGAGGGGTGTGGGGTGGGCGGGCTGGTAGAGGGCGCCGTTGACGCCGTAGGGGGTCCAGGCGCGTACCCGCAGGGCGACGCTGGCGGTGCGCAGGTGGGGGCAGGCGTGGACCGAGCGGTGGGCGCAGGGCAGGCAGACCGGGGGGTGGGCGGTGCGTTCCTGGCCGCGTCGCAGGTGGGGGTCGTCGGGGTGGGCGTCGATGAGCCAGAGCACTCCGTCGGCGTTGCGGTCGGCGGGGCCGCCGCAGATCTGGCACCGCAGTCCGCCCATCGCGATGCGCTGCCGCAGGCCGTGGACCTTCCCCAACTGCGGTAGCCCCCGGCCGGGTTCGGACGGCTCACGCCGCCACAGCACCCCGTGCCCGTCCCGGTCGAACGACCGCTCGTCCGCATACGCGATCCCCGGCCGCTTACGCCCGACCACCACGGGCATCGCCGCCGGCCGCTCCCCACTCCACCGCGCCACGTACGGCACCCCGTCGGTCCGCCCCCGGTTCTGCGACGCGCCGCCGACCCTGGCCGGTACCGGTGAGGCGTCGGCCGTTGCCCGTTCCCCGGCTCGGCGGGCGGGGTTAAAGTCGTCCACGTTCAGCCTGCTTTCTCCAGGTTGAGCCATGCCCCCGGACCGGTCGCACGGTCGCGGGGGTCCCGTTTCGCTCTAGGCAACCGGTTGGTCACGCACAGCGGTACTGTGGAAGCCGACGTGGGTTTCAAGAGCGTTAAGCGTGCGGGAGTGGGGGCGGAGGCATGGGTGACCGGCGGCCGAACGAGGGACTGAGGAGGCTGCACCGGGAAACCGGCTGGACGCTGCGGCAGTTCGCCCTGGCGGTCAACAGGCTGGCGACCGAACGGGGGAGGCCGACCCGGTACGAGCCGCCGTCCGTGCACCAGCGGCTGGCCGGGCATCTGCCCCGCGACGAGGCCCGCCCCCTCATCCTGGAGGCCCTGGCCCGCCACCTGCACCGCCCGGTCACCCACGCCGAAGCCGGATTCCCGCCCCCGCCCACGTCCGGGGCGGACGTGGGCACGGTGGAAGGACTGTTGGACCTGGGAAGGAGCGACATGGACCCTTCACGTCGGAGCGTTGTCGGTGCGTCGCTTTTCTCGGCGGCGTTGGCCGTTCCGGGCTGGCAGGACGTCATCGGGCGGATGGAGGCGATTCAGCGTGGGCAGGTGCGGCGTATAGGGGTGCCGGAAGTCGACATGGTCGTTGCCATGACGGAGCAAATGTCGAACCTTGACGATCAGTTCGGCGGTCGGCATGCCCGTCCGATGGCGGCTGCCTTTCTGGTCAATACGGTGGCACCGTATTTGAGGGCGGATGCGACCGAGGAAGTGCGTAGGGCGATGATGTCCGCTGCTTCACACCTGTGCTGTCTGACCGGCTACATGGCTGTGGACGAGGGCATGCACGGTGTCGCCCAGCAGTATTACGTGAAGGCGTTGGAGCTTGCCGGTGCGGCCGAGGATCACATGAGGTTTTCCGGCGCGCTGCGGGAGATGAGTGTCCAGGCAGTGGACTTGCGGCACGGCCCGGAGGCGCTACGCCTCGCCGATGCCGCGGCCGCCGCGTCTCCGCAGGCAGGGCCACGTATGCGCGCGTTCCTCGTGGGACAGCAAGCACATGCGTCGGCTCAGGTCGGCGACCGCAGAAATGCCGTGGCGTATCTCCGTGACGCCGATACGGCCATGGAGAAGGCGGAGTCCGGGAATGTGCCCGGGCGCTACACCCCCGCGGCCCTCCAGGACCACATTAGTCATGTCCGTTTCGAACTGGGAGACATGGCAGGGTCGGTCGAGGCTTTGAAACAGGCCGACAGCATGCGCGCCGGAATCTATCGTGGAACTCGGGTGAGGAAACGCGGGCTTTTGGCCGAACATCAATTCGCCATCGGTCACCTTGAAGCGGCCTGTACGACATGGCACATGGTGCTGGACGATTTCCCCTCGGTCCACTCCGGCCGGGCCGACCAGCGCGTCAGGGAAATGTTCCGACTGATCCGCCCCCACCTCAAGAATGCGACCGCGCGCGGCCTCCACGAACGCGCCCGCGTCGTCGCCCCCAGACTCGCGGCCTGAGCCGCGTGGACGCGTTCCCGCCCGGGCCGGCCGTCGGCGCTATGGAAGCGCCGTTCAGCCTGGCCGTGGCGGACGCGGGGCATCAGATTTCCGGGTCTGTGTGCCAGAGGGACTGGCCGAAGAGGTCGAAGTCTCAGGCGGCGAGAATCGCTGTGGCGCGTTCTCGGAAGTCACGAACAGCGGGGACGGCGTTGTGGGCCCGCATTTTGGCAGCTAGTTCGAGCAAGGGGCCGGTAGAGCGGTGGGAACTGATGTCCACAGTGAGGTCCAGGGCTTGGTCGGCTGTGGCACATGCGCGTTCCAAGTCGTTCTGGCGCCACTGTGCGTCGGCTTGTCGGGACAGGAAAAGCGCGTGCGTGCGCACCCGGTCAGCGGGGTACAGGGATGCGGCCTCTGCGAACACGGCTTCGGCCCGGCCAGGTTGATTCATGTCCAAGTGAGTGGAGGCGATGGCGCCGAGAAGTTCGCAACGGTCGTACCAGTACACCCAGTCCGGGTCTTCATCGACGGCGTGATCGCTGGCGTCGAGGAGTTCGGCAGAGCGGTCGAGGTCGGCCCAGCAGGCCGGGTCGTTCTGGTGAGCACGGGCTCGGGCGCGGCGGCTGAGGAGCATGGCCATGACCCGGTCGGTGGTGCGGCCCCGGGCGGCGGCGAGTGCCGCGGTCACCATGGCTTCAGCGTCCGCCGGGCGCTCGGTGTTGTAGGCGGCGATCGACCAGAAGGCCAGCACATGGGCGCCGAGGGCGGCATCGGATGCGGCGTGTGCGGCATGCAGCGCGGCGTCGAAGGCGTCGTCGGGGCATTCGCCTCGGGTGTCGAAGGCGGCCCAGGCGCGCATGCGGGCGAAGTCGGCGGCTGCGGCATGCAGCCGGACGCCGTGGGCGTCGGTGTAGCTGCGGTCTTTGAGGAGCCGGGCAACCATGCCCATGCTGGCGTGGGCTTCCTCAAGGAGTTGGCCCCCTCCATTGGTGTCATCGGTGTGCCGCAGTTCGCGCACTCGGCGTTCGATATGGGCCACGGCGGTCTCGCCGATGCGCTGGCCTTGGGAGATCTGGCCTGCTGCAGCCGGGTCGGCGGTGAGCCACGACATCAGCGAGGCGGTGAGGGTGGCTCCGGTCAGGAAAGTGAAACTCCTGCGGTCAATCTCCATGTCACTCCCGGACACTTCGTAAAGCGCCTCGACGGCGCCGGAGGCGTTCCAGCAGTGGTGGGTGGGCTGTTGGACAGGGTCCGCGGACAGCCAGTTCGGCCACGGCTGCTGGGCTGCAACTTCTTCAGGAATACCCAACAGTTCGGCGATGAGAACTTGCGTGGGTCGGTCGGGTCGGCGTCCGTGCTCCCAGCGCAGCACCCCGTCCTTGCCCGTGCCGAGGCTGATGCCGCGTGCACGGCCCAACTCGCATAAGCGAGTGGCGAGGTCGGTGCGGGACCAGCCGCGAGCCGTGCGAGACCGCTCCAGCAGGTGCATGAGACGCCTCCGCCCGTCGCATCAATGTGCAGACAGTAAAGCGCGACGGTATCGGTCACAGCTGACTCACGGAAGGGCCATCTGGGGTGCTCTTGGGGTGCTCCTCACCGCACCCGCAGAGCATCCGCCTGCAACCTTCCGCCTCCGCTGAATTGCCCGCACAGTAATGATCCCGGCACATGGTGTGACCGATCCGGACCTGGATCAACATGACGGGTTCACCGCCACCGGCCGTTGCCGGCGAGCAGCAGGTCACCAGTCGTCGATCCTGAGGGCCGGGGCACGCTGCTGGTCGCGCTGAACGCCAGTCGGTGGGTCGGCAAGGGACGACCACCGGACCGCTTGCAGGACACTCTCGGCCTGCCGGGACCTTAACCGCACATGGTAGGAGGCGTGTTGGCGTCCGTCCTCAGCCGACACCGGCGATACCCGACATGGAGAGGACTCTTATGACTGCTCTGCCCTCGGACTCTGTCGGGGCACCGATCGCCCTACCCCCACCCGGTGTGAGTGCAACTGACCGCTCATCGCGTCCATCGGCATATCGCCCGGCCTCGGTCGCGGCGGATGCCTTCTTCGCGAAGCTGGCACTCGACCTTCCCGCCAGTGACGCCGCCAGCATGGTGATCACGCATCTGCTGCCCGGTCAGATGAACTTCCTCGCCGCGCTGGGACGTGTCGCCACGGTGGAGGCGGTCCTGGCCAAACCCAAGTCCGCCGACCGGCGCACGCTGGAGGAAGTCACGGCGTCCTACCGCTGTGATCCACTGGACCGTGAGCGCTTCGCTGACCCCGAGTGGCTGGTGCCGTACTTGGAAAGGCGTGCGGCAGGGCGTCCCCTGGTACTCGCCGATGTCGGCGGGTACTTCGCTCCGGCACTCGCCGAGGCTTGCGCCGCTCTACCCGGGCAGATCGCCGGTGTGGTGGAGGACACCGAGAACGGTCTGCGCCGCTACCTCGAACTGGACGCGTTTCCTTGCCCGGTCTACAGCGTGGCCCGCAGCCCGCTGAAAGAACCTGAGGACCGCTTGGTCGGGGAGGCGATCGTCTTCTCGGCCGAGACCCTGCTGCGGCGACTGGGGGAGGTTCTGCCGGGGAGGCGTGCCTGTGTGCTCGGCTTCGGGAAGATAGGCGCGGGGATCGCGGCGGCGTTGCACGCTCGTTCCGTACAGGTGACGGTCCAGGACATCGACCCGATCCGGCAGGCGCAGGCCGTTGCCATCGGCTACGGCGCGGCGGATCTTCCCCGGGCGCTCGGCCACGCCGATCTGGTGTTCAGCGCCACAGGAAACCGCGCGATCGGTATGGAACATCTCGCGATGTTGCGCGACGGTGCATTCCTCGCCGGGGCCACGTCGGCGGACGATGAGTTCGACCTTACGGCCCTGGCCAGCCCGCGCGCCGGATTCGAGCGCCAAGACCTCATCCCCGGCGTGACGCGTTACGCCCGCTCGGACCACGCGTTCTGCCTCCTGGGCAACGGCAACGCGGTCAACTTCCTGCACTCCTCGGCGGTCGGGCCGGCCATCCACGTCATCAAGGCCGAGATCGTGGCCGCGGCATCGCTGCTGGCCGGTGAACGGCACCAGCCGGGCCTGTACGAAGTGCCGGCCACGACTCGCACCCGAATTGCCACAGCGTGGCTGGAGGCATTCCGGCCCTCCGCCACAGCCGGCCCGGCTTTGGGAACCGATCGAAGGGTGGAAATGCGGTGATCATCGCGATGGAGGGCGTGAGCTGCACGGGCAAGTCCACGCTGGCCGCCAACGTGGCCGCCCGGCTCGGATGGCAGACGATCGGCTGTTATTACCACGTGGCAGATGATCCGTCTGTCCTCGGGGCGCCGATCGCCCGGTCGGACACCGAACTGCTCAACGCCCTTACCGCCCACCTGGGCATCGAGCAGGAGCGCCACCGGCAGGCCACTGCGGCGCTTGCCCAGGACGGCGGAGTGATCATGGATCGCAGCGTCGACACGCTGCTCGCCCACGCCCGGGCTATTGGCCGGCTGCGCAGACTGGACGTCGACGCGCGGGCCCGCGCCGCAGTCGCCCGGCAGGTCACTGCCAGCGCTGCGGTGGTTCCCGACCTCACGCTGCTGCTGACCGCCGAACCGGCCGCACTGGTCCGGCGGGCGGCCTCTCGTCCGGGCCTACCTCCGATCTACTACGACCCGAAGTTCGCCGAGCACTTCAACGGCCACTTCACCGACCCGATCAGTCCGCGCTGTGTCCGGATCCGCGCGGACGCCGCCCCGGACCAGATCCTGGAAATGGCGCTGGCCCAGGTGGCCATGGTCGGGAGGACGTGAGGTGTACGCCTTCGGGCTGTGCGTGGACGAGCGCTATCTGCTGCCGTCCCTGGTGACCCTGTCCTCGCTGGCCGACAGCCTTACCCCCGCCGCGCGGCGGGAGGCGGCGGTGCGCGTCCTCACCCTCGACCTGACGCCTCAGCACGCCACTACTATGGCGGACCTGGTCCGACGGGCCGGCTTCGGATCCTTCGACCTGCGGTGGGCCCGACCCATGCGCACGGCGCTGATGGCTGACGACGACTACATCACCGTGACCGCGTACCTGAGGTTCAACTTCACAACAGTGTTCGTCGACCGCCCCTACCTCATCTACATCGACGCCGACACCCTCGCACTTGACGACATGTCGCTACCCCTGGGACGGCTCCGTGGGAACCAACTGGGCTTGGTCGCGGATGAATTCAACCCGGCCATCGGCCAGTGCAAGGCATTGCCCGGACTCGCCGATGACCGTCCCGACCTGCACGGCCGCCCGTACTTCAACTCCGGCGTGTGGTGGCTGCCGACGACGATGCTTGCCCCGGTGCGCGCCGGTGTCCGCCATGCCCTGCGCAGCGGAGGCAAGTACATCTTCCACAACGACCAGGATGCGCTGAACCTGTGGCTGCTCGACCAAGACGACGTGGTGCAGCCGGTTCCCGGACGGTTCAACCGCTTCGAACTCGCCCGCTTCCTCGAACGTAGCAACTGGACCCGCCGCTACACCACCCGCTCCCCGCACGCCACGGACACCGCGCTCCTGCACTTCGTAGGGAGCGCCAAACCCTGGCTGCCCAACTGTCCGACCACTGCCGAAGTATCGCTGTACCGCTCGCAGTTGTGGCGCACGCTGGGGCATCTCGATCGCCTCGGTGACCTCAGCCTCCACGCGCCGCCCTTCCGGACGCGGCCGTGACCGGAACGCTCGGCAGGCAGACCCTGGACGCGGCGTGCCGGGACTTGCTCGGCACAGCCGCCATCGACGCGCACCGCCTCACCCAGGCACCCCGGTCAGCGGTCTACCGGACGACGCTGCGGGCCTCCGGGCTGCCTGCCAGCGTGATCATCAAGCTGCACACGGGGTCCGCGAGCTGGAAAGCGGCCAAGGAACACCGGGTCGTCACCGCGCTCGCCGGCTCCGCACAGCTCGGCCTGCCCCGGGCGTTGGCCTGCGGCGCCGTGGCCGGCGCGGACGTGACCGCGCTGGTCCTGGAGGATCTCGGGAGGCTCAGCCTCCACGAGGCCGTACGGACCGGCGACTGGCCGCGCCATCAGGCGCTGCGGTTGCTGGGGCACCTGTTGCGCGAATTCCACCGGCTGCCGCGCGGCGCGCAGCCCGGCGCCAGAAGGGCGTTCGCCGAGCAGGTCACCGTACTGCTTGCGCGTCTTCCCGAACCCCTGCGGGTGGCCACGCGCGGGGTGCTGCTCCGGGCGGTCGACCTCGCCGAGACCCATGACCAGGTCCTGTGCCATGGCGACCTCCACCTCGGCAACGTCGTGCTGCCGGCCACGGACCCGCGTCCGCACCTCATCGACTTCGAGCAGACCGCCCCCGCGTTCGCCGAGTACGACGTCGCGCAGGGCGTGGTCACCTGCGGCGTCCTCGCTGCCGGCGACCGGGAGCTGATCGCCGCCGGATACGGCGGCGGCCTGGACGACGGCCTCCTCACCCACCTCATCGTCTTCCACACGCTGCGGGGATGGCTGTACGCGGCCGTCCGCGAGAAGCGGGACACACAGCTGTGGCAGACCCGCCTGAACACCGCCCTCGACCAGTACAGCGCGCTGACCTGACCCCGGACGAGGAAGGAGAACGGCCATGGACAACCCGGTATCCGCACCGTTTCCGGTGCTGTCGGTGGTGATCCCCGCCTTCAACGAAGAGGACTACCTGCCCAGGTACCTGCCGACCGTCGCCGTGTCCCTGGCCCACTGGGAACGGGAGAGCGGTCAGCGCGGCGAGATCGTCGTGGTCGACAACGCCAGCACCGACGCGACCGCTCAGGTCGCGGCAGGCCTCGGCGCACGGGTGGTGCCCGAACCGGTCCGCGGCATCGGCAGGGCCCGCAACACCGGCGCCGCAGCCGCCCGCGGCACCTATCTGGTTTTCATCGACGCCGACGTCGACTTCCCCGCCGACGGGATCCGGGACGCCGCCCGCCACCTGGACTCCGGCGCCTGTGTGGGCGGTGCGATACCGCCGCTGTACGAGCCGGACAAGCCCGGCACCCGGCTGCTGGTCGCGGCCTGGGGCCTCTACCGCCGCTTCCGCGGCGGCGCTCAGGGCGTCACGCAGTTCTGCACCCGCGAGGCGTTCGACACACTGGGCGGCTACCGGCCCGACCTCTACATGAGCGAGGACGTGGAGTTCTTCGCCCGCCTCACCCGATTCGGCAGCCGCACCGGCGCACCGGTCGTCCACCTCACCCACCTGCGGGTCCGCCCGTCCCATCGCCGTTTCGAGCGCTGGCCGAGCTGGCGGATGATCTGGTGGGCCAACCCGATCACCGCACACCTGTTCCTGTCCTCCCGCCGGTTCTGGCGGCACTGGTACGACACCCCCGTCCGCTGAGAGGACCGTCCAACGTGACCTCCACCCAGAACCGGCCCGTGCTCCCGGTGCCCGACGCGGCCGGCGTCTACACCTTCCCCGACGACCTCGCCCGTGCCCATCAGCACCACCAAGACCAGCTTGCCCTCCGCCGCAGCACCGGGGACCGCGCCGTCGTCCAGGTCACCGCCCCGTACGGCAGAGGCCGCTATCTGATCGAGCAGCGCCGCCCGTCCGGGCGGCCTCTGGTGGTCCTCGAACCCCACCACGACGACATGGCCCTGTCCGCCGGCGGACTGCTGCTGTCCCGGCCCCGCCCCCTCACCGTGATCACCGTGTTCACCCGGTCGACCAGCGCCGACCGGTCCGTCCAGCAGGCACATCCCGGCGAGGACGCCATCTCGCGGCTACGCGCCGAGGAATCCCACCAAACCCTGAAAGCACTGGGGGCCGCCCGCACGCTGCTCGGCCACAGGGACGCCCGGCCCCCGTACCGGCCCTACGACCCGGCGGTCCTCGACCAGGTCACGGAGGACTTGGAACATGCCCTCGCCGGGATGGGTGAGGCCGAGCTGCTGGCTCCGGCCGCCGTCACCCGCCACCCCGACCACCTCCTCGTCCACGAAGCGGCCCGACGACTGGGATGCCGCTGGTTCTGGGACGACGTCGCGTTCTGGCAGACCTACGGCCTGTCCGCCGACGACCGGCACCTCTTCCACGCCCGGGTGGGTGACAGCCTCGCCGCGGAACTGGCTGACATCACCACGGTGCTCCTCGACAAGCTCACCCTGCTCTACCTGCACGCCTCACAGCTCCAGCCCCTACGGGCGATGTACCGGCCGCTGCGCTACGCCTGGACCACCGCCGCCGAACTCCGAGGTGACGGCGACCCGGTCCGCTTCGCCGAACGGTTCTACCGATGGGAAACGCGATGACCCCAGCCGAGACGGGCACAGTGCTGTTCGCCTGGCGGCGCATCCCGCCGCCGTTCCTGATCGGCGGCGCCGAAGTCTCTCAGCAACTCCTCGCTGAAGAGTTTGCTGCCGCCGGCTGGCGGACGGTCTACCTCGCTTCCCACGAACCACCGTGGAGCGGCGCCTCCGACCTGCCGAACATGCTCGGCCACCTGGACGGCGCCGGCACCACGGTTGAGCGTTCGGCAGACGGCGCGGAGATCCGCTACGCCTGGAACGGCATCGAGGTCCGGGCCGTGCCGCAGGCCCGACTGGCCGCCGCACTGAGCGGCGCGCTCAAGGAGCTCGCGCCCCATCTGGTCATCACCTCCCAGGAGGGATCTGCCGAACTTGCCCGGACCGCACGCTCCCGTGCGGCCGTGGCCGGATGGCTGCACTCGGTCTCCAAGACCGGTCTGCACGTTCTGGACGGCCGTCCCCAGTACGCTCTGGCCACCTCTGAGTTCGTACGGTCCCGCATTCCGGACGCCCGGACAGCGACTCTGTTCTACCCGCCCTTTGCCCGCCCCGGCCCCGGCGACTGTGGTGTCGATGAGGAGCGTGACAGCGACCTACTCATGGTCAACCCGGTACCCGCCAAGGGCTCCGACCTTCTGCATCATCTCGCTGACCTGCTGCCTGATCGGCACTTCACCCTGGTCGAGGGCTGGTGGGACACCTCGGCCGAATTCGCGGACCACCCCAATGTCACCTACCTGCCCCGTACCTACGACATGAACACCCTCTACGCCCGGCACCGGCTGCTGCTCGTGCCGTCGGTAGTCGAGGACGCCTTCCCCCGCGTGATCATCGAAGCCGCCCTCGCAGGACTTCCCGCCCTCGGCTCCCTTCGGGGTGGGATCCCCGAGGCCATCGGGCCACAGGCGCTGCTCGCCCCAGCCGACGACGTCCCGACCTGGGCCTCGCTCATCCGCTCCCTCTGCCCGACACGGTTGGCCTGCATAGGTGACCATGCCCGTCTCAGGGCCGCTTCGTTGACGCGACCCTGCCTGCCCGAGCTCCGGGCCGCCGGCATCATCCCGCCGTGAGCCCACTCAGGACACGAGGGGCACGACTACGAGGAGGCGGTGAAGGCGTCCCGCACGGTGTCGCGCGAACCAGCCCACCACTCCAGCAGCCTCTCACCGGACGCCCACAGATGGTCCGGGCCGTGGTCGTCCTTGTCGTAGTGCCACTGGAGCTGCCAGAAGTCCGTCATCCGCTTCCACCACAGCCGCTCTACGGCATCCGCGAGATCCGTGTCCGAGATCGGTACCACGGACCGGTAGCCGGAGATGAACGCCGCCACGTGGCCGAGATCCATGCGGCCGTCCCCTGTGCTGAACTGCACCTGCGCGCTGCGCACGACCTCCTCGCCGTACGGACGCACTCCGAGCCGGTCCCAGTCGAGTACCGCCGAGACCACGGAGTCCTGCCACAGCAGGTTCAGATGCTGAAAGTCCCCATGCGTCCACCCCACTGTCCCGCGCGGCACCTCATCCGCCGGACGGTGCTCGGCCCACTGGGTGATCAGCACCTTCCGCCGGTTGAGTGCGGTGGCGGCAGCCAGGTCGAACGGCGACGGTTCCTCCAGCCGTGCGACGACCTCCAGGAAGCGGTCGGCCTCCGCCAGAGCGGACTCCGGCCGGGTCACCTTCGCCCGGGGGACCTCGACCGCTGAGGGCAGAGCCGCCTCCGGAGCCGCAAGACCCTGGTGGATCTCTCCGAGCAGCACACCGAGCCGCCCGGCTTCGTCCGCTTCGAGCGTGGCGCCCGGCCGGTGCGCCCCCGCCGCCCAGGCCAGCAGGCAGTAGCTGCGGCCGTCGACCTCGACCACCACATCCCCTGACGTGCTCGGACGCGGTGCGCACACGGGTAGTCCTGCGGCGGCCAGCGGCTGGAGGACCCGCAGACTTCTGCGAGCCTTTGGCACCGGCACGTCCACGATCTGCTTCAGCGCAAACTCGCCCTGCGCGGTCACGATGCGCCAATTCCGGTTCATCAACCCCTCGGCCAGATACCTGACGTCATGGATCTCACCGAGCCCGTACGCCGTCACCAAGGTCGGAAGATCATCCGTGGTGTCGCCGGGCCATACGCGTCCTTCTTCCTCACCAGCCACTGAGGCAGGCTATCGAGCCGCGCCACAACACGAGGACGTCTCCCCGCATCGCCCCGGCGCACGACAATGCTCCGGCTCCGCCGAACCAGGCAGCACGACAATGCGGCTACGAACGCGCCCGCGTCGTCGCCCCCAGACTCGCGGCATGAGCCCGTAACACAGCGGTGGGCTCACCGTTTCGGTCGGTGAGGAACGCTGGCGCGCTCCTCACCTGAGCGGAGCGGCGGGGGTCAGGACGACGTGGTGGGCAGGGGCTCGTCGAGTAGGAAGGCCCGTAGCAGCGCGGTGTACAACTGGGGGCGGCCGCCGGCGATGGAGTGGCCGGCGCCCTGGACGACGACGAGCCGGGAGTCCGGGAGGACGTGCCGGTACTCCTCGGTGACCTCGGCTTTGATGAAGTCGCACGAGCCGCGCATGATCAGCGAGGGGACGTGGACCCCGCGCAGCACCGGCCGCGGGTCGGGTATCCGTTCGAAGTCCTTGGCCGTCATCTGGTTGCTGTAGAACCCCTGGGGATTGTTGTGGGCGGTGGTGGGCGGCGCCCCCGCGCAGGAGGCGGTGTCCTTGCCGAGCAACGCGACCTCGTGCATCCAGTGGTCGAGTTCACGGTCACCGACCAGGGCATGCGCGGCAGCGGGGTTGACGCCCATCAGCAGACTCGCGGCGATGAGCCGGGGCTTGGTGTTCAGCTTCTCCTTGGCGGCCTTCTCGGCGGGCGTCAGCCGGGTCCACGGGTCGCCCGCCGTCGAACCGGGGTACTCATGGCCCCACAGGGCGCCCGGTGAGGTGAACACGGCCTTCGCCACATGGTCGCCGTGCGCTGCCATGTACTGCGCGGCGAGTGAACCGCCCCACGACTGCCCGACGAGGACGATCCGGTCCGCGCCGAGCGTGCGGCGGATCGCGTCGAGGTCGGCGACCTGGCGGGCGACCGTGTAGCCGCTGATGTCCTTGAGCCGGGTGGACCGGCCGGCGCCGAGCTGGTCGTAGGAGTAGACGTCGAAGCCCGCGGCGGCCAGTTCCCGGCCGCCCGCCGGGATCCCCTCGGCCGGGGTGCCCGGTCCGCCGTGCAGGAAGACCACCGGTGTCGCCCTGACCGGCGCGGCGGCCGGGACATGGACGTAGGCGATGCGCGAACCGGTCGCCAGGCTCCAGAACTTGACGCCGGGGGGAACCGGGCCGGCCGCCGAGGTGGGCATCGGGCGGAAGACGGTGACGGCCGCGAGCACCGCGACAGCGGTGGTGAGCACGGCCGCGAACAGCCCCGCGGCTCGCCAGCCCTCGCGGCCGAGCAGGCCGAACGCGGCCCGGCCGAGCAGAACACCGGTCAGTCCGGCGACCGTCAGCCCCGCGAGCGCGAGCAGCGGAACGACCGCCGTGACGGTGGCCGTGAGCAGGAGACCCGCCGCTGCGGCGAGTGGCGCCAGCAGCACGGTGACGACGAGAAGCGCGCCGCCCAGAGAGCGTCGAAGAGGGGTGTGTGCCATGTCTCCGAGGCTAGAAAGCCGCGAGCGCCGAACCGTCGTGCGCCGGAACGATCCCCGGCCGTCCGGCAGCCGTCGTCCGGCGGGGTGCCGGCCCCGCCGGGGGAGGGGGGTCAGCGGGCGCCGGGGGACGGGGTCAGCCGGCGCCGGGGCGGATCAGGCCCGTCTCGTACGCGGCGATGGTCGCCTGCACCCGGTCGCGGACGCCCAGCTTCCCGAGGACCACGGCCACATGGTCCTTGACGGTCCCCGTACTGATCCCCAGCTCCGCGGCGATCTCCGCGTTCGTCAGACCGTGGGCGACCTGCCGAAGGACCTCGGTCTCGCGCCTGGTGAGCCGGCTCAGCCGGGCCCCGTCGAGCGGACCGGGGTCCTGCGCGAACCGGTCGATCAGCCGCCTGGTCACCGCGGGATCGAGCAGCGCCGCCCCGGCCGTGACCACGCGCACCGCGTCGATCACCCGCTCCGGATCGGTGTCCTTCAGCAGGAAGCCGGCGGCGCCGGCGCGCAGTGCGGCGTACACGTACTCGTCGAGGTCGAACGTGGTGAGGACCACGACCCGGGTCGCGGGGGACCGCGCGCTGATCCGGGCGGTCGCCGTCAGGCCGTCGCAGCCCGGCATCCTGATGTCCATCAACACCACGTCGGGGCGCCGTTCCAGGGCCAGAGCCACCGCGGCGTCGCCGTCCGCCGCCTGCCCGACCACGTGCAGATCGGGCTCGGCGTCGATGATCGCCGCGATCCCGGCCCGTACGACCGCCTGGTCGTCGGCGATGATCACCGTAGCCATCGTGAGGGGAGCACCTCCGGCAGCCATACCCGCACCCGTCCGTCGCCAGCAGTCGAGAGCGTACCGCCGGCCGCGTCGGCCAGCGCCCGAAGCCGCCGCTCCACGCCGGATTCAGCCGGCCGTGGACCACGCACCTCGATCCCCTCCTCGCCGCGGAGCACGCCCAGGGTCACCCCTTCGGTCATCAGCAGCGCCGCCGCCCGGAAGGCGGCGACCTCGACGGCGGGCGGCGCGGGGCGGGCCGCCCCGCTGAAGCGGACGGTACCCCCGTACCGGCCCGCGAGCACCGCGATGCCCGCCACGGTCGGCGGCGGCGCGCCCTCCCGCGGTCCGCGCAGATCGGCGAGATCCTTCCGCAGCGCGGCCAGCGCCGATCTGGCCTCCGTCAGCACGGTCTCCAGCCGGCCGGCGTCCGCGGCGGCGATCACGGCCCACGCGTGCCCGCGCGCGGTACGCCGCAGCCCGGCGGCCACCCGCCGACGCTGCTCCCGCACCGCCGTGTCGGCCTCGTGCTCCAGCAGTCGCCGGCTCCGGGTGGTCGCGGCCGCACGGCGGGCCCGCCGCGACGCCGCGAGCAGCCCCAGCGCCCAGACGGCGAAGGCGGGAACCGCGAGTCCCGCGGAGAGCACCGCCCAGGCGGCCGCCCGGTCGCCGGTGATCCCGCTGCCGCCGGCCAGGGCCAGGCCACCCACCGCGGCGACCGCGAGCGCCGCCGGCGGGCCCGAACGGGTCGGCAGGTAGCAGCCGACGCTGTACACCAGCGTCAGCTCCACCCACCCGTACACGAGGAAGATGTCGCTGACCGGCGGCTGCGTCCATCCCGCCAGGTCGCAGCCCTGCCACAGCACCAGGGCCAGCAGCACCGCGGCCAGGGCGCGCCCGGGGAAGCGCGACCGCCAGCCCAGCGGCAGGGCGTGCAACCCCGACAGCGCCACGACCGACACCGCGGGGAGCAGCCCGACGAAGGAGTCGTCGGGACTTCCGGCCGACAGCAGTCCCGCGCCCAGCGACAGGGCGACCGCGAGGACCACCAGCGCCCAGTCGAGCGCGCTCGGTCCGCGCCAGCGGGGCCACCGGCGCGTGACGGGCGGCGCGGCCGCGGGCAGTTCGGCGTGTACGGTCCAGCCGCTGCCGGTGGGACCGTACACCAGCGTCCCGCCGGCGGCGGCGACCGCCGTGCGCAGCCCGATCAGGCCGTGACCGGTACCGAGGCCGGGTGCGGCGGCTGTTCCCCCGCTGTCTGTCACGGTGACGGTCAGGCCGGTGCCGGTGCGGGTGCGGGTGCGGGTGCGGGTGCCGGTGCCGGTGGCGGTGGCGGTTTCGGTTCCCGTGTCCGTGCCTGTGCCGACGTGGACCCGCACTGCCGCGCCGCCGGCGTACCGGGCCGCGTTCGTGAGCGCTTCCCGGGCCACGCGGTAGGCCAGCGCGGCGAGTTCGGGCGGGGCCGCGTCCGCCGTGCGCACGTAACCCGCGCCGTGGTCGGCGGCCAGCGTACGGAGGTCGGCGAGCGTATCCGCCGTATCCGGCGCCTCCGCTGTATCGGGCGCCTCCAGTGCCGTCAGCCGGTCCAGTTCGGCCACCGCCTGCCGGCCGGCGTCCGTCGCGTGCCGCAGCGCCTCCCTCGACCGCTCCGGATCGGCCAGCCGGAGCGCGGCGGCGGCGGACACGACGATCCCGGTGAGCCGGTGTGCGCAGACGTCGTGCAGCTCGGCCGCCAGCCGGTCCCGCTCGGCGAGCGCGGCGAACCGCGGCACCTCGGCGGCACCGGCGCGGTAGGCGGCCACCGCCGTCCGGCTCGCCCGGCGGCGGCGGCGCGAGCGGCCCGCCGCCCACGCGACGGCGGCGCCGCCCGCGGCCACCAGCGCGGTCCCGACCACTTCCCGAGGTGACCCCTCCAGCGCGGCGGCGGTACCCGTCACCACCACGACGGCCGCGGCCGCTCCCGCGACGGCGGGCCCCGCGGTGCGGCGCACGGCGAGTGTGTACAGGCCCACCAGCACGGCGACCGCCGGGACCACGACGCCTTGACCGGCCGCGATCCAGGCGCCCATCGGTACGGCCGCCAGGGTCGCCACCAGTGCGAGGACCGGCGCGGACGTGCGGAACACCAGCGCGGCGCACGCCACCCCGGTGCTCACCCCGGCCTGAGCGCCCACGCCGGTCCCCGCCGCCAGTTGTGCGCCGGCCAGCAGCACGGGTAGCGGCAGGTCCCGCCAACGCGGCGGCCCCTCCAGAAGGCCGAGCGGCCGGCCGGCGCGGAGTGTGCCGAAGCCTTCGGTCATCAGCGTCGGGACCTGCCTTCGGAAGGACCGGTGCGCGCAGGGAACGCGGCGGTATGCGAAAGGGAGCCGGGTTCACCGGTCTCCCCATCCTCCCCGATCCCCCCGGCCCCGCGCCGCCCCCACCGCCGCCGCTGCGGCGTTCGGCCGCTCGACTCGCCGAGCCGTAGCCCGAGTTGCCGGTGGCCGGCTCCCCCTGCCGGCAATCGGCCACGTCCCGTACTGACCGGGCGCTGCCACCGCGCTGCGAACCGGCGACGGATCGGCTCATGCCCCTGGCCGGCGGCCCGCGCGCTACGACGCCGTGAGCGGAACAGTCTCCAGCACGTCCCACCGGTACTCAGCTCCGCACCTGCGCAACTCCACGAGTTGGACATCGGCAACGATCAACTCGACACTGGGCAGCGAACGCAGCGAGGCCACCGTCTCGATGACGGGGGCAGCCTCCCGTCGGCGGTTGTTGTACGCGAGGCTGAGGTGCGGTCGGAAACCGGCGGTCTGCTTCTTCACCGGCAGGCCCATCGCCGTGTTGGCCGCGACGAGCACGGCATGCAGCTGAACCAGCGGTTCCCACGGGCTGAGCGTCAGCCGTACCGCTCCCCGCGAACCCGACAGCGGAGTCGCCCGCAAGGTGAAGGGCCCGGGCAGCATGGTCCGGGCCGTCTCGACCAGTCGGCGCAGCCGCGCGCTGTCCACGGAGTCGGCGGAACCCACTCGGACGAGCGTCGCGTGCAGCCATTCAGCGGGAACCGGGTCGAGGCCGAGCGGAGACAGCACCTCCTGGCAGCGGAGTACGAGTTCGCCGAGCGGCGGAACGTCGCGGAATGCGAGCAGCCAGTGGTAGGCCCGCGTGCCGCCCGACCAGCCGGGCCGTGACCAGTGGTCGGTCATCTCGTCGAGCGCGTCGAAAGCGGCCCAGTCGTGGGCCGTGATGGCCTTGGTGTCGTTCAGATCGCCGGGAGGGTCCACCGGGAAGGTGGCGGGGTGGGGCGTGAGCAGAGGCACCCGGAGGACCGTAGACGGGTCCCTCGGCCGGCACAAGCGCGGCGGCGGGCGGAGGTTGACCGCTTGCTGCCTCGCCGGGCAGTTCGGCGAGCCTTCGCGGCCGCCGAGCATTCAGCACCCGGCAGGCCCCCGGGCGCGGTTACGGCGTCGTGTTGGATTCGATCTGGTGGATGAGGCGTTTGAGGTGGGTGACTTCGTCCTGGAGGGCCTGGTCGCCGACGGGGGTGAGGGTGATCCACGTACGGGGGCGGCGGCCTTCGTAGCCCTTCTCGATGTGGATCAGTCCGGCCTTCTCCAGGACGGCGAGGTGCTGGCCGAGGTTGCCGGCGGTGAGTTCGAGGGTGGTGCGCAGGAAGCCGAACTCGGCGCGCCTGGCCTGGTGGACGACAGTGAGGATGCCGAGGCGTACGCGCTGGTGGACGACGTCGTTGATGTCGTTCACGGGGTGCTGGTCGGGCTGAACGGTCATGACTCGCCGCGCAGACGCGGCAGTTGGGCCAGGGCGAAGCCGAGGGCGCCGAGCAGGAGGAACACGCCGGTGACGGCCAGGCCGGGCAGGGCCGACCACGGTGAGGTGACGGCGATCCCCGACCAGCCGGAGGTGATCGGTGCCAGTGCGATGACCAGGTAGGCCAGCGTGAAGAGCAGCAGGGCGCGGTTGCGTTCCACCCAGGACAGCACCAGCAGCGGCAGCCCGATGGCGGCGGACTCCCCGCCGAGCCGGCTGAGGAACTTCGCCGTCCCCGAGCCGGGGTCGGCGTGCAGACCCCAGAACTCGACGGGGTCGCCGATCGGGGAGTGCAGGATCCACAGGGCGTGCGCGGCCATGAGGACGGCGATGCCGATCCCGGCGAGGACGTACGGCCGGACGGGGGTGCCGACGCCGTGGTGGGTGGAGCGGCGGATGTAGAAGAACGCGGTCGCGGCGTAGACGAGGACGAGCCCGAGCGTCCAGTAGAGCAGCGACCCCTGCCTGGTGGCGGCACAGCTCGCGAGCACGACCGTGTCGGCGGGCGGGTGGATCGCCGGGCAGGCGACGGGCCGGATGCTGAAGGTGAAGCGGTTGACGAGGATCGCGCCCAGCGTCAGCGCCCCCAGCAGCAGAAGGGGGAACCAGGAGGCCCGCTGGACCGCGCGAACCCTACGGGTGAGGTCGCCGAGGCCGGCGAGGACTTCATGGGGGGTGCGCGGTGACGGCACCGATGCGTCTGTCATACATTCAGCTTTGCATTACAGACCAGTCGTGACAAGAGACTGCTCTGAAGACACCGAGAACACGCGAATCGCCCCTTCCCCCGGCCGAATCGCCCCTGCGCCCCCGCGCCCGCCGCCCTCGCGCACTTCGCCGCAACCCTCGCCGGGCCCACGGCGACCGCCTGAACCGACCGGGCACCCCCGCGTGGCCACCGTGGGGTCGGCCGCGCCGGGAGCCCGGGCCTCTGATCGGAGGGGGTCAGCGGAAGACGCCCGTGTGGCCCAGGGAGTAGCGGCCCGGCTGGGGGTAGACGGCCAGGCCGTGGGGGCCGTTGCCGACCGGGATCTTCGCCAGCGTGCGGCCGGTCCGCGTGTCGAGCGCGTACACCTCGGAGTCGTACCGCCCCGACAGCCACAGCACCTTGCCGTCCGCCGACACCCCGCCCATGTCCGGGCTGCCGCCGCCGTCGATGTGCCACTTGGTGGTGAGCTGGCCGGTCGCGAAGTCCAGCACCGAGATCGAGCCCTCGCCGCGGTTGGTGATGTACATCGACTTCGAGTCGCGCGAGACGTACAGACCGTGCGCGCCCTTGCCGGTGGGCAGCAGCGTCGGCCGGGAGAAGGTGTCGCCGTTCATCACCCATACGCCGTCGGTGGCCATGTCGGCGATGTACCAGGTCTTGCCGTCGGGCGAGATCTTCACGTCCTGCGGCATCGCGCCGTCCCTCGGCAGCTTCTGCTGCGCGACCACCTCCATCTTCGCGGTGTCGACCTTGAGCAGATCGCCGGAGAACTCGCACGAGACGATGAAGTACCGGCCGTCGGGCGAGAAGTCCGCGTGGTTCACGCCGTAGCAGTCGACCGGCACGGTCTTGACGGTCTTCATCGTGTGCGCGTCCCGGAAGACCAGCTCGCGGTCCATCGAGGCCATCACCACGGCGTACTTGCCGTCCGGCGTGAAGTACAGGTTGTACGGGTCGTGCACGTCGACCGTCCGGCCCACCTTCCCCGTGGCCGGGTCGATCGGGGTGAGCGTGTTGCCGAGGTCGTTGTTGACCCACAGCGTCTTCAGGTCCCAGGACGGTACGACGTGCTGCGGCTGCTCGCCGACCGGGATGGTCCTGATCACCTTGTACGTCTTCGGGTCGATGACCGTGACCGAGTTGGACTCGGTGTTCGGTACGTACACCCGCGACGGGAAGTCCCGTACCACCGGGGACAGCGCGTTCGGCCGGTCGGCGGCGTAGAGGTCGTTCTGGTCGAGCAGCGGCGGCATGCCGGGCAGGGGGGCGCGCCTCAGCGCGGTCACACCGTTCGGTACGGGCACGGCGCCGACGTCCGTGCCGGTCGTCGCCTGGGCGGCCCGCGCCTTCTTGACGGCCGGCGCGGACGTCCGGGTCTGCGCGGTGGAATTCCCGCAGCCGGTAGCGGCGAGCGCGGCGGCGCACACGGCGCTCACGGCGAGCACGGCGGACGACAGGGGCCGCCGGGCGGAGGGTCGTCGGGTGGACGGCTGCCGGGTGGCGGGGCGCCGGGCGGGGGACAGGGGCCGTCGGATCACGTCAGCAGCTCCGAGGTCGTGACCGCGCGCAGACCGCGGCGGTGCAGGTCGTCGAGGATTCCGGGCAGCGCGGCGACGGTGCCGCGGTGCCCGAAGTGCAGGGAGACCACCGACCCCGGCGCCGCCTGCCGGGCCACCGCGGCCCGTACGGCGTCGGCGCCGGGGTCGGTGTAGTCGAGCGAGTCCACGTCGTACGACAGCAGGTGCGCGTACCCGGCCTGCTGGGCGAGCCGTACGACCAGCGGGGTCGTCAGCCGGGCCTTGGACGGCCGGAACCAGCGGCCCCGCGAACCGGTCAGCGTCTCCAGCCGCCGCGCGCAGTCCTCGATCTCGGCGCGGGCGGTGTCGGCGTCCATCGCACCGATGTTCCCGTGGTTCATGGTGTGGTTGCCCAGCTCGTGGCCGCCGTCCAGGACGCGGCGGGCGAGCTTGGGGTGCTCGTCGAGCCAGCTGCCGACCGCCAGCACGGTGACGTGGACGCCGGCCTTCTCCACCTCCGTCAGGAGTGCGGTGGCGAGCGCGGGTTCGCCCTGGCCGTGGAAGGTCAGGGCGAGGCGGGGGCGGTCGCGCGGGCCGTGCTCGATCTGGTCGGGCAGGCCGGGCGGCAGCGGGGGCGGTGACGGCGGGGACGTGGACGCGGGCTTTGGTGTGGGCGTGGGCGTGGGCTCCGCCGCGGCGGCGGGCGTGGGCGGCCCGTCGGTCGGGTGTGCGGAGGTGGCCGGTACGGTCTCGGGCGGCGGGCCATGGCCGTCCGCGCATCCGGCGAGGAGTGCGCCGGAGGCGGTGACCTGGAGGATATGGCGGCGTGAGAGCGACATCGAGGTCACTTTAGGGTGCGCTGCGCTGTTTGCCCGGATCTCCGAGCATATTGTCGCACGAATGGCCGGGGGTCCGGAGCCGCGGCCGACCGACCACGGCGCCTGCGGGGTGCTGACGGCCTGTCGGTGTGTCGGGCGGCGCTCGACGCGCGCGGTTCGTGGTCCACGCATCCCGGATTCGGGCGTCCGACCTCTGCCGGCTCCGGACGTGGACCCTGCCGTGGGTACGGGCGTCGGTGCTGGATGTGCTGACGGTCTGTCGGTGTGGTTGCACCTGACGGGTGGGGCTCGCGGTCCTACGCGTCCCGGGTGCCGGCGGTCGGCGGCTGGCGTCTGCGACTTCGGACGCGGCGCTTCCCGTGGGTACGGTCCGCGCGTCGGTGCTGGGTGCTGACGGCTCGTTGGGATGTCGGGCGCGTTGGCGGGTGCGGTTCGTGGCTCACTGTCCTGGGCGTCCCGGGCTCGGGCGCTCGGTTGGTGCGCCTTCGAATGCGGCGCTTCCCGTGGGTACGGTCCGTGTGTCGGCGCCGGTCACTGACGGTTCGTCGGGGTGTCGGGCACCTGGCGGGCTCAGTTCGTGGCCACGTGTCCCGGGCTCGGGCGTCCGACTGTCCGGCGGTCCGTGGTCTGCGGCTCAGCGCCTGGGGGCGGACGTCAGCAGCCCGTCCCGGGCACTTCTCGTACGGCGGACGGTGCTCGCGCGGAGCTGCCATCATGGGCCCGATCCGGGCCGGAGCAACCGACGCGCTCGGCGGCGACGACTTGGGGGGCCGCGTGACGGAGACGGCGGGCAGTGCGGAAGCGGCGGCCGGGCGGAGCCCGGCGGGCGGACCGGCGGCAGGGGCCCATGCCCCCGCGTCAGCCGGGCCGGGCGAGGCGGGCGTGTCGGCCCGAGCAGCCGAGCCGACCGTGTCGGCGACTCCCGCGGCACGCGTAACCCCCGAGCCGACCCTGCCGGCGGCGGCGCCCGCGCCGCGCGTAATCCCCGAGCGGAGCTCGCCCCCCGCGCCGCGCGTAATCCCCGAGCGGAGCTCGCCCCCCGCGCCGCGCGTAATCCCCGAGCGGAGCTCGCCCCCCGCGCCGGGCGCGACGCCCGCCGTAGGCGCACCCCCCGCGTCGGGCGCGACGCCCGCCGTAGGCGTACCCCCCGCGTCGGGCGCGACGCCCGCCGTAGGCGTACCCCCCGCGCCGGGCGCGACGCCCGACGCGGGCGCACCCGCCGGGCCCAGCGTGGCCCCCACGCTCAGCGCGACGCCCACCCCGGGCGTCGTCGCGACCCGTACCGCCGGATTCCGCGAAGCGCTGCACGCCCTCCGCTCCGCCCAGAAGACCGCCAAGGGCGTCTCCCTCTACTCCCGCCACATCAACCGTCCCGTCGGCCGGGTCCTCGCGGCAGGCGCGTACCGACTCGGCCTGACGCCCAATCAAGTCACCCTGATCAGCGCCGCGTTCAGCTACGGCGCCATCGCCGCGCTCGCGCTGTCCGCCCCCTCCTGGCCCCTCGCGGTCGGCGTCTACGCCGCCCTCGCCCTCGGTTTCGCCTTCGACTCCGCCGACGGCCAGCTCGCCCGGCTGCTCGGCGCGGGCGGCCCGGCGGGGGAGTGGCTGGACCACGTCGTGGACTGCGCGAAGATCACCGCGGTGCACGCCGCCGTACTCGTCACCTTCTACCGCCACTTCGCCCTGCCCTCGGACGGCTGGCTGCTGCTGCCGCTGGGCTTCCAACTCGCCGCCGTCCTGATCTTCTTCGGCGGCCTGCTCACGGACAAGCTCAAGCCCAAGGCCAGGTCCGCGACACCCCCGGCCACCCCCTCGCGGCTGCGCGCGGTCGCACTGCTCCCCGTCGACTACGGCGTCTTCTGCGCCGTTTTCCTGCTGCTCGGCAGCGAACGCGCCTTCCGCTACGGCTACTCGGCGCTCTTCGCCGCGCACGCGCTCTTCCTCGTGGCCTTCCTGACCAAGTGGTTCAGGGAGCTCAGAGCGCTTCCGACGAGTTGACCCGGCCGGGCGTCAACGGTCCCGCCAAGGCGTCAAGTGCCTTGCGCAGCTGCGTACTCGACGTGTGCACGGTGTAGGGGAAGTAGACGATCTCGACGCCCACCGTGGCAAAGTCCCGTTCCAGTCGACGGCCCTTGTCCGTACCGCGCCAGTCGTCGCCCTTGAACAGCACGTCGAATCTGACCTGCCGCCATGTCTCCAGCTTGTCCGGCACGGTCTCCACGAAGGCCGCGTCCACGAACCGTACGCTGCGGACGATCTCCAGCCGTTCCACCAGCGGCACCACCGGGGCTCTGCCCTTGGCGAGTTGGGCCATCTCGTCGGAGACCACGCCCGCGACGAGGTAGTCGCACTGACTGCGGGCGTGCCGAAGGATGTTGAGATGGCCCACGTGGAAGAGGTCGTAGACCCCGGGCGCGTAGCCGACACGGTGTAACACGATTCGACCCCCCAGCCGTACAACGCGCGCAGCCGTCGCCGAGTCTTAGACGATAGCCCGGCCCTCGCGCGGCCCACGCGCGATTGACGAAAGTCCGTGCGGGGCAAGCGTCCGTATTCCGTATGAGGACAGGGTGAACGGCTAAGGTGAGCCCTTGTTCATCTCTGGGGGGAAGGGACACTCCGTGGCCTTGTCCGGTGCACACCGCCGCCTGCTGCTGGTCTCCACCAACTACGCGCCGGAGCACGCCGGGATCGGGCCGTACGCGACCCAGATCGCCGAGCACTGGGCGGCCGGCGGGTCCGAGGTGCATGTGCTCACCGGTATGCCGCACTACCCCGCGTGGCGGCTCGACCCGGCGTACGCGGGCGTACGGCGGGTCGTCGAGGAGCGCGGCGGAGTACGGGTGCACCGCCGCAGCCATACGGTGCCGCCCCGGCAGACCGCGGTGAAGCGCGCGCTGTACGAGGCGTCGGTGCTGCGCGGCGCCCTGTCCGCGCCGCCCGAGATGGAACGGCCCGACGCGGTCGTCGCCCAGATGCCGAGCCTGGCCGGCGGTGTCGCGGGGGCGCGGCTGGCCGGGCGGTACGGGGTGCCGTTCGTGCCCGTCGTGCAGGATCTGATGGGCGCGGCGGCGGCGCAGAGCGGTATCCGCGGCGGCGGGGCGGCGGCGGTCGCGGCCCGCGCGGTGGAGTCGTACGCGCTCAAGCGGGCGGCGCTGGTCGGGGTCATCCACGACACGTTCGTGCCCAAGGTCGCGGCGATGGGGGTGCCGGAGCGGCGGATACGGCTGGTGCCCAACTGGTCCCACGTACAGCGCCCTTCGCGGCCGCGCGCCGAGATGCGGGCGCGGCTCGGGTGGCGTCCCGGGCAGACCGTGCTGCTGCACTCCGGCAATATGGGGCTCAAGCAGGGTCTCGAAGTGCTGGTGGACGTGGCCCGGTTGGCGCCGGAGCTGCGGGTCGTACTCATGGGGGACGGCAATCAGCGCGAGCAACTGCGTTCGCTGGCCGGGGGGTTGCCCAACCTGGACTTCATGGCTCCGGCGGACGACGCGGACTTCGCGGACGTGCTGGCCGCGGCGGACGTGCTCGCGGTGACGCAGCGGGGGTCGGTGCTGGACATGAGCCTGCCGTCGAAGCTGACGTCGTACTTCGCGGCCGGGCGGCCGGTGGTCGCGGCGGTGGCGGCGGACAGCGGTACGGCGCTGGAGATCGCCCGCTCGGGCGCGGGCGTGGTGGCGCCACCGGAGGATGCGGGTGGGCTGCTCGCGACCGTACGGGCGCTGGTCGCGGACCCTGCGCGGGTCGAGGCGCTGGCCCTGCGCGGGCCCGTCTACGCGGACGCGCACCTCAGCAGGGCGGCGGGCCTTGCCCGCCTGGACGCGCTCCTCGCCGAGGCCCTGGGCACGACGCCGCCCCGCCCAACCACCCCACCCCTGCCGCCGGCCCGCCCCGAACCGGGCCCCCACTCGGCGTGGCGCCCGTCCGCCGAACCAGACCCGTCCACGTCCGTGGGCGCGCCCCCAGGCGCGACCGGCAATACAGCCCCGCCGCCCGCCACCGCGAGCGAGGATACGGACGCGGCCGCATCGCCCGCCGCAAAGGCGGTCCCGCCGCAGCCCGTCGGCGCCCCGGAGCCGGCCGCATCCGCGGGCGCGCAACCCAGCTCGGGCGGGGGCGAGTTGGCCATTGCCGACGGCGACTTGGCTGCGCAGATCCCTTCGGCGGCCCCCGCCGAGGACGACCTCGCCGCTCCGGCTGCCGTTCCCGCTTCCGGCGGGACATCGGGTCCGGCGCCCGGCACCGACGTGGGCGGTGAGTCCAACTCCCCGACGGGTGCGGGCGCACAGCCTGCCGCAGCTGAGGTCACGGAGCCGGGCGCCGGGGCTGAAGCCCGGTCGGGCGCCGTGGCGCGTGCTGCTCAGGACCGCGCGGAAGCGGCTCGCGGTGGCGAGGCTATGACGAAGGGGGGCGTGGGGAAGTGAGTGATGTCAGTGGGGGCGGGTCCGACGAGCCGGATCTGCTGCGCGACCAGATCCGCCAGTTGACGCGCTACCGCGCGCTCCTCGTCGCCGGCGTACTCCTCGGCCTCCTCGGCGGAGCCGCCCTCGCGGCGATCGGCACCGACACCTACGCCGCCACCAGCGAGGTCATGGTCAGGGCCGCCACCACCGACCCCTTCGCCGGCGGCACCACCGCCGACAAGGGCATCAACATCGGCACCGAACGCCAGACCGCGATGAGCACCACCGTCGTGGACAAGGCCGCCGCCGCCGTCAAGGAACAGCCCCGCACCCTCCAGCGCTGCCTACAGGTCACCAACCCGCCCAACACCCTCGTCCTGCGCTTCACGTGCAGCGCCGACAGCCCGCACGCCGCCGCGACCTGGGTCAACGCCGTCACCAAGGCGTATCTCGACAACCGCGAGGCACAGACCACCTCGACCATCAAGAAGATGGTCACGGGCTACCAGGACCAGCTCAACCCCTTGGTCAAGCAGCGCAACGACCTGCTCGACCAGATCCACGGCACCGACAACAGCCAGGTCGTCGGCACGCTGGTCTCCGTGCAGACCAACCTCCTCGGCCGGATCACCGAACTCAACGGCGACATCAGCGGGTTGCGTGCCCTGGACACCACCCCGGGCCTGGTCATCAAGCCCGGGGTGGAGCCCGAGGCGCCCACCGGTCCCGGACTGCCGCTGATGCTCGGTCTCGGCGGCGCCGTCGGCATCGCGCTCGGCCTGCTCGCCGCCTGGGTGCGGCTCGTCTTCGACCCGACCGTACGGTCCGAGAGCGAGGTCGTCCGCGCCCTGGACGCGCCCGTCCTCGGCACGCTGCCCCGGGTACGGGGACGCGCCGCCGACCGCGACCAGCTCTTCGCCGAGGGACAAGCGGGCGGCCGCCTCGCCGAGGAGTACCGCGCGATCGCCTTCCGACTCGCCCACGACAAGCGCTTCGCCGAACGCCGCCGACTGCTCGTCGTGGCCCCGCGCGGTACGGGCGGTACGGCCGCGGCCGTCGCCGTCAACCTGGCCGCGTCCTTCGCCGAGATGGGCAAGGAAGTGCTGCTGGTCGAGGCCGATCTGCGGACGCCCTCCCTGTCGGCGCGGCTGCGTTCCGCGGACGGCACCAGGCCCGGCTGGGCGCGTTCACCCGGGCTCGGGCAGGGCGGCGGAGGCTGGCCCGCCGGACACCAACTGCCCGTGGACGCGGGCGAGTCCGGCTCCTTCGACCTCGTGCCCGGCCGCCGCGTGCGCAACGTGGCCCGCGCGCTCACCTCCTCCCCGGCCACCCGACTCTTCGCCGAGGCCGACGAACCCGGGTCGGCCGTCGTCGTCCTCGCCCCCGCCGTCCTCACCTACGCCGACGCCCTCGCGCTCGTCGACCGGGTCGAGGGCGTGGTCGTGGTCTGCGACCCGGGCGGCGTCCACCGCGCCGACCTCGTACGGGTGCGCGACCTGGTCTCCGCGGCGGGCGGCGCCGTCCTCGGCGCGGTCCTGCACCCGGCGGAGGAGGGTACGGGCGGCCGCCGTCGGCTGCCCTTCCGGCGCCGCGCCACGTCCGCGGTGCCCGCCCCCCGGGCCGAACTGCCCGCGGAACCCGGCACGTCCACCACCCCGGAGCGGCACCCGGTCCCTTGACAGGCCCCGCCCTGCGGCCCGCCACGGCCGCGGGCCCCGGGGCCGAGCCAGACCCGTACGGCCACGACGCCCACCAACGCCCCTACGCCGCAGGCCCGTACGCCGATCCGCGCGCCAACCCCCCTGACGACAAGCGCCTGTACGACGGCCCGCGCGACGAACACCCTTACGGCGAAGAAGCGCACGACGACCCCCACAGCGACCCCCACGGCGACTCCCACGGCGATGAGCCGCCCGGCGGCCTCGGCGCCAAAGCCGCCATCGCCAGCTCCGTCGCCGACCAGGGCGTCGCCGCCTTCACCAACATCATCGTGCTGGTGGTCGCCGCCCGGCTCTCCACCGCGGCCGCGTTCTCCGTGTTCTCGATGGTCTACATGGTCTTCACGGTCCTGCTGGGCATCAACGTCTCCTACGTCGGCCAGGCGCTGGTCCTGGAACGCGGCTCGCGTCGGGTGCGGTCCGCGTGCCGCTCGGCTGTCGCCTTCACCGCCGCCGCCTCGACCGTCCTGGGCCTGGGCCTCGCCGCCGGCCTGTTCTTCGTACCCGGCGACACCGCCCGGGGCCTGGCCGTACTCGGCCTCGTCCTGCCGATCGCGCTCACCCAGGACGGCATGCGCTTCTGCTTCTCCGCGCTGCGCCTGCCGCACCTCGCGCTGGCCGCCGACACCGTACGGCTGCTGGTCGCCGTGCCCGCGCTGGCCGTACAGCCGCACGGCGCGGGGGCGGTACGGCTGGTCGCGGTGTGGGGGGTGTCGGCGCTGCCCGCGCTGCTGCTGGGGGCCGCGCTGCTGCGGCCGCGGCTGCGGGGCGCGCGGGCGGACCTGCGGCCGTACGTGCGGCGCGGGCACCTCGGGCAGCGGTTCGTGGTCGAGTTCGGGGTCGGCAACGCCACCAGCCAACTCGCCGTGGTGGGCCTCGGTCTGTTCGCGGCGCCGCTCGCGGTCGGTGCCCTGCGCGGCGCGACCACGCTGTTCGGGCCGATGAACGTGCTGTTCAACTCCGCGACCGCCTTCGGCCCGCCGCTGCTCAACCGGGTACGCGGCACCGACGGCAAGGTCCGCGCGACCGCCGTGCTGGCCGCCGCGTTGGCCGCCGTCGCGGTCGGCTGGACGGCCGTGCTGATGCTGCTGCCCGCGCGCGCCGGCCGCCAACTCCTCGGCGCCACCTGGGCGTCGTCGTCCGCGCTGCTGCCCGCCTCCGGCAGCCAGTACGCGTGCATCGCGCTCGGCACCAGCGCCCTGCTGACCCTGCGCGTGCTGCGGCCACGGGCGACGCTGCCGATCCAAGTGGTGTTCTCGCTCGCCTCGGTGGCCTTCATGCTGGCCGGTTACCGCATGGACGGAGTGCTCGGCGCCGCCTGGGGACTCGCCCTGGGCTCCGCGCTCAAGGCCGTCGCGCTGTGGCTGCGGATCGGTTCCGTACGGCGTGAACGGCCGCCCCTGGATGGCGATTTGACGCCCGGGGCCGACGTCAGCGCAGGATCTTCCGCCGGTCCTCGCTGAACGTCGTCACCAGCGCCAGGCACACCACCGCGATCCCGATCCGGCCCGCCGCCTGGAGCAGCGGCCCGCGCAGCAGGATGAACGAGTATCCGGCGACCAGCGGCACCACCACGGCCGCCATCGTGCCGGGCCGGCCCTGTTCCAGGGTGCGCAGCGCGTATCTGCGGTCGGCGCGCGCACTGCCGTAGCCCAGCGCGAGGAAACCGGCGGCCATCCCCAACGGGCCGAAGTCCAGCCAGAGTTCGGCCCACAGCGGGGAGGACAGGTTGGTGTTGGTCATGCCCATCCAGCGGCCGACCCGCACCCCGGAGTCCAGCGGCTTGCCGTGCCAGACCGAGCGCGGCACGAAGAAGAAGACGTCGCCGGCCAGTTGGCGGCCGTGCGCGTGCCCGGCGCCGGAGTCCACGAAGGTCAGCGTGTTGGCGAACATCCCGACCTGGTCGTAGTCCTTGAGCGTCAGCGGCTCCAGCGCCGACGAGGACTGCACCGGACGGCGGCCCCCCGTGTCGTAACGGTAACGGTCGAGGAACGGGAAGAGCAGCAGCGCGGCGACCACCCCGACCACCAGCGCGGACCGGTACACCACCGGGCTGCGCGGGAAGGCGGTGAACAGGATCGAGAACACCACGGTCAGAAACCAGTAACGCGGGTTGGAGACCGGGTTGTTGACGATCGCGTTGACCACCACGAGCCCGGCGAGCGCGCCGATCGCCGGGAAGCTGCGGCGGGCCCGGCGCGAGGTGGTCATCCAGCGGATCAGGAAGAGCAGCGCGAGCAGCGCGGGTACGGTGCCGAAGCCGCGGACCAGGGCCGAGCCGACATGGCTGTCGCCGCCGGTGCCGGCCAGTCCGCTGGCCCGCACGGACGCGCTGATGTCCTGGCGGCTGGTGAAGAACACCGCGGGGCCGCCGAGTTTGATCACGCACAGCGCGCTGCCCGCGTACGCGACCAGGATCAGCAGCCACAGCCGCCGCCTGGCCACGGACGCCGGCGGCCGGGGGCGGCGCGGCCGGGGCGGCGGGCGGTGGCGGGCCAGCAGCGCGCCCACGTCGAAGACGACACAGCCGGTCAGCACCAGGGCGAGGGCCGCCACGGTGTCGGAACGGTCGCCGACCACCGGGGTCGGCACCTGGCCCAGTACGTCCTGGGTGAGCGGCGCCACGCCCATCGCCACGTACACGAAGAGCCAGAACGCGCCCTGGATCAGCCGCCGTCGGCGGGTCAGCACCATCGCGGACAGCCGCGCGCCCGCGTAGACGGTCAGGGTGAGCTGGAGCCAGTACACCGAGTCGCGCGGGCCGCCGCCGGGCTGGGCGGTCACATAGCCGGGCAGCAGGGCGGTCAGCGCGATCACCAGCGGGACGGCCAGGGCCCGGGACAGCGCGGCTCGCGGTACGCCGGGGTCGGGTGCCTTGGCCGCCGACTCCCTTGCGCCGCCGGGTGTTTCCCCCGGCGTGTCCGGCTCCGCCGAGTCCGGCTCGCGCGCGTGCCGCTCTTCCGCGTCCAGCGCCATGCCGCCCCCCTTCCGCTGACGGCGAGTCTAGGGAAGGTCGGCTGCCGGGCGTGGCGCTTCCGGCCGCGCGGCGGTTCGGAGGGCGCCGTGCGGGCGGCCGGTAGCGGTCGTGCGCCTGGCCGGTAGCCGTCGTACGGGCGGGCGTACGTGAAGCCGGCGCCGTACGCGCCCCCGGTCGGTCTCCGCGTCCCGCGCCGCCCGTCACCCGCCCTCGTACGCCTTCCGCAGCGCCGCGATGTCGAGCTTCTTCATCGACAGCATCGCCGTCATCGCGCGGTTGGCGCCCTCCTGGTCGGGGCCGCCGATCAGCTCGGGCATGACGGTCGGCACGACCTGCCACGACAGCCCGAAGCGGTCCTTGAGCCAGCCGCAGGGGCCCTCCGAGCCGCCCTCGCTCAGCACGGACCAGTAGTGGTCCACCTCGGCCTGGTCGGCGCAGCCGATCTGGAACGAGATCGCCTCGCTGAAGGTGAAGTCGGGGCCGCCGTTGATGCCGACGAACCGCTGGCCGTTCGCCGTGAACTCCGCCGTGACGACCGTGCCGGGCTCGCCAGGACCCGCTTCGGTGTAGCGGGTGACCGGACCCAGCGTCGAGTCGGGGAAGACCGAGACGTAGAAGCGCGCCGCCTCCTCGGCCTGTCCGTCGAACCACAGGGACGTGGTGAATCCGGGCTCTGCCATGACTGCCTCCGGGTGGTGCGTGGGTGTGCGCGGGTGCGTACGGGTGTCTGTGTGTCCGTGGGGCGCGCGGTAGGGCCGTCGCGTCCCCTCGTGCAACTAGACGGACCGGGCGGCGCGAACTCATCGGTCACGGCCGGGCGGGTCCCCCGGATGCCGTACCGGGCGGGCGGGCCGCCGCTAGGCTGGGCGGTCGGCGGCGGTCCGCCGGGGCGCGGGCTCCGCGTGAGTGGCCCGGGGGCTCCGCGCGAGGGGCGCGGGGGAGTCCGTAAAGTCCGGGATTCTGGGGAGTCCGGGTAGGTCCGGGAGTCCGGGGAGGGGAAACGCGGTCGTGAGGGTTCTGCACGTGGTCACCCTGCACACGCCGACGAACGACTTCGGCGGGCCGACGCGGGTGGCGCTGAATCTGTCCAAGGGGCTGCGGGAGCGAGGCGTCGACGCCCGGATCGCGACCCTCGGCGACGGGTTCACCGGGCCGCTGCCGTCCGAACTGGAGGGCGTACCGTCCTTCGTCCACCAGGCCCGGCATGTACTGCCCGCCTTCGAGGTCAGCGGGATCACCTCGCCGGGGCTGCTGGCCAGGGCCCGGCGGATGGTCAAGGGCGCGGACGTGGTGCACGTCCATCTGATGCGGGACCTGATCACGCTGCCGTTCGCGCTGATCGCCCTGGACGCCGGGGTGCCGCTGGTGATCCAGACGCACGGCATGATCGACCCGACGGAGAAGCTGTTCGCGAAGGCCGTGGACGTACTCGGTCTGAAGCGGGTGCTGCGCAGGGCCGACGCGATCCTGTACCTCACGGAAATGGAACGTGACGGGGTGCAGGCCGTCGTCCCCGACACCCCGCTGACCACCTTCCACCGCCTGGTCAACGGCGTCGCCCTCCAGAACCGCCACCCGCCGCGCGAGGGCCGCCCGCCCACCGTGCTCTATCTGGCCCGCGTGCAGCAGCGCAAACGCCCGGAGGACTTCGTCTCGGCGATCCCCACCGTGCTCGCGGCGTACCCGGACGCCCGCTTCGTACTGGCCGGGCCCGACACCGGCGGGCTGACCGGGCCGATGCGGGAGCTGGCCACACGGCTGGGCGTCGGCGACGCGCTGGAGTGCGTCGGCGCGCTCGGCCACGAGGAGGTGCTGCGGCAGCTGCGCGACGCCGATGTGTACGTGCTGCCGTCGGTGGTCGAGCCGTTCGCCGTCTCGATCCTGGAGGCGATGTCGGTCGGGCTGCCGGTGGTGGTGACCCGTACAGGCGGGCTGTCGCCCGAGGTGGAGGCGGCCGGCGCGGGGCGCCTCACGGCGAGCGACCCCGACGCGGACAACGGCCCCCTGGTCGGGCGGGCGGTCGTCGAACTCCTCGACCCCGAGGCGAACGCGGCGGCCTCCGAGGCGGCCTGGCAACTGGTCCGCGACCGCTTCTCCCTCTCCGCGGTCGTCGACTCCCTCCTCCCCGTCTACACCACCCTCCACCCGCCCCATGCCTGAGCCGCACGCCGCCGGCCACCCACCGGCCGGTTCATGTGGATGACGGCATTCGCGGGGAGCGTGGACAACGGCGATGCTCTCCTCGGGGGAGACGTGGGTACGCAGAGGGTTGCGCATGGTTGAGAGGAAGCCATACGTGCACTCATTCCCAATGAATGGGACAAAACCTCCTTTTGGACTTGGCCTGGTTGTGCTGCGCGGCATCTGGTCGGTCGCTGGAGTTCGCCATTGACGGGAATCCCGGCGCTCTGCGCGCTCTGGACGTGCATCACCGCTCGCAACGACGAACTGGCCTTTCCACGAGGTCCGCTCCTGCGTCCCGTGGACCCGCAGATCGGGGCCAGTCGATGACCACACTCCACCCATGACCCATGACCTTGCCCACTGGCCCTGCCGCCTATCGGCCCGCCCCGGTGGAGCGTATTCCGGGACGGGCCGAGAGCGTGCGGGGCCGCTGGACGCGCGTGATGAGTCAGTCGAGCTGCACGACGGTCGGGCTTCCCCCGACCGCTGCCGCGTCGGCGAGTGGTAGGGCTGTGGGGTAGGTGTGGACGTCGCTCACTTGGCCGTTGGCGTATTCACCGTAGGTGCCCGCACTGATGCGTCGGCCGATCTGGACCGGACCGGCGGCGTTCCATGCCTGCCCGGCGTAGGCGGTTGCGCCTGCGAGATGACCGTTCACGTAGAGGCTGAGCTGTTTGGCACTCGCGTCGTAGACGCCCACGAGGTGCGTCCACTGCCCGGTCCAGCCGCTTCCTGACCCCCGACCCGGTCTTCGAGGCCGGCGATCCCAACCAGATGGGCGGCTACGCCTACGCCGGCGACAACCCCGCCAGCGGCTCGGACCCCACCGGGCTGATGCGTGACGGTGGTGGCGACTGCGCCGCCATCCAAGCATGCAATCAAGGGCCTGTCCCACTGCCGCAGGGAAGTGAATCCTCGTCGACCGACAACTCCAGCGGGAACACCCCGGCCACCAGTCAGAAGAGCGGCGGAGGCGGTTGCCACGGTTGGGCGGGCTGCGCAGGTCACTACCTTGAGAAAGCCGCACCCTACGTGGGCGTAGCCGTGGTGGCCGTCTCCGCGTATACCGTCGCCGGAGCCTGCACCGTGGAATCCGGCGGTATCGCGGGCGTTGCCTGTATCGACGCCGCCACCGCGGGGACAGTCGCCGTGTGTGGTGCTTTCCTAGGAGACTGCGGCCAGGGCCCTGACGGCGATCCCACCAGCGAGGAGGCCGGTGAAGACGCCGGTGCGGCCAAACAAGCCGAACGCGACGGCGCCGAGGCGAAGGCCCCGACCGCCGGCACGAAGGCCTAAGACGACGCGGTGGGGGACGGCACCCCGGCCCCCGCCGACAACTGGGAAGCCGACCCCACCCAGAACCAGGCCGTCGCCGAACCGAGTGAGCCGGCAGTCGGAACGGGCAAGCCAACTGCCAAATCAACCGCCCAGAAGTCGGAGCCGACGCTCAGACAACATCTGACGGATCTTGGCAGGAAGCATATTGCTCATGTACAAAGAAACCTGAAGGAGGATGAGGATCTTCCTGGTGCGTTCAGCGTAGGCCGCGATCGAGAAACGGGTCAGATCTTCTATGGTGCGAGCGGGCCGTCGACTGGGTTGCACTCTGATGTACAAACAGCCCTTCCCGGCGAGTCGCAACTTGAAAACGGACGCCCGCCGGGCGTTTGCGCCGAAGCGCGGATGTGCACGAACGCACTGAACGCTGGAGTGAATCCAAAGAATTTGGACATCATCACACTGAATCAAAAGGGCAAGAAATTTAAGATGTGTCCAAATTGTCTTACTTGGGTTCCGGAATTTGTTGGGGAAGTGTTGACGGGATGACTGACGCGTCTAATGATTCAAGGTCTACGGCACTTGCGGAGGTGCTAATCGGAGCCCTGGAGGTCGAGTACGAAGATTTCGATTTGGAGGAGGCGTGTGCCTCCTATGTTGAATCTGGATACGAAGTAACCATCTGGCTCCGCAGATTTCTGGAGAATTATGCGGGAATCACGATCAGGTGGCCAGCGTCACGTGGAACATGGGTGAATGAACTCACCACGTCGATCGAATCTGCTCTGGACGCGTACCCTGGAAATGTTAGGAACTATTCCCGACGTCTCGGGCAAGACGTTCTGCCGATCGGTATGGCATTTGCCACGGAAGAGCGTCTGCTCCTTGCTGAGAACGGTGATGTTTTTCTTGGAGGGGATGCTGGCCTCCAGTGGGTTTCCAATGGTTTCGAAGAAGCCCTGCGGGCGCTCATTTCCAATGAATGGGATAAAACTTTCTTTTAGCCGCGGCTTTGATTGTAGTGCGCTGTATCCCGGGTATCGCCGTGTCAGTTGACGCGGGCGGGGTTGGCGGTGATCAGGCTGTCGCGGACGGCTTGTTCCATGACGCGGACCAGGACGGCGAGGGTGTTCTTCACTACCGGGCGGCCCTCGCCGTCGGCGATCCAGGCGTAGAGGGTGCGGTCGACGGTGCCGTTGGTGACCATGGTGATGGGCAGGTGTCCGAGTGCGGGGACGACGCGCAGCCGCCAGCCAGGTGACCTGGGAGGAGCCGCAACCTTCGAGGGTTGTATTCCGTCCGAGTTGGAAGTTGGCGTGGAACTGATCCTCGATCCACCGCGTGGTGATCGGCCTGTGGACGGAGAAATGGGAAGAGGTGCCCGCTGAGCTGCGATGATGGGAGTTCCTACGCTTCCACCACGCACGATCGGCAAGGCACCTCTGAAGTGAAAGTCTCCCACAGGCCCGCGGGGATGTTCGCCGCGTTCGACGACCCCGACCTGATCGCACATGCCGGGCTGGTCCCCACGATCCGGCTGGCCGAGCGGTGCGGACTGCCCGCTCTGGTGGCCGCGAAGGTGAAGCTGTCCGGCGCGAAGAACGGCGCCGGTACGGCCGCCGGGGCGAAGGCCATGAGCATCGTGGGCGGGATGGTCGCCGGGGCGGACAGCATCGACGACCTGGACGTGCTGCGCCACGGCGGGCTGCCCCGCCTGTTCGGCGGGGTGCGTGCCCCGTCCACGCTGGGCACCTTCCTGCGCGCGTTCACCTGGGGCCACGTGCGGCAACTGGAGTCCGCCACCCGGGCGTTCCCTGCGACCTCGCCGCGCACACCGGCCTGGTCCCCACCGGGGACGAGGTGGTGTTCGTGGACATCGACTCCAAGGTCAAGCAGGTCTACGGTCCGGCCAAGCAGGGCGCCTCCTTCGGCTATACCAAGCAGCGCGGCCTGCACTTCCAGATCGTGACCGCCAAGACGGGCACCTGCGCGCCGGTGATCGTGGCAACGAGGCTGCGCAAGGGATCGGCGAACTCCGGCAAGGGTGCGGCGAGTCTGCTGCGCGAGGCGCTGGCCACGGTGCGGGCGATGGGTATCACCGCGCAGATCATCGTCCGCGCCGACTCCGCATACTTCTCCCACAAGGTCGTCGAGGTCTGCCGCAAGGCCGGCGCACGCTTCTCCCTCGCGGTCGCGGTCAGGAAGAAGATCCGTGAGGCCATCGCGGACATCGCCGAGGACGCCTGGACACCGATCAAGTACGCCGCTGCCGTCTGGGACGCCGAGGAGGAACGCTGGATCTCCGACGCCGAGATCGCCGAGGTCCCCTTCACCGCGTTCACCAGCAAGAAGAAGGCGTTCCACACCAGCGCCCGGCTGATCGTGCGCCGGGTGAAGCGGCTGAACCCCAAGAGCGTGCCCGAGGGGCAGGCCGAGCTGTTCGGCGTCTGGCGCCACCACGTCATCTTCACCGACAGCCCGTTCGTCCTGGCCCAGGCCGAACCCATGCACCGCGAACACGCCCAGGTCGAGCAGGTCTTCGCCGATCTGGAAGACTCCGCGCTCGCCCACCTGCCGTCGGGGAAGTTCACCGCGAACGCCGCCTGGCTCACCCTCGCCGCCACCGCCTACAACCTCACCCGCGCCGCCGGCCACCTCGCCTCCGTCTTCCACGCCAGGGCACGGACCGGCACTATCCGCCGCCACCTGATCAACATCCCCGCCCGGATCGCCACAGGCGCCCGCCGCCTCACCCTCCACCTCCCCCAACTCTGGTGCTGGCAGGACGACTTCACCGACCTGTGGACAGCGACCGGACAGCGCATGCGCACCTGACCCGTGCGACCGTCCCGCCCGCCCACGAACCGAAAGACCTCGGAGACCCCGCACCGGACGGCCACCCGGCGATCACCACTGCCCGCAACCCGAAAAACACCCAGAACCCGCCCGACACACGTGATCAAAATTCACGCGGTGGATCGAGGATCAGACGGAACCATTCGACGTTGCGCCGGATCGTCTTCGCTACGATCCCGGCCCGATTGAGGAAGTACGCAGCACGGCGGCTGGATCCCCGTGAGTCTTCGCCGACGCCAAGATCGGCATTTCAGGTCCGGCAGGATGTCCGGACTGGTGAGGAACTGTCCGCTCGGCTGTGGCGGCCAGGAACTCGGCGCCCGGCCACGCCGGACCGGCCGTCCGCGCGGTGATACCGGCGCCGGGCGGGGCAGGCCGGAAGTTGGGGTCCGCGTCAAGGCCGGGCCGGGCGCGGGCGGCGCGTAGGGTGCGGGCATGTCGCGTGATACGTCTTCGTACGACGCCGTGATCGTCGGCGGTGGGCACAACGGGCTGGTCGCCGCCGCGTACCTGGCCCGCGCCGGGCGCCGGGTGCTGCTGCTCGAACGGCTCCCGGCGACCGGCGGCGCCGCCGTTTCCACCCGGGCGTTCACCGGGGTGGACGCCCGCCTGTCGCGCTACTCGTACCTCGTGAGCCTGCTGCCCGCGAAGATCACCGACGAGCTGGGACTGCGCTTCGCGGTGCGCCGCCGCCGGATCTCCTCGTACACCCCGCGCGGGAACGGCGGCCTGCTGGTGGACGCCGGGGACGAGGGCAGGACCCGCGAGCAGTTCGCCGAACTCACCGGCTCAGACCGGGAGTTCGAGGCGTGGCAGCGCTTCTACGGTATGACCCGCCAGGTCGCCGAGAAAGTCTTCCCGACCCTCACCCGGCCACTGCCCACCCGCGCTGAGCTCAAGCGGACGATCGGCGACGACGCGGCCTGGGAAGCGCTCTTCGAACGCCCGCTGGGCGAGACGGTGGAAGCCGTCTTCGCCGACGACCTGGTCCGCGGGGTGGCGCTCACCGACGCCCTGATCGGCACCTTCACCCACGCCCATGACCCCTCGCTGCGGCAGAACCGCTGCTTCCTCTACCACGTGATCGGCGGCGGCACCGGCGACTGGGACGTGCCGGTCGGCGGCATGGGAGCCTTCACCGACGCGCTGGCGGACGCCGCCCGCGCGGCCGGCGCGGAGATCGTCACCGGCGCCGAGGTGACGGCGATCACCAGCGACGGAAAGACGGCGGAGGTGACGTACGAAGGCGGTACGAGCGGCGCCCCCGGCCCCACCGCCCCCGGCCGCGTCGGCCCCCGTACCGTCGGCGCCCGCGACGTCCTGGTCAACGCCTCCCCGTACGCCCTGGCCGGCCTCCTCGGCGAGACACCGCCCGAGCGGCCCGAGGGCGCCCAGCTCAAGGTCAACATGCTGCTGCGCAGGCTGCCCCGGCTGCGCGACGCCTCGGTCGACCCGCGCGAGGCGTTCGCGGGCACCTTCCACATCGCCGAGTCGTACGGGCAGCTCCAGCGCGCGTACGACCAGGCCGCCGCGGGCCTGCTGCCGGACGCGCCGCCTTCGGAGATCTACTGCCACACCCTGACCGACCCCTCGGTGCTGTCCCCCGAACTGGCCGACCAGGGCATGCACACGCTGACCCTCTTCGGCCTGCACGCCCCCGCGCGGCTGTTCGCCCAGGACCCCCAGGGCGCCAAGGAAGCGCTGCTCAGGGCCACCCTGGCACAGCTCGACGCCGTACTGGCCGAGCCGCTGGCCGACTGCCTGGCGCTGGACGCGGACGGGAAGCCGTGCCTGGAGGCGAAGTCCCCGGTCGACCTGGAGGCCGAGGTCGGGCTGCCCGGCGGGCACATCTTCCACCGCGACCTGTCCTGGCCCTACCGGGAGGACGACGTGACACACACCACGGGGGCTTGGGGTGTCGGCACCTCGTATGCGAACGTCTTCCTCTGCGGCGCGGGCGCGGTCCGCGGCGGCGGGGTCAGCGGAGTCCCCGGGCACAACGCGGCGATGGCGGTACTGGAGAAGGCACGATGACGTACAGGCCCTCGATGATCCACCGTGACGGCGCCGGCCGGCGGACGATCGGCCGGCAGTGGCTGCGCGGCGGCGGCAAGTGGCACACCCTGCCCGAGGGCGCCGAGGTGCCCCGGCCCCGGCGCCGCACCGCCGATGTCGTGGTCGACTGCGCGGTGTACGTGGACGGCGGCCGGGTGGCCTCGCTGCCGCCGCAGGACGCGCTGACCGAGGCGCGCAAGCGCGACGGCGGCTTCGTCTGGATCGGCGTGCACGAGCCCGAGGCCGAGCACCTGGCGGAGATCGCCGCGGACTTCGGCCTGCACCCGCTGGCGGTCGAGGACGCGGTCAAGGCCCACCAGCGGCCGAAGCTGGAGCGCTACGGCGACACGCTGTTCATGGTGGTCAAGACGATCGTCTTCGTGGAGCACGAGAAGTTCACCGCGACCAGCGAGGTCGTCGACACCGGTGAGCTGATGATCTTCCTGGGTCCGGACTTCGTGGTGGTGGTACGGCACGGCAGCGCGCCGGGGCTCGCCCGGGTCCGGCAGCAGCTGGAGAGCCGCCCGGAGATGCTGGCGCACGGACCGGTGTCCGTGCTGCACGCCATCACCGACCAGGTCGTGGACGACTACCTCGACGTCGCGGACGCGCTCGAACTCGACGTGGACGAGCTGGAGTCCGATGTGTTCTCGGCCGCCCACGGCGACGACGCCGAGCGGATCTACCAGCTTAAGCGGGAGCTGCTGGAGTTCAAGCGCGCGGTGCATCCGATGGGCCGGCCGCTGGAACGGCTCAGCGAGGACGCCGACCCGCTGATCGGCACGGAGATGGGCCGCTACTTCCGGGACGTGTCCGACCATCTGACCCACGTACGGGACCGGCTGGCCGGGTACGGCGAGCTGGTGGACGGGCTGCTCGCGGCGAATCTCAGCCAACTCGCGGTGCAGCAGAACGTCGACATGCGGCGGATCAGCGCCGGCGCCGCGCTGCTGGCCATTCCGACGATGATCGCCGGGTTCTACGGCATGAACTTCGACCACATGCCGGAGCTGCGCTGGTCCTTCGGCTACCCCCTGGTGCTGGCCGTCATGGTCACCCTGTCCGGCCTCGGCTACCGCGCCTTCCGCCGCTACGGCTGGCTGTAGGCCCCCCTTTTTGCCGCCCTCTCGCCTCCGGTCGCTTATACCCAGTGTCGACAGTCGATCATGCTCGCCCCCTCGTTCCTCGGGGGCTCCGCGTGTTCTCCTTTTCGACACTGGCGCGCCCTTTGGCTCGATGGCTACACGGGCGTGACCGGGAGCTGTTCTCGACGTCGCCGCTGGCGCCTCGGCGCGTGCCGGTTGTTCCGCGGGCGTTATTCAGGGCCGGCCGCAGGCCATTCCGTGCCCCAGTCCGCCGCGCGGGCCGCGCGATACGCGTCGCCGTGGCGCTTGGTGACCGTGGCGCGGGACAGGCCGTCGTCACGGGTGCACAGATCGAGCAGCACCAGGCCCTTGCGGATCTGCGGGTGCCGTACGACCCGGTTCGCGGCCGGCCGCGCGGGCACGGCGGCCGGGCGCACGGCCGCCACGTAACTGAACTTCTCGTCCTCGTACGGCAGGGTGCCGCCCTTGATCTGGCGGTGCAGCGAGCTGCGCTGGACACGCGCGGCGAAGTGGCACCAGTCGCCCGCCCCGACCGGGCAGGCCGCGTCGTGCGGGCAGGGCGCGAGCACGGTGAGACCGGCCGCGATCAGCCGGTCGCGGGCCTCGATGATCCGGGCGTAGCCGTCGGGCGTGCCGGGCTCGGCGATCACCAGCGCGCCGAGGGTCGCCTCGGCCGCCGCGTCGACCAGTGAGGCGCGGTCGGCGGCGGTGAGTTCGCCGATCACGTACGAGAGCGTGACCAGGTCGGACGCGGGCAGCGCGGGGGCGCCGCCGAGCGGGGTCCTGGTCCAGCGGGCCTCGCGTACGGCGGGCGCGTCGGCGGACCCGGCCAGCGCGCCGCCGAGGGTGAGGGCGGCCTGCGACCAGTCGAGGACCGTACTGGCGTGCCCGCCGTCGGGCCAGGCGTCGGCCACCGCCCAGGTGGCCGCGCCCGTGCCGCCGCCGAGGTCGAGATGCGTGCCCGGGGCCCACCCACCGGCCCGGTCGCGCAGCGCGCCGAGCGCGGACCGGACGGCGGCGTAGGTGGCCGGCATCCGGTAGGCGGCGTACGCGGCGACATCGGCCGCGTCCCGCAGGATGGGCGCGGCGGTCGGCGTCGTACCGCGGTAGTTCTCGATCAGCCGCTCGACGTGCGCGGACGCCCGGGTCGGGGCGGTGGCGCGGAGCTGTTCCGTGAGGGCTTCGCGCAGGTCGTCGGGGAGGTGCACTGTGGACACAAGGCAGTATTTTAAGGGGGCGCGCACGCGGGCGCGGACATGTCACCGACCTTCTACCCTCCGTGCCCGGGGGTAAGTCATAGCGCGTCAACTCGGTCATAACATCGGCTCGAATATGCGCAATCCGCAGCGCACACCTGCCTTGTTGGCCTAGCGTTCGCTGGTATCACGGTGTACCGGTACTTGGGGAAGTACCGGAGCGCCCAGTCGGTCGCGATGTGCCAGGGGGGTCCATGCGGCGTATCGGAACAAACCCGGCAATACCGGTGATTCCTATAGAGAGCGAACCGAGACCAGGGCGGGGCGGAGCTCCGCACACCTTCGACACACGGGCATCGGGTACCACCGATGCCCTTGGCATGCCCGGCACGTATCGGACCCGCGCCGGACACGGAGCGCACGGCCGGCACACCGTCCACCGGGCCCACAGCACCTACGGCGACAAGGCGGCCTGGTATCTGCCACTGGCCCTGGCGGTGGACGCGCTGGGCATCGCCGTCCCCGTCGTGATGCTGCTGCGCCACACCGAACAGCCCCACCCGCTGGTCTGCGCCGTGGTCGCCGCGGCCTCCTGGCTGGTGGTACGGGTCTGCCGGCGGCGTTACGCGGCCGACGCGCTCGGCGAGACCAGCGGGGTGCTGGCCGTGCTCGGCGACTGGCTGGTGCTGCTCGGCGTCCTGGCCGTGCTGCGGACCGCGTTCGGCGAGATCGTCCGTCCGTCGGTGGCGCTCGCCGCGCTGACCGCCGGGCCGCTGCTGACCCTCGCCGGGCGCAAGGCGACGTACCACCACCTGATCGCGGCCCGGCGCTCCGCCCAGGCCGTGCGCCGGGTGCTGGTGATCGGCGAACCGAGCACCGCCGACCATGTGGTGGGCCACCTCGCCGCCAGGACCGAGCACGCGTACGTGGTGGTCGGCGTCGTGCCGGTGGGCAGCGCCAAGCTGGAGTGCGGGGCGCCGGTCACCGAGCGGCTGCCCTCGGTCGAGCCGCGCGGCCCGGCCGAGGACGCCGAGTCCGTACTGCGCGCGGTGCACGAGCTGCACGCCGAACTCGTCCTGCTCTCCCCGGGACCCCGGCTGCACGCCGAGCGGCTGCGCCGGCTGTCGTGGGCGCTGCACGACGCCGGGGTGCCGCTCGCGGTGCTGCCCGGCCTGGTCGACGTGGCCGTCCGCCGGGTCCAGGTGGACGCGCCGGCCGGGCTGACCATGCTGCACATCGCCCCGCCCGCCCGGCGCGGCGTCCAGATGGCGCTTAAGACCGCGCTCGACCGCAGCGGCTCGGCCCTCGGGCTGTTGATGCTGCTGCCGCTCTTCGCGCTGACCGCCGCCGCCATCCGGCTCACCTCGGCCGGGCCGGTCTTCCACCGGCAGACCCGGTTCGGCAGGCACGGACGGCCGTTCGTCATGTGGAAGTTCCGCACGATGGTGGCCGACGCCGAGTCCCGCAAGGCCGAGTTGGAGCGGACCGGCGCCAACGAGAACGACGGCCTGATGTTCAAGATGCGCCGCGACCCGAGGGTCACCGCGGTCGGCCGGGTGCTGCGCCGCTGTTCACTGGACGAACTCCCGCAGCTGGTCAACGTCCTGCGCGGCGAGATGTCGCTCGTCGGCCCCCGCCCGCCGCTGCCGGACGAGGTCGCCCGCTACGACGAGGTGGAGCTGCGGCGGCTGGCCGTCAAGCCGGGCATCACCGGGCTGTGGCAGGTCAGCGGGCGCAGCGAACTGTCCTGGGACGAGACGCTGGCGATCGATCTGCGCTACGTCGACAACTGGTCGTTCACCGGCGATGTGGCGGTGATGGCCCGTACACTGCGGGCGGTGGTCGACGGACGCGGAGCGTATTAGTGGGGTGTCGCGCGGGAAGACATCGAGCAGCGGGCCGCCGGGTGGCGACCCGCTGTTCAGCGACCCGCCGCCTGCCGCGTGACGGCGTGGGCCACCGCTTACCGGCACCACGCCTGCCCGAACTCCGGCCGCCCGGGGCCCGCTTACCCCGCCGCCGCACGCTCGGGTGCGGACCGCCACTGCCGGTAGACCGCCTCGACGCCGTCGCGCAGCGCGATCCTCGGCCGCCAGCCGAGCGCCCGCAGCCGGGAGACGTCGAGAAGCTTGCGCGGGGTGCCGTCCGGCTTGCTGGTGTCCCAGCCGATCGCCCCCCGGTAGCCGACCACTTCCCTTACGGTCTCGGCGAGTTCACGGATCGTCAGGTCCTCGCCGCAGCCGACGTTCACCGGCTCGTCGCCGTCGTAGCCGCGCAGCAGCAGCGCGCAGGCCGACGCGAGATCGTCCACGTGCAGGAACTCCCGGCGCGGAGTGCCGCTGCCCCACAGCGTCACCTCCGGTACGCCGTCCCGCTCGGCCTCGTGGAAGCGGCGGATCAGCGCGGGCAGCACATGCGAGGTGGCCAGGTCGAAGTTGTCGCCGGGACCGTAGAGATTGGTCGGCATGGCGGAGACATACGCGGCGCCGTACTGCCTGCGGTAGGACTGCACCTGGATGATTCCGGCGATCTTGGCGAGCGCGTACGCCTCGTTGGTGGCCTCCAGCGGGCCGGTGAGCAGGGCGTCCTCACGGATCGGCTGCGGGGCCAGCCGGGGGTAGATGCAGCTGGAGCCGAGGAAGAGCAGCCGGCCCACCCCCGCCGCGTGGGCGCCCGCGATCACGCTCAGCTGGATCTTGAGGTTGTCCTCCAGAAACTGCACGGGGTAGGTCGAGTTGGCCATGATCCCGCCGACCCGGGCGGCGGCCAGCACCACCGCGTCCGGCCGGGCCTCGCGCAGATACGCGGCGGTCGCGGCCGCGTCCCGCAGGTCGAGCGCGGACCTGGGCCGGGTGAGCACCTCGTGGCCGTCGGCGGTCAGCCGCCGGGTCACCGCGGAGCCGACCAGGCCCCGGTGACCCGCGACGAAGATCCGGGCCGTGGGCGCCAGCAGTTCGGTCATGGCACCGGATTGTGCCAGCCCACTTCGCCCGCCTGTGCGAAAACCCGGAGATTTCATCGGAAACCGCGGCAATACCCGACCAGTTGGGGGTTTCACATGGGCAGAACCGCGCTCATCACCGGTGTCACCGGTCAGGACGGCTCCTATCTGGCGGAGTTGCTGCTGTCCAAGGGCTATACGGTGCACGGCATCGTCCGCCGCTCGTCGTCGTTCAACACCGAGCGGATCGACCACATCTACCAGGGCCCCCAGGAGCGCAACCGCTCGCTGCTGCTGCACCACGCGGACCTGGCCGACGGGGTGGCCCTGGTCAATCTGCTGCGCGACATCCAGCCGGACGAGGTCTACAACCTGGGCGCGCAGTCACACGTCCGGGTGTCCTTCGACGCGCCCCTCTACACCGGCGACGTCACGGGCCTGTCCACGTTGAGGCTGCTGGAGGCGGTCCGGGCCAGCGGCATCGAGGCCCGGCTGTACCAGGCGTCCTCCTCGGAGATGTTCGGCGCGGCCCCGCCCCCGCAGAACGAGCGCACCCCCTTCCACCCGCGCAGCCCGTACGGGTGCGCCAAGGTCTTCGGCTACTGGGCGACCGTCAACTACCGCGAGGCGTACGGGATGTACGCGGTCAACGGCATCCTGTTCAACCACGAGTCACCGCGTCGCGGCGAGACCTTCGTGACCCGCAAGATCACCCGCGCGGTGGCCCGGATCAAGGCGGGCCTCCAGGACCGGCTCTACCTCGGCAACCTGGACGCCGTCCGCGACTGGGGCTACGCGCCGGAGTACGTGGACGCGATGTGGCGGATGCTCCAGCGCGACGAGCCCGACGACTATGTGGTGGCCACCGGACAGGCCGCCACCGTACGGCAGTTCGTCGAGACGGCCTTCGCGCACGCGGAGCTGGACTGGGCCGAGCATGTCCGCTACGACCCCAAGTACGAACGTCCCAGCGAGGTCGACGCGTTGATCGGCGACGCGGCCAAGGCCCGTGAACTCCTCGGCTGGGAAGCGCGGGTGGAGGTGAACGAACTCGCCCGCATCATGGTCGACGCCGACATCGGACAGGTCACCGACCAACTCGCGGGCGACACCGTACGGATCGACCGATGAGAACCGCGGCTCGGCCGATGAGAACCGCGGCAGGGAAGGCACGATGTCACGTCAGCAATCGCGCAGGGGAGCAACGTATGCGTAAATGGCCGGTGTTCACCACAGCCCTCGCCCTCGCGGCGGCGACCCTGGGCACGTTGGCGCCGCAGCAGGCGACCGCGCTCCAGGCTCCCGTCGCGCTGACCGCAGAACCGCTGAGCACCTATCAGACCAATGGCATCGTGTGGGCGATGGCCCAGGCGAAGGGCGTGGTCTTCGCCGGGGGCACCTTCACCTCGGTCCGGCCGCCCGGCGCGGCGGCGGGCACCGGCGAGATCCCGGCCGCCAACTTCGCCGCCTTCAACGCCGCCACCGGCGCACCGACCGGCTGCAAGCTCAGCTTCACGGTCGGCTCGGGCGACGCCACCGTCCGCGCGCTGGCCGTCTCTCCCGACGGCAAGACGCTGTACGCGGGCGGCTTCTTCGGCGCGGTCAACGGCGTCGGGGTGAGCAGCCTCGCCGCGATCGACATCGCCACCTGCACCCCGAGCGCCACCTTCCACCCGGCCGTCACCGCCACCGTACGGACCATCGTGCCGACCGCCGGCGCGGTGTACTTCGGCGGCGACGTCACCGCGGTCGCGGGCCAGACCCGGCACCGGTACGCGGCCGTCGACACCACGGGCGCGCTGCTGCCGTGGGCGCCCAACGCGGACAACCCCGGGCGGGCGCTGGCCATCACGCCCAACGGCAAGGACGCCATCCTCGGCGGCGACTTCAACGTCGTGGACGGCGTGGCCTCGCACTCGCTGGCCGTGGTCGACACCGGCACGGGCGCGCTGGTGAAGTCCTACCCGGCGGGCTTCATCGACGCGACCTCGGTGACCAAGACGATCATCGTGGACCCGGTCAGCAACAGCTTCTACACCGGCAACGAGGGCACCGGCGGCGGGGTCTTCGACGGCCGTATCCGCTTCAGCCTCACCGACTTCAACCAGGTCTGGCGGGACAACTGCCTGGGCGCCACGCAGTCGTTGCAGGTCTACAAGACCGTGCTGTACAGCGGTTCGCACGCCCACGACTGCCTGAGCATGGGCGAGTACCCCAGCGGTGTGCGCAAGCACCTGCTCGCCGAGCCGGTGGGCGACCCGCATCTGCTGGCCTGGTTCCCCGACACCAACGACGGCATCGGTGAGCAGATCGGCCCGCGGGTGATGGCGCTGTCGTCCGTGGGCTCCGCCGACTACCTGTGGGTGGGCGGGGAGTTCACCAAGGTCGGCGGCGATCCGCAGCAGGGCCTCACCCGTTTCTCCAACGGCCCCGACACCGTCGCGCCCACCCTGCCGCAGACCTCGGTGACGAGCATCAACCCCACATCGGTGAAGGTCTCCTGGCAGTCCAGCACCGACGCCGACGACACCGTGCTGACCTACCGGGTCTACCGCAACGGCGTGACGACCCCGGTGTACACCGTCACCGCCAGCTCCCTGCCGTGGATCCGCCCGCAGCTCAGCTACAACGACACCAATGTCACGCCCGGGGTGAAGTACACCTACCGGGTGTCGGCGAGCGACGGCGTCAACACCAGCGCCCAGTCGCCCAACGCCGCGGCCACCGTGCCCGCCACGGCGGAGGCGTACCCGACCAAGATCCTCGCCGACGGCGCCAATCTGTACTGGCGTTACGACGCGGCCAGCGGCTCGTACAACGCCGACTCCTCGTCCGCCGACAACGGCGGCGTCAGCGTCGGCGGCCCCACACACGGCGTCGCGGGCGCGATCCCCGGCAGCTCCAAGTCGTACACCTACAACGGCTCGACGCAGTTCGCCTACAGCGACCATCTGCGGCCGAAGCCGGCCACCTTCAGCATCGAGACCTGGATCAAGACCACCACGACCACCGGTGGCAAGATCATGGGCTTCGGCAACAACACCACCCAGAACAGCGGCCAGTACGACAAGCACATCTACATGACCAACAGCGGTCAGCTGATCTTCGGCGTCAACCCCGGCTCGCTGAAGACCATCACCACGTCCGGCAAGTGGAACGACGGCAAGTGGCACCACATCGTCGCCACCGAGGGCAGCACGGGGATACGGCTCTACGTCGACGGCACACTGCGGGCGTCCGACACCTCCGTCACCTCCAGCGAGAACTACTCGGGCTACTGGCGGATCGCACAGGACAACCTCAAGGGCTGGCCGTCGCTCCCGACCAGCCAGTTCTTCAACGGGCAGATCGACGAGACCGCCGTCTACCCGACCGCGCTGTCGGCGGCGCAGATCGCGAACCACTACGCGCTGGGGACCGCGAAGTGACCCGTTCCCACCGTGCCACCGCCGCCGTCCTTGTGACGGCGGCGGTGGCCGCTCTGCTCGGCGGGTGCGGGGGAGGGGGCGGGCACGACAGCGGGGCCCGGGCGACCCCGGGGCCGGCCTCGGCTCCCGCTTCGGTGTCCGCCGGGGCGCTCCCGGACCCGCCCGCGGTCCCGGATGCCTCCGGCTCCGCGCAGAGCCCGGCCGCCGAGACGCCGACCGGGCGTCCCGCCTCGCCCGGACCCGCCGCCGAGGACGCCCCCAAGGTGCCCGACGCCCGGATCACCAAGCCCGGCGGCGGCACCTTCACCAAGCCGCAGAAGTCGTATCTGTCCGGCCGGGTGCCGGAGGGCACCGACCCCGTCGCCGTGCTCGAAGGCGGCCAGGAGCTGTGCGAGCGGCTGGCCCGTACCGCACAGGTCGACCCGGACGCGGCGGCCAGCGCGATCCTCACCGGCGACATCAGCCGGGCGGGGGCGGAAGCCGCCGTACGCAGCCTGTGCCCCGACCAGCGGCCGGTGCTCGACGCCGCCGACCGGGGCTTCCCCGACGGCGGCTTCTCGGTCGCGGCCGAGCCCGTGCCCGGCACCTCTGTCGCGCCGGGCGCCTACCACGCGCCGAACCCGTCGCCGACGTGCACCTGGCGGGTGTTCGACGCGAAGGGCGCGACCCTGTCCTCGGGCTCCGGCGGCAGCGCCGCCGACGCCCACCTGACCGTCACCGCCGCCGCGGACGGTGTCACCTCCAGCGGGTGCTACGCCTGGCTGCCCTCCGGAGGGACCCGATGAACCGACTGCCCCTCGTGGTGGCCATCCCCACGAAGAACGAGGCGGAGAACATCGCCCGTACGGTCTCCTCGGTCATCGACCATGTCCTCGCGGTGATCGTGGTCGACTCGCACAGCACCGACGAGACCTGTGAGATCGCCGCCAAGCTCGGGGCCGAGGTGGTCGAGTACACCTGGGACGGGAAGTACCCGAAGAAGAAGCAGTGGTGCCTGGACCAGGTGCGTACGGAGATCCCGTGGGTGCTCTTCCTCGACGGGGACGAGACACCGAGCCCGGCGCTGCTGGCGGAGCTGCGGACGGTCTTCGCGGCCGGACCGCCCTCGGTCGCGGCCTTCGACATCCCGCTCGGCTACTGGTTCGCCGGGCGGCGGCTGCGGCACGGCTACACCATCGTCAAGCGCGCGCTGATGGACCGTACCCGCTGCCACTTCCCGGAGGTCGGCGACCTGGACGCGCCGGGCATGGGCGAGCAGGAGGGGCACTACCAGCCGCTGGCGCCGTCGGCGGCGCGGCTGCGCTCACCCATCGAGCACGAGGACCTGGACCCGGTCCGCACCTGGTTCGAGCGGCACAACCGGTACTCCGACTGGGAGGCGTGGCTGGAGCGGAACCCGAAGGTCAAGGAGGAGATCCGGCAGGCCAAGACCCGTCAGGGGCAGCTCTTCCACAAGGCCCCGTTCAAGCCCCTGGTCTCCTTCGCCTACGCGTACGTCTACAAGCGCGGCTTCCTCGACGGCCGGGCGGGCCTCGACTACGCGATAGCCATGAGCTTCTACCGCTGGCAGATCGCCCTCAAATCCCGCGAGGCCGAAGCGGGTGGTGGTCCCGGCGGGCGGTGAGCGCTCCTACCGGGGCGGCTACTTGGGCGGCCGCGGCATCCGGACGACGGCCGTCCCGCCGTCCAGGTCGACCGTGGTGCGGTGCGGCGGGGCGCCGTCCTCGTCGCCGTCCCGCATCACCAACGCGGACTGGCGTTCCTTCAGCTCGTTCTGCTTGCCGGGCGAGAGGCTCGCGTGCAGCATCTCGAACCCGGTCGCCGATATCTGGCCCTGACGTGTGCTGCCGCGCCACGGCAACAGACCCGCGCGCCCGGCGCGCAACATCAACTGGTCGGCGAACGCCAGCACGGTCAGCAGGATGACCATGCCGGGCAGCGTCATGAAGACGACGAATCCCATCCCCCGAGTATGAGGCCAAACTCAGCCCGCGCGGCGTTTGAGCGCAATCTCAGCCGGGCCGGCGTTTGAGGCCAAACCAAGCCCGCCCGGCGTTTGAGGGCACGGGCGGGCGCCCGGTCAGGCCGCGTGGAACTCCATCGTGCAGCACTTCACGCTGCCGCCGGCCTTGTGCAACTCCGACAGATCCACGGGCACAGGAGCGTACCCCCGCCGCCTCAGCGGCCCCCTCAATCCCGTCGCCCCGCGAGGCAACAGCACGTTGCGGCCGTCGCTGACCGCGTTCAGCCCGAACGCGGCCGCGTCCGTCTCCGTCGCCAGCAGCGCGTCGGGGAAGAGCCGGGCGAGGACCGCGCGGCTGCCGGGCGAGAAGGCGCCGGGGTAGTACATGACCTCGTCACGCGCGTCGTCCAGCACGGCCAGCGCCGTGTCGAGGTGGTAGTAGCGCGGGTCGGTCAGCTCCAGGCTGATCACCGGGCGGCCGAAGAACTCCTGTGCCTCGTCGTGCGCGAGCGGACTGCTGCGGAAGCCCTGACCGGCCAGGATCCAGGAGGAGGTGATCGCGAAGTCGCCCTCGGCCTCGTTGATCTGCTCGGGCTCGCGGACCTCGGTCCAGCCGCGGGACCTGAACCACGCCAGGTGCGCGGGGGCCTCCGCGGTCCGCTGCGGGTTGGCGAACCTCGCGCCCAGCACCCGGCTGTCCACGACGGTGGCGCCGTTCGCCGCGAACACCATGTCGGGCAGGTCCGGGACCGGGTCGAGGATCTCCACGGTGTGGCCGAGCGCGCGGTAGCGGTCGCGCAGGTCCTCCCACTGGAAGAGGGCGAGGGCGGAGTCCACCGGCTTGGTCGGGTCCATCCACGGGTTGATGGAGTACGTGACGCGGAAGTGGGTCGGCGGACACATCAGGTAACGGCGGGGTGTGGCGATGCGCACGGGAGGCTCCTCGGAGGGTGGTTGAGTGCCTGGCCGCCTCCGGCGGACGGTCGGTCCATCGGGGGTGGTGAGTGCATTGTGCGCCGAGATCCGCTCGGCGGCACGGATTCGGCGTTACGTCAGCCTTGGGGGTGACGCTCTCTGCCCTCAAGCGCCGGGCGGGCTCGGCCTTAAGCGCCCGCCCGGCAGGGGGGTCTCAGCGTTTCGGGAGGATGAGGGGGAGGCCGGTGCGGGGGTGGGGGAGGATCTCGACCGGGTGGCGATAGACCGCGCTGAGCAGCGCCGCCGTCAGGACGTCCGCCGGCGGCCCGTCCGCCGCGATCCGCCCGCCGGACAGCACGGCCACCCGGTCCGCGTGCGCGGCCGCGAGCCCCAGATCGTGCAGCACGATCACCACCGCCCGCCCGAGCCCGGCCTGCTCGCGGCAGACCCGTAGCACCAGCTCCTGGTGGTGCAGATCGAGCGCCGCCGTCGGCTCGTCGAGCAGCAGCAGCGGCGCCCGCTGCGCCAGCACCCGGGCCAGCGCCACCCGCGCCCGCTCGCCGCCCGAGAGCGACGGATACGGCCGCCCCGCGAACGCCGTGACCTCGGTCGCGGCCATCGCCTCGGCCACCGCCGGATCGTCCTCGTCGGCGAGCGCCGTACCCGCCCAGGGCGCCCGGCCCATCCGTACGACCTCGTCCGCCGTGAACGGGAAGGCCAGCGGCGCCGACTGCGGCAGTACGGCCCTGCGCAGCGCCAGCTGCCCCGGCGACCAGGCGCGCACCGGCTGCCCGCCGACCGCCAGCTCGCCGGACTCGGCGGGCACGTCCCCGGCGAGCGCGCCCAGCAGCGTGGACTTGCCGGCGCCGTTCGGGCCGACCAGGGCGAGCACTTCGCCCGCGCGCACGGGGAGTTCGACCCCGTCGAGCACGGACCGCTGCCCGAGCCGCACCCGCAGATCGCGCGCGTAGGCGAGGAGGTCGCCCGGCTGCGGCGGCGCGGGCGGTACGGGACGGCCGCGGCGGGCCAGCCGGATCATGATGCTCATGCCCAGCCTCCCTGCCGGCCGCGCGTCCTGCGCAGCAGCCAGAAGAAGAAGGGGCTGCCGACCAGCGCGGTCAGCACCCCGAGGGGGAGTTCCGCCGGCGAGGCGAGCGTCCGGGCCCCGAGGTCCGCGGCCACCAGCACCAGCGCGCCGCCGAGCGCGCTGCCCGGTACGAGGAAGCGGTGCCCCGGCCCCGCGGCCATCCGCAGCAGATGCGGGACGACCAGGCCGACGAAGGAGACGATCCCCGCGACCGCGACCGCGGCGGCGGTCAGTAGCGCCACCACCAGGATGAGCGTCATCCGCATCCGTTCCACGTCCACACCCAGGTGCCGGGCGGGCCGTTCGCCGAGGGCCAGCAGATCGAGCCGGCGCGAGAAAAAGGGCGCCACCAGAAGTCCGGCCGCCGCGCAGGGCAGTACGGCCAGGACCTTGGGCCAGGTGGCCTGCGCGAGCGAACCGAGCTGCCAGAAGGTGATCTGGGTGAGCTGCGCGTTGTCGGCGTAGAAGACGAACAGGCCGATGGCCGCGCCCGCGAAGGCGTTCACCGCGATGCCGGTGAGCACGAGGGTGACGACCTCGGTCCTGCTGCCGGACCGGGAGAGCCCGTACACGACGAAGACGGTCACCAGGCCCGCGGCGAAGGCGCACACGGTGACCGTCCAGTTGCCCGCGAAGGTCAGCCCGAGGGCGATCGAGCCGACCGCGCCGACCGCCGCGCCCGAGGAGATCCCGATCACCCCGGGCTCGGCCAGCGGATTGCCGAACACGCCCTGCATCAGCGCGCCCGCGCATCCGAGGGACGCCCCGACCAGCAGCGCGAGGACGACCCGGGGCAGCCGTACGTCCCACAGCACGGACTCGGCGACCCGGTCCAGCCGGTGACCGCCGAGGCCCGCGCGGTGGGCGACGGAGGCGAGCACGTCCCCGGCGGGTATGTGGTACGCGCCGATACCGGCGGACATGACGCACAGCACGAGCAGTCCGGCGGCCAGCAGGGCGGCCAGCAGCGGTCCACGCCGGGGCGCGCCCGCCTTCTTGGCCGACGCCGTGTCAACCACCGCCTCCGGCAGGGGAGTCGGGGCCTCGGCGGCCGGCTGCTTCGGGTGCGGGGGAGGTGTGGGCGTACGCATCGGCGGGGTCACTTCTGGTTCTGGTGGATGCCCGCGGCGAGTTCGCGCAGGACCGTGTCGGTGCGGGGGCCGAAGTTGAGCAGGGTGCCGTCGTCGATCGCGACGACCCGGTGGTCGAGCCCGGCGGGGGTCTGCGCGACGCCCGGCACCTTCTCCAGGCCGGTGACCCCGCCCACCGACTCAAGTCCCTTCGTCATGACCAGGATCACGTCGGGCGCCGCCTTCACCAGCGCCTCACTGGTGATGGGCGTGAAGTCCTTGTTCAGGCCGGAGGCCACCCCGGCGTCGATCCCGCCCGCCGCGTCGATCAGCGAGTCGGCGCCGGAGCCGCGCCCGCCGATCAGATACACCGCCGCCGTACCGCGCAGGTACAGGAAGGCGACCTTGGGCTTGGCGGTGCCGGTCGGAAGGTCCTTGCGCACGGCGTCGATCCGCTGCGCGGTGCGCTCGCGCAGCCGGTCGCCGGCCTCCTTCACACCGAGTGCCGCGGCCACCGCGTCGATCCGCGGGCCCACCGCGTCCAGCGAGGTCGCCGCGGGCAGGACCACCAGCGGGACACCGGCCTGCCGGATCTGCTGGATCGCCTCGGCGGGACCGGTCGTGGCCTCGGCGAGCACCACCGTGGGGTGCAGCGAGAGCACGCCCTCGGCGGAGACGTCGTGCGCGCGGGTCACCAGCGGCAGACGGGCGGCCTGCGCGAAGGTCGCGGTGACATCGCGGGCCACCACGTTCTTGCCGAGCCCGAGCGTGAAGACGATCTCCGAGAGCCCGCCGGTGAGCGGCACGATCCGGTCGTCACTGCCGACGGTCACATTGCGGCCGTCGGAGGACCGTACGGTCGCGGGCAGCACCGGGGCGGGGGTGCCGGTGAGCGGTTCGATCGTGTCGGCGGGGGCCGGCGCCGTGGCGGTGGCGGGGGCGGCGGCCGGGGAAGTGCCGCCGCCCCCGCAGGCGGTGAGGGCGAACGCGAGGAGCGCGGCCAGCAGGACGGGCAGCGCCCACCTCTTACCGGATGCGGGCCGAACCGCCCCTGGGCGCCGGGAAGTCGGCGCCGAGCCCGGACATACGGAAGCCGGGGCCGCGGCCGTACGCCGGAAGGCCGGCGCCGTACCCGGTCTTGCGGGAGCCGGCCGCCCTCCGCCGGTCCGCCGCGTGTTTCCTCTGGTCACTGCCCACCCCTGCCTGTTGCCTGCCGCCTTTGGTCCGATAGCTTAGGTTAGCCTTACTTTACGAAGCCAGCCCGGAGGGGGTCCCATGCCGTTGTTCCGTCATGCCCGCGGGCGGTCCGTCGCCGTACCGGCGGTGGTGACCGCCGTACTCGCGGCGCTGCTGAGCGCGCTCGCCCCGGCGACCGCCGCCCACGCCGCGCAGAGCCGTACCGTCTCCGGAGGGCGGCTCGACTGGGGCATCAAGGCGTCCTTCCAGAGCTATGTCACCGGGCCCATCGCGCAGGGCAGTTGGAACCTGACGGGAAGCGCCGGCACCATCGGCAGCTCCCAGTTCCGCTTCCCCTCCGCGCAGGGCTCGTACGACCCGGGGACGGGCACGCTGAACGCCGGCTTCCAGGGCGGCGTCCACTTCGTGGGGCACAAGCAGTCCAACGGCGTCTACCAGTTGGACCTGACGATCAGCCGTCCCACCCTCCGGCTGTCCGGCCACTCCGGCACGCTCTACGCCGACATGCGCAGCAAGGACAAGGACAGCGGCAAGGTCACCACCTCCTACCAGGTCCCGCTGGCCAACCTCGCGCTCGGCGGCGTCACCACCAGCGGCGTCACCGGCCCCCGGTTCGCCCTCAACGGCGTGCCCGCCACCCTCAGCACGCAGGGCGCCCGCGCCTTCGCGGGCTACTACACCGCGGGCACCCCACTCGACCCCGTCAGCTTCTCGGTGGACCTCCACTCGCCGCCTGCCAAGACCACCGCGCCCGTGAGGACCACCGCGCCCGCGACGAAGACCGCCAAGCCGGCCACGGGCAAGCCCGCGACGGAGAAGCCCGGCACGGTCGTGGACGCGGCCGTCGACTGGGGAGTGCGCCGCACCTTCCGCGAGTACGTCACCGGGGACATCGCCCAGGGCCACTGGACGCTCGCCGGCGGTGCCAAGGACGGCGGCGCCCTCTTCCGCTTCGGCGCGGGCCACGGCACGTACGACGCCAAGAAGCACACGCTGGACGCCGCTTTCACCGGCTCCCTGCGCTTCGTCGGCATGCGCGGCTCCGACGGCGCCTACGGCCTCGACCTGACGATCAGCGCGGTCCGGGTCACGGTCGCGGGCGCCAAGGGCACGCTCTACGCCGACGGTGTGCCGTTCGTCACCTTCACCGCGCCCGCCGCGCTCGTGGCCGAGAAGGGTCTGATCTCGGTGGCCGAGGCGCCCACGAAGCTCACCGCGCAGGGCGCCGCGAAGTTCAACGGCCTCTACACCGCGGGCGCTTCGATGGACCCGCTGACCCTCTCCGTCGCCCTCGACAAGGCGGCGGCCCTGCCCGCGCTGCCGAACATCGGCTCGGACCCGACGACTTCGGACCCGACCGCCTCGACCTCCCCCTCGGCCGCCGCGGTCGAACCGTCCGCGCGGCCCACCGACCACACCGAGAAAGCGGCCGCGGGCTCCGATGCCCACGTCGGCGCATGGGCCGCGGGAGCGGCAGCCGTGCTCGCCGTCGCCGCCCTCGGCACCGCCGCCGTCCTACGGCGCAGGCGCCGCGCGTCCACCGGCTGACCGCCGGCGAACGCCCGCCGCATTCCCGATCCACCGTCACGCACCACTCGTTGAGGAGAAGAACACCCCATGACTCCCCGATACCGTTCCAGAGCGCTCGCGCTGGCCATCGCCGCCACCACCGCCGGCGGCGCCGTCGCTCTCGGGCTGCCCGCGCTCGCCGTCGCGGCCGACGCGCCGCCCACCCTGCCGCTGACCGGCGGCACGCTCGACTGGGGTGTGAAGCAGTCCTTCCGCTCCTACGTCACCGGGCCCGCGGCCGGCACCATCAGCACGACGGACGGCGCGACCACCAACGCCGACGGCACGTTCCGTTTCGCCAACGGCGTGGGCACGTACGACACGGGCACGCACGGGGTGACGGTGGCCTTCAACGGCAGCGTCGAGTTCCTCTCGACCCTGCACGGCTTCGACATCAAGCTGGCCGACCTCAAGGTGAAGACGGTCGGCACGTCCGGCACCCTCACCGCGGACGTCACCTCCGCGGGCAGCACGGCGGACGACGTGGCGTTCGCCTCGCTCGACCTGTCGGGCGTACGGCCGGGCGCCGGCGCCGACGGCGCGATGACCTTCGACGGCATCCCGGCGACGCTGACGGCCGAGGGCGCGAGCGCGTTCAACGGCATGTACAAGGAAGGGGCGACCCTGGACCCGGCCAGCCTCTCGGTGGTCGCGGGGAAGGCGCCGACGGACCCGCCCACCACGGAGCCGGGCACGGACCCCGGTACGGATCCCGGTACGGATCCGGGCACTGACCCGGGTACGGACCCCGGCACCGATCCCGGCACGGACCCCGGCACCGACCCGGGTACGGATCCGGGCACCGACCCGGGCACTGACCCCGGTACGGACCCGGGCACTGACCCCGGCACGACCCCCACCACGCCCGCGACCCCGGGTACGGTCGTCGACGGCAACCTCGACTGGGGCGTCAAGGAGTCCTTCCGCACCTACGTCACCGGCCCTATCGCCGAGGGCAAGGTGGAGCTGACCGACGGCGCCACCGGGACCGCCTCCGGCTACCGCTTCCCCAAGGGCGCCGGCAAGTGGGACGCGGACACCAAGGCGCTCAACGCGTCCTTCTCCGGCGGCGTCCGCTTCCTCGGCCACCTCCAGCAGGGCACGTACGCGCTCGACCTGAAGTTCTCCGACCTCAAGGTCACCACCAAGGGCACGACCGGCACGCTCACCGCCGACGTCAGCGGCAAGGACCTGACGACGGGCAAGGTCAGCACGTACGACGACCTGGCCGTGGCCACGCTCAGCGGGGTGGCGCCGACCACCGACGGCGATGTCGTCACCATCTCGTCGGCGGCCGCCGTGCTCACCGAAGACGGCGCGAAGGTCTTCAGCGGCTTCTACAAGAGCGGCGACGCGCTCGACCCGGTGACGGTCGCGGTCTCGCTGGAGGACGGCGCCGGGCTGCCGACGCCGCCCGCGACGTCCGGCGGCACGAGCGGCGGGGACACGACGGGTGGTTCGGCTTCCGGCGGTTCCGGCTCCGGCTCCGGCGGGACCGGTCCTGACGACGTGTCCACGGTCGGCGGCAGCGGTGACAGCTCCGGCGGGACGCTCGCGGCGACCGGTTCGGACACGCCGAACTTCGCGCTGCTCGCGGCGGCCGGGGCGCTCGTGGTGACCGGTGCGGGGGCGACCTTCACGGTGGCCCGCCGCCGGAGCGCCTGACGGTCCGCCACCTCCCGATCTCGCGTCCGACAACGCGAGCGCCGGGCGGGGCCCCGCCCCGCCCGGCACCCCAGCCCTACCGGGCGGGCCCCATCCGCCCCCGCGCAGCGGCCTGCGGCCAGCGTCTTGCCGTACGGCGTCCGCGCGGCGCGGGGCCCTCGCCGTTCGGCCGTCACACTGCCGTCGGCGTCCTGCCCCGGGGCGGCCCGCTCCCGTCGAGCGCGCACGCCCTCGCGCAGAGACTTGCGGACTCCGCCCGGCGCGCGCGGCTCCGGCGGGGCCGGGGTGGTTTCTGCCCGGCGAACCCGGCTGCGGCGGAGTGGTGCTGCCCATGCCGGGCGCCGAGGTCCGTGAAGTCCCGCCCTGCGGTGTGGCCGTTGCGGCGCAGGCGTCACCCAGCCTTCGACCGTTCGGCCGGGGAGCGGGGCCGCCCCCGGCCCCTGCGGCGGCCCGCTCCTGTCGAGCCCGCACGCCCTCGCGCGAGGCTTGGGGCTCCGTCTTGCCGTGCGGCGTCCGCGCGGCGCGGGGCCCTTGCCGGGCGGGCGTCACACTGCCGTCGGCGTCCTGCCCTGGGGCGGCCCGCTCCCTTCGGGCCCGCACGCCCTCGCGCAGAGGCTTGCGGCCTGCGCCCGGCGCGCGCGGCTCCGGCAGGTCCGAGGTGGTTTCTGCCCGGCGAACCCGGCCGCAGCCTCCGTCTTGCGCGCGGCTCCGGCCGGGGCCGTTCCCTCCGTGCCGGGCGTCGGGGTCCGTGAAGTCCCGCCGTGCGGTGTGGCCGTCGGTGGGCGGGCGTCGCCCAGCCGTCGGCGTCCTGCCCCGGGGCGGCCCGCTCCCGTCGAGCGCGCACGCCCTCGCGCAGAGGCTTGCGGCCTGCGCCCGGTGCGCGCGGCTCCGGCGGAGCCATTCCCCCCCGTGCCGGGCCCCGGGGTCCGTGAAATCCCGCCCTGCGGTGCGGCCCCCGCCGGGTGGCGGTCGCGGCGGCCCGCAGTCTCCGTTCCCGCGTGCGCGGCCGCGGTGCCGCACCTTCCGTGCGCGGCCGCGCACGCGCAACTTCGTACCCCCGCCGGCGCGTGGCCCCCCGCCCGGGTGGGCGCCGATCCGGTGGGCCGGACAAAATCCGTTGCCCCGCGGAGCGGGGCACGGGGAGCATCCCGCCCGTGACCCGCACTCTTCTTCCCGACCTCGCCCCCTGGCGCACCTCCCGCGACTTCCGCCTGATGTGGGTGTCCGGGGTCATCACGACCTTCGGCAGTTTTCTGACCCTGGTCGCCCTCCCCGTACAGATCAAGGACCTCACCGGCTCGGCCGTGGCCGTCGGCGCGGTGGGGGCGGTCGAACTCGTCCCGCTGATCGTCTTCGGCCTGTACGGCGGCGCCCTCGCCGACGCGATGGACCGCAAGGTCCTGATCGTCGCCACCGAGGCGGCCCAGGGACTGCTCGTCGTGGGGCTGCTGCTCAACACCCTGCTGCCGCACCCCGTGCTGTGGCCGCTCTACGCCGTCGCGGCCCTGTCCAGCGCCCTCACCGGCCTCCAGCGGCCCGCGCTCGACTCGATCGTGCCGCGGATCGTCCCGCGCGACCAACTCACCGCCGCGGCCGCGCTGAACGCCCTGCGCTGGCAGATCGGCGCCATCGCCGGCCCCTCCCTCGCCGGACTGGTGATCGCGTACGCCGGGCTGCCGTGGGCGTACGGCATCGACATCGTGACCTTCGCCCTCTCCGTCGTCCTCGGCCTGGGCCTGCGCCGCTCCCCGGCCGCGCACGACGCCCGCCCGCCGTCGCTGCGCGGGATCGCGGAGGGCGCGCGGTACGCGTGGAGCCGCAAGGAACTCCTCGGCACGTACGCGATCGACCTCGCCGCGATGTTCTTCGCGTACCCGGCGGCGATCTTCCCGTTCCTCGCCGACGACCTGCACGCCCCTTGGTCGCTCGGCCTGATGTACGCGGCCGGGTCGGTCGGCTCGCTGCTGGTCAGCCTCACCAGCGGCTGGACCTCACGGGTGCACCGGCACGGCCGGATGGTGGTGGTCGCGGCGCTGGGCTGGGGCGCGGCGATGGCGCTGGCGGGCTGGTGCGCGCAGGTGTGGCTGGTGCTGCTGTGCCTGGCGGCGGCGGGCGGCTGCGACATGATCAGCGGGGTCGGGCGCTCCACGATGTGGAACCAGACGATCCCCGACGAGCTGCGCGGCCGGCTGGCCGGAATCGAGCTTCTGTCGTACTCCGTGGGCCCGCAGCTGGGCCAGGTCCGCTCCGGCGGGGTGGCGGCGCTCAGCTCGGCCCGCACGTCGGTGTGGTCCGGCGGCCTCGCGTGCGTGGCGTCGGTGGCCCTACTCGCCGCGGCCCTCCCCAAGCTGCTCGCCTACGACGCGGCCCCCGTCGCCGCGCCCCCGGCCCCCGCGACCCCGGCTCCGCAGCCGGACGCCCCCTGACCGGCCGGGCCGCGCCGGGCGTCAGTCCTGGGCGTCCCACTCGTCGTTGCGGCTGGCCACGCAGCCCCACCGCGTGCTCAGCCCGTCTCGTCCAGGAAGCCGGCCACCAGCGGCAGGCGCCGATGACGGCCCAGCTCCGAGTGCAGGCCGGCCAGTGTGCTCGACGCGCGCGCGGAACTGACGCCGCCCATCAGTTCGACAGCCTGCCGGGCGGTCTCGACCGCGCCGTCGATGTCGCCGAGCGCCAGGTACGCCTCGGCGCGGCGGGCTTCGTAGATCGCGGCACCGCGCGGTTCGTGGGCGTCGTAGGGGTCCGGGTGGGTCGAGGCAGCGGCGAAATACGTGAGCGCCCGCTGCGGGTCGCCCAGGCGCTGCGCGGCCGAGCCCGCAGACTGGAGGATTTCTCCGGCCGTGATCCAGTACATGGACGGCAGGTCCTCGCCGGCCGGGACACCTGCCTCGTACGCGGCCAGCGCGCCGTCGATCGCCCGGTACGCCGCCGAGGCGTTCCCCGCGACGGAGTGCGCGCGCGCCCGCCGGATCAACAGCAGCGACACCACGCGCGGCGAGCGAATCCGGTCGCCTGCGAGCGCCTGGGAGACGAGGTCGATCGCGCTGCCCGGGTCCGGGTGCTCGCAGCCGTACCTCACGTTCGCCCAGAATGCGGCGGCGACCGCTCCGGCCGTCGGGTCCCCGGCCTCGCCCGCGGCGTGCAGGGACCCGGCGAAGTGCCGTTCGGCCGCCCCGATGTTCCCGTTGTCGTAGGCGCACCACCCGGCCAGCCGGGACGCCTCGGCCGCCGCGGACCACAGGCGGCGGCCGGTCTCCATGGTGTAGCTCCGCTCTTGCAGCAGCCGGGCGATCAGTCGGATTTCCGCGCGGGCCGCGTCGTACACGTGATCGGCGCCCAGGTCGTCGTCAAGGCGCCGTAGTGCCGCGAGGCGTGTGTCGAGGTGGTCGGCGGTCTCGGTCCCGATGCGGCGGCCGGAGGTCTGGGGCAGTGCCGGCAGCGCGTTGGCCCACTGGGCGATGACCGCTGAGACCGTGCCGGTCGAGGCGATCAGCATGCGGCGTCGGTCCACGGGTCCTCCGTCGTCAAGGGCAGCAAGAGCGCCTGCCGCAGTCCACGGTGCGGTCCACGCGGCGTGGTCGTCGCGCAGTCCGAGTGCCAGCCACTTCGGCCAGCCTCGCGTCACCACTTCATGAGCGGGGATGCCGAGCACGGCGGCCATCGCGAGTTGTGTCTGCTCGTTGGGGACCTGCGGCCGCTTCGCCCGGGTCCACCGCGAGACTTTCTCCTTGCGGGTGGCGAAATCTCTCCCGTACCCACGCTTGATGTATTCCGTCTTCACTCGCCGCAGGTACGTCTGCGCTGTCCATCCGCGTGCGGCTAACAGCTGGGTCAGCGGGTGGCGGTCTTCCATCGGGTCGTTCTCCCACTCTTCTGAACTGCCTTCAGTGTGGACCGGGTTCGGCCCTATGGGGAGGTCCGGAGCAACCGGAGCAACGGGGGGCAACCAGAGGCAACCGGGGGCAACCGGAGGCAACCGTCCGGTACTTCCGCCCTGTGTGCCCGAGCCGCTGTGATGGGGGCAGGCCGACAGCGCGAGGCCCGTAGGGGGCCTGGTGCTGGGCCTACCGGGCCTGCCTGACGGCCCGCGTGCATTGGTCGTGTCCTACGCCTGCGGTTGTCGCGCTGGGCGTGGAGGTGAACCTGTGCTGTCCGCTGATGGCCGGCGCCCGGATCGGGCGGCTGGTGAAGGAGAGTGCCGTGATCAAAGAGGGGACGGGGCTGTACGTCGAAGGACACCCCGTGAAGCCGTTCCACGGAAAGTACGCGGTGAAGACACCGGACGTCTTCACCCTGGCCCGGGAAAGGTGGGCGGCGGCCGGCCTGGATCCGGATGCGCCGTACCTGCCGATGCGGGTTGAGCTGGAGCTGACCACGAAGTGCGACGACTCGTGCCCGTCCTGCGGCATGGGGGCGCTGCCGCTGGACCAGGGTCGGACGCTGACCGACGGCCGGATCGGCTTCCTGCTCGATCAGTTCGAGTCGATCGGGCTCCCGTCGATCGCGATCACCGGCGGTGAGCCGTTCACCGCGTGGCGGGCGCTGCTGCGGATGGTGGCCTCGGCGCGGGGCCGGATCGATATCTCGAAGCTCACGACGAACGGGAGCTGGGGCACCGAGAGGCGGTGCGCGCCGGTGTTCGGGCGGCTGGAGCGGGCCGGTTGGCTGGACTCGCGCCTGTTCGTGCCGCTGTTGATGCTGTCGATCGGCGAGCAGACGACACCGCTGGAATACGTGGCTCGGATTCTGCACCACGCGGTGACGCACTACACCGAACACCAACTGAACGTGGCCGTGTCGTCGTTGGCCGATCCGGCGACGCGCGAGCACAGGCTCGACGCCCTGGTCCGTGTCTACGAGGCCGCGTACGGGAACTTCCCACACGACCGGGTGCACTCCACGATGCGGGTCTACCTGGTCAACGAACGCCTCGACGAGCAGGCGCCGGTGCACCGGCCGGGACACACCACGATCGAGCGGTGGATGGACAACTGCTTCGACTGCTTCGCGCCGACCGTCGGTGCGTACGTGTTACCGACGTCGTTGCTCAAGCAGAACGGCGACTGGTACTCCTGCGCCGCGTTCAACGTGCCGGAAAGGTTGGCCTTCGGGAATCTGCTGCGCGAGCCGGCGCGGCGGGTCCTGGAGCGGGTGAACTCCTCGGCGTACGTCAAGCGGGTCCGGGACGGTGGCGGTCTGGCCGGTCTGCACGACATCGTGCCGAGGGACTTCACCTCGGGCACGACGTGCACCAGCTTCTGTGACTCCTGTTCCCTGCTGATCGACCAGCACGACAGGGCCACGGGCGAGACGACCGGGCACCGGGCCGTGCCGGTCGTTCCGGCCGCCGCGCTGTTCGCCCGCCCGGCCGCCGGGCGGGGTGTGCGGTGAGCGAACCGGACGCGGAGCGGGAGGTTCTGCGGGCGCTGGTCGAGGTGACCGGGGAGCCGGTACGGGCCTTCCTGCGAAAGGCGACTCCGCTGGAGGACGCCTGTGTGGACAGCCTCGCGCTGCTGGAGATCGTGAACATCCTCCAAGGCCGGCTCGGGATCGTTGTGCCGGACGAAGTCACTGCGCGTATCCGTACCGTCGCAGACTTGCACCAGGCGGTAGCCGATCTGGTGACCGCCGGCTCCCTGTCGACAAGGACCCGGTCATGACCGTACGCGCGATCACCCCCCGCAGCCGCGGGTTTCTCTTCCTCGACTCGCACCCGGACGGCTGCCGCCGCCTGGTCGAGGACATGTGGGCGGCCGTGCCGCCGTCGCGGCTCTCCCCGGCCCCCGGTCGCCGGCCGGTGGCGTTGGTCATCGGCTCGTCGGCCGGGTACGGCCTGGCGGCCACCGTCGCTGGTCTGGCCCGGCACGGCATCCGTGGCATCGGCGTATGCCTCGAGAAGGGCCCCACCGCGCGGCGGACCGCGACTGCGGGCTGGTACCGCACCGCGGCCACCGCGGAGCTGGCGGCCAAGGCCGGCCGGGACATGGTGTTCCTCAACGGCGATGCCTTCTCCCACGAGATGAAGCGGCAGGTCGCCGATGTCCTCCGGGAACGGTTCGGCGGCAAGCTCGACTACCTCGTCTACTCGGTGGCCGCGCCGCGCCGCACGGACCCCGACACCGACATCACGTACTCGTCGGTCCTGAAGCCCATCGGCGACGCGTACCGGACGAAGACCCTCGTGTTCGACGCGGACGGCGCTCCGGAGGTCAAGGACGTCGAGACGCAGCCGGCGGAGGGCGACGACATCGAGCAGACCGTCGCGGTGATGGGCGGCGCCGACTGGGAAGCGTGGGTGGACCACCTCGGCGGCAGCGGACTGCTCGCCGACGGGTTCGCCACGGCGGCGCTGTCCTACATCGGATCGCCGCTGACGGCGGCGATCTACCGCGAGGGTACGATCGGCGCGGCGAAGGCTCACCTGGAGAGCACCGCGCGCAGGCTGAACGACCGGCTCGGCGACCTGGTTCACGGGCGGGCCGTGACGTCGGTCAACGGTGCGGCCGTCACCCAGTCCTCGACGGCGATCCCCGGCATCGCCCTGTACGTGGGGCTGCTGCGCGGCCATCTCGGCGGCGGCATGGTGCCACCGGTCGGCCAGCTCGTCAGCCTGTGGGACCAGCTCACCGGATCCCAGCCGCTCACCGTGGACGACGCCGGCCGTGTCCGGCTGGACCTGTGGGAGCTGGACGACGACGTCCAGGCCGAGGTCGCCGAGCGGTGGGCGGCTGCCACCACCGACAGCATCGGCGACCTCGCCGACCTGCCGTGGTTCACCGCAGAAGTACGACGGTTGTACGGCTTCGACGTGCCCGGCGTCGACTACAGCGCGCCGGTGGAGACCGACGTGCCTTGGCCCACCCTGACCTGATGGATGGAGAGCGCCATGCCCCGGCTCGATGACGACACCCTCGTCGACTTACAGCAGCTCGTGGAGACGTGCCTCGCCGATTTCGTGGATCGTGATCTCGCGGAGGCGACTGCCCGGATCAGCATCCCGCGGGTCCGCGAGGCGGCCGGGGTGTACGTGACCCGGCCGAGTCGCCGCCTGCTGGGCATGGCGTTCCTCTACGCCGCGCTCGCCCTCGACCGGTCCGGGGACTACGACCTGGGCGACCTGGTGCGGGTCGCGGCGGCGCTGGAGATCCGGCACGGGGCCGTGCTGTTGCACGACGACATCGTGGACGGCGACACGATCCGCGGAGGCCGGCCCACCGCGCACCACGCCCTTGCCGACCCGTTCGGGCCTGTGGAAGGCGTGAGCGCGGCTCTGTTCGCCGGTGACGTCCTGGCGGCTCTGGCGCCACTGCCGATCCTGCGGTCGGGCCTGCCCGACGCGGTGCGGGTGCGGGTGGCCGAGGTGTTCCAGGACCGTACGGCGCTGGTCGCCGCCGGGCAGGTCGAGCAGCTTCACCTGGATGTGCTGCGTGATCCGCTGGAGGTGACCGAGCAGGGCATCCTGGCCGTCCACGCCCGCCAGTTCGTGCCGTACGCGCTGCTGTCGGTGGAGCTGGCCGGGGTGCTGTGCGGCCTGGAGGACGCAGGGCTCGCCGCGGTGCGCGAGGCCGGCACTCCGCTGTGCGGGGCGTTCCAGGTGCAGAACGACCTCCACGGGTACACCGAGCTGGTGCGGGTGATGAGCGAAGGCGCGGACGCGGGCGACGTGCTGACGCTGGCGAACACCTCGGACCTGGCGAGGCGGCGCCGCACAGTGCTGGTGCGGGCCGCGCTCGACCGCCTCGCCCCGGCCGGCCGCGGGACGCTGGCGGCGTATCTGGCGGGTGAGCGGGTGGACCTGCGGACGGTCGTGGAACTGATCGAGTCCACGAACGCCGCCGACCATTGCCGGACGCTGATCGGCGATTTGCAGGCGCAGGCCATCCGGCGGATCACCGCCGCGCAGGCCCTTCCGGCCGTGGCCAGGATCGCCCTCGGTGACACCTTCGAGTACATGCGGGCGCTGTACGACCCGCTGTCCACCACCAGCAGCCTGTACTTGCGTGCCCGGCCTGATCTGGCCGCGTGATCCCGGACTCCCGCTTCCGCGAACGCCCGCCGCGTCTGTCACAGGTCAGGTGCGGCGGTCTCGCAGGGCGCCCCCGGCCCCCGCGACCCCGGCCGCGCAGCCGGACGCCTCCTGACCGTGGCCACACAGTCCATCGCGTGCTCGCCCGGCTCAGCCCGTCTCCTCCAGAAAGTCGGCCACCAGCGGCAGGCGCCGATGACGGCCCAGCTCCGAGTGCAGGCCGGCCAGTGTGCTCGACGCGCGCGGAACTACCCCGCCCATCAGCTCGACGGCCTGTCTGGCGGTCCAAGAGCGGTGGGCCCATGGCCGTGCCTCCCGAGGTGGGGTGCGGGGCTACTTGTCGTCGAGGTCTTCGCCGAAGGTGACGTCCAGCTCCGCCGTGAGAGCTTCGGCCAGCTGGAGCTTCTGGGCCTGGTCGATGACGATCTGCTTGAGGGAGGCCAGGCCGCGGAGCTGGGAGAGGTCGTTGTCCCGAAGGTCGAGACCGCGGTACTTTCCGCCGTCGAACTCGGTCAGCCGCAGGTCACACTGGTTGATCAGGGCGGCGCCCAGGTCGGCGGCGGTGAAGGTGGTCTCGCGCAGCGTGCACTTCGAGAAGATCACAGGGCCGGCGGCCCGGAGCCGAGTGAAGGTGCTGTAGTCGATCTTGCAGTTCTCGAAGAGCACGTTGTCGAGCGTGACGTCCTCAAGCGTGGCGCCCATGAACTTGCAGTCACGGAAGACGGCCCGGGAGATCCTGCTGTCGGTCCACCGCAGGGAGGCCAGGTCGCAGCCGGTGAACTCCACGGAGTCGACACGTAGCTTCTCCAGTCGCGTGCGCTGGGCCTTCAGGCCGGTGATCCGCCCGTCGAGCAGGTGGGTTTCGGCGAGGTCGAGGTCGCGCAGATCGGCGTCGGCGTAGTGGAACTCCGCCAGCCGTCCTCGGCCTCCCTCCAACGAGGTGACGTGGGAAAGGTAGAGGCTGGGCTCGGTCAGGGCGGGGAGGGTGACGCTCGTGCGGCGGATCGTGCGGGTGTCCATCAACAGCCTTTCAGCACGGTGACTCGGTCGCTGGTGCTGCCGGCCCCGAAGCCCGGCAGCACCAGCGGCTACTTCTTGTTCCAGTTGTCCCAGGTCGGGCGGTTGTCGAAGGGGGCCGGGTTCTTCGCCCGGTTGTCCCATGTGGGCCGGTTGTCCCACATCGCTTCAACGATCACCGGGGCCGGGGCGTCGTGCGTGGTGAACGCGTGCCGAAGTCGCCTGATCTGCACAGCAGTTCGGGCGCTGCGCGGTGGGCTGTCGTGGCGGATGTGCCTCGCTCGATTGGACGCTGACCGACGGCCGGATCGGCTTCCTGCTCGATCAGTTCGAGTCGATCGGGCTCCCGTCGATCGCGATCACCGGCGGTGAGCCGTTCACCGCGTGGCGGGCGCTGCTGCGGATGGTGGCCTCGGCGCGGGGCCGGATCGATATCTCGAAGCTCACGACGAACGGGAGCTGGGGCACCGAGAGCGCGAACGCCCGCCGCGTCTGCCACAGGTCTGGTCCGGCGGCCTCGCGTGCGTGGCGTCGGTGGCCCTGCTCGCCGCGGCCCTCCCCAAGCTGCTCGCTTACGACGCGGCCCCCGTCGCCGCGCACCCGGCCCCCGGGGCGCCGGCCGCGCAGCCGGACGCCTCCTGAGCGGCGGGGGCGCGGCGGGTGTCAGTCCTGGGCGTCCCACTCGTCGTTACGGCTGGCCACGCGGTCCATCGCGTGCTCCGCCTCGGCGCGGGTGGCGTAGGGCCCGAAGCGGTTCTTGCCGGGACAGTCGGGGCCCTCCTCGACCTTCTTGTGCTTGAGGCAGTAGTACCACTCACCCGGCTTGCCCGCGGGCTTGCTCGCCTTGAAGAACGGCATGCCGTGCCTCCTCTCGATGTACCCCCAGCCTGCCCGATCCCGCGCCGATACACTCGTCGGCATGTCTGGTCAGTCGCTCCTCGTCCCCGGCACGCTCTCTCCCACCCGCCATGTGCCGCCGTCCATCCCGCGCCCCGAGTACGTGGGCAAGCCGGGCCCGACCCCGTACACCGGGCCGGAGGTGCAGGACGAGGAGACCGTGGAGAAGATGCGGATCGCCTCGCGCATCGCGGCCCGGGCGATGGAGGCCGCGGCCGCGGCCGTCGCGCCCGGGGTGACCACCGACGAACTGGACCGGATCGCCCACGAGTACATGGTCGACCACCGGGCCTACCCCTCCGACCTGGGCTACCGCGGCTTCCCCAAGTCGCTGTGCACCTCGGTCAACGAGGTGATCTGCCACGGCATTCCCGACTCGACCGTGCTGCGCGACGGCGACATCGTGAACCTCGACGTGACCGCGTACATCCACGGTGTGCACGGCGACTGCAACGCCACCTACTTCGTCGGCGAGGTCGCCGAGGAGTCGCGGCTGCTGGTCGAGCGCACCCGGGAGTCGCTGGAGCGGGCGATCAAGGCGGTACGTCCCGGGCGGCAGATCAATGTGATCGGCCGGGTCATCGAGTCGTACGCCAAGCGCTTCGGATACGGCGTGGTACGGGACTTCACCGGGCACGGCATCAACACCTCTTTCCACTCGGGGCTGGTGATCCCGCACTACGACGACCCGCGGGCGACCACGGTGATGCGGCCCGGGATGACCTTCACCATCGAGCCGATGCTGACGCTGGGCACGCACGAGTACGACGTGTGGGACGACGGCTGGACGGTCGTGACCAAGGACCGCAAGCGGACTGCCCAGTTCGAGCACACGCTGGTGGTCACCCCGAACGGCGCCGAGGTCCTCACGCTCCCGTGATCGGCGCCCGGCGGACGGCTCCCGCCCGGTAGGGTTGCGGCGTTTCCACCGGGTACGAAGGCCCGCCGGGCCGGGTACGAAGGAGCCGACGCGCCATGATCCGCCGCGCCATGACCCGCCGCAGGTGGTGCCTCGGGGGCGCCGCTCTCGCGCTGACCGTGCCGCTGGCCGGCTGCGTGACCGTGCACGGCGAGCGCGCGAAGATACCCTCGCTGCGGCCGGCCGAGGCCGCACAGGTGCTGGCGCACTTCGCGAGCGTCAACAACGCGGCCGCCAAGGCGTACGACGAGCAGCTGATCGGCTCGATCGAGGCCGGGCCGCTGGGCGAGATCGACCGGGCCGGGGTGCGCGCGAGGCACGCCAACAACCCCAAGGGGAACCCGTCGTTCAAGCCGCTGGTGCTCTCGGACGCGCGGTTCCTGATTCCCGAGCAGCGCGGTTGGCCGAAGTTCTTCGTGGCGGACACGGCGACCAACCGCGGGGATTCGCGCTGGCTGCTGGTCTTCCGCCGGGGCGCCGCGGGGCAGCCGTGGAAGGCGGACTTCCTGGCGATGGCCCAGCCCGGCCAACTGCCCGACTTCGCGGTGGACAAGGACGGCCACGCGGCGGCCGTACCGCTCGCGGGAACCGAACTGCTCGTGCAGCCGGGGCAGTTGAGCGCCGAGTACATCGCGTATCTGCGGGACGGCAAGGGCTCGGTCTTCGCCCCCGGCGCCGCGACCACGGAGCTGATCGACTCCCGCAAGGACCATATGAAGACCGCCGACTCCGTGACGCAGTACGCCGATCAGCCGGCCGACGGCGACGACTTCACGCCGGTCGCGCTGCGTACGAAGGACGGTGGCGCGGTGGTGTTCTTCAGCACCCGCCACCAGGCCAGGTCCACCTACCGGGAGGGCTACCGGCTGACGATCGACGCCGACACCAAGGCGCTGATGGCCGGCGACCCCAAGACCTCGGTGACGCTGGCCCGGGTGGGGCAGGAGACGGTGACGGTGCCTCCGGCCGGGGGCTCGGCGAAGGTGGCCTTCGTCAGCCGGCTGGTGGGGCTGGTCTCGGCGAAGGGCGAGTAGCCGCCCGTACGGGCGCCGGGGGAGTCGACGCCCCTCGACGCTCCTCGTTGTCCTCGCGACCCCGGCGGCTCCGGAGCCCCCTACGGTCTCAGCGGCTCCAGGCGATCGGCTCGGGCTCCGGCTCGTAGGCGAACTGCGCGCAGGCGTCCGAGAGGATGTCCAGCACCGGCAGCGGGTCGGGCAGCGGCAGGTCGGGGCCGTGGCCGGGCAGCCAGTCGACCGTGAGGCCCGAGGGCAGCCGGGCGGGCGGCAGCAGGATGTAGCTGCCGCGGCAGTGCCAGCGGATGCCGGGGTGCTCGTCGGCGGTCTCGGGGTGGCAGTCCAGTACGCAGGGCCACCACTCCTCCTCGTCCACGGGGGTGCCGCGGGTCTCGGTGAAGAACAGCAGCCGGTCCTCGCGGGCGGCGACCGGGCCGAGGGTGGCGGCGTCGACGGTGAGCCGTTCCAGCGCGAGCCGGCCGGCCTCGGCGGGGACGTCGAGCACGTCGTGGTCCATGCCGGTGGCGGTGACGAAGTTGGCCAGCGGGTGGGTGCGCAGCCAGTGGGCGACCCGCTCGGGGTCGGTGTTGGCCTGGGTCTGCCAGGCGAGCGAGACCGGGTGCACCCCCGGCAGTGGACAGCCGATCCGTTCACAGGAACAGCCGAAGCCCTCGGGGTGGGCGGCGGGCGCCACGGGGAGGCCGGCCGCGATGGCGGCCATGATCATCTCGTCGCGGCGCGGATCGGGCGCGGCGGCCCGGTCGGCGGCGCGCTCGGCCCGGGTGGAGCGCGGGGCCCTGGCGGGGCGGGCAGAACCGGACGCACTGTCCGTACGGCGTCGCAGCCAGCCGGACAACCTGTTCTTGCCTGCCATCGAGCTCCTTCCCTCGCCCCCGGCCCGTTGCCGTACACGGTACGCGGCTGGTGGAGGACATCCTGCCTCTTGGGCGGATTGAACACCCACCCGGGGTGGAAGTGTTCCCCAGGGGATTCCGACAGCTTGTCGGCAAGCTGTTGACTTAGGTATACCTAACTTGCCAGGATCGTTTCGGCGGCACCGAACGGTCCGCCGCCTGACCCGGGAGGTTTCCCTTGACGCAGCCCTTCTCCACCGTGATCCGTACCGCCAGCCACGACCAGCACACCGAGGCGGAGAACTCCACCTTCATGAGCGATCTGCTCGGCGGGCGGCACGGCGTGGAGGCGTACGCCCGCTACACCGAACAACTCTGGTTCGTCTACCGGGCGTTGGAGGACGGCGCGCGCCTGCTGGCCGACGACCCCGTCGCCGGTCCCTTCCTCAGACCTGAACTGATGCGGCTCGCCGCGCTGGAGCGCGACCTCGACCATCTGCTCGGCCCCGGCTGGCAGGACACCGCCACCGCGCTGCCCGCCACCGTCCGCTACGCCGAACGCGTGAGCGAGGTGGCCGCGACCTGGCCGGCCGGCTACGTCGCCCACCACTACACCCGCTACCTCGGCGACCTCTCCGGCGGTCAGGTGATCCGCGGCATCGCCGAGAAGACGTGGGGTTTCTCACGTAAGGGGGACGGGGTGCGGTTCTACGTCTTCGAGGAGATCGGCAATCCGGCGGCCTTCAAGCGGGAGTACCGGGAGCTGCTGGACGGGCTGGCGGTGGACGAGCTGGAGAAGGCGAGGGTGGTGGAGGAGTGCCGGCTCGCTTTCGCTTTGAACACTCGCGTGTTCGGGGCGCTGGGCGAGGTGTTCCCCCTCTCGGCGTAGGCGCCTCCGGCGCGGGGTTGTTTCACCCACCCCGCCCGCCCGTGCGGTTACGACTCCGTCCGCGGGTCTTCTTGTGGGGCCGCGCCACCGTCGGCGTCTGCGGGCCGGTGGTCGGCCCCTCCCCGTGACGGTGAGCCGCCGGCCGGCCTGGCGGCCCACGGCGGCACCCGTAGACAGAGTCGCACCCGCATGGGCGAGCGAAGCGAGATGGGGGTACCCACAGGCGAAGCCCCGGGGGAGGGGCGGGGTAACAAAGCCCCCACGGCACTGGGCGCGCCCCGCGCAGGGGTTAAGGGGGTGGAAGGATCGGGCGTATGACTAAAGACGATGCACAGACGCCGCCGGTCAAGTCCCCCTGGGACCTGGCCGACGTCTCGGGACTGACCGTCGGCGTCCTGGGCGGCACCGGCGACCAGGGCCGGGGCCTCGCCTACCGCCTCGCCCGCTCCGGCCAGAAAGTGATCATCGGCTCGCGCCGCGCGGACCGCGCCCGGGCCGCGGCGGCCGAACTCGGCCTCGGCATCGAAGGCGCCGAGAACCCCGACTGCGCCCGCCGCAGCGACATCGTGATCGTGGCCGTCCCCTGGGAGGGCCACGCCAAGACCCTGGAAGCGCTCCGCGCCGACCTCGCGGGCAAACTCGTCGTCGACTGTGTCAACCCGCTCGGTTTCGACAAGCAGGGCGCGTACGCCCTCACCCCCGACGAGGGCAGCGCCGCCCAGCAGGCCGCCGCCCTGCTGCCGGAGTCCCGGGTCACCGCCGCCTTCCACCATCTGTCCGCCGTGCTGCTGCAGAACCCGGAGATCGACGAGATCGACACGGACGTGATGGTCCTCGGCGACTCCCGCGCGGACACCGACCTGGTCCAGGCGCTCGCCGCCCGTATCCCCGGGATGCGCGGTGTCTTCGCGGGACGGCTGCGCAACGCCCACCAGGTCGAGTCGCTGGTCGCCAATCTGATCTCGGTCAACCGCCGCTACAAGGCGCACGCGGGCCTGCGCGTCACCGACATCTGAGCGCGTACCGGGCGCGGCGGGCGGGCGCGAGCCCGGGGAGCCGCGCCCCCGCCGCGCGCGGGGCATGGGGGACAATGACCGTACGACCCGCCGTACGCGCCCGACAGGAGCCACCCCGCCCATGCCCCGCCTCGCCCGCTACTCCCTCATCGTGTGCCTGCTGGCCGTCGCCGCCGCGGTGGTGTCCTTCGTGTACGGCCACTGGGTGGGCGTGGTCTGGCTGCTGCTGGCCGGTCTGACGAGCAACATGTGGTGGTACTACAGCCGCAAGGCCAGGCTCGACGCTAAGAGCGGGAGCGAGACGGCGGCCGCCGCCGGAAACGGCTCCTGAGCGGCCTCGATCGGTCCCGGACCGCCTCGACCGGTCCCGGACCCGCCCCGATCAGGTCTGCCAGAACCGGAAGAGCGTGTAGCCGAAGTCCGCGTACATGCCCGGGACGTGGAACCAGCCCATCACCCGGTAGATCGCGTCGAAGAACTTCACGTTGACCGAGTGGATCCAGAGCACGCCGTAGACGGCCATCAGACCGAAGGGCGCGATGGGCTCCACCTGGCGCCGCACCCCGTGCGACAGCCAGGGCCCGAGGACGCCGTAGCCGTCCAGGCCCGGCACCGGCAGCAGGTTCAGCACCGCCGCCGTGACCTGGAGCATCGCCAGGAACGCCAGCGCGGACAGGAACTCCGTCGGCCAGGTGTCCGCCGCGCCCAGCGTGAACGGCAGCATCAGCAGGACCGCGAGGACGACATTGGTCAGCGGACCCGCCGCCGAGATCAGACTGTGCCGCAGCCGCCCCTTGATCCGGCCGCGTTCGATGAAGACCGCGCCGCCGGGCAGTCCGATGCCGCCCATGATCAAGAACACCACCGGCAGCACGATGGACAGCAGCGCGTGGGTGTACTTGAGCGGGTTGAGGGTCAGATAGCCCTTGGCGCCGATGCTGATGTCACCGCTGTGCAGGGCGGTACGGGCGTGCGCGTACTCGTGCAGGCACAGCGAGACGACCCAGCCGGACAGGACGAAGAGGAAGACCGCGAAGCCGTGGTCGGAGGCGTACTGCGACCACACCCCCCAGCCGGACACCACCGTCACCGCGGCGATGGCGAGGAAGATCGGGCTGATCCTGCGGTCCCCGCCGCGCACGGCACGGCGGATCGGGGTGACGCTCATGGGACGGGCTCCTGGCGGACGGCGGACGCGGGTGCTGCGGCGGGGCGGGCAGGGTGCTCGGTCAGGCGGATGCCGCCGCCGGGCCGGAACCCCGGTGGTCGACGCGGCCCGATCATGCCATCCCGTCGGCGGCGACGGAACAGACCGTGGCGGCGACGCGACGGTTCGTGCCCCCTCGCGGGCCCCGCGCGCCCGCCGTACGACGGACCGTGCCCCGCACAGCACACTCCGTGCCCGCACAACGCCCGGCCGGCCCCCCGCGTTCCCCCGGCCCGGACCCGGCCCGGACCCGCCCGCACCCGCCCGCGCTCCACGCGCGGAGACCGCGCCGGGAACCCGGGCGCGGCGAGGCCGCCGACTCCGTAACAATGGGGCCGTGCGATACGTGATCCTCGGCACCACCCAGGCCCTGCGCGACGACGGCACGCCCGCTTCGCTGGCGGGTGGACGGCTGCGCGCGCTGCTGACAGCGCTCGCGCTGCGGCCCGGCCGGGTGATCGGCGCCGACGCGCTCATCGACGAGGTGTGGGGCGGCGAGCCGCCGGCCGGGGCGACCGGCGCGCTCCAGGCGCTGGTGGGACGGCTGCGGCGGGCGCTCGGGCACGACGCGGTCGCCTCCGTCGAGGGCGGCTACCGGCTGGAGGCCACCCGCGAGGACATCGACCTCTACCGCTTCGAGCGGCTGGCCGAGGAGGGCGCGCGGGCGCTGGCCGACGGCGACCCGATCAAGGCGTCCGGGCTGCTCGGCGACGCGCTCGCCCTGTGGCGCGGCCCCGCGCTGGCCGACCTGCCCGACCGCGCGACGGCCGCCGTACGCAGCGAGGCCCTGCGCCTGGACGTCCGCCGGCAGCGCCTGACCGCCGAACTCGCCCTCGGCCGGGCCGACCAGATACTTCCCGAGCTGGCCGAACTCGCCGCCGAGAACCCCCTGTACGAGCCGCTGCGGGCCCTGCACATCCGCGCGCTGCGGGCGGCCGGCCGTACCGCGGACGCGCTGGCCGCGTACGAGGAGGTCCGCCGCGATCTCGCCGACCGGCTCGGCGCCGACCCCAGTGGTGAACTGCGCACGCTGCACGCGGAGTTGCTGCACCCCGACCCGCTGCCCGCAGCGCGGGCCGTGACGCCCGCCGAGGCGCCGGCCCCGCGCCCGCCCGCCCCGGCGCCCGTACGGCCGCCGGGCAACGCCCGCGCGCGGCTGACCAGTTTCGTCGGCCGCGAGTCCGATCTCGCCGCCGTGCGGGGGGACTTGGAGCGCGCCCGGCTGGTCACGCTGACCGGCCCCGGCGGCACCGGCAAGACCCGGCTCTCCCAGGAAACGGGCGATCTGCTGGCCGCGCGCTGGCCGGACGGCGTCTGGTACGCCGAACTGGCCCCGGTCAGCGACCCCCGTACGGTCCCGGAGGCCGTGATCAGCTCGCTCGGCCTGCGCGACACCCTGCTGCACTCCGTCGGCGCGGCGGAGGCCGCGATCGCCGCCGAAGCCAAGGCCAGGGACCCGCTGCGGCAGCTCGCCGACTACTGCGCGAGCCGCGATCTGCTGCTCGTACTGGACAACTGCGAGCATGTGATCGACGCGGCGGCCACCCTCGCCGAGCAGTTGCTCGCCGACTGCCCCGGCGTGACCGTCCTGGCCACGAGCCGTGAACCGCTGGGCGTACCGGGGGAGTTGGTCCGGCCATTGGACCCGCTGCCGGACCCGCCCGCGCTGCGGCTGCTCGCCGACCGGGGGGCCGCCGCGCGCCCGGGCTTCTCCGTCGAGGAGGACCCGACCGCCTGCGCCGAGCTGTGCCGCCGGCTGGACGGGCTGCCGCTGGCCATCGAACTCGCTGCCGCGCGGCTGCGCAGCCTGTCCCCGCGCCAGCTCGCCGACCGCCTCGACGACCGCTTCCGGCTGCTGACCGGCGGCAGCCGTACGCTGCTGCCCCGCCAGCAGACCCTGCGGGCCGTCGTGGACTGGTCCTGGGACCTGCTGGAGCTCCCCGAGCGCGTCCTGCTGCGCCGCCTGGCCGTCTTCCGCGGCGGCTGGACCCTGGAGGCCGCCGAGGCCATCTGCGCGGACCCGACCCCGGCGGGAGGCCCGCGGCACGCCGCCGCGGGGGCCGAGCGGATCGATGCGGGCGACACGGCCGCGCTGCTCGCCTCCCTGGTGGACAAGTCGCTCGTGCTGGCCGACCTCACCGAGGACGGCGCCCGTTACCGGATGCTGGAGACCATCTCCGAGTACGCCGCCGAGCGCCTGGACGAGTCCGCCGAACGGCCCGTCGTCGAGCGCCGCCACCTCACGTACTTCCGTGAATACGCCCGCACCGCCGACCCGTTGCTGCGCGGCCGCGGCCAACTCGTCTGGTTCGAGCGGCTGGAGCGCGAGCACGAGAATCTGCGGGCCGCCCTGCGCCGGGCGGTCGAGGCCGGCGACGAACAGGAGGCGCTGATACTCGTACTGGGCTGCGCCTGGTTCTGGGAGGTGCGCAACTACATCTCGGAGCGCCGCCGTTGGCCCGACGCCGTGGCCGCGATGGGCCCCGACCCGTTCGCCGACCCGCCGGCCCTCGTACCGCTGGAGCGCGGCCCGCTGGACGACCCGCCGCCGCTGGAGGGCGAGCGGCTGTTCGAAGCCCGCCGCTACGTCCGGATCGTCGGCATGTCCGCGCGCGAGGGCGAGGTCGAGTGGTGGACCGACCCGGACACCGCCCGGATGGGCCGCGCACTGCTCACGACCTACCCGCCGCACCTGCCGCAGTCGGCCCGTTTCCCCGGCCTGCTGCGCCCGTACGGCGCCTTCTTCTCCGGCGATTTCGAACGGCTCCACGATCTGATGGACGAGACCGTGGGGGTGTGCCGCCAGTACGGCAGGACCTGGGAGCTGGCCTTCGCCCTGCAACTGCGCGCGAAGATCAACAACGATGTGAAGGAGCGGCTGTCCGACTCGCTGCGGGACATCGCCGAGAGCCGCAGGCTGTTCGAACGGCTCGGCGACGAATGGGGCATGGCCGAGACGCTTTCCGGGGAGGCCGAGGCGGCGGGCCACGGCGGTGACTGGCGGCGCGCGGCCGTCTGCTGCCGCGAGGCCATCGAGCTGGCCCGCAAGATCGGCTCGCACCAGCACATCCCCGTGCTCACCGTCCGGCTCGGCGAGGCGCTGTCCAACGCGGGCGAGCCCGAGGAGGGCGAGCGGCTGGTGCGCGAGGGCATCGCGGACGCCGAGCGGTTCGGCGCGGCCAGCGACGGAGCCGCGTTCTTCGGCAAGGTCCTGCTCGCGTCGATGCTCAGCCGCCGCGACGACATCGCCGAGGCCCTGGAGCTGATCGAGTCCACCATCGTCGAGGGCACCCAGTCCGGCGGGGCGCCCGGCTTTGTGATCGGCATGCTCAACGGGGTGAAGGGCCATCTGATCGGCCGCCTGGGCGACCCCGACGCCGGCCTGTCCATGGTGGCCGACGGCATCGACGAGCTGAACCGCCACCCGCTGGCGAACGTCATCACCCCGAGGGTGGGCATCCTGCTCGCCCCGGGCGCGGTGGACCTCCTCACCATGCTCGCCGAGGCGGACGCCGAGCCGCCCGGGTCCGGGCCCGCGACCGGCCTCGGCACCCGCCGTGCCCTCCGTGCGGCCGTGCTGCTCAACGCGCACGACCGGCTGCGCCCCTCCGTGATGCCGCCCGGCGAGGCCGAGCAGCTGGACCGCTCCCGGACCCGGCTGCGCACCCTGCTCGGCGACGAGGACTACGCGGCGGCGTACGCCGAGGGCGACGGCCTCACCGTGGAGGGGGCCATCGCCCTGATGCGCGACGTGGACTGAGCCGCGCGGACCCAAGGACGCGGACCGACTGGACAACGCGGACCCACGGACCGACGGACCGACGCGGACCGGTTGGACAGCGCGGACCGGCTGAACGACGCGGACCGTACGGCACCGGACCGGCATCGCGGTCCGGCACCGTACGGTCCGGGGGTGCGGCGCCCTCTCGGGACCGCGGGGCCGTCAGGTCTTCTTGCGGAAGCGCGCCACCGCCAGCGGCATCGTCACCGCGGTGATGCCGACCGACCAGGCCAGCGTCATCCACACCGAGTGGGCCACCGCGCCGCCGTTGACCAGCGCGCGGGAGGCGTCCGCCAGGTTGGACAGCGGGTTGACCTTCGTGAAGGACTCCAGCCAGCCCGGCATCGTGGTCGGCTTGGCGAAGATCGAGCTGCCGAACTGCAGCGGCATCAGCACGAGCATGGCCACCCCCTGGACGGACTGCGGCGTCTTCATGGTCAGGCCCAGCAGGATGAAGATCCACATCAGCGAGGCGCCGAAGGCCGTGGACAGCACGATGGCCGCGAACAGATGCAGCACATCGGTGTGGATGGTCAGACCGAGCGCGAAGCCCATGCCCAGCAGGATCGCCGTGGCGATCAGCATCCGGCCGACCTCGACGACGATCTTGGCGATCAGAACCGAGGACCGCGCGATCGGCATCGTACGGAACCGGTCCATGACCCCCTTCTTGAAGTCGTCGTTGATCCCGGTACCGACCGCCATGGCGATGTTCATGCCCATCATCGCCATCAGGCCGGGGATCACGTAGTTCACGTACTCCTGCTGGTGGCCCTTGCCGGAGACCGCGCCGCCGAAGACGTACACGAAGAGCAGGGTGAAGATCACCGGCATCAGGACCGCGTCGAACATCGACTCGGGGTCCTGCTTGATCTGGAGCATGTTGCGGCGCGCGAGGGCGCCGATGTGCCGCAGATTGCCCCGCAGACCGATCCTGGTCTCGTCGGACGCGACCGTCTTCCCGGGCGCGAATGCGGTCGTCGTGGCCGCGCTCATACCGAGACCTCCATTTCTCGCTTCTTCTCCATGACAGGGGTGTTGTCGTCGCCCTCGGGGCCGGGCGCGCTCGCCTTCTGGCCGGTGATCGCCAGGAACACCTCGTCCAGACTGGGCAGATGGGTGCCGATGCCCGCGATGCCGAAGCCGCGCGCGCCCAACAAGCCGACCACAGACGTCAGTTGCTCGTCGCTGAGGATCGGCACACTCACCGTGCCCGCCTCCTGGTCCGCCACCGCGCCGGCCACCCCGTCAAGCCCGGCCTCGGTGATCGCGGCGGCCATCGCCGCCACCCGCGCCGGCTCGGACGGCCGGATCTCCAGCGTGCGCCCGCCGACCCTGGCCTTGAGCTCCTCGACCTTGCCGTTGGCGATCACCCGGCCGCGGTCGATGACCGTCAGCTCGCTCGCCAGCTGCTCGGCCTCCTCCATGTACTGGGTGGTGAGCAGCACGGTCGCGCCCTCGGCGACCATCCGCTGCACCTCCTCCCAGACCTCGTTGCGGGTCCGGGGGTCGAGGCCGGTGGTCGGCTCGTCCAGGTAGAGCACCGACGGGTGGCCGATCATGCTCGCCGCCAGGTCGAGGCGGCGGCGCATCCCGCCGGAGTAGTTCATCGCGGGCCGCTTGGCCGCCTCGGTCAGCGAGAAACGTTCCAGCAGCTCGTCGGCCCGGGTCCGGGCGTCCTTGCGGGACAGGTCGAGCAGCCGGCCGATCATGTAGAGGTTCTCCCGGCCGGACAGCTTCTCGTCCACCGAGGCGTACTGCCCGGTCAGTCCGATCACCCGGCGCAGCTGCCGGGGCTGCTTGAGTACGTCGTATCCGGCCACCCGGGCGGTGCCCGCGTCCGGCTGGATCAGGGTGGAGAGCACCCGTACCAGTGTGGTCTTGCCGGCCCCGTTCGGGCCGAGAACGCCGAGCACCGTGCCCTGGCGCACTTCCAGATCCACCCCGTCGAGTGCCTTGGTCTGACCGTAGTGCTTGACCAGACCGCGCACCTCGACGGCGGCGGTCCCACCGTTGTCTGTCAGTCGCGTCGTCATGACCACCACGATGCCGGGCCCCACCGACATCGCGCCGATATCCCGCCGACCGAGGCTGTCGGCGGGATATCGGTGACGGATCGGGGGCGGATCGGCGGGATGTGGGGGGAGGGAGCGGTCCGTACGGCGATCCGGGCCGGGAGGGCGGCGGTCCGGTGGCGGTTCGGGGGGCGGGCCGGCGGAGGATGGCGGGTCCCGCGGGCTGGTCCCGAGCGCTGCTTCACGTCAAGTCGGGACGCTGACCAGGAGCTTTCCATCGTTTGCGCGGACATCGAAGTGGCTGATGGCGTCCTTGTGGAAACCGGACGCCCCCTGCACGGTGAGCGGATGGGGCTGGGCGTCGGTGCCGTACCCGGTGTCGGGTACGGACCAGGTGGCCACCGTCTGCCAGCTGCCGTCCTGGCCGACCGCGATCAGGCTGCAGGTCAGCGGGCCGCGTACGCCCGTGAGCCGCAGGTCCACGACGCTGCCCCACCCTTTGTCGGCGACCCCGACCTCGGCGGAGGCGCCGGTGGCCGGATTGCTGGCCGTGTGCCGGTCGCGGGCGAAGGCGGGCGCCGGCGCGGGGGAGCCGCCGACGAAGTCGTGCACGGCGACGGCCGGCCCGCCGACGACCAGGACGGCGGCCACCGCGGTGAGCAGCAGCCGTCTGCGCCTGCGGGCCTTGCGTTCCCGTCGGACCTGGTCGAGCAGCCGGTCGAGCATCGCCTCGCCGCTGGGCGGCTCCTCGTACCCGATGCCGTCGTCCCGGATCTCGCTCAGGATCGGCAACAGGCCGCTGAGTTCGTCCAGTTCCCTGCCGCACTGCTCGCACTCGGCGAGATGTGCCTCGAACTTGGCCATCTCCGAGTCGTCGAGCACACCGAGCAGATAGACGCCCACGTCCATATGTGGCGTCATGAAGGGGTCACCCCTCTCTCCTCCAGCGCGTTCCGCAGAGCGCGCAGCCCGTAGAACACCCGGGACCGTACGGTGCCGGGTGGCAGCCCGAGTTCGTCCGCCGCCTCGTTGACCGTGCGGCCGCGGAAGTAGGTCTCCACCAGGGCCTCGCGGTGTGCGGCGGACAGGTCCTGAAGGGCGTCCGAGATCGTCATCAGCCGCAGTGAACGCTCCAGTTCGTCCTGGGCGGGCAATTGCTCCAGGGCGGCGGGGGAGGACTCCTGCGGACGCGACAGTCTGCTGCGGTGTCCGTCGATGACTATGCGGCGGGCGACCGTCACCAGCCACGGCCGCAGCGACCTGGCCGCCGGATCGAGCCGCGACGCGCTCTTCCAGGCGCGCAGCAGCGTCTCCTGCACGACGTCCTCGGCCAAGTAGCGGTCGCCGGCGACGAGTCGCAGCACGTAGGCGAAAAGGGCGCCGGAGTGTTCCCGGTACAGCGCCCGCATGAGTTCCTCCTCCGGAACCGAACCGGCCGGTTCTGGAGGTTCCAGGGGGGGTCCATCCACGGCGGCATCCTTCCGTACCCGTCGCCCCTGGTCGAGTCGGTGTATCGCGGGCCGAGACATCTGGTGCGGGGGAACGGGCCATGGGGGGACTTCCACAGGTGAGGGCGGCCGCCGCGAGGGGCGTTCACCCACCTATACGGAGGAGGTGGCCGGATGTCTCAAAACGCCGGTGGGGCCCGGACGGACCGGGCCCCACGGGGTGGTGCGGTGGGTACGGGGTGGTGCGGGTGCGGGTGCGGGTGCGGGGTTGCGGGTTGCGGGGTGCGGGGGTGCGGGCTGGGCGCGTGGGCGCCCAGCCCGCTCGTGCTCAGTGGAAGGTGTGCTCCTCGGCCGGGAACGTGCCGCCGACGACCTCACCGGCGTACGCCTTCGCCGCGTCCCCGAGGGTCTGCCGCAGGTTCGCGTACTGCTTGGTGAAGCGCGGCACCTTCCCGCCGGTCAGCCCGACCATGTCGGTCCACACCAGCACCTGCGCGTCGGTTTCGGGGCCGGCGCCGATGCCGATGGTGGGGATGTGCAGCGAGCGGGTGATCTCGGCGGCGACCTCGGCGGGGATCAGTTCGAGCACCACGGCGAAGGCGCCCGCGTCCTGCGCGGCCTTGGCGTCGTTGATCAGCCGGTGCGACGCTTCGTCGCCGCGGCCCTGCACCCGGTAACCGAGGGTGTTGACGGACTGCGGGGTCAGGCCCAGGTGGGACATGACCGGGATACCGGCCTGCACCAAGGTCTCGGTCTGGGCGAGCGACCGCTCCCCGCCCTCCAGCTTGACCGCCCCGACCCCGGCCTCCTTGATCAGCCGGGTGGCGCTGCGCAGCGCCTGGACCGGGCCCTCCTGGTACGTGCCGAAGGGCAGGTCGCCGACGACCAGCGCCCGGCTGGAGCCCCGGACCACGGCGGCGGAGAGCATCGCCATGTGATCGAGGGTGACGGGGACGGTGGTCTCGAAGCCCAGGTGACAGTTGCCCATCGAGTCGCCGACCAGCAGGACGGGGATGCCGGCCTCGTCGAAGACGGACGCGGTCATCGCGTCGTAGACGGTCAGCATGGGCCACTTCTCGCCGCGCTCCTTGGCGGCGGAGAGGTCGCGGACGGTGATGCGGCGGGTGCCGGTGCCGCCGTAGAGCGCCTTGGGGTGGTCGGCGCCCCGCGGGGCCGCGGCGGGCGGGGCGGTGTGCGGGTCGGCGGGCTGCGGGGCCGGTGCCTGGCCCGAATCGTGGGCAGCCGGAAGTTGCGTCATGGTGACGGCTCCTTCATGTCATCTCGAGGCGCCCTGACGGCGTCCCCGGATCACTTCCATGCTGGCACGGGCGGCCGCGTCCGGAAAGAGGAACCCCCCTGAGACCGCCCTCACGTCCACCGGACCCCGCCGCCGTAGCGCGGGGGCGGCGGGCAGTCCGGTGCGGGAAGCCCCGAGAGTCAAGACGACATCGGGTCGCAGCGTAGGTCCGTGGCCGAATCGGTGAAGGCGAGTCGTCCCCTTTGTATGGTGCTGATTCAGGCCACTCGTTCCGAATCAGGTCGGGATTTCACCGAAAGGTAAAGACTTGGTATTCACAGGAGGCTCATAGGTTCGCTACAGCTTGGATCATCCGTCTTGTCCTCTTTTGGTGATCTCTAGTGTCTGCTCTCGTCGGCTCCATGTGAGGGAGCTGTGGAGATTCTGGAGGGTTCATGGATGGGCGTGGGGGGGTCTGGCGCGGTCGCGCCTGGCCCGGTTCGGGATGGGGTTCGAAGCGGTCGGTGTCGGCGGTGCTGGTGATGGCACTGGCGGTCGGCGCGCTGGGGGGCGCGGAGGCGGCGGTCGCCGCTCCTGACAAGCCGGCGGAGCAGGCCGCGGTTTATGCGAGTTCGGCGGCTGATATTCCGTCGGCGCGGGTCGCTGCGCGGTTGTCGGGTCGGCGGGTGGAGGCGCTCTCGGAGCGGTCGGAGACGTCGACGACGTGGGTGAACGCTGATGGTTCGCTGACGAGTGAGATCAGTGCGGGGCCGGTGCGGTTCGAGGAGGGCGGCTCGTGGCGTCCGGTGGATCTGGACCTGGTGGCGGCCGCTGATGGCAGTGTGGCGCCGAAGGGTCATCCGCGTGGTCTGCGGCTGGCCGGTGGTGGCGGGAGCGTCGTGCGGTCGCTGGCGGCGGAGAGGACCGCCCCCGCGCGGGATCTGGTGACGCTGGGCAGTGGTGAGCGGCAGATCACGTTGCAGTGGAAGGGCGGTCTGCCCGAGCCGGTGCTGGAGGGCACGCGGGCGACGTATCCGGACGCGGTGCCGGGTGCGGATGTGGTCGTGGAGGCGACGCGTACCGGGTTCGAGCAGTTCGTGGACATCAACCGGCGCCCGGCCGCAAACGATTACGTGTATACGCTGCCGTTGAAGGCGCGCGGTCTGACGGCGGCCCTGCAGGCGGACGGCAGTGTGCTGTTCACCGACGCCAAGGGGCGTAAGCAGGCGGTGATGCCGGCGCCGGTGATGTGGGACGCGACCGTTGATCCGGTCTCGGGTCTGCACACCCGTCAGGCGCCGGTGAAGCTGGAGGTGGTGAAGGACAGGGGCGCCCTGGATCTGGTCTTCACCCCGGATGCGGCGTTCCTGGCGGATCCGGCGACGGTGTTCCCGGTGACGGTGGACCCGTCGACGGGGTCGATGTCGAATGTGTTCGACACGTATGTGCAGCAGGGTGTGACGGTGGACGAGTCCACGGACACCGAGCTGGATCTGGGCAACCCGGGCACGACGAACTCGGACGGGACGCCGCGTACCGCGCGGTCGTTCATCACGTGGAACACGGCGCCGTTCTCCAATGCCCTGGTGTCGGCGGCGAAGTTGAGTCTGTGGAACTTCCACTCGGGCAACACGGACTGCAAGGCGTATCCGTGGGAGGTGTGGGCGGCGGGCAAGGCGTCCACGTCCTCGCGGTGGACCGCGCAGCCGGCGTGGAACGAGAAGGAGGCGACCTCGACGGAGACCCGGGGCAATCCGGCGTGCACGTCGGCGCCTGACGGGTGGGTCAACGCCGATGTGACGACGCTGGCGCAGGTGTGGGCGTCGGCGCAGAACGCCACGTCGGGGATGGGTTTGCGGGCGTCGTCGGAGACGGTGGTGGCGCAGTGGAAGCGTTTCAACTCCGCGAACGCGGCCTCGAATCCGCCGAAGCTGGTGGTGACGTACAACTACCGGCCGCGCAACGGTACCGACCCGCAGGCCGGTCCGCCGTTCTTCAAGGACACCGCCGGCACGTGGTTTGTGAACACGACGACGCCGACGCTGCGGGACACGTTCGCCGACCCGAACAATGACAAGGTCCAGTCGACGTTCCAGGTCTACGACAACGCGACGAACACCCAGGTCGGCTCGAACATCGCCTCGGCGTTCGGCCCGGCGGGCAAACCGCTGTCGGTGACCGTACCGAGCGGGCTGCTGACCAACGGCAAGACCTACAAGTTCCGCTCCACGTCGTATGACGGCACGCACTACAGCGTCGGCTGGGGCCCGTGGACGCTGTTCACGGTGGACACTGCCGCGCCCTCGGCGCCCACGTCCGTGACCTCGACGGACTATCCGTCCTCCAGTTGGGTCAAGGGCGCCGGTCAGTCTGGCAAGTTCACCGCGACGCCGCCTTCGGGTGACCAGAACGGTGTCGAGTGGTCGCTGGACGGTACGACGTGGACGAAGGTCGCCACCGGCGGCACGACGACGCCGGTGAACTTCAACGTCACCCCGGCCAAGGCCGGCACCAACACCCTTCAGGTGCGGGCCACGGACAAGGCGGAGAACAAGTCCGAGGCGATCTCGTACACCTTCCACGTCGGCCCGGGCGGGGTCACGCTCCCGGATGACGGGACCCGTACCGCCGCGCGTGTGCCGCTGGCGGCTGAGGCTGATGGGGCGAAGTACAGCGCGGTGACGTTCTCCTGGCGGCGCGGTGACGCCGACACCTGGGCCCCGGTCCCGGCCGGTGATGTCACCAACGCGGGTACACCGCTGGCCTCCTGGCCGGTCGCGCTGACCGCCGGGAAGAGCCCGCAACTGGTCTGGAACGCCACCTCCACGGTCGACCCCGACGGCGCTGTCCAGCTCCGCGCGGACTTCACCGGCACCGGCAGCCCGGTCTCCTCGGATCCGATCAGCGTGACCGTGGACCGCAACGCCGACGGCGCGGCCTCCGAGAGCGCGGGTCCGGGTTCGGTGAACCTGCTCACCGGCGACTTCACCCTGTCCGGCACGGACGCGTCGTTCTATGGCATGACTGTGACGCGTACGGCGTCGTCGCGTTCGCCGCAGGCTGGTACGGGTCTGGACGGGCAGGTGCCGATCTTCGGTAAGGAGTGGCTGTCGGGAACGGTCGCAGACGCCACGGATTCGGACTACACCGAGATCCGCAAGTCTTCCGCCACGTCACTGGACGTGGTCACGGTCGATGGCGACACGGTCAAGTTCACCGCGAAGTCGGCGGGCAGCGCGTGGGTGCCGGAGACCGGTTCGGAGGATCTGACCCTGACCGGTGCGTTCGCCTCCGGTGACTTCACTCTCTCGGACACCGAGGGCACGGTGACGGTCTTCTCCAAGGTCGCCGCCGCGGCCACCACCTGGACGGTGACCAGTTCTCTGCTGGACGGTCTGGCCAACTCGACGACCAAGGTGGTCTCCGAGGCTGTGGTCGTGGGCGGCAAGACGCTGGCCCGCCCGAAGCGGGTCATCGCCGCGACCACGGCCACCACGCTGGCGGCGTGCGACGCGGCCCCGGCGGCCAGGGGCTGCCGGGTTCTGGAGTTCGGCTACGCGACCTCCACCACGGCCACCGCCACGGTCTTCGGCGACTACACCGGCCAGGTCTCCACGATCAAGCTGTGGGCCACCGCCCCCGGCGCGACCGCGTCCACCGCCACCACCGTGGCTCAGTACGCGTATGACAACACGGGCAGGCTGCGCGAGCAGTGGGACCCGCGGATCTCACCCGCGCTCAAGACCGCCTACGCCTATGACACCGCCGGGCACGTCACCACCCTGACCCCGCCCGGCCAGCTGCCCTGGACCTTCACCTACGGTCAGGCCGGCTCCAGCCCCACCGCCGGTGACGGCATGCTCCTCAAGGCGTCCCGCCCGACTCTCACGCCGGGCAGTGCTTCCACGACCAACGGCACCGCGTCCACCACGGTCGTCTACGGCGTGCCGCTGACCGGCAGCGCGGCACCGAACGACCTCGGGCCGACGGCCAGGGCCTCATGGGGCCAGAGCGATCTGCCCACCGACGCCACCGCTGTCTTCCCGCCCGACCAGGTCCCCGCCTCCAGCGACGGCACCACCCTCACCTCGGGCGCCTACACCCGCGCCACCGTCCACTACCTCAACGCCTCCGCGCAGGAGGTCGACACCGCCACCCCGGGCAAGCACATCACGGTCACCGAGTACGACCGGTACGGCAACACCGTCCGTACCCTGACGGCCGCCAACCGCGAACTCGCCCTGGGCACCACGCAGGCGCAGAAGGACGCCCTGACCGACCTGGGCATCAACGCCCTGTCCACCGGTGAGCGCGCCCAACTGCTCTCGTCCGTCTCGGTGTTCAGCGCCGACGGTCAGCGCGAGACCGACACCTACGGGCCGCTGCACCAGATCACCCTGGCGGCGAACCTGGTCAGCGGCTCCACCACCGTCGCGACCGCCGGTACCCAGGTCACGGCCCGCCAGCACAGTGTCAAGGAGTACGACACCGGCCGCCCGACCGACGGCACCGCCACCGTCAAGGACCAAGTCACCAAGGAAACCGTCTCCGCCCAGGTGCGGTCCTTCCCCGACCTGACCGCCGATCCGCGGGTGACCTCGACGGTCTACGACTGGGTCAAGGGCCTGCCCACCTCCGTCACCAAGGACCCCGGCGGCCTGGCGATCACCACCACGACCGCCTACGACGACCAGGGTCGGGTCACGAAGACCACCCTGCCCGCCTCCACCGGCAGCGATGCCGGGGCCACGGTGACCACGTACTACACCGGTGACGGCACCGGCACCTGCGGCGCCAAGCCGGAGTGGGCCGACGCGGTCTGCCAGACCGGCCCGGCGGCCGCCATCACCGGCGGCGGCACCAACCCCACCCAACTGCCCACCACCACGACCGAGTACGGGCTCTTCGGCCAGACCACCAAGGTCACCGAGACCGCCAACTCCGTGACGCGTACGACCACCAACGCGTACGACAGCGCCGGGCGTCCGACCACCGTCACGATCACCGGCGGAGTGGGCACGGCCGTCCCGGCGGTGACCACGTCCTACGACGCCGCCACGGGCCAGGCGTTCAAGCAGACCTCCACCGCCGGCGGCACGATCACCAAGACCTACGACCAGCTCGGCCGGCAGATGTCCTACGCCGACGCCGACGGCGGGACCACCAGCACCCAGTACGACGCCCTGGACCGCCCGGTCACGGTCACCGACAACGTGCCGTCGACCACCACCTACACCTACGACACCGCGCTCGACCCGCGCGGGCTGACCACGAAGGTCACCGACTCGATCGCCGGCGCGGTCACCGCGGCCTACGACGCCGACGGCACGGTGAACAGCCAGGGCCTGCCCGGCGGTTACACCATGACCGAGGACCACGACCCCGCCGGCCAGGCCACCAGCCGGCTGTACACCCGTACCAGCGACGGCACCGTGCTGGTCTCCGACACCGTCACCGAGACCGTCCACGGCCAGGACGCCACCCACACCGGCACTCCCGGTGTCACGGCCTCGCAGAACTACACCTACGACAAGACCGGCCGCCTCACCCAGGTCCAGGACACCAGCACCGACGCGGTCTGCACCACCCGCACCTACACCTTCGACAAGAACACCAACCGCAAGACCCTGGCCACCGCTGTCGCCGCCCCTGACGCCGACTGCACCACCACCGGCGCCACCACAACCACCAGCACCTACGACACCGCCGACCGCCTGGTGACCACCGGCTACACCTACGACGCCTTCGGCCGCACCAGCGCACTGCCCGGCAGCACACTGGCCTACTACGCCAACGACCTCGTCCAGCAGCAGACCGCCGGCACCCAGCGCCAGACCTGGACCCTCGACTCGGCCCTGCGTTTCCGCGCCTTCACCACCGAGGCCAACACCGGCACCTGGACCCAGACCGCGTCCAAGACCAACCACTACGGCAACGACTCCGACAACCCTCGCTGGATCACCGAGAACACCGCCGGAGCGCTGACCCGCAACGTCGACGGCCTCGACGGAAACCTCGCCGCCACCACCACCAAAACCGGCGGCACCGTCCTCCAACTCGCCAACCTCCACGGCGACATCACCCTGCAACTCCCCACCGACACCGGCGTCGCGCCGACCGTCCTCGACTCCGACGAATACGGCAACCCGCGCGCCGACCAGCCGGCCACTCGCTATTCTTGGCTCGGCGGGAAGCAGCGCTCGTCCGAAACCGTCACGGGCGTGATCCTCATGGGAGTCCGCCTCTACAACCCCACCACCGGACGCTTCCTGTCCACCGACCCCGTCACCGGCGGCAACGCCAACGCCTACGAGTACTGCAACGCCGACCCCATCAACTGCTTCGACCTCAATGGCCAATTCGGTTGGCACAAGTTCTTCAAGAGAGCGGCGCGAGTCAGCGTCTGGGTCGCCGCCGGAGTCGGGGCCGCGGCCTTCTGCGGAGCCAGCGCGGGAATCGGCTGCGCCATCGCAGCCGGCGCGGTCTACGGAGCCGCTGGGGGAGCGCTGGACTACGGGATCAAGACGGGATTCTCCCGAAAGAAGTTCCGCAAGCGCGACTTCGCCTCCTCGATCGCGTGGGGCGCGGTGGGCAACGCCGCGTGGAGCGGTGGCGGCTCCGTCGCGATGAAGTACGCCGGACGCGCATCCCTGTTCCGGCTCAGCATGAAACTCCGTGTCATGAAGTGGAAGATGAACTGGAAGTGGCGTCACCTGCGGTAACCGGCTGACGGTCGGTTGATCGCGGCGGTCGGCCCCTGGGTAGGATCACCTTCCCCGGGGTCGGCCGTGTTCTCCATGCGCACAATGTAGAAAAAAGCAGCGCGAATCCTAAGGAATGCCATGTCCAAGTTGCGCCCCGGTGTGGCCTCGCTCGCCACGGCGGCGCTCGTGGTGAGTGTTGCCGCCGCAGTGCTGTTCGGTATGAGTTCGTCGGCTGCCCCATACGTCGCGGCGCTCGCCTGCCTGGCGTGGGGCTTCGCCGGCGGAAAGCAACTGTCGTCGTCCGATGGTTCGGGCTCCCGGAGCTCCGTGGGCTCCGGGGGTTCCGGCCCGGGTGGCGCACCGCTCTTCCGGGTGGAACTCGCCCGGCTCCGAAGTCGCCAGGAGCAGATGCGTGCGCAGGGCTGCCGGAACCTCATCCCCGAAAGCCTGATGCTTCCGGACGCCGACGTGCAGGAATTCGTCTACCTGTCGGCAGGAAAGGCCAAACGGAATGCCGCCGGAGATCACTTCCATACGTGCGTCGGCATGCTCCGTGTCGCCGGAAAACCCGCGTGTATCCGGGTGGATGTTCCCGAGGACTTCCTTCTCCAGGAAGGAACGGCGATCAGCGGGGAGCAGGCCGGTGACGTGGTGAAGGAATTCGCCAAGGCCACAGCGATTGTCGCGTAGGCGTATCACCGCGCGGAACAGATGGACGGGGCGATCTCAAGGAGCGAAGTGATATCCAGGCGGCGGGTGGTGCTGGCGGTCGTGGCAGGGGGAGTTGTGGCCGGTTGCGCGGATCTGATGACCAGGACCAGCGACGGTCCGGCCACGCCCGGCGCGTTGCCCGCCGTGACGCAGAGCCGTACGAAGGGCGCTGCTCCGCGGCGCACCGCGCGTCCTGCGGCGTTGACGGTGACGCGCGCCGAGGTTGTCGCCCGGTACGGCCATCTCACCCCGCACACCTGGGGCTTCGACGGACCCGGGGTGGTGCGCTCCTTGCCGACCACGAAGCGCGTGATCGCGCTGACCTTCGACGCCTGTGGCGGTCCGGGCGGCAGCGGTTACGACCAGGACCTGATCGACTTCCTGCGCCGACGGGAGATACCGGCGACGCTCTTCATCAACTCCCGCTGGATAGACGCCAATCCGGGACTCTTTCGCCGGCTGGCCGCCGAGCCGCTGTTCGAGATCGCCAACCACGGTACGCGCCACCGCCCGCTCTCGGTCTCCGGACGCTCCGCGTACGGGATCGCGGGCACGCGCGATGCCGGTGAGGTGTACGACGAGGTCGCCGGGAACCACGTCAAGCTCACCCGGCTGCTGGGTGCACCGCCCCGCTTCTTCCGGTCCGGCACCGCGTACTGCGACGACATCGCGGCGCGGATCGTCACCGACCTGGGCGAACGCTTCGCCAACTTCTCCGTCAACGGCGACGGCGGCGCCACCTTCACCCCCGAACAGGTCCGCCGTACGGTGGCGGCGGCCGGCAGCGGGTCCGTGGTGATCGGCCACATGAATCAGCCCCAGGGCGGCACCGCCGAGGGTATCGCCGCCGCCGTCCCCCAACTGCTCGCCTCCGGCCACCAGTTCGTCCGCCTCTCCGACGGACTGCGCTGACCGCGACGCTAGTGCTGCGTCGCACAAGTTCGTGGAGGCCGCAATGCCCCGGACCAGGAGGATCATGAGCTACGGAAGGGCGTGGACGCAGCGTGCGGCGGGTGTCATGATCACGGCGGCGTCCGGCGCGGGCCGGACGTAGAGGGAGAGAACATGACGCTCTATGTCGCCGTACCTGTTGGTCTGGTGGCGTTGCTCTTCGCCGCCTCCGGCGTAGCGGGGATCACACGTGGCTGGGTGCTCCCCACGAGCGGGCGTCCGGTCCGCCGCCCTCGCCTCTACGGCTGGGGCCAGTTGCTGGGTGCCGTCGGTCTGTGCTGGCATGTGGTCTTCTGGCTGGTGCTCAGCGACGCCGACACCTTCGAGTCCGGCATCCGGCAGTGGGAGGCCCTGTCCGGCATCGCGCTCGTGCTGACCGGCCTCATCCTGATGATGGTGAGCCGGCGCGCGGGTGGTGATCGAGAGGGCAGCGGCACGCCCTAGCATTCCAAGCGATTTCGTTGCTCTTCATCACCGCCCGCCGCCGTCTCCGAACTGCTCGCCGCCGGACGTCAGGTCGTCCGTCTCTCCGACGGACTGCGCTGACCGCGCAGTCGGTGGGGCAGGAACCGTCAGTGGCGGCGGCGGAAGAGGCCGATGAGGACGAGGGAGATGTAGGCGACGAGCAGCAGTTCGCCCAGTCCTGCGAGCGTGCGCTGCCACCAACTCCAGCCGATGCCCGATATGGCGCAGCCGATCAAAATCGGTGGCGCCAGCAGGTGAAAGAAGAGGTTGATACGGGGTTGGCTCCCCAGGTCCAGTTGGCCGCCAAACGATCCGGAAGTGGTGTGTCGCCTCTCCACTCCGCGAACGGTCGTCTGCGCTCCCCCCGGTGTCCCATGCGAGGAGCGTACGTGCGACCCAGCACGGGAGTTCACCCATGCCCACCTCACCGGCCGAGCCCGACCCCGCGGAACGGGTGGCACTCCGTGCGCCGCCCGTTCCGCGGGCGGCGACGCACGGACCACGCGCCTACAGGTCGAATTCGCCGTCGCGGGCGCCGAGGGTGAAGGCCTCCCACTCGGCGGCGGTGAAGCGGAGCGCCGGGTCCTCGGGGTGGGCGCCGTTGCGCATGGCGACGGCGCCTTCGGGCAGGTACGCGATCTCGACGCGGTCACCGGGCGTCGTACCGGGCGCCCCGATCCACTCCACGCCGCTCAGATCGAGTGCGTACAGGAATTCCTTCTCCTCCGCGCTCCCCATCCGCGCAGCCGCCTCTCACTCTTGTACGGGTGTACGGCTTCCGCGTCACCTGTGCGTGACCGGAGCCTTGGACTGCTGTGACGATAGGGCGGAAACCCGGCGCCGGTCAAAGCGGCCCCCGCACGCCCCCCGCGCGCCCCCGTACCGCCCGGCCGCCGGCTCCGGGCGCAACACCCCGTCGAGGCACGGAAGGTCGTACGGTACGGCCGCGCGCCCGGCGGTCTCAGGGGCGGCGGGCGGCCCAGGTGATACGGGTGGTCCGGACGGTGAGGTCCGTGCGGCGCAGTACGCCGAGGCGGCCTTCGCCGTCGATGACCGTGTCGAGTGCCGCCAGGTCCGTAGTGGACAACTGCCCGTCGAGGTGGGAGCGCAGCCTGCGCAGGCTCGCCTGGGCATAGCGGGGGGCGGCAGCCGGCAGTGGCGCGGGCAGGTCGATGACGAAGGGGCGTTCGGCTTCCAGCACGAAGCCCGCGCGGACCAGGTGATCGGTCCAGTCGACGGCTGGGCCCTTGTTCAGAGCGGCGTGGACGCGGGCCTCCAGGCCGGGCCGGCCCACTCCCACGTCGTCGGGCAGGAAGCGGGGGAAGAAGTCCATCTCGGTGACGGCGAGGAGGCCGCCCGGCCGCAGGGCGTCGAACGCTCGGGCCAGCACCCGGGCGGGGTCGGCCAGGTGATGCAGGGAGGAGGCCGCCCAGATGAGGTCGATGGTGTCGGACGTCGGCCAGTCCTCGTCCAGATCCACCTCGACGCCGTGGACCCGGTCGGCGAGACCGAGCGCGGACGCCTTCTCGGAGAGCCGACGGAGCATGCGCGGGGAGAGATCCGCGGCCGTCACCTCGGCCCGTGCGAAACGCCGTGCCAGGGCGACGGCACCGGTCCCGGTCCCGCTCCCCAGGTCGACGATGCGGCGCGGTTCGCGGTCGGTCAGTCCGCCCAGCCAGGAGGTCAGCTCCGACAGGTAGGTCCGCAGCACCTCGGCGTCCAGGTCAAGGACTTCGGCCATCGGGTCGGCGTCTGCGTCTGCGCCGACCTCGGCCTCGGAGTCGGAGTCGTTCCGGTGCGGATGAAACGCGCTGCTTCCGGTGGTGGTCATATGTCGACCGTAACCCCACCTTGCGTCAAGCGCGTACCCTCTTGCGTATGACGCAAGAAAGCGATCTCGACAGTACGGTCCGCATGCGTATCAGGAGCCTCAGGCAGGCCCGCGGCTGGTCGCTCGACAGTCTCGCCGAGCGCGCCTTTCTGAGCCCTTCCACCCTGAGCCGTATCGAGACCGGTCACCGGCGCATCAGCCTCGACCAGCTCACGGCGCTGGCACGCGCCTTGGGCATCTCGCTGGACCAATTGGTGGAGACCGTCGATGACGACGACGTCGTGATCAGGCCGCAGCGCGACGAACAGCGCGGACTGACCACCTGGCTGCTGAGCCGCGGATCGGGGCCGGCCGGGGTCACCGTCGCCAAGATGCGTATCACCGAGGAAGCGCGCGGCCCGGGTGTCGACCAACTCGGCGTCCACCCCGGCAGGGACTGGTTCACCGTCCTGTCGGGGACTGTCACGCTGCTCCTCGGCGAGCGCGCCATCCGGGTCGAGACGGGCCAGGCGGCCGAGTTCTCCACCATGATCCCCCACGCCTTCAAGGCGCACGGCGGACCGGCCGAGATCCTGTGCGTCCTCGACCACGACGGGAAGCGCACCCACCTCCACGTCCTGGACTGGGCCTGCCGCCGGAAGTCCGCCCCCGAGTCCGCCCGGCCCGCGCGAGCCCCGGCCTGCACGAGCCCCGGCCTGCGCGAGCCCCCGGCCCCGTAAGCCCTCGACCCCCCGTGAGCGCCCGGCGCGCACCGCCGGGCCGCCTCCACACCCCCGAGTGCCACGAGTTTTGCCGGAGCTTTACGATACGAGACGGGTCCGTATCGTAAATCGTCGTACGCTGATCCGCATGGCCGATAAAACGACATACACCGTGCCGGAAGCGGTCCACCGCCGCCGCTGGGCGATACTCACCGTCCTGCTGTTCAGCCTCCTCGTCGTGGTGCTGGACAACTCGATCCTGAACGTGGCGATGAAGACCATCGCCCAACCCGCCCCGACCGGACTGGGCGCCACCCAGAGCCAGTTGGAGTGGGCGATCAACTCCTACACCCTGGTCTTCGCCGGCCTGCTCTTCACCGCCGGCCTGCTCGGCGACCGGCTCGGCCGCAAAAAGGTGCTGCTCTTCGGCATGTTCGTGTTCGGCGCGGGCTCCGCGCTGTCCGCGATGGCCGGCTCCGCGGGCGAACTCATCGCCTGGCGCGGGGTGATGGGCCTGGGCGGCGCCTTCATCATGCCCGCCACCCTCGCCATCATCATGAACGTCTTCGAGCGCGAGGAGCAGCCCCGCGCGATCGGCATCTGGGCCGGCGTCGTGGGCCTGGCCATCGCGGTCGGACCGATCACCGGCGGTCTGCTGCTCCAGCACTTCTGGTGGGGCTCGGTCTTCCTGGTCAACGTGCCCATCGTGATCGCGGGCCTGATCGCCATGTTCCTGATCGTCCCGGACTCCAAGGACCCACGCCCCGGCCGACTCGACCCCGTCGGCGTGCTGCTGTCCATCTCCGGCCTGGTGCTGATGATCTACGGCATCATCAAGGGCGGCCAGTACGGCGACTTCACCAAGCCCGAGGTCTGGGTCACCACGCTGGGCGGCCTGGTCATCCTGGCGGGCTTCGTCTGGTACGAGTCGCGCATCGAGCACCCGGCGCTCGACGTCTCGTACTTCAAGAAGCGGCAGTTCTCCGCCTCCGTCGCCGCCATCGGCCTGGTGTTCTTCGCGCTGATGGGCGTCACCTTCTTCATCATCTTCTACACCCAGTCCGTCCGCGGCTACAGCGCACTCCAGTCCGGCCTGCTGCTGCTCCCGCTGGCCGCCGCGCAGATGGTCTTCGCGCCGCGCGCCCGGCTGCTGGTCGACCGGTTCGGCGCCCGCGCGGTCTGCGCCGGCGGCATGGCACTGACCGGGGTCTCCTTCCTCGGCTTCCTGCTGCTCGGCCAGAGCACTCCGATCTGGGTGCTGGAAGTGCTCTTCTTCCTGATGGGTACGGCGATGGCGCACGTCATGCCGCCCGCCACCGTGATGATCATGTCGTCGCTGCCGCGCGAGAAGGCAGGTTCCGGCTCCGCGGTGAACAACGTCTTCCGGCAGGTCGGCGGCGCGCTCGGGGTCGCGGTGCTCGGCTCGCTGATGTCGACGGTCTACCGCAACGGCATCAAGGACCACCTCGGTTTCCTGCCCGCGGACAAGCGGCACGCGGCGGCCGAGTCCATCGAGGCCACCCTCGGGGTCGCGTCGAGGCAGGGCGTCAAGGGTCAGGCGCTGGTCCAGCCCGCCAACGACGCCTTCATCCACGCCATGCACATCACCGCGGCCGCCTCCGCGGGTGTCGCGCTGCTGGGCGCGCTGATCGTACTGGTCTACCTGCCCGCCAAGGCCCCCGCCAAGGCGGCGCCCGGCGGCTCGGCCGAGCGGGAGATGGTGGGAGCGGAACAGTGAGAACCCCCGACACGGCGGCAACGGAGAGCGCCGCGGACACGGCGGCGCCACGCGGCCGCCCCCGCAACGCGGCCGTCGACCATGTGATCATCGACACCGTGCTGCGGCTGCTCGCCGAGGGCACCACCCTCAGCGACCTGTCCATGGAGGGCATCGCCCGCGAGGCCGGCGTCGGCAAGGCCACCGTCTACCGCCGCTGGCCCGGCAAGGAGGCCCTGCTGCTCGACGTGCTCGCCGCGATCGACGCGCCGCCGCCGGAGAAGAGCAGGACGGGGGTGCTGCGGGACGACCTGATCACGGCGGTCGAGTACATCAGGCGCCGCAGCCTGGCCAAGCGCGAGTCCGCGCTGATGCGTTCGATGTTGACGCAGGCGCAGAGCAACCCCGTGCTGTGGCAGCGCTATCACGACACCGTGGTGGCCGCCCGCCGCCGCATACTGATAGAGCTGCTGGAGTACGGCATCGCCAGCGGGGAGATCCGTCCGGAACTGGGCGAGGACCTGGACCTGCTCTCGGACATGGTGGTCGGCCCGGTGCTGGCCCGGGCCACCCTGCGCCCGGACGCCTCCCTCCCGGAGGACCTGGCCGAACGCGTCGTCGACACCCTGCTCGATGGAATGCGCCCCCGCGCCTGAGCCGACCACGTGCCTGAACGGGACGCGCGTCTGAGCCGGGCGCGCGAGACCGTCATTCGATCCCTTTCCGACAGGGTTGGCGCAGGTCTAAGCGTTCGCGTCCCGTGGGCAGGGGACGCCGGTGCGCATGTTGGATGAGGCACCGTCGATAACGGAGTCGAGCCTGTCCCGGGTATGGGTGAGATCCGCGATGCGCCGGTCGAGGTGGTCGCGTTCCACGGCCAGGCGCTGGAGGAGTTCAGGGGTGGCCTTGCCGTCGATGACGCAGGGCGTCAGCTCGGCGATGGCCTTGCTGCTCAGTCCGGCGGCGTACAGCTGGCGGATGAGGTGGATCCGGTCGACGGCGGTTTCTGCGTAGTGGCGCTGGCCGCTGCCGCTGCGCTCGGCGGTGAGCAGATTCTGTTCCTCGTAGTACCGCAGGGCCCGGGTGGTGACGCCCGTGCGGCGGGCGAGTTCCCCGATCCGCATTCCCGCCCCTTTCCGCGTGTTCCGCGTCACACACACTTGCCTTTCACGTCAACGTCAAGTTTTACCGTAGCCCATGTGCCCACTGACGGGCGAATGATCCGGTTGGCGCCCCCACAACAGGCGATGGTCAAGGGCACCGTGGTCTCGGCGGCGTCGACTCCCGCGGCGCGTTCGGCGGCCAGGGGGCGCCCGCGCCTTCGTCGACCACGCCCCGCTCGACGAGCAAGGCCGGGACAGGCTCGGCCACCTCAACGCCGAACGTATCCTCCGCCTCCGCCGACCCGCCAACCCCTGAAAGGCAGACACACGCATGACCACGCACCACACCACCGGTCTCACCGGCCCCGCCCCCACTGCGACGGTATCCGTCAAGCCGCTCGTGCTGAGCGCACCGCAGCGCGGCGAGGACCTGCACGTCCGTATCACCGCCCCCACCGCCGGCACGAGCCTGCCCGTCGTGCTCTTCGCCCACGGCTTCGGCTCGAACCTGGACGGCTACGCCCCGCTGGTCGATCACTGGGCGTCCGGCGGCTTTGTCGTCATCCAGGCCACCCACCTGGACTCCAAGCGGCTCGACCTCCCGGCCGATGACCCTCGCCGGCCCCGGATGTGGCGCTACCGCGTAGAGGACATGCGGCGCATCCTCGACGAGCTCACCACCTTGGAGGCGGGCGTGCCGGGACTGGAAGGCCGCATCGACCACAGCCGGATCGTCGCAGCCGGGCACTCCTTCGGCGGCCAGACCGCCGGCATCCTGGTGGGCCTGCGCGTCACGGACCCGCAGACCGGTGCCGCCGAGGACCTGTCCGATTCCCGGGTCATGGCCAGCATCCAACTGGCCACCGCGGGCAAGGGCGGCGACGAACTGACCCCCTTCGCCCACAACAACCTTCCCTGGCTGCGCGATCAGGACTTCTCCCATATCGCCGCCCCCGGCCTCGTCGTCGCCGGAGACAAGGACGACCTCCCGCTCTCCACCCGGGGCCCGGCCTGGACGGCCGACCCCTATACCCTCAGCCGCGGCGACAAGAGCCTCCTGACCGTCCGCGGCGGCGAGCACTTCCTCGGCGGCATCTCCGGCTACCAGGCAACGGAAACCACCGACGAGAACCCCGACCGTGTCGCCCTCGTCCAGCAGGTCACCCTCGCCTACCTGCGCCACATCACCGGAATAGACCTCACCGACTGGAAGAACGCCCAGACGGTTCTCGCGGGCGGCCACCCGCTGGGACGCCTCGAATCCAAGTGACCCCGCCACCCGCGGCCGCGTGTCCGGGTCGCGCAACGGGCGCGGGGCGCCGGCAGCCGGGAGGTGATCGAGAACCAGCGCGCAAGCGGAGCCCGCGGCACGGAGCGCATACGCGAAGCACTGAACCGCGCCCCCAGGGCCATCACGTTCTGCTACATGACAGGTGGCGGCAGCTGTACGAGAACAGGGCCGTGTACGGGTCTTGTCACAGCCACCCCCGCCACGCCGCGCCACGGGAACCCGCCGCACCCCGCCGTCCGTCGGTTCACATACCGATCCCCTAAGGTCGGCAGAGCACCGGCAAGGCAGTGAGGAGCCCCATGACCCAGGCGCAGAGCGGCACGGATGCGACCACGGACGGGGACCCCGTGCCGCGACCGACTGCCGCGGCCGGCCCACGCGCCCGTTTCACCGACCGATTCCTGCGCTGGTGGCGGCCCTCGGGCATGTGGCGGCGCGGCATCCTCACCGCCGCGGTCGCCCTCGGGCTGACGCTGCTGCTCTTCTTCCACTCCCGCGTGCCCAACCGGATCGGCAACCTGGGCAGTCTGCTCGAGACGTTCCTGCCCTGGCTGGGGCTGGCGATCCCGGTGCTGCTCGCGGTCGCGGTGGTCCGGCGTTCGGCCACGGCGCTGATCGCGGTGCTGGTGCCGTCGATGCTCTGGCTCAATCTGTTCGGCGGGCTGCTCACCAGCAAGTCCTCGGCCGGCGGGAATCTGACCGTCCTCACCCACAACGTCAACGCCGAGAACGCCAACCCCGACGGCACCGCCAAGGACGTCGTCGCGGCGGGCGCGGACATCGTGGCGCTGGAGGAGTTGGCGGAGAGCCAGCAGTCCCGCTACGCACGCGATCTCGCGGCGGCGTACCCGTACCACTCGGTGCAGGGCACGGTCGGGCTGTGGAGCAAGTACCCGCTGCACGGCGTGCGGACGGTGGACATCAAGATGGGCTGGACCCGGGCGATGCGCGCCGCGGTCACCACCCCGCACGGCCAGGTCGCGGTGTACGTGGCCCATCTGCCGTCCGTACGGGTGAAGTTCAACGCCGGATTCACCGCCGGGCAGCGCGACCACGCGGCCAACGCGCTGGGCGAGGCCATCGCCGCGGAACCGTTGCACAGCGTGGTGCTGCTCGGCGACCTCAACGGGACCATGAACGACCGGGCGCTGGCCTCGGTCACCTCGCAGATGCGCTCCACCCAGGGCGCGGCGGGCGACGGCATGGGCTTCAGCTGGCCGGCTGGCTTCCCGATGGCGAGGATCGACCAGATCATGGTCAAGGGGGTCGAGCCGAAGTCGTCCTGGACCCTGCCGAGGACGGGCAGCGACCATCTGCCGGTCGCCGCCCGCCTCCAACTGCCCTGAACCGTCCGACGTTACGCCCCCTCGCGCCACCGGTTGGTGATCGGCAGCCTGCGGTCCTTGCCGAAGCCCTTCGCCGAGATCTTGGTGCCCGGCGGGTACTGGCGCCGCTTGTACTCGGCGGTGTCGGTGAGTTGGAGGATGCGGTCCACCAACTCCGCCTCGAATCCCGCCGCGACGATCGCCGCACGGCCCTGGTCGCGGTCCACGTAGAGTTCGAGCACCCGGTCGAGCACGTCGTAGTCCGGCAGCGAGTCGGTGTCCATCTGGCCGGGGCGCAGTTCGGCGCTCGGCGGCTTGCTGATGGAGTTCTCCGGGATCGGCGGGGTCTCGCCCTTCTCCTCGGCCGACGCGTTGCGCCAGCGGGCGAGCCGGAAGACCGTCGTCTTGTAGACGTCCTTGATCGGCCCGTACGCGCCCACCGCGTCGCCGTACAGCGTCGAGTAACCCACCGCGAGTTCGCTCTTGTTGCCCGGCGCGAGCACGATGTGGCCCTCCTGGTTGGAGATCCCCATCAGCGTCACCCCGCGCAGCCGCGCCTGGAGGTTCTCCTCCGCGAGCCCGGTCAGCTCCAGCGCCGCCATGTAGGCGTCGAACATGGGCGCGATCGGGACGGTACGCAGCGGCAGCCCGGTCCTGCGGGCCAGTTCGGCGGCGTCGTCCTTGGAGTGCTCCGAGGAGTACGCCGACGGCATCGACACCCCGTACACGTTCGCCGGGCCGATCGCGTCGCAGGCGATGGCCGCGCACAGCGCCGAGTCGATGCCGCCGGACAGGCCGATCAGCACCGAGCGGAAGCCGTTCTTCTCGACGTACGCGCGCAGGCCGGTGACGAGCGCGCCGTAGATCTCGGCCTCGTCGCTCAGCCGCTCGGCCTCGGTGCCGGGGTACTGCGGCGGGTAGGCGGCGACGGGGTCGGCGGAGAGCGTGACGTGCTGGATCTCCAGGCCGTCGGCCACCCGCCCGGAGGGGGTTCCGGCGGGCGCGGCGGGCAGTTCCAGATCGAGCAGCAGGCACTCCTCGCCGAACTGCGGGGACCGCGCGATGACCTCGCCCTGCTCGGAGACGACGATGGAGTCGCCGTCGAAGACCAGCTCGTCCTGGCCGCCGACCATCGCCAGATACGCGAGCGTGCAGCCCGCCTCCTGGGCGCGCTTGCGGACCAGGCCGAGCCGGGTGTCGTCCTTGTCCCGCTCGTACGGCGACGCGTTGACCGAGAGCAGCAGGCCGGCGCCCGCGGCGCGGGCGGCCGGCACCCTGCCGCCGTCCTGCCACAGGTCCTCGCAGATCGCCAGGGCGACATCGACGCCGTGGACCCGGATCACGGGAAGGGTGTCGCCGGGCACGAAGTAGCGGAACTCGTCGAAGACGCCGTAGTTGGGCAGGTGGTGCTTGGCGAAGCGGAGGGCGACCTCGCCGCGGTGCAGGACGGCCGCGCAGTTCTGCGGGGCGCCGGCGGGCTGGCCGTAGCGGGGCTGGGCGTTGTCGGCGCGGCCCAGGTAGCCGACGACCACGGGCAGCTCGCCCAGGCCCTCGTCGGCGAGCTGCCGGGCGAGGCCGACGAGCGCCGTGCGGCTGGCGTCCACGAAGGAGGCGCGCAGGGCGAGGTCTTCGACGGGGTAGCCGGTGAGCATCATCTCGGGGAACGCCACGAGGTGGGCTCCGCGCCCGGCGGCATGGTGGGTCCAGCGCAGGACCGACGCGCAGTTTCCGGCGATGTCGCCGACGCGGGCGTCGATCTGGTTCAGGGCGAGACGTAGTTGAGGCACGCGCCCAGTCTAATCGTCACGTCGACGCAATGCCGCTCCCGCTCCGGGCCCTTCGGGGCGGGCAACCCACCACCGGCCGGTGGCCAGGAATCCGACCGCTTGGGGCAGAGCCCCTTCGGGGGCGCGAGGAACTGCGCGGGCAACCCAGCACCGGCCGGTGGCCAGGAATCCGACCGTTTGGGGCAGAGCCCCTTCAGGGGCGCGAGGAACTGCGCGAGCAACCCAGCACCGGCCGGTGGTCCGGGATCTCGCTGTTGGGGGCACCCCGGCGGCCCGCCGCAGGCGCATCGTGGCTGGTCGCGCAGTTCCTCCCCCAGGCTTCGCCCGGGGGTGCCCCCAGCGCCCCTGACGGGGACGCCCCCGCGGGGCGACTGCGGACGTACGAGGGGGCCGACCCTGACAAGGCGAGTCGGCCCCTACGTACCGGACATACCGATACCGTACACGTTTACGGTACCCCGTATCCGGCCCCCCAAACCGGACCCCGCCTCTCCCACCGGAGCGGGGCCCGGCCGTACTCACAAAAGCCCAGCGGCAAGCGTGCCTCAGCCCCTCAGCCACACCGCCGTGTCCTTGGGCAGCCGCCCGTCCGCGAGTGGCCCGCTCGCGATGAGCACCTCGGAGTGCGCCGGCAACTCCGCCGGGGAGTCCGAGAGATTCACCACACAGATGAACCGGTCGGTCCGCCGGAAGGCCAGCACCTCCGGCTCCGACTCCAGCCAGCTGAACGGCCCGTCGCCGAGCCCCGGCTCGTCCGTGCGCAGCCGCAGCGCCGCCCGGTAGAGCGACAGCATCGACTCGGGGTCGGCGGACTGCGCCTCGGCCGTACGGCCGGCCCAGTCGGCCGGCTGCGGCAGCCACGGCTCCGCGGAGCCCGCCGGGCTGAAGCCGAACGGCGTGGCGCTGCCCGACCAGGGCAGCGGCACCCGGCAGCCGTCGCGGCCCGGGTCCGTACCGCCCGACCGCAGGTACATCGGGTCCTGGAGCTTGTCGGCCGGGATGTCCTCGACCTCGGGCAGCCCCAGCTCCTCGCCCTGGTAGAGGTAGACCGAACCGGGCAGCGCCAGCGTCAGCAGCGCGGCCGCCCGCGCCCGGCGGGTGCCGAGCTCCAGGTCGGTCGGCGTGCCGAACGCCTTGGTGGCGAAGTCGAAACCGGTGTCGGTACGGCCGTAGCGCGTCACCGTACGGGTCACGTCGTGGTTGCACAGCACCCAGGTCGCGGGCGCGCCCACCGGGGCGTGCGCGGACAGCGTGGTGTCGATGGACTTGCGCAGCCGCTCCGGCTCCCAGGGGCAGGCCAGGAAGTCGAAGTTGAACGCGGTGTGCATCTCGTCGGGCCGCAGATAGCGGGCGAACCGCTCGGCGTCCGGCATCCACACCTCGCCGACCAGGATGCGGGCCCCGTCGTAGGAGTCCGCGATCCGCCGCCAGGAGCGGTAGATGTCGTGCAGGTCGTCGCGGTCGACATACGGGTGCGGGGCCGCAGGCGAGCCCGGCTCGGCGGGCTGGTTGGGCAGGTCCGGCAGCTGCGGGTCCTTGGTGACCAGGGCGGCGGAGTCGATCCGCACCCCGCCGGCGCCGCGCTCGAACCAGAACCGCAGGACGTCCTCGTGCTCGGCGCGCACGTCCGGGTGGTTCCAGTTGAGGTCCGGCTGCTCGGAGTCGAACAGATTGAGGAACCAGTCGCCGGGCGTACCGTCCGGGTCGGTGGTCCGGGTCCAGGCCGGGCCGCCGAACTGCGAGGGCCAGTTGTTGGGCGGCAGCTCGCCGTTCTCCCCGCGGCCCGGGCGGAACCAGAAGCGCTCGCGGGCGGCGCTGCCGGGGCCCGCCTCCAGCGCCTCGCGGAACCACGGGTGCGCGGCCGATATGTGGTTCGGGACGATGTCGATGATCGTCCTGATGCCCAGTGCGAGCGCCTCGGAGATCAGCTTCTCGGCCTCGGCGAGCGTGCCGAAGACCGGGTCGATGTCCCGGTAGTCGGCGACGTCGTAGCCGCCGTCCGCCATCGGGGACGGGTACCAGGGGTTGAACCACAGGGCGTTGACGCCCAGCTCGGCCAGGTACGGGAGTCTGGACCGCACCCCGGCGAGGTCACCGGTTCCGTCGCCGTTGCTGTCGGCGAAGCTACGCGGATAGACCTGGTAGATGACAGCGCCGCGCCACCAGTTCTCGTCGGCCTCGGGCTGAGGGGTGTCTGCCACGTCAACGTCCTTTCGGGCAGGTGGGGACTCCGCCGCCGGCCCGGATGGCGGGGATGCTGGCAAAGAGGCCGGCGGCGGAGTGCTGTGGGGTGGTGCGTACGTTGGGCTTGCGGGTGCGAGCGAGCGCCCGGAGCCGCGGATCAGCCCTTGAGGCTGCCGGCGGTCAGACCGGACATGATGTTGCGCTGGAAGAGCAGGAAGATCAGCAGGGTCGGCAGAGCGGAGATGGCCAGTGCCGCGATGAGCACGTTCTCCGGGACGCCCTGGGAGAGCGAGTTGATGCCGATGTTGATCGGCTGGTTCTTCGGGTCGGGCTCCACCAGCATCGGCCAGAGGAAGTCCTTCCAGACGTTGACCACGGCGAAGATCGACACGACACCGAGGATCGGCCGGGACATCGGCAGCACGATGGACCACAGGGTGCGCAGCGGACTGGCCCCGTCGATCGACGCCGCGTGCATCAGGTCCTCGGGGATCGAGTCGAAGAACCGCTTGAGCAGGAAGATGTTGAAGCCGTTGGCCACCGTCGGCAGCCAGATCGCCCACGGGGTGCCGATCAGGTTGAAGTGCAGCACCGGCAGGTCGAGGACCGTCATGTACTGCGGCACGATCAGCACGGCCGACGGGATCATCAGCGTGGCCAGCATGGCGCCGAGGATGATCTTGCCGAGCACCGGGCGGAGCTTGGATATGGAGTACGCGGCGGCCACGTCGAACACCAGCTGGAAGGCCAGCGCGCCGAACGCGTAGTAGAGCGTGTTGAAGAGCAGCCGGGCGATCTTCAGCTCGCTCCACGCCGTGTGGTAGTTCTCCGGCTTCGGGTGCTTCGGGAAGAGCGTCGGCGGATTGGCGACCACTTCCTGGGCGGATTTGAAACCGCCGGTCACCATCCAGTAGAGCGGCCCGAGGAAGACCAGGGTGAACACCACGATCACCAGGGTCCATACGGTCCAGTAGGCGATCTTTCCCTTGCGGCGGCTGAGTGTGGCCGACGAGATCAGAGTCCGGTTCTGCGAGGTAAACGCTGACATGATCCGTATTCCGTCCTAGTCGCTGTTCCGGCTCAGGCGCGTGTACAGGCCCGAGAAGACGGCCAGTACCAGCAGCAGGAAGAGGCCCAGCGCCGCGGCGCTTCCGAAATTGTTGTAGCGGAACGCGTACTGGTAGACCATGTACACGACCGTCATGGTGGAGTTCTCCGGTCCGTTTCCGCCGGTGAGGAGGAAGACGTTGGTGAACTCCTGCATGGTCGCCACGATCTGGAGCAGCAGCATGAGCGAGAGCACCATGCGGGTCTGCGGGATCGTGACGTGCCAGATCTTGCTCAGCAGGCCGGCGCCGTCCAGGTCGGCGGCCTCGTAGAGCTCGCCGGGGATGTTCTGCAACGCGGCCAGATAGATCAGGGTGGCGCCGCCCATGCTCATCCAGGTGGCCGCGATGACCACCGAGATCATCGCCGTGTGGGACGAGTCCAGCCATTGTGACGTCGGCAGATGGAGCGTCTTCAGAATGTGGTTGAAGAGCCCGTAGTCCGGGTTGTAGAAGTACTTGAAGAGCAGCACGCCGGCCACCGGGGGAAGCATGACCGGCAGGTACACCAGAACGCGCAGATACGCCCTCGCGTGCCGCAGCTCGTTCAGCACGATCGCGACGACGAACGGTACCAGGAAGCCGATCACCAGCGCGTAGAGGGTGAATTCGGCGGTGTTCTTCCAGGCGGTCCAGAAGTACGGGTCGTGGTAGACCCGGTTCAGGTTCTTGAAGCCGACCCAGGAGGTCGTGCCGCGCTTTGTCTCCTGGAAGCTCATGATGAATTCGCGGATCATCGGATACCACGAGAACATCAGGAAGCAGAGCAGTGCGCCGATGAGGAACCCATGGGCCTGGAGATTCTGCCGTACCTTGCGGCTCAGGCCGGTGCGGGCGGCACCGCCGCCTGGTCCGGAGGTGCGCCCGGCGTGGCGCTTGGTCGTGTTCTCGGGGACGGTCGTCGCCGCCATGGGTGCTCCTCGACTGAAGGTGGTGCCCGGGGGTCCGGTGCCGCGGAGCGGGGGCCGGTCGCCGACCGGCCCCCGCTGGGCCTGTGCTGTTACTGGCTGGCTGCCAGCAGCGAGTTGACCTGCGTCTCGGCGGTGGAGAGCAGCTTGGAGATGTCAGCACCCTTGTTGGTCAGGACTCCGGACATCACGGTGTCGAGCACGGTGTAGATCTTCTGCGCGTTCGGCGGCTCGGGCAGCACCGGCACCTGCGCGTCGACGTAGGACTTGAAGTTCTCGACCGGGACCGTGGCGTTCGCGGTCTTGGTCTCGGTGTCCTTGGCCTTGGAGGCGCCGGTGAAGAAGAACGGCTGCGGCAGGCCGACGGGCAGGCCGTCCGTCTTGTTGCGCGGGTAGTTGAACTGGCCCTTCTCGAGGGTCAGGTACTTGAAGTTGATCCAGGCGATGCCGGCCTTGATCTGGTCCGGGCTGGCCGACTTCTTGAACATGTAGTCGTTGCCGCCGAACAGCGAGGTCTTGCCGCCGGGGATCGGCGCCATGCCGAGGTCCTCGAACTTCGCCTTGTACTGCTGGACGACCAGCGGGATGTCGTCGGGAGCGCCGACGTACATGCCGATCTTGCCGGTGCCCATGGCCTTCTGGACGTCGCCCCACTGCAGACCCGGGGTGGCGGGCAGGCTCTTGTCCGTCCAGCGCATGTCGTGCAGCGTGGAGAGGACCGACTTGGTCTCGTCGTTGTTGAAGGCGGCCTTCTGGCCGTCGTCGCTCACGGCCTTGCTGCCCACGCCGTACATCTCGGAGACCAGGTGCCAGCCGCCCTGGTTGCCGCCCGAGTTGTCCATGTAGCCGTTGATGCCCTTGCTGCCCAGCTTGTCCTGGATCACCTTGGCGTCCTGGCGGACCTCGTCCCAGGTGGTCGGCGGCTGGTCGGGGTTGAGACCGGCGTCCTTGAAGATCTTGCGGTTGTAGATCAGACCCATCTGGTAGTTCGAGGTCGGCAGGCCGTAGAGCTTCCCGCCGTCCTTGAGCACGTTCAGCACGCCGGGGTCGATGTCGGCGAGGTTCGGGACGGTCTTCTCGTTCACGTAGTCCGTGATGTCCGCCGCCTGGCCGGCGTCCAGCACCTGCTGGAGGTCGGTCATGTACGAGTAGAAGGCGTCCGTCTCACTGCCGGCCTGGAGCTGGGCGGTGAACTTGGCCGGGTCCTCGCAGGGGAACGCGTCCTTGCTGTTGATCGTGACGTTCGGATACGTCTTGTTGAACTCCGCGACGTCGTCGACCCACTGCTGACGCTCGGCCTTCTTCGTCGTCGGCGGCTCGCAGTCGACGCTGATGGTCACCTTGGTCTTCGGGTCCAAGGGGGTACCCACGCTGGAGGTGCTGCTGGTGGCCTTGCTCCCCGTGTCGTCCTTCTTGTCGCTGGAGCTGGAACACGCGGCGCCGGTCAACCCGATGCCCGCGACCAGAGCGACTGCCACCAGTCTGCGGTAGCCGATTCTGCTCATGATCAAACCCTTTCCCCTGAACCACTGCGCGTCTTTGGACTGCGATCTGGGACCCCCGCGGCACATGATGCACATGATGTCCGGCGCAGTTGTGCGCCGCCGTCCCGGGTTGGCTCAACGTACTTAACCCGATAGATGTCCGCAAGATGTCGCGCGAATTTCGCAAAGACACGACTTGGTTACGACGCTCAGCGCCGTAGGGCTGACAGCGCGCCGACGGGCGCCACATGCCTGTTGCGGGGCTTGCAAGGGCCGCTGTGGACCCGGAGACGACGACGCCGGGACGGGGAACTGGGTCCCGGTCCCGGCGTGCGTGGTGCCGCGTGAAGCGTGCCGCCGCGCCACGCGCGGTGGCGTGGCGGGCGGGGTGGCGCGTGAGCGAGGTGACGCTGTGTGCGGGGTTACGCGTTGGTCCGGGCATCGGGATGAGGGATTCGGGCGGCGTCGCGGACGGGTCCTGTGGAGCCGCGCACCACCAGTTCGGGTTCGAAGAAGAGTTCGTCGTGGTCGACCGAGGCCCCGCTGATCTCACCGGCCAGCAGGTCCACGGCGGCCCGGCCCATCGCCTCGATCGGCTGGCGCACGGTGGTCAGCGGCGGCTCGGTGCAGTTCATCAGCGACGAGTCGTCGTAGCCGATCACCGAGACGTCCTCGGGCACCGAGAGCCGGCGCCTGCGGGCGGCCCTGATCGTACCGAGAGCCAGCAGGTCGGAGGCGCAGATGAACGCGGTGATGCCGCGCGAGAGCAGTCGGCTGGCGGCCGCCTGCCCGCCCTCCAGCGTGAACAGCGCGTGCTCCACCACGACCGACGGATCGACCCGCCGGGCCGCGGACAGCTTGCGGCGCGACGGCACGTGGTCGGGCGGTCCGAGCACCAGGGCGATGCGCTGATGGCCGAGCGAGATGAGATGGTTCATCGCCTGCTCGACCGCCACCGCGTCGTCGCAGGAGACGCGTGGGAAGTCCAGATGGTCGATGGCCGCGTTCATCAGCACGGTCGGCAGGTTGCGCTCGGCCAGTCGCGCATAGTGATCGTGCGGGGACTCGGCCTGCGCGTAGAGCCCGCCGAAGAAGACCACCCCGGAGACGTGCTGCTGGAGCAGCAGCTCCACGTAGTCCGCCTCCGAGACCCCTCCCGCGGTCTGTGTGCACAGCACCGGTGTGAAACCTTGCTGTGCCAGCGCGCCGCCGACCACTTCCGCGAAAGCGGGGAAAATGGGGTTCTGCAGCTCGGGCATGACCATGCCGACCAGGCGGGCGCGTTCCCCGCGCAGCTGGGTGGGCCGTTCGTATCCGAGCACGTCAAGGGCGGTGAGGACCGCGGCCCGGGTCGCGTCGGAGACTCCCGGCTTCCCGTTCAGCACTCGGCTGACGGTGGCCTCGCTCACCCCGACCTTCTTTGCCACCTCGGCAAGTCGTCGTGTCATGGCGTCGATTCTAGTACAGGTGGCGCAAGATTCTTGCGGTCTATTTGCGGGATCTCTGCAAGCCATCCAATTTTTGCGAAATCTGATCGAGATATTGCTGTGTCCCGTTCGTCATCCCTAGGGTGTGCGTCACCTCCAGCCAGAAGGGACACCCCCCACCCCATGGACACCAGACGCCGATCATCGGTCTGGCTCGCCACGGCCACCGCCGCCGCCGTGGCCGCCGGCGGTCTCGCGCTTGCGACGACCGCCCAGACCGCCAGTGCCGCCCCCGCCGTATCGACCGTCTCGCCCTTCGACGTCAGCGGTGGCGCCTCCGTACCCTTCACCGAGTACGAGGCCGAGGCCGCCGCGACCAACGGCTCCACCATCGGTCCCGACTACACCCAGGGAACGGTCGCCTCCGAGGCGTCCGGCCGCCGCGCGGTCACCCTCAGCGGCCAGGGCAAGTACGTCGAGTTCACCCTCACCAAGCCGGCCAACGCCGTCGACGTCGCATACAACCTGCCGCGCGGCGCCTCCGGCACGGTCTCCGTCTACGTCAACGGGACGAAGATCGGGCAGAAGCTCGCCGTCACCGCGCAGTACTCGTATGTGGACACCGGGTGGATCGCGGGCGCCAAGACGCATCACTTCTTCGACGACTCACGGATCAGACTGGGCCAGGACCTGGCCGCGGGCGCCAAGGTCAAGCTCCAGCTCGACTCGGGCGACACCGGCACCGCGACCGTCGACGTGGCCGACTTCGAGCAGGTCGGCGCGGCCGGCGGCCAGCCCGCCAACTCCGTCTCGATCACCAGCACCGGCGCCGACCCCACCGGCGCCAACGACTCCACGGGCGCCTTCAACCAGGCCATCTCCACCGCCAAGTCGCAGGGCAAGGAGGTCTGGATCCCCTCCGGTGACTTCAAGCTGGGCTCCACCATCCAGGCCAGCGGCGTCACCATCCGCGGCGCGGGCAACTGGTACTCGGTGCTGCACAGCTCGCACCTGATCGACCAGACCGGCGCGGCAGGCAACACCAAGCTCTACGACTTCGCGGTCTTCGGCGAGGTCAGCGTCCGCAACGACAACTCGCCCGACAGCTTCATCACCGGCAGCCTCGGCCCGAACTCCGTGGTCTCCGGCATCTGGGTGCAGCGCGAGAAGTGCGGTCTGTGGCTGACCGGGAACAACGACAACCTGGTCGTCCAGAACAACCGGATCATCGGCACCACCGCCGACGGCCTCAACCTCGACGGCAGCGCCTCCGGCGTCACGGTGAAGAACAACTTCCTGCGCAACCAGGGCGACGACTCGCTCGCCATGTGGTCGCTGGGCTCGCCCGACACCGGTAACTCCTTCACCGGCAACACCATCGTGCAGCCCAACCTGGCCAACGGCATCGCGATCTACGGCGGCACCAACAACACCGTCTCCAACAACGTGATCGCCGACACCAACGCGCTCGGCAGCGGCATCGCCATCTCCAACCAGGCGTTCCTACAGCCGTTCAACCCGCTGTCCGGCGCCGTCACCGTCTCCGGCAACACCCTGATCCGCACCGGCGCGATCAACCCCAACTGGGGCCACCCGATGGGCGCGCTGCGGGTCGACTCGTACGACTCCGCGATCAGCTCGGTGAACGTCCAGATCACCAACACCAGGATCGTCGACAGCCCGTACAGCGCCTTCGAGTTCGTCTCCGGCGGCGGTCACGGCTACCCGGTCAGCGGCGTGACGGTCAGCGGCGCGACGATCTCCAACACCGGTACGGTCGTGGTCCAGGCCGAGACCCCGGGCTCCGCGTCCTTCTCCAACGTGGTCGCCACCGGCACCGGTGTGGCCGGCGTCTACTCCTGCCCGTACCCGGCCAACTCGGGGGCCTTCACGGTCAACCGCGGCTCGGGCAACAGCGGTTGGGACGGCAACTGGAACGACTGCAACTCCTGGCCGCAGCCCGGTCAGGGCGGCACCACCGGCGGCGGTACGACGGGCGGCGGCACAACCCCCCCGACAACGCCTCCGACGACCCCGGCCAGTGGCAACCTCGCGCAGGGCCGGCCGGCTTCGGCGTCCTCGTCGGTCCAGAACTACGCGGCGGGCAACACGGTGGACGGCAACGCCTCCACCTACTGGGAGTCCAACAGCAACGCCTTCCCGCAGACCCTGACCGTCGACCTCGGCGCGAACAAGTCCCTGGGCAAGGTCACCCTCAAGCTCCCGCCCTCCGCCGACTGGGCCACCCGCACCGAAACCCTCGCCGTCCTCGGCTCCACCGACAACAACACCTGGGCGACCCTGAAGGCCTCCAGCGGTGTGGTGTTCAACCCGTCCTCGGGCAACACCGCCACCCTGACCTTCAACGCGGCCACCGCCCGCTACCTGCGGCTGAGCATCACCGGCAACACCGGCTGGCCCGCAGGCCAGATCTCCGAGATCGAGGCCTACGCCGCCGACGGCACCACCACACCGCCGACCACCCCGCCCACCACGCCCCCGACCACACCGCCCACGACCCCGCCGACCACACCCCCGACCACACCGGCCGGCAACCCCAACCTCGCCCAGGGCCACTCCGCCACCGACACCGGCCACAACGACGTCTACACCGCGGGCAACGCCGTCGACGGCAACCAGGGCACCTACTGGGAAAGCACCAACAACGCCTTCCCCCAGTCTCTGACCGTCGACCTCGGCGCCACCAGGGCCGTCGGCCGCCTCGTCCTCAAACTCCCCACCGGCTGGGGCGCCCGCACCCAGAACCTCACCGTCCTGGGCTCCACCGACAACAACACCTGGACCACCGCCAAATCCGGCGCCGCCTACACCTTCGACCCCAACACCGGCGACACCGTCACTATCAACCTCCCCACCACCAACACCCGCTACCTCCGCCTCACCTTCACCGCCAACACCGGCTGGCCCGCAGCCCAACTCTCCGAACTCGAGGCCTACGCCTCGTAACGAGCGGCGGTACGTGACGGGCGGCGGCCTTCTGCCAGAGGGCCGCCGTCCCGCGTTTCGCCGTGTTCGCGCAGGTGCAGCGCGCGCAGCGCGATCTCGGTGCCGAACCGGTCGTCGGGCCGGGCCAGCCGGTCGCCGAACGCCCGGTCGAGGATGCGGATCCGGTAGCGGACCGTCTGCGGATGGACGCCCAGCAGATCGGCGACCTGGGCCGCGGTGCCGCGGGTGGTGAGCCAGATCCGCAGGGTGTCGATCAGCCGGGTGCGCTGGGTGGCGGTCAGTCCGACCAGCGGGCCGAGGAATCTCCTGGCCATCTGGTCGACGAGCGCCGGGTCGCCCAGCAGCCACAGCGGCAGCAGATGGTCCTCGCTCATCGCCAGCGGGCCGTCGTCGATCACCCCGGAGTCGGCGAGCGCAAGGGTGTGCCGGGCCCAGCGCAGCGAGTCCGCGGCCTCCCCGAGCGCGGTGGTCAGCCCGACCGCGGCCCGGCAGCCGGTCAGCGCGGCGGCCAGCGACGCCCGCCGCTGTTCGGTGAAGGGCCCCGGCACCAGCAGATGCGGCTCGGGGTCGGCGACGTCCTGGAGGATGTCCCGGTCGAGCGCGGCCTGCGCGGACCGGTCGGGCCGGGTGCCGGGCGCGATCGCGACCAGTGTGACCTCCTCGGGCAGCGGCCACCCGGAGTGCTCGGCGAGTTCGGCGAGGGCGCTGCGGGCCACCGCGGTGCCGCCCAGGATCCGGCGCAGCAGCCGCCGGCGCCGGTTGTCCGGCTCCTCGCCCAGCTCCGCGAGCGCCTGGGTGTAGCCCTCACGGGAGAGTTCGGCCAGATCGCCCATGTACGCGAAGAGGGCGTCGGCGAAGGTGAGCATGAAGGACGCGGAGAGGTTGTAGCGGCGTCCCACGGTACGGACCCGGCGCAGCGCCACCTGACAGCCGATGCGGTAGGCGGCCTGGAGGCTGTCCAGGCTGCGGCCCTCGTACGCCTCGAAGCGGCCGAATCTGCGGCACAGGTCGTCACGCAGCGAGGTGGTGGCGGTGGGCGCGGCCACCCGGTCCACGAAAGTGGCGATGTTCTGCTCGATGCCGATTTTGATCACCCGGGCGTTGGGGCCTTCGAGCAGATGCCCGTATTCGGGGATCGCGGTGACGATTTCAGTGGCCATCTCTTTTAATAAGCTGGGCAGTTCCGGGCGCATGATCGCGGCGAACTCCCGTGGAATCACACCCGGGGGCTCCGCCTGTTCCGGTGTCTGCCGCATGACGGTCATGCCCGGCCCCTTCCCAGACGCTTCGTCGCGTCCCGACCTCGCTGCAACATAGACCAAACGTGCACGGAGCGCAGCCCCGCGGACACGGAAACGTGCCCAACTCCCGGTACGGGCGGCCCTCCTGGGGTCGACCCGGCCCCGCACGGCGATCGCGCGGGGCCGGCGGGCGGGTCGTGCCCGAGTGCTCACTCGCTTATAAAAAATCCCGGTCCGATGTTGCCCGGGTGACAGAAAAATACCCGCCGGTAAGGTCGTCCCGAGAATCTTGTCCGGAATCGTTGCGCGTCCGGTTACCCGTGCGTAACGTCCTCCAGCGCAAGGGCAACCGGAACCGATTCGGTGCCCCGCGTCCCCGGTATTCCACTTGTCACCGAATTCCCGCCGACCGGCGCGGACTGCGGTTTATCAGGTACGTCGAACTCCCAGAAGGGATTCAGCCCATGCGCAAGTTCTCCAGGACGGCCGCGGGCGGCGTGGTCACGGGTGCGGCGTTCATCGCCGCGATCGGCCTCGCCGCCAGTCCGGCCTCCGCCGCGGTCAGCACGGCGACGGTCAGCGGCAGCGGCAGCGGCGGCGCCATCACGGCGACCGCGGCAAGCCCGACCCTCACCGACAGCAGCACCGGCACCAAGCTGACGTGTACGTCGGCCGCCGCCACCGGCGTCATCGCCAACGGCACCACCACCGGAGGGCCGAGCATCAAGGTCGGCACGATCACCGGGGCCACCTGGAACACCTGCAAGCTCAACAGCATCACGTTCACGGTCACCGCCAACTCGCTGCCGTGGAGCCTCAACGCGGTCGACCCGACCGACGCGAGCGGCAACACCGACGGATCGCTGACCGGTGTCGTGGCCAAGCTCTCCGGCCTGTGCACCGCGACGATCTCGGGCTCGGTGACCGGCCACTACTCCAACTCCACCCACACCCTGGTGCTCGACAGCGGCACCCTCACGGTGTCCGGCGTGGGCGGCCTGTGCCTCGGCCTGATCAACAACGGCGACTCGGTCGTCTACAAGGCGAACTACGTCGTCAGCCCGTCCACGCTGGCGCTCAACGCCTCCTGACGCCTCCTCACCCGGAGGGCGAACGGCCGTGAGAAGGGCCCCGGTGGGCACCTCGCACCCACCGGGGCCCCGGCCCGCCCGGCCACCCGGGCTCGCGCCGCCCTGCCCGCGCCCGTGCCGCCGCGCGCCGCGCCCGTGCCGCCGGGTGCCGGCCCGGCCCGGCCCGGCGACGCGCACGGGAGGACAAAATTCCGGATGGCTTTTGTCGTCCGATGACAAGAAATCGGGCCCGGCGAGGCCCCCGCGAACTTCCCCGGTTCGATCACTTGTCCGGGCTTATTACCCGACCGTAATGTCCAGCGTCGCCGCCGCCTGCCGAGGAGCTCCGCCATGAGGGGTGCCGTGATTCCGCGCCGCACGGTGCGGTTCGCCGCCGTCGCGGCGGCCGCGCTCGTGGCGGGACTGCTGCCCGGTACGGACTCGGCGGCCGGCGTCCCGGACGGCACGGTGAGCCTCGGCTATGTGTGCGCCTTCCCCTCGGGCGAGCAGGAGATCACCGTCGGCCTCCGTCAGGACTACCCGTCCACCGGGGCGGTCGGCACACCGGTCCAGCCGGGCCCGCTCACCGCGACCGTGACCGTGCCGAAGGAGGCCGCCGCCGCGCTGCTGCCCGCCGGAGCCGCCGCCGTCGGCGCCACCGCGACCCTCACCGCGCACATCACACAGGGGGAGTCGGCGGCCGACGCGTCGTGGCCGGGGCTGACCGCGCCCGAGGCCCCGGCCGACGGCGACCTCGTACTGACCCTCGGCGGCGACGTGCCGCCGCTCACGGTCACGGCGCCCGGCGCCGTACGGTTCGCGGCGGGGGAGTTGAGCCTCACCCTGCACCCGCGGACGGCCCCGCCCGACGCCGCCGACCCGCCGTCGCCCTCGGGGGACCCGGCGTCCGGGGCCGCGTCCGAGAGTGCCCCTGACCCCACCGACCCCGCCGGGGACACCGCGAGCGCCCATGTCACCGTCGCGCCGAAGTCCGACCTCGCCGACGTCACGACCATCTGCACCCCGAAGGACGGGCAGTCGACCGTACTCGGCAGCGTGCCCGTCACCGCCGCCGCCGACGGCACCGCGACGCCCTCGGCCCCGGCGACCCCGACCCCCGCGGGCACCGCCACCGGGTCCGCGACCCCGACCGTCCCGCCGACGGCCGGTGGAACCGCCACCCCCGCGGCCGGGCGGCCGGGCGGCCGCAACACCATCAAGCTCGCCACGCCCCCGCACTCCGGGGTGCACGACTGCGAGGACCCGCCGGAGGGCGACCCCGACCCGGCCGTGCTCGCCGCCGTTCCCCGCCCGCCCGGCGCGGTGGTCTACCCGGGCCCCGACGACCCGCCCTTCCCGCCGTACTCGCAGTGCGGCTACATCACCGGATACGCCAACGTCGGCAAGCTCAACGGCGCTTCGGTGGTCAACGACCTGCGCGGGCACCCGAGCCTGGCGACCATCGTGCAGAAGAGCACGGTCAGCGACTTCTCCTCGGACGACCCGTTGCAGTGGTACTTCGAGATCGACTCGGTCGCCGACCTCGCCCTCCCGCCCGCCGACTCGACCTTCCTCACCTACGGGTTCATGCCGACCAGCGCCAAGATGGCGCTCGTGCCGCGCGGCCTGATGACGGTCATCACGGTCGGCTCCGGCACCGAGGGCACGGTCAGCACCACCACGATCTACGGCAAGGAAGACCTGCGGCTGTACGACGTGAAGCTCAACGGCACGACGCTCGACGTGGGCCCCGACTGCCTTACCCGGGCGCCGCTGGACATCCGACTCATCGGCTACGACCGCAGTTCGCTCACCGGTGTGCCCACCCGGCCGCAGGACTACAGCGTCCAGACCGGCGGGCCGCTGGCCCAGGACGACCTCGTCATCCCGCCCTTCACCGGCTGCCGTTCGCACGGCGAGGACCTCGACGCGCTCTTCACCTCGGCCATCTCCGGCCACGGCAACTCGCTCAACCTCATCCAGGGCCCGCTGTGCGTCCCGATCGCGGAGTCCGGCTGCGACCCCGAGATCGGCTTCCCCGACCCTCCGCACCACTGACTCCCGGCACCACCGCACCCCCGCACCCCCTGTTCCGCCGCACCCCCGCCCCACCGACTCGTACGACCGACCGCAGCATCACCGGCCCGGGAGGTGCCATGGGAATCGAAGTGACCATCGAGGGCCTGACCAAGTCCTTCGGCACGCAGACCGTCTGGCAGGACGTGACGCTCACCCTGCCGCCCGGTGAGGTCAGCGTGATGCTCGGCCCCTCGGGCACCGGCAAGACCGTCTTCCTCAAGTCGGTGATCGGCCTGCTCAAGCCCGAGCGGGGCCGGGTGCTGGTCGACGGCGTCGACATGGTGGGCAGCCCGGAGCGCGACATCTACGAGGCCCGCAAGCTCTTCGGCCTGATGTTCCAGGACGGCGCCCTGTTCGGCTCGATGAACCTCTTCGACAACATCGCCTTCCCGCTGCGCGAGCACACCCGCAAGAAGGAGTCCGAGATCCGCCGGATCGTGATGGAGCGGATCGACATGGTCGGGCTGCTCGGCTCCGAGGGCAAGCTGCCCGGCGAGATCTCCGGCGGTATGCGCAAACGTGCCGGCCTCGCCCGCGCCCTCGTCCTGGACCCGCAGATCATCCTGTGCGACGAGCCCGACTCGGGCCTCGACCCGGTCCGCACCTCGTATCTGTCCCAACTGCTCATCGACCTCAACGCGCAGATCGACGCCACGATGCTGATCGTCACCCACAACCTCGACATCGCGGCCACCGTCCCGGACAACCTCGGCATGCTCTTCCGCCGCGAACTGGTCGCCTTCGGGCCGCGCGAGCTGCTGCTGACCAGCGAGGAGCCGGTCGTACGGCAGTTCCTCAGCGGGCGGCGGGCCGGACCCATCGGCATGTCGGAGGAGAAGGACGAGGCCACCCTCGCCCGGGAGCAACTGCACTCCGCCGACGTACGCGGCGCCCCGGCCCGGGTCTCCCCGCAGCTCGAACCGAGCCCCGGCCTGCCGCCGCGCCAGGCCGTGCAGCGGCGCCGGGCCCGGGTACTGGGGATGTGGGACCAACTGCCCGCCGCCACCCGCGAGGCCATGAAGGCCGGACTCGCGCCCGTGCAGGGGGAGCCCGCATGACCGCGCCGGTACGCGTCCCCGCGCCGCGCCGCGCGGTCCCCGGCACCGGGGCGCTGCGCCAGACCGGGCAGTTGATGGCGCTGGCCGCCACCACCGTGCGCGACACCTTCCGGCGGCCGTTCCAAATGCGGGAGCTGATCGAGCAGTTCTGGTTCGTGGCGAGCGTGACGATCCTGCCCGCGGCGCTGGTGTCGATCCCGTTCGGCGCCGTCATCGCGCTGCAAGTCGGTTCGCTCACCCAGCAGTTGGGCGCCCAGTCGTTCACCGGTGGGGCCAGTGTGCTGGCCGTGATCCAGCAGGCCAGTCCGCTGATCGTGGCGCTGCTGATCGCGGGCGCGGGCGGCAGCGCGATCTGCGCGGACCTCGGCTCGCGCAAGATCCGCGAGGAGCTGGACGCCATGGAGGTGATGGGCGTCTCCCCGGTGCAACGGCTGGTCGTACCGCGGGTGTTGGCGACCATGCTCGTGGCCGTCTTCCTCAACGGCCTGGTCTCGGTGGTCGGCACCCTCGGCGGCTACTTCTTCAACGTGGTCGTGCAGCACGGCACCCCGGGCGCGTATCTGTCCAGCTTCTCCGCCCTCGCCCAGCTGCCCGACCTCTACATCAGCGAGATCAAGGCGGTGATCTTCGGATTCATCGCCGGGATCGTCGCCGCCTACCGCGGTCTGCACCCCAAGGGCGGCCCCAAGGGCGTGGGCGACGCGGTCAACCAGTCCGTCGTCATCACCTTCCTGCTGCTCTTCGTGGTGAACGTCGTGCTCACCGCGGTCTATCTGCAACTCGTCCCGCGGAAGGGAGCCTGATGGCCCTCCTCGACAAGGACGCGCCCCGGTCCGAACCCCCGCCGCCCCCGCCCAAGTCTCGCCGCGGCGGCGGCCGTTGGCTGCGATGGCTCGACGAGGCAGGTGACCACTTCCTCTTCCACGTCACCGCCGTGCTGTGGATCCCGCGCACCCTGCGCCGCTACCTCAAGGAGGTACAACGCCTGCTGGCCGAGGTCGCGTTCGGCAGCGGCGGCCTCGGCGTCATCGGCGGCACGGTCGGCGTGATGATCGGCATGACACTGGCCACCGGCACGGTCGTCGGCCTCCAGGGCTACGCGGCCATGAACGAACTCGGCACCACCGCCTTCACCGGCTTCATCTCCGCCTACTTCAACACCCGGGAGATCGCCCCCCTGGTGGCGGGCCTCGCCCTGTCCGCGACCGTCGGCGCCGGCTTCACCGCCCAGCTCGGCGCGATGCGGATCAACGAGGAGGTCGACGCGCTCGAAGGCATGGGCATCCGCAGCATGCCGTACCTGGTCACCACCCGGATCATCGCGGGCGTCGTGGCGATCGTCCCGCTCTACGGCATCGGCCTGATCAGCAGTTACGCCGCCTCCCGGCTGGTCACCGTCACGTTCAACGGCCAGTCCGCCGGGACCTACGACCACTACTTCTCGCTCTTCCTCTCCCCGGCCGACGTCCTGCTGTCCACCCTGAAGGTACTGATCTTCAGCGTCGTGGTGATCCTCGCGCACTGCTACTACGGCTACACCGCCAAGGGCGGCCCGGCCGGCGTCGGCATCGCGGTGGGCCGCTCGGTGCGCAACGCCATCGTGATCATCTCGGTCACCGACTTCTTCCTCAGCCTGGCCATCTGGGGCGCCACCACGACCGTACGGGTGGCGGGATGACCACCACCGACACCCGCGCCCCCGCCGCGCCGTCCGCGCTCCGCCGCTCCGGGCGCGCCGCCACCGCCCGCCGCAGGACCGCGGGCCTGGTCTTCCTGCTGGTGCCCTGTCTGCTGGCCTGGCTCGCGGTCGCCGTCTACGACAAGGCGTTCACCGACGAGGCGACCGTCACCGTGGAGACCGGCAGCGTCGGCAACGAGATGCGTCCGGGCGCCGATGTGAAGGTGCGCGGAGTCGTCGTCGGCCGGGTGAAGGCCATCCACGCCGACGGCGCGGGCGCCCGTCTGGTGCTGGCCATCACCCCCGGAAAGCTCCGGCAGATCCCGGCCGGGGTCACCGCCCAGATGCTGCCCACCACCCTCTTCGGCGAACGCTTCGTGGCCCTCGTACCGCCGCCCGGTACGCCCGCCGGCGGTCCGACGCTCGCCGCGCACACCACCATCGCGCAGGACAGGTCCAGCGACGCCGTCGAACTCCAGCAGGTGCTCGGCCATGTGCTGCCGCTGCTCACCGCGGTCCAGCCGGAGAAGCTCTCCGCCACCCTCAACGCCGTCGCCACCGCCCTCGACGGCCGCGGCGCCCAGCTCGGCGCCACCCTCGTGCGACTCGACGCCTATCTGACCCGGCTCAACCCCCAACTGCCCGTGCTCAACGACGACATCAAGCAACTCGTCACCGTCAGCCGGGTCTACTCCGCCGCCGCGCCCGACATCGTCCAGGCGCTCACCGACTTCACGAGGACCAGCGGCACCATCGCCGAGGAGCGGGCCAACCTCAGCACCCTGTACGGCGCCACGACCACCACCGCCCAGGACCTCACCACCTATCTGCGGCAGAACAAGGACAACCTCATCCGGCTGTCCGCCGACAGCCGCGGCACCCTCGGCCTGCTCGCCGAGTACGCCCCCTCCTTCCCGTGCACCCTGCGCACCCTCGCCGACTTCGCGCCCGTGATGGACAAGGCGCTCGGCAAGGGCACCAAGGAGCCCGGGCTGCACATCGACGTCACCACCGTCGCCTCCCGCGGCGCCTACCGGCCCGGCAAGGACACCCCGGTGTACGGCGCGAGCGGCGGCCCGCGGTGCTACCCGGTCCCGTACACCGGGCGCGGCACCACACCCGCGGCCGAGTCCCCGTCGGCCGACGTCCCGGCGGCCGCGTCCCCCGCGTCCGGCGCGGCCGACTCCGTACCGTCCGGCACCGCCCCGGCCAACTCCCCGCAGGAGAACGAACTGGTCAACGAACTGCTCGCGCCTGCCACCGGCACCCCGGCGGCCGCCCTGCCCGACTGGAGCAGCGTGCTCGCCGGACCGGTCTTCCGCGGGGCGGAGGTGACCGTCGGGTGAAACGCCGCAGCCTGGCCGGACCGGTCGTCAAGTCGCTGGTCTTCATCCTGGTCACCGCGCTGGCCACCACCGTGCTCGCGCTGAGCATCACCGGCACCGGGGTGGGCGACACGTCCGGCTACTACGCCCGGTTCACCGACACCACGGGCCTCACCTCGGGCGACAGCGTAAGGATCGCGGGGGTCGTGGTCGGCCGGGTCGACTCCGTCAAGGTGGTCGACCACCGCCTCGCCCAGGTGCGCTTCTCCGTCCGGCGCGGCCGTACGCTGCCCGCCTCGGTGACCGCGACCATCAAGTACCTCAACATGGTCGGCCAGCGCTATGTCGACCTGGAGCAGGGCGCGGGCCCGGTCGGCGGTGTGCTCAGGCCCGGCGGCACGATCCCGGTCGGGCGCACCACCCCGGCGCTCGACCTCACCCAGCTCTTCAACGGCTTCCAGCCGCTCTTCGAGGGCCTGTCCCCGAAGGACGTCAACCAGCTCGCCGGGGAGATCGTCCAGGTGCTCCAGGGCGAGGGCGGCACCGTGGACGGTCTGATCGGCAACATCGGCTCGCTCACCACCACCCTCGCCGCCAAGGACCAGGTGATCGGCCAGGTCGTCGACAACCTCAACGACGTGCTCAGCACCGTCAACACCCGCGAGTCCGGCTTCAACGACCTGATCACCACCCTCCAGGAACTCGTCACCGGCTTCTCCGGCGACCGCGAGCCCATCGGGCAGTCCGTCGCGGCGATCTCCCGGCTCACCACGAGCACCGCCGGGCTGCTCGACGACGGACGGCAGCCGCTCAAGGACTCCATCGCGCAGCTCGGCCGGGTCTCCACCACCCTCGCCGACGGCACACCGCAGCTGGAGAACTTCCTGACCAGGACCCCGCAGAAGTTCCGGGCCGTCGGCCGGCTGGCGTCCTACGGCTCCTGGCTCAACCTCTACCTCTGCCAGGCCACGCTCTCCGGCGCCACCACCGCGGACGGCAGCGCCCCGCCCACCGGCATAGCGATCACCGAAGCGAGGTGCCGGTCATGATCCGCCCCCGTCTGCCCCGTCTGCCCCGCCTGTCCCGTTCCGGCGTCCCGGCCGTACGGACACGGTTGCGCGCGCCCGACGGCCGCGGGCTGTTCCGGCGCGCCCCCGCCCGCCGCGGCCGCCCGCTCTTCCGCCCGACGCGCGAGCGCGACCCGGTCGCCGTCGGCGCCGTCGGCCTGCTGCTGCTCGCCCTGATCAGCGTGGTCGTGTACAACGCCGAGGCGCTGCCGCTGATCGGCGGCGGCACCACGTACTCCGCGAACTTCACCGAGGCCGCGGGGTTGCGCGGCGGCGACGAGGTGCGGGTCGCGGGCGTCAAGGTCGGCAAGGTCACCGGGGTCGCGCTGGACAGCGCCCAGGTGAAGGTCACCTTCAAGGTCCGGCACACCTGGATCGGCGACGCCAGCACCGCCGCCATCGGCATCAAGACGCTGCTCGGCGAGAAGTACCTCGCCGTCGACCCGCTGGGCAGCCGCCCGCAGGACCCCGGCCGGCGCATCCCCAGAAGCCGCACCACCTCGCCGTACGACGTCACCCAGGCGTTCGACGGGCTCGGGCAGACCCTCGGGGCGATCGACACCCGGCAGCTCGCGCAGAGCTTCCAGACCATCTCCGACACCTTCCGGAACACCCCGGCCTCGGTGCGCAGCGCCGCCACCGGACTGGCGGCGCTGTCCAGGACGGTCTCCAGCCGGGACACCCAGCTCGCCGACCTGCTCACCGGCAGCCGGCAGCTCACCAAGACCCTCTCCGACCAGAACGGCCGCTTCCAGACGCTGATCTCGGACGGCGACCTGCTCCTCGGCGAGGTGCAGAAGAGGCGGGACGCCATCCACGCGCTGCTCATCGGCACCCAGGATCTCGGTACGCAGCTCAGCGGCCTGGTCGCCGACAACACCCGCCAACTGGCCCCCACCCTGGACGCGTTGGACCGGGTCACCGGCGTTCTGCTGGCCAACCAGTCCAGCCTGGACCAGGTGCTGGCGCTCGCGGGCCCGTACTACCGGCTGGTCGGCAACACCCTCGGCAACGGCCGCTGGTTCGACAGCTATCTGTGCGGGCTCGTCCCCAAGAGCTATCTGCCGCCGGGCACCCCGCCGGCCACCGGCTGCATGCCGCCCAAGGCGACGGGAGGGCACTCATGAGGCGTCTGCGCACCGCGCTCAGCGGCTACGGACTCCGGCGGCTCGCCGTCCTGGTCACCGTCCTGGCCGTGGTCGCCGGGGCCGCCGTCACCGCGGGCCTGGTCGTGCTCGGCGGCCCCGACGGCAGCCGCGTCACCGCCTGGTTCGACCGTACGGTGGGTGTGTACGCGGGCTCCGACCTGCGGATACTCGGCGTCAAGGTCGGCCGGGTCGACGCCGTGACCCCGCGGGGCAAGCAGGTCGAGGTGACGCTCACCCTCGACCACGGGGTGAAGGTGCCGGCCGACGCGGGGGCCGTGGTGGTCGCGCCCAGCGTCGTCGCCGACCGCTACATCCAGCTCACGCCCGCGTACACCGGCGGCCCCCTGCTCAAGGACCACGCCGTCATCCCGGCGAGCCGCACCGCCACCCCGGTCGAGATCGACCAGCTCTACGACAGCGTCACCAAGCTCAGCGACGCCCTCGGCCCCAACGGCGCCAACGCCACCGGCGCTTTGTCGGATCTGCTCGACACGGGCGCGCGCAACCTCGACGGCAACGGCAAGGCGATCGGCGACAGCATCGACCAGCTCGGCCAGGCGTCCAAGACCCTCGACGGCCACAGCGACGACCTCTTCGCCACGCTGTCCTACCTCCAGTCCTTCACCACGATGCTCAAGGACAATGACGGCAAGGTGAAGGCCGCCGCCGACCAACTCTCCACGGTCACCGGCTTCCTCGCCGAGGACAAGCAGAACCTGGCCGGCGCGCTCAGCCAACTGTCCACCGCGCTGGGCCAGGTGAAGACCTTCATCCAGGACAACCGGGCCCGCCTCAAGAGCAGCGTCACCCGACTCGCGCCGATCACGCAGACATTGGTCGACCAGCGCGCCTCACTCGCCGAACTCCTCGACACCGCGCCCCTGGCCGCCGACAACCTCCTCAACGCCTACGACCCCAAGCACAGCACCCTCGACGGCCGTACGAACATCAACGAGCTGAGCACGGTCGGCGATACCGGTCCCGCTGACCTCACCCCGGTCACGGCGGGCGAGCGGTCCCTGCCACTGCCACTGCCCGCCGTCGGCACGGTCTACGGCGGCGCCCCGGACGCCGACCAGCCCGAGGGGGCGGCCCGATGAGGCTCCGACACGCGGCGACCGCCGCCCTGGTGGCCCTGCTGGCCACCGGCTGCTCCTTCACCGGGGTGCAGGGCATCCCGCTGCCCGGCGGCGCCGACCTCGGCGGCCACCCCTACACGGTCAAGGCCCGCTTCGCCGACGTCCTCGACCTCGTGCCGCAGGCGTCCGTACGCGTCAACGACGTGGCCGTCGGCCGGGTCACCAGGATCGGCCTCGCGCCCGACGGCTGGTCGGCGCTGGTCACCATGAAGGTCAACGGCAAGGTCCGGCTGCCCGCGAACGCGTACGCCCATCTGGCGCAGTCCAGCCTGCTCGGCGAGAAGTACGTGGAGCTGTCCGCGCCGCCGGGGACGGGGACGGGCGGGGGTACGGGTACGGAGGCTGCGACGGCTGCCGTGACCGGCTCGGGCCCTTCCGCGCCCGTGCCCGCCGCCGACACCCCCACCGGGCGGCTCGGCGACGGCGACGTCATCCCGCTGTCCCGCACCGGCCGTGACCCGGAGGTCGAGGAGGTCTTCGGCGCCCTGTCCCTGCTGCTCAACGGCGGCGGCGTCCAGCAGCTCAAGACCATCAGCGTCGAGCTGAACAAGGCGCTGACCGGCAACGAGCCGCAGATCCGCGACATGCTCACCCAGGTCGACACCCTCGTGACCGATCTCGACGGCCACAAGCAGGACATCACCGACGCGCTCGACGGCGTCGACCGGCTCTCCGCCACCCTCGCCGCCCGCGACCAGAAGATCGGCACCGTGCTGACCGACCTCAGCCCCGGTCTGAAAGTCCTGGAGCAGCAGCGCGGTTCACTCGTCACCATGCTCCGCTCGCTCGACACCCTCTCCGGTGTCGCGGTGGACACCGTCGACCGGAGCAAGGACGACATGGTCGCCGACCTCAAGGCCCTCGCGCCCACCCTGCAACGGCTCGCCGACGCCGGGAGCGACCTGCCGGACTCGCTCCAGGTGCTGCTGACCTACCCGTTCACCGACGAGGTGCTCAACGGCGTCAAGGGCGACTACCTCAATGTCTATCTCGATCTGACGGCCGCCCCCGGTACCCGGCTCATCCCCGAGATGCCCGCCGACGAGAACGTCTACCCGCCGCCCAGCGACGATCCTTCCGACCCGGGCGGCAGCGCGGCCGTCGCCCGCAGCGCCCGTACCGCCCGGGACCGGCTCGACAGCAAGCTCGCCAAGGCCGGAGTCCCGCTGCCACTGCCCGCCGTCACCGGCACCGAATCCGTCCGCGCGGGAGGCCGCTGATGCTGACCCGGGCCACCGTCGTCAAGAACATCGCCTTCCTGGTCGTCGCCGTGCTCGTCCTCAGCTTCATCGGCGTCCGATACGCCGACCTCGGCCGCTATGTCGGGCTGCGCGGCTACTACACCGTGAAGGTCGAACTCCCCGAGGCCGGTGGGCTGTTCGAGCACGCCGACGTCACCTACCGCGGGGTCTCGGTCGGCCGGGTCGGACCGATCCGGCTCACCGGCGACGGCGTCGAGGCGTCGCTGCGGATCAACGACTCCGCACCCCGTATCCCCTCCCGCCTCAAGGCCGTTGTCGCCAGCCTCTCGGCGGTCGGCGAGCAGTACATCGACCTCCGGCCGAGCACCGACCAGGGGCCGTATCTCAAGGACGGCTCGCACATCGACGAGGCCGACACCCACACCCCGGCGCCCGTCACCAACCTGCTGACCAGCGTCGACAATCTCGCGGGCTCCGTACCGCTGGACTCGCTGCGAACGGTGGTGGACGAGTTCGGGCAGGCGTTCGCCGGGCAGGCCGACAACTTGCAGTCGCTCCTCGACACCAGCGGCCGGCTCCTCGCCACCGCCGACGCCAATCTGCCGGTCGACACCACGCTGATGATCGACGGGCGGACCGTGCTGCGCACCCAGGCCGACGAGGGCGACGCCATCACGTCCTTCGCCGACAGCGCCAATCAGCTCGCCGCCCGACTCGACTCCTCCGACACCGATCTGCGCCGGCTGATCACCGCCGCGCCCGACGCGGCCGGACAGGTCAGCGCGCTGCTGCGCGATGTCGGCCCGCAGTTGAGCGTGGTGCTGGCCAATCTGCTGACCACCTCGGACATCGCGGTGACCCGGCAGCGCGGTATCCAGGAGTACCTGGTCAAGGCGCCCGCAGTGGCCGCGGCCGGGTCGACGGCGGTCGACCGGAGCGGGGTGCACTTCGGGATGGCGGTCACCTTCTTCGCCCCGCTGCCCTGTACTTCCGGCTACGGCGGCACGGCGTACCGCAACGGCCTCGACACCAGCGCGCCCGCGACCGCCTTCAACACCGCGGCCCGCTGCACGGCCCCGGCCTCCTCCGGCACCGACGTACGCGGCTCGGCCCACGCGCCGGGCGGCGGCGGGGTGCCGGAACCGGCGCGGCCCGGGTCCGTACTGCCGACCACGACCGCCCCGACCGACACCCCGGCCGCCGCCACGGGTGTCTCCCCGGCCGCGCTGCCCGGCGCCCTCGGGCTGCCCGCGCTCGCACCCGGCGGCCCCACCACGATGGCGGCCCTGTTCGGTCTGGAGGACGCGCGATGAGTTTTCCGACAAGCCTGCTCCGGAGCGCGGCCGGGCGCAGGACGGCCTGGGCCACGGCCTGGGTGCTCGCCGTCGTGCTGTGCGCGCTGGGAGCCCGGTCGTACGCCGACGCGCGCGGCGACGGCTCGCTGGGCTACGGCAAGGCGCGCGACACCGTACGGGCCACCGGGCAGCGGGAGATCGCCCGGCTGAACACCGTGGACGCCGCCCACGCGGCCCGCGACCTCACCGGGTGGCTGGACGCGACCACCGGCCCGCTGCACGACCAGCTGTCCCGTACCCACACCGCCGACGAGTCCGCGCTCACCGGTTCTGGCACCTCGACGCGCGGCACGGTCACGGACGCGGCGGTCACCGAACTCGACACCCGGGCCGGTACGGCGAAGCTCATCGCGACCGTCCAGGTACGGGTGGCCCCGAAGAGCGGTTCGGCACGCGTCGACCGCAAGCGGTTCGAGGCGAACCTGTCGCGCACGTCCGGTGGTTGGAAGCTCTCGGCGCTCACCGCGGTGCCGGTGGGCGCGAGTTGAGGGGGGAGACGGACATGGCGACGACGGACACGGGGGCCGACCAGAGCGCCGACCAGGACGCCGAGTCGGGGGCCGAGTCGGATGCGGTGGCCGTCGAACCGGTGGCGGCCCGGCGTCCTTCGCGGCTGCGCCGGCCCGCCTGGGCCCATGGCCGTCGGCGGGTGGTGAGCGCGGGCGTGCTGCTCGTCCTGCTGCTCGCGGCGGGCGGACTGCGTGACGCCGCACAGGAGTTGCGCGACCCCGCCGCGACCGCCAACCACGCGCTGACCGACACCGACGCCACCGACCAGGTCACCGGCGACATCAGCAGCGCGCTCAGCCGGATCTTCGCCTACACCCCCGACGACACCGAGTCCACCGACCGGGCCGCCCGCGAACTGCTCGACGGCACCGCCGCCGGCCAGTACCAGGCGCTGTTCGCGCAGATCAGGCAGCACGTCACCGAGCAGCGCCTCACCCTGACCACCCGGGTCGTACGAGCCGGGGTCGTCTCGCTCACCGCCGACCACGCCCGACTGCTGGTCTTCCTCGACCAGACCGCCCAGCGGGCCGGCGCACCCGCCACGGACGCGGCCGCGCAACTCGCGGTGACCGCCGAGTACAAGGCCGGACGGTGGCGGATCACCGACCTCAAGGCCCTTTGAGAGGAAGGAAGTTGACCCGTATGCCGTTCACCGTCCCGCGTCCGCGCCGCCCGCTGCTCGCCGTGGCCCTCGCTCTCGCGCTCGCCGCCGTCTGCGCCGCCGCCTGGACCGGCTGGTCCTGGTACGGCGCCGCGCACGACGACGACACGGCCTTCGCCCGCGCCCGCGACACCGTACTGGCCGCGGGGGAGCAGGCCGTGCAGAACATGAACACCCTGGACCACGACGACCTCGACCACGGCCTGGACCGCTGGGAGTCCTCGACCACGGGCGATCTGCACTCCCAACTCGTCCAGGGGCGGGCGGACTTCGAGAAGCAGGTACGGCAGGCGCAGACCGTCAGCACGGCGCAGGTGCTCTCCGGCGCGGTGACCGAGCTGGACACCAGGACCGGGCGGGCGAGCGTGATGATCGCGCTGCGGATCACCGTACGGGCGCCGAAGGCCGAGCCGTCGGTCAAGGAGAGCCGGCTGCTGGGCGAGCTCACCCGGACGGGCGGCGGCTGGAAGCTCAGCGCGCTCGGTCAGGCGCCGATGGGGGACAGCGCGGCGCCCGATGACCCTTCCGCTTCCGCCTCCCCGCAGCCCACCGCCGGCCGCTGACGCCGTACGCGAGAGGACGCCGTAGCCATGTCGACCACCCGTTATCTGATCAACCGGCAGCGCAGGCTGGCCGCGGCCGGAGGGCGGCGTACGGCCGTCCGGTCCGCGGCGCCCGTCGTCGAGCCGGACGCTGTGGGGCCGGACGTCGTGGAGCCGGACGTCGAGGAGCCGGACGCCGTGGAGCCGGACGCTGTGGAGCCGGACGCCGTGGGGCCCGATGTCCTGGAGTCGGTGGCCGTCGGGCCGGTGGCCGAGCCCGCCGCCGAGCCCGCCCCCGACCCGGCCCCCGTACGGTCGCGCCGCCCGCGCCGGCCCGCCTGGACCACCGTCGTGGTCGCCGCGCTGGCGGTCGTCACCGTCCTGCTCGGCGGCTTCGCCGCGCTCGCCGCCGGGAAGGCGTCCGCGCTGCGCGACACCGCCGCCACCGGCAACACCGCGTTGACCGACACCGCCCGTACGAGTGAGGTCAAGGGCGGTGTCGCCCAGGACGTCAACGCCGTCTTCTCCTACGACTGGGCCGACACCGCCCGTACCGACCAGGCCGCCGCGCGCGATCTCACCGGCAAGGCCGTACAGCAGTACGCGGACATGATCGCCCAAGTCAGGGCACAGGCCCCGGCGCGGAAGCTGGTGCTGACCACCACCGTCACCGACACCGGTGTGCAGATGATCGACGGCGACCGGGCCCGGGTGCTGGTCTTCGCCGACCAGCGCAACACCAGCACGGCGAAGGGCGCGGCCGCGGGCACGACCTACGCGGCGGCGATGTTCGCGGTGGACGCGGTCCGCCAGGACGGCACCTGGAAGATCGCCTCCATCGACACGTTCGGCTGACGAGGCGCGGGCCGAGCGGGTGAAGCCAGGCCCCCTGGCAGGCACTATGGGGGTGGGCCCCGCAACGCATGCGAAACGCCGAGATGGGATGCTCATGCTCGTGTACCCCCGATGTGTCCGGCTGGCGGGGGGAGCAGGTGGCCCGACCGGCGAGGATGGATGGTTATGGATAAGCAGCAGGAGTTCGTGCTCCGCACTCTGGAGGAGCGGGACATCCGCTTCGTACGGCTGTGGTTCACCGACGTGCTCGGCTATCTGAAGTCGGTCGCGGTCGCCCCCGCGGAGCTTGAACAGGCGTTCGACGAGGGCATCGGCTTCGACGGCTCAGCCATCGAGGGCTTCGCCCGGGTGTACGAGTCCGACATGATCGCCAAGCCGGACCCGGCGACCTTCCAGATGCTGCCCTGGCGTGCGGAGGCCCCGGGTACGGCCCGGATGTTCTGCGACATCCTGATGCCGGACGGCTCCCCGTCGTACGCCGACCCGCGCTATGTCCTCAAGCGCGCGCTGGCCAAGACCTCCGACCTCGGTTTCACCTTCTACACCCACCCCGAGATCGAGTTCTACCTGCTCAAGGACAAGCCGCTGGACGGCGCGCGGCCGACGCCCGCGGACAACTCCGGCTACTTCGACCACACCCCGCAGTCCGTCGGCATGGACTTCCGCCGCCAGGCCATCACGATGCTGGAGTCCATGGGCATCTCCGTGGAGTTCTCGCACCACGAAGGCGCCCCCGGCCAGCAGGAGATCGACCTGCGGTACGCCGACGCGCTCTCCACGGCCGACAACATCATGACGTTCCGGCTGGTCATGAAGCAGGTCGCGCTGGAGCAGGGGGTGCACGCGACCTTCATGCCGAAGCCGTTCTCGGAGTACCCGGGTTCGGGGATGCACTCCCATCTGTCCCTCTTCGAGGGCGACCGCAACGCGTTCTACGAGTCCGGCGCGGAGTTCCAGCTCTCCAAGGTCGGGCGGTCGTTCATCGCGGGCCTGCTCAGGCACGCGGACGAGATCTCGGCGGTCACCAACCAGTGGGTCAACTCCTACAAGCGGATCTGGGGCGGCTCCCAGCGCACGGCGGGCGCGGGCGGCGAGGCGCCCTCGTACATCTGCTGGGGCCACAACAACCGCTCGGCGCTCATCCGGGTGCCGATGTACAAGCCGGGCAAGACGGGCTCGACCCGGGTCGAGGTCCGGTCCCTCGACTCCGGCGCCAACCCCTATCTGGCCTACGCGGTGCTGCTCGCGGCGGGCATGAAGGGCATTCAGGAGGGCTACGAGCTGCCCGCGGGCGCGGACGACGACGTGTGGGCGCTGTCCGACGCGGAACGCCGTGCGCTGGGCATCGCGCCCCTCCCGCAGAACCTCGGCGAGGCGATCGACCTCATGGAGCGCAGTGAGCTCGTGGCCGAGACGCTGGGGGAGCACGTCTTCGACTTCTTCCTGCGCAACAAGAAGCAGGAGTGGGAGGAGTACCGCTCGGAGGTCACGGCCTTCGAGCTCCGCAAGAACCTCCCGAACCTCTGATCCGCGCCCGGCCCGGCGGGGGCGTTCCTCGCCGGGCCGGGCGGGTCACTCGGTCGCCGCGGACTCGGCGAGGGTGTGGGCGACGAGGGCGTTGGCGTGGCCGTGGCCGAGGCCGTGCTCGGTCTTGAGCCAGGCGACGAGTTCCGTGTGCCTGGTCAGGGGCGAGGCGCGGATGAGGTCTTTCCACTCCGCGACGGGACGACCGTACTTCTTCTCGATGGACGGGAAGTAGCTCGCCGGCCCCTGCACTTTTTCCGCCATGTCCACGTATCCGTTCTCTCCGTACGGGATGCTCCGCAAAGCGCGCAGCCACACATACGACCGCCCCAGCCGCCCAGTCTCATCGCCCACCCCGATGTGACCCCCGTCATATCGGATGGGCCCACCCGTTTACCGCCGCAGCGGCGGGGACGCGGGACGGCGGCATGCGGCGGTGCCGAGACGGGCCCGGCGGGTGCGCGTCGTCTCCTGCGCGGCGACATCCCGGCCGCGGTCGGGGCGCCCGGGTCCCCAGGCTGGGTGCCCCGGGGCCGGGTGGGTGCGCACGCACCTGTTTTCCGCCGCCGCGGCGGGACGCGGGACGGCGGCATGCGGCGGTGCCGAGACGGGCCCGGCGGGCGCGGGTCGCCTCCTGCGCGGCGACATCCCGGCCGCCGGTCGGGCGGGGTGGGTGCGCGGGCAACTGATCTGCCGCCGCCGCGGCGGGACGCGGGACGCCGCTGTCCGTCGGCGCCGGGCCGGGCCCGGTGGGTGCGGGTCGTCTCCTGCGCGGCGACATCCCGGCCGCCGGTCGGGCGGGGTGGGTGCGCGGGCACCTGATTTGCCGCCGCCGCGGCGGGACGCGGGACGGTGGTGTGCGGCGGTGCCGAGCGGGCTCGCGCCCGGCGGCGTGTCGGCCGTGCCGGGGCGGGCCCGAGGCCATGGGGAGGGGGCGTATCCGAATTACGCCCCGGTGGGGGCGGCACCGAGCCGGGCCAGGCTCGGGACTTGGGATTTCCGCCGCCCCGGAGGGCGTACGCGGCGGCGTCGGGAGGGGAGGCGGGGTGGGGGCCGCTAGCCTGGGGGTGTGCGGCCGTAGAAGCCGCCTGACCCGCCGGGAGGGCCGATGCAGGGACGCCGGAGCAGCACGTTCACACGTCTGCTGCGGCACGGCTTCACCGACGCGGCCGGCGCCGAACGACTGCTCGACGCCGAAGCCCTCGCCGGCGTCCGAGGCGATCCCGTCCTGCTGGAAGCCCTCGGCGCGACCGCCGACCCCGACCAGGCGCTGCACGGCCTCGTACGGATGGCCGAAGCCCTCGACCCGGGCGAGCGCCGGGCCCTGCTCGACACCCTCACCACCGCCAAGCCGCTCCGCGACCGCCTGCTGCGCGTCCTCGGCGCGTCCGAGGCCCTGGGCGACCACCTCGCCCGCCACCCGGCGGACTGGCACGCCCTGGTCACGTACGAGGCCACCGACCTGCACCCCGGCGTGGACGAGTTCGCGCACGGCCTGGCCGCCGCCGGCACCCCGGACGCCCTGCGCGTGGCGTACCGCCGCTGCCTGCTCGGCATCGCGGCCCGCGACGTGTGCGGCACGAACGACCTGGTCCGTACCGCCGCCGAACTCGCCGACCTGGCCACCGCCACCCTGCGTGCGGCCTTGGCCATGGCCAGCGAGGAGCAGCCGGAGGACGCCGCCGCCTGCCGCCTCGCGGTCATCGGCATGGGCAAGTGCGGCGGCCACGAGCTGAACTACGTCTCCGACGTGGACGTCATCTTCGTCGCCGAGCCGGCCGCCATGGCCGACCCGCTCAGCCCCCCGACGGGCGACGAGAGCGGCGCGCTGCGGGCCGCCACCCGTCTGGCCGCCCGGATGATGCGGATCTGCTCGGACACCACCGCCGAGGGCACCATCTGGCCGGTCGACGCCAACCTCAGGCCCGAGGGCAAGAACGGCCCCCTGGTCCGTACCCTCTCCAGCCATCTGGCCTACTACCGGCGGTGGGCCAAGACCTGGGAGTTCCAGGCGCTGCTCAAGGCCCGGCCGGTCGCCGGGGACCAGACGCTCGGCGTGGAGTACATGGCCGCGATCCACCCCATGGTCTGGCAGGCCGCCGAGCGCGAGCACTTCGTCGTCGACGTCCAGCAGATGCGCCGCCGCGTCATCGACAACATCCCGCTCGCCCAGCTCGACCGGGAGCTGAAACTCGGCCCCGGCGGTCTGCGCGACGTCGAGTTCGCCGTGCAGCTGCTCCAGCTCGTGCACGGCCGTACCGACACCTCCCTGCGCAGCGGCACCACGCTGACCGCCCTCGCCGACCTGGCCGCCGGCGGCTACGTGGGCCGCGCCGACGCCGCCGCGCTGGACGCCGCGTACCGCTTTCTGCGCCAGATGGAACACCGCATCCAGTTGCAGAAGATGCGCCGCACCCACCTCGTCCCCGACGACGAGGCGGGACTGCGCAGGCTCGGCCGCGGCCTCGGCTTCCGCTCCGACCCGGTCGCCGAGTTGAACCGGGAGTGGAAGCGGCACGCCATGGAGGTACGGCGGCTGCACGAGAAGCTCTTCTACCGCCCGCTGCTCGACGCCGTCGCCCAGCTGGAGTCCGCCGAGACCCGGCTCAGCACCGGCGCGGCCAGGGAACGCCTCCAGGCACTCGGGTACGCCGACCCGGCCGCCGCCATCCGGCATCTGGAGGCGCTGGCCAGCGGGGTCAGCCGCAAGGCCGCCATCCAGCGCACCCTGCTGCCCGTACTGCTCGGCTGGTTCGCCGACTCGGCCGACCCCGACGCCGGGCTGCTCGGCTTCCGCAAGGTCTCCGACGCGCTCGGCAAGACGCCCTGGTATCTGCGGCTGCTGCGCGACGAGGGCGCCGCCGCCCAGCGGCTGGCCCGGGTGCTGTCCTCCGGACGGCTCGCCCCCGACCTGCTGATGCGCGCCCCCGAGGCGGTCGCCCTGCTGGGCTCGACCGACGGACTGCTGCCGCGCGACCACATCGCCCTGGAGCAGGAGGTGCTGGCCGCCGTCGGCCGCGCCGACACCCCGGAGCAGGCCATCGCCTCGGTCCGCGGGGTACGGCGGCGCGAGCTGTTCCGCACCGCGGCCGCCGACCTCATCGACACCTACGGCGACGACGCCCAGGACCTGGGCCCGGACACCGAGCAAGCGGATCCGCGCAGCCCCGACGGCCGCGGCCACCCCCCGGCCACCGCGCCGGACGCCGCCGCCCTCGTCGACCGCGTCGGCACCGCCGTCTACGGTCTGACCTCCGCGACCGTGGCCGGTGCGCTGCGGGCCGCCGTCAACTCCGTGACCGCCAACGACACCCGGCCGCTGCCCACCCGGTTCGCGGTCATCGCGATGGGCCGCTTCGGCGGCCGGGAGCTGGGCTACGGCTCCGACGCCGACGTGCTCTTCGTGCACGACCCGCGCGAGGGCGCCGACCCCGGCGAGGCCGGGCGCGCCGCGACCGCCGTCGCGGACGAACTGCGCCGCCTGCTCCAGATCCCCACCGCCGACCCGCCGCTGCTGATCGACGCCGACCTGCGGCCCGAGGGCAAGAGCGGCCCGCTGGTGCGCACCCTGGCCTCGTACGCCGCCTACTACCGCCGCTGGTCGGTGACCTGGGAGAGCCAGGCGCTGCTGCGGGCCGCCCCGGTGGCCGGCGACGAGGACCTCGGCGCGCGCTTCATCGAGCTGATCGACCCGCTGCGCTACCCGACGGGCGGGCTGGACGAGGAGGCGGTACGCGAGATCCGCCGTATCAAGGCCCGGATGGAGTCCGAGCGGATGCCGCGCGGCGCCGACCGTACGACCCACGCCAAGCTCGGCCGCGGCGGGCTGTCCGACATCGAGTGGACCGTCCAGCTCCTCCAGCTCCAGCACGCCGACCGGCTGCCGGAGCTGCGTACGACGAGCACCCGGCGGGCGCTGGCCGCCGCGCGCGAGGCCGGGCTGATCGACGGCACGGACGCCACCGTGCTGGACGAGGCATGGGTGCTGGCCACCCGGGTGCGCAACGCGGTGATGCTGGTACGCGGCCGGTCCGGCGACACCTTCCCCGGCGACGGGCGCGAGCTGGCCTCGGTCGGCCGCTATCTGGGGTACGCCACCGGGCATGTCGGCGACATGCTGGAGGACTACCGGCGCCGCACCCGGCGGGCCCGCGCGGTCATGGAACGGATCTTCTACGAGGGCTGACGAGGGCTGCCCGGGGCTGAGGGGGCCGATACGGGGGCAACGCCACCGCCGGGGGAGCCGACCGCGAGCAGAGGGCCGGCCGCGTGCCCACGGGAACGCGGCCGGCCCCCTCCCGCTCCTACGCCTCCAGTTTCGGCAGCTTCGCGGGCCGCGTCTTCTGCGGATACCTCGGCAGCCGGTACACCCAGTGCCCGTACAGCGCGTACGCCACGCTGTAGCCGAGGCCCAGGCAGACCGCGCCGCCCACCGCGTCCATCCAGAAGTGGTTGCCGGTCGCGATGATCACCACCAGGGTGAACACCGGGTAGAGCGCGCCCAGCACCCGGACCCACAGCGGCTTGGCCAGCGTGGCGATGGTGATCCCGCACCACAGCGACCAGCCGATGTGCATCGACGGCATGGCCGCGTACTGGTTGGAGACATGCGCGAGGCTGCCCTGCGACATCGAGCCCCAGGTGTGGTGGACCTGCACGGTGTCGATGAAGCCGGCCCCGGCCAGCAGCCGCGGCGGGGCCAGCGGGAAGGCCCAGAAGCCGACCAGCGCCAGCCAGGTCGTGGTGAAGAGCACGAGTCTGGCCGGGCCGTAGCGCCCGGGATGGAAGAGATACAGCCACACCAGCACACTGATGGTGATGATGAAGTGCAACGTGGCGTAGTAGTAGTTCATCCCGACGATCAGCCACGTCACCGAGTTCAGCGCGTGGTTGACCGAGTGCTCGACGGCCAGGCCGAGATGGTGCTCGAAGGACCAGATCCAGCGGGCGTGCCGCAGGGCGACCTGCTTCTCCTCGGGGACCGCGTTGCGGATCTGGGAGTAGAGCCAGTAGCTCACACCGATGAGGAGTATCTCGAACCACAGCCGGGGGGCCCGGGGCGTGCGCGCACGCTCCACCAGCTTCTGCCGGACCGTCGCCGTACGGGTCGTGCCACCGGCGCGCACAGTGCCGGTCGGACCACTGGAGTCCCGCGGGGCGGTCTTGCGGCCGTTCATCGTCTTCGCCGTCGGTTCCCCCATAGGACATCAGTCTGCCAGATTCAGTACCTCAAGCAGCTCAGACTCCGGTCGGATCGGGCGCGTCGCGTGTCGTCCGCGAGGACGAGGGCTGGGCCGGCAGCCCGGTGGTCCGGTCCGCCGGACCGGCGGCGGTGGAACCGCGGACCACCAGCTCGGGCATGAAGACGAACTCGCTGTGCGGGGCCGGGGTGCCGCCGATCTCCTCCAGCAGCGCGTTCACCGCGGCCTGGCTCATCGCCGCCACCGGCTGCCGAATGGTGGTCAGCGGCGGGTCGGTGAAGGCGATCAGCGGCGAGTCGTCGAAGCCGACCACCGACACGTCGCCCGGCACCGACAGGCCCTGCTGCCGGGCGGCCCGGATCGCGCCGAGCGCCATCATGTCCGACGCGCAGACGATCGCCGTGCAGCCGTCGGCGATCAGCGCGGTCGCCGCCGCCTGACCACCCTCCAGGGTGAACAGCGAGTGCTGGATACGCGCCTGCGCCTCGTCCGCCGACAGACCGAGCACCTCGGCCGTCGACGTGATGAAGCCCTCGATCTTGCGCTGGACGGGAACGAACCGTTTCTGCCCGACGGCCAGCCCGATCCTGCGGTGCCCCAGCGCCGCCAGATGGGTGACCGCCAGTCGGACCGCGCTGCGGTCGTCGGGGGAGACGAACGGCGCGTCGACCTTCTCGGAGAAGCCGTTGATCAGCACGAAGGGCACGCCCTGGCCCTGGAGCCGGGCGTAGCGCTCCATGTCGGCGGTGGAATCGGCGTGCAGCCCGGAGGCGAAGATGATCCCGGCCACCCCGCGCTCCACGAGCATCTCCACCAGCTCGTCCTCGGTGGAGCCGCCCGGCGTCTGGGTGGCCAGCACCGGGGTGTAGCCCTGCCGGGTGAGCGCCTGCCCGATGATCTGGGCGAAGGCGGGGAAGATCGGGTTCTCCAGCTCGGGGGTGATCAGCCCGACCAGTCCCGCGCTGCGCTGCCGCAGCCGGACCGGCCGTTCGTAGCCGAGCAGATCGAGTGCGGCCAGCACGGATTCGCGGGTGGTCGCGGAGACCCCCGGCTTGCCGTTGAGCACCCGGCTGACCGTCGCCTCACTGACCCCCGCCTGGGCTGCGATGTCAGCAAGCCGTGCGGTCACAGCACCGGATGCTACGGGTCGGAATGCCACCACGTCAGATCGCCCACCAAATTGCCGTGTCCGCGGCGATCGTGACGGTCGGGGCGGAATCGCCATCAACCGCCGCATCGGTGTCCGCGCCCGCGTCCGCCGCCGTACCGCTGGAGAGCAGCACCCGGCCCGGACGCGGAATCGTCGCCGGGGCTCCGGTGACGTTCACCGTGCACACAAAGCCGCCGCCGGCGCTGTCCCGGCGGAAGGACAGCACGCCCTCGGGCGCGTCCAGCCAGGTCACGGAGGTGCCCGCGCCGAGCGCCGGGTGCTCACGGCGTACCGCGAGCGCCGCCCGGTACAGCTCAAGCGTGGAGTCGCGGTCGCCGGTCTGCGCCTCGACGCTGAGATCGGCCCACTCCGCGGGCTGCGGCAGCCAGCTCGGGCCGCCCTCGCGCGGACCGAAGCCGTACGGCGCCCGGGTGCCCGACCACGGGATCGGCACGCGGCAGCCGTCGCGGAAGCCGTCCTGCCCGGCCGCGCGGAAGAACGACGGGTCCTGCCGCACCTCGTCCGGCAGGTCGGTGACGTCCGGCAGGCCCAGCTCCTCGCCCTGGTAGAGATAGGCCGAGCCGGGCAGCGCCAGCATCAGCAGGGTGGCCGCCCGGGCCCGGCGCAGTCCCAGTTCGCGGTCGCCCGGCTCGCGCAGCTGGGTGCCGCCGGGCGGGTTGGCGAACCGGGTGGCGTGCCGGGTCACGTCGTGGTTGGAGAGCACCCAGGTGGCGGGAGCGCCCACCGCGCTCATCGCGGTCAGCGACTTGTCGACGACCTTGCGCAGCGCGGCCGCGTCCCAGGCGGTGCTCAGGTACTCGAAGTTGAACGCCTGATGCAGCTCGTCGGGCCGCAGGTAGAGCGCGGCCCGCTCGATGGTCGGCGTCCACGCCTCGGCGACCCCGATCCTCTCCCAGCCTCCGGCCGGGGGCGCCCCCACCGAGTACTCGTCGAGGATGCGCCGCCAGTCGCGGTAGATGTCGTGCACGCCGTCCTGGTCGAAGTACGGCATGGCGGCGGTGCCCAGCAGGGTCAGCTGCTCGGCGTGGCCGATGTCCGGCAGCCCCTCGGCCTTGACCAGGCCGTGGGCGACGTCGATCCGGAAGCCGTCGATGCCCAGGTCGAGCCAGAAGCGCAGCACCGAGCGGAACTCGTCGTGCACGGCCGGGTGTTCCCAGTTGAAGTCCGGCTGCTCGGGCGCGAAGAGGTGCAGATACCACTCGCCGGGAGTGCCGTCCGGGTTGTCCGTACGGGTCCAGGCCGGCCCGCCGAAGATGGACTCCCAGTCGTTGGGCGGCAGTTCGCCGTCGGCGCCCTTGCCCGGCCGGAAGTGGAAGCGCTCCCTGAGCGGCGATCCGGGGCCCTCGCGCAGCGCCTGCTTGAACCAGTCGTGCTGGTCGGAGCAGTGGTTGGGCACGAGGTCCACGATCACCCGCAGACCGAGGGTGTGCGCGGTCCGCACCAGGTCGTCGGCGTCGGTGAGGGTGCCGAACATCGGGTCGACCGCGCGGTAGTCGGCCACGTCGTAGCCCGCGTCGGCCTGCGGGGAGGCGTAGAAGGGGGACAGCCAGACCGCGTCCACGCCGAGGTCCCGCAGATACGGCAGCCGCGCGGTGATGCCGGGCAGGTCGCCCATGCCGTCACCGTTTCCGTCGGCGAAGCTGCGCGGGTAGACCTGGTAGATCACCGCGTCGCGCCACCAGTCTCTGCGCCCGGCGTCGGCGGCGGAGTCGGCGGCGGAGCTGGGCGCGTCGGTGAGGTGCTGGCTCATGAATTCCCTTATGGGGTGCGGGGGAACGACAGGTGGCAGACGTACGGGGGAAAGCGGGGGCGGGCGGCTAGCCCTTGGTGCCGCCGGCGGTCAGGCCGGTCACCAGGTGGCGCTGGACGAGCAGGAAGACGAGGGTGGCCGGGATCGCGATGATCACGGAGGCGGCGGTCATCGCACCCCAGTCGGCCCGCTGGTCGGACGCGAAGGTGCGGATGCCCGCGGCGAGCGTGTAGTGGCCCGAGCTCATGAACTGGCTGGAGTAGGCGACTTCGCCCCAGGCGGTCAGGAAGCTGTAGAACGCGGTGACGGCCAGTCCCGGGCGGGCCAGCGGCAGGATCAGCCGCCAGAACGTACCGAACGGGGTGAGGCCGTCCACCCGGCCCGCCTCGTCGATCTCGTGCGGGATGGTGTCGAAGTAGCCCTTGAGCATCCACGCGCAGAACGGCACCGCGATGGTGCAGTAGACCAGGATCAGTCCGGCGTAGCTGTCGATCAGGCCGAAGCGGGCCAGCAGGTTGTACAGCGGCACGATCAGCACCGCGACCGGGAACATCTGGGTGAGCAGGAAGGTCCACATCAGCGACTTGTGGCCGGGGAACTTCATGCGGGAGATGGCGTATCCGGCGCTGGCGGCGATCAGCACGCCGAGCACGGTGGTGGCCGCGGCGACGATCACCGAGTTGAGCATCCAGCGGGGGAAGTGGCTGTGCAGCAGGACGTACCGGTAGTTGCCCAGGCCCAGGTGGTGGACGACCTCGCCGGGCTGCTGCCAGGCGGAGTCGGGGCCGAGCGAGATGAAGACGATCCACAGCACGGGGAAGACCGCGACGGCGCTGGCGGCCAGCAGGGTGGCGTGCAGGGCGATCGAGGCGCCGGGGCCGCGTTCGCCCCGCCCGCGGGGGCGGCGGCCGGCTTCGGCCGCGGGGCCGGCGGGGACGTCGGCGGGCGCGGTGACGGAGCCGCTGTGAGTGGTGGCGCTCATGGGGATGCGGCTCCTAGCTCTGCTCGGACTTCAACTGGCGGCGGTAGAACGTGGAGAAGGCCACCAGGATCAGCAGGATGACGATGCCGTAGGCCGCGGCACCGGAATAGTCGGACACCCCGGTGAACGCCTTCTGGTACGCGTACGTCACCAGGATGTCCGTGTCGCCGGTCGTGTTGTTGCCGAGCAGCAGATAGATGATCGGGAACATGTTGAACGTCCATACGGTGCTGAGCAGGATCACCGTGCTGGTCACGGGCCGCAGTCCGGGCAGCGTCACATTGAGGAAGCGCTGCCGGGGCGAGGCGCCGTCCATTTCGCTGGCCTCGTACAGCTCGTTGGGGATGGACTGGAGGCCGCCGAGGATGGCGACCATCATGAAGGGCACACCGCACCAGATGTTCACCAGGATCACGGCGATCTTCTGGGCGAAGGGCGTGCCCAGCCAGTCCTGGGACGGCAGTCCGAAGGAGGTGATCACGTCGTTGAAGACGCCGTACTGCGAGTTGAACATCAGCCGCCAGGCGAAGACGCCGATGAACGCCGGGACCGCCCACGGCAGGATCAGCGCCAGCCGGTAGAACAGCCGGAACCTGACCGGGCGGTTGAGCAGCATCGCCATGCCGAGCCCGATGGCGTAGGTGATCGCGACGCAGGAGACCGTCCAGACGATCGTCCACTCAAGGCGCGGGTAGAAGTCGCCGTCCTGGCCGGAGAGGATCTGCCAGTAGTTGTGCAGACCGACGAAGTGGTACGTGGCGTCGATGTGCACCGGGCCGATGTTCTTGGCGACATTGGACTCGGTGGCGTTGGTGAAGGACAGATAGATCCCGTACACCAGCGGGTACATGACCAGGACACCGATCACGATGACGACCGGGGCGATCATGGCCCAGGCGTACCAGTGCTTGTCCCAGGACCGTCTGATCGACGTCAGAAGTCCCGGCCGGGGGGCCCGGGGAGCCCGGGGACCCTGGTCCCGGGCGGGTTTGTCGACGGTGGCGGTGGTCATCGCTCCTCGGCTCTTTGCGTGCTGGCGGCTACTGATGCGGCCCGGCCCGTCGGGGCCCGGCCCGGTGTGACCTGAGCTGACCGGACCGGCCGGCCGGGCGCGTGGGCCCCGTACGCCCTGAGTCGGGCGGGGCCCCGGCCGGCCGGTCCGGAGATTCGGGAGCGGTTACTGGACGGAGTAGTCGGGCAGCAGCTTGCCGAACTCCTTGGCGGCCGCGTCGAGTCCGTCCTGGACGGAGGTCTGGTTCTGGAGGATCTTGATGTACTGCTGCTGGAGCGGGGTGAAGAGGCTGCCGACCTGCGGGAGCGCGACGCGGGGCCGGGCGGTCTCCATGATCGGCTTGAAGCCGGCGATCTCCGGGTTGGCGGTGACCTCGGCGGTGTAGGCGGAGGTACGGGTCGGCAGGGTGCCGTTCTTCAGCGCGATCTGCTGCTGGCTCGCGGACGAGGTCATGAACTGCGTGAACAGGTAGGCCGCGTCCAGGCTCTTCGAGCCCTGGTAGACCGCCAGGTCGTGGCCGCCGGTCGGGGCCAGCGCCTTGCCGGTGGAGCCGGCCGGGACGGGCGCGTAGCCGAGGTTCGCCTTGTCGGTGAAGGCCGAGCCGGTCAGGTCGTCGCTGACGGACCAGGGGCCCTGGATCAGCATGGCGACCTTGCCGGTCTTGAACGAGGTCTGCATGTTGTCGTACGCGCTGGCGAAGTCGATCTTCAGACCGGAGGTGTCGTTGACCTTCTTCGCCTCGGTGACGGCCTTGACGGCCTCCGGCGAGTTGACGGTGACCTTCTTGGCCGACGGGTCGGCCAGGTCGGCGCCCTCGCCGAAGAGGAACGGCAGCAGGAAGTAGGCGTCGGGGTTCATGTACGTGCCGGCCACGCCGGGCACCTTCGCCTTGATCGCCGCGGAGTCCGCGATCAGCTCGTCCCAGGTGGTCGGCGGCGCGCTGATGCCGGCCTGGGCGAAGATCTTCTTGTTGTAGAGCAGGCCGAGGGTGTCGGTGACCGAGGGCACGCCGTAGGTCTTGTCCTCGTACTTGCCCGTGCTCAGCGGACCGGCCAGGAAGTCCGAGGTGTCGGAGAGGGCGGCGGTGCCGTCCAGCGGGGCGATGTAGTGCAGCGACGCGTACTCGGGGATCAGGCCGACATCGGTACGGATCACGTCGGGCGCGCCCTTGCCGCTCTGCGCGGCGGCCTTGAACTTCTGCTCGACGGTGGTGAAGTCCACGTTCTGGTAGTTGACCTTGATCTTCGGGTACTTCGCCTCGAAGTCCTTGATCAGCGCCTGGTACGTGGGGGCTTCGGTCTTGGCGTCCGAGGTGTCCCAGTAGGTGACGGTGCCCGACACCGCGGCCGGGTCCTTCGCCTCGCTCCCGCTGTCCTTCTTGTCGCCACTGCCGTTGCCGCCGCCACAGGCGGTGATCCCGAGAACGATGGCCGCTGCCATCGCCACGGCGGATATGCCGCGTCGCATACCTGACTCCTTGATGAGGGAAGTGCGCGTTCGCCCTGGTCTGCGTGGGGGCCGACCATCCCGTCCCCATGCGTCCGGTCGGGCTGGGGCAGAACGTAACAGCGATGCAATGTCTTGCGAAAGAGGCTGCAAGAAACTTTCTGCAAGATCCTGCAACCGTGATGTCCTCGTTACCGGCACGTGTACGTCATGTGTCCGAACCGGGTAGGGCGTCCCTCGATCGGGTGAGCCCGGCGGGTGTGCGGCGGCACACGAAGACGGCCCCCGGGTGTGTCCCGGGGGCCGTCCGCGAGAGGGGTCAGCGCGCGGCGAGAATGCGCCAGGCGTACGTTCCCGGGTCCGCCGGGTCGCCGTTGACGACGGCGTGGAATTGTCCGCTGAACGGGAAATCGGTGGAACGGTCACCGCAGGCGATGTTCTTTCCCGGTGAGCGGCCGGAAACTTTTACGGTGATCGGACCGGAACCGGAGCAGGCGATCTGGAAAAGGTGATGCCCCGGCAGCGTCTCGTCGATCTCCTGCCCGGCGCCGCTCGCCCAGTCGTAGCCGGACGCCGTGGGGGAGCCGCCGTAGCCGTCGGGCGTGTATCCGTCGACCAGCGCCACGGCGGGCTTCGCGGCCGCGTCCAAGTCCCGGGCGGCGGTGGTCGCTGACGCGGTGGCGGTACGAGCGGAGGGCCCGGACGGCGCCGGGCTGCCCGCTCCGGAGCACGCGGCCAGTCCGGCCAGTCCGGCCACTCCGGCCAGGGGGAGGGCGGCGAGGAGCAGGCCGCGGGAGCGCCCGGCGGCGCGGCGGAATCGGCGTACCGATATCACGATGAGGCCCCCACTTCTCATCCGGCGGAACCCGCGGAAAACGCCGTGGTGTCCGACGGGATTCCCCGTACGAAGGACCCTAGACCGCAGGGCGGCCGAATGAGCGAAAAGCGGGCGGAATTGAGGAAGACCTGAGGAAGACCTGAGGAAGACCTGAGGGTGCGCGCAATTTCCCGGCGCCCGCCGCGGGTCCGGCCGCCCGGCGCGGGTCCGGCGGCCGGCCGGGCCCGGACGGCGGTCGCCGGCTTGGGTGCCCCGGGTCGTCCGCGGCGGCGTGGCGGCGGAGGATCGGGGGCGAGGACACTTCGGCGGGCGGCCGGGACGGGAACGGTGGGATGGACGAGGACGCGGCACTGCGCGATCACCAGGAGGCGGGCGGCGAGGCGCTGGACCGCAGGCACTTCCTCGGCGCCGTCGCGGCCGGCGCCGCCGGTGTCGCCGCAGGGGCCGTGGCCGGGTGCGACCCGGGCGGCCACGGCGCCAAGCCCGGCACCGCGCCCCACCGGACCCCCGCCGAGCAACAGCGGCCGGGCGACGCCGACTGGCACATTCGTTCACTCGGCCCGGCCGACGCGGTCGAGGGCTACACCGACCGGGTCAGCGTCCTGCCGGGCGAGACCTTCGGGCTCCACGTGTCGACCACCGCGCCCGGCTTCCGGGTCTCCGCCTTCCGGATCGGCTGGTACGGCGGCGCGCAGGCCCGGCTGGTCTGGGCCTCGGACCGGGTGCCCGGCCGGACACAGCGCCGCGGGCGGCCGACCGCCGACACCCGTACCGTCCGGGCCGGCTGGGACCGCAGCCTGGAGGTCCGCACCGAGGGCTGGCCGGAGGGCGCGTACCTGCTGCGGCTCGACGCGGACAGCGGCCACCAGCGGTACGTCCCGATGGTCGTCCGCTCGGCGGCCGCCCACGGCCGCACGCTGCTGATGCACGCCCCCGCGACCTGGCAGGCGTACAACCAGTGGGGCGGTTACAGCCTCTACCAGGGCCGCGACGGCCGGTACTCGGTCCGCTCGCTGAGCGTCGGCTTCGACCGGCCGTACGACAGGAACGGCGCGGAGAAGTTCATGGTCTACGAGCGGGCCGCGGTGGTGCTCGCCGAACGCCTCGGCATCCCGCTGGCGTACACGACCGGCGTCGACGTCCACCTCGACCCCTCCGTGCTGCGCGGCGCCACCACGGCGGTCGCACTCGGGCACGACGAGTACTGGACGCCCGAGCAGCGGCGGCATGTCACCGCGGCACGCGACGCCGGGACCAATCTGGCCTTCCTCGGCGCCAACACCTGCTTCCGCCGGGTCCGCCTCGAACCCGGGCCGGACGGCGGGGGCGTCCGTACGGTCGTCTGCTACAAGACCGACTGGTCCGACGACCCGTATCTCGCCCACCACCCCACCATGGCCACCACCGACTTCCGGGTCCGCCCCGGCGCCGACCCGGAGTCCACCCTGACCGGCGTGATCTACGAGGGCTTCCCCACCGACGCCCCCTACGTCGTGCACAGCGCGGACCACTGGATCTTCGAAGGCACCGGGGTCCGGCCGGGCGAGTCCTTCGACCATCTGGTCGGGGTGGAGTACGACCGGGTCGACCCCGGCTACCACGCGCCCTCGGAGAAGCTGGAGATCGTCGCCCACTCGCCGCTGGTGTGCAACGGGCGCCGCAGCCACGCGGATTCGGCGTACTACACGGTGCCGAGCGGCGCGGGTGTCTTCGCGTCCGGGACGATGCGGTGGGTCGAGGGGCTGATGGCGGGCACCCGTGACGACGGCCGCGACCACGGCATGGACGCCCGTACCGGCGCCTTCGTCACCCGGGCCACCGAGAACGTCCTGCGCGCCTTCGCCGCCGGCCCCGCGGCGCACCACCACCCCGCGCCGCGCCCCAACGTCCGTACGGTCTACGGGGCCTGACCAGGACCCTTGGCGTCCCTTCCGGCAACTCCCGCTGGAATTCTTTACAGCGTCTTGCTGAAATCCTCTCCGGAGGGATAGCGTCCCGCCACAGGTCCGGCCACCGCGCCGGACGTGCGACCGGCTCATGCGCGTGGGTTCCGGCCGCGAGCGCACTCCCTCATACGTCCGTCCCGTGGACGGAGAACGCAAGGAGCCCTGCCCGTGGCCCAGCAGTTCAGGCTGCCCGCGTCGAGAACGCGGACGCGCGTCAGACGTATCGCCGCCGCCACCGCCTTCGCCGCACTCGCGGCCCTGGCCGTGCCGACCGCCTCCGCCCAGGCGCACACCACGCCGAAACCGCCGTCACCGCCGTCGGACAGCGCGCTCGCCGGGCAGGCCGCGCGGCACGACGCCACCCGTGAGCAGTTCTACTTCGTGATGCCCGACCGGTTCGCCGACGGGGACCGGGCCAACGACAGGGGCGGCCTGACCGGCACCCGGCTCACCACCGGCTACGACCCCACGGACAAGGGCTTCTACCAGGGCGGCGACCTCAAGGGCCTGACGCGGAAGCTCGATTACATCAAGGGCCTGGGCACCACCGCGATCTGGATGGCGCCGATCTTCAAGAACCGGCCCGTCCAGGGCACCGGCAAGGACGCGAGCGCCGGCTACCACGGTTACTGGATCACCGACTTCACCCAGGTCGACCCGCACTTCGGCACCAACGCCGATCTGAAGAAGCTGATATCGGCCGCCCACGCCAAGGGCATGAAGATCTTCTTCGACGTCATCACCAACCACACCGCGGACGTCATCGGCAACACCGACAACGCCTACACCTACCTGTCCAAGGGCGCCTTCCCCTATCTGTCCACGGACGGCACGCCGTTCAACGACGACGACTACGCCGACGGCGGGCGGACGTTCCCGAAGGTCGACGCCTCCTCCTTCCCGCGCACGCCGACGGTCGCCGCGGACCAGAAGAACGCCAAGGTCCCGGCCTGGCTCAACGACCCGACGATGTACCACAACCGCGGCGACTCGACCTTCGCCGGGGAGAGCGCGGACCAGGGCGACTTCACCGGCCTGGACGACCTGTGGACGCAGCGCCCCGAGGTCGTCCGGGGCATGGAGAAGATCTACGAGAAGTGGGTCGGGGACTACGCGATCGACGGCTTCCGGATCGACACCGTGAAGAACGTCGACCTGCCGTTCTGGACCCAGTGGGCCACCGCCCTCGACACGTACGCCGCACAGCACGGCCGGAAGAACTTCTTCATGTTCGGCGAGACCTACGACGCCGACCCGGCCGTCACCTCGCCGTACGTCACGCAGGGGCGGCTCGACGCGACGCTCGACTTCCCGTTCCAGGACGCGGCCCGCTCCTACGCCTCGCAGGGCGCCCCGCCGAGCAAGCTCGCCCATGTCTACGCGCAGGACTACCGCTACACCACCGACAAGGCCAACGCGTACGAGGAGGTCACCTTCCTCGGCAACCACGACATGGGCCGCATCGGCAGCTTCCTCGCGCAGGACAACCCCGGGGCGGACGACGCCGAACTGCTCGGGCGCGACAGGCTCGCCAACGAGCTGATGTTCCTCGGCCGCGGCAACCCGGTGGTCTACTACGGCGACGAGCAGGGCTTCACCGGCGCCCCCGGCGGCGACAAGGACGCCCGGCAGACGATGTTCGCCTCCCAGGTCGCCGACTACCTGGACGACGACGAGATCGGCACCGACCGCACCGCCGCCAGTGACGCGTACGACCCGACGCACCCGCTCTACCGCGCCATCGCCGCCCTGTCGAAGCTCACCAAGGACCACCCGGCGCTGCGCGACGGCGTGCAGACCCAGCGGTACGCCGACACCGGCACCGGCCCGGGCGTCTACGCCTACTCCCGCACCGACGCCGGGAGCCGCGACGACTACCTGGTGGCCGTCAACAACGCGACGGCCGCGCGGACCGTGACCCTTCCGACCGGCAACGCCAAGGGCGCCGCCTACCGGGGGATCTACGGCGCCACGGGCAGCGTCACCGCCTCCGGCGACCGGGCCACCGTGACGGTCACCGTCCCCGCGCTCTCCTCCGTCGTCTACCGGGCCGCGAAGCCGCTGCCCAAGGCCGGCGCCAAGCCCGTGATCGCCCTGACCGCGCCCGGCGCCGGAGCCACCGGCACCGTCGAGATCTCCGCCGACGTCACCGGAGGCGGCCTGAACCGCGTGGTGTTCGCCGCGCAGGTCGGCAACGCCCCCTGGCAGGTGCTCGGTTCCGCCGACCACGCGCCCTACGAGGTCACCCAGGCCCTGGCCGCGAAGACCCCGGCCGGAACTCCCGTGCGCTACAAGGCCGTCGTGATCGACTCGGCCGGCCGTACGGCGTCGGACGCCGCCGCCACGACCACCGGGACCCCGCCGGTCACCGCGCCGCCGACCGCGATCAGCCACGACTACGCGATCGTGCACTACCGGCGCACGGACGGGAACTACGCCGACTGGGGGCTGTACACCTGGGGTGACATCGCCGACGGCGAGGCCACCACCTACCCCGCCGGCCACCCCTTCACCGGCCGCGACGCGTACGGCGCCTTCGCCTACGTGAAGCTCAGGCCCGGCGCGTCGAGCGTCGGCTTCCTCGTGGTCGACAAGAACGGCGTCAAGGACACCGAAGGCGACCGCGCGATCGACCTCACCATCAGCGGCGAGGTCTGGATCACACAGGGCAGCCCGGACGTCGCCACCGCCGCGCCCGACGGCGCCTACCCGCCCCAGGACACCACGAAGGCCGTTGTGCACTACCACCGCGCCGACGGCCAGTACACCGGCTGGGGTCTGCACGTCTGGAACGGCGCCGCGAACCCCACCGACTGGACCGCCCCCGTCCAGCCGTCGCGGATCGACTCCTACGGCGCGGTGTACGAGGTCCCGCTCGCCGCCGGCGCCACCTCGCTCAGCTACATCCTCCACAACGGCGACACCAAGGACCTGCCCAGCGACCAGTCCCTCGACCTGACCGCGAACGGCCACGAGGTCTGGCTGCTCGACGGCGCCGCGAACCACCTGCTGCCGCAGCCCAAGGGCAGCGGCGCCGACCTGGACCTGAGCACGGCCGAGGCGCAGTGGATCGACAAGGACACCGTCGCCTGGCAGACCACCAGCGCGGCCGCGTCACAGCAGTTGGTGTACGCGCCCGACGGCGGCCTCGCCGTCGAGGACGGCGCCCTGTCCGGCGCGGGCCACTGGCTGCGGCTGACCAAGGTCACAGGCGGCCCCACCGCTGCCCAGCTCGCCAAGTTCCCCCAGCTCAAGGGCTATTCCGCCTACAGCGTCGACCCCCGCGACCGGGGCCGGGTCCGCGACGCCCTCAGCGGCCAGATCGTCGCCACCCAACGCGCGGCGACCGGCGCCCTGTTGGCCGCCACCGGCGTTCAGACGCAGGGCGTCCTCGACGACCTCTACGCCAAGGCGGCGCAGAAGGCCGTCCTCGGGCCGGTGTTCAGCCACGGCACCCCGAGTCTGTCGCTGTGGGCGCCCACCGCCCACAAGGTGGCCGTCGAGATCGGCGGCCGTACCGTGGCCATGAAGCGGGACGCGGGCAGCGGTGTCTGGTCGGTGACCGGCAGCCGGTCGTGGACCGGGCAGCCGTACCTCTACGACGTGACCGTCTGGGCGCCCAGCGTGCGCCGGCTCGTCGTGAACAAGGTCACCGACCCGTACTCCGTCGCCCTCACCGCCGACTCCGCGAAGAGCCTGCTGGTGGACCTGGACGACCCGAAGCTCGCGCCCAAGGGGTGGGCGGGGGAGAAGAAGCCCGCGGCCGTGCCGATGAGCCGGGCCGAGATCCAGGAACTGCACATCCGGGACTTCTCCGTCGCCGACACCACCGTGCCGGCCAAGGACCGCGGCAAGTACACCGCCTTCACCGACACCGGTTCCGCGGGCATGACCCACCTGAAGGATCTGGCGAAGGCGGGCATCAACTACGTCCATCTGCTGCCCGCGTTCGACTTCGCGACCGTGCCCGAGAAGGCCGCGAACCGGACCACCCCGGCCTGCGACCTGGCGTCGTACGCCCCGGACAGCGACCGGCAGCAGGCGTGCGTCACCGCGCAGCAGGCCACCGACGCGTACAACTGGGGTTACGACCCCTTCCACTTCACCGTGCCCGAGGGCTCCTACGCCACCGACCCCGACGGGACCGCGCGCACCACCCAGTTCCGCCAGATGGTCCAGGGGCTCAACGGCGCCGGGCTGCGGGTCGTGATGGACGTCGTCTACAACCACACCTCCGCCGCCGGGCAGGCCGACACCTCGGTGCTCGACAAGATCGTGCCCGGCTACTACCAGCGCCTGATGCCCGACGGCTCGGTCGCCAACTCCTCCTGCTGCGCCAACACCGCGCCGGAGAACGCGATGATGGGCAAGCTCGTGGTCGACTCGATCGTCACGTGGGCCAAGGAGTACAAGGTCGACGGCTTCCGCTTCGACCTCATGGGCCACCACCCGAAGGCCAACATCCTCGCCGTCCGCAAGGCGCTCGACGCGCTCACCCCCGCCAAGGACGGGGTGGACGGCAAGAAGATCATCCTCTACGGCGAGGGCTGGAACTTCGGCGAGGTCGCCGACAACGCCCACTTCGTACAGGCCACTCAGGCCAACATGGCCGGGACCGGCATCGCCACCTTCTCCGACCGGGCCCGTGACGCCGTACGCGGCGGCAGCCCCTTCGACGCCGACCCCGGTGTGCAGGGCTTCGCCTCCGGACTGGCCACCGACCCCAACTCCTCGACCGCGAACGGCACGGCCGCCGAGCAGAAGGCCCGGCTGCTGCACTACCAGGATCTGATCAAGGTCGGACTGACCGGCAACCTCAAGGAGTTCGGCTTCACCGACTCCGCCGGCCGGAAGGTCACCGGCGCCGAGATCGACTACAACGGCGCCCCCGCCGGATACGCCGACGCCCCCGGCGACGCCCTCGCCTATGTCGACGCGCACGACAACGAATCGCTCTACGACGCCCTCGCCTACAAGCTCCCGGCGGGCACCTCGGCCGCCGACCGGGCCCGTATGCAGGTCCTCGCCGAGGCCACGGCCGCGCTCTCCCAGGGCCCGGCGCTCTACCAGGCGGGCTCCGACCTGCTGCGTTCCAAGTCCCTCGACCGCAACTCCTTCGACTCGGGGGACTGGTTCAACGCGATCCACTGGAGTTGCGCGCAGGGCAACGGCTTCGGGCGCGGACTGCCGCAGGCCGCCGACAACCAGGACAAGTGGCCCTACGCCAGGCCCCTGTTGACCAACCCGGCGCTCACCCCCGGCTGCGCGCGGATCAACGCCGCCTCGGCCGCGTACCAGGATCTGCTGCGCATCCGCACTGCCGAGCCCGCCTTCCACCTCGGCACGGCGGCGCAGGTGCGGCGTGAACTGTCCTTCCCGCTGTCCGGGACCGGCGAGACGCCCGGGGTGATCACCTTGAAGACCGGCGACCTTGTCGTCGTCTTCAACGCCACCCCGGACACGCGGAAGCAGCGTGTCGGGTCCCTCGCGGGTGCCCGGTACGCCCTGCATCCCGTCCAGGCGCGCGGTGCCGACCCGGTGGTCAGATCCGCCGCGTTCGCGCCGTCCACCGGCACCTTCACCGTGCCTCCCCGCACGGTGGCGGTGTTCCGGGCGGCCGGCTGACCCCGGCCGTACCGCCCGTCGGGCCGGACCCGGACCTTGTCCCCGGGGCCGGCCCGACGCGTGACGGGGTCCTTCGGGCGTGGGCGTGGCCGCGGGAACGGCCGCTGCGTAGGGTCGGTTCCGGCCGGGCGGACACCCGGACGGGTGTTCTCGGACACGTTTGCCCCGACGCGCCCACGGACGGGAACCAACCCGGCACGCCGCGCGTCCATGTACCCATGAGCACCCAGCACGTCGTGATCAGACCTGCCGTCATCGAGGACCTGGACGCCATTTGTGATGTCCATGCCCGCGCGCGGGCGACGTACTACAGGGGTCATCTGGCGACCGAGGCGTACGGCGGCCCCGAGGAGCTGGAACGCCAGCGGCAGGGGACCGAGCGGGCGATCCTCTCGCGCGAGTACACCGTGCTCTGCGCCACCCGCCGCGATCACGTCGTCGGCTTCGCCGTGGTCGGGGCCAGGTTCGACGGGGACAAGCTGATGCACTTCCACATCGACCCCGAGGTGTGGCGCACCGGCACCGGTACGGCGCTGCACCGGGGATGCGTCGCGGTGTGGCACGCCGCCAAGCTCACCACCGCCCGCCTTGAGGTCTTCGCCCCCAACGCCCGCGCCCGCGCCTTCTACGTCCGTCAGGGCTGGGAAGAGGACGGGCGCGAGGACGACCACGTCAAGATGCTTCTGCGCATCCCGGCCACGCTCTGAGCGACTGAGCGTGGCCGAGCGGCTGCTGCCCTGCGGGTTGTGGGTGGGCGCCGCCTCGGTGCGGGCGGCGCCTCCTTCACCCCTCCCGCCACCGGTCCAGGCGCGCGCGTGCCTTCTTCGGGATCGGGTGCGACTCGCCCAGCGCGCGTACCGCGTCCGCGAGAAGATCCTCGAAGGCGGTGACGGCTCCCGCGGTGTCGCCGGCCCGGCCCCGCAACTCCGCGAGGCTGTGCCGGCTGCTGAGGGTGTGGGGGTGATCGGCGCCGAGGACGCGTACCAGATCCCCGACGAGGGGGACGAACAGATCGACGGCCCGGTCAGGCCCGACCGTCGTGCCGTGCAGCACCGCGATCAGATTGCGGACCGAGAGGGTGGGCACGGCGTCGGGGCCGAACACCGCGGTGAACGGGCCGACCACGGCGAGGAGTTCCGTCAGCGCCTCGGCGTCCTCACCGCTCCGCCACCGGAGTTCGGCCGCGTGGGCACGTTCCGTCAGGGTGGCCGGATCGTCCGGGCCGCGCAGCCGGGTCAGATCCTCGACAAGCGGGAGCGCGGCGGCGTACGCGCCCGCCGGGTCGTCGGCGTTCTCCCGCCGGGTGACCAGCGCCTGCCGGATCTCCACCACGCTCGCGGGGGAGGTGCCCGGACCGTCCAGGGCCGCCCGGAGCAGCGCCGCGGTCACCCGTGCCGCCTCGGCGTGCTCGCCCAGGACGTCCAGCCGCCTCGCCAGCAACGCGCGGGCCGCGACCACTGCCGAGTTCCGCTCGCCGAACACCTCTACGAGATCGGCGAGCAGCGCCTCGTTCACCTCGGCGGCCCCTCGGACGTCACCGGCCGCGTCGCGCCACCGGGCCAGGTCCGCCCTGATGTCGAAGGTGCGCTCGTCGCGGGGGCCGAGCACCGCCAGGCTGTCCGTCAGCAATTCCTCGAACAGGTCCCGGGCCCCCGCCGTATCCCCCGATTCCCCCAGACGGTGGGCCAGATCGCCGCGGCAGACCAGGGTCTCGGGGTGAGTGGGCCCCTGGAGCGCGATCCGGTCGGCCAGCAGCGCCCGCAAGGTGGCGAGCGCCCGCTCGGTGTGCCCGGCGCCACCCTGCGCCGCGGCGAGCGTGTCGCGGGCGTCGAGCGTCGCCGGATGGTCGGCGCCGAGGGTCTCCGTGCTCTCCGTGACCAGCAGGCCCGCCTGTTCCACGGCCGCGTCGTGCTCCCCGGCCGCCCTGAGCAGCGCGACGAGTGACGCGCGGGCCTTCGGTACCTCCTTGTCCCGGGGACCACGGGACCGGATCAGGCCGTCGAGCCGCAGCCGCGCCTGGACCGCCGCCTCTCCCGGCTCCCCGGCCTTGCGCAGCGCGCGGGCCAGCCGGCCCCGGGTCACCAGGGTGCTCTCGTGGTCGGGGCCCAGCGCGCACGACTCGATGTCGAGCAGGGTCCGCAGCGCGGAGACGGCCCCCGCGAAGTCACCGGACCGGAACCTCCACCAGGCCTCGTGCCCACGCAGGCGCAGCACCGCGGGGTGTTCCGGACCGATCGCCTTCTCCAGGGCGGGCAGCGCGGCGGCGGTGATCTCCAGCGCGCGTACGTGGTCCCCGGCGTCGGCGTACATCTCCGCGAGCCGCGACCGCAGGGAGACGAGTTGCTTGTCGTCCGGACCCGGCGCCGCCGCCAGCCTGTCCAGCAGCTCCGTCAACTCCCCGATGGCCGCGCGCTGTTCCTCCCCCGGCGGGTAGATCCCGCAGGAGAGGGCGATCGCCCGGACGAGCAGGGTCTTCGGGTGGTCCGCGCCGTGCAGCGCGATCCGGTCGCGCAGGGCCTCCTGGGCGAGGGCGGCGGCGGTCTCCCGGTCACCGGCCTGGGCATGGCACGCGATCAGCGCCATTCTGATCCCCACCACCCGGCCGAGGTCGGCCGGTCCGGTCCGCGCGAGACCGTCGCGCAGCACGCGGAGTTCGGCGGCCGCCTCCCGTGGCCCTCGGGTGGTGCACAGCAGCCGGACGAGTTCGCCGCGCGCCTCCAGCGTGGCCGGATCATGGTCACCTTGGACGCGGCCCAGATCCGCCACCAGCGCCGTCCACGCCGGTATCGCGCGTTCGAACTCCCGCCCGGCCTCAAGGAATCGGCAGACATGAACGGCGCTCTGCAGGGTGTCACGGGCGTCCGGGCCCAGCACCCGCTTCTGTGTGTCGTGCAGTTCGGCCATCCGCGCCGCGGCGTCGAGCGGATCGCCGTCCCGCGCCTGCCAGAAGAGCCGGCGCATCCTGGCGTACAGGGTGTAAGGATTCTCCGGGCCCATGACCCGGCTCAGTTCGGCCACGGCCGTCTCCGACGTCCGTAGTGCCGTGGTGAGATCACCGGACTCCGCCTGCATCTCGGCCAGGATCACCCGGGTCTGGAGGGTGTGCGGATGCTGCGCTCCCAGTACGCCCAACCGGTCGGCGAGCAGGGCCTCCAGCGCGGCGGCGGCTCCGGCGGGGTCCCCCGTGTTGCCGCGGAGCAGGGCCAGATTGTTACGGGTGACCATGGTCTGCGGATGCAGAGGGTCGAGCAACCGCCGTTGGTCGGCGAGGAGTTCCTCGAACTCCATGACGGCCCGCTCGTCGTCGCCAGCGTGCCTGCGCCGCTCCGCCAGGTTGGCCCGGGAGCGCAGGGTGGCCGGATGGGCGGGACCCATGGTGCGCACCCGGTCGGCGACCACCTGCTCGTACACGGCCACCGCCTGGTGCGCGTCACCCGCCTCGCCGAGGAAGTAGGCCATGTTCCCCCGGGCCGACAGGGTGGTCGGGGCATCGGGTCCGAAGACCCGTTCCAGGGCGGGCAGCAGTTCGGCGTACGCGGTGGCGGCCTCGGACGGGTTCTCGCACTGGCCGCGGCAGCTCGCGAGCACGAAGCGGGTGACCAGGGTCAGTTCGTGGTCCGGGCCGAGCAGCCGTTCCGCTTCGGCCAGCACCTCCCGCGCCACGCGGACACCCTCGGCCGCGTCCCCCGCCGCGTTCAACGCCTCGGCCAGCAGGGTCCTGGCCTCCAACGCGCCGTAACCCTCCGGACCGTGCACCCGCGCCGCGTCCTCGGTGAGGGCACGGCGTTCGGCCAGCGCCCCTTCGACGTCCCCGGCCTGACCTTGCCAATAGGCGTGCAGGCTGCGGACGGTGAGGACTTCCGGATCGTCGTCCCCCAGGGTCCGCCGGGCGGGAGTGACGAGGGCGGCGCAGGACCGGGCGGCCGCCCTCGGCTGGCCGAGCGAGCCGAGACTCGTCACCGTGCGGTACAGCACCGCGCGGACCTCCGGCGGACCCACCCACAGCGCCCAACCCGCGTTCCCGTAGAGGGCGTTCGTCGCCGCGCGCAAGTAGGAGGTCTCCGGCGCGAATTCGTCCTTCGGCCAGACGAGATAGAGCGCGCCGGCGAGAGTGCCGGCCGCGACGGCGAGGGTCTTCTCGGCCAGCGTGTCCCGGGTGGCGCGCTGGGTGAGCTGGTGGACACGGACGGTGGGCGGGGTACGGGTCGTGTGGTCCACCAGGCTGAGCCGGTGCAGGGCGCGCAGGGCGCTTCTGGCCTCCTCCTGGCTGACGGGGACGATGAGCGGCGGTGCCTGGTGGTCCGGCTCCTCATGGGCAGCCGGTTCCTTCCGGTCGGCGGGTGCCAGGGGTTTCGTCGGCGGCTCCGGCGCGGCGGGGTCGGCGGGTACGGCGGGTGCGGCGGGCTGCTCGGGTGCGGCCGGTTGCTCGGGTGCGGTCGGCAGCATGCCGAGGTAGCGGCGGACCGGCAGGCTGGTGAGCACCGATTCGAGGATGCCGTCGGAGCCGAGCAGGGAGCAGAGGTGCAGCATCGGACGGGCCAGCCCGCGCGGCACCAGCGTGTCGGCCTGGTCCACCGACAGCGACCACACCGCCGCCACGGTGACCCGCTGCTCGTCCGGCAGACCGCTGTCGTCCGGCAGCACCTCCACCAGGGGACGGCGTTCGGCCAGGCGCGCGCGGTACTCCCGGGGGCTGAGCCCTTCGTCCATGAGATAGGCGGCGGCCTGGGACAGGGCGAGCGGCAGATGGCCGAGGTCGTCGGCGAGGGCGGCCAGTTCGGGATCGGGGGGCGGGTCGGCGTCGCCCGGTCGGGTGTCGTCCTCGGTGCCGGCGCCGGTGCCGGTGCCGGTGCCGGTGCTGGTCTCCGGTCCGTCGGCGTACTCCGTGACGGTGCCGGGCTCTGTTGCGGTGCCGGGCTGTGGGCCGAGCTTCTCCGCCAGATAGCGCACCGACTGGGCCGGGGTGAAGAGTCCCACCTCCAGGGTCCGACGGGCGTGGCCCCGCAGCGCGGACTCCCGGCGCCGGGTGGTGATCAGCGTGTGCCCGTACGCGGTGGCGGGCGGCCACAGACCACGCAGGTCCGCCGGGTCGGACACGTCGTCGAGCACGATCAGCCAGCGCCGTTCGCAGGTCTGCAAGTAGCTGAGGAACGCCTCCGCGGCAACTTCCTCCGCCGCGCCGTCCGCGCCGCAGATGTCCACGGCCGCGCGGGCGTACACGGACACGATGCCGTCCCGGGTGGCGCCGCTCGCCCACACCAGGAGATCGACCCGGCCCCGCGCCGACATCTCGTGGGCGAAGCGCGCGGCCACCTGCGTCTTGCCGACCCCGCCGCCACCGGTGAGGACATGGCACGCGACCGCCGGTTCCGTCGCGGTGGAGGGCGGTTGGGCGGCGCCGGTCGTCTCCGGGACTGTGGACGAGGGCAGTTGGGGTGTCGCGGCTGTCTCTTGTGCCGTGCTGGACCGCAGTTGGGCAGCGCCGGACGGTCTGCTCGTTCGGGCCGATCCCCGTAGGACCGCCATGGCGTCGCGGTGTTGAAAGCAGCTCGCGGGTGGCGGGATCCTGCCGATCTGATAGGGCCAGGAGACCGGCTGCCGGGGCTCGGGTGCGACGCTGACCTGGTTGATCACGCCGATCCCGGAGATGGCGATGCCGTGGGAGGAGGCCGTGGCCGGACCTGTGCCGCTCAGATCGATTCGTCCGAGGAGCAGCGATTCGGCCGACCCGTCCGCGCCGCCGCGGCGCTTCGGCCACTTCACCGCGCGCTGCCTTCCGCCGCCCCGCCCGTGGTGTTCATGGCCGCCGGATCAGTCGGTGTACTCGATGCCGGTGTGCGCGCGGGAATCGGGGCCGTCAGCCGTCGCGGCCCCGCTGCGCCGTACGGTCGCCGATCCGCCGCCGGCCGCCCCGCGCTGCCGACGGATGCCCGTACCGGCCTTTCCGCCGTTGGTCGCCTTCGCCTCGCCGCTGTCCTCGACCTGATCCGTGGACCCGGCCGGGGACGGGAGGAACCAGGGTACGAGGACGGCCGCGAGACCGAGGAGTATCTGGACCGTGGCGGCGATCAGCTGGCCGGTGTCCGGCCCGCTCAGCAACCACGCGAAGGGCGCACTGGCCACGACGGCCGCACCCAGCGTCACCGCGACGATCTTCCAGCCCAAGCTCATGACCCCACCCTGCTCTCAGGTTGTTCCGGGTGCCCGTCAGCGTGCCGTCAACGGTGGCTTGCACCCTCATTGATAGCAGGTTGTCCGCTTGTGCCGAAAACAATCAGCGAGGGTAAGGGCGCCTGAAACCAGGGGCCTTGGGACGTGTTGGCAGGTGGCGGCCGGTGCGGCCTACGGGTACTCGTACGGGTTCGCGGTGGGCGCGCGTACGGGGTTCGCGGCCCGGGCGGGCCGGTGAGCCTAGTCGCCGCTCAGCGGGGAGAGCGTGCCGCCGTCCGCGAGGTGGCCGGTGAGGGTGGGCCGGGCGCCGCGCGGTGCGGGAACGCTGAGGAAGGGCGCGTCGGCGGAGGCCGTCACCCCGTCGGTCGCGGTGATCCGGGACACGCCGTAGTCACCCGCCGCCAGCACGTACCAGTGCCCGGCGGCCGACTTCCACATCACCCCGGCCAGCACATGCGGCCCGTAAGGGCTGCACGCGTTGCCGTCGGCCTGCTGCCCGGCCGGGGTGCCGGGCGCGCCCGTCTTCGTCGCGGGCGGCACGAACTGCACGGTGGCCACGCCGGGTCCGCGCCAGGTGTCCGCCCGGTCGCAGGTCCAGGACGCCTCACCGCCGTCCTCGGGCAGCGAAGTGCGGGCGAACTCCCAGTTGTTGGCGGATTTCACGCTCTGGCCGCGCAGTTCGCCCAGTCGGCAGGCGCTGTGCGCCCAACTCGCCCGCGCCTGCGGCCCGGTGGCCTCCATCGGCCCCGACTGTGCCCCGGCGTCCGGCGGTGGCGGGGTGTAGGTCAGATGGACCGGCGCGAGATCGCCGAGGTCGGTGAGCAGAAAGGTCCGCTGCCCGCCGAGCTTCGCCGACGGCCGCAGCTGGAGCGCGGGCCAGGCCGTACCGCAGCTGCCCGCCGCCGCGCCCGCGCCCGGCGTCCGTACCGGATCGGTCACACCGTCCGCCGTCCGGTGCAGCGGCTGGGCGTCCTGGTCGGGGCGCAGCAGGTCGACGGTCTGCGCGTCGGTGACCCAAGGGGCGGTCAGAAAACGCGCGTTGCCGTCCACCCGGTCCACCAGAACGGCCGCCGAGGTGGTCAGATCCGCGTTCTGCACCTGCGAGAAGTCCAGCGCGGCCCGTCCGGTGCCGTGCCGCAGCTGGGCGTAACGGATCACCCGCAGGCCGTCGTAGAAGATCACCACGGTGGCGTTGTCGACGTCGCCCGCGAAGAGCAGCTGCGGGGGCTGCGAGGGGCCGGTGCGCGGGGTGCCGGGGGTGCTGCTGACGTCCACCGACGAGCCCGGGTTCGCCCACACCGCGAGCGCCCGGCCGAGCAGCGCGGAGTCCGACGTACGGTCGCCGCGGGTCGGCCACGCCGTGAAGTCCAGCCGCGTGGTGGTCTGCCACGCGTCCGCCGAGGGGTGGACGAGCGCGGTCGGGTCGAGCGTACGGGGGTTGGCGCCGGGCGTACCGGCGGCCGCGTACGACTGCGGGGAGCCGCTGCCGCCGCCGACGGACACCAGCAGCGTGCCGACCGCCACGGTCACCGCCGCGGTGAGCCCCACCCGGGCGCGCCTGCGACGGCGCAACAGGTCGGTGGGCTCGGCCTTGAGCGTGCAGGGGTCGAAGTCGCCTTCCGTGAGCGGTGGTTGCACCTCGGCCCGGGCGGCGGCCGTCTGCACGGCCTGCGCGGCGCCGCGCGCGCCCACCGCTTCGAGCACGGCCCGCGCCTCGCGTGCCCCCAGCCCCTCGACGCCCAGCAGCGCGTACGCCGCCCGGGCCGCGGCGGGCATACGGTCCGGTGTGGGCTCCTCGGCGCCGGTCGCGGTCGGGTGCACCCGCAGGCCCATGACCCGCGGCAGGGGCAGCGCGTCCTCGGCGGCCCTGCGCACCCGCCCGCGCCCGGCGTACGCCAGCGCGCCGCGCAGCACTTCCTGCCGCAGCAGCCCGTACGCGCCCCCCGGCGCCTGCGACGGCCGGGCCGAGCGCGGCAGCGAGCGCTGGGCGAGCCGGTGCGCGGCCAGCACTCTGCGGTGGCGGCCGAGCGCGGCGGGCAGCGTCAGATAGGCCAGCCGTACCAGCCGCGGGTAGTGCGCGACGAGGGCGGCCTCGGCCTGCTCCACGGTCACGGAGTCGTCGGCCGGTGCGGGGGTGGCCGGTACGTGCGGGGTTTTCACGCACGGTCAAACGAGCGGTGGGGGCGTTGGTCACCCCTGGGACGGCGGAGGGGCCGGGGAATGGGGGCGGGAATGGGGGCGGGAGCGGGAACGGGGGCGCCCGTCGGGTGACGGGCGCCCCCGGGGGGCTTGACGTAGGGGGGCGGGGGCGCTCGCGTACTCGGCCTCGCGCAACGGCCCTGCGGCCGGGAGGGTCGGCGCGGAGGCCGGGACCGTACGGCTCGGCCCCGCCGGCTCAGACCAGTCCGGCCTTCTCCAGCGCGCTGCCGCAGGTGTCGACGATCAGCCGGGTGACGACGTACGGGTCGACGTTCGCGTTCGGGCGGCGGTCCTCGATGTAGCCCTTCTGGTCCACCTCGACCTGCCACGGGATGCGCACGGACGCGCCGCGGTTGGAGACGCCGTAGCTGTACTCGTTCCAGGGGGCGGTCTCGTGCGCACCGGTGAGGCGGGCCTCGACCCCGGCGCCGTAGTGCTTGATGTGCTCCAGCGGCTTGTCGTCGCGGCCCAGTGCCTCGGCGGCCTCGATGATGGCCTCGTAGCCCTCGCGCATCGCCTTGGTGGAGAAGTTGGTGTGCGCGCCGGCGCCGTTCCAGTCGCCCTTGGCGGGCTTGGGGTCGAGGGTCGCGGAGATGCCGAAGTCCTCGGCGGTGCGGTAGAGCAGCCAGCGGGCGACCCACAGGTGGTCCGAGGCGTCCAGCGGGCTCAGCGGGCCGACCTGGAACTCCCACTGGCCGGGCATGACCTCGGCGTTGATGCCGGAGATGCCGAGGCCGGCGGCCAGGCAGTTGTCGAGGTGCTTCTCGACGACGTCGCGGCCGAAGATCTCGTCGGCGCCGACGCCGCAGTAGTAACCGCCCTGCGGCGCGGGGAATCCGGCCTCGGGGAAGCCGAGCGGGCGCGAGCCCTTGAAGAAGGTGTACTCCTGCTCGATGCCGAACAGCGACTCCTGCGCGGCGAACCGCTCGGAGACCTCGCGCAGCGCGGCGCGGGTGTTGGACTCGTGCGGGGTGCCGTCGATGTTGAAGACCTCGCACAGCACGAGGAGGTCGTCGCCGCCGCGGATCGGGTCGGCGAAGGACGCGACGGGCTTGAGTACGCGGTCCGAGGCGTGCCCCTTGGCCTGGTTGGTGCTGGAGCCGTCGAAGCCCCAGACCGGCAGCTCGGCGCCGTCCGCGAGGATCTTCGTCTTCGAACGGAGCTTGGCGGTGGGGGCGGTGCCGTCTATCCAGATGTACTCAGCCTTGTAGGTCACGGTGACGCCATCCTTAACGAACGTGATCGCGGGTGCGGCCGAGCTGCGCTGATCGGACCGAGGGCAGTGTCCCAACCCGCCTTTTCCCGCCTGTTGCCCTCGCGTTAACCCCACGTAACGCTCTCCCCTCGACCCCGCGCGGGGCCGGACCGGAAGGCGAGCGGCCGCCCATGGTTCTGGCCGAGCTGAATGAGCGTCGGGTTGTCCTCGTCCAGGTCGGCCACCGAGGCGGCGGACAGGGCCGAGGGGGAGCGCCGGACGTCGCTGACAGAGGCGCCGGCGTAGCCGGTCGCGCCGCCGAGAGCACTGTCGCCGGTGACAGTCGGGAAGGCGCAGGAGGGCGAGCGGTCGACGTCGTCGGCAAGCGTGACGAACGGAACCGTCGCCGCGGGAGCGCATACGTTCAACGACAGAATGCTTATATCCGAGAGGTTGAAGCTGACTTGAAGGGCGCTGTGCGGGGCGGATATGGCACACCTTGGGAGACGAGCGTTGTTGGGCGAAACGCCTACCTGAATAGTGTGGACAGCGAGTTCGGTAGGCCTTGGTCGTCCATTCAGTTCCACTGGAGAGGCGCGCCAGTCGGTGTTGAAGAACCTGACTGGTTCGCTCCGAGAGGTTTGGCAAGTCAGTAGTGTCAGCGTATGAGTCGGACAGACTGTTCGAGATCTGGAGCTTCAGTCCTTCGCATCGCACGATGCTGCTGCACGGCAACCCGAGTCCCGGTGATGAGTTCGGCACTAGGGTTGAGATCTACGCCGACAATGTAGAGGTGATGTTCCTCAGGCCGAGAATGAAAGGGGTGAAGATTTGGCGACCTTCGTCTCGGGAAGCCGCCGAGGTTGCTAAGAAGTTCGACATCGGCGATAAGCAGCAATCGCTCTATCTGGTTTCGAGCGAGAATTTTTGCGGTTTCATCGTAGGCGGCCGTCCATCTTGGCGTGAAGCTGTTCGGGACTTCGACGATGAGACCCTGTTCGACTTTGGGCAGGAGTGGCCACCCGGTCCGGAAATGAACTGGGGACAGGTCGACTGAGGCAGTAAAGCTGCCGCGCATTATTGGGTAGGGCCGTTTTAGAGGCCCCACCGGAATCCGATTCCGGTGGGGCCTCAGTGGCGTCTGACGGCGGTAGTTGACGGCAACGTCAGCGAACGGGACCGTACAGAGCGGCGGTCGTTGCCTTCGTCGCTCTCGGCGAGGCTTTCGAGGGCGTGTCCGAGGAGGTCGATGGCATCGCGTGGAGGCAGCGATGGACGTTGGGGGTACACCGTCGCGGTGACGCCGATGTGGGCGTGGCCGAGGAGTTCCTTGATGACGACGAAGTCGACGCCCTCTGCCATAAGGGCGGCTCCCTCGATCGGGCAACTGTCGCGCCAGACGGAGACGTAGCCGCTGTCCTTCCAGTCGGTGACCGCTGCCACGCGCTCCCGGGTTTGTCGGTCGTGATGATCCTTTGGGGACCGCAGGCAGTCGGCGGGCAGGACGGGATGGGGATGAGATGGAACTGAAGGAATCTCTTGCCGCAGCGGGTCTCCTGGTGCTGGAGGAAAGCGGTGACCTGAGTGGGCTCGTTCCCTCCCTCGTCACCGGCCAGGCGCCTAGCTGTCCTCCTGGGGACCGCCGGACCGAGTCCCAGGTGGACAACGAGGATCCGCTGCTGCACGAGAAGGCGAACGCGGACTGGTATCGGCTGTCGGTCGAAGCAGGTCTTTTCGCTGAGGCCGATCCCCGGTTCCTGGTCGCGCTCACCCCTGAGGAGGACGGCCCTTCGCAGTGGATCCGCGTGGAATTGCAGGACTCATGGGACATCATGGGGACAGGTGCTTCAGGCCTTCTCGGCAGCGGATACTGCCGTCCTGAGTTTCGTATGCTCTCGCTTGACGGCTCAGTTCTTACCTGCGGTACCACCTGGGAGTCCGCGATCAGTACGTTCGTACTGAAAGAACCGGGCAATTCGCAAGTCCTTCACAAGTTCGCCGAATGGGTGGCGACAGGTGAGATCGGGCACCCGGCGGAGAGCGCCGCGGCACGGCGGTGGCTTGACGGTCTGTGGACCCGGGGCCGGGCGGCCGGTGGTCGCAGTGCTGGCGGTGGGGGTGGGTAGGGTGCGGGGATGCCGCATACGACTGTTGAGTACTCCGGATCGATCGCCGACGCCTTCGACCGGACCGCGTTCGCCCAGGATCTCCACGACACCCTTGTGAGCCTCGCGGACGTGCGGGCCGCGGGGTGCAAGACCCGGTTCGTACGCCGGGACGACGTCTACATCGGAGACGGTTCGCCGCACTACGCGCTGCTCCACACCGAGATCGCGGTGGTGGCCGGCCGTACGACGGAGACCAAGCGCGCGGTCAACGAAGCCGTACTCGCGCTGCTGCGCAAGCACACCGCGCCCATCCCGGAGCACGAAGTCCAGTTCTCCGTCACTCTGCGCGACCTCGACAGCGAGACGTACGTCAAGCACGACGAACCGCGGACGGCGTCGTGACCACGCCCTTGCGCTTCGGGCTGCTCGGCACGGGTCCCTGGGCGCGCCTCGCCCACGGGCCCGCGCTCGCGGCGCACCCGGGCGTCGAGTTCGTCGGGGTGTGGGGCCGCAGGCCCGAGGCGGCGGCCGAGGTCGCGGAACTCTTCGGCACCCGGGCCTACGACGACGCGGACGCCCTTATCGCCGACGTGGACGCCGTCGCGATCGCCCTGCCGCCCGCCAGCCAGGCGCACTTCGCGACAATGGCCGCGAACGCCGGACGGCACCTCCTGCTCGACAAGCCGCTCGCGTCGACCGTCGAGGACGCGCGCGCCGTGGTCGACGCGGTGGAACGGGCCGGCGTGACCTCCGTCGTCTTCTTCACCATGCGTTTCGACGCAAAGGCCGCGAAGTGGATCGAACAGCAGGCGGCCACAGGGGAGTGGTACACCGGACGGGCCGACTGGTACGGCGCCGTGTTCGGCACCAAAGGCGTCGAAAGTGTCGAAGGCGTCAAGGGCGCGGACGGTACGGCGGACGAGGACGCGAGCCCGTTCGCGGCCTCGCCCTGGCGCCAGGAGAAGGGCGGCCTGTGGGACGTCGGCCCCCACGCCCTGTCCGTACTGCTGCCCGTGCTCGGCGACGTCACGGACGTACGGGCGGCGCGCGGACCGCGCGACACCGTTCATCTGACGCTACGTCATGAAAGCGGCGTGTCCAGCACGGCCGTGCTCACGCTGTCCGCGCCGGCCGCCGCGGCCGGGATCGGCATCGAGTTCCGCGGTACGCACGGGGTGGCCGCGTACCCGGAGGAGTGGAGCGGTACGGCCACGGACGCGTTCGCGCGGGCGATCGACGCGGTCGTCGCGGGCCGACCTCACCCGTGCGACGCGCGCTTCGGGCTGCGGGTCACGGAGATCCTCGCGGCGGCGGAGAAGGCGCTGGGGTAGGCGCCCGGGGGACAGCGGGCGTACGGCCTTACGCGCGCGGGGAGTTCGGGCGCAGAAGTACGGCAAGGTCGGCGCGTTCGACTACGGCCCTACGCGCGCGGGGAGATTCGGCGGGTGCGGCCCAGCTGAGCCGGGCGGCACCCGCGCGAGAACCACTCGAACGGAGCAGCGGAAGCAGGGAAGAAATCCGCCGCCACGCCACTTGTACCGATCATGAAGGCGATCATCTACACCACCAACGGCAGCTCCGACGTCCTGACCCTCGCCGAGCGCCCGGTGCCCGAGCCGGGCCCCGGTGAGGTGCGGGTCGGGATCCGGGTGTCCGGTGTCAACCCGACGGACTGGAAGTCACGGCAGAGCACCGCGCCGACCGGGGAGCAGGTGCCCAACCAGGACGGTTCGGGTGTCATCGACGCGGTCGGCGAGGGCGTGCCGGAGAGCCGGGTCGGTGAGCGCGTCTGGCTGTGGGAGGCGGCCTTCCAGCGGGCGGACGGCACCGCGCAGGAGTACGTCACGCTGCCCGCGCGCCAGGCGGTCGCCCTTCCCGAGCACGCCTCCTTCGACCTCGGCGCGAGCCTCGGCATCCCCGCGCTGACCGCACACCGGGCGCTGACGGTGGCGGACGGCGGCCCGGAGCGGCTGGCCCCCGGCGCGCTCGACGGCCGTACGGTCCTGGTCGCGGGCGGCGCGGGCGCGGTCGGCAACGCGGCGATCCAGCTGGCGCGTTGGGCCGGCGCGACCGTGATCACGACGGTGAGCAGCGCGGAGAAGGCGACGCTGGCCACGGCGGCGGGCGCGCACCACGTCGTCAACTACCGTGAGCAGGACGCGGCCGCGGAGATCCGCCGTGTCGCGCCGGACGGTGTGCACATCGTGGTGGAGGTCGCCCCCAACGCGAACAGCGAACTCAACGCCGCGGTCGCCGCGTTCAACGCGGTGGTCGCCTTCTACGCCGACGACGGCGAGGCGTTCAACCTGCCGGTACGCCCCTCGATGGTCCGCAATATCCGCTGGCAGGGCCTGCTGGTCTACACGGTGCCGGCCGCCGCGAAGGACCACGCGGTCGCGGCGGTCACCGCGGCGGTGGCCGATCGCGCGATCCGGGTGGGCACGTCGGCGGGGCTGCCCCTGCACCGCTTCCCGCTCGCCGGGACGGCCGCGGCACACGACGCGGTGAGCGCGGCGACGGTGGGGAAGGTGCTCATCGACGTTACGTCGTGACCGTGGGGGCGGCCGGGTGGTGTGCCCGGGGTGCGCCCGGACTTGTCGCGCGCGTAGGCCGGGCCGTCCCGCACCCGGGCTCGGGGTACGCCCGTGTGCCTCGAGGGCGACACCCCGGGGTGCCGCGCGCGGCCGGGCTCGGGTGCGCGCCTTGGGCGGCCGGCTGCCGGGACGCGCGGGGTGACCGCCGGAGGGCTCGGCCGGGCGTCCGCCGACGGTTCGGCGGGGGCCGAAACGTGCCGGGTGCAGGATGGAGCCATGACCTCAAGCGATGGCTCCGGCGGCGGCCCGCGAGGCGCGGGGCTCGCCGCGTTCGCCGGGCTGCTGGCGGACGAGACCCGCGCCGCGGTCTGCCTCGCGCTGCTCGACCGGCGCGCCTGGACCGGCGCCGAACTGGCCCGGCACTGCGGTGTCGCGCCCTCCACGATGAGCGAGCACCTGACCCGTCTGGTCGACGGCGGCGTCCTCGTCCGGGAACGGCAGGGCCGCCACGCCTATGTACGGATCGCCGACCCCGAGGTGGCCCGGCTCCTGGAGGAACTGGGCGCGCGGGCGGTGTGGCCCGGTCCGGCGGACTCCGGAGCGCCGTCACGCCGGGCCGGCGGGCTGCGCGCCCACAGCGCGGGACGCGCGCTGGCCCGGGGCCGCACCTGTTACGACCACCTCGCCGGCCGGCTCGGCGTGGCGATCACCGACGCGATGACCGAGTGCGGGCTGCTCCGCCAGGACGCAGGTTTCGCGCTCACCGACGAGGGCGTCGCCTGGCTCACCGGCCTCGGCGCCGATCTCGACGCCCGCCCCTCCTCCCGCCGCCCGACGGCCCGCCCCTGCCTCGACTGGACCGAGCGCCGCCACCACCTCGCGGGCACCGCGGGCGCGGAACTCTGCCGTCTGGTCCTCACCCGGGCCTGGGCCACCCGGATCGGTACGAGCCGCGCGGTGAAGGTCACCGCGCTGGGCGAACGCGAACTCCAGCGGACTCTCGGCATCCCCGCCGGCTCCCTGAGCCTGCCGGACCCGTCGGACCGACCGGGGCTCGGTTAGCAGGCCGCGAGCCGTTCCCGTACGGCGGGCGCGGAGAGGCCGAGGGCGGTCAGCAGGTCCGCGGCGGGGTCGGGGTGGCGGGCGGTGAGCAGCGCGAGCAGGAGATGGCGGGGCTCGATACGGCGGCCCTTGTGGTCGTGCTCGGCCTCCCGCTTGGCCGCTCCGACGGCGGCGCGGGCCGCGGAGTTGAACGGCAGCCGGCGGTGGCCGCGTACCGGCGGAGGCGCCAGGGGCGCGTCCAGCACGATGCCGAGGGAGGCGAGGGCCGCGCGGTCCAGCGAGTCCAGCGCGGTCCGGCCCTCCGCGACGGTGACGCCGAGGGCGCGGGCGGGCGGCGCGGTGTCGTCGCGCAGCAGCGCGAGCAGCAGGTGGTCGGTGCCGATTCGGCGGTCGCCGCGCAGATCGGCCTCCTCCCGGGCGAGGTCGAGCACGGGCTTGAGCCGCGCGGGCGATGCGGTGTCGTTCATGACAGCCTCACTTTCCGTACTTCGCGTGTACCGACTGACGTGACACCCCGAGGGCGTCGCCGATCTGCTCCCACGACCAGCTCTGCCGGCGGGCCAGCGCGACATGCGCCGCCTCGACCTGCTCGGCGAGCCGGTGCAGGGCGCCGACGGCACGCAGGCCGACGGCGGGGTCGTCCGTGTTCATGACCGCGGTAAGGTCCATGTCTGTCAGCCTAGACTGACGACAGTGTGGGCGTCAACGCAGACTGACAAAGTCGCCGCGAGTCGGCCCGGCGGGCGGTGGCGGCGGGGGGGGGCTCGCGTTTGTTAGAGCCTCTAGCAAACGCGAGGGTCTGCGTCGTTCGCTCGCGCGAGGGCCTTTACGTTCCGTGACACCTTCTAACGAACGTGACGCCGCTCGTGTCCGCCCGCCCCCCCGGTCCGGCGGTCTCGCGTTCGTTACACCCTCTAACGAACGCGAGCCCACATCACCGTCAGCGCTTCCACCCTCACCCCGCCGCGCTCGACACGTACGCCTTGGCCGCCGCCTTCGCCACCGCTTCCACCCGGTCGATTCCGGCCTGCTCGGACTGCTGCCCCGACGTCAGAACGGAGATCAGCAGGCGGTGGCCCTCGTACGTGACCTCGCCGATGCTGTTGATGTCCCACAGGCCCGTGGCGCTGCGCTGCAACCAGCCGTTCTTCAGCGCGAACCCCGCGCCGTCCGAGTCCGCCGCCGACACCCCCCACCGCTGCCCCGCCGTGATCGACCGCATCAGCCCGGAGATGTACGTCCGTGAGGCCGGGGACAGCGGCGAGGTGGCGCCGAACACCGCCCGCAGCAGGGTGATTTGGTCGCTCACCGTGGTCTGCGTGAGCCCCCACAGGTCGCCCGGTCCGCCGGTCGTGTGGGACAGCCCCAGCGTACGGTTGGCCGTTGCGAGGCCCGAGCCGCCGCCGATGGTGTGCCACAGCGCGAGCGCCGCGTCGTTGTCGCTGCGCTCTATCATCGACTCGACCAACGTCCGTTGCTCCGAGGTGAGTTGCGTCCCCGCGCGCTGGTCGCGCAGCAGCAGGGCGGCGAGTATGTCGACCTTGACGATGCTCGCCGTGTCGTACGCGGTGTCGCCGCCGCTGTCGTACGTCACGGCATCCCCGCCCGCACCGGAGCCCGCGCCCGCACCGGAGCCCGCGCCCGCGCCCGAGCCCGAGCCCGCGACCGCCACCGACAGATTCCCGCCACCGGGCACGGCCGCCACCGCCGACCGCACGGCCGCCTTCACCGCCGACGCAAGCGCCTTGCTCGAATCCAGGGTCGCCGTCGCCACCGCCGAGGGGGAGGGGGAGGCGGACGACGACGGCGACCCGGTCATGGGGGCGGAAACGGCAGCCGAAGCGGTGGCCGAACCCGAAGGCGACGTGAGGACCCCGTCCGCGGCGGCTGTCCCCGTCGGCGCGGCCGACCGCTCCGACGTGACCTCCGCGGCCGGCGTCTCGTCCGACCCCGCCTTCGCCGACGGCGACTGCACGATCGTGGCCAGCGTGAGGACGGCGATCGCGGACAGCGTCGTCACGGACACGAACAGAGGCCGCGCCCACCATCGCGGCCCGAGCCCGAAGCCCGGCGGCACCTCGTCCTTCCCGCCCGTGTCGAGCGGCATCGCGCCCTCCCCACCTGCGGTGAAGACGTCCCCGACCTCCTGGTCCGCACCGAGCTGCGGCACGCCACCAACGCCCACGCCACCAGCGCCCGCACAGCCCGTGTCCGGCGACAGCTCCTCGCCGCCGGACGGCACATTCTCCTCCGCCGGAGCCACTTTGCCCCCGTCCTGCGGCGGCGTCTTCTCGCCACCGCCCACCGGCGGCCGTTCCCGTTCCATGCCGCAGACCGTAGGAACCGTTTCTGGGGTTCTTCTGAGAACGGCGTAGCAATCGTCTGAGAGCGGGACGAAGCGCCGGGACAACTCGCCCGCAGTCGGGACAGCCCGCCCCACGGACCTCTCCGCCCCCACATGGGCATTTCTTGCAGTCTCTACGTAAATTATTTCGCCTAATGCACGAAGTATTGCGCGTACGTAACCACGTCGTTACGATCCCCCGCACCAGACTTCCAACCCGCAGTTGCGGCGCGGGAGTTGACAGCCGATCGGAGGAGCGTCCAGATGGGTGTCACACGCCGGGTGTTCGTACAGGCCGCGGTCGCGGCAGGTGCGTTGGGGGCGATAGGTGTCACGGAGACCGCGACAGCCGGGAGCGCGGCCGCGGCCAGCGGCCCCGGTGACGTGGTCGGCAAGGTGACGGTCGGCTATCAGGGGTGGTTCGCGTGCATCGGCGACGGTGCTCCGATCAACGCCTGGTGGCACTGGAGCCCCAACTCCAGCCAGCCGCCGTCCCCGTCGAACACGGGCATCGTCGCCTGGCCGGACGTGCGCGAGTACACGAAGACGTACAACACCGCGTACGCGAACCTCGGCAATGGGCAGCCGGCGGCGCTGTTCTCGTCGTACGACCAGCAGACCGTCGATACCCACTTCCTGTGGATGCAGCAGAACAACATCGACACGGCGGCGTTGCAGCGGTTCAACCCGACCGGGGGCGAGGGCCCGACCCGCGACGCCATGGCGGCGAAGGTGCGCAGCGCCGCCGAGTCGCACGGGCGCAAGTTCTACATCATGTACGACGTCACCGACTGGACGAACATGCAGTCGGAGATCAAGACCGACTGGACCAACAAGATGAAGGCGTACACCGCGTCCTCGGCGTACGCCACCCAGAACGGCAAGCCGGTGGTGTGCATTTGGGGCTTCGGCTTCAACGACGACAAGCGGCCGTGGGCCCCGGCGCCGTGCCTGGACGTCGTGAACTGGTTCAAGGCGCAGGGGTGTTACGTGATCGGCGGGGTGCCGACCTGGTGGCGTACCGGGGACCGCGACTCGCGCCCCGGCTTCAGCGACGTCTACCACGCCTTCCACATGCTCTCGCCGTGGATGGTCGGCCGGATCGGGAACGTCGGCGACGCCGACAACTTCTACAACGTCGCCACTGTCCCCGACCTGGCCGAATGCGCCGCCCACGGCATCGACTACCAGCCCTGCGTGCTGCCCGGCGCCGTCACATTGCGCCAGCGCGCGCACGGCGACTTCATGTGGCGGCAGTTCTACAACATGACCCGCGCCGGGGTGCAGGGCATCTACATCTCGATGTTCGACGAGTACAACGAGGGCAACCAGATCGCCAAGACCGCCGAGACGCAGGCATGGGTCCCCACCAACTCCGGTTTCCTCGCCCTCGACGAGGACGGCACCCCCTGCTCGTCGGACTACTACCTGCGGCTGACCGGCGACGGCGGCCGGATGCTCAAGGGCCAGATCGCCCTGACCGCCACCAGGCCCACCCAGCCGGTGGTGTCGGGCGGCGGCGACACATCCGCCCCCACTGTGCCGGGAAACCTGCACGTCACCGGCCACACCGATACCACCGTCTCGCTCGCCTGGAACGCCTCCACCGACAACGTCGGGGTCACCGGCTACCGGATCCTGCGGGTCAGCGGCTCCACCAGTACGCAGGCGGGCTCCACCAACGGCAGCACCACCGCGTACACGCTCACCGGTCTCAGCCCCTCCACCGCCTACACCTTCGATGTGCAGGCCGTCGACGCGGCCGGGAACGTCTCGCAGCCCTCGAACCAGGTCAGTGTCACCACCGACGCGGGCGCCGGCTCGGGGACCACCAACCTCGCGCTGCACAAGGGAACTTCGGAGAGCAGCCACACCCAGGTCTACGGCTCGGGGAACGTCACCGACGGCGACCCCAACAGCTACTGGGAGAGCAACAACAACGCCTTCCCGCAGTGGGTGCAGGTCGACCTCGGCGCCGCCACCGGCATCAAGCGGATCGTGCTCAACCTGCCCCCGGCGACGGCATGGAACACCCGCAGCCAGACCATCGCCGTCTCGGGCAGCCCGGACAACGGCACCTTCACGACGCTGCTGTCCGCCGCGAGTTACACCTTCAACCCGGCGTCCGGGAACACCGCCACACTCACCCTGCCGTCGACGGTGACGACGCGGTACGTGCGGCTGACCTTCACCGCCAACACGGGCTGGCCGGCCGGCCAGATCTCCGAGTTCCAGATCTTCAACGCCTGACCCGGGGCGCCCCGAAGCCGGTCCCGAACTCACCGGTCCACGGGCGGACTTCGCAGACCGACCCCGGGGTGCCCGACCCCCGCGGCCCCGGGGTCACCGCTCACCGGCCACACGTCGGCGCCTCACCGGGCGCCGTCGCACAGCGCGTGGTCGGTGAGCGCCTCCACCGCCCGGTTCAGCCGGTCCTCGTCCACCAGCGCGGTCGTGGACGTGACCGACACCGTCACCGCGCGGCGGCCGTCCGCGCTCACCGCCGGCCGCCCGTACACCCCGAAACCGTCGCCCTCGTGCATGTAGTACGCGCCGCCGCAGGTCAGCGGCACGACCCGCAGCCCGAGACCGTAACCGCCCGGCCGGCCGGACGGCGGCACCGGCAGATCGTCGTACGGCACCGTCCGCCGCATCTCCCGCCACTGCCCGGCGGGCAGCAACCGCCCCGCGGCCAGTGCCCGGAAGAACGTGTTGAGGTCGGACGGCGTGCTGACCACCCCCGAGTCGGCGGTGTGCTGGAAGCTCTCCTCGGTCAGGTCGACCGGAACGCCGCCGGGCCCGTCGATCGTCACCCGCTCGTGCGGACCGACGAGGAACGGGTTCTCGCCCGGGATGTACGTGTGCCGCAGCCCGAGCGGCGCGATCACCCGGTGCTCGACCAACTCCCGCCAGCCCACGCCCGATGCCTTCTCCGCGATCATCGCGGCGAGCAGGTAGTTGGTGTTCGAGTACGCCCAGCGCCGGGGCGTGCCCGCGGGTCCGGGCGTGAACAGCGGCGGACGACTCACCGCGAGCGCGACCAACTCCCCTGGCGGAGTGGCGTCGTCGCGGTTCTCCTCGAAGTGGTTCAGCAACCGGTCCTGTACGCCGGGGTCGGTGATGTAGTCGTACAGCCCGCTGGTCTGCTGGAGCAGATCCCTTACGGTGATCCGCGCGCCGTCGTTGCCGTGGCCGCGCACGACGCCCGGCAGCCAGTGTTCCACCGTGTCGTCGAGTGACAGCCGTCGCTCGGCGGCCAGTTGGAGCACGACCACCGCCGTGAACGTCTTGCTGGTGCTCGCCGCCCGGAACTCCGGGTCCCACGGCACGGGCGCCTGCGAACCGACGCCCTCGGTGCCGTACCGGGCGCGCAGCGGGGCGGCGCCCTGGCGGTCCACGCGGGCGACGACGTTCACCTGCCCGCCGCCGGCCGCCCGTACCGCGGCGAGGTCCCTGCGCAGGGCGGCGTCCGTGTAGCCGTGATCCGCGCCGCCCGTCCGCGCCCCCGCCGGGACGGCCGCCAGTGCGGAGGCGGCCAGCGCGGAGGCGGCGAGCGCGACCGCCCACGCCACCACGACCGTACGTATCCCCGTCATCGCTGCTCGCATCGTTCTTCCCCGTCGACTCGCTCCGATGTGTCACGTCCGCTTCGCCTTCACCGGACGGGGCAAGTCAACGCGGCAGGCGCGCGAGGGTCGATGGAGCGGACGCCCGGTGCGGGGGTGGGGAAAACCCCAGGGGGAGGCCCACTTGGGCGTTTCCTGGGGACAACTCCCGCACCGGGTAGATGCGTTCGGGGCTGGGGGTCAGGAGCCGTCGGGCACGTACGTTTGGCTCAGATACGTCACCGGGACGGTGGCCGCGCGGGCGGTGTCACTGCTGGGCGCGGGCACGAAGGACACCTTGCCGGTGCCGGAGCAGGGCAGCGTGAGGGAGGTCGGGATGGCCACCTTGACGCCGTAGTTGGACAGGGTGACGATCCGGCCGACGGTCGGCCCGGACTCGAACTGCACGATCACATGGTCGCCGACCTCCCCGGTGAAGCCGGTGTTGGAGTTCGACACGGGGGAGGGCGCCACATAGACCACGTCGACGGTCTGGCCCGCGGCGGGGTGGCCGGTGAGGGGGACGGCGGAGGACTCGGGGACGGGGGTCGGGGGCGGCGGGAAGGAGACCGGGCAGTCGACCTTGATGACGGCGCCGGACGTCACGCCGTTGACCTGGCCGTCGAAGAGCTGCTTCGGGCCGATGAGCGAAGGGCTGATCTGCGCGGCGGAGGCGGCCGGAATGCCGACCGCCCCACCCGCCAGGGTGAGGGCCGCGAGGGTCCCTAACACGCGTGAACGGTAGTGCTTGCTGCGCATGGCTACCTCCGGAACGGGGACCGGAGCCGTCGGCGGCTCCGGTGGTGAAGGTGCGGGCTGTGCGGGAGCATGCAGCATGCTAGCGAGCGGGGTGCGGCCTGGCGCCGGCCGCAACGGAATTGGCCCGCGCGGGGTGGGGCGGGGGCCGGCGGCCGGGCGGGTCTCGCGTTTGTGAGACCCTCTCACGCTTGCGAGTCGGCGGGTGGCGGCTGGAACGGCTCGCGTTCGTTAGACCCTCTCAGGTTCGCGAGCCGGCGTACGGCTGGAGAGTGCCGCATTCGTTAGACCCTCTCGCGTAAGCGACTCGGGGTGTGCCCAGCCTGGGGGAGCGTCATGTTCGTTAGACCCTCTCACTTTCGTGAGGTGCTCACCGTCGGCGAGAGGGCCTAGCAACCGTGAGACCCTCTAACTCGCCGCCTCCGGAGAGGCTTTCGCAAGCGTGACACCCTCTAGCGCCGCGCCCGCCGCGCCCGCCGCGCCCGCCGCGCCCGCCGCGCCCGCCGCGCCCGCCGCGCCCGCCGCGCCCGCCGCGCCCGCCGCGCCCTCCGCGCCCGCCGCGCCCGCGCCCCCTGCCCCGTCCGGCGAAGCGAGCCGCCGCTGCTCCGCCTCCACGATCCGCCGCGCGAGCGACTGCTCCGAGACGTCCACCGCCTCCGGCGCCGACTCCGCCGTGTCGCTGTGCCGCGCGTACGCGTCGAACTCCCGCCGCTTCCCCGCCAGAATCTCCAGCAGCCGCTGATCCACACTGTCCGCCGCCAGCAGCCGGTGCACCTGCACCCGCCGCACCTGCCCCATCCGGTGTGCCCGCCCGATCGCCTGCTCCTCCGTCGTCGGCTTCACCTGCGGTTCGCACAGCACGACCACCGACGCCGCCTGGAGGTTCAGTCCCACCCCGCCCGCCTGGATCTGCGCCAGCAGCACCGCGTGCCCGCGCGCCGCCGTGAACTCGTCGGCCAGCCGCTGCCGTTCCCCCGCCGCCGTACTCCCGGTGATGACCCCCACCACCGCCCCCGCCCTCGCGCCCGCCCCGCCCCCGCCGGAGGCCCCCGTACCCCCGCCGGAGGCGCCGAGCTCCGCCCCCACCACCTCCAGCACACTCCGGAAGTAGGAGAAGACGACCACCTTCAACCCGTTCTCCGCCGCCTCCCGCACCACCTCCCGCAGCCGCCGCAGCTTCGCCGAGTGCGCCGGATCGGCGTAGGCCGCCCGCCGCATCGCCATGAAGTTGCCCGCCGCCACCGCCTCCCGGTACGCCACCAGGTCGGACGGGGACAGTTCGTCCCAGGTGTCCACCCGTACCAGCTCGGGCAGTTCGGTCAGCACATCGCACTGGTTGCGCCGCAGATACGCCGGCGCCACCGCCTTCCGGAACGCCCGCGGCCCCGCCGCCGTCAGACTCCGCCGCACCTGCGGCAGCAGTTCGGGGCAGACGTACCCCACGAGGTTGCGGAACTCCTCGACCCGGTTCTCCATCGGCGTACCCGTGAGCAGCAGCACATGCCCCGCGTGTCCGATCCACTCCGCCAGCGCCCGCGACCGCTGCGCCTCCGGGTTCTTCACGTAGTGCGCCTCGTCGGCGATCAGCATCCCCAGCGGCGCGGCGGGCCCGTCGTCCGCGACGTCCAGCGTCCGCAGCCCGTCGTACGTCGTGACCGCGACGTCGCCCGCGTCCAGCCACTCCTCCAGCGCCAGCCGGCGGTCGGGCCCGTGCACCCGGTACGCCCGCAGAGTGCTGCGCGACTCGATCTCGCGCACCCAGTTGACCAGCACGCTCGCCGGGCACACCACCAGGAAGTGGGTCTGCCCGGCCGCCTTGAGGTGCGCGATCGCCGCGATGGCCTGCACGGTCTTGCCGAGCCCCATCTCGTCCCCGAGCACCACCCGCCGCTGGGCCAGCGCGAAGCGCGCCCCGAACGCCTGGTACCCGCGCAGCGAGACCCGCCGGTGGGTGTCGTCCAGCGGCTGGGCGCGGACGCGTTCGACCAGCTCCGTCGGCAGAAAGCCCTGGGCCGCCTCCGCGTCGGGCGCCGGCCCGCCGAACTCGCCCAGCAGCCCGTGGAATTCGGCCGCCCGCAGCTCGAAGTCGATCCACGCCTCGGGCGCGGAGCCGGGCGGGCGCAGCAGGTCGACCGACGCCTGCGCGAAGAGCAGCGCGGTGTCGTCCGCCTCCGCCGCGCGCGTCACCTCGTCGATCCGGGCCAGCGCCGCCAGCGCGGCCGCCCGCTTCGCCCGCCCGGCCATCAGCATCCGCAGTCGCCCCCGGGCCGGCCGGGCCGCGGCCACGAGCGGGGACAGCTCGCCCTCCACCGCCTCGGCCGTCCGCCGCGCCCGCGCCGCTTCGGGCCCCGCCTCCACCAGCCGGTGCAGCGCCAGCACCAGCGCGGTACGCCGGGGGTCGTCCCGGTGGTCGGCCTCCAGCGGTACGGCGACGTTCTCCTCGACCGCAGCGGCGAGTTGCGCGGCCGCGGCCTGCGCCTGGGCGACGGTCGTACGGCCCACGCCGGGCAGTTGCTGCAAGGTGTACGCGCTCGCCCCGTACACCTGGCCGACGGTGGTGTATCCGGCCCGTTCCAGCGCCGAGACCCGCAGCCGGCCCTCGGTCGCGTCCGCGAGCCGCGCGACGGGCATCGCGTCCAGGTCCCGTTGGACCAGCTCCCGCCGGATCGGCCCCAGTGCCTCCAGGACGGCCGTCCGCGCCGCCTCGTGATCGGCCACGACCGTACGGGCGGCGGTACGCAGCCCCTCGGCCCGCGCCAGCACCTCCCGCGCCCGCCGCCCGGCCCCCACGTCGGCCGTGTCCGCGTCGGCCGCCGTCACGTCCACCGGTCCCGCGCCCGTCGTTCCTGCCCCCGCGCCCGCCGCCACCTCGCCGTACCCCCCTCGCCGCCGCCCGGCCCCCACCCTACGGCGAGCCCCCGTCCCGTCCCCGGGCGGCCGACCGTACGGCAGGATGGGGGACCGCGAGCCACGGCGGTACGCCCTGTGCGCCGCGAACGGACCGTAAACGTATCCGTGACCGAAGAGTCGAGTGAGGAGCACCCACATGACCACAGTCGCCGTCACCGGGGCCACCGGGAAGACCGGCCGGGTCGTCGTAGCGGAATTCGTGGCGCAGGGCCTGGACGTTCTGGCCGTGGACGTCGTCGCGGGCCCCGCCGACCGCGCCGCGATGTCCGGCCTCGGCGTGGAGTTGCTGTGCGCGGACCTGACCGACTACGGGCAGGCCGTCGACGCGCTGAGCGGGGCCGACACCGTCGTCCACCTCGCCAACATCCCCGCCCCCGGCCTCTTCCCGGCCGCGCACACCCTCAACACCAACCTGGCGATGAACAACAACGTCTTCCTCGCCGCCGCCCACAACAAGCTCTCCCGCGTCGTGTGGGCCTCCAGCGAGACGACGCTCGGTCTGCCCTTCGACGTCCCGCCGCGCTACGCCCCCGTGGACGAGGCGCACTACCCGTTCCCCACCTCGACATACGCCCTGTCCAAGGTGGCCAGTGAGACGACCGCCGGGCAGATCGCCGAGTGGTCCGGCATCCCCTTCGTGGCGCTGCGGCTGTCGAATGTGCACGTCGAGCGGGACTACGACCAGGTCCCCGGCTACTGGTCCGACCCGCACCTGCGCAAGTGGAACCTGTGGGGGTACATCGACGCCCGGGACGTGGCCCTGGCCTGCCGCCTCGGGCTGACCGCCGAAGTGACCGGCGCGCAGAGCTTTGTCATCGCCGCGGCCGACACGATCATGGACCGGCCCTCCGCCGAACTCCTCCACGAGGTCTTCCCCGGCGTCGAGTTGACCCGCGAGATCGGTGTGTACGAGACGCTGCTGAGTATCGACCGGGCCCGCGACGTGCTCGGCTTCGTACCCCAGCACTCGTGGCGGGACGCCGTGAAGCACTGAGCCCGCCGCGCCGAAATCCCGTGCACCGCCCGGCACTTCACCCCGTACGCGACCACGCCCCCCACAGCGCCGCGTACGGGCCGCCCGCCGCCCGCAGTTCGTCGTGCGTACCGCGTTCCACCACGCGTCCCGCGTCCATGACGAGGATCGTGTCCGCGCTCGCGGTCTGCGACAGCCGGTGCGCGACGACGAGGGCGCCGCGGCCCTCGACGACCGTACGGGCCGCGCCGTCCAGTACCCGGGCGGTGTCGCTGCCGCCCTCGGCCGTCGCCTCGTCGAGGATCACGACGGCTGGGTCGAGCAGCAACAGCCGGGCCAGCGCGAGGTGTTGGGCCTGTCCGGCGGTCAGTGGGTGGCCGCCCGCGCCGATCGGGGTGGCCAGGCCGTCGGGCAGGGTCGAGACCCATCCGTCCGCGCCGACCTCGGCGAGCGCCGCCGTGATCGCGTCGTCCGGCGCGTCCGGCCGCGCGAGCCGCAGGTTGTCGGCGACGGTCCCCGCGAACAGGTGGGTCTCCTGCGTGACCAGGGCGACCGTACGGTGCAGGTCCCGCCCGTCGATACCGGTCAGCGGCACCCCGCCGAAGGTGATCCGGCCGCGCCGCGGCTGCCGTATCCCGGCCATCAGCGTGGCCACCGTGGACTTGCCCGAGCCGGTCGTGCCCACGATCGCGACGTGGCGGCCGGGTTCGAGCCGGATGTCCACGTCGTGCACGACATCGGCGCCGTCGCCGTAACCGAAGCCGACCGCCGCCATGTCCAGGACGGGTTCGGGTCCCGGGGGCGGCCCGGCCTCGGCGGGGGCCGGGCGCGCGGCGGTGACGCCGATCAGCCGGGCCAGGCCCGCGCCCGCCTGCTGGATGCTGTCGAAGGCGCCGAGCACCGCGTTGATCGGGTCGAACAGCCCGGCGAAGAACAGCGCGGCGGTGGTCGCCGCCCCGACGCTCGCCGTACCGCTGTGCACAAGGACGTACGCCACCAGCAGGATCGCGCCCAGCCCGATGTACTCGGCCACGTTGAGCCGCCCGGAGAAGCGGGTCGCGGTGCGCGTGGCCCGGAACTCGTACTCCATCGCCTGCAGCGAGCCCTTCTCGACCCGCGTGTACTGTCGGCCGCCGAGCCGCAGCGCGCGGACCGTCGGCAGCGCGGCGAAGGCGCCGAGCAGGGCGGAGGTGCGGTGGCCCTCGGCGGTGCGGCCGGCCGCGTAGACCGGGCGGGACGTGCGCAGGTACCAGCGCAGCGCGAGCACCTGGAACGGCACGGCCAGCAGTCCCGCGACCGCGAACCGCCAGTCCAGCGAGGCGAGTCCGACCAGCGTGGCGAGGATGGCGAGCCCGGCCGAGACGAAGGTGCCCAGCGCGCCCTGGGCGGCCTCGGTGACGCGTTCGACGTCGCCGGAGACGCGCGAGACGAGGTCGCCGGAGCCGCCCGCCTCGACGGTGTCCACCGGCAGGGTGAGCGCCGTGGCGACCACGTCCTCGCGCAGCCGGGCGACTTCGGGCAGCACGACCCGGGCCAGCATGACGCCGGACGCCCAGACCGTGAGGGCGCCCAGTACGGCGGCGACGGCGAGCAGCACGACCGGTCCGACGAGCGCGGACCTGCCCTGACCGGTGACGACGGCCTGCGTCAGCCGCCCGATCGCGATCGGCCCGACCAGGCCGAGCGCGCTCTCGCCGACCATCACGGCCACGGTCGCCGCGGGCAGCCCCCACCGGCCGCGCAGGGCGTCGCGCAGATACGCCCTGATCTGCCGCCCGTCGGCGACGGGCAGGAGGGGGAGCGGGGTCATGGGGTTGTCCTCGGGGTACGTGCCGCTGCTCGCGGGGCCGGGTTCGGTGGTGGTCAACGGCTTTGCGGCCAAAGGGAGTTCGGGCGTCGTCAACGGCCCGGCGGCCAACGGGAGTTCGGGGGTCGCCGACGCGGACTCGCGCCGCTCGGCGGTCACTTGGTCAGCAGTTCGCGGTAGGCGGGGACGTCCCGCATCAGCTCGGCGTGCCCGCCGGTCACGACGTCGGCCGCGCTGTCCGCCGCCGTGGCCTCGCCGCTCACGCCCGCGTCGCGGACGAACACCACCCGGTCGCAGCGCGACAGCAGCGCCGGGCTCGTGGTGACGAGGATCGACGTGCGGCCGGCCCGTACCTCCCGCAGCCGCTCGGCGATACGGTCCTCGGTGGCCGCGTCCACGGCGGTGGTCGGGTCGTGCAGTACGAGGACGGGCGGCTCGGCCGCGAGCGCCCTGGCGAGGGCGACGCGCTGGCGCTGGCCGCCGGACAGATTCTCGCCCCGGTCGCCGACCGGGGTGCGCGGGCCGTCCGGGACGGTGGCGATCACCTGGTCGGCGAAGGCCGCCCGGGCGCCGCGCCCGGCCGCGGCGTCGTCCGGCGCGAGCAGGCCGATGTTCTCGGCGATCGTGCCGGGGAAGAGCACGGCGTCGTGCGGCGAGACCAGCACCCGGCCGCGCAACTCCTCCAGCGGAAGGGCGGCGATGTCGACGCCGCCGATCCGTATCCGGCCCACCGCCGGGTCACGTTCACGGGCCAGCAGGGCGGGAATCCGGGCGGCGAGCGTGGGCGCGGCCGCGACCACGCCGGTGAGCGCGCCCGCTTCGGCGGTGAAGGTCACGCCGTCGGCGCCCGCGAAGACCACGTCGCTCGCGTCCTCGGCAGCCGTGCCCCCGGAAGTCGCGCCCTCGAAGGCCGCGCCCTTGGAAGCCGTGCCCGCCACCGGGACCCCGTCCGCGACCTCGACCGCCGCCTCCGCCGTCAGCACCTCGCCGACCCGCGCCGCCGACGCCAGCGCCCGCGCGTACGACGCGCTCGCCGCCGACACCACCCGCATCGGCCCGATCACGAACCGCGCCAGCCCGAGCGCGGCCACGAACTCCCCGAGCCCCAGCCGCCCGGACAGCGCCAGCCACCCGCCGACCCCCGCGATCACCGTCAGATACGCCCCGGTGAACGCCGTCCCCACCGCCGTCAGCACCGACTCCGAGGACACCGCCCGCAGCGACGCGTCCAGCGCCCCCCGGCTCGCCCGCCGGTACTCGGCGGCAGCCGTCGGCTCGGCCCCGATGCCCTTGAGCACCCGCAGCCCGCGGATCAGGTCCTCGGCCAGGACGGCGGCCCGCCCGGCCTCCTCCTGCTCGACACCGCTGTGCCGCCGCAGCCGCCGCGAGACCCGGTCCTGCACGGCGGGCAGCAGCACCGTACCGGCCAGGATCACCGCGCCGAGCGGCAGCGAGAAACGCAGCAGCAGCACGGTCGAGACGGCCAGTACGGCGACGGCGGCGACGGTCGAGGCGAAGACCCCGGCGAAGGCGCCCACCCGCCCGGCGTCGCTCGCCGCCCGGGTCAGCAGGTCGCCGGGCGCCAGCCGTACGCCGCCGGCCGGACGTACCACCCGCTCGGTCACCCACATCCGCACCTCGTGGGCGGTGTGCTGCTTGGCCCGCATACTGGCCCGCGCGCCGAAGCGGTACGACATCGACAGCAGCAGGAAGTCCGCGCCCAGCACGGCCAGCCACAGCGCGATCGACCACCGGTCGCCGCCGGACACCGCGTTGCCGACCGTCGCGCCGATGACCACGGGGACCATCGACTCGCCGAGCTGGTGCGAGCTGTAGAGCAGGGAGGCGGCGACCAGGTCCCGCCGCCGTGTGCCCAGCGCCCGCCACAGCAGCGCCCGCGGCGAGGCCGCGGGCGAGGACCCCGGGGAGGCCGGCTCCGGTACGTCCCGTGAGGTCAGCGGAGGGGGCGCGGCGGGGGCGGCGGTCGTCGAGGCGGTCACATGATCGACGCTATGTGCGGCTCAGCCTGGCGTAAACACACCAATTCGCCAATCCGTGTCGCCCAACGGACAAACCCGCCCCGAGGTGCCCGCAGCTCGCCTCGCGGCACGTCTGTCTCCCGGGGCACGCCCGTCTCCCGAGGCCCGTTCCCCGAGGCCCGTCGCCTGGGGCCCGTTCCCCGAGGCCCCGCCCCGCTCAGCCCGCCCACGCCTCCCCGCCCACGGCCACCGCCGCGCCACCCGTACGCGCCGACTCCTCGATCGCCAGCGCGATCGCGTGGTCCTGGCAGCCCTCCGCGAGCGGATACGGCGCCGGCCCCTCGCCGCGTACCCACGCGCCCGTACGGAACAGCAGGTCGACGACGGCCAGATCGTCCTCGGAGAAGCGCGCGCCGACGTAGTCGTTCCGGTAGACCACCCGCCCGTCGAAGCTGATGTGGTGCAGCTCGGAGCCCTCCAGATTGAGGTCCGTGCCGGTACGCCGCCGGACCAGCGGCGATTCCACCGGGGTGCGCGGGTCGGCCATCCGCACCACCTGGTCGTCCACGATCTCGCCCAGCGAGCCGCGGACCACCACGCGGCGGGCCCGCAGCGGGTTCCACCACTGGTTGTCCGTGAAGTCGTACAGGCCCGTCCGGCCGCCGCCGAAGTCCAGGAACGCCAGCGTGGTCGTGGCGTCCTTCGGTGTCAGGTCGTCCGTCCAGCCGGCCGGGGTCATCGGATCGGCGAGCGGCGCGGTGAACGACTTCGCCGTCACGGTCGCCGCCCCGAGCCCGACGTCCAGCGTGTGCCGGATCAGCGACACCGCGTGGTAGAGGTGCGTGGACGACAGCTGTACGGACGTGACCTCGCCGATCACCCCCTCGCGCAGCAGCGCCAGGCGCGCCGCGTGGCCCGGCATCAGCGGGTACTGCTCGGCCACCTGCACCAGGCCGCTGCTCCCGGTGTCCCGCCACAGCGCCCGCAGCCCGTCGAGGTCGGGCGCGGGCGGGGTCTCGGCGAGCACCGGCACCTCCCGCCGTACGAGGTCCCGCGTCACCTCGGGCGTCGCCGCCCACGGCACCGACGGGATCACGAACTCCGGTTTGCCGCCCAGCAGTTCATCGGTCGTACGGTACGAGGGCACGCCCCAGGCCGCCTCGACCTCGGCGCCGCGCCCGGCGGAACGGGTCACCACGCCGGTCACCGCGAGCCGTTCGGGCAGCGCCTTCGCGAGCCGGACGAAGAACTCCGACCGCCAGCCGCTGCCGACCAGGCCGAAACGTATGGGTGTTGCGCTCACGTAGGTGCTCCTCGGGAGCCGGGCCGCGGGGGCCGGGGGCGGGCGGGATCAGCCCCCAGTCCAGGTCACCGGCCCTGCGTCAGTCAAGGCCGCCGAAGAATCAGCCGAGGAATCAGCCGAGGTCGCCGAAGACATGGACCTCGGGCGCGCACGCCTGGACGGCCGTCCTGAGCCGGTCGACGTCCAGCCGCCACAGCGTGAGCGCGCGGTGTGCGCTCTCCGTCCCCCGGAACCGCTCCACGAACTCGGCGGGCACCTGCGTGGCCAGATAGGCGTCGAGCTGCTGGAGAGCGGCGGACTCCGCGGGCGCGGGCGGCCGCGCGGGACCCACCCGGTGGCGCACCTCAAGGTACGGCACCTTGGTCCGCGGCAGGTTCCCGTCCATCCACAGGGAGATCGAGACGACCTCCGACCACGGCAGATACGTGGCCCTGATCGTGCGGGGTCCGAAGGGCAGACCGCCCAGCGTCACGCCCTTGGGATCGATCCGCAGCGCCAGGGGACGGGCGGTCGCCAGCACGACGATCATCAGCAGGACCAGCCCCACCAGGACGCCGAGCACGACGGCGGCCACGACGGGCACCCCCGGCACGAACGCCATCGCGACCAGCACTGCGCACAGCGCGGCGATCCGCACCGCCGCCGCGTTCCACCCGTACCGCGCCTCGTACACCCGCGCCTCCCCACCCATCCCCCCATCCAACCAGCCCCACCCGCAAGGGGACCCCGGGGGTCAGACGGCGTACGGATCGGTCAGCGCCATCGGTGTGCGGGCGATGTCAAGCGCGGACGCCGGGAAACGGGGTCCGGCCGTGTAGTAGCGCGCCCGGGTACGGCCGACCGATTCGAGCACCTGGGCGGTGACGAGGTCGCGGAGGTCGCGCTGTGCCTGCTGCACGCTGAGGCTTTCGGCGTGTTCGTAGCGGGAGCGCCGGACCCGTCCGGCCATGGCGACGTCGTGCAGGGCGGTCACCACCCGCTCGTCGAGTCCCGAATCCTCGGCGAACTCCGTGAGCGACGTCCACACCCGGCTGGAACGGTCGAGGCGGCCCCGCACGGTCTGTGCCTGCTGGTGATACGCCGTGAGGTTGAAGCGGACCCATCCGGACACATCCTGGTCCGGAAGGAACTCGGCGCCCCGGCGCTGCAGTTCGCGGTAGTACTCCCAGGTGTTGCCGGGGCGTCCGAGCCAGGCCTCGATGGAGGAGAACTCCGGGGCGAGCACCCCTTCCCGGGCGATCAGCAGGGTCTGCAGCGAGCGGGACATCCGGCCGTTGCCGTCGGCCCAGGGGTGGATGGACACCAGGTGGAGATGGGCCATGGCCGCCCTGACCAGCGGGTGGCTGCCGTCGTCGGTGTTCAGCCAGTCGACGAGTTCACCCATGAGGGCGGGCACGTCCTCGGCGTCCGGCGCGGTGTACGCGGCGATGCTGGGATCGCGGGCGTCGGTGACGTACACGGCGCCCCGGCGCCACTGCCCGGCCGGCTTGGGGACGGTGTGCCGGTGGCCCTGGAGCATCCAGTGCAGGGAGTTGAGCAGGCCCTTGCTGTAGCGGAAGTCGTCGACATCGTGGAGCGTCTGGACGTAGGTCATCATCTGCTGGTAGGCGAGGGTCTCCTCGCGGTTCTCCTCGGAGACGTCGACCTCGCGCTCGCCCGCCATCAGGTCCTCGACATCGACCGTGGCCACCTTGAAGCCCTCGATCGAGTTCGAGGCCGCGACGGCGTCGGCGGTCAGGAACTTCCGCAGCCCGGCCGACCACTTCGAAGGCGTGGCACGCACCTGGTGCCGCAGGGCCCGGCGCGCGCGTTCGATGTCGTCCAGTACGCGGGCGTCGTCGGGGCTGAGGGTCGGGGTGGGGTAGAGCATGTGTCAATGATGCAATGACGTAATCATCACGTCAACATCCTCGCTATTTGAGGAGGCGGGAGAGGCGGCGGTCGGCGAGGGGTTTGCCGGCGGTCTGGCAGGTGGGGCAGTACTGGAGGGCGGAGTCCGCGAAGGAGACCTCGCGGATCGTGTCGCCGCAGACCGGGCACGGCTCGCCCTTGCGCCCGTGCACCCGCAGCCCGCTCTTCTTCTCCGACTTCAGGTCGCGCAGCGGGAGCCCACGGGAGCGTTCGACCGCGTCGGCCAGCGTCGTGCCGATCGCCGCGTACAGCCGCGCCACCTCGTCCTCGGAGAGCTTCGCCGCCAGCCGGAACGGCGACATCCGGGCCGCGTGCAGGATCTCGTCCGAGTACGCGTTCCCGATCCCGGCCAGCACGCTCTGGTCGCGCAGCACGCCCTTGATCTGGCGCCGCTCCCCGTCGAGCATGGCGGCGAAGGCGGCCGGGGTGAACGTTTCGGCGAGCGGATCGGGCCCGAGCCGCGCGATACCCGGCACGTCGAGGGGGTCCCGTACGACATGGATCGCGAGGTGCTTCTGCGTACCGGCCTCCGTCACGTCGAAGCCCGCGCCGTCCTCGGGGTCGGTGAGCCGTACCCGCAGCGCGAGCGGGCCCTTGCCCCGGCGCGGCGGCCCCTCCGGCAGCTGGTCGCTCCACCGCACCCAGCCCGCCCGCGCGAGGTGGACGACCAGGTGCACGGCGTCCGCCCGGGTGTCCCCCTCGCCGGCGTCCGCTCCCCGCGTCCGGAGGTCGAGGAACTTGCCGTGCCGGGTCACCGCGTCGAACACCCGCCCCTCAAGCGCCGTGATCGGCGGGTCGTACGTCTTGAGCGCGTGGAAGGCCAGCGGATACGTCCGCGCGACACCGCGGCCGACCAGCCGCTCGGCCAGAAAACGGCTCAGGGACTCCACCTCGGGCAATTCAGGCATACCACCAGTCTGCCCCGGCCCCGCCCCGACCGGCGGCTATCGGAATGTGCCGTCGCACACGACGTTCCGCAGCGTCTCCGCCAGCCCGCGCCCGAACGCGGCCTGGGCGCGCCCGGCCCGCGGGGTGTCGACGCAGATGCGGTTCATGTGCAGACCGGCGTCATTGCGGTGGAACCAGTAGCCGACGCCATTGCTCTGCGGCACCCACGCGTGCCCCATCGGCTTCCACTCGGCGTGCCGCTCCGCCCCGGGGACCTTGCGGAAATCAAGGTAAGAGAAGAAGTTCACCGGGAAAGGCCATGCTCCCAGCTCCGCGTATTCGGGGGCCAGCAGGTGCCATGCCTTCACAAAGGGCACCCCGGCGTTCCGCAGCATTTCCACGGACGCGGTCCCCGCGTTTCCCACGACCGCCGCGAAATCCTCCTCCCTCGCCACGGAGAATTCGATCGGCATCGGATTGGCGAACCAGCCCAGGGAATGCGCGTAGGAACCCCGGCCGCGTTCGCTCACGGGAATCACCGCCCGGAACACCTCGGGCCCGCCCTCCTCGCGCAGCGCCACCCCGACGGCCGCCAGGACACCCAGCGACAGATTCCCGCCGACGGCCCGGCACCTGGCCTCCATCGCGTCGGCGGCGTCGCCGTCCAGCAGCGTCTCCGTGTCGTTGCGCACCGGGTACATCCGGCCGGGCTCGACCCCGAGATCCAGCGGGGAACGCGGAAAGAAACCACCGTTCCGCGCCGTGAACGCCTTCCAGTAGTCGAGCCGCGGATCGTCGGCGTCGATCTCCTGATTACGGGCGAGCTGCGCCCGGCTGAAAGCGAGATAACTCCCCGCCTCGGGCAATTCCGGCTGATCACCCCGCGCATACGACGTATAGGCGACACCGACGTCACGCACCACGAGCGGCGCCGACATTCCGTCGGAGAGCAGATGGTCGAAAGCGAGATACACCGTGGTGGACGTGTCCCCGATCACCGCGCCCATGACGAACAGCGGCCCGTTCAGCGTGTCGATCCGCCGAAAGGACTCGGCGAGAAAGGCGTGGATCCCGGCCGATCCGCCGAACGGCCCCACGTCGACCAGCTTGAGCGCGACCTCGTCCGGCCCGAGGACATCGCAGGCCGGGTCGCCGGAGAGTTGCTGGAACGTACAGCGCAGCACCTCGTGCCGCCGGACCAGGAGGAGCAGCGCGGCTTCGAGCGCCTCGCGGTCGAGGGGGCCCGGGAGCTCGAAGGTGACGGCGACGTACGACGTGATGCTCTCGTCCGTAGTACGGGCCTCCTGCGCCGCGGCGAGGTACTTCTCCTGGGTGTACGAGGTGACGCCGCGTGCCTGCGCGGGTCCGGCGGCGCCGCGCATGGCGGTGGGGAGCAGCTCCCACTCCACGATGTGGCCGGGCGTGAACTCCCGCTCTTCGAGGGGTGCTTGACGCATGACGGCCCTTCCTGTCGATCCCTTGCCGGCCCGCGCGGACCGCGGGGGCGGACCGCGTCCGGTGGTGTGCCGGCCGGTGGCGTGCCGGACGTGCCCGTCCGGCCCGAAGCCCCAACGACCGGACCGGCGGTACGGCAACGGGGGCCGTACGAGGAGGGGCCGGTACGGCGGGAGGTCCCGTACGAACGGGGCCGCCCGGCCCAGCGGCCCGTTTCCGCACCGCCACCCCGCTCGTTGGGCTGGCGAGCGGGCGCGGTGACGGAAACGGTGGGCGGCGTGCTTCGGCGGTCGCAGCCCCTGCCCGTCCGGACCACATCCGTCCTGGCTGCGTGAGCGACACAGCGACGGACGACGGAAAGGGCCACCGTGCTTCAGGCACCCATCGAAGATCTGGAGATCGCACCGGGACATCTCGTGGAATGGGAGATGGTCGCCACCACCATGCGTGGCACCCCCGCACCCGCGGAGCCGCGCGAGAACACGTCGTACAACCAGGCGAAACATTTCTCCGTCGCCCAGGAGGCCCGGAGCACCAACGACCCCCTCGGCTCCTACCTCGCCGGGACGTTCGAGATCGCCGGGCCGCTCGACCGCGAGGCGCTCGAAGCCGCGCTGCTCTTCTTCGTACGGCGGCACGAGGTGCTGCGCTCCACCTTCCACCAGCTCTCCGGCGAACTGAGCTGCGACACCCTCGGGCCGGACGAGATCGCGCTCAAGTCCGTCGAGGTGGGGAGCGTCGACTCCGCGCCCGAACTGCGGGACCGACTGCACCGGTTCTTCCAGCGGGTCGACCCGGTGTCCGGGCCCCTGCTGGTGATGGGCGCGGTGATCAGGGAGGAGTCCACCACGGTGTGCTTCGCCTGCGACCACCTCGTCACCGACGGCATCTCCACTCCGCTCGCCGTGCGGGACATCGCCACCGCGTACGCCGCGTACGCGCGCGGTGAGCAGCCGGAACTCCCCGAGGCCGGCAGTTGCCTCGCCTTCAGCCGGGAGCAGCACCGCCGGCACCAGGAGATCGGCGCCGACGATCCCCGGCTCGACTACTGGCGGACGTTCATGGCCGGGAACGGCGGCTTCTTCCCGCCCTTCCCGCTGGACATCGGGGTCGAGCCCGGCCGGGTCCACCCGACGGTCAACGAGACGGATCAGCTGCTGACGGCCGAGGAGGTCGACGCGATGGAGTCGCGCTGCCGGGCGGCCGGGGGCCGGCTCTTCATGGGAATCCTGGCGGCCGTCGGGGTGTCCCTGCGCAAGGAGGGCGGCCCGGCGGTCTACCGCGGGCTCATGCCGGTCAGCGAACGCGGCCGGGACTCCTACGCCCACGCCATGGGCTGGTTCGTCAACACCCTGCCGATCGCCTTCTCCGTGGCGGAGGACCGGGACTTCACCGAGATCATGACCGGTGTACGGGACGCGGCCGCCGAGATGCGCGAGCACGCCGACGTGCCCTTCGTCCGGGCGTGGCATCTGCTGGCGCCGCAGTACGCCGCGATGCGCTACTGGCCGTACCCGGTGAACTTCTTCTCCTACCTGGACTTCCGCCGGGTCCCGGGGGCACGGCACCACACGGACCGGAAGGCGGGGAAGCACATCTGGGCGTCGCACAGCAACGGCATCTGCTTCTGGTTCCACCGCAACGACACGGGCCTGTACGTCAACTCCCTCTACGCGGACACCCCGCAGGCCCGCCGCACCAAACCCGCCCTCATCCGCACTCTCACCCGGACCCTCCACAACGTGACCCGCACCGGCACCCTCTGACGCCGGCCCGGCGTCACGTTCCGGACCCGGGGGTGCGGGCGCGCGGTCCGGACCCGCCGGCCCGGACCGCGCGCCCGCCGCGACTAGCTTCCGTAGACCTCCAGTTCATAGATACGGGCGGCTGGGTCGGTGGTCCGGGTCGGGGTGAGGACGCTCAGGCGGACATAACGGCCGGTGGCACTGACCGCGTTGGTGGTCGTGTCCGCGGTGTTGCCGCGGATCTGCGCCGCCGTGGTCCAGTTGGCGCCGTCCGCGGACACGGCCAGGTCGAAGTCCTTGGTGTTCCAGTCCGGGTTCTCCCCGCCGGCCCCGGCGTGCCGCACCACGAGCGAGGTCAGCGCGTGCGAGGCGCCGAGGTCGACCGTCAGCGTCTTGGTGCCCGACACCTTCGAGCACCACTTGTCCGAATTACCGCCGTTGTAACTGCCGTTGACCGCCTTGTCGGGCGTCTCCGTCGTGCCGCAGGAGTCGGAGCCGGTGGCCGTACGGCCGAGTGCGAGGTCCGGGCTGCCGCCGCCGTACACCTGGAGTTCGTAGATCCGGGCGGCGCTGTCGTTCGCCACGTTGGTGGGGGAGGAGACGGCGAGCCGCACATAGCGGGCCTGGCGCGCCGAGACGGGGTGGTACGTACGCCTCAGCCCGCCGCTCACCGTGGTCAGCCAGGACCCGGTGGCCCTGGGCGGCACGGCGGCCACCATGCTCTTCTCCCGTATCGCGGGCGACCGTTCGGCCCCGCGCTCGGTGGTCCTGCTGACCCGCTTCCTTGTCCGCGGGTCCGGCGAGTTCCGCGCCCACCCGGCCGCCCGCCCGGCCGCCCGCCCAGCCCCCGATCTGGCCGGCGACGCGCCCGGCCCGTGTACCTGACACCTCCGCCGGCCGGTCCCGTACGGACGCCCACCGCTCCCGTACGGCTGTCGCCGACCGGTCCCGCACTACACATGGAACGGCACGGTGGTCACGACGATCTTCGGCAGCGGCCGCAGCGCCCGGCGCAGGCGCGCGGCGATCCGGCTGTGCAGGACGCGGTGGCGCAGATGCCGCGTGACGACCTCGGGGAGGATCACGGTCACCGTGAGGTCGGGGCGCTGGCGGTGCAGCGCCTCGATGTAGTGGACCATGGGCGCGACGGTGGCCCGGTAGGGGGAGACGACGACCTCCAGGGGAAGGTGGTTCCCCCACACCTCCCAGTACGCGCGCAGCCGTTGGGCCTCCTCCTCGCTCGGGCTGACATGGAGGGCGAGCGTCGGCTGCTGGAGCGAGGCCGCGTAGGCGAGCGCGCGCAGGCTGGCGAGGTTGAGCGACGAGATGGCCACGACCGAGAGGTGGTGGATCGCCTGGGGTGTCTCCTCTTCCTCCTCCCCTTCGGGCACCGGCGGGGGCACAGGCTCGGGGGTGACGGGCTCGGGCGCCACGGGCTCGGGCGTCGGCGCCGTTCCGTCGGGCGCTTTCCCGCCGGGCGGCGGCTTCAGCGTGTGCGTGGGCAGTTCGATGGAGTGGGGGCGCAGCCGCAGCAAGTCGCCGACGACGTCGTAGTGATGCCTGATCCGGACCGCGAGGAGGAGGAACAGGCCGATGACCACCAGCGCGACCCAGGCGCCCGAGGTGAACTTGGCGATCGCCGCCGTGATCAGAACGAGGGCCGAGAGCAGACCACCGGTCGCGTTGAAGGCCAGACTCTTGCGCCAATGCGCGTCACGCAGCCGCCACCAGTGGACCACCATCCCGGACTGCGACAGCGTGAAGGCGAGGAAGACTCCGACCGCGTAGAGCGGGATCAGTGACGCGGTGCTGCCGCCGAAGGCCACGTAGACCAGGGCGGCGGCCGCGGACAGCAGCGCGATGCCGTTGCTGAAGGCCAGCCGGTCGCCCAGCCGCAGGAAGATGTGCGGGGCGTGGTGGTCCCGGGCCAGCAGGAACAGCACGCGCGGGAAGTCGTTGTACGCGGTGTTCGCCGCGAGCAGCAGCACCGCCGCGGTGGCGGCCTGTACGAAGACGTACATCACGCCCGAGCCGAAGCTGAGATGGGCGAGCTGCGAGAGCACCGTCTCCCGGCTGTTGGGCACGACCCCGGTGAGGTGGACGATGGCGACCGTGCCCGCGAAGAGCGTGATGAGCAGGGTGATCATCCAGGTCAGCGTGGTGCGCGCGTTGCGCCACCGCACGGGCTGGAAGGCCGGTACGGCGTTGGAGATGGCCTCGATGCCGGTCATGGCCGTGGAGCCCGAGGCGAAGGCGCGCATGATCAGCAGCAGTCCGACGCCCTCGGTGGCGTGCAGGCGCGGGGCGGGCACGGGGTGGAAGCCGTGGCCGGCGGAGTGCACCAGGGTCGTGATGATCAGGGCGGCCATGGCGATGATGAAGGCGTAGGTCGGCGCGGCGAACAGCACACCGGCCTGCCGGATACCGCGCAGATTCCCGGCGAACAGCACCGCGATCACGGCCACGCCGATCGGCACGGTCTCCGGGCGCAGCCCGGGAAGCGCCGAGGTGATGGCGGCGACCCCGGAGGCGATCGACACGGCGACCGTCAGCACGTAGTCGATCATCAGACCGCCGGCGGCCAGCAGCCCCGGCATCCGCCCGAGGTTGTCGCTGGCGACGATGTAGGAGCCGCCGCCGCGCGGATAGGCGCGGATCGTCTGCCGGTACGAGATGCCGACCGCCAGCATCAGGAACGCGATCACGGCGGCGATCGGCAGCGAGTACGTCAGCCCCGCGGAGCCCGCGAGCACGAGCACGGCGAGCATGGCCTCGGGGCCGTACGCGACCGAGGACAGGGCGTCCGCGGAGAGCACCGGCAGCGCCACGATCTTGTGCATGCTCTCGCGGGCGATCGCGGTGCTCTTCAGCGGCGGCCCGAGCAGGGTCCGGCGGACGTGGCGGACAAAGCGGTCCAGCGGGGTGGTCGGCAGGTCGGAGGTGTCGTCGGGCGCGCTCCCGGACGCGCTCTCGGCCGGCCGGCCGCCCAGCGGGGTGACACGCACGAGCCGGCCGAACCGGGGCGGCAGGATGTCCGCCGCCGGGGGGAAGCGGCCCAGGTCGGGGTCGACGGGCAGGGCCCGGCGCGACACCTCGGGGCCGGCCGACACCTGCGCCCACTCCTGCCCGGCCAGGCGCAGCACCCGGAGCTGCTCGCTGTCGAGGCCCGGCAGCACAGCGGAGGGGCTGGGCACGCCGGAGCCGCCCGCTTCCTCTTCTTGACTACGGTACGTTGAGGACACATCGCTCAGTGTCCCCGCGATCCCGCCCCGTACGGTGGCGCCGCGCGATCCGGGCGCCACCGCCCGTGTGGTCGCGGTGGCGGGTGAGAGGCGTGGGTGATTGACGTCCGGGGCCTCGGCAAGCTCAACTCGCAGCTGGCCGACCACCCGTACGGCGGGACGCTCACGTCCTGGGCGAACACGGCCTACGCGCACGACCGCAACGCCCTCGACCAGTACGGCCCGCACTGGGCCGGCGGCAACGGCTCACCGGACCACGGCTGCCGGCCGGTGGGTGCCGAGATCTCCCCGTAGACGGTGCTGACGATCGTGATGCGCCCCGGAGCGGGGATCGGCGCGCAGAACTTCCAGGCAGCGACGCGTGTCGGCCGGCGCGAGGCGGCACAGCTCTTCCCATCCTCTGACCGCCTCGCTGCTGCCGAATCGCACGTCCCACTCGCTGTCGGGTGGTGGCACGGTGACCCGGTCGCCTCGCTTGGGGCTCACGCGGTGACCTCCACCGGCCCGAAGTCGCCTTGCGTGGGCCGGAGCGCGTTCCCGTACTGCGCCGGATCGGCCTTGATGCGGGCGGTCGCGCCCCACGCCGTAATGACCTCCTGGACGCCGGAGTCGGTGTTCAGCTCGGCGGCATCGGACAGTACGGCGACAAGTTCGACAGCGAAGTCGCGGACTTCCTCGTCCCGCAGGTGGCGTACCCGGGGGAAGACATCGGGCAGCGCCATCAGCAGCGCGCGTGCTCCGGGGTCCTGCTTCATCAGCGCGAGGAACAGCCGGGAGGCGGTGGTGAGGGTCTGGTCGCGCAGATCCTCGCGGTCAGCGGCGGTCGGTAGAAATCGGGGGCGTCGCGGTGGGTCACGCGCAGCCTCCCGAGAGTGGCGGCACGCTCAGCCACCGCGCGCGGATTCCGCGAGAGGTCGGAAAAGGTCACGGCGTCCGGATGGCTGATACTCATGCCGCCAGATCACATTCTGATGTCCATCGATGAGCGCCGGGAAGCCCCCGCAGCGCTGCTATCGACCGGAGCCCGCACTCGACCCTGCTTCGGGTTCTCCGGACGCGTGGCTTCCCCCGCTGCTGGAGCCGGCCGGGAGCGTGGCCGGGTCGGTGGCGCTCGCCGAGCGGTTCAGCGGGCCGGAACCGATACCGCTGCGCAGTTCCTGCCGTACCTGCCGCCACGCTCGGATGATCTGCGGCAACCTCGACAACACCTCGCTGATCTGCGTCAGCAGCAGCGTGATGCATCCGAACGCGGCGAGGATGACCAGGGTTATGTCGTCCCACTTCACAGTGCGACCTCCGCCTTCCGAGCACGGGCCAGGGCTTTGTCTGTACTTCTGCGCATGTCGACACCTCGTGCCACCGGTCGGCATCTCAGGTCGCATACCTGCTGAAGCCACTGATGTGTATACGGAGCTGGGCGAACACGCCCATGCGCAGCGTCCTCGGGTGCCGGGCCCCAGGGAAGACGCCGCCCGCCGACTCTCCGCGAGCCGGACACAGTTGGTACGCACCGGTTCTCCGACCCGGGGCCCCACGCGTGAGGAAGGTCGGGCGAATCGCTAGCCGAAGGGGATTTGGCCGGAGAGCCAGTCGAGGGCATGTGCCCCCAGCCGGTCGGGTGCTTCGAGCAACGCGGCCTCCACTTCGGCGAGATCTCCCAGCGCCTCGGGTGCGCTCGACCGATCCAATGCGGTGAGGCGTTCCATCGCCGCCGCGACGACGGTGGGCCAGCCGGGCATGCCGAAGTGGGTAGACGCCTTGAACACCGCCGAGGTGGCTCTGTACAACAGGGCGTGCTGCCAGCCGTGCTCACGCATGAGCTCGGACGTGTACCAGACCCGGTCGTCGACGTGCTGGACGAACTCCTCCGTGGGTTCGCCACTTGACCCCAAGGTGAAGCGCGAACCGCCGGCCCAGCGGAGGTGAATGTCCGAGGCGACGGCTTGAAAGGCGAGCAGAGCCTCCGGGCCGTCCTCCCTGGCAGCGATGAGCGACGTTCGCGCCCTGCGGTACAGATCGACGCTCTGCGCGAAGATCTCGCCGTCGCTCGGTCCGCCGGCAGCCGCGTGGATGGCGTCCAACGGGCTGTCTCGCCACGCGTCGGAGACGAGACCGACCGCGGCCGCGCTGACAAGGACCTCCGTGTCCTCCGTATCGATGCCGACGTGCTTCAGCACGGTGACGAACTGCTCGCGCGTGACGCTCTGAGCCGGCTCTTCGCCCGTGTCCGAGCTCTCCGCTTCGGCCTCGACCCCGCCCTCGGTCACCGTCGTGATCGGCGAATGGCGTCGACCGGGCGTCGGAGTGAGGTCCGGTCGCTCCACGACGACTCCGTGGGTCGTCAGGTCGTCGAAAATTCCGTCCGGCCCGCAGTCGATGTGTGAGGAGTCATGGCGTCCCGAGCAGCCTTCCGGGCACTCGAACTCCCCGCACATCTCCGGCTCCTCGGGCTGCGCTTCGTTGATCAGGTGGTAGGCGAGCCGTTCTGCCACCGCCTCCCGCGCCGCAATCATGGCCAGGCTGAGCCGGAAGGTCTCGTCCCGCAGGTCCGAGTCGTCACTGTCCACGGAGTGGGGAGGCTCCGGCGCGTCCGGCACCCAGGTGTACGCCGATTCCAAGGAGACCAGCAGCCAGGCGACCCGCAGCACCTCGGTGTCACCGTCCTCGGCCAGTCCGGCTACGGCTTCCGCGGCCTGCCGCACACCGTCGAGCCGGGCGAGGTGGCGCTCACGTACCGGCAGCCATGCCTCGGACTCCGCTCGGGCCCGCTCGGCGTCCTGAGTCAGTGCGGCGTCGCGGGCCCGTCGCGCCCGGGCGACCAACCGGGTCAGACAGGGTCGGCACCCGAAGAGACCGGAGGTCGGGGTCGGCCCGAGCGGTATGGCAGCGAGGTCTTCACCGAACAACTCGTCGCACAGGCAGCAGTTCAGACCTCCCACATGGCGAGACGTGGGGATGCTGGGCAGGGCAGCACGGATCGTGTCACGGGCGTAGGCAGGGATGTGCACGTGTAACAACTCCTCGGACGGCGGCGCTCCGTCGGCACCTCCTCCATGCTCACCTCCCTGTTCGGCCGCGAGTCACGCTTTGGCGGGCTGGACGGCGAACTTGTCGAAAGCTGACTCGGCTGTGGCCTGTGACTTCTACGGTGTTGGCGAAACTTGACAACCCGAGCAGAGCTGGAATGGACGTGAATGCTGTGGGCACCTCACCGCAACCGGAAGGTCGACACCGGGAGTTGGTTGACGCACTGCAGGAGCTGCACCGCGCGGCAGGCCGACCGAGCTTTCGGCAGCTGAGCACGCTGATCCGTCTCCGCGAAGACCAACTGTCGGCAGCCAGCCATGAGAGCATCCGGTCGGCCGTCAAGGGGATACGGGTGCCGCGCTGGCAGACCGTCCGCGACATCGTCGTGGTCCTGGCAGGGGAGTGCAGCCCGCCCCGGGACGAGGAGGCCGAGACGGCCAGGTTCCTGCCGCTGTGGCGCGCGATCGGTGAAGGAGAGTCGGGCGCACTGAAGTCGTTCCAGGAACTCGCCAACGCCGGCTGGGGAGGCGAGGACGGCAACTGGACGCCGGAGCTGGTCATGGGCACGCTGCTCAACCCCTTCAGCGCCATCGAAATTCACCCGTCGCTCGCCGTTCCGCACGAGACGCTGCTGTCGGAGGACGACTGGGTCCGGATGATGGTGAAGCAGATAGAGGAGCAGGGTGCCGAACACGTGCTTCGCGTCCTGCTGCACACGCTGAAGGGCGACTACGTAGGGGCCGGGGAGGGAGCGCCGTACGGCTACCGAAACCCTGACTGGGAGAGCATGGAGGCGTACCGGGCCTTCCACTACGGCTGCCAGGAGGTTCGTCGCCGGCTGAGCAACGAGCCGAATCTCCTCGCGGAGTCGATTCGTGCCATGCGCGCCGACGAGACGATGGACCGGGACGACCGGGCGGAGATGCTGGAGAACGAGTCGGACCCGAGCCTGATGCGTGAGGTGATGATCGCGACTCCGGCCACCTGGGACGAGCTGTCGGAGCAGGCACATCACATGCTCTTCGGCTATCTGATCAAGCAGATCGGACCGGTGGGCCCCATCGGGCTTCCCGACGCCGAGCGGTTCCAGATCACCTGGCGGATCCCCGAGCCCAAGGCATAGCCACCTCCGGGCACCATCTGACCGCCGCCGCCACCCTCACCGGCGGCAAGCGCACAGTGCTTCGGGGCCGGGCCCCGGCATGCTGGTGGGCTTCTTCTCCAGTCGCCGAGGCGCCTGTCCGGACGGGCGGCAGTACGACAGCTGAGTCCTCCCGGCCGGGCGTCAGTCCTCCCGCCGCATGAAGAAGGCCGTCGACCCCGCCCTTGGGGGCGGGGCCGACGGCCTGATTGACGAAACAGTGGACGCCTACAGTGCTCCTCTGATCCACCACCACCCGTCACACTGGGGGGCGGGTTCGGCTGAGGACTCTGTCTCGCACGTGCGGTCCCAATGCCTTCGCCTTCGGGCCGCACGGCGGGGTATCGGTGGCTACTGCACGTACCCTTGCGGAGAGTGGCTGTCCGGCCAAGAGTCCATGTTCGATTCGAGATCAACGGCGTACACGGGCCGCTCTTCTATCCCGAGGATGCGCATCAACTCAGTGGTCGGAATCCGGTATCGGCCGCCGACGCGTAGCACCGGGCAGGGGAAGGTACCCCGACGGATCAAGCGGTACGCGGTCGAGCAGCAGATACCGAGTGCTCGGGCGGCCGTTCGCAGGTCGACCGCGACCGGCAGGTCGAATGCCTCCGCGAAGCTGAGCGGGCCCTGCGCGGTGCGTTTCACCGTCGCCTCGCACGGCGGCGCAGCGACAGAGTGCCGATGCGTCGCCTGTTCCTGGAATGCCCTGCTCGGCGCATGACCTCGTGCAGGCCGAGGTCATCGGCAAGGCTGTTGAGCACTTCCCTCTCCAAGCGTTCCGCCGGGATCGGGAATCGCAGTGGGGCGCGCAGTCCGTCCGGCCCGTCCGGTCGAACGACCTCCACTTCGAAGTCCTGCTGCTCGAGGTTTTCGCCGCCCGTCACCGTGCGACAGCTGTCGTCCGCGAGGTTCTCCAGGTGCGCCGACGGCCTTTCTCGCAGGCCGGCACGGGCGAAGCGCCACCCGTGGCTGCGCGCCGCCTTGATCAGCGCCTGGGCCGACGGGAGAGTCGCGGGGTCCGCGATCCGCAACTCCTCCAGAAGGGCGAGGATCATCTCCGACTCCACGTCGGCCCGGTCGGCGCGCAGCCGTCCGCAGATGCGGTAGGCAGTGCCTGTCAGTTGAGGCAAGGCCAGCCAGATCAGTAGAAGTTGCCAGGAGCCGCCCGGGGTGCGATCGGCGCACGCGCGGACCAGAGCCTCCTGCCAGATCGCGGCGCTCAGGGCCGGGTCGGAGGCCGGCTCGTACAGCGCCTCGCGCGCTTCGGCGGGGGAGAGGGAGAGCGGCTGCCCGCCATCGCCGTCCGGTGCGACGGTCAGTCGTACGTCCTCCCTTGCCCGAGGGTCGTCGAAGTGCCGCGAAACTGCGGCGAACGCGCTGGAAGAAGTGGAAAACGTCATGCAGTGACCTCTCTCGGTACCCGGAACAGTCCGGAGACCGGATGAACGAAGACAAGTTTTCTGCGATGCCCGACCTTCCACAGGGCGGACAAAACGGGAATGAGTCCCAGGAGTCCCAGCTTTGTGCACACACGCGGAGAGTTACTACCTCGAGGGATGAGGCGATGTGGCGGCCGGGGATTCGTAACCGGCCGGCACGGGAGGGAACATGGGGCGAGTGCGGTTTGCGCGGGACAGGCGTGGCGCACTGGGGGTGCCCGCCCGGAGGCGGGCACCCCCACGCGTCCGGAGATTGGGCCGTCTCAGTCGCCCGCGGACGACGAGTCGTCCGGCGTCGCCGTCGGCGGCGTCACGGGAACCTCCTGCTGCTCCTTGACGGCCGACGGCCGGCGGGTGGGCGGGTAGTCCGAGGACCGCTTGCGGCGGTTCCCCCTCCGGTTGCGCTGGCGGTTGTTCATAGCACTCGTCCTTTCTGTTCGTGAGTGTGCCGGTATCACCCGGTGTGGCGAGCGGCTGACGCCATGGTGCCCGGTCGGCGCGGACCGTCGTCGGGTCGAATCTGAGGGAATCCTGAGCCCTGTCTGAGGGGCGTGAAGAAGCACAAGCGTGTAAGGCGGGCTTCGGATGCGCACAGATCCAGCAGTGCCGCTGGGGAGGCTGATGTCACAACCGGGGTGTGGAAGGAGTGGGGCGATGAAAGGACGTGTGCTGGGGTTGATCAGCGCTGAAGTCCCAGGTCACCCCGGTGTTTCGGGTGCCACGAAGGCCGCCGCCCTGTTCGGCTTGCTGGTGACGTCGCCGGGGTTCCAATGCACCAAGGAAGAAGTCGCCGCCTGTCTTTGGCCGGGCGAGGAGCGTCCGGACGACCGCCTCTACCGGGTCGTGTCGGATTTGCGGTACAGGCTGGGGGAGGAGATCGTCCCACGCAATCCCTCGGGCGTATGTGCGATTCGCCCGCCGGAGGGAAGCGTCGACTACGTCCGCTTTCGCGAGGGAGTGGAGAGGGCCGAGCGCCTGTGGGGGCGGGAGCAGGGCCCCGGCGAGTGCCTGGATCGTCTGGTTTGATCATGTGATGCCGTAGAGGGCGAGGACGCGGGGGCGCTCGGTGTGGGCTCGTCGTCCGGCGGCGGTGTTGACGTAGCCGGCGAGCTTGAGCGCGCTGCGGATCAGGTCGCGGAGGGCAGCGAGTACGGCGGGCGCGTTGTGGGTCCTGACCTGGGACTTGTCCTCGTTGAAGGTGACATCTCGACACCAGTGGACGGTATTTTCCACGGTCCAGTGCCCGCGGGCCCAGGACGCGATCTCGGCTGCGTTCGCTTCCTCGGTGGGCAGGTCGGTGATGGCGTAGACGGTCTCGCTGGACCATTTCTTCGCCCCGTAGAGACGGCGACGGCGCTGGATGCGCAGGACCTGGGCCGCGTGCGGGAAGAGCAGTCCGTTGACGGTGACGACCTGCACGAGCCGCTGCTCGTGACGGCCGTGGCCCCGGGCGTCGTCGCGGTGGATCACGGGGATCACTTTCCAGGGCAGGGCGTGGAGCTGACGGGCCTGGCCGCGCTGGTTGTTCTTGATGGTCAGCAGGTAGTGAGCGCCGCGTTCGCGCAGGTAGGTGGCGTGGTCGCGTTGGGCGTGGAGGGCATCGGCGGTAACGACCACTCCCGCGAGATCAGCGTCATCGATCTGGTCGAGGAGAGGTGCGAACTCGGGGATCTCGTTGGTCTTCGCGCCGATCTCCCGGGAGGCGAGCGTGACACCGTCGCCGTGACGGACGGCGGACAGGACGAAGACCCGGCTGCCGTCCGGGCGCCTCGCGCCACGCAGGCACTTGCCGTCCACCGCGATCGCCCGCCGTCGCAGCCGTACCGGCTCGGCGCGGGCGGCCGCCCGGTGGGCCCGGCGCTGTTCACGCTCGGTGCCACCGTCGGGCATCACCGGATCCGGCCGGCGGGCCTGTGCGGACAGCAGAGGCCGGAGGTAGTCGTAGCCGGCCGCGCTGATCTCACCGGGATCGAGCCGCCCCAGGACGCTGCGCAGGGTCTTCTCGCTCGGCACCCGGTAGCGGCCAAGGAGTGGGTGGTAGGGCAGGCCGAAGGCGGCCAGTTCCTCCGGCGTCGCACGTCGGCACCACTCCGCCGCCGCGGTGATCGAGTCGTGGCCGGACGAGGTCATCGCGCAGACCACCAGGGCCAGCAGCGAGGAGAGCCGGTACCGCACTCCGCAAGCCCCTCTCGGATCGGTGACCGACTCGAACTCGACTACCAGGCAGCGGACTTGCTCCTTGGCGGCACCCTCGCCGAGAGCCTCCAGGCAGGGCGCATGAGGCACGGGGACAGCGACAGGGGATGATGGAGGAACGAACACGGCACCTTCGTGGATCTTGCAGCGTAGAGAACTCCATGATCCACAGGTGCCGTGTTCACCTGCTTCCGGGGCCCACCACCGAGATCAACACCCCAGGCCGGGACAATCCAGGCACTCGCCGGGGCCCTGGGGGCGGGAGCGGTTCGAGCAGTTGAGCGCCGCCCTTGCGGAGTGGCGTGACCAGAAACCATTGCGTGGGCTGCCGGACGACGGATTGTTCGGATTACGGAAGGCCCAACTGCGAGAGGAATGGCTGAATGCAACATGCAGTCAGTTGGAGGCCGCCTGGTTGGCGAATGAGGAGAAATGGCTGTGTGAGGAGACGCAGAAGTTGTACGAGCGACTGCCGGACCGGGCGCCGATCCGACAGTTCTATTTCCTCGCTCACGGCTCGGAACTGCCGCGTGTGAAGCGGGAAAAGCTCCTCAAGGAGTGGAAGCGGCGCTTCGGGGACCCCGATGCAGGTCTGCAGAGAGCCATTGACCTGATTCATGGGAACACTCGCCGCTCGCGCAGAGGCGTTCCTCTCCCGGTTCCGAATCAATTGCCTGCGCGCGGCCACCGGCCTTTGGGTCGGGATGGACTGATACATAAGATCGTCGAGGCCGTACGGGAGCGACAGGATTCAGGAAACGGGTCGTTGATCGTTCTCAGCGGCATGGCCGGTATTGGGAAGAGCACGATTGCCCACCATGTTGCATGGATCCTGGAGGACAGATTCCCGGACGGCGTTCTCTATGCCAATCTCCGCGGGTTCACCGGTGAAGACGCGCAGCCTGCCGATCCGGAACATGTTCTGGACCGCTTTCTGGCAGAGTTACCGCCTTACTCCTCTGCGGCCGGGCTGGATGGCAAGAGCGCGGCGCTGCGTTCCGCACTGGCCCACAGGTCGGTCCTCATCGTGCTCGACGACGCACTGAGCGCCAAGCAGGTGTTGCCGTTACTCCCTGGAGTCGGTACGAGTGCCGTCCTGATCACCAGCCGCAAGACCCTGGGCGACCTGCGTTCCCATCACGAGGTGGATTTGCGCCCTGTGGGACCACTGGGGGAGGAGGCCGCACTGGAGCTGCTTCAGGAAAAGGTCTCCGTGGCGGATCGAGGCAAGCACGCTCAGGCCTTCACGGATCTCGCGCGGTTGTGTTGTCATCTCCCGCTTGCTCTCATCGTGGTCGCGCGACGCCTCGAGAACCGCCCGCACCACACCGTCGACGTTCTCGCACGAGAACTTGCGGAAGAGCGGGAGAAGTTGAACGTTCTGCATCTGCCCGCTCATGAGCTGTCCGTCCGGATGGCCTTGAACTGCTCCGTCCGTGCGCTTTCCGAAGAGGCACGGCGCCTGCTCTGGCAGTTGGCCGTGCATCCCGGTCCCAGTATCGGATGGGACGCGGTCATGGATCTCGGCATGGTGGGGAACGGCATGCGCGCTGACCGGGCTGTGGAGGAGCTCGCGACGGCGAACCTGGTGGAGCTGCGATCCGACCGCTACCGCCTGCACGACCTGGTGCGTGCTTTCGCCCGCCACTATGTGGTTCCGGTGGTACCCGGAGCACTCGAGAGCTTCGAGAAGGCGACGGTACTTCAGGTGCTGGAGCACCAGTTGCAGAACGTCCGCGCCTGCGACCGACTTCTCGACGGCCAGCGGATGCTGCCCATCGGGGAGCCGAACGGGATCACGGTGGCCGAACCGGAGGGACTGGACCAGGCCGTGTCCCTGCTGGACGAGGAGTACGACACCGTCCTGCTCGGTATCCGACTCGCGGTCGAGCAGGGACTGGAACACTACATGTGGCTGCTGCCGATGGCCCTGGTCACCTACCAGTGGCGCCGTCGTCGCCTCGCCGACGCGTTGCGGGGCCTCACACACGCCACTGAAGCCGCGGAGTCCGATGCCTCCCCCGTCGAGCGCGCCATGTTCTACCGGATGCTGGCGGGAACCCAGTGGAGGCTGGAGGCGTTCGAGCCCGCCGCGAACCACCTGCGGCGGGCCATTCTCCTGAGTGAGCAGGACGACAGCGAAGCCGGCCTGTTGAGTCTCGCTCGCTCCCTTCACGCGCTCGCGCTCACACTGCGCAAGCAGGGGTGCGTAGCAGAGGCGGAAGAGCACCACCGGCGGGCCTTGGTGCTGTACAGGGAGTTGTCCGATCTCGTCGGAGAGGCGGCGACGCTGAACGGCATCGGCACGCTTCACTACGACCAAGGGGAGTACGACGAGGCACTTCGCTTCTGTGCGGACGCGCTCGGCGTCGTCGAGAGGACCACGGACCTGAGCGGTCGCGCCGATGTGCTGTACACCCTCGCCAAGATCCACCAGTCGCGAGCCGAGCGGAATGAGGCCCTGCTCCTCTACCGGCGCGCCTGCGAGAACTACCGGCAGCTGGAAAATTGGCCCAACGAGGACAAGGTTCTCTGGCTCTACGCTGACGTACTCGTGGCTGCCGGGCGCTCACCTGACGCCGTTGAGGCGCTGGAGCGGGTCCTGGTGCTGCGGGAGCGCATGGGTGGCGCGGGCGTGCATGAGGTTCGGGACCGCCTGGAGGGGTTGAGATGAGGGGCGATCCCGTTGAGTCAGAGCGTCGGTCGACGGGTGCGGTAGTACTCGGTCGGGTCAGGCCGAAGGGGCTTCGCCGGCCGCCGCGATCCGAGGGACGGCAGATGCGGGCGCAGATCGGCGAAGACCTCCCGTACATCGACCGGCCGCCGCCACAGCTCGCGCTCCACCATGCGAAGGGCTAGTGGAGTGAACTCGGCGGGGATCTTCGCGAGGCGTTCCGGAGGCAGCACTGGGCAGTCCTGTGCGGCTCTCCTCCTTGCCCCGGAGTACGGCAGTTGCATGACGGTCATCTCCAGCAGCATGCAGCCCAGCGCGAAAATGTCCGCTTGCGGGGTCACCCCCTTGGGATTCGCGTCGAGCTGCTCGGGTGGTGCGTATCCAATGGTGCCGCAACCGCGATCGGTCTTCTTTCGGGCCCGGATGGCGAGGCCCAGATCGAGCAGCCTGATCCGCCCGTCGGGCTCCACCATGACGTTCTCCGGCTTCACGTCGCGGTGCACGAGCCCCGAGCGGTGAACGGCGTCGAGGATCTCGCAGAGCTGACCGATGACCGAAGCCACGGTGGCCACCTTGAACGGCCTGGCCGAGGCCAGTAAGTCGAACAGAAGGGTCCCCTCCACGAATTCCATGACAATACAGCGTCGGCTGCCGTAATGGCCTCGGGCGAACAAGTTAGGAATGCCTGGAATCCGGGCGAGCTCGCGGGCATGGGTGCCCTCGGCGTCGAGTTCATTCGCCAAGTCGCGGAAGTAGTTTTCCGACTCGAATTCCCTTTCTTTCTGGATCTTGAGAGCCACCTTTCGGCCGCTTTTGCGTTCGCGGCCGACGAACAGGTCGCCCTGGCCGCCATCGCCGACTTGTTCGAGGACTTCGTAGTGCTCTTCGATCTCGTTGAGATCTTCGATTTCTTCCATGGCCACCTTCTCTGTTGCGCGGCAGGCTCCTGCTGCGGGCGATTGATTCAAGTATGTCAGCGCAAGTTCCCCTCGCGTGGAAAAGGAGCGAGAATGACCGATTCATGGCTGCCCCCGGACGGGGTTCGCCGCACCTCCGACGTCATCACTGTGTCTGTCGGTATGTTCAAGGGCGGAGAATTCCGCTGTCCTGCGGCTGACGCGCTCAAGGCGCGAGGCTACCGTCCGCTGATGTCCCCTGGCCGTCGCCGGGAACCGCTGGAGCACTTCACGTTCGGTCCCTTCATGGCGGCTTGTGACGCCCGTAACCCGTATCACGAGGGTGCCGGCGCACAGCGGACGCGGCTCGCGAAGCCGCTGCATGACGGCCTACGGCAGTGGACGGAACACGCGGTGTCGACGTACGACGCCGCCTTCCCCGCCGACCCGTTGACCGAGGTCCCGGCTCCGTGGGTCTATCGCTACCAACTGCCGGGCGCGAACCCGCGCGCGGCACGTGAGGTCCGGCTCACGGTGTGGGGCCGCTGCCTGCGGTCCGCCGACGGGAAGGTGCGTGAACTCCGGCTCCCCGTGAACCGGCTGCACCGCGAAACCCCGCCCGAGGAATTCGTCGCCGCGGCCGCCCTCGTGCTGGCCGAGGGCACCCCGGGACCAATGCCTGAGCGGGTACGGATCGTTGAGTTCGCGCTGCTCGACGGCCGAGTGCGCCCGCTGTTCGACGGCACGCGGCAGGAGGCACTCACTCGCTACCGAGAGCAGGGCCCTGCCGCGCTGACCGCCGTGCTGGACAGCCAGGAGTACCGGCCGGGCACCTCGTGCGGGGACTGCCTGTACGTGTCCGTCTGCCCGGCACTGCAGAAGGCACCCGGGTTGTTGGGCGTCGGAATGCCCGGACGGCCGCGGCGCACCTGGTCTGTCACCAACGGGCGGAACTACCGGGACTGTCCGGCTCGCGACCACATGCGCCGACTTCACCTGCCCACCGCGGACGCCGTTGAACACGGCCCGACGGCCGAACGCGGCCGCGCGCTGCACGCATACCTCGCAGAACGCCATGGCAGTGCTGCCCTACGCCCCTGCACGGCCGACGTGCCCGATCAATGGGTACCCGACGGATTCGATCTGCCGGAGGACGAACGCGTCCTGGGCGTGAGGCTGTTGCGCCGCCACGTCGCTGTATGCCCGCTGCGGTGCGTGCGGGACGGTGCGGACGTACGCAACGAACCGAGGGTCGTGCGCCACGACAGTGTCGCCGACGTAGTGGTGATCGCTGCGCCCGACATGCTCTACCGGGACGGGGACTCGTGGGTATGGCGCGAGACCAAGACATCGGCCGGCGAGCGGCGTACGAACCGCCCGCTTCTGGAGCGCTATCCGCAATTGGCGCTGGCGGTCCAGTTTCTCGCGCGCGGTGACCTGGGGGGCGCGCCGGACCGTGCTCGGGTCGAACTGGAGGTGCTGCGTCCGGGGGGCGCGGACCTGGAGATCATCGATCCGTTCGCCCCTGCCGCCCGTACCTCCGCGGAGCGGATCCTGAACGGGCTTGTAAGCGAGTGGTATCGCGACGACAACTACACCGCGGTTCCTGGGCATGGGTGCAGGCGCTGCGAGGTGGCGCGCTGGTGCTCGGTGTCGCTGCCTGCTGAGGCGGCGGTGTGAGAGCCGGGACGACGGGCCCACGCGGCTCGAGCACAACGGAAGGCGACAGTCTGGAGACGGAACGGGCGGGAACCGCGCTTTTCCGTGAACTCTCCTGCGTCGTCGCCACATTGGGGGAGCACGGCAGTCTCCGTTCGTTCAGCCTGCCCTATCCGCCCGCCGCGCAGAGTGCGTTGGACCGTACGGTCCTGCACTGTCTCGACTTGGGTGAGAGGCCGCCGCGAAGCGTTCCAGAGCTGTTGGAGTGGTGCCGTCACCGGTCCGCTGGAGACCCGCTCTTCCGGGTTCCGGCCTCTCTTGTCGCCCCGGACGCGACACTGGTCCATCCGGTCGGCCTAGTGCCCACCCGTACCTGCCTCGAACTGGCCTCTCACGGGTCGGCGGGAGGGCCGGAGAGGGAGGCCCTTGCGCTGCTGACCGAACTGGAGCAACGGTGCGGCTCCACCGAGCAGTACCGCCGGTGCCGGCAATTCCTGGCACACCGCCCTGTGGTGCACCAACAGGACCGTTTCCGGGGTGGATGGAACAAAGCGGTCTGGACGCGCATCAAGGATCTCTATCACCCGCTGCCCGAAGCCCTGCTGGTGGCGGGTACCTTTCTCCGCTGCGGCAACTGTCGGCTCCCGGCCATGCCCCGGGACCGCAAGGCCCCGGAGCAAGGACCCCTCGTCGCCGGTCCGGAGACATGGTGCGAGGGAGAAGAGTGCCCGCACGGTGTTCGGCTGGATCTGATCCGTGATCCGGACCAGGTCTGGCTGCTTCGAAGGCCGTTGCGCGCGTTCTTCACACCTGCGCTCCGAGTCGAACGGGAGGCGCTGGACGAACTCGATCGCGCGGGGATCGGCTATGAGGCCCTTCAAGGAGAGCTGAGCGCGTATCGCCTGCGGAGCGTGGGCCTCGGCGCTCGCAGCATTCACGTGTACGACCGTGTGCAGCCGGCACTCATGGCCTCGCGGTTCACCGATCCGGCCACACCGCTCCCGGGCCTGACGCTGGTGGTCGTCCCACACCGGCTCGCCGAGCGCGGTGACTATCGCGTCTCGTTCACCGAAGCCCTGCCCACCGAGTTCAAGGGGCGAGTGGTGCTGACCGGGCCGCAGGATCTCGTACGTCACGTCCGTGGATATTCCGCCGACAAGGCCAAGAAGAAAGAGGGCGACGATGCGTAGCCTGACGCCGCCATTGCACGACCTGATCTCCGACCTCCGTACGTTCGCCGGACCGCATTTGCGCCCACCGGCGTTGGAGTTCTTCTGCCAGGTCGAACTCGGCCTGTACCTTCAGCAGAAACTGATGCCGGACAGCCCGGCGGCCCACGCCTGGGTGCTCTTCAGCGGATACGGGTTCGCCGAGGCATACGGGGTACGGCTGCCCCCGGACGCCACCAGGACGCTTCGGGTCGCCCGATACTCGCTGTGGACCCTGCGCAGGGGGCGGGCATGGAGGGAGGCATTGGAACGCTACCAGCGGTTCAACCCGTCGCTGCGTGGCTACGACGTACCGGACTCCGAGCTTTCGGCTGTTCGTTGTGAGATCTCTGTCGGGAGCGACCGGTGGGGGATTTACGAGCGTCTGTTGCGGGTGGCTCCGCCGTTGGCGGGCAAGCGACTCCCCGTCGCAGGGCCAGGACCCCACGCCTTCCCCGTCAGCCGCTCCATGGCCGTGGTGGATCTGCCCCTGGTGCCCCACACGGCCCTGGTCGCCCACGACATGGACGTGACTCCTCCCGGTGGCGGCGAACCGTTGACGTTGCGTATGAAGGATCTGAAGCGCACCGCTGCGGAGATGGACGCCACACACGCGAGGATCGGTACCGGGAAAGTCCCACGGTGGCTGGAGCGGCTCCAGAACTTCGAGATGTCCACAAAGAAGAAGGACACCTTCCAGCAGGCCGACGAGTTCACGGTGGACGGTATCCAGCATTTGCTCGGCATCGTTGGAGCGGGCAAGAGCACACTGCGCGACATCATCGCCATTCACCTCGCCCTCCTCGGAAAGCGGACCACTGTTGTGGTTTCCGATGTCGCCGAAGTGCTGAAGCTGGTCGAGCTGTACAACTTCTACACCGACGGTGCGGCTGCCCCCGTGCTCGGCTCTTCCGGACGCGAGCGGCATGCCCAGCGGCTGCACCGCAGGCTGGCCGGCCGCGGGGAACACCGGCTACTGGCCCATGACGATCCGGCTTTCGCGTACCTCGGAACCTCGTGCCTGCTGAACGCCCGGCTGCGTGGCGCGTCGGCCCGTGAGCCGCTTGCCTTCGGTGAGTCCCCGTGCGCCCGGCTGCGTCCTCCGTCCGACCCGCGGCGGCGGGCCGGACGACCCCAGGCACCGGAATGGCAGAAGCAGGCGGTGACATGCCCGTACTGGTCGGTCTGCCCTCGGCATCACGGCTCTCGTGCCCTGGTCGACGCCGCCATCTGGGTGGCGACTCCGCCCGGACTGATCGACGCCTCCCCGCCGCGCCCGCAGAACGGCGAGCGCATTCGCTATCTCGAACTCGCCTGCCGGCGCAGCGACCTCGTGATCATCGACGAGGCAGACCGGGTCCAGATGCACCTGGACCAAATCTTCGCCCCCGCCGTGCTCCTCGCCGCCGACGAAGAGAGGGGCTTCCTCGACTGGCTGAGCCGACACAAAATCCGTGAACTCGCGGCGAGCGGCCGCACTCAGCTCTCCGACCGGGACGTGGAGATCTTCTCCGCTGCTCTCAACACCGCGGGCACGGCCACGGACCGGCTGTACGCGATGCTCGTGACCCAGCCCGACCTGCGCCGCTGGGTGCGGTTCGGGTACTTCAGTGCCTGGACCCTGCAACTGGGCCTGCTCGACGAGCGTTACCGGCTCCCCGAGGAGGGAGGCGCGCATCATCCGAACGGCTCCCCGAGGGAGGCGTTGGGGAACCTGTTCGACGCATTCCGCGACAACCCCTTCGGCGACCGCTCCCGACGGACGGACGAGGACTTCACCCACCTCACCGTGTTGCTCAACGAGCTTCTGCACACCGGAAATCCGGAGAACACCCGGCACCGTCTGATGGACGTCATGGACACCCTCTTCCAGCTGGACGAGGCATTCATGGCCGAGAAACAGCGGGAGTACGGCGAGCAACTGGCCAAGTGGAAGGAAATGAAGGAGGAATGGCAGCGAAAGCAGCGACGAGGCGGAAGGGCCCGCAAGGAACCGCCGTCTCCGCAGACCCCCGAGGCATGGCGGGAGGAACTCGCCACTCGCTTCGAGTTCACTCTGCTGCTGAGTGCCCTCGAACCGCGACTCGCGATGATCAACGCGATGTGGCCACGGGTCGAGGCTGCGCTCAGTCTGGGCTACAACGAGATGTACCGTCGCCCGCTCGACTACGGCCCGATGGTGCCCGAAGCGCCGATGGGCAACGTACTCGGCTTCCAGTTCCGGGTCCACGGCACTGACGAGGGAGGCATTTGCAGCGGAGAACTGACCTTCTTCCGCTGCAGCGGGGTCGGCCGGGAACTGCTGCGTGCGATGCCCTCCTTGGCCTCAGTGGACGGCCGACCGGGTGCCCATGTACTGCTCATGTCCGGTAGCAGTTGGGCAGGGGAGTCCAGTCGATATCACGTCCTGGAACGCGTCGGAGTGATCATCGAGCCGCCGCCGGAGGTGACGGAACGCATTGCCGCCGAAAGCGAGATGCGCTTCGAATTCATCGATGACGGCGAGGAGAAGATGCGTCTGTCCGGGACCCACCCGGACGATCGGCCGGCGAAGCTGCGTCGCATCGCTACCTGGCTCGGTGCGGGAGTGGACGAGGCCGAGAACGGCGGCCCGCTGGAACGGGAGCTGTTGTCGCTTCCGGAGGGGCGCGACCAGATCCTGCTGCTGGTCGGCAGCTACGAGGAAGCGCGCGTGGTGGCCGACACTCTGCACAACCTCAACTCCCGATGGCGGGACAGCGTGCTGTGTCTCGTCTCGGACGACGAGGAGATCGACGAGGACGATCAGGCCCCGTCCGCGTACCGAGCCCGTGTTCTGCGCCGAGGGGACGTCGAACACCTCAAGGACCTTGAGGCGGACGTCCTTGTGGCGCCACTGCTCGCCGTGGAACGCGGCCACAACATCCTCAACAGAGATGACGAGGCTGCCATCGGCACCGTCTACTTCCTTGCCCGCCCGAATCCGCATCCCGACGACCTGTCCCTGGCGGTCAACGCTGTCAACGACTGGATTATGCGCGAACAGGACAGCGGTGCCTTCGACCGCTGGGTCCGCAGTGGCGGCACGGTCGAGGAGGGAGCTGATGAGGTCCGCCGTCGCGCGCGATCCCGTTGGTACCAGTTGCTGCGGCGCCCTATGGCATGGAGCCGCCTCGGCGACGACAGGGAGCAGGTCACATGGGACATGTTGGTGCTGATGTGGCAGGTGATCGGGCGGCTGGTGCGCGGTGGGGTGCCGGCCCGAGTGGTTTTCGTGGACGCGGCCTTCGCGCCCAACCGTGCCGCGTTCCCCCCTTTCGCGGACACTCCCCGGTCCAGCTTGCTGCACAGCGTTCTCGACGTGCTCAACCCGTACTTCGAGGGCGACGCGAAGCCCGCCGACGAGCGGTTCATCGCCCGAGCCCTATACCAGCCGTTGTGGGAGATGCTCGGCCGTTGCCTGGCACAGCCCCTGCCCGCGGTCTGACAGGAAGCGCAGTACCTCACTTCCTCAGGAGGAACCTCGTGTACCACACCATTCGCGCAGTAGCCTACGAACCGAACCCCGCACACGGGCCGTGGCAGGAACAACTGCATGTCCTCCGGCTCGGCGAGGAGCTGCATGCCGAACTTGTCCTCCGTTACGAGGAAGCTCACGGCAAAACCGATCACCCCGTCCGGCTCCCCGTGAGCCGACTCAACTCCCTGCTGTCTTCCATGGCGCCCGGCGTCGTCGCGACCGGTCGCAACGTCGGAACGGACGGCAGGCTGCCCTGGCTGTACGCGCGAGAGGCCGTGCCACGGGAGGTCCTCGCGCCGCTCATCGGCTCCTGGGCGGCCGACCTGTTTCACACGGAGGACGAGGACGCGAGCGAGGGCTCCGATCTTGAGGAGGAACTCCTGGCCGATGACGTGACCGCCACGGTGCAACTCCCGGTATGGAAAGCCGAGTCCGTGGACCTCACCGAGACCGTGACGTCGACGGGCGGCACCGCTGAACCGCTCCGCCGGCTCTACAACCTGCTGCCGGAGTCGATCGCCTACCGCTTGGCCAGCCGCCCGTACCGTTCCCACGGCGCCACACTCCAGTTCCGTGTCGTGAGTTCCGGGAACGGAGCCGAGCTCGTCTCCTGGCCGCCCCAGCGGTACGACTACCGGAAGCAGACCTGGTACTACTCGGCCCGCGTGAACATCACCGTCCACACGATGCCCTTCTCCCCCCGGTTCCGCGTCCACGTGTCCACAGGGGTGCGCCGGTGGGCCACCCGGCTGGACGTACGCCCCCGGGAGCTGAGCGGAGCGACCGTATTGCTGGACACTCCGCTACCGTGGCCGGAGGGTCCGGATCACGGCCACCGGCTGATGACGAACACCCTGGGGTACGACCGGCGGCGCAAAGAGATCGCCTGGCGCCGCTACAGCCCCGCGTTGCTGCTGCCCGAGCTGGACATCGTGCGCCACTACCCGGAACCCATGGAACTGTTCACCTCCCCGGAGAAGTGGATCAACGGGCAGCGGAATGTCGCGGCCGGAATCGTCTATCACCCGGTACTCGGCCCGCACGAGGTCGGGTCAGGACTGATGCCCCGGGAACGGGCGGAGCTGGACGCCTGGGTCGATGAGGGGCTGCGGCCGCTGCTGCGCCGGGTCGACGACCTGACTCGGGTCACCCGACGAAACACCCCCTCCCTGCTGCCCCGGTCGGCCAAGAAGGCTGAGCCGGACACCAGGGAGGTTCAGAGGGCTCTACTCCGCCGGGCGGCTCTGGCCCGGGCCTTGGGTGGTCGTCCCTTGGAAATCGAGATTCTGTGGCAGTCCCGGGAGACGCGGGATGCGCTCCTCAGGGAACTGCCGAAGCTCATTGGGCTTCCTCCCGGAAGCCAGGTGGTCCCGGGCGACGACATCTGGCAGTGGCGGACAGACGGCATTCGGATCAACGTTCGAGTCCGGCCTGCCGGAATCCTGACGAACGCTTTGAATATTTCCCGAAACCGTAAGCGTCGGCGGGCTGTTCGACTCGCCGACGCCATCTCTGACCGCTGCGCGCTCGTGGCGGATCGGACGGATTCGCCTCGAAGCGACATCAGCCTTGTTGTCGCTGAGATCGCGGGCAAGGACCGTTTCGCCGCCGTCCCGGACTCCGACCCTAAGCACGCGTTGCGTCTGGCCTGGGCTCGACAGGGAAAGGTCAGTCAGTTCGTCAACCTGCCGGACGACGTGGCGGGCACTTTGGAGCACCGGGCCCGATGGACGTGGCTGGATGCCTTCCGACAACTCGGAGCGATCAGCCCGCCTGCCCACCGCGTAGGGGCGGGCATTCCCGGGGATCTCCAGTACGCCGCGCTCTGGCTTGTGCGCTACACCGGGAAGGGGCCCACTCGATGCCCGGCCCGTCGCCTTGTCGCGGTACGTGTCCGCCCCGACGACGGCTCTGGCGCCATTGAAGGCTGGGACGCCGATCGGGCCGAGTGGGTGCCGTACCCGCGGTTGTTGCTGTCGCTCACCGAGAGCGTCGACGGAGCCTGGGACACCAGGCGCTCGGGTGAACGGAGTGGAGACGGGCGGGACTCGGCGGGACAACGAGGGAAGCATCAGGAGGGTACGGAGTGGAGGTGGCAATCGGACGCCGAGCGCCAGATTCGCACCCTTCTCTTCCAACTCCGCGACCGACCGACGCTGTTGCTGGTCAGCGCGGGAAACCTGCGCCAGTGCTGGCCGCGGCTGCGCAATGGCGCACTGATGCGCGACATGCTGGGGTTCGGGACCGAGCCGGACCAGCGCCACACGGTCTACGGGCATGACCTGCGAGTGGTGCTCGTACGGGACGGGAACGGCCGGGACGAGGTGGCCGAGTGGTACGCACACGACGCACAGGACAAGATCGGCTTCGCCGAGGGCGTTTGGGGGTCGGACGAGCCGGAGAACCGTGTATTCGCCAGTACGGCCAGTACCCCGCACACCGTTGCGAAACTGCCGAAGGGGCTCATGAAGCTGGTGCCGACGGCAGAGTGTCGCACAGCGCCCGGGAAGACTGCCTGGAATCCGGTGCAGTTGGAGGTGACCGTGCTCGGCTGCCTCTCGGACAAAGTCCTGGCAGACTCGGGACGCGAAGGTGCCGTGCCCGACCACCCCGCCGAGTGGGCCACCTTGGCGCACCAGCTGCGCTATCACGATGACTACCCGCCGCTGGCCCGCCCCCTCCCGCTGCACCTCGCACGCCTGGCCGGGCAGTACGTGCTTCCCCTCACCGATACGGAGGAGAAGCACGGCGCACACATCGCACAAAAGCTGCCGGCCGCGCCCTCGGTAAAGGAAGACGTGGCCGGCAGCCAGCGCGTTGGCGGGGGAGGAGCAGGGGGTACTCCGGACCAGCCCGGGGTTTAGAGGTCGAAGTACAGCTCGAACTCGTGGGGGTGGGGGCGGAGCTGGATCGGGGCGATTTCGTTGGTGCGCTTGAAGTCGATCCAGGTGTCGATGAGGTCGGTGGTGAAGACGCCGCCGGCCAGCAGGTATTCGTTGTCCTCTTCGAGGGCCGTGAGGACGGCCGGCAGGGACGTGGGCACCTGGGGGACGCTCGCGTGCTCGTCGGGGGCGAGCTCGTAGAGGTCCTTGTCGATCGGCTCGGCGGGCTCGATCTTGTTCTTCACGCCGTCCAGGCCGGCCATCAGCAGCGCGGCGAAGGCGAGGTACGGGTTCGACGACGGGTCCGGGGCGCGGAACTCGACTCGCTTGGCCTTCGGGTTCGAGCCCGTGATCGGGATGCGCATCGCGGCGGAACGGTTGCGCTGCGAGTAGACCAGGTTGACCGGAGCCTCGAAGCCCGGGACCAGGCGGTGGTAGGAGTTCACCGTCGGGTTGGTGAACGCCAGGAGCGAGGGGGCGTGCTTGAGGATGCCGCCGATGTAGTAGCGGGCGGTGTCGGACAGCCCCGCGTAACCCTGCTCGTCGTAGAAGAGGGGGATGCCGTTCTGCCACAGCGACTGGTGGACGTGCATGCCCGAGCCGTTGTCGCCGAAGATGGGCTTGGGCATGAAGGTCGCGGTCTTGCCGTTGCGCCAGGCGACGTTCTTCACGATGTACTTGAAGAGCATGAGGTCGTCGGCCGCGGCGAGCAGGGTGTTGAACTTGTAGTTGATCTCGGCCTGGCCCGCGGTGCCGACCTCGTGGTGCTGGCGCTCGACCTGGAGGCCGGACGCCTCAAGCTCCAGGGAGATCTCGGCACGCAGGTCGGCGAAGTGGTCCACGGGCGGGGTGGGGAAGTAGCCGCCCTTGTAACGGACCTTGTAGCCGCGGTTGTTCTCCGTGGCACCGGTGTTCCAGGCACCCGCCTCGGAGTCGATGTGGTAGAACGACTCGTTCGCCGAGGTCTGGAAGCGCACGTTGTCGAAGACGTAGAACTCCGCCTCGGGACCGAAGTACGCGGTGTCGGCGATACCGGTCGACGCGAGGTAGGCCTCGGCCTTCTTGGCCACGTTGCGCGGGTCACGGCTGTACTGCTCGCCGGTGATCGGGTCGTGGATGAAGAAGTTGATGTTGAGCGTCTTGTCCCGGCGGAACGGGTCGACCCGGGCGGTCGACAGGTCCGCGCGCAGCGCCATGTCGGACTCGTGGATGGCCTGGAAGCCGCGGATGGACGAACCGTCGAAGGCCAGCTCCTCGGACGGGTCGAACGTCGAGACCGGGACCGTGAAGTGCTGCATGACACCGGGCAGGTCGCAGAACCGGACGTCGACGAACTTGACGCCCTCGTCCGAAATGAACTTCTTGACGTCGTCGGCGTTCTGGAACATCCCACTCCTCCTAGGCCCGGCCCCGCGGGTCGGGTTGACAATGCGGAGCGCGGCCACTGCGAGCCGCACACGCTCCCGACCATAAGGATCAGGGATTTCTCCAGCATGACCCATTTGTTTCGCCGACGTTAACCACGACTCCGCGGCCGTGGTACCCGGGCGGTACTGCTGCTCCGAACGGGGGTTACCGTTGACGCGTGGACAACAGGGAAGCAATCGGCACATGGCTGTCCGGGCCCCGCGCGGCCGCCGAGCAGATGGGCGTGGAACTCGGCTACCGAGGCGAGCGGCTGGGCCTGCCCCAGGAGGGGCCGGGATCGGTCGCGCCGATCGGCCGCCGGGTGGCCGCGATCTTCATCGACTGGATTCTGAGCATGGTGATCGCATACGGTCTGATCGCTCACCGTGATCTTCACGTGGCCAACAACTGGGCGCTCGTCGTCTTCGGCCTCGTCAGCCTGATCGGGCTGGCCCTGGTCGGCAGCACGCCGGGCAAGATGCTGATGCGGCTGCGCGTGATCCGGCTCGACGGCAGGCGCCTCGGCCCGGGAGGGGTCGTTCTGCGTACGGTGCTGCTGCTGGTCGTCGTGCCCGCGGTGATCTGGGACCGCGACACCCGAGGGCTGCACGACAAGGCGGCGAAGGCCGTACAGGTCCGGATCTGAACGCGGGCCCCGGCCAAGAGGCCGCGGACGTCGTCAAGCCGTACGCCGACCCGGCCGCGCCCTGCCCCCGCCGGTCCGGGCGGTATCGGTACGAAAAGGGTCCGGGGGCGCGCCCCCGGACCCTTCGTCCTGTCGTTCCGATGAAAACCGCTGCTCAGCGCCCCTTCGGCATCCGCATCCCGCGAGGCATCGGCCCCTTGGGAATCGGCATGTTGCTCATCAGGTCCCCGAGCGCCCGCAGCCGGTCGTTCACCTCGGTGGTCTTGGGGCCGCTCAGCGAGCGCGGCAGGCGCAGCAGCGTGGCCCTGATCTTCTTCAGTGCCAGCTGGTCCTCACCGGTGCCCACGATGTAGTCGTGCACGGGCACGTCGTAGACGACCCGCGAGATCCGCTTCTTCTCGGCGGCGAGCAGGCCCCTGACCCGGTTGGGGTTGCCCTCGCCGACCAGTACGACGCCGGCCTTGCCGACCGCCCGGTGCACCACGTCCTGGCTCTTGTTCATCGCCACCGCGGGGGTGACCGTCCAGCCGCGCCCGATGTTCTGCAGCACCGCCGCGGCCGCGCCCGGCTTGCCCTCCAGCTGCCCGAAGGCGGCACGCTCGGCGCGGCGGCCGAAGACGACCGCCATCGCGAGAAGCGCCACCAGAAGGCCCAGGATGCCCGCGTAAATGGGGTGACCGATCAAGAAGCCGAGGGCGAGGAGGACACCGAAGGTGACGATTCCCACAGCCGCAATGACAAGCCCGATCTTGGAATCGGCCTGCCTGGTCATCTTGTAGGTCTGGACGATCTGCTTCAGACGTCCAGGGTTCTCGGATGTTTCCTTCCTCGCCATGCGGCAAAGGATACGTGGCCTGTCGGTACGCCGTCACCGCGGCCGGGTCCCGCGCGCGGCCCGGAATCCGGGAGGGGGGAACGCTCAGTGGGAGAGCGCGCCGGCCGGGGGGAACGGTCAGTCGGAGAGCGCGCCTACTGGGGAGAACGCTCAGTCGGAGAGCGCGCCGGCCGCGTCGCGCCCGACCCCCGACGGCCCGCCGTTCACCGGAGACCCGCCGCTCACCAGCGCCGCGCCGCCCGCCGGCGGCCCCCCGTCCACCAGCGCGTCCATCTCGTACTGCGCGGCCCTGCGCTCCTTGGCCCGCTGCCGGTCGGCCACGACGGCGGCCCACGCGTTCCTGCGGGCCGTCTGCTGCCCACCCGTGAGCAGAAACGTTTCGACGGCCCGCAGCGCTCCGGCCATGGGGGTGTGCGGACGGGGAAAGTGCACCGGCTTGGACGTCATGGCGTCCCCCTCGGGAAGCAAATGAGACGGTTGTACGGTGAAAACCAGGCTCGCCACTCCGTGTTACCAGCAGGTGACGTGTCGGTCAAACTCGCATGAATGCCTCAGCCGAGTGGCCACTCGGGTGTCCTGAGCGCCTTCGGTATCCGCGTCCCGCGAGGCATCGGCCCCTCGGAAATCGGCATGTTGCCCATCAGGTCCCGGGCGCGGCCCCGGCATGGGCGCGCCGACCGGGCGTCCCGGCGGGAGCCCTTCACTCCGCGGCCGCGACCGCCTCGCCCTGCCGGCGCCGGTCCATCGCCTGCTGGAAGAGCCGTCCCGCGCGGTACGACGAACGGACCAGCGGCCCGGACATCACGCCCGCGTAGCCGATCTCCTCGGCCTCCTCCTTGAGCTCCACGAACTCCGCGGGCTTGACCCACCGCTCCACCGGGTGGTGCCGCACCGACGGCCGCAGATACTGCGTGATGGTGATCAGCTCGCACCCGGCGTCGTGCAGGTCGTGCAGCGCCTGGCTGATCTCCTCGCGCTCCTCGCCCATGCCCAGGATCAGATTGGACTTGGTGACCAGACCGGCCTCGCGGGCACGGGTGATGACCTCGAGCGAGCGCTCGTAACGGAAGCCGGGGCGGATGCGCTTGAAGATCCGCGGCACCGTCTCCACATTGTGCGCGAGCACTTCGGGGCGGGCGCCGAAGACCTCGGCGAGCTGCGCGGGCTCGGCGTTGAAGTCGGGAATCAGCAGCTCGACCTTCGTACGGCCGCCGGCCCGGTCCGCCGTCATCGCGTGGATCTGCCGCACGGTCTCGGCGTACAGCCAGGACCCGCCGTCCTCCAGGTCGTCGCGGGCGACGCCGGTGATCGTGGCGTAGTTGAGGTCCATGGTCAGCACGGACTCGCCGACCCGGCGCGGCTCGTCACGGTCCAGCGCCTCCGGCTTGCCCGTGTCGATCTGGCAGAAGTCGCAGCGCCGGGTGCACTGGTCGCCACCGATGAGGAAGGTCGCCTCGCGGTCCTCCCAGCATTCGTAGATGTTCGGGCAGCCGGCTTCCTGGCACACGGTGTGCAGCCCCTCGCTTTTGACGAGTTTCTGCATCTGCGTGTACTCGGGGCCCATCTTCGCCCGGGTCTTGATCCACTCGGGCTTGCGCTCGATGGGGGTCTGGCTGTTGCGGACCTCAAGGCGCAGCATCTTGCGTCCGTCGGGTGCGACTGCGGACACGACCGGCTCCCTACAGCTTCGATTCTTTGGCGAACACCAGCGTACGCCCGTGATTCATACGGTTCCGCATCGAAGTAACCAGCAGCCTCGATGGGCCATTCCCTTCGGTCTCCCCCGGCACCCCTGTGCTCCGGGGTCACACCGCCCGGGGGAGCGGTACGGCCGTCGACAGCACCTCCGTCAGGTGCTTCTCGACCACCGGCAGCACCTCGGCGACCGGAACCCGGCGGCCCAGCTCCTCCGAGAGCGAGGTGACGCCAGCGTCGCGGATGCCGCACGGCACGATCCGGTCGAACCACGTGGTGTCCGGGTCGCAGTTGAGCGCGAATCCGTGCATCGTCACGCCCTTGGCCACGCGGATGCCGATCGCCGCGAGCTTGCGGTCCTCACGGCGCTGACCGGCGTTGGAGGGCGCGTACTGCGGGCCGTTCAGCCTGGGGTCGAACTCTCCGTCCTCGCCCCCCCTCGGCGAGGAGGGGCCCACGGCCAAACGGGGGTCGAAGTCCAGGGTCAGGCCGCCGGGCCGTTCCGCTATCGGGTCACCCAGCACCCACACTCCGCTGCGCCCCTCCACCCGGGAGGTCTCCACGCCGAAGTCCGCGGCCGTGCGGATCAGCGCGTCCTCCAGCCGGCGGACGTGCGCCACCACGTCGACCGGGCGCGGCAGTTTGAGGATCGGGTAGCCGACGAGCTGGCCCGGGCCGTGCCAGGTGATCTTGCCGCCGCGGTCCACGTCGACCACGGGGGTGCCGTCCAGCGGGCGTTCGTTCTCCGCGGTACGGCGGCCCGCGGTGTAGACCGGGGGGTGTTCGAGCAGCAGGCAGGTGTCCGGTGTCTCGTCCGCGAACCGCGCGGCGTGGACCCGGCGCTGCTCCTGCCACGCCTCCTCGTACTCGACGGCCTGGGCCCCGAACCCCAGGTGGACGAAGTGCAGCTCACTCACGACGGCTCCCTCTGCTGTGCGCTGTGGAGGTGCCCCCGGTCGCGACTTGTGGTGCGGCCGGTCGCACCTCAGCCACTGTACGGCGGTCGGCCCGTACGCCCGTACGGGGCCTGTGGATAACTCACGTCAGGGCCGGTGAGGACGCCTGCGCGCGGCCGTCGGAGACCTTTCCGGGACTCGCCCGGCCGCCCGCCCGCAGCCGGACCCCACCCGGACCCGCACTCGGACAGCGCCCGAACCCGCCCCCGCCCCGGCCGACCCGTGCCCCCACCACCAGGCCCCCGCACGGCGCCCCTACGTGCCGCTCCCCGGTCGGTAACGCCGCCCGTTGTCGCTCATTCGGGCGAATATACGGCTCTTACGGTGAGCTTTCCGGCACTGACCGTTACATTCACGCCGATCCCGAGACCTCCCCGAGGAAGTGGACCGCACTGCCGATGACGGACCGCCCCACGCAGCGAACGCCGCACCGACCGACCGCACCGGCGGAGCGCCAGGCCCGCTCGACCCGGCGGACCCGCCCGAACAGCAGGCTCGCCTCGCTGATCGCGGAAGCCGGGTTCTCCCACGCGGGGCTCGCCCGCCGGGTCGACGAGCTCGGCAGCGAACACGGCCTCGACCTGCGCTACGACAAGACGTCCGTGACCCGGTGGCTGCGCGGTCAGCAGCCGCGCGGCACCACCCCCGCGCTGATCGCCGAGGTCTTCACCCAGCGGCTCGGCCGGCGGCTGTCCGCGCAGGATCTCGGGCTGGACGCGTGTGCGCCGGTGTACGCCGGGCTCGAATACGCGGCCACGCCCGGCGAGGCGGTGGACATCGTCAGCGGGCTGTGGCGCAAGGACACCGGCAATCACGTCGAGATGCGCAAGATCGCCTTCACCCCGGCCGGGCTGGTCGTCCCCAGCAGGGACTGGCTCATCGGCCGGCCCGACGCCAAGGTGGCGCTGAGCCCCGCCGGAAGCGCCCCCACCGCCCCCGCCCCCGGCGATCCGGCCCGGCCGTCCCGCGTGCCCGAGCAGCGGCGTTCCGTCCTCCCCGAGCCCCCCGCGCCCGGCGCGCACGCCGTACGCGGCCGGCTCGGCAGCGGGGACATCGCCGCCGTGGGCGCGGTCGGCGACCTCTTCCGCACCCTCGACCACGCGTACGGCGGCGGCCACGCCCGGCAGGCCCTCGTCCGCTACCTGGAGCACGAGGCCGAGCCCATGCTGCGCGGCTCCTACGGGGAGGCGCTGGGCCGCCGCCTGTTCGCCTCCGTCGCGGACCTCACCAGGCTCGCGGGCTGGACGTCGTACGACATCGGCGCGCACGGCCTCGCGCAGCGGTACTTCGTCCAGGCGCTGCGGCTCGCACAGGCCGCGGGGGACCGGGTGTACGGCGGCTATGTGCTCGTCACGATGAGCCGCCAGGCGGTCTACCTCGGGCACGGGCGGGAGGCCGTCCAGCTCGCCCGGGTCGCTCAGCAGGGCGTCGGTACGGGCGCCCCGGCGGTCGTACTGGCCCTGCTGCACGCGGCGGAGGCGCGGGGGCACGGCGTGCTGGGGGAGGCCCGCGCCTGCACGACGGCCCTGGCGCGGGCCGAGCGCGCGCTCGCCGCCGCGCGGAGCGGGGACGAGGTGCCGCGCTGGGCGCGGTTCTTCGACGAGGCGCAGTTGGCCGACGAGTTCGGGCACTGCCACCGGGACCTCCAGCAGTACCGGGTGGCCGCGCAGCACGCGGAACGGTCGCTGCGGCTGCGCGGGCCGGGGTACGTCCGCAGCCGGCTCTTCTGCCGGGCCGTGCTCGCCGCCGCGCGGCTGGGGCTCGGTGAGGTCGAGGTCGCCTGTGCGCACGGGCTGGAGGTGGTACGCCAGGCGGGTGATATGCGGTCCGCCCGGGCGGCGGAGTACGCGCGGGATTTCGGCCGGAGGCTTGAGCCTTTTCGTGATTCGGCGGCGGCGCGGGCCTTTCACGACCGGGTCGCCTCGCTGCCGCGGTAGCGGTCGGCGGATACGGGTTTGCTTCCGCGCCGCTTACCGCTGCCCTCAATCGCCGGGCGGGCTTGGTTTTGGTCAACGCTCGACCGGGCTTGGCGGCAAAGAGGAGGTGAGGGCGGCGAGGATACGGGGAGTGTCCGCGCTGGTCGTGCGCCAGTTGGAGAAAGCCGCCCGCAGCGCCGGCACCCCCTCGTACACCGTCGGAGTGAGGAACGTTTCCCCGGTTTCGGCCACCGCGGCGGCGAAAGAGGCCAGTTCGGCTGCTGTGACGTTCCCGGCGAGGGTGAAGCAGACGACGTTCAGCCGGGTCGGTGCGAGAACTCGGAAGCCGGAATGCGCGTCAAGTGCTTCGGCCAACTCCGCGGCGGAATGGGCATTCCGGTCCACGATGTCACGATGTCCCGCGACCCCGTACGCCGAAAGGGCCAGCCAGGTCGTCAGAGCGCGCAGCCGTCGTGAATTCTCCGGTGTGAGATGGAGGAAATCCGGATCGTCCCCCGGAGCCCCGAGATACGGCGAGGAATTGTAATAGACCGCCGTCTGGAGATCGCGTCGCCGGGTGAACTGGACCGCCGCGTCGTACGGGACATTGAGCCACTTGTGCAGGTCGAGGCAGACCGAATCCGCCGCGTCCAGCCCGGCGGTGAGGTGCGCGTGCCCGGGGGAGAGGGCGGCGAAGCCACCGAAGGCCGCGTCCACGTGCAGCCAGAACGGGAAGCGTTCCCGCAGCGCGGCCACCGCCCGCAGATCGTCGAAGTCGACCGTGTTGACGGTACCCGCGTTGGCCACCACGATCGCCGGGCGCCCGTCCAGCGCGGCGAGCGCCGCCGCGAGCCCGTCCACGTCCACGGCCTCGCGTCCTGGCAGCGTGGGGACCCGCCGCAGCCGGTCGCGGCCGATACCGAGGACGGACAGCGACTTGCCGATGCTGGAGTGCGGGGTGCCGGACAGCACCTCGACCGGGCCGAGCGCGGCGGCGCCCGCGTCGCTGACCCGGACGCCGAGCCGTTCGCCCACCCACTCGCGGGCGATGGCGAGCCCGACCGTGTTGGAGGTCGTCGCCCCGCTGACGAACGCGCCGTGGTGCGCCCGGCTCAGTCCGAACATCTCCCGCAGCCAGCCAACCGTCTCCTTCTCCAGTTCGGCGGCGCAGGAGTCACCGCCGGAGGAGGCGTTCTGGTCGTACGCGCTGGTCAGCCAGTCGCCCGCGACCCCGGCCGGGGTGGTGCCGCCCGTCACGAAGCCGAGGTAACGCGGCCCCGCGCTGCCGGACAGCCCCGACTCCCAGCGCGCGGCGAAGGCGTCGAGCGCGCGGTCGAGCCCGATGCCGTCGGCGGGCAGCGGCGCGGCGCCGTCCGGCCGCCACCCGGTACGGGCGACCGGCCGCTCGCCGAGCCCGGACAGGAAGCGCTCGGCGCGGTCCTTCGTCACGCCGAGCAGTTCGGGCAGCCGGGCCAGATCGTCCGCGAGGAGAGGATGCATGGCCCGACCCTAGGCACCCCACCCCCACCCCGTCCCGGTCCACCCGCCCCCCACTGGCCTGACTTCCGGCCGGGCGCGCGGCGCCGGCCGGCCGGCAACAGCTTCCGGCCGACCGGCGGTTGCCGTTACGCGGCCTCCTCGTCGTCCGTCGGGTCCGTCTGTTCCGCCGGGCCGCTGCCCGGGGTGCGCAGGCCCAGGTCGCGCAGGGCGCTCAGGGCGGCCCTGCGGCCGGAGAGCAGGGCGCCCTGGACCGTACTGGTGTCGCGGTGGTCGCCGCACACGTACAGGCCCGCCAGCAGCCGTACCGGGCGGCGCAGGTCGTGCGGCGCGGGCATCGCGGGCACGGCGTCCGGGTCGGTCCGCAGGGCCAGCAGCTCCCAGCGGTCGGTGGGGGTGTCGTACAGCTCGGCGAGGTGCGCCAGGATCGCCTTGTCGTTGTCGCCGTCCGGCGGCGGCCCGAGGATCACCGAGGTGATCAGCGCGCGTCCGGCCGGGGCCCGGGTGGGGTCGATCGTACTGGCCGGGTACGTGTGCGAGACCGGGCCGAGCCGGTCGGCGTCCAGGACGAGCACGGGCTCGCGCACCGGCGCCTCGGGCGCCGCGTGGTGCGCCACGGTGACCTGGTGGAAGGCCGGCGTCCGCAGCCCCGGCAGCAGTACGGCCGCGGTACGCGCGTCCGTGGCCACCACCACGGCCCGGCACGGGAGTTCGGTGCCGTCCTCGGTGAGCACCGCGTTCGCCGCGATACGCGACACGCGCGTGCCGAGCCGTACGGTCCCCGGCGGCAGCGTCGCCGCCAGCCGTTCCGGCAGCCGGGCCGCGCCGCCCACCGGCAGGCAGGTGCGGCCCCGGGCGAAGCCGCGCAGCACCAGGTCGGCGACCCGGCTGGACGAGGTCAGCTCCGGGTCGGAGAGCAGCGCGGCCAGCAGCGGCCGCAGAAAGCCCTCGACCGTGCGGGGCGCGAAACCCCGCGCGGCCAGCGCCTCGGCCGCGCTGGTCTCGGTACGGGCGGCCAGCCGGGAGATCGGCGTGGCCGCGAGGCGGTTGAGGGTCGTGCCGAGCCGCGCCTTGTCCAGCGCCGAGCCGATCGGCGCGCGGGCGGAGCTGAACGCGGCCCGGGCGCCGCGCGGATCGCCCACCCGGTAGCCGCGCCCGGCCCCGCGGACCAGCGCGCCCGGCGCCAGGGGCGCGAGCGACAGGTCACGCAGGCCCGGGGTGCGGCGCAGCTCCGGATAGGACGTGTTGAGCAACTGCGGCCCGTGGTCGAGCCGGAACCCCGCCACCGAGTCGGTGGCCATACGCCCGCCGACCCGCTCGGCGGCCTCGAGTACGGTGACCGTCAGGCCCCCGGCGATCAGATGCTGTGCGGCGGCCAGGCCGGCGAGTCCCGCGCCGACCACGACCACATCGGTGAAAACGGCCACGCCGTGACGGCGTGCTGGTGAGAGCACGATGCCCCTCCCCGAAATCGGGTCCGTTCCCCGCTCGCGCCGGTCCACAAGTGCCCGCGCTGGTAGGGGTCATGCCCTTCTCGTGGCCAAAGGATGCGAAGGGGGTGGTTACCGGCCGTTCACCCGCCCGATCCGGCCGTATCGGACGGGCGGTACGGGTGCGGTGGCCCTGGCCCCTGCGCGTCGGAGGAGTTGACGTTCCGTCAGGCCATGAACGCGAGGTGGCTGCCCGTCAGTGGGTCAGGGCTGCTGGGACGGCCGTCCGTCAGCGGCTGCTCAGTGCCGCCTTGATGGCCTGGTCGATCAGCGGGAAGGCGTACGCGAAGCCGGAGTCCAGCAGCCGCCGGGGCCGTACCCGCTGGCTGCCGAGCACGTCCCCGGCGAACTCGCCCAGCGCCAGCCGCAGCGCGGGCGCGGGTACGGTGGCCAGGGTCGGGCGGTGCAGTACGCGGCCCATCGCCGCGGTCACCTCGCGGTTGGTGACCGGCTCGGGCGCGGTCAGGTTCACCGGGCCGGAGAGCGTGTCCGTGTCCAGGATGTGCCGCATCGCCGCGATCTCGTCGTGCAGCGCGATGAAGCTCCAGAACTGCCGTCCGTTGCCGAGCCGCCCGCCGAGCCCGGCCTTGAAGATCGGGAAGAGCCTCCCCCAGGCCCCGCCGCCGGCCGCCACGACCAGGCCGGTACGCGCGCACACCGTACGGATGCCGGCCGCGCGGGCGGGGTCGGCGGCGGCCTCCCACTCCTGGCACAGCTCGGCGAGGAAGCCCGTGCCCGCGGGGGCGTCCTCGTCGACCCGACGGTCGCCCGTGTCGCCGTAATAGCCGATCGCCGTGCCGCACAGCAGGACCCGGGGCGGGGTGTCGAGCGCGGCGACGGCGCGGGCGATGGTGGCCGTACCGCTCACCCGACTCTCGCGCAGGACCTTCTTGCGGGCGTCCGTCCAGCGCCGGTCGCCGACGCCCGCGCCCGCCAGGTGGACGACGGCAGCGCAGCCCTCAAGGCCCCCGGCGTCCACGGTCCCGGCCGCCGGGTCCCACCGCACCTCGCCGGGTCCTGACGGCTCGCGCCGCACCAGCGCGACGACTTGGTGGCCGTCGGCGGCGAGCGAGGCGGTGAGGGCGGAGCCGATCAGGCCGGAGGCGCCGGTGACTGCGATACGCATACGGGCATTGTGGCCCGTACGGTCGCGCGGCGCCTCGCGGGGCGGGCCGTACGGCTCGCGGGGCGCCGCGCGTGCGGCTGGGGATACGGGGTGACGGCCGGTGGCTCAGCCGAAGCGCTCCCACAGCTGCGGGAAGCGGTCGGCCATCGCGTCCTCGTCGTCGAAGTCGAACCGTTCGCCCTCCGGGCCGTCCTGCCGCGGCAGCTCCAGGTCCGGCAGCCGTACGCCGGTGAGCTGTTCGTACGCCTCGTCCGCCGCGTATCCCAGATCCTCCGCGTCCCCGTCGTTCTCGGGGTCGAAGTCCGGGACGAGGGTGGCGAGGTCGTCGGGGGCGGTCAGGGCGCCCTCGAAGACGTGCCGGCCCTGGCCGATCAGCCAGCAGCGGAAGTAGTCGAACGACTCGTCGTCGGCGCCGCCCAGCATCACGTCGGCGGCGCCCCACAGGTCCCAGCTGAACGCTCGCGCGAAACGGGTCTCGAAGTGCCGGGCGAAGTCCAGCACCGCTTCCGGGTCGAGCTGCGCGAGTCGTTCCACGAGCAGGTCGGCGTGCTCGTCCGCGTCGCCGTCCGCGGCCTCGCGGCTACGGTCGACGATCTCCCAGAACTCCGTCTCGTCCATCACGCGTCCAGCTTCCCGCCCCCCGGGGCCCGCCGCACGCCCAGCCCCCATCCCGTTACCAAACTTCCCCCCTGCGGGGTCCCCCGCCCCCCGGTTGACGCGAGCCCCCTGCGGCGCGCCCACCCCCCCAGCGTCAACCCCAGCCCCGGCGCTCCCCCGCCCGCCCCACGGCCGCGGCCGCCCCCGGCCCGCCGCGAGCCCTCTGCGGGGAGCCACCCGGCCGCCCTGACACCAGCTCCGGCTGCGCTCGGCCCCCGTTTGACCTGGGGCACCCTGGCGCTGGCCACGCCGTGAGCCGCGATTGCGGTGCGCTCCCCTGCGGGGGCGGCCCGCCCAGTTGACGCGAGCCCCGCGTGCTGCCCTGCGGGCGGCTTCTGCCCGATCGACGCCGCCCTGTCCGCCCGGCCTCCGGCCCCGCTGGGCTCCCGCCGACCCCGGCCGCGTACGGCCATCGGGTCGCGCACCCGATCCGCCTGGGGGCCGACCGCGAAGGCCGCTCCTCGGCTCGTCGCCCGGTTTGCCCGGCCCTGGGGGCGCTGCCACGGCCGTGCGTCGTGTGCGCTTCGGCCCGCGTGGGGGATCACCCCCTATCCCCGCAACGCCGCGCCCGACGCGGAGTCGGTGGTCCGCAGGACCGCCAGGGGTGGCTCGCCTCCACGTCCGGGGGAGGGACGTTCGCCGGGTCGGCGTGCAACTCCCTTGGGGGTCCTCTGAGCCCGTCCTTGTCGGGGGGCGGCCGTACCGGTGGGAGCCGGTTGCCGACCGGGCCCGCAGGGCGCTGGCCCATAGTCCCGCCGGAGGCCGTCCGCGCCGGGTCGGTGTGCAACTCCCGTTGGAGGTCCCTCCGGGCGCGCCCGCGTCGGGCGGTACCCCACCCGGGCGGAAGCCTGTCGCCGACCGGGCCCGCAGGGGCGCTCGCCCACACCTCCGCCGGAGGCCGTTCGCCGGGTCGGCGTGCGGGTTCCTCTCGGGGTGCCCGCCGAGGGCAGTCGGCTCGTGAAGGCTCCGGCCCGCGTGGGGGTGGACGCGGGGTCGTTCGTCGGGGTGGGCAAGGGCGCTCGCCCTACCTCTGGCGGGGGCTCTCGTCGTCAGGCCCGGTGGGCGGCACCGGCCGTCGTACGGGACCGCGCCGGAGGCGGCGAGGTGCGGGAGCGCTCCCGCGGCGCTAGCGAGTGCGGAGGGTGAGTTGGTAGTTGACCGTGCGGCGCAGCGCGCGGAAGCCGAGCGCGGAGTTGACGGAGAGCATGTGCCGGTTGTCGTCCGCGTTGTCCGTGTCGATCTCCGTCAGCCCGGGCTGAGCCTCCCGCGCGTGCCGCAGCATCGCCGCCTTGAGCCACAGCCCCAGCCCGTGCCCGCGGTGCGCGGAGAGCACCGCGGTGTCGTACTGCTGCCCCCGCGTCGAGCTGTCACCGGGCAGTACCAGCTCCGTGTAGCCCGCCACCGAGCCGTCCGCCTCGCTGATCGCCGCGACCGTCAGCAGCCGGTCGCCGCGCCGCGCGATCACCTCCGCGATCTCCCGCACCCGCGCCACGTCCCAGCCCACCTCGCCGAGGTCCATCCCGCCGATCGGCATGTCGGCCATGCCCTGCCGCGCGAGCGTGAACGTTTCGGCCAGCTCGTCCGGCACGACCCCCTCCCACGCCGTGAGCCGGTAGCCGGGGTGCGGTACGTCCGGCAGCTCGCGCACCCGGTCGGATATCTCGTCCAGCGACAGCCGCATCCAGGTCAGCCGCAGCACGGGTACGAAGTCGCGGGTGGCGAGGAACCCCTCGCCGGGCGTGCCGGCCACCACCTCCGTGACCAGGCTGCGGCAGCCCGCCTCCCCGGCCGCCTCCGTGACCGTGGCCAGCAGCCGCGACCCCGCGCCCATCCGCCGGTGCGCGGGATGGACGGTCATGTCGACTTCGGCCAGCTGGCTGCGGCCCGGCTGCGAGGAGATCCGCAGCGTGGCCGTGGCCACCGGTTCCTCACCTGAGCCGCGTACCAGCCACAGCACCAGACGGCGGCCGCCGCCGGGCGTCGTCAGGCGTGCCTGCATCGCGGCCTGGGTCGGTACGGGCTCGCCGGGCCGGTCGTGCGCGAACGCGGCGGACTGCACTCGGTGCCAGGCGCGGAAGTCATCGGCGGTGGGAGCCGTCAGCGGGCTGGGGTTAGCAGGCATCCGGGGGACCGTAGCCGTTAGCTGTAGGGGGCCGCAATCCCTTTCCGGCCGGTAGGTTTTATGAACTGCGGGCGATTCAGGGGCATCTCGTGCCACGACATGCCAACGGCCGTGGCGGAAGGCATCCTTCCGCCACGGCCGCCGGCCGCCGGCTCACCGGTCGGGCCTCACAGCCCGTACCGCCGCGCCGCCTCCTTCACCGTCTCCGGCTTGACCTCGCCGCGCCGCGACAGCGCGGCCAGCGCTTGTACGACCAGCGACTGCGGGTCCACCCCGAAGTGCCTGCGGGCCGCGTCCCGGGTGTCGGACAGGCCGAACCCGTCCGTGCCCACCGACGTCCAGTCCTGCTCGACCCACGGCGCGATCTGGTCCGGCACGGCCCGCATCCAGTCGCTGAACGCGACCACGGGCCCGGGAGCGCCCGCCAGCGCGCGCGTGACGTACGGCACCCGCTCCTCGCCGTTCAGCCGGGCCGCCTCGCACTCCAGCGCCTCGCGCCGCAGCTCGGTCCAGGAGGGCGCGGACCACACGTCCGCGGCGACTCCCCAGTCCTGCGCGAGGATCCGCTGCGCGTCCAGCGCCCAGTGGATCGCGGTGCCGGAGGCGAGCAGTTGCAGCCGGGGCGCGTCGGCGGCCGGCGCCGCCGCCTCCTGGTAGCGGTAGAGCCCCTTGAGGATGCCCTCCTCGACGCCCTCCGGCATGGCCGGCTGGACCTTGGGCTCGTTGTAGACCGTCAGATAGTAGAAGACGTCCTCGGCGTCGGGGCCGTACATCCGCCGCAGGCCCTCGCGGACGATGACCGCGACCTCGTACGCGAACGCCGGGTCGTACGAGAGCGCCGCCGGGTTGGTGGAGGCGATCAGGTGCGAGTGGCCGTCCGCGTGCTGAAGGCCCTCGCCGGTCATCGTGGTCCGGCCGGCGGTCGCGCCGATCACGAACCCGCGGCCCAACTGGTCGGCCAGCGCCCAGAACTGGTCGGCCGTGCGCTGCCACCCGAACATCGAGTAGAAGATGTAGAACGGGATCATCGGTTCGCCGTGCGTGGCGTACGACGTGGCCGCGGCCGTGAAGTCGGCGAGCGAACCGGCCTCGGTGATCCCCTCGTTGAGGATCTGGCCGTCCTTCGCCTCCTTGTAGTACAGGAGTTGGTCGCGGTCGACCGGGTCGTACGTCTGGCCCATGGGCGAGTACAGGCCCGCCGACGGGAACAGCGACTCCATGCCGAACGTACGGGCCTCGTCCGGGACCACCGGCACCCAGCGCCGGCCGGTCTCCTTCTCCCGCATCAGGTCCTTGATCAGCCGGACGAACGCCATCGTGGTGGCGATCTCCTGCGTGCCGGAACCTTTCTCCAGGGACTTGTACGCCTTGTCGGGCGGCAGCGGCAGCGGCTTCGCGACGACCTTGCGGGCCGGGGCGGGGCCGCCGAGCGCGGCGCGCCGCTCGCGCAGGTAGCGCATCTCGGGCGAGTCCTCGGCCGGGCGCCAGAACGGGACGACGTCCCCTTCGAGCGCGCTGTCCGGGATGGGCAGCTCAAGGAGATCACGCATCGTGCGGAACTGCGTGAGCGTGAGCTTCTTCATCTGGTGGTTGGCGTTGCGCGACTCGAAGCCCGCGCCGAGCGTGTAGCCCTTCACGGTCTGCGCGAGGATCACCGTCGGCGCGCCCTTGTGCTCGACGGCCGCGCGGTAGGCCGCGTACACCTTGCGCGGCTCGTGGCCGGCCCGCGAGGTCTGGAAGAGTTCGAGCAGCTTGGCGTCGCTGAGCTTCGCGCCGATCGTACGGAGCGAGGCGTCCGCGCCGAAGAAGTGCTCGCGCAGATAGGCCGCGTCCCGGGTGGCGTACGTCTGGAACTGCGCGTCCGGGGTCGACCGCAGCCGCCGCAGCAGCGCGCCGTCGAAGTCCTGGGCGAGCACGTCGTCCCAGGCCACGCCCCACAGCGACTTGATCACGTTCCAGCCGGCGGCGCGGAACTGCGACTCCAGCTCCTGCACGATCTTGAAGTTGGGACGGACCGGGCCGTCCAGCCGCTGGAGATTGCAGTTGATCACGAAGGTCAGGTTGTCCAGGCCCTCGCGGCCGGCCAGCGCCAGGGCGGCGGTCGACTCGGGCTCGTCCATCTCGCCGTCGCCGAGGAAGGCCCACACGCGGGAGTTCGAGGTGTCCTTGATCCCGCGGTGCTCCAGGTAGCGGTTGAAGCGCGCCTGGTAGATCGCGGAGAGCGGGCCGAGGCCCATGGACACGGTCGGGAACTCCCACAGCCACGGCAGCCTGCGGGGGTGCGGGTACGAGGGCAGGCCGTCGCCGTTCGCCTCCTGGCGGAAACGGTCGAGCTGGCCCTCGGAGAGCCGGCCGTCGAGGAAGGCACGGGCGTAGATGCCGGGGGAGGCGTGGCCCTGGAGGTAGAGCTGGTCGCCGGAGCCGTCACCCTCCTTCCCGCGGAAGAAGTGCTGGAAGCCGGTCTCGTACAGCCAGGCCGCCGACGCGAAGGTGGCGATGTGGCCGCCGAGGCCCTGGCGGCTGCCGCGGGTGACGATCGCGGCGGCGTTCCAGCGGTTCCAGGCGGTGATCCGGTGCTCCAGTGCCTCGTCGCCCGGGTAGGCGGGCTCGGCGGAGGTCGGGATCGTGTTGATGTACTCGGTTTCCAGCAGCGACGGCAGGTTCACACCGTCGTCCGCGGCGTCTTCGAGGGTACGGCGCATCAGGTACGCGGCACGGTGCGGCCCCGCGGCCTTGGCGACGGCGTCGAGGGACGCGCGCCATTCAGCGGTCTCCTCGGGGTCGCGGTCGGGAATCTGGTCGAGCTGGCTCGGCCGTGGGAGTCGTACGGCGTCGGGCATGGGTGGCCGCCTTCCGAACGGAGGGTGGGATGGAGAGGAGCGAGTCGGCACGACAGGGCTCGCTCTCCGACACCGACGATACGCCGCCGATCGATGATCGATCAATGGGCTTCGGGCTGGATTTTCCAAGTCGGCACGGGGTGTCAGCCTTGGGGGCACGCAGTGACACCGGCCTCCGGCCTTGGATTTTGTGGTCGCCGCGGCCCGGTCGGCCTGACTGACCGGGTCCGTACCTGTCGTACCCGGCTGGCAGAGTGAGCGTTATGGACGACCTCATCGGCACCCAGACACCACGTCGGCGGCTCACTGATCCCGCCGAGGCGATTCGCGCGCTGGAACGCGCTGTCCCCGGTCTTGCCGGGCTCCGCCGCCCGGTCCCGGCATCCGTCGACTGGGCGACGTTGGAGGACGGACTGGGCACCGTCTTGCCGGCCGACTTCAAGCTGCTCGCTGAGCTCTACCCGACCTTTGTGCTCGGCGACTTTCTCGCGGTGGGCCTCCCCGAGCCGGGCAGCGAACAGATGTGGGCGGCCGGAGCGACGGATCTCGAAATCATCGAGGAGTGGCTTCAGGACGCGGACGAATCCGTTGCCTTGCGGGTCTACCCGGCTCCGGGCGGCCTGCTCGGCTGGGCCGAGTCCAACGGGGGCGACTTCTTCCTGTGGAGCACGTGCGGGGCCGGGTCCTCGGACTGGACGGTCACGGTCGCCTCCCGTAGCGGCGGCTGGTGGCACTATGCGGGCGGCGCCGTTCAGTTCCTCTCCGAACTGGTCGACGGCACGGTGAGCCCCTGGGGGCTGCCGCGCATCGGGGGCGGCGTCGTCACTCGCTAATGCTAAGTGCCCTCCGGGCGGGGGCGGGGTGATGCGGTCCGCTGTCATCCGCGCCGCCGTCGTGGTTGCCCGCGCAGTTCCTCCCCCAGGCTCCGCCCGGGGGTACCCCCAGCGCCCCTGGGGTGGGTACGGTCCGCTGCCACCCGCGCCGCCGTCGTGGTTGCCCGCGCAGTTCCTCCCCCAGGCTCCGCCCGGGGGTACCCCCAGCGCCCCTATCGGGGCGCCCCATCAGGGGCGCGGGGAACTGCGCGACAAGCCACAGCGGACCTGCGGACGAGGGACAACCGGAACCCCCCAGGAGCGCTGGGGTATCCCGGGCGGAGGCCGGGGGTGGGGCAACCCGAGGGGGAGGCGACGTCTCACACTTGCGGAGCGCAGCTCAGGACGTGGGACTTGATCAGGTCACAGATCGCCGGGTCACGGCGGACGAACGCGTCCACGAGTTCCTGGTGCTCCGCCGCGTACGCACGCGGTGCGGGGCTGAGCCAGCGGATCGACAGCGTCGTCCACACCTCGATGCCCAGCGCCTCCCACGCGTGCAGCAGCACCGCGTTCCCCGCCGCCCGTACCAGCTCGTGGTGGAACGCCACCGTGTGCCGTACCTGCGCCTCCCCGTCGAGCGCCGCGTCGGCGGCCCGCAGGGCCGTGACCTCCCGCTCCAGCGCCTCCGGTGCCCGCGCCAGGCGCTCCGCGGCCAGCTCGGCCGCGACCTGTTCGAGGCCGGCCCGTACGGGATAGCTCTCCTTGAGGTCCGCCGCCGTCAGGCTCCGCACCCGTACGCCCTTGTTCGGCGCCGAGTCGATCAGCCGCAGTGTCTCCAGCTCGCGCAGCGCCTCGCGTACCGGCGTCTGGCTGACCTGAAGCTCCACCGCGATCCTGCGCTCCACGATCCGCTCGCCCGGCTTCCACCGGCCGCTCACGATGCCTTCGAGGATGTGCTCGCGGATCTGCTCGCGGAGGCTGTGCACGACCAGTTGATGCCGGCCTGCGGCAGATGCCATGGGGTCGTACTCCTTCACGTTCGCGTGACATAGACGATACGACCAGGAAGCAACCGTGCCTCCACCCACACCCGCCATGACCCCGCCAAGGCCCCTGGAAGGCCCTGCGCGCGTCCGGCGGCGCCCCGGCATACAGAGCGATACATCGGGCGCTGCCACGTACGGACGGGCGCCCCCGTGAACAACGACGGCGCCCCCGCCCCGGAGGACCGGGACAGGGGCGCCGCATGCGTCGAAGGCGCTTACAGGCCGAGTTCCACCTCGAACTCGCCCGCCTCCAGGATTTCCTTGACCGCCGTCAGGTAACGCGCCGCGTCCGCGCCGTCCACCAGCCGGTGGTCGTACGACAGGGCCAGGTACGTCATGTCCCGCACGCCGATGACCGTGCCGTCCGGGGTCTCCACGACCACCGGGCGCTTGACGGTCGCGCCGATGCCCAGGATCGCCGCCTGGTTCGGCGGCACGATGACCGTGTCGAACAGCGCCCCGCGCGACCCCGTGTTGCTGATCGTGAAGGTCGCGCCCGCCAGGTCGTCCGGGACGATCTTGCTGGCCCGGACATTGCCCGCCAGCTCCGCGGTCTTCTTGGCGATACCGGCGATGTTGAGGTCGCCCGCACCCTTGATGACCGGGGTCATCAGACCCTTCTCGGAGTCCACCGCGATCCCGATGTTCTCGGAGTCGAAGTAGGTGATCGTGCCTTCGTCCTCGTTGATCCGGGCGTTGATCACCGGGTGCGCCTTGAGCGCCTGCGCCGCAGCCTTGACGTAGAACGGCATCGGCGAGAGCTTGACGCCCTCACGCGCGGCGAAGGACTCCTTGGCCTGCGCGCGCAGCCGCATGATCCGGGTGACATCCACCTCGACCACGCTGGTCAGCTGCGCCTGCGTGTGCAGGGCGCGCATCATGTTCTCGCCGATGACCTTGCGCATCCGGGTCATCTTGACCGTCTGACCGCGCAGCGGGGACACCTCAAGGGTGGCCTTCGGCGCGGCGGCCGGAGCGGCGGCGGGCCTGGCGGCCGCCGCCTTCGCGGCCTGGGCGGCGGCCTCGGCCGCCGCCACGACGTCCTGCTTGCGGATACGGCCGCCGACGCCGGTGCCGCGCACCGCGCCGAGGTCCACGCCGTTCTCGGCGGCGAGCTTGCGGACCAGCGGCGTGACGTACGCGCCCTCGCTGCCCGAGGCACCGGCCGGAGCCGCGGCCGGGGCGGGCCCGGGCACGGGAACCGAAGGCACCGGGTCGGGAGCGGGGGTCTCCAGCTGCTGCGGCGCCGGAACGGTCGGCGCCTGAGGCGCGACCGGTGCCGGAGCCGGAGCCGGAGCGGGAGCGGGCGCCGGAGCGGCCGCCTGGGGAGCAGGAGCGGGAACCGGTGCCGGAGCAGGCGCCGCGGGCGCCGGAGCCGGTGCGGCCGGTGCGGGCGCCGCGGCCGGAGCCGCCCCCGGCGCCCCGACGACGGCCAGCTTCGCGCCGACCTCCGCCGTCTCGTCCTCCTGGACCAGGATCTCCAGCAGCGTGCCGGAGACCGGCGAGGGGATCTCGGTGTCGACCTTGTCCGTCGAGACCTCCAGCAGCGGTTCGTCGGCCTCGACCGACTCGCCGACCGCCTTCAGCCAGCGGGTGACAGTGCCCTCGGTGACGCTCTCACCGAGCGCGGGCAGCACCACGTCGGTGCCGGACGCGCCGCTCGCGCCGGTCGCCGCCGCGGCGGTGGGGGCCGGGGCCGGAGCAGCGACCTCGGTCGAAGGGGTGGCCGCCGCCGGGGTCTCGGCGACGGGTGCGGGTGCGGGCGCGGGTGCCGGTGCCGCGGGGGCGGCCGGCTCGGCCGCCGGAGCGGCGGCCGCGGGGGCGCCGCTGCCGTCGTCGATGATGGCCAGCTCGGCGCCGACCTCGACCGTCTCGTCCTCGGCGACCTTGATGGAGGCCAGCACACCGGACACGGGGGAGGGGATCTCGGTGTCGACCTTGTCCGTCGAGACCTCGAGCAGCGGCTCATCGGTCTCGACGCGCTCACCCTCGGCCTTCAGCCAGCGGGTGACGGTGCCCTCGGTCACGCTCTCGCCGAGCGCCGGCAGGGTTACGGAAACCGCCATGGTTGCGGTTACTCCTAACGATCTGTGCGGATGGGTGGCGTGATGGAGGTCAGTCGTGCGAGTGCAGCGGCTTGCCCGCGAGCGCCAGATGGGCTTCGCCCATGGCCTCGTTCTGCGTGGGGTGCGCGTGAATGAGCTGCGCGACCTCGGCGGGCAGCGCTTCCCAGTTGTAGATCAGCTGAGCCTCGCCGACCTGCTCGCCCATCCGGTCACCGACCAGGTGGACGCCCACGACGGCCCCGTCCCTGACCTGGACGAGCTTGATCTCGCCCGCGGTCTTCAGGATCTTGCTCTTGCCGTTCCCGGCCAGGTTGTACTTGAGGGTGACGACCTTGTCCGCGCCGTACACCTCCTTGGCCTTGGCCTCGGTGATGCCGACGGAGGCGACCTCGGGGTGGCAGTACGTCACCCGCGGCACACCGTCGTAGTCGATCGGCACGGCCTTGAGGCCCGCCAGCCGCTCCGCGACGAGGATGCCCTCGGCGAAGCCGACGTGCGCGAGCTGGAGGGTCGGCACCAGGTCGCCGACGGCCGAGATGGTCGGCACGTTGGTGCGCATGTACTCGTCGACGAGGACATAGCCGCGGTCCATCGCGACGCCCTGCTCCTCGTAGCCGAGGTTCTGCGAGACCGGGCCGCGGCCGATCGCGACCAGCAGCACCTCCGCCTCGAAGGTCTTGCCGTCGGCGAGGGTCACCTTGACGCCGTTGTCGGTGTACTCGGCGCTCTGGAAGAAGGTGCCCAGGTTGAACTTGATGCCGCGCTTGCGGAAGGCCCGCTCCAGCAGCTTCGAGCTGTTCTCGTCCTCGACCGGCACCAGGTGGGGCAGGCCCTCGACGATCGTCACGTCGGTGCCGAAGGACTTCCACGCCGACGCGAACTCCACGCCGATCACACCGCCGCCGAGCACGATCGCGGACTGCGGCACACGGTCCAGGACCAGCGCGTGGTCCGAGGAGATGATCCGGTTGCCGTCGATCGTCAGACCGGGCAGCGAGCGCGGTACGGAACCGGTCGCGAGCACTATGTGCCGGCCCTCGATCCGCTGGCCGTTCACATCGATCGAGGTGGGGGAGGACAGCCGCCCCTCGCCCTCGATGTACGTCACCTTGCGCGAGGCCACCAGGCCCTGCAGGCCCTTGTAGAGGCCCGAGACGACGTCGTCCTTGTACTTGTGGACGGCCGCCATGTCGATGCCCTCGAAGGTGGCCTTCACACCGAACTGCTCGCTTTCGCGAGCCTGGTCCGCGATCTCACCGGCGTGCAGCAGCGCCTTGGTGGGAATGCAGCCGTTGTGCAGACAGGTGCCCCCGAGCTTGTTCTTCTCGATGAGGGCGACGTCCAGGCCCAGCTGGGCAGCCCGCAGTGCGGCTGCGTAGCCGCCACTGCCGCCGCCGAGGATCACTAGGTCGAAAACAGTGCTGGCGTCGTTCGCCACGTCACGTCCTCCATGCATGGGTACGCCGGAGCCGGTCCACCTGACCGGGCGGCGGCTTTGGTTCGGCCGCTTTGTCGTTAGAGAGGGGCCCTGTCGTGCCGAGACAACATCTTCGCACTTGTTGGCGCGCGACGAGGCATCGGGCTGTGCGGTGAGACGTAGCAGATACGGCCCCGGACGCGCGGTCCGGGGCCGTACGTGACGCATCTCACCCCTCTTGTGCCGCCGTCTCGCCTCCGGACGCTTCTATCCGGCGTCGACAGTCGACCGTGCTCGACCCCTCGTTCCTCGGGGACTCCGCGCGCTCTCCCTTTCGACACCGGCGCGCCCTTTGGCTCGACGGCTACGGGGGTGCCGTCCGACGGGCTCGACGGCTGCCAGGTGTCAGGTCCTAGAGCAGCTCGCCCGTGGCGGTGCGGCGGGCGAGGGCGACCAGGGTGCGGACGGCCGTGCCGGTGCCGCCCTTGGGGGTGTAGCCGAAGGGCGCGCCCTCGTGGAAGGCAGGACCCGCGATGTCCAGGTGCGCCCAGGTGATGCCCTCGGCGACGAACTCCTGGAGGAACAGCCCGGCGATCAGGCCGCCGCCCGGCCGCACACCCATGTTCGCGATGTCCGCCGTCGGCGAGTCGAAGGAGGGCCGCAGCTGCGCGGGCAGCGGCATCGGCCAGGAGTCCTCGCCCTCGGCGAGCGCCGCGGAGTGCACCGCACCGCGGAACTCGTCGTCGTTTGCCATGATGCCGAACCGCCCGGTGCCGAGCGCCAGCACCATCGCGCCGGTCAGTGTCGCCACGTCCACGATCGCGTCCGGGGTCTCCTCCGAGGCGCGGGTCAGCGCGTCGGCCAGTACGAGCCGGCCCTCGGCGTCGGTGTTGAGCACCTCGACGGTCTTGCCGCTGTACATCCGCAGCACGTCGCCGGGGCGGGTGGCGCCGCCGCCCGGCATGTTCTCGGCGAGCGCGAGCCAGCCGGTGACGTTGACCGCCAGGCCGAGCTTCGCGGTCGCCACGACCGCGGCGAACACGGCGGCGGCGCCGCTCATGTCGCACTTCATCGTCTCGTTGTGCCCGGCGGGCTTGAGCGAGATGCCGCCCGAGTCGTACGTGATGCCCTTGCCGACGAAGGCGAGGGTACGGTTCGCGTCCGGGTGGGTGTAGGCGACCCGGACCAGCCGCGGCGGGGTGGCCGAGCCCTGGCCGACGCCGAGGATGCCGCCGTAACCGCCCTTGGCGAGCGCCTTCTCGTCCAGCACCTCGACCTTGAGGCCGAACTCCTTGCCGGCGGCCTGCACCGCGGCGGCGAACGCCTTCGGGGTCAGGTCGTTCGGCGGCATGTTGATCAGGTCACGGGCCCGGTTGACCTCGGCGGCCACGGCGGTCGCGCGCTCGGCGGCGGCCTTGTGCTTCTTGTCGCGTCCCTTGGCACTGGAGACGACGACCTCGCCGAGCGGGCTCTTGCCGCCCTCGGCCTGGTAGGTGGTGAAGGCGTACGCGCCCAGCAGCGCGCCGGTGGCCACGGCCTCCACCTCGTCCGGGGTTCCGGCGGGGAGCGCGAACACGGCCTTCTTCGACCCGGAGAGCGCGCGGGCCGCGGCGCCCGCGGCCTTGCGCAGCGCTTCGGCGTCGTACGGCTCGCCGTCCTCCGGGAGTTCACCGAGGCCGACCGCGAGTACGACGGCGGCCTTCACGCCGGCCGGCGCGGGGAGCTTGGTGACCTCGCCCTCCGTACCCGTGGCGCCCACGGTCTCCAGCGTGGCGGCGAGCTTCCCGTCGAACGCCGCGTCCACCGAATCCGCGCCCGGCGCGAGGCGGGGGCCCTTGGGGCCCTTGGCCACGCCGACGACGACGGATTCCGCACGCGACGCTGCGGCGGAGGAGGTGCTGAGTGTCAGAGAAGTCACGGTGGGTGGGGTCCTATTCGGTCGAGGGTCAGACCCTCCCGAGCCTACGCGCTGCCCCTTCCTCAGGGGCGTCCCCCCTGCACAGCCGACGGTGGAGTCGGCATCGTACGGACGCCCCCGGCCGAGGCCGCCGGTCCGCTCAACCGCCCCCGCGCAGGGCCAGGACGACCAGCGCGGCGGTCACCCCCGCCTCGCACACCGCGCCGAACACATCGCCCGTCACTCCGCCGAAGCGCCGGCGGCACCGCCGCAACAGCCCCTCGCCGCACAGCAGTCCGGCCCCCACGGCGACCAGCCCCCGTACGGCGGTGAGTCCCCCGAACGGCGCTCCCGCCGCCGCGCCCAGGGCGGCGATCCCCGCGGCGGTCACCCAGGCGGCCGAGGCGGGAACGGCCCCCGCGACCGAGGCCCCCAGCCCCCCGGGCCGCGCGGCGGGTATCCCGGACCGGCACGCCAGCGTCATCCCCGTACGTCCCGCGACGGCCGCGACCAGTACGGCCGTTCCGCCGTAGACCCACCCGTGCCCGTAGCACGCCCCCACGGCCGCGGCCTGGCCGAGCAGGACGAGGACGAGCGTCATCACCCCGAACGGCCCGATGTCCGACTGCTTCATGATGCGCAGCGCGCCCTCGGCGGGGGCACCGCTGCCGAGGCCGTCGGCCGTGTCGGCCAGCCCGTCCAGATGCAGACCCCGGGTCAGCACCGCCGGTACGGCCACGGCGGCGACCCCCGCGAGCAGCCCGTTCGCACCCATGGCGACGAGGACGCTCGCCGCTATTGCCGCGAAAAGGCCGACGACCAGGCCGACCAGGGGTGCGAACGCCATTCCGCCGCGCGCGGCCGTCCGGTCCCAGCGGGTGACCTTCACCGGCAGCACGGTGAGCGTTCCGAAGGCGAACCGCAGGGCGTCGAGCGGGGAGAGCGGGGGAGCGGTTTCGTTCACCGCGCGAGGCTACCGGTACCTCCGGTCGAGGTCACCGGGCCGCCGTAGCCCCTGCGACGTACCGCCTCGGCCGTGCTCAGCGCCAGGACGGCCACGACCCCGGCCAGGTGCTCGTACCCGGCGAGATTCGTCACCCACACGACCTCCACGCCTATCGCCAGCGCGACCGCGCCCGCCGTCCACCACGCGCGGCGGAGGCAGGCGACGTACACCCCGAGCGCGACGACCGCCGCCGAGGGGCCGGTGTCGCGGACGAGGACGGCCTGCGCGGTCAGGTTCGGCAGGACGTGCGGCCCGGTCCACAGGGACCAGCGGGCCAGGCCCGTGCCCGCGACGGTGGCGAGCAGGGCGACGCCGAGCGTCCGGCGGGCGCCGAGCGTGGTCTCCGCGATGCCGAAGACCACCACGACCTGGAGCAGCAGGCCCCACACGGGCAACGACGGGTCCGGCACGAAGAGCGAGAGCGGGGTGCGCAGCAGCGCCTGCCACCAGGGCAGCGTGGCGTACACCCCGCCGAGGCGGTCCACCCAGTCGCTCGCGCCCTGGGCGTGCTGGACGAGTTGGAGCAGGCCGATGCCCGCGCACGACGCCAGCGTCAGCGGTACGGCCCGAGGCCCGGCGGTCCGCAGCCGCCGCCACACCTCAGGAAAGACGGCCCTCCACTCGACGGCCAGCCGCGCCCGCAACCCATCCCACATGGCGGGCAGCTTATAGGCTTATAGCTATATTTCCCCCCATGTCGGCACGCGCGCGGTGACCCGCACTCTCCGGGGGCCGCCCCCGCGGGTCCAGGCGCCTCGCCCGCGGCGGCGGGATGAATCGCCCCCACCGCCCACCCGCGCGCGAGGCCGGCGCGCCAACGGCTGCCCCGCCGCCCGGCGGTCAGTCGCCGCGCTGCGGCGCAGGTGGTCCGAGTCGCGGGGCGCCAGGGGCGGTTCGGCGCCCCGGGCCCCGGTGGGGCCGACGGGTACCGCGCCGGAGGCGGACGGCGGAGGATGACGGCCATGCCCTTCCGTGCCAAGCCCCTGTGGTTCTTCTTCCTGGCGTGCGCCGCGCTCTTCACGGTCTTCGGCGTGGCCGGCGTGTTCTTCTTCGCCGTGGTCGCCGGGTGGTGGGACATCGTGCCGCACAACGCGCCCGGGTTCCTGGAGCCCGGTGCGTTCACCGCCGCGGGGGTCACCGGGTACGAGTGGCTGCGGCGGAGGCGCGCGGCGCGCGCCTCCTGAGCCCCCCGGGCGGGGCGTTGCCGCGTCACGCCGAGGCAGGCGTGGACGCGGGCTCCGGGGCCGGGGCCAGTTCGGCGGAGAGCGCGGCCGCGCCCTGGAGCAGGGGGAGGGCCAGCACCGATGCCACGCCGCCGCCGACCTGGACGCCCTGGTCGAGCAGCGCCTGGAGCGACACCCGGTCCAGCGCCTTCTCCTGCCCGGCCTCGCCGGTCTTCGCCGCCGCCACCCACCAGTCGGGCGCCCGGAACGCCACCCGCTGCGCGACCAACGCGCAGGCCGCGCTCACCACTCCGTCGAGGACGACCGGCATCTTCCGTACCGCCGCCTGGAGCAGAAAGCCCGTCATGGCGGCGAAGTCCGCGCCCGTGACCGCCGTCAGCAGCGCGAGCTGGTCGCCGAGCACCGGCCGGGCCCGCCGCAGACCGTCGCGGATCGCCGCGCACTTCCGCATCCACGTCAGGTCGTCGATACCGGAACCGCGCCCGGTCACGACCGACGCGTCCGTCCCGCACAGCCCGGCGATCAGCACGCCCGCGACCGTCGTGCCGCCGACGCTGAGGTCGCCCAGCAGCACGAGGTCCGTACCGGAGTCGGCCTCCTCGTCGGCGAGCGCGATCCCCGTACGGAACGCCTGCTCGGCCTCCTCGGCGGTCAGCGCGTCCTCGATGTCGAGGCGGCCGGAACCGCGGCGCACCCGGTGGGCGGTGACGTCGGCGGGGAGGTCGGCGGGGTCGCAGTCCAGGGCCATGTCGATGACGCGGACCTCGGCGCCGTACTGCCGGGCGAGTACGTTCACCGGCGCGCTGCCCTCGATCGCCGCGCGGGCCAGCACACTGGCCGTTCCGGCGGGGCGGGCCGAGACGTCCAGTTCGGCGATGCCGTGGTCGGCGGCGAAGAGGAGGACGCGCGGGCGGGCGATCGGCCGCGCGGGGACCTGTCCCTGCACGGCGGAGAGCCAGTCGGCCAACTCGGCGGGCTTGCCGAGGCGGGCCCCGGGGCCGATCAGTTGTTCCCAGCGCTCCTGCGAGTCCCGCCGCGCCCCGGCGTCGGGTCGCTCCACCAGGGAGCCGAAGTCGTCCAGATCAATCCCGGTCACGGGGGAACCCTACCGGCTGCCCTCCCGGCGGGTCCCGTCAACGTCCCCCACCGGACATCGCGGCCGCGACCGCCCCTCACGGCCGCAGCCGCACCACGTTTCCCGCCACCACCAGCAGGACGACCTCCGACTCGGCGGAGATCCCCGCGTTCAACCGTCCCAACTCGTCGCGGAACCGCCTCCCCGAGACGGTCTCGGGCACCACGCCCGACCCCACCTCGTTCGAGACGGCCACCACCGTCCGCCGCGTGGCACGCCAGGTGGCGACCAACTCGTCCACCCGACCCCGCACCCGCGCGAGCGACAGGCCCGGCTCCGCGCCCCACGCCCCCTCCTCGTCCATCACCCGCGTCAGCCACAGCCCGAGGCAGTCGATGAGCAGCGGCGCCCCGCCCCCCTCGCGCAGCAGCGGCAGCAGTTCGTACGTCTCCTCCGTACGCCACCCCGCCGGCCGCCGGTCCCGGTGCAGCGCCACCCGCCGCGCCCAGTCCGTGTCACCCTCACGGGTGCCGCCGGTCGCCACGTACAGCACGTCGGGGAAGGCCGCGAGCCGCCGTTCCGCCTCGGCGGACTTGCCCGAACGCGCTCCGCCGAGCACCAGCGTGCGCCGCGGCACGTCCGGCACCTCCTGGTAGTCACCGGCCACCAGCGTCGTACCGTCCGCCACCGCCCGCGCGCCCAACGCCGCGAGCCGCCGCGCGAGTTCGGGCCGCGGGGGAGCGTCGTGGCCGAGGTGGACGGCGACCACGTCCGTCGTACCGGCCACCGCCCCGGCCGCCCGCAGCCGGGCAAGGGCGTCGGGGCGGTCGACCACGTCGAGCAGCACGAGGTCGTACGGCGCCTCCGCCCGCTCCGACGCGCCCAGGCCCGCGGGGGCGCACCCCGGCGGCAGATACAGGGCACGCGTACCGTCGGGCGACTCGATCTCGTATCCCGTGCCCGGCGCGTCCACGGCCACCGACCGCACCCGGTGGCCGGTGAGCAGCGGCAGCCGCTGCCCGTCGGCCACGCGCGCGGGCGCCGGGATACCGGGCGGGATCTCGACGGCCGGACCGTCGTGGGGGTGCGTGAGCAGCACCAGCCGTAGCCCGCCCAGGCTCTCCCCGGCGCGGGCCGCGGCGAGCGCGAGGCCGGGGGTGAGGTCGAGGAGTACGACACCGTCGACCAGGACCGAGGTCGCCGCGCGCGCACCGGCGCCCACGGCGAGCGCGCAGGCCGCGCAGGGGCAGTGCGGCAGGGGCAGGCCCTCGGGGCCGCCGGTGCCGAGGAGAGTCAGTTCCACCCGACGATCGTCTCGCGTCCCGAGGCGACCGGCCGCGCGGGGTCCGCCATGCGGAAGGCCCGCGCGGGGTCCGCCCTGCGGAAGATCGCCGGTACGCTGCCAGGACGCGCAGCACAGCTGAGATGATCTCCAGGACGATCTCCAGGACCGAGGAGAAACACATGGCGTGGACGTGGCGGTTCGAGAAGGCGGACGGCACCGAGGTGCCGCCGGCGGTGGAGCCCGAGGAGTTCCCCACACAGGGGGACGCGGAGTCCTGGGTGGGCGAGGTCTGGAAGGACCTCTCGGCGGGCGGCGCGGACCAGGTCGTCCTCTTCGAGGGAGACACGAAGATCTACGGCCCCATGAGCCTGCACCCCGAGGAGCCGGTCGCCGCCCCGGAGCCCACGGTCTCCGAGGACACGGAAGCGTAAGCCGCGCCCGGCCGCCGGGGTGCGGCCGCCCGGCCGGACGCGAACGGCCCCTGCCCGGGAGATCCCGGGCAGGGGCCGCGTCGTCTGTGCCCCCCGGCGGGTCTCCCGGCCGGGGGCCGGACCGCCTGCCCGGCCGCCTTGGGCCTGCGGGCGCCCGCCGAGGCCCGGGCTACAGCGAACCCAGCGTGACCTTCGTCGACTTGGCCGTGCCGTCCCGGTCGTAGGACACCTTCACGACCTGCCCCGGCTTGTACGCCGCCAGCGTCTCCGTCAGCGACTGGAGTGTCGTGATCCGCGTACTGCCCACCTTCATGATCACGTCACCCGCCTTGAGCCCGGCCTTGGCCGCCGCGCCGCCCTTGACGACGGACACGATCGCCACCCCGGCGGGCTGGAACGCACCGCCCACCACGCCCCGCACGGTCACGTCGAGCGCCGCGCGCCCGGAGTTCGTCACCTTGCCGTTCTTGATGATCTGGTCGGCGATCCGCTTCACCGTCGAGGAGGGGATCGCGAAACCGATCCCCGGCGCGGCCCCGCTGCCGAGCTGCGGGTCGGTCGCCGCCAGGGTGGGAATTCCGATCACCTGATTGTTCAGGTCGACCAGCGCGCCCCCGCTGTTGCCCGGGTTGATCGCCGCGGACGTCTGCACCATGTCGGGGATGGTCGCCCCGGCCCCGCCGCCCCCGCCGCTGTCGGACTTCCCCTCGCTGACCGTACGGCCGGTCGCCGACACGATGCCCTGTGTCACGCTGCTGGACAGCCCCAGCGGGTTACCCATCGCGAGCACGATCTCGCCGACGCCGACCTTCCCTGAATCGCCGAAACTCGCGGGTTTCAATCCGCTCGGCACAGAAGAGAGGCGAATCACCGCCAGGTCGTTCGCGGGGAAGGTGGACACCAGCTTCGCGGCGAGGGGCCTGCCGCCCGTGGCCAGCGACACCACGAACGACTTCGCGTTGCCGATGACATGCGCGTTCGTGACGATGTCGCCCTTGGCGTCGTAGATCACACCGGACCCGAGGTCCTGGTCGGTGTTGATCTGCACGACCGACGGCAGCACGTTCCTGACCGTGTTCTGATACGCGCTCTGGAGCGCGTCGCCCCCGTTGGAGGCCGTGACGGCGGCGGGGGCCTCGGCCCCCGGGGCCGTCGACGTCCGGGACGCCTCGGAGCCGGACGAGCTGCAACCGGCGACGAGCAGCGCGGCCGCGCACAGCACGGCCGCGGACGGCACCACACGCGTACGGGCGATAAGTGATCCACTCATGCCCGAATTGTCCCGTCCCCTCCGCCCCCGGGCCCGCCCAGACCGCCAATCGTGTCCCGGGCCCGGCTGGGGGGCGGTTCAGAATCCGATGGCTTCGCGGAGCAGCAGGACGGTGCCGCGTCCGGGTTGGTACTCCCCGTTGAGGACGAGAAGGCGGTTGACGGCGCTGGGCCACCCGTAGGCCTTCTGGGTGCGGACGTTCTCCAGCGGGAGGCAGTGTTCCTCGACCCGCCGCAGCGCGGTGTCCAGGTCGGGCACCACCTTCTGCGCCCCGACGATCCAGATCGCGCGGGCGGCGCCACCGGCGTAGGCGGGCAGCTGGCTTCCGCTGCCCGAGGCGACCACGAGGGAGCCGGTCTCGGTGACCGCGGCGACGCTGCCCACAACGACGTCGGGGCCGGCGAGCAGCCGCCGGATGTCGTCGGCGTCCTTGGCGCGGTCCATGGCCAGGACGCGCGGCTTGATGGCCTGGTACCGCCCGCCGGCGTTGATGTCCCCGTCGATGCCGGACAGACGGAGGGTCTCGCTGGCCCCGGTGAACACGCTCGCGCCCTCCGGGATCAGATCCCTGACACGGGTACGCGCGGCGGCGACGTCGTCGAGGATTTCCACGGTGAAACCGTGTGCGGCCAGTGCGGCGGCCGCCCGCTCCACGCGCTGCGCGGGCGCCGGGTCGGCGAACGGTGTGGTCGGCGTCGGGGTCGTCATGATGTCTCTGAACTTCCTGTCCGCTGGATGATGTGTTCGTCTCAGCGCTTCGACAACGCAGCCCCCCGGAATGTGAGGCGACGCACCGGCCTCACATTCCGGCGCGCTGTCCTGTCGAACCGCTGAGAGCGGATGCGACCGAGGGAGCTGTCGGCACCATGACCACCCGATCCGGGCCGGGACAGGGCCGGCCCGATCCGGGCCTGGACGCGATCATGAGCGAGCGGCGCCAGCTGATCAATGTCGCCTACCGGCTCCTGGGCTCCCTGGCCGAGGCCGAGGATGCCGTCCAGGAGACGTACGCCCGCTGGTACGCCATGTCCCCGCGGCAGCGGGACGCCATCGCATCCCCCGGCGCCTGGCTGACGACGGTCGCCAGCCGCATCTGCCTCAACCTGCTCGGCTCGGCACGGGCCCGGCGGGAGACCTACGTGGGCGAATGGATCCCCGAGCCGCTGCCCGAACGTACGGAGTGGATCGACGGGCGGCCGGGCGGAGCCACGGCCGACCCGGCCGACCGGGTCACCCTGGACGAGTCGGTCAACCTGGCGTTCCTGGTCGTACTCGAATCGATGACCCCGGCCGAACGCGTCGCGTTCATCCTCCACGACGTCTTCTGCCACTCCTTCGCCGAAGTGGCCGAGATCGTCGGCCGTACGCCGGCGGCCTGCCGCCAGCTGGCCTCCTCGGCCCGCCGCCGTATCCGGGCCTCGCGGCCCTCCTCGACTCCGGCGGCCCAGCGCGCCGGCATCGTCAGGGACTTCAAGCAGGCGTGGGAGGCCAAGGACATCGACGCCCTCATCGGCCTGCTCGACCCCGACGCCACGGCGACGGCCGACGGCGGCGGCCTCGCGACGACCTTCCTGCACCCCATCGAAGGCGGCGAGCGGATCGCCCACGCCTGGATCGAGATCGCCCGCCGGAAGCCCGTCGACATGACGTTCTTGGAACGCACGGTCAACGGCCAGCCCGGCCTGGTGGCCCAGCAGGACGGCGTCACCGTGACAGTCTTCGCGTTCGACATCGCGGCCCCCCGAATCACACACATCTGGGTGATCCGCAACCCCCAAAAACTCCACCCCTGGACCCCGCGCTAACCAGTAGGGGCGCGGGGAACTGCGCGCTCAGCCGAATTGCAGGCGCACCCGGCATCCAACCGCCCGTGGCGCGGCGGACCGCCGTCAGGGGCACCGGGGGAGTGGGTCCCGTAGGGGGCGCTGGGGGTACCCCCGGGCGGAGCCTGGGGGCGGAACTGCGCGACAAGCCACGACGCATGGCGCACCCGGCATCCAACCGCTACGGGCATGGCGGATCGCCGTCAGGGGCACCGGAGGAAGGAGGGCCCCATAGAGGCGCTGGGGGAGGAGGGCCCCGTTAGGGGCGCGGGGAACTGCGCGCTCAGCCCAATTGCAGGCGCACCCGGCATCCAACCGCCCGTGGCACGGCGGACCGCCGTCAGGGGCACCGGGGGAGAGGGTCCCGTAGGGGGCGCTGGGGGTACCCCCGGGCGGAGCCTGGGGGCGGAACTGCGCGACAAGCCCAAGACGGGCCGCGCCCGGCATACCACCCGCACCCCCGCGGCGGTGAGCCGCAAAGGCGACGAACGCCCACCCCGCATACACCCGCACCCCCGCGGCGGTGAGCCGCAAAGGCGACGGACGCGCCCCCGTCCACCCACCACAACCCCACCCGCGCGAAGCGATTAGCCCCGTACCCCACAAAGATGCAACAACGCCGCCACCCCCCGGTAGGGATCCGTCCGCCCCGCCCTCTCCTCCGCGTCGAGCAAGACGCCCAGCTCCCGCGAATCCCGCGGCGCCCGCGCCCGATCCGAAGCCGCGTCCGTAAAGACCCGCACCCCGTACCACGCCCGCAACGGCACCCCGATCCCGTCCAGCGTCGCCGTCAACGGCTCCCGCCGGTCCGCCCGCGTCGCCAGCCCCAGCCGGTTCGTGTACGCGTCCGAGCCGAACGCTTCCACCGCGCCCGCCCAGTCCCCGAGCAGCCCGGGCCGCATGGCGAGCGCGTCACCGTTCCGTACGAGCAGCGACAGCATCCCGCCGGGCGCGAGCACGCGCGCGAGCGCGGCCAGCATCGGTTCGGGATCGGGTACGTACATCAGCACGCCGTGGCAGAGCACGACGTCGAAGCAGGCGGGCCCGAAGTGCCGCCCGGTCTCGCGGCCGTCGCCCCGCAGGACGACAAAACGTTCGCGTACGTCCGCCGGCTCGACCGCCACCGCCGCCCGCAGGGCACTGAGCATGGCCGCGTCCGGTTCGAGTCCGGTCACCACATGGCCCGCGCGGGCCAGCCGCAGCGCCTGCGTGCCCTGGCCGGGGCCGATGTCGAGCACCCGCAGCCGCCGCCGGGCATGGGCACCGGCGGGCTGCGGGAAGTGGAGTGCGAGCTGTTCGTCGAGCTGCCGGGCGACCAGCTCCTGGCGGACGGTGTTCCGCAGCCCGCCGAGCTTCGCCAGCCACTGGTCGGCCCCGCCGGGGAACCCCGCGCCCCCGGGCACCAGCTCGGCCCCGGGTCCGCCCCCCGGCCCTGTCACGGGCCCGGCGAAACCCTCGCCAAAGGGACCAGCGCCAGAGGGACCGGCGCCGAAGGACTCGCCACCAAAAGGCGCACCCCCGAACCCGGCCGCGCCGAAGCCCCCCTCGGCGAACCCCGGTCCCCCGCCCGCCGTCCCGTAAAACTCACCCGACCCCGCAGGGCCGCCCGCCCCGAGGTCCCCGTACTCCCCGCTCAGAGCTTGGTGCCGCGCTCGACCTGCGGCTTCGGCAGCCGCAGCCTGCGCATCTGAAGCGTACGCATCAAGCCGTACGCGACCGCACCCTTCGTGTTCTTGCCCTCGAACCGCTTGTGCAGCTCCGACCGCAGCCGCAGCCCCGTCACGAGCGAGTCGACGACGATCGCCACGATCACGATCAGCCACAGCAGCAGCGACAGGCTCTGCATCGAGCCGATGATGCTCATGACCAGGATCAGTACGGCCAGCGGCAGGAAGAACTCGGCCACCCGGGCCCGGGAGTCCACGTAGTCGCGGGCGAACTTGCGCACCGGACCCTTGTCGCGAACGGGCAGGTGGCGCTCGTCGCCGTTGGCCAGGGCCTCGCGCTGCTTGGCCATCGCCAGCCGGCGGGTCTCACGGGCCTGCTTGCCGGCCGCCTTGCGGTCGGTCGGCGCGACCACGGCTTTGCGCCGCTGCGTCTGCGCCTCGTTGCGCTTGGGAGTGGGACGACCCTTGGGAGCCTGCGGGTCACGGGGCTGTTCGTCCAGGACCGCGGTGCTGGAGGAAGCCTGCTCATCTTCGGAACGACGTCGGAACACACCTCCAGGTTACGTGCTCCCGCGCCCGCACCCCAGCCCCTCACCTACTCCCTGGGCCGGAGGTCATCGAACCGTGATCGTCCTTGCGGATGAGCGCATCCGGGACCGAACAGTGCGGTAATGGAACCAGGGCCCGTAGGCTGGGGTCTGTAGAGGTGCTGGAGCATTTGCCGAGAAGGGGGCGCGCGAGGCCCATGAGCGGTGTCATGAAGCGGATGGGAATGATCTTCCGCGCGAAGGCCAACAAGGCCCTGGACAGGGCCGAGGACCCGCGCGAGACGCTCGACTACTCGTACCAGAAGCAGCTGGAGCTGCTGCAGAAGGTGCGCAGGGGCGTTGCGGACGTGGCCACGTCCCGCAAGCGGCTCGAATTGCAGCTCACCGAGTTGCAGAAGAAGTCGGCGACCTACGAGGACCAGGGCCGCAAGGCGCTCGCGCTCGGCCGGGAGGATCTGGCCCGCGAGGCGCTGTCGCGCCGTGCCGCGCTCCAGCAGCAGGTCACTGACCTGGAGACGCAGCACACCCAGCTCCAGGGCGAGGAGGAGAAGCTCACGCTCGCCTCCCAGCGCCTCCAGGCCAAGGTGGACGCCTTCCGTACGAAGAAGGAGACCATCAAGGCCACCTACACGGCGGCCCAGGCGCAGACCCAGATCGGCGAGGCCTTCTCCGGCATCTCGGAGGAGATGGGCGACGTCGGCATGGCGATCCAGCGGGCCGAGGACAAGACCGAGCAGCTGCGGGCCCGTGCGGGCGCGCTGGACGAGCTGATGGCGTCCGGTGCCCTGGACGACCCGAGCGGTCTGGCCAAGGACGACATCCAGGCGGAGCTGGACCGGCTCTCCGGCGGCAGCGACGTCGAGCTGGAGCTCCAGCGGATGAAGGCGGAGCTGGCCGGCGGCAGTGGCTCCCAGCAGGCCATCGAGGGCGGCCAGGGCCAGGGCGGCACGAAGGCCCAGGGCCAGCCGCAGGACACCCCCAGGTTCGACAAGCAGTAGGCGTCACGCCACCGGCTACGAGGAGGCCGTCATGATCGTACGGATCATGGGGGAGGGCCAGGTGAAGTTGGACGACGCCCACTTCACCGGGTTGAACACGCTGGACGACCAGTTGCTCGCGGAGGTCCAGGCCGGCGACGAGGAGGGCTTCCGGCGGACGCTGGGCGCCCTGCTGGACGAGGTGCGCAAGCTCGGCAGCCCGCTGCCGGACGACGCCCTGGAGCCGTCCGAGCTGATCCTCCCGTCCCCGGACGCGTCGCTCGACGAGGTCCGCGAGATGCTCACCGAAGCCGGCCTCATTCCCGGCTGATCTCGGGCTGATCTCCGGCCGACCCCGCCCGCCGCGCAGCCAAAGCCCCGCCCCGGCCAAAGCCCCGCCCGCCCCGGCCAGACCCTCGCGCGGCCGGGGCGGCGGGCCCGGGGGCGAGGTAGGGGGTGCCGGGGGTACGGGGTGGGGGCGCGCGTCCCTTACCGTTGGCTACCGTGCCGTATCCGTCCCGGACGTCCCCCAAGGCCCTCAGCGGCCCGCGCCAGTGGCTGCACGCCCACCAGGGCACCGCGGACGCCGGGCTGGCCGCCACCGCCTTCGGGCTGATCGTCCTCGGTACGGTCGCGGGCGTCCACACCTACCGGCTCGGCCCGGTCGACACCGTTCTCGTCGCGCTCGCCTGCGCGTCCCTGTGTCTGCGCCGCCGCCTGCCCTGGGCGGTGCTCGCCTTCACCTGCGTCCTGTCCGCGCTGTTCATCGCATTGCGCCCGGTCGACGGCCCGATCCCCGTGATCCTCGCCGCGGCCGTCGCGGTCTGCACGGTCGCGGCCCGTACCGACCGTCCCACCACCCGTGTCATCGGCCTCGCGGCCTGCGTCGGCCTCACCGCGCTCGCCATGATCTTCGGCCCGGGACCCTGGTACGGCCAGGTCAACTTCGCCGTCTTCGCCTGGACCGGCATGGCCGCGGCGGCCGGTGACGCCGTACGCAGCCGTCGCGCGTACGTCGCCGCCATCGAGGAACGCGCGGCCCGCGCCGAACGTACCCGCGAGGAAGAGGCCAAACGCCGGGTCGCCGAGGAACGGATGCGGATCGCCCGTGAGTTGCACGACGTCGTCGCCCATCACATCGCCCTGGTCAACGTCCAGGCGGGCGTGGCCGCCCACGTGATGGACAGCCGCCCCGACCAGGCCAAGCAGGCACTCGCCCACGTACGCGAGGCCAGCAGGTCCGCGCTGGACGAACTGCGCGCGACTGTCGGCCTGTTGCGGCAGCAGGGCGAACCCGAGGCGCCGATGGAACCCGCCCCCGGGCTCGACGTGCTCGACCAACTCCTCGACGGCTTCCGCCGCGCGGGCCTCCAGGTCACCGTCGAGGAACACGGCACCCACCCGGCCACGCCGCTGCCCGCGAGCGTCGATCTCACCGTGTACCGCGTGATCCAGGAGTCGTTGACGAACGTCCAGAAGCACGCGGGCCCCGACGCGGCCGTGGTCGTACGCATCAGGCGCGAGCCCGACGAGCTGCAAGTGGTCGTGGACGACGACGGCGTACGGGGCCCGCTGTCGGCCCCACCGTCCAACTCGGCCGTCCCGCCCGGGATTCCGAGCCCGACGCAGCCGACGGACGCGCCCTTCGGCGGCCACGGCCTGCTCGGCATGCACGAACGCGCCAGCGCGCTGGGCGGTGTCTGCCGTACCGGCGCCCGCCCCGGCGGCGGCTTCCGCGTCTGGGTACGCCTTCCTCTCTCCACCGCTCCCCGCTCCCACCCCAACCCGCCGGCGGAGCCCGTGACATGACCGACCCCGCTGTGTCCGTCGGCGCCGACGCGCGCGGTGGCACCGGGCCGCGCCCGCCTCGGATCGATGTCGTACTGGCCGACGACCAGGCCCTGTTGCGCGGCGCGCTGCGCGTCCTCGTCGAGTCCGAGGCCGACATGGCCGTCGTCGGCGAGGCCGCGGACGGCGCGGAGGCGGTGTTCCTGACCCGCGCCACCCGCCCCCATGTCGTCCTCATGGACATCCGCATGCCCGGCACCGACGGCATCGCGGCCACCCGTGAGATCACCGCCGACCCTGATCTGCGCGGCACCGCCGTCCTCGTCCTGACCACCTTCGAGGCCGACGAGTACGTCGTACGGGCCATCCTCGCCGGGGCCGCCGGCTTCCTCGGCAAGGGCGCGGAACCCGATGAACTCCTCTGCGCCATCAGGACCGTTGCCGCAGGCGAGGCCCTGTTGTCCCCGTCGGCGACGAAGAGCCTGATCGCCCGCTTCGTCGCCCAGCAGCAGGCGGCCGACGGCGGTCCCCGTACCGTCCCCGGCCTCGACACCCTCACCGTGCGCGAACGCGAAGTGCTGGTCGAGGTCGCGGGCGGCCTGTCCAACGCCCTCATCGCCGAGCGGCTGGGCGTCAGTCCACTTACCGTGAAGACCCACATCAACCACACGATGGCCAAGCTCGGCGCGCACGACCGCGCGCAACTCGTCGTCGCGGCCTACGAGTCGGGCCTCGTCCGCCCCCGCCCCGCCGCGCCTGCGGGCTGAGCGGTACGGCCGGGTCGTACGGGACCGTACGGCCGTGTGCGGTCCTGCGCGTTGTGCCGCTGCCCGCCCAAGGGCCCCTCACGGCAGCCGACTTATCCCCATCCGCAGCCGATCCGCCGCCGACGCCCGCGCCAGATAGGCGCCGACCTCCTTCGGCTCCGCCTCCCGCGCGAGCGGCGCCATCCCGACGATCACCGCCGCCGGCCCGCCCAGGAGAAGGAACCGCGACCAGTGCTCGCCCACCGGCACCTGCATCAGATGCGTCGCCCCGTCGAACCGCAGGGCCGCCCGCTCGGCCGACAGTACGGTCACCCGGTCGCCGATCTCCGGCAACCGCCGCCTCGGCTTCGCCAACCGCAGCGAACGCGCCAGCCAGTCACCCACCGCCGGGTCCGGATGGACCAGCAGCAGAAAGGCCGCGTGCCCGAACCCCGTGCGATCCAGCCACGACCACACCGCCGTCTCTCTGATCACCCCCGGCGTCATGCCCCGGCCTCCCACGTCAACTCGGCCCAGACGGCGGTCCCGTACGACGGGTCAGCCCCCGCGCAGCCGTGCCCCCAGCGGGCCGCCAGCGCGTCCACCAGGAACAGCCCGCGGCCGTTCTCGTCGTCGTCACCCGCCGTACCCGCCGTGGGCAACGGCCGGTAGGGCGTGCTGTCCGACACCGTGAGCGTCACCCCGCCCCCACCCGCGCGCATCCGTACCCGCACCCAAACCCACTGGGCGCAGCCGTACTTGACGCTGTTGGTGACCAGTTCGCTCGTGATGATCCGCGCCGCCTCGACGACGCACGGCGGCACCCGCAGCCCGATCAGCACCCCCGCGACGTAGTGCCGGGCCAGGCCGGGCGCGTGCGAGTCCCTGGTCAGTACGGTGCCCGAGTCCTCGACGCTCCCCGCGCCGGAAACGGTGTCGCGCTCTTGCCTTACGGCGGGCTGACGCATCGGCCCCACCTCCTTGCTGGGTTCGGTACGCGTGACGTCAGGCGAGGGCGTTGTGCCACGGGTCCTCCAACTGCCAGGTGTGTCCGCCGGGGTGCCCGGTGAACTCCTCGCACACGTCCTTCCCGTCCTCGGTCCGCCCGTCGCAGTCCGGTAGTACGACCACGGCCTCCGGCGCTTCGTCGGTCCGCCACCGTGTCCACACCGATCCGCTCTCCGCACCCGCCAGTTCCATCACGAACCCGTGGTGTGCCCCGTCGTGGTGCTTCTCCAACCCGCAACGCAGCTGCCGCTGCACGTCCTCGCGCCCGTACGTCCCCTCCGCGTGCGCGGCCAGCGCGAGCGGCACGAGGGCCGTCGGCAGATACGCCATGTTTCCGCAGGTGGGAGGGGTGTTGCCGCCCGCCGTCAACGGCGCCGGGCGCGTGGTGGGGGAGTCCGTCATCGTTCCGCTCTCCTGTCGTCCAAGGGGGGCGCGTGGCGCGCCGAAAGGGGCGCGCGCCAACGTCTTCACCACGCTCGGCGAGGAGTTGGCTGCGCAATGTGACCAACTGCATGTCATCATGGCAGCAGAACTACTAAGCTAGTAGCGGGCTCGGGAATTCTGCTCGCCAATCTTCTGCGGGACCTTCTATGCCCGGACGGTGGCCTCACGTGCCCCTGCGGCACCTCCCGTTCTGGCGCAGAAGGTTCCTTGCAGGGTTGGAACTCCGGCCCACACACTGGATGTTGCGCAAAGGAGAAGCGGATGCTCACAGACGTGGAGGCGGCGACGCCCGCCCTCTGCCGTCTGCAACTCGGCAGCGAGTTGCGCCAACTCCGGCTGTCAGCCGGAATCAAGGGCGCGCAGGTGGTCAAGAAGCTGATCTGGAGTCCGTCGAAGCTGACCCGGCTGGAGACCGGGGAGAACACGGTGGTCGAGCCCTCCGACGTTGTGGCGTTGTGCTCGATCTATCGCGCTGACCTGGAGACGACAGACCGTTTGCAGTCGTACGCGGCTGTAACCAAAACCAAGAAGGACTGGTGGCTGTCGCCCAACTATCGCCCGGTCATTGGCCCTGGTCTCAAGGCGTTCCTCGACCTGGAGGCGACGTCGGTGGCGGTTCAGACGTACCAGGCCGAATTCATCCCCGGCCTGTTGCAGACCGAGGCATACGTCCGGGTGGTCCACCGGTGGGCTCACGCGTCGCTCTCCGCCGATGATGTCGACCGGCATGTGGCCATTCGCATGATGCGGCAGGAGGTTCTCAGCCGCTCGATCTCGCCGCTAAGGTTCACAGCGATCATCAGCGAGGGGGTGCTGCGCCGACCTGTGGGGGAGTCGCCCATCATGCGGGACCAGCTCACCCACATTGTGGACCTCGTGGAGTCGCGCCCCAACGTACGAGTGCAGGTCCTGCCGTTCCGCGCTGGTGATCACGCGGGGATGGACGGGTCGTTCGTCATGCTTCAATTCCCCGAGAAAAGTGCACTGAAGCCGATGGTCTACCTGGAGAACCTGGCAGACGCATGGGTCAAACGGGCTGACCGTGATGTCGAGCGGTACGCGGACGCGGTCTCCGATCTGCAAGCCCTTGCTCCGGGACCACAGGAGTCCCTGAGCATGATCAAGGAAGCAATCAAGGAGCATTGATACCGATGACCATCAAGGCTGACGCCCTCACCGACGCCGACTGGTTCAAGTCGAGCTACAGCAACGGCCAGGGCGGCGAGTGCGTCGAGGGTGCCCGCCTTGAGGGCGGGGCAATGGCGGTCAGGGACTCGAAGGACCCCCACGGCCCCGCCCTGGTCTTCCCCGCCGACTCCTGGACCGCCTTCACCTCAGCAGTCAACGCAGGCCGTTTCCCCCTGGCCTGACCTCTCCCCGAAAGGGGCGACGCATCCTGGCGGCCGGGGCTGTACGAGCGCACACTCGTCCCAACAGCCCCGGCCCGAGGGAGTGTTGACCGTGAACAATGCACTGGCCGCCGCGAACTGGTTCAAGTCCAGTTACAGCAACGACCAAGGCGGCGCATGCGTGGAAGCCGCGCGCCTTGACGTCACCTGGTTCAAGTCGAGCTACAGCAATGGGCAGGGCGGCGAGTGTGTGGAGGCCGCCCACCTGGACGCCGAGTGGTTCAAGTCGAGCCACAGCAACGACCACGGCGGCGAGTGCGTCGAGGGTGCTCGTATGCCGGACGGAGCCATGGCCGTACGCGACTCCAAGGTGCCCGACGGCCCCGCCCTGCTCTTCCCCGCCGCCGCGTGGACCGCCTTCGCCTGGGCCGTCCGCGAGGGGACGTTCGTCGCGGGCTGAGCCGGCCGTAACGGATCTCTCCCGGGCCCTGCCGCACGGCAGGGTCCGGTCCGTACGGCCGGAAATGGTGGAACATGTGTCACGTGCGTACCGGGGCTTGAGGAACAAGTCCCGCCACAAGAAGCCGGAGAACGTCCGCCGCTACTTCAAGCCGTCGCCAGAGGCGATTGCCGAGCTCACGATCCTGCTGGCGCCCGGCGGCATCAACCGCTGAGCCGCGCCTTGATCCTTCTCGGTTGCGACGGCGAAGGCGGAGAGGAGCGTCGCAGCGGCGAGGCTGCCCCAGAGGGCGGCCGAGCCGTGGGGTGCGAGAGCGGTGATGACTGCCGGGGAGACGGCGAGGCCGAAGCCCGTGGAGAGCTGGAAGCGGGCGAGGGCGCGTCCCAGGACATGGGCCGGGGCGAGGGCGGTGACGAGCGCGGTGGCGCTGCCGGCGTAGATGATCTCGCCGATGGTGCAGAGCACGGACACCGTGGCGACAGCGGGGGCGCCCCAGCCGTGCCCCAGTGAGGTGGCCGCGAGGAAGCCGAGGTAGGACGCGGTGAGTACCACGCCGGCGAGAGCCAGCACGGTCCGCCGGGAGAAGCGGGACATCAGGACGGTGACCGGAACCTGGAGGGTGACCACCAGCACCGTGTTCGCCACGAAGATGGCTGCCGACCACACCGGGGATGCGTGCAACTGCGTCACCAGGACCAGGGGGAGCGCGATTTCGGTGATGTTGAGGCAGAAGACGTAGACCACGTTGGCGGCCAGCAGCGCGCGCATCCGAGGCGCGGGCCCGTCGGCCCTGGCCTTGGCCGAATGAGCGGCCGGACGGGCGTGCAGGTGAACCGACCATGCCAGGGCCGCCGCAGTGAGATAGGCGAGCCCGGTGACGGCTGCCAGCACCTGCATTGCGGTCGTGCCGGCCGCCAGGCACGCGGTGGCGAGGAGCGCGCCCGCGCCCAGGCCGGCGTTGCGCAGGGCGCGGCCTGCCGCGAGAGCGGCGTCGCGTTCCCGGCCGTGGGCGACCGTGGCCACGAGGGCTGCGTGGGCGGCCGGCCATGCCTGGTTGCCGATGCCGAGGAAGAGCGCCGCCGTCGCGAACAGCCAGACGTGTCCCGCCGGGGCGGCCAGCAGCAGCGCCACGCCCAGCACCCGTACCAGCATCGACGCTGCCACGACCGTGCTGCGTGCGCCCCGGTCCAGCCATCGGCCGACAGCGGGCATGCACACCAGACCCACGACGGCGCCGGCCGTCATGGCGACGCCGGTGGCCGATGCGGACAGCCTCAGCACCGTGAGCCCGTAGAGCAGCAGAAAGGGCCGCAGCAGGCCGGTGCCGAGCGCGTCCACGGCCAGGGCGATGGCATAGCGGGGGCCTCCGGAGGCACGGACGAGGGCGCGCGGCTGGATCTTGGTGGTGGTTGCCATGGCGTCAACGGTTCGTTCGGCCGCCGGGCTGGTCACGTCGGTTGACGGACATGGTCAATCGACGCGGCCGTCGGCCGTACGGCCAGTGATGTCGTCGGCCTTACGATCAGTGATGATGAGGGGGTGACGTTGAGGATTGACATCGGCGGCCTGCCTTCCGAGCGATTGCGGTTCGCCGCCTCCCCGCTGGCCGAGCTGACCGCGATGCTGCACGTGCTGGCCGAACCCGGGCATCATCCACGACTCACCGGCTGGGCCGGGGATGTCTGGGCCGGGCTGCGGCCGGAGCTGGCCGAGCGGTTGCGGGAGGCGGAGTTCCTCTGGCGTTCCTCGCGAGCCGATTTCCTGGTCCCCGCCCGTCCCCGGCCGACCCTCGTCGAGGAGTTGGACGACGTGGACCGGATCGACGACGAAACGTATGTGGCGTCCGCGCTCGTCACCACGTGCGGCAGCAACCGGGTCCACTTCGCCGCGCCGTCGCCGCTCGCCGACGCGACCGCGCGCGGGCGGGCCCTGGACCTGGCCCGGGCCCGCAGCCCGCTGCAAGAGGCCTTCGCAGAATGGCTGCTCGCAGATCCGGCCGCCGTGCGGGCACGGGTGCGCCGCACCCTCGAACAGTGCGTCGACGCCTTCTTCGACGCCGCTTGGACGGGCGTCGCCGTGCAACTGGCCACCGACCTGCGCCTGAAGAACGACCTGCTGAAGCGCCAGGGCATCGGGGCGGCACTCGCGTCGGTCTCCGACGCGGTCACCCTGGCGCCGGACGGCGACAGCATCATCGTGGACAAGCTGCAGGACAAGGCGATCGCCGCGCACGGCACCGGGGTCACCTTCATCCCCAGCGTCTTCGGCTGCCCGCACCTGGTGATGGTCCACGCGCCCGGGTGGCATCCGGTGGTGCAGTACCCCGTGGCCGAGCCGAGTCCATCGGAGCCGGTGTCACTGGAAACGGTCACACTACGGCTGGATGCACTCGCGCATCCGATGCGGCTGCGGCTACTGCGTACGCTGGCCCGCGGTCCGCACACCACCGGTGAGCTGGCCCACGCCTGGGAACTTTCACCCCCGGAGGTTTCCCGCCACCTCGCTGTCCTGCGCCGCGCCGGGCTCCTCACGGTCCGGCGGCGCGGTCGCTACGTCCACTACACCCTCGACCTGTCCGCGACGACGACGCTGGGGGCCGACCTGCTGGCGGCCGTACTGCGCTGAGTGGCTTCGGTCTGCCAGAACACGGGCGCCGGCGCCTTCGCGACATCGTCCGACTCGGCCCAGCCGCCCGATCAGCACCTGGGCCATGGGCGAACGCCTCCGCAAGGTCGGTATCCGCCTCGCCGAGACCCGCTCCACCGCGCTGTTCCAACTCGCCGCCGAACCGCCCGCCGCCCGCCGCGAGCCGCGACGGCGATCACCTGCAACGAGCTGGACCCGCCCGGGGCCGCTCAGCTCTCCGCGAGCCGCGCGCCCAGCGCGTCGATGTCGGGCACGAACCAGATCTGCGTACCCCGATTGCACTCGCGGACGAAGTCCCGCAACGCGGTGCCGGCCTCCAGGTGCTGGGAGATGTCCCCGACGACGGCGAGCTTCAACCGGTAGGTGGCGAACTTCTGGACGATGTCGCCCGCGACACGCGTACGCAGCCGGAAGAAGTCGTCCGTAAGCCGCTCGACCGGGACCGCGACCCACGCGGCCCCCTGGTAGTACCCCTCCCCGATCACCTCGGTCGCGTCCCGCTCGTCCCGCAGCGGAGCGCCGTCGGAGGCGCATACGAACACCGGTGTGCCTGCGAGGTGTTGGAGTGTGTCGGGCATGGGACGGGGTTTCCTTCGCAGCGAGAAGTCGGCCGGGCACCGACGCCGTGGCCGGCCCGCAACAGCCGATCGCGTCGCCGCACGGCACCCATCGAGCCGCCCGGCACCGCCGCCCCCGATCCTACGAGTGCGATCCGCACCGCGTACGACCCCGGGCTGGCGTCCTTGGGCAGCAGCGGCACGCTCCGATCTCAGCGCCCCGCGACCCACGGCGGCGGGGCGCACTTGCGTACCGCCGCGTGCACCGGAGTGCGCAGTTTGGTGCGAAGTCTGCCTTCCGAATGCGAGCCAATTGCGCCACGATGGGCGTGGACAGCGCGTTGTGCGCAGGACGTGCGCAACGGTTGGTCAAACCCTCGCTTCGACGAAAGGGCCATGATGGGTGAGCACGAGAAGCCGCCGCCGGACCCCGGGCAGGGCGAGCCGCCGCCCGGGAACGCGGACGGGCAGGTACCGCCGTCCCCGCCCTCGGACGGCAAGCACAAGAAGTAAGTACGAGAAGCGGGAGCGTTCGTGATCGACCTTCGCGCGCGGCGGGCGCGCCTCGCGGACGAGATGGCGCGCCGGGGTGCCTGGCCGGAGCGTTCGCCGTGGATTCGGGACGCCGTGGCCGCCGTACCGCGCGACCGGTTCGCGCCGGACCGGCTGTGGCACTGGGACGGCCGCGCGTACGTACCCGTGGACCGCGCCACGGACCCCGGGCTCTGGGCGGACGAGGTGTACGGCGGGCCGGACGACGCGGCCGTGACCCAGGTGACCGAGGGCCGCGCGTCCTCCAGCCTGTCGTGCCAGGCCGTCGTGGTCGACATGCTCGACTCCCTGCTTCTCGAACCCGGCCACCGCGTCATGGAGTTGGGCACGGGTACGGGCTGGAACGCCGCCCTGCTCGCCCACCGCGCCGGGGCCGGCCGGGTCACCAGCGTCGAGGTGGACGCCCACCTCGCCGCGCGGGCCCGCGCCCGCCTGGACGCGGTGGGCGCGGCGGTGGACGTCCAGATCGCCGATGGTGCCGCGGGCCGGCCGGAGGGCGCGCCGTACGACCGGGTCGTCTCGACGTACGCCGTCGAGCGGGTGCCGTGGGCGTGGATCGCGCAGACGCGTCCGGGCGGCCGGATCGTCACGCCCTGGGGCCGGTTGGGGCACGTCGCCCTGACCGTCGCCGCCGACGGCCGCAGTGCGACAGGCTGGATGCAGGGGCTGGCGCAGTTCATGCCCGCGCGGGGGACCGAACGGGGGCCGGTCCGCGGGTTCACGCAGGTCCGGGGGAGCGGCGCTGCCGAGGACGAACGTCCCGTCGAACGCGACCTGACGCCTCTGCATGCCGACGCGCACCTGCGGTTCGCGCTGCGCGTCGCGCTCCCGGACGTCGAGGCCCGTACGGCGACCGACGCGGACGGCGTGAACGCCTGGCTGCACGACGGCCTCACGTCCTGGGCGTCGCTCTCGGCGGTCGGCGACGGCCGGACCCTCGCGTACCAGGGCGGCCCGCGCCGCCTGGCCGACGAACTCGAACACGCCTGGGACACCTGGACCGCGGCGGGCGCCCCCACGGTCTACGACCACGGCATGACGGTCACCGCGAACACCCAGTACATCTGGACGTTCTCCCCGGACGCCAACCCCGTCGGCCCCGCTCCCAGCGGTGAGCGGGACCCCGTATGACCCCCAGCACCCCTGATCTCGCCGCCGCACTGCGCCGCGAACTCGCCGACAAGATCCGCGACAGCGGCTCCGCTGCCGACCCCGCCTGGCTGGAAGCCGTCGCGGCCGTCCCGCGCGAACTCTTCGTCGACGCGGCCTACTACCGTTACTCCTGGCCGAACTGGCAGCCGGTGCGCCGCTCCGAGATCGGCGACGAGGAGTGGCTGCGCCGGGTCTGTTCCGACACGACCTGGGTCACCCAGGTGGACGGCGTTGACGCCGCAGAGGCCGATGCCGCGCGGACGGGGAGCCCCACGTCGTCCTCGACGCTCCCCTCCCTGGTCGTACGGACACTTGAGGTGGCCGGCATCACGGACGGCGACAGGGTGCTGGAGGTCGGTACGGGAACCGGGTACTCCACCGCACTCCTGTGTCACCGGCTCGGCGAGAAGAACGTCACCTCGGTCGAGTACGACCCGGGTCTCGCCGCGAGCGCCGCCGCACATCTCCGGGCCGCCGGGTACGCCCCGGCGCTGGTCACCGGCGACGGGCTGCTGGGACATCAGGAGGGAGCCGAGTACGACGCCATCGTGGCGACCTGCTCCGTGCGCTACATCCCCCGCTCGTGGCTCTGGCAGGTCCGCGACGGCGGCACCATCACCACCACGCTCAACGGCTGGATGGGGGCCTCGGGCCTGATCCGCCTCACACTTGACGAGGAGGGGGTCGCCACCGGGCGTTTCGAGCGCGACGAGGTCTCGTACATGCTTGCCCGGCCCCACGAGCGCCCGCCACGACCGGCGTTCTACCGGGCCGCCGGGCACACCCGTACCAGCAGCGTCGATCCCCGGCTGCTGCAGAACTGGACCGGGCTGTTCGTCGCACAACTCGCCGCGCCCTCCGCGGAGTTCTTCACCGCGGGCGACGACGGCACGGTGGCCCTCGTGGACGTGGCCACCGGCTCCCAGGCGTGGACCGAGGGCAGCGAAGTCCACCAGCACGGGCCGTTGCGGCTGTGGGACCAGGTGGAGAACGCCCTCACCGTATGGCAGGCGGCGGGCGCCCCCGACCACACGGCCTTCGGGATGACCGTCACCGACGAGGCCCAGACCGTCTGGCTCGCCCACCCCGACGGCCCGAACTGGCCCCTCCCGGCCTGAGGTTCCATCCCACGCGCTCCCCGGTGACGTGGGCGCGCGGGTGCGGGGGAGGGGCCCCGGGGGAGTGGCCGGTGGCCCCGTATGTCGGTGTCGGTGGAGGTCAGCTCGGCTGGTCCCCCGTGTAACGGTAGATCGCGTGGGCGGAGTTGACGCCCCACACCGTGCCGTCGACGCCCGCGCCGATGTCGCTGAGGGAGCCGGGGATGTTCACCCAGGGGTTGGTGTCGTTGTTGGTGTAGCGGTAGATGGCGCCGGCCGCGTTGACGCCCCAGACGTTGGTCCTGGAGCCGGCGGAGATGCGGGTGAGGCTGCCGGGGATCTTGACCCAGGGGTTCGGGCCTTGGTCGCCGGTGTAGCGGTAGATGTCGTTGCCGGAGTTGACTCCCCATACGGTGCCGTCGGCGGCGGCTCCGATGTCGCTGAGGGAGCCGGGGATGTTCACCCAGGGGTTCGCGTCGTTGTTGGTGTAGCGGTAGATGCCGCCGGCGGAGTTGACGCCCCAGACGTTGGTCCTGGAGCCGGCGGAGATGCGGGTGAGGCTGCCGGGGATCTTGACCCAGGTGTTGGCGCCTTGGTCGCCGGTGTAGCGGTAGATGTCGTTGCCGGAGTTGACTCCCCATACGGTGCCGTCGGCGGCGGCTCCGATGTCGCTGAGGGAGCCGGGGATGTTCACCCAGGGGTTCGCGTCGTAGTTGGTGTACCGGTAGATGCCGCCGGCCGCGTTGACACCCCACACGGTGGTCCTCGACCCGGCGGAAATCGCCGTGAGGCTACCGGAGACCGACGTCCAATCAGCCATGTCCGAACCTTCTTCCCCTCGTACCGAACTCTGTACTCCCTTCTTCGGCGAGATCAGAACCACCCAAACAGGCTAATATAGTGACTGGTTGCCCAACCAGGCCGGAAGTAGACGTTTGTGGCGCGGTTGGCCACGGTGGACTGGGCGGGCAAGCAGACGGGCAGAGGCGCGTATGTCCGGAAATGCCGTACCTCGTACGAAGGATCGACAGCGCGCTCGGTCTGTGCAGTCGGCTGCGGTCGCCGACGGGCTTGTCAGTGGCGCACCCTAGGTTTTACGGCATGACTCGCACCGACCTCGTGGCGTTCGATCAGGCGTGGGGGCGCTTCTCGTCCCAGCTGTCGGCGTACTCGCCCGCCGACTTCGTCGCCCTCCAACCGGCCGCCAGCGTCGAGGAGTTGACGAGGCTCGAAGCGCAACTCGGCTTTCGGCTCCACCCGGAGGTGAGGGCCTTGCTGGAGCGGCACAACGGTGTCGCCGAGCTGCAACCCACGGGGGACCGGGACCCGTTCCAGCCCGGGGCCTTTCTGCTGGGGTACCGGCTCAACCACACGGACCGCATCGCCTCGGAGCACGTGAACCTGGTGGACTTCGGGGAGGAGAACATCGCGTCGGACCTGTGGGAGGAGGGCGAACTCAACGGCCACCCCCACCAATGGGTGCCGATCGCGCACTCCAACGACGCGGGCGTTGTCTTCGTCGACCACCGCCCCGGGCCGACGTACGGTCGCGTCTACGAGATGGGCATCGGGTCGGGTGACATCGACGCCACGGAATGGGCGTCCGGCGTCGCCGAGTTGCTCGAACGGTTCGCCGACTGCTTCGAAGCGGGTACGCCGTTCACGGATTACCGGCCCCGGAAGTACGCGCACTCCTCCGGGCGGCACAGCGTCGACTGGGAAATCCACCCCTGAGAAGCTGCTCCCGCAGGGCCGGGGTGAGACATGCAAATGCGAGTGTCTCATCTCAAGTTCGGAGCTTGGGACGTGGAAAGTCTCTTTGGGATGATCAGTTGCGGTCACGGAATTGAGAGTGGATGTACTTACCATCACCAGCGCGAAGTTGACCTGGCTGTTGGAGAAGTAGTGACCGCGCGTCAGCTCAGCGCCCCTCATGAGCGGGAGTGGCAAAGAACGGCGGCCCTCCGGGCAGTGTCCTCCTGCCCGGAGGCCGCGGATGATGTCAGACCACGAGCCCGTTGCGCCACTCCCAGGAGGACGTGCGCCGTGCTAGAGGTTGTTCCCGCAATTGATCTTCGGTGGGCTGGTTGGCCGGCGGGGTTTCCGTCATCCGGTGAGCGCGAGGTTATGCAGGCGTGCGATGCCGAGGACGGCGTGGTGGACGCCGTCGCCCTTGAGGCGGCAGTCGCGCAGGATCTTCCAGCTCTTCATGCGGGCGAAGACGTGCTCGACGCGCGCACGGGCGTGGCGGTGGCGGGCGTTGTGGTCCTGTTTCCAGTCGGCCGGGATCTTGTCCTTGTGTCTGCGGTAGTGCGGGATGACCGGGCCGGTGCTGTGGTAGCCGCCGTCGGCGATCACGGTGGGCGTCAGGCCGACTGCGTCCTTGGCGCCGGATTGCTCCCAGGCAAGGCAGTCGTTGCGGTTGCCGGGCAGCGGCTTGCCGACCGCGACGACGAGCCGGGTGTCGGCGTCGATGACGACCTGGTGGTTGAGTGACGGGAGTTGGCCGAACGGTTCGGGCACTGGTCCACTGTTTGCGGCCGGTTTCGGCGGTGGCGGGATGCCGGGGTGTTCACCGCGGTGTTCCAGGGTGCGATCGCTGAGGCGGCGAAGCGGGGCCTGGTGGACTTGTCGCTGGTCAGCGTGGGCTCGACCACAGTCCGGGCCCATCATGATGCTGCCGGGATGATCGTGGAGCCGCGGACCCTGGAGGCGTTGCCCCCTCCCAGCAGCAGCCCCGCTCCCGTGCGCCCCCGTGGAAGGGGACCGTTGCTGACGGCAAACGATGACATTGCCGCAGTCAGATGAGCGCGTCCAAGTAGACGTGGCAGGTCCCGGCTTCGTGCGCGAACATCGCAGTCAACTCTCCCAGGGCCGGGCTCTTCGGGCGCTCGGCGAAGACGTCGTCCGAGCGTCGACTCCAGCCGTGTTCCCTGGCATCCGTCACCACTGAGGCATCGGACAGTCCGGTCTGACCGTCGACGGCCAGTAGTCCGTTTATCTCCATCATTGACTGCACGTCGCCGCAAGGGAGCACGAAATCCAAACGCAGAAGGTGGTCCTCGACCTCGTCGTTCGCGTAGTACCCGACCCCCGACGCGGAAGACGGGATGGTGATCCTGTGCTCGGACAGCGCGCTATCGAGGGACACCGTGGAACCCCCGGCGGAATACTCATGCGGGAATCGGTCGGCGCGGATGAAAAAATACCAAACGCTCGTCCCGACCATGGCCGCTATAACAAGCACGGCAGCTCCTCGGCCCCAGCCCTTGCCCATTGAGCACCGTCCCTCGAATTTCTCACCCAACGTTGAATTTCGCTTCCCCAAGAACGTCGAAGTCCTGGGCCAGTCCCACGGTGTTGAGGTGAGCCATCTCATTTTGCACCAACTTCGGCCCCACTATGTGACCGTATATCTTTGCCCCAACGTCGGCGCGGTGTGTCCCGCCCGCAGGATTGCCCCAGTTGTAGCGCTTGTAGACATTCACCGTCACAGAGCCATGCAGCGTTCCGCCCTTCGAGTTGAGATGCCCTCGAACTCTGTACTGGTACCCATTCAAAGCGTAATACCAGTCACGTACAGAATGCGCGTTTGCATCGCTCCTGCCAATGTCCTTGACGACGCCAGATGATTTCCATCCTGAATCGAAGGTGCCAACGCGAAGGTATCCTCCGATGTTATCCCTCAAGGAGGGAAGATCGTTCATCATCTGCGTCACGTCTATATACATTGGAGTACCGTCGTTCTCCAGCCAGTGCTCGAGCAAGGTATACGCGTTGCCATTCTTCATGAAGGCCATGTAGCTCATGGCGAACACTGAAGCCTTGTAGAAAGTCTCATTGTCCTTACTTGTGGGCTTCTCAGATCCCCAAGGTTTCCGATTTGCGTCCTCCGCCTGCACCGGAGGATACTGGCCAGCGCTTTCATTGGATGTCTTGGGTGCCTGTCGATCACGGTCCTTGTGATAGGTCGACTTCTCGGTCGGTACGCCGTTGCTGCATCCGGTGATGACGCCAGTCATGCATTCCATGACACCCATGCCGTCGGGGTCGCTGAAGGTGGCGGGGTTGTTGGCGCTGTAGGTGTAGCCGTTGAGGGTTTGGGGTTTGTCGGTTTCCAGGAGGGGGTCGATGCTGAGGAAGCGGCCGATGGCCGGGTCGTATTCGCGGGCGCCGATGTGGGTGAGGCCGGTGCCGGTGTCGGCGGGCTGGCCGAGGAACGCCTTGTCGTCGGGCCAGGTGGTGGCAGCTGTGCCGCGGGGCGCGCCGAACGGGGTGCTGTAGCGCTTGGTGATGGCCTGGGTCGTGGCGTCCATCGCGAGGCTGGACGTTCCGTGCTGGTCCGCGGCCAGCCAGGAGAGCTGGGTCGTACCGCTCTGGTTGGATCGTACGGCGATGACGGAGCCCAGCAGTTCGACGGCCGCGTCCTCCTCCAGCGTGCCGAGCGTCAGGTGCCGCGCACCTTCGCGGACACCGAGACCGGTGAGCCGGTGACGGCTGGTGACGAGAACGAGGCACTGTTCGGTGCCGGGCAGCAGCGGACGTACCTGGGCGCGGTCGCGGCGTTGTCCAGTGCCAGGAGCAGTCTGCGGCCGGCCACCTGGGAGCGGAACGCGGCCGCCATGAGTTCGTTGTCGGCTGCGACCGCCGTCGGGGGTGTTCCCAAGGCCCGCAGAAACCGCTCAAGCACTTGCCATGGAGCGACGGGGACCTGCGGATCGTGGCCGTGGAGGTCCGCGTACAGCTGGCCGTCCGGGAAGCTCTCATGGGCGCCGCGGGCCCAGTGCAGCGCCAGGGAGGTCTTGCCGACGCCGGCGGTACCGGTGATCACCAGAATCCTGGCGCCGGAGGAGCCGTCGCCGGGTCTGCGGGCCACCATACGGTCCAGCGCGCGGCTCTCGGCGGCTCGGTCGACGAATCCGTGGACGCCTGCGGGTAACTGCCGGGGCACGGGGCGCGGGGATACGTCGGCAGGCGCGTGGAAGTGCAGTCCGCCGTGGACATCGCGGGCCTGGACGACCTCGTGGGCGATGCTGCCGGAGAGCGAGGAGCGGACGGTGCTGGTGTGCGAGGGCAGGGCGGCGGACGGTTCTTCTTCGCCGCCGGGCATCTTCCCCTTCTTCGTTTTGCCTGACCGGGGGTTCTTCGGCGCGAGCCTCAGGCGCCTTGCGGCGGATGCAGGACGGCCACCTGGCGGGCGAAGAACTCTTCCACGTCTTCGCCGAGTTCGTACAGACTGCCGATGAAGTCGGCCGTGCGGTTCCTGATGTCGGGGTCCACGTAGCGCACGGCTCCGTCGGCCTCGCCCTTGGTGTTGTACCCGATGTCGTAGACCGTGTCCGGGCCCGGAGTGATCAACTCCGGAAGCGGGTCGTTGTGTTCGTAGCGTGCGATGTGCTCCGGTCCGAAGACACTGATGAGTTCGCCGCATTGGGCCCGCACACGCAGCAGGTGCAACTCCCAGTGAAGGCAGGGCGTAAGCGGCTGTTCCACCACGCGGACGCGCAGCAGACGGCAGCGATGGTCGGCGGCAGTACGCGACAGATCGAGCAGGCTGTCCCGTTCGGCCTCGATCAGCTCGTCCAGCTCGGCCTGCATCTGCGCCGCTTCGACGTCGCGGGCGACGGCCTGGGCGAGCAGCATCCGCAGTACGAGCAGGATGAGCGCGACTCCCAGGACGGCCACGCCGATCCCGCCCATGATGAGGGTGACGCCCGGGTCGTCGCGCTGGTCGGGCGCATTCAGGGCTGTGACCGCGAACCACACGGGAGCGGCCGCAACGATCGCGCGGAACTCGTCACACGATCGCCGGGTTGGGGTCTTCAGCCGCCGCCAGCAGATGGGTCCCCAGATGAGTGCGACGAGGGCCTCGTGGAGGTCGAGGCGTCGTTGGCAGCGGGTCGCGAGGTGCCTGAACTCGTGCAGCAGGGCGGAGGTCGGCTCGACGACATAGCGGAGCATGCCCAGGCCGGCGGTGGCCGCCCTTGCGGGAGAGGACCGGCAGGATGCGCCGGAGCCGTGGTTCCCGGCGGTTGCGGTTGCTGTCTCCCCTTGTCGCCGTGCAGGGCGTCCGAGCGGTTGCGGGGTCGTCCCCTGCGGCCAACGACGGTGGGATGCCGTCGACCAGGGCGAGGGTCCGGGTGACGTCTTGCGCTGACATCACCTTGCTCAGGACGAGCGTCTATCAGGAACGTGCCGTTCAGGAGCACGGACGCCTTTGTCGACCCGGCGCGTACGGCGTCAGACAGGGTGTGGGGGCCAGGGCGGTCCAGAGGTCGACTGTCACGGTGACGTAGCGGTATACGGTCGTAATGCCGACGCCGAATCCGGCGGCGAGCTGGGCGTAGGCGTGTCCCATGCGCAGGTGGGCGAGCGCAAGGAGAACCTGACGGCCGGCGCTCAGCCTCCGCCAGCGGAAGCTGAGCGTACGGCGTTGCCGCCGCAGCTGCCTGGAGACCAAGCGGAGCGTGGAGCTGGACACGTCCACACCGGACGGGTGGACAAGCACACGAGGCCTCTGGTGGAGACGGTTCTCTTGGTCGAAAACCCATCTAGCAGGGGCTTCACCACGTTGTCAGCCCAAGTGCGCAGCTCCATCGGCAGGTCGGCAAGGGCTCATTGCCCTGTCAGTCCGATTTCCGCGCGGGTTCCTCGAGCTTGGTGAATTCTGCCCCGCCCCCGCACACCGCATCCGGGTCGATGGTGATGCACAGTGTGATGACACCTTTTGATTTATGAGCATCGAGATCGAAGAAACAGTCATTTTTCTTGCTGTCAAAGCCGAGGCCGAGAGTTGGCCCCGCCGTCTTCGAATAGTCGCTCACGCCGTGGTCCCCATCGCTGTAGAAGGCCCAGGTTCCGGATACCAGGCCGCGCTCGCAGCCCTCGACAATATCATGCCTGAACTTGAGGCCGGAAGTCGTGAATCGATGGTCGGACAACAGCGAGATTTTCCCCGCGTCTTTGCTTTCCCAGGTCCCGACTACCTGATCACGAGAGATCGAGAAGGGCTCTTCAGAACTGCAGGCACCGAGCAGGGCACCACAGGAAATAACTGCGAAGACCCCCTTGAAGATTCTCTCTGCAGTCCGAGGAATCTCCTTCGAAATGCCCATTGTGATCTCCAAGAATCCAACTCCAACTAAGTTCGCTGTACATGTTCGACCATCCCCTGGAACACCTGCTGGAGGTCAGTAGGGGCCGATGACAAAATAGGACGGATTCGGATGGAGCGTACCCACAGCCCATTGCTCGGTCCAGGTGAAGGTCTCGTCCGACCGCTCACCGAGCCCAAGGACCTTAGCAGATCCTTTGCGCCTGGGTATTATTTTGGTTGCGGAGTTCCAGTCCGATGTGTTCTTGATAGTGAATTGCAACCTTATTGTTCCCTTGTCTCCACCTGGGACCACATGGGCCCGGCCCGAGTACGAGCCTATGAACGCCTCAGCCCAGTTGGACTCTCCGGCGACCCCGTTGGACAGGGCGCCGGAAAGGTCCCACGGTGGTCCGGCGATATGACCGGCCAACTTGGCGGCGAATCCCTTCCAGTTTCCGTGCGGACCAACATCCGTGTGCCTGATGGATATACCTGATGAAGACCCTTGGGACAGGCCCTTCAGCAGACTGTCGCGAGCCGCGACCACATCCTTTGCCCCCGACAGTTCAGTGACGATCGCGTCGCCACCATGGAATACAGGATGAGAACCAAGGTTATTGAAGAGCCAGTGGTAGAGCAACATTCGGGACATGTCGTTGTTGTCCGCCGCAGGGTCATCAATGATTCCCTGATAAGGAAGGTTGCCGAAATCGAACTGGTACATGGGCCGATAGGGTGCCACATAGGGCTGCAGAATGCACCAGCCGCACGTCGGCGCGGCCGGTCCAGCCGGCGGGCCCGTGTAAATGGAAGCGGAGCTGCTCCCGGTACTCGAACCACTATGTGGGTCGCGCTTTTCGTCGTAGGTCGACGATGCCGTCGGCGTACCGCCGGCACAATTCGACAACGCACCGGTCATGCATTCCATGACACCCATGCCGTCGGGGTCGCTGAAGGTGGCGGGGTTGTTGGCGCTGTAGGTGTAGCCGTTGAGGGTTTGGGGTTTGTCGGTTTCCAGGAGGGGGTCGATGCTGAGGAAGCGGCCGATGGCCGGGTCGTATTCGCGGGCGCCGATGTGGGTGAGGCCGGTGCCGGTGTCGGCGGGCTGGCCGAGGAACGCCTTGTCGTCGGGCCAGGTGGTGGCAGCTGTGCCGCGGGGCGCGCCGAACGGGGTGCTGTAGCGCTTGGTGATGGCCTGGGTCGTGGCGTCCATCGCGAGGCTGGACGTTCCGTGCTGGTCCGCGACCAGCCAGGACAGCTGGGTCGTACCGGACTGGTTGGATCGTACGGCGATGGCGGGCCCGTCGGCGCCGGCCGTGTACGTACGGGTCGCCCAGGTCTTGGTCGTTCCGGACACCGTCTTGGTGTGCAGCTCGGTCGCGCCCAGGTACAGCACGGACTCGCCGCCGGCGCTCGCCCGCCGGAGCAGCAGGTTGCCGTCGGCGTCGTAGAGGTACCCGGTCGACTTCGTTCCCTCAGTCGTGGTGGTGAGATCGCCCTCGCTGTTCCACGCCAGGGTCTGACTTCCCGTGGCACCGGGGCGCGTGGTGGTGTTGCCGGTGTTGTCGTAGACGTACTTGGGAGTGACGCCCACGCAGCTCGCCGCGGCGGTGGTCGCGGTCACGGCGTGCGGATGCGCGGTGTCGTTGTAGCAGTAGTTCGTGGTGGTGGTGCCACCGGCGGGGTGCTGGGTCTCGCTCAGCCGCAGTCCTGCCGGGTTGTAGGTGTAGCCGGTCGAGTACGGCGCCGCTCCGCCCGTTGTGGTGGTGGCGCAGTTGGCGTCGGCCGGGGTCCAGGCGCTGGTCAGCCGACGGTATCCGTCGTAACCGAAGCACTGCGTGTCGGCCTGTGCGGTGCCGCCCAGTGTGGTGGGGTCGGTGATCTTGGTGACGTTGCCGGCGTCGTCGTAGGAGTAGTTGAGGTCCTGCGGCATCCAGGCGTGCGTCTGGTCGGTCACTGAGGAGCGGGTGAGGCGGCCGGTGCCCGCCTCGTACTCGTTGGAGATGTACGCCTTCTTCACGCCGGTCGCGGCAGAGGTGCCCAGGGTGAGCAGCTGAGGCTGCCCGAGCGACGAGTAGCTGACATTCTGCAGATAACCGCTGGCACCGGAGACCGTGTCGATCTGACCGGTGGGACGGTAGGTGTAGCTGACCCACTCCTGGGGCAGACCCGCGACCGCGGGCGCCTGGGCCTGGGTGAGGCTGCCGTCCACGCCGTAGGCGCTGGCGAAGGTGTAGCTGGACTGCGCGACCCCGGAGGTGACCAGCGGATCGGTCGGGGCCAGGTCCAGTTCGGTCTGCGTGGGGTGATACAGGGAGTCGTAGGTGAGGACCTTCTGGGTGTATGCCTTGCCGGCCAGGCCCCCGTCGTAGCGGGTGGCGGAGGCCAACTGCCCCTTGGCCACGCTGTCGTAGGTCCAGGCCGCGAGTTTGTTGGTGTCGGTCTTGCTGGTCTGCCACTCGCCGGTCTTGCGGCCAAGTGTGTCGTATCCGTAGAGGACGGTCTTCCCTGCGGAGTTCTGCGTGTAGTCGACCTGGTCCAGGGATGTGTACGCCGTGGTGGTCGTGCCCATGTCCGGGTCCGTGGCGGAGACCTGGCGGCCGAACAGGTCGTACCCGTAAGACCACTGCGTATTGTCGGGTCCGGTCACCGTTTTCGGCTTGCCGTCACGTGTGTAGCCGTAGAAGGTCGTGGTGTGGCCCGGCAGCGGTGCGGTGCCTCCGTAGTCGGCGTCCGCCGGGGATGTGCCGGCGTAGTCACGGCGCTCGGTGGTACGGCCGAGCGCGTCGGTGATCACCCGGGCGGCACTTCCGCCGGTGCGGGCGCTGGTGGCCGTGGAATCGCCGGTGTACGTCGTTCTGACGGTCGCGCCCTTCTGCACGCCGTACACGAGCAGGGTGTCCGAGGTGGTCCGGCCGGCGCCGTCGAAGGTGAACTCGTTCTGGGTGGGAGCGCCGCCGTACTCGGCCCGGGCGTATTCGCCGTTCGGCGTGCCGGCGCTGTCGAAGATGCCGGAGAACGTCTCGTACGCCAGACCCCGCGAGTCGTACCGGGTGTCGGTGAGCAGACGGCCGCCCGTCGGGGTCGGAGTCTGGGTCTGAAGCGGGCGGAGCAGCGCGTCGTAGATCTGATAGCTGGTGTTGCGGGTGCCGTTCAGACCGAGTGTCGAGGTGGTGACGTAGGGCTGGGCGTCGCGGCTCACGTGGTAGTCGAAGGTCGTGTTGGCGCTCTCGCTGGACTTGGACCGGTTCGGGAACCAGACCCCGGTCAGCCGGCCCAGTCCGTCGTAGGCCAGTTCGGTCTTCTTGGTGTTGACGTCGAAGACCATGGTGGGCAGGCCGCGCAGACCGTCGTAGAAGGTGGTCACCTTCTGGGTCGCGACGTTGGTGGCGATCGTGCGGGTCAGCGGACCGGCCCCGGTCGGGGTGTACGCCATGGTGCTGGGCGTGCCTGCGGCGTCCTCCGTGTACGTCACCCGGCCGAGGTCGTCGAGCGTCGACCTGCCCGTGGTCTGCCAACTGCTCGGGTACCGCTCGCCGTTGGCGTCCGGTGATGCCGGGTAGCCGCCCGGCCGTCCGGACCAGGTCGCCTCTCCCTTGGTGGGAGTCTGCGTGGCCGACCAGGCGGTCGCGGTCGCGCTGTCGTACACCGTCGCGGAGTCGGCGAGCACATCACCGGCTGTCGCCGTGGACGCGGGCAGGGACAGTGACGCCTCCGAGGCCGTGCAGGCCGCGCCCACCGTACGGACCCGGGAGGTGAGGGAGTTGATGCCCGCGCTGTCGTTGCGGGCGTACCAGGTACGGGTGCAGGTCTCGTCGCCGCTCTTGGCGGTGTCACCGGCGGAGTCCGCCTTGACGGCCATGCCGTAGGAGTCGTACGTGGTGGCGACCGAACTCGTACGCCACTTCGCGGGCACCGTGAGGTAGGTGTCGGAGTAGGTCTTGCCGGTGCGTATGTAGTACGCCTCGATGTCGGCGTACGACTTGTGCTGCGTGGCGGTCCTGGACGACCACGGGTCGTTGACGGTCGCGGAGACCGCCGTGGAGCCGTCGTAGGTCACCTGTTCACGGGTGAACCCTGCGTACTGGTCGGAGTCGGTGACGGCGGAGACCGTGAGGCCGGTGCCGCTGATGCCGCCGACCGTGACGCTGCGCGGAATGCCGCTCTTCTGCTTGTCCCCGTTCATGCCCTGCATGTACCGGGTGACGGTCTTGGACCGGACGTGGTCGCTGTCGCCGGAGAAGACGGTCACCGTTCCGTAGCCGCGCCAGACCGACCAGGTGCGCTCGTCCTCGGGCGTGAAGGGGCTGTCGTCATAGTGCCAGGCGGGGTCGGCGTAGCTGTAGGACTGCTCGACCGCTTCGTTGCCGGCGGCGGGGTCGGAGGTGAAGACCCCCTGCACCCGGTATTTGTGGAACCAGTCGAGGCCGGCGTCCTCGGCACCGTTGATGTGCCAGTAGACCGGATAGCACGACATGGTGTCGTTGTCCTCGGCAGCCGGCATGTGCGAACCCCGCACGCACTCGGCCGCCGCGAACGACACCGTGCTGATCGCTCCGGTCTCGGAGGTGATCGTGTCGATGCGCGGCCGGTTCAGCGGCAGGATGTCGTCCGTGGCATCGACCCGGTTCGGCAGCATCCGGTACGTGAAGGACACCGGGTCGAGCGCGGTCGTCGTGCCCGTCTGACCGGTGTGCTTGACGGACTTCAGTACCAGCGTCTGGTCCGAGGTGTCCCCGATGTCACCGGGGTCCTGGAATTCCTGCGTCAGCACCCACTTGTCGACCGGGGTGTACGTCGTGCCGGTGCCGGACCACACGGAGGTCTGCACCTGGGTCAGACGCTTGCGGGTGAAGAACGCGGGGGCCTCCGACATGCAGTCGGTGTCCGACGCGCCCGAGGCGCAGATCGTGTCGAAGGGCACGTCCGGCCAGTTGTCGGAGGTGGCATCGGTCAGGCTGGAGCAGCTTGTGGCGAAGCAGCGCTCCTCGTAACTGAAGGCCACCTGGTCGGTCGCGGTCGCGCTGAACAGGGTGTCGGACCGCTGTCCGTAGAGGATCTTGTCGAGGTGTCCGCCGCGGATGTACTTGGCGTTCGCGGTCGTGGCGCCGTTCTTCTTGTAGTAGTTGGTCTCCGCGGTGTACCAGTAGGTCTCCGCGTTGCCGTGTGTGTCGACGACGTAGTCCAGGTTCCAGCGCCATGCCTGGGTCAGCCAGCGGTCCGCGAACGCGGAGCCGTTGCTGTAGCCGGGCTCGCCGGAGTCGTCGCCGAAGACGGGGGCGGTCCATACGGAGTTGGTGCGTTCGGTCCCGGCGCCGGGCAGTTTGTTGAGGCCGAAGACGTATTTGGTGCCGTCGCCGGTGACCACGGTCCAGTACTCGCCGTCGTCGTCCCCGTTGTCGGCTCCGGTGGATTGGGTGACCGTCGAGGCGTCGTCGTCGGCCAGCCGCCACACTCCGCTGGTGTCGTCCTTGACGAGTTCGGTCGACTTGCCGTTGAGCACCAGCGAGGCGTTGTCGTACTTCCAGCACTGGTCGTAGACGTCCGCGTGCCCGTCGTCGTCACAACTGCCGTACTGCCGGGAGACATAGGAGTCGGTGGACAGCCCGAATCCCTCGCCGACCTGCGACCCCTGGTTGTTGGTCGAGGCGGTGCGGCCGTCGATGCTTCCCGAGTCGTACGACACCGAGACCGAGGGCGCCGGGCCGGCCGTGGCAGCCGGTTCCTGCATCGCGTACGACCAGGTGAACGATCCCGACGATCCGCCCGCCTCCCACTTCGACGACGCCGACAGGGCAGTGGCCGTGTAGTCACCGCTGCCCGTCGTCGATGCCCCGCTGCCCGCTGTCAGGGCGAACACGTTGAACGAGTTGGCACCCGCGCCTGTAGTCAGCGGGGCGCTCGCGGAAACCGACTGCGTCGAAAGGTCGTTGGCCGATGCCAGCGCCGTCTGGGTACGGCACTCCGCGAGATCCGGTGTCGTCAGCGCGCAGCCCGGCAACTCCACCAGCCGGAGCCGCCCTGACCAGCCACCGCCGTACGCCGAGGCGAACGACGTGTAGCCGACGGATAGCCTCGCTGTACCGGCGGTTTGCGGCCGGACCGAGAGTAGGACGCCCCGCACCCCGGCGGCAGCGGTGGCCGTCCGGTCCAGCACGGTGACCTCGGCGGTGCCGCCGGTGTCACTTCCCCCGGTACTGCTGACTGCCACCGGAAGGCCGCCCGCCGCCGTGGGGCCGGTGCCGCCCGCCATTCGTATCCGGGCCGTGCCGCCCTTCGGCCAGGCCGTGGTCTGCTCGGCCAGGGCGCGCCGGGCCCGCGAGTTGTCGGCCGCCTCGGCGTCGGCCACGTGCTTGCGTGCCTGTTTCGCGCCGGGTCCGACGGTGTGCACCTTGACCGACCGTTGCCCGGGGAGGTCCGGCCGGCCCAGCGGCCCCGGAGCGGCGTGCGCCATCGGGGTGAGGCCGAGGGGAACGGCGAGTGCGACAACCGCGACGACCGAGACCGCCCTGAGCCGGCCGGAGCCGCGAGCGCTTGCGTTCTTCGCCCCACGGAACGACAGCACGCTCCACAGCGGACGAGTGGTGCCGGACCGAGTACCCACGACGCAAACCCCCCAGTCGATGGCGTCCGGACATCTGCCACGGACGCTCCACGAACCGAATTACGGACAGCACACGCACAAGTTCTGTCGGCGCCGGTCGGAGGGCGGGGCGGCTGAAGCGGCCGCCCTCGCCCCACCTCCGGCGGTCAGTCGCCCACCACGACACCGATCTGGTCGGAGTCGGTCATCGCTCCGGACCACACCCTGATCTCCTCGATACGGCCGGGCAGATAGTTGCCCCACACTCCGTTGACATAGCCCCGGCCGGCGGTGAAGTCACCGGAACCCACCACCGCCGTGTACGACTGCGTGCTCTGCTCGATGTCTCCCAGATACAGGCTCGCCGTCGTCGACTGGGCATCAAAGACACCCGTGATCTGCCTCGAAACGTCCGTACTCGTACCGGACAGCGCCTCAACCGGTGATGCTGCGCCGGTCAATGACCCGTCGGTGTTCACCCGTCCGAACAGCCACTGCCCCTCGGGAACGTTGACGATATTGGCGTCGTCGTCAAGTACGGTCGCCGTCCCGGTGAGCTTGAACCACAGGCCCCAGGAGGCGCCGCTCGCCGAACGCTGGCCCGCCACTTGGGCGGTGTAACCGACGGGCTTCGTCAAGAGGGCGGTCTCGTCCAGTTGGGCGCGGGCTGTCACGGTGAACGAACCCAGGTCGTCCACGACCGAACCGGAAGTGCTCGCCGACCCGTTCGTGCCGTTCAGAACGACGGCATCGCCGTCGAGTGTTGCTCCGCCGGTCAGGGTCAGGGTGCGGCCGTAGCCGGAGGTGGTGTCGGTGAGGGTGGTGCCGCTGCCGCCTGCGGGGTTCCAGGCCGCGACGAGTTCGGTGTTCCCGTATCCGGCGGCGTCGAGGGAATGTGCCTCGGCGGTGATCTCCTCGGGTGTCAGCGCGCGCTGCCATACCCGGGTCTCGTCGATGCTTCCGTCGAAGTAGTCGACCGGGTTGCCGCCCCAGGTGTCGCGGCCGAACTGCAGCGGCCCGTTGGGTTCGTTCGGGGCGGACGCCGGCACCGAGGCCTGGAACGCGCCGTTGACGTAGAGCGAGAGCTGCCCAGCCGTCGCGTCGTACTCCGCGACCAGATGTGTCCACGCCCCAGGCACCGGTTTGACCGTGGAACGCGCTTTGTTCCAGGCGCAGGTGGTCGGTGTCGGGCAGGAGTAGACCCTGATGCTCCAGTCGTTGACGCCGTCGGCCGCGTAGGACAGGAAGAACGGGCTGACCGAGGTGCCCTGCTGGCTGACGATGCCCATCGTGCGGACCGTGCTCGTGCCCAGCCGGACCCAGGTCGAGACCGTGTACGACGCCCGCGCGTCGATCACGGCGTTCGCACTGGCGGCGTAACCGGAGGTCCCGTTCAGGAGCAGGCCCTTGTCCGTCACGGGGGTGGTCAGTGCCGCGCCGGCCGCGTCGTGCAGGATCTCGCCCCTGCGGCCGCGGTTGTCACGGGTGGCACCCGTGGGGGAGAGCGTCGCGTTGTCCTGCTCGGCCGCGACCGTGCTGGAGGAGTCCAGGGCGGCGCCGCTGTTCTCGTCGAAGTGCCACTGCCCGACCGGTCCGGAGCCCGCGGCGACGACGAAGTCCTTGACCGTTTCCGCGCCCGGCCGGCCCAGGCTGTCCTTTCCGCGTACGTCCAGCCGGTAGGTACCCGGTACCGGCGGCTTGACCGTCAGGGACGTCACGCCCGCGCCCAGGGTGACCCACGTGTCGCTGGGCGACAGCTTGTACTCGAAGGCGGTGACGGTCTCGCCCGCCGCCGCCGCGAAGGTGACCTTCCCGCTGATCCCCGGGCCCCCGCCGGGTACACACGCGTTGGGCAGGCACTCGGTGTAGGTGGTGGTGAACGTGACCGTGGGCGCCTTGGGCGCTGTCGAGTCGATCTTGAAGTAGCAGTAGCCGGAGGTGGAGGCGTTCGACGGGCCGGCCAGGTAGGTGGTGCCGTCGTCCTGGTACGAACGCGTCCAGGCGGCGTACCGGTACAGCGTGCCGTCGGTGAGCGTGGGCGCCGACACGCTACCCGGGGGCACGTTGTCGCCCGCGAACTGGGGAGCGCTGGGACGCAGCAGATCGCCGAAGGCGCTGGCCCATGTGCTCGTGGAGGCCGTGTACTTGTCCACGCTGAACACCACCCGCAGCCTGGCTCCCGACTCACCGCCCGCGGCCGTCTGGGGTACCGCGCTCAGTGCCGGGGTCGGGTCGGAGATCACCGACGGACTGGAGCTGCTGGTCGAGCACACCGTCCCGCTGCCCGCCACGACGCCGATCTTGGTGGGCAGCGCGGGCAGGCCCACGAAGTTCACCGACAGCACCGCGTTGTTCTTGAACCGCTTCCACGCCGAGGTGTCGCTCTCGTCATGGGCCCGCAGTTCCAGCGTCAGCTTCGCGAACTTGCCCGCCGCGAAGTCCGCGACCGTCGGCGTCAGATTCTCGTTGGTCTCGGCGGGGTTGTCGGTGAACTCGATCGGCGCCGCCGGGGAATCCGGGTCGCACGCCGAACCCCGGCCCGCCGAGAAGGACCGGTCCACCATCAAGTCCAGTTCCTTCGGCCGCGAGGACCACGTCGTGGACGAGGAGATGTTGTTCGTACGCTCCAGATCCGTCGTCCGCGCCGCACACTGGAACGCCCACGGCGACGTCACCCGGAACGTCGCCTTCAGCACCTTCTTGCCCTTCAGCGACCCCGGCGTGAACTGGAAGTACAGCCGCTGGGTGTACCCAGGACCGCAGTAGTAGCCGTTCCACGTGCCGCAGTGCCCGTCACCCTTGCCGCGGCTGTTGCCGTCCGAGTCGTCGTTGTCCCAGGCGTAGTCGCTGTAGCCGTCACTGCGGAGCAAAGTACGCGTCGGCGCCCCCGAACTCAGCGCGACGTCCGGATCGATGTACAGCGGGAACGCGTCCGCGTCGGCGGTGGACAGCATGCCGTGATCCGGGACAACCGTCAGCGTGCCGTCGGAGATGTCCATCGGCGCGGACGCCGTGCCGGCGCCAGGGCCGGGGGCCTCCGCCGACGACGCCGGGTCCTCGCCGGCCGACTCGGCGCTCCTCCCCGCAGCTCGCGCCTGGCCGGAACCGGTGGTGTCCGCGTGCGAATCCCACATCTGAGCGGGCGGAGAGGTGAAGACCTCCTGGCCGTCGTTGCCGACCGCGCTCAGCCCGCCGCCCGCCGTGCTTCTGACGTCCAGCCCGGAACTGCTCATGCCGAACTCGATCCGCCCGACCCTCGGATCGGCCGCTGCCGCCGGAGTCTTAACGACCAGCACCTCACGGTAGCCCCCGGCCGTCGCCGTCAGCCGCAGATCCACACCCGGGAACACATCGGCGTACACCGCGCTGTCACCGTCCACCGTCGGGACCGGCAGCGTGCCCGGCCACGTCAGCGACATCGCCCGGCCCGCGTGCCCGATCGACACCAGCGGAGCCGTACTGCCGCCACCCGAGAACACCAGGTCCACAACAGCCGCCCGGGGAGCCAGAGTTCCATCACTCCGGGCCTCCAGCGACGCGTCCGGCGCCGCCCACGAACCGTCCTGCCGCGCCACCCTCACCGGAACCGTCGACTGATCAAGAGTGAACGTGAAACCGTCGGGATTCGCGAACGTCGTGGTGTTCTCCGTCCGCTGCCCCACCACCTCGACCTGCTCACCGGACTCCTGCGCCTGCTCCAGCGCCCGCTCGGCCTCCGTGACGGACCCGCCGTCACCCGCCGCCGCGGCAGCCAGCGGCGACACACCCGTCCAGGCCATCGCCCCGACAGCCGCAACCGCCCCCGCTCTCCCCAAGGCACGCCAAAACAAACGGAATTCCACGTTCCCCCCACACCCCATCGCCCACAGTGAGCAGCGGAATCCTGGCCATGAGTAATGCGCGTGTCAAGGACAACTCAAATATTGGGTATGTGCGGCACTCGACGCGTGACAGGCTGTTGCGGATAGCGGGGGCAGAGAGGGCGGATCGATACATTCCGTGATCATCGAGTTTCCCTGCCCGTCGCCGAGGGCGAGGGTGGGCGCCGGCGAGCAGTTGCTCGACCGCGTCGAGCGTGCGCTCGCCTTCCGCTGCTCCACGTGTCCGGTGCCCGCGGCGTCCGCGCCGCCCGTGTGGATGCGGCGGCCCAGACGGCGCAGGCACGTCAGGTCAGGTGGTTCAGCCGTTGTACGGAGCGGTGACGTCCAGGACCCAGGTGACGCCGAAACGGTCGGTGAGCATGCCGTACAACGGCGCCCACTGCGCGGGCTCCAGCGGACTCACGACGGTCGAGCCCTCGGCGAGCTTTCCCCACAGGGCGCTGATCTCCTCGGCGTCGTCGCCACGCACGGAGACGAAGAACGAGTTGTCGCCCTGGTTCCAGGGCAGTTGCGAGGGGACGTCGTAGGCCATGACGTGGAAGCCGTTGTCGCCGGCCACCTCGCCCCACATCACCCAGTCCGCCTCGCTCTCGTTCCGCACGGCGCCCGCGTCCTTGTAGGTGACCGCGACGGTACGTCCGCCGAAGACGGACTGGTAGAAGTCAAGCGCCTCACGCGCGGTGCCCCGGAGGTTCAGGTGAGTGGTGGTCGTGACGGACATGACCTGCTCCTTGCCTCGATGTGACAGAAGTGCGCCGTCGGCCGTCGATGCCGAGCGGCGCTGCCGTGACCAGGGGCGATGCCTCCCGAACGGCTCGTATGCCACGATGGCAGGGGTAGAGGACAGGTTGTGTCCGGTACTCCAGGCAGTATGGGTGTCATGCATAAAACGTCCGCCCGGCGGCTACCGCCTGGAGGCCGGCACTCACCTGCCGCCCATGCTGTTCGACGACGGGCAGGCCGTCGCCCTGGCCGTCGCGCTACAGTCCGCGGCCACCGGCGCCACCATCGCCGAAGACGCTTCCCGCGCGCTGGCCACCCTCCGCCAGATCATGCCGCCCCGCCTGCGCCACCGCATCGACCTGTTGCGCATCACCGCCGTCCAACCGCCCGCGGCGGCCGACGACACTCCCCAGGTCGGCCACACCCCCCAGGTCGACGCCCAAGTCCTGATCGACCTGGGCCGCACCATCCATACTCGCGAGGAACTGCGCTTCGACTACGCCCAGGGCCCAAGCCCCTCGGCCGATGACGCCCGCCGCGAGGACTGGCGTGCCTTCCGCGTCGACCGCATCCGGCCCCGCACACCCGCCGGCCCTCCTCGGCCCCAGCCGCCGGACCTCCTCGGCTGCGGCCGTTCCGGACCCGAACAGCGCCAGGGCGGCGCAAGTGCCACCGCGCGCCGCGAGGGCAACTCGTACGTGAGAGCGGCCGATTCACCCTTTGTGATGAACGCTCATCATTTTGGCGGACGTACTGACCGCTACCCTCCCATAGTGAAAATGGCTGCTCAAATCGTAGCCCAGCCATAAACCGGCGAAAGGTGAGGCACGATGCGGACGGAAGCAATCAACCGAGTCAAGCTGGTGTTCAATCTGTTCGACGTCGACGGCAGTGGATTTCTGGAGGCCGACGATTTCGACCTCATGAGCCAGCGCGTCGTCCAGGCCGTGCCCGGCGCCGACGGCCTCGCGCGGAACGCGATGCTGGCCGCGTTCCAGAAGTACTGGACGACGCTGGTCACCGAGCTGGACGCCAACCACGACGGCCGGATCAGCTTCGACGAGTACACCGCCTGCGTCCTCGCCCCCGAGCGCTTCGACGCGGCCATCGCCCAATTCGCCGAATCGCTCGCCGCATTGGGGGACCCGGACGGTGACGGACTGGTCGAACGCCCGGTATTCGTCGCCCTCATGACGGCCATCGGATTCGCCCTCCCCAACATCCACGCCCTCTTCGACGTTTTCGGGCCGACGGATTCCGATCGGATCACCGTGCCGATCTGGGTCGCCGCCATCAAGGAGTTCTACCACCCCGACAAGGCAGGCATCGCGGGCGATCACCTGGTCGCGATCCCGGCGGTCTGACCGGGCCGCACACGACGCCCGACGCCCGACCCACGACACGCGAGAGGGCCGGGGACGGGAGCGGCGGATCGTACGTATGACCGTACGATCCGCGACGCGCCCCCGCCCCCGGCCGGCCGTGCAACGAGCCCTACAGCGAGCCGTGCAACGAGCCGAGCCCCGAGCCGGCCACCCCGCCCCCGCGAGCAGCCGGCCCGAGGCCCCCGTCACGCCTCCTTACGCCCCCACGCCGTCACCACCGTCAGCGACAGGTCGTGGAAGCTGGGCGCCGCCAACTCCCGGTACGCCGCCTCGAAGTCCGCGTCCGCCGCCAGCCCCGCCGCCACCATCGCCGGGCGCGACTGCTCCAGACACAGCTGCCACCACTGCGCCTCGTTGTCACCGCCGTGGATCAGCTGAACGCGCGCGTCGAACCCGACGTCACCGAGCCCCGCCCGCTGCAACGGCACCGGCAGCGTCCTGGCCCACACCGTGTCCGTACCCACCGACCGTTCGAGGTGGGTGCGGAAGGCGTGCATCACCGTGCGGTAGGCCGGGTGCGGGGAGTCCATGACCGAGAAGGACGCGGGCTCCTCCACCAGCAGTACGCCGCCGGGCCGCAGCCACTGTACGAGCCGCGCGATGGCCCGGTCCGGATCGGGCAGATGGACCACCACGTACCGGGCGTGGATGAAGTCGAACGACCCGGCCGGGAAGTCCTCGGTGTACATGTTGTGCCGCAGCACCCGTATGCCCTGCTCGGCCAGGTCGTCGAGATACGTGGTGTCCAGGTCGGTCACGGTCACCCGCGCGCCCTGCCCGGCCAGCCACCGGGCCACCGACCCCCGGCCGCCGCCGACTTCGAGCACCTCGTCGCCCGGCTTGAGGCCGAGCGCCTGTAAGCGGGCGCGGGTCGGCCCGTCCAGCACGGACTGCAGAAGGTCGAGCCGCTGCTGCTCGCTGCCGATCGCGTGGCTGAACATCCCCTCGCTGTAACGGTCCTGCGTCCACTCGCACCGGCCTTCCGCCGTCTGCGCTTCCGTCGGCTTCCGCTTCTGCTTCTGTTTCTGCTCCGTGGAAGAGGCATGCGTGTTCATGGGGGGCGGTCTCCTCTGCTGGGGCGGGCGTTGAGACAAGGGCAGGTCGCGCACGTACATACGAAAGGCCGGCGGGACACACCCCTACCGACCACGACAACAGGACCGAGAACGCAGCTACGTTCGCAGCCCCTCGCGCCGAACGGTACGTTTCCACCGATATTGGCTCAAACTCACTGCGGATCGCCGCCCTCCGCCTGCCTCCCCTCGTCGAACGCCCACCGAACGCCCGCCGAACACTCGCCCAACGCCCGCCGCGCGATCCCGCGGCCGTCCACCGCTCAACCATCCCGTCGCCCGCGGGTGACTACCCGGCCGCCGGTGGCCGGAAGCGAGAGGGACCGCCCGGCTCCGTAAGCCCCGCGCCGGTCGCACCGGTTAAAGTCGCGCCAAGGGGGTGCGACGAATGATCCAGACGCTGTTCCGGAGCGAGGACCTGCCGCCGGAGGAGCGGCTGAGCCGCCTCAGCGACCTCTGGGTCAACAGCGCGCACCCCATGCGTCCGGTCAGCGACACCTCCGAGGACCTGCGGGCGACCATACGCATGCTGGACCTCGCGGCCGTGAACGTCGTGGAGTTGACGGTGTCGACCTTCGACGTGCTGCGCACACCGAAGCTGATCCGCCAGGCCGACCCGGAACTGCTCTCGGTCATGCTCTCCCTGGACGGAAACGTCGTCGTGAGTCAGTCCCGCCGCGACGCGGTGCTGAACCCGCAGGAGTTCGCGCTGTACGACAGCTCGCGGCCCTTCCGGCTGCGGATCGTCCCGGGCGGTGAGACGGCGACGCTGGTGCGCGCCCATCTGCCCCGGGCGACGCTGGGGCTGTCGGGCCACGGCCTGGCGCGGTTGCTCGCCACGCCGCTGTCCGGGCGGACGGGGTTCGGGGCCCTGCTGACCCGGTTCCTGGCGGAGATGACCACCGACTCCACCGCCTACCGGACCGGCGACCTGCCCCGGCTGGGCGCGCTCGCGCACGACCTGCTGACCGCCGTCGTCGCCCACCACCTCGACGCCGACAGCGCCGTGCCGGAGGAGTCGCAGCAGCGCACCCTGCTGCTGCGCGTCGAGACGTTCGTACGGCAGCACCTGCACGACCCGGAACTGTCACCGGAGACCGTCGCCGCCGCCCACCACATCTCGGTCAGCTATCTGCACCGCCTGTTCCGGACCCGCGAGGTCACCCTCGCGGCCTGGATCCGCCAACAGCGCCTCGAACACGCCCGCCGTGACCTCGCCGACCCCGTGCAGCGCGACGTACCCATCCACCGGATCGCCGCCCGCTGGGGTTTCAAGGACCACGCCACCTTCACCCGGGCCTTCCACTCCGCGTACGGCGCCCCGCCCAAGGACTGCCGCCAGGTCCCCGTCCCCGTCTGACCGCGAACGGCCGACCGGCCCGACTCCGGCAGCACTAGGGCGCGTTGAGCCCGCCGTCGGGGTGGCGGACGCCCACCGCCCACCGCTCGTGGAGGAACTTCGTGGGGGCGTACCGCGCCGCCGCGGCCTCGTCCAGGTCGACCCCCCACCCCGGCGCGTCCGACGGATACAGGTGGCCCTCCCGCACCACCGGCGTCCCCGGGAACACCTCGTGCGTCGCCTCGTTGTACGTGTGCGACTCCTGGTAGCCGAAGGCCGGGGTCGAGATGTCGACCGCCAGATTCGCCGCCACACCGACCGGCGTGATGTCACCAGGGGAGTGGAACGCCGTCCGCACACCCACCAGTTCGGCCAGCGCCACCAGCTTGCGGGTCGGGGTGAGCCCGCCCACCGCCGACGTGTGCAGCCGCAGCAGATCGATCCCGCCGTCCCGGATCAGCCGCATCGCGTCCGTCACGCTGCCGATCTGCTCGCCCACGGCGATCGGCACCGGGGAGGCGGCCCGTACCTCCGGCAGCCGGTCGTAGTGCTCGGGCGCGATCACGTCCTCCAGGAACGACAGCCCGTACGGCTCCAGCGCGCGGGCCAGCACCACCGCCTGCTTGGGCGTCAGCCGGCTGTGCACGTCGTGCATCAGGCTGACCTCCTCGCCCAGCCGCTCCCGCGCCGCCTCGAACAGCCGGGGTGTGGCCCGCAGATACGCCGCCACGTCCCACCCGTCCGGGTGCGGCGAGCGCGGATAGCCGCCGCGGGTGCCCGGAGCCCCGTACGTGCCCAGGCCGGGTCCGCCGACCTGGAGGCGGATGTGCCGGTAGCCCTGGGCGAGCAGCGCCTCGGCCTCGTCCAGTGTCTCGTCCACCGTGCCGCCGGCCGCGTGCGTGTACACCTCGACGGCGGCCCGGCTGCGCCCGCCGAGCAGTTCGTACACCGGCATCCCGGCCCGCTTGCCCGCGATGTCCCACAGCGCCTGGTCGACGCCGGACAGCGCGTTGTTGAGCACCGGCCCGGCCCGCCAGTACGACGAGTAGTGCACCATCCGGGTGATGTCCTCGATGTCCGCCGGGTGCCGTCCGACGACCAGCGGCCCGACGTGCTCCTCGACGGCGGCGACGACGGCCGCGTACCGCTGGGTGAAGGTGGCGCACCCGAGGCCGTAGAGCCCGGGCTCCGAGGTGTCGACGCGTACGACGACCAGGGGCAGCCCCTCGGGCGCGGTGACGATCGCGCGCACGGCGGTGACCCGCAGCCCGTCGCGCGGCGCCCAGGGCGGGGTGGCCTGCGGCAGCGCGCCCGAGGCGTCGAGCAGGCGGTCGGGACCCGGGCTGGTGGGGTCGGAACCGGTGGTCATGGAAGTTCTCCCGTTCGTCGGACGGGACTCGATGCTAGGGGCATGTTAAATTTCCCGCACCCCCCGCCTCGTACCGCCGTGCCCGGCCCGTGGTTCCGGCCGGCCCACCGTGGCGCCCTCGCCGCGCCGAGAGGAAGTGCACCGTGAAGGTCCTGGTCACCGGGGCGGGCGGCACTCTGGGCCGCGAGATCGTCGCGCACCTGGGCGGCGCGGGCTGGAGCGTACGGGCGCACGACCGTACGCCGCTCGACCCCGCCGTCGCCGACGAGGTGCTGACCGGTGAACTCCTCGACCGCGAGCTGCTGGCCCCCGCGCTCGACGGTGTGGACGCGGTCGTGCACGCCGCCGCCCTGCCCTCGCCATACGTGGCACCCGAGCACGAGGTGTTCGGCAGCAACATCCAGGGCGCGTACCTCGTGCTGGACGCCGCGGGCCGGGCCGGGATCGGGCGGGTCGTCAACATCTCCAGCCTGTCCGCCAACGGCTTCGCCTTCTCCCGGCACGGCGTGTCCCCGCGGACCGTCCCGGTCACCGAGGAGCACCCCTTCGTCGGCGACGACGTGTACGGGCTGTCGAAGTACCTCGGCGAGACCGTCGCCGCCGCCGTCAGCCGCCGCTACGGCACGACCGTGGTCTCGCTGCGCTTCCCCTTCCTCGGCACGGGGGAACGGCTCAGCCGCCACATCGCCCGGGTGCACGAGGACCCGGGCTACGACTCGGGCTCGCTGTGGGGCTGGCTGGACAGCCGCGACGCGGCCCGCGCGATCGGCGCGGCGCTGACCGCCGGGATCGACGGCCATCCGGTGATCAACGTCGCCGCGCCGGACACCACCGCGCTCGAACCGACCGCGGAACTTCTGCGGCGCTACCACCCGACCGCCCGGCTCACCGAGCCGGTCGACGGCTTCGCGGTGCCCTTCTCGCTGCGCCGCTGCCACGAACTGCTGGACTTCGCCCCCGTCCACACCTGGCGGCCGGCGGCGGGCGGGCGGACGGCGTGAAGGGCCGGGGTAAGGACCGCCGTGCCAGGCGGGAGCCCCTTACCGGGTAAGGACCGCCGCTCTGGGACGGCACCCCTTACAGCAGATCGCTCGACGGCAGATACGGCATCGGCGGCCGCATCCCCCGTAAGCACACATAGCCCGCGTTGACGACGGCCAGACCCGCCGCGATCCCCACGTCCACCGCCCAGTCCTGCTCGGCCGTCAGATGCCTGACCCGCACCGACCGCCCCTGCGGCATCGTCAGCAGCGCCGCCGTGAGCAGCCGGGTGGCCAGCCGGCGGGAGGTGGCGGCGAGCAGTTCCACGCCGTCGTCGTCCGCGTAGCAGTAGCCGCTGCCAGCCAGGTCGTCCACCACGAACAGCCGGTGGGTGCGCAGCAGTTCCTCGTGGTCGGCGCCGTGCGCGCCGCCCCGGGTGCGCCGGTCCACCGAGTCCATCATGTCCCGGTGCCTGGCCGTCCCCCCGTGCACGGCGCCGTCCAGCGGCTTGAGCCCGGTGGGGTCGACCGGCCCCAGCAGCCGCATCGCGGGGTGCAGGGTGAAACCGGCCCTGCGGCAGGTACGCGCGGCCACCGGATGCCGCGGGCAGCAGATGATGCCGCGCAGACAGGCCCGCCCGTGCACCAGCGCCCGCGCCAGCAGGGCCTTGCCGACCCCCTTGCCCTGCGCGCCGGGCACCACGGCCAGCAGCGACAGCCCCCAGGTGCCCTCCCGCCGGGTCGACAGCGCCACGCCCACCGGGCCCGCCGTCTCGTCCTCGGCGAGCCAGCAGCCCCCCGGGTCGGTCCGGGCCAGATGCCGGAAACGGCCGTGCTCGCGGGCCAGGAACTCCGCCGTCGGCGCGGCCTCCGGCGTCGGTACGGACTTCGCCGCGGGCCCCGCGCCGGGCGTCTCCACCGTGAGGGGGTTCGGGGCGCCGAAGGCGGCGGCCGTGATCAGCCGCACGACCTCGGCGTCCTCTTCGTCGTCACGTACCGGTCGAAGGATCACCGGTCCATCTTCCCGGCAGCGGCCGGGCCGACGCCAGCGCCTTCGGAAAGGCCGAAGGGCCGAAAGACCGGAGAGCCGAAGGGCCGGAGAGCTGAAAGACCGGAGAGCCGAAGGGCCGCAAGGCCAAGGCGCCAACAGCGGCTACGGCAGCGCCAGCATCTGCTCCAGCGCCAGCTTCGCGAAGTGTTCGGTCTCCGCGTCGACTTCGATGCGGTTGACCACCTTGCCGTCGGCCAGCGACTCCAGCGTCCACACCAGGTGCGGCAGGTCGATCCGGTTCATGGTCGAGCAGAAGCAGACGGTCTTGTCCAGGAAGACGATCTGCTTGTCGGGGTGGGCCTTCGCCAGCCGCCGTACGAGGTTCAGCTCCGTGCCGATCGCCCACGCCGAACCGGCGGGCGCGGCCTCCAGCTGCTTGATGATGTACTCCGTCGAGCCGACGTAGTCCGCGGCGGTGACCACCTCGTGCTTGCACTCGGGGTGCACCAGCACATTGACCCCGGGGACACGGGCCCGTACGTCCTCGACCGACTCCAGCGAGAAGCGGCCGTGCACCGAGCAGTGGCCGCGCCACAGGATCATCTTCGCCGCGCGCAGCTGCTCGGGGGTCAGCCCGCCGCCCGGCTTGTGCGGGTTGTAGACGACACAGTCCTCCAGGGATATCCCCAGGTCCCGTACGGCGGTGTTGCGCCCGAGGTGCTGGTCGGGCAGGAAGAGCACCTTATCGCCCTGGGCGAAGGCCCATTCCAGCGCGCGCTGGGCGTTGGACGACGTGCAGATCGTGCCGCCGTGCCGCCCGGTGAACGCCTTGATGTCCGCCGAGGAGTTCATGTACGACACCGGCACGGTGACGTCGGCGATCCCTGCGTCGGCCAGCACGTCCCAGCACTCGGCGACCTGCTCGGCGCTGGCCATGTCGGCCATCGAGCAGCCGGCCGCCAGGTCGGGCAGGATCACGCGCTGCCGCTCGGAGGTGAGGATGTCCGCGGACTCGGCCATGAAGTGGACACCGCAGAAGACGATGTACTCGGCCTCGGGCCTGGCCGCCGCGTCCCTGGCGAGCTTGAAGGAGTCACCGGTGACGTCGGCGAACTCGATCACCTCGTCGCGCTGGTAGTGGTGGCCCAGGACGAAGACCTTGTCACCCAGCCGGGCCTTGGCGGCCCGGGCGCGCTCCACCAGGTCCGGGTCGGACGGCGCGGGCAGGTCGCCCGGGCAGTCCACTCCGCGCTCACTGCGGGGATCGGACTCGCGGCCGAGCAGCAGCAGCGCGAGCGGCGTGGGCTGTACGTCCAGCGGGTCGACGTCCAGCGTGTCTGTCGGCAATTCGGTGGTGGTCACGGGCCGGGAGCCCTTTCTTTGCAGAGCAGACCTTTTCGTCTACTTGACGCTATCTATCATAACCCGTTCGTGTCAGATTGACGATGCCGGTTTCGTCAATGTGACGCATCCCGCTGAGGGATGCCCGAGCCGGGCCGCCGTGTGCGAGCATGGAGACGAATTAGTCGCAGCGGACCCGGAATGAATCCGAGGGAGCACCGGTTAGCTACCGGTAGCCAGCAGTCCGTACAACCCGGGAGTGAGCACATGACGGTTCAGGACGAGACCACCACGACGGACGGCATCCTCCTGTCCGACGCAGCCGCGGGGAAGGTGAAGAGCCTGCTTGAGCAGGAGGGCCGCGAAGACCTCGCGCTGCGGGTCGCCGTCCAGCCCGGCGGTTGCTCGGGCCTGCGCTACCAGCTCTTCTTCGACGAGCGGTCGCTCGACGGCGATGTCGTCAAGGACTTCGGCGGAGTCAAGGTCGTCACCGACCGGATGAGCGCCCCCTACCTGGGCGGCGCCTCCATCGACTTCGTGGACACCATCGAGAAGCAGGGCTTCACGATCGACAACCCGAACGCCTCGGGCTCCTGCGCCTGCGGCGACTCGTTCCACTGAGTCCTGGCCCCGGGCCGAGTGCGAGCCTGAGGCCGCGCTGAATCATTCGCGCGCGCCGAAGGCCGTACCGCACGGACGGAAGCGGCGGCACCCCCACCGGGTGCCGCCGCTTTTTGTGCGACAACCGGTCACTGTCCCTTGACCGGCTGCCCGTCCGAGGTGTCCACGACCGTACGGCTGCCCAGCGGCGCGCCCAGTACGACCTTCTCGTTCTCACTGCGGGCGATGAGCGCGCAGACCGCGCCCGGCTTCTTCGCCGTCGCCGTCACCGTGACCCGCACCTGGCTCCCGCTCTCGCTCGCCGAGGCCCGGTAGGTGTCGCACACCCCGCCCCAGAAGGTGAGCGTGAGGGTGTCGCCGCTCACCCGGTAGCCGTTGACCGCCACCTTGCGCGGCGCACCCGGGGCGACCGGGGTGACGGGTACGTCGGGGCCGCCCGGGTTCACCGTCGGCGCGGGGTCGGCCGGGCCGGTCGGGTCCGCGGGGCCGCTGGACACCGGGCCCTGGAGAAGCGACGGGTCCACGGCCGGCTGCGCCACCACCGCCGTACGGCTCACCCCGGCGGGCGCGGTGTCGAAGAGCCAGGCCGGCACCAGGGCCTGTGTCCCGTCCAGGTACTCCAGCGCCAGCCCGAAGCGCGCGCCGCGCACCTGGACGGGGTGGCCGTTGCCCGGCGCGCACGTGACGACGCGGGGGAGGGTGCGCGGAAGGGTCTTGTCCTGGCCGGGCGTGGTGGGGCCGGCTGTGGCGTGGCCGGGCGGCAGGGCGGGCCCGGACCGGCTTGGTGCGGGCCGGGCGGGCGCGGCGGTGCTGCTCCCGTCCGAATCGCCCGGCTGCGGCGGTGTGCGCGGCTTCATGGGCTTGACGGGCCCGGCCGTCGGCACCCGGCAGGACACGATCCCGTGGTCCGGATGCTCGACCGACGTCCCGTTCAGCTCCTTGAGCGCCTCGGCCGCGCCGACGACGGGATAGCTGTCGCCCTTCGTGAGCGCCGCCAGCCGTCCGTACCCCGCCGTGATCACCCCGTCCGGGCCGACCTGCACCGAGGTGGTCCAGCCGTGCGTGGGGAGCCCGCCCACCAGCGGGTCGGCGCTCACCGTACGTACCGCGCCCACCGTCTGCCCCGCGTCCACGACCCGGCTCGCGTCCGTCCGGGCGCCCGTCAGCCCGAGGCCGTGGAGCAGGGGCCCGGCCACCGCCTTCGCGCGCGCCTCGGAGACCGGCGGAGAGCCGCCGGCCCACCCGGTGGAGCCGGTCGGCGCCGCCTGGTCCTGCCGGGTCGCGCCGGGACCCGCGCCTTGGACGGACCGCGCGCCGGCACGGCTGTACGACCAGGTGCCCGGCGCGTCCTTGCCGACCAGCAGCGCCGGGCCGGCGCCGTCCGCTGTCCCGTTGCCGTCCGCCGTACCGCCGAGGACCCGCCATGTACCGCCGTCCGAGGTGACCGGGCCGTCCATTCCGAGCAGCGCGGCCAGTTTCCGTACGGCCGTCTCGCCCACCTCGCCGCGCGCCCGGTAGACGGACGCCGACGCCGGGCCCTTCGGCAGCGTGCCGGTCAGCTCATAGGTGGAACCGCCGATGACCGCCGGGCCGCCGGTGACCGTTCCCGGTGCCGGGCCGCCGGTGACCGTTCCCGGTACGCCGGAGCCGTCGATCCGCAGCGGCGCGGGCAGCGCCTGCGGCTTGTCGTCGCTCCTGGCGCCGTCCGATCCGCCCGCCGAGGCCGCCGCCCACCAGGCGCCGCCGCCCCCGGCCAGCAGTACGGCGGCGGCCACCGCCACCACGGCGAGGCGCGGTCCGCGCTTCGTGGGGCCGTCGGGCGGCCGGTGTTCGTCCGGCGTCCCGTCGGCAGGGTCCTCACCGGCGCTGTCGTCGTCGCGTTGGGTGCTCACCGCGTACTCCTTCGGCTCCCGTTGACGTCAGGTGCCGATGTGACGCGGCGGCCCGCTTCCCGGTTCCCCCGCCCGGGGGAACCTCCCCCGGGCGGGGGACGGCCGGGCGGGGTGAATCAGCGGGCCGGGCTACGGGCTGCGCGTGTCGCGGGGAGCGCCGGGCGTGACCGCGTCAGGCGCCGTACTCCGCCATCCCGCGCACTGCCTGCGCGGAAGCGGCCGGGACCGTGATCCCGTGCAGGCCGGCCGGGGGGACCGCGGGCCGGGCCGCGGTAGCGGGCGTCTGCCAGTGCTCGGCCATCCGCCGGCAGTCGCCGATCATCTGTTCCAGCGAGTCCGGATCGGCGAGCGAGGAGGAGGGGAGGGCGACGGGCGGCTGTGACCTCATATTTCGACCCTAAGCACGGAGCGGCGAAGGAGAAAGCCCTACTATCGGGTAGTTCCGTGGCCCGCCGGCCGTCGGTTGTCGCGGATGACCGGCACCTCCGGTGGCCATCCGGCATCCTTGCTTCGTTCACCCGAACTCACCCGGATCGCCGAGTTCACCCGAGCCACCCGTCCGTACGATCCCGTTCCCCCAGGAGCCTGCCACCGTGCGTATCGCCGTCACCGGATCAATCGCCACCGACCACCTGATGACCTTCCCCGGGCGGTTCGCCGACCAGTTGGTCGCGGACCAGCTCCACACGGTGTCGCTGTCGTTCCTTGTCGACGCCCTCGACGTGCGCCGCGGCGGGGTCGGCGCCAACATCTGCTTCGGCATGGGCCAGCTCGGCACCCGGCCCATCCTGGTCGGCGCGGCGGGCAACGACTTCGGCGAGTACCGGGCCTGGCTGGACCGGCACGGCGTGGACACCGCGTCCGTACGGATCTCCGAGGTGCTGCACACCGCCCGCTTCATCTGCACCACCGACCAGGACCACAACCAGATCGGCTCCTTCTACACCGGCGCGATGAGCGAGGCGCGGCTGATCGAGCTCCAGGCCGTCGCCGAGCGGGTCGGCGGCCTCGACCTGGTGGTGATCGGCGCGGACGACCCGATGGCGATGACCCGCCACACCGAGGAGTGCCGTACGCGCGGGATTCCGTTCGCCGCCGACTTCTCCCAGCAGATCGCCAGGATGAACGGCGACGACATCCGGGTCCTGGTCGACGGAGCGGCGTACCTGTTCAACAACGAGTACGAGAAGGGGCTCATCGAGAGCAAGACCGGCTGGACCGCCGAGGAGATCCTGGACCGCGTCGAGACCCGCGTCACCACGCTGGGCGCGCGGGGCGTACGGATCGAGCGCAAGGGTGAGCCCGCGATCGAGGTCGGCTGCGCGGAGGAGCAGGCGAAGGTCGACCCGACCGGCGTCGGCGACGGCTTCCGCGCGGGCTTCCTGTCCGGACTGGCGTGGGGCGTCGGCCTGGAGCGGGCGGCGCAGGTCGGGTGCATGCTGGCGACTCTGGTCATCGAGACGCTGGGGACGCAGGAGTACGAGTTGCGGCGCGGGCACTTCATGGATCGGTTCACGAAGGCGTACGGGGACGAGGCGGCGGCGGAGGTCCGCACCCACCTCCGCGGCTGACCCTCCGGGCCACCCGCGACCCCCGGCCTCCGGCCCGGACCTCAGCGCCCCGCTCGAGGTGAGCCCAGCCGGCCTGGCGCCGGGCCGCGACCCCTCCGGGCTGGGGGCGGCGGGGGCGCCCGGCCCACGGCTGGCGCAGCGCCGGTCCCTCGGCGGGGCCGGGCCCCGGCGCGCCCGCCCGAGGTGAGGCCAACCCGGCCGGACCCCCGGCCCATGGCGCAGGGCCGCGACCCCGCCGTTGGGTTGGTCCTGGATGCGCTGGCCTCCGAACCCGCTCGGCCCGGGTGCTCCGAGGGCGGACGTGAACCCGCCGGGCCGCCGGGGCCGGGGCCGGGCTAACCTCGCCGTTGCGTCGGCCCCGGATGCGCTGGCCTTCGAACCCGCTCGGCGCGGGTGCTCCGGGGCGGACGTGAACCCGCCGGGCCGCCGGGGCCGGGCCAACCTCGACGACTGCGCCGAGACTTCCGGCCCAGGCGGCCCCGGGGGCGGGGGCCAATCCGCAGCGTCGGCCCCTGGACGCGGGCCGTCCACCCGGGCCGTTGCGCTGGGCCCCGGGCACTTCGGGTAAGCCCGGGAGCGCTGCCCCCGACCCCGAGTCACGACCTGACTCAGCCTCACCTCGGCCCCCCCGAAGCGGACTTTGCCCGGACCCAGCCTGGCCCGGGGCCGCGGGTCCGCTTCGCTCGGCGCGCGGTTCCGGGTGCAGGGCCGTGCCGGGCGCCACCCGCCCCGGGCCGGGGTTGGCTCTGGTTCGCGCGGGTGCGGGCACTGCGGTTGCCCTCGGGTCTGCTCCGAGCTCGGGTGGCCCAGGCAGGCGTGAGCCTGGCGCCTTTGGTCGGGGACGTGAGCCCACCCGGGGCCCGGTACCCCGGCCGTAGCGCCGGACTTCGAGCCCGCTCGGTTCCGGACCCGAGCGGCGGGCCTGGCTGAAGCTCACTTCGGCTCTCCGCCTCGGGGCCTGCCCGGACCGGGGCTTCGGGTCCGCTTCGCTCGACGTGCGTTTCCAGGCCCCGCCCCCGGCCGGGCAGCCCCCGGATTCCTCGGCCTCGTCCATCTCCCGCGTCCGGGAGCGTGCCGGCCCTGCCGGGCCGCGGACTCCGGCTCTGCTGACCGGGCTTGCCCCGGGCTCTCGGGTCCGGGACCCGGCCGCGGGTCCGGTTCGCGCAGCGCGCGTTTCCGCGTGCAGGGCCGTGTCGGGCTCCGCCCTGACTTCCGGCCGTGGGCCCGGCCCGCCCCCGGGCCGCGTCGGGCGTCGCCCGGCTCTGGCTGCGAGACCGTCCGGGGCCGCCCCGGCCCGTTGGCTCTGGTTCGGCGGGCGGGGGCCCGGCCCGCCCCCGGCCGCGTTCGCCCCCGGGCGCAGCCCGGCCCGCCCCTGCCCCGGCCTCCCGGCCGGTCGGTGCCGGTTCGCGTGCGTGCGGGCGCTGCCCCGGCGCTCGGGGCCCGGGGCGGTGTGCCCCGGAAAAGGGGGAGGTGGGGGCAACCGGCGTGGAGGAAGAACGGGTCCGCTCGCGTCCGCTTTGCGGATTCGAAATCCTGCTATCAGCTATTCGCAGAGCCACGTCGAATATCTCGCCGCCCCTTCCGTCACCATCCTTGACAGCTTCTCAGACCCCATGCAAAGCTCCGGATGGGAGCGCTCCCACAAAAGAGCGCCCAACGGGGGATGCAGGCACGCGAGGAACCGCTCCAGAGCCGTCCAGGGCCGTTCCCCGACGATGCGATTCAATTGTCATTCCCCTTTTCGCGCTGCCCATCCGGGTCGGATCACGCCCTCCGGTGGGTCGCATTCCGGAAAACCGCGCACAGGCGGGACGCCAGGCGCGGTTCGTATCGGCATGGGGGAAATGACCGGTGGAACGAAAGAACAAACGCGACGTATGGGTGGAACACCTTGACGGTGTTCGCAATCCCGAAGTGCTTTTCTCCGGATCCGCGGGCCAGGGCCTTCTGCAGTTGCTGACCCTGGACGGCTCCGTGCCGTACCAGTCGGCCGCCGCGGGCCTGACCATCCACGAACGCGCCCTGCTCCAGCACGTCCTCGGGCGCCGCGAATTCACGCTGGAGCCGCCCGGCGGCCCCGGCGGCCCCGGCGACGGCGCCGAGGGGTGCGACGTCCTCGTCGCCTTCTCGCCGCTGGGCAAGCTCACCCTGCACGTCACCGAAGACGACCCGCCCGACCCCGCCGACGTCGTGGCGGGCCTCAGACTGCCGCGCTGGCTGCTGGAGATGGCCGAAGAGGAGACCGCGGCCGAACAGGCCCTGGAGGACCGCGAGCAGGCCGGTCTCGACGCCATGCTGGCCGACTGGCGCGGCGACGGCACCCTCGGCGACCACCTGGAAGAGGTCATCGACTGGGTCGAACGCGTCGAGACCGTCTTCCTCTGGATCGGCCGCCGCGTCTTCTCACGCTCCGACAGCGGCTCCTCGACCCTGATCCGCGGCAACGCCCTGCCCGCGCTGCGGGACCGCGACCTCCCGGAGTGGACCTGGGAGGAACGGCTCCTGGTCGCCGGACTGCACCTGCTCTTCCGCAGCGGCGGCCCGATCAGGTTCGAGGAGTTCAACGGCCGCCAGCTCACCGCCCGGGCGCTGCGCACCACCCTGCTGCGACGTATCTGCGTCTACGGCCGGCACGCCCGCCCCGGCGCCGCCGCCGCGCTCTCCGCCGACATCGCCACCCTGCCGCTGGAACGGCTCGCGACGCTGGCCGGCGAACTCGCCGCCGACGCCGACAGCGGCCCCGGCATCCGCTACCGGCGGGTCAACGGACTGACCTACGCCAAGCAGGAGTTCATCGCGCCCTGGGACCCCGAGGACCGCCGGGTCCAGGACATCCCCCCGGTGCTCGCCGCCCTCGCCGCCCGTCGGCTCGGCGACACGGAGCCGGCCGCGGCGAACGTCCAGGACCTGGTCCGCACGGTGACCGCCCGCGCCGTCGAGGCCGCGGTGCTGGACGGCCGGGCCACCGACCTGGAGGAGGTGGTGGAGGCCATCGTGCTCGGCGCGACCCTGGCCACCGGCGGCGACTACGCCATGTCCAGCGGCATCCGCGACCTGTCCCAGCTGGAGGGCGGCGACATCGAGCCCGTACTCGACCTGAAGAAGGGCGACTTCTTCTGCTGCGTGCTCCCCACCCCCCGGATCGCCGAGGACCTGGCGGGCGACCGCCTCTCGGAGATCCTGTGGATGGTGGCCCAGCGGATGATGTACAACCGCTGGCACTTCATGCCCGGCAACTACTCGCGCGGCGCCATCCCCCGCAAGCGCCACTACTTCTTCTCGCCGATCCTCCCCGACATCGGCGAGTGGGGCGGGCTGCGGCACGGCGGCCATGTCCACTCCCAGGTCCGGTACACGCTGCGGGCGCCCGGCGCCGCGATGTGGATGCCGCCCTTCGCGCCGTACGGCCACCCCTACCGCGGCACGTTCGACATCCGGGTGGTGCGCATGGAGGGGCCGCCGTTCACCGTGGAGGACCTGCGGACGGCGTGTCGTTACACCCATCTCATCGACGTCTTCTGGCGCCAGCTCACCGACAGCGTCCGCTCCGGCGGCCTGGCGGCCCCGCAGATCACCGCTTTCGACGCCGACTGGTACCGCGGCGAGCGGTGGCGCGAGCCGCTGACCCTGGCCGCCGGTACGGCGTCCCCACTCACCCGTAAGGAGGTGACCATCCCGTGACGGCCGAAGTCGCAGGCCCCGTGGGCCGTGAGGCGTCCGCGGCGACCCACCAGGTCGTGGTCAACGCCGAGGAGCAGTTCTCCCTGTGGCCGCTGGACCGGCCGCTGCCCGCCGGGTGGAAACCCGAGGGAGCGGCCGGCAGCCGTGAGCGATGTCTCGCCCACATCGCCGAGACCTGGACCGATCTGACGCCCGCCTCGCTGCGGACCGGGGAGCGCGTACCGGCCGCGCGGGGCCACGACCCCCGGCCGGCCGACGGGCCCCCGCGCTGGTGGCACGAGACCGTCGAGGCGCCCTACGCCGAGCCCGGTGTCTCCGGCGCGGTGGGGGAGCGGGTGCCCGTCGACGACGTCGGCATCCACACGCTGATCGACGACCGCAACGCCCGCGCGCCGCACGAGATCGCCGTCCGCTACGGGCAGCAGACCATCACCCGGGCCGAACTCGACGCCCGCACCGCCGCGTTGGCCCGGCGGCTGGTCGGCGCCGGGGCCCGCCCCGACCACCCGGTGGCCGTACTCCTGCCGCGCTCCGCCGACGCCGTGGTCGCGATCATCGCGGTGCTGCGCTCGGGCGCGCCCTACCTGGCGCTGTCCGTCAACGACCCGCAGGCCCGGATGGCCACCATCCTGCGTGACGCGGGCGACCCGCTGGTTGTCACGGACGCCGCCGGCCGCGAAAGGCTCGCGGACTACGGCGGTACGGTCGTGATCCCGGCAGACGGACCGGCCGACGAAGCCGAGGAAGGTGCCGAAGGAGCCGCGAACGCCGACGCCCTCCCCACCGTCACCGGCGCGCACCTGGCCTACATCTCGTACACCTCGGGGACCACCGGCGCCCCCAAGGGCGTGCTCGGCACCCACTCCCAGCTGGTCAACTACGTCCGCTGGTGCGCCGACGAGTTCGCCATCGCCCCCGGCGAACGGGCCCTGCTGCACGCCCCGCTGTACTTCGTCGGCTCGGTGATGACCCTCTTCACGGCGCTCGCCGTCGGCTGGGAGCTGGACGTCGCCCCGGAACCCGTGGCGTTCGACGACCTGGCCGACCTGGCCCGGGCCGGCTCCTGCGGCTTCCTCAAGCTGACCCCGTCGCACGTACGGGCGCTCACCGCGCTGGGCACGGTGAACGGACTCGCGAGCCGGGTCATGATCGGCAGCGAACCGCTCCATCTGACCCCCGCGTTCGCGGCCTGGATCGCCGGCAGCCCCGGCGCCAGGTTCGCCAACCACTACGGCATGAGCGAGACCTGCGGCTGCACCTGGCACTGGGTCGGCGGCGACGAGCCGGAGGGCGAGCGGCTGCCGGTCGGCCGGCCGATCCACAACGCCGAGGTGCACATCGTCGGCCCCGACGGCGAGCGGCTGCCGCACGGCGAGGTCGGCGAACTGTGCATCGCCGGCGCCGTCACCGGCCGCGGCTACCACGGCCGGCCCGTGCTGACCGCCGAGCGCTGGACCCCGCACCCCTGGGGCCGTCCTGGCGAGCGCCTGCTGCACACCGGCGACCTCGCGCGGATGACCGCCGACGGCACCGTCGAGGTGCTGGGACGCGGCGACCGGCAGGTCAAGATCCGCGGTCACCGCATCGAACTGCCCACCGTGGAGGACGCCCTGCTGCACTGCCCCGGCGTACTGGAGGCCGTGGTCTCCGCGACGCCCGACGAGGGAGGCTCCGCCCGGCTGACAGCCTACATCCGCCCGGCCGAGGGCGCCGGGCCCCAGGCCGGGGAGCTGCGCGAGCAGTTGCTCAAGGTGCTGCCTGAGCCTTCGGTGCCGTCGCGCTTCTTGCTGGTCCCCGGTTTCCCGCAGACGCCGAACGGCAAGATCGACTACGCCCGGCTGGCCGAGAGCCCCGTACTGCGGCCCGACTCGGCAGGCCCCTACCGGGCCCCGCGCACCCCGGCCGAGGAGTCCCTGTGCGCGGTGTTCGCCCGCGTGCTCCAACTGGACCGGGCCGGCGCGGACGACGACTTCTTCGAGCTGGGCGGCGACTCGCTCAACGTCGTGCAGATCGTCACCGCCGTCGAGGACCTGGGCATCGACCTGACCATCGGGGAGCTCTTCGACGCCCGCACCCCGGCCGCGCTCGCCGCGCTGATCGGCGGCCCGCGGACCGCGGCGCCTGTCGCGGGGGCGCCCGGGACCTCCGCGAGCGCGGACGTCCGTCTCGCCCGGCAGCCGGTGTCCGCCGCCGACGAGCCGCGGACGGCCCCCGACGGCGACAGCGCCACGCTGCCCGTGCCCTTCTCGGCCGAACCCGGCAACGGGCCCATGACGTGGGGCCAACTGCACATCTGGCGGCCCATGCAGTGGTTCGGCGCCGATTCGGCGGCCTTCAACATCAAGCGCGTGGTGCCGCTGCCCGAGCGGGGAGTGCCGCTGTCCGCGTGCCGTACGGCGCTGAGCCGGCTGATCGAGGCCCACCAGGCGCTGCGCACCCGGTTCACCGAACAGCCCGACGGCACACGGCAGATCGTCGCCGCGTCCAGCGCCCATCTCGTCGAGGTCCATCAACTGCCCGAGGGCGCCGACCCGCAGGAGGCGGCGGCGGAACAGGCGGGCAGGCTCGCCGCCATCCCCTTCCGGCTCAGCAGCGAGTGGCCGGTGCGCTTCAGCCTGGCCTGCCGGGACGGGCAGGTGCACGCCGTCGCCGTCGTGGCCTCGCACGTCGCCGTCGACGGCTGGGGCATCGAGCGGATCACCACCGACCTCGCCGCGATGCTGGTCCCCTCCACCGCCCCCCAGTCCGCGCCCGCCGGGTCCCCGGCCGCCAGCTGGCAGCCGCTGGAACAGGCGGCCTTCGAGCGCTCCGAGCGCGGCCGCCGCAAGGACGCCCGGGCGATGGAGTTCTGGCGCGAGCGGCTCGCCGAGGTGCCGGACACCGCGCCCGCCAGGGCCGCCGGCGCCCCCGCCGACCCGCCGGTGCAGCGCTGGGTCATGCGGTCGACGGCGCTGGCCGCCGCGTCCGCCGAACTGGGCCGGCGCACCCGTACCTCCAGCTCGACCGTCCTGCTCGCGCTGTCCGCCGTCGCCCTGTCGGCGCTGCGGGCCGAACCGGTCGTCGCCCTCCAGCTGATCGCGGGCAACCGCTACACCCCGCGGCAGCAGCAGCTGGTCTCGGCCGCCGCGCAGGACGCCCTGCTGGTCTTCCGGCAGGAGGACGCCTCGCTGGACGACACCGTCCGTACCGTCTACCGGCAGGCCACCGAGGGGTACTTCCACGGGCAGTACGACCCGCTGTCGCTGGCCGCGCTGCTCGACGAGGTCCGGCGCTCGCGCAGGCACCCCCTCGATCTGTCCGGCTACTTCAACGACGCCCGGCTCGGCCGCGAGTGGTACCTCCCGAGCGGCCCGGACGACCCCGATCCGCTCACCCTGCGGTCGGCGCAGGGGCCCGTCCTGGCGCAGGGCTTCCAGCGGCACGACATGACCTTCTGCCTGTCGCTCGCCCAGCGCGGCGCCGAGTGCGAGGTCTCGCTGCTCGCCGACACCGCCCACCTCCCGCAGGAGCGCGTCCCGGCCGTCCTCACCGGCCTGGAGTCCCTGCTGTGCGACGCGGTCGACCGCGAGGTGCCGCTGTCCGAGATCCCCGCCGCTCTGGGCCTGGCCGGCCTCGCCCGACCGGCGGCGCACCACGGCTCGCCCACGGAAGACAGGACCCACTCATGACCACCGCCCACACCGACCCGGCGGGCCTCGCCGGACTCCTCAGCACGCAGGCGCCGGAGCTGCCGGACACCGAGCTGCCCCCCGACGGCCGCTACCAGCTGACGACCACCACCGTCCGGGCCATGGACGAGGCCGTCAACGCCACGCTGCGGGCCGGCTTCCGGGGCCGCCCGGCGGAGGACTTCCCGACCCTGGTCGTCGGCTGGGGCCGCTGCCGGGTCGGCTCGACCGCCATCACCAACCTCTTCGGCATCGCGGGCGTCCCCGCCTACTACCAGCCGGTCAAGACGATCGCCCGGTACGAGCTGACCGGCGGCACCGGCTCGCCGTTCGTGCTGCCGGACGGCGAGACGGCGCTGTTCGCCAAGGAGATGGCCGGCCCGTATCTGGCCTACGAGTGCCTGTTCAACCCGATACGGAACCTGATCGAGTCCGGCTGGCCGGCCGACCGGCTGCGGCTGCTCGTACTGGACCGGGAACCGGTGGCGAGCATGGACTCCTGGATGGCCAAGTGGGAGGAGAGGATCGGCCGCTCCCGCGTCGTCGACAACTTCCTGCTGGCCACCGCCAACTACCCGGTGGTGCGCCGCTACGCCGAGAGCGCCGGCGTCCAGGTCACCCACTTCCCGTACGAGGCGAGCAGGCAGCCGGAGACGACCGTCGCCCGGCTCTTCGGCCGGCTGGGGCTCTCCGACCGCTACCGCCCGGACATCCTCACCGGCTGGGGCGCCGCGGGCGATCTGAACTCCGAGAACGCGCTGGTGCGTTACCCGGCGGAGCCGGAGGCGTATGTCGTGCCCGGCATCCACGGCAACGAGAAGGACTACCGGTTCCGGCAGCGGACGATCAGCCGGCTCACCGAGGAGGAGCAGGACATGGCGCGGGCCCCGGAGGTCCGCGACCGCTATCTGGAGTCGGTCGCGCGCTGTTGCGACGACCTCGGCATCGGTGAGCCGCTGCGCGCGGAACTCTTCGGCTGATCCACGGACCCGGGCCGCGGGCGTGCCGTTCGGCGCGCCCGCGGCCCGGGTCCGGCCGGAGTCCTCCCCTCACCCACTGCCGTCCGCCCACCTACAACGGAGAGACATGCCGGACACCGTGGCCGCTGCCGCCGCACGCAGCGGACTGCTGCAGGAGGCCGTGCAGCAACGTTGGAAGATCGCCGGGCTGATGCCCTCGGCCGGGAAGGGCCTGTCGTCCGCCGCGCTGGTGGTGAGCGTGCTGCGCGGCGCGCTGCCCGTCGCCTTCGCGGTCGCCATCAGCACCGCCGTCGGCCGTATCCCCGGCGCGGTCGCCCAGGGCTTCGGCTCGGCGGCCGGACACCGTCTGCTGTGGGGGCTGTCCGCCGCCGCCGTGGCGCTGCTGCTCCAGCAGGTGCTGGAGCCGGTGCAGACCGCGATCGGCGAAGTGCTGGCCCAGCGCGTCGACGGGGTGATGCACGACCGGCTGATCGCCGCGGCCCTGGGCAGCGTGGACCTGGCGCCACTGGAGGACCAGAAGGTACTCGACCTGCTGGAGGAGGCCACCCGCGAACTGGAGTCCGCCTTCCGCACCCCGGGCAGCGCCTTCGCCGGACTGGTCGCGCTGGTCGCCCGCTATGTGCAGCTGGCCGGCTTCTGCGTCGTGGCCGGGGCGCTCTTCTCCTGGCTCGCCGCCGTCGGTCTGGCCGCCGTCGCCGTCCTGTTCCGGATCGGGCAGCGCGGCGGACTGCGGCGCTACGCCCGGGTCATCCGCGCGGTCACCCCGACCCGCCGGGAGGCCGCGTATCTGCGCGACCTGGCCATGGGGGCGCCCGCCGCCAAGGAGATCCGGGTGTTCGGCCTGGTGGAGTGGCTGACCGCGCGCCACCGGCGGGTGCACCGCTCGGCGATGGAGCCGGTGTGGCGCGAGCGCCGCCGGATCTATCTGCTCCCCTTCCTCGGCTACCTCGCCGCGGGGCTGCTGATCGTCGGCGCGACCTTCGCGGGCCTGGGCAGATCCGCCGCCCACGGCCATCTCTCGCTCGCCGAGCTGGCGCTCACCGCGCAGGCGGCGCTGGCCGTCGTACGGCTCGGCGACTTCTACCCGGAGGCCGACACCCAGACCCAGTACGGGATGAACGCCGCCGACGCCATCGCCCGGTTCGAGCGGGCCATGCCGGCGGCCGACGCCGTGCGCGTACCCGCGCGCCCGGAGGCCCCCGTGGTCGCGGCCGACTCCGACCGGCCGCCCGGCCTGGAGTTCCGCAAGGTCGTCTTCCGCTACCCCGAACGCGAACAGCCCGTCCTCGACGGCCTGGACCTGCGGATCGAACCGGGCGTGTGCACCGCACTGGTCGGCGTCAACGGAGCCGGCAAGACCACCATCGTCAAGCTGCTCGCTCGGCTGTACCGGCCGACCGCGGGAAGCGTCCTGGTGGACGGCACGGACATCGGCGCCCTGCCCGTCGACCAGTGGCGCCGCCGGCTGGCCGTCATCTTCCAGGACTTCACCCGGTACGAGGTCTCCGCGGCCGACAACATCGGCTTCGGCGCCGTCGAGGCCCTCGACGACCGGGCCGCGATCCGCGCCGCCGCCGAACGCGCGGGCATGCTGCCGGTGCTCGACGCGCTGCCGCACGGGCTGGACACCGTGCTCTCCCGCCAGTACCCGGGCGGCACCGATCTGTCCGGCGGCCAGTGGCAGCGGGTCGCGCTGGCCCGCGCGCTGCTCGCGCTGAGCCGGGGCGCGTCCGTACTCGTCCTCGACGAACCCACCGCCGCGCTCGACATCCGGGCCGAGGCGGAGTTCTTCGCCCGGTTCAGGGAGCTGACCCGCGGCAGGACCTCACTGCTCATCTCGCACCGGTTCTCCAGCGTCCGGCACGCCGACCGCATCCTCGTCCTCGAACACGGCCAGGTCGTCGAATCCGGCAGCCACGACGAACTGGTCGCGGCCAAGGGCCTGTACGCCAGGCTCTTCGCACTCCAGGCGGACCGTTTCACCGACGTCGTCCGTACCGACGAAGGGAGCGCGGATGTTCCGCGGAACCGCTGAACTGCTGCGCATGTCCTGGCGGCAGGACGCGCGCAAACTGTCCGTCGCGCTCGCGCTCATGGCCGTCAACGCCGTGGCCGCGCCCCTGGCCGCGCTCTGGCTCAAGAAGCTCACCGACGACGTGGTGGCAGGACACGCGGCCGGGGCCGGCGCGGACGGCGTCGTCGTCGCCCTGTGGATACTCGGGGCGCTCACCTCCGCCCACTTCGCGCACATCGCCTACTTCGAGATCTCCGAACTCAATGTGCTGACCATGGACGGCCGGCTGATCGCCCTGACCAACGGCGCCGGCGGCCTGGAGCACATCGAGAACCCCGAGTTCGCCGACGAACTGGTCCAGCTGCGGCAGGAGATGCAGCGCATCGGCGAAGGACTCCAGGCGATACTCGCCGGGTCCTCGCTGGCCGTGTCCATGATCGTGACCGGTGTCCTGCTGGCCTCGGTCGAACCCCTGCTGCTGGTCCTGCCGGTGCTCGCCCTGCCCTCCCTCTACGCGGCCCGGCGGGTCGCGGCGATCCTGGACGAGGCCCGCGAACGCAACGCCTCGGACACGCGCTCGACCCTGCACATGCTGCGGCTGGCCACCACCGCCGCCACCGCGAAGGAACTGCGCACCCTGCGGCTCGCCGAGCAGATCCGCGGCCGCCGCCGTACCGCCTGGGAACGGTCCAGCCGCCGGCTGGCCCGCGCCCAGCTGCGGGCGGCCCTGTGGCAGATCGGCGGCCAGACGGTCTTCGCCTGCGGCTACGCGGGCGGCCTGCTGCTCGTCGTGCGGACCGTGATCAACGGGCACGGCACCGTCGGCGACGTCGTCCTCTCCATCGTCCTCGCCGCCCAGGTCAACCAGCAGGTCGGCGCGGCCGTGCCGCTGCTCCAGCAGCTCCAGCGCTCCGGCCGGGCGCTGCGGCGGCTCGCCCGGGTGACCGCGACGGTCACCGGAACGCCGGTCACCGCGGGCCCGACGCTCCCCGCCCCCCGCGCCGGAGAGGCGCTTCCCCAGGTGCTCCGCGCCGGCATCGAGCTGCGCGGCCTCGGTCTGCGCTACCCCGGCGCGGACCGCGCGGTCGTCTCGGGGGTCGACCTGACGCTCCCGGCGGGCACCACCGTGGCGATCGTCGGCGAGAACGGGGCCGGCAAGACCACCCTGGTCAAACTGCTGTGCGGACTGCTGGCCCCGACCGAGGGCCGCATCCTGGTGGACGGTGTCGACCTGGCCGCCGCCGAGCCCGCCGCCTGGCGGGAGCGGACGGCCGTGGGCTTCCAGGACTTCGTACGCTTCGAGTTCGACGCCCGCGAGACGGTCGGCGTCGGCGACCTGCCGAGGGCGGCCGACGACGAGGCCGTCACCGGCGCGCTGCGCCGGGCCAGCACCGAGGGCATCCTGCGCCGGCTGCCCGACGGCCTGTCCACCGCCCTGGGCAAGAGCCGCCCCGGCGGGCTCGAACTGTCCGGCGGCCAGTGGCAGCAGCTGGCGCTCGGCCGGGCCATGATGCGCGAGCGGCCGCTGCTGCTGGTCCTGGACGAGCCGACCGCCGCGCTCGACCCGGAGGCCGAGCACCGTCTGTTCGAGCAGTACGCCCGCAACGCCTCCAGGGTGAGCGGAACGACCGGCGCGATCACCGTCCTGGTCTCGCACCGCTTCTCGACGGTACGGATGGCCGACCTGATCGTCGTGGTGGCCGACGGCGGCATCCAGGACGCCGGCACCCACGACGAACTGACCGCCCGCGGCGGGCTGTACGCCGAGCTGTACGCCGTCCAGTCCGCCGCCTACCGGGACGCCGGCGCCCTCGGCGGCTGACCGCCCCGCCAACTGGCCGGGAAGGGGCCGGGAAGGGGCCGACCGGGCTCAGCCGCGGCGCCGCACCACGTACGCGGCGCCGCGCTCGGCCGGCCGCTCCCCGACGTACTCGTGCTCCCGCATCGCACACCACGCGGGAATGTCCAGCCGCGCGGCCTCGTCGTCGGACAGTACGGTCACCAGGCCGCCGACCGGCACCTCGTCGATCACCTTGGCCAGCTCGATGACCGGGATCGGGCAGCGCTTGCCCAGCGAGTCCACGATCAGGACCGTCGGGTCGCCGCCCTCGGGCACGGACGCCCGCGCGGGCTCGGCCCGGGGCGCCCCCAGCCGGGACCTGACCTCGGCCACCACGCCCGGCAGCACCGTGAGGAAGCGCTCGACGTCGTCCTCGCCCGTCCCGGCCGGCAGCGAGACCCGCACATTGCCCTCGGACAGCACGCCCATCGCCTTGAGCACATGACTCGGCGTCAGCGTGCTCGACGTGCACGACGACCCGGACGACACCGAGAACCCGGCCCGGTCCAGACCGGTCAGCAGCACCTCGCCGTCCACGTACAGACACGAGAAGGTCACCAGGTGCGGCAGCCGCAGCGTGGCGTGCCCGACCACCTCCGTGTCCGGGACCAGCTCGGGCACCCGCGCCCTGATCCGGTCCACCAGCGCCGACAGCCGCGCCGACTCGCGCGCGGCCTCGTCCCGTACCGCGCGCAGCGACGCGGCGGCCGCGACGATCGCCGGCAGGTTCTCGAAACCGGGCGCCCGTCCCGACTCCCGCTCGTCCGCCGGCCCCTGGTACGCGAACCGGGTGCCCTTGCGCACCGCCAGCAGGCCCACCCCGGGCGGCCCGCCCCACTTGTGGGCGCTGCCCGCCAGCAGCGACCACGGGCCCTCCACCGGGCCCCACGCCAGCGACTGCGCCGCGTCCACCAGCAGCGGCACCCCCGCCGCGCGGCACGCGGCCGCCACCTCGGCGACCGGCTGGACCGTACCCACCTCGTGGTTCGCTGACTGCAGAGCGGCCAGCGCGGTGTCCGGGCGCAGCGCCGCCGCGAAGTCCTCCACCGCGACCCGCCCGGCGCGGTCCACCCCGACCGCCGTGGTGTCGTACGCCTCGGCCGCGTGCAGCACCGCCGAGTGCTCGACCGCGGAGAGCACCAGATGGCGGCCGGTCCTGCGCCGACCGGCGGCGGCGCCCGCCACCGCGGTGTGCAGCGCCCGTGTCCCCGAAGGAGTGAAGACGAGTTCGTCGGGGCGGCAGCCGACCGCCTCCGCCGCCGCCTCCCGCGCCGCGTCGAGCAGCAGCCGGGCCCGCCGCCCCTCGCGGTGCAGCCGGGCCGGATCCGCCCAGCCCTCGTCGAGCGCGGCGATCAGGGCCTGACGGGCCACCGGGTGCAGCGGAGCGGCCGAAGCCATATCGAAATAGGACACGTCAGCACGCTACAACCACCGTCGACCGCAAGGTCAGATGGCCGCGGAGTGCCGATCCGCGCACTTCGGAGTGAGGCCCCGGCGCGTTGGACCCCCTCCCCGCGCGACCCCAAATAGCGTCCAGTAGGGTTTGGTCCGCATAAACATCCACACCTATTGCCCCGCGCCATGGGACGACCGATCAGCAGACGGCCGGAACACTCGGACGCGCGGGCGAGACTCTCGGGAAGGCGCTACGTGAGTCCCAACGGCTCCGACCGCTCGTCGCGGCGCCCGATGCGGCGGATCCTGCCGCAGGCGCTGGCCGCGGGCCTGGTCCTTGCGACCGCCACAGGCTGCTCGTACAAGGACTATCCCCGCCTCGGTATGCCCAGCCCGGCCACGGAGCAGGCACCGCGGATCCTCGCCTTGTGGCAGGGTTCCTGGGCCGCCGCACTGGCGACCGGTGCGCTCGTCTGGGGCCTGATCCTGTGGAGTGTGATCTTCCACCGGCGCAGCCGGACCAAGGTCGAGGTCCCTCCGCAGACGCGTTACAACATGCCCATCGAGGCGCTCTACACGATCGTCCCGATCATCGTCATCGCGGTGCTGTTCTACTTCACGGCCCGGGACGAATCGAAGCTCCTGGAGACCTCCAAGAAGCCGCAGCACGTGATCAACGTGGTCGGCTTCCAGTGGAGCTGGGGCTTCAACTACGTCGAGAACGTGGACGGAAACCCGGCCACCCCGGCAAAGGTGCCGTCGGAGCTGTCCGAGATCCCGGCGAACAAGCTGCTGCTGCCGGCGGGTGCCGAGGGCGTCTACGACACGGGCACCCCGGCCAGCCGGAACCCGGAGAACGGTCTGCCCGGCCCGACGCTCTGGCTTCCCAAGGGTGAGACGGTGCGCTTCGTGCTCACCTCGCGTGATGTCATCCACTCCTTCTGGATCGTGCCGTTCCTGATGAAGATGGACGTCATCCCCGGGCACACCAACGTCTTCGAAGTGACGCCCAGCAAGATCGGCCTCTTCAAGGGCAAGTGCGCGGAGCTGTGCGGTGTGGACCACTCGCGGATGCTCTTCAACGTGAAGGTCGTCACTCCCGCCGAGTACCGGCAGCACCTCAAGGACCTGGCGGCCGAGGGCCAGACCGGTTACATCCCGGCCGGCATCGCCACCACGGGCAACGCGAAGAACTCGGAGCCCAAGACCACATGAGCATTCTCAACGAACCGCAGGGCGCGGCCCCGGCCGATGACTCCTACGAGGACGAAATCCCGCTCCGCACCAAGAGCCCCGGCTCCGTGGTGATCAAGTGGCTGACCACGACCGACCACAAGACCATCGGTACGCTCTACCTGGTCACGTCGTTCGCGTTCTTCCTCATCGGCGGCGTGATGGCGCTGCTGATGCGCGCCGAGCTGGCCCGCCCGGGCAACCAGTTCCTGTCGAACGAGCAGTTCAACCAGGCGTTCACGATGCACGGCACCGTGATGCTGCTGATGTTCGCGACACCGCTGTTCGCGGGCTTCACCAACTGGATCATGCCGCTGCAGATCGGCGCGCCCGACGTGGCGTTCCCGCGGCTGAACATGTTCGCCTACTGGCTCTACCTGTTCGGCTCGCTGATCGCGGTCGGCGGCTTCCTCACCCCGCAGGGCGCGGCCGACTTCGGCTGGTTCGCGTACTCGCCGCTGTCCAGCGCGGTCAACTCGCCCGGTGTGGGCGCCGACATGTGGATCATGGGTCTGGCGCTGTCCGGCTTCGGCACGATCCTCGGCGCGGTCAACTTCATCACCACGATCATCTGCATGCGCGCTCCCGGCATGACGATGTTCCGCATGCCGATCTTCGTGTGGAACGTGCTGCTCACCGCGGTGCTCGTGCTGCTCGCCTTCCCGGTCCTGGCCGCCGCTCTGCTCTGCCTGGAGGCCGACCGGAAATTCGGGGCGCATGTCTTCGACGCGGCCAACGGCGGAGCGCTGCTCTGGCAACACCTCTTCTGGTTCTTCGGCCATCCAGAGGTGTACATCATCGCGCTGCCGTTCTTCGGGATCATCTCCGAGGTCATCCCGGTGTTCAGCCGCAAGCCGATGTTCGGCTACATCGGTCTGGTCGCCGCGACGATCTCCATCGCCGGCCTGTCCGTGACGGTGTGGGCGCACCACATGTACGTCACCGGCGGAGTCCTGCTGCCGTTCTTCTCGTTCATGACGTTCCTCATCGCGGTCCCGACCGGTGTGAAGTTCTTCAACTGGATCGGCACGATGTGGAAGGGGTCACTGAGCTTCGAGACCCCGATGCTCTGGGCGATCGGCTTCCTGATCACCTTCGCCTTCGGCGGTCTGACCGGTGTGATCCTCGCGGCCCCGCCGCTGGACTTCCACGTCTCGGACTCGTACTTCGTCGTCGCGCACTTCCACTACGTGGTCTTCGGCACCGTGGTGTTCGCGATGTTCGCGGGCTTCCACTTCTGGTGGCCGAAGATGACCGGCAAGATGCTGGACGAGCGGCTGGGCAAGATCACCTTCTGGACGCTGTTCTTCGGCTTCCACGGCACCTTCCTGGTCCAGCACTGGCTGGGCGCCGAGGGCATGCCCCGCCGGTACGCGGACTACCTGGCCGCCGACAACTTCACCACCCTGAACACGATCTCGACCATCGCCTCCTTCCTGCTCGGGCTGTCGATCCTGCCGTTCCTCTACAACGTCTGGAAGACCGCCAAGTACGGCAAGAAGGTCGAGGTCGACGACCCCTGGGGTTACGGCCGTTCGCTGGAGTGGGCGACTTCCTGCCCGCCGCCGCGGCACAACTTCCTCACCCTGCCGCGTATTCGCTCCGAGTCCCCGGCGTTCGACCTGCACCACCCCGAGATCGCGGCGGCCGACGCGCTCGCCCACCGCGAAGGTGACAAGGCGCTCTCCGGCAGCGCGGGCAAGGAGGCCGGGCAGTGAAGATCCAAGGCAAGATGTTCCTCGGGCTGGCCACCTTCATGCTGGCGTCGGCCATCGTCTACGGCTTCTGGTCCAAGGAGGCCGTCGGCACCACCGCGCTCTTCCTGTCCTTCTCGCTCTGCACGATGATCGGCTTCTACCTGGCGTTCACCGCCCGGCGGGCCGACACCGGCGCGATGGACCGGGACGACGCGGACGTCGCCGACGAGGCGGGCGAGCTGGGCTTCTTCAGCCCGCACAGCTGGCAGCCGCTCGCCCTGGCGACCGGCGGCTCGCTGGCCTTCCTGGGCATCGTCTTCGGCTGGTGGCTGCTGTTCTTCTCCCTGCCGGTGATCGCGATCGGCATCTTCGGCTGGGTCTTCGAGTACTACCGCGGCGAGGCTCGCACGCAGTAGTACCGGCTGACCCGTACAGCCGGTACGACACAGCACGACGGGCGGGCCCGGCACCTCACAGGTGCCGGGCCCGTTCCCGTTCCCCCGTGCTCCTCGGGCGGCACGCCCGGCCGCACTCACCGCTTTGCACGCTCTCACCGCGCGGAATCCGGTGGCCGTTCCTACGTTGGGCGCATGAGCCACCTACGCAGCAGTCACCGCCCCCGACGCCGGATACCCCTGCGCCACGCGCTCCTCGTGGCGCCGCTCGCGCTCGGGGTCGCCGCCTGTGCGGGCCACGGCAACCCGCTGGCCGACGCCCCCTACAAGTCCGCCGCCAAGGTCTCCTACGGCGAGGCGGCGGGCGGTAAGGCCAACCCCGCCAAGCCGCTCGAGGTCTCCGTCCCCAATGACGGCAGCCGGATCACCGATGTCACCGCCACGGACGCCGCAGGACGGTACGTACGCGGCGAACTCAGCGCCGACGGACGTCAGTGGCACTCCACCACCGCACTGGCCTCAGGAGCCCACTACACCGTCCGGGTGAGCACCGAGGACTCCGGCGGTCACCCCGGCCGCAAGACCCTCACCTTCGACACCACCCCCGCCGACGCCGGCCTGCACGTCACCTTCGGCCCGGACGCCGGGACGTACGGGGTCGGGCAGCCCCTCACCGCGGCGCTCAGCGTCCCGGTCAAGGACCAGGCGGGCCGCGCGGCGGTCGAGTCCCACCTCCAGGTCACCTCGATACCCCAGGCCGCGCCCGGCTCCTGGTACTGGGTCGACGACCGCACCCTGCACTACCGGCCGCAGACGTACTGGCCCGCCCACGACGAGATCACGGTCCGCAGCACCCTGCGGGGCGTCCAGGTCGGGAAGGGCCTCTACGGCGGCGACGACAAGCCGCTCACCCTGCACACCGGCGACCGGATCGAGGCGCTGACCGACGCCTCCACGCACGAGATGACCTTCAAGGACGACGGCAAGGTCGTCCGCACCATCCCGGTCACCACCGGAAAGCCCGGCTTCGCCACCCGCAACGGCATCAAGGTCGTGCTGGAGAAGACGCAGTTCGTGCGGATGCAGAGCCAGAGCATCGGCATCGCGGCCGGCAGCTCCGACTCGTACGACCTGCCCGTCTACTGGGCCACCCGCGTCACCTGGAGCGGGGAGTACGTGCACGCGGCGCCCTGGTCGGAGGGGTCGCAGGGCTCCGCCAACACCAGCCACGGCTGCACCGGTATGAGCACCGCCAACGCCGAGTGGTTCTTCGACCACGTGCGGATCGGCGACGTCGTCCAGGTCCTCCACAGCGAGGGCGCCGAGATGACCGCCTTCGACAACGGCTACGGCGACTGGAACCTCAGCTGGGCCCAGTGGCAGAAGGGCAGCGCGCTGAGCAGCAGCGGCGACCAGGGACGGACCAGCGAGGTCAACGCCCCCGCCTCCGTCCCCGCCCGCCTCCGCCCCGAACCGGCCTGACGGCCGGTGTCCACTGCCGGTGTGACTATCGGGTCGCGACGGCCGTGCCGGACGCCGCGACCCGGCGGCGCAGCAGCGTCGCCAGCGTCTCGCTGAGCGCCACCGGGTCCACCGGGTGGGTGACCGCGGCGTCCGCGCGGCTCCAGGTGGCCAGCCACGAGTCCTGCGGGCGTCCGATGAGCACCAGCACCGGCGGGCACTGGAAGATCTCGTCCTTCACCTGCCGGCACACCCCCAGGCCGCCGGCCGGCGCGGCCTCGCCGTCCAGCACACAGACGTCGATCCCGCCCTTCTCCAGCTCGCTGAGGACAGTGGGCATCGTCGCGCACTCCACGTACTGCACCGGCGGCAGGTCTGCGGCGGGCCTGCGGCCGACGGCGAGCCGGACCTGCTCCCGGGTGTTCGCGTCGTCGCTGTAGACCAGCACCGTGGCGGTCGCCTGCATCGTGGCTCCTCCTCGTGAAGGATTTCTCAAGTGGGTCGGATCGTACTCCCGCCGAGCCCTCCGCGAGGAGGGCCCCGGCCCTTCGAAGATCCGGCGGACTGACCGTCATCCCTTGTCGGACGCCTCCCGTCGCTCGTTCGAGGGAGGGGCGAACTAGGCCGGGCGGGTCGCTGGGAGCCCTTGACACACCGAAGGGGGACCCCCGGAGTGAGCGCCGGATAAGCGACCGACATAATGTCGGACGTGGCGACAGCAACAGCAGTAGAAACCGGGCACGCGCACCCGTCGGTCAACCGGCCGAACCTCACCAGCGTCGGAACCATCATCTGGCTGAGTTCCGAGCTGATGTTCTTCGCGGCCCTCTTCGCGATGTACTTCACCATCCGGTCGGTCACGGGTGCCGACTTCTGGGCGGAACACGCCGAGGCGCTGAACGTCCCGTTCGCGGCGACGAACACGACGATCCTCGTGCTCTCCTCCCTCACCTGCCAGATGGGCGTCTTCGCCGCCGAGCGCGGCGATGTGAAGAAGCTGCGCTCCTGGTTCATCGTGACCTTCGTGATGGGCGCGGTGTTCATCGGCGGCCAGATCTTCGAGTACACGAATCTGGTCAAGCAGGACGGGATCTCGCTGAGTTCCGACCCGTACGGCTCGGTGTTCTATCTGACGACCGGGTTCCACGGACTCCACGTGACGGGTGGTCTGATCGCGTTCCTGCTGGTCCTCGGCCGGACGTACGCGGCCAAGCGGTTCACCCACCAGCAGGCCACCGCAGCCATCGTCGTGTCCTACTACTGGCACTTCGTCGATGTCGTCTGGATCGGCCTCTTCGCCACGATCTACCTGATCAAGTAGTCGGTCACGCACCGCACCACGGTTCCAGACAGACCCAGCCAGAAGCATCGACACAAGAGATCCTGACACCGGGGTAATCCGTGAAAAAGCTCTCCGCACGACGACGCCACCCGTTGGCGGCGATCGTCGTTCTACTCTTCGCGCTCGCGGCCACCGGGGGGCTGTACGCCGCGTTCGCGCCGGCGACCGATGCGCAGGCCGACGCGTCGCAGTCCCTCAAGATCGAGCAGGGCAAGAAGCTGTACTCGGTCGGCTGCGCCAGCTGCCACGGCATGTCCGGCCAGGGCAGCTCCGACGGCCCGAGCCTGATCGGGGTCGGCGCGGCCGCCGTCGACTTCCAGGTCGGCACCGGCCGGATGCCGGCGCAGCAGCCCGGCGCGCAGATCCCGAAGAAGAAGGTCATCTACACGCAGGACGAGATCAACCAGCTGGCCGCGTACGTCGCCTCCCTGGGTCCCGGCCCGGCTGTGCCCGGCAAGGACCAGTACAGCCCGACCGGCGCGGACGCGGCCAAGGGCGGCGAACTCTTCCGCACCAACTGCGCCCAGTGCCACAACTTCGTGGGCAAGGGCGGTGCGCTGACGGACGGCAAGTTCGCGCCGAGCCTCAAGGGCGTCGACCCCAAGCACGCCTACGAGGCGATGCTGACCGGCCCGCAGAACATGCCGTCCTTCCCGGACAGCACTTTGCCCTCGGACACGAAGGCGGACATCATCGCCTACCTGAAGGCAGTGAACAGCGCCGACAGCCCCAACCCGGGCGGCTTCACGCTCGGGAGCATCGGGCCGGTGTCGGAAGGTCTGTTCGCGTGGGTCTTCGGACTCGGTGCGCTGATCGGGATCTCCACCTGGGTCGCCGCCCGCACGACTAAGGCCAAGAAGTCATGAGCGAGACTGGACCTGACAACGACGTGCCAGAGAACCTGCCGGAACACGGCGCCAACGAAGGCGAAGTGGCCAAGCCCGATCCGTTCGCGAATCCCGGGCTGCCCCCCCACGAGCACCGCCGCCAGGACATCGACGAGAAGGCCGCGAAGCACTCCGAGCGAGTGGTGGCGGGGCTGTTCACCCTGTCGATGCTCGGCACCCTCGGGTTCATCGCGTCCTTTGTGATCTTCCCGGTCGACAAGATCGTCTACATCTTCCCGTTCGGTCACGTCAGCGCGCTGAACTTCTCGCTCGGTCTGACGCTGGCCGTGGCGCTGTTCGGCATCGGCGCGGGCGCGGTCCACTGGGCCCGCACGCTGATGTCCGACGAGGAGATCGCGGACGAGCGCCACCGGATCGACGCGGACGACGCGCTGCGCGAGAACGTACGGCAGCAGTGGATCACCGGTGCCAAGGAGAGCGGCTTCGGCCGCCGCAAGCTGATCCGCAACACCATGTTCGGCGCCCTGACGCTGGTGCCGCTGGCCGGTGTGGTGATCCTGCGCGACCTCGGTCCGCTGCCCGAGGACAAGCTCCGGCACACCGCGTGGGCCAAGGGCAAGGCGCTGATCAACACCAACACCAACAAGCCGCTGCGTCCCGAGGACGTCGTCGTCGGCTCGCTGACCTTCGCCCAGCCCGAGGGGCTGGAGGAGTCCGACGAGGACTTCCAGGAGCAGATCGCCAAGGCGGCCCTGATGATCGTCCGGCTCAAGCCGGAGGACATCAAGGACAAGCAGGAACTCGACTGGTCCCACGAGGGCATCGTGGCGTTCTCCAAGATGTGCACCCACGTCGGCTGCCCGATCAGCCTGTACGAGCAGCAGACCCACCATGTGCTGTGCCCGTGCCACCAGTCGACCTTCGACCTGACGGACGGCGCCCGGGTGATCTTCGGTCCCGCGGGCCACCCGCTGCCGCAGCTGCGGATCAGCGTCAATGGTGAGGGCAACCTCGTCGCCCTCGGCGACTTCGAGGTGCCCGTCGGTCCGGCCTTCTGGGAGCGCTGATGAGTACGACCACCGAAAACCCGACCCGGCGCGGGCCCACCAACCCCGGTGAGCGCGTCGCGGAGTGGACCGACAAACGGCTCGGCATCTACACGATGGCCAAGGCCAACCTCCGCAAGATCTTCCCCGACCACTGGTCGTTCATGCTGGGCGAGGTCTGCCTCTACAGCTTTGTGATCCTCATCCTCACGGGTGTGTATCTGACGCTGTTCTTCCACCCCAGCATGAACGAGGTCATCTACCACGGCTCCTACGCGCCCCTCCAGGGCGTGCCGATGTCCGAGGCGTACTCCTCGACGCTGAACATCAGCTTCAACGTCCGCGGCGGTCTGCTGGTCCGGCAGATCCACCACTGGGCGGCGCTGATCTTCATCGCGGCGATGGTCGTGCACATGATGCGCGTCTTCTTCACCGGCGCGTTCCGCCGGCCGCGCGAGATCAACTGGGTGTTCGGCTGGCTGCTGCTCTTCCTGGGCATGTTCACCGGCTTCACCGGCTACTCGCTCCCCGACGACCTGCTCTCCGGCACCGGTGTGCGGTTCATGGAAGGCGCGGTCCTCTCCACGCCGATCGTCGGCACCTACCTGTCGATGTTCCTGTTCGGCGGCGAGTTCCCGGGGCACGACTTCGTGGCGCGCTTCTACTCGGTGCACATCCTGCTGCTGCCGGGTCTGATGGCCGGTCTGCTGGTCGCGCACCTGATCCTGGTCTTCGTCCACAAGCACACCCAGTTCCCGGGCGCGGGCAAGACCGAGAAGAACGTCGTCGGCACCCCGCTGCTGCCGATCTACACGGCCAAGGCGGGCGGCTTCTTCTTCCTGGTCTTCGGTGTCATCGCGGCGGTCGCGGCGGTCGCCACGATCAACCCGATCTGGTCCATCGGCCCCTACCGGCCGGACCAGGTCTCCACGGGAGCCCAGCCCGACTGGTACATGGGCTTCTCCGAGGGCCTGATCCGGATCATGCCCGGCTGGGAGATCAGGGGCTGGGGTCACACCCTGGTCCTCGGCGTCTTCATTCCGCTGATGATCTTCCCGCTGGTGATGATGGCCATCGCGGTCTACCCGTTCATCGAGTCCTGGGTGACCGGCGACAAGCGGGAGCACCACCTGCTGGACCGGCCGCGCAACCGTCCGGTGCGCACCGGCTTCGGTGTGGCCTGGCTGACGCTGTACTTCGTGCTGCTGATCGGTGGCGGCAACGACATCTTCGCCACGCACTTCCACTTGTCGATCAACGCGATCACCTGGTTCGTACGCGTCAGCTTCTTCGTGGCGCCGGTGCTGGCCTTCATCGTGACCAAGCGGATCTGCCTGGGGTTGCAGCGGCGGGACCGGGACACGGTGCTGCACGGCCGGGAGTCCGGCATCATCAAGCGGCTGCCGCACGGTGAGTTCATCGAGGTGCACGAGCCGCTCTCGCAGCAGCAGCTGCACGTGCTCACCGCGCACGCCCAGCCCAGGCCGATCCACCTCGGGCCCGAGGTCGACGAGAACGGTGTCGAGCGCAAGGCCGGCCGGATCGCCAAGGCGCAGGCGAAGCTCTCGCAGGGCTTCTACGGCGAGCACAGCCAGATTCCGAAGCCGACGGTGGAGGAGTACGAGGAGATCACGAGCGGACACGGTCACTAGGCCGCTCGCGCTGAGCGTCGCCACGACGCGGCTCCGCCGTAGGGCGTTCGGTTGTCGCCCGACCCTCCGCCGGTGACCGGTCACCCGCGCAGTTCCTCGCCCGGGGGTGCCCCCAGCGCCCCTGGGGTGGCGGGGTTCGTGAGCACAGTCGCGGTCCGTCGTGGTCGCCCGCGCAGTTCCCCGCGCCCCTTCAGAGGCGCGGGGAACTGCGCGTTTGGGTCAAGGTCGGAGCCGGTAGGCTGCACCCGCTGAGATCGTGGACCTTTTCAGGAGCGTGACCATGAGCGTTGTGAACCCCGCCGGAGGCACCCGCACGGCTTCGCGCTCCTGGCCCGACGTCCTCAGCGCCCTGATCGCGGGCCAGGACCTGAGCGGGGACGACACCGCCTGGGCGATGGACTCGATCATGAGCGGCCAGGCCACCGACGTGCAGATCGCCGGGTTCGCCATCGCGCTGCGGGTCAAGGGCGAGACCGTCGCGGAGGTCTCCGGCATGGTCCGGGCGATGTACGAGCACGCCACCACCATCCAGGTCCCCGGCCGTACCGTGGACATCGTCGGCACCGGCGGCGACCGGGCCAAGACGGTCAACATCTCCACGATGTCCTCGATAGTGGTGGCCGGCACCGGCGCGAAGGTCGTCAAGCACGGCAACCGGGCCGCCTCCTCCGCCAGCGGCGCCTCCGACGTCCTGGAGAAGCTCGGCGTCAACCTCGAACTGTCCCCGCAGCGGGTCGCCGAGGTCGCCGAGGAGGCCGGGATCACCTTCTGCTTCGCCGTGCGGTTCCACCCGTCGCTGCGCCATGTGGCCACCGCCCGCGCCGAGTTGGGGGTGGCCACCACCTTCAACTTCCTCGGGCCGCTGGCCAACCCGGCCCGCGTGCGCAGCCAGGCCACCGGTGTCGCCGACCCCCGGATGGCACCGATCCTCGCCGGGGTGCTGGCCGAACGCGGCTCCTCCGCCCTGGTGTTCCGCGGCGACGACGGCCTGGACGAGCTGACCACCACCGCCACCTCCCAGGTGTGGGAGGTGCGGGACGGCAAGGTGACACAGTCCGCCTTCGACCCCCGGGACGTCGGCCTCGACCTGGTCCCGGTCGAGGCGCTGCGCGGCGCCGACGCGTCCTACAACGCCGATGTCGCCCGGCGGCTGCTGGCCGGCGAGCGCGGGGCCGTACGGGACGCGGTGCTGCTCAATTCGGCGGCCGCGCTGACCGCGCTCGCGCCCGAGGCCGGCTCCGGGACGCTGGAGGAGCGGATCGCCGAGGGCCTGGTAACGGCCGCCGAGTCCATCGACTCCGGGGCCGCGGCCGCGGTGCTGGAGCGCTGGGTCGCGGCGAGCAACGCGTAGGCCGTACCGCCGAGTTGGCGGATCGGAACAGGGCGCCGTCCATTTCGCGGACGGCGCCTTGCGCGTACGGCCGACTGTGGCACAATCCTTTCCAGGTCACGAGTGACAGCGTCAAGGCCCCGGCTCGCTGTCCGGCAACCCTCCGTCCGAGGCGGGGTGCCCCGGGTGATGACCAGGCGGTGAGCAGCAAGGCTCACGGCAAGCCGGACTTGGGGAGTTCTTTCATGAGCAAGCGAATGCGATAGGGCCTGTCGGCCCCGGTACTGCTTTTTCGCCGTTTCCGTCGTTTCTGCAATTCCGCCCGATGCTGTTTCCGCGCCGCCCGCGCACGCTTCGCGCTGTGCCGGGCGGGTGGTGATTTCGCCTGCCTTCCTCCGGGAGTTCGCCATGACTGTGTCCATCGCTGCCACCGACCGTGAGATTTGTACCCCGCTGGGCGTTCTGGGACACGACGTCCTGGTCCCGCTCGTGACCGGCGGCGAGGTGACGTACGCGGCCCTCGACTACGCCGCCAGCGCCCCCGCCCTCCAGCGGGTGTGGGACGACGTGGCCGCGTACGCGCCCTACTACGGCAGCGTGCACCGCGGTGCCGGATACCTCTCGCAGCTGTCGACCGACCTGTTCGAGCAGAGCAGGGCCACGGTCGCGGAGTTCCTCGGGTGCCGCGAGGAGGACCAGGTCATCTTCACCCGGTCCACCACGGACTCCCTCAACCTGCTGGCCGCCGCCATCCCGGCCGGCACCCACGTCTTCGTCTTCGAGACCGAGCACCACGCGGCGCTGCTGCCCTGGCAGCGGGCGGAGGGCGCCCAGGTGACCTACCTGGACGCCCCGCGCACCCCCGAGCAGGCCGTCGCCGCCCTGGACGTGGCGCTGCACGGCGCCCCCAAGGGCCCCAAGCTGGTCTGCGTCACCGGCGCCTCCAATGTGACCGGCGAGCTGTGGCCGGTCCGCGAACTGGCCGCCGCCGCGCACCGGCACGGCGCCCGGATCGTCCTCGACGCCGCCCAGCTCGCCCCGCACCACCCGGTGGACATCGCGGCGCTCGACGTGGACTGGGTGGCCTTCTCCGGCCACAAGCTCTACGCGCCCTTCGGCTCCGGAGTGCTGGCCGGACGCGCGGACTGGCTGCGTGACGCCGATCCGTATCTCGCGGGCGGCGGCGCCACCCGCAAGGTGCAGCGCAGCGGTGACGGGGTGGACGTCGAGTGGCACACGGGCGTCGCGCGGCACGAGGCCGGATCGCCGAACGTCATCGGCGCGTACGCCATCGCGTCCGCCTGCAAGGCGCTGACCGAGGCCGGTTTCGAGCAGCTGGTCGCCCGTGAGCAGTCGCTGCTGGCCCTGCTGCGGGCCGGGCTCGCCGAGATCCCCGAGGTGCGGGTGCTCTCCCTGTTCGGGGACGAGTCCGCGCGCGTCGGTGTGCTCTCCTTCGTCGTCCAGGGCTGGAACAGCTCGCACTTCGCCGCGGCGCTCTCGGCGGAGTACGGGATCGGCGTGCGCGACGGTCTGTTCTGCGCGCACCCGCTGGTGCGGACGCTGCTGGACAGCGAGCCCGACGAGCCGGGGGAGTGCGGGGCGCCCGACGCGGCGCCGGGCGAGCGCTCGCTCAACGCGATCCGGGTCAGCTTCGGGGCGGGGACGCCCGAGGAGCACGTCACGCGCTTCGTCGCGGCGGTTCGTACGCTCGTCCGTGACGGCGCCGCTTGGCGCTACCGCACCGAGGGCGGCCGCTGCGTCCCGGCCCGCGACTGACACGTAAGACTGCCCTCGAACGCCAGGCAACCCCAGCCCGCCCGGCGTTTGAGGGCAGAATTCAGCCCGGCCGGCGTTTGAGGCCAAGCCTGCCCGGCGATTGAGGGCTACGCGTCCAGGCCGATCGCGAACGCTGCCTCAAGGTCGTGCTGCGAGTACGTGCGGAACGCGACGTGCGTATCGGTCACCTGCACTCCGGGAATCTTGCTGATCCGCCCCGGAATGATGTCCGCCAGATCGTCGTGCCGCGCCACCCGCACGAGCGCGACCAGATCGTAGTTCCCCGTCACCGAGTACACCTCACTGACGTTGTCCAGCGCCGCGATCGACTCCGCGATCTCGGGAATCCGGTCGACGGACGTCTTGATGAGCACGATCGCGGTGATCACGGCTGGATGTCTCCCTGAGTCGGCCTGATGACGAGGCTCACCTTACGCCGTGGCCGGTAGCAGACCCAGGCGCACAGGAACCCGAAGGCGAAGCCGACGACGTGCGCCAGATAGGCCACCCCGGGGCCGCCCTTCGCGGTCTGCGCGGCCAGCCACTGGAGCACGAACCAGAACCCCAGCACCATCCACGCGGGAAACCGCAGCGGGATGAAGAACAGGAACGGGAAGAGGCTGGTCACCCGGGCCTTGGGGAAGAGATACAGATACGCGCCGAGCGCCCCCGAGATCGCCCCGGACGCCCCCACCAGACTCTGTGTGTCGTCGGTGTTCGCGAAGGCGAAGCCGTAGGTGGCCAGACACCCCGCGGCCAGGTAGAACAGCGCGAATCCGACCCGGCCCATCCGGTTCTCGACGTTGTCGCCGAAGACGTAGAGGAACAGCATGTTCCCGACCAGGTGCAGCCAGCCGCCGTGCAGGAACATCGCGGTGAACACGGACAGGAACGGCACCTTGGTGTAGTCGTGCGGCGTCCCGCAGCCGGCCGGCAGATCGAGCCGCGCGACCGGCAGTCTGCCGTGGAAGAGTTCGCTGGGGATCACCCCCCAGTGCCCGAAGTACACCGCCTGCTCGCACAGCAGCGCGTGCCCGGTGCCGTACACCGTGGTGAAGCCCGACAGCGGCCCGAGCAGGAAGACCGCGGTGCACAGGCCGATCAGCGTGTAGGTCACGACCGGAGTGCGGCGGACCGGGTTCTTGTCGTACACCGGGATGACCATGGACCGATGATGACGGAACGGGTGTAACGGACATGGGTCGCCTCGCCGCAGCGCGTCGTACCTCCGAGGCCGTAGGGTGACCGGGACACACGCCCGCACGTTCCGCAACCGCGCGTGGAGGAGACGGCTGTGCCGAGTGGGACCGAAGAGCCCGTACGGGGGCGCCGACCCGGCGCGCGGGGCCGGATCGTACCGGTGGGCCGCGCGGGCGCGGGCGTGGAGTGCGGCTCCGTACGGAATTGACCCCGCTTGCGGGGACAATGGAAACAGCAGGCGGCGGCCGGAGGGATCGAAGGGGGCCGGGAGGGCGCCGAGGAACCGGACGGGAGTGACTGGTGGACGGTATCGGCGGCGTTCCGCGGCCCGAGGAGAGCGGACCGGGTGCCGGTGTGCCGGAAGGCGACGCGCCACCCGCCGGGGAGACGGCGGGCGTCGAAAACATTTCGCATTCTCCGGGGGCACCGCTGCCCGGGGACGGGCCGGACGCTCTCGCACGGCCCGACGGCCCCGAGGACCCCGACGCGCTCGACGACCCCCTGGCGACGGCGGACCCCGCCGAGCCCGCGCTCGACCGGCCGCTGCCCGAGGGCGTACGCCACCGTGTCGTGGCCATCGCGGCCGACGCCTTCGGCGGCTTCACCTACCAGGAACTCCCGGTCTCGCTGCGCCCCTACGCCCGCTTCACCCCCTCCCGCCGGGTGAAGTACGCGGCGACCGCGCTCGCGGCCGCCCTGGAGTCGGACGCGGCCTTCCGGCAGAAGGTCGCCTCCCGGCTGCGCGAGGCCCAGCCCGAGCTGACCGGGGCCCTGGACGCGGGCACCCCGCCGCCCGCCGCCGACCCGCTGGACGTCGCCGCGGCCGCGTATCTGCTGCGGCCGGCCGGCTGGGCGAAGCTCGTCGCCACCGCAGGCGAGGAGGCCCAGCGCGCCGACGCCGAGCGCGCCGACGAGGAGACCCTGCGCGAGGTCGCCCGGCTGCGCGCCGAGGTGGAGGCCCTGCACGCCCAGGCGCGTACCGAGGCCGCCCGCGCACGCGCCGAACTCGACACCGTCCGCAAGGAGAGCGACGCGCTGCACCGCAAGCTGCGCGCCGCCCACAGCGACGTCAAGCGCGCCGAGGCCGCGCAGCGCAAGATCCAGGCCGAGCTGGACGAGGCCCGCGCCGCCGCCGCCCATGAACGCGCCGCCGCCGAGAGCGAGGCCCGCCGGCTGCGGACCCGGCTCGGCGAGGCCGAGGCGGTGGTCGAGGCGGGCCGCCGCGCGGTCCGCGAGGGCCGCAGCGTGGAGGACGTACGGCTGCGGCTGCTGCTGGACACCGTGCTGGACGCGGCCTCCGGGCTGCGCCGCGAACTGGCCCTGCCGCCGCGCGACACGATGAGCCTGCGGCCGGCCGACACCGTGGACGCGGTGGCGCCCGCGCACTTCAGCGCCCACGACATCGCCACCCGCGCGCTGTCCGCGACCGACCCCGCGCTGCTCGACCAGCTGCTCGCGCTGCCGCAGGCCCATCTGGTCGTGGACGGCTACAACGTCACCAAGACCGGCTATCCCGCGCTGCCGCTGGAGAAACAGCGGCTGCGGCTGCTGGGCGGTCTGGCCGCGCTGGCCGCGCAGAGCGGCGCCGAGGTGACCTGTGTCTTCGACGGCGCCGATCTGGACATGCCGGTGCTGCTCGCGCCGCCGCGCGGGGTGCGGGTGCTGTTCAGCAAGGCCGGGCAGACCGCCGACGAGCTGATCCGGCAGCTGGTGCGGGCCGAACCGCCCGGTCGGCAGATCGTGGTGGTCTCGGCGGACCGTGAGGTCGCCGACGGTGTCGCCAAGGCGGGCGCGCGACCGGTGGCTTCGGTGCTGCTGCTGAAACGGCTGGCCCGGGTGTGACCCTACGGGGCTTGAACGCCTCTGCGGGGCAAGGGTGTTGAGCGCGGGACCGGCGGACGTTCACGAACGCATTAGCGTCAACTCAGCGTTGAACATTCCTCACTATCTGTATGAAGGTCGTAAAGAATGTGCGAAGCGGTCGAGATTTTGCCTACAAGGATTTGAACCGATCACAGATGGGTCACTAAGGTCGGGCGTCGAACCTCCGCGCAGTCGATCATCCAACCCGGGTGGCGCGTCGGAGGCCGCCCGCCAGATCGACCGGCAGGCGGCTGAAGGAAGAAGGAGATCGCCTTCGTGGCGTCCCACCGTCGTCCCAAGCCGACAAGCCGCACGCGTGTGACCGTGCTGACCGCGACCGCTGCGGCGGCCGTCGCCCTCTCCGCGCAGGCCGCGCACGCCGCCCCGGCGAAGCCGACCATCAAGGACGCGAAGGCCCGGGTCGACGCGCTGTACGAGCAGGCGGAGCAGGCCACCGAGAAGTACGACGCGGCGAACGAGAAGCTGCATACCCTCCAGAAGGACGCCTCAAGCCTCCAGGACCAGGTGGCCAGGCAGCAGCAGCACCTCAACCAGCTCAGGGACGGGCTCGGCGCCATCGCCGCCTCCCAGTACCGCAGCGGCGGCATCGACCCGGCGCTCCAGCTCTTCCTCTCCTCCAACCCGGACGAGTACCTGGACCAGGCCACGTCCCTGGACCAGATCAGCTCGCTCCAGGCCAGCGCCCTGGAGCAACTCCAGGACGCCAAGCAGACCCTGGACCAGGAGCGCGCCGAGGCATCCGCCAAGCTCGCCGAACTCGAGTCCACCCGGACCGAGTTGTCCAAGCGCAAGGGCGAGACCCGGCAGAAGCTCGCCGCGGCGCAGCAGATACTCAGCGGCCTCACGGCCCAGCAGCGGGCCCAGATGGCACTGGACGACGCCATCGCCGCCAGCCGCGCCAGCAGCCGGGTCGACCTCGGCAGTTCCACCGCCGCCACCCAGCGCGCCGCCGCCGCCTTCGCCGCCGCGCAGCAGCAGATAGGCAAGCCGTACGTCTACGGCGCCACCGGCCCCGGCTCGTTCGACTGCTCCGGCCTCACCTCGTACGCCTACAAGCAGGCCGGGGTCACCATTCCGCGCACCTCGCAGGAGCAGGCCAACGCCGGCACCCGCCTCAGCGCCTCCCAGCTCGCCGTCGGCGACCTGGTGATCTTCTACGGCGACTACCACCACGTCGGCCTCTACGCGGGCAACGGCATGGTGCTGCACGCCCCGAAGCCGGGCGCGTCCGTGCGCTACGAGTCCATGGGCAACATGCCGTTCCAGTTCGGCGTCCGGATCTGAGTTCGGGCCGGGCCGCCTCTCCCGGCAGGCCCGGCGCGCCCGGCGGACCGGAACCCCGGTACGGCGTACGGGTGATGAACACCCAGCCGAACCCTCCCGGGCCGGGCGCGTGACCTGCGGTTGCGACGCGACGCCCGATAGTCGGACGGCCACGTCTTTGAACTCTCCGCCATCACATGGCTACTGTCGGTTGCCGTGGCAACACATCGACGTTCTTCCCAGCCGGGCCTGACCGCCCGCACCACCCGGGTCACCGTGCTCTCCGCGGTCGCCGCGGCCGCGGCCGTGCTGTCCGCGGGCACCGCGCAGGTCGCCGCCGCGGACCCGGCGGGCGGCGCACCGGACGCCGCCACCCGCCTGGACGGGCTCTACCGGCAGGCCGAACAGGCCACGCAGAAGTACGACGCCGCCCAGGAGCGGACCGAGCGGCTGCGCGCCGACCTCAGCACCCTCCAGGACCGGGCCGCCCGGGCCCAGCAGCGGGTCAACTCCGTTCGCGACGAACTCGGCACGCTCGCCGCCTCCCAGTACCGAGGCGGCGGCATCGACCCGTCCTTCGCGCTGCTGTTCTCCGACAACCCCGACGCGTACCTGGAACAGGCCACCGCGCTGGACCGGATCGGCGACCAGCAGGCCGGGCGGCTGCGCCGACTCCAGGGCGACGAACGGGTCCTGCTCCAGCAGCGGGCCCAGGCCGCCGACAAGCTCGACGAGCTGCGGCAGGCCGGGACCGTGCTCCGGCAACGCGAGCAGGACGTACGGGAATCGCTGGCACGGGCCCAGCGGCTCCTCAACGCCATGCCGGCGGCCCAACGGGCCGGATACACCCCCGGCGGCCCGGAGCGGGCCTCCCGTGACCGTCCAGGGCCCGCCCTGGACCTCGGGGACCTGCCGCTCGGCGACCTGCCCGCCGCCTCCCCGCGCGCCGCGCTGGCCCTCGCCGCGGCCCGGCAGATGCTCGGCGCGCCCTACGTCTGGGGCGCCACCGGCCCCAACGCCTTCGACTGCTCCGGGCTGATGCAGTACGCCTACCGGCGCGCGGGGGTGGCGCTGCCCCGGACCTCGCAGGAGCAGATGAACGCGGGCCGCCATGTCCCGCTGTCCGAGGCCCGCCCCGGCGACCTGGTCATCTACCGCGGCGACGCGAGCCACGTGGCGATGTACGTCGGCGGGGGCCGCGTCATCCACGCCCCCTACCCCGGCGCCCGGGTCCGCTACGACCCGGTCGCCATGATGCCCGTCAACACCGTCACCCGCCCCTGACCCGCCCACGGGGCCGCGCGTCCGGTCGCGGAGCGCGCCCGCGTCCGCCCGCGCGCCCCGGTATGCCCGTCAACACCGTCACCCGTCCCTGACCCGCCCGCGGGGCCGGCCGTCCGGCCGTAGCGCGCGCCCGCGTCCGCCCGCGCGTCCCGGGGCCGTACGATCGGGGCGTGTTCGCGGCGGCGGGTCGGTACTCCGGGGTCGCCGTCCGCGTACGGGTGGCGGGGCTCGCGCTGCTGCTCGCGCTCGTGGGCGGGTGCTCGTCCGCCGCGCGGCCGCGGCCGACCGCGACGGAGGACCTGGCCGGGGCCCGCGCGCTGCTCGCCCGGCAGGCGTCGGCCGTGCTCCACCACGACCGTACGGCCTTCCTCGCCGGGGTCGATCCCCGGTCCACCCGCTTCCTCGCCCGGCAGCGGCAGGTCTTCGCCGACCTGGCCGACGTACCGCTGGCCGCCTGGTCGTACACGCTGGTGCGCGTCGGCGCCTTCCCGCTGCCGCCGGCGGCCGACGCCGGCGGCAGGCGCACCGCCGCGCAGGTCGAACTCCGTTACCGGCTGCGCGGATACGACACCGAGCCGGTCGTCTCGACCGCGTACCTCACGCTCGCCGAGCGCGACGGCCGCTGGTACGTGGCCGGGGACGACGACGGCGCGCCGAGCGGCCGGCGCACGGCCGTACAGCTGTGGGACCAGGGCCCGGTCCGGGTGGTGCGCGGGGCGCACAGCCTCGTGCTCGGGACCGCCTCGGCGGCCGACCTGCGCGGGTACGCCGACGACGCGGACCGGGCCGTTCCGGCGGTCACCCGCGCGTGGGGGAGCGGCTGGCCGGGCAAGGTCGTCGTCGAAGTGCCGTCCTCGCTCGACCGGATGGCCGCGCTGCTCGACGCGAAGGCCGACGACTACCGGGGCATCGCGGCTGTCACCACCGGCGAGCTGGGGCGCAACGCGCAGGCGCCTGCGGACCGGGTGATCGTCAACCCGGAGGCGTTCGGGGAGCTTTCCGCCTTCGGCCGGCAGGTCGTCCTCACCCACGAGACCACCCACGTGGCGACGCGGCTGGCCACCGACGCGCACACCCCGCTGTGGCTCTCCGAGGGTATCGCCGACTGGGTCGCCTACCGCGGCTCGGGGCGTACCGCCCGGCAGATCGCCCCCGAACTCGCCGCCGACGTGGCCGCGGGCCGCGTGCCCGAGTCGCTGCCGACCGACGCGGACTTCCGGTCCACCTCGGGCGGTCTCGCGCAGGCGTACGAGGGCGGGTGGCTGGCCTGCCGGATGATCGCCGACGAGTGGTCGCCGCAGGCGCTGACCGGCTTCTACCGCGCGGTCGCCAAGGGCGGCACGCTCGACGCGCGGCTGCGGGCGTCGCTCGGGGTCGGGACGGCCGCGTTCACCGCGCGCTGGCGCGCCTATGTGCAGGGGGAGTTGGGATGAGCGGCCCGGATCTTGGTACGGAGCCCGGTGACGAGCCCGACTTCACACCCGAGCAGGTCGCCCGGGGGCGGGCGCTGCGGCGGGCCGTCGTACCGCTCGCGCTCGGCTCCTCGGCGGCGTCGCTCGCGCTGCTGCTCGCCCTCGGGCTGACCTCCGGGGGAGCCAGGCTGGTCGGCGCCTTCGGCGACGCCTGGGCGCCGCGGGTGGTGGGCGCGGCGGTCACGCTGGTCGTCCTGCCGCAGCTGCTCGGGCTGCCCTTCGCGGCGCGGGGGCGGGTCGTACGGTCCCGGTTCGGCCTGGTCACCCAGGGGTGGGGCGGCTGGGCGGTGGATCAGCTGCGCGGCCTGCTGATCTCCCTGCCGCTGACGCTCGGCGCGCTCTTCGCGGTGTACGGGCTCGCCGGGGTCACCCGCTGGTGGTGGGCCTGGGCTGCCGGGGGAGCGGCGGTGGTGACGGTGCTGCTCTCCTTCGTCGCGCCCCTGGTCTTCGAGCCGCTCTTCAACCGCTTCACGCCGATGGAGGCGGGGCCGCTGCGGGACGCGCTGCTCGCGCTGGCCGCGCGGGACGGGGTGACCGTGCGGGACGTGCTGGTCGCCGACGCGTCCCGGCGGACGACGGCGCTCAACGCGTATGTGTCCGGGTTCGGGCGCACGCGCAGGATCGTCGCCTACGACACGCTCGTCGCGACGGCCGAGCCGCGGGAGGTGGAGCTGGTGGTCGCGCACGAACTCGGGCACGTGGTGCACGGGGACGTGCCGCGCGGGACCGCGCTCGGCGCGCTGGGCGCGGCGGTGGGGGTGTGCGGGCTCGCGGCCGTCGTCACGTGGGGGCCGCTGCTGGATCTGGCGGGGGTGGGAGGCTTCGCCGATCCGAGGTCGGCGTGGCTGCTGGCCGCGGCGGCGGCCGTCTTCGGGGCGGTCGCGGGACCGTTCGGGCGGGCGCTCAGCCGGCGGGTGGAGCGGCGGGCGGACCGGCACGCGCTGGAACTGACGGGGGACGCGGAGGCGTTCATCGCGATGCAGCGGCGGCTCACGGTGGCGAACGTGGCGGATCCGGCTCCGCCGCGGCTCCTCCACGTCCTGCTCTCCACCCATCCCACGCCGGCCTCCCGCATCGCCACGGCCCGCGCGTCCCGCCGGCGGGACGCGGGGCCCACCCCCTGACACGTCCCGCCGACACGGACGCCCGCCCCCTTCCCCCCGCGACGGCGGGAAGCGGATCGCCGCTACCCGGCGGTGCCGTTCCGGGCTCGGCTCGTCGGCCACCGCCGCGGCGGTCTCAAGGCGGTCCGCCTTGGGCTTCTGGGGCGTTGTGTGGCGTTGACGTCCACCCCTTTTCCGCCGCGACGGCGGGAAGCGGATCGCCGCTGCCCGGCGGTACGGTTCCGGGCTCGGCCCGTCGGCCACCGCCGGTGCGGTTCGTTTCGCGTCCCGCCGTTGCGGCGGGTTCAAGGCGGCCGCCTTGGGCTTCTGGGGCGTTGTGTGGCGTTGACGTCCACCCCTTTTCCGCCGCGACGGCGGGAAGCGGATCGCCGCTGTCCGGCGGTGCCGTTGCGGGCTCGGCCCGTTGGGCACCGCCGGTGCGGTTCGTCCCCGCGTCTCGCCGTTGCGGCGGAGTAGGGGGTGCGCTCGGTCCGCCGGTGCGGCGGGAAAGGGGGCTGGGGCTCGGCGCGAGGGGGAGCGGTGGGTGCCGCGTCGTGCGCTCGGGGCGGGATGCGGCCGGTAGGGTCGGGGGCGATGGAGAAGACACTGATCGTCACCAATGACTTCCCGCCGCGCCCCGGCGGGATCCAGTCGTTCGTGCACAGCATGGCGCTCCGGCTCGACCCGGGCCGGGTCGTCGTCTACGCCTCCACCTGGAAGGACGGCACCGAAGTCGCCCACTTCGACGCCGACCAGCCCTTCCCCGTCATCCGCGACCGCACCAAGATGCTCGTGCCCACCCGCAGGGCCACCCGCAGGGCCGTCTCGCTGCTGCGCGAACACGGCTGCTCCTCCGTGTGGTTCGGCGCGGCCGCGCCGCTCGGCCTGATGGCCCCCGCCCTCCGCAAAGCCGGCGCGACCCGCCTCGTCGCGACCACGCACGGTCACGAAGCCGGGTGGGCCCAGCTCCCGGCGAGCCGTCAACTCCTGCGCCGCATCGGCGAAGGCACCGACACCCTCACCTATCTGGGCGAGTACACCCGCTCCCGTATCGCCCCCGCGCTGACCCCCCAGGCCGCCGCCCGGATGGTGCAACTCCCGCCCGGCGTCGACGAGAAGACCTTCCACCCGGACTCGGGCGGCCCCGTCGTACGGGCCCGGCTCGGCCTCGCCGACCGGCCCGTCGTCGTGTGCGTGTCCCGGCTCGTACCGCGCAAGGGCCAGGACACGCTGATCCTCGCGATGCCCCGCGTCCTGCGCGAGTTCCCGGACGCCGTGCTGCTGATCGTCGGCGACGGCCCCTACCGCCCCGACCTGGAACGCCTCGTCGAGCGTACGGGCGTGGCCTCGGCCGTCCGCTTCACCGGGCCGGTCCCGTGGAAGGACCTGCCCGCGCACTACGGCGCCGGCGATGTCTTCGCGATGCCGTGCAGGACCCGCCGCGGCGGCCTGGACGTCGAAGGGCTGGGCATCGTCTACCTGGAGGCGTCCGCGACGGGGCTCCCGGTGATCGCTGGCGACTCCGGCGGCGCCCCGGACGCCGTACTCGACGGGGAGACCGGCTGGGTGGTGGCCGGCGGCTCCCCCGAGCAGTCCGCCGAACGCGTGCTCACCCTGCTGCGCGACCCGGAACTGCGCGCCAGGATGGGCGACCGGGGCCGCCAGTGGGTCGAGCAGTCCTGGCGCTGGGACCTGCTGGCCGAGCGGTTGAAGTCCCTGCTCTGAGCGGTACGGGCGCCCGCCCACGTGGCCCCCGTACGCCCGCCCGCCACCGCCTACCGCTCGTACAACCCCTCGATCTCCGCCGCGAAATCCCTCGCCACCACACTCCGCTTGAGCTTGAGCGACGGCGTCACATGCCCCGACTCCTCGGTGAACTGCCCCGGCAGGACGACGAACTTGCGCACCGACTCCGCCGTGGAGACCGCCGCGTTCCCCACGTCCACCGCCCGCCGCACGGCGGCCAGCAGATCCGGGTCGTCGGCCAGTTCCGCCGCCGTACGCGCCGACTTGCCGTGCTGCTCGGCCCACCGCGGCAGGAACTCCTCGTCCAGCGTGATCAGCGCGGCCACGAACGGCCGCCCCTCGCCGACGACCATGCACTCGGCGATCAGCGCGTCCGCCCGGATCCGGTCCTCGATCACCGCGGGCGCGACGTTCTTGCCCCCGGCCGTCACGATGATCTCCTTCTTGCGGCCGGTGATCGCCAGATACCCGTCCTTGTCGAGCGTGCCCAGGTCCCCGGTGTGGAACCACCCGTCGGAGACGGCCTCCGCGGTCGCCGCGTCGTTGTTCCAGTACCCGGTGAACAGGTGCTCGCCGTAGAGCAGCACCTCGCCGTCGTCGGCGATCCGGACCGTGGAGCCGGGCAGCGGCTGGCCGACCGTACCGATCTTCGTACGGTCCCACGGGTTGAACGCGGTCGCCGCGCACGACTCGGTCAGGCCGTAGCCCTCAAGGACCGTGAAGCCGATGCCCCGGTAGAAGTGGCCCAGCCGCTCGCCCAGCGGGGCCCCGCCGGAGATCGCGTGGGTGGCCCGGCCGCCCAGCGCGGCGCGCAGCTTGGCGTAGACCAGCCGGTCGAACAGCTTGTGCGTGAACCGCAGCCGCAGCGAGGGGCCCGCGGGTGTGTCCAGCGCCTTGCTGTAGGCGATCGCGGTGGCCGCCGCCCGGTCGAAGATCCGGCCCTTGCCGCCCGCCTGGGCGGTCGCCCGCGCCGAGTTGTAGACCTTCTCGAAGACCCGCGGCACGCCCAGCACCATCGTCGGCCGGAAGGACCGCAGATCGTCGGTGAGGTTCTTGACGTCGGGCACGTGCCCGAGCCGGATCGGCGCCATCACGGCCGCCACCTCCACCAGTCGGCCGAAGACATGGGCCAGCGGCAGGAAGAGCAGCACCGAGGAGTGCCCGGTGCGGAAGAGCGGCCCCAGCCGCTCCACCACGTTGCCGCACTCGGCGAAGAAGCTGCGGTGGCTGAGCACGCACCCCTTGGGACGGCCCGTCGTGCCCGAGGTGTAGACGATCGTGGCGGGGGAGTCCGCGCCCGCGGCCGCCGACCGCTCGTCGACCACCGCCGCGGAGACATCCGTACCCGCCCCGACCAGCGCGTCCACCGCGCCCGCGTCGATCCGCCAGATGTGCTTGAGCCGCGGCAGCCGCTCCCGTACGGACTCCACCGTGTCCTCGTGCGCCCCGGACTCCACCACGACCGCGACCGCGCCGGAGTCGCCGAGGATCCACTCGACCTGCGAGGCCGAGGACGTCTCGTAGACGGGTACGGTCACCGCGCCCGCGCTCCAGACCGCGAAGTCCAGCAGCGTCCACTCGTAACGCGTCCTGGACATCAGCGCGACCCGGTCGCCGGGCTGGACGCCCGAGGCGATCAGGCCCCTGGCCGCCGCCCGTACCTCCGCCAGGAAGCGCGCCGCGGTGACGTCCTCCCAGTGACCCGCCGCGTCCTTGCGGGCGATGACCGCGGTGTCCGGATGCTGTGCGGCGTTGCGCCGGATCAGATCCGTCAGATTGCCGTCCGCGGGGACCTCGTACAGAGCCGGAAGGCTGAACTCACGCAAGGCAGTTGCTCCTCATCGGTGCCACGGCGCACCCGGAGGGAAGGTGACGGACGGGCTGGACGTTACCCATCGGTAAAGCTCCGGCGATAGAGGCGCACTACAGATGTTTTAAGCATCACACACCGGCCTGGGGGCCGGGCCCGCTGCCGGAACAGTAGACCAGCGTCCGGCCCGTGTGCGGGCGCTCCGCGCTCGGACACCCGTTCGCCGTACGCCCGCTTATAAGGTGACCCCATGCGGGTGCACGTGGTGAGCGACGTCCATGGCGCGACCGAGGCCCTGGCCCGTGCCGGGGACGGCGCCGACGCCCTGATCTGCCTGGGCGACCTCATCCTCTTCCTGGACTACGCCGACCACGCGCGCGGCATCTTCCCCGACCTGTTCGGCGTCGAGAACGCCGACCGCATGGTCGAACTGCGCACCGCCCGCCGCTTCGACGAGGCCCGCACCCTGGACCGGCGGCTGTGGGCGGGTCTCGACCGCCGGGCCGTCATCGAGGCCGCCGTCCGCAGGCAGTACGCGGAGCTCTTCGCCGCCTTCCCGACCCCCACCTACGCCACCTACGGCAATGTCGACGTCCCCACCCTGTGGCCGGAGTACGCCCGGCCGGGCACCACCGTGCTCGACGGCGCCTCCGCGGAGATCGGCGGCCGGGTCTTCGGCTTCGTCGGCGGCGGTCTGCGCACCCCGATGAGCACCCCGTACGAGATCGAGGACGAGCAGTACGCCGCCAAGGTCGCAGCGCTCGGCCCGGTCGACGTGCTCTGCTCCCACATCCCGCCCGCGATCCCCGAACTCTGCTACGACACGACCGCCCGGCGGTTCGAGCGCGGCAGCGAGGCGCTGCTGGCCGCGATCCGCGAGACGCAGCCGAAATACGCCCTGTTCGGCCATGTCCACCAGCCACTGGTCCGCCGCACCCGGATCGGCCGTACCGAATGTGTGAACGTCGGCCACTTCAACCACACCCGCACCCCGTGGGCACTGGAGTGGTGACGGCCGTCCCACCTGGGCGCGGTAGCCTTCGCACAAAGCCGGCAGCACGGCAGCAGCAGCAACCTTCACCAGCTTCAGCAGTAGTCCGGAGGGCCACGGCGATGGCGGAACACACGACGTCGAGCATCACGATCGAGGCGGCGCCCGCGGCCGTCATGGGCGTCATCGCCGACTTCGGCAGCTACCCGGACTGGACCGGCGAGGTCAAGGAGGCCGAAGTGCTCGCCTCCGACGAGGCGGGCCGCGCGCAGAAGGTACGGCTGCTGCTCGACGCGGGCGCGATCAAGGACGACCACACGCTCGCCTACGACTGGATCGGCGACAACGAGGTCCGCTGGTCGCTGGTGAAGTCCCAGATGCTGCGCACGCTGGACGGCTCCTACGCCCTCGCGCCGCTGGACGGCGGCGCCCGCACGGAGGTCACCTACCAGCTCACGGTCGACGTGAAGATCCCGATGCTCGGCATGATCAAGCGCAAGGCCGAGAAGGTCATCATCGACCGGGCGCTCGCGGGCCTGAAGAAGCGGGTCGAGACGGTCCCGGCCGCCTCCGCCGAGACCCCGGCCGAGCCCGATGCCGAGGCCGGCACCGAGGCCGCCGCAGACCCCTCCGCAGAGCCCAAGAAGCCGGTCTGAGTGGCCGCCCCGGCACGCACCCCGGTCCGTACCCTGCTGGTCACCGGCACGGGCGGGGCCGGTGTCACCACGGTCGCCGCGTCCACCGCCGCCACGGCCGCCCGCGCCGGGGCCCGTACGGTGCTGCTGACCGCCGACCGGACCGCCGCGGCCGACCCCGTACCGGGTCTGCGGGTCGTCCGGGTCGACGCGGCCGAGTCCTTCCGGGCCGGGGCGCAGGAGCTCCAGGGCCGGATCGGCAGCCTGCTCTCGCTGCTCGGCGCGCCCCCGCTGGACCCCGAGGAACTGACCGAACTGCCCGGCGCGGGCGCCTTCGCGCTGCTGCGGGCCCTGCGGCAGGCGAACGTCACGAGCGAAGGCACCGCCTACCCGGCGCCCTGGGACCTCGTGGTGGTCGATCTGCCGCCCGTACGCGAGGCCGTCGCCCTGCTCGCGCTGCCCGAGCAACTGCGGCGCTACCTGGGCCGGTTGCTGCCCGCCGACCGCCAGGCCGCGCGCGCCCTGCGGCCGGTGCTGGCCCAGCTCGCCGGGGTGCCGATGCCCACCGAGTGGGCCTACGAGGCCGCCGCCCGCGCCGACCGTGAACTCGCCTCCGTCCAGGCGGTGATCGAGGACCCCGGGACGGCAGTGACTGTCGTCCTGGAGCCGGGGCTCTCCGCCGGGCAGGCGCTGCGCACCGCGCGGACCGGGCTCGCCCTGTACGGCAACCGGCTCGCCGAGGTCGTCGCCAACCGGCTGCTGCCGACCGGCTCGGCCGATCCGTTTCTGTCCGCGCTCTCCGGCCATCAGCAGGCCCACCTCAAGGCGCTCGCCGACCAGTGCGCCGCCGACTCCGTACCCCTGCGCGAACTGCCGCACCTGGGCGGGGCCCCGCTCGCCGCCGACGAGCCGCCGGTGGCCGTGCCCGCCGCCGCCCGCCGCGCGCCGGAGCCGTGGAGCGTCGAGGACCGGCTCGCCGACGACGGCTGGTTCCTCTGGTCGCTGCCGCTGCCCGGCGCCACCCGCGACGGGCTCGACCTGGTCCGCAGGGGCGATGAACTCGTGGTCGACGCGGGCGGCTTCCGGCGGATCGTGCCGCTGCCCTCCGCGCTGCGCCGCTGCACGGTCGCGGGCGCGGCGCTGCGCGAGGAGACGCTGCGGGTGCGGTTCGCGCCCGACCCGGACCTCTGGCCGCGCTGACGCCTGCCCGCGCTGCCTGGACCCGGGTCCCGGCCGTCCGCCCGTCCCTTCGGGTAACGTCGAAAGGGAGCCGAGGCACAATCCGGCGCCACGACCGCAGCGTCCCGTTTGGAGCCGATCATGAGCGAAGCCACGGACCGTCCCGACGCCGACGCGTGGGCCAAGGCCAGCGCCGAGGACATCGCCGCCGAGCACGCCCGCCGGCGGCAGCAGTCCGGCCAGGGCCCGGGCAGCGCGGCCGAGGAGTTGCGCCGCTTCGCGGAGGCGGTCGGCGAAGCTGTCACGGACCGACTGGCCACGCTGCGCAACCCCGCGGTGCAGATGGCCGCCCAGGGCGTCATCTCCCAGGTTCGTTCTGTTGTCGAACCCATCAAGGAACGCCACCCGGACGTCGTGGACCACCTGACGGCCGCAGGGGCCGAACTCCTGGCGGCATACCGCTCCGCGGTGGCCGAAGCGGAAGCCCGCTGGACCTCCGGCGGAGGCTCCTCGCGTTCAACCGCTGAACACATAGACCTCGACTGACCCCCTCTCCGGTACGGTTCTCATAGCGGGGATCGACCGAATACTGAGGGACACATGGGACTCACCATCGGCGTCGACATCGGCGGCACCAAAATCGCGGCCGGAGTGGTCGACGAGGAAGGCTCGATTCTCGAAACGGTCAAGGTGCCGACGCCGTCGACTCCCGAAGGCGTCGTCGACGCGATCGTGGACGCGATTCGCCAGGTCAGCACCGGTCACCAGATCGAGGCCGTCGGCATCGGTGCCGCCGGATACGTCGACGACAAGCGCGCCACCGTTCTCTTCGCCCCCAACATCAACTGGCGGCACGAGGCGCTCAAGGACAAGGTCGAACAGCGGGTCGGCCTGCCCGTCGTGGTGGAGAACGACGCCAACGCGGCAGCCTGGGGCGAGTACAGATTCGGTGCCGGACAGGGCCATTCCGATGTGATCTGCATCACTCTCGGTACGGGCCTGGGCGGCGGAATCATCATCGGCAACAAGCTCCGCCGCGGCCGGTTCGGGGTCGCGGCCGAGTTCGGCCACATCCGGGTGGTGCCCGACGGTCTGCTGTGCGGGTGCGGCAGCCAGGGCTGCTGGGAGCAGTACGCTTCCGGCCGCGCACTGGTCCGCTACGCCAAGCAGCGGGCCAACGCCACTCCGGAGAACGCGGCCGCGCTGCTCGCCCTGGGCGACGGCACCGCGGAGGGCATCGAGGGACGGCACATCAGCGCCGCCGCCCGGCAGGGCGACAAGGTCGCCATCGACTCCTTCCGGGAGCTGGCCCGCTGGGCCGGTGCGGGTCTGGCCGATCTGGCCTCGCTCTTCGACCCGTCCGCCTTCATCGTCGGCGGCGGCGTGTCGGACGAGGGCGAACTGGTCCTCGACCCGATCCGCAAGTCGTTCCGGCGCTGGCTGATCGGCGGGGAGTGGCGGCCGCACGCCCAGGTGCTCGCCGCGCAACTCGGCGGCAAGGCCGGACTCGTCGGGGCGGCCGACCTGGCACGACAGGGCTGATGGGCGGGTAACTGGGAATGAGCGCGGGGGATCTGCCGAGCTCCGCCACCGAGCCCGGAGGCTCGGCGGTCGTCCGCGTACTCAGTTACAACGTCCGTTCCCTGCGGGACGACACGGCGGCGCTGGCCCGGGTGATCCGTGCCTGCGCCCCCGATCTCGTCCTGATCCAAGAGGCACCGCGGTTCTTCCGATGGCGTAAGGCCGCGGCCGGCCTCGCTCGCGCGAGCGGTCTGGTGTACGTGACGGGCGGTGCGCCCGCCGCCGGACCGATGATCCTCTCGTCCCTGCGCGCTCATGTCGAGCGCGCGGAGGACGTGCTTCTGCCGCGCACGCCGGGGCTGCACCAACGGGGGTTCGCCACCGCCGTGGTACGGATCGGCGGGGCGCGGTTCTCCGTGCTCAGCGCGCATCTCAGTCTGTCCGCGGCCGAACGCCACGTGCAGGCCGGGCTGTTGCTCGACCGGGTCGAGGCGCTCGGGGAGCCGTACGCCGTGGTCGGCGCGGACCTCAACGACCGGCCCGGCGGGCGGGCGTTCTCCCGCGTGGCCGCGGTTCTCCAGGACGGGTGGGCCACGGAGCCCTGGGGCGGGGAGTTCACGTCCGTGCCGGGGGACGCGAGGGAGCGGATCGACGCGGTGTTCGCTTCCGCGGGGGTCGAGGTGTTGGGGTGCGGGGTGCCGGGCGGGGTGCCCGGCGTCACCGAGGCGGATCTCCGGGCCGCGACGGATCACTTGCCCGTGCTGGCCGCGTTGCGCGTCCCCGCGAGCGGCCTCAATCGCCGGCCGGGCTGATCCTGCCCTCAATCGCCGGCCGGGCTTCCTCTGCCCTCAAACGCCGGGCGGGCTTGGATTTGGTCGACCTTCTCGGCCTTGTCACGCCACTGCTTTCAATCGCCGGGCGGGCTGAGTTTTGCTCGCGTTGCCCCAGACCAGCCCGCCCGGCGATTGAGGGCAGAGGGGGAGCGGGGGTCAGACCACCGCGCCGCCGCCGGGGAGGTCGTCGTCGTCCTCCCCGGTCCGCATCCGGGCAACCAGCGTCGTGAACCCGCCGAGGAACCCGCCGATGCCGAGCGTAATCGTCCACCACTGCAATTCGAACTGCAGCATCATGAAGGCGATCAGCAGCAACGGCCCCCCGAGCACCGCGACCCACGCGAACTTCGTCGTGACGTCGGCCTCCGGCAGCGGCGGCGGCTCCGGCGGCACGAAGTGCTCGTCCTCGTCGTTGTCGGCGAGTTCGTAGTCCCGCGGCCCCTGGATGACCGGGTGGATGACGATGCTGCGGTTCGCCGTCAGCGCCGTGGCGACCGCGCCCGGCCCGTCACCCTCCTCCCCGTCCTCCTCCGCGTCGCGCTTGTCGGCCGGCCGTACGTTCTCCGCGTCCGGCCAGGACGGCTCCGCGCCCGGCTCCGGGTCCTTGTCGAACCCGGCGACCAGCGCGGCCCACGCCGCGTCCTCGTCCAGCGGCGGACGGGCAGGCTCCTCCTGCGGGGTGGCGTCCTCGTCCTCGCGGTCAGCCACCGGCCGTACCCTCCTTGGCGGAAAGGCGCTCGATAAAGTCGTACGACTCGCTGAAAATACGGTCGGCGTCATGGTCGAGCGTGGCCACGTGGTAGCTGCGTTCCAGCACCCGCTCGGTGACATCCGTGGACGACACCTTGCCCAGCACCACCGCGGAGTTGGAGGGGTGCACGACATGGTCGACCCGGCTGTGCAGAAGCAGCAGCGGCTGGGTGACCTGCGGCAGACCGGCCCGGACGATCCGCCAGAACCGGCTCAGCGAGTGCACCGCGTGCAGCGGCGTGCGCGCGTACCCGACCTCACTGCCGCCCTCGCGCGCGATGTCACTGGCGATGCCCGCCACCGACGGCACCAGGTGCCGGATCACCGGAACCGCCTTGAGCTGCAGACTGTCCGCCTTCACCGAGGGGTTGACCAGCACGATCCCGCTGATCGCCGTCCCGTGCTTCTCGGCCAGCCGCAGCGCCAGCGCCCCGCCCATCGACATCCCGCAGACGAACACCCGCGCACAGCGCCCGGTCAGCGACCGCAACTCGCGGTCCACCTCCGCGTACCAGTCCTGCCACCCGGTCATCTGCATCTCCTGCCAGCGGGTGCCGTGCCCGGGCAGCAGCGGTACGGAGACGGTCAGTCCGCGTTCCGCCAGGTAGGCGCCCCAGGGACGCATGGACTGCGGGGTGCCGGTGAAACCGTGGCAGAGCAGGACGCCGGTCTCGCCGCCGTCATGGCGGTACGGTTCGGCTCCGGGCATGAGCGGCACCGTGGGTCTCCTGTTCAAGGACGCTTACGCGGGTACACGGAGGTCGGAGGTATCAGCGTACGCGGCCGCGATACCAAGCGGTAAGCCCTCCCCGGAGCCGGACGGGCACGGGCGCCGCCTGGGCGGGAGCGGTGTGCGGGGGCGTTAAGGTCTTGGCGTCGGAAACAGGAGGCTGGGTTGTTCTACGGCGCGATGAAGATCGTGATTGGCTCGCCGCTCAAGGCGGCGTTCCGCCCATGGGTGGAGGGGATGGAGAACATCCCCCGGGAGGGCCCGGCGATCCTCGCCAGCAACCATCTGTCGTTCTCCGACTCCTTCTTCCTGCCCGCGATGCTCGACCGCAAGGTCACCTTCATCGCGAAGGCGGAGTACTTCACCTCGCCCGGGGTCAAGGGCAAGTTGACGGCCGCTTTCTTCAAGGGCGTCGGGCAGCTGCCGGTCGACCGCTCGGGGGCGCGCGGCGCCGGTGAGGCCGCGGTCAAGAGCGGTCTCGCGGTGCTGGAGCGCGGCGAACTGTTCGGCATCTACCCCGAGGGCACCCGCTCGCCCGACGGCCGGCTCTACCGCGGCAAGCCCGGCGGTCTGGCCCGGGTCGCGCTGGCCAGCGGCGCCCCGGTGATCCCGGTCGCGATGATCGACACCGAGAAGGTCCAGCCGGTCGGCCAGGTGATGCCCAAGCTCTCCATCCGGCCGGGCATCCGGATCGGCCGGCCGCTCGACTTCAGCCGCTATCGCGGCATGGAGGGCGACCGCTTCATCCTGCGCTCGGTCACCGACGAGGTGATGTACGAGATCATGAAGCTCTCCGGCCAGGAGTACGTGGACATCTACGCCACCGCCGCCAAGCGCCGGATCGCCGAGGCCGCCAAGAGCGCCGCCGGGGACGGCCCGGCCGCCGACGGGTCGGCCGCCGACGGGCCGGAGCAGCCCGGGCCGCCGGAGCGGCCGTCCGGCTCCTGACCACGCCGAAGGGGAGGACCGCGTGGCCATGCGGATGTCCGTCGAACAGCCGCTGTGGCGGGCCCTGCTCGCCTACCGCGTCCTCACCTGCGGCTACGCGATCGCGCTGTACGTCCTGGCGTACGGCGAGCTGCGCCATCCGCTGCCGGCCGGCGCGTTCATGGCGCTGCTCGCCGTATGGACCGTGGCCACCCTCGGCCGGGTCAGGAACGCCGAGCGCTGCACCAAGCGCTTTCTGGCCGCCGACCTGACGATCGCGCTGACCGGGGTACTGCTCACGGCCTTCGTGGACACCCCGGAACGGATCGCGCAGGGCGCCTTCACGCTGCCGTCGATATGGACCGCGGGCTCGGTGCTGGCCTTCGCGATCAAGGGCGGCTGGCGGTGGGCCGCGCTCGCCTCCACCCTTGTCGCGGTCGCCGACATCGCCGAACGCGGCGGCACCCCCAGCCGCGACACCCTGCACAACCTGGTGCTGGTCTGGGTCGCGAGCATCGCCATCGGCTATGTGGTCGAGGTCGCCAGGGCCAGTGAACGCACCCTCGCCCAGGCCCTCCAGATCGAGGCCGCCACCCGCGAGCGCGAACGGCTCGCCCGCGACATCCACGACGGGGTGCTCCAGGTGCTCGCCATGGTCCAGCGCCGCGGCGACCGGGCCGGGGGAGAGGCCGCCGAACTCGGCAGGCTGGCCGGGGAACAGGAGGTCGCCCTGCGCTATCTGATCTCCGGCACGCCACCGCCGCGCCGGGCCGCCGGGGACGGCGACGTCCGTCCGCCGGGTCCGGAAGATCTGCGTACGCTGCTCGCGCCCTACGCCTCCGCCCTGGTCACCCTGTCCGCGCCCGGCACGCCCGTCCTGCTTCCGCCCGAGGCCGCCGCCGAACTGGCCGCCGCGGTCGGCGCCGCGCTGGACAACGTGCGCAGGCACGCCGGGGAGCGGGCCCAGGCGTGGATCCTGGTCGAGGACGAACCGGACACGGTCCTGGTCACCGTGCGGGACGACGGCCCCGGCATCGCCGCGGGCCGGCTCGCCGCCGCCGAGGACGAGGGGCGGCTCGGCGTCGCCCAGTCCATCCGCGGCCGGCTGCGCGACCTGGGCGGCTCGGCCGAGCTGCTGTCGGTCCCCGGCCAGGGCACGGAGGTCGAACTGCGCCTACCGAGACCATCGGGGGACGCGGCGCCCGTACCGCCGCAGAGCCCGAAGCGCGAATCCGTACCCGCGCCGATGGCCGCGCCGCCGGCAGATGCCGTCCCGCCGGATGGAACCGGGTCCGGACCGGGGCCCGTGTCTCCACCTGGGGCCGTGCCCCCGTCCGGGCCGAGGCCGGTGTCTTCACCGGGCGAGATGCCCCTGTCCGGGCCGGTGGCAGATGCCGTCCCGCCGGGTGGAACCGGGTCCGGGCCGGGGCCCGTGTCTCCACCTGGGGCCGTGCCCCTGTCCGGGCCGGGGCCCGTGTCTTCATCGGGGGCCGTGCCCCCGCCCGGGCCGGAGGCCGCGCCGCCGGCAGATGCCGTCCCGCCGGATGGAACCGGGTCCGGGCCGGGGCCGGTGTCTTCACCGGGCGAGATGCCCCTGTCCGGGCCGGTGGCAGATGCCGTCCCGCCGGGTGGAACCGGGTCCGGGCCGGGGCCCGTGTCCCCACCTGGGCCCGTGCCCCCGTCCGGGCCGGGGCCCGTGTCTCCACCTGGGCCCGTGCCCCCGCCCGGGCCGGAGGCCGCGCCGGCGGCAGGTGCCGTCCCGCCGGGTGGAACCGGGTCCGGGCCTGGGCCCGTGCCCCCGTCCGGGCCGGGGCTCGTACTTCCGCTCGGGCCGGAGGCCGAACTTACTGATGCGAACAGGGGACAGACACCATGACGGTCGGCAGCGCCGGACACACCGGGCCCGAGGTGCCCGTGACCGTGATGGTCGTCGACGACCATCCGATGTGGCGGGACGCGGTCGCCCGCGATCTGACCGAGGCCGGGTTCCATGTGGTGGCCACCGCGGGCGACGGGCCCGAGGCCGTCCGCCGGGCCCGCGCCGCCCGCCCGCAGGTGCTCGTCCTCGACCTCAACCTGCCCGGCGCGTCCGGTGTGCAGGTCTGCAAGGACGTCGTGGCGCACGATCCCGCCGTCCGGGTCCTGGTGCTCTCCGCGAGCGGCGAGCACACCGACGTACTGGAAGCGGTCAAATCCGGCGCGACCGGCTATCTGCTCAAGTCGGCGGGCCGCGACGAGCTGGTCGAGGCCGTGCGCAGCACCGCCGTGGGCGACCCGGTCTTCACTCCGGGCCTGGCCGGGCTGGTGCTCGGCGAGTACCGCCGGCTCGCGACCGTACCCCCGCGGGCCTCCGCCGACGCGCCGGCGGCGCCCCGGCTGACCGACCGCGAGACCGAGGTGCTGCGACTGGTCGCGAAGGGTCTGAGTTACAAACAGATCGCCCAACGCCTGGTCATTTCGCACCGAACCGTGCAGAACCATGTGCAGAACACCCTCGGCAAGCTCCAGTTGCACAACCGGGTCGAGCTTGTCCGATACGCGATCGAGCGCGGTCTTGACAACGACGAGGACGACGGCAGGAGCGGCGCCATGTGACGAAAGTCACGCTAGCGTGGCGGAGGTTGCACATCCGGCACAGCTGGCTTGCGACGAAGGGAAGAGTCCATGCGGGTCGGAGTCCTGACCGGCGGCGGAGACTGCCCCGGCCTCAACGCGGTCATCCGCGGCATCGTCCGTAAAGGCGTCCAGGAGTACGGGTTCGACTTCACCGGCTTCCACGACGGCTGGCGTGGTCCCCTCGAAGGGGACACCGTACGTCTCGACATCCCGGCCGTCCGCGGCATACTCCCGCGCGGCGGCACCATACTCGGCTCCTCACGCACCAACCCGCTCAAGATCGAGGGCGGCGCCCGCCGGGTCAAGGAGCACCTGGCGGAGGAGGGCGTCGACGCGCTGATCGTCATCGGCGGCGAGGACACCCTCGGAGTGGCCGCCGAACTGTGGGAAGAGCACGGTGTGCCCTGCGTCGGGGTCCCCAAGACCATCGACAACGACCTGTCCGCCACCGACTACACCTTCGGCTTCGACACGGCGGTCAATATCGCCACCGAGGCCATCGACCGGCTGCACACCACCGCCGAGTCCCATATGCGGGTGCTGGTGGTGGAGGTGATGGGACGTCACGCGGGCTGGATAGCCCTGCACTCCGGCCTGGCCGGCGGCGCCAATGTCATCCTCATCCCCGAACAGCGCTTCGACCTCGACCAGGTGTGCGCCTGGGTGGAGAGCCGCTTCAAGATCCGTTACGCGCCGATCGTGGTGGTCGCCGAGGGGGCGATGCCGCGCGACGGCGACATGGTGCTCAAGGACGGCACGCTGGACTCCTTCGGCCATGTCCGGCTCTCCGGGATCGGCGAGTGGCTGGCCGGCCAGATCGAGAAACGTACCGGCAAGGAGGCCAGGACCACCGTCCTCGGCCATGTCCAGCGCGGTGGCACCCCGAGTGCCTTCGACCGCTGGCTGGCCACCCGCTTCGGGCTGCACGCCGTCGAGGCCGTCCGCGACGGCGACTTCGGGAAGATGGTCGCGCTGCGCGGCACGGAGATCGTCCGGGTGCCGATCGGTGACGCCACCGCCCGGATCAAGACCGTCGATCCGGCGCTCTACGAGGAGGCCGGCATCTTCTTCGGCTAGCCCCCCGGCCGCCGCTTCGGCCGCTGCCTTCTGTGTGTTCGGCCGCTCGTTCCGCTTGTCCGGCCGGTCCTCCGGCCCCTTTCCGCCCACCGCCGCCGCGGCCCGCGCCCGGGCCTGGTCGACGCCGCTTGCCCGAGACGATCGCGGGGACCTATCCTCCCTGCACCCGGTAGCGCCGTGGCCGGAAAGGTTTGCCTGGTTCGCGGCGTCCGGTGCGGTGCATCGCAAGGCGGAGAATCGCCCTTGTACTGGGCGTACTCGGGCGACTTCGACAACGCCGCGAGGTGCCGTGCCGGGCGTCGCGAACCGGTGAACCTTTCCGGCCACGGCGCTGGTCCGGCCGCTTCGTTTTCCCCTTTGAGCACGATGAGGAGCGCCCGGTATGACGGGTGTGGCGAGCGGGCTTTTCACGCCCGTACTGGCGGTCGCAGGCGGCACCGCATCCGGCAAGTCCACGCTTGCCGAGGCGATGGCGCGGCACCACCCCGAGACCATCGGTCTCATCCATCTCGACGACTTCTACGTCCCCGCGCACGATCCGGTGCGCGGGGTGCGGACGCTGAGCGCCACCGGCGCGGAGACCCTGGACTGGAACCATCCCGGGTCGATAGACGAGGACGCGGTGGCCGCGGCGATCGACACGGTGGCCTTCGGCGGACGGCACCGGCTGGTCGTGGTCGAGGGGCTGTTCGCGCTGACCCTCGCGGTGGTGGCCGCGCGGGCCACCTGGCGCGTGTACGTCGACACCCCGGACGACATCCGGCTGGCCCGGAAGATCCTCCGCAAGATCGAGGTGCAGTGCCAGGACCCGGTCGTCTCGCTGCGGAACTATCTCCAGACCGGGAGGGAGCGCCATGCCTCGCATGTCGCCCCCTCGCGGTCGCTGGCCGATCTCGTGGTCGACGGCACGGCCGAGGAGTACGAGATGATCACCGAGGTGATGCGGCTGATCGGCCCGGTGCTGGCCGCGCCGGTCGGCGCGGAGGCGGCCATGAACGCGACGGACTTCGGCGAAACCGCGTAACGCCTCCGGCGCGGCTCCCCCCCGCGTCCGCCCGCCCCCCACGTGCCCGGAACCCGGTCGATCCCTGCCCTGCCGGCGGGCCCGCATGTGCCCTGGGCGGGCCCGCCGACACCCCGGCCGACGCGCGGCTGGAGCCGCCGACCGTGTTCGGCCCTGTCCGGCCGACGTCCGGTACTCCCCGGGCGCGGGCCGGGGCCCGCATGTGCCCTGGGCGGGCCCGCCGACACCGCGGCCGACGCGCGGCTGGAGCCGCCGACCGTGTTCGGCCACCGTCCGGCATTGGCGCGCGCCCCCGGGGACGTGCCGGGCCTCAGGGGACGGTGATCGTGGCGAGGGTTTCGGCGACGATCGACGTGCCGTTCAGGGTCAGGACCGACTCCGGGTGGAACTGGACGCCGGAGAAGCCCGGGCCGCGCAGCGCGTGGACATCGCCGGTCACCGGGTCGCGGCTCAGCGCGACCTGGTGCATGGCCAGTTCCTCCGCCGTCGCCGCGTCGCAGCGGGCCGTGAACGAGTTGTAGAAGCCGACCGTCTCCGGCCGCCCGAAGAAGTCGATCCGCTCCTGCGCCCCCTGCGCCGGATCGTCCTTGCGCACGAGGTCGAGACCGAGTTCGGCGGCCAGCAGCTCATGGCCGAGGCACACCCCGAGCAGCCCGTGCCGGTGCCCGGCGACCAGTTCGGCCGCCAGCCCCCGCAGCAACCGCATCTTGGGGTCGGCCTTGTCCACCGGGTCGCCGGGCCCGGGCCCGAGCACCACGGGCCCGGTGTGCCCGAGCGCGGCCTCCCGCAGCCCCGGCTCGTCGTAGCGCCGGACCGTCACCGTCAGCCCGCACGAGCGCAGCACGTGCGCGAGCATCGCGGTGAAGGTGTCCTCCGCGTCCACCACCAGCGCGTGCCCGGACAGCGGCCCCTCCGCGTGCCCGGTCTGCATCCGCAGCCAGAAGGGCGCGAGGTTCGCCCGCCGGGCGTCCAGCGCGGCCCGTACCCGGAAGTCGTCCGCGAGCCTCGGCCTGGGCGCCCCCGGCGCACGTACCGGCGCCGGGCGCACACCCAGCGCGGTCAGCACCCCGGCCGCCTTGGCGTGCGTCTCGGCCACCTCCGCGTACGGGTCGGAGCGTCTGACCAGGGTCGCGCCGACCGGCACCTTGAGCTCGCCCTCGGGCGAGATGTCCGCGGTACGGATCAGGATCGGCGAGTCCAGGGTCTGCGCGCCCCCCGCGTCCCGGCCGATCAGCGCCAGCGCCCCCGCGTAGTAGCCGCGGCCGCCGGGCTCGTACCGCTCGATGACCCGGCAGGCGTTCTGCACCGGGGAGCCGGTGACCGTCGCGGCGAACATCGTCTCGCGCAGCACGTCCCGTACGTCCATCGTGGAGCGCCCGCGCAACTCGTACTCGGTGTGCGCGAGATGGGCCATCTCCTTGAGCCGCGGGCCGACCACGACGCCGCCGAGGTCGCCGACGCTCGACATCATCTTCAGCTCCTCGTCCACCACCATCGTCAGCTCCTCCACCTCCTTCGGGTCGTGCAGGAAGGCCAGCAGCCCCTCGGCGGACGGCCCCTGCTCGGGGTAGCGGTAGGTGCCGCTGATCGGATTCATCACGACCGTGCCGCCGGTCATCCGCACGTGCGCCTCGGGGCTGGCCCCCACCAGCGTCCGCTCGGGCGTGTGCACCACATACGTCCAGTACGCCCCGCGCTCGCCGCGCAGCAGCCGCGCGAACAGCGCCAGCGCCGCGTCAGGACCGTACTGCGGCACCGAGCCGCGGAAGGTGCGCCGGATCACGAAGTTCGCGCCCTCGCCGCGGCCGATCTCGTCCTCGATGACCCGCTCGACGATCTCCGCGTACGCGTCGTCGGCCACGTCGAACTCCCCGCCCTCGACCCTGACCTCCCGGTCCGGCAGCGCGGCCAGCAGCTCGCCGAGCGGGAATCCGTACGACTCCTCGGGCCGCAGCACGGCCAGCGGGGTGCCGTCGTCGCGCACGTCGAAGCCGCGCTCGCGGATCTGCCGGAAGGGGACGAGCGCGAGCGCGTCGAGCGCGGGGGCGCCGGCCGCGGGGGCGCCCGTGGGCAGCGGGATGTCGGTGAGCCGGCCGACGTGCTCCACCGGCCCGAGCAGCACCTCCACCACGTCCTCGGGGTGCCCGGGGGTACGGCGGTGCAGCAGTGCGAACGGCGGGCAGCCGGGGGCCAGCAGGCGCGCCACGAGCTGCGGGGAGGTCAGGTGCACGGCGGGTTTCCTTCCAAGTGGGCGGAAGGGGCGGCCGGGCCGGGAAACACCGAAGACCGCCCCCTGGGGCGGCCTTCGCGGAGAATGTCGTACGCGCGAGTCAGCGGGCCGCCGGAGAAGCGGTCCACCACCAGCTCTGGTGCGTTGTGCGGTTCGTCGGCGCGTACATGCGGCAGACCCTACCGCACCCGTCCACACCGCGTCACCGGCACGTACGCCCGCGTGAGCGGGGGTATGTCTCACCCACTGGGCGGACCGAAAACCCGTGGACGCGACCCCGTAAAGTTGGGCCCGTGACCGTGAACGCAGACACCCTTGCCGGTGACAACACCTGGCACTCTCTTCCCGCGGCGCAGCAGCCCGAGTGGCCCGACTCCGAGGCTCTGCGCGATGTGATCGCCGACCTCGCCTCGTATCCGCCGCTCGTGTTCGCCGGGGAGTGCGACCAGTTGCGCAGCCGCCTGGCGGCGGTGGCCAGGGGTGAGGCGTTCCTGCTCCAGGGCGGTGACTGCGCCGAGGCGTTCGACGGAGTCGGCGCCGACCAGATCCGCAACAAGCTCAAGACGCTGTTGCAGATGGGCGCCGTGCTCACCTACGCCGCGTCCGTGCCGGTGGTCAAGGTCGGCCGGATCGCCGGTCAGTACAGCAAGCCGCGTTCCTCGCCGACCGAGACCCGCGACGGGGTGACGCTGCCGACCTACCGCGGCGACTCGGTCAACGGCTTCGAGTTCACCCCCGAGGCCCGTATCCCCGACCCCGAGCGGCTCAAGCGGATGTACCACGCCTCCGCCTCGACCCTGAACCTGGTGCGCGCCTTCACCACCGGCGGCTACGCCGACCTGCGGCAGGTGCACGCCTGGAACCAGGACTTCGTGAAGTCCTCCCCGTCCGGCCAGCGCTACGAGGCCCTGGCCCGCGAGATCGACAACGCGCTGAACTTCATGGACGCCTGCGGCATCGACCCGGCCGAGTTCCGCACGGTCGAGTTCTACGCCTCCCACGAGGCGCTGCTGCTGGACTACGAGACGGCGCTGACCCGTACCGACTCGCGCACCGGGCAGCTGTACGACGTGTCCGGGCACATGGTGTGGATCGGTGAGCGCACCCGCCAACTGGACGGCGCCCACATCGAGTTCGCCTCCAGGATCCGCAACCCGATCGGCGTCAAGCTGGGCCCGGGCACCACCCCGGAGGAGGCCCTGACCTACATCGACCGCCTCGACCCGGACCGCGAGCCCGGCCGGCTCACCTTCGTCGTGCGGATGGGCGCGGACAAGGTGCGCGACAAGCTGCCGACGCTGGTGGAGAAGGTCACCGCCTCGGGCGCGCAGGTCGCCTGGGTCAGCGACCCGATGCACGGCAACACCTTCGAGGCGGCCTCGGGCCACAAGACCCGCCGCTTCGACGACGTGCTGGACGAGGTCAAGGGCTTCTTCGAGGTCCACCACAGCCTGGGCACCCACCCCGGCGGCATCCATGTCGAGCTGACCGGAGACGACGTCACCGAGTGCGTCGGCGGCGGCGACGAGATCTTCGTCGACGATCTGCACCAGCGTTACGAGACGGCCTGCGACCCGCGGCTCAACCGCAGCCAGTCGCTCGACCTGGCCTTCCTGGTCGCGGAGATGTACCGGGGGCAGTAGGGCGTTGGGGCCGGGCGGGCCTCGACGGCGCTCAGGCGCGTACGGCCCGGCTCGGGGGCGCTCCGGCGCTCATGGAACGGCGGAGGGGCGCGGATCACATCGATCCGCGCCCCTCGCTGCTTTTCACCGTCCGGGCCGCCAGGTAAGGTAAGGGTTACCTCAGCTCCCCGAGCCCGGATCGGCGGTGACCCGCGTGTACGTCTGCTCCTGCTTCGGCATCACGGAACAGCAGGTGAAGCAGCACGCGGAGGACGGCCGCTGCACCCCGCGCGAGATCGCGTCCGCCTGCAAGGCGGGCACCGACTGCGGGTCGTGCGTCAAGCGCATCCAGAGCCTGCTGGGCCGCGGCGCGGGATCCGCCCCGCGCACGAGGCGGGTCGCCGCCGAGACCGTACCGGCCGGACCCGCCCTGACCACCGCCGGAGCGTCCGCGTCCCTGGCCGCCGTACTGGCCGAGGCGCCGGCACCGACTCCGGCCCGGCTGCCGGCCGAGGCGCCCGCCCGCGCGGCCTGAGCCGTACGTACGCGCGTACCGCCGCCGGACTTCTCGCCGTACCCGTACCGCCGCCGGAACCCCTGCCGTACCTGCCGTACCGTTTCGCCGCCGCTCAGGAGTCGGGCTGCTCGATGAGCTGCGCGATGTACAGCGGCTCGCCCAGGGTGGCGACGAGCGCGAGCTGCGTGTCGAGGTAGTCGATGTGGTGCTCCTCGTCCTTGAGGATCGACTCGAAGATCTTCGCCGACGTGATGTCGCCCTTGGCACGCATCACCTCGATACCGCGCCGCAGCCGGTCGATCGCCTCGACCTCGATGAGCCGGTCGGCCTTGAACATCTCCGTCACGGTCTGCCCGATCCGGACATGGAAGAGCCGCTGGTAGTTCGGCAGCCCGTCCAGGAAGAGAATCCGGTCGGTGAGCAGCTCCGCGTGCCTCATCTCGTCGAACGACTCCGACCGCGTGTACTTCGCGAGCTTCACCCAGCCGAAGTTCTCCTGCATCTTCGCGTGCAGGAAGTACTGGTTGATCGCCGTCAGCTCAGCGGTCAGCTGCTCGTTGAGGAACTCGATGACCTCGGGGTCGCCCTGCATGGCAACGCCGTCCTTCCCGTTCGGACTCGGTTGGTTGGCCGCATCCTCGCATCGCCGGGCGGTTCGATCCAGTAAGTGAAGGCTTACATAACGTAGTCCGCTGTGCCTGAAATACTACGGAATGAGTGGGGAGGGTCATCGGCATCACTTTCGGTCTGTCACCATGGAGAGATGGTTGGTCGGTCCGAGCGTCACGAGGGGCAGCTCCCCCCGGGGCAGCGGATACAGCGGGGCTGGCCGGTCACGCACTACGGTCCCGTACCGCGTTTCCGGCCCGACCGCTGGGAGTTCCGCGTGTTCGGCGCCACCGCCGACGGCGACAAGACCTGCTGGAACCACGAGGAGTTCTCCGCGCTGCCGTACGCCACGGTGGTCGCCGACTTCCACTGTGTGACGAAGTTCTCCATGCTCAATGTCGAGTGGGGCGGTGTCTCCGCCGCGACCGTGGCGAAGCTCGCGCCGCCCGCCGCCGATGTGACCCATGTGATGATCTGGGCCGAGTACGGCTACAGCGCCAATCTGCGGATCGACGACTTCCTCGACGACATGTCGATATTCGCCACCCACAGGGGCGGCGAACCGCTCACCGTCGAACACGGCTTCCCGGTCCGCATGATCGTGCCCGGGCTCTACGCCTGGAAGGGCCCGAAATGGGTCCGCGGGGTGGAGTACATGACCGCCGACCGCCGCGGCTTCTGGGAGGAGCGCGGCTATCACAACGTCGGCGACCCCTGGGGTGAACAGCGCTACTCGTACCAGGAGGGCCCCGGCGACGGCCCCGAGCTGTGAGCTCAGGGCTGTGAGCTGAGGGCTGTGGGCTCAGGGTTGTGGGCTCAGGGCCGTGAGCCCGGCCGGCGGGCGACGGGCTCAGCCGTCGCGCAGCGCCTTGAGCAGCATCACGTCCGCCGCGTGCCCCTCGGGCCCGCCCGGCGTCTCGATCACCAGCGGTACGTCCCGCGTCGCCGGGTGCCGCAGCAGCGCGCGGAACGGCTGCTCGCCGATGTGACCCGCGCCGATGTTGGCGTGCCGGTCCAGGTGGGAGCCGCAGGCAGCTTTGGAAGTCTCCCCCTACCTTCGGCGGGGGTACCCCCAGCGTGAATGAGCTTCAGCCGCCCGGGCCCGGCGACCGCCACCAGCTCGTCCAGCAGCCGGTCCACCCCGCCCGGCGCCGCCAGGTCGTGGCCGGCCCCGAAGACATGGCAGGTGTCCAGACACAGCCCGAGCCGCGGATGGCGGTCCAGGGCGTCCAGATACGGCCCCAGGTCCTCGGCCAGCGAGCACAGCGAGAAGCCCTGCCCGGCGGTCGACTCCAGCAGCAGCCATGGGTCGTCGTCGTGCGTCAGCTCGTCGAGCAGCGGCCGTACCCGCTCGCGCACCTGGGCGAGCGCCACCTCTCGGGTCCGGCCGCCGGTCGCCGAACCGGTGTGCACCACCGCGCCCCGCGCGCCGATCTCCCGGGCCCGCCGCAGCGAGTGCCGCAGCGAGGTCACCGACAGGTCGGCGGTCGCCGGGGTGTGCGAGCCGAAGTTGATCAGATAGGGCGCGTGGACGTACGACGGCATGCCCAGCTCGGTGCACCGGGTACGGAACTCCTCGTCCTGGCGCGGGTTCCCGGGCGTGGTCGCCCAGCCGCGCGGGTTCGCCACGAAGACCTGGACGGTCTCCGCGCCGATCCGCGCCGCGTACTCCAGGCCCTTGGCGGCCAGCCCGCCGGCCACCGGGACATGGCTGCCGACGGGATTGCGTACGGGCCCGCTCCCGGGTGCCGCGGTGCCCATGGGTGCGTTCACCGGCATCGGTCAGCGCACCCAGAGGGTGATCGTGGTGCCCTTGGGCGCCTGGCCGCCGCCGTCCGGGGACTGGCTGAACACGGTGTCGCCGAAGAACACGCTGATCACGCGCACGTCGAAGCCCGCGTCCTGGAGGATCTGCTTGGCGTCGTTCTTGCTCTTGCCCGTCACGTCGGGCACGTCGAACTGCTGCTGGCCCTTGGAGACGGTGATCGTCACGGTGTCGCCCGTACCGGCCCGGTCGCCCGCGCCCGGGGACTCCACCGCCACGGTGTCCTTGTCGGCCTCGTCCGAGTAGACCTTGCCGGGGGCGAGGACCACCTTGAGCCCGGCGTCCTCCAGGGCCTGCTGGGCGTCGGCCACCGAGGAGCCGATCACGTCCGGCACGTCGACGGGGGCGCCGCGCGAGACGGTGATCGTGACCGGCGTGCCGGGAGCGCGGTCGGTGCCGCCCGCCGGGTCGGTCGAGATCACCTGGCCGCGCGGTACGCCGTCGCTGAACGCCTGTGTCACCGTGCCCGGGGTCAGGCCCGCGGCCTTGATCTCCTCGCGCGCGGTCGCCAGGTCCCGGCCGTCGACCCGCGGCACGCGTACCTGCTGCGGACCCTTGGAGACGGTCAGTGTGACCGTGCCGTTGCCGCGGACGCGCTTGCCCGGGGCCGGGTCGGTGGAGATCACCCGGCCGCGCGGCACGGTCAGCGAGAAGTCCTGCTTCACCCGGGTGTCGAGACCGGCCTTGTCGAGCTTTTTCTGCGCGTCGGCCTGGCTCAGCGACAGCACACCGGGCACATGGGTGAACTGCCCGTCGCTGATGTACCAGACGCCCACGCCGACGCCGAGGACGACGAGCAGCGCGAGGAGTACGGCGAGCGGGCCCCGGCGGGAGCGGGGCCGCCCGCGCGGGGCGGTTGCCGGGAGACCGGCCGGTGGTTCGTCCGGCGGCGCGGGCGGCAGGAGCAGCCGGCTCGTACGGTTCAGCACGGCCTCGTCGCCGGGGGCGGCGACCGGCAGCGGTACGACGCTGGTCGGTTCCTCGTCGGAGGGGTCGGCGGGCGGCGGCGTTACGGGAGCGTCGGCCGTGAGGACGCCGGCCGGGGCCTTCGCCGCCAGGGCGTGGGCGGTGAGGGACGGCTGCGCGTCCAGCTCCGCCGGGGTCAGGGCGGCGCGTACCGCCCGTACGTCGGCCAGCAGGTCCACCGCGTCGGCGGGCCGGCCCGCGGGGTCCCGGGAGGCGGCCCTCGCCACCAGGACGTCCAGCTGCGGGGCGACGCCGGGCTCGGCGGCGGAGGGCGGGGGCACGTCCTCGTTCAGCGCCTGGAAGATGACCTGCATCGGGGTGTCGCCGGTGCGCGGCTTGCGGCCGGTCAGCATCTCGTAGAGCATCACGCCGCACGCGTACACGTCCGTGCGCTGGTCGACCTTGCCGTGCTCGATCTGCTCGGGCGCGAGGTAGGAGACGGTGCCGAGGACCGTGCCGGTGTGCGCGGAGGTCTGTGTGTCCACGGCTCTGACCAGGCCGAAGTCGGCGACCTTGACCCGGCCGTCATCGCCTATCAGCACGTTCTCGGGCTTTATGTCGCGGTGGATCAGCCCGGCCCGGTGCGCGGCGCCGAGCGCGGCGAGCACGGGTTCCAGGATGTCGAGGGCCGCGCGGGGCTGGAGCGCGCCGCGCTCGCGCAGCACGTCGCGCAGGGTGCAGCCCGCGACGTACTCCATCGCGAGGTACACATACGTGCCGTCCGTGCCCTGGTCGAACACTCCGACGACGTTGGGGTGCGCGAGGCGCGCGACGGCCTTCGCCTCGCGGATGAAGCGCTCCACGAAGCCGGTGTCCGCGGCGAGGCCCGGGTGCATCACCTTGAGCGCGAGCACCCGGTCGAGCCGGGTGTCCACGGCGCGGTAGACCGTGGCCATGCCGCCGACCGCGATACGGCTCTCGACGCGGTAGCGCTTGTCGAGCGTCCGCCCGACGAGCGGGTCCTGCACGGTGGTGTCCACGACGGACGATTCTACGAGGTGGGGGTGGGCCATCCGGCGGTACGCGCCCGCACTGTGTCCTGGCCGTGGCATTCCGGAACACTTCCGTAACCCCCCGCCTCCGGCGCGCGCCCCCCACCCCGCGCGCGCCCACCCCCCGACGCCCGGCCCCTGACAGCCCGTTCCGCACCCGGCCGGTGCGCGCCTGCGGCGGGCTTTTCCCCACCCACCCGCCCTTTGCCCTGCGGCGGGCTTTCGCGCGGCGCCGTGCGGCCGACCCCTGCTGGCGCCTTGCCCACCTCCGTTGGAGGGTGGGGTCGTTCCCGGTCCGCGGGCCGGTGTTCGCGCCTGCGGCGCGTTTCCCCCACCCGCCCGCCCTTTTCGCGCCTGCGGCGCGTTTGCCGCGCGCGCTTGCCGTTCTTGCGCCTGCGGCGCTTCGCCTCGCTTGCGGCGGCTTCGCGCGGCGCCGTGCGGCCGACCCCTGCTGGCGCCCTGCCCGCCTCCGGCGGAGGCCGGGCTGGCCCCGGCCCGCCGTCCGGGGTCCGCGCTGACGCGCCGGGGCGCGGGAAAGGGCGGGTGGGTGGGGGGAAAAGCCCGCCGCAGGCGTGGGGGAGGGTCAGAACGCCGGGCGTTCGGGGTCGAGGGTGGCCGTGCCGTCCGCCGGGGAGGACGGCACGGCATAGTGGCGCCGCGGAATCCGCCCCGCGCGCCAAGCGAGCCGCCCCGCCTCCACCCCACCCCGCATCGCCTCAGCCATCAGCACCGGCCGCTGCGCCCTCGTCACCGCGGACGCGAGCATCACCGCCGCACACCCCAACTCCATCGCCAGCGCCGCGTCCGACGCCGTACCCGCCCCCGCGTCCAGCACCACCGGCACCCCCGCCCGCTCGGTGATGAGCTGGAAGTTGTGCGGGTTCCGGATACCGAGCCCGGAGCCGATCGGCGACCCCAGCGGCATGATCGCCGCGCACCCCACGTCCTCCAACTTGCGTGCCAGCACCGGATCGTCATTGGTGTACGGCAGCACCGTGAACCCGTCGTCGACCAATGTCTCGGCCGCGTCGAGGAGTTCGACCGGATCGGGCAGCAACGTACGCTCGTCGGCGATCACTTCGAGCTTCACCCAGTCCGTGCCCAGCGCCTCCCGCGCCAGCCGCGCGGTCAGTACGGCCTCGCCCGCGGTGAAGCACCCCGCCGTGTTCGGCAGCACCCGGATGCCGAGCCGGTCGAGCACCGACAGCACGGAACCCTTCGTACGCGGGTCGATCCGCCGCATCGCGACGGTGGTCAGCTCCGTGCCCGAGGCGACCAGCGCCTGTTCGAGCACCTCAAGGCTCGGCGCCCCGCCGGTGCCCATGATGAGCCGGGACGAGAAGACGGCGTCCCCGATCCGCAGCGGATCGGCGTGCGCGGTGACCGTGGTCATGGCTCAGCCTCCCTGGACGGCGGTGAGGATCTCGACCCGGTCGCCGTCGGCGAGGGCCGTGGCCGCCCAGCGACCGCGCGGGACGACGGTCTCGTTGAGCGCGGCCGCCACCCCGGAGGGCGCGGCCGTGAACGTCGCCACCAGCGCGTCGAGCGCGACCGGCTGCTCCAGCGCCCGCCGCTCCCCGTTGACCAGCACCGTGATCGCGTCGGCCCTCATACCGGCTGCTCCTGCCGTACGGGGGCGAACCGACTCACGGCGAACGCCCTTGCGTAGTCCGGGAGTTCGCCGCTCGCCAGCACCTCGGACATGACGTCACCCGTGATCGGGGTGAGCAGTACGCCGTTGCGGTGGTGCCCGGTGGCCAGCAACAGCCCGTCCAGCGCGGTCGAGCCGAGCAGCGGCGCGTTGTCGGGGGAGGCCGGGCGCAGGCCCGCGAGCATTTCGGTGAGCGGCAGTTCGGTGATGCCGGGCAGCAACTCGTGTGCGTCCCGCAGCAGTTCGTACACGCCACCGGCGGTGACCGTGGTGTCCCAGCCGAACTCCTCGCTGGTCGCGCCCAGTACCAGTTCGCCGTTCTCCCGCGGCACCAGGTACACATGGCTGCCGCGCACCACCGCCCGTACCGTACGGGACAGGAAGGGCGCGTGGCCCGGCGGAATCCGCAGCCGCAGGATCTGGCCCTTCACCGGGCGCACCGGGGGCAGTACGTCGTCGGACAGGCCCGCGATCCGGCCGCTCTCACTGCCGGCGGCCAGTACGGTCCGGCCGGCGGCGACCGTCGTACCGTCCGCGAGCCGCGCCCCCGTCACCCGGTCGCCCACGCGCTCGATCCGGGCGACGGCCGTACGCAGGAAGGTCACCCCGGCGAGTTCGGCGGCCCGCAGCAGGGCGGCGGCGAGTCTGCGGGGGTCGACCTGGTGGTCGCCGTCCACCCGCAGGCCGCCGCGTACGCCGGGCGCGAGCATCGGTTCGAGACGGCGGCAGTCCCGGCCGCTGAGCCACTGCGACTCCAGGCCGAGCGAGGTCTGGAACGTGTGCAGGTCGCGCAGGTGCGCGCGGTCGTCGGCGTCCAGCGCGACGGCCAGGGTGCCGCACGGGCGGTAACCGGTGCCGAGGCCGGTGGCGTCGGTGAGTTCGGCGGTGAAGTCGGGCCAGCGCGCGGCCGAGGCGAGGTTGAGGTCGAGCAACGTCTGCTCGCCGTACTGCAGTTCGGTGACGGCGGCCAGCATCCCGGCCGCGACGCGGGCGGCTCCGCCGCCGGGGGAGGGGTCGGCGACGGTGGTGGTCAGGCCGCGTTGGGCCGCCCGCCAGGCGGTGACCAGGCCGATGATCCCGCCGCCCACGACGAGCAGGTCCGCGGTGAGGTCAGTACACATGAGGTTTCGGCTTCTCCCTTCGCCGGCATGACCCGGATCAGGTTCGTACGGTCGGCGACCGCCCAGCCGCCCTCTCAGCCCGGTACGCCCGGACTCCCGCGTGACCCCAGCACCCTATCCCCACCGGGAAGCCCCGACCACGGACCCGCACCCGTCGACGGCGCCGGGGCGCCCGCCTGTGCGGACAGGACGACTTCTGCACGTCTCCCGCCCGCCACGCACCAGCAGCCGCCGACGGCGCCGCGGCGCCCGCCCGTGCGGACAAGGCGACCTCTGCGGGCACCTCGCACGGACGTGCGGCGCGCCACGGCGGCCCGCCCCACCACCCACGAACCCGCACTCGCCGACGGCGCTGCGCCCCCACAGGGAGACCCGCAGACGAACTCCCACCCGCACGGGTGGTGCGGGTGGGAGCCAACCCGCGCCGCCAGGCGCGGGTCACCCCGCACGGACGTGCGGCGCGCCACGACGCGCGCCCGCCGGGTGCCCGCGCGTCGGCGCGGCCTGCCTCTCGGGCCGAGGCCCGTCCCCCCGCGGGGGGTGGTGCCCCCGCGCGGCGGCGCGCGAGCCGAGGGGCGGGGCTGCCCAGGCCCGAAGGGGCCCCGGGGACGAGGGGGTCACCCCGCACGGACGTGCGGCGCGCCCCGCCGGGGGACCCGTACCCCCGCCGGGGGCCCGCGTGCAGGAACGACCGCAACCTCCGCGTCGGACAGGCACCGCGCCGCAGGCGCGAAATGGGCGGGTGGGTGGGCAAGGCGCGCCGCAGGCGCGCACATCGGCCCGCGGGCCGGGAACAACCGCAACCTCCGCCGGAGGCGGGCAAGCGCCCGGCAGGGGGCGAGCCACGGGGAAGCGGCGCGCGAGCCGGCCCGGGGCAGGGGGCGGGCCGCCAGGCCCGCCGGGGACCCGTACCCCCGCCGGAGGCGGGGGCGCGCCGGGGTCGGGGACCCCTCAGCGGGAGGCGACGGCGTACCGTGAACCCCGTGAGCGTAGAGCGAACCGCGCTGATCATCGGCGCCGGCATGGCAGGCGTCCAGACCGCCGTCGAGCTGCGCCGCCAAGGCTGGCGCGGCCCCCTCACCCTGGTCGGCGACGAACCGCACCCCCCGTACGACCGCCCCCCGCTGTCCAAGGCCGTGCTGCTGGGCGCGGCCGAGGGCGGCGAGCCCGTCGACACCCGCTTCGACGTCGACTTCGCCGCCCTGGGCGTCGACCTCCGCCTGGACGTGCGGGCCCAGGCCCTGCACACCGACGACCACGTGGTCGTCACCTCCGCCGGCCGGATCCCCTACGACCGCCTCGTGCTGGCCACCGGCGCCTACGCCGTCGCCCTCCCCGGCTCCGTCGGCCTGCCCGGCGTCTACCCGCTGCGCACCCTCGACGACGCCGCCGCCCTGCGCCCCGTACTCGACCGGCGGCTGCACGTCGTCGTGATCGGCGCGGGCTGGATCGGCGCCGAGTTCGCCACCGCCGCCCGCCAGGCGGGCTGTGAGGTCACCGTCGTGGAGGCCGCCGACCGGCCGCTCGCCGGGGTGCTGCCCGCGTCCGTCACCGCGCCCATGCGCGCCTGGTACGAGGAGGCCGGCGTGGACCTGCGCACGGGCTCCCCGGTCGCGGCACTCGAACCCGGTTCCGTGGTCCTCGCCGACGGCACCCGGCTGCCCGCCGCGGCCGTGGTCGTCGGCATCGGCGCCCGCCCGGCCAACGGCTGGGTCGCGGGCTCGGCGGTCACCCTCGACCCGGACGGCGCCGTACTGGCCGACGAGCGGCTGCGCACCACCGCGCCCGATGTGTACGCGGTCGGCGACTGCGCCTCCTTCCCCTCGGCCCGCTACGGCCGCCGGCTGCTCGTCCACCACTGGGACAACGCCATGCAGGGCCCCCGGACGGCCGCGGCCAACCTGCTGGGCGGCGACGAGGTCTACGACCCGGTGCCGTACTTCTGGTCCGAGCAGTTCGGACGCTTCGTGCAGTACGCCGGGGACCACGCGGCGGGCGACACGATGCTGGCCCGAGGCGACCAGGAGAGCCCGGCGTGGTCGGTGCTGTGGCTGCGCGGGGAGACCCTGGTGGCGCTGCTCGCGGTGGGCCGCCCGCGTGACATGGCCCAGGCCCGCAAACTGATCGCCCGGGCGGCCGTACTCGACCCCGCGCTCGCCGCCGACCCGGCCGTACAGCTCAAGTCCGCCGTCCGCCAGTGACGGGTGTCCTGACGACCGGGCCGGCGGCCGGATGTGACATCCGGCACGACGCCCGGACGGCGTCGTGCCGCAGCGCTTGTCGGCGGCGGATGGCACGCTTGTCCCGTGACTGTTTTCTCGTCGGTTGACGCACACATCGACGCTCTCGTCCCCTCGTGGCTCACGCTGCCTGAGGTCGCCGAGCGTCTCGGTCTCGAAATCACCCGGATCCGGCCGCTGATCAAGGAAGGGCAGCTGATCGCGGTCCGCCGCGGTGAGAACAGGGTGCTCATGGTGCCCAGCGACTTCATCGGTGACGGCAAGATCCTCAAGGGTCTGTCCGGCACGCTCACCGTTCTCAAGGACGACGGGTTCTCGGACGAGGAGGCGCTGGAGTGGCTCTTCACCGCTGACCCGACCCTGCCCGGCACCCCCGCCCAGGCGCTGCGCGAGAATCGCGGGACCGAGGTGAAGCGCCGCGCGCAGGCACTCGCCGTGTAACCCGCAGCAGCGCCCCAGGGGGAGCCGATGACCACCGCCCGCGACCAGCTCGCCGACGCCCGGCTGTATCTGTGCACCGACGCCCGCACCGGGCGCGGTGACCTGGCGGCCTTCGCCGACGCCGCGCTGGCCGGCGGGGTGGACGTCATCCAGCTCCGCCACAAGGGCATCGAGGCACGTGAGGAGCTTGCCGCGCTGGCCGTGCTGGCTGACGCCTGCCGCCGGCACGGCAAGCTCCTCGCGGTCAACGACCGGGCCGACGTGGCGCACGCGGCCGGCGCGGACGTCCTGCATCTGGGCCAGGGCGATCTGCCGGTGCCGGCCGCGCGCGCCCTGCTCGGCGACGGCGTGCTCATCGGCCGCTCCTGCCACAGCGAGGCGGAGGCGGCCGCGGCCGCCGTCGAGCCCGGCGCCGACTACTTCTGCACCGGACCGGTCTGGCCCACCCCCACCAAGCCGGGCCGTCCCGCGCCCGGCCTCGACCTGGTCCGATACGCGGCGGCGCTCGGCGGTGACCGTCCGTGGTTCGCGATCGGCGGCATCGACGCCGCCAATGCCGACCAGGTGCTGGCCGCCGGCGCCCGCCGGATCGTGGTCGTCCGCGCGATCACCGAGGCCGAGGACCCGGGCGCGGCCGCGGCCGAGCTGGCGAAGATCGTACGGTCGTACGACGACTGAGCCGCGGTTCCGCGCGGAGGTCCCGTGTCCACGTACTGGACGGAGAACGTCCGGGAAACGGACGTAAACGGTCATATGCCAGCGTGCGGTGACGCTCGGTCGCCGAGCACGGCTAGCCTGCATACATGGCTTTGGGTACCCCTTCCACGCGAACCGACGGCTCGACCACGATCCGTGAACTCCTCGCGGCCGGCGGGCGCTCGTACTCCTTCGAGTTCGCCGCGCCCCGAACGGAGAAGGGCGAGCGGACGCTGTGGAACGCGATCCGCCGGATCGAGGCCGTCGGCCCGACCTTTGTCTCGGTGACGTACGGTGCCGGCGGCTCCTCCCGCGAGGGCACCCTCCGCGCCACCGACCGGATCGTCTCGGACACCACCCTGACCGCGTGCGCGCATCTGACCGCGGTCAACCACTCGGTCGCCGAGCTGCGCAACATCATCGGGCAGTACGCCGACGCCGGTATCCGCAACATCCTGGCCGTGCGCGGCGACCCGCCCGGTGACCCGCTCGGCGACTGGGTGCCGCACCCGAAGGGCCTGACCTACGCGGCCGAACTCGTCCGGCTGATCAAGGAGTCCGGCGACTTCTGCGTGGGCGTCGCCGCCTTCACCGAGATGCACCCCCGCTCCACCGACCCGGCCGAGGACACCCGGCACTTCGTCGACAAGTGCCGGGCGGGCGCGGACTTCGCGATCACCCAGATGTTCTTCGACCCGGCGGACTATCTGCGGCTGCGCGACCGGGTGGACGCGGCGGGCTGTACGGTCCCGATCATCCCCGAGATCATGCCGGTCACCAATGTCCGGCAGATCGAGCGGTTTTCGCAGCTCGGCAACGCCCCCTTCCCGCCCGAGCTGGCCGAACGCATCCTCGCGGTGAAGGACGACCCGGCCGCGGTCCGGGCGATCGGCATCGAGTTCGCCACCGAGATGTGCCGGCAACTGCTCGCCGAGGACATCCCCGGCCTCCACTTCATTACTCTTAACCACTCCACCGCCTCGCTGGAGATCTACGAGAACCTCGGACTGCACCAGCGGGCGGCGTGACCCCTAGGTGAGGAAGTGGGCACATGGGCTACTCGGTGCTCTACATCGCGTTCGGCATCGTCGCGCTGTGGCTGCTGGGTGAGGTACTGCTCCAGTACAAGGCCCGGCTGCGCTGGCGGCTGCTCGCCTTCGGCGGGTTCATGGGTGTGGTCACCGGGGTCTATCTGCGTGAGGTGATCGTCATCGTGCTGGGCGCGCTCGCGTTCGGCGCAGGACAGACGTTCGTCACCCTGTCGTACAAGCGCGGTTTCTCCACCGGCTGGGCGCTCGGCGGGCGGCCCGGCTCCAGCCGCCGCCGCAAGGGCGCAGGTCCCCGGGTCACCGAGCCGGTGCTCGAAGTCACCCCGGTCCAGGAGGAGTTCGCCCCCGCAGGCGCGATGGCCCCGGCCGCCTCGGTCGCCTCGGCGGAGGACGTGGACATGCTCGCCGCCCAGGGCGCGCCCGACGCGGTGTACCAGCCGATGCCGATGCACGACGACAGCGTCGAGTTCCCGCTCTACGACGGCCAGTCGTCCTACACCCCGGACCCGTACACCAGCGGCGGCTACGAGGGCTACGGCGCCCACGGCTACGCGGGCTGGGGCGGCGACCCCCAGCCCGCCGCGGCCAACGCCGGATACGACGGCGGGTACGAGGGCGGCTACGGGAACGCGCACGAGGCCGGCTACGACAGCTCGTACGGGGACGGCGGCTACGCCGGCGGCCAGGAGCAGTCCGGCTGGGGCGGCCAGGGCTACGGCTACGACCAGGCCGCCGCCTCCTACCAGGAGCAGCCCGCAGCGGACGGCTACGACGGGTACGGCGGCCGGGCCACCGGTGACTGGACCCCCCAGCCCCCCACCCCGTCCGCGCCCCCGCAGTACGGTGAGCCGCAGCCCGGCCCCGACTCCTACGGCTACTACGACCAGCAGCAGCCGTACATCCCCCAACAGCAGCAGCCGTACGAGCAGTCGTATGAGCAGTCGTACGAGCCGCAGCCCGCGCAGCAGCCGCCGCAGCAGTCACAGCCGCAGTACGTCAGCGAGTCCGCGGAGTACGCGGACCCGTACGACCCCTACCGCTACTGACGGGCCCGCTCGCCGGCGGGTGAGCGGCCCGGCTCAGCCCCGGCCCGCGCCCAGCAGCGACGGCAGCCGGACCGCCGACATGCCGAGGGCGCCCGGGGTGCCCCACGGGGTGCTCCAGGGCTGCGCGGGCACCAGCGACGCGACATGCGGGAAGTCCCGCAGCAGCGTCTCCTCCTTGTAGCGGGTGCAGCCCTCGTGCCAGCTGAGGATGCCCGCCATCCAGTCGCGCAGCTCCTGCACATAGCCGAGCAGCACCTTCCTGGCCGCCTCGTCGAGCGAGAACTCATCGAAGAGCGCGGGCAGTTGGGTCTCGGTGATGTGCTGGAACTCCTGCATCCTGGCGGCCATCAGATCCCCGACCACCCCCATCGCCTCCTGCGGCCCGCAGTCCAGGAAGTTCTGCACGACGAGGACCGCGTTGTGGATCTCGCCCTCGAACTCGATCTCCTTGCGGTACGAGAAGACGTCATTTAGCAGGCAGGCGTAGTCGGCGGCCGCGCTCTCCATGGCCCGCACGGGACGCGAGCGGTAGACCTCCGGCGACAGCGCGTTGCCGTGGCCGATCCGCGACAGGCTCATCGTCAGGTCGGAGCCGAAGGTCATCCGGCGCATCTCGATGTAGTCCACGGGGTCGGGCACCCGGTTCTGCTTCTGGTTGGCCACCTCCCACAGCCAGCTCTCGCACATGTCCTCGATCGAGGTACGGAACCGGCCCCTGGCCTCCGGGGCCATCGGGCCCGCGGTGCGGTGCCACAGATCGGCCAGCGCCCGTTCCAGCGCGGTCAGCGGCGGCGGTACCGCGCCCGCGTCCAGCGGCATGAAGAGCTTGAACCGGTCGGTGGTGACCCGCGCCGCCGACATGTCGCTGCCGCGGCCGAAGACGATCGGGTAGTAGTCGTCGCCGTAGGTGCCCCAGGTCAGCCAGTCCGTGGTCAGGTCCAACTCGTCCTGGGACGCGGCCGGATGAATGCCGGCGGAGCACAGCGCGAAGTCGTACGCGACGAGCTTCTCCTCGTTCCACAACCCGCCCGGCACCGGGTAGCCGGGCTCGGCGTCCAGCATGCCCATCCGGGCGGCCCACTCCAGGTTGTGCCGCCGCGAGCCGTCCAGATGCGGGCTCAGCGTCAGCTCGAACGGCATCGGGATGTCCGGGGGCTTGACCCAGTCGACCCGCTGGTGCGGCGCGTGCGTGTAGGCGCGGGTCCGCTGCGGCAGCGTCGTGACCAGCGAGGTCAGGATCTGCGCCGCCGAGGTGCCGAGTCCGGTCGGGCCGCCCAGCACGGACGCGGCCCGGGTGCCGTCCTTGGCCCCGTTCATGTAGCGGCTGGACCGCATGTGCCACTCGTGGCCGCCGGACTGCCAGTCCTGGAGCCCCTTGACGTACGCGAAGACGTCCAGCCGCTCCTTCGGGCCCAGGCCGTACTGCCGGAAGAGCGGCTCGACCTCGGTGAGCGCGGTGTGCTCGAACTGCTGGAGCCGCGAGGTCAGCAGATCGTTCACGGCGTCGGCCGCGTCCTGGGTGCTCAGGTTGAGGAAGCGTTCCAGCACGAGCACCGCGTTGGCCAGCTCGCCCTCCTCCTCGGTCTCGCGCTGGTACGAGAACAGGTCGTTGCGCAGGTGCACGCCGTCCGAGAAGGTGTCGCGCAGCACCCGCATCGGGCGGGCGGCGGCGATCACGTCCGGGACTTCCGCGCCGGCGGCGTGCTCGACCAGGTTCGCCGACCAGGGGGCGCCGCCGACCTTGCGGCGCATCTCGATGTACTCGATGGGGTTGGAGACGCGGCCCGCGCTGATGTTGGACAGCTCCCAGAGGGATTCCTCCAGCAGATAGCGGGTGCTCTCGTGGAACCGCCGCCGCCAGCCCTCCGACATCGCGGGCACGGTACGCGCCCACAGGTCGGCGAGGCCCGCCTCGACCTGGTTGGTCGGCTCGGGCACGGACTGGGCGAGGTCGACGGGCATGAAGGCGGGCAGGCGGTCGAGGTACGTCTTGGCGCCGGCCATGTCCTGGGTGCGTTTGAAGATGTCGAGGAAGTGGTCGTCGAAGAAGAACACCCAGACGTACCAGTCGGTGACCAGGTCGAGTTCGGGTCCCGAGGCGTCGGGGTGGGTGTACGCGCACAGCAGCGCGTAGTCGTGCGAGTCGAAGTCGGACTCCTCCCAGATGCCGGAGCCCTCGATCATGTCGAAGTCGCGGGCCCAGGCTTTGGAGTGCTCGCGGGCGCGTTCGAGGTGGGGGTTGAGCCGTGCCGGGTACGGCACGTAGAACTGGGGGAGTTCGAAGGGTTGCGGCATGTCCTCAGGGCCTTCCGCCTGGATGATCAACGGCCGCTCTTCACGCTATGCGCGACCCCCCACCGCTCGTCAGAGCGACCGCCCATTTTCCCCTCGATCTGCTGAATCCCCCCTCCCCGACGCTTAACGATCTTCCCCCCGGTTTTCCCGCCCGCGCGGCGCATGCACGCGCTTTTCCGCCGCGACGGCGGGGTCCTTCGCGGCGCGCCCGGCGGCCGCAACCGCGCCGACCGACGCGGCGCCCGCCCGGGCGGGGGCCCGCTTCTTTCCGCCGCGATGGCGAGAACCCCGGCGGCGGGTTTCGGCGGTGCCGAGGGGCGCGCACCGCGCGTGTTTTCTGCCGCCTGGGAGGGCGGACCCAGCGGCGAAGGCCGCGCACCTTATCCGGGCGCGGATGCGCGCTCTTCTCCGCCGCGGCGGTGGGAAGCCCGGTGGCGGTTTTCGGCGGTGCCGAGCGACTCGCACCGTGTGGCGTCAACGCCGGGTTGAGCCGCCTGCGGGGGCGGAGCCCCGTACGCGCCCGGGCGCGGGTGCGCGCTTTTTCCGCCGCGGTGGTGGGGAGCTCCGCGGCGCATCCCGGCGGTGCCGAACGACTCGCACTGCGTGGCGTCGACGCCGAGTTGAAGCCCGCGTGCCTAGGCGCAGGTGCGCGCATCGTCTTTCAGCCACGGCGGCGGGAACGCCCGTGGCGCTTCTCGGCGGTGCCGAGTGGCCCGTGCTGGGGGGCGTCAATGCCCGGCCAGGGGCGCTGCCTGGGCCGCAAGCCCTGCGCCCGAGCGCCCGCAGCTGCGCCGAGCGGCGCGAGTGCGCGCCTTCTTCCGCCCCGGCGGCGGGTTTCGGCGGTGCCGAGCGGTCCGTGCTGTGTGGCGTCAACGCTGGGTTGGAGCCCCGTACGTGTCCGGGCGCGGGCCGGCGCTTTTTCCGCCGCGGGGGCGGGGAGTCCCGGGGTGCATCCCGGCGGTGTCGAGGGGCGCGCGCCGCGCGCGTGGTCCCTGCCGCCTGGGAAGGGCGGACCCAGCGGCGAAGGCCGCGTACCTTACCCGCGGCGTGGGTGCGCGTGGTGGCAACGCCGGGCCGGAGGACGTGGGTCAGGCTCGGCCCGGAGGGCTATCTGCTGCCGCCGGGGCCGCCGGCGATCAGGTCCGCGGTGATCGCCGCGGACATCCCGACGTGGGGCAGACCGCCCCCGGGATGCGCCCACGCGCCGACCACGTACAGCCCGGCCACGTCCCCCCGATTCGCGGCCCGCAACCACGCCCCGCCCGCCCCGGCCAACGCGGGCGCCGGCACCGAACCGCCCGGCGCCCCCGTCTCCCGCTCGACGTCGGCCGGCGTCCGCACCGCCCGCCACAACTCCCGTTCGCGCAGCCCCGGCACGGCCGCCTCCGCCGCGGCCACCACCCGCGCCGCACACGCCTCGGCGAACCCCGGCGCCGTCCAGTCCACCGCCGAGCCGGCCCGCGCAGCCGAGTGCGGCGGCACCGTCGCCGTCACGGTGACGGCCTCGTGCCCCTCGTCCGGCCGCGTGGCGGGGTCGTCGGGCCGCAGCACGGTCACCGTGACGTCCCCGTCCGCCGGCCCGCCGCCGGGCCCGTACGGCGCGAACACCCGGTCCAGCGCCCCCGTACGGTCGGCCGCGTGCACGACCGTACGGTGAGCCGTGCCCGCGGGCCGCGCCCCCCGCAGCGCGAGGTGGACGGTGAGCCGCCCGGGCTCGGCCGAAGGGCCCACGTACGTCCCCGCCCACGGCACCGCCGGCAGCGGCGCCCCCGCGACCACGAACTCCGCCTCCGCCCGCCCGCCGTCCGCGAGTTCGACCCCGGCCACCCGCCCGTCCTTCTCCAGCAGCCCGCTCACCGCGGACCCGAAGCGGAACTCCACCTTCCGCGCCACGCACCGCGCGTACACCGCGTCGGCCAGCGCCCGCATCCCCCCGCGCACGTACCAGACCCCGAACGTCTGCTCCACGTACGGCAGTACGACCGCCGCGGCCGGCGCCGTACGCGGATCGAGCCCGTACCCGAGCACGTCCGCCTCCAGCAGCGCCACCAGCCGGGGATCGCGCAGTTCCGCCGCCGCGACCCGGGCGAGCGTCGCCGTGCCGCGCCGGAAGAGCCCGCGCCGCGCCGCCCCCGGATAGGGGTCACGGCCCAGCGCGGACGGGTCCGCGCCCAGCGCGTCCTCCAGCAGGGGCCTGCGCGTGACCTCCCACACCTCCCGCGCCCTGACCAGGAGTTCGCTCCACCGCTCCCCGCTGCCCGCCCCGAAAGCCCCGTCCAGGGCGTCGATCACCCCTGAGCGGGAGGCGTTCGGGAGAGACACGCCCGTGCCGTCGGCGAAGACATGGCGGCTCGCCGGGTCGGCCTGGACGAGCCCGACGCTCTGCTCCAGGCTCTCCTTGCCGGTCTTCACGAACAGATCGCGGTAGACGGCCGGGAGCAGCAGCAGACCGGGACCCGTGTCGAAGGCGAAGCCGTCCCGGGCGAACCGCCCGACCACCCCGCCGTAGGTCTCCGCCTGTTCGTGCACGACCACCCGGTGACCGCCCACGGCCAGCCTGGCCGCCGTCGCCATCGACCCCATACCCGCGCCGATCACCGCAATCCGAGCCATGCCAGGGACTGTAGCGGCGGCCCGCGCCTCAGGTGGCGGCCGGGGTCCCCGCGCCGGCCCGGCGGGCGGCGCGCTCCGCCCTCCGCTCGCGCCTGCGCAGGAGGTAGCGGCGGATGCGCGAGAAGAGCAGGACCACCAGGGCGACGCCGAACGCCAGCAGCGTCCCCGCGACGACCGCGGCCAGGACCGGGTGGAAGAGCGCGAAGACCACGATCGCGGCCACCCCGACGTCCTCGGCGAGGCTGAGCGCGATGTTGCTCGCGGGCTCCGGCGTCGTGTTGACCGCCATCCGCGTGCCCGCCTTCACCAGATGGCTGACCAGCGCCGTCGAACCGCCGATCGCCCCCGCCGCCAGCTCGGGCAGCGAACCGTCGTGCCCGGCGAGCAGCGCCGCCACCACCCCGCCGGCGACCGGCCGGACGACGGTGTGCACGACGTCCCACGCGGTGTCCAGGTACGGGATCTTGTCCGCGACCGCCTCGCAGAGGAAGAGCAGCCCCACGACCACCAGGACGTCGGTGCGCTGCAACGAGTGCGGCACCTCGTCCGTCACCCCGGTCGCACCCATGACGCCGAGCAGCAGCACGACGGCATAGGCATTGATCCCGCTCGCCCAGCCGCTGGTGAACACGAGCGGAAGTACGGACATGACGGGACTCTAGCGCGCGTGCCCCGCCGGTCGGCAGCGAATGAGTACCCGTACCTAGACGCCCGGTTGAGTACGGATACGGATGGCTCGCGTGTGGCGGGACGGAAGAGTGGGAACCGTGAACGGGCGCGGGGCGGAACCGCCGACACGGGGCGGCGGAACTCCCGGGGCCCGGACGCGAACGGGGGCGCACCAGGGAAGCGCTGTTCCGCCACGGCCCGGCGGGAATCCGGACGGGCCGCGCCGGAGCAGCGCTTCGTGCGTGCGGTCAACACGGGCCGACGATCGGCGGTCGGCGGGTGCGGGCCTCGCGGTTTGCGCGCGCCCGCCGTACGCGCGGCGGCGGCCGTACGTTCAGCGGTGCGCCGCGGCCCCGCCGACCCGCCCCTGGAGCAGCCGTGACAGCGTCGCGTGGACCTCGTCGATGCTGCGCTCGGCCGCGAACGCCTGCCAGTCGAGCGCGGTGACCAGCACCATCCCGAACAGCGCCGACGCCGTCAGCGGTACGTCGATGTCGTCGCTCACCTCGCCCGCCGCGACCGCCTCGCCCAGCACCTTCTCGACCACGGCCACCGCTTCCTGACGGACCGTCATCAGCGTGTCCTGCCAGGTGCGGTTGGTACGCCACAGCTCGGCGACGTACAGCTGCGTGAAGGACGGGTAGCGGACGATGAAGGCGAGCCCGGCCCGGATCATCGCGTCGAGCGCTTCCACCCGGGTGCCGCCGCGGGCCTCCACATGGTCCGCGGCCTTGCTCAGGGACGTGGTGAGCAGGCCGACACCGTGCCGGAGCAGCTCCTCGAACAGGTCGTTCTTGCTGGCGAAGTTGTAGTAGACGGTGCCCTTGGCCACCCCGGCCCGTTCGGCGATCTCGTCGACCGTGGTCGCGGAGAACCCCTGCTCGGCGATGAGGGTGACGGCGGCCTCGTAGAGCTTCTGCCGAGTGGCCTGGCGTCGTGCGGTGGTCATGACCTTGATTCTGCCTGGCCGGTGAGGTCCGCGTGCACGTTCACCGCCTGTCGCGCGGCGCCCGCGAAACCCGTCGGAAGGGGTGTTTGCCCAGTTCAGGGCGATTGTCAGTGGTCGGCCTCATGATGGGACGCACGGAGAAAGGAGGCTCGTCATGGCAGTTCCCGTCAGCGACATCCACCCTGTGCCGCGCCGCGCGACCGCGCCGCCGGCCGCCCTCGACCTGCTCACCCAGGCGCACCTCGGCCTTGAGGAGGCCGCGCTCCTGGAGACTCCGCACGAGCGTTACGCCACCGCGCACCTCGCCGCGCTCCGCACCGCCGCCGCGGTGCTCGCCGTGCGGGCGCGGCCCGAGGAGGGCCCGCGGCGGCGCAGGAGAATCCGCAGCGCCTGGGAGGTGCTGCCCGAAATCGCGCCGGAACTGGCGGAGTGGAGCGCGCTGTTCGCCGCGGGCGCGGCGCGCAGGGCCCGGGCGGAGGCGGGCATAGCGGGGGCCGCGACCGCGCGCGAGGCGGATGATCTGGTGCGGGCCGCCGGGATGTTCCTGCGGCTGGTGGAGCGGATGCTGCTGCTTCGGCCCGCGGTGCGCGGGAGTTCGGAGCTGATACCCGAGCCGTCGCAGGCGGCGGGCCGGCCCACGGGCTGACCGGGGAGGGGTCGCGCGTCGCGTCGGCGCGGGGCCGTCGTCGGGGCCGCGCCAACGCGCCGGGGCTGTGGTCGAGCCCGGCCGGTCGGGGGCGGCCGCAGCCGACGGTGTGGGGGAGTGACGGCGGTGTCGGGCCGCCGGGCACGGCGGTGGCGCTGACGTGCTCGCGCGGGCGACATCCGCTCTAGAGTGGAGCCGCCCGTAGTGTCGCCCTCGCGAGGAGAGCCGCCCGCCATGTCCCGTCAAGGAGGGGTGGACCCGATGCGCCCCCGTGCCAGCCTCCGTACCGCCGTCGTGTGGGAGATCCTGCGCGATGCCCTGGAACGGCGGGCCAAGGCCGCGGACCGGCCGGATCTCGATGTGCTGGACACCGGCGGCGGCACCGGCAACTTCGCCGTGCCCGTCGCCCGGCTCGGCCACCGCGTCACCGTCGTCGACCCCAGCCCCGACGCGCTCTTCGCCCTGGAGCGGCGCGCGGCCGAGGCGGGCGTGACCGACCGGGTCCGCGGCGTCCAGGGCGACGCCCACGGCCTGCTGGGCGTGATCGAGGCCGGCGGCTACGACATGGTGCTGTGCCATGGCGTCCTGGAGTACGTGGACGACCCCGCGGAAGGCGTGCGCAACGTGGTGGGCGCGCTGCGGCCCGCGGGCTCGCTCAGCCTGCTCGCCGCCGGGCGTGGCGGCGCCGTGCTGGCCCGCGCGCTGGCCGGGCACTTCGCGGAGGCGCAGCACGCGCTCGGTGACCCGGACGGCCGATGGGGCGCGGGCGACTCGCTGCCGCGCCGCTTCACCGCGGACGAGCTGACCCGGCTGGTCAGCGAGGCGGGGCTGCGGGCGGCCGCGGTGCACGGCGTACGGGTCTTCGCCGACCTCGTCCCCGGGGTCCTGGTGGACACCGAGCCGGACGCCCTGGAGGCACTGCTCCGGCTGGAGCTGGCGGCGGCCGAGGAGCCCGGTTTCCACTCCGTCGCGACCCAACTGCACGTGCTGGGCGAGCGCGGCTGACGCGTCGCGTGCCGAGAGTCACCGCGGGGAGTCGGTCACCACGCTGCCCACGGCGTCATTCCTGACCGTATGCTGGCATGACGTGACGTCCGACGGGGAATGAGACCCCCGCCGGATTGGCGCAGTGGGGCGGGTTTCACAGGGGCGATTCCCGCCTATCCTGAAAGGGTCGGACCGGTCGCCCCGTGCGACCGACGAGTAGGAGGTCTCCGTGCCGCTCTCGGAGCATGAGCAGCGCATGCTCGAGCAGATGGAGCGAGCGCTGTACGCCGAAGATCCCAAGTTCGCGTCGGCGCTTGAGGGAAGCGGGCTGCGTACGTATACGCGGCGGCGCGTCTATCTGGCCGTGGTCGGTTTCCTCGGCGGGATCGGGCTGCTCATGGGCGGCATGATCGCGCAGCAGGTCTGGATCAGCGTGGTCGGCTTCCTGGTGATGCTGGCGTGCGCGGTGCTCGCCGTGACGGGGTGGCGCAAGGCCGGTAAGCCCGGCGAGCAGCCGTCCGTCGCGCCCGGTCGCCGTGCGGGTGGGCGGCGCAATCAGCCGCGGCGCGGCAAGGTCATGGACCGCATCGAAGAGCGGTGGCAGCGGCGCCGCGACGAACAGGGGCAGTGAGCGGGCCTCCGGCCCGCCCCCACCGACAACCCCGGCCCTTGTTCCGCCGTAACCCCAGCGAAATCCTCAGCCTGGCCGCCCAGAGCGGCCAGGCTTCTTCGTGCCCCGCGGCGCCCGCGCGCCGATACGGCGAACGCTGTCGCCCGGGGCCACCATGGCTTGGCGCTGAGCCTCGTACCGCCCCGGCCCCACCGGCCGTACGGGCCCCCGCCTCGGGTTTCGCGCGTCGGCGCGGTGCTTCGTGCCTCACGCTCGCGTGGTGCTTTCCGCAGGGCGTCGCCCCCGCAGGGCCCCGCCAGGTCGGGCACCCGCCTCGGGCTTTCGCGCGCTGACATGGCGCTTCGTGCCTCCCGCTCGCCGTACGGACCCCCGCCTCGGGGTTTCGCGCGTCGGCGCGGCGCTTCGGGTCCCACGCTCGCGCGGTGCTTCCCGCAGGGCGTCGCCCCCGCAGGGCCCTGCCGGGTCGGGCACCCGCCCCCTCGGGTTTCGCGCGCCGAGGCGGCGCTTCGGGTCCCACGCTCGCGCAGTGCTTCCCCGCAGGGCGTCGGCCCCGCAGGGCCCCGCCAGGTCGGGCACCCGCCTCGGGCTTTCGCGCGCTGACATGGCGCTTCGTGCCTCCCGCTCGCCGTACGGGCCCCCGCCTAGGGGTTTCGCGCACCGACGCGGCGCTTCGGGTCCCACGCTCGCGCAGTGCTTCCCCGCAGGACGTCGGCCCCGCGGGGCCCTGCCGGGTCGGGCCCCCACCCCCTCGGCCCCCGCAGGACCCTGCCCCGGCGGGCGGGCGGCGGGGGCACAAGCCCCCGTCGCCCGCCCGCCCGGATGACGCCGCGGGCCCCGAGGGCTACGGCGTGCGGCCGCGGACGAGGCGGAGGCGGTGGAGGGGGGACGTCAGACGGGACGTCGTCGATGTCCAGCGGGCCGAGAAGGCCCAGGCCAGCCGCGCCGCGGAGCGCGGCAGCAGCAGCGCCCGCAGGCGTCCGCCCCGCGTGGCCGAGGCGTGCAGCCCCTCCCGCACCCGGTGGACCTCCGCCGCCAGTCCCGGCGTCAGCCGCGGCGTCGGCGCGTACAGCGTCTGCTCCACCGCCGTGGCCAGCGCGGTCGCCGACGAGGCCGCCTCCCCGCTGAGCCGCCCGTCCCGCACGAGACGGGCCATCGCCCGCCGCGGCGTCTCCGACTCGTCCGGCAGGACGCCGTAGTCCCAGCCGGTGTCGAGCACCTCCCGCCAGGCCGCCAGCGCGGGGCTCCCCGCCTTGTCCCGGCCCCCGCCGAGCCTGCGGGCCCGCACCCGGGACCGCCAGAACACCGGCGTCATCGGCAGCAGCAGCACCAGCAACGCGATCAGGACGATCAGCGCCACCCGTCCGCCGCTGACCCCGCCGCCGCCAGAACCGCCGTTCGCCGGCGCCGCGGCCTCACCGCAGGCGGTCCCGCGGTCCTGCTGGGCCGCCGCGCAGCCCGGCGTGGCGGACGGCGTGGCCGCCGGAGCCGTCGCGGTGCCGTGCGGCGCCTGGTCCGGCTGGTCACTGCTCCCGCCGGTCGGCACCGTCTGGGTGTACGAGGGCGCCGAGCCCCGGTACGGCGTCGGCTCGAAGCGGGTCCAGCCGACCCCCTCGAAGTACAGCTCGGGCCAGGCGTGCGCGTCCTTGAGACCGACCGACATCGACCCGTCCGCGCCCTGCGTGCCGGGCGTGAAGCCGATCGCCACCCGCGCGGGAATGTGCAGCGTGCGGGCCATCGCCGCCATGGTGAAGGCGAAGTGGACGCAGAAGCCCTCCTTCGTCTGGAGGAAGCGGGCGATCGCGTCGACCCCGGTCCCCGCCTGGGCCTCCGTGTTGTAGACGAACTGCCCGGAGGTGAAGTACCGCTGGAGGTCCAGCGCCCGCTGGTAGTCGCTGGTGGCCGTGCGCGTCACGCTCTTCGCGGTCTGCTCGACCACCGGCGGCAGCGAACCCGGCACCTGGGTGTACTCCTTGGCGATCCGCCCGGTGGCCGGGGGCGCGTCCGCCAGCTGCTGCGCGGTCGGCTGGAGCTGCATGCTCGTGACCGAGTACCGCACCCCGGACGCGGTCTGTCCGTGCTGGCCGACGATCATCCGGCCCTCGGGCTGGAACTTCCAGTTCCCCGGCGCCTGCACGGACTTCGCCGGGAACGGCAGCGGCAGCAGCCCCTGCACATAGCCGTTGTCCACCCGCACCCGCGTGGTGACGTCCGTGTACTTCACGGCGTCGGACAGGCCCTGCGGCAGGGGCAGTTCGTCGGGCACCGACTCGGTGCCCCGGTTCGACGGCGACCACTCCTTGCCGTCGAACCTGTCGAGCGCCGCGATCTGGAGATACATCCCGGACACGTCCTTGGCGTCCGTCCGGTACGTCAGCACCTCGCGGTCGTCCGGCTGGTTGAGGTTGTCCTGGAGGGCCGCCACCAGGTTCACCGCCCCGGAGCCGCGGCCGCCGCTGCCCGTGCCCGTACCGTGCCCGGTCGTGTCGATCAGTCCGCCGCCCATCGACGGCAGCATCACGGGCACGATCAGCGCGATGCCCAGGGCCAGCACGCCGATCCGCCGCCCGGTGCGCAGCGGGGCCGTCGTGCCGGAGGACGCCGTGGCGGGCCCGCCGGCCCAGCCGCCGCGCGCGGGGGCGGCGCCGAACACCCGGCCCCAGCGCGAGAGCCGGTCCCGGCCCTCGGCGAGCAGGAGCAGCAGATAGCCGCAGGAGGCCAGCAGGAAGTACAGCCACTGGGCGCCGCCGCGCGAGAGCCCGGCCGCGATCGAGTACAGCGCGAGCAGCGGCAGTCCGGCGGGCGCCGCGCTGTCGTACGTCACCGCGATCGCGTCGACCGCGAGCGCGATCAGCAGCACCCCGCCGACCAGCAGCAACTTGATGCCGGGGGTCACCGGCGCCGGGATCGCGAAGCTGCTGACGTCGTTGATGCCGTCCTGCACGAGCCGGCCGAGCTGCCGCAGCGCGCTCGGGCCCGGCAGGATGCCGCCCAGTGCCTGGCGCGCGGTGAACATCATGGTCAGCACGATCAGCGAGACGATCGCCTGCGCCAGCACCGTCAGCGGCCTGGCCAGCGGCACCCGCCGGCCCGCCGCGCCCACCCCGGCCTGGAGGCAGACGCACAGCAGGGCGCGGATGATCCAGCCGTTCGGGGTGGCCAGCGGCAGCAGCGCGCACGCGGCCAGCATCGAGGCGGCCACCGCACACACCGTCAGCCGTGCGCGTCCGCTCATGACGCCGCCCCCGCTCCGCGCTCTTCCCGCTGCGATTCCTCGTGCGACCGGTAACGGTCCGCCTGCTGCCACAGATCCGGCAGCGCGTCCCCCGGGCGCACCTCGACCACGGTCCAGCCCGCCTCGCGCAGCATCCGTACCGCGCGCTCGGTGCTGTCCGTCTCGGGCTCCCCGGGCGCCGGCGGTACGGGGGCGGAGGCCAGTTCCGGCCGCCCGGCGGCCTCGCGGACCAGCCAGTCGTCGCTGTCCAGGACGAACGCGACCGCGCCGCCCGCCCGTTGCCGCATCCGGCTGATGCCGGCCGCCTGCTCCTCGTAGAGGTCGCCGAAGAAGGCCACCAGCAGGCCCTCCCGGCCCGACCGCAGCACGTCGTACGCGGCCGACAGCGTCTCGCCGTCGGAGTGGTCGACGACCGCGAGGGTGTCGAGCAGCACTCCGGCCATGTCCGAGGAGTCCCCGGTGAAGCCGGCCGAGCCGTCAGGCCCCGGCACACTGCTGCCGGTGTCGGTCAGCAGCCGTACCGCGAAGCCGCGTTCGAGCATGTGGGTGGCGACCGAGGCGGAGCCGGAGACGGCCCACTCGAAGGCCGAGTCGGGCCCGGCGCCGAAGTACGCGTCCCTGCGGGTGTCGAGCAGCACCGTGCAGCGCGCCCGGTGGGGCTGCTCCTCGCGGCGGACCATCAGCTCGCCGTACTTCGCGGTGGACCGCCAGTGCACCCGCCGCAGGTCGTCGCCGTGCCGGTAGCCGCGCGGGATCACATCGTCCTCACCGGAGAACGCCAGCGCCCGGGTGCGGTTCTCGCCGTATCCGGTGGACTCCCCGGCCAGCCGCACGGCCGGCAGCGGCTCGACCCGGGGGACGACGGTGAGCGTGTCGTACGCGCTGAACGAGCGGGTCAGCTCGACCATCCCGAACGGGTCGGACAGCCGCAGCTGCAACGGTCCCAGCGGATAGCGGCCGCGCAGGTCCGAGCGGACCCGGTAGGACACCTCGCGGTGGCCGCCGGGCTCGACCCGGTCGAGCACGAAGCGCGGGCGCGGCCCGAGCACGTACGGCACCCGGTCCTGGAGCATCAGCAGCCCGGAGTGCGCCCGGGAGACGTTGTCGACCCGCAGATGGACCCGGGCCTCGGACATCGCGGGGACCCGGGAGGGCGCCAGCCGGCGGCTGCCCGCGACCCGGTAGCGGGTGCGGTAGAGCACGGCGACGCACACCAGCGGCAGGACGGCCAGCAGCAGTCCGACCCGCAGCAGATCCGCCTGCCCGAGTACGTAGCTGCACGCCGCCGCCGCTATCCCGGCGGCCACGAAGGAGCGGCCGCGCGTGGTGAGCCCGCCGAGCGCGGAGCGGAACCCGCCGCCGCCCGTCTGCGGGCCGCCGGGCTGGGCGGCACCGGGCTGCCCCGAGCCCGGCGGGGGATAGGCCGGCTGCGCGCCGGCCTGCGGCGGATACGACGGCTGGGGTCCGCCCGGCGGCGGATAAGCCGGCCGGGCTCCACTCTGCGGCGGATAAGCCGGCCGTGCGCCGCCCGGCCCGCCGCCGCCCTCGGGCGGATAGGCCGGCGGGGGAGGCAGGGGCGAGGCCATCACAGGCCCCGAACGCCCGGTGTGCCCTGCGGACGGCCGGCGCCGTGCGGCCACCCGCCGGCGGTCCCCCCCCCGCCGGCGGCGGACGGGTCGGGCACGGGGACCCGCTGCACGATCTCGGCCACCACCTGCTCGGGCGTGCGCCGGTTCAGCTGCGCCTGCGCGGTGGGCAGCAGCCGGTGCGCGAGCACCGCGGGCGCCAGCGACTGCACGTCGTCGGGGAGTACGTAGTCCCGCCCGTCGAGCGCGGCCGACGCGCGGGCGGCCCGCACCAGGTGCAGGGTGGCCCGCGGCGAGGCGCCGAGCCGCAGGTCGGGGTGGTTGCGGGTGGCGCCGACCAGCGTCACCGCGTACCGCCGCACCGGGTCCGCGACGTGCACCTGCCGTACCGCCTCGATGAGCTTGACGATCTCGTGGGCGTGCGCGACCGGCTGGAGGTCGTCCAGCGGCGAGACCCCGCCGTGCACGTCGAGCATCTGGAGTTCGGCCTCGGGGCTCGGGTAGCCGATGGACACCCGCGCGGTGAAACGGTCCCGCTGCGCCTCGGGCAGCGGATAGGTGCCCTCCATCTCCACCGGGTTCTGGGTGGCGATCACCATGAAGGGGCTGGGCAGTTCGTAGGTCGTGCCGTCGACCGTGACCTGCCGCTCCTCCATGGACTCCAGCAGCGCGGACTGGGTCTTGGGGGAGGCGCGGTTGATCTCGTCGCCCACCACGATCTGCGCGAAGATCGCGCCCGGCTTGAACTCGAAGTCCCGCTGCTGCTGGTCGAAGACGCTCACCCCGGTGATGTCCGAGGGCAGCAGGTCGGGCGTGAACTGGATACGCCGCACCGAGCAGTCGATCGACCGTGCCAGCGCCTTGGAGAGCATGGTCTTGCCGACGCCGGGCACGTCCTCGATCAGCAGATGCCCCTCGGCGAGCAGCACGGTCAGCGCGATGCGTACGACCTCGGGCTTGCCCTCGATCACGCGCTCCACACTGCGGCGGACCCGTTCCGCGGTCGTGGTCAGATCGCTCAGGCTTGCACGCGCTTCAAAGGTCGTCACCCGGTACTCCTCGGCCTGTTCCTAGGGACGCGGTCATCCCTGGACCGGCCCTCCCCGCTCGCGGACCGGCCGTCCCGAGGGACGATTCGGTGCCGCAGGATGCATTCTTCCCTTACGGGGAGGCCCACGTCACTCGCCTGCCGTTACTTGTTCGTGATTTCCCGCAGCAGGCCGGTGTGCACGTCGAAGACAAAACCCCGCACGTCGTCGGTGTGCGCGAGGAACGGGGAGGTGCGGACCCGGGCCATCGACTGCCGCACGTCCTGGTCGATATCGGTGAACGACTCCACCGCCCAGGTGGGCCGCTGGCCGACTTCACGCTCCAGATCGTTACGGAACTCCTCGGTGATGCTCTGCAGACCGCAGTTGGTGTGGTGGATCAGCACCACGGAACGGGTGCCGAGCGCGCGCTGACTGATCGCGAGCGAGCGGATGGTGTCGTCGGTGACGACCCCGCCCGCGTTGCGGATGGTGTGACAGTCGCCCAGCTCCAGACCGAGCGCCTTGTGCAGGTCGAGGCGGGCGTCCATGCACGCGACGACCGCCACCTGGAGCACCGGCCTGGCGTCCATGCCGGGGTCCTCGAACTTGGCCGCGTACCGCTGGTTGGCCGCCACGAGCCGTCCGATGACGGGGGCGGTGGCCGTCGCGGACCCGCCGGAGGCCGGGGACGCCTGGGAGCCGGGGGCGGCCGGGGAAGCCGGAGTGGAATCGGGCGAACCGCTGACAGATATCGACATGTCTATGACGGTACGGGTCGGGCGCCCTTTTGTATCGGTGATGAGTCCCGGCGAAACACGGGAAACCACCCCATCGCACCGTCTGTGATGTACCCCACAGAGCCTGGTGGACAGACCGCTCGGGAGTGTGACGCGCCCGGCCCGGGTTCCGTTGACCGTGGGGCGGGGTGGAGTAAAGTGGCGCGAAGTGGTGCCGTCTGCGGGAGGTGTGCCGTGTTCCTGGGATTCCTCGGGACGTACACCCCGCGCCTCGACGACAAGAACCGGCTGGTGCTGCCCGCCCGGTTCCGTGAGCAGCTGGCCGACGGACTGGTGATCAGCCGCGGGCAGGAGCGCTGTCTGTGCGTATGGCCCGCCGAGGGGTTCAGGGCCGCCACCGAGCAGCTCTCCGCGGCCCCGCTGACCTCCAAGGCCTCCCGTGACTATCTGCGGGTGCTCTTCGCCGGGGCGCACGACGAGATCCCCGACCGGCAGGGCCGGGTCACCGTCCCCCAGCCGCTGCGGGAGTACGCGGGCCTGGTCCGCGACTGCGCGGTGATCGGCGCCAACACCCGGGTGGAGATCTGGTCGGCCGAGGCCTGGGAGCGGTATCTGACGGCCCAGGAAGACACCTTTTCGGCCCTGTCACCGGAGGTTCCGCCCGGATTACTGTGAGCGCGGCCCGCCCCCCGCGGCCGCGCGCCCCACCCCCCCATCACCCGCGCGGACGTACGACTCGGCCTCCTCCCGCTCCCCGGCTCCGCTGGCACCACTTCCCCGGTGCCAGGGGACCGTTTTCCGCAGAGCGGGCGGGGACCAGGTTCTACGTCCACCCGTCCGGCCGAAGGCGGCCGGCACCGCCGGGGCCCGTGGTGTCCGACGCGTCGGACCCGTCCGGGCCCGGCGATCTCCAGAAAAAGGCCCTCATGACCAACCCGTCCCCCTCCGAGCGCCGGCCCTCGGAGCCGCGGCACGTCCCCGTGATGCTGCGGCGCTGCCTCGACCTGCTGGCGCCCGCGCTCGCCGAGCCGGGCGCCCTCGTGGTGGACGCCACCCTCGGGCTCGGTGGGCACAGCGAGGCGCTGCTGCGCACCTTCCCCGCGGCCCGGCTGATCGCCATAGACCGCGACCCGGCCGCGCTGAAGCTGTCCGCGGACCGGCTGGCGCCCTTCGGCGACCGGGCCACCCTGGTGCACGCGCGCTACGACGAGCTGCCCGACGTCCTCGACCGGCTCGGCGTCCCCCGGGTCCAGGGCGTGCTGTTCGACCTCGGGGTGTCGTCCATGCAGCTCGACGAGGCCGAGCGCGGCTTCGCCTACGCCCAGGACGCCCCCCTGGACATGCGGATGGACCAGTCCACCGGGATCAGCGCGGCCGAGGTGCTGAACACCTACCCGCCGGGCGAGCTGGTCCGGATCCTGCGCGCCTACGGCGAGGAGAAGTTCGCCCGCAAGATCGTGGACGCGGTGGTAAAGGAGCGGGCCCGCGAGCCGTTCAGCAACAGCGCGCGGCTGGTCGAGCTGATCCGCGAGGCGCTGCCGCAGGCCGCCAAGCGCACCGGCGGCAATCCGGCCAAGCGCACCTTCCAGGCGCTGCGGATCGAGGTCAACGCCGAGCTGGCGGGGCTGGAGCGGGCCATCCCGGCGGCCGTCGCCGCGCTCGCGGTCGGCGGGCGGATCGCCGTCCTGGCGTATCAGTCGCTGGAGGACCGCCTGGTCAAGCAGGTTCTCGCGGCCGGCGCCGCGCACTCGGCGCCGCCGGGGCTGCCGGTGGTGCCCGAGCAGTACCAGCCCCGGCTGAAGCTGCTCACCCGCGGCGCGGAACTGCCCTCGGAGGACGAGATCGCCGAGAACCGGCGGGCCGCCCCGGCCCGGCTGCGGGGTGCGGAGCGCATTCGCGAGGATGTGCGGTGAGGCGGCCCGCAACCGCGGCGCGCACCCCGTTCGTCGTACTGGTCGTGACACTGCTCGGGGGCGGTCTGATCGCGCTGCTGCTGCTGAACTCCGCGGTCAACTCCGACTCGTTCGAACTGAACAGGCTGCAGAAGCAGACCACCGGCTACACCGACGAGCAGCAGGCCCTCCAGCAGGAGGTGGACGGCTACTCGGCGCCCGGCCCGCTGGAGCGCCGCGCCCGCGAACTCGGCATGGTCCCGGGCGCCAACCCGGCCTTCCTCAACCCCGACGGCTCGGTCCGCGGCACCGCCACCGCGGCCACCGCGCCGCCCGCCCCGCCGCCGCCCCCCACATCCGCGCCGCCCACCACCACGGCTCCGGCGGCCTCGACCTCCGGGGCGCCGCTCGCCACCACCCCGCCGTCCGCCGGTATGCCCACCCCGACCACGGCCCCGCCGCCGCTCCCGCCCCCCGCACCGACCCAGCAGGTGACCCCGTGACCCGTGCCCTGTCGCCCCGTCAGCCGTCACCCCGCCGCCCGGGGACCGCCTGATGACCGCCCCCCGGGACCCCGGCCCCGACCGCCCCCGCCGCCCCGGCGGCCCGCGCGGCGCCGCCCCCCGGCCCGATCTCCGGGCGCGTCCCCGTACCGCCCCCCGGGTCGGCCCCCCGCGCCGCGACGCGCGCCCCTACCGGCACCCCACCCCGCGCGGGCCGAAGATCGTACGACTCGGCCGCCCGCGGCCCCGGCTGCGGCTCGTCGGGGTCGCGCTGACCCTGGTGATGGCCGCGTTCGTGATCCGGCTGCTCCAGGTGCAGGCCGTGGACGCCTCGGCCTACGCGTCCAAGGCGGCGGTGAACCGGTGGGTGACCCACGAGGTGACCGCCGACCGCGGCACGATCACCGACCGCTCGGGCGTGGACCTGGCCACCACCGTGGACGCCTACGACATCACCGCCGACCCGTATCTCTTCACCCTCGCGCAGACCAAGGTCGACGACGCCCCCCAGCAGGCCGCCGAACTGCTCGCGCCCATCGTCGGCGGCGACGCCACCAAGATCGCCAAGCAGCTGGCCACCCCCAACTCGCGCTACCAGATCATCGCCACCCAGCAGTCCCCCCAGGCGTGGAACCAGATCAAGGACCTCAAGTCCGCGTTCGCCACCAAGGCGTCGAGGCGCCAGGGCGCGAATGTGCTGGCCGGGGTCTTCTCCGTGCCGCACAGCAAGCGGGTCTACCCCGCCGGCGACCTGGCGGCCGGCGTGATCGGCTTCGTCAACAGCGAGGGCCGGGGCGGCGGCGGCCTGGAGTCCATGCTCGACAAGGAACTCGCGGGCCGCAACGGCCAGATCCGCTACGCGCAGTCCGACGGCCGCCAGGTGCCCACCGCGGGCGTCCAGGAGCACCCGGCCGTCCCGGGCACCGATGTGGAGCTGACCCTCGACCGGGACATCCAGTGGGCCGCCCAGAGCGCGATCAGCGCCCAGGTCCAGCAGTCCAAGGCCGACCGCGGCTATGTGATCGTCCAGAACTCACGGACCGGCGAGGTGCTGGCCATGGCCGACGCCCCCGGCTACGACCCCAACGACCTCGCGCACGCCGACCCCTCCGCCCTCGGCAACCCGGCGATGCAGGACGTCTACGAGCCCGGCAGCGTCAGCAAGGTGATGTCCATGGCGGCCATACTGGACACCGGCACCGCCACCCCCGGCACCCGGGTCACCGTGCCCGGCACCCTGCCGCGCGCCGACCGGGTCTTCCACGACGACGTCGACCACGGCACCTGGTACCTCACACTCAACGGCGTGCTCGCCAAGTCCAGCAACATCGGCACGATCCTGGCCAGCCAGCACCTCGGCGCGACCCAGCCGCAGGCCAACCAGGTCCTCTACTCGTACCTGCGGAAGTTCGGCATCGGGCAGCCCACCGGCATCGGCTTCCCCGGCGAGACCCCCGGCATCCTGGCCGAGCCGCAGAAGTGGAACGCCTCCCAGCAGTTCACCATCCCCTTCGGCCAGGGTCTGTCCGTCAACGCCCTCCAGGCCACCTCGGTCTACTCCACGATCGCCAACGGCGGGGTCCGGGTCGAGCCCAGCCTGATCCGCGGCACCACGGGACCCGACGGCCGCTTCGTGCCCGCCGACCCGCCGAAGAAGACCCGGGTGGTCACCGAGAAGACCGCCAAGGAGCTCTCGCAGATGCTGGAGTCCGTGGTCGGCGACGAGCAGGGCACCGGCATGAACGCCCGTATCGACGGCTACCGGGTCGCGGGCAAGACCGGTACGGCCAACCGGGTGGACCCGCTCGGCGGCGGCTACCGCGGCTACACCTCCTCCTTCCTGGGCTTCGCCCCCGCCGACAACCCGCGGATCACCGTCTCCTGCGTCATCCAGAACCCGACGAAGGGCTCCTACTTCGGCGGCTCGATCTGCGGACCGGTCTTCAAGCAGGTCATGCAGTTCGCCCTCAAGACCCTGCGGGTGCCCCCGTCGGGCAGGCCCGCCCCCCATCTGCCGGTCGACTTCGACCCCGCGGAACCCGTCCAGCCGGCCACCACGAAGGCCAGGTGATCATGACCAGCGACGCCTCCGGCCGGGGCGCGCCCCCGCCCCGACACGCCCCCGACCAGGGCCGGTCCGCGCCCGGCCGGGTCCGCGACCCGCGCCCGCGGCCCCCCGCCCGTTTTGGCCCGGACCCCGGGCCGCCCGGTAACCTCACCGCCGTGCCCAACGCTGATCAGCCCACCCTCAAACAGCCGGGCGCGCCGCGCCCGGCCCGTGTCCGCCCCCAACCGCTCGCGGCCCTCGCCGGCCTCCTCGGTACGCGGCCGCCCGACGGCGACACCCGTGTCACCGGCATCACCCATGACTCCCGCGCGGTCCGGCCCGGCGACCTCTACGCGGCGCTGCCCGGCGCGCGCTTCCACGGCGCCGACTTCGCCGCGCAGGCCGCCGGGTCCGGCGCGGTCGCCGTACTGACCGACCCCGCGGGCGCCGACCGCGCCGCCGCCACCGGCCTGCCCGTCCTGACCGTGGCCGACCCCCGGGCGGTGATGGGCGGGCTCGCCGCCGCCGTCTACGACGAGCCGGGCCGGGGAATGCTGCGCATCGGCATCACCGGCACCTCCGGCAAGACCACGACGTCGTACCTGGTCGAAGGGGGGCTGCGGGCCGCCCACGCCACCGGCTCCACCGGGCTGATCGGCACCGTGGAGACCCGGATCGGCGACGAGCGGATCAAGAGCGAGCGCACCACCCCGGAGGCCACCGACCTCCAGGCGCTGTTCGCGGTGATGCGCGAACGCGGTGTCGACTCGGTGGTCATGGAGGTCTCCAGCCACGCCCTGGTACTCGGCCGGGTCGACGGCGCCGTCTTCGACGTGGCCGTCTTCAGCAACCTCAGCCCGGAGCACATGGAGTTCCACTCCGGCATGGAGGACTACTTCCAGGCCAAGGCGCAGCTGTTCACCCCGCGCCGCAGCCGCCTCGGCGTGGTCAACCTCGACGACGAGTACGGCCGCAGGCTGGTCGCCGAGGCCGGCGTACCGCTGGTGACCTACTCCGCCGAGGGACGGCTCGACGCGGACTGGCGGGCCGAGGACGTCACCGCGGGACTGCTGGAGAGCCGCTTCACCGCGATCGGCCCCAAGGGCGAACGGGTGCAGGCCGTCGCGCCCCTGCCGGGCCCCTTCAACGTCGCCAACACCCTCGCCGCCATCGCCGCGCTGGCCGCCGCCGGGCTCGACCCGCAGACCGCCGCCGACGGTATCGCCGCGGTGCCCGGGGTGCCCGGACGGCTGGAGCGCGTCGACGCCGGGCAGCCGTATCTCGCGGTCGTCGACTACGCGCACAAGACCGACGCCGTGGAGTCCGTGCTGCGGGCGCTGCGCACGACCACCGAGGGCCGTATCCACGCCGTGCTGGGCTGCGGCGGCGACCGCGACCGCACCAAGCGCGCGCCCATGGGCGCGGCCGTCGCCCGGCTGGCCGACACCGCCGTGCTCACCTCGGACAACCCCCGCTCGGAGGACCCGCTGGCCATCCTCGCCGCGATGCTGGACGGAGCCGTCGAGGTGCCCGCCGAACAGCGCGGCCACATCATCGTCGAACCCGACCGGGCCGCCGCGGTGGCCGCCGCCGTCGCCCTGGCCCGCCCCGGCGACATCGTGCTGGTCGCGGGCAAGGGCCATGAACAGGGCCAGGACATCGCCGGAGAGGTACGCCCCTTCGACGACCGCGAGGTGCTGCGCGCCGCGATCGAGAAGGACCGGAAACAGCCGTGATCCCCCTCACCCTCGCCGAGGTCGCACACGCGGTCGGCGGGAGCACGCACGACATACCGGACACCGGGGTACGCGTCACCGGGCCCGTGGTCCTCGACTCCCGCGCGGTCGAGCCCGGCGCGCTCTTCGTGGCCTTCGCCGGGGAGCGCGCGGACGGCCACGACTTCGCCGCGGGAGCCGTCGCCGACGGCGCGGTCGCGGTGCTGGCCGCCCGTCCGGTCGGCGTGCCCGCGATCGTGGTGGACGATGTGCAGGCCGCCCTCGGCCGGCTCGCCCGGCACGTCATCGAGCGCCTGGGCACGGCCGTGGTGGCCCTCACCGGCTCCGCGGGCAAGACCAGCACCAAGGACCTCCTCGCCCAGCTGCTGGAGCGCCTGGCGCCCACCGTGTGGACGCCCGGCTCGTTCAACAACGAGATCGGACTGCCGCTCACCGCGCTCCGCGCCGACCCCGGCACCCGCCACCTGGTGCTGGAGATGGGCGCCCGCAGCATCGGCCACATCCGCTACCTCACCGGACTGACCCCGCCCCGGATCGGCCTGGTGCTCAATGTCGGCACCGCGCACATCGGCGAGTTCGGCGGCCGCGAGCAGATCGCCCAGGCCAAGGGCGAACTCGTCGAGGCCCTGCCGGCCGCCGCCGAGGGCGGTGTCGCGGTCCTCAACGCCGACGATCCGCTGGTCCGCGCGATGGCCGCCCGGACGAAGGCGAAGGTGGTGTTCTTCGGCGAGAGCGAGGAAGCCGAGGTACGCGCCGAGAACGTCCGGCTGAACGACCGGGGACAGCCCGTCTTCGGTCTGCGAACACCCTCCGGGTGCGCCGAGGTGACCTTGCGCCTGTACGGTGAGCACCACGTGTCGAACGCGCTTGCCGCGGCCGCCGTTGCCCGTGAACTCGGCATGCCTGTCGAGGAGATCGCCTCCGCGCTGTGCGCGGCCGGCTCGCTCTCGCACTGGCGGATGGAGGTCACGGAGCGGCCCGACGGCGTGACGGTCGTCAACGACGCCTACAACGCGAACCCCGAATCCATGAGGGCAGCCCTGCGCGCACTGGCCGCGATGGGCAGGTCCGCGAAGGCTCGGGGGGGCCGTACGTGGGCGGTACTGGGACAGATGGCCGAACTCGGCGAGCAGTCGCTCACCGAGCACGACGCGGTGGGGCGGCTGGCCGTCCGGCTCAACGTCAGCAAGCTCGTGGCCGTGGGCGGTACCGAAGCCGCCTGGCTGCAAATGGGCGCTTACAACGAGGGTTCGTGGGGTGAGGAGTCGGTGCACGTGTCCGACGCGGTGGCGGCGATCGAACTGTTGCGCAGCGAAGTGCGCCCGGGAGACGTCGTGCTGGTGAAGGCATCGAGGTCGGTGGGTCTGGAATCGGTGGCCCTGGCGCTCATCGAGGCAGGCGGCCCGGGCGCCGCCGGCGGTACGGCCCGCGAGGGTGCCGCGCGATGAAGCAGATCCTCGTCTCCGGCGTTCTGGGACTGTTCCTTTCGCTGATCGGCACCCCGCTGCTGATCCGCCTGCTGGCCCGCAAGGGCTACGGACAGATGATCCGGGACGACGGCCCGAAGGCCCACCACAGCAAGCGCGGCACCCCCACGATGGGCGGTATCGCCTTCATCCTGGCCACCCTGGTCGCCTACGCGGCCACGAAGGCGATCACCGGCCAGAAGCCGACGATGTCCGGGGTGCTGGTGCTCTTCCTGACCACCGGGCTCGGTCTGGTCGGCTTCCTCGACGACTACATCAAGATCGTCAAGCAGCGCAGCCTCGGTCTGCGGGCCAAGGCCAAGATGGCCGGCCAGCTCATCGTCGGCATCGCCTTCGCGGTCCTCGCGCTGAACTTCCACGACTCGCGCAACCAGACCCCGGCCTCGACCAAGCTCTCCTTCACCACGGACTTCGGCTGGTCGATCGGCCCGGTGATCTTCGTGATCTGGGCGCTGTTCATGATCCTGGCCATGTCCAACGGCGTGAACCTCACCGACGGCCTCGACGGCCTGGCCACCGGCGCCTCGGTGATGGTCTTCGCCGCCTACACCGTCATCGGCGTGTGGCAGTACGGCCAGTGGTGCGGCGCCGAGGTCAGCGCGACCGCCGGCTGCTACGAGGTCCGCGACCCGCTCGACCTCGCGGTGGTGGCGGCCGCCCTGATGGGCGCCTGCTTCGGCTTCCTGTGGTGGAACACCTCCCCGGCGAAGATCTTCATGGGCGACACCGGTTCGCTGGCCCTCGGCGGCGCCCTGGCCGGCCTGGCGATCTGCTCGCGCACCGAGATGCTGCTCGCCATCCTCGGCGGCCTCTTCGTGCTCATCACGATGTCCGTCGTCATCCAGGTCGGCTCCTTCCGGCTCACCGGCAAGCGGGTCTTCCGGATGGCACCGCTCCAGCACCACTTCGAACTCAAGGGCTGGAGCGAAGTCCTGGTGGTGGTCCGCTTCTGGATCATCCAGGGCATGTGCATGGCCGTCGGCCTCGGCATCTTCTACGCCGCCTGGGTGGCCGTGAAATGACCGCCGCCGCGGACTTCAGCGGCCCGGCCGGCTTCAAGGACCGCCGGGTCACCGTCGCCGGGCTCGGCGTCTCCGGAGTGCCCGCCGCCAAGGTGCTGCACGGCCTCGGCGCCCGCGTCACCGTCGTCAACGGTGTCGCGGGGGACCGGCAGCGGGCCGAGGCCGCCGCACTCGAAGCGCTCGGTGTCGCCGTACGCCTCGGTGACGGCGACACCCTGCCCGAGGGCACCGAACTCGTCGTCACCGCCCCCGGCTGGAAGCCGGACAGCCCGCTGTTCACGGCCGCCGCCGAGGCGGGCGTCGAGGTCTGGGGCGACGTCGAACTCGCCTGGCGGCTGCGCGACACCGTGCCGGGTACGCCCGCCCCCTGGCTCGCGGTCACCGGCACCAACGGCAAGACCACGACGACCCGCATGCTCGCCGCGATCCTCACCGCGGCGGGCCTGCGGACCGCCGCCGTCGGCAACATCGGTGTCTCGCTGCTCGACGCGGTGCTCGGCGAGCAGGAGTACGACGTGCTCGCCGTCGAGCTGTCCAGCTACCAGCTGCACTGGGCGCCCAGCATCCGCCCGCACTCCGCGGCCGTGCTCAACCTCGCCCCCGACCACCTCGACTGGCACGGCTCCATGGCGGCGTACGCGGCCGACAAGGGCCGGATCTACCAGGGCAACCAGGTCGCCTGCGTCTACAACACCGCCGACCCCGAGACCGAGCGGCTGGTCCGCGAGGCCGACGTCGAGGAGGGCTGCCGGGCGGTCGGCTTCACCCTGGACGCCCCCCGGGTCTCGCAGTTCGGCCTGGTCGACGGCGTCCTGGTGGACCGGGCCTTCGTCGCCGACCGGCAGCGCAACGCCCAGGAGCTGGCCGAGACCGCCGACGTACGGCCTGCGGCCCCGCACAACCTCGCCAACGCGCTGGCGGCCGCGGCGCTGGCCCGCGCCTACGGTGTCGAACCCGCCGCCGTACGCGAGGGGCTGCGTGCCTTCCGGCCCGACGCCCACCGTATCGACGAGGTCGTCACGGTCGACGGCGTCACCTATGTGGACGACTCCAAGGCCACCAACACCCATGCCGCCGAGGCGTCGCTGGCCGCCTACGACTCGATCGTGTGGCTGGCGGGCGGCCTCGCCAAGGGTGCCGTCTTCGACGAGCTGGCCGCCAAGGCGGCCGGGCGGCTGCGCGCGGTGGTGCTCTTCGGCGCCGACCGGGCGCTGATCCGCGAAGCACTCGCGCGACACGCGCCGCAGGTCCCGGTGGTCGAGCTGGAACGGACCGACACTGGGGCGATGTCCGCCGCCGTCGCCGCGGCCCGGGACCTGGCCCGACCGGGCGACACGGTTCTGCTGGCCCCGGCCTGCGCGTCGATGGACATGTTCACCAACTACAACCAGCGCGGCGACCTGTTCGCCGAGGCGGCGCGGGCGCTGGCGCCCGGCACCGGCGGAACGGGCGACCACTAGCCGGGGCCCCTCGCGGGGCGGCCGGCCGAGCCCACCGATGGAGGGGACGCATGACGGCAGACCGTTCCACCGCACCCGGCGACGGCGCCTCGCCCCGCGCGGGCGCCCGTGGGACGGGCGACGCCACGTCCCGTGGGGCAGGCGGCCGCGCCTCCGGCGACGCGGCGTCCCGTGGGTCGGGCCGTACTCCGGCCGATCCGTCCGCCCGTAGCGGTGGCCGTTCGGCGGCCGGGTCGGTGCCGCGTGCCTCGGGCGATCCGTCCGCCCGGCCCGGCGGCCGCGCCTCCGGCGATGCGGCGCCCCGCGCTAGTGGCCGTGCGTCGGGTGACGCCACGTCTCGCGGATCGGGGCGTACTCCGGCCGATCCGCCGCCGCGCGGCGGGGGCCGCGCCTCCGGTGATTCCCCGGGCCGTAGCGGTGGCCGTGCCTCCGGCGATGCGACATCTCGTGGGTCGGGCCGTACCCCGGCCGATCCGCCCGCTCGGGGCGGTGGTCGTTCGGCGTCCGGGTCGGTGCCGCGTGCCTCGGGCGATCCGTCCGCCCGGCCCGGCGGCCGCGCCGCGAGCGATTCCTCGGCGCGCGCGGGCGGCCGCGCCGCCCCCGCGCCTCGCGTGAGCGACCTCGCGGCGCGACGGCCCCGCGGCCGGCGCGATAGCGCGCCTCCGCGCGGCAGCGCGCTGCGGGGGGCGGCGCGGCTGCCGGGGCGGCTGCGGGCCGCCTGGGACCGCCCGCTGACGGCGTACTACGTCATCCTCGGCGGCAGCCTCCTGATCACCGTCCTCGGCCTCGTGATGGTCTACTCCGCCTCGATGATCCAGGCGCTGCGCTGGGGCCTGCCCTCCACGTACTACTTCCGCAAGCAGCTGCTGGCCGTCGCCATAGGGTCCGTGCTGCTCTACGCCGCCGCCCGGATGCCGATCAAGCTGCACCGGGCGCTGGCGTACCCGATGCTGCTGGGCGCGGTGTTCCTGATGTGCCTCGTGCAGATCCCCGGGATAGGGGAGACGGTCAACGGCAACACCAACTGGATCTCCATCGGCGGCCCGTTCCAGCTCCAGCCCAGCGAGTTCGGCAAACTCGCCCTCGTGCTGTGGGGCGCCGACCTGCTCGCCCGCAAGAACGACAAGCACCTGCTCGTCCAGTGGAAGCACCTGCTCGTGCCGCTGGTGCCGGTCACCGTACTGCTGCTCGGCCTGATCATGCTCGGCGGCGACATGGGCACCACCATGATCCTCACCGCGATCCTCTTCGGCATGCTGTGGCTGGCGGGCGCCCCCACCCGGCTGTTCACCGGTGTGCTGGCCGGCGCCGGCTCGCTGGCCGTGCTGGCGATCATCACCAGCCCCAACCGCATGGGCCGACTCCACTGCATCGCCGCCACCGACCCGGGCACCAACGACCAGTGCTGGCAGGCCGTGCACGGGATCTACGCCCTCGCCTCGGGCGGCTGGTTCGGCTCGGGCCTGGGGGCGAGCGTGGAGAAATGGGGTGAACTCCCCGAGCCCCACACCGACTTCATCTTCGCCGTGACCGGGGAGGAACTGGGCCTGGCGGGGACGCTGTCGGTCCTCGCCCTGTTCGCGGCACTAGGCTACGCGGGTATCCGCGTGGCCGGTCGCACGGAGGACACCTTCGTCAGGTTCGCAGCGGGTGGCGTGACCACCTGGATCACGGCTCAGGCCGTGATCAACATCGGTGCGGTGCTCGGTCTGCTGCCGATCGCCGGAGTCCCGCTCCCGCTGTTCTCCTACGGAGGTTCCGCCCTTCTGCCGACCATGTACGCGGTCGGGCTGCTGATCTCCTTCGCCAGAAGCGAGCCGGCGGCGCGAGCAGCCCTGGCCGTGCGGGGACGGAACTCCCGGGCCGGGGCCATGAGACGGACGATGCGACGGTACGCCAGACGGCGACCGTCCGGAGAGCGGTGAATTTCGGTGCATGTCGTACTCGCCGGCGGGGGGACCGCCGGCCACATCGAGCCGGCGCTCGCGCTCGCCGATGCCCTGCGCAGGCAGGACCCGACCGTGGGAATCACGGCGCTCGGCACCGAGAAGGGACTGGAGACCAGGCTCGTACCGGAACGCGGCTACGAGCTCGCGCTCATCCCCGCCGTGCCGCTGCCCCGCAGGCCCACTCCCGAACTGATCACCGTCCCCGGGCGGCTGCGCGGCACCATCAAGGCCGCCGAGCAGATCCTGGAACGCACCAAGGCCGACTGCGTGGTCGGCTTCGGCGGCTATGTCGCCCTGCCCGGCTATCTGGCCGCCAAGCGGCTCGGCGTGCCGATCGTCGTCCACGAGGCCAACGCCCGCCCGGGCCTGGCCAACAAGATCGGCTCCCGGTACGCCCACGCCGTCGCCGTCTCCACGCCCGACAGCAAGCTGCGTGACGCCCGCTACATCGGCATCCCGCTGCGCCGGACCATCGCCACCCTGGACCGGGCCGCCGCCCGGCCCGAGGCCCGGCACGCCTTCGGGCTGGACCAGAACCTGCCGACCCTGCTGGTCTCCGGCGGTTCGCAGGGCGCCCGCAGGCTCAACGAGGTGATCGCCACGGTCGCCCCGCGCCTCCAGCAGTCCGGTATCCAGATCCTTCACGCGGTCGGCCCCAAGAACGAGTTGCCCCGGTCGGACAATATGCCCGGCATGCCGCCGTATCGTCCGGTGCCGTACGTCGACCGGATGGATCTGGCCTACGCCGCCGCCGACATGATGCTCTGCCGGGCCGGCGCCATGACCGTCGCGGAGCTGTCCGCGGTCGGTCTGCCCGCCGCGTACGTACCGCTGCCGATCGGCAACGGCGAACAGCGGCTCAACGCGCAGCCGCTGGTCAAGGCGGGCGGCGGACTGCTGGTCGACGACGCCGATCTGACGCCTGACTGGGTGCTCGGCAACGTCCTGCCGGTCCTCACCGACCCGCACCGGCTCTACGACATGTCCCGCGCCGCCGCCGAGTTCGGCCGCCGCGACGCGGACGACCTGCTGGTCGGCATGGTGTACGAGGCGATCGCCGCCCGCAGGCGCTGACCGCCGCCGCCCGCGCGGTCCCGGCCGGCCGGTGGCGTACCGGCCGGCCGGGGGCCGGCCCGGCGGGGGTGCCGTACGCCGGGCGGCGGGCGGGGCACGATAGGGCCCGTGGGGCGATCGTCCCGCAGCCGTCACCAACTCGGGAGGCCGAGATGACCCGACCGGGACCAGCCGCCGTCGGCCGCGCGAGCGGCGCGGACGCCGGCGCGCAGCCGCGACCGCCCGAGGAGCGGCTGCCGGAGCCGGACGGCGGCGGCCCCCCGCGGTGGTCGGCGCGGCGGCGCAGGCAGGCGCTGCTGGCCGGGCTGGTCGTACTCACCGTGCTGTTCGGCGGCGGCACCTGGGCGGTCTACGGCTCCTCCTGGTTCCGCGCGACCCGGGTCGGCGTCGACGGCACCAGGGAACTGACCCCCGCCGCCGTCGAGAAGGCCGCCGCCGTACCGCTCGGCGGCCCGCTGGCGTCGGTCGACACCGGGGCCGTGCGCAAGCGGCTGCTGGCCGAGCTGCCCCGGATCGAGGACGTCGACGTGGAAAGGTCGTGGCCGCACACGATTCGGGTGAAAGTGACCGAGAGAACGCCTTCCGCGGTACTGAAAAACGGCAAGAAGTTCACCGAAGTGGACCGGACCGGAGTACGTTTCGCGACGGTCGATCAGGCACCCCGCGGGGTACCCCTGGTGCAATTGACTCCCGATCAGTCCGCGAGCTTTCGGCATTTCGGAACAAAGGGACTGCTGCGGGCGGCGATTGCCGTCGCGGGAGATCTTCCGGAATCGCTGCACGGACGGGCGACCGCGATCCGGGTGCGTTCGTACGACTCCATCACCGTCGAACTCACCGGCGGCCGGATGGTGATGTGGGGAAGCGCGGAAGCCGGAACACGGAAGGCATCCGTGCTCACCGCACTGATGAAGGCACAGCCCGACGCCACCCGATTCGATGTCAGTGCTCCCACCGCGCCTGCGGCGTCCGGAAGTTGACGCCGGGACCGGAGTGACAGCGGTGTCTTGGGGCCCTGTGTCCACGGCCGACGTCGTGATCACATAGGGTGAAAAGAAAACCGGGAGGTTCGGCGTGTTCGTTGAACCACCGCCGCTTGTCGACTTAGTGTCTCGTCCCAAGGAACACATGGGACAGGCATACTGGTAACCCTAAACCTGAGGGTCAGGGTTCGGAACGGCAACGGCGAGCCTACCGACCGTCCCACACGATTCGTAACTCGAGGCGAGAGGCCTTCGACGTGGCAGCACCGCAGAACTACCTCGCAGTCATCAAGGTCGTCGGCATCGGCGGCGGTGGCGTCAACGCCATCAACCGGATGATCGAGGTCGGTCTCAAGGGCGTCGAGTTCATCGCGATCAACACCGATGCGCAGGCCCTCCTGATGAGCGACGCCGACGTCAAGCTCGACGTCGGCCGGGAACTGACCCGGGGACTCGGCGCCGGCGCCAACCCGGATGTCGGCCGCAAGGCGGCCGAGGACCACCGTGAGGAGATCGAAGAGGTGCTCAAGGGCGCCGACATGGTCTTCGTCACCGCGGGCGAGGGCGGCGGCACCGGCACCGGTGGCGCCCCCGTCGTCGCCAACATCGCCCGCTCCCTGGGCGCGCTGACCATCGGCGTGGTCACCCGGCCCTTCACCTTCGAGGGCCGCCGCCGCGCCAACCAGGCCGAGGACGGCATCGCCGGGCTGCGGGAGAACGTCGACACCCTCATCGTGATCCCCAACGACCGCCTGCTGTCCATCTCGGACCGCCAGGTGAGCGTGCTCGACGCCTTCCGCTCCGCCGACCAGGTGCTGCTCTCCGGTGTGCAGGGCATCACCGATCTGATCACCACCCCCGGTCTGATCAACCTCGACTTCGCGGACGTGAAGTCCGTGATGTCCGAGGCGGGTTCGGCCCTGATGGGCATCGGCTCCGCCCGCGGTGACGACCGCGCGGTGGCCGCCGCGGAGATGGCGATCTCCTCGCCGCTGCTGGAGGCCTCCATCGACGGCGCCCGCGGGGTGCTGCTCTCCATCTCCGGCGGCTCCGACCTCGGCCTGTTCGAGATCAACGAGGCCGCCCAACTGGTCAGCGAGGCGGCCCACCCCGAGGCCAACATCATCTTCGGCGCGGTCATCGACGACGCCCTGGGCGACGAGGTGCGGGTCACCGTCATCGCGGCCGGCTTCGACGGCGGACAGCCGCCCACCAAGGGCAGCCGCGACAAGGTGCTCGGCGGCCCGTCCTCCTACACCTCGCGCGACGACACCCCGGCCGCCGGCGCCCCCCGCACCGACGGTTCGCGTCCCACCCCGTCCTTCGGCGGGCTCGGCAGCGTCCCCTCGGCCTCCCCGGGCGAGCGCGAGCCGCACGGCGAGCCGGTCGCCGAGGCCCCCTCGGCCCCGGCGCTCCCCCCGGTCGTCCCCCCGGCCCGTCCGTACCAGGACAGCGCCGCGGAGGAGCTGGACGTCCCGGACTTCCTGAAGTGACCGCCCGGCAGTGATAGGACACAGCACGGCAGCGGACGGCGCGCACTTCGCCTTCACCGACCGGTGGGGCGGGGTGAGCGCCGTTCCGCATGACAGCCTCAACCTCGGCGGCGCGGTCGGCGACGACCCGGCCGCCGTACGGACCAACCGCGAGCGGGCCGCCGCCGCGCTCGGCCGCGACCCGGGCCGGGTGGTGTGGATGCGCCAGGTGCACGGGCGCGAGGTCGCCGTGGTCGACGCGCCCTGGGGCGCGGAAGTGCCCGCGGTCGACGCGCTGGTCACCGCCCGCGCCGATCTCACCCTCGCGGTGCTGACCGCCGACTGCGTACCGGTGCTGCTCGCCGACCCGCGGGCCGGGGTGGTGGCCGCCGCGCACGCCGGACGGCCCGGACTGGTCGCGGGCGTCGTACCGGCCGTCGTGGAGGCGATGATCGGACAAGGCGCCGAAACCGGTCGTATCATGGCACTGCTCGGACCGTCGGTGTGCGGAAAGTGCTATGAAGTGCCCGCCGAAATGCGGGAAAACGTCGCCGCCGTGGTGCCCGAGGCGTACGCCGAGACGAGTTGGGGCACTCCGGCGGTCGATGTGAGCGCCGGTGTGCGCTCCCAACTCGCGTGCTGCGGCGTACGGCTGATGGACGGCCCGGCCGTCTGCACCCTGGAATCCACCGATCACTTCTCCTACCGTCGCGAGCGCGTCACCGGACGTCTCGCGAGCTATGTCTGGCTGGACGGGAACGCGTGAACGACTCCTCCGACCTCTCCCGCAGAGGCGCCCAACTCGCCGAGAATCTCGCCCGGGTGGAGGACCGTATCGCCCGCGCGTGCGAGTCCGCCGGACGCGACCGGGCGGAAGTGACCCTGATCGTGGTCACCAAGACCTACCCGGAGAGCGATGTACGGCTGCTGTCCGGCCTCGGAGTGCGGCAGGTCGCCGAGAACCGTGACCAGGACGCGGCCCCCAAGGCCGCCGCGGCCGCCGATCTCCCGCTCACCTGGCACTTCGTGGGCCAGTTGCAGACCAACAAGGTACGCTCCGTGGTCCGTTACGCTGATCATGTGCACTCGGTCGACCGGCTCAAGCTGGTCACCGCGCTGTCCACCGCGGCCACCGCCGCGGGACGGCGGGTGGGCTGTCTCGTCCAGGTCGCCCTGGACGCCGAGTCGGGCGACCGCGGTGAGCGGGGCGGTGTGGCGTACGACGCGGTCGCGCCGCTCGCCGACGCCATCGCGGCGGCCGAAGGGCTGCGGCTGGACGGGGTGATGACCGTCGCGCCGCTGACCGGCCGGTACGCGGGCCAACCCCGCGCCGCCTTCGACCGGTTGACGGAAATCTCATCCCGCCTGCGCGAGACGCATCCGGCTGCGAACATGGTCTCGGCCGGGATGAGTCAGGACCTCGACGAAGCCGTGGCGGCCGGAGCGACACATGTACGCGTCGGAACGGCGGTGCTCGGAGTCCGTCCCGGGCTCCGGTAACGTCACCAACAAGTCGGACCACAGCATAAATATGGTGTGGCGGCCGTCCCGCGAGGCGGCCGAGGACCGCAACCCCGCTGAGAGGACGCAGAGCATGGCCGGCGCGATGCGCAAGATGGCGGTCTACCTCGGCCTCGTGGAGGACGACGGATACGACGGGCCGGGGTTCGACCCCGACGACGAGTTCGAGCCCGAGATGGCCACGCCGCCCAGCGGCCGGACCGCCCCGGAGCCCGAGCGCGTCGCTCCCCGTCGGCCGCACAGCCAGCATGTGCCGCCGATCCAGCACCAGCCGTCGCAGGACGAGCCGGCGCGTCTCGTACACGCCCCGGCTCCGCGAGAACCGCGGATCGCCCCAGTGGCATCCATCACACCCGAACGTCACAGCCTGGAGAAGAACGCACCGGTGATCATGCCCAAGGTCGTGTCAGAGCGCGAGCCGTACCGGATCACAACACTCCACCCCCGGACGTACAACGAAGCCCGTACCATCGGGGAACACTTCCGTGAGGGTACGCCGGTGATCATGAACTTGACGGAGATGGACGACACGGACGCGAAGCGACTTGTCGACTTCGCCGCCGGTCTCGTCTTCGGTCTTCATGGCAGCATCGAGCGGGTGACGCAGAAGGTCTTTCTGCTCTCGCCTGCTAACGTCGATGTCACGGCGGAGGACAAAGCCCGGATCGCTGAGGGTGGGTTCTTCAACCAGAGCTGAGCGAAACACAAGCGTAGGAACCGGCCGGCAGGCCGACGAGGAGCAGGGGAGAGGGAAGCGCGATGAGTGTCGCACTCCAGGTGCTGTACATCGCGTTGTACTGCTTCCTGTTTGTGCTGATCTTCCGATTGGTGATGGATTACGTCTTCCAGTTCGCTCGTTCGTGGCACCCTGGCAAGACGATGGTGGTGGTCTTGGAAGCCACCTACACTGTCACCGATCCGCCACTCAAGCTTTTGCGGCGGTTCATCCCGCCGCTACGTCTCGGGGGCGTGGCGCTCGACCTGTCCTTCTTCGTATTGATGATCATCGTGTACATCCTGATCTCCGTCGTTGGGGGCTTGATGTGAACGGTGCGGGCTCCCGATATGTCGACGATCACGTTGAGGTGAAGAGATGCCGCTGACCCCCGAGGACGTTCGGAACAAGCAGTTCACGACCGTCCGCCTCCGAGAGGGCTATGACGAGGATGAGGTCGACGCCTTCCTCGACGAGGTGGAGTCGGAGCTGACCCGATTGCTCCGAGAGAACGAGGATCTGCGGGCCAAACTGGCCGCGGCGACTCGTGCCGCCGCGCAGAACCAACAGCAGGGCATGCGCAAGCCGGAGCCGCAGGACCGGCCGGTGCCCGCTGCCATATCGGGACCGCAGCCGGTGCAGCAGCAGATGCCGCAGCAGCAGATGGGCCCGCCCCAGCTGCCCGGCGGCGCGCCGCAGTTGCCTGCCGGGCCGAGCGCCCAGCAGCAGCACGGCCCGGGTCCGGGCCAGCACCCGATGCAGCAGCAGGGCCACCCCATGCAGCAGCAGGGGCCGGGCCCGATGGGCCAGCACCCGATGCAGCAGCAGCACCCGATGCAGCAGCAACAGGGTCCCGGTCCGATGGGCCAGCACCCGATGCAGCAGCAGGGTCCCGGCGGCGACAGCGCGGCACGCGTGCTCTCGCTCGCCCAGCAGACCGCCGACCAGGCGATCGCGGAGGCCCGTTCCGAGGCCAACAAGATCGTCGGCGAGGCCCGCAGCCGCGCCGAGGGCCTGGAGCGGGACGCCCGCGCCAAGGCCGACGCGCTGGAGCGGGACGCGCAGGAGAAGCACCGCGTGGCGATGGGCTCCCTGGAGTCCGCGCGGGCGACGCTTGAGCGCAAGGTCGAGGATCTGCGCGGCTTCGAGCGGGAGTACCGCACGCGGCTCAAGTCCTACCTGGAGTCCCAGCTGAGGCAGTTGGAGAACCAGGCGGACGACTCGCTGGCCCCGCCGCGTACGGCGCCGCCTGCCCCGTCCCTCCCGGCGGCCTCCTCGATGGGCGGCGGCATGGGCGGTTCCATGGGCAGCAGCGGCATGGGCGGCATGGCTCCGGCCGGTGCGGGTGCCATGGGCCATGGCGGTTCCGCGCCGTCGTACGGCGGCGGTCAGAGCAACGGCATGGGCGGGCACGGTCCCGGTCCCACGTACGGTGGTCAGCAGCAGATGTCGCCGGCGATGACGCAGCCGATGGCGCCGGTGCGGCCGCAGGGGCCGCAGCCGTTGCAGCAGGCGCCGACGCCGATGCGGGGCTTTTTGATCGACGAGGACGACAATTAGTCGTTAGGCACTAGTCGTTAGGCACTGGCCTCACCAAGGTCCGGGCCGCCCGGGAAACGTACCCCAGGCGACCCGGACCTTTTGCGCCTCAATCGCCGGCGGGCTTTGGCCTCAGACGCCGGCCGGGCTGGATCTGCCCTCAAACGCCGGGCGGGCTTCGCTGCCCTCAAACGCCGGGCGGGCTGGTTTTTCCAGCCCGGCCGGCGATTGAGGCCAGGAGCCTGCCCGGCGATTGAGGGCCTAGGACTTGCGGAGGTGGAACGTGAGGCCAAGGCCCTCGTCGGTGAACGCCGGGCCGAACTCCTCCCCGGGAGCACCGGCCGCGAAGTCCACCGCCAGAACCTCCTCGGCGATCAACCCCGCGTGATCCGCGAGCGCCGCCCCCAACTCCGCCTCCGCGGCCACATACCGCACCGCGATCCGGTCCGCCACATCGAGCCCACTCTTCTTCCGCGCCTCCTGGATCAGCCGGATCGCGTCCCGCGCCAGCCCGGCCAGCCGCAGCTCCGGCGTGATCTCCAGGTCGAGCGCGACCGTCGCGCCCGCCTCGGAGGCCACCGACCACCCTTCCCTGGGCGTCTCCGTGACCACGACCTCCTCGGGCGAGAGGTCGACCGCCTCCCCGTCGACGGTCACCGTCGCCGTCCCCTTCTCCCGCAAGTCCGCCGACAGCCGCGCCGCGTCCGCCGCGGCGACCGCCGCCGCCACCGCCTGCACCCCCTTGCCGAACCTCTTGCCCAGCGCCCGGAAGTTGGCCTTCGCGGTGGTGTCGACCAGCGACCCGCCGACCTCGGCGAGCGACGCCAGCGAGGAGACGTTCAGCTCCTCGGTGATCTGCGCCCGCAGCTCCTCGGACAGCGCCTCGAAGCCCGCCGCCGCGACCAGCGCCCGCGACAGCGGCTGCCGGGTCTTGACCCCGGACTCCGCGCGGGTCGCCCGGCCCAGCTCCACCAGCCGCCGTACCAGCCGCATCCGTTCGGACAGCGCCGGGTCGATCCGCTCCTGCTCGGCCACCGGCCAGCTCGCCAGGTGTACGGAGTCGGGCGCGTCCGGCACGACCGGGACGACCAGGTCCTGCCACACCCGCTCGGTGATGAACGGCACCAGCGGCGCCATCAGCCGGGTGACCGTCTCGACCACGTCGTGCAGCGTCCGCAGCGCCGCCGCGTCGCCCTGCCAGAAGCGCCGGCGCGACCGCCGCACGTACCAGTTGGACAGGTCGTCCACGAACGACGACAGCAGCTTGCCCGCGCGCTGGGTGTCGAAGGTCTCCAGCGCGTCGGTGACGTCCCGCACCAGCCCGTTGACTTCGCCGACCAGCCAGCGGTCCAGCAGCGGCCGGTCCTCGACCGCCGGGTCGGCCGCGCTCGGCGCCCACCCCGAGGTACGGGCATACAGCGCCTGGAAGGCCACCGTGTTCCAGTACGTCAGCAGCGTCTTGCGCACGACCTCCTGGATCGTGCCGTGCCCGACCCGCCGGGCCGCCCACGGCGAACCGCCCGCCGCCATGAACCACCGGACCGCGTCGGCCCCGTGCTGGTCCATGAGCGGGATCGGCTGGAGGATGTTGCCCAGGTGCTTGGACATCTTGCGGCCGTCCTCGGCCAGGATGTGACCGAGGCAGACCACGTTCTCGTAACTGGACTTGTCGAAGACCAGGGTGCCGATCGCCATCAGCGTGTAGAACCAGCCGCGGGTCTGGTCGATCGCCTCGGAGATGAACTGCGCCGGGTACGTCCGCTCGAAGACCTCCTTGTTGCGGTACGGGTAGCCCCACTGCGCGAACGGCATCGACCCCGAGTCGTACCAGGCGTCGATGACCTCAGGGACGCGGGTCGCCGTCGCCGAGCAGGACGGGCACGGGAAGGTGACCGCGTCGATGTACGGGCGGTGCGGGTCGAGGCCCGACTGGTCGGTACCGGTCAGCTCGCCGAGTTCGGCCAGCGAGCCGACACAGGTCTGATGGCCTTCCTCGCAGCGCCAGATGGGCAGCGGGGTGCCCCAGTAGCGGTTGCGGGACAGCGCCCAGTCGACGTTGTTGTTGAGCCAGTCGCCGAAGCGGCCGTGTTTGACGGACTCGGGGTACCAGGTGGTCCGCTCGTTCTCCCGCAGCAGCGCGTCCTTGACCGCGGTGGTGCGGATGTACCACGACGGCTGCGCGTAGTAGAGCAGCGCGGTGTGGCAGCGCCAGCAGTGCGGATAGCTGTGCTCGTACGGGACGTGCCGGAACAGCTTGCCGGTGGCCTGGAGTTCGGCCACCAGCTGTTCGTCGGCCTTCTTGAAGAACACCCCGCCGACCAGCGGCACGTCCGGCTCGAAGGTGCCGTCGGGGCGTACCGGGTTGACCACCGGCAGGCCGTACTCCCGGCAGGTCTTGAGGTCGTCCTCGCCGAAGGCGGGGGACTGGTGGACCAGACCCGTGCCGTCCTCGGTGGTGACGTACTCCGCGTTGAGGACGTAGTGCGCGTCCGGGATGTCGACGAAGGAGAACGGCCGCTGGTACGTCCAGCGCTCCATCTCGCGCCCGGTGAAGCGCTGCCCGGTCGCGGTCCACCCTTCACCCAATGCCTTGGTCAGCAGGGGCTCGGCGACGACCAGCTGCTCGGTGCCGTCGGTGGCCACCACGTAGGTGACGTCGGGGTGGACGGCGACGGCGGTGTTGGACACCAGGGTCCAGGGGGTGGTCGTCCAGACCAGCAGCGCGGCCTCGCCCGCCAGCGGGCCGCTGGTCAGCGGGAAGCGGACATAGACCGACGGGTCGACGATCGTCTCGTAGCCCTGCGCCAGCTCGTGGTCGGACAGACCGGTCTGGTCGCGCGGACACCAGGGGGCGACCCGGTAGTCCTGGACGAGCAGGCCCTTGTCGAAGATCTGCTTGAGCGACCACCACACGGACTCCACGTACTGCGGGTCCATCGTGCGGTAGGCGTCGTCGAGGTCCACCCAGTAGCCCATGCGCGTGGTCAGCTCGGTGAACGCGTCGGTGTGCCGGGTCACCGACTCACGGCACTTCGCGTTGAACTCCGCGATGCCGTACGCCTCGATGTCCTGCTTGCCGGTGAAGCCCAGCTCCTTCTCGACGGCCAGCTCGACCGGCAGACCGTGGCAGTCCCAGCCGGCCTTGCGGGTCACATGGTGGCCCTGCATGGTCTTGAAGCGCGGGAAGACGTCCTTGAAGACGCGGGCCTCGATGTGGTGGGCGCCGGGCATGCCGTTGGCGGTCGGCGGACCCTCGTAGAAGATCCAGTCGGGCAGGCCCTCGGACTGCTCGACGGAACGGGCGAAGGTCTTCCGCTCGTCCCACAGGGCCAGCACCTCGTGTTCGAGGGCGGGCAGGTCGACCTGGGCGGGCACCTGGCGGTACTGCGGCTGCGAGGGTTGCGGGGTCATCGCTTCTTCCTCCGGCGGACTGTCGCGTATTCCGTCGGAGGGACGAGAGCGTTTCTGCGTGCTCCCGCGGTACCACCCTCCTTGGCGGTGGACCTTCCCACCGCCCCCTCATTGGGGCAGCGACGCCGGTTCTACTCGTGCGCGGGCGCGTCATTTATCCCGCGGACTTTCTTCCGGCGGCTCCGGGGTGATCTTCACATCGCGCACACCCCCGGGCTTCCACCGTCCCCGGGTCGCTCATGGCTGCGTGCGGCGCTACTCGTCCCATCCACGCCTCTCGCTGCCGCCCAGTGTACGGGGCCGACCGGGCCGGGGCGTCCGGGTTTATCCGGGGCGCGCGGGGGGCGGCGCTGACCCGAATGGCCGCGTTTCGACACGGTTTCGGCATGGTCGGGGGCCCGGGCCGGAATACCTGGCGGAGAGCTGGGCACAACGGATGCATGCCGGGTCCGTCCTCCGGCGGAGCCGGGGATCGGGCAGCGCGTCCCGTTGCCGCGGATCGGGGAGCCGTTTTACCGTTTCCCGCACGATTCGCGCACAAGATCACAGATGTGAAGGGGCCGCGGTCATGGTCGAAGGGAACGGGGCGGAGTCCGCTGCCGCGGGGGTGGGGGCGAGGTCCGCGTCCGCGCGGAAAGCGGGTGCCGGACCGCGTCCGGCGCCCGCGCCCAAGAGGTCGTCGCGGCCCACCCGCACGGACCGCGAACCGTCGGCGGTCGTGCCGTCGGCGTGGCCGGACGGCGGGGTCGTCGTACGGCTGCCGGCCGATCCGTCGTCCCTCGCGGTCCCGGCCGCCGAGAACGGTCAGCCCGCCGCAACCGCCGACGTGACCACGAACTCGGGAGACGGTCCCCCGCCGTCCGGCCCGGAGAGCACCCCTTCGCCGGGCGCGGCCTCCAGGGCTGCTGCCGCTGTGGCCGCAGGCTCGGGCGACGGTTCGCCGTCGTCCGGGGCGGGCGCTGGCGGCGCGGGTGCGTCGTCCGGGCCGGTCGGCGCTGTGGGCGCGGGCTCGGGGGACGGTTCGCCGTCGTCCGGGTCTGGGGACGCTCCTTCGCCGGGCGCGGCCTTCGGGGCAGCCGGCGCCGTGACCACGACCTCGGGGGACGATTTGCCGTCGTCCGGGTCGGGCGCTGGTGGCGCGGGTGCGTCGTCGGGGTTGGGGGACGGCCCCTCGCCGGGTACATCTTCCGGGGCGGGGGACACCGCCTCGTCGGGTGTGGCCTCGGGGCCGGTCGGCGCTGTGGGCGCGGGCTCGGGGGACGGTTCGCCGTCGTCCGGCAAGGAGGGCACCCCTTCGCCGGGCGCGGCCTCCGGGGAGGCTGCCGCGGCGCCCGCGTCTCCGGGGGACGGTTCGCCGTCGCCGTCGTCGTCGTCCGGGTCGGGGGACGCCCCCTCGTCGGGTGCGTCGTCCGGCCCGGAGGGCACCCCTTCGTCGGGTGCGGACTCCGGGGAGGGGGCGCCGGGACGACGGCGCGATGGGGGCGGGAAGGCCGTCGCCAAGACAACCGCTTCGGCGGACACGAAGAAGACAGGAGCCCGCAAGGTGGCAGCGAAGAAGACCGTGGCCGATACGGCCGCGACCCCGGGGTCCCCCGTACCCGCCGCACGGGCCGCCGCGGACCCGGGCACCCTCGCCGTACTCCCCGGCGAGGAGCCGTGGACCCCGGAAGAGGCCGAGCAGGCCCGAGTCGAGCTGACCGCCGAGGTCGAACGGCTCAAGACCGAGATCGCCTCCTCCGAGGCGGCCGTCGCGGGCCTGCTCCGCGACTCCGCCGACGCCGGCGGTGACGAGGCCGACACCGGCTCGAACAACATCACCCGCGAGTACGAGATGGCGCTCGCGGCCAACACCCGCGACACCCTGCACCAGGCCACCCACGCCCTACAGCGGCTGGACGAGGGCACGTACGGCCTCTGCGAGGTCTGCGGCAACCCGATCGGCAAGGCCAGAATGCAGGCGTTCCCCCGGGCCACGCTCTGTCTGGACGACAAGCAGCGGCAGGAGCGCCGCTGATTCTCCGTACGCGTGTGCCGTACCCTCGTCTTCAGTCAGGATTCGGCCTGACGGGCACGGAGCACAAGGGCTGAGGGACTCACGTGACGGAAGCGGAGCGCACCATCACCACACCGGACACGCCGGAGACACCGGACACTCCGGACGCCACGGACCGGTCGGGCGCCGCGGAAGAGGCGACGCCGCAGGCGGCCGAGCCGGAGTCCGCCGTGTCCGGAAAGCGGCGGGTCGCGGTCCTGGTCGGGGTCGCGGCCTTCGCCTACCTGCTCGACCTGCTCTCCAAGATCTGGGTCGTGCACAGCCTGGAGTACCACAACCCGATCGACGTCTTCGGCCACTACCTGCGGCTGGACGCGACCCGGAACGCGGGCGCCGCCTTCGGCTTCGGCCAGGGCATGACGATCGTGTTCACGATCATCGCGGTCGGGGTGATCGCGGTGATCGCCCGGCTGTCCCGGCGGCTCTACAGCCTGCCGTGGGCGATCGCACTCGGCCTGCTGCTCGGCGGCGCCTTCGGCAACCTCACCGACCGCGTCTTCCGCAGCCCGGGCGGCTTCCAGGGCCGGGTGGTGGACTTCATCGCGCCCGAGCACTTCGCGGTCTTCAACCTCGCCGACTCCGCGATCTGCTGCGGCGGCGTGCTGATCGTGCTGCTCTCCTTCTGCGGCATCGACCCGGACGGCACCAAGCACCGCGACTGACCGGGCCCGTACAACCGGGCGCGCGCCCGTACGGAACCCATTGCCCGAGCCCGTACCGAACCCGTTGCCCGCGCCCGTACGGAACCCGTTGCCCGCGCCCGTACCGAACCCGCTGCCCGCGCCCGTACGACAGCCAGGCCCGGCCGTCGTACCCGCCCGTAGGACGGCCGGGTACGACCGTATGACCGGGGCTTCGGCCCCCGAGCGGGTCGGGCGGCCCTCGGGGTCCGGCATACTCGACCAGGTGAGTACCCTTCCCGAAGTCCGCTCCCTGCCCGTGCCCGACGGCCTGGAGGGCGAGCGCGTCGACGCCGCCATCGCCCGTATGTTCGGTTTCTCGCGGACCAAGGCCGCCGAGCTGGCCGCCACGGGCAAGGTCTCGATCGACGGCTCCGCCGCGGGCAAGTCGGAGCGGGTGCGTGGCGGGGCGTGGCTCGAGGTCGAGATGCCGGCGCCGCCCAGGCCGGTGACGATCGTCGCGGAGCCCGTCGAGGGCATGGAGATCGTCCACGACGACGACGACGTCGTGGTCGTCGCCAAGCCGGTCGGGGTCGCCGCCCACCCCAGCCCCGGCTGGACCGGCACCACCGTGATCGGCGGGCTGGCCGCCGCGGGCTACCGGATCGCCACCTCGGGCGCCGCCGAGCGCCAGGGCATCGTGCACCGGCTCGACGTCGGCACCTCGGGCCTGATGGTCGTGGCCAAGTCCGAGCGGGCGTACACCCTGCTCAAGCAGCAGTTCCGGGAGCGCGTGGTCGACAAGCGCTACCACGCGCTGGTCCAGGGCCACCCCGACCCGATGAGCGGCACCATCGACGCGCCGATCGGCCGCCACCCCCAGCACGACTACAAGTGGGCGGTCGTCGCGGACGGCAAGGCGTCCGTGACGCACTACGACCTGATCGAGGCGTACCGCTCCGCGAGCCTGCTCGACATCAAGCTGGAGACCGGCCGCACCCACCAGATCCGTGTGCACATGTCGGCCCACCGCCACCCCTGCGTCGGCGACCTGACCTACGGCGCCGACCCCACGATGGCCAAGCGGCTCGGTCTGACCCGGCAGTGGCTGCACGCGATGCGGCTCGGCTTCGAGCACCCGGCGGACGGCTCCTGGGTGGAGTTCGAGAGCACCTACCCCGCCGACCTCCAGAACGCGCTGGACATCATCCGCGCGGACAGTGAGTGACCTGCCAAATGACCGACCGTACGACAGCGCGACCGTCCGACCGTACGACCTCGCGGGCGACCGACGCGGTGACCGCCCCCGCGCCGGCCGTCCGGGTCGTCGCCGCGGACGACCCGGACGCGATGGCCGCCGTGCACGCGATACGGCACGAGGTCTTCGTCGTCGAGCAGGACGTCCCGGCGGACCTGGAGCGGGACGGCAAGGACGACCGGGCCGTGCACGTACTGGCCGAGGGCGCGGGCACCGGGCGGCTGCTGCTCGGCGCGGACGCCGCGGCGAAGAACGACGGCGACCCGGAGACGGCCGTGCTCGGCCGGCTCGCCGTACTCGGGTCCGCGCGCGGCCGGGGCGTCGGCGCCCGGCTGGTGCGGGCGCTGGAGGACGAGGCCCGGCGGCTCGGGCTGCGCGGGGTGTACCTGGAGGCGCAGGTGCACGCCATCGCCTTCTACGAACGGCTCGGTTACACCGCGTACGGGCCGGAGTTCATGGACGCCGGCATCGCCCACCGCTCGATGCGGCGCGTGTTCACGAAAACGGCCCCGCCCGGCGATTGAGAAGCCTGCTGTTCACAAGGGCGTGACACCCTTGCGCCGTGGATCAGTTGGCCCTCTTCTTCACGCTCATGCTCGCCGCCATCATCATGGTGCCGCTCGGCGACCGGGTAAAGCTGCCGCCGCCGGTGCTGATGACCATTTTCGGGGGCGTGCTCGCGCTGATCCCGCAGGTGCCCAACGTCCGGATCGACCCCGATCTGATCCTGCCGCTGGTGCTGCCGCCGCTGCTGTACGCGGCCGCGCAGCGCACCTCCTGGCGGCAGTTCGCGGCGAACCGGCGGGCGATCTTCCTGCTCGCGGTCGCGCTGGTCTTCGTCACGACCGCCGCGGTGGCCCTGGTGGTCAACGCGGTGGTGCCCGGCATCACCGTGGCCGCCGCCTGCGCGCTGGGCGCGCTGGTCGCGCCGCCCGACCCGGTGGCCGCGACCGCGGTGGCCGGCAGCCTCGGCCTGCCCCGCCGGATGATCTCCATCCTGGAGGGCGAGGGGCTGTTCAACGACGTCACCGCCATCGTGCTCTACCACGTGGCGGTCACGGCGGCGCTGTCCGGCGAGTTCTCGGTGGCGCACGCGGCGTTCGAGCTGGTCGAGTCCGCGGTGGTGGCGGTCGTGGTCGGCCTGGTACTCGGCTGGGGCGCCAACAAGCTGATGGGCGTGGTCGGCGACGCCACCTTGCAGATCGGTCTGTCGCTCCTGGTGCCCTTCGCCGCCTACGCGCTGGCCGAGCAGTTCCACGGGTCCGGCGTCCTGGCGGTGCTCACCTGCGCGCTCTTCCTGGCCGAGTACGCCTTCGAGGCGGACGACGTGAAGGCCCGGCTGGCGGGCAACACCTTCTGGGAGATCGTCGACACCCTCATCACCGGGATCGCCTTCGGTCTCATCGGTCTTGAGCTGCACCATGTGTTCAGCGTCGGCCGGGGCAACTGGGACCCGATGCTGCGTCACGCCGGCCTGGTGATCGCGGTCGTGGTCGGCGTACGGCTGCTGTATCTGCTGCCGGCGGCCTGGGTGGCCAAGAGGCTGCACAAGCTGCGGGACGTGGACGAGGACATCCCGATGACCTGGCGGGAGACCGTCATCATGTGGTGGTCGGGGATGCGCGGGGTGGCGTCGGTGGCGCTGGCCCTGGCCATTCCGGTCGCCACGGACGACGGCGGGCCCTTCCCGGCCCGCGCCGAACTGCTCTTCATCGCCTTCGCGGTGGTGCTCGCCACCCTCGTCGTGCAGGGGCTCACCCTGCCCTGGCTGGTCCGGCGGCTCGGCGTCCGCGGTGACATCGAGGCCGAGCACGCGCTGGAACGCAAGCTCGCGGTACGGGCGATGACCGCCGCCAGGGTCCGGCTGCGGGAGATCGAGCAGGCCGAAACGCTGGACGAGGAGCTCGCCGAGATGCTGCACCACCGGGCGTTCGACGTCGGTGTCCGCATCTCGCCCGACATCGTGGACGACGAGCGCCGGGAGAGCCACTTCCGGCGGGCCGAGCGGCTCAAGGCGCTGCGCCGGATCCAGGACGACATGCTGTCCGCGGCCCGGCACGAAGTGCTCGCCGCGCGCAGCGAGCCCGGGGCCGACCCGGAGATCGTCGACAGAGTGCTGCGCTCGCTCGACCTGCGCTCGATGCGCGGGGTGTGAGCGGCGTGTTCCGTGCGGCGCATGCGGTGTGAGTTGCGTCACCGGGTCCGCGTCCACGGCCTGTTGCCGCGTCGCGCGACCGCGCCGCCCGCCTACTGCGGTCCAGGCCCCGGCCCGAGATGGCTGGGGTCGGGCGCGGGCGTGGCCGTTCGCTCCCCGGCCGCCTCCTGCCCGGGCGCGGGCGCCGTGCTGATCCGGGGGAGCGCGTACGGGTGCTCGCAGCGCAGCCAGTCGACCAGCTGCTCACGCACGATGCAGCGCAGATTGAAGATGTCGCCCGCGTCCTTGGCCGTCGCCAGCGCCCGCACCTGGAGAGTGGTGGGCGTGCTGTCGATGACCACCAGGCCCCAGGCCCTGCGGTCCCACTGCGGGGTCTGCTCCAGTATCTCCAGCAGCCGCTTGCGCATCTGGTCGACCGGCGCGGAGTGGTCCAGGTGCAGATAGACCGTGCCGGTCATCCGCGGGTCGCCGCGCGACCAGTTCTCGAACGGCTTGCTGGTGAAGTACGACACGGGCATGGTGATCCGCCGCTCGTCCCAGGTGCGGACGCTCAGGAAGGTGAGGGTGATCTCCTCGACCTCGCCCCACTCGCCGTCCACCACCACGGTGTCGCCGATCCTGACCATGTCGCCGAAGGCGATCTGGAGCCCGGCGAAGAGATTGCCCAGCGTGGACTGGGCGGCCACGCCCGCGACGATGCCGATGATGCCCGCGGAGGCCAGCATCGAGGCCCCGACGGTCCGCATCTCCGGGAAGGTGAACAGCATCGACGCGACCGCGATCACACCGATGATCGCGGTGAGCACCCGCTGGATCAAGGTGAGCTGGGTCCGCAGCCGGCGGATCTTCGGCACGTCGTGCGAGACCGCCGAGTACCGCGCGTACGAGGAGTCGATGACGGCGGCGGCGACGCGTACCACCAGCCAGGCCGACGCGGCGATCATCACCAGGACGAGCAGCCGGCCGATGGCCGCGGTGTCGCCGTCGGAGAGGTCCGCGCTCCGGTAACCGCCGCGCAGGATCGAGGTGCAGAGCACGACCTGCAACGGGACGCCGCACCGCCGCAGCAGATGCCACAGCGGCGTCTCCGGGTGCCGGGCGTCGACCCGGCGCAGGGAACGGTCGACGGCCCAGCCCGCGATCAGCGACAGCCCGACGGCCACGCCGACCACGACCACCGGCCGTAGGGCGTCCTCCATGGTCACCTGCTCCTTTCCTGGCATACCAGCACACTTGTACGGCGCTTCCGGGGTCAGAGGCAAATGGCACCATGGTCGCGTACCCGGACCCACGCGAACGAAGGCTGCACTGTGACGATCCTCCTTCTGCACTCCGCCTACGGGCTGCGTCCCGCCGTCCACACCGCCGCCGACCGGCTGCGGTCCGCCGGTCACGAGGTGCGGGTGCCCGACCTGTACGACGGCCGGACCGCGGAGGACGTCGAGGAGGGCATGCGGATCAAGGACTCGATCGGCCGGGAGGAGTTGCTGCGCCGCGCGGTCGCCGCCGCGGCTCCGTACTCCGAACAGGGCCTGGTCTACGCGGGCTTCTCGCTGGGCGGCTCCCTCGCGCAGAACCTCGCCCTCGGCGACGAGCGGGCCCGCGGACTGCTGCTCCTGCACGGTACGTCGGACATCGCCGACGACGCGGCCACCGGCATCCCGGTCCAACTGCACGTGGCCGAGCCCGACCCGTTCGAGCCGGACGACTGGCTGAACGCGTGGTACCTGCGGATGCGCAAGGCCGGCGCCGATGTCGAGGTGCACCGCTACCGCGGCGCGGGCCACCTCTACACCGACCCCGACCTGCCCGACTACGACGCCGAAGCAGCCGAGCGTACCTGGGCGGTGGCGCTGGACTTCCTCGCCGAGCTGTGCGACTGATCACACGACCGAGCGGGCGCACAGCGAAGGGACGGCCCCGGAACCCACCCGGTCCGGGGCCGTCCCGCACGGCCGCGCGGCGGCCGGACCGCCGCTACTTCAGCATGTCCATGATCGTGCTGGTGAACTGGCCGCCCGCCATGGCCTGAACGTTCTTCACGTCCTGGCCGTCGAGCTTGACCGTCGGCGTCGAGCCGATGCCGTCGGTGTCGAACTGCTTGGACATGGTCAGCGCCCACTTGTCGTAGGTGCCGTCCTCGACCGCCTTCTGGAACGCCTTGTTGTTCTTGAGCGCGGGCACCTGCTGGGCGTACTTGATCAGGTTGGCGTCCTTGCCGAAGACATCGCTGTTCTCGTCCGGGTGCACGTCCTTGGAGTAGAGCACCTTGTGGTACTGGACGAACGCGTCGGTGCTCACATTGAGCGCCGCGCCCAGAGCGCTCAGCGCGTTCTTCGAGCCGGTCCCGCGCTCGGACTTGGGGCCGTCGAGGAAGGTGCCCATGGTGTACGAGATCTGGTACTTGCCCTTGCCGGCGAGGTCCTGGACCTCGTCGCCCGAACCCTGCTCGAAGGCCGCGCAGACCGGGCAGCGCAGGTCCTCGTAGACCTTCAGCACATGCTTGTTGCTCGGGTCGCCGACGACGATCGAGCTGCCGTTCTTGCCGCTGGAGTGGGCCGGCTTGACCAGCGGCTTGTTGGCGGCGGCCTCCCAGTAGCCGGGCTTGTTCATCTGGTTGACGGCCACGGCCACACCGGCGGCGACCGCCAGGACGACCACGATGCCGCCGCCGACGAAGAGCTGGCGGCGGATCTTGGCGCGCTTGGCATCCTTCTCGCGCTGCGCGCGCAGCCGCTCGCGGGCGGCTTCCTTGCTGGCCTTGCTGTTCCTGCTGCTCATGGGTGATCTCCGCATGCGTACGCGTGTTGAGTGGGGGGAGGGAACCGTTCGTGGCGGTCAGACGGCGACCGGGACGAAAGGCGGCCCACGGCGTACGACGGCGTGCAGCAGCGGCCGGGCGGAGAGCGCTCCGGCGGCGGTACGGGCGGTGGCCGGGCGGACCCGGCGCGGCGCGGCGGCCCGTACGGTACGGGCGGCGACGGCGAAGAGCAGCGGACGGAAGGCGGCGGCGCCCACCGCGCGCAGCACCCGGTGCAGCGCGGCCTCACCGCGGCGCAGCCACCAGGAGGCGAGCAGACCGACGGCGACATGCACACCGAGCAGCAGCCAGGGCGCCGCGGAGGACGGCATCTCGGGGGCCAGCGAGGCGCCGGGCACCGCCGAGAGCTGACCGCCCACGTCACCGCCGTTGCAGAACACGGCCTCGTGGAAGGACCGCCACGAGCCGGTCACCGGACCGCCGGAGGGCCCGTAACAGGCCTGCTGGCCGGAGGTGAACAGGGTGTCGACGGCCAGTTCCAGCGGCACCATCAGCGCGGCGATCGGCCAGAAGCCGCGCTCGCGGCGGCCGAGGACCACGTACGCGAGCGCGAAGGCGGCGGCGAAGGCGCCGGCCACCGCGGTCAGCGGCAGCGGGGTGCGGGCCATCAGCACATGCGAGGTGGAGGAGAGTGTGACGCACAGCGCGGCGAACAGGGCGGCACGTGCTGCCCTCAGCCGCGGTCGTATCTCCTCCATGGCCACAGAGTGTGCCACGCGGGGGTGTAGGTGTGGCCTAAAGGCCGGGTAACGGATACGGGCCCGGAATCCGCCTCGGCGACCGGCCTTCGGCGGCGCCGCGGACGCGCCGGGCGACGACGGCGGGGGCGCCCCCCGGAGGGGACGCCCCCGCCGCTGTGGAAGTGGGGGTGGAGCGCGATCAGTTGTGGCCGAACTTCTTCTGCTGCTTGCGCGGGACCGTGGTCGCGGCCGGCATCACATGCTCTTCGGGTATCGAGCTCTTCGCCTGGTCCTGGGACTCACCGGACGACGACTCGCGCTGCCGGTCCTGTTCGTGTCCGCGCTGACGGTTCTGGTTCTTGTTCTTGGCCACGATCGTGCCTTCCTGATGAGGGGATACAGCCCCGGGGGAGTGGGGGTTACGGCCCCTGGGGACGCCATCAGATTTGCATGGGAGTACAAAGCGCGCATTTCGGGCAGTTGACGGTGATGATCCGGAAAAAACCGTTCACCGCCACGCCGAAGATCGTGTTCGAGGTCATAACCCCCGAGCATTCGGGCAGACTCGGGGGAAACCTTGGGTAGTCAGCGCCGGGGGGCGACCGGAAGAGGTGCAACATGGACCGCTGCGTCGTCCTGGTGGACGCCGGGTATCTGCTGGGCGCAGCGGCGAGCCTGCTGGCCGGTGAGCCGTCGCGGTCCCGGATCGTCGTGGATCACGCCGCCGTCGTCGCCGGCCTGCGCGAACGTGCCGAACTGGAGACCGGTCAGCCGCTGCTGCGGATCTACTGGTTCGACGGCGCACCCGACCGGGTTCCGCAACCCGAGCACCGCAGACTGCGGGTGATGCCCAGAGTGACGGTCCGGCTCGGCGCCCTCACCCGTACGGACGGCCGCTGGGCGCAGAAGGGCGTCGACGCGGCCATGCACGCCGAGCTGTCGGAGCTGGCCCGCAACCGGGCCTGCTCCGATGTCGTCCTGGTCACCGGCGACGGCGATCTGCTGCCCGGCATGATGTCCGCCAAGGAACACGGCGTCGCCGTCCATCTGTGGGCCGTGCAGGCCGCCGACGGCGACTACAACCAGTCCGAGGACCTGGTCGCCGAGGCCGACGAGCGGCGGGTGCTCGACCGGGAGTGGATCACCGCGGCGATCCGGGCCCGCGATGTCGCCGGGGTCTGTCCACCGCCGGGCCCCCGGCCCGGCATCCGCCCCGAGATCGCCGCGATCCTGTCGGCGCCGCTGCCCGAGTCCGGTGCGGCGCCCCCGCAGGAGACCGAGCTACCGCACCCCCACGCGCAGCCGCATCCGCATCCCGCGAAGAACGGTTCGGCGCCCGAGCCGGACACCACTCCGGTCAGCGCCCCCGGCAAGGGCGTACCCACCCCCAAGGACCTCGCCGGGCTCGGCCGGATCCACGCCGCCCCGCCGCCCCCGCAGCCCGCGCCCAGCGCCACCCTGCGCTGGTCCTCCGACAAGGGCTGGACCGACCGCGGACCCGGCTCCGACCTGCCCGACACCAGCGGTCTGCCGACCCTCGCCCAGCTCACCACCGCCGAGCAGCGCTGGGCCGACCGCGAGGCCGACATCACCGCGGTCAGCGGCGATCCTTACGAGGTCGGGCAGGTCTTCGCCCGCCGCTGGATCGCCCGCGTCACCGACCCCGGCCTGCTCCAGCAGCTCTCCGCGCACTACCCCCGGGTCCCGCACCGCGTCGACGGCGAGCTGCTGCGGTACGCCGCCCGCTTCGGGCTGCTCGCCCACAAGGACGACCAGATCGACGAGCATGATCGCTACGCGATCCGGGCGGGGTTCTGGCGCGAGGTGGACGGCCGCACCGACCGCGACGGCCCGGACGAGTAGGTCTTGCGCGCGCGCTTTTTCGGGGCCGTCCGGGTGGGGTGGCGACAGGTGGCTTCCGGGCCACCGGCCGGTGGGGGGCTTGTCGCGCAGTTCCTCGCGCCCCTGATGGGGCTGCCCGGGGGCCTTTCCACCGGCGGACGTCCCGACACCCCCAGGGGGCACTGGGGGCACCCCCGGGCGGAGCCTGGGGGAGGAACTGCGCGATTAGCCCTCGTCCGCGGACGATCCGGAGACCACCGTCACCACCCCGCCCGGACGGGCTTGCGGGGGTGACGGAAGGCTGAACTCGGCCCCCGTTGTGCCGGACACCCCCCGTGGCGCGTACCCTCGATCCTCGTGAGTACGGGCACGGAGGAGACGGCGCCCCCGGCGGTCGCCACCGCCCCCGACGCGGTGTGCACCGTGCGCGGTCTGGTCAGGACGTTCCCGGCCGGTTCCGGCGCCCGCCGCCCGTCCTTGAGGCGCGGCCGCGGCGCGGCCCGGCAGTCCGAACCCGTGCGCGCCAACGACGGCATCGACCTCGACGTCCACCGCGGCGAACTCTTCGGCATCCTCGGCCCCAACGGCGCCGGCAAGACCACGCTGGTCCGCCAGCTCACCGGTCTGCTGCGGCCCGACACGGGCACGATCGACCTGCTCGGCCACGACCTCGTACGCCACCCCGACCGGGCCTCCCGGCTGATCGGCTACCTCGGTCAGGAGTCCTCGGCGCTCGACGAGCTGACCGTGGCGCTCGCCGCCGAGACCACCGGGCGGCTGCGCGGGCTCGGCGCGGCCGCCGCCCGGGCCGCCCGTGACGCCGTCTTCGACGAACTCGACCTCGGGCCGATCGCCGGGCGCCCGATCAAGCGGCTGTCCGGAGGTCAGCGCCGACTGGCCTGCTTCGCCGCGACGCTGGTCGGCGAGCGGCCGGTGCTGGTCCTGGACGAGCCCACGGCCGGTATGGACCCGGTGGCCCGCCGGGCCGTGTGGGCCGCCGTCGGCCGGCGCAGGACCGAGCGCGGCGCCACCGTGCTGCTCGTGACACACAACGTCATCGAGGCCGAGACCGTGCTCGACCGGGTCGCCGTGCTCGACCGGGGCCGGGTGATCGCCTGCGACACCCCGGTGGGGCTGCGGGCACTGGTCGACGGCGAGGTGCGGCTCGATCTCGTCTGGCGCGACGAGGCACCGGTCGGGCTGCCCGCCGTCGCCGCGCTGCGGCCGCTGGCCGAGGTCTCCGGGCGCCGCTGGACGCTGCGGCTGCCGCAGGACCGGGCCCGGGCGACGATCGCCGAGATCACCGGCGGGGCGGCCTTCGCCGCTCTGGACGACTTCACCCTGGCGACGCCCAGCCTGGAGGACGTCTATCTGTCCCTGGGCGGCCGTGCGAAAGGTCTCATCAAGTCATGACCCCGCCCCTGCCCCCACCCCTGCCACCGGTCGGCATCCGTACGACCACCCCGCCCGTCCGTCCCGCCGCGCTCTCCGCCGGGCCGGCCGGGACGGGCTGTACGGGGGGTGGACGGTGACCGCGATCGCGGAGGCCGGGGCACGGCGGGTGAGGAGCGCGGTGGAGGCCGAGGCCAGGACCGGGGAAGGGGCCGCCGTACTGGCGCCCAAGGCGAAGCTGTGGGCCTCGCTCGTCGCCGTCTACCGGGCCCAGCTCTCGCGGGCCCGTGTCGCCCGCGTCCCCCTGCTGTTCGTCGCCACCTTCCAGTCCATCGGCATCATGATCATGATGCGCGGTGTCGTGGACGCGGGCGACGGCGAGGCGGCCCGGTCCGTCGTCGCCGGCTCCAGCGTCCTCGTCGTCGCCTTCGTCGCGCTCAACCTGCTCGCCCAGTACTTCGGCCGGCTGCGGGCCTCCGGCGGCCTCGACCACTACGCCACCCTCCCCGTACCGCCCGCCTCCGTCGTCCTCGGCGCGGCGGCGGCCTACGCGTCCTTCACCGTGCCCGGCACCCTCGTCACGGCGATCACCGGCTGTCTGCTCTTCCACCTCACGCTGACCAGCCTGTGGGTGCTGCTCCTGGTGATCCCGCTGGCCGGTGCCGCGCTGTCCGGGCTGGGCGCGGCCCTGGGGCTGCTCGCCCCCCGGCAGGAGATCGCCACACTGCTCGGCCAGCTCGGCATGTCCGCCGCGCTGCTGCTCGGTGTGCTGCCGGCCTCGCACATGCCCGCGCCCATCGTCTGGGCCCGTGACCTGCTGCCCTCCACCTACGGCGTGGAGGCTTTCGCCCGTACGCTCGGCGGCGACGGGTCCACCGACTGGGCCGCCGTGCTCGGCGATCTGTCGGTGTGCGCGGGGGTCGGTGTGATCTCGCTCGCCGTCGCCACCTGGGCCTACCGCAGGGCCGCCTGCCGGTGACGCGGCCCCCGGCCAGACCTGGCACGATGGGCGGGTGACCGCACCTCTGACTCCCCAAGAGCAGCCACCGCAGTACCCGCCCTACCCGGGCTGGGGGTCGGGCCCCGGCGGGGACGACGGAGGTGAGCACGACTCGGCGCTGGACGAGATCGGCCGCGGAGTGATGATCGCGCTGCTGGTCGCGATCTCCGGCGTGGTGCTCGGCCTGGTGTGGCTGTGGCTGTCGCCGCGGATCCCGATGGTCTCCGACGGCCAGGCCGTCTACCTCAAGGACACCGAGGGCGAGGAGGCGATCGGCGGCGACGGCACCTTCGTGCTGATCGCGGTGGTGCTGGGCGTGCTCACCGCGGCGGCCGTCTTCTGGCGCTACCGCAAGGGCGGCGTGGGGACCGTGCTCGGCCTCGCCGCCGGAGGCGCGCTCGCCTCGGTCATCGGCTGGCGGCTCGGCGTCTGGCTCGGCCCGCCGACGGACATCGTGGCGCACGCCACCGAGCTGATCAGGAAGGCGGGCGGCGCCCACACCGATCAGCTGATCAAGGAGCACAAGCTCAATGTCGCCTTCGACGGACCGCTGGCGCTGCGGGCCAAGAGCGCGCTGGTGGCCTGGCCGGCCGCCGCGATGCTCACGCATCTGGCTCTGACCTCGGCCTTCGGGCCGCGCGACCCCGCGCCCGCCCCTCCGCCGCCGGGTCCGCTGGGCGGGCTCCCCACCGGTTCCCCCGTCCCCTGGCCCGCGCCGCAGGGCCCGCCGCAGCCGGGTCCCGTCCCGGACTCCGGGCCGGTGCCCCTCGACAAGCCCCCGGCGGAGCCCGAGGACCGGGGGGACGACCACCCCGAGCCCCCGGACCACCCGGACAATCCCGACCGCCCGAGCTGAACGGACGGCCGCAGCGGGCCGAGCCGCCCGGCCGGTGCAGGTCGGACCACGTCCTGCCCCCGCTGGTCGGACCACGTCCAGCCGGGCAGCCCGGCCCGCGCCCGGTCAGGCCACGTCCCGCCCGCGCTGGTCGGACCACGTCCGGCAAGTCACGCCCAGACCGGCTCGCGTCCGGCGAGCCGGGCGAGAGCGGTCTGCGCCCAGAGCGCCCCGCGCCCGGAACGGCCCGCGCCCGGAAGGCCCCGCGCCGCCGGATCAGGCCCGCGCGATCCCGGCCGTCCGCGCCGACGTGAGCCGTACGAGGTCGGCCGGCCGCAGCTCGACCGGGCCTGCGCCCAGAGCCCGCGCCCAGACCGCCCCGCGCCGCCGGATCAGCTCCGCGCGATCCCGGCCGTCCGCGCCGACGTGAGCCGTACGAGGTCGGCCGGCCGCAGCTCCACCTCAAGCCCCCGCTTCCCCGCGGACACGTAGACCGTCTCGAAGCCGAGCGCCGAGGCGTCCACGACCGTCGGGAGCGCCTTGCGCTGCCCCAGCGGGGAGATCCCGCCCCGGACATAGCCGGTGGTACGTTCCGCGGCCGCCGGATCGGCCATGGCCGCGCGTTTGCCGCCCGCCGCCGACGCGAGCGCCTTGAGGTCGAGCGTGGCCGAAACCGGTACTACCGCCACGGTCAGCACCGTGTCCACCTCGGCCACCAGCGTCTTGAACACGCGCTCGGCCGCCGTACCCAGCGCGGCCGCCGCCTCCGCGCCGTACGACAGCTCGGACGCCGGGTCGTGCTCGTACGCGTGGACGGTGAACGGCACGGCCGCCTTCTCCAGGGCGACCGTGGCCGGGGTGCCGCCGCCGCTGCGTGCCTTCTTCGCCATGCCGGTCCGCCGCTTCCGTTCCGTCTCGTTCTTCCGATGAGCTGATGAGCCGCCCAGCCGATGAGCTGCCCGGCGGCAGAGCCGGCGAGCAGCCGCGGCCCCGCGTCAGTTCGCGCAGATGGGGTGCTGGGTGAGGTCCACCGCCGGGAGCGACGGCAGCTTCTCCATCACCGCGCTCTCCTGCCGCAACAGCCGCAGCTCCGCGGTGAGCCGGGTCGCGCTGTCGGCCGCTTCGAGCAGCAGCTGCTTGGCGGGCGTGGCGGCCACCACGGCGGCCGCCACCAGATAGGAGAGCACCGTCGGGTCGTCCGGGAACTCCTGCCCGGCCAGGGTGAGTTCGCGGGCCCCGGCGAGCCGCTTCTGATACGTGCGGAAGTGCCGTACGACCTCGGGGGCCAGCGCGTTCGCGCCCGACCCCGCCACGTCCGGCATCTCCTCGACCTCGCCGGTCAGATACTCGCCCGTGGCGTCCACGGACAGCAGCTTGAAGCGGACGATCCCGGTCGCGACCAGCTCGTATCCGCCGTCCTCGCGCTCGGCGATGCCCGCGGTGTCCGCGACGCACCCGTAGCCGTACAGCGCGTCGAGCGGGTCGTCGCCGAGGCCCGCCAGCGGGCCGGTGTCGCGGCCCTCCTGACCGGTGGGCGAGACCTCCTGTCCGTTCCTGATGGCGACCACACCGAACCGCCGTGCCCCGTCCTCCGGTTGGGCGAGCAGATCGCGGACGAGGGCGCGATACCGCTCCTCGAAGACGTTCAGCGGCAGCACCAGGCCGGGGAAGAGCGCCGTACTGAGCGGGAAGAGCGGAAGGCGATCGGTCACAATCAGCCAGGGTACGGGCATGGCGGCTCCCGTCGTCAGCGGCTGCGCGCACACGCCAGTGGTATGCCGCCCGTACGACCCCACGAGCCGCCGCGGGAACCGTGCGCCCCACCGCCGGGACGCCCCGGCAGGAAGCCCCCGCCACGACCTCGCTACGACCCCCGCTACGACCCCCGCCTGAGCAACCGCGACGCCCCCGCCGCCGCCGTGGTCGCCAGCATCCAGCCCAGCAGCGTCAGCCCCGACGCCACCCACTGGCTGATCCCGACCTCCCGCCACGCGTTGTCCTGCCCGAGGTCGATGACCGGGAGCAGCAGGTCGAGGGCGTACAGCGCCGGACTCCAGTGCGGCCGGTAGCCGTCGTCGGCCGCCGCGGGGGCGCCGTGCACCGAGAAGTACACCGCGCCGACCGCCCACAGCACCGCCATCCACACCGCGGCCCGCCCCGGCCGGTAGCCGTACCCGACGGTCACGTCCTGGAGCCAGCCCCACACCCGGCCCGCGGGCGGCAGCGTCTCGCGCCGCCGCCGCTGCCTGGCAAGCAGCACCTCACGGGCGTCCGCGTCCTCGCCGCCCGCCCGCAGCGCCGCCGCCAGCCGCTCGTACGGCTCCGGGCTGTACTCCGGCGTGGCCGCGCGCAGCCAGGCGATCCGGTCGCGCAGCGGGAAGGCGCCGCGCGGCGCCAGCTCGTCGTAGGTGAAGCCGGTCAGGTCCAGCCGGCCGGTGGTCGGCCAGCTGCCGTACCGGTCCACGAACCTGCCGACCTGCGCCCCGGCCAGCGAGACCGTGCCGTTGGGCGCGTTGCCGGGGGTGAAGCGCAGCTCCGGGGTGCGCAGCCGGCGCAGCGACACCTGCCGGTCGTCGCCGAGCCGGAACCGGGCGTGGTTGACGATCAGCGCGTTGCCGATCCGCCCGTCGTCCAGCCGCAGTCCGCCCTCGCACACGAAGTCCCTGGTCTGCATACCTGGCGGCGGCTGGGTGTCGCCCGGGGCGCCGTCCAGCGCGTTCCAGCCCGCGCTGAGGTAGAGGGTGTGCTCGACGGTGACCCGAGCCGCGTTGAGCGCGTAACGGCCCGAGGTGTTGCGCAGGTTCGCGCCGCGCAGACTCAGACGGCCGCCTATTCGGGCGCTGCGCAGGCTGAACTCGCCGGTGACGTCCACGAGTTCGGCGTCCATGTCCTGGCCGACGGTCAGCCCGTCGGCGGCGATCGCCCGGCTGTGCCGGTCCTGGCCCACGGTGAGCTGGTTCAGCAGCAGGTCGGTGCCGATCTGGGCGTCGGTCAGCCGTATCCCGCCCGGTATTCGGCACTGCGGCAGATGGAGATCGCCGGTGACCTGGAGCCGGGCCGCCTCGATCCGGGGGATCAGACAGCGCACCAGCCGCATGCTGCCCGCCCGGCACTCCGGCAGCATCAGCTGCTCGTCGAAGCGGCAGCTGTCGAGCTGGACGTAGGGGGTGACCGTGCCGCCCGCCAGTGTCAGCCGGCCGCTGATCCGCACCCCCACCAGTTTCAGCGCGCTGACCCGGCCCGGCGCCGCCGGGGGACCGTTGAGCAGCAGCTGGGCGACGGTCTGGGCGCGTACCGTGCGCGCGGAGCCCCACGCGGGACCCTCCAGCGGATCGTCCTCGTCACCCCGGCGCGTGCGCAGGTCGTAGGTGCGTCCGCCGCGGAACGCCCGCCACATCCCCCGCTCGGCCGATGTCCAGTCCCCCGGCGGTGTGTCATTGTCCGGCTCGGCCATCCCCGCTCCCTCCCCGTAGTCGCGCGGCCACACGCTAGCGCGTTGCCGTGGGCCGTATCACGGAGTGGAACCGCGGGACGACGCCCATGCCCGGGTCTCTACACTTGGCAGGGTGATCTCCCGAATCGATCTGCGCGGTGCCGCCTTCCCCGAGGGCGGCATCGACCGCGACCTGCTGCCCCGGGCCGAGTTCGACGTGGAGGCCGCGCTGGAGACAGTGCGGCCGATCTGCGAGGACGTGCGCCATCGCGGCACGGCGGCGGTGATCGAGTACGGGGAGCGGTTCGACGGGGTGCGGCTCGAACGGCTGCGGGTCCCGGTCCAGGCCCTCACGGACGCCCTGGCGGGGCTCGACCCCGAGGTCAGGGCCGCCCTGGAGGAGTCCGTCAGGCGGGCCCGGCTGGTCCACCGCGAGCAGCGCCGCACCGACGTCACCACCGAGGTCGTCCCCGGCGGCACCGTCACCGAGCGCTGGGTCCCGGTCGAGCGGGTCGGGCTGTACGTGCCCGGCGGCCTCGCCGTCTATCCGTCCTCCGTGGTGATGAACGTGGTGCCCGCCCAGGAGGCCGGCGTCGAGGGCATCGCCGTCGCGTCGCCCCCGCAGAAGGACAGCGGCGGGCTGCCCCACCCCACCATCCTGGCCGCCTGCGCCCTGCTCGGCGTGGACGAGGTGTACGCCGCCGGCGGTGCCCAGGCCGTCGCGATGTTCGCCTACGGCACCGAGGAGTGCCGCCCGGTCAGCCTGGTCACCGGCCCCGGCAACATCTACGTGGCCGCCGCCAAGCGCCTGCTCAAGGGCCGGATCGGCATCGACGCCGAGGCCGGGCCGACCGAGATCGCGATCCTCGCCGACGCCACCGCCGAGCCCGGCTATGTTGCCGCCGACCTGATCAGCCAGGCCGAGCACGACCCGCTGGCCGCCGCCGTGCTGGTCACCACCTCCGCCGAGCTGGCCGACGCGGTCGACAAGGAACTGGACGTCCAGGTCGCCGCCGCCCGGCACCGCGAGCGGATCACCGCCGCCCTGTCCGGCCGCCAATCCGCGACCGTGCTGGTCGACACCCTCGACCAGGGCCTCGCGGTCGTCGACGCCTACGCCGCCGAGCACCTGGAGATCCAGACCCAGGACGCGGCCGCCGTCGCCGCCCGGGTGCGCAACGCGGGCGCGATCTTCGTCGGCCCGCACGCGCCGGTCTCGCTCGGCGACTACTGCGCCGGGTCCAACCACGTCCTGCCCACCGGCGGCTGCGCCTGCCACTCCTCGGGCCTGTCGGTGCAGTCCTTCCTGCGCGGCATCCACGTGGTGGACTACTCCCGCGACGCGCTCGCCGAGGTCGCCCACCATGTGGTGACGCTGGCGAACGCCGAGGACCTGCCCGCGCACGGCGCCGCCGTGACCGCCCGATTCGGAGGCCGGCGATGACCCGGATCGACGACCTGCCGCTGCGCGACGAGCTGCGCGGCAAGTCCCCGTACGGCGCCCCCCAGCTCGATGTGCCGGTGCGGCTGAACACCAACGAGAATCCGTACCCGCTGCCCGAGCCGCTGGTCGCCCGGATCGCCGAGCGCGTCGCCGAGGCCGCCCGAAACCTCAACCGCTACCCGGACCGGGACGCGCTGGAGCTGCGCACCGAGCTGGCCGCCTACCTCACCCGTACCGCGGGTCTGCGGGTCGGCGTGGACCAGGTGTGGGCCGCCAACGGCTCCAACGAGATCATCCAGCAGCTGCTCCAGACCTTCGGCGGCCCCGGCCGTACCGCGATCGGCTTCGAGCCCTCGTACTCGATGCACGCGCTGATCTCCCGGGGCACCGGCACCGGCTGGATCTCCGGGCCACGCGCCGAGGACTTCACCATCGACGTGGACGCGGCCGTCCGCGAGATCGGCGAGCGCGCCCCCGAGGTGGTCTTCATCTGCTCGCCCAACAACCCCACGGGTACGGCCGTGGCCGCCGAGACGGTACTCGCGCTGTACGAGGCCGCGCAGGCCGCCGGGCCCTCGATCGTGGTGCTGGACGAGGCGTACGGCGAGTTCTCGCACCGGCCGTCGCTGCTGCCGCTCATCGAGGGCCGTCCGAACCTGGTGCTGAGCCGCACGATGTCCAAGGCGTTCGGCGCGGCCGGGCTGCGGCTGGGCTATCTGGCCGCCGACCCCGCGGTGGTGGACGCGGTCCAGCTGGTCCGGCTGCCCTACCACCTGTCGTCGGTCACCCAGGCCACCGCGCTGGCCGCCCTGGAGTTCACCGACACCCTGCTCGGCTACGTCGAGACGCTCAAGACCGAACGCGACCGGCTGGTCACGGAGTTGCGGGCGACCGGCTACGAGGTCGTCGAATCCGACGCGAACTTCGTCCAGTTCGGCCGCTTCACCGACAGCGCCGCGGCCTGGCAGGGCTTCCTCGACCAGGGCGTGCTCGTACGGGACAACGGTGTGCCCGGCTGGCTGCGGGTCTCCGCGGGCACCCCGGCCGAGAACGACACCTTCCTGGACGCCGCCCGCGCGGTCCGCAAAGAACAGCACAGCCCGGAACACCGTACGGAGGAGTCCGCATGACCCGCGTGGGCCGCGTGGAGCGCACCACCAAGGAAACGTCCGTCGTGGTCGAGATCGACCTCGACGGCACGGGAGCGGTGTCCGTCTCGACGGGTGTCGGCTTCTACGACCACATGCTCGACCAGCTCGGCCGGCACGGTCTGTTCGACCTCAGTGTGAAGACCGAGGGCGATCTGCACATCGACACCCACCACACCATCGAGGACACCGCCCTCGCGCTCGGTGCCGCCTTCAAGCAGGCGCTCGGCGACAAGGTGGGCATCTACCGCTTCGGCAACTGCACGGTCCCGCTGGACGAGTCCCTCGCCCAGGTGACCGTCGACCTGTCCGGCCGCCCGTATCTGGTGCACACCGAGCCGGAGAACATGGCGCCGATGATCGGCTCGTACGACACGACGATGACCCGGCACATCCTGGAGTCCTTCGTCGCGCAGGCGCAGATCGCGCTGCACGTCCACGTGCCGTACGGGCGCAACGCGCACCACATCGTGGAGTGCCAGTTCAAGGCGCTGGCCCGGGCGCTGCGTTACGCGAGCGAGCGCGACCCGCGCGCCGCGGGAATCCTGCCTTCGACGAAGGGCGCACTGTGAGCGACGCACGAGCGGCCGCCGGGCCGCAGACATACGCGGGCGGGGTCACGTCATGAACACGTACTCCTCGCTCTTCATCCTGCTCGGGCTCTTCCTCGGCGGAGGCGTCTACTCCTTCTGGCAGCAGAAGCAGTCCAAGAGCCTCATCACGCTGCTCGCCATCGGCTCCGTGACGGCCCTCGCGGTCGGCCTGCTCCAGCTCTAGGAGGTCACACCCATGACGAAGAGTGTGGTCGTCCTCGACTACGGATTCGGCAACGTCCGCTCCGCCGAACGCGCCCTGGCCCGGGCCGGCGCCGACGTCGAGATCACCGCCGACTACGAGCGGGCGATGAACGCCGACGGGCTGCTGGTCCCCGGCGTCGGCGCGTTCGACGCCTGCATGGCCGGGCTCAAGGGCGTACGCGGCGACTGGATCATCGGCCGCAGGCTGTCCGGCGGCCGGCCGGTGCTGGGCATCTGCGTCGGCATGCAGATCCTCTTCGCCCGCGGCATCGAGCACGGCGTGGAGACCGACGGCCTCGACGAGTGGCCCGGCACGGTCGAGCCGCTGCGCGCGCCGGTCGTGCCGCACATGGGCTGGAACACCGTGAAGTCCCCCGAGGGCTCACGGCAGTTCGCGGGCCTGGACGAGGACGCGCGGTTCTACTTCGTGCACTCCTACGCCGTACGCGACTGGGGCCTCGAAGCACACAACGACCACATCCGCGCCCCCCGCGTCTCCTGGTCCACGCACGGCGAGCCGTTCGTGGCAGCGGTGGAGAACGGCGCGCTGTGGGCCACCCAGTTCCACCCGGAGAAGTCCGGTGACGCCGGCGCCCGGTTGCTCGCCAACTGGCTCGACACCCTCTAGGACGTAGGACGCATCCCGATGACCAAGCTCGAACTCCTTCCCGCCGTCGACGTCAGGGACGGCCAGGCCGTACGGCTCGTGCACGGCGAGTCCGGCTCGGAGACCTCCTACGGCGAGCCGCTGGCCGCCGCGCTGGCCTGGCAGGAGGCGGGAGCGGAGTGGCTGCATCTGGTGGACCTCGACGCGGCCTTCGGCACCGGTGACAACCGTGAGCTGATCGCCCAGGTGGCCCGCACGATGGACGTCAAGGTCGAGCTGTCCGGCGGCATCCGCGACGACGACACCCTCGCCGCCGCACTCGCCACCGGCTGCACCCGGGTCAACCTGGGCACGGCCGCCCTGGAGACCCCGGAGTGGGTCGCCAAGGTCATCGCCGAGTACGGCGACCGGATCGCGGTGGGCCTGGACGTCCGCGGCACCACGTTGCGCGGCCGCGGCTGGACCCGCGACGGCGGCGATTTGTACGAGACGCTGGCCCGGCTGGACTCCGAGGGCTGCGCCCGGTACGTCGTGACCGACATCGCCAAGGACGGCACCCTCCAGGGTCCCAATCTGGAGCTGCTGGCCGATGTGTGCGCGGCCACGAACAAGCCGGTCGTCGCCTCCGGCGGCGTGTCCAGCCTGGACGACCTGCGGGCCATCTCCTCCCTCGTACCCAAGGGTGTGGAGGGGGCGATCGTCGGTAAGGCGCTCTATGCGAAGGCGTTCACCCTGCAAGAGGCTCTGGAGGCAGTGTCCCGATGACCCATGACCCCGCGGTACGGCGTACGCGGACCGACAGCCCCTGGGAAGAGACCATCGGCTCGGCACGCGCGGTGGCGGCGGGGGACCGGGTCATCGTCGCCGGGATCATGCCTGCGACGGCGGGCGGCGCGGTCCCCGGCGACGGGGAGCCGTACGAACAGGCGCTCAGCGCCTTCCGCAGCGCGCTGGCCGCGCTCGAACCCTTCGGGATCGGCGCGGAGAGCGTGATCCGCACCCGGATGTACCTCAGCCACGCCCGGGACGCCGACGAGGTGGGCAGGGCTCACCGGGAGCTCTTCGGCCGGGTGCGGCCGGCCGCGACCATGGTCGTGGTGGCCGGGTTCGCGGACTCCCGGGTGCTGGTCGAGGTCGAGATCGAGGCGTACCGGGGGAGCGAGGCCCGCGCCGGGGACCCGGAGGCCGAGGGCGCCGACACGGCCCCTGAGGCCCCCGAGGGCCCCGAGGACGGGCAAGCAGCGGACGACACGCAGGACAGTCAGCACACGCAGGACACGCAAGCCACAGGAGACCCTGAATGACCCTCGCGGTCCGAGTCATCCCCTGCCTCGACGTGGACGCGGGCCGCGTCGTGAAGGGCGTCAACTTCCAGAACCTGCGGGACGCGGGCGACCCGGTGGAGATGGCCAAGCTCTACGACGCCGAGGGCGCCGACGAGTTGACGTTCCTGGACATCACCGCGTCCTCGGGCGACCGGGAGACCACGTACGACGTCGTCCGCCGCACCGCCGAGCAGGTCTTCATCCCGCTGACGGTGGGCGGCGGCGTGCGCAGCCCGGAGGACGTGGACAAGCTGCTGCGGGCGGGCGCGGACAAGGTGGGCGTCAACACCGCGGCCATCGCCAGGCCCGAGCTGATCCGGGAGATCGCCGAGCGCTTCGGCCGCCAGGTGCTCGTGCTCTCGGTGGACGCCCGGCGTACCCCGTCCGGCTCCTTCGAGGTCACCACGCACGGCGGCAGGCGCGGCACCGGCATCGACGCGGTGGAGTGGGCGGAGCGCGCGGCCGAGCTGGGCGCGGGCGAGATCCTGCTCAACTCGATGGACGCCGACGGCACGAAGGACGGCTACGACACCGAGATGATCGCGGCCGTACGGCAGCGGGTGTCGGTACCGGTGATCGCCTCGGGCGGCGCGGGCAAGGCCGAGGACTTCGCCCCGGCGGTGGCGGCGGGGGCCGACGCCGTACTGGCCGCGTCCGTCTTCCACTTCGGTGATCTGCGGATCGGCGAGGTCAAGTCCGCGCTGCGGAAGGCCGGCCACCCGGTGCGCTGACCGGCCGGGCCGGTGAACACGCGGTGCGCTGACCGGCCGGGCCGCTGACCACGCGGTGCGCTGACCGGCCGGGCCGGTGGTCCCGCCGGTCGTACGTTCCTATGACCGGCGGGTGCAGACCAGCACGGCCAGGTCCGGGGCCAGCGGCACCTCCACCGCGCGCAGCGCCGGGTGGTCGAGCCAGTGCAGCCGGGCCGTGTCGGGCCGTCCCTCGTGCAGCGGGGGCCCGCCGGCGGCCGGGGTGAAGTCGTCGATCACCAGCACCCCGCCGGGCCGCAGCAGCAGGGTCGGGTCTGCGGGGGTGTCGTCCTGCCCGCCGCCCTCGGCTCCCATGCCTTCGGGGCCTTCCGTGCCTTCCGGGCCGGCGCTGTCCCGCCCGTGTTTCCCCTGGCCGCCGCCGTCGAGCACCAGCAGGTCGAAGGGGCCGTCCTCGGCGATGGCCGTCCAGTCGGCGCAGCGCACGGTCACCTCGGGGGCGAGGGCCGCGAAGAGCGCGGCGGACGTGGAGGCCCGGGCGGGGTCGCGTTCGACGCTGACCGCCGTGGCGCCCTCGCGCATCCCCGACACCAGCCAGGCGAGGCCCACCCCGCACCCGGTTCCGGTCTCGCCGATCCGCTCTGCGCCCGCGGCGAGCGCGTACAGCAGGCGGCCGTGCTCGGGGCGGCAGGAGTGGGCGAAGCCGAGGTGACGGGCGGTCCGGGCGGCGCGCTCCACCAGGGGTGGCAGATCGCCGGGACCGGTGAGGTGGGCACGGGTGCCGTCGAGAGACATGGCCGCCATCCTGCCGAAACGTGGCCGCGGATGCTGGCGATCCAATGAGAAAGGAAAGTTGCGCAAATAATATTGCGCAACTTTTCTTTCGTACCTACGGTGGAGAAGTGGCAGACACCGAGAAGTCCCCGGAACCCGAGGGCACCGAGCAGCGCATCACCGACCTCGACGCGCTGAAGGTGTTCACCCATCCGTTGCGCATCCGGCTCTACCGCGCGCTCTTCACCGCCCGCGAGGCCACCGCGTCCCGGCTGTCCGAGCAGGTGGACGAGGCCGTCTCGCTGGTCAGCTACCACCTGCGGAAGATGGCCGCGCACGGCTTCATCGAGGAGGCGCCGGGGCACGGCAGCGACGGACGCGAGCGGTGGTGGAAGGTCTCCGCCGAGCACGGGTTCTCCTTCCGCAGCGCGGACTTCGCGGACCGGCCCGAGGGCGTGGCCGTGCTGAGCCAGGTCACCCGGCAGCTGCTCGCCACGCGCGCGGAGCGGTACGAGCGGTATCTCGACCAGCAGGCGGCCTGGCCGCGCGAGTGGACCGACGCGTCGTTCAGCTCGGAGTACATGCCGCGGCTGACCTCGGACGAGCTCCAGGAGATGGCCGAGGAGATCGGGGCGCTGATGCGGCGCTGGATCGACCGGGGCCGATCCGCGGAGGAGGCGGGGGACACGGCGGGCCGCGAGCACGTGGCCGTCCAGATGTACGGCTTCCCTTCCCGCGAATAGCCCTGCGGGCGGCTTCCCCGACCCCCCGCCGCGCCGAGACCGGTCACCCGGGGCGCCCCTTACCGGGGCGGGTGCCGAGCGGGGCCGTCACACCCGGCAACCCAAACCGGGCTGCCCAGCCCACCACAACACCGCCGCAACGGTGGCACGTCACAACGGCGCAGACCGGCGGTGGCGAACCGACCCCGGCACGGGCACAACCCACCGGGCACGGCCCGGGGCGGCACCGCCGACAACCGGTTCGGGCTTCCCGCCGCCGCGGCGGAAAGAGGTTGCCGCGCCCGGCAGCCCCAACCGGCCGCGCAAGCCGCACCGGGCCGGGGCGCCTGGTGCGACTCCGTGTCCGCTGAGGCGGCGGGGTCGGCGTCAGACGCCCAGTTTCGCGTCGTACGCCTGGGCCACCGCGTCCTTGTCGCCCTCGGCCGTCACATCGGCCGAGCCCTGGCGGCCGAAGACGAACATCGTCAGCTCCTGCGGCTCGCCGGTGACCGTCACCACCGGGGTGCCCTTGTGCGCCACGGTGGTCCGGCCGTCAGGGCAGCGCAGCACCAGCCCCACCGGGGAGCGGCGGCCCAGCATCCGGGCCCCGCGCTCCAGCCGCGACCACAGGGCGTCGGCGAAGACCGGGTCGACCGGCCGCGGGGACCAGTCGGGGGCCGCCCGCCTGACGTCCTCCGCGTGGACGTAGAACTCCACCGTGTTGGCGGCCTCGTCGAGCTGCTTGAGGGCGAAGGGCGACAGCCGGGGCGGGCCGGTCCTGATCAGCTGGACCAGCTCCTCGTAGGGCTTCGCGGCGTACTGCCCGCGGATCCGCTCCAGGCGGTCGGCGAGCTTGGGGATCACCTGCCCGGCCGCGGCGTCGCTGCGCCGCTCGCGTACGACCACATGCGCGGCCAGGTCCCGGGTCCTCCAGCCGTCGCACAGCGTCGGGGCGTCGGGCCCCGACCGCTCCAGCAGGTCGGCGAGGAGCAGACGTTCACGCTGTGCATGGGTCGACATACCGCCAGGCTAACGCCGGACGGGCCGTACGTCCGCTCCTCACCGCCGGGTCGGCACCCGGTCAGCCGAGCTTGCTGTAGAGCTTCGTGCCGTTCGTGCCGTTGTTGCGGGTGAGCGAGCAGGTGACCGTCTTGCGGTTCTGCACCTGGTACGTGATCAGCTTCGGGAAGAGCGCGTACGGGTAGTACGTCCTGCCGTCGTGCGGAAGGTACTTCTCGGCGTCGGCCTGGCACAGGTCGAGCGCCTTGTTCTGGATCTCGGTGTCGCTGGAGAAGCTGCCGGTGAGCGTCTCGTTGGCGACCACCTGCGCGTCGTGCGCGGAGCCGCACGAACGGGTCGTCACCTTGTCCACGGACGCCGACAGGCTCGGCGCGTCGAAGCACTTGCCCGGCTCCAGCACCACGTACGGCACGAGCTTCTCGGTCGGCGCCGTGGTGGGGAAGTCGGTCGGGAAGTCGGTGGGCAGGTCCAGCGTGGGCTCGTCCGTCGGCAGCGAGTCGTCGTCCGTCGGGAGGTCCGTCGGAATGTCGGTGGGCAGATCGGTGGGCAGGCCCGACGGCAGTCCGCTGATCGTGTGGGTCGGCTTGGCGTCCGTGTCCTTCTTGTCGCTGCCGCCGACCGCCACCACCACGCCGCCGATGACCGCGGCGACCACCACGACCGCGCCGACGGCTATCCACACATTGCGCTTGCTGTTGTTCGGCGGCGGGGGCGGCGGCGGGTAACCGCCGTATCCGCCGGGCTGCTGATAGCCGTAACCGCCGGGGGGCCCGGGCGGGCCGTAGCCGGCGCCCTGCGGCGGGTAGCCGCCCTGCTGCTGCGGATAGCCGTACGGGTCCGGGTCGGCCGGCTGCTGCTGCGGGTATCCGTACGGGTCGGCCCCCGGCTGCTGCGGGTATCCGTACGGGTCTGCTCCCGGTTGGGGGCGGCCGTACGGGTCGTTCCCGCCCGGCTGTTGGGGGTATCCGTATCCGGCGTCGCCCGGCGGTGGCGGCGGAGGAGGCGGCCCGAAGCCCTGCGGGGGTCCGAACCCTCCGCCCTGGTCTGGAGGTGGTGGGGGACCGTCTGGCGGCGGAGGAGGAAAACCCATGCAGGCAGGATGCCCCATACGGGTGACATCGGCGAGCACCAACCGCATAACGGACAACCTGCTTGCCCGCTTTGCCATTTATCACGGCTTTTCTTGTCACGGACGATCAGCGGCAGAATGGAGGCATGTCCGCGACCTCGCTCGACCCCGCCATCGCCGCCCGTCTGAGGACCAACCCCGACGGCCTGGTGCCCGCCATCGCCCAGCAGTACGACACCGGTGAGGTGCTGATGCTCGGCTGGATGGACGCGGAGGCGCTGCACCGCACCCTGACCACCGGCCGCTGCACGTACTGGAGCCGCAGCCGGCGCGAGTACTGGGTCAAGGGCGACACCTCCGGGCATGTCCAGCACGTGAAGTCGGTGGCCCTCGACTGCGACGCCGACACCGTGCTGGTCAAGGTCGACCAGGTCGGCGCCGCCTGTCACACCGGCGACCGCACCTGCTTCGACGCCGACGTCCTGCTGCCCGCCTCGGGCCAGTAGGGCCTTCGGGCCAGTAAGGTCTGCGGCCATGGATCTCGAAACCTTCCGCAAACTGGCGGTGGACCGCCGAGTCGTCCCGGTCAGCCGCCGCCTCCTCGCGGACGGCGACACCCCGGTGGGCCTCTACCGCAAGCTCGCGGGCGAACGCGTCGGAACGTTTCTGCTCGAATCGGCGGACGGAGGCACCTCCCAGGCTGAAGGCGCCGGGAGCGGGGGGTCCTGGTCCCGTTACTCCTTCGTGGGGGTGCGCTCGGCCGCCACCTTGACCGCGCGCGACGGGCAGGCGCACTGGCTCGGCACCCCGCCGGTCGGCGTCCCGGTCGACGGCGACCCGCTGGCCGCGCTGGGGGCCACCGTGGAGGCCCTGCACACCCCGCGCGACCTGGCCGCCGGGATGCCGCCCTTCACCGGCGGCATGGTCGGCTATCTGGGCTACGACATCGTCCGCCGTCTGGAGCGCATCGGCGAGCACGGCGCCGACACGCTGCGGCTGCCGGAGCTGACCATGCTGCTCACCTCCGACCTGGCCGTACTCGACCACTGGGACGGCAGCGTGCTGCTGATCGCCAACGCGATCAACCACAACGACCAGGACACCGGTGTCGACGAGGCGTACGCGGACGCCGTGGCCCGGCTCGACGCCATGGAGGCCGATCTCGCCGCGCCCGTGCGCACCGCGCCCGTCGTGCTGCCCGAGTCCCGGCTGCCGGAGTACACCACCCGCTGGGGCGGCCAGGACTTCCGGGACGCGGTCGAGGACATCAAGGAGCGCATCCGGGCGGGCGAGGCGTTCCAGGTCGTGCCCTCGCAGCGGTTCGAGACGCCCTGCTCGGCCAGTGCCCTCGACGTCTACCGGGTGCTGCGGGCCACCAACCCGAGCCCGTACATGTACCTGCTGCGCTTCCCCGGCGAGGACGGCGGCGCGGAGGGCGGCTTCGACGTGGTCGGCTCCAGCCCCGAGGCGCTGGTCAAGGTCGAGGACGGCCACGCGATGCTGCACCCGATCGCGGGCACCCGGCCGCGCGGCGCCACCCGGCCGATCGACCTCGCGCTCGGCGAGGAACTGCTGGCCGACCCCAAGGAGCGCGCCGAGCATCTGATGCTGGTCGACCTGGGCCGCAACGACCTGGGCCGGGTCTGCGAGCCCGGCAGCGTCGAGGTCGTCGACTTCATGTCCGTCGAGCGCTACTCGCACGTCATGCACATCGTCTCGACCGTCACGGGCAAGGTCGCCGCGGGCCGTACCGCCTTCGACGTGCTCACCGCGTGCTTCCCGGCCGGCACCCTGTCGGGCGCGCCCAAGCCGCGGGCGATGCAGATCATCGAGGAGCTGGAGCCGTCCCGGCGCGGGCTGTACGGCGGCTGCGTCGGCTATCTGGACTTCGCCGGGGACTCCGACACCGCCATCGCGATCCGCACCGCGCTGCTGCGGGACGGCACGGCGTACGTCCAGGCGGGCGCGGGCATCGTGGCCGACTCCGACCCGGAGTCGGAGGACGCCGAGTGCCGCAACAAGGCGGCGGCGGTGCTGCGCGCGGTGGCGACCGCGAACCGGCTCTACGGCTGAACGCGGGGGAGGGGCGGCACCGGTGCCGCCCCTCCCTTACCGCGATGTGACGCCGTGTCAGCCCTGGAAGGCCGTCACGCCGTTGGGGGTGCCCAGGCCGGTCGGGCCGTCGTAGCCCGTGGCGCCCGTGCACAGGTACGAGCCGGAGCACGAACCGTTGGAGCCGCTCACCACGTCGTTGAGCGACCCGGTGTGCGCGTACGGGAAGGACGCCGGGGTCGAGCTCGAGGACGGGGTGCCGGCGAGCGCGTACACCGAGGCGATGATCGGCGAGGAGGCGCTGGTGCCGCCGAACACCTCCCAGCCCTTGTCGCCGCCGTAGGTGTCGTAGACCGCCACGCCGGTGGCCGGGTCGGCGACCGCGGAGACGTCGGCGATCGTGCGCTTGGCGCAGCCGGTGTCCTTCTGCCAGGTCGGCTTGGCGTCGTAGCGCGAGCAGCCCGAACCGGTGCCGTTCCAGACGGTGTCGGTCCAGCCGCGGGCCGTCGAGTTCTTCTTCAGCGAGGTGCCGCCGACCGCGGTGACGTACTTCGAGGCGGCCGGGTACTCGGCGCCGTAGCCGCTGTCGCCCGCGCTGACCGTGATGGCCACGCCCGGGTGGTTGAAGTACGAGCTGTCGTACGAGGTGTCCGAGGAGGACTCGCTGCCGCCGTAGCTGTTGGAGACGTACTTCGCGCCCAGCGACACCGCGGTGTTGACGGCGGTGCCGAGGTTGGCCATCGAGGAACTGGTCGCCTCGACCAGCAGGATGTGGCAGCTCGGGCAGACGGCGCTGACCATGTCGAGGTCGAGCGATATCTCCTCGGCCCAGCCCGCGTCGGCCTTGGGCAGCGAGGACGTGCCGGACTGACCGACCTTGCGGAAGCAGCCGTTGGCGGTGGTGCAGGCGGCCAGGCCGTACGTGGAGCGGTACGTGGCCAGGTCCGCTTCCGCGTTCGGGTCGTCGTAGGCGTCCACGATGGCCACGGTCGCGCCGGAACCGCCCGTGGCGGGCAGGGCGTAGGCGCTGCGCAGATCGGCCGGTCCGTAACCGGACGGGGTGGCCGCCGGCTTCACCGAACCGGTGGACACGGCCAGCGAGTTGAGACCGCCGGTCACCTTGAGGGCCTTACAGGCCATGACGCCGGCTTTGGCGCTCACCGCGCAGGAACGGGTGGTGGACACGGTGGTCGACGCGTTGGTCGCGGCTCCCGCGGACGAGGCGAGGGCGAGGCCGGAAACGGCCAGGCCCGCCGCGGCGGTGAGGGCGATCCCGGAGCGGAGGGCTACCGGGGTAAGGGTGATTCGCAAGCTACTGCCTCCTGTTGGTGGGTGCACCGGGGGCGTGCGTGAGGAGTGTGACCACTGTCATGTGTGGGATCAGTGGGACGGGCGAGAACGTATTCTGACGAGCGCACGTCAACAAGGAGGGCTTGGGAATCTATACCGCTGCTTTACCTTCGGGTGCTGCCGGGCGGCCGGTCGGGTGGGGTTCGGACCGATTCGGGGTGCGGGCGGGTGAGGGTCGGAGGAAGGGGTACCCCGGGGGCGCGGGCCGCCCCCGGGGATTGGTCCGCACGGCGGACAGGCGATAGTGGAGGGGTGAACGCGTCCTCGGCTGCGCCTGAGCAGAACCCGCCCTCCGCCCCCGCTCCGTCGGCCGGCCCCGCCCCGGCCGACGGGAAGTCCGCCGATCCGGCCGACCCGGCGGGCGCAGGCGCCGCGCCGGACGCCGGGGTCGCCGGGCAGGCCGGCCTGGCCGATGAGCGAAGTGCGCCCGCCGGTCGCGCGGAGAAGTCCGCCGATCCGGCGGAGACGGCCGTTCCGGTGGGCGCGGGCGCCGGGGCCAGCAACCCGGGCGGTGGAAGCGCAGAGCGCGGGACGCCCGCCGGTCGCGCGGAGAAGTCCGCCGATCCGGCGGAGGTGGCCGGTGGGGGTGGGGTCGTCGGGGACTCCGCGGGGAAGTCCCGTGATTCGGGCGGACGGGAGTCCGCCGAACGGCGGCGGGGGTATCGCGCGCTGGCCGGCGCGCTCGGGGGCGGCGCGCTCGGCGCGAGCCTCGTGCTGCTCGCCGCGGGCAAGGTGTGGACCCGCGGCACGGTCGCCTTCGGCCAGAACGACCTGCCCATCCACGCCACCGGCAGCCAGACCACCGCGCTGCCCGGCGCCCTCGCCCTGACCGGACTGGCCGCCCTCGTCGCGGTCTTCGCCGTCCGGCGGGCCGGGCGCTACGCCGTCTCCGCGCTGCTGACGCTCAGCGGCTTCGGCGTCGTCCTGGCCGTCCTCACCGGACGCGGCGACCGCGGCGCCCTGAACTCCGCCGCCGCCACCGCCGTCGGACTCAGCCGCGCCACCGCCGAGCACCCGGCCACCACCGGATGGCCCCTGGTCGCCGCGGTCGGCGGCCTGCTGCTGCTCCTCGCGGGCGTACTCGCCCTGCGGTACGGCCCGCGCTGGCCCGCGATGTCCAGCCGCTACGAGCGCGGCGGCGCCCGCGGACCCGCCCGCGCGCCCGTACCCGTCGACCCCGACCGGGCCGAGGACCTGTGGAAGGCGCTGGACCGCGGCGAGGACCCCACCCGGGCCGCCGACTGACGCCGGCCGGTGTGACTCCTGTCGCCACCCCCCGTGCGAGGACCGCGGCGAACACGCGCAACAATGGGTGACGAAGTGGGAGGCGAAGGACGTCCCCGACCGAGATCTCAGGGAGCACACATGGCGGCTCAGCACGACCACGGACACACGCCCGCCGCCTGGACCGGCGCGATCATCGCTTTCGTCGGCTTCTGCTCCGGCGGCGCCTTCATGGTCGCGGCGAAGCCGGTCGGTTTCTGGGCGAGCCTGGGCCTGATCCTGCTCGGCGCCGTCGTCGGCGGCGTGATGAAGCTCATGGGCCTGGGCAACAGCCAGAGCGCGCTCGTCCACAGCGACGACTCCGACGCCCGGTCGCAGTCCGAGGAGAAGCAGATCCACGCGAACGTCTGACCGCACTCACCACGCTGGCGCAGCCGCCGGGCCCCGGGTCCGCGCGCTGCGCCTTCGTACGTCCCGGGGCAGAATCGCCGTGTGACCGCCACCACACACGAGCCCGCGACCGTACCCCAGGCGCCGCCGCCCGTACGCCCGCCGCGTCTCCGGACCCGTACGGCCGTGCCCGTGGCCGTGCTGGGCAGTGTCGCCGCGGCTTTCGCGTACGTCGGCGCGGTCGACCCCAACACGCCCGGCCACTACCCGGTCTGCCCGCTGCTGCGCTACACCGGCGTGTACTGCCCCGGCTGCGGCGGCCTGCGCGGCGCCCACGCCCTCGTGCACGGCCACCTCGGCACCGCGCTGGGCTGCAACGCCCTCGCCGTCGCCGGGTACGCGGTCTTCGCCGTCGTCTGGGTGGTGTGGTTCGGCCGAGCGCTGCGCGGCAAGCCGTTCGAGCCGGTGCTGCGGCCGCCGTGGCTGTGGGCGATCGGCGCGGTCGTCCTGGCCTTCACGCTTGTCCGGAATCTGCCCTTCGGGGCAGCGCTCGCACCCTGAGCCGGGCGGGTTCCGGGGTGCATTTGTCCAGGTAGTGGGACCGGGAATCGTCGGATGCGGGCACTGTGCCCGGCGCCCGATACCATCGGACCACCGGTGGGCCACCACCACTGGCTTGATCATTTCGCTGCTCCACCCGGCCGGAAGGGGAGTTCTCGCGTGAGTGTGCTCGACGAGATCATCGACGGAGTCCGGGCTGACCTCGCCGAGCGACAGGCCCGGGTCTCCCTCGACGACCTCAAGGAGCGCGCCACCAAGGCGCGGGACGCCAAGGACGGAGTCGCCGCCCTGCGCGGCGAGGGCGTCAAGGTCATCTGCGAGGTCAAGCGGTCCAGCCCCTCCAAGGGCGCGCTGGCCGCGATCGCCGACCCCGCGGGGCTGGCCGCCGACTACGAGTCCGGCGGCGCCGCGGCGATCAGCGTCCTCACCGAGCAGCGCAGGTTCGGCGGTTCGCTCGCCGACCTCGACGCGGTGCGGGCCAGGGTCGACGTACCGGTGCTCCGCAAGGACTTCATCGTCACCGCCTACCAGCTGTGGGAGGCCCGGGCGCACGGCGCGGATCTCGCGCTGCTGATCGTCTCCGCGCTCGAACAGCCCGCTCTCGTGTCGCTGATCGAGCGGGCCGAGTCCATCGGGCTCACCCCGCTGGTCGAGGTGCACGACGAGGAGGAGGTCGCGCGGGCGGTGGACGCGGGGGCGCGGATCATCGGGGTCAACGCGCGGAACCTCAAGACGCTTGAGGTGGACCGGGGGACGTTCTCCCGGGTCGCGCCCGAGATTCCCGATCACATCGTCAAGGTCGCGGAGTCCGGGGTGCGGGGGCCGCACGATCTGATCGCGTACGCGCATGACGGGGCGGACGCGGTGTTGGTGGGGGAGTCCTTGGTCACCGGGCGCGACCCCCGGACGGCGGTCGCTGATCTTGTCGCCGCGGGGGCGCATCCTGCTTTGCGGAACGGGCGGGACTAAGCCCCATCAGGGGCGCGAGGAACTGCGCGACAAGCCCACCACCGGCGGGTGGTCCGGGAACCACCGCAAGGGGCACCCCCGGCGGCCCGCCGCAGGCGCATCGTGGCTGGCCGCGCAGTTCCGCCCCCAGGCTTCGCCCGGGGGTACCCCCAGCGCCCCTTGGGGGCGCCCCTGGCGGGGCTGGGGTGTCGTAGACTCCGGGGCGTGTCCATTGCTACTCGTCTGGGTCGCGGCTGCAAGCCGCGTGGGTGCCGTGCGCCCGCGCGGCGGGTGCTGGGGCGGCGGGTGCGGTACGTCATCGGCTGCGAGCCCGGCCAGGTGAACGGAAGGCGATGGCGTCGCGGCTGATCCGCGACCATCGCCGTGCCCGGAGGCCGTCACACACCGCCACCGGCCAGGCGCAGCACCGCACCACTCACTGACGCACACCTGCCAGGGGACACCCATGTCAGCAACACCGGAGTTCTTCCTTCCCGACCCGGAAGGTCTGATCCCCAGCGCCGAGGGCTATTTCGGCGCGTTCGGCGGCAAGTTCATCCCGGAGGCCCTCGTTGCCGCCGTGGACGAGGTCGCCGCCGAGTACGAGAAGGCCAAGGCCGACCCCGGCTTCGCCGCCGAGCTCAACGACCTGATGGTCAACTACACCGGCCGGCCCAGCGCCCTCACCGAAGTGCCGCGCTTCGCCGAGCAGGCGGGCGGCGCCCGGGTCTTCCTCAAGCGCGAGGATCTCAACCACACCGGCTCCCACAAGATCAACAATGTGCTGGGTCAGGCCCTCCTGACCCGGCGGATGGGCAAGACCCGGGTCATCGCCGAGACCGGCGCGGGCCAGCACGGCGTCGCCACCGCCACCGCCTGCGCCCTGTTCGGCCTGGAGTGCACCATCTACATGGGCGAGGTCGACACCCAGCGGCAGGCGCTCAACGTCGCCCGGATGCGCATGCTCGGCGCCGAGGTCATCGCCGTGACCTCCGGCAGCCGCACCCTCAAGGACGCCATCAACGAGGCGTTCCGCGACTGGGTCGCCAACGTCGACCGCACCCACTACCTGTTCGGCACGGTCGCCGGCCCGCACCCGTTCCCCGCGCTCGTCCGCGACTTCCACCGGGTGATCGGCGTCGAGGCCCGCCGGCAGCTGCTGGAGCGCACCGGACGGCTGCCCGACGTGGCCGTGGCCTGCGTGGGCGGTGGCTCCAACGCCATGGGCCTGTTCCACGCCTTCCTGCCCGACACCGGCGTACGGCTGGTCGGCTGCGAGCCCGCCGGGCACGGCGTGGCGACCGGCGAGCACGCCGCGACCCTCACCGCGGGCGAGCCCGGCATCCTGCACGGCTCCCGCTCCTACGTCCTCCAGGACGACGAGGGCCAGATCACCGAGCCGTACTCCATCTCGGCCGGTCTCGACTACCCCGGCGTCGGCCCCGAGCACGCCTACCTCAAGGACAGCGGCCGCGCCGAGTACCGGGCCGTGACCGACGACGCGGCGATGCAGGCCCTGCGGCTGCTGTCGCGCACCGAGGGCATCATCCCCGCCATCGAGAGCGCCCACGCCCTGGCCGGCGCCCTGGAGATCGGCCGTGAGCTGGGCCCCGACGCCCTGCTGCTGGTCAATCTCTCCGGACGCGGCGACAAGGACATGGACACCGCGGCCCGCTACTTCGGGCTGTACGACGAGAAGAACCAGGGGGCGGGCAAGTGAGCGGGCAGATCAGTCTTCTGGAACAGGTCCTCGCGGACGCCAAGGCCGAGAACCGGGCCGCGCTCATCGCGTACCTCCCGGCCGGCTTCCCGACCGTCGACGGCGGCATCGAGGCCGTCAAGGCGGTCCTGGAGGGCGGCGCCGACATCGTCGAGGTCGGCCTGCCGCACAGCGACCCGGTGCTCGACGGCCCGGTCATCCAGACCGCCGACGACATCGCCCTGCGCGGCGGCGTCCGCATCGCCGACGTGATGCGTACGGTCCGCGAGGCGCACCTGGCCACCGGCAAGCCGGTGCTGGTGATGACGTACTGGAACCCGGTCGACCGCTACGGCCCCGAGCGCTTCGCCCGGGAACTGGCCGAGGCGGGCGGCGCGGGCTGCATCCTGCCCGACCTGCCGGTCGAGGAGTCCGCGCTGTGGCGGAAGGCGGCCGGGGAGCACGGCCTGGCCACCGTCTTCGTGGTCGCGCCCTCCAGCCGCGACGCCCGGCTCGCCAAGATCACCGAGGCCGGCAGCGGCTTTGTCTACGCGGCCTCGCTGATGGGCGTCACCGGCACCCGGACCAGCGTCGGCGACAGCGCGGCCGACCTGGTACGCCGTACCCGGGCCGTCACCGAGCTGCCGGTGTGCGTCGGGCTCGGGGTCTCCAACGCCTCGCAGGCCGCCGAGGTGGCCGCCTTCGCCGACGGCGTGATCGTCGGCTCGGCCTTCGTCAAGCGGCTGCTCGACCACGACGGCGACCCGGCCGCCGGGCTCGCCGCCGTACGGGCGCTGGCCGCCGAACTGGCCGAGGGCGTCCGCAAGCGGGACTGAGGCCGTCCCGGGGCACGCCGGGAAGATCACCCGGACGGCGGGTTTTTGTCACTCCCTCGGGCGAAAAACGGTGCGGGGAGACGCTGAGCGCCTCCCCGCACCGTTGTCCACGGGCGTGAGCCAGAAGAACCGTGACGAAAAACGCAGCGCCCGCGCGGCGCTCCAGGAACAGCGCGAAAAGGACAAGGTCCGCGCCAAACGCAGGCGGACGATCATGGTGGGGTCGGCGGTGATCGTCGTCCTCGCCGTCGCCGCCGGCATCGGAGTGGCCATCGCCGAGCACAACAGCGGCAGCGGCACGGTGGCGGGCCCGGTGACCGCCCCCAAGGGCGCGACCGGGACGGACAGCCTCGTGATCCCGGTCGGGGCCGGCGACGCCCCCTCGACCCTCTCGATCTACGAGGACTTCCGCTGCCCGGCCTGTGACGCCTTCGAGAAGTCCTTCACCCCGACCGTCCACAGCCTGGAGGACAGCGGGCAGATGCGCACGGAGTACCACCTCGTGACGCTCATCGACGGCAATCTCGGCGGCTCGGGCTCGCTGAACGCAGCGAACGCCGCCGCCTGCGCCCAGGACGCCGGGAAGTTCCGCGCCTACCACGACGTGCTCTACACCAACCAGCCCGACGAGCAGGACGACAAGTTCGCCGACAAGGCCAACCTGCTCACACTCGCCGACAAGGTCAGCGGCCTGCGCACCCCCACCTTCACCGCCTGTGTGAACGACGGCACCCACAATTCCTGGGTGCGCAAGTCCAACGCCGCCTTCAACAAGGCGGGCTTCGGCGGCACCCCGACCGTCCTGCTCAACGGCAAGAACATCTACGGCTCCCAGAGCGCCCCGCTCACCCCGGACTCGCTGAAGAAGATGGTGGCGGACGCGAACAAGGGCAAGAAGGCCGGTACGGTCACCGCGCCGCCGTCCACCGGAGTCGGGACGGTTCCGCCGCCCTCCTGAGCGGCGGGGACGGGCCGCGCGGGGTCCGTCCCCGGCACGGGATGTTATTCACACGTAGCCGGGTGGGTTGCCTCATCACCCGCCCGGCACGGTAGCGTCGGCATTGCCATGGATCTCGCATTCATCCCCAGCCCGTCGCACGGAGTCGTCCACCTCGGACCGATTCCCCTGCGCGGCTACGCGTTCTGCATCATCATCGGTGTCTTCGTCGCCGTCTGGCTCGGAAACAAGCGCTGGCTCGCCCGCGGCGGCAAGGTCGGCACGGTGGCGGACATCGCCGTGTGGGCGGTGCCGTTCGGCCTGGTCGGCGGCCGGCTGTACCACGTGATCACCGATTACGAGCTGTACTTCACCAATGGCAAGGACTGGGTCGACGCCTTCAAGGTCTGGCAGGGCGGCCTCGGCATCTGGGGCGCCATCGCCATGGGCGCGCTCGGCGCCTGGATCGGCTGCCGCAGGCGCGGCATCGCCCTGCCCGCGTACGCGGACGCCATCGCGCCCGGTATCGCCTTCGCGCAGGCCATCGGCCGCTGGGGCAACTGGTTCAACCAGGAGCTGTACGGCAACCCGACCACGCTGCCGTGGGGACTCAAGATCGACGCGGCGCACCGGCCGGACGCGACGCCGGACGTGGCCACATACCACCCGACGTTCCTGTACGAGTCGCTGTGGTGCGTCGGCGTGGCCCTGCTGGTGCTCTGGGCCGACCGCCGCTTCAAGCTCGGCCACGGCCGCGCCTTCGCGCTCTACGTGGCGTCGTACACGGTGGGCCGCTTCTGGATCGAGCACATGCGGGTCGACTACGCCCACCATGTGCTGGGCATGAGGCTCAACGACTGGACCGCGATCATCGTCTTCGCGGCCGCGGTGCTCTACTTCGTCCTGTCCGCCCGCAGCCGTCCCGGCCGCGAGCCGGAGGTCGAGCCGGTCACCGCCGGGTCGGCCCCTGACGACGCCGAGCCGACTGACGAGCAGCCGTCCGTTCCGGCCGTCGACGTGCCGGAGCAGGCGCCCGAGGTCGCCGCTGTCGAGGACGCCGAGCAGCCGCCGAGGGCGGCGAACCCCCACTAGCGGGCTTGCAGCCCGAGCTTTCCGTCCGCAGGTGAGCGCAACGCCCCCGGGCTCCGCCCGGGGGTGCCTCCAGTGCCCCTGGCGGGGCCTTCCGCGGAGACCCGTCTGCGTCGCAGGGGCACATTGCCGATCGCAGGTCCGTCGTGGCTTGTCGCGCAGTTCCTCGCGCCCCTAATCGGGGCCTTCTGCCCGTGGGACGCGCAGCGCCCCTGGCGGGGCCTGCCCCGGGGACCCGTCTGCCTCGCAGGGGTACATTGCCGACCGTAGGTCCGTCGTGGCTTGTCGCGCAGTTCCTCGCGCCCCTAATCGGGGCCTTCTGCCCGGGGGACGCCCGGCGCCCCTGGCGGGGCCTGCCCCGGGGACCCGTCTGCGTCGCAGGGGTACATTGCCGACCGTAGGTCTGTCGTGGCTTGTCGCGCAGTTCCTCGCGCCCCTGGCGGGGCCCTCCGGTGCCGCCCGCGCCAGCCCCAGGCGTGGGGTGGCCCGCACGGATGTGTGGCCGACGGCGGCGGCCCGCTGCCCCGCGCCGGGGGCCCGGCAAGGGGACGGTGTGAACGACCCGTTTCAGCGGCGGCCGCACTGGGCATCAGTCGTTCACACCATCGGCGGGGCCTCACGACAGCCCTCACGGAAACCGTGCGTAACATCCGGCGGCCCGACGCGGCCTTGATCCGCCCGCTTCTGCCCCATAAGTACGTCCATATGCTGGTACCGAGTATCCGGTTCCCGAACCGCTCGGCCATTATGTAATCTGCACGAAATCGCAGAGGGCCAACGTCGTCCCTGTTGCGCAATGCCTGAGCCAAGGCAATGCATACAAGCCAATGACGACGACGGGAGAGCCATGCGTTCGCGTTTCGCGTTCATGGACGGGCACCCCGCCCCGCAGGGGATGTACGACCCCCGTAACGAGCACGACGCCTGCGGCGTCGGCTTCGTGGCCACCCTCACCGGCGAGGCGAGCCACACGCTCGTGGAGCAGGCGCTCACCGTCCTGCGCAACCTGGAGCACCGCGGCGCCACCGGCGCCGAGCCCGACTCGGGCGACGGCGCGGGCATCCTGCTCCAGATCCCGGACGCCTTCCTCCGTGAGGTGGCCGGATTCGAGCTGCCCGCCGACGGGCGGTACGCGGTCGGCCTGGCCTTTCTTCCCGTCGAGCACGAGGACCGCGCCAAGGCGGTCGACGCGATCGAGCGGATCGCCACCGAGGAGGGCCTGAGCGTCCTGGGCTGGCGCGAGGTCCCGGTCGCCCCCGACCTGCTCGGTGCCACCGCCCGCTCGACCATGCCGTACTTCTCGCAGCTCTTCATCGGCGACGCCACCGGGGCCGGGCGCTCCGGCATCGCGCTCGACCGGCCCGCCTTCGTCCTGCGCAAGCGCGCCGAGCGCGAGGCCGACGTCTACTTCCCGTCGCTGTCCGCGCGCACGGTCGTCTACAAGGGCATGCTCACCACCGGCCAGCTGGAGCCGTTCTTCCCCGACCTGTCCGACCCGCGGTTCGCCACCGCGATCGCGCTGGTCCACTCGCGCTTCTCCACCAACACCTTCCCGAGCTGGCCGCTCGCCCACCCGTACCGCTTCGTCGCGCACAACGGCGAGATCAACACCGTCAAGGGCAACCGCAACTGGATGCGGGCCCGCGAGTCGCAGCTGGCCAGCGACCTCTTCAGCGCCGCCGGGCACGCCGAGGGCCCCGCCGACCTGGAGCGGATCTTCCCGATCTGTACGCCGGGCGCCTCCGACACCGCGTCCTTCGACGAGGTGCTGGAACTGCTGCACCTGGGCGGGCGCTCGCTGCCGCACAGCGTGCTGATGATGATCCCCGAGGCGTGGGAGAACCACACCTCGATGGACCCGGCCAGGCGCGCCTTCTACCAGTACCACTCCACGCTGATGGAGCCCTGGGACGGCCCCGCCTGTGTCACCTTCACCGACGGCTCGGTGGTCGGCGCGGTCCTGGACCGCAACGGACTGCGCCCCGGCCGCTACTGGGTCACCGACGACGGCCTGGTCGTCCTCGCCTCCGAGTCGGGCGTCCTGGACATCCCCCCGGGCAAGGTCGTCCGCAAGGGACGCCTCCAGCCCGGCCGGATGTTCCTGGTCGACACCGTCTCGCACCGGATCGTCGAGGACGACGAGATCAAGGCCGGGATCGCGGCCGAGCACCCGTACGCCGACTGGCTCGACGCCGGTCTGGTCGACCTCGCCGACCTGCCCGAGCGCGAGCACATCGTGCACACCCACGCCTCGGTCACCCGGCGCCAGCAGACCTTCGGCTACACCGAGGAGGAGCTGCGGGTCATCCTCGCGCCCATGGCCAGGACCGGCGGCGAACCGCTCGGCTCCATGGGCACCGACTCGCCGATCGCCGCGCTCTCCCAGCGTCCCCGGCTGCTCTTCGACTACTTCACCCAGCTCTTCGCGCAGGTCACCAACCCGCCGCTGGACGCCATCCGCGAGGAACTGGTCACCTCGCTGATCTCCACCATCGGCCCCTCGGGCAATCTGCTGGAGCCCAGCCCGGCGTCCTGCCGCAACATCACCCTGCCGTTCCCGGTGATCGACAACGACGAGCTGGCCAAGCTCATCCACGTCAACGCCGACGGCGACATGCCCGGCCTCAAGGGCGCCACGCTCTCCGGTCTGTACCGGGTCACCGGGGGCGGCGGCGCGCTGGCCGCCCGGCTCGCCGAGATCTGCGCCGAGGCCGACGCCGCCATTGAGGACGGCGCTCGGCTGATCGTCCTGTCCGACCGGCACTCCGACGCCGAGCACGCGCCGATCCCCTCGCTGCTGCTCACCTCCGCCGTGCACCACCACCTGATCCGCACCAAGCAGCGCACCCAGGTCGGTCTGCTGATCGAGGCCGGCGACGTGCGCGAGGTGCACCACGTGGCGCTGCTCATCGGCTACGGCGCCGCGGCCGTCAACCCGTACCTGGCCATGGAGTCCGTCGAGGACCTGGTCCGCGCGGGCACCTTCCTGCAGGGCATCGAGCCCGAGGACGCGATCAGGAACCTGATCAAGGGCCTGGGCAAGGGCGTGCTCAAGGTGATGTCCAAGATGGGCATCTCCACCGTCGCCTCCTACCGCGGCGCGCAGGTCTTCGAGGCCATCGGCCTGGAGGCCGACTTCGTGGACACCTACTTCCACGGCACCGACACCAAGATCGGCGGCGCCGGCATCGACGTCATCGCCCGGGAGGTCGCTGCCCGGCACGTCAAGGCGTACCCGGTCTCGGGCATCGCCGCCGCGCACCGCCGGCTGGAGATCGGCGGCGAGTACCAGTGGCGCCGCGAGGGCGAGCCGCACCTGTTCGACCCGGACACCGTCTTCCGGCTCCAGCACGCCACCCGCACCCGGCGCTACGACATCTTCAAGCAGTACACCAGCCGGGTGAACGAGCAGTCCGAGCGGCTGATGACGCTGCGCGGCCTGTTCGGTCTCAAGAGCGAGCGCGAGCCGATCCCGCTGGACGAGGTCGAGCCGGTCGGCGAGATCGTCAAGCGCTTCTCCACCGGCGCGATGTCGTACGGCTCGATCTCCCGCGAGGCGCACGAGACGCTGGCCATCGCCATGAACCAGCTCGGCGGCAAGTCCAACACCGGCGAGGGCGGCGAGGACTCCGAGCGGCTCTACGATCCGGCCCGGCGCAGCGCCATCAAGCAGGTCGCCTCCGGCCGCTTCGGCGTCACCTCGGAGTACCTGGTCAACGCCGACGACATCCAGATCAAGATGGCCCAGGGCGCCAAGCCCGGCGAGGGCGGTCAGCTGCCCGGCCACAAGGTCTACCCGTGGGTGGCCGGCACCCGGCACTCCACCCCGGGCGTCGGTCTGATCTCGCCGCCGCCGCACCACGACATCTACTCGATCGAGGACCTCGCCCAGCTGATCCACGACCTGAAGAACGCCAACCCCAAGGCGCGGGTCCACGTCAAGCTGGTCTCCGAGGTCGGCGTCGGCACGGTCGCCGCGGGCGTCTCCAAGGCGCACGCCGATGTCGTGCTGATCTCCGGCCACGACGGCGGTACGGGCGCCTCACCGCTGACCTCGCTCAAGCACGCGGGCGGCCCCTGGGAGCTGGGCCTTGCCGAGACCCAGCAGACGCTGCTGCTCAACGGCCTGCGGGACCGTATCGTCGTGCAGACCGACGGCCAGCTCAAGACCGGCCGTGACGTGGTCATCGCCGCGCTGCTGGGCGCCGAGGAGTTCGGCTTCGCCACCGCGCCGCTGGTCGTCTCCGGCTGCGTGATGATGCGGGTCTGCCACCTCGACACCTGCCCGGTCGGCGTCGCCACCCAGAACCCGGTGCTGCGCGAGCGCTTCTCCGGCAAGCCCGAGTTCGTGGTGAACTTCTTCGAGTTCGTCGCCGAGGAGGTCCGTGAGCTCCTCGCCGAGCTGGGCTTCCGCAGCATCGAGGAGGCCGTCGGCCGCGCCGAGCTGATCGACGCCGGCCGCGCGGTGGACCACTGGAAGGCACAGGGCCTCGACCTGGCCCCGCTGCTGTACGTGCCGGAGCTGCCCGAGGGCGCCTCGCTGCACCACACCACCGCCCAGGACCACGGCCTGGACCGCGCCCTGGACAACGAGCTGATCCGGCTCGCCGCCGAGGCCCTGGAGACCGGCGCCCCGGTCCGCGCCCAGGTGGCGATCCGCAACGTCAACCGCACGGTCGGCACGATGCTCGGCCACGAGGTGACCAAGAAGTACGGCGGCGCGGGTCTGCCCGACGACACGATCGACATCACCTTCACCGGCTCCGCGGGCCAGTCCTTCGGCGCCTTCCTGCCCAGGGGCGTCACCCTGCGGCTGGAGGGCGACGCCAACGACTACGTCGGCAAGGGCCTGTCCGGTGGCCGGGTCGTGGTCCGCCCGGACCGCGGCGCCGACCACCTCGCGGAGTTCTCCACCATCGCGGGCAACACCATCGCCTACGGGGCCACCGGCGGCGAGCTGTTCCTGCGCGGCCGGACCGGTGAGCGGTTCTGCGTACGCAACTCCGGGGCCACCGTGGTCTCCGAGGGCGTGGGCGACCACGGCTGCGAGTACATGACCGGCGGCCGGGCCGTCGTCCTCGGCGTCACAGGGCGGAACTTCGCGGCCGGCATGTCCGGCGGCATCGCCTACGTCCTCGACCTCGACCCGGCGTGCGTCAACACCGGCATGGTCGGGGTCGAGCAGTTGGACGCCGACGACATCACGTGGCTGCACGATGTGGTGCGCCGCCACTTCGAGGAGACCGGGTCCACCGTCGCCGAGCGGCTGCTCGCCGACTGGGGCGGCGCCCTCACCCGCTTCGGCAAGGTCATGCCGAGGGACTACAAGGCAGTGCTCGCCGCCAAGAACGCCGCCGAGCAGGCCGGACTCTCCGAGTCCGAGACCACCGCGAAGATGATGGAGGCGGCAAATGGCTGACCCCAAGGGCTTCCTCACCACCCCGCGTGAGACCGCGCCGACCCGTCCGGTCGAGGAGCGCAAGCAGGACTGGAACGAGGTCTACGTTCCCGGCGGGCTGCTGCCGATCATCAGCAAGCAGGCCGGCCGCTGCATGGACTGCGGCATCCCCTTCTGCCACAACGGCTGCCCGCTGGGCAATCTCATCCCCGAGTGGAACGACTACGCCTACCGCGGGGACTGGACCGCCGCGATCGAGCGGCTGCACGCGACCAACAACTTCCCGGAGTTCACCGGGCGGCTGTGCCCGGCGCCGTGCGAGTCCGCGTGTGTGCTCGGCATCAACCAGCCGCCGGTCACCATCAAGAACGTCGAGGTCAGCATCATCGACAAGGCGTGGGACGCCGGTGATGTCACCCCGCAGCCGCCCGAGCGGCTGTCCGGCAAGACCGTCGCCGTCATCGGCTCGGGCCCCGCGGGCCTGGCCGCCGCGCAGCAGCTGACCCGGGCCGGTCACACGGTCGCGGTGTACGAGCGCGCCGACCGGATCGGCGGGCTGCTGCGGTACGGCATCCCCGAGTTCAAGATGGAGAAGCGCCACATCAACCGCCGTATCGAGCAGATGCGGGCGGAGGGCACCAAGTTCCGTACCGGGGTGCAGATCGGTACGGACCTGGACGCGGCGAAGCTGGCCAAGCGGTACGACGCGATCGTCATCGCGGCCGGCGCGACCGTCTCGCGCGATCTGCCCGTGCCCGGGCGCGACCTCAAGGGCATCCACCTCGCCATGGAGTACCTGCCGCTGGCCAACAAGGTGCAGGAGGGCGACTTCGTGTCGCCGCCGATCACCGCGGAGGGCAAGCACGTCGTCGTCATCGGCGGCGGTGACACCGGCGCGGACTGCGTCGGCACCGCGCACCGGCAGGGCGCGCTGTCGGTGACCCAGCTGGAGATCATGCCGCGGCCCTCCGACGAGCGGCCCGCCGGCCAGCCCTGGCCGACGATGCCGGCCGTCTTCAAGGTGAGCTCCGCGCACGAGGAGGGCGGCGAGCGGGTCTACGCCGTCAACACGGTGAAGTTCACCGGTGACGAGGAGGGCCGGGTGCGGGAACTGCACCTGGTCGAGGTCGTCTTCGAAGGCGGCAGGTTCATCCCCCAGGAGGGCACCGAGCGGGTCCTCCCGGCGGATCTGGTCACCCTGGCGATGGGCTTCACCGGTACGGACCAGGGCAACGGGCTGGTCGAACAGCTCGGTCTCGAACTGGACGGGCGCGGCAACATCGCCCGCGACGGCTCCTACGCGACCAACGTCGACGGCGTCTTCGTCGCCGGTGACGCCGGGCGCGGTCAGTCGCTCATCGTCTGGGCCATCGCGGAGGGACGCTCGGCCGCGAAGGCGGTCGACACGTACCTCACCGGGGTGGCGTCGGCACTGCACGACCCGATTCGTCCGACGGACCGTCCGCTGATGGTCTGACGGTCACGGTGTCCCGTACAACGGCGTACGGAACGCGGTAACACCCCCACCCGCGGCGCTCGCCACTCCCCGACCAAGGAGGCGAGCGTCGCGGTTTTCGTTTGCGGGGTGTTCCGGAGCCGGGGTGTTCCGGGGCACGGGAGCACAGGGCGGGACCCGGCTGGACCCGGCTGGACCCGGCGCCGCTGGGCCGGACGGGTGGCATCGACGGCGCCGGTGGTGTGGCGTGCGCGGCGCGGTGGGACCTTTCAGCGGCACAGCCGACCGCCCTCCTTCCCCTCCGAACGGAGCCCGCCGTATGTCCCGGTTCAGAGCATCCCTCGGCGCGACCCTCACCGCGGTGGCCGTCGCTGCGATCCCCTCGGTCCTGCTGTCGGCCCCGGCCGACGCCGCCGCGCCCGTCGTCGTGCGGGTCGGACCCGCCGACCTGGGCCCGAACGGCCCCTGGCTGCGGCTCCAGGACGACCCCGGCAACGCCGGCCGTCCGCCGGGCGTCCAGGAGGTCTCGCCGTTCGCCGACCCGGTGCGGTTCGACGGCAGCCTCCATCTGGCCGTCGCCGCCGCCGCCGAGGCCCAGCAGGCCCAGGCGGCGCACTACTTCACCAGCACCGTGCCGCTGTCCACCGTCGCCGCGTCCCCGCTGTCGTACGACCTGTACGTCAAGGGCTCGACCTCCACCCCCGCCGCCATCCCCTACGGCGCGAACCTCCAGCTGCCCGCGCAGTGCCAGGGCCTCTTCACCACCCTCAGCTTCCAGCCGCAGCTGGCCACCGACAGTCAGGGGCGTACCGGCGCGGTGGCCGACGCCTGGCGGCACTTCGACGCCGGCGGCTCGGCCCTGTGGCGCACCTCCCGCGCGGTGGGCCCGTTCGCCGCGCAGAGCGACCACCCGCTGAGCGACTACGTCAGCACGTGCGACGCCGCGGGTGACGGCGCGATCGGCGTGATCGCGAACGTCGGCAGGCTCGGCGACGCCACCGCGAGCCTGGACACCTATGTCGACAACCTCACCGTGAACGGCACGGTCTACGACTTCGCCGTGCCGGGCACGGCCACCGGCGGGATCACCGTCGGCGCCTCCGGCGACTGCGGCGGCCACGGTGGCGGATACGGCAGCGGCTACGGCGGTTACGGCAGCGGCAGCGGTGGCGGCCACGGCAAGCCCTGCCCGCCGGCCGACGGCACCATCACCTTCACCAGCCCCGCCGACGGCCCCGCCTTCAGCTCCGTCGGCACCCTGCTGACCTTCTCCGGGCAGGGGCTCACCCCCGGCAGCCTCACCGTGACCGCGAACGGCCTGCCCGTCACACTGACCGCCGGCCCCGACGGCACCCTCACCGCCGTGGTCACCCCGGACCCCGAGACCGACCTCGGCCCGGACGGGACGTACAGCACGACGTTCACCGTCGCGTTCAACGACGCGCGGCACGGAACGGTCACCCTCACCGCGCAACTGCTGGCCCAGGGCTACGACCCCCTCCAGCCGATCGGGGTGACGGCCTCCGCGCGGCTCGGCTGACCACAGCCGACAGCGTCACCGCGCCGGAAAGCGCCGCCCCAGGGCGGCGCTTTCTAGGTCTCGCACTCCAATTCCGTTCTGCACAGGGCGCACCTGGCACGCAGGCGCCCTGTGCAGGGCAGGCGGATGCGTTGGCAGCAGGTCGGGCAGGAGAAGGACACGCGGAGGGCGGACGGGGGACCGTCGAAGGAGTAGCCGGCCGAGGGCGGGGCGAGCCCGGCGCGGCGGTGCTTGGCGTAGAGGCGCCGAGCCGCCCACCCCGCCGCCGCCAGCGGCGCAGCCCGCTGCTCCCGCCGCGCCACCGCCAGCCCCGCCCGGTACGCGTCCCGCGCCTGCGGACTGCGGAACCACGGCTCGATGTCGTCGCCCAGCGCCAGCGCCCGCTTCGCCAGCACGTACCCGAACTCCTCCGGCGTCAAGTACCCCAGCTTGAACGCCGCCCTGGTGATCCGCTCCCCGCGCATCGCCGGCTCCTCCCGGTACGCGTCCAGCAGCAGCCATCCCGCGCCGAGATACGTCGTCGCCGTGTCGGTGAGGATCTCGTTGTCCCGGCTGCCGGGGAACTCCAGCCCGAGCCGGTGCAGATACACATGCATCACCTCGTGCGCCAGCGCCGCCCCCACATCGCGGCGGTCGGACTTGAAGCGCGTGTGCAGCTCGATGAAGTACTCCGGGCCCGCGGCCAGTTCGACGTTCCCCGCGTGGACCATGTCCCGGAAGCTCACCACCATCCGGGCGTCCGGCAGCCGGAAGTGCTGGACCATCACCCGGGCCACCCGCTGCGCGCCGAGGTACAGCTCCTCGTCGTCGGGGAAGTCCACCAGCTCGGGCCGTACGCTCGTGGCGAACCGCTCCACCCCGTCGGCGGACAGCCGCTTGTACAGCGCGGTCAGCGCGGCCCGTACCGTCTCCAGATGCGGAAAACCGTGCACGATCGGTTCGTCGCCGGCCTGCGGTGCTTCGGCCATGCCCCACCTCCCCGGCACCGAGCCTACGCGCCGGACCGCCCTGTTCGCCTCTGGCACAACACCGCCGCCCGGCCCGGCCACGGCCGTAACGTGACCTTATGGACACCGTACAAGTGACCGCCGACATCACGATGCTGCGCTTCCCCGTCGGACAGGCGTACCTCGTGCGTGTCCCGGCCGACTCCGGGCCCGCCGGCGCCCGGCTCGCCGCGCTCGACACCGGCACCGCCCTGTTCGGCCACGGCGAACCGCTGACCGGCGACGCCGGAGCGGCCCTGCGCGCGGCCGCCGGGGCGGCCGACCCGCACAATTGATCGGCAAATCGCGTACCACCGGCCCCGCCCGTTTGGCAGCATGACCCGCATGCCTGCCCTCACCCGCGCCGAGGCCGAGACCCGCGCCCGCGATCTGACCGTCCAGCACTACACGATCGACCTCGACCTCACCAGGGGAGAGGAGATCTTCGGATCGACATCCGTGATCCGCTTCACCGCTCTGCGCCCCTGCGACACCTTCGCCGAGATCCGGCCCGCCGCCCTGCGCGCGGTCCTGCTCGACGGCGCCCCGCTGGACCCCGCCCTCCTCGACGCCCTCCCCGACGACAACCGCCTTCCGCTGACCGGCCTCGCCGAGGGCCCGCACGAACTGCGGGTCGAGGCCGACATGCGCTACTCCCGCACCGGCGAGGGCATGCACCGCTTCACCGACCCCGCCGACGGCGAGACCTACGTCTACACCCAGCTGTTCATGAACGACGTCCAGCGCGTCGCCGCCGCCTTCGACCAGCCCGACCTCAAGGCCGTCTTCGAGGTCGAGGTCACCGCGCCCGAGGAGTGGACCGTCCTCGGCAACTCCCTGGCCTCCCGTACCGCCCCCGGCCGCTGGCGCACCGCCCCCACCCCGCTGATCTCCACGTATCTGCTCGCCGTCGCGGCCGGCCCCTGGCACTCGGTCCGCACCGAGCACGCCGGGCTCCCCTTCGGCCTGCACTGCCGCCGCTCGCTCGCCCCCCACCTGGACCGCGACACCGCCGAACTCCTCGAACTGACCCGCCGCTGCTTCGACCGCTACCACGAACTCTTCGACGAGCCCTACCCGTTCGACTCCTACGACCAGGCGTTCGTCCCCGAGTTCAACGCGGGCGCGATGGAGAACCCCGGCCTGGTCACCTTCCGCGACGAGTACGTCTTCCGGTCCGCGGTCACCCCCATCGAGGCCCAGTGGCGGGCGGTGGTCATCGCCCACGAGATGGCCCACATGTGGTTCGGCGACCTGGTCACCCTGCGCTGGTGGGACGACATCTGGCTCAACGAGTCCTTCGCCGAGTACATGGGCTACCAGGTGGTCTCCGAGGTCACCGCCTTCACCGGCAGCTGGAACGACTTCGCCGTCGCCCGCAAGTCCTGGGGCTACGACGCCGACCAGCGCCCCTCCACCCACCCGGTCGCCCCCGACCCCGAGGCCGTCCCCGACACCGCCTCCGCCCTCAACAACTTCGACGGCATCTCCTACGCCAAGGGCGCCTCCGCGCTGCGCCAACTCGTCGCCTGGCTCGGCCACAAGGACTTCCTCGCCGGGATCAACGAGCACTTCGCCCGCCACAGGTTCGGCAACGCCACCCTCGCCGACTTCATCGACTCCCTGGCGGGCGCCACCGACCGCGACGTCCCCGGCTGGGCCGACGCCTGGCTGCGCACCAGCGGCGTCGACACCCTCACCCCCGCCGCGCCCCCCGCGCCCGAGGGCTGGCGGCTGGAGGTCGAGCACACCGGCCGGCGCCCGCACCGGATCGTGGTGGGCCTGTACGACCGGGCCGTCGCCGACCCCGCGCGGCTCGTCCTGCGCGAACGCCTCACCCTGGACGTCCCCGCCGAGGGGGCCGCCGAACCCCGCGCGCTGCCCGGCCCCCGGCCCGATGTCGTCCTGCTCAACGACGGCGACCTGTCCTTCACCAAGATCCGCTTCGACCCGCACTCCTGGGACACCCTCGGCGAGACCCTGGGCAACCTTCCGGACCCGCTGAGCCGGGCCGTCGCCTGGAACGCCGCCCGCGACCTGGTCCGCGACGCGGTGATCGCCCCCGGCGCCCATCTGGACCTGCTCGCCCGGCATCTGCCCGCCGAGACCGACCCGGCCGTGGTCGACGGCGTGCTCACCTTCGCCCGCACCCACATCGCCGACAGCTATCTCGCCCCCGGCCTGCGCGACAGCGCGCTCGCGGGCCTGGCCGCCACCAGCCGCGCGCTGCTCGCCGCCGGCCACGACGAGACCCGGCTCACCGCCACCCGGATCCTCGTCGACTCCGCGATCGGCGCCGAGGACGCCGCCGAACTGCGCCGCTGGTACACCGGGGGCGCGATCCCCGGCGCCGCCGACCTCGACCCCGAACTGCGCTGGCGGCTGCTGCTGCGGCTGGCCGTACTCGGCGCCGCCGACGCCTCCGACATCGACGCGGAACTCGCCCGCGACCCCAGCGCCACCGGCCGCGAGGGCGCCGCCCGCTGCCGCGCCGCGCTGCCCGACAAGGCCGCGAAGGCCGCCGCGTGGGAGTCGATGTTCCACGACGACACCCTGTCCAACTACCTGTTCACCGCCACCGCCCAGGGCTTCTGGCGGCCCGAACACCAGGACCTGGTCGAGGAGTTCGTCCCCCGCTTCTACCCCGACGCGGTCGCCCTGGCCGCCCGCAGGGGACCCGCCATCGCCGAGGCCGTCGGGCGGTACGCCTTCCCCGGCACGGTCGTTGAGGCGGCCAACCTGGAGCTGGGCCGTGCCACCCTGGCTGACGCCGACCTCACCCCCGCCCTGCGCCGGGCCCTCACCGACCGGCTGGACGACCTGGCCCGCGCGCTGAACGTCCGCACCACGCACGGCGGTTGAGCATCGGGTCCGATATGTGCCGCGGGGAGCCGGGGAATCGCGCCGGCTCCCCACGGCACGGGTACCAGGACATCTCGCCGTAGGGTTCCCGAAACCGCAGGTTGGTACGCTCGCGGCATGGCCGAGGTTCTGGACATCGTCGCCCTGCGCACCTTCACCTCGATAGCCGACTGCGGCGGCTTCCACCGCGCGGCCGCCGCGATCGGGCTGTCCCAGTCCGCGGTCAGCCAGCATGTGCGGCGGCTGGAGAAGGCGGTCGGTGGGCCGCTGGTGGCGCGCGACGGCCGGACCATGCGCTTCACCCCGAAGGGCGAGACGCTGCTCGCCGAGGCCCGCAAGATCCTCACCGCGCACGACGAGGCACTGACCCGGCTCGGCCTCGGCGAGCGCGACGCGGGGACGATCGTGGTCGGCTCGACCGAGCACGCCGCCGACCGCATCCTGCCCGCGATCACCGGCGTGCTGCGCGAGCGCTACCCGTCCTACGGGGTGCGCTTCCGCCTCGACCGCAGCGCCCGCCTCAACGACGGCCTCGACCGCGGCAGCATCGACGTGGCCGTCTTCCTCGGCGACGCCCGGGAACGCGACTGCGCACTGGCCGGAGCGCTGCCGCTGTCCTGGTTCTCCGCGCCCTCCTGGCGGATGCCCGCCGAGGGGACACCCATCCCGGTCGTCGCCATCGACCACCCCTGCACGATCCGCCGCCGGGCGCTGGAGACACTCTCCGACCACGGGCTGCCGGCGGCCGTCGTGGTGGAGGCCGCCTATCTCGCCGGGGTGATGAACGCGATCCGCGGCGGCCTCGGCATCGGTCTGCTCGCCGACGTCGGCCCGCCGCCCGAGGGCCTGGAACGCCGTGACGACCTGCCCCCGGTGCCGCCCGAACTGCTGCATCTGCGCACCCGGTCCGACGCGCCGCCGCGACTGGCCGAGGTCACGGCGGCGGCGGTACGCGGCCTGCTCGGCGAGCGGGCCTGAGCCCGGAGCCGGCCGCCGGGGGAGGCCGGTCCCGCCGCGGACCGCCCGCCGCCGGGGGAGGCCGGTCCCGCCGCCGCGCCTTGTTCACGCGCCCGGCGCCGCGGCGGCCAGCACCGCCGCGCCGATGTCCAGCAGCGCGGTGTCCTCCTGGGGAGCGTGGACGCCGGCCGACTGGATGTCGCGGAAGTGGCGTTCCAGCGGGTTGTCCTGCGACAGACCGGGGTTGCCCAGCAGCCGCAGACCGGTCTGGACGGCCGCGGTGATCTGGCGGACCACCACGACCTTCGCGGCCAACGCCTCGGCGCCCGCGACCGGTTCGCCCCGGTCGAGCCGGGCGGTCGCGCCGAATACCAGCTGCTCGGCGGTCGACAGCAGCGTCTCGATCTCGCCCGCCGTCTGCTTGAAACGGTCGGTGGTGGCCAGCGGACGGCCGAGGTTGGCGGGCACCCGCTCGTGGGCGAACCGGTGCACACTGCTCTGCGCGGCCCGGGCCACCCCGATGTAGAGCGCGGACAGCAGCAGGTGCACGGCGCCGGCCGCGAGGTTGTCCTGCTGGGCGCGCGGGCCGTGCTCGGTGATGTCCAGGACATGGCCGGCCGGGATCTCGACCTCGGTGAGGACCACGTCGTGGCTGCCGCTGGCACGAAGGCCCAACTGCCGCCAGGTGGGCACGACTTCGATCCCGGGCGACTCGGCGGGCAGCACGAACGTGCCGACACGCGGGACGGGTTCGTCGGTGGCCGCCCACACCAGGAAGTAACTCAGCCCCTCCGCGCCCGTCACGAACCGCTTGCGGCCGCTGACCGACCAGCCGTCCGCCGTCCGCCGGGCCAGCGTCGCCGGCAGTCCGCCGCGCGCCGGGGAGCCCAACTCCGGCTCCACACGGGCGTTGTTGAGCAGGGTGGGCTTCTCCGCCGACTCCGCGAGCAGCTTCGCGTACAGCTCCTCCGGCCACGGCCGCCGCGCCTGGAAGGCGTGCGGGAGCAGCGTCATCGCCGTGATCAGCCCGGCCGACGGGTCGCCCCTGCCGAGCGCGAGCAGGATGCGCGCGAGATCGGTCGGGCCCGCGCCCGCGCCGCCGTAGCGGGCGTCGACGCCCGCGGTGAGCAGCCCGGCGTCGTGGATCACCCGGATCGCCGCGTGCGGGAAGGCCCCGCTGCGGTCGTACTCGGCGGCCGTCGTGGCGAGCGCCGCCGTGACCTCGTCCAGCCGGTCGAGTGCGGGCACCGGCAACCGTACGGTGGGCGCGGTCACTTGGCGGCCGTCGCGGGGATCGCGGCCGTGAGGGACGCGGTCAGCGCGTCGGTCCAGTACGACGCCACGTCGACCTTCTTCGGCAGCACCCCGAGCTGGGCGAAGGTGTCGGCCACGTCCTGCTCCTTGGCGATCGCGTCGGCGGCGCCCGGCACGATCCGGCTGGGCGTCTGCTTCTCGTTCGCCTGGAGCTGGCTGAGCGCCTGCGCCACCGGCTGCACGGTCGCGTCGGCGGTGACCTTCGCGAAGTCGGCCTCGTGGCCGTCGCGGATGTACGCGAACGCCTTGTCGACCCGGCCCAGCAGGTCCACCAGGGCCGCCGACTTGGCGGGGTCGGCCAGCAGAGCCGTGGACGCCTCCCAGGGGAAGTTCCCGGACAGGATGTCCTCCCCGGAGCCGATCACGGTCGCGCCCTTCTGCTTCAGCGCGATGACCGAAGTGCCGTACGTGGCAAGGGCGTCGACCGATCCGCTGGACAGCGCGGCCACACCCGCCTGCGGGGTGAGCTGCACCGCGTCGATGTCGCTCCACTGGAGGCCGTTCTGCACCAGCAGCTTGTAGAGGAAGAACTGCGCGGTGGTCGCCGGGACGTAGCCGACCTTCTTGCCCTTGAGCTGGGCGATGGAGGTCAGCCCCGAGTTCTTGCCCGCCAGGACGTTCTGCAGCGTGGTGCTGTTCCGCTCGATCGCCACCACCCGCCACTTGGGGGCCGGGCCCGCCGCCGCGAACACCGGCGGGATGTCGCTGGTGAGCGCCGCGTCGAGGGCGCCGCCCTGGAGGGCCTGGAGCTGCTTGTCGCCGCCGGGGAAGACCGGCCACTTGACCTTGTACGGCGTGTTGTCCAGCCCGGCGAGCTTGAGCGCGCCCTGGAGCTGGGCCCAGCCGGTCTGGCCCACCTGGAGGGTGACCGAGGACAGGTCGATGTCCTTGGCGGCGTCTGCGGCGGCGCTCACCGACGGCTTGGCGTCGGAGTCCGCCGCCTTGGACGAGTCGTTCGACGAGGAGCCGCAGGCGGCGAGCGGGAGGACGAGCGCGGCCAGGGCGCCGGCCAGCGCGGCGGTCCGCGGCCGGGAGCCGGTCCGTACGGGCGGGGTCGGGCGGGACGCGAGCGGGGGGTGCGGGTGCTGTCTGGGCATGACCGGTCCTTGTCGGTGAGTGCGGCGAAGTGAGGCGGGTGTGGTGGTGCGGGCGGCGGTACGGGTACGCGTCGGGCGGTCAGCCGGTGGCGGCCAGCGGCGTCGAGGGAGCTGCGGTGGCCGCGCGGTGGGCCAGCTCCTGGCGGACCTGCGGCAGCACGTAACGGGCGTAGTCGATCGCGTCGTTGAGCGGGTCGTAGCCCCGGATCGACAGCAGCTCGCAGCCGATGTCGACGTAGTCGAGCAGGGCCTTGGCGACGGTCTCGTAACTGCCCACCAGCGCCGTGGAGCTGCCCGCCGCGTTGGTGGCGGTCACCAGCGGTGTCCACAGCGCCCGGTCGTGGAGTTCGCCGCGCGCGGCGACGTCGAGCAGCCGCTGCGAGCCGACGTTGGCGGGCCGGCCGGCGCCGGGCGTCGGGTAGCGGGAGCCGGCCGGGGTCGCCGCGACGGTCTCCTTGACCTTGCCGAGAATCCGGTGGGCCTTCTCCCAGGCGAGTTCATCGGTGGCGGCGACGATCGGACGGAAGGACACCCAGATCCGCGGGTGCGGGCGGCCGGCCGCGTCGGCGACCGCGTTGACCGACGCGATCTGCTCGGCGGTCTCCTTGAGCGGCTCGCCCCACAGACCGAAGATGTCGCCCTGCCGGCCGCCCACCCGGTACGCCTCCTGCGACGAACCGCCCACCGAGATGGGGATGGTGTCGCCGTAGGGCTTGATGCCGGTCGAGAAGTCCTCGAACTTGTAGTACGTGCCCTCGTGGCTGATCGGCCCGGTCGCCGACCACACCTTGCGCAGGACCTGGATGAACTCCTCGGACCTGTCGTAGCGCTGACTCTTCGTCAAGTAGTCGCCCTCGCGGGCCTGTTCGGTGTCGTTGCCGCCGGAGATGATGTGCAGTCCGATCCGTCCCCTGCCGATCCGGTCGATCGTGGCGAGTGCCTTGGCGACCCGGGTGGGGAAGACGAAGCCGGGCCGGTGCGCGAGCATCGGCTTGATCCGCTCGGAGTTGTTCACGACGAACTGGGCCAATTGTTCGGCGTCGACACTGGCCGAGCTGTAGGCGACGAGCGTCCAGTCGAAGCCGCCGTCGTCCAGCGCCCGTACGAAACGGCGGGTGTAGTCGACGTCGAAACCGGTGTGCCGGCCCGGCCCGGTGGCCTCGGTGACGTTGGTGGTGTGGGTGGCGCTGATGAACTCGACGGGCATGGCCTGCTCCGAATCGGTGGGTCGGGGGTGTCGGGCGGGAGACCTCGGTCGGGCGGGGACGTCAGCCGGCGGCGTGCGGGTACAGGGAGGTGTCGACCGTGTCGGCGACCCGCACGTCGGTGGGCAGCGAGCCGATCCCGCTCATCAGGTCGGAGACGTCCTGCACCTTCGCGGTGAGGGTGGGTGAGACCGGCTGGAGGGAATTCGCCCCCTGGGAGGTGACGGTCGTGGCGACGTCGGCGGGCACGCCGTTCTTCTCCGCGAAGACCTGGGCGTACTGCTCCCTGTGCGCGGTCGTCCACGCGTAGGCCGCGGCCAGCCGGTTCAGGAAGTCCGCGATGGCGGCCTTGCGGGCCGGATCGGCGATCGAGGACTGCGCGGCGGACAGGAAGCCGACGCCGCTCGTGCGCCCGTCGCGGCCGTCGACCACGATCCGCGCGCCCTTCTGCACGGCGATGTCCTGGTAGATGCCGAAGGTCGCCCAGATCTGGATCTTCCCGGCGTTGAACGCCGCCTGGGCGGCGGTGGGCAGCAGATACTGCACCTTCACGTCGCTGTACTTCAGCCCGGCGTCGGTGAGGACCCTGGCCAGCAGGTATTCGGCGATGCTGCCCCGGGCCGAGGAGACCACCACCGTCCTGCCCTTGAGGTCGGCGACCGTCTTCACCGGCGAGTCCTTGCGCGTGATGATCGCCGTGCCGGAGCCGTTGGAGGTGGCGGCGGCGACCAGCTTGATCTTCAGACCGCCGCTGATGGCCTGGAGGGTGGGCAGGTCGGCGGCGGTGCCGGTGTCGACCTTTCCGCTCTGCATCGCCTGGAACAGCGGCGCTGCGCCCTGGAACTCGGCCCACTTGACCTTGTAGGGCGCGTCCTTGAGGGTGCCGGCGGCGGTCAGCAGGGTCTGGAGGCCGTTGGCCTGGTCGCCCAGGGTGAGGGTGACGCCGGACAGGTCGGGGGCGCCGCCGTCGGACGCGGCGGGCGCCGCGGCCTCCTTCTTCGGCGAGCCGTCGCCGCAGGCCGCCAGCGGGAAGGACAGGACGACGGTGGCGCAGAGCGCGGCGATCAGCCGCGGGACAGGGCGGGACATGGGCTTTCCTCTGGTCGGGTGGCGCCTGGAGCGTGGTTCTGGGGTACGCGGGCGGCGGTCGGCCCGCCGCCTCGGGGGTGTCAAGCGGCGGCTGCGGGGCCCGGGTCGGAGACCGCGTCGGTGGCTGTACCGTCCTCGGCGAGGCCCGTGGCGTCCGGCGCGGTGCCGGGGCCCACTCCGAGCCGGCCGAGCAGTTCGGTGCGCAGCGCCACGAAGGCGGGGGAGGCGATGTCCCGGGGCCGGGGCAGGCCGACCACCGCCTCGTGGGCGATCGCGCCGTCCTTCATCACCAGCACCCGGTCCGCGAGGAGCACGGCCTCCTCCACGTCGTGGGTGACCAGCAGGACCCCGCAGTTGTGCCGGATCCACAGCTCGCCCACCAACTGCTGTGCTTTGACCCGGGTCAGGGCGTCGAGCGCGCCGAACGGCTCGTCGAGCAGCAGCAGATCGGGCCTGCGGACCAGCGCGCGGGCGAGGGAGACGCGCTGCGCCTCGCCGCCGGAGAGCGTCTTGGGCCACACCGAGGCCCGTTCCGACAGCCCGACCTCGGCGAGATAGCGCTCGGCGAGCGCCCGGTCGGCGCGGCCCGGCAGACCGAGCACGACATTGCGCCAGACCCGCTTCCAGGGCAGCAGCCGGGGCGCCTGGAAGGCCACCGCGCGGCGCCGAGGCACCGTGACCGTCCCCTCGATGTCGCGGTCGAGGCCGGCCAGCACCCGCAGCAGCGTGCTCTTGCCGCAGCCGCTGTGGCCGAGCAGGGCGACGAACTCACCGGGCGCGATGTCGAGATCGAGCCCGTCGATCACCCGGCGCGGGCCGAACGCCCGTACCAGGCCGCGGACCCGGACCGATGTGTCCGAGTCCCCGGGAGCCGGCGCGGGAACGGCCGACGTGGGAACGGCCTGCGCGGAGGAGTCCCGCGCGGAAGCGGCCTCGGGGGGAGTGGTCTGTGCAGTGCTCATCGTCATGCTCCGTCGAAGGATGCGCGCCAGGACAGCAGATACTTCGTGCCGAGCCGGACGATCAGATCGCTGACCAGCCCGAGGACGGCGTAGACCACCAGACACACCACGATCACGTCGGTCTGGAAGAACTGCTCGGCGTTGTTCATCAGGAAGCCGACGCCGTTGGTCGCGTTGATCTGCTCGGCGAAGACCAGGGCCAGCCAGGCGCTGCCGAGGGCGTACCGCAGGCCGACGAGGGCGCCGGGCAGGGCGCCGGGCAGCACGATGTGCCGGATCTGGCCCCAGCGGCTGAGGCCCAGCACCACACCTGCCTCGACCAGTTGCGGGTCGACACCGCGGATGCCCGCGTAGATGTTGAAGTACAGCGGGAAGGTCACCGCGATCACCACCAGGGCGATCTTCGGCCGCTCGTCGATGCCGAACCACACGATGAACAGCGGGATCAGACCCACCCAGGGCAGCGCGCGCAGCATGCCGACGGTCGCGTCGATCAGGTCCTCGCCGAGCCGGAACAGCCCGGCCAGCAGGGCCAGCGCGGTGCCCGCGACCGCGCCGATCACAAAGCCCTCGATCACCCGCTGGGCCGACGCCCAGATCGCGGAGCCGAGCTTCCCGTCGGCGGTCAGCTCCCAGCCCTTGTGGAAGACCGCCACCGGGGAGGCCAGCGTGTCGGTGGAGAGGACCCCGGTCGCGCTCAGCAGCCACCACAGCAGCAGCGCGCCGATCGGACCGAAGGAGCGGCGTACCGGACGCGGTATGTGCCAGCGCGCCCGTACATGGGCCGGGCGGATCGTCTCGGTGCCGCCCCGCGACAGGTCGGGGCGCCGCGCGTGCGGCTCCTTGGCCGGCGGGTCCCCGCCGGAGCTGTCCGCCCGGGCCGGCGGCTCGGCGGCGCCCGGCGCCTGGACCGGCTGCCGCCGGGAGATCTCACTCGTACTCATCGCTCTCCCCCTGGGAGTTGGGGCGTACCGGGTTCGGGACCGGTGGCCGCAGGACGCCCGGGGTCGGACGACCACGCCGACCAGGAGCCCGGGTACAGCGCCGCGTCGACGCCCGCGACGGCGAGGGCGGCGATCTGGTGTGCGGCCGTCACCCCGGAGCCGCAGTACACGCCGACCGCCGTCTCCGGGCCGACGCCGAGCGCGGCGAACCGCTCACGGAGCCGGCCGGCGTCGGCGAAGCGGCCGTCGGCGTCGAGGTTCTGGCCGGTCGGGGCGCTGACCGCGCCGGGAATGTGGCCCGCGCGCGGGTCGACCGGCTCGCTCTCGCCGCGGTAGCGCTCCCCGGCGCGGGCGTCCAGCAGCACACCGCCGGCGGGCAGTACGGCCGCCCGCCCGGCGTCGATCACCGGCAGCCTCCCCGGGCTGAGCACGATGTCGCCGGGCCCGGCGGCGTACTCCTCGCCGGACCCCAGCGGTGCGTCCGCCGCGCGCCACGCGGCCAGCGAACCGTCCAGAATCCGTACGTCCGCCACGCCCGCCCAGCGCAGCAGCCACCAGGCGCGGGCGGCGGCCAGGCCGCCGGCGTCGTCGTAGACCACCACCGGGCGCCGCGCGGTGACTCCCCAGCGGCGGGCGTGCCGTTGGAGCTCGGCGGGGTCGGGCAGCGGGTGCCGGCCCAGCTCCGGCCGCGCGGGGGCGGCGAGTTCGGTGTCCAGGTCGACATAGAGCGCGCCGGGGATGTGGGCGTCCGCGTAGTGCTTGCGGCCGTCCGGGTCGCCGAGCGCCCAGCGCACATCGAGCAGCAACGGGGGCCGCTCGCCCGCGAGTTCGGCCCGCAGTTCGTCGACCGTGACCAGTACGGGCGGCCGCAGGCCCGGTACGGTCGCCGCGAGGTCGGCGTCGCCGAGCGAACCGGCCGCCGTGCCCTCGCGGGCCGCGCGGCGCAGGCGTTCCAGCACCGCGGCGTTGGCGGGCGCGTCCGTACCGGCGAGGCGGGCCTGGAGGACCACCTCGCCGTTGAGGAAGTCCACTTCGAGGGAGCCCGACCGGGCCAGGCTCTGCCAGGTGGACGTACCGCCGCGCGGATGGCCCGGCACGTCCCGGACGACGAAGCCGGACAGGTCCTGGGTGATACGGGCGGTACGGTCCACGACCGGCAGGCCCGCCCGCGCGAAGACCGCCCGGGCCTCGTCGGCGAGCAGCCCGGCCGCCCGCTCGCGCAGCGGGCTGCGGCGGTAGAGCGCGTCGAGGGCGTTGACGGTGTTGAGCGCCAGCTTGTCGGTCTTCCACGCGATGATGTCCGGCACGATCTGCACGGCGAAGGACGCCGCCGACAGATCGGCGGCCAGCCGCGCCAGCACGGGGTGTCCGGTGCCGCCGGGGTAGCGGCCGATCCACAGCGCCGCCGGGGTCGGGGCGGCCGGCGAGACCACCACGCCCGCCTCGACGTGCTCACCCGGCACCCACACCACCGCGCCCAGTACGGCGGCGAACCGGCGCAGCGCGATCCGTTCGCTGTCCAGACCGTTCTGGAGCGTCACCACGGGCAGCGCCGCGGCGGCGGTGTCCTGGCCGCCGTCGGCGCGGGCCACCGGGCGCCACGCCCAGTCCGCCAGGGTCTGCTCGGCGTCCTGCGACTTCACCGCCAGGACCAGTACGTCGTCCCCGGTGAGCGCGACCTCGTCGGGGCCTGCGGCGTACGGCAGGCGCAGCGTCGTCGTCCCGTCCGGCCGGGCCAGCCGCAGCCGGTCCTCGCGCAGCGCGGCGAGCTGGCCGCCACGGGCGACGAGCAGCACCTGCGCGCCGGCCCGGTGCAGGCCCTCGGCGAGGATCACGCCGACGGCGCCCGCGCCGATGATCACATAGCGCGTCACGGCCGCGGCTCCTCTCGTACGGCGGCGGTCCCGGGCGCGGCGGCGGCTTCGGGTTCGGCGGCGGCCTCGGGCACGGCGGCGGTCTCGGTCCCGGCCACGGTCTCGGGTTCGGCCACGGTCTCGGGTTCGGCGGCGGCTTCGGGTTCAGCGGCGGCCTCGGGCTCAGCCACGGCCACGTTCTCGGGTACGGGTACGGGTACGGCGACGGTCTCGGGTTCGGCGGCGGTCTCGGGCTCAGCCACGGTCCCGGGCACGGCCTCCGGTTCGGCCTCCGGTTCGGCCACGTTCTCCCGTACGGCGATGGCGGGCGCGTCGGCGCCCTCGCGGACCCGTTCGAGGAAGAGCAGCACGGTCGCCGCGCTCGTCCGGTGCGTCGCGTCGTTGAGCGCGTCGTGCCGCCCGCCGACCAGGCTGACCAACTCCAGCCGGGGCGCGGCCGCGTACCGCTCCCGGGCCGCCGCCGGCGGGCTGACCGGGTCCGCCGCGCCGTGCAGCGCGAGTACGGGCACCCGGACTGCGGCGAGGTCGGCCCGCTCGTACCAGTCCGCCGGCGGCGGGTCGTACAGCGCGCCGCGCCGCAGCAGTCCGTCCTCGGCGAGCCGGCCGCGGTGGGTCGAGCAGGCGGTACGCGACTCCAGCTCCTCGTCCCAGCCCGCGGGCGCCGGCCCGTGCGGGCCGGCGGGCAGCCCGGCCAGCACCAGCGCGTCCACGTCCACCTCACCGGCGGCGACCAGACCCACCGCGAACAGCGCCCCCGCGTCCGACCCGGCCAGCACCAGCGGCCGAGGCAGCCGCTCGTCCGCCAGCAGCGCCCTGACCTGCCCGGTCGCGGCCTCGGGCCACAGGGTCGGATCGGCCACGGCCCGCACCCGGTAGGCGTCGGCCGCCAGCCGCGCCCCGAAGCGCTCGTACAGCCGCGGGTCCTCCCCGCGGCCGGGCAGCAGCACGACCGTGCCGCGCGGGGCGAGCCCCGCAGGGGGCTCCCACGCGACGACATCGGGGACTGCGCTGACGGAAGTGCTGACGGAAGTCATGAGGCGTCCTTGTGACAAGGGACCGCCACCGTCGGCCCGGCAGCGGGCGGACGGCACGGCGGAGGGGCGCGGCCGGAGGATCACGGGCGCGAGGGGGTGTGACGCCGGCGGGCGGCGTACGGCGTGCGAGCACGGAGCGCCGACGCGCGAGCGCGGGCCGGCGGGGGAGTTCAGCTACAGCGACAGCTGGCGGACGTACCCGTCCCGAAGTCGATCACCCTGCGCTGGGTCAGTCGCGGCGCCGCCCCGGGGGCGCGCACACGACCGCGCACGGCACCGCGGGCCGGACCCCGTCCGGACCTCCCCGCGAGCGCGTGCTGTGTCATGCACCAGAGCATGCAGGACGTTGTGCTCCGGCGTCCAACGCCGATTCCTGATCGCGATCGATCACCGCATCGAATCGGTCACGCCTTGAGGCCCGGTCCGGCCGCCGGGCGTACGCCGTCGTGTGACCGACCGTCATGAACCCGCTGGCTTTGGGCCTGTTGTGTGTCGATACCGATAACTGATGGCCCAAGCAGCGTGACCGGGAGTGAGGATGTGCCCCTTCTCCCGTAAACTCCCCCTGACGCGTGCCGACTTCGGCCACGCACCCGCGGAGAGCCGGCCGCGGCGCGGCCTCTCGTACCCATTCGGCTCAAGGGTCGTTGAGCACGGCGACCCCGACCGGCCGCCGAGTGAGGAAAACCCATGCCCATGCCCGGACTCGCAGGCGGACGACAAGGGTCCGACGACATGCGGCCGTTGGTCGACACCGTACTCGCCGCACTCGCCGAAGGGGCCAAGGCGCGCGGTGGCGCGGTACCGCGCGGCGGTCCCGACGCCGTCGCCGCCGCGATCGCCGACACCGTGCGGGACGCGCTGCCGCGCGGCGGCACCGGGGAGCACGAAGCCCTGCACACCCTTGTGCACGCGCTCGCCGCGGGCTCCGCCGACCCGGCCGAGCCCTGGACCACGGCCCATCTGCACTGCCCACCGCTGGCGGTCGCCGCCGCGGCCGACCTCGCGGTCTCCGCGCTGAACCCCTCGCTGGACTCCTGGGACCAGGCGCCCGCCTCCAGCGAACTGGAGGCCCGGGTCACCACCGCGCTCGCCGCCCTGGTCTACCCCGACCTGCCCGCGCCCGAGGCCCTGGTCACCACCGGCGGCACCGAGTCCAACCAGCTCGCCCTGCTACTGGCCCGAGAACGCGCCGCCGGCGGCCCCCGGGTGCAGATCGTCTGCGGCGCCAACGCCCACCACAGCGTGCAGCGCGCGGCCTGGCTGCTCGGACTGCCCAGCCCCCTTGTCATCGACACCCCCGCGGGTGTCCTCGACCCCGCCGCCGTGCAGGGCGCGCTCGACGAACTCCCCGGCCGGCCCCTGGTGGTGGCCACCGCGGGCACCACCGACTCCGGCGCGATCGACCCGCTGCCCGACATCGCCAAGATCACCACCGCCCACGGCGCCGAACTCCACGTCGACGCCGCCTACGGCGGACCGCTGCTCTTCAGCGACCGCGAGGCCCACAAGCTCGAAGGGCTGCAGTCCGCCGTCTCCGTGAGCCTCGACCTGCACAAACTCGGCTGGCAGCCGGTCGCCGCCGGGCTGCTCGCCGTACCCGACGGCGCCGCCCTGCGCCCGCTGACCCACCAGGCCGACTACCTCAACGCCGAGGACGACACCGAGGCCGGCCTGCCCGACCTGCTCGGCCGCTCGCTGCGCAACACCCGCCGCCCCGACATCCTCAAGATCGCCGTCACCCTGCGCGCCCTCGGCCGCGACGGCATCGGCGCCCTCGTGGAGGCCGTCTGCGACCTCGCCACCGAGTTCGCCGCCCGTATCGACCGCCACCCGGCGCTGACCCTGTACGGACCCCCCACCATCAGCACCGTGCTCTTCCGCCCCACCGACGCGAGCGACGAGCAGACCGCGCAACTGCGCCGCCGCCTGCTGTACGAGGGCCGCGCCGTGCTCGGCCGGGCCCGCGCCGACGGACAGCTGTGGCTCAAGGCCACCCTGCTCAACCCGCATGTCCGCCCCGACGACCTCGACGCGCTCCTCCAGCTGACGACGGAAGGTCCCACCGAGCGATGAACGCCCCCACACCCCCCACACCCCCCGCAACACCCACCGCGCGGGACAGCTCGGCGGCACCCACCGGCCGCCCCGCCGCCTCACCCCTCGACCTGCTCGGCGTCGGCATCGGCCCCTTCAACCTCTCGCTCGCCGCCCTCGCCGACGCCGTCCCCGGTCTCACCACCGCCTTCTACGACCAGCGCCCCGGCTTCCACTGGCACCCCGGCCTGCTGATCGACGGCGCCACCCTCCAAGTCCCCTTCCTGGCCGACCTGGTGACCCTCGCCGACCCCACCAGCCGCTGGTCGTTCCTCAACTGGCTCAGGACCCGGCAGCGGCTGTACCCCTTCTACTTCGCCGAGCGCTTCCATGTGCACCGCGCCGAGTACGACGCCTACTGCCGCTGGGTCGCCGAGGGCCTGCCCACCACCCACTTCGGGCAGCAGGTCGACACCGTGCGCTGGAACCCCGGCCGCGCCCTGTTCGAGATCGACCACACCCACCTCGACGCCCAGGGCGAGGCCGAGGCGCTGGGCCGCACCCACGCCCGCCATCTCGTCCTCGGCATCGGCACCGAGCCCCACGTACCCGAACCGCTGCGCCCGCTGGCCGAGGCGCCCGCCGTGCCCGTCGTCCACTCCGCGCACTACCTGGAGCAGCGCGAACGGCTGCTGGCCGCCGACCACGTCACCGTCGTCGGCTCCGGCCAGTCCGGCGCCGAGATCTTCCTCGACCTGCTGCGGGCCCGCCCGGCCGGCCGCGAGCGGCTGACCTGGCTGGCCCGCACCCCCGCCTTCGCGCCCATGGAGTACAGCAAGCTCGGCCTGGAACACTTCACCCCGGACTACACCCGCTACTTCCACGGCCTGGACGAGGACGTACGCGACCGGCTCGTGGCCGGCCAGTGGCAGCTGCACAAGGGCATCGACGCCGAGACGATCGCCGCGATCCACGACGAGCTCTACCGCCGCACCCTCGACGGCGGCTGGCCCGACGCCGTCCTCACCCCTGGTGTGTCCGTGCGCACGGCCGGCCGGATCGGCGCCCATGGCATCGAACTCCATCTGGAACACGCCGACCAGGGCACCCGCAGCCGGCTGGTCACCGAAGCCGTGGTGCTGGCCACCGGCTACCGCGAGCGCCCGCTCGACCGGCTGCTCGGCCCCCTCGACCCCTATGTGCGGCGCGACTCCGCCGGGCGGCCGAAGATCGACGCCCGGCACCGTGTCGTCCTCGACCCGGCGGTCACCGGGCATGTCTACGTGCAGAACGCCGAACGCCACACCCACGGCGTCGGCGCACCCGACCTGGGCCTGGCCGCCTGGCGGGCCGCCGTCGTGCTCAACGACCTGACCGCGGCCCTGACCGGCGAGGAGCACTACCCCCTGCCGGACAGGACCGCCTTCACCACCTTCGGACTCGGCGGCGGCCCCCGGGCCGAGGGCTCCCAGGAAGCGGCCGGGGATGCCGCTAGCCGAACAGCGGCACTCCCGCGCGGGTGAGCCGCCACTCGTCGCCGCCGAAGGCCGCCGGGTCGATCGTCCCGTGGGCCTGCACCCAGGCGATGATCGTGTTGCGGATCTCGTCGGAGTCGGACCACACCGACTGCGCGGTCGCGATGTGCGGGTAGTTGCTGCCGCCGCTGGAGCGGTAGTTGTTGACCGCCAGTACGAAGCGGGCCGCCGGGTCGATCGGCGCGCCGCCGAAGGTGAGGTTCACGATCCGCGACCCGGCCGGCTGCGCCACGTCGATGTCGTAGGACACGCCGCTGAGCACGTCGTAGGAGTAGTCGGGCGTGTTGTTCGCGTTGGTCAGCGCGGCCGGGTCCACGGGCGCGCCGGGCGCGGTCCGTGTGTAGTAGGCCGCCGACCATTCCAGGTAGTCCTTGACCTGGGCGCCGGTGAGGATCTTGGCGTCCAGGGTGTTCTCGTAGACGTACAGGCCCGCCACGTCACGCAGCGACACCTGCCCGGCCGGGATCGACGCCGTCCGCGAGAAGCAGGACGCCTCCGAGAGCACCGGCAGATCCGCGTACGGGGTGCCCGCCAGGGCCGCCTTGACGGTGTCGGACTGCACCAGGTTCACGAAGTCGATGATCGGGGTGTCCTTGTACGTCGACTCGGTCGCGGACATCGCCTGCGTACAGGTGCCGACGACCTGGTTGACGTAGTCCACGACCTTGCGGTGCTCGGCCCGCACCAGCCGGGCGACCGCCGGGTCCTCGGGCACGGTGTTGGCATTGCGGACCTCGGCGGTGACCGAGGTGACCTGCCAGCGGCCGCGGGTGAACTCCAGGTCGATGTCGAAGACGCTCAGCCGCATCCCCCACATCAGCGGCTCGGAGAGCACCACCTTCCGGCCCGTCTCGGCGTTGGTGACCAGGGTGCAGGGCCGCTCCACATGGGTGTGCCCGACCAGGATCGCGTCGATGCCGGGCACCTGCTCGGCCACCAGCGACGAGGCGTTCTCCGGGAACGGCACCGCGTCGCCGTACGAGGTCCCGCCGTCCAGGCCGCTGTGGTCGGTACAGATCACCACGTCGCAGCCGAGCGCCCTGAGCCTGGGCACATGGATCCGGGCCTGTTCGACCAGGCCGGGGAAGGCCATCTTGCCCTGGACATTGGCCTTGTCCCACACGGCGATGCCGGGGTTGGTCAGCCCGAGCACACCCACCTTGACGTCGGGGCCGCCGGGCACCCGCAGGCGCTTGACCAGGTAGGGCGGGAAGGCGGGCTTGAGCGTCCTGGCGTCCACGGCGTTGGCGGCCAGCAGCGGGAAGTCGCACTGCTCCTGGAAGGCGCGCAGCAGCGGGATGCCGTAGTTGAACTCGTGGTTGCCGAGCGCGGCGGCGTCGTACTTCATGTGGTTCATCGCCAGCGCCATCGGGTGCCGCGGTCCGCGCCCGGCGCCGGTGATCGGCTCCACCCGGGCGTAGTAGTACGACAGCTGGGTGCCCTGGATGATGTCGCCCGCGTCGATCAGCAGGGTCCGGTCGTGGCCCTTCTCGGCGCGGGCGCGCGCGACCAGGGTGGCGATCTTGGCCAGGCCGACGTCGTTGTGGGTGGCGTCGTCGTACTCGGCGTCGGTGAAGTAGTCCCAGTTCAGGGCGTGCCCGTGCAGATCGGTGGTGCCCAGCACCCGCAGGCTGTACGTCCTCGGGCGAGGGGCCTGCCGGCCGCCGTGCCGCTCGGTCGCCTGCGCGGGGGCCGCCGCCACCGCCCCCGCCGTACCGGCGAGCGCCACACCCGCGCCGGTGGCGGCCGAACGATTGATGAAGTCCCTGCGGTTGAGCGGCATTCCGGTCTCCCTGAATGGTCGTGTGGCGCCTGAGGCGCGCGTGAGGGTGCAACGCGCGTAGATTCTGGACCACACCGGCCCCTTCGCGACACCCCTGACGCGTAAGTCGCGGTAAGTCGCGCAACCGGCCACTGAGGGTGACACATCTGCTCATCCGAGCGGGGCTCTGCACACTTCGACACTTGTCAACAAGGGTTCATCCGGCCGTCGTTGGGGAGTTGCCGGGCCCGTGTTCCCTACCAACGAGTAAGTCATACGCTCGGAACATGCGCCGAGCCAAAATTGTCTGCACTCTGGGCCCCGCCACCGACTCCTACGACCAGATCAAGGCCCTGGTCGAGGCCGGAATGGACGTGGCCCGCCTGAATCTGAGCCATGGCGGTTACGCCGAACACGAGGACCGCTACCGACGGGTCCGCAAGGCCGGCGACGAGACCGGCCGCAGCGTGGGTGTCCTGGTCGACCTTCAGGGTCCGAAGATCAGGCTCGGCCGATTCGCCGAGGGGCCCGTACTCCTTGAACGCGGCGACGACTTCACCATCACCGTCGACGACATCGAGGGTGACCAGCAGATCTGCGGCACCACGTACAAGGGTCTGGTCGCCGATGTGGCCCGCGGGGAGCGCATCCTCGTGGACGACGGGCGGGTCACCCTCGAAGTGACCGCCGTCGAGGGACCGCGGGTGCACACCATGGTCATCGAGGGCGGCATGATCTCCGACCACAAGGGGCTCAATCTGCCCGGGGTCGCGGTCTCCGTGCCCGCCCTGTCCGAGAAGGACATCCGCGACCTGCGCTGGGGACTGCGGATCGGGGCCGACATCATCGCCCTGTCCTTCGTCCGCTCCGGGCGGGACTACGAGGACGTGCTGCGGATCATGGAGGAGGAGGGCCGCCGGGTCCCGGTCATCGCCAAGATCGAGAAGCCGCAGGCGGTGGAGAACCTGGAGTCCATCGTGGACGCCTTCGACGGGATCATGGTGGCCCGCGGCGACCTCGGCGTCGAGATGCCGCTGGAGGCCGTGCCGCTGGTCCAGAAGCGCGCGGTCAGCATCGCCAGGCGCAACGCCAAGCCGGTGATCGTCGCCACCCAGATGCTCGACTCGATGATCGACAACTCCCGGCCCACCCGCGCCGAGGCCAGCGACGTCGCCAACGCCGTGATCGACGGCACCGACGCGGTGATGCTCTCCGGCGAGACCAGCGTCGGCAAGTACCCGATCGAGACGGTCAAGACGATGTCGCGGATCGTGGCCGCCGCCGAGGCGGACGTACTCGCCGCCGGGCTGCCGCCGCTGACCGATCAGAACAAGCCACGCACCCAGGGCGGCGCGGTGGCCCGGGCCGCCGCCGAGATGGGCGACTTCCTCGGCGCGAGCTATCTGGTGGCCTTCACCCAGTCCGGCGACACCGTCCGCCGGCTCTCCCGCTACCGCTCGCCGATCCCCGTGCTGGCCTTCACCCCGGAGCCCGCCACCCGCTCCCAGCTCAATCTGACCTGGGGTGTGGAGACGTTCCTCGGCCCGACCGTGCAGACCACCGACGAGATGGTCCAGCAGGTGGACGAGGAACTGCTGCGGATCGGGCGCTGCAAGAAGGGCGACGTCGTGGTCATCACGGCCGGCTCGCCGCCCGGGATGCCCGGCACCACCAACATGGTCCGCGTCCACCACATCGGCGAGGACGACTCCCCGAAGGTCTGAGGCCCGCCTCGGTCAGGCCCGCAGGGCTCTGACATCGGCATTTCTCAAGAACGTAATGCGTGAGTGCTTTTTTGGTCCTGACGGAACCCGAGCCCGAAAAGATCGCGCCTTGCCGCAAACCCCGCCCCTGTTCGGCGACCGGCCGGACGGGGGCGTTGTTTCGGAAAAGCCGAACATCGCAATTAACACTGCGTAACGTGCCCGCAATACGCATAGGGACGCCCGTCGCCGCCGCTCCCTACCCCCTGCGGAGTCCGGTAATCCTGTTCCGGCTGATCTTGTCCGATCTTCGCCCATGATCGTCCGGGAAGCCTTCACCCTGCACCGATGTACCGGTTCTCATCATGCGGACTTGCCGCAAAACGCCCAAAGTTCGCAAAAAGTTCTGCCAACCTCAATTAAAGCTCAAGAGTTTCCGATTGGCATAACAAGACAGTCACACTCTTCGCTACACCTCTGCCTGACCCCCCGTGACGCGCCTAGAGTCACCGCCAGTCACCGCGCCACCGGATTTGTTCAGTTCGGGTTCCAGCGCGCGACTCGGCCTCTCATCAGAGACGGCCGCGCCAGGGGAAAGGACTGATCGTGCGACACCGTTCCTTGCTGATTCTGACCTCCGTACTCACCACTGGAGCGCTCTCCCTCACCGCCTGCGGCTCGCGCGGCGACGACAGCAAGAAGGGCGACGACGGGGGCGGTTCGACCGCCACCACCACTACGGTCGTCATCGGCGTCGACGCCCCGCTCACCGGCCAGAACTCGGCCACCGGCCTCGGACTCCAGTACGGCGTCCAGATCGCGGTGGACGACGCCAACGCCAAGCATTTGGTGCCCGGCGTCACTTTCAAGGTCAAGGCCCTGGACGACAAGGCGCTGCCCGCCTCCGGCCAGCAGAACGCCACCGCCCTGGTGGCCGACAACAGCGTCATCGCCGCCGTCGGCCCGCTCAACTCCGGTGTGGCGCAGTCGATGCAGCAGGTCTTCGCCAACGCCAACATGGTCGAGATCTCACCGGCGAACACCAACCCCACCCTGACCCTGGGCAAGGACTGGGCGACCGGCAAGAAGGTCCGCCCCTTCAAGACCTACTTCCGTACCGCCACCACCGACGCCCTCCAGGGCGGCTTCGCGGCCGATTACGCGTACAACACCCTCAAGAAGAAGTCCGCCTTCGTCGTCGACGACAAGCAGACCTACGGCGCCGGCCTGGCGGGCATCTTCCACGACAAGTTCGCCCAGCTCGGGGGCAAGATCGCCGGAACCGACCACGTCAACACCGGCGACACCGACTTCTCCACCCTGGTCACGAAGATCAGGAACTCGCACGCCGACATCCTCTACTACGGCGGCCAGTACGACGAGTCCGAGCTGATCACCAAGCAGCTCAAGGCGGCCGGCGTCAACATCCCGCTCATGGGCGGCGACGGCATGTTCTCCGACACCTACATCAAGACCGCCGGCCAGGCCTCCGACGGCGACCTCGTCACCAGCGTCGGCGTGCCCGTCACCACGCTCCCGGCCGCCAAGGACTTCATCAACACCTACAAGTCCAAGGGCTACCCCGGCGACTACGGCACCTACGGCGGCTACTCCTACGACGCCGCCACCGCCATTATCAACGGCGTCAAGGCCGTCATGGACGCCAACGGCGGCACGCTGCCCGCCATCAACGACGCCCGCACCAAGCTCGTGGACGCCGTCCAGAAGACCGACTTCGACGGCATCGCCGGACACCTGTCCTTCGACGAGTTCGGCGACACCACCAACAAGCAGCTGACCGTGTACCAGGTCAAGGGCGGCGAGTGGGTCGCCGTCAAGAGCGGTACGTACACCGGCTGACCGCCCCACCCGCAGCACCCAGGGCCGCGCGGCTGGTCACCCCACCGACCGCGCGGCCCGCCGCGTACCCCCGCTCACCGCCCGGCGATCACCGCTCACCGCCCGACGGGCCGGACCGCTCGACCGCTCCGAGCGCGCCACCCGCCCCGCTCGCGCCACGCACCCGCTCAACGTCCCTGCCCACCCCCCTGCTCCCCAGCGACATGGAGGCCATGCGGTGCACACCCTGCCGCAACAGCTGGCCAACGGGCTGTTCATCGGCTCGATGTACGGGCTCATCGCCATCGGCTACACGATGGTGTACGGCATCGTCCAGCTCATCAACTTCGCCCACGGCGAGATCTTCATGACCGGGTCCTTCGGAGCCCTCACGGTCTGGACGAATCTCCCCCACGGCACGTCCATCTGGCTCGCGCTGCCCCTCATGCTGGCAGGCGGCGCCATCGTGTCCGTCCTGATCGCCGTCGGCGCCGAACGCTTCGCCTACCGGCCGCTGCGCAACGCGCCACGCCTGGCACCGCTCATCACCGCCATCGGCCTCTCCCTCGCCCTCCAGCAGGCCATCTTTATCTGGTACCCCGGCGCCGACAACGCCGTGAACTTCCCCCAGCTCGGCACCCACCCGTACCACGTCGGCTCCATCAGCATTCAGCGCGGCGACATCTTCCTCGTCGCCGCCGCCGTCATCTGCATGATCGGCCTGGCCTTCTTCGTCCGCACCAGCCGCACCGGCCGCGCGATGCAGGCCACCGCCCAGGACCCCGACACCGCGCAGCTCATGGGCATCGACACCAACCGCATCATCGTCATCGCCTTCGCCATCGGCGGCCTCTTCGCCGCCATCGCCGGCCTCGCCTCCGGCCTCAAGTACGGCCAGATCAAATACGACATGGGCTTCCAGGCCGGTCTGAAGGCGTTCACCGCGGCCGTGCTCGGCGGCATCGGCAACATCTACGGCGCCATGCTCGGCGGACTCGTCCTCGGCGTCGCCGAGTCCTGCGCCTCCGCCTATGTCTCCAACATCCCCGGCATGCAGCAGCTCGGCGGCGGCAGCTGGGCCAACGTCTGGGCCTTCGTCCTCCTCATCGTCGTCCTGCTCGTCCGGCCGCAGGGCCTGCTCGGCGAGCGCGTCGCGGACAGGGCGTGATCACATGACCGACATCCCCACCACCGCGCACGTCGAGGCGACCGCGCCCGTCGGCGGCCGCCGTGTCGCGCCGTACGTACCCCTGCCGCCCGCCGCCGCCCGCGCCGTCGCCCTCGTCGGCGCCGTCGCCACGATCGCCTCCACCTTCCTGTCCTGGACCTACACCACCGAATTCCCCGGCGACCTCACCGTCTCCGGCTACCCCGGCGGCCTCCAGGTCCTCACCCTCGTCGGCGGCATCCTCAGCGCGCTGTTCGTCGTCGCCGCGTTCGGCGTCAAGGGCCTGCGCGGGTTCCTGCCCAACCGCTCCCACAACGGCATCCTGCTGCTCGCCGCCGGCACCTTCGCCACCACCTGGTACACCGTCATCGCCATCGCCCAGGAACTCGGCGGACTGGCCAACCTCGACCCGGGCGGCTTCATCGCCGCCGTCGGCAGCCTCGTCCTGCTCATCGGCGCCCTCGCCCTGCCCATCCACCGGCACCCGGCCGAGGACCCCGACGCCGAGTTCTACGAACTCGGCCGCCTCTCCCAGAACAACGCCGCACGCAGCGCCTACCGGTGGCTCCGCGAAGCCCGCCTCCAGCACAGCGACCTGCCCGTCGCCGACCCCACCCGGCTGCCCGGCTGGATCCAGCGGCTGATCATCACCGTCGTCGCCGCCCTCGGCCTCAAGGTCCTCACCTACGGACTGGCCACCGGCTACACCGAGATCTTCATCGGCTATCTGATCCTGGTCGCCTTCACCCTCTGGGCGCTGAGCGCCACCGGGCTCACCCGCCAGTTCTCCGGCATGACCACCGCCCACCGGCCGTTCGCCATCTCCATGGGACTGCTCGCGGCCATCGCCTACCCGTTCGCCCAGAACAACGAGCACTGGGCCAACCTCGGCGTCAACATCCTCATCTTCGGCACCGTCGCCCTCGGCCTCAACATCGTCGTCGGCCTCACCGGCCTGCTCGACCTCGGCTACGTCGCCTTCCTCGGCGTCGGCGCCTACGCGGCCGCGCTGGTCTCCGGCTCCCAGTACTCGATCTGGTCCGGCGTCCAGTTCCCGTTCTGGGGCGCCGCCCTCACCGGCATGGCCGCCAGCCTCGTCTTCGGCGTCCTCATCGGCGCACCCACCCTCCGGCTGCGCGGCGACTACCTCGCCATCGTCACCCTCGGCTTCGGAGAGATCTTCCGGCTCGCCGTCAACAGCCTCGACGGCGTATCGGGCCCGAAGGTCACCAACGGACCCAACGGCATCGCCCAGATCCCCGACCTGTCCGTCTTCGGCTACAACCTCGGCAACGCCCACCAGATCGGCTCGTTCACGCTCGGCAGGTTCGCCAACTACTACCTGCTGATGCTGCTGATCACCGTCATCGTCGTCCTCATCTTCACCCGCGCCGCCGACTCCCGTATCGGCCGCTCCTGGGTCGCCATCCGCGAGGACGAGACCGCCGCCACCGCCATGGGCATCAACGGCTTCCGCGTCAAGCTCATCGCCTTCGCGCTGGGCGCCTCGCTGGCCGGCCTCGCCGGAACCGTCAGCGCCCACGTCACCTACAACGTCGTGCCCAGCCCCTACCAGTTCTCCGGCGCCGCGCCGCCCAACTCCGCCTTCCTGCTCGCCGCCGTCGTCCTCGGCGGCATGGGTACGGTCAGCGGTCCCATCCTCGGCGCGGCCCTGCTCTACCTCATCCCGGAGAAGCTGGGCTTCCTCCAGCGGTACGAACTCTTCGCCTTCGGCCTCGCCCTCATCCTGATCATGCGCTTCCGCCCCGAGGGCATCATCGCCAACCGGCGCCGCCGACTGGAGTTCCACGACGACGACACCCTGATCCCGGCCCAGCGCCCCATGGGCGACGACACCCTCCCCGTCAACACGGCAGGGGCGTGAAAGACACCATGACCACCACGACCGACACCCAGCCCACCCCCGCGCGGACGCCCGACCGCACCCCTCTGCTCGAAGCCCGCGGCGTCATCATGCGCTTCGGCGGACTCACCGCCGTCCGCGATGTCGACCTCACCGTCAACACCGGCGAGATCGTCGGCCTCATCGGGCCCAACGGCGCCGGCAAGACCACCTTCTTCAACTGTCTGACCGGCCTGTACGTCCCCACCGAGGGCACCGTCAGCTACCGGGGGACCGTACTGCCCCCCAAGCCGCACCTCGTCACCCAGGCCGGAATAGCCCGGACCTTCCAGAACATCCGGCTGTTCGCCAACATGACCGTGCTGGAGAACGTCCTGGTCGGCCGCCACACCCGCACCAAGGAAGGACTTCTGTCCGCGCTCATCCGCGGCCCCCGCTACCACCGGGCCGAAGCGCGGTCGCGTGAACGCGCCATGGAACTCCTCGCGTTCACCGGCCTCGCCGACAAGGCCGACCACCTCTCCCGCAACCTCCCCTACGGCGAGCAGCGCAAGCTGGAGATCGCCCGCGCGCTCGCCAGCGAACCCGGACTCCTCCTCCTCGACGAGCCCACCGCCGGCATGAACCCGCAGGAGACCCGCGCCACCGAGGAACTGGTCTTCGCCATCCGCGACCAGGGCATCGCCGTCCTCGTCATCGAGCACGACATGCGGTTCATCTTCAACCTCTGCGACCGCGTCGCCGTCCTCGTCCAGGGCGAGAAGCTCATCGAGGGCACCTCCGAAGTCGTCCAGAACGACGAACGCGTCATCGCCGCCTACCTCGGCGAGCCCTTCGAGGGAGCGCCCGAGGACGAGGGGGACGGCCCGGAGGCGGGCGCGGGCGCGGGTACGGAGGCGGGTTCCGGCGCCGGAGCCGAGGGCGACCAGGGCGGCAAGGGCACGAGCGAGCAGGAGAACGACCGATGACCGCACTGCTCGAAGTCGAGGACCTCCGCGTCTCCTACGGCAAGATCGAAGCTGTCAAGGGCATCAGCTTCTCCGTCGAGGCCGGCCAGATCGTCACCCTCATCGGCACCAACGGCGCCGGCAAGACCACCACACTCCGCACCCTCAGCGGACTGCTCAAGCCCACCGGCGGCAAGGTCCGCTTCGACGGGAAGAGCCTCACCCGGGTCCCCGCGCACAAGATCGTCGCCCTCGGGCTCGCGCACTCCCCGGAAGGCCGGCACATCTTCCCCCGGCTCACCATCGAACAGAACCTCCAACTCGGCGCGTTCCTCCGCAAGGACGCCCCCGGAATCGCCAAGGACATCCAGCGCGCCTACGACCTCTTCCCCATCCTCGGCGAACGCCGCAAGCAGGCCGCGGGCACCCTCTCCGGCGGCGAACAGCAGATGCTCGCCATGGGCCGCGCCCTGATGTCCCAGCCGAAACTCCTCATGCTCGACGAACCCTCCATGGGCCTGTCGCCGATCATGATGCAGAAGATCATGACGACGATCATCGAGCTGAAGGCACAGGGCACCACGATCCTGCTGGTCGAGCAGAACGCGCAGGCCGCGCTCTCGCTCGCCGACCAGGCCCACGTGATGGAAATCGGCACGATCAAGCTCTCCGGCACCGGCCAGGACCTGCTGCACGACGACGGGGTCCGCAAGACGTACCTCGGCGAGGACTGATCCCCCGGCCGTACGTGCCGTTCACGCCGTACCGGCGAAAGGGCCCGCGCCCGGTGACCACACCCGGCGCGGGCCCTTCCCCATGTCGTACGTCGTGCGGTGCGGACCGCTAGTCCGTGACCTCCTCGATCACGGCCTGCGCCACCGCCTGCATCGACATCCGCCGGTCCATCGACGTCTTCTGGATCCACCGGAAGGCGGCCGGCTCCGACAGCCCGTACTTCGTCTGGAGCGCGCTCTTCGCCCGGTCGACCAGCTTGCGCGTCTCCAGCCGCAGCGACAGGTCCGCGATCTCCGACTCCAGCGCCCGCAGCTCCTGGAACCGGCTCACCGCCATCTCGATCGACGGCACGAGGTCGCTCTTGGTGAACGGCTTCACCAGGTACGCCATCGCGCCCGCGTCCCTGGCCCGCTCCACCAGCTCCCGCTGCGAGAACGCCGTCAGCATCAGCACGGGCGCGATCTTGTTCTCGGCGATCCGCTCGGCGGCGGAGATCCCGTCCAGGACCGGCATCTTGACATCGAGGATCACCAGGTCGGGCCGCAGTTCCTCCGTGAGCTTCACCGCGGTTTCGCCGTCCCCGGCCTCACCGACGACGGAGTAACCCTCCTCCTCCAGCATCTCCTTGAGATCGAGCCGAATCAGCGCCTCGTCCTCCGCGATCACGACGCGAGTCGTCAGCGGCGGCACATGCGATTGCGCATCCTGCGGGGTAGCGGACTCTTCGGGGGCGCTCACGGTGCTCCTCGTTCTGGGCCTGGACCTGCCCCTAGAGCGTACCCAGCTCCTGTATCGTTAGGGCACGGAGGACTCGTCGAGCCCTTTGAATCTTATGCAGGCCCCGGTAGCCCAGCGGCAGAGGCACGGTGCTCAAACCACCGACAGCGTGGGTTCAAATCCCACCCGGGGCACATCACCTTTGATTCCAAGGTATCCGTATATCTCGCCAGGCGTACGTGCCGGACTCTGTCCGGGCGACGGCCCGGTACCGGCGGGTCAGCCCGTGGGCGGGGTCGCCAGCGACGCGGGCCGGAGCATGCAGGTGAGCCGGGCGGTGCAGACGCGGCGGCCCGCCTCGTCCGTGATGACGATCTCGTACGTCGCCGAGGAGCGCCCCCGGTGGACGGGCGTCGCCGTTCCCGTCACCGTGCCGCTGCGCAGACCGCGGTGGTGCGTGGCGTTGAGGTCGACCCCGACGGCGATCTTGCCCGGGCCGCCGTGCAGCATCGCGCCGACGGAGCCGAGGGTTTCGGCGAGTACGGCCGAGGCGCCGCCGTGCAGCAGTCCGTAGGGCTGGGTGTTGCCTTCGACGGGCATGGTGCCGACCACTTCCTCGGGCGCGGCGCGCAGGATCTCGATCCCCATGCGGTCGCCGAGATGCCCCGCGGAGAACAGGGCGTGCAGATCGACGCCGAGGTCGGCGTACTGCTCCAGGATCTCCGGGGGGAAGTGGGTGGTGGTCTGCTCGCCCATGCGGGTCGGCTCCGTTCTGCGTTCCGGGTGCTTCGGTGGGTGGGTTCAGGGTTCAGGACTGTGCGGGGATCGTGGGTTCCAGGCGGATCACGATCGACTTGGACGCCGGGGTGTTGCTGGTGTCGGCGGTGTGGTCGAGGGGGACGAGGACGTTGGTCTCGGGGTAGTAGGCGGCGGCGCAGCCGCGGGGCGTGGCGTAGTGGACGACGCGGAAGCCGTCGGCGCGGCGCTCGGCGCCGTCGGTCCACTCGCCGACGAGATCGGTGAAGTCGCCGTCGCGCAGGCCGTGTTCGGCGGCGTCGTCGGGGTGGAGGAGGACGACGCGGCGGCCGCCCTTGATGCCCCGGTAACGGTCGTCGAGCCCGTAGATGGTGGTGTTGTACTGGTCGTGCGAGCGGATGGTCTGGAGCAGCAGCCGGCCGGCGGGCACCCGGGGGTAAGTGACGGGCGCGGCCGTGAAGTTGGCCTTGCCGGTGGCCGTGGGGAAGGTGCGGGAGTCGCGCGGGCCGTGGGGGAGGGTGAAGCCGCCGGGGCGCCGTACCCGGGTGTTGAAGTCGTCGAAGCCGGGGATGACGCGGGCGATCCGGTCGCGGACGAGGTCGTAGTCGTCGGCGAAGCCGGCCCAGGGGATGGTGCTTCGGGGGCCGAGGACGGCCTGGGCGAGCCGGGCGACGATCGCGGGTTCGGAGAGCAGGTGCGGCGAGGCGGGGGCGAGGGTGCCTCGGGAGGCGTGGACCATGCCCATGGAGTCCTCGACGGTGACGAACTGGTCGCCGCCGGCCTGGTGGTCCCTCTCGGTGCGGCCGAGGGTGGGGAGGATGAGGGCGCGGGCGCCGGTGACCACGTGGGACCGGTTGAGCTTGGTCGACACATGGACGGTGAGCCGGGCCCGGCGCATGGCCGCCTCGGTGACGTCGGTGTCGGGGCTGGCGGAGACGAAGTTGCCGCCCATGGCGAGGAAGACCTTGGCGGCGCCGTCGCGCAGCGCCCTTATGGCGCGGACGACGTCGAGGCCGTGGTGACGCGGGGGTGCGAAGCCGAATTCGCGCCCTAGGGCGTCGAGGAAGGCGGCGGCGGGACGTTCGTAGATGCCCATCGTGCGGTCGCCCTGGACATTGGAGTGGCCGCGTACGGGACAGACGCCCGCGCCGGGCCGGCCGATGTTGCCGCCGAGCAGGAGGAAGTTGACGACTTCGCGGATCGTGGGGACGGAGTGCTTGTGCTGGGTGAGGCCCATGGCCCAGCAGACGACGATGCTCCTGGCGCCGCGGACGAGGGCGTACAGGCGCCGGATGTCGTCGTCGGCGAGCCCGGTGGCGGTGCGGATCTCGTCCCGGTCGGTGGCGAGCGCGGCGGCGCGGTACTCGTCGTATCCGTGGGTGTGGGCGGCGATGAAGTCGTGGTCGAGGGCGCCGTCCTCGATCAGGAGGCGGCCGAGGGCGCGGAAGAGCGCCTGGTCGCCGCCGAGCCGGATCGGCAGGTGGAGATCGGTGAGGCGGGTACCGGGGCCGGCCAGTCCGGCCGCGGTCTGGGGGTTCTTGAAGCGTTCGAGGCCGGCCTCGGGGAGCGGGTTGACGCTGACGATCATGGCGCCGCCGCGCTTGGCCTTTTCGAGGGCGGAGAGCATGCGCGGGTGGTTGGTGCCGGGATTCTGTCCGGCGACGATGATCAGTTCGGCCCGGTGGAGGTCGTCGAGCAGGACGCTGCCCTTGCCGACGCCCAGGGTCTCGGTGAGCGCGGAGCCGGACGACTCGTGGCACATGTTGGAGCAGTCGGGCAGGTTGTTGGTGCCGTAGGCGCGGGCGAAGAGCTGGTAGAGGAACGCGGCTTCGTTGCTGGTTCGGCCCGAGGTGTAGAAGACGGCCTCGTCGGGGGAGTCGAGGTCGCGGAGTTCACCGGCGATGAGGTCGAAGGCGCGGTCCCAGGCGATGGGTTCGTAGTGGGTGGCGCCTTCGGGCAGGTACATCGGCTCGGTGAGGCGGCCCTGCTGGCCGAGCCAGTAGCCGCTGCGGCGGGCGAGTTCGGCGACGGGGTGGGCGGCGAAGAAGTCAGGGGTGACACGGCGGAGGGTGGCCTCTTCGGCGACGGCCTTGGCGCCGTTCTCGCAGAACTCGAAGGTGTGGCGGTGATCGCCCTCGGGCCAGGCGCAGCCGGGGCAGTCGAAGCCCTTCTTCTGGTTGACCCTGAGCAGGGTGAGTGCGGTGCGGCGGGCGCCCATCTGGGCTTCGGCGTTTCTCATGCTGTGGACGACGGCGGGCAGCCCGGCCGCGGCGTGCGGGGGCGCCGTGACGTGCGGGGCGTCCTGTACGGGGTCACCTATGGGCGGCTTCTTTGCCATGTCCCCGATCCTGCCATTTTTCTCCCGCCCTTCGCCTCCGGCCGCTTGAACCCGATGTCGACGGTCCTCTTCGACAGTCGCTCACTCCTCGTTCCTCGTCCTTCGCTCCTTGCTCATCGTCTCTTTCGACACCGGCGCGGCCTTTGGCTCAGCGCTGCACGGGTGAGCGCTGTGGACACCCCAGCGGGGGCGGGCACGCGCGGGTCCGATCCGCGCATGCGGCCGCGCCCGGGGGACCGCACGCCGGGGTCCATGCCCGGGGTCCGCGCCGGAGGCGGACTGCGGCGTGCGGCGGGACTGTCAGTGGTACGTGGGAGGATCGGGAACGTGGCAGAGAAAGCATCGAAGACGACGACCGACCGCCCGCGGCTGATGCTGCTGGACGGGCACTCGCTGGCGTACCGGGCGTTCTACGCGCTGCCCGTGGAGAATTTCAATACGGCCACGGGCCAGCCGACGAACGCCATTTACGGCTTCGCGTCCATGCTGGCGAACACGCTGCGTGACGAGAAGCCGACGCATCTGGCGGTCGCGTTCGACGTGTCCCGCAAGACATGGCGGTTCGACGAGTACCCGGAGTACAAGGCGACGCGTTCCAAGACGCCCGACGAGTTCCGCAGCCAGGTCGAGCTGATCGGCGAGCTGCTGGACGCGATGGCGGTGAGCCGCTTCGCGGTGGAGGGGTACGAGGCGGACGACATCATCGCGACGCTGGCGACCCAGGCCGAGGCGCTGGGGTACGAGGTGCTGATCGTCACCGGCGACCGGGACGCGTTCCAACTGGTCAGCGACCATGTCACGGTGCTGTATCCGACCAAGGGCGTCTCGGAGCTGACCCGGTTCACACCGGAGAAGGTCGAGGAGAAGTATGGGCTGTCGCCGCGCCAGTACCCGGACTTCGCGGCGCTGCGCGGCGACCCGTCGGACAATCTGCCGGGCATCCCGGGGGTGGGGGAGAAGACCGCCGCGAAGTGGATCATCCAGTTCGGGTCGTTCGCGGAGCTGTGCGAGCGCGCGGACGAGGTGAAGGGGAAGGCGGGCGAAAACCTCCGGGCGCATCTGGACGCGGTCAAGCTGAACCGCCGCCTGACGGAGATGGTCCGTGATGTGACGCTGCCGGCGGCCCCCGAGCAGTTGGAGCGGGGAGCGTACGACCGTACGGCGCTGGGCACGGTGCTGGACGCGCTGGAGTTCCGCAACCCGAACTTCCGCGAGCGGCTGTTCGCGGCGGACCCGGGCGCGGAGCAGGAGGAGGCGGCGGTCGCGGAGGGCGTGGCCGTGGACGGCCGGGTGCTGGCGGCGGGGGAGCTGCCGGACTGGCTGGAGGCGCACGCGGGCGAGGCGCTGGGGCTGGCGAGCGTGGACACCTGGGCGCTGGGCAGCGGCGGTGTGACGCAGGTGGCGCTGGCCGCCGCGGAGGACGCGGCGTGGTTCGACCCGGCGGTGCTGGACGGGGCCGACGAGAAGGCGTTCGCCGCGTGGCTGGCGGACCCGGACCGGCCGAAGGTGCTGCACAACGCGAAGAACGCGGCCCGGGTGTTCGCCGAGCACGGCTGGCAGGTGGCGGGCGTCTCGATGGACACGGCGCTGGCGGCGTATCTGATCAAGCCGGGCCGCCGTTCGTTCGCGCTGGACGTGCTGTCGGTGGAGTACCTGGGCCGGGAGCTGGCGCCGGCCGACTCCGGGAGCGGACAGCTGGCCTTCGGCGAGGAGGAGGACGGCGAGGCGGCCGCCGCCGAGGCGCTGATGGTCCAGGCGCGCACGGTGCTGGACCTCGGCACGGTGTTCGGCGAGCGGCTGCCGGAGGTGGGCGCGGTCGATCTGCTGCACGACGTGGAGCTGCCCACGTCGGCGCTGCTGGCGCGGATGGAGCGGGCCGGGATCGCGGCGGACCGGGCCCATCTGGAGGGCCTGGAGCAGCAGTTCGCGGCTGCGGTGCAGCACGCGGTGACGGAGGCGCACGCCTCGGTGGGCCACGAGTTCAATCTGGGCTCGCCCAAGCAGCTGCAGGAAGTGCTCTTCGGTGAGCTGGGTCTGCCGAAGACGAAGAAGACGAAGACGGGTTACACCACGGACGCCGACGCGTTGGCGTGGCTGGCGGCCCAGACCGAGCACGACCTGCCGGTGATCATGCTGCGGCACCGGGAACAGGCCAAGCTGCGGGTGACGGTGGAGGGTCTGGTCAAGACGATCGCGCCGGACGGGCGGATCCACACCTCGTTCAGCCAGACGGTGGCGGCGACGGGCCGGCTGTCGTCCACGGACCCGAACTTGCAGAACGTGCCGGTGCGTACCGACGAGGGCCGGGCGATCCGGCGCGGCTTCGTGGTCGGCGCGGGGTACGAGTCGCTGCTGACGGCGGACTACAGCCAGATCGAGCTACGGGTGATGGCCCACCTGTCGGAGGACGAGGGGCTGATCGCGGCGTTCACCTCGGGCGAGGACCTGCACACCACCGTGGGTTCGCAGGTGTTCTCGGTGCCCCGGGACGCGGTGGACGCGGAGATGCGCCGGAAGATCAAGGCGATGTCGTACGGATTGGCGTACGGGCTGTCGGCGTTCGGGCTGTCCCAGCAGCTGGGGATCGAGGCCGCCGAGGCGCGGGCGCTGATGGAGACGTACTTCGAGCGGTTCGGCGGCGTGCGGGACTATCTGCACCGGGTGGTGGAGGAGGCCCGCGGTACGGGATACACCTCGACGCTGCTCGGCCGGCGCCGTTACCTGCCGGATCTGAACAGCGACAACCGGCAGCGGCGGGAGATGGCCGAGCGGATGGCGCTCAACGCGCCGATCCAGGGCTCGGCCGCGGACATCGTGAAGATCGCGATGCTGCGGGTGGACCGGGCGCTGACCGAGGAGAAGCTGACCTCGCGGATGCTGCTCCAGGTGCACGACGAAATCGTGCTCGAAGTCGCCCCCGGGGAGCGGGAGAAGGTCGAGGAGCTGCTGCGCCGCGAGATGGCGGGGGCGTATCCGCTGCGGGCGCCGCTGGATGTGTCGGTGGGCGTCGGTACGGACTGGGAGTCGGCCGCGCACTGATGGAGGGGAGCGGCCCGCGCTGACAGGAGTGGGCCGAGTGGCGGGTGGGGTGTTCGGGGCGTGCGGCCGTCCCGTGTGAAGGGGAGGCGTCCCCTTGGTGAATGCTTTGCCGAGGGGCGCCGCGCCGTACCGGATTGCGCCGGTTCGAACCCTGTGGATACGAGGAAGACTGTGGTCGCGGCCTTGAAGTTGCCGTAGGGTCATCGGCGTTGTGGCGCCGATTCGGCACGCGACTCGCACCAGGGGAGGGACCGCGATATGGCTGCGCGGCGATATGGCCGGAGGCTACGCAGGGGAGCGGCGGGAACGGCGGTGGCCGCTGCGGCGATGGCCGCGCTGAGCGCGTCGCAGGCACCGGGCTTTCTGCCGGTGGCCCACGCGTCCACGCACGGGTCGCAGTCGGTGGTGACGCCGCCGCCGGGGCCGGAGATCGACGGTGGTTCGCCGCTGTACGTCACCGCGCTGCCCCCGCTGAACACCCCCACCGCGCCCGCTGATCCGACGGCCGGTGCCCCGGGCGGCGACCCGGTGATCTCCGTGCCGGCCGGTGGCGCGAGTCTGCCCGCGACGGTGTTCGACGCCTATCAGCGGGCGCAGCAGGCCGTCGCCGAGACCAATCCCGGCTGCCATCTGCCGTGGGAACTGCTCGCCGCGATCGGCCAGGTCGAGTCGGGCCAGGCCCGCGGCGGCGCGGTCGACGCGAACGGTACGACGTACTCGCCGATCCTGGGCCCGGTGCTCAACGGAAACGGTTTTGCCGACATCAGCGACACCGACAGCGGCGCCTACGACGGGGACCCGGTGCACGACCGGGCGGTCGGGCCCATGCAGTTCATCCCCTCGACCTGGGCGACGTGGGGCGCGGACGGCAACGGTGACGGGGTGCGCAACCCCAACAACATCTACGACGCCGCGCTGGCCGCCGCCCACTACCTGTGCGCCGACGGCCGTGACCTGGCCGTGCCGAGCGACATGGACCGCGCGATCCTCGGCTACAACCACTCGCAGGCGTATCTGGACCTGGTGAAGTCCTGGTACGAGCACTTCCGGCAGGGCGGCGCGGTCGCGGTGCCCGACCGCGCGGGCACACCCGGTCCCGGTGTGTCGGCCTCGCCGTCCGCGCCGAACCCGTCGACCAGCCCGTCGCCGTCGACGAGCCCTTCGCCGTCGACCAGCCCGCGGCCGACGGCCACCGCGACCGGTACGGTCAAGCCGACGCAGGGCTCGACGCCGAAGCCCACGACCAGCCCCACGGGTGTGCCGGTCACCGAGCCCACCACCGGCGCGCCGACGGGCCCGGCCACCACGGACCCGACGACGGGGACGCCCACGGACCCGACGACCACGCCGGGCTGCCCGACGGACCCGACGCCCACGCAGACGCCGACCGACAGCGGCGAGGTCATCCAGCCGCCGACGGTCACCGAGCCGCCGGCCGACGACACGGCGGACGCCGACGCCCAGGACCCGAAGGCGCAGGACCCGACACCGGACCCGTGCGGCACGGACACGGATGCCGCGGACCCGTCCGGGACGCCGAGCCCGACGGACACCGCGGGCGCGGCGGCCGGCCCCGCGATCACCAACGAGCCCTGAGGCCCGGTTCCGCCTGCGGCGCGCCCGGGGGACGGCGCAGTCAGCCGCGGTGCGGCTGCGCCGGGCCGCTCGCCGGGCCGCTCGCGGCGGTTTTCGGCCCACCGGGTGGTGGCGGGTTGCTCGCGCAGTTCCTCCCCCGGGCTTCGCCCGGGGGTACCCCCCAGCGCCCTTGGCGGGGCGCTCCCCGCGTGGGCGCGGAACGCGTTGTGACTGCTCGCGTTTGTTAGAGGGTGTCACGTATGTGAGGGCTGCCGTCCGCGGGCTGGGTGTGGCCCGCTCGCGTTTGTGAGGGGGTCTCACGGACGTGAGAGGCGCCGCTGGTGTGCGCGTTGTGAGCCTTCGCGTTTGTTAGAGGCTGTCACGGACGTAAGGGCCGCCGTCGGCGCCGGGCGTCGCCCATTCACGTTCGTGAGAGGGTCTTACGAACCTGAGCCCCGGACCGGCTCGGTCGGCGGCGGACCGAACCTGAGCCCCGGCCCCGGCCCCGGCCCCGGCCCCGGCCCCGGCCCCGGCCCGGTCCCCGGCCCGGAGGGCGTCAGCGGCCGCGGGCCTTGACGTGGCGGGTCGGGGCCGCCGTCGAGGGGTCCTCGGGCCACGGGTGCCGGGGGTAGCGGCCGCGCAGTTCGGCCCGCACCGCCCGATACCCCTCGCGCCAGAAGGACGCCAGGTCCGCCGTCACGGCCGCGGGCCGCCCCGCGGGCGACAGCAGATGGACGAGCACCGGTACGCCCGCCACCCGCGGGGTCTCCCGAAGCCCGAACAACTCCTGGAGTTTCACGGCCAGTACGGGCTGCTCGCCGCTGTAGTCGACCCGGACCCGCGAGCCGCTGGGCACCTCGATCCGCTCCGGCGCCAACTCCCCGAACCGCCCGGCCGCGCCGCTCGCCCACGGGAGCAGCCGGTTCAACGCGGCCCCGGCGTCGATCCGTTCCAGGTCCGCCCGGCGCCGCGCCGACGCCAGTTCGCCGCCGAGCCACTGTTCGGCCCGCGCGAGCAGTGCCTCCTCCGACACGTCCGGCCACGGATCGCCGAGCACCCGCCGGACGAACTCCATCCGCAGCCGCAGGTCCCGGGCCTCGCGCGACCACCGCAGCCGCCCCGTACCCTCCGCGCGCAGGCCCTCGACCAGGGCGGCCCGTACGAGTTCCGGGTCGGCCCGGCGCAGTGGGGCCGAGGCCAGCTCGATCGCCCCCAGCCGTTCCACCCGGCGGGCCACCACGTCGCCCTGGGCCCACCGCACCTCCTCGTACGACTCCAGCAGGCCGGCGGCGGCCTGCCGCGCGGTCCGCTCGTCGATGACGGCCGCCACCCGTACCCGGGCCGCCGCCTTCCCCACCCCTCGGTCGGCGACCGCCACCGCGATCCACTCGGCGTCCCCGAACCCCGGCCCGACCTCGGCGGCGGTCCCGCCCGCCATCAGATACACCCCGGCCCCGCGCCGCCGCGCCACCCGCTCCGGAAACGCCAACGCCACGACGAGCCCCGCGGCAGCGTCGTCACCGAGCCCCCGGCCGGCGCCCGCGCCGCCCCCGGTCCGTCCGGCCCCTGCCGTGTCGCCGGGCCGCCCCGACCCCGGCCCGCCTTCACCGGGTGAGTCGGATCCCCGCAGGTTCTTGGGGCGCGAGGAGGACTCCAGGCGGCGGGTCTCGGCGCGCCAGCGCGTCGCGTAGGGGTCGTCGGCGCGGCGGGCCGTACGCCACGCGGCGGTCAGATCGGGGCCGTACGACGCGGGCAGCTCCTCGCTGAGCAGCGCGGTCAGCTCGGCGGCGCGGGTCGGGCCGACCGCGTCGGCCGCGTCCAGCAGCGCCCGGGCCAGCCGCGGGTGCACCCCGATCCGGGCCAGCCGCCGCCCCCGGTCCAGCGCGCGGCCGGACGCGTCGACCGCGCCGAGGCCGAGCAGCGTGGCGCGGGCGGCGGCCATCGCACCGGGCGGCGGCGGGTCGAGCAGGCCCAGGCCCGAGGCGTCCGGGTCGCCCCAGCACGCGGCCTGCAACGCGAAGGAGGTCAGATCGGCGAGCGCGATCTCGGGCGCGGGCCTGCGCGGCAGCCGGGCCTGCTCGGCCTCGGTCCAGCAGCGGTAGACCGTACCGGGCGCCTCCCGCCCGGCCCGTCCGGCGCGCTGATCGGCGGCGGCCCGCGAGACCCGTACGGTGGTCAGCGCGCCCAGGCCGCGCGCGTGGTCGGTACGCGGCTCCCGGGCCAGCCCGCTGTCCACCACGACCCGCACCCCGGGCACGGTCAGGCTGGACTCGGCCACCGACGTCGCCAGCAGTACGCGCCGCCGCTCGCCGGGCGCGAGCGCCGCGTCCTGTACGGCGGCCGGCGCCCGCCCGTGCAGTTGCAGCACGTCCGCGCCGAGCCCGGACCCGAGCAGCCCGGCCACCCGGGCGATCTCCCCGGTCCCGGGCAGAAAGCACAGCACGTCCCCGTCGTGCTCGCGCAGCGCCCGCCGTACGGTCGCCGCCACGTGGTCGAGCAGCGCGGGGTCGACGCGCATGCCGTGCGGCGGGCGGACCGGCCGGTCCGGCGGCGCCCACCGTACGGCGACCGGGTGCAGTACGTCCGCGGCCTCGACCACCGGGCCGCCGACCAGCGCCGCCCAGGCCGCCGTGTCGGTCGTGGCAGAAGCGGCGACGAGCCGCAGTTCCGGCCGCAGGGCGGCCCGTACGTCCAGCAGGAAGGCCATCGCGGTGTCGGCGTCGAGATGGCGTTCGTGGCACTCGTCGAGCATCACCGTGCCGACGCCGGCCAGTTCGGGGTCGCGCTGGAGCCGCTGGAGCAGTACGCCGGTGGTGACGACCTCCACGGCCGTACGGTCCGAGACCCGCCGCTCGCCGCGCACGGTGAAGCCGACCGTGCCGCCGACCGGCTCGCCCAGCAGCCACGCCATCCGCCGGGCGGCGGCCCGCGCGGCCATCCGGCGCGGCTCGGCGACCACCACCCGTCCGATGCCGTCGGCGGCATCGGCCAGTAGGAGCGGTACGAGGGTGGTCTTGCCGGTGCCGGTCGGCGCCGCCAGCACGGCGGCGCCGTGGGAGTCGAGCGCGGCCAGCAGGTCGGGTACGACGGACGCGACCGGCAGCCGCCGCCCCTCGGCCCGCAGCGCCGCCCCGATCACCCCACCCACGCCGGGCCGCCCGCTCACCCCGCCCACGCGACCCCGCCGACACCGGGCGCAGCCAAGCCGTGCGCGCCGCCCGGTCCCGCACCGCCCGAGCGGGGTCGACTCACGCCGCCGGGGGCGGGCAGGCCGGTACCGCCTGCGGTGAGCCTGGCCCCGACGCGCGCGGGCCGATTCGCGTCGGCTGACGCGGAGCCCGTATCGGCCGTGCCGGAGTTCGCACCGCCCGCGCCGGGTCGGCTCACGCCGCCGGAGACGCGTTTGCGGAGGCATCTGGGGCCGGGCAGGCCGGTACGGCCTGTGGTGAGTCCGGCCCTGCCGCGCGCGGGCCGATTCGCGTCGGCTGACGCGGAGTCCGTACCGGCCGCGGCGGTGTCCGTACCGCCCGGGTCGGGTCGGCTCACGCCGCCGGGGACGGGTCCGCCGAGGCCGCCGGGGCCAGACAACAGGCCCGTACCGCCTGTGGTGAGCCCGTCCCCGCCGCCCGCGAGCCGATTCGCGTCGGCTGACGCAGAGCCCGTACCGCCCGCGGCGGTGTCCGTACCGCCCGGGTCGGGTCGGCTCACGCCGCCCGCGCTGCGACTGATCGGGCCGCCCGCCGAGGGCGCTCTCACGGCGCGGCGCAGACGAAGATCGCCGTGCCCGGCAGCAGGGCGCCGCGCAGGGGGGACCAGCCGCCCCACTCCTGCTCGTTCCAGGACGGCCACTCGGGCTCGACCAGGTCGACCAGCCGCAGGCCCGCCGCGGCGATCTCGCGGACCCGGTCGCCCAGCGTGCGGTGGTGCTCGACGTAGACGGCGAGGCCCCGGTCGTCCTGCTCGACGTAGGGCGTGCGGTCGAAGTAGGAGGTGGCGGCGGTCAGCCCCTCGGGGCCCGGCTCGTCGGGGAACGCCCAGCGGATCGGGTGGGTGACCGAGAAGACCCAGCGCCCGCCGGGCCGCAGCACCCGCCGTACCTCGCGGTGCACCCGGGCGGTGTCCGCGACGAAGGGCAGCGCGCCGTACGCGGAACAGGCCAGGTCGAAGGAGGCGTCGGCGAACGGCAGCGTCCCGGCGTCGGCCTGCACCAGGGGGACGACGGTGCCGGGCTGCTCCTCGGCGAGCCGCCGGGCGTGCTGGAGCTGGCGGTGCGAGAGGTCGAGGGCGACCGGACGCGCACCCTGGGCGGCCAGCCAGCGCGAGCACTGGGCGGCGCCGGCGCCGATCTCCAGCACGGACAGGTCCTTGAGGCTCCCCGCGGGCCCGAGCAGCCCGGCGTCCGCCTCGTCCAGGCCCTCGGGGCCCCAGACGAAACGGTCGTCGCCCAGGAAGTCGCCGTGCTCGCGCTGGTACTCGTCGGCGTTCCGGTCCCACCAGCGGCGATTGGCCGTGCTGCTCTCGGTCGCTCCGGCCGCACGCCGGGTCGCTTCGGGTTCGGGTCCTTGGATCATCGCGGCAGTCGTCGTACTCTCTGATGAGACCTGCGGTCGGGTGACTTGCGCCGGTTTGGTTCGTTACGCGCCCGGTGTGCTCTTCGTGCATTGACCGTGCCCGGCTGCCCCCGTATGCTACAAGTTGCGCTGCGAGCCTGCGCGCCTCAGACGGAGCAGGCTGTGCTCGATACTGTTGCAGACCCTTCGGCCTAGCGGCTGTCAGGAATTCGGCAGGAGCGAAAAGGGTTCCCGGCGTAGCAGTACCTACGACTTACTGTCCGTACCGGAGTCCTTTCCCTAATGACGAGCAGCACCGAGGCCCCTCGTACCACCCCGCAGGTGGCGGTCAACGACATCGGCAACGAGGAAGCCTTCCTCGCCGCGATCGACGAGACGATCAAGTACTTCAACGACGGCGACATCGTCGACGGCGTCATCGTGAAGGTCGACCGGGACGAGGTCCTGCTCGACATCGGTTACAAGACCGAAGGTGTCATCCCCTCCCGCGAACTCTCCATCAAGCACGACGTCGACCCCAACGAGGTCGTCGCCGTGGGCGATGAGATCGAGGCCCTGGTTCTCCAGAAGGAGGACAAGGAAGGCCGCCTGATCCTCTCGAAGAAGCGTGCGCAGTACGAGCGCGCGTGGGGCACGATCGAGAAGATCAAGGAAGAGGACGGCATCGTCACCGGTACCGTCATCGAGGTCGTCAAGGGTGGTCTCATCCTCGACATCGGCCTCCGTGGCTTCCTGCCCGCCTCGCTCGTCGAGATGCGCCGCGTGCGCGACCTCCAGCCCTACGTGGGCAAGGAGCTCGAGGCGAAGATCATCGAGCTGGACAAGAACCGCAACAATGTGGTCCTGTCCCGCCGTGCCTGGCTGGAGCAGACCCAGAGCGAGGTCCGTCAGACCTTCCTCACCACCCTGCAGAAGGGTCAGGTGCGCTCCGGCGTCGTCTCCTCCATCGTCAACTTCGGCGCGTTCGTGGACCTCGGCGGTGTCGACGGTCTGGTGCACGTCTCGGAGCTGTCCTGGAAGCACATCGACCACCCGTCCGAGGTTGTCGAGGTCGGCCAGGAGGTCACGGTCGAGGTTCTGGACGTCGACATGGACCGCGAGCGTGTCTCCCTGTCGCTGAAGGCGACCCAGGAAGACCCGTGGCAGCAGTTCGCCCGGACCCACCAGATCGGGCAGGTCGTCCCCGGCAAGGTCACCAAGCTCGTCCCGTTCGGCGCGTTCGTGCGTGTCGACGAGGGCATCGAGGGCCTGGTGCACATCTCCGAGCTGGCCGAGCGCCACGTGGAGATCCCGGAGCAGGTCGTCCAGGTCAACGACGAGATCTTCGTCAAGGTCATCGACATCGACCTGGAGCGCCGCCGTATCTCGCTGTCGCTCAAGCAGGCCAACGAGTCGTTCGGCTCGGACCCGGCCTCGGTCGAGTTCGACCCGACCCTGTACGGCATGGCCGCGTCGTACGACGACCAGGGGAACTACATCTACCCCGAGGGCTTCGACCCCGAGACCAACGACTGGCTCGAGGGGTACGAGAAGCAGCGCGAGGAGTGGGAAGGCCAGTACGCCACGGCCCAGACCCGCTTCGAGCAGCACCAGGCGCAGGTCATCAAGTCCCGCGAGGCGGACGAGCAGGCGGCGGCCGAGGCCGGCTCCGCGACTCCGTCGGCCGGTGCGGGTGCGGGCGGTGGCGGTTCGTACTCCTCGGAGTCGGACGACACCTCCGGTGCCCTGGCCTCCGACGAGGCCCTGGCGGCCCTGCGCGAGAAGCTGGCCGGCGGCCAGAGCTGATCGCGCGCCGCTGAGGCACGCTGTGTGACCGCGGGCCCGCTTCCCCTTCGGGGGAGGCGGGCCCGCGGTGCGTTCGGGTTGACCTGCGGTGTGTTCGGGTGGTCCTTGCCGTGCGTTCCGGCGGTCGGCAGGCTGTCAGGTCATCGGCTCGTCAGGTCCTCAGGGGGTGACGGCGATATTGGTCAGACCGTGGCCGCCGGTCACCGTGTTGGAGCTGTAGACCGTGGTGGGGCAGCCGCTGCTGTAGTTGGTGACGTAGACGCCGTACTGGGTCGCGCCCGTGGCGCCGGTCAGGTCCGAGACGTTGTCCCGGAAGACCGTGCCGCAGCCCCAGCCGGGCTGCTGGGTGTGCGTCTGGTAGCCGTCGTTGAGCGTGTGGGTGCCGTGGTTGCCGGTGATCGTGTAGTTGTTGCCCTTCACGTCCACCCATGAGTCGTCGAAGTTGGTCATGCTCAGCCCGCTGCCGTCGAAGGTGTTGCCGGAGACCAGCCCGCCCGTGGTGCCTTCCTTGAGGTCGATGTTCTCGGCGCCGACGTTGGGCCCGATGACGTTGTTCAGGATCTGCGCCCGGTCGCTGTTGTCGGAGAGCGTGTTGGCGGTGCCGACGTAGACGCCCTCGCCGTAGCCGGGCCGCTCCAGCCCGGTGTCGTAGATCCATGAGTTCTCGATCACGGCGTCGGTGCTGGAGTTGCGGAAGTGCACCCCCTCCATCTGGAGGCCGTGCACGGTCACCGAGTCGATCACCACATGGGCGGCGGTGTCGGTGACGATCCCCTTCTGGCCGCCGGTGACGGTCAGACCGTGGACCGTCCAGTAGCTCGCGCCGTTCAGATAGAGTCCGTAGCCGCCGGAGGAGGTGAGGATCGCCTGCGACGAGCCGGTGAGCGTGATCCGGGAGGACGCTGTACCGGAGACGGTCACCTTGAAGTTGCCGGTGTAGGTGCCGTCGGCGAGGTGGATGGTCTGGCCGGGGGCCGCGTCGGTCAGCGCGGCCTTGAGCTCTTTGGCCGTGGTGACCTCGACGGTGCCCGCGGCGCCGGTGCCCGCGGCGCCGGCGGGCGCGGCGTAGGCCACCAGGCCGGCGGCGAGGAGTGCGGCTGCTGCGGGCAGGGTCAGAAGCGCGTGGGGTCGCATCCGAAGCCTTTCAGCTATATGAATGGTGGACGCCGATCTGAACGGCCGGCGGCGTTGCGAGAACGTAGGGCCGAGCCGACGACCCGTCAAGTGTGGAGGGGAAACGGTTCGGATGCCACGGGTGGGAATGGCGGGCCGTTTCCGTTCGTTGAGGGTGACACAGAGCGAGGAGGACGATCACCGTGCTGGATCCGCAAGGACTGTACGAGTACGTGCCGGGCGGGGCCGAGGCCGTCGACGAGGCCGTGGGTGAAGCCGGGCCCGTGCTGCTGTATCAATTCGAGGGGTTCATGGATGCCGGTGAGACCGGTGAACAGATCGCCCAGCAGCTGCTCGACCGGCTCGACAACCGGCTGATCGCGCGGTTCGACGCGGACCGCCTGGTCGACTACCGGGCCCGTCGGCCCCTGATGACCTTCGAGCGCGACCACTGGTCGGCGTACGAGGCCCCGGAGATCGACCTCTATCTGGTCCGTGACACCACCGGCACGCCCTTTCTGCTGCTCACCGGCTCAGAGCCCGATGTGGAGTGGGAGCGCTTCGCCACGGCCGTCCTCCAGGTCGTCGAGCGGCTGGGCGTCCGCCTGGCGATGAACTTCCACGGCATTCCGATGGGCGTCCCGCACACCCGCCCGGTCGGCCTGACCCCGCACGGCAACCGGGTGGACCTGATGCCCGGCCACCGCGCGTGGTTCGAGGAGGCCCAGGTGCCGGGGAGCGCCGCCGCGCTGATCGAGCTGCGGCTCGCCGAGGCCGGGCGCGATGTGCTCGGCATCGCCGCGCATGTGCCGCACTATCTGGCCCGCTCCCCGTACCCGGACGCCGCGCTCGCCGTGCTGGAGACGATCACCTCCACGACCGGTCTGGTGCTGCCCGAGGTCGCCCACGCGCTGCGCAACGAGGCACACACCGTCCGGGTCGAGATCGACCGCCAGGTCGCCGAGGGGGACGGCGAACTCGTCTCGGTGGTCAAGGGACTTGAGAACCAGTACGACGCGGTGGCCGGGGCGCACCGCCGTGAGAGCCTCATCGCCGAGCCCGTCGACCTGCCCTCGGCCGACGACCTCGCGGCGGAGTTCGAACGCTTTCTCGCGGACCGGGAGGACGACGGCCGCTAGCCCCCTGCGGGGGAGGCACCCCACGACCAACGCCCGTTGACCCCTTGTCGGGGCCGGGGCTGGAGTTGGGGGTGCTTCGGGCCGCGTCCGAAGGCCGGGCCCCGACGCGCGGCGCGAGGGGGGTGCACCGCTGCGGCGAGCTTGTGGGCGGCGCCAGTCGGCTGGCCCCTTGCCGGGGCCGGGGCTGGAGCTGCGGGTGCTTCGGGCCGCGTCCGAAGGCCGGGCCCCCGACGCGCGGTGCGAGGGGTGTGCATTGCTGCGGCGAGCTTGTGGGCCGCGCCAGTCGGCTGGCCCCTTGCCGGGGCCGAGGTTGGAGTTGGGGGTGCTCCGGGCCGCGCCCGAACGCCGGGCCCCTGACGCGCGGCGCGGGGGGTGTGCATTGCTGCGGCGCGCTTGTGGGCCGCGCCCAAGGGCTCGGGGCCGGTGCCGGCCTCGCGCCCGGGAGCTGCGGGGCACCCCTGCGGGGCCGGGCCGTCGGGCCGCACCCGGGACATGGGGTCTGCGCGATCTTGCGACACCTCACGTCCGGGGCGGCGGGTTCCCCCGGGCGCGGGGGCGGTCCGGCCTCGGGTGGCGGACGTTCTGGCGTCGCGGAGCGCGGGGACGCGGGCTACGCCGAGGCGGTCAGGGTGTCCCAGGCGGCGCGGACCTGGGGTTCCAGCGCGTGCAGCGGGCCGTCGTTGTCGATCACGACGTCCGCCACGGCAAGCCGCTCCTCGCGGGTGGCCTGCGCGGCCATCCGCGCCCGCGCCTCCTCCTCGGTCATCCCGCGCAGCCGGACCAGCCGGTCGAGCTGCGTGGCCGGCGAGGCATCCACCACGATCACCACGTCGTAACGCGGCGCGAGCCCGTTCTCGGCCAGCAGCGGCACATCGTGGACGACGACCGCGTCCTCGCCCGCGGCCTGCTGCAACAACGCCGACCTGCGGGCGACCAGCGGATGGACAATCGCGTTGAGCGCCTTGCGCCGCTCCTCGTCGGTAAAGACGATCGCGCCGAGCTTCGGCCGGTCCAGAGCCCCGTCCGGCGTCAGCACATCCGTACCGAACTCGGCCACCACCGCGGCCAGCCCCTCCGTACCGGGCGCCACGACCTCGCGGGCGATCAGATCGGCGTCGACCAGCACGGCCCCGTAGGACACCAGCAGCCGCGCCACCTCGCTCTTGCCGGCCCCGATGCCGCCGGTCAGCCCCACTGTCAGCATGGGCGACAGCCTAGGCCGTGCCGGGGATGCCAGGTGTACCGAGCACGCTACGACGTACCCCGGCCCCGCCGAGGAATGCGGTTGCCGCCGCGGGCGTTGGGTATGACGAACCGAAGACGATCTGTCGTCACCCGTACCCCCTTCAGGGAGGCGGCCTTGCCCGACCGGACCCCAGAGACGCATGTCATCGACTTCCGCGCCGCCGAGCAGCTGCTGGCCGCGCGTGACCCGCGTGGTGCCGTCAAGCTGCTCGACTCCGTGATCACCGCCCACCCGGAGAACACCGCGGCCCGGCTGCTGCGCGCCCGCGCGTTCTTCGCCGCGGCCCAACTGCGCCCGGCCGAGCTGGAGTTCCAGATCGTGCTGGAGCGCGAGCCGGACAACGCCTTCGCCCACTTCGCCCTGGCCCGCACCCTGGAGCGCGCCAACCGCGCGACCGAGGCCCAGCGCCACTTCCGGCTCGCCGCCGCCCTCGACCCGCGCCCCGACTATCTGGCCGCGGCCCGCTTCGACACGACCTGACCGGTCCCCCGTCCGCGGGAATCCCACCCGCGAGACCCTTGTCCCCGAGCGGGCACCGCGCCCACTGTGGTGTGCACGGGTGCACGCTCTTGCCGTTGAAGGGGGAAGCCGGGCCATGGGAACCCTTGTTGTCGTACTGATCGTCGCCGCAGTGCTCGGACTGATCGTGGTGCCGCGGACCGTGCGGATCGTCAAGCAGTACGAACGCGGGGTGATCTACCGTTTCGGCCGGGTCAACCGGCTGCCCAAGGAACCGGGCCCGCGCTTCCTCGTCCCCTTCGTCGACAAGATGACGAAGGTCAATATGCAGATCGTCACCATGCCCGTGCCCGCCCAGGACGGCATCACCCGGGACAACGTGTCGGTCCGGGTGGACGCCGTGCTGTACTTCCGGGTCGTGGACCCGATACGCGCCTCCGTGGACGTGCAGAACTACGAGTTCGCGATGCTCCAGGTCGCCCAGACCTCGCTGCGGTCGATCATCGGCAAGAGTGACCTGGACGATCTGCTGTCGGGGCGCGAGCACCTGCACGAGGGCCTGGAGCTGATGCTGTCCACCCCGGCCGCGGGCTGGGGTGTGCACATCGACCGGGTCGAGATCAAGGACGTGGCCCTGCCGGAGTCCATGAAGCGGTCGATGGCCCGGCAGGCCGAGGCAGACCGTGAGCGCCGGGCCCGGATCATCACGGCCGACGGTGAGCTCCAGGCGTCGCACAAGCTGTCCCAGGCCGCGAAGGCCATGGACGCCAACCCCTCCGCGCTCCAACTGCGGCTGCTCCAGACCGTGGTGGAGGTCGCCGCCGAGAAGAACTCGACGCTCGTCATGCCCTTCCCCGTGGAGATGCTGAGGTTCTTCGACCGGGCGGGGCAGAGCGGGGGCGACAGCGCGGGGCAGCCCCCGGCCACCGCGACGGCCGCGGCGGACCCGCAGTCGGAGCCGGCCGATGCGCCGCCGGAGATCGAGGCCGACACCCGGGCGGAGCTGCCGAAGGCCGACCAGCAGCCGCAGATCCCCGACCCGCGCAGCTCCGAGGAGTAGCCGCAACCCGTACGGACGCCCGCCCGAGCCGTACCGCGGTGACGGACGCGCCCTGCCCGTACGGACGCCCCCCGTACGGACGCCTGCCCGGACCCCGCCCGCGTCAGAACAGAGGCGCGGGCAGCACCCCCTCCAGCGCCAGCAGCGCCCGCTTGATCTCCAGCCCGCCCCCGAAACCGCCGATCCCCCCGTCGCTCTCCACCACCCGGTGGCAGGGCACCACCAGCGGCAGTGGATTCGCCCCCATCGCCGCGCCCACCGCCCGCGCCGCCCCCGGCTCGCCCACCCGGTCGGCCAGGTCCTGATAGCCGACCACCGTGCCGTACGGGACACCCGACTCCAGCTCGCGCAGCACCCGCCGGGCGAAGCCGGTGATCAGCGACCAGTCCAGCGGCAGGCTGAATTCCCGCAGCTCGCCCGCGAAGTACGCGTCGAACTGCGCGGCGGCCGGCGCCATCCGGGCCGCGTCCTCGACGGCTGTGCGGCCCAGCCGCCGGCTCATCGACTCCAGGGCGCGCGCGGTCACCGCCTCGTCGGCCCGGAAACCGACCAGCGCGAGCCCTTCCTCGGTCCCCGCCACCAGCAGCGGGCCGATCGGTGTGTCCAGGACAGTCCAGGCAGCGGCGTTCGTCACGTCACCAAGCGTAGGCGGGGGGTACGACAGCGGTCCGCGGAACCGGCCCGCAAGCCCCGCCGCGGGCCGGATCGCGGTGCGCGGCCGATTGTCAGTGGCGGGTCGTACGGTGGACTCATGCGGCCCGTATCAGATATCGAACGCACGGTGGCGCCCTTCGAGGTCGTCAGTCCCTACCAGCCCAGCGGTGACCAGCCCACCGCGATCAACGACCTCGAACGCCGGGTGCGCGCCGGTGAGCAGGGCGTGGTCCTGCTCGGCGCGACCGGCACCGGCAAGTCCGCCACCACCGCGTGGATGATCGAGCGCCTTCAGCGTCCCACCCTGGTGATGGCGCCGAACAAGACGCTGGCCGCCCAGCTCGCCAACGAGTTCCGCGAGCTGCTGCCGAACAACGCGGTCGAGTACTTCGTCTCGTACTACGACTACTACCAGCCCGAGGCGTACGTCCCGCAGACGGACACCTACATCGAGAAGGACTCGTCCATCAACGAGGAGGTCGAGCGGCTGCGGCACTCGGCCACCAACTCGCTGCTGACCAGGCGCGATGTCGTCGTGGTCGCCTCCGTCTCCTGCATCTACGGCCTGGGCACCCCACAGGAGTACATCGACCGCATGGTCCGGCTCAATGTCGGGGACGTCATCGACCGCGACCAGCTGCTCCGCCGTTTCGTCGACATCCAGTACACGCGCAACGACATGGCGTTCACCCGCGGCACCTTCCGGGTCCGCGGCGACACCATCGAGATCTTCCCGGTCTACGAGCAGCTGGCCGTCCGGATCGAGATGTTCGGCGACGAGATCGAGGCGCTGTACACCCTCCACCCGCTCACCGGCGAGGTCATCACCGAGGACCGCCAGATCTATGTCTTCCCCGCCACCCACTACGTGGCGGGACCGGAGCGGATGGAGCGGGCCATCGCCGGCATCGAGAAGGAGCTCGAAGGCCAGCTCGCGCTGATGGAGAAGCAGGGCAAGCTGCTGGAGGCCCAGCGGCTGCGGATGCGCACCACGTACGACATCGAGATGATGCGGCAGATCGGCTCCTGCTCCGGCATCGAGAACTACTCACGGCACATCGACGGCCGTGAGCAGGGCTCCGCGCCCGACACCCTCATCGACTACTTCCCCGAGGACTTCCTGCTGGTCATCGACGAGTCGCATGTCACCGTGCCGCAGATCGGCGCGATGTACGAGGGCGACGCGTCCCGCAAGCGCACCCTGGTCGACCACGGCTTCCGGCTGCCGTCCGCGCTGGACAACCGCCCGCTGAAGTGGGAGGAGTTCCTCGGCCGGGTCGGCCAGACCGTCTATCTGTCCGCGACCCCGGGGCCGTACGAGCTGTCGCGCGGCGACGGCGTGGTCGAGCAGATCATCCGGCCGACCGGCCTGATCGACCCCGAGGTCGTCGTCAAGCCCACCGAGGGCCAGATCGACGACCTGGTGCACGAGATCCGGCTGCGCACCGAGAAGGACGAAAGGGTGCTGGTCACCACCCTCACCAAGAAGATGTCCGAGGACCTCACCGACTACCTGCTGGAGCTCGGCATCCAGGTGCGCTATCTGCACAGCGACATCGACACCCTGCGCAGGGTCGAGCTGCTGCACGAGCTGCGCGCGGGTGAGTACGACGTCCTGGTCGGCATCAACCTGCTCCGTGAGGGCCTGGACCTGCCCGAGGTGTCGCTGGTCGCCATCCTGGACGCGGACAAGGAGGGCTTCCTGCGCTCGGGCACCTCGCTGATCCAGACCATCGGCCGCGCCGCCCGTAACGTGTCCGGCCAGGTCCACATGTACGCGGACCGGATCACCCCGGCGATGGAGAAGGCCATCGACGAGACCAACCGCCGCCGTGAGAAGCAGATCGCGTACAACACCGAGCGCGGTATCGACCCGCAGCCGCTGCGCAAGAAGATCTCGGGCATCCTGGACTCCTTCGCCCGCGAGGACGCCGACACCGAGGAGCTGCTGGGCTCCGGGCGGCAGCGCTCGCGCGGCAAGGCGCCCGTGCCGGGGCTGTCGGCCAAGCCCGGTGGGAAGCGGACCTCGGCGGCCCTGCCCGCGGAGGAGCTGGCCGACCTGATCGGCCAGCTCACCGACCAGATGCACACCGCCGCCGCGGAGCTCCAGTTCGAGGTCGCGGCCCGGATCAGGGACGAGCTGGGCGAGCTCAAGAAGGAGCTGCGGCAGATGCGTGAGGCCGGGATGGCATAGCGGGAGGGCGGGGGCGCGGGGGAGCGCACCTCGGGAATCGGCCATGAAACGGCGGAAATCTCCTGGCGACGAACCGGGATGCCGTCCGGCGGCGTCTTGTTAGGGTGCGGGACAACCGCACACACAGGTGACGGTGGAGAGAGGGGCAGCGCGTGACGGTCAACATGACCAAGGGCCAGAAGATCAGCCTGAGCAAGTCCGACGGAGGGACGCTGACGGCGGTTCGGATGGGGCTCGGCTGGCAGGCCGCCCCGCGCCGGGGGCTGTTCGGCACCCGGACCCGCGAGATCGACCTGGACGCCTCCGCTGTGCTCTTCGCCGACAAGCAGCCGGTCGACGTGGTGTTCTTCCGTCACCTGACCAGCGACGACGGCTCGGTGCGGCACACCGGTGACAATCTGGTCGGCGGCGCGGGGCAGGGCGGTGACGACGAGTCGATCCTGGTCGACCTCGCCCGGGTCCCGGTCCATGTCGACCAGATCGTCTTCACGGTGAACTCCTTCACCGGGCAGACCTTCGCCGAGGTGCAGAACGCGTTCTGCCGGCTGGTGGACGAGACCAACGGCCAGGAGCTGGCCCGCTACACCCTCACCGGCGGCGGCCAGTACACCGCGCAGATCATGGCCAAGGTGCAGCGCGGCGCGGGCGGCTGGTCGATGACGGCCATCGGCACGCCCGCCAACGGCCGTACCTTCCAGGACCTGATTCCGGCCATCCTGCCCGCCCTGTAACGGGCCCGGGCACAGCACACGCACACACGAAGAAGAAGTGAAACGGGGGCGGCTGCGATGACGGCCGAACTGGTCCGGGGGCAGAACCATCCGCTGCCCGGCAACCGGCTGGAGATCCGGGTGTCGGCCGGCACCCCCGTGGTGGCCGCGGTCACCCTCGGGGACGAACAGGGCCGGGTCGTCGGCGACCAGGGGTGGCTGGCCCACCCCGGCGCGCCGCAGCTGCCCGGTATCGAGGTGCCCAGGCAGGCCGCCGCCGAGCACCGTCTCGCGGTGGACCTCGGCGCGATGCCCGAGCCGGTGCACCGGGTGCATGTGCTGCTCGCGCTGCCGCCGTGCCGTCCGGGCGCGCCCGCGGACTTCGGCGCCGCGCCCGCCCCGCGTCTGGCCGTCACCACGACCCCGGAGGGCGCCGGGATCGCCGGGTTCACCATCACCGGCCTCGGCGCGGAGACGGCCCTGCTCGCCGTCGAGCTGTACCGGCGGCAGGGCGTGTGGAAGGTCCGCGCGGTCGGCCAGGGGTACGAGGGCGGACTGCCCGCGCTGCTGCTCGACCAGGGGGTTCCGGAGCCGGGCGCGGTCGCCGGGCGTATCCACGAGGCGGTGGGCCGCGAGCAGTCCCGCTCGGTGGCGCTCCCGGGTGGGACGGCGAGCCGCCCGGCGGCTTCCGGGGCGGGTACGACGGAGGGTGCGGCTACGGCGGCGGGGTCCGTCGCTGCGTCCGCGCCTGCCGCCACCGCGCCTGCCGCACCGGCTGCGTCGGCCACCACGCCTGCCATACCGGCTGCGTCGGCCACCACGCCTGCCATACCGGCTGCGTCGGCCACCACGCCTGCCATACCGGCTGCGTCGGCCCCGGCCGACGGTCCCGTGGACTACCGGCACCCGCGCCGGGGGCCCGCCCAGGCACCCGCCGGGCCCGTGCCCGGCCGGGCCGGCTCGCCGTACAGCGCCCCTGCCCCCGCGCCCACTCCCGCCGCGGCCGGTCAGACGCCGCCCGCCGACCGCCCGCCCACCCCCGTCGCGGGCGACGCCAGCGGCTGGACGATGGAGGAGCGGCTGCACAACCAGGTGTGGGGCATGTTCGAGGACCTGGCCCGTACGGTCGCCGCCTACCGCAGCGCCGAGGACTTCGCGCAGTCCCGTCACGAGCAGGAGCTGGACCGGCTGCTCGCCGACCCCCTCACCCGCGGCGGCCCGGCCGCCGAGGCCGCCCGCGACGAGGCGCTCAACAAGCAGATCGCGCTGGTCGACCAGGCCAGGGCCGTGCTCGACCGGGACCTCGCGCAGCTCACCGCCGAGGCCGAGGTGGTCGAGCCCGCGCTGCCGCCGGCCTTCGCGGGCTGGGAGAACCCGGTGTGGCACGGCTACCGGGTGCCCTCGGAGCCGCCGATGGCCGTCCGTCTCGGTAACCTGTCCCTGCCCGAGGCACCCGAGCTGCGCATCCCGCTGCTCGCCCGGCTGCCGCTGGAGCGCGGGCTGTGGATCGACAGCGAGGACGACCGGCGGCTGGCCATGGAGACGGCGGTCTCGATCGCGGCCCGGCTGCTCGCCTCGTACCCGGTCGGCGGGTTCGCCGTGCACGCGCTGGACCCGGCGGGTTCCGGCGCGGGGGCGCTGGCCCCGCTCTACGCGGGCGGCGCCCTGGTGCTGCCGCCGCCCGCCGCAGGGGCCGCCGGGGTCAGCGACGTGCTGGGCCGGCTCACCGAGCGGGTCGATCTGCTCCAGATGGCGATGCGCGGGGGAGCGGCCGACGCGCTGCCGCCCGGCTTCGACACGGCCGAACAGCTGCTGATCGTCAACGAGTTCCCGTACGGCTTCGACGACCGGGCCGTCAACCAGTTGCGGTATCTCGCCGACGAGGGGCCCGCGGCGGGCGTCCATCTGCTGCTGGTGGCCGACCGCGAGGACGCCGCCGCGTACGGCCCGGTGCTCGATCCCCTGTGGCGCTCGATGCTGCGGCTCACTCCGGAGCCCAGCGAGCACTTGGCCGACCCGTGGGTCGGCCACGCGTGGACCTACGAACCGGCGCTCGTCCCGCCGGGCAGCCAGATCCTCACCCAGGTCCTCCGCCAACTGGCCGCCGCCCGCCCCGCCTACGGCCCCTGACCGGCCGACACGAGCGCGCGCACGCGCCCCTGACCACCAGCCGCCCGGCGTCCCCGTGGCACCGGCCGCACCCGGCGCGGGCCCGCGATTGCGCCAGTTGGCTGTCGGCAGGTGTGGCGGGTGGCGGGCGCTGCGTGCGGCTGCGTGGCGCCTGACGGTAGGGCGTCGGCTGCGGCCCGCAGTTGCGCTCGTTGGCTGCTGGCAGGAGTGGCGGGTGGCGGGCGCTGCGTGCGGCTGCGTGGCGTCTGACGTCAGGGTGTCGGCTGAGGCCCGCAGTTGCGCGCGTTGGCGGCCGCAGGCAGGAGCGGTAGTCAGCGGGTGGGCGTGGGGCGCGCAACTGCACGGTGCCTGACGGCTGCGCGCGGCGCGGGCCCGCGATTGCGCCAGTTGGCTGTCGGCAGGTGTGGCGATTGGCGGGTGGGGCGTGCGGCTGCGTGGCGCCTGACGGTAGGGCGTCGGCTGCGGCTCGCGGTTGGGCACGTCGGCGGCCGCCGGCGGGCGGCCGCTCCCGTGGCTGTCGACGGGCGCGGCGCGCCAGGGCGTGGGGCTGCGCGGGTATCTGACCGCGTGACACCAGTGCGTGCTTGCGTACGCGTAGCGCTTCCGGCCCTGCCGCGCGGACTCCCGGGGGACGGCCGGGGGTGAGGCGCGGGAGCGTGGGGCGTAAAGTGCCTGGCGGTGGCGCTTGTGCAGGCGCCGGCACCCGGCGCGCGACCGCGTACGCGTACGTGTCTTCCGGGACCGCTGCGCGCAGCGCGTGAGCGTTCGGGCCGGGCGCGAACCGGGGGCGCTTCCCTGCGGAAAACGGGCCGCTTGGCCTGTCTTTTACTCTCCCTTGGGGATTCGTGTACCGTTTGTGGTCCGACGACTCCCTCGGAGGAGCCTGTGGACGTCTCCCTCGCCCTGTGGACACTGACCATCGCGGGACTGTGCGCCCTCATCGCCGCCGACTTCGTGATCGGGCGCACCCCGCACGACGTGTCCCTCCGCGAGGCCGGCACCTGGACGGCCGTCTGGATCGTGCTCGCCGGACTCTTCGCCCTCGGCCTGCTGATCTTCGGCGGCGCCCAACCCGCGGGCGAGTTCGTCGCCGGTTACCTCACCGAGAAGTCCCTCAGCGTCGACAATCTCTTCGTCTTCGTCCTGATCATGGCGAAGTTCGCGGTGCCGTCCGCGTACCAGCAGCGCGTGCTGTTCGTCGGCGTGCTGATCGCCCTCGTGCTGCGCGCCGTCTTCATCGCCGCGGGCGCCACGCTGATCGCCAGCTTCTCGTGGGTGTTCTACATCTTCGGCGCCTTCCTCGTCTGGACCGCGTGGAAGCTGCTCCGGGAGGCGCGCTCGGGCGCCGACCAGGAGGAGGCCGAGTTCGAGGAGAACCGGCTGCTCAAGGCGGTCGAGCGACGCGTACCGAGCACCGGCCGCTACCACGGCACCCGGCTGCTCGTCACCCAGGACGGCAAGCGGCTGATGACCCCGCTGCTCGTCGTGATGCTCGCGATCGGCACCACCGACGTGCTCTTCGCGCTCGACTCGATCCCGGCCATCTTCGGCCTCACCCAGGACCCGTACATCGTCTTCACCGCCAACGCCTTCGCGCTGATGGGCCTGCGCCAGCTGTACTTCCTGATCGGCGGCCTGCTCAAGAAGCTGGTCCACCTCTCCTACGGTCTGTCGATCGTCCTCGGCTTCATCGGCGTCAAGCTGGTGCTGCACGCGCTCCACGAATCGGGGGTCCATGTGCCGGAGATCTCGATCCCGGTCTCCCTGGGCGTGATCGTCGGCGTGCTCGCCGTCACCACCGTGACCAGCCTGTTCGCCACCCGCCGAGCCGCCCGGGAGCGCGCCGCGGACCGTATCGACGCGTGACGCGTACGTCCCCCCGCACGCGGAGGACCGCCGCAGAGGGTCTACCGTGGCCCCCGTAGCGGACGGTTTACGCGGAAAGGCACGGATGTGGCGAGCGCTCTGGCCCTGCCCGAGCTGACCGGATCACGGTTCCTCGACGTCTGGCAGCTCGATGGCCCCGCCCTCGCCGTCGTCGTGCTGCTCGGCGCGGCCTACGCCTACGGGGTGCGGCGCAGAAGGCGCGCGGGGGAGCGGTGGCCGCTGTGGCGGACGCTGGCGTTCTTCGTCCTGGGCCTGGGCACGATCGTGTTCGCGACGATGTCCTCGCTCGCGGTGTACGACCAGGTGCTGTTCTGGCCCGCGGCCGTGCAGAACATCCTGCTCGACCTCTTCGCGCCGCTCGGCCTGGCCCTCGGCGACCCCCTCGCGCTGGCCGACCCCAAGGGCCGGCTGCGCCGCGCCTTCACCTCGCGTCCGGTCCGCGCGCTGACGTACCCCCTGGTCAGCTCGGTGCTGGTGCTGGCCTCCGAGCTGACCATCTACTTCACGCCGTACTTCGCCACCGCGCTCGCCCACCAGCCGGTACGTCAGCTGATGCATCTGCAACTGCTGCTCACCGGCTGTCTGTTCGTGCTGCCGATGCTCAGCCGCCAGGAACTGCTGCCGCGTTGGTGCAGCCATCCCGTACGGGCGCTGCTGGTCTTCGCCGACGGGCTCTTCGACTCGGTTCCCGGCATCGTCGTGATGACCAGCGGCACGCTCGTGGCCGGGCACTGGTACACCGACCATCCGCGCACCTGGGGGCCCAGCGTCCGGCACGACCAACTCCTCGGCGGCGGCCTGATGCTGACCCTCGCCGAACTCGTCGGCCTGCCCTTCCTGTTGCTGGTCTTCATGGAGTGGTGGCGCGCGGAACGCGTGAAGACCGCGGAGCTGGACGCCCGGCTCGACCGCGAGGCCCTGGCGACCGCCGTCCCGCAGCCCGCCGCGTCGGCCGCGCCCGCTCCGGGTACGTCTGCGGCGGTCGCGTCCACCTCAAGCACTGCCGTGGCACCGCCCGAACTGACCCGCCCGTGGTGGGAGACCGACGAGGGCGAGGTCGGCACCCGTATGCGCCACCGCCGCTGAGCCCCCGGCGGACGCCCCCGCCGTACGGCCGTCGCCCGGGTCAACCGGACGTCTGCGTACGGGTATTGGCCGCGGAGGTCACCGGCCCGTCATGGGCGTTCCGCAGTGCTGTCACGGTGTCGGCAGACCTGGGGACGCGGTGCCCGAACGGCTGCCATGCTCGTGCCTCCACACGACTCCAGGGGGAATCATGCGTTACGGCCGTACGTCCGTGGCGGGCATAGCCGCCGTCACCGCCGCCACTCTCGCGCTGACCGGGTGCGGCGGGCACAAGAAGACCGGCGTCACACGGGCGCTGCCCACGCTGACCGGGCTGACGTTGACCACCGCGCGCGGCGCCGCGACAACCGCGGGGTTCAAGAACGTCGAGACCCATGACGCGACCGGCGGGGGACGGAAGACCGACGGCACCTGGAAGGTCTGCTTCCAGACGCCGAACGCGGGCGGCTCCGCCGACACCGGCACGACCGTACAACTGGGGCTGGCGCGCCCCACCGAAAGCTGCCCCGGCACGGACCAGGGCAAGCCGTCCCCGGCGCACACCACCCACAAGACGTCGACACACCGGTCGACCATCCACCACAGCACTCACCGCTCCAGCAGGCGCCACCACTGACCCGGGCCGGACCGGACCGGGCTGGCGCGATCGGTCGGTAGCGGGTCGGAGTGGGGGAGTCAGCCGGCGTCGGGGAGGGCCGTCCAGTCGGCCCAGGACAGATCGCGCCCCACGTAGCGGGGGCGGGCGAAGGGCCAACTCTCGGCCATCCAGCGGGGGACGAACGCGTCGAGCGTCTGCTGAAGTCCGGTAGCGGCGTGTTCGTCCACCAGCCACCAGGAGATCTCGGCGTCGGCCCCGGTCTTCTGCGGCGGATCGATGTAGACGCAGCCGAGCAGGGCGGACTCGGCTGCGTCGAAGAGCGCGTAGTTGAACGATTCGTGGGCCACCATCTCGGCTTCGTGCCGTTTGAGGTCGGCGAGATCCGCCTCGTACGTCATGGTGGCCGGCGGCCATCCCCAGGCCTCGCCGTAGATCGACCACAGCCGCTCACGGGAGCCCATGACCGCCGGGTAGTCCAGGTCGGTGTCGCTCCCGGCGATCGGCCGCAGGTGGTGGCCGCCGCCGGGAAGCGGGACGTGCGTCGGGTGGACGAAGCTGTCGGGAAGCCAGTTCATGACAACGAAGCTAGCCCCGCCCGCCACCCCCGCGCACCTCAATAAACCCGCCCCCACAGGCCCGCGGCCGCCGTTTTCCCGGTCGGGCGGTGGCCTGTCCGGCCGCCCGCACGGAGGTCGCGGCCGACGACGGTCGGCAGCTCGACGCCCCGGCCCCGAGGCACGGGAGCATACGGGTCACGGCCTGAACCGGCTCCGGGCCCGGCGGACGGCCGGGGCCGGGATCAGAGGTGCCGGCCGGTACGGGGGAAGGGCGCCGTGGTCACCAGCCGCGTTCGCGCCATTCGGGGAGGTGGGGGCGCTCGGCGCCCAGCGACGTGTCGTTGCCGTGACCGGGGTAGACCCAGGTCTCGTCCGGGAGGGCGTCGAAGAGCTTGGTCTCGACATCGTTCAGCAGCGAGGTGAAGGCCGCCGCGTCGTCGTGCGTGTTGCCGACGCCGCCCGGGAAGAGGCAGTCGCCCGTGAAGACGTGCGGATGGCCGTGCGGGTCGTCGTAGACGAGGGCGACGCTGCCGGGCGTGTGGCCGACGAGGTGGCGGGCGGTCAGCCGCACCCGGCCGAAGGAGACCGTGTCGCCGTCGTCCAGCAGGACGTCCGTGGCGACGGGGATGCCCTCCGCGTCGGCCCGCCCGGCGTAGGTGCGGGCGCCGGTCGCGTCCACGACCGCGCGCAGGGCCTGCCAGTGGTCGCCGTGCTGGTGGGTCGTGACGACCGAGCCGAGCCGGTCGGAGCCGACCACGTCGAGCAGGGTCTCCGCGTCGTTGGCCGCGTCGATCAGCAGCTGCTCGTCGGTGGCCCGGCAGCGCAGCAGATACGCGTTGTTGTTCATGGGGCCGACCGCGACCTTGGTGATGATCAGGTCTTCCAGTTCGTGCACGTCGGGCGTGCCGCCGACCGTGACCTCTCCCGTATACGCCATGGGCTCAGCCTAGCGGCGGCAGGACCGGAAGCGGGCCCTCGGGCGCCACGGCCAGGTCGTCGCCGCTGCCGCGTCCGCTGACCCAGGTGAGCAGGGCGCTGGTGGAGCCGCTGACCGCGAGGTCGGGTTCGGCCGCGGCGCCGATCGTCCAGCGCGAGCCGTCGCCGGTGTCCTCCAGCCGTACGGCGGCGATCCCCTCGTGGCCGGTGAGCCCGTCGGCGAGCAGCGCCAGCTCGCGGGCGGCGAACCCGGCGGGCAGGTCGGCGCAGCCGTAGCCGATGTCCAGGTCGACGTGGTGCAGCAGCACCTCGACCAGCCGCCGGTAGGGGATCTCGGCGGCGGCGATGACCCTGCCGGTGCGCAGGGCGACCTGCGCGGCCCAGGCGGCGGGCGGAACCTCGGCGGTGGCCTCGGCCAGCCGCCGCGCGGAGGCCCGCAGGTCGTCCAGGTGCTCGGCGAGCGGGCGCCCGGCGTCCCGCTCGATCTCCTGGTCCCTGGCCTCGGCGCTGTCGTACATCGGCGTCTCGGTGCCGGTACGCGCCCAGGTGAGCAGATTGCGCAGGCCGTCGGCGTTGCGGGCGAGGTGGGCCAGCACATGGCCGCGGGTCCAGCCGGGCAGCAGCGACGGCTCGGCGAGGGCGGGCTCCGGCAGCGCGGCGACGGCGTCGAGCAGCCGCTCGGTGGCTTCCGCCACGGCGGTGGTGTCCGTCACCGGATCGGGTCGTTGAAGAGTCACCAGGTCCTCCCGGAGTGCGCCGACGCTACGGCCCGACGGTACCCGCGCACGGCCCGTACGGCTGGGGAGACCGGGCCGGGGCTGTGGACAAGTCGGGCTCCGACGGGGTGCCCGTGGCGTTCTCCCACGTCACAGCCGTACCGCCGCCGATCCGGATCACACGATCGGGTGAAGCCGTGTGCGGAAGTCCTTAAATCGAATGCGCGTGCTATAAGGTCGTAGACGTCGCCACCACAGGGGCGACAGACGGCAGGACGACCGGCGCGGAAGAAATGCCGCGTGCACCCCGTTTACGCTTCTCTGGGGGGTGCTGTGCCGACTGGGCTGACTCTCCTCCCCCTCTTCTATGAAAGGCGCACCGCGTGGCCGATCGACTCATCGTCCGTGGCGCTCGCGAGCACAATCTGAAGAACGTCTCGCTTGAACTGCCCCGGGATTCCCTCATCGTCTTCACCGGTCTGTCCGGTTCAGGGAAGTCCTCCCTCGCCTTCGACACGATCTTCGCCGAGGGCCAGCGCCGTTACGTCGAGTCGCTCTCCTCCTACGCGCGGCAGTTCCTGGGCCAGATGGACAAGCCCGACGTGGACTTCATCGAGGGCCTGTCACCGGCCGTCTCGATCGACCAGAAGTCCACCTCGCGCAACCCCCGCTCCACGGTGGGCACGATCACGGAGGTCTACGACTACCTCCGGCTGCTCTTCGCCCGGATCGGCAAGCCGCACTGCCCCGAGTGCCGCCGCCCGATCTCCCGGCAGTCGCCGCAGGCCATCGTGGACCGCGTGCTGGAGCTGGAGGAGGGCAGCCGCTTCCAGGTGCTCTCGCCGCTCGTGCGCGAGCGCAAGGGCGAGTTCGTGGACCTCTTCGCCGACCTCCAGACCAAGGGATACAGCCGCGCCCGGGTCGACGGCGCCACGATCCAGCTCAGCGACCCGCCGAAGCTGAAGAAGCAGGAGAAGCACACCATCGAGGTGGTCATCGACCGTCTCACGGTGAAGGACTCCGCCAAGCGCCGGCTCACCGACTCCGTGGAGACCGCGCTCGGCCTGTCCGGCGGCATGGTCATCCTGGACTTCGTCGACCTGCCCGAGGACGACCCGCAGCGCGAGCGGATGTTCTCCGAGCATCTGTACTGCCCGTACGACGATCTGTCCTTCGAGGAGCTGGAGCCGCGCTCCTTCTCCTTCAACTCGCCCTTCGGCGCCTGCCCGGACTGCACCGGCATCGGCTCGCGGATGGAGGTCGACCCCGAGCTGATCGTCCCCGACGAGGAGAAGTCCCTCCAGGAAGGCGCCATCGCCCCCTGGAACGGCGGCATGTCCAAGGGCTACTTCGAGCGCCTGGTCGAGGGCCTGGCGACCGAGCTGGGCTTCCGCACCGACATCCCCTTCGCCGGGCTGCCCGCCCGCGCCAAGAAGGCGCTGCTCTACGGCCACAAGGCCGAGGTCCGGGTCGCGTACCGGAACAGGTACGGGCGCGAGCGGGCGTACAACGCGCAGTTCGAGGGCGCGGTGCCGTTCGTCAAGCGCCGCCACCAGGACTCCGAGAGCGACTCCAGCCGGGAGCGCTTCGAGGGGTACATGCGCGAGGTGCCCTGCCCGACCTGTCACGGCAGCAGGCTCAAGCCGATCGTGCTGGCCGTCACCGTGCAGGACCGGTCGATCGCCGACGTCTCCGGGATGTCGATCAGCGACTGCGCCGAGTTCCTGGGCGGGATGAAGCTGGACGCCCGTGACCGCAAGATCGCCGAGCGCGTCCTCAAGGAGGTCAACGAGCGGCTGAAGTTCCTGGTCGACGTCGGCCTGGACTACCTCTCGCTCAACCGAGCGGCGGGCACCCTGTCCGGCGGCGAGGCCCAGCGCATCCGGCTGGCCACCCAGATCGGCTCCGGCCTGGTCGGTGTGCTCTACGTGCTGGACGAGCCGTCCATCGGTCTGCACCAGCGGGACAACCACCGGCTGATCGAGACCCTGGTCCGGCTGCGCGACCTGGGCAACACCCTGATCGTCGTGGAGCACGACGAGGACACCATCAAGACCGCCGACTGGGTGGTCGACATCGGCCCCGGCGCGGGTGAGCACGGCGGCCATGTGGTGCACTCCGGCTCGCTCAAGGAGCTGCTGGTCAATGACGAGTCGCTGACCGGCCAGTATCTGTCCGGCAAGCGGTTCATCCCGACGCCGCCGGTACGCCGGCCGATCGACCCCAAGCGCCGGCTGACCGTGCACGGCGCCCGCGAGCACAACCTCCAGGACATCGACGTGTCCTTCCCGCTCGGTGTGCTCACCGCGGTCACGGGTGTGTCAGGCTCCGGGAAGTCCACGCTGGTCAACGACATCCTCTACACCCACCTGGCCCGTGAGCTGAACGGCGCCCGTACGGTGCCCGGACGCCACACCCGGGTCGCGGGCGACGACCTGGTGGACAAGGTCGTGCATGTCGACCAGTCGCCGATCGGCCGCACCCCGCGGTCCAACCCGGCCACGTACACCGGTGTCTTCGACCACGTCCGCAGGCTCTTCGCCGAGACGATGGAGGCCAAGGTCCGCGGCTATCTGCCCGGCCGCTTCTCCTTCAACGTCAAGGGCGGCCGCTGCGAGAACTGCTCGGGCGACGGCACGATCAAGATCGAGATGAACTTCCTGCCGGACGTCTACGTCCCGTGCGAGGTCTGCCACGGCGCCCGGTACAACCGGGAGACGCTGGAGGTGCACTACAAGGGCAAGTCCATCGCCGAGGTGCTGGACATGCCGATCGAGGAGGCGCTCGACTTCTTCGAGGCGGTGCCCACCATCGCCCGCCATCTGCGCACGCTGAACGAGGTCGGCCTGGGGTACGTACGCCTCGGGCAGTCCGCGCCGACCCTGTCCGGTGGCGAGGCGCAGCGCGTCAAGCTCGCCTCCGAGCTCCAGAAGCGCTCCACCGGGCGGACCGTCTACGTGCTGGACGAGCCGACCACCGGGCTGCACTTCGAGGACATCAGCAAGCTGATCAAGGTGCTGTCCGGGCTGGTCGACAAGGGCAACACGGTGATCGTCATCGAGCACAACCTCGATGTCATCAAGACGTCCGACTGGGTGATCGACATGGGCCCCGAGGGCGGCAACGGCGGCGGTCTGGTCGTCGCCGAGGGCACCCCCGAGCAGATCGCGGGCATCCCGGCCAGCCACACCGGCAAGTTCCTGCGGGACATCCTCAGCCCGGAGGCGGTCAGCGACGCGGCGGTGCCGGCGCCCAGGAAGCGGGTCGCCTCCGGCGCGGGCACGGCCAAGAAGGCGGCCGCGAAGAAGGCCGCCCCCAGGAAGCGGACGGCCAAGGCCTGAGCGGTGGGCGCACGGCCGGGCCCGGCGGCGACGATCCGCCCGGCCCGGCCGTCCGCAGGAAGGGCACCCAGGTTCGGGACGTAGGGTACGGATCGCACCACCCGCCACGTCCCGTACCAGGAGCGCCCATGTCCACCGAACTGCCCGCCTGCCGCCGTACCGTCCTGCGAGGCGCGGCGCTCGCGGGAGCCGCCGGAATCGGTCTGACCGCCTGCGGCACCACGAAGCACGGCTCGGCGTCGGGTCCGACCAGGACGGTGGACCTCGGCCCGGCCACCGATGTGCCGGTGGGCGGCGCGAAGCTCTACCGCGAGGACAGGGTCGTGGTCTCGCAGCCGGTCAAGGGCACCTTCAAGGCGTTCAGCGCGGTCTGCACCCACCAGGGCTGCGTGGTCGACGCGGTGAAGGGCACCACGGTGTCCTGCCCGTGCCACGGAAGCGAGTTCGACGCGGAGACCGGCGCCGTCGTCCAGGGCCCGGCGACCGTCCCGCTCCCGGCCGTTCAGGTGAAAGAGGCGGGCGGCACATTGACGGCGGGCCCGGCCGCCTGACCCGGCCCAGAGCCTGACCGGCCCGGCCCCGCCACCCGACCGACGCGATCCCACCGCCGGGCCGGCCGCGAGTACGCCCGCCGCGCCCGGCGGCGACCGTATCCGCCGTGCCCGCAGGGACTTGTCATATCCCGCAAGTAGGGTGGGAAGCATGGCAGACCCCAGCAGCTACCGACCGAAGCCGGGCCAGATCCCCGACTCCCCAGGGGTCTACAAATTCCGCGACGAGCACCGCAGGGTGATCTACGTCGGCAAGGCCAAGAGCCTGCGCCAGCGCCTGTCGTCGTACTTCCAGGACATCACCCACCTCCACCAGCGCACCGCCACGATGGTCACCACGGCCGCCTCCGTGGAGTGGACGGTCGTCTCCACCGAGGTCGAGGCGCTCCAGCTCGAATACTCCTGGATCAAGGAGTTCGACCCGCGGTTCAACGTCAAGTACCGCGACGACAAGAGCTATCCCTCGCTCGCCGTGACCATGAACGAGGAATTCCCACGCGTCCAGGTCATGCGCGGCCCCAAGCGCAAGGGCGTGCGCTACTTCGGGCCGTACGCGCACGCGTGGGCGATCCGCGAGACCGTCGACCTGCTGCTGCGCGTCTTCCCCGTACGCACCTGCTCCGCCGGGGTGTTCAAGCGCTCGAACCAGATCGGCCGGCCCTGTCTGCTCGGCTACATCGGCAAGTGCTCCGCGCCCTGCGTCGGCCGGATCAGCCCCGAGGGCCACCGCGAACTGGCCGAGGAATTCAGCGACTTCATGGCCGGACACACCGGCACCTATCTGCGCCGGCTGGAGCAGGCCATGAAGGACGCCGCCGGGAAGATGGAGTACGAGCAGGCCGCCCGGCTCCGGGACGACCTGGAGGCGCTGCGCCGCGCCATGGAGAAGAACGCGGTGGTGCTCGCCGACGCCACCGACGCCGACCTGATCGCCGTCGCCGAGGACGAACTCGAAGCCGCCGTGCAGATCTTCCACGTCCGCGGCGGCCGGGTGCGCGGCCAGCGCGGCTGGGTCACCGACAAGGTCGAGGCCGTGGAGACCGCCGACCTGGTCGAGCACGCCCTCCAGCAGCTCTACGGCGAGGAGAGCGGCGACGCCGAGCAGTCCGGCGGCAGCGGCGGAGTGCCCAAGGAAGTGCTGGTCCCGGCGCTGCCCGAGCCCGCCGAGCCGGTCGCCCAGTGGCTCTCACAGCGCCGCGGCTCCCATGTCAGCCTGCGCATTCCGCAGCGCGGCGACAAGAAGGACCTGATGGCCACCGTGGCGCGCAATGCGCAGCAGGCGCTGGCCCTGCACAAGACCAAGCGCGCCTCGGACCTGACCACCCGCTCCCGCGCCCTGGAGGAGATCGCCGCCGCCCTCGACCTCGACACCGCGCCGCTGCGGATCGAGTGCTACGACATCAGCCACCTCCAGGGCGACGACGTGGTCGCGTCCATGGTGGTCTTCGAGGACGGCCTGGCCCGCAAGAGCGAGTACCGCCGCTTCCAGATCAAGTCGTTCGCGGGGCAGGACGACGTCCGCTCCATGCACGAGGTGATCTCCCGGCGGTTCCGCCGCTACCTCCAGGAGAAGCAGCGCACCAGCGAGTGGGAGGAGACCGTCGGCGACGGGGCCGCCCACGCCGCGGCCGAGAGCGGCGAGGTGCCCGCCGAGCCGGTCGCCGGGCCCATCGACCCCGACACCGGCCGGCCCCGCAAGTTCGCCTATCCGCCGCAGCTCGTGGTGGTCGACGGCGGGCAGCCGCAGGTCGCCGCGGCCCGCCGCGCCCTCAGCGAGCTGGGCATAGACGACGTCGCCGTCTGCGGCCTGGCCAAGCGGCTCGAAGAGGTGTGGCTGCCCGGGGACGACGACCCGGTGATCCTGCCGCGGACCAGCGAGGGGCTGTATCTGCTCCAGCGGGTCCGCGACGAGGCGCACCGCTTCGCCATCGCCTACCAGCGCAGCAAGCGCTCCAAGTCGATGAAGGCCGGCGTGCTGGACGCGGTGCCGGGGCTCGGCGCGACCCGCAGGCAGGCCCTGCTCAAGCACTTCGGCTCGCTGAAGCGGCTGCGCTCGGCGAGTGTGGAGGAGATCTGCCAGGTCCCGGGGATCGGCCGCCACACGGCGGAGACGGTCGTGGCGACCCTGGCGTCCGCGGCCCCGGCCGCACCCGCGGTGAACACCGCGACCGGAGAGATCATGGAAGAGGACGACGGTACGCCGACCGGCCCGGGACCGGACAGCGGCCCGTCCGACCATCGGGGGATCAGCACATGAGCGAGCAGGACGAACGGGACGGTACGCACGTGACCAGCGGTGGAGCGGGTGAGGCCCTGGAGGCCATCCCCGAACTGGTGATCATCTCCGGCATGTCCGGAGCGGGCCGCAGCACAGCGGCGAAATGCCTGGAGGACCTCGGCTGGTTCGTCGTGGACAACCTGCCGCCGGCCCTCATCCCGACCATGGTCGACCTCGGCGCCCGCTCCCAGGGCAATGTCGCGCGGATCGCCGTGGTCGTGGACGTACGCGGTCGGCAGTTCTTCGACAATCTGCGCGAGTCGCTGGCCGACCTGGCCACCAAGAGCGTCAAGCGCCGCGTCATCTTCCTGGAGGCCTCGGACGACGTGCTGGTGCGCCGCTTCGAGTCCGTACGCCGCCCGCACCCGCTCCAGGGCTCGGGCCGGATCGTCGACGGCATCGCGGCCGAGCGCGATCTGCTGCGCGAGCTGCGCGGCGACGCCGACCTGGTCGTCGACACCTCCAGCCTCAACGTGCACGAACTGCGGGCCAAACTCGACGCCCAGTTCGCCGGGGACGAGGAGCAGGAACTCCGGGCCACCGTCATGTCGTTCGGATTCAAGTACGGGCTTCCCGTCGACGCCGACCTGGTGGTGGACTGCCGCTTCCTGCCCAACCCGCACTGGGTGCCGGAGCTGCGCCCCTTCACCGGGCTCAACGACGAGGTGGCCACGTATGTGTTCAACCAGCCCGGCGCCAAGGAGTTCCTCGACCGGTACGCCGAGCTGCTGCACATCATCGCGGCGGGCTACCGGCGCGAGGGCAAGCGGTACGTGACCATCGCCGTCGGCTGCACCGGCGGCAAACACCGCAGCGTGGCGATGTCGGAACGGCTCGCGGCGCGGCTGGCGTCGGACGGAGTGGAGACGGTGACGGTGCACAGGGACATGGGGCGCGAGTGATCAGGACGGGTCGGCGCCGCCGGGCCGGCCGTCTGACGGCCGCCGGTCGTCGTACCGGGGTGCCGCCGAAGGTGGTCGCCCTCGGCGGAGGCCACGGCCTGTCCGCCTCCCTGGCCGCGCTGCGCCGGATCACCGGGGATCTGACCGCCGTGGTCACCGTCGCCGACGACGGCGGCTCCAGCGGCCGGCTGCGCACCGAGATGGGGGTGCTGCCGCCCGGCGACCTGCGCAAGGCGCTGGCCGCGCTGTGCGGCGACGACGAGTGGGGCCAGACCTGGTCCCGGGTGCTCCAGCACCGCTTCGTCAGCGGCGGCGATCTGCACGGCCACGCGGTCGGCAATCTGCTGATCGTCGCCCTGTGGGAGCAGCTCAACGACGAGGTGGCCGCCCTGGAGTGGGTGGGCCGGCTGCTCGGCGCGCACGGCCGGGTGCTGCCGATGTCGGCGGTCCCGCTCGATCTGCACGCCGTCGTCCGCGGCCACGACCCGGCCGACCCCGCGGCGATCTCGACCGTACGCGGCCAGGCCAATGTGGCGCTGACCCCCGGCGACGTGCAGGAGGTCCAGCTGGTGCCCGCCGACCCGCCGGCCGTCCCCGAGGCCGTACGGGCGGTGCTCGACGCGGACTGGGTGGTGCTCGGCCCCGGGTCCTGGTTCTCCTCGGTCATCCCGCATCTGCTGGTGCCGGAGCTGGCCGACGCGTTGATGACCACCAGAGCCCGCCGGGTGCTCACCTTGAACCTCGCGCCGCAACCGGGAGAAACCGAAGGATTTTCTCCGCAGCGTCACTTGGAGGTTTTGGGGCGACACGCCCCTAAACTCACCATCGACGTGGTTCTCGCCGACGAGGCCGCCGTACCCGACCGTGACAGCCTCATCGAGGCGGCCGAACGCCTGGGGGGTACGGTCGAGCTGGCCCCGGTCGCCGCCCCCGACGGGCCGCGGCACGACCCGGAGCTGTTGGCCGCCGCGTATGACCGGATTTTTCGTATGCGTGGAAGGATCGGCCCATGGCGATGACGGCAGCGGTGAAGGATGAAATCTCCCGGCTCCCCGTCACCCGGACCTGCTGCCGGAAGGCGGAGGTCTCGTCGATCCTGCGGTTCGCGGGCGGTCTGCACCTGGTGAGCGGGCGGATCGTGATCGAGGCGGAGCTGGACACCGGGATCGCGGCGCGCCGGCTGCGCAAGGACATCCTGGAGATCTTCGGCCACTCCTCCGATCTGGTGGTGATGGCCCCGGGCGGACTGCGCCGCGGCAGCCGCTATGTCGTACGGGTGGTGGCCGGCGGTGATCAGCTCGCCCGGCAGACCGGTCTGGTCGACGGCCGCGGCCGGCCAATCCGAGGGCTGCCGCCGCAGGTCGTCTCCGGCGCCACCTGTGACGCCGAGGCGGCCTGGCGCGGGGCGTTCCTCGCCCACGGCTCGCTCACCGAGCCCGGCCGCTCCTCCTCCCTGGAGGTGACCTGCCCGGGCCCGGAGGCGGCATTGGCCCTGGTCGGCGCGGCCCGCAGACTGCAGATCCCGGCGAAGGCGCGCGAGGTGCGCAATGTGGACCGGGTGGTCGTACGGGACGGTGACGCGATCGGCGCGCTGTTGACGCGGCTCGGGGCGCACGACTCGGTGCTGGCCTGGGAGGAGCGCCGGATGCGGCGCGAGGTGCGGGCCACGGCGAACCGGCTCGCGAACTTCGACGACGCGAACCTGCGCAGGTCGGCTCGCGCCGCGGTCGCCGCGGGGGCGCGCGTGCAGCGCGCGCTGGAGATTCTCGGGGACGAGGTGCCCGAGCACCTGGCCGCCGCCGGACGGCTGCGGATGGACCACAAGCAGGCGTCGCTGGAGGAGTTGGGGTCGCTCGCCGAGCCGCCGCTGACGAAGGACGCGGTGGCGGGGCGGATCAGGCGGCTGCTGGCGATGGCCGACAAGCGGGCGTCGGATCTCGGGTTGCCCGGCACGGAGGCGAACCTCACCGACGAGATGGTCGGCTGAACGTTCAGCCGCTCTTACGATTCCTCTGCGGACAGCGTTGCCCCAAAGGGGCGCTGGGGGTACCCCCGGGCGAAGCCTGGGGGAGGAACTGCGTGACCAGCCATCCACTGGCCGGTGGTCCGGATACCCGCCGCGGGGGCTGGGCCTGCGGGCCCTGCGCGCCACCGTGCCGGCTGAGCGCGCAGTTCCTCGCGCCCCTTTGGGGCGCCCAGCGCCCAGGTCGGGCGCTGCGCGTCCTACGCGCTCGTGGCTGGCCGATGTCACTGCGGCCACCTGGGCGCGGTAGGGTCGGTGGTGGTCGGGGACATCCCATATTTCGCAGCCGGAGAGGATACCGGCGAATGAGCGAGGAGATCGGTTCGTGACGATCCGGGTAGGCATCAACGGCTTTGGCCGCATCGGTCGTAACTTCTTCCGCGCCGCCCTGGAGCAGGGCGCGGACATCGAGATCGTGGCTGTCAACGACCTGGGTGACACCGCGACCACGGCGCACCTGCTGAAGTACGACACCATCCTGGGCCGCCTCAACGCCGAGGTCACCCACACCGCCGATTCCATCACGGTGAACGGCAAGACCATCAAGGTCCTCGCCGAGCGCGACCCCGCCGCCATCAAGTGGGGCGAGCTGGGCGTCGACATCGTGATCGAGTCGACCGGCATCTTCACCAAGGCCGCCGACGCGGGCAAGCACATCGCGGGCGGTGCCAAGAAGGTCATCATCTCGGCGCCCGCCACCGACGAGGACATCACCATCGTGATGGGCGTCAACCAGGACAAGTACGACGCCGCCGAGCACAACATCATCTCCAACGCCTCGTGCACCACGAACTGTGTGGCGCCCATGGCGAAGGTGCTGCTGGAGAACTTCGGCATCGTCAAGGGTCTGATGACGACGGTCCACGCGTACACCAACGACCAGCGCATCCTGGACTTCCCGCACAAGGACCTGCGTCGCGCCCGCGCCGCCGCGGAGAACATCATCCCGACCACCACGGGCGCCGCCAAGGCCACCGCGCTGGTCATCCCGGAGCTGCGGGGCAAGCTGGACGGCATCGCGATGCGCGTGCCGGTCCCCACCGGTTCGGTCACCGACCTGGTCGTGGACCTGGAGCGCGAGGTCACCAAGGACGAGGTCAACGCGGCCTTCCAGAAGGCCGCCGAGGGTCAGCTCAAGGGCCTGCTGGAGTACACCGAGGACCCGATCGTCTCCTCGGACATCGTCAACTGGCCGGCGTCGTGCACCTTCGACTCCTCCCTGACGATGGTTCAGGGCAAGACCGTCAAGGTCATCGGCTGGTACGACAACGAGTGGGGCTACTCCAACCGCCTCGTGGACCTCACGGTCTACGTCGGCGGCCGGCTCTGACCGAGTACCGCGCGAAGCACAGCAGCCGACACCGCACAGCGATGTGAGGCACAGGGTCCGGACGGGCGCGATGGCGCGCCCTCCGGGCCCTTTTCCTTGAGCTTTCCGGGTTCGGCGGGCTCCCGGGCCGTACGGTCCCCGGGTCCGCCCGGGCCCCGCGTCATTCTTCCGTCCACGCACAGGAGATCCCACAGATGAAGACCATCGACGACCTGGTCGCCGAGGGACAGGTCGAGGGCCGGCGGGTGTTCGTCCGCGCCGACCTCAATGTCCCGCTCGCGGGTGAGACGATCACCGACGACGGCCGGATCCGCGCCGCCGTACCGACCATCACCAGGCTCGTCCAGGCCGGTGCCAAGGTGATCGTCGCCTCGCACCTGGGCCGCCCCAAGGGCGCGCCCGACCCCAAGTTCTCGCTCGCCCCGGTCGCCGCGCGGCTCGGTGAACTCCTCGGCCAGGACGTGGTGTTCGCCACCGACACGGTCGGCGACAGTGCCCGGGCGGCCGTCGCCTCCCTGGCCCCCGGCCAGGTCGCGCTGCTGGAGAACCTGCGCTTCAACGCGGGCGAGACCAGCAAGGACGACGCCGAACGCGGCGCGTTCGCCGACCTGTTGGCGGAGCTGGCCGACACCTACGTCGGCGACGGCTTCGGCGCGGTGCACCGCAAGCACGCCTCCGTGTACGACCTGCCGGCCCGGCTCCCGCACGCCGCCGGCGGTCTGATCGCCACCGAGGTCGGTGTGCTCAAGAAGCTCACCGAGGACGTCTCGCGCCCCTACGCGGTGGTGCTCGGCGGCTCCAAGGTCTCCGACAAGCTCGGCGTGATCGACCATCTGCTGGAGAAGGCCGACCGCATCCTCGTCGGCGGCGGCATGGTCTTCACCTTCCTCAAGGCCCAGGGCCACGAGGTCGGCAAGAGCCTGCTCCAGGAGGACCAGATCCCGGTCGTCCGCGAGTACCTGGCGCGCGCCGAGGCCAAGGGCGTGGAGTTCGTACTGCCGGTGGACATCACCGGCGCCACCGAGTTCCCCGACCTCGCCACCAAGGCCCCGGCCTCGCCGGTCGTCTCCGGGGTGGACGCCATCCCCGCCGACGTACTCGGCCTGGACATCGGCCCGGAGTCCCGCAAGCTCTTCGCCGACAAGCTCGCCGACGCGGCCACCATCTTCTGGAACGGCCCGATGGGTGTCTTCGAGCACCCCGACTTCGCCGACGGCACCCGCGCGGTCGCCCAGGCGCTCGTGGACGGTTCCGCGTTCAGCGTGGTCGGTGGCGGGGATTCGGCCGCCGCTGTCCGTATTCTGGGCTTCGACGAGAACGCTTTCGGCCATATTTCCACCGGCGGCGGCGCCAGCCTGGAATACCTCGAAGGAAAAACGCTGCCCGGCCTCGCGGCCTTGGAGGGCTGATCATCATGACTGAGCAGAGCACCCGTACCCCGCTCATGGCGGGCAACTGGAAGATGAACCTCAACCACCTTGAGGCCATCGCCCACGTCCAGAAGCTCGCCTTCGGACTCACCGACAAGGACTTCGCGGGCGTCGAGGTCGCGGTCCTGCCGCCCTTCACCGACCTGCGGTCCGTACAGACCCTCGTCGACGGCGACAAGCTGAAGATCAAGTACGGCGCCCAGGACGTGTCCGCGCACGACTCCGGCGCCTACACCGGCGAGATCTCCGGCCCCATGCTCGCCAAGCTCAAGTGCACCTACGTCGCGATCGGCCACTCCGAGCGCCGCCAGTACCACGGCGAGGACGAGGAGATCACCAACGCCAAGGTCAAGGCCGCCTACCGGCACGGTCTCACCCCGATCCTGTGCGTCGGCGAGGGCCTGGACGTCCGCAAGGCCGGTCAGCAGGTCCCGCACACCCTCGCCCAGCTCGACGGCGGCCTCAAGGACGTCCCGGCCGAGCACGCCGCCTCGATCGTGATCGCCTACGAGCCGGTCTGGGCGATCGGCACCGGCGAGGTCGCGACCCCCGAGGACGCCCAGGAGGTCTGCGGGGCGATCCGCGCCCGCCTGGCCGAGCTGTACGACCAGGAGCTCGCCGACGGCGTGCGCATCCAGTACGGCGGCTCGGTCAAGGCCGGGAATGTGGCCGCGATCATGGCCAAGCCGGACGTGGACGGCGCCCTGGTGGGCGGCGCCGCACTGGACGCCGACGAGTTCGTCAAGATCGTCCGCTTCCGCGACCAGTGAACTCTGCTCGACGGTGAAGTACCCTGACGGGGCTGTGGCGGTGCGGTGGGACTGTGCAGGTCCCGCCGCACCCCTCGCACCCCGTGCCGTAGTCATGTAGTCGAGAGAGTTGGTCCAGCCGTGGTCATCGGGTTCTCCATCGCCCTCATTATTTTCAGCCTGCTGCTTCTGCTGCTCGTGCTGATGCACAAGGGCAAGGGCGGCGGCCTTTCCGACATGTTCGGCGGCGGTATGCAGTCCTCCGTCGGCGGTTCTTCGGTGGCCGAGCGCAACCTCGACCGGATCACCGTCGTGATCGGTCTGCTGTGGTTCGCCTGCATCGTCGTGCTGGGCCTGGTGATGAAGCTCCAGAAGTAACGGCCTGCGCGTGGCGTCCGATTCCGGCCCTTTGGGGGAGAACTGACGCCTCGTCGCCGACGCGACTTATCATGGAACCTCGTCTTGGGATACCGTGCCCTTTCCCGCCAGGCGCGGGGGCGAACCGGTCTCCGTGAAGGGCGACCTCGCAGCACCATCACGCAGGGAGTTACGACCGTGGCAAGTGGCAACGCGATCCGTGGAAGTCGGGTCGGAGCGGGGCCGATGGGAGAGGCCGAGCGCGGCGAGTCCGCGCCCCGCCTTCGCATCTCCTTCTGGTGCTCGAACGGGCACGAGACCCAGCCGAGCTTCGCCAGCGACGCGCAGATCCCCGAGACCTGGGACTGCCCCCGCTGCGGCTTCCCGGCCGGGCAGGACGAGGAGAATCCGCCGGCCCCGCCGCGGACCGAGCCGTACAAGACGCACCTGGCGTATGTGCGCGAGCGGCGCTCGGCCGCCGACGGCGAGGCGATCCTGGCGGAGGCCCTGGCCAAGCTGCGCGGCGAGATCTAGATCCCGCGGCGGCGCGGCCGGGCCGTGTGGCCGTCCGCGATGTGGGAGGTCAGCGCGATGGAGGCAGTGGCCCGCTCGTAGGTGAGCTGGGCGACTCGCGCGTACAGACAGTCCACGATCAGCAGCACCGAGTGGCGGGTGCCGAAGTTGCCGCGCCGGAAGCTGGTCTCGCCCGAGAAGGACGTCAGCCGCACGTCGGCCGCCTGCGCGACGGGCGAGCGCGGATCGCCGGTGACGGCCACGGTGACCGCGCCGCGCTCCGCGGCCAGCCGCAGCGGCTCCAGCACCTCCCGGGTCGTGCCCGAGTGCGAGACGGCCACCACCGCGTCCGAGGGCGTCAGCAGGGCCGCCGAGGTCTCCGCGGCGTGCACCTCGGTCCAGGCGTGGGCCGCGCAGCCGATCCCGAAGAGCCGGGCCTGTGTCTCGTGAGCGACGATCCCCGAGCCGCCGACGCCGTACACATCGATCCTGCGGGCGCCCGCGAGGGCCTGTGCGGCCCTTTCCAGCGCCTCGCGGTCCAGGAGGTCGGCGGTGTGCCGCAAGGCCCGCAGATCGGCCTCTGCGACCACCGCGATCACCTTCTCCAGATCGTCGTCGGGGCCGATCCTCGGCCCCAGCGCGGCGGTCCTGGGCTCGGCCTCGCTGCGCCCCTGCTCCTGCGCCAGCTCGATCAGCAGATGCTGATACGAGTCCAGGCCCAGCGCCCGGCAGAAGCGGGTCACGGTGGCCTGGGAGGTCCCGGTGCGGCGGCCCAGCTCGGCCGCCGAGCCGTGGGTGGCCGCGACCGGGTCGGCCAGGACCAGTTCGCCCACCTTGCGCAGGGAGCCGGACATCCGGGGGAGTTCCGAGCGGATCAGTGCGGTGATCATTGACGACTCGTCTCGTCAGGGCTTGTGCGCCGGTGAATCCATCAACCACCATGCGTGTCGATGAATGAAATCTACAGCCAACCGTGGGTGATCGGTATCGACGCGGGCGGCACACGTACCAGGGCCCTGCTGATGGCGACCGGCGGCGGTGACGGCGACAGCGACAGTGAGGCGGCCGCCGTGCTCGGCCGCGGCGCCGGTGGGCCCGGCAACGCGCTGAGCGTGGGCCGCGCCGACCTGACCGCGCATCTGACCGACGCGGTGGGACAGGCGCTGCGGGCGGTGCCGGAGGGCGTACGGGGGCGGGTGGCGGCGGCGTACGGCGGCTTCGCCGGTGCCGCGCCCGGCCTGGGCGACGAGCGCGGCCACGGCCTGGCGCTGTCCTGCGTGCGCGACGCCCTGGCCGCCCACGGGATCACCGGAGCGGCCGTGGGCGTCGGCGGCGACACCGAGATCGCGCTGGCGTCCGCGCCCGGCGCCCCCGTGGACGGGCTGGTGCTCATCGCCGGCACCGGCGCCATCGCCACCCGGCTCACCGGCCGCCGCCGCGCGGCCGCGGTCGACGGCCACGGCTGGCTGCTGGGCGACGAGGGCAGCGGCTTCTGGCTCGGCAACCGCGCGGTCAGGGCCGCCCTGGAGGCCCTGGACCGGCGCGGGCCCTGGACCGGCCTGGTCGACAAGGTCGCGGCGCACTATCTGGGCGCCGGCGCCCCCGCCGTCGGGCCGCTCTCGGACGCGGGCACCCGCGCCGACCTCGCCGAAACCGTGGTGGCCCACGCCTACACCCAACTGCCGGTACGGCTCGCCCTGATCAGCCCGCTGGTCGTCACGGCGGCCGGGGAGGGCGACGAGGTGGCCCTGCGGCTGCTCGACGAGGCCGCCGGGCTGCTCGCCGATTCCGTACGGGCGCTGCGGCCGCACCCCGGCGAGCCGCTGGTGGCCACCGGCGGGCTGCTCGGCCCCGGCGGGCCGCTGCTCGCCCGTGTCACCGACCGGCTCGCCGCCCTGGAGCTGCGGATCTTCCCGGTGCCGGACGGCGCCGCGGGCGCGGCCGCCATCGCCCGCCGACTGCTGCTGTGAGCCCTCCCGCACCCGCCGCCGGGCCTCTTGACGACGTGGGTCGGTTCAATGTTTCATCGAAGTGCCATGAGGTCGGTTGAATCAACCGAAGATCTTCGCCGAAGATCGTCACTGTCGCAGCACTGCCGCAAAGGGGCCCGGTCATGACCGAAACACAGCTCAGCGCCGCCCGGTTCGCCGGGGAGGCACGGGCCGCAGTCGACCGGGCCGTCGAGGCCAACCAGGAGTCGGTGGCCGCCGCCGCCCGGCTCTTCGCGGACTGCGTGGCCGCCGACGGGGTGATCCACGGCTTCGGCACCGGCCACTCCCAGGCCACCGTGCTGGAGATCGTCGGCCGGGCCGGCGGTCTGATTCCCACCAACCGGATCGGGCTGGCCGATCTGGTGCTGCGCGGCGGCGAGGACCGCTCGGTGCTCGACGACCCGCTGCTGGAGCGCTCCCCTGGCCTGGCCCGGCGGCTGTACGACCTGGCCAAGCCCCGCCCCCAGGACCTGTTCGTCATCGTCTCCAACTCCGGCGTCAACAACTCCGTGGTCGACATGGCCCTGCACGTCAAGGCGGCCGGGCACCCGCTGATCGCCCTGACCTCGCTCACCCACACCCACGCCGTGCCCGCGCTGCACCCCAGCGGCAAGCGGCTGGCCGACCTCGCCGACGCCGTACTCGACAACTGCGCCCCGGCCGGCGACGCGCTGCTCCCGCTGCCCGACGGCGGCGCCCTGTGCGGGGTCTCCACCCTCACTTCGGCGCTGCTGGTCCAGATGGTCGTCGCCGAGTCCGTCGGCCTGCTCACCGCCGAGGGCGAGAAGGCGCCGGTCTACATCTCCGCCAACCTCCCCGGCGGCTTCGAGCGCAACGCAGTCCTGGAGGAGCACTACGCCGGGCGGCTGCACCGCGGGGGCTTCTGAGCAACCGGCGGGCCATGAGATCTCGTTCTGCCGCGCCATCAATTAGTTTGGTGTCGCACTAGGACGAGGAGATGTGGACTGATGTCCGAAACGAACGCGCAGAGCTCCACCCGGCTCGACCAGCGTCCCGAGTGGCACGCGCTCGCCAAGCACCGGGCGGAGCTGGCGGACGTCGGCCTGCGGGAGCTGTTCGACCGCGACCCCGGACGGGCCGGCCGCTACACCTTCCAGGTCGGTGACCTCCACCTGGACTACTCCAAGCAGCTCGTCACCGACGAGACGCTGCGGCTGCTCCGCGAACTGGCTGCGGCCACCGGGGTGTTCGAGCTGCGGGACGCGATGTTCCGCGGTGCGCGGATCAACGTCACCGAGGACCGCGCGGTGCTGCACACCGCGCTGCGCGCTCCCCGGTCGGCGACGATCACCCTGGACGGGCAGGACGTCGTACCGGCCGTGCACGCGGTGCTCGCCAAGATGGCGGTCTTCACCGACCGGGTCCGCTCCGGCGAGTGGACCGGGCACACCGGCAAGCGCATCCGCAATGTCGTCAACATCGGCATCGGCGGCTCCGACCTCGGCCCCGCGATGGCCTACGACGTGCTGCGCGCGTACACCGACCGCGGGCTGACGGTCCGTTTCGTCTCCAACGTGGACGGCGCGGACCTGCACGAGGCGGTACGCGACCTGGACGCGGCCGAGACGCTCTTCATCATCGCGTCCAAGACCTTCACCACGATCGAGACGATCACCAACGCCACGGCCGCGCGGCGCTGGCTGCTGGGCCAACTCGGCGCCGGGGACGAGGCGGTGGCCAAGCACTTCGTCGCGCTGTCCACGAACGCGGAGAAGGTCGCCGACTTCGGCATCGACACGCAGAACATGTTCGAGTTCTGGGACTGGGTCGGCGGGCGCTACTCGTACGACTCCGCGATCGGCCTCTCGCTGATGATCGCGATCGGGCCGGAGCGGTTCCGGGAGATGCTCGCCGGATTCCACTTGGTGGACGAGCACTTCAGGACGGCGCCGCCCGAGGAGAACGTGCCGCTGCTGCTCGGTCTGCTCGGCATCTGGTACGGCGGCTTCCACGACGCGCAGTCGCACGCGGTGCTGCCCTACAGCCACTATCTGAGCCGGTTCACGGCGTACTTGCAGCAGCTGGACATGGAGTCCAACGGCAAGTCCGTGGACCGCGAGGGCAATCCGGTGCACTGGCAGACCGGGCCGGTGGTGTGGGGGACGCCCGGGACCAACGGGCAGCACGCGTACTACCAGTTGCTCCACCAGGGGACGAAGGTCGTCCCGGCGGACTTCATCGGGTTCGCCCGGCCGATCGCCGAACTCGGGCCGCTGGCCGGGCAGCACGACCTGCTGATGGCGAACTTCTTCGCGCAGACGCAGGCGTTGGCCTTCGGCAAGACGCCGGACGAGGTACGGGCGGAGGGGGTTCCGGAGGAACTGGTCCCGCACAAGACGTTCCGGGGGAACCACCCGACGACCACGATCCTCGCGTCCGAGCTGACGCCGTCCGTGCTGGGGCAGTTGGTGGCGCTGTACGAGCACAAGGTGTTCGTACAGGGGGCTGTGTGGAACATCGACTCGTTCGACCAGTGGGGGGTCGAACTCGGGAAGGTGCTCGCGAAGCGGATCGAGCCCGCGCTCAGCGAAGGGGCGGACGTGCCGGGGCTCGACGCGTCCACGCGAGCCCTGGTCGCGAAGTACCGCGCCCTCCGCGGCGCGTAGCCCCCGCGGGGGCCTCACCCATGAGGGGGCCGGGGGACAAAGTCCCCCGGCCCCCTCAACGCTCCCCGGGCCCGGTGGGGCCTAGGACGAGGACGGGGGGTAGAGCTGTGGGGGGAGGTGGGCGGCGGCCGCCGCGTCGAGGAGCCAGAGTGTACGGGCCCGCCCGTACGCCCCGGACGCCGGCGCCTGCAACTCACCCGGCGCCGACAGCGCGAGCGCCACCGCCCCGGCCTTGTCCGCGCCCGCCGCGAGCAGCCACACTTCCCGCGCCGCCCGAATCGCCGGCAGCGTCAGCGACACCCGTGTGGGCGGCGGCTTCGGCGACCCGTGGACGCCCACCACCGTCCGTACGGACTCCCGCACCCCGGGATACTCGGGGAAGAGCGAGGCCACATGCGCGTCCGGCCCCACCCCCAGCAGCAGCACGTCGAACGTCGGCACCGGCCCGTGGTCCTCGGGCCCGGCCGCGGCCGCCAGCTCCGCCGCGTACGCCTCGGCCGCCGCGTCGGCGGACACGTATTCCCCGCCGGACGCCCCCATCACATGGACCCGCGCCGGATCGACCGGCACCGAGTCCAGCAGCGCCTCCCGGGCCTGCGTGACGTTGCGCTCGGGGTCCCCCTCCGGGAGGAACCTCTCGTCGCCCCACCACAGATCCAGCCGGCTCCAGTCCACCGCGTCCCGCGCGGGCGCCTCGGCGAGGGCCGCGAGCAGCCCGTTGCCGTTGCGCCCACCGGTCAGCACGACCGAGGCGGAGCCCCGGGCGGCCTGGGCGTCCACGATCTTCGTGATCAGCCTGGCCGCCGCGGCGCGCGCCATCAGTTCCTTGTCCCGGTGGACGACCACCTGCGGCGTACTCACTTGTCCGCGGCCTTCTTCGCCGGGGCAGCCGGGGCCTTCTTCGCCGTGGCCGGAGACGCCTTCTTGGCCGCCGCCGAGGGCACCGGCTCCCCGGAACCGTCACCGGTGTTGCCCCCGGTGTGCTGCCCGGTCGCCTGACCCGTGCTGTCCACCAGGTGCTTGACCCCGAACTGCACCGTCGACCGGTAGATGTCGTCCGGGTCGAGCCGCCGCAGCTCCTCCGCGATCAGCTCGGAGGTCTCCCGCCGCTTGAGCGCGACATGCCGGTCCGGCTGCCCCGGCATCGCCAGCTCGGCCAGCGCGCCGTTCGGCCGGTCCAGGCAGATGTCGCCGTCCGCGGTGTACAGCCGCGCCCCGGTGATCCCGGGCCCGCCGGAGACCTTGCGCTCCACCGGCACCCCCAGCCGGTCCGCCAGCCACAGGGCCAGCAGCTCCGTGCTCGGGTTGTACGCCTCGCCCTCGACCGAAGCGCTCGTGATGGACGAGTGCTTCTGGTCGAGCGCGGCCGCCAGCATCGAGCGCCACGGGGTGATCCGGGTCCAGGCCAGGTCCGTGTCGCCGGGCGCGTACGTGGCCGCCCGCTGCCCGAGCGCGCCGACCGGGTCCTCCGAGGCCGAGGCGTCGGTGATCCGGCGCTGCCCGAGGCTGCCCAGCGGGTCGAGCGAGGGGTTCTCCGGGCCGTCCTCCGGCCACCAGACGACCACGGGGGCGTCCGGCAGCAGCAGCGGCAGCACCACGGACTCGGCGTGGTTGGCCAGCTCGCCGTGCATGCGCAGCACGACCGTCTCGCCGGTGCCCGCCTCCGCTCCGACCAGCACCTCGGCGTCGAGCCGGGCCAGCGCCTTGTCCCGCGGCGAGCGGCCGGGCCGCTTGATGACCACGAGGATCCGCGAGGGGTGCTCGCGCGACGCCTCGCCGGCCGCCTTCAGCGCGTCGTAGGCGCTGCCCTCGTCGGTGACGATGACCAGGGTGAGCACCATCCCGACGGCCGGGGTGCCGGTGGCCCGCCGGGCGTGGATCAGCCCGGCGTTGATACGCGATGACGTGGTGTCCGTCAGATCGATCTTCATGGCCGGCGCCAGCTCCTGCCGTCTCGTGCGAGCATCTCGTCCGCCTCGGCCGGTCCCCAGGTGCCGGACGCGTACTGCGCGGGCTTGCCGTGCTTGTCCCAGTACCGCTCGACGGGGTCGAGGATGGTCCAGGACAGCTCGACCTCCTGGTGGCGCGGGAAGAGGTTGGCGTCGCCGAGCAGCACATCGAGGATGAGCCGTTCGTACGCCTCCGGGCTGGATTCGGTGAAGGACTCGCCGTACGCGAAGTCCATCGTGACGTCCCGTACCTCCATCGAGGAGGTGCCGGGCACCTTCGAACCGAAGCGCACCGTGACGCCCTCGTCCGGCTGCACCCGGATGACCAGGGCGTTCTCGCCCAGCTCATCGGTGGCGCCGGACTCGAAGGGCAGATACGGGGCCCGCTTGAAGACCACCGCGATCTCGGTGACCCGGCGGCCGAGCCGCTTGCCGGTCCGCAGATAGAACGGCACGCCCGCCCAGCGGCGGTTGTTGATCTCCAGCTTCACCGCCGCGTAGGTGTCGGTCTTGGAGTTGGGGTTGATCCCGTCCTCCTCCAGGTAGCCGAGCACCTCCTCGCCGCCCTGCCAGGCGTGCGCGTACTGCCCGCGCACGGTGTGGGCGCCCAGGTCCTCGGGGAGCACGACGGCGCCCAGGACCTTGAGCTTCTCGGCGGTGAGCGCCTTGGGGTGGAAGGAGCCGGGCTCCTCCATCGCGGTCAGCGCCAGCAGCTGGATCAGGTGGTTCTGGATGACGTCACGGGCCGCGCCGATGCCGTCGTAGTACCCGGCCCGGCCGCCGATGCCGATGTCCTCGGCCATGGTGATCTGCACATGGTCGACGTACGACCGGTTCCAGATCGGCTCGAACATCGTGTTGGCGAAGCGCAGCGCCAGGATGTTCTGCACCGTCTCCTTGCCCAGGTAGTGGTCGATCCGGAAGACCTCGTTGGGCGGGAAGACGTCGTGCACCAGCTGGTTGAGCTGCTGGGCGCTGGCCAGGTCGTGGCCGAACGGCTTCTCGATGACCGCGCGCCGCCAGGAGTCCCCGTTGCCCTGCGACAGCCCGTGCTTCTTGAGCTGCTGCACCACGTTGGGGAAGAACTTCGGCGGTACGGACAGGTAGAAGGCGAAGTTGCCGCCGGTGCCGCGGACCTTGTCCAGATCCTGGATGGTCTCCTTGAGCGTTTCGAACGCGGCGTCGTCGTCGAAGTTGCCCGGCACGAAGCGGCAGCCCTCGGCGAGCTGCTGCCACACCTCCTCGCGGAAGGGGGTGCGCGCGTGCTCCTTGACGGAGTCGTGCACCTCCTGCGCGAAGTCCTCGTCCTCCCACTGGCGGCGGGCGAAGCCGACCAGCGCGAAGCCCGGCGGCAGCAGACCGCGGTTGGCCAGGTCGTAGACCGCGGGCATGAGCTTCTTGCGGGACAGGTCACCCGTCACGCCGAAGATGACCAGGCCCGAGGGCCCCGCGATCCGCGGCAGCCGCCGGTCGAGCGGGTCGCGCAGCGGGTTCTCGGCGACGTTGGCCGGATTCTCGGTGGTCACCTCACGCCTCCGAGGGGGCGAGCCGTTCGAGTTCCGCCTTGGTGGAGTCCAGCAGCTCGTTCCAGGCCGCCTCGAACTTCTCGACGCCCTCGTCCTCCAGCACCTGCACCACGTCGTCGTACGAGATGCCGAGCGCCGCCAGCGCGGCCAGCTCGGCCCGGGACTGGTCGTACGTGCCGCGTACGGTGTCGCCGGTGATCTCGCCGTGGTCGGCGGTGGCGTCCAGGGTGGCCTCGGGCATGGTGTTCACCGTGTTCGGCGCGACCAGCTCGGTGACGTACAGGGTGTCCGGGTACGACGGGTCCTTGACGCCGGTCGAGGCCCACAGCGGGCGCTGCTTGTTGGCGCCGGCCCGCTCCAGGGCGGTCCAGCGGTCGGAGGAGAAGACCTCCTCGTACGCCTCGTAGGCCAGCCGCGCGTTGGCGAGCGCGGCCTTGCCCTTGAGGGCCTTGGCCTGCTCGGAGCCGATCTTCTCCAGGCGCTTGTCGATCTCGGTGTCCACGCGGGAGACGAAGAACGAGGCCACGGAGTGGATCTCGGACAGGTCGATCCCGGCCGCCTTGGCCTTCTCCAGGCCGGACAGATAGGCGTCCATCACCCCGCGGTAGCGCTCCAGGGAGAAGATCAGCGTGACATTGACGCTGATGCCCCGGCCGATGACCTCGGTGATCGCGGGCAGACCGGCCTTGGTCGCCGGGATCTTGATCAGGGTGTTGGGGCGGTCCACCAGCCAGGCCAGCTGCTTGGCCTCGGCGACGGTGGCCTTGGTGTTGTGGGCCAGCCGCGGGTCGACCTCGATGGAGACCCGGCCGTCCTGGTGATCGGAGGCGTCGTACACCGGGCGCAGGATGTCGGCGGCGTCGCGGACGTCCGCGGTGGTGATCATCCGCAGCGCCTCCTCGACGGTGAGCCGGCGCGCCGCGAGGTCTTCGAGCTGGCCGTCGTAGCCGTCGCCCTGGGAGATCGCCTTCTGGAAGATCGACGGATTGGTGGTCACACCCACCACGTGCTGCTCGTCGATGAGCTCGGCCAGGTTGCCGGACGTGATGCGCTTGCGCGACAGGTCGTCCAGCCAGATCGCCACGCCTTCATCGGAGAGGCGCTTGAGTGCGTCTGTCATGGGAATTGCATCTCCTGATTGTCGTGTGTCTGCGTCAGCGGTCTGCGGCGGCGAGAGATTCCCGCGCCGCGGCGGCCACCGCTTCCGCGGTGAACCCGAACTCACGGAAGAGCACCTTGGCGTCCGCCGAGGCACCGAAGTGCTCCAGGCTGACGATGCGTCCGGCGTCCCCGACATAGCGGTGCCAGGTCAGGCCGATACCGGCCTCGACGGACACCCGCGCCTTGACCGAGGGGGTCAGCACGCTCTCCCGGTACTCCTGGTCCTGCTGCTCGAACCACTCCACGCACGGCATCGACACCACGCGGGTCGGCACGCCTGCGGCCTGCAGCTGCTCGCGCGCGCCGACGGCCAGCTGCACCTCGGAGCCGGTGCCGATCAGGATCACCTGGGCCGGACCGCCCTCGGCCTCGGCCAGGACATAGCCGCCGCGGGCCGCGTCCTCGTTGCGCGCGTACGTCGGCACACCCTGCCGGCTGAGCGCCAGACCGTGCGGGGCGCCCTTGCCGAACTCCTTGGTCCAGCGGCGCTGGATCTCCTGCCACGCGACGGCGGTCTCGTTGGCGTCGGCCGGGCGCACCACGTTCAGCCCCGGGATCGCCCGCAGCGACGCCAGGTGCTCGACCGGCTGGTGGGTCGGACCGTCCTCACCCAGGCCGATCGAGTCGTGCGTCCACACGTACGTCACCGGCAGGTGCATCAGCGCGGACAGCCGTACCGCGTTGCGCATGTAGTCGGAGAAGACCAGGAAAGTGCCGCCGTACGCACGGGTGTTGCCGTGCAGCGTGATGCCGTTCAGCTCCGCGGCCATCGAGTGCTCGCGGATGCCGAAGTGCACGGTCCGGCCGTAACGCCTGGCCTCCGGCAGCGGGTTGCCGTCCGGGAGGAAGGAGGAGTTCTTGTCGATCGTGGTGTTGTTGGACCCGGCCAGGTCCGCCGAGCCGCCCCACAGCTCGGGCACGACCGCGCCCACCGCTTCGAGGAACTTGCCCGACGCGGCCCGGGTGGCGATCGAGGTGCCCGGCTCGAAGGACGGTACGTGCTGCTCCCAGCCCTCGGGCAGCTCGGCGGCCTCGATCCGGTCGAAGGTCGCGGCCCGCTCGGGGCTGGACGTGCGCCACGCGGCGAAGGACTTCTCCCACTCCACCCGCGCCTCGCGCCCGCGCTCGCCCACCGCGCGGGTGTGCGCCAGCACCTCGTCGGACACCTGGAAGGACTTCTCCGGGTCGAAGCCGAGCACCCGCTTGGTGGCGGCGACCTCGTCCACGCCGAGCGCCGAGCCGTGCGCGGCCTCGGTGTTCTGCGCGTGCGGGGCCGGCCAGGCGATGATCGAGCGGGCCGCGATGAAGGACGGGCGCTCGGTCTCGGCCTGCGCGGCCCGCAGCGCCGCGTACAGGGCGTGCGGGTCGAGGTCGCCGTCGGCCTGCTGCTCGACGCGCTGCACGTGCCAGCCGTACGCCTCGTAACGCTTGAGGGTGTCCTCGGAGACCGCGGTCTCGGTGTCGCCCTCGATGGAGATGTGGTTGTCGTCCCACAGCAGGACCAGGTTGCCGAGCTTCTGGTGCCCGGCCAGCGAGGACGCCTCGGCGGAGATGCCCTCCTGGAGGCAGCCGTCACCGGCGATCACCCAGATGGTGTGGTCGAACGGGGAGGTGCCCGGCGCCGCGTCCGGGTCGAAGAGTCCGCGCTCGTAACGGGCGGCCATCGCCATGCCGACCGCGTTGGCGATGCCCTGGCCGAGCGGTCCCGTGGTGGTCTCGACACCGGTCGTGTGACCGTACTCCGGGTGGCCGGGAGTCTTCGAGCCCCAGGTGCGGAACGCCTCCAGGTCGCTCAGCTCCAGGCCGTAACCCGCGAGGAACAGCTGGGTGTAGAGGGTCAGGCTGGTGTGCCCGGCCGACAGCACGAAACGGTCGCGGCCGGTCCAGTCGGCGTTCGCGGGGTCGTGCCGCATGACTTTCTGGAACAGCAGGTAGGCGGCCGGGGCCAGGCTCATCGCCGTGCCGGGATGGCCGTTGCCGACCTTCTGCACGGAATCCATGGCCAGGACGCGGGCGGTGTCCACGGCCCGCTTGTCCAGATCGGTCCACTCAAGGTCTGTGGTGGTCGGCTGCTTGCTCACCCTGGGTCAGGGCTCCTCTCCACATGTTGAAAAGCGCCGGTGACTGGTGCCTATCCGACGTGGTCGAGCCTACCCGCCGCAGGGGCGCTCACCTTTTCGATCCTGCCCCGGTGAGGGCGGGTACGCCTCTCGAAATCGGTCAACGGCGTGGGGCGCGTGGCGCACCGGTGAGGGCGCGCGGGGCGCGCGGGTGAGGGGGCGGGCCCGGTCCGGGCGGCGGACGCGGGTCGCCGGGGCGGTGGGCGCGGGTGGCCCGGGTGGCGGGTGCGGGTGGCGCGGGCGACGGACGCGGGTCGTCCGGGTGGTGGGGCGGGGGTCGCCGGGCCGTGGGCCAACACGGTCCACCCCCCGCGCAAGCCGGGTATTCCGTCCGTCTAGAGTGGCGTGGTACGCGCAAGCCTCACTGGGCCCCGCTGTTCAGCAGGCGGCCGGTGCTTGCAGAACTCATCTCTCTTGGGGTGTTCGTGACGGCCGTCGAAGCCCGACCCGCAGGGGTCCTCGGGACAGGCTCAGGTCACCGGCCGTTCGGGGCCCGTGTCATGGGGTTCGTGGCGCTGACCAAACCACGCATCATCGAACTGCTGCTCATCACGACGGTTCCGGTGATGTTCCTGGCGCAGGGCGGCGTTCCCGACCTCTGGCTGGTGCTGGCGACGGTCACCGGCGGCTATCTGTCCGCAGGCGGCGCGAACGCGCTCAACATGTACATCGACCGGGACATCGACGCGCTGATGCACCGCACGGAGCAGCGTCCGCTGGTCACCGGGCTGGTCTCGCCGCGCGAGGGCCTGGTCTTCGGCGTCACGCTCTCGGTGGTCTCGACCGTCTGGTTCGCGCTGCTGGTCAATCCGCTGTCGGCGGCGCTGTCCCTGACGGCCATCCTCTACTACGTCTTCGTCTACACGCTGGGGCTGAAGCGGCGTACCGCGCAGAACATCGTGTGGGGCGGGGTGGCCGGGTGCCTCCAGGTCTTCATCGGCTGGTCCGCGGTGCGCAACGAGCTGGCGTGGGCGCCGTTCGTGCTCTTCCTCGTCCTCTTCTTCTGGACGCCGCCGCACTACTGGCCGCTGTCGATGAAGGTCAAGGACGACTACGCGCGGGTCGGCGTGCCGATGCTGCCGGTCGTGGCCGGCAATCAGGTGGTGGCCCGGCAGATCGTCCTCTACAGCTGGGTCATGGTGCTGACGTCGATGGCGCTGTGGTGGCCGCTCGGGGTGACCTCGTGGTTCTACCCGGTGGTGGCCGCGGTGCTCGGCGCGTTCTGGCTCAAGGAGGCCCACGGGTTGCACGCGCGGGCGAAGGCGGGGGTCACGGGGGCGAAGCTCAAGGAGATGCGGCTCTTCCACTGGTCGATCACGTACGCCACGCTGCTGTTCGTCGCGGTGGCGATCGACCCCTTCCTCCACTGAACGCCTGCCGCTGCGGCCTTCGCCCCCCATACTTGCGGGTCCCCACACTTGCGGGGGGCCCCGCCCGCCAGGCTTCGCCCGGGGGTGCTCCCAGCGCCCCTGCGGGGTGGCCCTTGCGTCCGGTGGGTGCGGTGGGCCGCCGTTGTGGCTGGTCGCGCAGTTCCGCCCCCAGGCTTCGCCCGGGGGTGCCCCCAATGCCGTCAAGTTTGGGGGTTGGGTTGTTGGGGTTGGGGTGTTTGTGGGACAGCGGGGGCAGGGCCCCGCTACGGATATGGGTGTCGAGTCCGGATCCGTGGAGGGGCCCTGCTGTGTCTGAGTCTGTCATTACTCGTTCGGTGGCCGCAGGTGCCGGGTGTTTCGCGCCGGGGCATCTGGGGCCGTTGACGTGGCTGCTGCCGTTCTCCGTGGTCGATGAGGTTTTGGCGCGGACGGGCCGGGTGCAGCGGCGGGTGCGTGATCTGCCGGCCCGGGTGGTGGTCTATCTGCTGGTCGCGCAGGGGTTGTGCGGGTCGGTGTCCCTGGGGGCGGTGTACCGGATGGCGGGTGCCGCGCTCGGTGGCGCGGGGTTGCCGGACCCGACCCGGCAGGGCCTGCACGCGGCGCGGGTGCGGCTGGGGTCGCGTCCGCTGCAGTTGCTGTTGCGCGAGTTGTGCCGTCACCCGGCCGCGGTGCCGCAGCCGTGGCGGGGCCTTGAGGTCTGCGCGGTCGACGGCACGGTCCTGGCCGTCCCGGACAGTGCGGCCACCCGGGCCTGGCTGGGCAAGCACAAGCACCGCTACGGCACGGCGGGCTATCCGCTGGTGCAGGTGATCGCCTTGGTCTACTGCTCCACCCGCACCCTGGCCGATGCGGTCTTCGGCCCGGTCTCAGGCCGGGAGTTCGTTCCGGCCCGGCGGCTGCTGCGCAGCCTGCACACGGGAATGCTGGTCCTGCTCGACGCGGGGTTCGACGCGGCCGGGTTCCTGTCGGATCTGGTCGCCACCGGGGCCGACTTCACGGTGCGGCTGCCCCGCACCGCCCGCCTGCCGGCCCTTCAGCGCTACCCCGACGGCTCATGGCTGACGCTGCGGGCCGGCCGCGAAGTCCGCGCGATCGCCGTCACCGTCCAGGTCACCACCGACCAGGGCACCCGCACCAGCACATGGCTGCTGGCCACCAGCCTGCTCAACTGGCGCACCCATCCCGCCGACGCGATCGCCGCCTGTTACCACGACCGGTGGGAAGTCGAGGAGACGTTCTGCTCGGTCAAGTCCACGATGCTCGGCGGCCGGGTCCTGCACTGCACTACCCCAGCCGGCCTGGCCCAGGAGATCCATGCCCTGCTGATCAGCTACCAGCTCCTGCGCCTGGTCATGGCCCGCGCCGGGACCGCCGCAGGGCTGCCCTGCACCGCGATGGGCTTCGCCCTGGCCCTGCGTGAAACCGTCAACGGCATCACCACCGCCACCGAGATCGACGGTCCCCCAGACGCCCGACTGCTCGGCGCGGTCGGCACCTACCTCCGCGACCACCCACTACCCCCACGCCGCCTGCGGATATACAACCGCCTCGTCAAACGATCCCTGTCCAAATACGCCGCCGGCAAGATCGGCAACGGCAAGAAACGCCAGACCGTCCCCACCGGCACCGCCCACATCACCGCAACCATCAACCACAACAGCCCAAACTCCCACCCCCACCAGCCCAAACGCCAAACTTGACGGCATTGGGGGTACCCCCATCTCGCTTCGCTCGCCCGTGCGGGTGCGTCTTCGTCTGCGGGTGCAACCCGTGGGCGGTTCCGGGGCCAGTCCGGAGGTGACTCTCCCCCAGCTACCGCTGGGAGGTGCCCCCACGAACTGCGAACGTTTCCGTTTCGTTTTCGGCTTCACCGCCGGTGTTGCGTTCGCAGTTCTGCGGGGACACCTCCTCCCCGTCCCCTCCGACCGGTTGGCGGCGAACGGTCGCGGGGTGGTGGGGGAAAGACAGGGTCCGGCTGGGTGACCGTCTACGGGTCCGCAGACGCCGGTGGTGGGGCGGCCCCACAAGAAGGCACGCAGACGGAGTCGATGGTGCACGGGTGGTGCGGGTGGGAAACACCCCCATCACGGGCGTGGACGTTGTGGGGGGCGTCGGGGTAGGTGGACGTGGGCGCGCGCCGCAGGGGGTCAGCGGGGGGTCAGGAGGGCGACCGGGGAGGACGCCAGGAGGACCGACAGTGGGACGCGGCCTGAGTGGACGTTGGCGCCGAGCGAGTCGACCCAGTGGCCGGGCGGCAGCGTCAGCGACGTCTCGCGCCAGCCTCCCGCTTCCTCCAGGCGCCGGGAGAGCCGGGTGACGACGGTGAGGGCCCCGCCCCCGCGGAGGAAGGCGACACAGTGTTCGGCGGCAGGCCCCGAAGCGGGCAGTGGCTCGTAACGGCCGTTGGGCCCGTACCACTCGGGGTGGGCACGCCGCAGCCGCAGCGCCACCGCGGTGACCCGGAGCTTCGCCTCGTCGAGGTCGGCCGGCGGGACGCCGCCCAGCAGGCCGCGCAGTGTCCGCCCGACGCCGAAGCGGACCGTACCGGGCTCCGGCGCGTTCATCGTGCCGCGGTTGTCCGGGTCGACCAGGGTCCGCACCGGGAACTCCGTGCCCTGGTAGACGTCCGGCACGCCCGGCATCGTCAGGTGCAGCAGCGCCGCGCCCAGCGTGTTCACCGCGGCGTACGGCTCCAGCCGCGCGGAGAACTCGTCGATGTCGTGGACCTGCGCCCCGCAGGGCCCCTCGTCCGCGAAGTCGGCCACCGCCTCCTCGTACGCCTCGTCCTGTTCGGTCCAGGTCGTGTGCAGGCCGGCCTCGCGGACCGCCTTGAGAGTGGCCGGTATCAGCCGGTCGGGGTGGCAGAAGCCGAGGCCGACGGCGGTCTGGAAGACGGTGTACGCGGTGTGCTTGTCGGGCGCGGGCGGGGCGCCGAGGCGTTCGGCGCGCTCCGGGCGGGCGCCCATCCACTCCCGCCAGGCGTCCGGCATCTCGGAGAGCACGGCCAGCCGCAGCCGCAGGTCGGCGCTGTGCTTGGTGTCGTGGGTGGACAGCACCGTGCCGGTGGACGGCCGCTCGCCCAGGACGCGGGCGCAGTGCGCGTGGAACTCCTCCGGCGTGGTCGCCGGACACGCCGGGTCGCGGCCGACCTCGCACAGCGACAGCAGGGGGCCGTAGCGGTAGAAGGACATGTCCTCGACGGACTTGGCGTGCAGCGCGGAGGCGACCTGCGCGAACCGTACGGCGAAGTCGGCCGCGTCCTGCCCGGCCGCCCGGCCGAGCGCCAGGTCCCGTACGAAGTCCAGGACCGGGCCCAGCTCCGGCGGGCACGCGCGGCCGGCCTCCTCGGCGGCCTGGGACAGCAGCGCGGTGTCGGTGGCCGTGGCCGGGGCGCCCGGGCGTACATAGGGGCGGTAGACCGGGACGCGGACCAGGAGTTCGCGGATCGCGTCCTCCAGGAGGTCCGCGCGCACGGCGGAATCGGGCTCGTAAGGAGTGTCCTCCGGGAGGGCGGCCCTTACCCGGCGGGCGCCGCGGGCCAGCCGGGAGACCTCCGCGGCCAGGTCGTGGGTGACCACGCGGTACGCCGCCCGCCGGACGGTCGGCGCCCACCGGCCGCCGCGGTCGTCGGGAACACCGGTGAACTCCCGGTAGAAGTCGGCCAGCTCCGCGGCCCCGGCCGGGTCGGTGAACAGGCCGTCGATCCGGTCCAGCGAGTCGTACCCGGTGGTCCCCGCGCACGCCCAGTCCGCCGGCAGCGGCTCGTCGCGCTGGAGGATCTTCTCCACCACCGTCCAGCGCCCGCCGCTCGCCTCCGCCAGCCGCCGCAGATAGCCCGCCGGGTCCGCGAGGCCGTCCGGGTGGTCGATCCGCAGACCGTCCGCGACGCCCTCGCGCAGCAGCCGCAGCACCGTGGCGTGGGTGGCCTCGAAGACCTCGGGCCGCTCCACCCGGACCGCGATCAGCTCGGAGATGGTGAAGAAGCGGCGGTAGTTCAGCTCGGTGCGCGCCTGCCGCCAGTAGGCCGGCCGGTACCACTGCGCCGCCAGCAGCTCCGGCAGCGGCAGCTCCTCGGTGCCCGCCCGCAGCGGGAACCGGTGCTCGTAGTAGCGCAGCACCTTCCCGCCGGCCCGCTTGTCGTCGACGACCGCCAGCTCGCCCAGCGCGTCGGGCAGCGGCTCGCCGAGCACCGGCAGCAGCACCTTCCCGTCCGCCGCCGTCCAGTCGATGTCGAACCAGCCCGCGTACTCCGACGAGGGGCCGTCCCGCAGCACCGCCCACAGGGGGCCGTTCAGATACTCAGGGCAGGGCACCGCCATGTGGTTCGGCACGAAGTCCAGGATCAGCCCGAGGCCGTGCTCCCGGGCCGTACGGGACAGCTCGCGCAGCCCCTCCTCGCCGCCCAGCTCCGCGCGGACCCGGGTGTGGTCCACCACGTCGTACCCGTGGGTGGACCCCGGGACCGACTCCAGCACCGGCGACAGATGCAGATGGGTGACGCCCAGCTCGGCCAGGTACGGCACCGCCGCGGCCGTGTCGGCGAAGGTGAAGGCGGGCTGCACCTGCACCCGGTAGGTCGAGCCCGGCGGCGTCGAGGCGTCTTCGGTCATGGGGTCTTCTCTACCCCGCATCGGGCCTCCGGGCGCGCGGAAGGGGTCCGAACGGGCGCCGCCGTCAGTCCGCCGGCCGCTGGAGCACCACCATGCTGCGGTCGGCGAGCAGCAGCCGGTCGCCGGCCCGTACCCGCTCGCCCGTGCCCGGCGGCACCCCGTCGGGCCGCTCGGTGTCCACCACCAGCCGCCACTCCTTGCCGTGGTGCACCGGCACCACGAACTCCTGGGCGCGCTGAGCGGCGTTGAACATCAGCAGGAAGGAGTCGTCGGTGACCGGCTCGCCGCGCGGGCCCGGCTCGGAGATCGCGTTGCCGTTGAGGAAGACCACCAGCGACCGGGCGGACGCCGCCTGCCAGTCGCGCTGCGTCATCGCCTGGCCCTCTGAGGTGAACCAGGCGATGTCCGACAGCTCGTCGTGGGTGCCCTCCACCGGGCGGCCGTGGAAGAAGCGGCGGCGCCGGAAGACCGCGTGGTCGCGCCGCAGCCACACCATCGTCCGGACGAACTCGTGCAGCCGGTGCGCCTCGTCGTCCTCGGCGCCGGTGCCCGGCTTGCCCGGCCAGGACACCCACGCCACCTCGTTGTCCTGGCAGTAGGCGTTGTTGTTGCCGCCCTGGGTGCGGCCGAACTCGTCACCGTGGCTGAGCATCGGCACGCCCTGCGAGAGCATCAGGGTGGCCAGGAAGTTCCGCATCTGCCGCAGCCGCAGCGCCCGTACCTGCGGGTCCTCCGTCGGCCCCTCGGCCCCGCAGTTCCACGACCGGTTGAAGCTCTCGCCGTCCCGGTTGTTCTCGCCGTTGGCCTCGTTGTGCTTCTCGTTGTACGACACCAGGTCGCGCAGTGTGAAGCCGTCGTGGCAGGTGACGAAGTTGATGGACGCCAGCGGGCGCCGGCCGTCGTCCTGGTACAGGTCCGAGGAGCCGGTCAGCCGCGAGCCGAACTCCGCGAGCGTGGCGCTCTCCCCGCGCCACAGGTCCCGCACGGTGTCGCGGAACTTGCCGTTCCACTCCGTCCACAGCGGCGGGAAGTTGCCCACCTGGTAGCCGCCCTCGCCGACGTCCCAGGGCTCCGCGATCAGCTTCACCTGCGAGACCACCGGGTCCTGCTGCACCAGGTCGAAGAAGGACGACAGCCGGTCCACCTCGTGGAACTGCCGGGCCAAGGTGGCCGCCAGGTCGAAGCGGAAGCCGTCCACATGCATCTCGGTCACCCAGTAGCGCAGACTGTCCATGATCATCTGAAGGACGTGCGGGCTGCGCATCAGCAGCGAGTTGCCGGTGCCGGTGGTGTCCGTGTAGTAGCGCCTGTCACCGCCGAGCCGGTAGTACGAGGCGTTGTCCAGGCCGCGCAGCGACAGCGTCGGGCCCAGATGGCTGCCCTCGGCCGTGTGGTTGTAGACCACGTCGAGGATCACCTCGATACCGGCCCGGTGCAGCGCCCGTACCGCCGTCTTGAACTCCAGCACCTGCTGGCCCCGGTCGCCCAGCGAGCAGTAGTCGTGGTGCGGCGCGAAGAATCCGATCGTGTTGTAACCCCAGTAGTTCGCCAGCCCCGCGTCCGCCAGCCGGTGGTCCTGGATGAACTGGTGCACCGGCATCAGCTCCAGGGTGGTGACCCCGAGTTCCACCAGATGGCTGATCACGGACGGGTGGGCCAGGGCCGCGTAGGTGCCGCGGATCTCCTCGGGCAGCCCCGGATGGGTCATCGTCAGACCCTTCACATGGGCCTCGTAGATGACCGTCCGGTGGTAGTCGATCCGCGGCGCGCGGTCGTCCGCCCAGTCGAAGTACGGGTTGACCACCACCGAGGTCATCGTGTGCGGGGCGGAGTCCAGGTCGTTGCGCGAGTCGGGCTGGCCGAACCGGTAGCCGTAGACCGCCTCGTCCCAGTCGATGCCGCCGCTCATCGCCTTGGCGTAGGGGTCGAGCAGTAACTTGGCCGCGTTGCAGCGGTGGCCGCGGGCCGGTTCGTACGGTCCGTGCACCCGGAATCCGTACCGCTGGCCCGGCATCACCCCGGGCAGATAGGCATGGCGGACGAAGGCGTCCGCCTCGCGCAGCTCCACGGCCGTCTCCGAGCCGTCGTCGTGCAGCAGACACAGCTCGATCCGCGACGCCACCTCGGAGAAGACGGCGAAGTTGGTGCCCGCGCCGTCGAAGGTGGCGCCCAGGGGATAGGAATGACCCGGCCAGACTTGCATGTAGTGACTCTTCCCGTTCCGGACCGGTGTGTGCGGCGTGTGCCGCGTGTTCCGGCCAGATTCATTGCCGACGCTGCGTCAAATATGGATCAAAGGTGTAGCAATGGTGCATCCTCCCATCTGCCCACCCCTGGGTGACGTAGCCACAACAGACGGCTGTCGCAGGGGTGATGAGCTGATCCGTTAGTAGTCAAGTAAGGTCAACAGGGCTGCGACGCCCCCCGCACCGCAGTACCCTTCCTTGATCGTGGACGGGGGTGGGAGGCGGTGACGTGGAGACGTCCGGAGGTCTGATGCTCCCGGGTGGCGGTGAGCAGCGCGACCCGCACGAACCCACGCCCGAAGGGCTGCCCGGCGCGGTCACCCTCGCGGCCCCGCTGGAGATCGGCGCGGAGCTGGACTGGGGCGCCGAGGAATGGGCCGAGGTGCGCACCCGCGCCACCCGGGCCGGACGCGCCTATGTCTGGCTGAACCTTGTCGAGCAGCGGCTGCGCGCGGTCGTCAACGCCGTACTGCGCCCGATCTACGGGCCCGTGCACGGCGAGGAGTGGGTGGTCGCCGCCGCCGGCCCGGCCGGACACGAATGGGTGCAGCGGGCCGTCGCCGTACGGGAGGTCAGCCGCCGCAAGGGCTTTCTGCTCGACCCCGCCGACGACAATGTGCTCAGCTTTCTGACCCTGCCCCAGCTGCGGGAACTCGTCGTCCAGCACTGGCCCTGCTTCGAGCCCTACTTCGACGACCGGCGCGACCTCGAACTCGCCCTGGACGAGCTGGAGGTGGCCCGGCATGTCGTCTCCCGCAACCGGGCGCTGTCCAGGACCGTGCTGGACCAGGCCGAGCGGGCCTGCGCGAAGCTGCTCGAACTCCTCGGCTCGGGCCCGTCCCGTACGGTCGCGCAGCGGCTGCCGGTGGACGCCGTCGAGGAACTGGTCGCCGATCGCTACGCCGATGTGATCGGCGTGTACCCCGATCGGGTGAGGTTGCAGCGCCAACTGCCCGTCGAGGACCTCTTCTCCGACGCCCGCAGGCTCGACGCCATAGGCATCGGCCTCAATCTGCTGGTGCAGAACTTCTCCGGGCGCAGGCTGGTCCGGCTGGCCGAGTCCGGCTGCCGGGTGCGGCTGCTCTTCCTCAACCCCGCGAGCAGCGCGGTACGCCGCCGGGAGCGCGAACTCGGCCTCGGCCGCGGTGAGCTGAGCCGGTCGGTGGAGATGAACATCATGCACATGCGCCGGGTACGGGCGCGGCTGCGCGACCCGGGCGCCTTCGAGATCCAGGTCTACGACGAGACCCCCCGGTTCACCGGCTACCTCGTCGACGGCGACAGCGGCGACGGACTCGGGGTCGTCCAGACGTATCTGCGCCGGGCCCGCGGCATGGAGGTGCCGGTGATCCTGCTGCGCGGCGGCTCCCGCCGGGTGGTGGAGAGCGACAGGCCCGCGGAGAGCGGCCTGTTCGAGGTCTACCGCGAGGAGTTCGACGGCATCTGGGCGGATTCGCGGCCGGTGTCCTGAACGTCCGCCGGCCGGACACCCCGGACACCCCGGACACCCCGGACACCCCGGACACCCCGGACACCCCGGACACCCCGGACACCCCGGCCGGCGCCCCGGGCCCGGCCGCCGCTGCCGGCTGCCCGTGGACTGTCAGTGGGGCACGCGATGATGACAGGGCACACAGGGGGAATCGGGTGGGAAGGACTCGCCATGGCATGGCACGAGGATCTGCTGGTCGGCTTCGATCTGGAGACCACGGGGACGGACCCGCGTGAGGCGCGGATCGTGACGGCGGCGGTCACCGAGGTGAAGGGCGGCGAGCCGGTGCGGCACCGGGCGTGGCTCGCCGATCCGGGGGTGCCGATTCCCGCGGAGACCACGGCGATACACGGGGTCAGCACCGAGCGGGCCGCCGCGCAGGGGCGCCCGGCGCCGGAGGTTGTCGCCGAGGTCGGCGACGCGCTGCGGGAGTACTGGGCGGCCGGGGTGCCGGTCGTCGTCTACAACGCGCCCTTCGACCTCACCCTCCTGGACGAGGAGTTGCGGCGGTACGCGCTGCCCCCGCTGTCCCTGGGCGGAGCCCGGACAGGGCCCGTGATCGACCCGCTGGTCATCGACCGGGCGCTGGACAAGTACCGGCGCGGCAAGCGCACCCTGGAGGCGGCCTGCGGGGTGTACGGGGTGGTGCTGGACGGGGCGCACGAGGCGGGGGCGGACGCGCTGGCGGCGGTACGGGTCGCCCGGGCGCTGGCGGCGCGGTTCCCCGCGGCGGGGGAGGTCGGGGCGTGGGAGCTGCACGCGGCGCAGCGTGACTGGTACGCGGCGTGGGCGGCGGATTTCCAGGCGTGGCTGCGGAAGAAGGGGTCGGCCGACGCCGGGATAGACGGCGGGTGGCCCCTGCGGGGCTGACGCGGGGTGCACCCTGCCCGCGCCGGCAGGCGCGGGCAACGCCCCCCAGGGGGTTGGCTAGAAGCTCAGGGGGCTAGTGCCGTGACCGGAAAGGTTCACCGCTTCGCGACGCCCTGCACGGCACCTCGCTGCGTTGTCGAAGTCGCCCGAGTACGCCCAGTACGAGGGCGATTCTCCGCCTTGCGATGCACCGCACCGGACGCCGCGAACCAGGCAAACCTTTCCGGCCACGGCACTAGAAGGAGTACCAGCGGACCGTGGGGTCCGCCGCGCGCAGCGACGCGACACGGCGGCGGAACTCCGTACGGGCCGCCGGATTGGCGGGCGCGTGCTGCGCGACCCACGCGCAACTCGCCGTCTCCCGCGCCCCCCGCAGGACTTCGTGCCCGTCCCACGCCGTCACATCCCACCCGTACGCCGCGGTGAACGCGTCGTACGCCGCCGGATCGACCCCGTACCGGTCCCGGCTCAGCGCCTGCACGACCAGATCGTGCTCCCGCAGGTCCGAGGAGAAGGTCTCCAGGTCGACCAGGACCGGCCCGTCCGGCCCGATGTGCACATTGCGCGGCAGCGCGTCCCCGTGGATCGGCCCCCGCGGCAGCTGCGGCACCAACTCGGCCGCCGACTGCGCGAATCCGTCCCTGCGCCGGCGCAGGAACGCCGCGTCGGACGGGTCGATCGCGTCGCCCGCGATCCGCAGCCAGCGCTCCACCCCGCCGAGCAGGTCACGCGGCGGCAGCCCGAAGTCCGGCTCGGGCAGGGCGTGCACGAGCCGCAGCAGCGGTGCCACGTCGGCCGGCTCGGCGGGCCGCAGCGACTCGGGCAGCCGCTGCCAGTAGGTGATCGGGTGTCCGTCCACCAGCCGCACCTCGGACTCCGCCGAACGCACCGCGGGCACATCGTGCTTGGCCAGCCAGTCCGCGGTACGCACTTCACGGCGGGCGCGGTCGAGCAGATCGGCGCCGCGGCCCACCTTGATCACCAGCCGGCCGGCGGCGAAGACCGCGTTCTCCCCGAAGGAGAGCAGATCGGCCTCCGGATGCCCGGCGGCCTCCAGCACCGCCCGCGCCCGCTCCTGCGTGAACACCGCGTCCGCCATGCCCAGCCTCTCGATTCGCCGCCTGCCTGCCATGAGTCCCACCCGCATATGCCCGTGTCAACGGCCGTTCGGTCGGACATGGCAAGTCTCGCATCCACGGCTCCCGGAATCGCTCCGGGTTTCCTGGTAATCCGCCGAAATCCGTTGCGCATACGTACCCGTGCGGACGATGAGTTACGACCCTACGGCCGGTCGGTATCCCTGTGGGCCCTCTTGGCGGGACCTGAGAGCCGGAGATGGAGGCAACAGTGACGGCGACGGCCTCCAGGTCGTACGAAGGCGCGGGGCGGCCCGTGGTGGTCGTGGACGCGGGCGGCCTCGAAGGACTCGGCGCGGTCGCCGCGCTGGCCAGGCTGCGGCTGGCCGCGCGCAGGAACGGCCGCCGGCTACGGCTGCGCGGCGCCTCGCCCGGGCTGCGCGCCCTCCTCGAACTGACCGGCCTCGCCGGGGAGTTCGAGTGGGAGCCCGAAGAGGGGACAGAGCCGCTCGACGTCGAGGAATGAATTGAGCCCGGTGATCCGGCCGTCGCTGATCTCCAGCACCTGGAGCGCCCAGGCCCGGTGCCCGCCGTCGGGCCCGCCGGGGCGGTACTGGGCGAAGCCGGGACAGCCGTTGGCCGACACCGGCAGCAGCCGCGAGCCCCGGCAGCCGATGCCGGGACCCAGCAACCACGCGCGTATGTCCTCGTGCCCGCGCAGCCACATGGGGAAGGGCGGCATGGAGAGGGTCGCGTCCTCGTGCAGCAGACTGGTGAGCGCGTCCAGGTCGTACCGCTCGAAGGCGTCGACATAGCGGTCGAGCAGCGCCTGCCGCTCCTCGTCCATCTCCTGCGCGGATGCGTCCGCGGAGGAACCGACCCCCGCCGCGGCCAGGGTGGCGCGGGCCCGCTGGAGGGCGCTGTTGACCGAGGCGACCGTGGTGTCCAGCAGCTCCGCGGTCTCGGCGGCCTTCCAGGCCAGCACCTCGCGCAGTATCAGCACCGCCCGCTGCCGGGGCGGCAGATGCTGGAGGGCGGCGACGAAGGCCAGCCGGACGCTCTCGCGCGAGACCACCACGTCGGCCGGGTCGCCGGAGGACGGCAGCACCCGTACGTCCGGCACCGGCTCGATCCAGACCGACTCCGCGGTCATGGCGGGCAGCGTCGCGTCCGCGTGCGAGGCGGGGGACAGGTCCATCGGCCGGGCCCGCCGCTTGCCCGCGTGCAGGCTGTCCAGGCAGACGTTCGTCGCGATCCGGTACAGCCACGACCGCAGGCTGGCGCGGCCCTCGAACCGGTCCGCGGCCCGCCAGGCCCGGATCAGCGTCTCCTGCACCGCGTCCTCGGCCTCGAAGGCGGAGCCGAGCATCCGGTAGCAGTACCCGGTCAGCTCGGCCCGGTGCTCCTCCAGACGCGGCTCGATCCCGTCGGCCGCAGTGCCGCTGGTGCTCTCCCGTACGGTCATGGTTTCACCGTACCCGGGGCCACTGACAGTGCCCCCGCACCGGACGGCGCGGGGGCACTGCTGAGGAAGTAAGGCCAGGTCAGACATGCTGCCCGGCCGGTTGGGCGGTGTCGGGGACCGCGGCCGGGGGCTGCGGCAGGGCCGACTCGTCGTGCGTGAGGTCCGGCATCCGCCGCAGCCAGCGCGGCAGGTACCAGTTGCGCTCGCCGAGCAGGGTCATGACCGCCGGGAGGAGCACCCCGCGGATGATCGTGGCGTCGATCAGCACCGCGAAGGCCAGGCCGACACCCATCTGCTTCATGCTCTGCATCGACAGCGTCCCGAAGATCGCGAAGACCGCGACCATGATGACGGCGGCGCTGGTGACCACGCCCGCGGTGGTGGTGATGCCGTGCTCGATGGCGCCGCGGGTGGTCAGCCCCCGTTGGCGGGCCTCACGGATCCGGGAGACCACGAACACGTGGTAGTCCATGCTCAGCCCGAACAGGATCACGAAGAGGAACAGCGGCAGCCAGGCCACCACCGTGCCGGTGCCGCTCGCGCCGACCAGCGAGGCGCCCCAGCCGTGCTGGAAGACCATGGTCAGCACACCGTAGGCCGCGCCCACCGACAGCAGGTTGAGCGCGATCGAGGTCAGCGCGATGGTCAGCGACCGGAAGGACAGCAGCATCAGCAGGAAGGCGAAGACCGTCACGAAGGCGAACACCGGCGGCACACTGCTGGTGATCTTGTGGGTGAAGTCCATCGACCCGGCTGTCTCACCGGTGATCGGCGCCCGGAGCCCGGCGACCTTGCCGAGCGTGTCGGGCCGTACGTGGTCGCGCAGCAGGTGGACGTCGGCCTCGGCCTTGGTGTGGTCGGTGCCGCCGGCCAGCGGTACGTCGATCACCGCGACGTTCTCCCGGGCGTGCACGGTCACGGTCACCGGGCCCTTGCTGGCGCCGGAGGAGACCGCCCGGTCGCGGAAGCCGGCGATGGCCTTCCTGACCTCGGGCGCGTCGATCGCGTCGGCCTTGACCACCACATGGGCCGGGTCGGGCCCGCCGGGGAAGGCGGTGTTGATGTGGTCGTACGTCTTGATGATCGGCAGACTGTCGCCCAGTTCCTGGTCCATGGACAGGTTCGCGGTGTGCATACCGAAGGCGGGCAGGGCGATGGCCACCAGGGCGCCGCCCGCGACCAGCACCGCGATCTTCGGGCTGCGCAGCACCGGGCGCAGCACGGTCCGCCAGAAGCGGCTGCTGCCGGTGCCCCCGGTACGGCGGCCGCGGGACCTGCCGATCCGGCCCAGGAACGGGATACGGCCCTTCTCGACCCTCGCGCCGAGCAGTGAGAGCAGCGCGGGCAGCACCGTCACCGAACCGAACATCGCGATGGCGACGACGATCATCGTGGCCACGCCCATCGCCTTGAAGTCCCCGATGCCGGTGAAGAGCATGCCGGCCATGGCCACGATCACGGTGATGCCGGAGATCAGGATCGCCCGCCCCGAGGTCGCGGCGGCGATCCGCAGCGCGGTCTCGGCGTCGTGCCCGGCCGCCCGCTCCTCGCGTTCGCGGCGCAGGTAGAACAGGCAGTAGTCGACGCCGACGGCCAGACCCACCAGCAGCATCACCGAGTTGGCGGTGTCGCTCATCGGCACGGCGTGGCTGACCATCGCCACCACGCCGCCCGCGGCCAGGAAGGCCGTCAGCGCCAGCGCCACCGGCAGCAGCGCGGCGACCAGCGCCCCGAAGGCGACCAGCAGGATGGCCAGCGCCACCGGCACCGCGGAGTACTCGGCGGTCTTGAAGTCGTCACCGAAGGCGTTGTTGAGCGCCTTGTCGGCGCTGGCGTCGCCGAACTCCTCGATCCGCAGGTCCGGATGGCGTCCCTGGACCTTCTCCACCGCGTCCAGCACCGGCTGCACGCGGTCGGCCGCGGTGTCCGGGTCGCCCCGCAGATCGAACCGCACCAGGGCGGAACGCTGATCGGCCGAGATCGACTTGGTGGTGTACGGCGAGGTCACCGCCGTGACCAGCCCGGTGCCCCGGACCGTGTCGACCACGTCGCCGACGGCGGTGCGGAAGGCCGGGTCGGTGGCCTTTCCGGCCTTGGACTGCACGAGGACCATCTCGCCCGCCGCGGACTTGAGCCCGGCGTCGTCCTGGATCGTGGCGGCCTGGGAGACCTCGCCGGGCATCGACCGGTCCTGGTCGAGGTCGACCCGGCCGGCCGACTGGCCGATGAACATCGCGAGCATGACGAAGAGCAGCCATCCGCCCACCGCCGCCCAGCGGTGGCGGGCGCTCCAACTGGCCATCGCCGCCGCGATTCCCATCCTGCTGCCGTGTGCGCGTACGCGACTCACGGGAATGCCCCCTTGAAGGTTCGTCCTGGGTGGCGGCCGGACGCCGCTCTTTCCACCCATGACGCTATGGGGCCCGGGGGCATCCACCCATCCGGCCAACCGGTGACTTCAGGGAGGGCGTTCTCCCCCTCAGGGGTGGGGACAACCCCACCTCTGACCTGGGAGATGGCCCCTACACGTATCCCGTCCGGCTCAGGCCGCGACGGCCTGCCGGGCGGGCAGCAGCGCCTGGTCGTAGCGCCGCAGCAGCAGCCTGGCCACCTCGGGGGCGGCGCCCAGCACCGGCGCCAGCAGATCGGCCCCGGCCTCCCGGGCGCCGCGCGCGATCCGGTCCGGCAGGAAGCCGGGCGCGATGACGTACGGCGCCACCGCGATCCGGCGGACGCCCTCGGCGCGCAGGGCGCGTACCGCGTCCTCGGTGCGCGGCAGGGACGCGGAGGCGAACGCGGGCCGCACGGCGCACCAACCGGTACGCCGCCACTCCCGCGCGATTTCAGCGATCACCGCGCTCGCCTCCGGATCGGTGGAGCCCGCCGAGGCCAGCACGACGCCGGTCGACGGGCGGTCGCCGGGCCGCAGCCCGGCCTCGTACAGCCGCCGTTCCAGGGCGGCCGTCAGCAGCGGGGACGGGCCGAGCACATCGGCGGTACGCAGCCGCAGTCCCGGCAGACCCGCCGTGGACTCCCGCAGGACGGCCGGGATGTCGGTCTTGGCGTGGAAGGCCCGGGTCAGCAGCAGCGGCAGCGCCACCGCGTCCCGTACGCCGTCGGCCGCCAGCCGGCGCACGGCCAGCGGCACCGAGGGCGCGCGGAAGTCCAGGAACGCGGTCTCCACGCGCAGGCCCGGCCGGGCCGCCCCGACCCGCTCCGTCAGCGCGCGTACGGTCGCGGCGTGCCGCGGGTCGCGGGAGCCGTGCGCGATGACGAGCAGCGGGGGAAGGGCGCCCTGGCCGGGCCGGTGGTACAGGTGCACGGTGGTCACTGGCTCCTGGCGGACAGTCCGCGGGTGCGCAGGACCCAGCGCTCCAGCGGGCTGAAGATGATCTGGTCGATGGCGATACCGACGAAGAGGATCAGCAGGATGCCCAGGAAGACGCCCGCCATGTCGGAGCCCTCGCGCATGTTCTCCAGATAACGGCCCAGGCCCACGCCCAGGTCGGGCGAGGAGGCGATCAGCTCGGCGGCCATCAGCGACCGCCAGGAGAACGCCCAGCCCTGCTTGAGGCCCGCCACGTACCCCGGCAGCGCGGCCGGCAGCAGGATGTACCAGGCGCCGCGCAGCCCGGTCGCGCCGATGGTCCGGCCGGCCCGCAGATACAGCGGCGGGACCTGGTCGATGCCGGAGACCAGGCCGTTGGCGATCGAGGGCACCGCGCCCAGCAGGATCACCGCGTACATCGACGAGTCGTTGATGCCCAGCCAGATCACCGCGGCCGGCACCCACGCCACCGACGGCAGCGACTGGAGTCCGGACAGGATCGGACCGATCGCGGCCCGGACGAACGACACCCGGGCCACCAGCAGACCCAGCGGGGTGCCGATCACCAGCGCGGCGAGGAAGCCCAGCAGGCCGCGCTCCACGCTGGTCCAGATGATGGTGAGCAGGTCGCCCGAGTTCCAGCGGTCGCTGAGCGCCTGGCCCACCGCGGAGGGGCTGGGCAGCTTGGTCGGGTCGGCGACCTTGCCCCAGGAGGCCAGCTGCCACACCACCAGGACCAGCGCGATCGCGCTGAGCGGCGGCAGTACCTTCTTCAGCAGCAGCTGCCCGACCGGGGCCCGGCCGACCGTGACGGTCTCCAGCGCGTCCAGGCCCGCCTCCAGGCCGGACAGATCCCGTTCGCCCGCCGCCTTCTCCAGGGCGACGGCCTCTTCCGCGGCGGCGGGGGCGGAACCGCCGCCCGCCTCTTCCGTGCCCGTCTCAGTGCTGGCCATGGCGGCGGATCTCCCCACGCAGTTCTTCGGTGATCTCGACGGACAGATCCGCCACGGCCGCGTCCTCGATCCGGCGCGGCTGCGGGATGCCGATCGTCCACTCACGGGCGATCCGCCCCGGCCGGGAGGACAGCAGCACGACCCGCTGGGCGAGCCGTACCGCCTCCCGGACGTTGTGCGTCACGAACAGCACCGACAGGTCGGTCTCCGACCAGATCCGGGTCAGCTCGTCGTGCAGCACATCCCTGGTGATCGCGTCCAGAGCCGCGAACGGCTCGTCCATCAGCAGCAGCTGGCTGTCCTGCGCCAGCGCCCTGGCCAGCGCCACCCGCTGCCGCATCCCGCCGGACAGCTCGTGCACCCGCTTGCCGTACGCACCCGTGAGCCGGACCAGTTCGAGCAGCCGCTCGGCCTCCGGGCGGCGCTCCTCGCGCGGCACCCCGCGCAGCCGCAGGGTCAGTTCGATGTTCTTGCCCGCGGTCAGCCACGGGAAAAGGGCGTGCTCCTGGAACATCAGGGCCGGCCGGCCGCCGGGGGTGGCGATGGTCCCGACGGACGGCTTGTCCAGGCCCGCCACCAGATTGAGCAGCGTCGACTTTCCGCACCCCGAGGCCCCCAGCAGGCAGACGAACTCACCGGGTCGTACGTCGAGCGTGATGTCGTCCAGCACGAGCTGCTGGGCGCCGGGCCTGCCGAATGCCTTCGACACATGGTCCAGCCGTGCCGCGTGGGCGGTCGGCTCCGCGGTGGGCGCGGCGGCACTGGTCAGAGTGTCGGCCATGGGTGTCACCTCCTGGGGTCCTCGGGTGCGGATGCGGATGCGGACTGCTACGGACTGCTATGGACTGTTACGGATGTCCGGCCGTCACTGCTTGCCGAGCCCCGCGGCGTCGACGGTGGGCTGTCCCGCTTCCTTGAGGACCTTGTTGAGCAGCGTGAGGTCGTACAGGCCGTTCAGGTTCGGCGACTTGAGCAGACCGGCCGACACCGCGTGCGCGGCCTCCTCCTGGGCGGTCTTGGCCAGCGGGTCGTCGGTCACCTCGATGGACTGCCAGGCCGGGTCCAGGACGTCCGCCGGCAGCGCCTTCTGCGTCAGCTGCTCCAGTTCGGCGTTCGCGTCCGCCTTGGCCTGGTCGGAGTTGGCCTTGATCCACGCGTTGGTCTTCACCGAACCGCGCAGCACCGCCTCCACCACGTCCGGGTGCGCGTTCAGGAACTTCTGGGACACGATCACATTGGTGATCACGAACTTGTTGTCCGGCCACAGCGTGCTCTCGTCCAGCAGCACCTTCGCGCCCTCGGCCACCAGCTTGGACGCGGTCGGCTCCGGCACCCACGCGCCGTCGATCGAGCCGCTCTTGTACGCGTCCGGGGTGATCTTGTTGTCGGTGCGGACGACCGAGACATCGCCCTTGCCGCTCTGCGCGTCGACCTTCCAGCCCTTGGAGGCGATCCAGTTCAGCAGCGCCACGTCCTGGGTGTTGCCGAGCTGGGGGGTGGCGATCTTCTTGCCCTTGATGTCGTCCAGGGTCTTGATCTTCTTGGGGTTGACAACGAGCTTGACGCCGCCGGAGGCCGAGCCGGAGATGATCCGCAGGTTGGTCCCGTTGGACTTGGTGAAGCCGTTGATCGACGGGGAGGGGCCGATCCAGCCGATGTCGATCGAACCGGCGTTCAGCGCCTCGATCTCGGCCGGGCCCGCGTTGAAGGTCAGTTCCTTGATGGACGTGCCGCCCAGTTCCTTCTGGAAGATGCCTTCCTTCAGGCCCACCAGCGCGGTGGCGTGGGTCAGGTTCGGGAAGTAGCCGATCTTCACCTCGTCGGCGGAGAGCTTCTTGGTACCGGCGGTGGTCGGGGCGACCGTCGGGTCGCTCTCGGCCTTGTCGGAGCCGTAGCCGCAGGCGGCCAGTGCGCCGACGAGTATCGGCAGGGTGGCGGCCGCGGCGACAAGTCTGCGGCGGCGGGCGGAGGAGCGGGACGCGGAGCGGTCAAGGGCAGACACGGAGGTGTCCTCTCGTAAGGCCCGGCGTGTCGCGCGCTGGATCAGAGCCAGCGCACGGCCGGAAGTTCGTCAGGTCTTCGGAAGCGGTGCGACAGGGGTACGGCGGCGGGCACGGTCGGACCGTGTCCCGCGGCCGGGGGAGTCAGCGCGCACATCGCGCGACCCCGCCCGTACCCGAGCCGAGCGAGCCGCTGCCGACGCGCCCGCCCTCCTTCGCGAAACCGGAGAAGGCTTCCTGAGCCATCGTCAGAAGTCCCATCCTTCGTCGTCGGCCGCGGCGTCCGCGGCCGGAATCTTTTCGGCGAACGCCTCGCCCGCCATCCCGGCGGTCAGCGTGGTGCCGTCCGCGGGGTCGATCAGCAGGAAGGACCCGGTCAGCCGGGAGTCGGCGTAGGCGTCCATCGGCAGCGGCTCCGCGGTCCGCAGCACCACCGCGCCGATGTCGTTGACCTCAAGCGCGGCCGGGGCGTTCTCGTGCGCGAGGCCGGCCGACAGGTCGATCCGGTACGGCAGCGCCTTGACGATCGCCTTCACCGTCCGCGTCGCGTGCTTGAGCAGCACCCGCTCGCCGACCCGCAGCGGCCGCTCGTGCAGGTGGCACACCGTGGCCGTGACGTCCTGGGTGACGGCCGGGGCGGTCGCGGTCGGCGCGATCAGGTCGCCGCGCGAGACATCCAGGTCGTCGGCGAGCAGCACGGTCACCGACTGCGGCGCCCACGCGGTGTCCACACTCTGCCCGAGCAGGTCGATCCCGGAGATCGTGGTGGTACGGCCGGACGGCAGTACGGTCACCGGCTCGCCGACCCGCAGCAGCCCGGAGGCGATCTGGCCCGCGTAGCCGCGGTAGTCGGGGTGCTCGGCGGTCTGCGGGCGGATCACGTACTGCACGGGGAAGCGCGGCGGGCAGCCGGCCAGGTCGTGGCTGACCGGGACCGTCTCCAGGTGTTCGAGCACGGTCGGGCCGCCGTACCAGTCCATGTTGGCGGACGGCTCGACCACGTTGTCCCCGGCCAGCGCGGAGATCGGGATCGCCGTGATGTCGGGCACGCCCAGCGAGGCCGCGTAGGCGGTGAACTCCTCGGCGATGGCGGCGAAGACCGGCTCCGCGTAGTCGACCAGGTCCATCTTGTTGACGGCCAGCACCACGTGCGGGACGCGCAGCAGCGCGGCGACGGCGGCGTGCCTGCGGGTCTGCTCGACCACGCCGTTGCGCGCGTCGACCAGCACCACGGCCAGTTCTGCGGTCGAGGCGCCGGTCACCATGTTGCGGGTGTACTGCACATGGCCGGGCGTGTCGGCCAGGATGAACCGGCGGCGCGCGGTGGCGAAGTAGCGGTAGGCGACGTCGATGGTGATGCCCTGCTCGCGCTCGGCCCGCAGGCCGTCGGTGAGCAGCGCGAGGTCGGGCGCCTCCTGGCCGCGGCCCAGGGAGGCCCGCTCGACGGCTTCGAGCTGGTCGGTGAGGACCGACTTGGAGTCGTGCAGCAGCCGGCCCACCAGGGTGGACTTGCCGTCGTCCACGGAACCGGCGGTGGCGAAACGCAGCAGGGTGGTCGCCGACAGCTGCTCGGCGGTGAGCGGACTCGTGGTGCTCGTCATGGCTAGAAGTACCCCTCGCGCTTGCGGTCTTCCATCGCGGCCTCGGACAGCTTGTCGTCCGCGCGGGTCGCTCCCCGCTCGGTCAGCCGGGACGCGGCGATCTCGGTGATCACCGCTTCGAGCGTGGTGGCGTCGGAGTCGACCGCGCCCGTGCAGGACATGTCGCCGACCGTGCGGTAGCGGACCGTCCGGGTCTCCACCGGCTCACCGTCCTTCGGGCCGCCCCACTCGCCGGGGGTCAGCCACATGCCGGACCGGCTGAACACCTCGCGCTCGTGGGCGAAGTAGATGTCCGGCAGCGCGATCCGCTCCCGGGCGATGTACTGCCACACGTCCAGCTCGGTCCAGTTGGACAGCGGGAAGACCCGGACGTGCTCGCCGGGCGCGTGCCGGCCGTTGTAGAGCTGCCACAGCTCGGGGCGCTGGCGGCGCGGGTCCCACTGGGAGAACTCGTCGCGCAGCGAGAAGACCCGCTCCTTGGCCCTGGCCTTCTCCTCGTCGCGACGCCCGCCGCCGAAGACCGCGTCGAAGCGCAGCTGCTGGATCGCGTCGGTCAGCGGCACGGTCTGGAGCGGGTTGCGGGTGCCGTCCGGGCGCTCGCGCAGCCGGCCGTCGTCGATGTAGTCCTGCACATGCGCCACGTGCAGCCGCAAGCTGTGCTCGGCGACCGTACGGTCCCGGAACTCCAGCACCTCGGGGAAGTTGTGCCCGGTGTCCACGTGCAGCAGCGAGAACGGCACGGCGGCGGGCGCGAACGCCTTCAGCGCGAGGTGCAGCATCAGGATCGAGTCCTTGCCGCCGGAGAAGAGGATCACCGGCCGCTCGAACTCGCCCGCGACCTCGCGGAAGATGTGCACGGCCTCCGACTCCAGCGCGTCCAGGTGGGAGAGCGCGTACGGGCTGTCCGTCGTACCGCTGTGCGCGACGGTCCTCGTCATTTGGCAGTCTCGCCTTCGCTCGCCGCTTCGGATCCCGCATCAGATCCGCTGACCAGTCCCCGTTCCACCAGCAGCCCGTGCACGGCCGCCGCCGACTGCGCCACCGTGCTGTCCTGCGTGTGAATGCGCAGGTCCGGCGTCTCGGGGGCCTCGTACGGGTCGTCCACGCCGGTCAGGCCGGTGAGTTCGCCCGCGGCCTGCTTGGCGTACAGCCCCTTGACGTCCCGCTCGGAGCAGACGTCGACGGGGGTGGCCACGTGCACCTCGACATAGCCGGTGCCCTGCGTCTGGTGGCGCTTGCGCACCGCCTCGCGGCTGTCGGCGTAGGGCGCGATCACCGGGACCAGCACCAGCACGCCGTGGGAGGCCAGGAGTTCGGCGACGAAGCCGATCCGCTGCACATTGGTGTGCCGGTCCTCGCGGGTGAAGCCCAGCCCCGCGGACAGGAACTCACGGATCTCGTCGCCGTCGAGCACCTCGACCCGGTGTCCCTCGCCGCGCAGCCGCTCCGCCAGCGCGTACGCGATGGTGGTCTTGCCGGCACTCGGCAGACCGGTGAGCCAGACGGTGGCCCCGGTGCTCATCTCGAACTCCTGACGTGTCGTCACAGGTGTATCCCGCACTCGGTCTTGCCGAGCCCGGCCCAGCGTCCGGCGCGGACGTCCTCGCCCTCCAGCACCCGGCGGGTGCAGGGCGCGCAGCCGACCGAGGCGTAGCCGTCCATCAGCAGCGGGTTGGTCAGCACGCCGTGCTCGGCGACGTAACGCTCCACGTCGTCCTGGGTCCAGCGCGCGATCGGGGCGATCTTGACCTTCTGCCGCTTGGCGTCCCAGCCCACCACCGGGGTGCCGGCCCGGGTCGGGGACTCGTCGCGGCGCAGCCCGGTGGCCCAGGCGTCGTAGCCGCTCAGGCCCTCTTCGAGCGGGGCGACCTTGCGCAGCGCGCAGCACAGGTCGGGGTCGCGGTCGTGCAGCTCCGGGCCGTACTGGGCGTCCTGCTCGGCGACGGTCTGCTTCGGGGTGATGGTCAGCACGTTGACGTCCATGACGGCGGCGACCGCGTCCCGGGTGCCGATGGTCTCCGGGAAGTGGTAGCCGGTGTCGAGGAAGACGACGTCCACGCCGGGCAGCGCGCGCGAGGCGAGGTGCGAGACGACCGCGTCCTCCATCGACGAGGTCACGCAGAAGCGGCGGCCGAAGGTGTCGGCGGCCCAGCGCAGCACGTCGAGCGCGGGGGCGTCCTCAAGATCGCGCCCGGCGCGCTCGGCGAGCTGCCGAAGGTCGTCGGCCGTGTGCTGTGCGGTGGTCACGAAGCGCCTCCATGGGGGGAGTCGGCCTTGTGCTCCCTGGACAGCAGGCCCAGGAACTTCAGCTGGAACGCCCGGCTGCACGCCCGGCACTCCCAGGAACCGTGGCCCTCCTCCGACGGCCGGAGGTCCTCGTCCCCGCAGTACGGGCAGTAGAACGGCGCCGCCCTCTCGCTCACGACAGAGCCTCGTCCGGGGCGTGCGCGGCCCACTGGGAGAAGCTCTCGCCCTCGGCGCGGTCGGACTGGTAGCGGCGCAGGACGCGCTCGACGTAGTCCTCCACGCCCTCGGAGGTGACCTTGAGGCCGCGGACTTTGCGGCCGAAGGCGGAGCCGAGGCCGAGCGTGCCGCCCAGGTGCACCTGGTAGCCGCCGACCTGCCGGCCGTCGTCGTCCACGATCAGCTGGCCCTTGAGGCCGATGTCGGCGGTCTGGATGCGGGCGCAGGCGTTCGGGCAGCCGTTGATGTTGATGGTGATCGGCTCGTCGAAGTCCGGCAGGCGCCGCTCCAGTTCGTCGATCAGTACGCTGCCGCGCGCCTTGGTCTCCACGATGGCGAGCTTGCAGAACTCGATACCGGTGCAGGCCATGGTGCCGCGGCGGAAGGGAGAGGGGTTGACCCGCAGGTCCATCGACTCCAGGCCGGACACCAGGGACGCCACCCGGTCCTCGGGCACGTCCAGGACGATCATCTTCTGCTCGACCGTGGTCGACACCCGGCCGGAGCCGTGCGACTCGGCGAGTTCGGCGATCTTGGTCAGCTGGGAGCCGTCCAGCCGGCCGACCCGGGGGGCGAAGCCGACGTAGAAGCGGCCGTCCTTCTGCCGGTGCACCCCGATGTGGTCGCGCCACTTCTGGGCGGGCTGCTCGGGCGCCGGGCCGTCGGTCAGCTCGCGCTTGAGGTACTCCTGCTCCAGCACCTCGCGGAAGCGCTCGGCGCCCCAGTCGGCGACCAGGAACTTCAAACGGGCGCGGTGCCGCAGCCGGCGGTAGCCGTAGTCGCGGAAGATCGAGGTGACCCCGGCCCAGACGTCGGGCACGTCCTCGATCGGCACCCAGGCGCCCAGCCGGACGCCGAACATCGGGTTGGTGGACAGACCGCCGCCGACCCACAGGTCGAAGCCCGGGCCGTGCTCGGGGTGGACCACGCCGACGAACGAGATGTCGTTGATCTCGTGCGCGGTGTCCAGCAGCGGCGAACCCGACACCGACGTCTTGAACTTGCGCGGCAGGTTGGAGAACTCGGGGTTGTCGATGTACCGGCGGACGATCTCGTCCAGCGCGGGGGTGCCGTCGATGATCTCGTCCTCGGCGACCCCGGCCACCGGCGAACCGAGCATGCCGCGCGGGCAGTCGCCGCACGCCTCGGTCGTGCTCAGACCGACGGCCTCCAGCTTCTCCCAGATGTCCTTGACGTCCTCGATACGGACCCAGTGCAGCTGGATGTTCTGCCGGTCGGTGATGTCCGCGGTGCCCCGGGCGTAGGTCTGCGAGACCTCGCCGATGACCCTCAGCTGCTCGGTGGTGAGCCGGCCGCCGGTGACCCGGATCCGGAGCATGAAGAACTTGTCCTCCAGCTCCTCCGGCTCCAGCGAGCCGGTGCGCCCGCCTTCGATCCCGGGGCGGCGCTGGGTGTACAGACCCCACCAACGGAAGCGCCCGCGCAGGTCGTTGGGGTCGATCGCGTCGAAGCCGCCGTGGTGGTAGATCGTCTCGATGCGCGCCCGCACATTGAGGCCGTCGTCGTCCCGCTTGAACTGCTCGGCGCCGTTGAGCGGGGTGAAGTGGCCCTTGGCCCACTGGCCCTCACCGCGGTGCCGCGTGTTCTTGCGGCGGTTCGCGGCGGCTGCCGGGCGGGCACCTCCGGCCGGAGGCTGGGGGCGGTCAGGGCTGGAACCCATGGCGATGCGTCCTTCGGGCAGGCTCGAATACGGTCGGTACGGCGCGGGAGAGGCCCATGGCCTGGGCGGGCGCAGGCTGCGATACGCGGCCGGGCGGGCGGCTGATCCCGCGCATCCACGACGACGGGGATGGCGGAGCGGTGGTGCCGGAGTGCGGTCAGCCCGCCGGACAGATGGCGCTGGACACGCGGCAGAAGTCGACGTGCGGCCGACCTACCAAGGTGATTCCAGTGCGTGACATGACGAAAGCGTGGCATGCGGGTCTCCGGGGAGTCCACCGACGTCCGCTATGTGGACCAGATAATCTCATCAATCGAGACGGTGTGGTGTGTGTCACGTCAGCCGTCACACAGGTCACGGCCCGGCGGGCCGCCACCGGTTCAGACGCCGAGCCCGGCGGCCGCCTGTTCGGCGGCCGGGGCCGTCACCGTGTCGAACACCCGGAAGCCGCGCCGCCGGTAGTTCTCCAGCGCGTAGGGCCCGTCCAGCGAGCAGGTGTGCACCCACACCCGGCCGGTGGCCGGCCGCCCGGGCCACCGGCCGGCCAGGTCCCAGGCCCGCGCGGTCCCGTACGACAGCAGATGGCCGCCGAGACCGCGGCCGCGGAAGGCGGGCAGCAGCCCGAAGTACGCGATCTCCACGACGCCGCCGTCCTGCGCGTCCAGCTCCACATAGCCGGCCGGGGTGCCGCGCTCGTAGGCCACCCACACCTCGCAGCCGGGCCGTTCCAGATGTGTCCGCCACCGCTCGGGCGGCCACGGCAGCCGGTCGGTCCACTGGCAGTCGCCGCCCACCGCCGTATACAGGAAGCGCCCGAATTCCGCTGAGGGGACTTCGGCCCGCGCGATCCGGACGTCGGTCTCCGCCGCGGGCGCGGCCGCCGGGCGCAGCTCGCCCGGCGCGGTCAGTTCGAGGGACCAGGTGGTCACGGCGGTGCTCATGCGGTCACCCTAAACGGCGCTCGTACGGTCGCCCTAAACGGCCGAACGCCGTGGTCAGCGCCGGGCCGCGAGCACCGCAGGCGCCACCGAGTGCGGCAGCGGGTCCAACGGAGGGCGCGGGCGGACGACTTCGACCTCGACCCCGTCGGCGAACCGGTACGGGCGGTGCGCCAGCACCCCGGACAGGGTGCGCCGCAGCCGGGACATCTCCGCCCGTACCGTCACCGCGCGGCTCGGGTCGCCGAAGAGGTCGGCGGCCAGCTCGGCCGCCGTGCGGCCGGCCCGGCGCACCGCCAGCACGAACAGCACCTCGGCGTGCCGGGGGCTGAGCCGCTGCGTCCAGCTGCCCGCGGCGCCGGAGACGGTCACCGACGCGCCGGACGCGCGGCTCACGTCGAGCAGCACCGAGGTGGCCGCGGGCGGGCGTTCGCGGCCGTCCACCCGGATCAGCCAGCCGCCGGGCAGCGGTTCGAACGCGCACATCCCGAGCGCGGGCACCCACACCTGACCGGCCCCGACGGCGGTGGGCAGGGCGATCCGGCCGGTGGGCGCCATGCCGGTCACGGCCGCCGTCCAGCCGTTGCGGTCCACGGCCAGCGCCTGGCCCCCGATCCCGGCCAGCAGTGGCGCCGCGACCGACCGCAGCCGCTCCACCGCCGCCCAGTGCCGGGTCCGCAGCTCGCCCTCGGCCACCCGCGCCACCGCCGAGACCAGCGAGAGCGTGGCGGGGTGCACGGTGGCGGCCGGCCCGCTGACGTTCACCACGCCCAGCAGCCGGCCGTCGCGCGGGTCGTGCAGCGGCGCCGCCGCGCAGGTCCAGCCGTGGTGGGTACGGACGAAGTGCTCGGCCGAGTGCACCTGGAGCGGGGTGCGGAGGATCAGCGCGGTGCCGATCGCGTTGGTGCCGACCGAGTCCTCGGCCCAGGAGGCGCCCTCGGCGAAGCCCAGCCGGTCGGCGCTCCTGCGGACCGCGAGGCTGCCGTCGCGCCACAGCACCCGGCCCTCGGTGTCGGTGACCACCATGATGTGCCCGGCCGCGTCCGCCGCCGGGACCAGCCCCTCGCGCAGCGCCGGCAGCATCTCGGCGAGCGCGGTGGACCGCCTGCGGTGCTCGATCTCGTCGGTGCCCAGGACGCCGTGCCGCCGGCCGACGTCCGGGTCGACGCCCAGCCGCAGCGCCCGGGTCCACGACTCGCCGATCACGGCGCGTGGCGGCTGCGGCGGTGTGCGGCCCGCGAGCGCGGCCTCGCGGACCGAGGCCAGCAGCTGCCGTGACGCGCGTAGGTCACGGGCGTAGGGTCGTCCCGGCCTGATCGGTAGGTGTGCCACGCCGCCCCCGCTTCGGATGCCGTCCGGTGCCGCCGACCTCGGTGCGGCCGCGCGTGACCGGCTCGTCCGGGGTCGCCGGAGACCGCGCACAAACGGGCTGCAACGGGCTGCAACGGTTGCGAGCCTACGCGACTTCGACGGACAGTGACCGCGCGTCACCGCGCCCGCGGGTCGGGGGGTCCGACGGGTCGTCGGGTACGGCGCGCGGGGCCGGGGGTGGTGCCGAGTCGGCGCGGCGCCACCCCCTGACGGCGCGGCGGCGGAAACGTTTCTCCCGCCTCGAAGGGGCGGGTGCTCGCCGCCGCGTCGTCCCTGGGACGGCCTGCGGCCGCGCTCCCTGGGGCCCACGGCCCGGCGCCGCGCGAGGTGGGGGGCTTCGCGGCCCGGCGCCACGCGCGGTGGGGGCTTTCGCGGCCCGGCGCCGCGCGCCCGGGCGGGCGGGAGCGCGGGCCTTGGTCCGGGCCTTGCGGTCCTTCTGCCGGCGCCGCGCGCCCCGGGGCGGGAGCGGGGGTCAGGGCGCGACCGGCCGGGCCCGCTCCACGATCGCCGCCGGATCCGCCGCGGTCGGCAGCGTCCCGAAGGTGGCACCCCAGTCCCCGCCCAGCCGTGAGGCGCAGAAGGCGTCCGCGACCGGGGACGGCGCGAACCGCACCAGCAGCGAGCCCTGGAAGACCAGTGCCATCCGCTCGACGATCCGCCGGGCCCGGGTCTCCACGCCCTCCTGATCGGCGAGTTCGGCCCGCAGATCCTTGACCGCCGCGTCCAGCCGGTGGTCGGCGCCCCGCGCGAGCCCGACCTCGGCGAGGAAGGCGTCCACCGCCTGCGGCTCGCGCCGGAGCACCCGCAGCACATCGAGCGCCTGGACGTTGCCCGACCCCTCCCACACCGAGTTGAGCGGCGACTCACGGAAGATCCGCGGCATCCCGGACTCCTCCACGTACCCGTTGCCGCCCAGGCACTCCAGCGCCTCGGCCGCCACCACCGGGCAGCGCTTGGTCACCCAGAACTTGGTGACCGCCACGGCCAGCCGGCGCAGCGCCCGCTCCTGCTCGGTGTCCGCGTCGTAGGCGGCGGCCAGCCGCAGCGCGGCCGTCGTCGCCGCCTCGGACTCCAGGGCCAGGTCCGCCAGCACATTGCGCATCAGCGGCTTGTCGATCAGCGGCCCGCCGAAGGCGTCGCGGTACGCGGCGTGGTGGATCGCCTGCGCCACCGCCTGCCGCATCAGCGCCGCCGACCCCAGCGCGCAGTCCAGCCGGGTGGCCGCCACCATCTCGATGATGGTCGCCACCCCGCGGCCCTCCTCGCCGACCCGCCGCGCCCACGTACCGCTGAACTCCACCTCGGCCGAGGCGTTCGAGCGGTTGCCGAGCTTGTCCTTGAGGCGCTGGATCGCGAAGACGTTCCGGGTGCCGTCCGCGAGCACCCGCGGCAGCAGGAAACAGGTCAGCGCGTCCTTGCCGGAGGGGGATGCTTGGGCGAGCACCAGGAACCCGTCCGACATCGGCGCCGAGCAGAACCACTTGTGGCCGGTCAGCGCGTACGTCCCCGGCTCCGCCAGCGGTTCGGCCCGCGTGGTGTTGGCCCGTACGTCCGAGCCGCCCTGCTTCTCCGTCATGCCCATCCCGAACAGCGCCCCCGGCTTGCCGCCCGGCGCCGTCAGCTGCCGCTCGTACGCCCGCGATCCCAGCCGGGGCTCCCACTCGGCCGCCAGCGCCGGGTCGGTGCGCAGCGCGGGGACGGCCGCGTGCGTCATCGACACCGGACAGCCGTGGCCCGCCTCGACCTGCGACCACACCACGAAGCCCGCGGCGCGCCGCAGATGCCCGTCCGGGCGGGACCAGGCGTCGGTCAGCCCGGAGGAGACCGCGTGGCCGAGCAGCCGGTGCCAGGACGGGTGGAAGTCGACCTCGTCGATCCTGTTGCCGTAGCGGTCGTGGGTGCGCAGCACCGGGGTGTACGTGTTCGCCTCCTCCGCCCACCGCTGCGCCTGGGCGGAACCCGCGGCCCGGCCGAGCCCGGTCAGCTCGTCGGTGATCTCCGCCAGCAGGCCGGGGTCCGCGTGCCGGGCCACCGCCTCCGTGAGCGCGGCGTCCGTGCCGTAGACGTCATGGCCCACCAGCGGTGGAGGCTGGTTCGTGACGGTGTGAGTGAGGGCTGTCATGCCAGCTAACGTAAGGGGGTGCAAGCAGCAGAAGGAAGAAGCCACCGGCGGCCGAACCGGTGGCGCAGGGCCCGCGCTCTGTACCGGAACGTCTCGAAGCGCAAGGTCGGCTGGCTGCTGCTGAAGGACACCGTCAACTCCTGCGTGGAGTACCGGGTCACCGGTCTGGCCGCGGAGGCGGCCTTCTTCGTCCTGCTGTCCCTGCCGCCGCTGCTGCTCGGCCTGGTCGGCGCGCTCGGCTACGTGGACACCGTCGTCGGTCTCGACACCATCGACCACATCCGTACCAACATCCTCACGGCGTCCTCCACGGTGCTCTCCGACAACGGCGTCAACCAGCTGGTCAAACCCCTGGTGGACGACGTCTTCCACGGACGCCGGCCGGACCTGATATCCCTGGGCTTCCTCATCGCCCTGTGGTCCGGCTCCCGCGCGGTGAACGTCTTCGTGGACACCATCACCATCATGTACGGCCTCGAAGGCCGCCGAGGCATCGTCAAGACCCGGCTGATGTCCCTGATGCTCTACGTGATCGCGCTCGTCCTCGGCGCGGCCGTGCTCCCGCTGGTGGTGGCGGGCCCCGGCGCGGTCACCGATGTCCTGCCCGGCAGCACCGGCACCGTCCACGTCCTGTACTGGCCCGGCGTGCTGCTCGCCTCGGTCGCCTTCCTCACCACGCTCTACCACGTCTCGGTGCCGGTGCGGTCGGCCTGGTACGAGGACGTGCCCGGCGCGCTGATCGCGCTGCTGATGTGGGTGGTCGGCAGCTTCGTCCTGCGGATCTACCTCACCCACACCGTCGAGGGCCCGACGATCTACGGCTCGCTGGCCGCACCCGTGGCCGTACTGCTGTGGATCGGCGTGTCCGCCTTCGCGGTGCTGGTCGGCGCCGCCGTCAACGCGGCCACCGACCGGGTCTGGCCGTCGCTGGCCACCGCCGCCGCCCGCGAGGAGAACGCGCGGCGCCGGGAGGCCGTGGCCGCGGAGGTGGTCGCCGCGGCCGTCGCCCGCCGGGCGGCCCGCGCCGACGAGGAGGACGAGTACGGCGCCGACCCGCCCGCCGAGTACCCCGAGCGCTGGGCCGACTTCATCCCGCACCGCGATGTCCGCGCCCGGCTGCGCCCGCGCCGCCCCGGGGCACCTATACCCGCGCCTCCGCCTCCACCGCCCACTCCGCCTCCGCCACATGCGGCGCCCCCACATGCGGCGCCCCCGCCCTTCCCCCGGCAGCCCCCGCACCTGCCGATGCCCTCGCCCCGGCGCGGCGACGACTTCGACCGCTGAGGAGCGCTGAGGAGCGCTGAGGAGCGCTGAGGAGCGCGGAAGGGTGCTGAGGGCGACCGCTGAGGACGGCTGAGGGCGACCGTCGGGGGCCTTGCCCCGCCCGCGCGCGTGTCACGGCGTCCGACCCGGCGTATACATCCGCCCCCTGTCCCGTGCCCGCGCGCGCCGCACGGCACCATGGAGGGGTGGACGGCGACTACCGGGAACGGGCCGCCCGGGTGCCGGGCGTCACCGTGTGGACCCGCCGCGACGGCGGCGGGGTGTACCGCGTGCTGCCCGACGGCTGTATGGACCTGATCTGGTACGAGGGCACGCTGCTGGTCGCCGGGCCCGACACGGTGGCCCACCTCGCCGAGGACCGGCCGGGCACCGACTACGCGGGGCTGCGCTTCGCCCCGGGCGCCGGACCCGCGCTGCTGGGCGCGCCCGCCCGGGAGGTACGGGACCTGCGGGTGCCGCTGGACGCGCTGTGGCCCGGCGCGGACGCCCGGCGGCTCGCCGAACGAGTGGCGGCGGGGCCCGCGGCGGGCCTGGAGGGCTGGGCGGTGGACCGGGTCCGCGCGACGGGGGCCGCCGATCCGCTGCCGGGCGCGGTCGCCGGGGCGCTCGCGCGTGGCCGCCCGGTCGCCGAGGTCGCCGCCGGGACCGGCCTGGGGGAGCGGCAGTTGCGCCGCCGCTGCGAGGCCGCCTTCGGATACGGCCCCAAGACGCTGGCTCGGGTGCTGCGGTTGCAGCGCGCCCTGGCGCTGGCCCGCCGCGGCACGTCCTTCGCCGAGGTGGCCGTCGCGGCGGGCTACGCGGACCAGCCGCACCTGGCCCGCGAGGTCAGGGCTCTGACGGGGGTGCCGCTCGGCCGGCTGCTGGGCCCGTAGCGGCCGGTGAGGGGTTCGCCTCCGCGCGGCCGCACGGGGTCTGGCGACGCCGTACGGCCGCCGGCGCCCTGTGCCTGACGACCGGTCAGGACGCCGCCGGAGCGAAGAGGTCCACGGCGTTGCCGTCCGGGTCGTGCACGACCGCGTACCGCTGGCCCCAGAAGGCGTCCCAGGGCTGGAGCCTGCCCACGTAACCGGCCTCCGTCAGCTCCGCGTACACCGTGTCCACGCCCTGCGGGCTGCCGCAGTCGAAGGCCAGCGAGACCCGGGAGCCGGTGGCCGGAATCCACGCGGGGTCGAAGGAGCGGACGGTCTCGACGGTGTCCCAGGCGATCCGCAGCCCGCCGGGCAGGGTGGCCTCGGCGTGCGGCTGGGTGTCCGCCTCGGCGGGCAGGTCGATGCCCAGCCGGCGGTAGAAGGCGAGCGAGACGGCGATGTCGCTGACGACGAGGCCGATCATGTCGATACGGGGAGTGATACGTGCTGTCATGGCGCCCACGCTAGGCGCGCCGGACGTCCGGAGTCTTGAACGAATCGGACGTCCGGCGCGCCGTACCCCTGCCCGGGGGTGGGCGCCGCCGCGCAGGCGCACCCTTTCGCGGCGGCGCCGTCCATGGGGGCCCGCCGGGGTCAGCCGGGCAGGGCCCAGTTCTGGTTGGCGGAGCCGGTGCAGGACCAGATCTGGAGCCGGGTGCCGTTGGCGGAGCTGTTGCCCGTGGCGTCCAGGCACTTGCCGGACTGCGGGTTGACCAGCGAGCCGCCGGCGCCGGGCTGCCAGACCTGGGAGCCGGTGCCGTTGCAGTCGTAGAGCTGCACGGTTGTGCCGTTGGCGGTGCCGGCGGAGGTGACGTCCATGCACTTGCCGAGCGCCTGGAGCGAGCCGTTGGACGCGACCGTCCAGGACTGGGCCGCCGTGCCGTTGCAGTCGTAGAGCTGCACCGCCGTGCCGTTGGCCGAACTCGCCGCCGCGATGTCCACGCACTTGCCGCCGTACCCGACGATCGGGCCGGTGCGGTTGCCGGGCGGCGGGGTGGTGGGCGGCGGGGTGGTGCTGCCGCCCGGGACGACATTCGGATTGTTGGCGTTGGTCAGCGTCTCCCAGGCCACGAAGAGATCGTTGGTGCCCGCCGGGCGGCGCGACTCGGTGAGCGTCTGGGTGTTGGTCATCGCGTAGCCGAGCCGGTTGTGCAGCGCGTTGAAGCCGACCTCGGTGACCGGACCGAGGCCCTTGGTCAGCGAACCGCCGCACAGCCAGGACGGCACGGCCGCGCCCAGCTCGTACGTCGACTGGAAGCCGAGCGCCTGCCGCAGCCGCTCGCCGACCTGCGGATAGAGGTCCTGGCCCTGGATCGCGGCGGTCTCGGCGATGTCGGAGATCGACGCGATGCCGTAGCCGGTGTGGGTGAAGTCGCGGCAGGTCTCCTGGGTCAGGCCGTCGACGAAGGTGGACTGCCCCTGCCAGTAGCCGATGATCTGCGACGAGCTGGTCAGCCCGCTGCCCGCCACGGTCTTGGGCAGGGCGCCGTCCGAGGTCAGGTAGATGTAGGCCGGGACCCGGTTGAGGTAGCGGGTGATGGCCTTGTCGTAGTCGGAGGTGTCGTTGAGGAAGACGGAGATGCCGACGGCGGCCTCCATCATCGACAGCTCCCAGTTGCCGTTGCTGTTGGAGCCGTTGATCACCTCGGGCAGATACACGTTGCGCAGCATGGTCGAGAAGCGGGTGATGTCCGCGGCCGCCCAGCCGGAGTAGGTGTAGCGGATGATCTCGGCGGCGCGCGGCCACACCGAGCCCGCCCAGCCGGTCTGGAGCGGGGCGTTGCTGTTGGTGTGCGTGGTGATCACGCCGGCCCAGGCGTTCATCAGCTGGATCGACTTCTGCGCGTAGGCGCTGTTGCCGGTGATGTACCAGGCCAGCGCGTCGGTGTACGCGGCGATGGCGTCCTGGCGCTCGTCCGTACAGCCGTTGTTGGGGTTGGAGTACGAGCCGCACTCGACATTGGCGCGCGGCGCCGCGACGCGGGACAGCGAGGCGTACGAACTGCCGATCATCTGGTTGTACGCGCTCTTCCACGGCTCGGCGTTCGCCTGCACCTTGGAACGGATGAAGTCGAGCTGCGACTGGCTGACGAGCACGCCGGGGTGGGCGAACGAGGTCGGGGCGGCGGCCGCGGTGGCCTGGACGGAGACGGGTGCCGCGGCCGGGATGGCGGCGGTCGCGGCACCCGTACCGGACACAAGAGCGACGACGGTGCCGAGCGCGGCGGCGACGGCGACCACTACGGGGGCCCGCCGGAAGCGTTTCCGGACGGCCGAGGGGGGTCTGCTGCGGAGGAAGCTGCGCATGTGGGGGCTCCTGGGAAAGCGGGGGGCGCGGGGGAGAAGCGCGGGGTGCGCCCATGGGGCACACCGGAGTACGGGGGAGAACGGGGGAGTACGGGGGGACAAGGGAGTACAGGAAACCTTCCTGTCCGTGGTTGGGAGGATCGCGGCGCCACCGCCGCGCAGTCAAGTGGGTGAACGGAGATCAATTACCTGACCGGCACGCGCTGTTGACCGGTCATGGACCTGACCTGGGATCATTGACATGAACATCGTCTAGACCTTTGAATCCTGGCACAGGCGCACCTCCCCCCACCTCCCCCACCCGTCGCGCACAGGAGGTCCCCCACCCATGAGCAGATCCCGCACCGCGCCATCCCTGTCCCGCACCCTGCTACGGCTGTTCGCCCTCCTCGCCGTGGTGCTCGGGGTGCAGACGGCACCCGCGCACAGCGCCCAGGCGGCGCCCGCCTTCAAGGTGCTCGCCTTCTACGACGGCACCTACGACGCCGCCCACATCAGCTTCGTCCACGAGGCCAACGCCTGGTTCCCGCAGCAGGCGGCGGCGAACGGCTTCTCGTACACCGCCACCACCGACTGGAACCAGCTCAACACCGCGAACCTGGCCAACTACCAGGTCGTGCTCTTCCTCGACGACTACCCGCAGACCGCCGCCCAGCAGAGCGCGTTCAAGACCTACATGGACAACGGCGGCGGCTGGCTGGGCTTCCATGTCTCGGCGTACAACGACGCCGTGCCCAGCGACTGGTCCTGGTACCACAACACCTTCCTGGGCACCGGCACGTTCCGCAGCAACAGCTGGGGGCCGACCTCCGAGACGCTGAAGATCGAGGACCGGGGCCACCCGGCGACCGCCGGCCTGCCCTCGACCATCACGTCCTCGGTCAGCGAGTGGTACAGCTGGCAGAACGACCTGCGGCAGAACCCGAACATCGACATCCTGGCCTCGATCGACCCGTCCAGCTTCCCGGTCGGCACCGACCCGAACCAGACCTGGTACAGCGGCTACTACCCGATCGTCTGGACCAACCGCAACTACAAGATGCTCTACGCCAACTTCGGCCACAACGCGATGGACTACGCGACCAACACCACCCTGTCGTCCACCTTCGCCAGCGCCCAGCAGAACCAACTGCTCCTCAACGGCCTGCGCTGGCTCGGCGGGGCCTCCGGCCCGGTCACCCCGCCGCCCGGGAACCACACGGGTCCGATCGTCGGGTACGGCGGCAAGTGCGTGGACATCGCGGCGGCGAGTTCGGCCAACGGCGCGGCGGTGCAGCTCTACGACTGCAACGGCACGTCGGCCCAGTCGTGGACGGTCGCGTCCAACGGCTCGCTCCAGGCGCTCGGCAAGTGCATGGACGTCACGTCGGCCGGCACGGCGAACGGCACCAAGGTGCAGCTGTACGACTGCAACGGCACCGGCTCGCAGGTCTGGCAGCCCGGTGCCAACGGCTCGCTGGTCAATCCGCAGTCCGGGAAGTGCCTGGACGCGACCGGACCGAGTTCGGCCAACGGCACCCGGCTCCAGATCTGGTCCTGCACCGGCTCGGCGAACCAGAGCTGGACCCTGCCGAGCTGATCCCCGAACGAGCCCGGGACCGGGGCCTGTTCGGCCCGGTCCGGGGCATTCGGACCGCGTCGCCGCGAAGTCCGGGGTGCGCCTTCGCGGCGGCGCGCGTCCGGAGGGGGCTCAGGCCCGCCCCCGTACGGGACGTGGCGGACGTCAGGCCGGATACGCGGCCGTCAGGCCGGATACGCGTGCGTCTGGGCGGCCTTCACCGACGCCCACACCTCCGAGCCGGTACGCAGATCGAGTTCCGCGACGGCCACCGTCGTCAGATCGGCCGCCAGCGGCAGCCCGTCGGCCGACCCGGTCAGGGCGACCCGGATCTGGTCGCCGTGCGACTCCATGCCGCTGATCCGGGCCCGCCAGGCGTTGCGCGCGCTGGACTCGGGCCGGTCCCGGTGCAGGGCGACCGCGCTCGGCGGGAAGGCGACGAACACCGGGCCGTACAGCTTCTCCGTGGTGGTCAGGGCGAGTTCGGGCCCGAGCCGCACGGTGTGACCGTCGGCCGCGCCCTGGTAGAGGTTGAGGCCGACCAGCCGGGCGATGTAGTCGGTACGGGGGCGGCGGGCGATCTCCGCCGGGGTGCCCTCCTGGACGACCTCGCCGTGCTCGACGACGACCAGCCGGTCGGCGAGCACCATCGCGTCCAGCGGATCGTGGGTGACCAGCACCGCCACCGCCTCGAACTCGGCCAGATGGCGGCGCAGTTCGGCCCGTACGTCCAGCCGGGCCCGGGCGTCCAGCGCGGCCAGCGGCTCGTCGAGCAGCAGCAGCCGCGGCCCGGTGGCCAACGCCCGCGCCAAAGCGACCCGTTGGGCCTGCCCACCGGACAACCGCCGCGGTTTGACGGCCGCGTGGTCGGTCAGGCCCATCCGCTCCAGCAGATCCGCGGCCAGCGCCCGCGCCTCGCCCCTGGGCATCCCCTGGCAGCGCGGCCCGAAGGCCACGTTCTCCAGGGCGGTCAAGTGCGGGAAGAGCAGATAGTCCTGGAAGATCACGCCGACCGGCCGCCGCTCGGGCGCGGTCCGCAGCCGCCGCGCGGGGTCCTCCAGGGCGACGCCGTCGAGCCGCAGCCGGCCGCCGGTCAGCGGGGCCAGCCCGGCCAGGGCGCGCAGCGCGGTGGTCTTCCCCGCGCCGTTCGGCCCGAGCAGCGCCAGCACCTCGCCGGGCGCGGCCGTCAGTCGCACGTCGAGGCGGAACGTACCGCGGTCCAGCACGAGATGGGCGTCGAGTCCGTCGGCCGTCGGTTCCGGCGTCCCGTCCGCGGGCTTTCCCTCGGCGCTCACACCGCCCCCGTCCAGCGGTCGCGCAGCCCCGCCAGCACCGCGACGGACACCGCGAGCAGCACCAGACTCAGCGCGATCGCGGCCTCCGGGTCGTCCTGGAGCGCGAGATAGACGGCCAGCGGCATCGTCTGCGTACGGCCGGGGAAATTGCCCGCGAAGGTGATCGTGGCCCCGAACTCGCCGAGCGCCCGCGCCCAGGCCAGCACCGCGCCGGCCGCCACGCCCGGCGCGATCATCGGCAGCGTCACCCGACGGAAGGCCGTGAACCGCGAGGCGCCCAGCGTCGCGGCGGCCTCCTCGTACCGCACATCGGCGGCCCGCAGTGTCCCCTCCACGCTGATCACCAGGAAGGGCATCGCCACGAACGCCTCGGCGACCACCACCCCCGCGGTGGTGAACGGCAGGGTGACGCCGAACGCCGAGTCGAGCCACCGGCCGACGATCCCGTTGCGGCCGAGCGCGAGCAGCAGCGCCACGCCGCCCACCACCGGCGGCAGCACCAGCGGCAGCGTCACCAGGGCCCGTACGATCCGCCGCCCGGGGAAGGCGGTCCTGGCCAGTAGCCAGGCCAGCGGCACACCGAGCACCAGCGTCACGGCGGTCGCCGAGGTCGCGGTCTCCAGCGAGAGCCGCAGCGCCTGCCAGACCTCCGTACTGGTCAGCTGGTGCGGAAGGCCGCGCCAGGGCGCCCGTACCAGCAGGGCCAGCAGCGGCAGCAGCAGGAACACCAGGCCGAACAGGGCGGGCACCAGCAGGGGCAGCGGCACCCCGCCGCCTCTGCTCCGGAAGCCACCGGTACGGGGGGCGCGGGGTCCGCGGGGTCCGCTTGGACCGCTCGGGCGACGGGGGACGCGCGGGCCGCTCAGGACGCGCGGGCGCCACCGCCGGTCGTCGACGACCGGCGGTTCGGCGCCCGCGCGCTTCCCCATGGGACTCACGGGTGGCTCACGGGTTGAGGAAGCCCGCCTGGCTGAGCACCTTCTGGCCCTCGGCGGACTTCACCAGGGCGATGAAGGCCTGCGCCGCGTTCGGGTTCGGGGCCTTGGTGAGCTGGACGATCGGGTAGTCGTTGATGGCGTTCGCCGACTCCGGGAAGTCCACGCCGGTCACCTTGCCGCCCGCCGCCTTCACATCGGTCTTGTAGACGACGGAGGCGTCGACCTCCTTCAACTCCACCTTCGTCAGCGCCGACTTGACGTCCTGCTCGTACGACACCGGGGTCAGCTTGATACCGCTCCCGGTCAGCGCGGTCTCGGCCGCGGAGCCGCACGGCACGGTCTTCGCGCAGAGCGCCACCTTCAGACCGGACTTCGTCAGGTCCTTGAGCGACGCGATGTGCTTCGGGTTGCCCGGAAGCGTCGCGATCTCCAGCTGGTTGCGGACGAAGGTGGTGGGCGTGCCCTGCCCGTCACCGGCGTCCGTGACGATCTTCATCGTCTTGGGGCTCGCCGCGGCGAAGACGTCGGCCGGGGCGCCGTTGGTCAGGCTCGCCGCCAGCGCGTCGCTGCCGGCGAAGCTGAACACCACGTTGGTGCCGGGGTACGCGGCCTTGAACTGGTCGCCCAGGGTCGTGAAGCTCTCCTTCAGCGAAGCCGCCGCGAAGACGACAAGCGTCCCCGACACCTCCTTCGACGCCGAGTCGGAACTCGACCCGGATGTCGCAGTGGCGTCGGACGACTTGTCCGAGGAGGAGCAGGCGGTGAGCGCCAGCAGCAAAGCGGTGCCGCCGGCGGCCAGACACAGGGTGCCGCGCCGTATGGAACGGACTGTCACAGGAATCTCCCTCTCTGCCGCGCTGTGGGGTTGCGCGGGGTCACGGTCTTTCCACCACCACGTTGGTCGACTTGATCACGGCGGTCGCCGGAACACCTGGCTCCAGCTGCAATTCCTCCGCCGACTCCCGGCTGATCATCGACACCACCCGGAACGGCCCGGCCTGGATCTCGACCTGGGCCGAGACGTCCCCGAGAATCACGTCGGTGACGATCCCGGCGAACCGATTGCGCGCGGACGAGCCCGAGCGGGCCTTCTCCTCCCGCTTGAGCTCCCGCGCGAAGGACGCGAGCGCGGGGCCGGGGATGATCCGACGGCCCTGTTCGTCACGCTCGGCCTGCAACCGCCCGCCGTCGACCCACCGACGCAGGGTGTCGGGACTGACACCCATCAGGGCCGCGGCCTCACCGATCCGGTACGTGTGCATGCGCCGATTCTAGTGGCGCAAGTGCGAGCGAGAAGGCACTTGGCACATTGCAGAACACCGACATTTCGCGGCTTTGCCATCGCTTGTGCGAACCCGGTGTTACGTGCTCCGCACCGCGCCGAGGGGCGCACCGTGAGGTCGGCCGATCATGTGGTCCATCCCGGCGAAGGGACGTTCACCTGTGAGTGTTCACACCGTGCACACGACAGGCGCGGGCTAGCGTCCGTGGCGAGTACATCGGGAAACGCCCCAGCGGGGCAAGCAAGGCAAGGGAGTCCGCAATGCCCTTCATCACGGCCCAGGACGGCACGAAGATCTTCCACAAGGACTGGGGAAGCGGGCAGCCGGTCGTCTTCAGTCACGGCTGGCCGCTGAGCGCCGACATCTGGGACGAGCAGGCCGCCCTCGTCGCCACCCACGGTTTCCGGGCCGTCGCGCACGACCGCCGCGGCCATGGACGCTCCGACCAGCCGTGGGACGGCAACGACATGGACACGTACGCCGACGACCTCGCCGAGCTGATCGAGCAGCTCGACCTGCGGGACGTGGTCCTGGTCGGGCACTCGACCGGCGGCGGCGAGGTGGCGCGCTACATCGGCCGGCACGGTACCGGGCGGGTCGCCAAGGCGGTGCTGATCGGCGCCGTCCCGCCGGTCATGGTGAAGAGCGGGACCAATCCCGAGGGCACCCCGCTGGAGGCGTTCGACGCCATCCGGGAGGGGGTGCGGGCCGACCGCTCACAGTTCTACTGGGACCTGAGCGAGAGCTTCTACGGCTTCAACCGCCCCGGCGCCGAGACCTCCGAGGGGGTCCGGCGCGCTTTCTGGCGGCTGAGTATGCAGGTCGGCTACCGGGGCGCGTACGAGTGCGTCCGGCAGTTCTCGGAGACCGATTTCACGGCCGACCTGGGGAAGTTCGACGTTCCCACGCTGGTCGTCCACGGCGAGGACGACCAGATCGTGCCCTTCCGCGCGGCCGGACCGAAGTCCGCGGAACTCATCGACGGTGCCGTACTCAAGGCGCACCCCGGCGCCCCGCACGGGCTGGTCGGCGGGTACCGGGCGGCCGTCGAGGCGGATCTGCTGGAGTTCATCCGGCACTGAGGCGGCTCCCGGGCGCGCATGGGCGCCCGGAAGCGGTCGGCGGGCGGGTCATGAGGACGTCGATCGGGTCCTGGGCCTCGACGGTGAAACCGTGGCGCGCGTACAGCCGCTGTGCGGCGCTGCCCTGGAGGACCTTCAGCCGGACGGTCGCGCCCTGCGCGTCGGCCCGCGCCAGCACCGTACGCAGCACCGCGGAGCCGAGTCCGCGGCCCTGGTGGTGCGGGGCGAGATAGAAGTGTTCGAGCAGCAGGCCGTCGTCCACCGGCCGGAGGGTGACGCAGCCGGCGAATTCGCCGCCGACCGTGACGATCGAGGTGTGGCGGGTGGAGAAGGAGTCGCGCAGCCGCTGGCGCACCCGGTGGTCGTCGTAGCGGCCGAGCCGTTCCAGGTCCGCGCGCATCACGGCGGCACGCAGCTCCGCGACGGCCTCCACGTCGGCGGTCCGCCCGGCCCGCAGCTCCCAGGGCGCGACGGCCCCCGCCCTCACCTCGGTGTCCATCCGGACATCCTCCCAAACCCCTCCACCTGCCCCCTCCGCCCCCCTTGGTTCCCCGCCGCCAAGGCCCCGCGGCCGCACCCTCCCGTCGCCCCCCGGACTCGTCGTCGCCCCGGTGCGGGTGGGCGGTGAGGTGGGGTGCATGGCCTACGCCGGCCGGGTGTGCCGGGCCGCGGCGGGCAACTCCGCGGTGGAGAGCGTCACTTCGGCACTGAGCGGGCAGACCGGCGGGGAGGGGCTGTCCGATGAGCGCCGAGAACGAACCGCGGGGCGCGGAGCCCGTGCCCGACCCTCTTCCCATGGGTGATTACAGCCCTGTCGCCTGGGTGTGGGGGAGGAGCTTCCTCATCGGCGCCGTGCTGTTCCTCGTCGTCTTCGAATCCCTTGTGGTCTGGCTCGTGCCGGACGCCTGGTGCATCGTCGTCGAGCCGCTCGCCGTCGTCCCGGTGTTCGGGTTCGCGCAGCGGATGAACGCCAGGAGAAGGCGCGCGAAGTGAGAGCCCGCGTCCGGCGTCCGGGCTCGGCCCTGTAGAGGCCGGCCCGGACGCGGAGTGCGGCGCGGGAGCCGGACCCCGGCGCGGCGAGCTGATCGTGGGGGCGGTGGGCGGTCGTCGGTCGGCCGCCGAGGGGACCCTGTAGGGAAGGGAACACGCCGTCGCGCCGCGTCGTATGAGCGGATTGTGCGGATACGCTCGCTTATATGACGACGGATCACCGGCCCTGGCACCGGCGGCTGCGGCCCCGGCGGTGGAATTCCGTGCAGGCGGCGCCGCTGCTGCTGACCCTGGTGATCGGCGCGCTGGCCGCGTCCACGCCGAAGAACTTCGCCGTCAGCCGGCTGCTGCCCGCCGCGCCCGCGCTGGCCGCGTCCATGTGGTCGGTGGCGGCCACCATCGGCCTGGGCGCGGTCACGGTGGTCCTGGTGATCGCCATCGAACTCATTCTCAAGCAACAGGCCCCCGTCTTCACGCTGGGCGCCATCGCCGCGGTCACCGCCGCGGCCGCCTACGCCTCCCATGTACGGCTCCAGCGCGAACGCACCCTCTCCCAGGTCCGCTCGGTCGCCGACGCCGCCCAGGCCGTCGTACTGCATCCGCTGCCGCACTCCCTGCCGAACATCCGGATCGAGTCGCTCTACCTCGCCGCCGCCGAGGAAGCCCGCATCGGCGGGGACTTCTTCGAGGTCATCGAGACCCGGCACGGGGTCCGGATGCTCATCGGCGACGTCCGCGGGAAGGGCCTGTCCGCCGTGGGGGTGGCCAGCGCCATCATGCACTCCTTCCGCGAGGCGGCGTACGACGAGCCGGATCTCGAACGGCTGGCCCGCCGGCTGGACACCAGCCTGGCCCGCTACAGCGACACCCTGCCCTCGCCTGATGCCGGGGAACGGTTCGCCACCGCCGTACTCGCCGAGATCCCGCACCAGGGCGGGTCCGCCGTGTTCGTCAACTGCGGGCACCCGCCACCGCTGCTGCTGTGCGCCACGGGAGACGTCAGGTCGGTGGATCCGACCGAACCCTCGCCGCCCATCAACATGGCCAGGCTGATCGGCGCCGAGTACACCATGGACACGGTCCCGCTCTCCCCCGGCGACCAGCTGCTGCTGTACACCGACGGCGTCACCGAGACCAGGAACCGCGCCGGGGTGTTCTTCCCGCTGCTCCAGTGGGCCCGCCAGCAGGGACCGATGCCGTCCCGCACACTGCTCGACCTGCTCCACCAGCGGCTGCTGCGCTACAGCGGCGCCGGACTCGACGACGACATCGCCGTCCTCCTGGTGCGCTACGACGGCCCGCCGTCCGGCCGGTGACGGCCGGGAGCGGTCGGCGCGCGGCTGTGGCCGGCCCCCGCGCGGGTGGTCTCCGAGCCGGTGGCCCCGGGGTGGGGATCGCGGAAATCGGTCGCCGATAAAACAAGTGGCGGGGCGCCAATGCCGGGCGCTACGGTGCTCGGGTTCGTCGCGGAGCCGCAAGAAGCTCCGCGTCAGCCGTGAGCGTTGACCGGGAGGTGTGAACGATGGCTGTTTTTGCGATGGGCCGTGCCCAGAACCAGAAGCTCATCAATTCCACCTTCGTGGTCGCCGGCTGACCTCTCTCCTTCCGCGCGCCAGGCGCGCCGCCGGGGCCACCCTTGTGAAGGGTTTCCCGTTGTCTTTCTCTTTCTCCTCTGCTTCTTCGCATGCTCTCGTCCCCTTCGGGTGGGATGACGTGTGGGAGGCGGAGTTCGTCCCGTATGCCGCGCTGGGGCTGCTGCCCGGGCGGGTCGTACGGGTGGACCGGAACATGTGCGACGTGTTCACCGCGGACGGCATCGTCCGCGCGGACACCTCGCCGGTCACGCCGGCCGACCCGATGCGCATCGTGTGCACGGGTGACTGGGCGGCCCTCGACGCGCAGGGCGATCCGCGGGTCGTACGCAAGCTGCTGCCGCGGCGCACCGCGTTCGTACGGTCGACGTCGTCCAAGCGGTCGGAGGGTCAGGTGCTCGCCACCAACCTCGATCATGTGGTCATCTGCATGTCGCTCGCGGCCGAACTGGACCTCGGGCGGCTGGAACGGTTCCTTTCACTGGCGTGGGAGTCCGGGGCGCAGCCGGTGGTCGTACTGACCAAGGCCGACCTCGTGCCCGACACCACGCATCTGCTGGCGGACGCGGAGGCCGCGGCCCCCGGGGTGCTGGTGGTCGCCGCGAGCGCCGCGACCGGGGACGGCCTTGATGTGCTCACGGCGGCGCTGGGCGGCGGGACCGCCGTGCTGCTCGGGCAGTCGGGCGCGGGCAAGTCCACGCTGACCAACGCGCTGTTGGGCAGCGAGGTGCAGGAGGTCCAGGCCACCCGGGACGCGGACGGGAAGGGGCGGCACACCACGACCACCCGCGACCTGCTGCCGCTGCCCGGCGGCGGAGTGCTGATCGACACCCCGGGACTGCGCGGGGTCGGCCTGTGGGACGTACAGACCGGCCTCACCCAGGTGTTCTCTGAGATCGAACGACTCGCCGAGGACTGCCGCTTCCAGGACTGCTCCCACCTGTCGGAACCCGGCTGCGCGGTGCTCGCCGCCCTGGAGGACGGCACGCTGCCGCACCGCAGGCTGGACAGCTACCGCAAGCTGCTGCGCGAGAACGCCTGGATCGCCTCACGCACCGACCAGCGGCTGCGCTCCGAGATGCGGCGCGAGTGGAAGCAACGCTCGGCCGCCGGACGGGAGATGTACGAGCGCAAGCGCGGGGGAGGCGGGGGCCACCGCCGGGTCTACTGACCCGGGTGACGGCGGGTCAGCCCCGGACGACGGGCCGCTGACCCGCCCGACCGCCCACGACAGCACGGCCTGTTCGGCTCATCCGGCTCATCCGGCGCCGCCGTCACGCCCGTGGCGGCGCCGGACCGCTATCGGACTGCCCGCGCTCCAGAAGGACCCGATGACACAGACGACCACAAGTGCGACGATCACGATCCCAAGGATCACGCTGTACGCCATGCCGAGACCTCCCTCACTTGCGCGCGGCCTTCACCGCACCATCACGTTCGCTGCCTGATCGTTATATTCCCGTCGTCGAACCTCCCAACCCACGGTTCACCGATACGTGTTCGACCGCCCGCGCCGCACGGGTCCGCGCCCTCGCGCCAGGCCGTCACCGCGCCGGGGCATGCCTAAGCCGGCCCACGCGGGGCCGGTTCACGTCGGGTCAGGCCGGGTACGCCGGTCCGCGCCCACGCCACATCAGGCCGTACGCATGCCGTACGCCCGCCCTTGATCAGGCCGTACGCCCCGCGCCGCGCTCACGCCGACCCGCGGACCACCAGATGAGTCGGCGTCACTATCGACGACAGCGCCGGAACTCCCGGCGCCACCGCCGAGGGCTCGATCCTGCGCAGCAGCAGCCGGGCCATCATGCGGCCCATTTCCTCGATGTCCTGACGGATCGTCGTCAACGGCGGGTCCGCCCACTGCGCGAACGAGACGATGTCGTCGAAGCCGACCACCGCCACGTCCTCCGGCACCCGGCGGCCCCGCGTCCGCAGCACCCGCAGGGCGCCCGACGCCATGGCGTCGGAGGCGGCGAACACCGCGTCGACCTCCGGGCAGCGGTCGAGCAGTTCGGTCATCGCCCGGGCGCCGCCGTCCGGGGTGAAGTCGCCCTCGGCGATCAGGCGCGGGTCGGTGTCGGGGAGCACGTCGCGGAAGCCGTCGAGCCGGTCGACGGACGCGGTCTGGTCCAGCGGCCCCGCGATATGGGCGATCTGCCGACGGCCCAGGCCCAGCAGATGGTGCACGGCGTCGCGCGCGCCGCCCCGGTTGTCGCAGTCGACGTACAGCGTCTCGCCGTCCGACCAGCCGGGACGTCCGCCGATCACGGTCGGTACCCCGGCCTTGCGGGCGAGTACGGGCAGCGTGTCGTCGTCGTGCAGCGAGAAGAGCAGCGCGCCGTCCACATGGCCGCCCGCGAGATAGCGGCCCACCCGGGCGTAGTCGGCCGCGCCCTCGGTGAGCAGCAGCACCAACTGGTTGTCGTACGCGGTGAGTTCCTTGCTGATGCCGCGGATCTGCTGGGCGAAGAAGGGGTCGGCGAAGAAACGTGTCTCCGGCTCGGCGACGACCACCGCGATGGCGTCGTTGCGCCGGGTGACCAGGGTGCGGGCGGCCTGGTTGGGCACGTAGCCCAGCTCCTCGACGGCCTCCCTGACCCGTTCCGCCAGCGGGGCGCGTACGCCGTTGCTGCCGTTGACGACCCGCGAGGCGGTCGCCCGTGACACTCCGGCCCGCGCCGCGACGGCCTCCAGCGTGGGACGGGGCGCGAAGCTCGGGTCGGACAACGGAGGGCTCCTTCACGCGCGGATAACAGAAATTCGGCGACCAATATGTTTCAGGACAGCGTATCTGTTCCAAGGGCATGGTGAGAGCGCTCTCCGACTCGGATTCGCCCCGCGCCGCGCGGCCGTACGCGCCCGGGTCCGTGGACCTACGTCCGGCGGCCCGGTCCCCGGGACGCGGCCCCTTCGGCCCAACGCCCGATGCCGGGTCGGCGCCCATGGTGTGAGGCTGGTCCCATGACGACAAGCGACGCACGGACCCAACTGAACGACGTCGAGCTGGCCTATCTGCGCACCCAGCGGCTCGGCCGCCTGGCCACGGTCGACGGCCGGGGCCGCCCGCAGGCCAACCCGGTGGGCTTCTTCCTCCGTGAGGACGGCACGGTCGACATCGGGGGATGGACGATGGCCAAGACCAAGAAATGGCGCAATGTCGCCGACAACGCGTTCGTCTCCCTGGTCGTGGACGACGTGGCGAGCGTGAATCCGTGGAAGGTGCGCGGGGTGGAGATCCGCGGGGTCGCCGAGCAGGTCGTGGGGCCGCACGAACACGGCGACTTCCTCAGCGAAGAGCTGATCAGGATTCGACCGTACAAGATCATCGCGTGGGGGCTGGAGGACTGAGCGGGCCGGTCGTACGGGGGTCGCGGGCCGCTCGGGCGGCTCGGCCCCGGCCCGGTCGGCGCGGGCGTACGGCTCGGCGTCGGCGTACGGCTCGGCTCCCTCGTACGGCTCGGATCGTTCGGCTCAGCCCGCGACCACCGCGCCGATCCACGCGCCCGTCACCATCAGGCAGGCCAGCAGTTCGACCAGCACCGAGCCGCCTACCGTACGCATCGCCCGCCGGGTCGCCGTCCACGCCGTACGGTGGCCGCCGCCCAGCCGCACCCGCTCGCGCACATAGATCGTGCCGATGAAACCGAGCACCGAGCCCAGCACCGGCAGGACGAAGAAACAGCCGATCGCCACGCCGGTGGCGGTCAGCACGGTCCGCCAGGTCACCCCCGAGTCGCGGATCCGCCGGGACGGCATCAGCCACACCAGGACCTGCGCCACGGCCAGCAGACCGGTCGCCGCGGCCAGCACGCCCCAGGTCAGGCTGGTGTGCTCCAGCGTCGCCCACCACAGCACGGCCGCCCAGCACAGCAGCGTCCCCGGTACGCCGGGGGCCGCCACGCCGACGAGTCCGAGCAGTATCACCGCGCCGATCAGGCACACCTGTGCGGTCCCCATGAGGCCCACCCTGCCCGAAACCGGCGGCGTCCGCTGCCCGACCGGGCGGTTCGGTGCGCTTCGTCGCGGTGCGGGCGCGCGGAACGGGGTATACGGCCGGCTTGGCGCCGCGTGGGGCCCGCGGTCGTCCCCGGCGATTCGCGTTTCCCGGCGGCCCGGGCGGTGGACAATAAGGGCATGAGCCAGCAGGGCGACGCGCACCCCGGTCAAGAGGACGACTGGTGGGGGCAGTTGTACGGGGGAGATGCCTCGGCCGGGTCGGACGCGGGTGCGCGGCCGCGGGGCGGGGGCGGGGGTGCCGCCGGGCCGGACACGGGTGGGGGCGCCGCGCCCCGGGCCGACGGTGGGGCCGGCGCGGGGCCGGGTGGTGCCGGGTCGAGTGCTGCCGGTGGGCGGGCGGAGGCCGATTCGATCGACGCGCACTTCGACTCGGCGCTCAGCGCGATGTCGCCGCCGCCTCCGCCGCGTGCGGAGACGATGCGGTTGCGGCGGCCGACGCCGCCTCCCGCGCCCGCCTCCTGGTCAGGGCCGGCGCGGGCCGTCCCGGGGGAGCCCGCGCGTACGGTGCCGGCGCGGGCGGCCGAGCCTGTCGTATCCGAGAAGGCGCCTCTGACGGGGGCCTGGTCGCGGTCGGGGGCCGCCGGTCCGGGGGTGGCGGAGGAGCCGGAGGGGGCGCCTGAATCCGAGGCCGAATCCGAGGCCCAGGCCGTCTGGGACCCGTGGTCGGCGCCGCCCACCTTCGCTGCTCCTCGTACCCCGCCGGACGCGGCTGTCACGTCGCCGAGCCCGATCCCGCAGCAGGGCGTACGCCCTGAGGCCGCGGACCCCGTGGAGGAGGCGGCCGCACCGGACGTACCGGCGGAGGACGCGGAGGAGGAGTCTCCGCAGGACGCCGTGCCGGGGTTCGGGTCCGCGACGTGGGACGCCTGGGCGGCGGAGCCGACCTTCCCGTCGGGCGTACCGGGTGAGCCGCCTCCGGCGCGGTCCTGGGACGACTGGGTGGCGCCACGGGTCGCCGCGCCCGCCGCGCCCGGGGCGGCCCCCACGGCGCCGTCCTCCGCGGAGGAGTGGGGCACGCCGCCCCCGGCCCCGGCCCCGGAGCGGTCCGACCCCCGTCTCACGCCCGACCCGGCCCCAGGCCGCGCGTCGGCCTCCGCGCCCGTACCCGACGTCGATCGCACCCAGGACGCGACTGCCGGCGGAACATCTGACGGTGCCGCCGAGTTCGGCGTCGGCCGCGTCCGGGACGTGACTGTGGACGGTACGTCTGACCGCGCCCCCGAGGCGGGCGTCGACCCTGCTCAGGACGCGGCTGCGGACGGTACGTCCGGCTTGGCCTCCGACCGTGCGTCCGATCCGGCCGCCGGCCGAGCGTCGGCCTTCGCCTCCGAGCCAGCCGTTGACCGGGCTGCCGAGCCTGGCGTCGATGCTGCTCGGGAAGTGGCCGCTGACCGGACGTCTGATGGTGCTTCTGATCTGGCCGCCGGATTTGCGCCTGAGCATGTTGAGTCCGCTGCCGGCGGTGTGCCCGGCTTCGTCTCCGGCCGTGCGCCCGATTCGCGCGCTGAGCGTACGCCGGGTAGCGCCCCCGAGCCCGGCGCCGATCGCGCCCAGGAGGCGGCCTCCGGACGTGCGCCTGACGGCGCGTCCGATCCGGCCGCCGGATCTGCGTCTGACCGTGCCGAGTCCGCCTCCGGTGGTGTGCCCGGCTTGGCCTCCGACCGTGCGTCCGATCCCGCCTCCGGCCGTACGTCGGGCTTGGCCTTCGAGTCGGCGGTTGACCGTGCCGCCGAGCCCGGCGTCGATGCTGCTCAGGGCGCGGCCGCTGACCGTACGTCTGACGGTGCTTCCAATCCCGCTGCCGGTTATGCGCCTGACCGCGCCGAGTCCGCCGTCGGCGGTGTGCCCGGCTTCGCACCCGACCGTGCGTCCGATCCGGCCGCCGGATCTGCGCCTGAGCGTGCTGAGTCCGCCGCCGACGGTGTGCCCGGCTTCGTTTCTGGCCGGGTGTCCGATTCGGGCGCTGACCGTATGCCGGGCAGCGACCCCGAGCCCGGCGCCGATCGCGCTCAGGACCTGGTTGTCGGCCGTGTGCCTGGCCCTGACTCCGAGTCCGCCGGTGACCGTACGTCCGCCGTTGCGCCTGAGTCGGCCGGTGACCGGGCCCAGTACCCGGCCGCTGACCCTGAGCCCGGCCTCGCGCCCGCGCGCGTTTCCGATCGCGTCGAGGACGCCGCCGCCGACCGTACGCCGGGCAGTGTCCCCGAGCCCGGTGCCAACCGCCCGTCCGATCGGGCGCCCGGGCCCGCGTCCCGCGCTGGGATCGACGCTGGGCGCGGCCGGAGTCGGTCCGTGGATCCGCGGGTCGGGGGTGGGGGCCTGGGGGTGCCGGGGGAGACTGTGTTCGGGGAGGGGGACGTGCGGTGGGCGCCGGAGTTGCCGCCCGGGTGGATCGCCGCGGGCGAGGACGTGGGGGAGCCCGGGGTGGTGGGCGGAGGGCCGCCGACGTACGGGGCCGAGCCGACCGCCTGGCCCGAGGCCGACCCCGACGGGCTGGACGGCCTCGTACCGGACACCGTGCTGGACGGCGCGGCGTACGGTCCGCTGACGCTGCGGGCAGCCGCCGTACGCGGCGACTCCGCCCGCTACCGCGGCCAGCCCCGCAGGGACGCGCTGCTCACGGCCCGTTTCGGCACGGGTGACGACGCCCTGCTGCTCGTGGCCATGGCGAGCGGCGCCCGCGCCGCCGACGACGCGCACAAGGCCGCGCAGGACGCCGTGGGGTGGATCGCCGGGGCCGTCGGCCGCAGCCGGGCCCGGCTCGCCGACGATCTGCGCCACGCCCGCCGCGGCTCGTTGAAGTCCGGGCTGCACCGGCTGACCGACCGCTGCTACGGCAGGCTCCGCGCCCGAGGCGAGGACCTGGGCCTCGACGAGGGTTCGTACACCGCCTCCCTGCGCTGCCTGCTGCTGCCCGTCGACCCCGAATGCCGTATCCGGCTCTTCTTCGGTGTCGGCGACGGCGGGCTCTTCCGGATCAGGGACGGCGAGTGGCAGGACCTGGACCTGGGCATCGCGGCGGAGGAGGCGACCGTGCCGTTCCGTTTCCGGGCCACCGTCGCTCAACCGGGTGACGCCCTGCTGATGTGCAGCGCGGGCCTGGCCGAGCCGCTGCGCGGCGAACCGGCGCTGGCCGCGCACCTGGCCGGGCGTTGGGGCGGCGGCAGAGTCCCGGGCCTGGCCGCCTACCTCGCCGACGCCCAGACCCGCGTCAAGGGCTACGCCGACGACCGTACGGCGGTGACCGTCTGGGACGCGTGACGGCCCCGCGCCACTCGCGGGCCCCACGGCCCGCCCCCACCGGGATGCGGGACCGCGGCCGCCGTGGCGAGATGGACTCATGGCGAAGCAGACCGTGGCCGAGCAGTTCATCGACGTCCTCGTGCGCGCGGGCGTCCAGCGCGTGTACGGAGTGGTGGGCGACAGCCTCAACCCCGTCGTGGACGCCGTGCGCCGCAATCCTTCCGTCGAATGGGTGCACGTACGGCACGAGGAGACCGCCGCCTTCGCGGCCGGCGCCGAGGCCCAGCTCACCGGGCGGCTCGCCGCCTGCGCGGGCTCGTGCGGCCCCGGAAATCTGCACCTGATCAACGGTCTGTACGACGCCCACCGCTCGATGGCCCCGGTGCTCGCGCTGGCCTCGCACATCCCCAGCAGCGAGATCGGCACGACGTACTTCCAGGAGACACACCCCGACCGGCTCTTCCAGGAGTGCAGCCACTACAGCGAGCTGATCTCCAACGCCCAGCAGATGCCCCGGGTGCTCCAGACCGCGATCCAGCACGCGGTCGGCCGCGGCGGTGTGTCCGTGATCAGCCTGCCCGGCGACATCGCCGCCCAGCCCGCGCCGCAGCGCAGCATCGAGCACGCGCTGGTCACCCGCCGTCCGGCCGTACGCCCGGGTGACGCCGAGATCGCCGAACTGGCCCGGCTGGTGGACGGGGCCGAGCGCGTCACCCTGTTCTGCGGCAGCGGCACCGCGGGCTCGCACGAAGAGGTGATGACCTTCGCCGAACGCGTCAAGTCCCCGGTCGGGCACGCGCTGCGCGGCAAGGAATGGATTCAGTTCGACAACCCGTTCGACGTCGGCATGAGCGGACTGCTCGGCTACGGCGCCGCCTACGAGGCCATGCACGAGTGCGATCTGCTGATCCTGCTGGGCACCGACTTCCCGTACAACGCCTTCCTGCCGGACGACGTGACGATCGTTCAGGTCGATGTGCGGCCCGAACACCTCGGGCGGCGCTCGAAGTTGGACCTCGCGGTGTGGGGCGACGTGGGCGAGACACTGCGCAGCCTGACGCCGAAGGTGCGGGTCAAGTCCGACCGGCGGTTCCTCGACCGGATGCTGCGCAAGCACAGCGACGCGCTGGAGGGCGTCGTGAAGGCGTACACCCGCAAGGTCGACAAGCACGTGCCGATCCACCCGGAGTACGTGGCCGCGGTGCTGGACGACATTGCCGACGACGACGCCGTGTTCACGGTCGACACCGGGATGTGCAATGTGTGGGCGGCGCGCTATCTGACGCCGAACGGCAAGCGCCGGGTGATCGGTTCCTTCTCGCACGGCTCGATGGCCAACGCGCTGCCGCAGGCGATCGGCGCCCAGTTCCTCGACCGGCGGCGGCAGGTCGTGGCGATGGCCGGCGACGGCGGCTTCACCATGCTGATGGGCGACTTCCTCACCCTTGTGCAGTACGAACTCCCGGTGAAAATCGTGCTGTTCAACAACTCCTCGCTCGGCATGGTCGAGCTGGAGATGATGGTCGAGGGCCTGCCCGCCCACGGCACGACGCTGCGCAACCCGGACTTCGCCGCCGTCGCCACCGCGGCGGGCGCCTACGGCGTACGGGTGGAGAAGCCCAAACACCTGGCGGGCGCGCTGCGGGACGCCTTCCGGCACAAGGGCCCGGCGCTGGTCGACGTGGTGACCGACCCGCACGCCCTGTCCATCCCGCCGAAGATCACCGGTGAGCAGATCGGCGGGTTCGCGCTGTCGATGGGCAAGATGGTGCTGGACGGCGGTGTCGGCAAGATGGTGCAGCTGGCCCGCTCCAATCTGCGCAACGTGCCGCGCCCGTGAAGGAGTTCACCGGCGCGGCACCCTGCTCGCGGACGGACGACCGGGTCGTCGCTCGCCGGTCGGTCATGACCGGGCGCTGCCCGGTCGGTCGTCGACCGGACCGCTCGTCGGTCAGTCGTCGGTCAGTCGTTGATCAGGTCGAACTCCTCCCAGGGGCCGATCGCGGTCCGGTTGGCGATCAGGGCGGCCGCGCCCGCGTTCTCGGCGGTCACATAGTCGCCGTTGATCCGGGACTTGAAGCTGACGCTGCCGTCGCCGTTGTGGATCAGCTGGAACTGCTCCCAGGTGCCCACCGCGTCCACCTTGGCGAGCAGCGGTGAGGCGCCGGCGTCGTCGGCGGTGACGTACTTGTTGTTGGCGTGCGCCTTGAGGGCGATGTAGCCGCCGCCCTGGTCGATCAGGTCGAACTGCTCCCACTGCCCGATGGCCGTGCGGTTGGCGATCAGCGGCGCTGCGCCCGCGTTCTCGGCCGTCACGTAGTCGCCGTTGGCGTGGGCCCTGAGCGAGATCACCGAGCCGCCGGCGGGCGGGGTGCCGCCGCCGCCGTCGAGGCCGATCTGCACATTGCCCAGGTGCCGCGCGGCGGTCGCCGGGGAGCCGGAGACCTGTGCGTACGGCAGCGAGGTGGTGAGCGCGTTGACCGGCTCTACCAGGTACGAAGTGCCCGAGACGACGGGTACGTTGAGGGTGCCGGCGGTGGTCGGCGAGACCACGACCGCGTTGCTCGACCCGTTCACCACCTGCACCGACTGGCCGGGCCAGGGGTTGCGGACCTTCATGGTGCGCGACGACCCGGCCTGGATGGCGACCGTGACCGGGGTGCCGTTCTGCACCTGGACGTCGACCTTGGTGTTGCCCTGCACCGAGACCGTGCCGCTGACGTCCCAGCCGCTCGGCCAGGCCGGGGCGATCCGCAGCAGGCCGTCGTAGTCCTGCACCAGCGCCTCGTTCAGCGCGGTGGCGACGCCGGAGATCTGCTCGATGTAGCCCTCGGTGCCGACCGTGTTGCCCAGGTCGGCCAGGCCGTTGATGTAGACCTGATGGCTCTGGGTGATGGACACCAGCTTGGCCGCGACCTGGTCGGCGAGCCCGAGCCTGGCCGCGTCGATCGCGTCCATGCTCCAGTCGTTCCCGCCGGTCACCGCGCGGTGGTTGTACGTGCGCACGGCCAGGTCCTTGAGCGCCCCGGGGTCATCGGTGATCAGGTTGTACGGCCACACCGGCTCCAGGTCGATGTTCTCGCTGTTCCTGATCGTCGCGGTCGGCTGGTAGGAGTAGGCGATGATGTCGTTGTTGGAGGCGTCCGCGGACGGCGCGAGCACCTGGGTGCGGTTGTAGTCGGTACGCGCCCACGGCGGTATCTGGCCCAGCGCGGTGGTCAGTTGGGACTGGAGGGCGCTGTCGGTGCCCAGCAGCTGCGCGGCGCTGATCACGGCCGGGAAGAGCGCGGAGTCGGCGGCCAGGTCGGTCGTCGGGTCCTGGACGGCCCACTGCGTCTCGTGCGCGTTGGCGACGGCGTGCAACTTACCGTCCGAGCCGACCTTCTGATAGGCCAGCAGGAAGACCGCCGAGTCCTTCATCAGCGGGTAGTAGGTGCGCAGGAAGTTGAGATCGCCGGTGTCCTGGTACTGCTGCCAGATGTAGAGGCTGATCTCGGCGCCCGAAGTGATGTTCAGGGCGTTCCAGTTGGGGCTGCCGGGCTGGCTGCACGCGGCGTTGGCGCCGTTGCCCGGGTCACCGCCGTTGCCGTTGAAGCGCATCACCTCGGGGACACAGGCCCCGGGCAGGCCGCCCATCTGCTGTTTGGTCCACGCCTCGATGCCCGACAGACTGTTCTGGTAGAGGTTGAAGATCGGGATGTTGAGGGCGAAGTTGCCGGTGCTCATATTGGCCGAGATCTGGGTGCGCAGATTCCACAGCCAGGTCGCCGACGGCGTCCACGCCTGCTTGTCCTGGCCGAAGTTGAACATGTCGGCGACCCCGGCCTGACTGCCCGGGATGGTGCCGCGCATCGAGGCGGCCTCCATGAACAGGTAGATCGTGCGCAGCGTCTCCATGTACTGCGCCGTGCCGTCGGAGGAATTGGCCTCCAGCACACCGGTGTTGGCCCAGTAGTTGGCCCACCAGGACTGCTGCGAGGACAGCAGCGAGGACTCCGCGGCGCTCGCGTCGGAGCCCAGCAGGTTGGACGCGGTGGTGGCCGCGTTGCCGCCGGTCCAGGTGGGGGCGCCGACGACCACCCGGTAGGAGCCGTCGGTGTTCGGGGTGAAGTTCACCTTCACCTGGGTGGAGTTGACCACCTGGGCGGACACATTGCGGCCGCCCGCCGAGAGCGCGGCCAGCGAGCCGAAGGTACGGCCGGACCAGCCCGCCTCCTGGTTGTCCACCCAGGTCTCGGCGAGGGTGCCGACCGAACCGGAGGCGGCCGCCTGCGGGTTGCGGCCGGACCACAGGCTGACGGTCGCCGACTGCTGGGCGTTGGGGTCCGCCCCGGTGACATCCACGACCAACTCGTCCTTGGTCGCGGACACCCACGCCTTGAGCGTCATACCGCCGCCGGACTCGGTGAGCACCCCGGTGTAGAGGTCCAGGGTGCCCTTGAAGTCGGCGGCGTTGGTGAGCGTGGACAGGCCCGGGATCTGCACCTGTCCGGGGGACTTGCGGCCGGGCAGCGTGTCGGCCCGGTTGAGCTGCGCGGTGAATCCGCCCGCGGCCCAGGCGGCCACGCCCAGCGAACCGTTGCCGAGCGGCAGCGACTGGGCGGCGGCGGTGTTCGCCTTGCCGAGCACGATGTCGGAGCGGCGGATCACATTGGGGGTGTCCACCGCGAAACTCCCGTTGTGCCAGGCGGTGGTGGCGGTGGCCGCGGCGGCGGGCGGTGCCGCGGCGGGTACGAGGAGGCCGGCTGCCAGAACTGCGGTGGCAACCAGGGCTGGTGGTCGGATCATTCGTCGAAGTGCGAATGTGCGGTGCTGTGAGTACACGGCCCCTCCCGAGGCGACGGGATGTACGTAACAGGCGACGTAACACCCGAGAAACACGGGGATGAACGCGCCACAGAGTGGCTGCCGGGACCGTTCATGTCAAGAGATCCATCCGCGATACATCGGACGTATAAAGAGTTTAAGTAGGTAGTTCGGCCAGTCATGACTGGACGCATCGCGGCTGGGAATGCCTACTCGCAGAGGTGTGTACTGGACCGAACGGGGGATTGACACGAACATCACGGGGAATCGATTACGGCAGGCGATACGTCCGGCCGACCTCGCCGCGGTGGCCGAAACGCGCAGGCTGCTGCGCGACCGACTGCGGCTGTGGGGCGCTCCCGCGCTGGTGGATCCGGCGGCCCTGCTGGCCACCGAACTCCTCACCAACGCGCTGCAGCACACCTGCGGCGGCGCCGTACTCACCGCGACGCTCACCCCGGGGCCGGTGTCCCGGCTGCGGGTCGAGGTGCAGGACTCGCTGGCCCGGCGGCCGCGGCCGCGCCCGCGGGAGGCCGACGGCGAGCACGGCACGTCGGGGCGGGGGCTGCTGCTGGTGGAGGCGCTGGCCGACGCGTGGGGCGCGTCCGCCCGGGAGCCCGGGAAGGTGGTGTGGTTCGAGCTGGACGCGCGAACGGCGTGACCGCCGGGGGACACGGATCGTCCCCCGGCGGCCACGCCGCCAAGTCCGCCCCGAGGGGCGGGATCGAGCTGCTGTGCTGGGGCCCGCTCAGCCGGTACGAACCCGGCTCGGCGTCCGCTCAGCCGTACTGCCGCTCCAGGTCCTCCAACTTGCGCTCCAGGGAGTCCAGTCGGGGGAGCGTGAGCGTGTCGTCCTCGGCCGTCAGGTCGATGGGCTTCGACGCCGAAGCCGACGCCTGCGCGGAGGCCGAGCCGGAGACCGGGATGTCCTCGCGCACCGGCTGGAGCGCCGGGCGCGAGCGTACCGGCAGTTCACCGGACGGCAGTTCGGCCATAGGTCCTATAGCAGGCTCCGATGCGGGCTGGCCGCCGCCGGCGGCGCTCGCCGCCGGCAGCTCCACCTGACGTCCGCCCCGGCCGCCGCCACGCGGCCAGTTGCGGTGCGAACGGTTGATCGCCTTCACCTTGGCGCGTTCCAGACGGTCGTGCTCGCGGCGGCGCATCGAGTTGGCCTCGCGCTGCCGCTTGTCCTCACGGACCTCCTCGACCGCCTCGTCCAGCGAACGCACGCCCTCAAGGAGCATCATCGACCAGGCGCCGTACGTCTCGCGCGGCGCCCGCAGCCAGCGGACCATACGGATCTGCGGCAGCGGACGCGGCACGAGACCCTGCTCGCGCAGCGCGGCCCGGCGGGTCTGCTTCAGCGCGCGGTCGAAGAGCACCGCGGCGGACAGCGACATGCCGGCGAAGAACTGCGGGGCGCCCGCGTGGTCCACGCCGCGCGGGGCGTGCACCCAGTTGAACCAGGCCGCCGCGCCCGCGAACAGCCACACCAGCAGGCGCGAGCCGAGCGCCGCGTCGCCGTGGCTGGCCTCACGCACGGCCAGCACGGAGCAGAACATGGCCGCGCCGTCCAGGCCGAACGGGACCAGGTACTCCCAGCCGTTGGTCAGTCCCAGGTTCTCCCGGCCGAAGCCGACCAGACCGTGGAACGACAGCGCGGCGGCCACCGCGGCGCAGCAGAACAGCAGAACGTACGAGGCGCTTCCGTAGATCGCCTCCTTCTTGCGGCGGCGATCCTCGCTGCGCTCCCATGAATCGGCCTGCCCGTTGCTCGCGGCCGCACGGCGGTTGCGAACGACGAAGACGCAAGCCACGAGGACGACCAGGCCGACGGCGCCCGAGATCGTCCAGTCCAGCGATATGTCGGTAAGTCTCATGTACGAATCCTCGTGTCGCTTCCGTCGCGCTCGTGCCGCGGGGCGGCCCACGACCGACATCATCGCGAAGAGCGCGGATAGGTGCAGACGTTACGGTACAAGAGCACGCGTACGGTTCCCGGTGCTCGAACTCTCGTGCCAGAGCATTTGAGTTGACGGCGATCGTAGCGCGATCCGTCAAGCCGCAGACGCCCGGCGGCCGATTCGGTCAGTATCGCAGGTGCGCGGACACGTACCGCAGGCGTCTGTGGGGCTGATGGTATAGAACAGACAGCAGGTGAGACGATTCCGTGACGCCTCGACGGGTACTGACGGATCGTCGGTCCTGATCCCCGCGCGGAAATGCGCGCCGGCCGCGAACGGCGCGGTGCCGCCCGGCAGCAGCGCGGTCAGCTCCGCGATCGCGCGGTCCTCCTCGCCGAGCAACTCCCCGATGTACCAGAGCCCTTCGATGATCTCGTCGGTCGCCATGCCCCACAGTGCCCGCGGTCCGCGCCGCAGCAGTGGCCTGAACCCGTCGAGCACCGGGCCGAGATGCTCCGCGAGCGCGGCCCGCAGCTCGTCGCGCAGCGCGGCCTGCGTCGGTACGGGCCTGGCGCCCGGCCGGCGGGCCGCCGGATCGCCCGGCAGGCAGGCGAACGACGTGCCGCGTACGGTCATCCGGCCGTCCGCGCGGTGGAAGGACACATCGCCGACGGGCAGCCGCGGCACCCTGCGGTGCAGGAACCACGGCACCGTGAAGAGCAGACAGGCCGGCCACAGATAGCGGTGCAGCGCCAGTGTCGCGGCCACGTCCGGGCGGGGCGGGCGGCCGTGATCCCGGGTCACCTGCGCGGTGTCCTCGGCCACGAAGGCGTCCAGGGCGGCGCCGCCGGCCAGCAGTTCGCTGACGGTCACCCAGCCCGCGCCTGAGCGCGGCGGTTCGGCGGTCACCCGCAGGCCGGGGAAAACGGCGTGCAGGCGGGCGTAGGAGGCGGCGGTTTCTGGCATGGTAAGGCTTACCTTACCGGTTCGGAGTGGGGTTTAACCTAACGGCAGTGCGCCACCCGGGTGACGGGCGGCCGAGGTGTCGGGGGGACAGGGGGTGGAGGCGGTGGAACCGCTGGGACCGAACGGGCCATTACGGCTGCCCGAGCGGCTGTCCGTACGGGATCAGGTGCTGGCCGCGCTGCGGGGCGCGATCGCCGGTGGGGAGCTGGCGCCGGGGTCGGTCCACTCGGCGCCCGCGCTGGCCGCCCGGCACGGGGTGTCGGCGACGCCGGTGCGCGAGGCCATGCAGGTGCTCGCGCGCGAGGGCGCGGTCGAGGTGCTGCCCAACCGCGGGTTCCGGATCGCCGAGCGCAGCGCGCGGGATCTCGCGGAGCTGGCGGAGATACGGGCGCTGCTCGAAGTGCCGGTGCTGCTGGCCTCGGCGCGGGCGGTGCCGGCGCAGCGCTGGGAGGCGCTGCGGCCGCTGGCCGAGGCGACCGTCGCGGCGGCGGCGCTCGGGGACGGCGGGGCGTACGCGGAGGCGGACCGGGCGTTCCACCGGGCGCTGCTGGAGCTGTCGGGGAACCTTCAACTGGTCGCTGTCGCGGACGATTTGCTGCGACGGGCGCAGGTGCCGCGTTCTCGTTCCGCGGCCAGGCCAGCGGAGTTGGCCGCGGACGCGGCGGAACACGGCGCGCTGCTCGACGCGGTGGCCGCAGGCGAACTCGCCGCGGTCGAGTCCCTCGCCCGCGGCCACCTCACCCACCCCTGACGCCACCGATCACACAACCCGCGTGCCGGTACCCGACCCCTTGCGTCCACGTCGCCGCCGCGCCTCGGCGCGGCGGGAAAGCTCCGGCCCCGCGCCTCGGCGCACCCGCGTGCCGCGAAGCCCATCGCACACGCGCGGTCGGCCGCACGCGTACGCGCCGGGGCCGCCCGGGGCTCGCGGAATCCCTTACCCGCTGGCGCCGGGCCCGCGCGGCCCTGTACCCGTATGCGTCGGGTCTCTGGGTCCGCCACCTCGTCGCCGCCGCGCCGAAATGTTCGGCCCGGCGGCCTCAGTCCGTCCGCGTGTTGCCAAGCCCACCACGCACGCGCGGTCGGCCGCACGCGAAGCGCCGTGCCGGGGCTGTTGGGGCTCGCCGAAGCCCGTCCCGCTGGCGCCGGGCCCACGCCGCCCCGCGCCGGGTCTCTGGGTCCGCTGCTTCGCAGCCGCCGCGCCTCCGTGAGGCCGGAAAGGTTCGGCCCGCGCCTCGGCGCACCCGCGTGCCGCTGAGCCCATCGCGCACGCACTGCCGCGCCCGGCCGACGGCAGCGCCCACCGCTGAGCGCGCTGCTCTCAGCGGTGGGAGGTGTGATCCTCCGGCGGCCGGTGCCGGACGTCCCTTCCGGCGGGCCGGCCCCCGGGTGGGGGCGGACCTGCCGGGGCTGCGGGAACTCCAGAGGGCGGGTCGGCCCCCGGGTAGGGGCGGGCTCGCCGGGGCTGCGGGAACCTCGCGGAGTGGCTGTCGCGGCCCACCGGCGGCCGGTGACGGAGACAGGCCGCCCGGCGCGCAGCCGGGGTGCGGGGGCCTCCGCGGAGCGGTTATGTCGGGAAGGCCGGGGCCAGCCAGCGGGGGACGCGGTCGAGGAGTTCGTAGAGCCGCGCGGCCTCTTCCCGCAGGCGCTCCGCCTCCGGGTCCGGCTCGACGTCCGCGAGAGCGAGCAGCGCCGGCGCCGTCCCCACGAGATGCCCGAGCGAGACCCGGATCCGCAGCGACTCCGCGAACCCGTGCCGCGCCTCCGCCAGATCCCCGTCCGCCGCCGCGAGCCCGGCCAGGTGCCGCCAGGTGAACGACGTGAGGAAGGTGTCCCCGTGCGCCACGGCCCCCGCGTGCGCCCGCCGGTACGCCGCCCGCGCGGCCGTCGGATTCCGCGCGATGTTCTCCGCGACCAGCCCCCGCCGGAAGTCCAGCAGGGGCCGCCCCGGCGACCCCGGGGCCAGCAGCGCGGCGCTGCGCCCGAACGCGGACCGCGCCTCGTCCGCCCGGTCCCGTACGGAGAACAGCGTCGCCCCGTACGCGAGATACCCCCGCTCCGAGGCCGCGGCCCCGCGCTCCTCGTCGGTGGCGGCCAGCGCCTCCGCCGTACGCAGCGCGTCCTCCGCCTCCGCCCACCCGGCGACGTGGTAGAAACACCCCTCGACCAGCAACTCCGCCCTGCGCAGCGCGGCACCGGCGTCGTCGTCGCAGAAGGGCGCGAGCAGTGCCGCCGCCTCTGCCCAACAGCCGCGTGCGCGCAGCCGCCAGACGTCCGGTACCCCCACCACAGATTCCGACAGGGCGGTGTCCGCCACAGCATCTCCCCCAAGCGCGTCGTCGAGCCAGTGCGAGCAAGTGCATGCGTATGCAGTTGTGTGCCAGTGGCGGAAGTCCAGCACGTGCGGGGGCCCCTCGCCAAGGGGTTGGAGATCACTTCTTGTGAACGGAATCACTAATGGCCGTTCCGGTCACCCCCGTGGTGCGGTCCACAGGCCCGCCGACCAGCGGCGGAGCCCCGCGGCGGCGCCACGGCCGCGGGTACGGCCCGCGCGGTTGCGGCGTTCACGGCGTGTCGTCCTCCGGTGTGGAGTAGCGGCGCGTGTACCGGCCCGCGCCGATCGACTCGGCGACCGCCGCGGCGACCTGGTCCACCTCCTCGGCGGTGTTGTAGTAGTGCGGCGACAGCCGCAGGCACCAGTCGACGCCCTTGTCGCCGAAGTCGAACTGCGCGAACTCCCGATAGCTGAGCGCCGAGTTGATGCCCCACGCGTCCATGTCCGCCTTGAACGGCAGCGGTTCCCGGCCCTCGACCGCGAAGGTCACCAGCGCGCCGAGCCGTTCCCCGCGGTCGAGCACCCGTATGCCGGGAATCGTCCGCAGCGCGTCGCGCAGATGGGCGGCGAGCGCGCCCGAGCGCCGGGCGGCGGCGTGCGTACCGACCCGGCGGGCGTACCGCGCGGCCTCCGCGCAGCCCAGCACCGTGGCGTACGGGAACTCCCACTCCTCGAACCTGGCCTGCGCGTCGCCTTAGCGGCGGTGGCCGACCGCGCCGAACTGATCGAAGGAGCCCGCCGCCTCGCCGCCGCGGGAACATGACCGCCGGACTTGTCCGGTCCGACGGGCCCAGTGCGGGTGCGCACGGCCGCGCGTGGGGCCCGAGGCCCCGCCGGACCGCGACCCGGATCTGCCGTGTCGCCCCGGGCTGTTCGTACGGCCGGGCCCCGCGGGCGCGGGTCGGCGTGCGGTCCGGGCGCGGGAGTCGGCTCCAGCCCCTGCCAGGACCTGCGCGTGGGGCTGTTCGTACGGCCGGGCCCCACGGGCGCACGTCGGTGGGCGGCCCGGGTGCCGGGGTCGGCCTCCAGCCACTGTCGGGACGTGCGCGTGCGCGCCGGGCTGTTCGCACGGGCCGGGCCCCACGGGCGCACGTCGGCGGGCGGCCCGGGTGCGGGAGTCGGCCTCCAGCCCCTGCCCTGATCTGCCGGGTCGCGCCGGGCTGTTCGGTACGGCCGACCCGCGCGGGCGCATGCCGCCGGGCGCGAGGGGCGCCCGGCCCCGGCCCGGCGGTGACCCGGATCTGCGCGCGGTACGCGGGGGAGGACAGGCCCGTACGGTTCTGCCCGCGCCTGGGGACGGCGTACGCCGGGCGGCCTGCCCGCGCCTGCCCGCGCCTGCCCGCGCCTGGGGTGCCGGGCCGGGCAACGGGCGGCCCGGGCGCCGAGGTGGCGCCCTCGGCGCGGGTGCGCGGGTGCGCGGGTGCGCGGCCGTCGCGGTGACCGTTCGGGGGGCCGCGTGCCCGGAACGCGGGTGCGCGCGGCGGCGGGTCGGGGGACCCGCCCGGAGGGTCAGGTCAGGCGGAGGGCCAGGAAGAAGTCGAGTTTGTCCTCCAGCCGGGACAGATCCCGCGCGGTGAGCTGCTCGATCCGCCCGATCCGGTAGCGCAGCGTATTGACGTGCAGATGGAGCCGGGACGCGCACCGCGTCCAGGAGCCGTCGCACTCCAGGAACGCCTCAAGCGTCGGGATCAGCTCCGCCCGGTGCTTGCGGTCGTACGCCCGCAGCGGGTCGAGCAGCCGCGCGGTGAAGGCCCGACGTACGTCGTCGGGCACGAACGGCAGCAGCAGGACGTGCGAGGCCAGCTCCTCGTGCCCGGCCGCGCACACCCGCCCCTGGCGGGCCGCCGCCACCCGCCGGGCGTGCCGCGCCTCCTCCAGCGCCCCGCGCAGCGCCTCCGGCGAGTGCACGGCCGCGCTGACGCCGATCGTCAGCCGCCCGTCCTCGCCCAGCCCTCGCGCCAACGGCCCCCGCAGCGCCCCCAGCAGCCGCTGAGCGGCCAGCGGCTCCGGCCCGCCACTCTCGCCGCCCTCACCGTCCCCGCCGCCTTCGCCGTTCCCCGTGCCGACCACCGGCACCAGCGCGAGCGCCCGCCCCTCCGCGTGCGCGACCGCCACCCGGTCCGCCGCGTCGGGCCCCTGCTCGGACGGATCGGCCAGCGCCTCCTCAAGGACCGCCTGCGCGACCGGCCCCGAAGGCGGCTCGCCGCCCGCCCAGTCCACCCGGGCCACCACGATCTGCCACCGCGGCGCCCCCTCCGCGCCCGGGACCAGCACCGGCGCCGCCGCCCGCAGCCGCGCCCCGACCTCGGCCGGCGCGGCCCCGCTCCGCACCAGCTCGAAGACCTCCGTGGCCAGCCGCCGCCGTACCGCGCGGGCGGCGTCCCTGCGGTCGCGTTCGACCGCGACCAACTGGGTGACGCCGTGCAGCAGGTCCAGGCGTTCGGCCGGCCACTCCCCGGCGTCGGCCTCCACCGCGAGGAACCAGTCGGAGAGCACCCCGGCCCGTACCTCCGCCCCCGGCTGGCCCGCGCGGACCGGGAAGAGCGAGTACGTACGGCCGCCGGGCACCGCCACCCGGTAGGGCGCGGGCCGCCCGGTGCGGCGCGCGGCCTGCTCCGCGCCCGCCAGCTCCGCGCGGACCGCCGCGGGCAGCGGGTGCCCGGCGGCGCCGCCGATCTCCCGCCCGGTCGCGGACAGCACCCACGCCCGCAGGTCCAGATCGCTGCCGAGCAGATCGAGCACCGCCTCGGGGCCGCCGCCGCCGGGACCGGGCGAGATCAGCCGCCGGTGCCGGTCCACGACCGCCGCCAGGTCGCCGGCCCGCTCGCCGGAGACCTGCCGGGACACGTACTCGGTGATCGTCGCGAAGGCGACCCGCACATCGACCGCGAGGAGCGGCAGCCGGTGGCGCAGGCACGCGGCCGTCAGATCGTCGGGCACCGCGCCCAGCTCCGCCTCGCCCACCGCGAGCCCGGCCACCCCCGCGCCGGCCAGGATGCGGACGAACGGCTCGGAGTCCGCCGGCCCGTGCCGCCACGCCAGCCCGGTCAGCACCAGCTCGCCGCCGGTCAGATAGCGGCCGGGGTCGCGCAGGTCCGTGGTCATGACCCCGCGCACGGTACGGTCCAGCTCCGCCTCGCCGCCCAGCAGCCGCAGGCCGAGAGCTTCGGTGTCCAGCAGTGCGCGCAGCCGCATCGTCGTCGCCCTGTTCGGTGTCGGAGTCGTCCCCGGGTGCCCCTTCGGAGGAATCTACAAGACCCGCGAGCCGGCCGGTCGGACGCTTCATGGTTTCGGTGACTGCACCCGGACGGCCGTACAGCCGTGTACTGGGCGGACAACGCGTGTTCTGCTCATCAGGAGCAGCTTTTCCTCCCCCTCGCCCCCCTCCTCCCCTCCTCCCCTCCTCCCCTCCTCCCCTTCGTCCCCCTCCTCACCCTCGAAGCGATCATCGGCACCGGGAATTCGAGAAGAGGACCCCGCATGGAGTTCCTGCGCCCGGCCGACTGGCAGGAGGCGCTGGCCGCCAAGGCCGCGCACCCCACCGCCGTGCCCCTGGCGGGCGGCACGGACGTGATGGTCGAGATCAACTTCGACCACCGCAGGCCGGACCATCTGCTGGACCTCAACCGCGTCGCCGAACTCCAGGAGTGGGAGGCCGGCCCGGACACCGTACGGCTCGGCGCGGGCGTCCCGTACACCCGGATCATGGCCGAGCTGGGAGACCAGCTGCCGGCCCTCGCGCTCGCCGCCCGTACGGTCGCCTCTCCGCAGATCCGCAACCGCGGCGGCGTCGGCGGCAACCTGGGCACCGCCTCCCCGGCCGGGGACGCCCACCCGGCGCTGCTCGCGGGCGGCGGCGAGGTCGAGGCGGTGTCGGTGCGCGGCACCCGGATGATCCCCGTCGACGACTTCTACACCGGTGTGAAGCGCAACGCGCTGGCGCCCGACGAGCTGATCCGGGCGGTGCACCTGAAGAAGGCCACCGGGCCGCAGCAGTTCTCCAAGGTCGGCACCCGCAACGCGATGGTCATCGCGGTGTGCGCCTTCGCCGTCGCCCTGCACCCCGACACCCGTACGGTCCGCACCGGCATCGGCTCGGCCGCGCCGACCCCGATCCGGGCCACGGCCGCCGAGGAGTTCCTGACGGCGGCGCTGGACGAGGCCGGTCTGTGGGAGGGCGGCGGACCCGTACCGCCGTCGGTGGCACGGCAGTTCGCGCTCCTGGTAGCCGCGTCCGCCCGCCCGATCGACGACGTGCGCGGCACCGCCGCGTACCGCAGACACGCACTCGGCGTGATGGCCCGCCGCACCCTGGACTGGGCCTGGGAGCAGTACCGGGGCCAGGGAAGGACGGCGTCATGCGCGTGAACTTCACCGTCAACGGCCGCCCGCAGCACGCCGATGACGTGTGGGAGGGCGAGAGCCTGCTGTACGTGCTGCGTGAGCGGATGGGCCTGCCGGGCTCCAAGAACGCCTGCGAGCAGGGCGAATGCGGCTCCTGTACGGTCCGGCTCGACGGTGTGCCGGTCTGCTCGTGCCTGGTGGCCGCCGGACAGGCCGAGGGCCGCGAGGTCGTCACCGTCGAGGGCCTGGCCGGGCCCGACGGCGAACTGTCCACCGTCCAGCAGGCGTTCGTCGAGGCCGGCGCCGTGCAGTGCGGCTTCTGCACCCCCGGACTGCTGGTCACCGCCGACGAGTTGCTGGAACGCAACCCCGAACCGACCGACGGCGACATCCGCGAGGCGCTGTCCGGCAACCTCTGCCGCTGCACCGGCTACGAGAAGATCCTCGACGCCGTACGCCTGGCCGCGGCCCGCACCGGACGGGAGATGTGACCATGGCCGTACCGACACCCGGCGTCCCCGGCCGCCTTCCCACCGGACTGACCCAGAACCCGGCCACCGGCGGCGGCATCGGCGAGTCCACCGCCCGCCCGGACGGCATCCTCAAGGTGACCGGCGAGTTCGCGTACGCCTCCGACCTGTGGCACGAGGACATGCTGTGGGGCCACACCCTGCGCAGCACCCTCGCGCACGCCCGGATCGTGTCGGTCGACACCGCCGAGGCGCTGGCCGTCCCCGGGGTGCGCGCCGTGCTCACCTACGACGACCTGCCCACCCCCGTACGCACCTACGGCCTGGAGATCCAGGACACCCCCGTCCTCGCCCACGGCAAGGTGCGCCACCACGGCGAGCCGGTCGCGCTGGTCGCCGCCGACCACCCGGAGACCGCCCGCCGGGCCGCCGCCAAGATCCGCGTCACGTATGAGGAGTTGCCCGTCGTCACCGACGAGGCGTCCGCCACCGGCCCCGGCGCGGTGCTGGTGCACGAGGGCCGCGAGGACGAGTACAGCCGGCACGTCCCGCACCCCAACGTCGTGCACCGGCAGCCGATTCGGCGCGGCGACGCCGGCGCGGCCGCCCGGCGCGCGGACGTGATCGTCACCGGCGACTATGTCTTCGGCATGCAGGACCAGGCGTTCCTCGGCCCCGAGTCCGGGCTCGCGGTCCCGGCCGAGGACGGCGGCGTCGACCTGTACGTGGCCACCCAGTGGCTCCACAACGACCTGCGGCAGATGGCGCCCGTGCTCGGCCTGCCCGAGAAGAAGATCCGGATGACGCTCTCCGGCGTCGGCGGCGCGTTCGGCGGCCGCGAGGATCTTTCGATGCAGATCCACGGCTGTCTGCTCGCGCTGCGCACCGGCCGGCCCGTGAAGATGGTCTACAACCGCTTCGAGTCCTTCTTCGGCCATGTCCACCGCCACCCCGCCAGACTCCGGTACGAGCACGGCGCCACCCGCGACGGCAGGCTCACCCACGTCAAGTGCCGCATCGTGCTGGACGGCGGCGCCTACGCCTCCTCCTCCCCGGCCGTCGTCGGCAACGCCGCCTCCCTGTCGGTGGGCCCGTACGTCGTGGAGGACGTCGACATCGAGGCGCTCGCCCTTTACACCAACAACCCGCCCTGCGGCGCGATGCGCGGCTTCGGCGCGGTCCAGGCGTGCTTCGCCTACGAGGCCCAGATGGACCAGGTCGCCGCCGAACTCGGCCTGGACCCGGTGGAGTTCCGGCAGATCAACGCCATGGAACAGGGCTCGCTCATGCCCACGGGCCAGCGCGTGGACTCCCCGGCGCCGGTCGCCGAACTGCTGCGCCGGGTCAAGTCCCGCCCGCTGCCGCCGGAACGGCAGTGGGAGGTCGCCGGCGGCCCCGCCGACGTACGGGCCCTGCCCGGCGGCCTGTCCAACACCACGCACGGCGAAGGCGTGGTCCGGGGGGTCGGCTACGCGGTCGGCATCAAGAACGTCGGCTTCTCCGAGGGCTTCGACGACTACTCCACCGCCCGGGTCCGGCTGGAGGCCGTGGGCGGCGAGCCCGTGGCCACCGTGCACACCGCGATGGCCGAGGTCGGGCAGGGCGGCGTCACCGTGCACGCGCAGATCGCCCGCTCCGAACTCGGCGTCACCCAGGTCACGATCCTGCCCGCCGACACCCGGGTCGGCTCGGCCGGCTCCACCTCGGCCTCCCGGCAGACGTACATGACCGGCGGCGCGGTCAAGCAGGCCTGCGAGGCCGTACGGGCGAAGGTGCTCGAACTCGGCCGCCGCCGGTTCGGCAGCTACCACCCGGCCTGGGCGACGGCCGAACTCCTGCTGGAGAGCGGCAGGGTGGTCACCGACGGCGGCGAGGCGCTGGCCGGCATCGCCGACGTGCTGGAGGACGAAGTCGTCGAGCTGGAGATGGAGTTCAGACACCGGCCGACCCAGGCGTTCGACCGGCGCACCGGGCAGGGCAACGGCCATGTGCAGTACTCCTTCGCCGCGCACCGGGCCGTGGTCGAGGTCGACACCGAACTCGGCCTGGTCAAGGTGGTGGAGCTGGCCTGCGCGCAGGACGTCGGCCGGGCGCTCAATCCGCTGTCGGTCGCCGGGCAGATCCAGGGCGGCAGCACACAGGGCCTCGGCGTGGCCGTGATGGAGGAGATCCTGGTGGACCCGAAGACCGCGAAGGTGCGCAACCCGTCCTTCACCGACTACCTCATCCCGACCATCCTCGACACCCCGGCCATTCCGATCGACGTGCTCGAACTCGCCGACGACCACGCCCCGTACGGGCTGCGCGGCGTGGGCGAGGCGCCCACTTTGTCGTCCACCCCGGCCGTGCTCGCCGCCATCCGGCAGGCGACCGGACTCGCGCTCCACCGGACGCCGATCCGGCCCGAGCATCTGACGGGGGCCTGAGCGGGGCCCGCTGTCTCGCGTACCGGAGTCCGCGGCCCGAGGAGGTGAGCGACCGTGCTGGAGATCGCCGAGCAGCTGTACGGCTGGTGCGGGCGCGGGCTGCCGTTCGCCGTAGCGACGGTGGCCGCGACCGGCGGGAGCGCGCCGCGGCAGCCGGGGGCGGCGCTCGCCGTGGACGGCTCGGGGCAGGCGGTCGGCAGCGTGTCGGGCGGGTGCGTCGAGGGGGCGGTGTACGAGCTGTGCCGGGAGGCGCTGGCGGGGGAGGGGCCGGGTGCGCGGGTCGAGCGCTTCGGCAGTTCTGACGGCTTCGGTGGCTTCGGCGGCTCGGGCGGCTCGGGCGGCGGCTTTGACGGTGACCTCTTCGCGGTCGGGCTGACCTGCGGCGGCGAGATCGACGTCCTGGTCCAGCGGATCGACCCCACTGAGCGGCCCGAGGTCGTCCGCGCGCTGGCCGCCGCCGTCGCGGGGGAGCCGGTGGCGCTGGCCCGGGTGACGGCGGGGCCCGCCGACCTGCTCGGCCGCGCGCTGCTGGTCGACACCGGCGGCATCGCGGCGGGCTCGCTGGGCGACGGACGGCGGGACCGTACGGCCGCGGCCGCCGCGCGGTCCGCCCTGGCGGCCGGGCGGACCGGCACGGTGGTGATCGGCGCGGACGGCAGCTGCTGCGGGGAGCCGCTGACGCTGCTGGTCGAGTCCCGGGTGCCGCCGCCCCGGCTGCTGGTCTTCGGCGCCGTCGACTTCGCGGCCGCGCTGGTACAGGCGGGCCGGTTCCTCGGCTACCGGGTGACGGTCTGCGACGCGCGGCCGGTGTTCGCGACCACCGCGCGCTTCCCCGACGCCGCGGAGGTCGTCGTGGACTGGCCGCACCGCTATCTCGACGCCGAGGCGCGGGCCGGACGGCTGGACGGGCGTACGGCGGTGTGTGTGCTCACCCACGACCCGAAGTTCGATCTCCCCTTGCTGGAACGGGCGTTGCGGCTTCCGGTCGGCTATGTCGGCGCGATGGGCTCACGCCGTACCCACGTCGAACGGCTCGACCGGCTGCGGGCGGCGGGGGTCACCGGGCCCGAACTGGCCCGGCTGCACTCGCCGATCGGCCTCGACCTGGGCGCGCGCACTCCGGAGGAGACGGCGCTGTCCATCGCCGCGGAGATCGTCGCCGCCCGCCACGGCGGCACCGGCGACCCCCTGACCACCACCCGCACGCCGATCCACCACGACGCCCCCCACCTCGGCACGCCCACTCCGTGACGCCCGGGCGGCCGCCGTGACGCGGGCGCGGCCCGGCGTCACCTGTCCGGACGCGTGCCGTCCCCATGGGCGGGCATCGCGGAACGGAACTGTCCGCGATCCGGCCTACCGTGGACACCATGCACGTCACGCCGTCACCGCGCCGCACACCCGTACCGTTGGACCGCCGGACGCTCAACCGGACCCTGCTGGCCCGCCAACTCCTGCTGGAGCGGACCGGCATGGGCGCCGAGAAGGTCGTCGCCCACCTGCTGGGGCTTCAGTCGCAGGTGCCCACCTCGCCGTATCCGGGGCTGTGGAGCCGGCTGGACCGGTTCGACTTCGCGGAGCTGGGCGCGCTGCTCACCGAACGCCGGGTGGTCCGGCTGACGCTGATGCGCGGCACCGTCCATCTCGTGACGGCCGAGGACGCGCTGCTGCTGCGGCCGTGGATGCGGCCGATGTTCGAGCGGACGCTGGCCGTCTCGCAGTGGGCGGCCGGGATCAAGGGCGTCGACCGGGCCGAGGCCGTCGCCCACGGGCGCGCGCTGCTGACCGAACAGCCCCTGACTCCGGCCGAGTTGCGGACCGCGCTCGGCCGGCGCTTCCCGGCCGCCGACCCGGCCTCGCTCGTCAACGCGCTGCGGATGTGGACCCCGCTGGTCCAACTGCCGCCGCGCGGAGTGTGGGGAGCGGGCGGCGGCCCCCGGTACGCGCTCCTGGACGACTGGCTGGGCGCGCCGCCCGAGCCTGCCGCCCTGCCCGGCCCCTCGCCGACGCCCGCCTCCCTCGTCCGCCGCTATCTCGCCGCCTTCGGCCCGGCCACGCCCGCCGACATGCAGAAGTGGAGCGGACTGACCGGCCTGAAACCCGCCTTCACCGCCCTGGACCTGCGCACGTACACCGACGGCGAGGGCCGGGTGCTCTACGACCTGCCGGAGGCCGAACTCACCGACCCCGATGTGCCCGTCCCCGCCCGCCTGGTCGCCGACTTCGACAACCTCGTGCTCTCCCACGCCGACCGCACCCGGGTACTGGCGACCGAGCACAAGACCCGGGTGATCTCCGTCAACGGCCTGGTCCGCGGCATGATCCTGGTCGACGGATTCGTGGGCGGCACCTGGGTGTTCGCGCGGACGAAGGGCACGGCGGCGGTCGTCGTGACGCCCTTCGCGCCCCTGTCGCCCGCCGACCGCGACACCCTCGCCGAGGAGGGCGCGCGGCTGCTGGCGGCCGCGGACCCGGGCGTGGCGCACGACGTACGCTTCATGGCGCCGTGAACGCGCGCCCCGGGACCGGCAGGTGAGCGCTCCGGGACCGGCCGGTGAACCCACCGCTCAGCGAGCCGCCTCGAACGCCCGTCCCGCCGCCGTCTCCACCGGCCCGTCGTGGAAGAGCCCGCTGCTGGCCTCGCCGTCCTTCGCGGGCAGCCCGAACCAGGCGTACCGCTGCAACCACGGCAGCCCGTCCAGCATCTTCGTCGCCGACGTGACGAACGCGGCCTGCTGCGCGTCGGTCGGGAAGCGCGTACCGTTCGAGAAGTCGATCAGCGCGAACTCGGTGAGCCAGATCGGCTTGTGGTAGCGGTTGTACACCGCCTGGAGATACGACTTGAGCTGCGCGACGGCGTTCGGCGTCGTGAAGTCGCCGCCGTACCAGTGCAGGGCGATGAAGTCGACGCGGTAGCCCTTCTGCTGGGCGCCGCTCATGAAGCGGTCCAGCCAACCGCCCGCCGTGTCACCGCCGTACGCCACCGCCGGACTGCCCAGCACCTTCCCCGTCGTCATCAACTTCGGCCACAGCGACAGCGCCTGATCGACAGTCATGTTCGACTGCCCCGCCATGTCCGGCTCGTTGAAGCCCAGCAGATACGGTCCGGCCTGCGCGGCCCGCGCCAGCGACGACGCGTCCGCGCTGTCGGCGCCCCAGATCATCGGCACGAACCCGGGCCCGCTGATGCCGTCGTGGGTCGGCGCCCAGGTGTAGTACCAGCCCGCGCCCGACCGTTCCAGGGCCGTGTTCACACCGGGGAACGACCAGACGCCCACGCCCTTGCGGACCGAGGACACGGCCGGCGCGGGCGGCGGCGCCTTCGGCGGCGGCACGGCCTTGGTGGTGTGCGGGCTCGCGGTGCGGGCCGGGGTCTTCTTCGGCGTGGCCGAGGGCGTCGCGGTGGTCGGGGGCGTCGTGGTCGGGACCGCCGCCGTGGTCGTGGCCGTCGCGGTGACGGCCGGGCGCGGCGAGACCCGCGCCGCGGCGGGCGCCGACGGGTCCGCCGTCAGATGGACGGCGAACAGCGCGCCGGCCGCGACCGCCGCGACGGCGGCCACGGCGGCGGCCGGGATCGCGAACGGCCCGTGCGGCAGCCTGGGCCTGGCGTGGCTCCCCCGAGGCGCACCGCTCCGCTGCCGTGGGGGGCGGGGGTGCGGAGCGGTGCGCGGGGCCGCGGTGGGGGAAGCGGCCTGGGTGGGGGGTGTGTGGGCGGGCGCCGAGGCGAGGCCCGCGTGCGGAACGACGAAGGGCAGCGGCGCGGGCAGCAGCGGCAGCCCGCTGAGCAGGCGGTCCATCGGCAGCAGAACGGCGCCGCGCCGCCCGCACTCCTCGCAGCCGCGGATGTGCCGGGCGAAGCGCTTGCGCCACAGCGGGTTCGGCACGCCGTCCCAGCCGGCCGTCAGCGCGCGCAGCTCGGCGCACCCGTCGGCGGCCCCGAGCGCCCGCACCACGGTCCGCGAGGTCTCCAGCTGCTCCTTCATCCGCTGGACCTTCACCGCGGCGTGCTGCCGGGTCAGCCCCAGCGCCCCGGCCAGTTCGGAGCGGCCGATGTCGCCGGTCTCCTCCAGCCACCACAGCGCCAGCAGCGTACGGTCGTCCGGGTCCAGCCAGCGGGTCGCCTCCGCGATCTCCCGGCGCTGGTCGGTCAGTCCGAGCCGCAGGATGGTCAGCGCGGCGAAGTCGGAGGCGGGGTCGGGGATCAGCTCGGCCGCGTCCAGCGCGGTGCGGTGGTGCCAGGACGCCTTGCGGGCCTCCTCCCGGTCACGGACCTGCCGTACGGCGATCGCGACCAGCCAGGACCGGAAGGCCTCCGGGTCGCGCAGCTCGCCGAGGCCGCGGACGACCCGCAGCAGCGTCTCCTGCACGACGTCGTCCACATCGTCGTGGCCGTCCAGGGCGCGCCCGACGATGTTGTAGACCAGCGGCAGGCACTCCGCGATCAGCAGGTCGAGGGCCCGCTGATCGCCCGCCCGCGCCGCGACGACCATGGCGGGGTCGGGACCGACCCGATCGCCTGCACGCATGTACCGCTCCGCTCTCCGCTCCGGACCTCTGCCCCCGAACAGGAGACGGTGCCACGCGGGGGCGATAACAGAAACCCGCGGTCGTGAGATTTTCTTTTCGCGCGGGCGGTTCGTGGCGGGCGGGGGCGTATGGGTGGACCGGCGTGCGGGCGTGCGGAAGCGTGTGGGCGTGCGGAAGCGTACGGGCGGGCGGGGGCGTGTGGCTGGGGGCGGTGGCCCGGCGTCAGGGGGTCGTGCCGGCGGCCTGCGGCTTCGCGGGCTTCGGGGATTTCGCGGCCTGCGGGGGCTTGGGGGGCTTCGGGGCCTGCGGGGGCTTCACGGTCTGGGGCGCCTGCGGCGGGCGGAACTCGCACGGTTCGGCCGGCGCCGGGTCCGACCAGGCGGCGGGCGGCCGGGCGGTCAGCACGGGGTCGATGGTGAGGCGCGTCGCGCCCAGCGGTTCGGCCATCCGGCGCAGCGCGTGCTCCGAGAGGCGGATCCACGGCTGGCAGGGCCCGAGCACGGACCGCAGCCGCCGGTCGCTGGTGAACGCCACGGCGGTGCGGGTGCCGAACGGGGTGCGCCACAGTCGGACCACCGCGCCCGCGGGCCCCTGCTTGACCGGTACGTACAGCGAGCGCTGTCCGCCGCCGGCCGGCCCGGGCGCGGGGTCGCCGGGCGGCTGCTCCTCGCTTACGTGCATGCCACAACCGTAACCCGCCCGCTCCGCCCCGTATGCGCCGAGGTCCCCCCGGCGGCCCTCGCCCCCGCGATCCGGCACCCGTCGGGCCCCCTCCGGGGACCGCTCCCAGGTCGGGCGGCCCCCTCGCCCCCCGTTCGAGTGAGTCACCCTCACCCGATGGACACCCCTCACCCCCGCGGGCCGAACGGGGACGAGGCCGGGGGCGTACGTCCCTTCAGGGGCAGGTCTCGCCGAACTTCACTGCCGTGAACGTCACCGGCTGCCCGGACAGCGCTGCCCCCGCGGACGGCTCCTGGGCGCACACCTTCCAGTTCGATTCCACGAGGATGAAGCGGTCCTGGCCACTGGCGTCCGTCGACGTGATCGACGTGTCGGACGGCAGCGCTTCCCTGGCGGTGTTGAGCGCCTTGCCCACGAAGCCCGGCATCGTGTGGCCCGCCTTGGCGGGCGGCTTCTGGTCGGTTTCGGGACAGCTCTCGGTGAGTTTCACCGCGCCCAGGTCGATCTTCGTGTCCGTGGACACCGTGGCGCCTGCCTTCGGGGTCTGGGAGCAGACCTTCCAGTCGCGGTCGAGGATCTGCATACGGTCCCGCCCGGCGGAGTCATGGCTGGTCAGTCTGTAGAACCCGTCGGCCTGGGCGGCGTCCTGGGCGGCTTGGAGGCCCTTGCCGACAAGGTCGGGCACGGGCTTGCCCTCCGTGGTGGTGGCCGTCGCGGCCGTCCCTGCGGGGGTGCTCGCGGACGCGGTGGCCGTGGCGGTCGACGCGACCGCCGTCGTCGTGGAGGCCGGGTCCCCAGGTGCGGGGGCCGAGGTCGGGTCGTCGTTGCAGCCGGCGAGCAACAGAGCGGCGGCGGCTAAACCTATGGCGGCCGTTGTGGCGCGGTTGTGCATGGTTCCCCCAAGTGCGGTTGTGCCAAGGAGCGTTCCCGCCCAGCCCACGACAACCCGTCACCGTAACCCACCTGCAACCACCCCCACCCGCCCCGGCCATGGGCCCACCGCACCTGATGCGGTGCGAATGCGGCCAGATGATGCGCCGCTACGGGCGGAGCGCAGCTTTGCAGCGCAACAAGTGCCGATTCGCTTCAACCTGCGGTCGCCACTGCCGCGACCGTGACCTCGCGACGCCGAGGAAACGCAGGCACCGTTCGACCGCGCGGCGCCGAGCGACTGGTCGTAATCTGGTCCCCGCACATCGTGAGGGGGGCTTGGATGCCGAAGGTACCCGAAAGCCGGCGCATCGGACGTACGGCGGTGAATGAGGTACGTGCGCTGCTTGAGCGGCACGGCCATATTGTGCAGGAGATCGACGGCGGTAACGATCACGGTGAGGATCTGCACGTCACCTTCGTCCATGATGGGCAGCGGACGGAGGATTCCGTGTTCATGCAGGTGAAGGGCGGGATCTCGACCCGGACCAGACGCGGGCACCGGGTAAAGGTCGGTGATCACGGGGACAACTGGCGCGATGGCAGCCTACCCGTCCTCTGCGTGGTCCATGATCCGGAGCGTGGTGGCCTTTTCTGGGCGAATGCCACCCGTCAACTCCGGCGGGCCAGAGCATTGCGCAAGGCGGTGAGGTCGATCGTCGTCTCGCGTGAGTCGGTGTTGGACGACGCGAGTCTTGACTCATTCGTGCAGGGCATGCGGCGCTACCTGGCCCGCGAACGCGAGGGAGTCGGCAGGTGGGCGGACATGGCGGACGTCGAGTTCGCCCCGGACGACATCGTCAAACCCTTCGAGAACGAGGTCTTCGAACCCATGGTCTTCTGGCAGCGCCGCGCCGAGCCGTACGCGGTCCTGCTCCATCACGACCTGGACTGGGAGCCCGTGCACATCCAGGAACGGATGCTCCGCTTCGAGCCGATCCCGTCTGTCGGCCACATCATCCTCGACGTGGCGGAAGCCCACTGGCTGATGGGCTGCTTCAAATCCACCGAGTGGTGGCGGCGGCCGATCGAGCAGCCTGACCCTGCCTGACCCTGACGGGCACACAGAGGTCAGCTCCAGGGCAAACGGTCCTTGTCGTCCGGGGTGTTTGTTGCCACGTGGCCGTGGTACCGGTAGGGCATTTCGTCGGGGTGCAGGTCGATCCGGATACGCCGCCAAGCTGTGTCGAACGAAAAGTCTCCTTCGCCGGAACGTATGAGGCGCCAGGCGCGCCAGCTTGTGCGCGGGGCGAGAAGCCACCGCAATGCCGCAGTGCTCATCTGCGGCTCGGGTTCTTGGTCGGCGGACGTATGTCCCCTTTTTCGCTCACTCGTCACCCACCGGATGCGTGAGCGTGAGCCTGCGGAGCAGAGCGTGTGCCTTCTCGGCGTGCTGTGGACGCTTGGCGCCGTCCATACCGGCAGCAAAGAGCGTGTAGAGCATCCGTTTTTGGGCGGGGTCCGGGAAGCTGCTCAGGAACTCCCGCAGGATTTCCAGGGCCTCGTGCTCGATTGTCCGCTGGTGTTCGGGTCGATATTGGGCAAACCGTTGTGCGATCTGCTCCGCTTGGCCGAAAGCCACGGAAAATGTGGACCAGTCGGCGTTCTCGCGCTCGACCCAACGCACCAACAGAGCATCGGGATTCGCCAGTTCCGCAGCGACCGCGTCGGCATTCTGGCGTCGCAGGATGTCGGCCATGGCCTGCTCGCGCTGCGCGGCGAGCAGGGCGTCCACCGCTGCCCGATCGTCCAGCAGGAGATCGAGGGTGACCTCGGCCCGGAAGTCGACCGGTGGCTCGGTGGGCAAAGCGCGCGGACGCCGGAGGTGCTGCCCGACACCGTCGCGTGCCGAGGCCAGGTCTGCCGGATGACACGTTGCGGAGACATCGGCCGCCGCTTTTCTCAGCACGCCTCGAACAGCTCCGACAATCTCGTCGTCCGTGCCCGGATAAGGCGGCCCGGTGAGCACAGTGGCCGTGATCCGGGCAGTGAAAGCGATGCCCGGGCAGGTGCTGGGCAAACGGGCCTCGAAACGGGACAAGCCGCGTCGGACCGTTCTGCGCGTGCGGCGGAGGGTGGGCGACCACAGGGGGAGAGCCACGGATCAGGACTCCGCCGGCACGGGCGCGTGGCCGGGGCGGACCGCCGACAACGCTGGAGGCAGCCTCAGGTTCCTGCGCAGTTCAATGATGGCCGCGTCGTTGGCCACCCCCGGCTCACCGAAGATGAGGGCCGAGATCGGTGTGGAGTACAGATGCTGCCTGACGACGTCGTCGAGGATCTCCGTCACGACTTCCTTCGGTACCTGTCCCGATTGCCGCGCCCGCGCCCAGGCGGAGAGGAGATCCCGGCATTCGGCGTCCACGCGCGTGTCCGCCAGGGCCACGTTCCAGCCCTCCACAAGAGCCTCTTTGACGTCCGGCTTCTGTTCGGCGGCGGTCAGCATGACCTGTAGAACGTAGGGATCGACGCGAGGGTCGAGGAGCGAGAGGAATGCCCGGTGACCTGCCAGGTGCTTCTTCTCGGTCGCCCACTTGATGACGGTGCTCCACACCCGCGGCAACTGTCCCTCACGGGAGGCGATCTCCCGGAGCGCTTCCTGAGCCGTACGCACGGCCTCGTCGGGCTCGGGCCGATCCAGGATGTGCCGCAGACGCACAAGGACCTGGCGCGGATAGTGCTCCGCGAAGGCGCCTTGGCAGACCAGAGCGACGACGGTTGCCACGGTCTCCGAAGGAGCCTGCGCCGAGTCCAGCAGGAGGGCGCGGACCTTCGAGCCCAGCGTCTCCGACTCGGCCGCGATCGTGAGGACCCGTGCGATCAGCTTGCGGTGGCCGACACTGTCATCGCCGTTGTCGATCCAGGCGTGGATCTGTTCGATGACTCGGATGTCGTCTTCCGCGACGGCCAGTTCGACCAAGAGGTCGCTGATTGAGGCCAGCCGGTCGGCACCGGGCTGCTTGGGCGAGGTGATGGTGTCGAGCCAGCTCAGGAGCAGCGGATGGATATCGGGGCGCTGCCGCCAGAGGTGCAGCAGTACCGCGCCCGCGTATCCGGGCTTGTGGTCGAGTGTCACAGTGCGCCCGGTGACGTGCGCGCCCAGGTCCGTGAGCCTGGTGGTGAGATCCGGTCCGGTGAGGATCTTCCGTACGCTCGTCGGGTGGGACTCTCCCAGCAGGGTCCGGGCCGCTTCCTTGACGGTCGGCGCGTCCTTGCCGTTGAGGAACAGCGCCGAGACGAGCAGTGCGCGGTCGTCCGGGTTGTCCTCTGTGGCTTTGAAAACCCCCTGAACGTCCGAGCGCCACTGTTGGAATGCGCCAAGGGCGGTCTTCAGGCTCTGGGCGGAGCCGTCGACTTGGGCAAGGGCTGTGGCCAGCCGTGCCGCGTCCGCGGGGCTGCTGCTGTCGGTCAGTAGATGCGCCGCCTCGCCCGCGCTTTCCGTTTCCGAGGAAGCTGTGCTCAGCCAGCGAACACGCTCCGGCCGGCGGTGTACGTACTGAAGGTGTGCCTTCGCCACTCGGTGGGCGGAGGGCCGCGTGGTGGCGTGGAAGACGACTTTGGCCAAGGTCCCGGAGGCGGCATCGGGCCACCCGTGCTCGTCGGCGATCAGAACGAGATACGACCCCACGTAGAGCAGGGCTTCGGAGTAGCTCAACAACTGCTCCGCTACGTTGCCGGAGTTGCGCCATGAGCTGATCTCCGCGGCCACATCCAGCAGGTATCCGGTACCGGGCTCGTCGGGCAGCACGGTGATGTCGGGGAAACCAGGCTTCTCCCAGTCGGGTTTGATTTCCTGAAGCGCCAGCGGCCTGCCGTGATCGGCCTGTGCCTTCTGGGAGATCTCCCACAGAGCCCTGATCCCGGCAGTGCGCTTGCCGTACCCGGCGGGTCCGCTGACGACCGCCAGACGGGGACCGCCCCCAGTGAGACGATCAACGATCTCGGCCGAGGTGCGTACCGTCTCGTTGCGCGCGCTCAGGTCCACCCATGCGAGATGCACGACATCGAGGTCGGCCTGAGGAATGTCGGCCACGGGAAGTTGTGGCTTGCTCGTCATGGTGACGTTGCCAGCGGCCACGACAACCTTCGAGTTGTGGTTGCCGGTCACCTCCACCCGCAGACCGGACGTCGACACCGTGGCGGGAGGGGCAGACGGTTGAGGCGGTACGGCGCCGGGAGGGGTCAGCTCGTTCACTGACCGTTCTCCGTCCTGCCGTAGTGGAAGCCCCCAGAGTTACTGATGGGACCATTGGCAATGACGACCTGACTGTTGACGTTGTGGTGCACGTTCGCCCGTGCGCCGGAACCCTCTCCCGCCTTTTGGAACCGGGCCGCCAACTCCCGCAGCTCATCGGCCGCGTCCGGATGCTTCTGCAGAAACGCCGCCAACTGGATCACCAACTCGGTCCGCAACCGGGCCTCGACCGCCTCCCGCTCGCTTTCGGCGCTGCCGATGAGCCGCTGCCGAGCCGCGTCGAGCACGCGCAGGTCTTGCTCGGCGCTCTCCTCGCCACCTCGCCGGAACAACCTGCTCACCTTGTCGCGTACGGATTCCCAGGTGTTCTTGACCATCTCGCTGACGAGGGTGGCGGCTCCCGCTTCAGCAACCTGCATGGCGTTCAAGGTGTCCCCAAGGCTTTCCCGGGCTCGCAGGGCGTGCGAAGCCATCGGCATATTCAGCACATCACGGTGGAGGACGCTACTGATCATGGCAATCGAACGCATTTACTGCATACGGGAATCAGCCCTTGTTAAGCTGTCAGAATCTGACATTCCATGACGTGATTTGGCTCTTGAGGAGCGGTCGATACAGAACTCGCATACGGACCCATGGCGACGGTGTCTGATCACAAGCGAGCCGTCCAGGATGAGGACTTGGGGAAGTGTCCGAAACCGGGCGTGACGCGGACAGGGGACGCCGACTTTCCGCTAGAGCAGACCAGGACGTCGGACGGTCGGGTGTGGTCTGCCGATCGGCACGGCCTGACTCCGCTGTTTTGGTCACACCGTGAGCGCTCGGTCGGGTCTCGTTGATGCGGATGCCGGCGGGGGCGGGCCTTGGCAGAATCGGCCGGATGTTCGAGATGGGGGGAGTCGGCCCCGGGGTCGGGGCGGTTCATACGCGCGCGGCTGCTGCCGCCGCTGCTGGTCGTGGGGGCGGTCGCGGGGGCCGCCTGGTTCGCCGTGGTTGGGGTGTCGCCCGAGGAACGGCGGGCTCAGGAGTGGCGGGCGGCCTCGCCGTGCCCGGCCGCGGCACCGGTCGACGTACGTGCCGACTGCGTGACCATGCTGCCCGCGGTGATCGAGCGCACCAAGGCCAGGCTGAACAGGAGCGGCAGCGACGACTGGCTGTACTTCCGGGACGGCGATCCCGCGAACCGACTGAACCTCTCGTACGACACAGCCGTCGCCTTCGGGCCCGGTGACCACGTCACTTTGACGTGGTGGCGCGGCGACCTGATGAAGGTCGCAGGCAAGGAGCACACCGCGAACAAGGGCGTGCCGCATCCCGGCCGGATCGCCGGCGGCGTCGTCTTCTGTGTTCTCGCGGTCGGCTCCCTCGCCGTCTTCACACTGGTACGCCACCCCCGCGACGGGCTCCCCGTCACCGCGGGCGAACCGAGGCAGCCGAGCGTGTTCGCGTTCCTGATCCCCCTGGCCGTCGCACCCTGTGGGCGCTGCCACTTGCCGGAAGCCGCCCGGACCGGGCCGTCGCGGTGCCGGTGGCGAGCGCGGGCGTGCTCGTGGTGCTCGTCCTCCTGGCACGGGCCTGGCGGGTGAGTGGCCGGTCGCCGCCGGTCGAGCCGCGCTCGCTGCCCGAGGGCGAGGACGTCTTCCTGCCGGCCCGCTTCCTGCGGGACACGCCGGACGACACGGATCTCCAGGGCACCCACATCCTCCTCGGCGCCGGGCCGATGGAGGTGCTCGCCCACGGCGGGCTGGGCCGCTTCGGGGCAAGAAGATAGCCGTGGGGCCTTTCACCGTACGAGGGCTGCGGCGACCGGCCCGAGCCAAGGAGCGGAGCGCGTCGGCGAACTGGTACGTCGCAGAACTCCTCGACTCCGGAACCCACGTCCGCCTCGCCGCCGCCCCCGCCGACCTGCTCCTGCTCGTAAAGGAGTTGGAGCGCACGGGGCCGCCGCCGGACCGCACGGCGTGACTTGGCGCGGGGCTCTCTCCGCGCCGCACCCTGCCCGAACGCCCGTATCCACGTACCGGACCTTGCCGCGTTCGCGGCGCTACGCGGCCAGGGCGGTGATGCGTTCGGACGCTTCCCTGACGCGGGGTTCGGTGCGGTGGGGAGCGAAACCGCGACGGACTTCCTGGAGACGTTCCACGCCGCGTCGAGTGTGGATGCCCTGGTCGATGAGGTCGGCGGCGTGCTGTGGGTCACTGGTCCGTTCTCCCCGATCAGCCGGCGTCGTACGCCTCGTCGGTCACCCACCAGGGAGACAGGTCGAGTTGAGCGATGCGGGCACGTCTACTGCTCGCCGAGGGCGTGGAGGTGGGCGGCGAAGTCGGCGGTCAGGCTGGCCAATACGGCCTTGCCCTTCGCTGCCGTGGCGTACGACGGGAAGCCGATGACGCCAGTGTTGGTGTAGGCGCGTATGCCGTGGGTGAGGAGGAAGGGGCGGTCGGAGGCAGCGTGGTCGGCGGTGGCATAGCCGGGGCCGACAAGGTCGGGTTCGGCGTGCAGAAGGATGGACGTCTCGATCTCGCCCGCGTGCATGTCGTCGTGTGAGTCGGTGGCCAGGCCGGCGCGTTCGCGGGCCCTGGTCCACTCCGCGCCCAGCGGAAACAGGCTCATGCGTGGCTCGGTGACGTTGGCCTCCTGAACGACGTTGGACAGCACGTAGTTGCCGCCGTGGGCGTTGACCAGGACGAGTTTGCGGATGCCGGAGGTCTCCAGGGACTGGGCGATGTCGGTGATGAGGGCGTGGAGGGTCCGGGCGCTGATGCTGACGGTGCCGGGCCAGGTGCCGTGTTCGTGGCTGCACGCGATGGCCAGCGGCGGCAGGGGCAGGATGGGGTGCGCGGCGGCGAGTTCGCGGACGATGACGCAGGCGACGGCGGTGTCGGTGATGAGCGGCAGATGGCTGCCGTGCTGCTCGTAGGAGCCGACGGGCAGCACGGCGACGCGTGGCGCCCGTTGCTGGACGTCGGTGGTCGTGAGGGTGGGAAGCAGGTTCACGATTCTCCTCGAGTGCGGCTCAACTGCCTTTCATACTGCCCAACAGGCGGTTGAGTGCGGCGATCTCCACCAACTTGCTCCCGCCGGTGAAGGGCCACGGCCGCTGTATTCGTCAATTTGACGTGAAACAGTGTGAACAGGCAGATCACCGGCCGTGGTCCGGCGTGCTGAGGCCATAGAGAGGGGCCGTGGCGATGCGGTGGAAGGTCCACGGGGAACGTCCGATCTACGAGAACCCCTGGGTGAACGTGTGGTTGGTGGATGTCGAGCAGCCGGACGGGCAGCGGTGGGAGCACCATGTGCTCAAGCTGCGACATCTCGCGGTGGCGGCTGTGATGAACAGCGAGAAGCAGGTGCTGATGATGTGGCGGCACCGTTTCATCACGGACTCCTGGGCGTGGGAGCTGCCGATGGGGCTGATCGAGCCGGGTGAGACGGCGGCAGAGGCCGCTGCCCGTGAGGTGCTGGAGGAGACCGGCTGGCGTACGGGCGAGATGACGCCGATGATCTACGCCCAGCCGGCCAATGGGGCCACGGACTCCGAGCACTTCGTCTTCCGCGCCGACGCGATGGAGTGCGCCGGTCCGCCGACCGAACTCAACGAGTCCGATCGCCTGGAGTGGATTCCGCTGTCCGCACTGCGCGGCATGATCGACCGCCGCGAGATCGTCAGCAGCGGTTCGCTCGTCGGCGTGCTCTACCTTCTGCTGGACGAGGCGGGCCTGTAGGTCAGCCTGCCGCGTTCCTCGTCCTAGGCCGCTATTCCCTTGCGGGTCGCGACCTCCCGTGCGCGCTGTTCGAGGGTGCGGACCGTGGGGGATTTGCGGTGGGTGCGGATGCGTGTGCGCATGGTGTCGAAGTGCTCGTCTCCGCGTGAGGACGAGACCTGTTCGTAGTCGTCCAGGAAGCGGTCCCAGGTCGCGCAGGCGGCGTCGAGGTGGCCGAGTTCGAGCTGACGTTGGGCCAGGAGGCCGTTGGCGTGGACGCGGCCCTGGCGTTCCTGCGGGGGCTGGGTGCGGAGGCAGTCCTGCATGGCCTTGACCGAGCCGGGGAGATCGCCGAGGTGGTAGAGGACGGCGCTGGTGTGGAAGAGGAAGGCGGAGGTGTCGTAGCCGCCGACGGCGTCTTTGCGGGAGTCGGCCTTCGACAGGGCCGCTTCGGTCTCCGTGAGGCGGGAGAACGCCTGGGTCCGGTCGCCGGTCATGGCCGCTGCGGCGGCCTGCTGGCCGGCGAGGAAGGCATGGAGCCGGGGCCCCGCCTGGGGTGAGGCTTCGGCTGCGGCGTCGGCGAGTTGGAGCGCTTTGGCGCCGTAGCCGAGGTTGCCCGCTTGCAGGCTCATTCCCCGCAGGGTCCGGCAGTACGTGAGGTGGTCGTCGGCGGCCCCGGCGAGTTTCAACGCCTTGACGTAGTAGCGCTGTCCGAGGCCGTGTTCCCGCTCGTACATCGCCATCCAGCCGGTGAGGTAGACGAGGTCGGAGGCGGCGGACAGCATCGCGGCACGGTGGGCTTCGCTTGCGTCGGCGCGCAGGTACGGGGAGACGGTGTTCACCAGGAAGGCCGCTGCCATGGGCCGGGCGTGGCCGCCGCCGAAGGTGTCAAGAATGTCCGCGATGCGCTCGGTCATGGACCGTACGGTCTCGACCTCCCCGTCCCCGATCCGCGAGGTCGGCCGCGCGGACGCGCCCCGGTCCGTACCGGCGAGGTCCGGGAAGCCGGGGACGGCAAGTGCCGCTGAGTAGAGGGCCGTGGTGAGAACGCCCCTGCGGGAAGGATCCATGTCCGCCTTTCCGAGTTCGAGGAGATCATCAACAGTCTCCCCGGGCTCGGCGGCGGTGACAGCGTCGGTACGCGCCAATCCCGCTTCCTCAAGGGTCACCGGGCGCTTCAGCCGCCGCGCGAACACCTCGGCGACAACCGGCCGTACCCGCGCCCGCGGCATCGTCCCGCTCAGCCGCTGTCAGTTGGTGCTGTTGCGCATGTACACGGGGAAGCCGTCTTCCAGTGATCCCAGCGCGGCGTGAAGTCGGTGGCGCAGGCGTTCGCCGAGTTTGGGCAGGGCCTGGTCGCTGGGCATGAAGGCGAGTTCGGTGAGTTCGTGGTGGTCGGGGTGCAGCGACGCGGTTTGCTCCGGGTCGAGGGTGCCGCCGTTGAAGATGAAGGCGAGTTGGTCGTCCCAGGGGCCGTGGGGTGGGACCCAGTCGATGACGAGGAGGCCGTGGAGAACGGTGTCGAGGCCGAGTTCTTCGCGCAGTTCGCGGCGGGCGGCGTCGTCGGGGGCTTCGTTGGCTTCGGCCATGCCGCCGGGCAGATCCCAGCCCGGCTTGTAGGTGGGCTTCACCAGCAGCACGCGCCCGGCCTCATCGCGCAGGAGCACATCGGCGGAGACGCGTTTGCGGGCCTGGGTGGCGTTGCCTTCGGCGAGGTAGGCGTTCCACGCCTCAGGATCATCAGGAGAAGGCGGTCCCACGCAACATCTCCCCTCTGCCCGGAAGGCTATTGTCCCCACACCCAATGCCTGTGTCCTCAAGACCTTGCCGCGTTCGCGGCGCTACGCGGCCAGGGCGGTGATGCGTTCGGACGCTTCCCTGACGCGGGGTTCGGTGCGGTGGGGACCGAAGCCGCGGCGGACTTCCTGGAGACGTTCGACGCCGCGTCGGGTGTGGATGCCCCGGTCGATGAGGTCGGCGGCTTTGTGGGTGGCGTCGAGTGCGCCGTCGAGGTTGCCGGTCTGCTGGTGGGCGAGGGCGAGGGTGCCGTAGCGGACGGCCCGGTCGCGCGGGGCGGCTTCGGTCACGGAGCGTTCGAGTGCGTCGGTGGCCTTGGCGGCCTGGCCGGTGATCAGCAGGAAACGGCCTTCGGTGGAACGGAGTTGGGCCTCACCGAACCACTGGAGGTAGGCGGGGGCGTTGTCGGCTCGGCCGCCGCGTTCCAGGGCGGCGAAGGCCCGGTTGAGGGCCCCGGCGGCCCGCCGCCTGTCACCGGTCTTGCTGTGCACGGTGGCCTGATGGGCGGCAAGGGACGCGCGCATGATGGCCGGGACCCGGCTGCGGACGGCGTCGGCGGCGTCCATCAGGCTCAGCGCGGCCCGCTGTTCGCGCTGGTTGACGGCCTGGGTGGCCATGAAGCAGAGGGTGTGCGCGCCGAGCGTGTTGTCGCCCGCGGTCTTGGCCGCGCGAAGCGCCGCTGTGTAGTGCTGCTGGGCGGCGGTGTGCAGTCCGGCGTCGTAACTCATCCAGCCCAGCAGGCAGCAGACCTCGGCGGCCAGGGTGTAGAGCCGTTGGGCGGTCTGCTCGGTGTAACGGCCGTTGTCGAGCAGCCGGGTGACCAGACGCAGGTCGGCGCGGGCGGAGTCCAGGAAGTCGACGCCTCCGGTCTCCTGCTCCAACGCGCGCAGCGACTCCACGCGTTCGGCCATACGGTCGACCGTGGCCGGAGTGACGACATCACCTGTCGCGGCTGCGGCGATGGCCGGATCGGCGGCGGCCCACTGGGCGGCGACACCCATGAGCGCCGCGCCGCCGACTCCGAGGAACCCTCTGCGATCCATTGGTTCACTCCCCGAAAGTGAGGTCAGGACTTCCAGCGTAGCCTTCTGATTCCACGGCCCGCCGAGCGGTGAAGGGTCCCAGGCAGGGAGCCAGCGCGGCCACGGCACCGCACGCCGGGCGGATTCCGGCACCTGGAACAAGTGAGCGAGAACCGCCTGGGTGGCCTCGTCGGGCGCGTGGTCACCGCGTTCCCACTTGAAGACGGTGCTACGGGTCGTCCCTAGGTTGTAGCCCAACTCCCGTCCGCTGACCCGGATTGCTTCCGCGAGCTTCGCCTTGCCCAGACCGCGAGCGACTCGGGCGTACGTCAACGGGTGGAGCAGCAACGGTTCCGTCGGCTGAGTGGTCATCAGGTTCCCCCTGGGTTCGCCGCCTGCTCGCTCACAGTAGCGCGACAGATACGCCTTGCGCCGAGCGGCCCGCCGGGGTTGAAACCCGGGTGAAACCTTCCCCAGCCGGTGAGTTCGGATGGATGGTCGTCTCCCGGACCGGGTGCCGGCCGTTGCGGGAAGCCGGGCCATCAGCCTTCTCGCGCCCGCACTTCGGGCCACGTTCTACAAGGGAGCGACGACGCCATGACGAAAAGGGACGTACGGACTCCGGACCACGGACGCAGGGCGGCAGGGTCTGCCGACCGGCGGGACCTCGTGCCGTTTGTTGTGCGGTGGAGTGGGGAGCGGGATGCGCCTATGCCGATGGTGGTGCGGAGGGGCGGGCGGGGGATCGGATACGCCGATGAGCGGTCGTTTGACCGGGATGGGGAGGGGGTGTTGTGGACGCGGGTGCCGTCGCAGCCGGGGAAGGGGACCCCGGAGTTCGGGAAGGTGCACACGCTGCGGCAGCGGTTGTGCATGGCCGAGTTGCGGTGCCAGATCTGCGGCGGGCCCGCCGACCGCACCACCGACGGCGTGCTGTGGCTCATCGACGCCGACCCCAGTGAGCTGCGGCCCGGAGACGAGCGGACCGCTCACCCGCCGGTGTGCCGGCCGTGCGCGATCCGGTCCACCACCGCGTGTCCGCATCTGCGGCCGGCGTTCACGGCCCTGCGGGTAAGGGCCTTCACCCGCTACGGCGTCACCGGCGCCCTCTACGTACCCGGCCGTCCCGCACCCCTTGCGGTCGACGCCTCGAAGTTCCGCCTCGGCGACCCCTACCTGCCCTGGGTCCGCGCCACCCAACTCCTCATGACTCTCACTGACTTCACCGTCATCGACCTCAACAACCCCACCGCGTAACACCCCGAGAAGGAGACACCACCATGACCGACACCGCCACGCACACCACCGCGCCCCCGGCCCCCGTACCGGCCGCCCGGACCTGGACCCTGACCACCACCGGCGGCCACACCCTCACCGGCCACCTCCCGGCCTGGGCCGACGACGACCCCAGCGAGAGCGGCATCCCCCTGGAACTCCTCGGCACCCGCCTCGCCGACATCAGCCACCGCACCACCTTCCCCGGCCAGACCACCCACGTCGTCCTCGGCTCCGCCCCCGCCCAGGAAGCCAAAATCTTGTGGGCCACCATCGACTGCCACCCCTACGCCGACGACCCCGACCCCCGCACCCCCGTCGCCAGCATCGCCCTCGTCGACGACTACTGGCTCACCCACCTCACCCCCGACGACCTCACCCACATCGCCACCCAACTCCGCACCCAAGCCGACCGCCTCGACCACGACGTAAAGCCCCGCCTCATCGCCGCACGCGAAGACTGGGCCGCACACCACGCCGGGTGAGCTGCCCCGGCACTTGGACAGCCGCCGTCGGCCAGGCTCGTGTGGTTTCCGACGGCGGCCTTGGCTTCGGACCCGGCCCAGCCCGGCAGCCGTTGCGGTTGCACGGCAGCGACCGGATGTGGCCGCGTGCGACCAGGCCCTCGTCGTGTTCGACGATGCGGGCGGCCAGTTCTCGGTCTCGGCCGTCGGAAAGGTCGACGTCGTGCGGGGTTGAGGGGCAGCCAGGGTGCTCGTGGGCGGTCGTCTCGCCGTGGCGGGGTGCCATGGGGTCACGGGCGGATCAGGCGGCTGGTGAAGCCGGCCTGGGCGAGGGCCGTGTAGGCGCCGCTGACCGCCGCCCGCGTGGCGGGCGACGACATCCGGGCCGTCACCGCGCTGCTGATCGCCGCCCTCGCGGCCGAAGGCACCTCTACGATCCGGGGCATGTACCACCTGCGGCGCGGCTACAGCGGTCTGCCGGCCAAACTCGCGTCCTTGGGTGCCCGGCTGACGATCGACCAGGAGACGCCTTGACCACCACCGCTTCCGCCCCCGCGTGGGACGCCGCCGCGCTCGATCGACTGCGCGATACCTTGGACCTGCTCACCGCCGACGGCACTGTGCCCGGCGGCGTCATCGCCTGCGGTGACCTCGACGGCCAGCCCTCCTACCTGGCTTCCGGCATCGTCGCCTCCGAGTGCGGCACTGCTCGACCCGGCCCGCACACGCGCTACGACGTGGCGTCGTTGAGCAAGGTCGTCGGCACGTGGCCGTTGGTCGGCACCGCCCTGACCGACCGCCTCGCACTGGACGCCCCGGTCGGTGACCTGCTGCCCACCGTGCCGGAGGGTGCTCCTGGCGGGCAGGTCACCGTACGGCAGATCCTCGCTCACACGTCCGGCCTGCGCGCGGACACCCGCCTGGACCAGTACCGCAACACGGGCATTGACCTCGCCGAGCTGATCTGCGGTGAGGAACTGATCAGCGAGCCCGGCGCCCGACACCGTTACATCAACCGCGGCTTCATCCTGCTCGGCCTCCTCCTGGCGGCCGCCACCGGTCGGCGTCTGGACGAACTGGCCGCCGACCTGTGGCACGGACTGGGCATGACTGCCACCACGTACGGACCGCTGGCCCGGGCAGCCGACGTGGCGCCCACCGAACAGCGCTTCCCTGGCGCCCCGAGGCTGTGGGGGATGCCGCACGACGACAACGCCGCCCTGCTCGGCGGCGTCGCCGGACACGCCGGGGTCTTCTCCACTCCCGCCGACCTCGCCGCCTACGCCGCCGCTCTGCTACGCGCGCATCGGGACGGTACGCCGCTGGGCCACTGGCTGGCCGACAGCATGGCGCCGCAGGCCGAGATCGAGCCCGGCCTGCACCGGGGCCTGGCCTGGATTCTCGCGGACGGCGGCCGGATCGCCTACCACCACGGCTTCACCGGCACCAGCCTCTACCTCGCCCCGCACACCGGCCGTTACCTCGTCCTGTGCACCAACGCCGTCTACCACCACCAGGACAACCGCACCCGTCTCACACCGCTGCGCACCCTGGCGCTCAAGACGATCACCGACGCACCCTAGGAGGAGCGTTCCGTGGCTTCACGCACGCTGGCCTCGCTGACCACACCCTGCGGCCCAGCCGATAGCGTCATCCCGGTCTCCGACCCGGCCGCATGGCCGGAGACCGTGAACGCCCTCACGTCGCGAGGAGAGCAGGTCCCGGTCGTCCTCGGCCACGGCAGCAACGCCATCGCCGCCGACGCCGGACGCCCGCCCTCCACAGGACGAGGTGATGAACGCCGTCCTCGCCGACCGCGACAGCAGGGGTCTCCTGCTGGACCGCCACGGCCCCGACGCCCGGCCGGTCGGCTCCATGGTGGCTTTGTCCGGGGATCTCGATCACCTAGTCTCGGCAGCGGCAGCAGCAGCCGACGAGGAGAAGGACGAGTCCGGACGTGCCGACCGCAGCCACGATTCTGAGCGGTACCCCCGGGTCCTTCGCCTGGGGTGTCTTCCACGAGCGGCACCCGAAGCTGGTTCAGCAGGTGCTCGACGCTCTGCCGTACGGGCCGGCCGAGCGGGCGGCGGTCGAGGAGCTGCTCGCGGAGAGCACCGGCGGCGTCATGAAGCCGCTCGGCGAGAGCGCCCACGATCACCGGCAGTGGCTGGCGTGGGGTGAGGGCTTGTTCGGGCGGCCGTGGGGTGAGGCGCCGTTCCTGTGGGCCGAGAGCTACTTCTACCGCAGGCTGCTCGAAGCCACCGGCTACTTCCGGCCCGGGACATGGCAGGGCATCGACCCGTTCGCACCGTTCAAGAGCGCCGAGCTGGCCGGCCCGGCCGTCGACGAGGAGCTGGCGGCTCTCCGTGAGCTGCCGTCCCTGTCGGCGGAGAAGCGAGCCGAGGTGCTGCTCTCGTCCGCGCTGTGGGGCAACCGCGCGGACCTCAGCTTCCACCTCACCGCCTCGGCCGGGGACGCCCGGCGCACCGCCCTGATCGCGGACGACAGCCCGCTCCTGTGGTCCACGCTCGCCGCCGCGAGCAATCCGAGGGTCGGCCTCATCGCGGACAACGCCGGGCGGGAGCTGCTGCCCGACCTCGTCCTGATCGACCACCTCCTCACCGGCGGGTCGGCCGCCGAGGCCGTCCTGTACGTCAAGCCCGCCCCCTACTACGTGTCGGACGCGACCACCGCCGATGTCCTCGCGAGCATCGACCGGCTTCGCGCCGGGCCGTGGCAGGAGGCGCAACTGATCGGCCGTCGGCTCTGGCGGGCGATGAACAGCGGCACTCTCACCGTCCGCACGCACCCGTTCTTCTGCGCGCCGCTGCCGTTCCACGACATGCCCGACGACCTCAGGTCCGAGCTCTCCGGCCTCACGGTGGCGATCATCAAGGGCGATCTCAACTACCGCCGCCTCGTCGGGGACCGACTCTGGGACGCCACGGCCTCGTTCGCCGAGAGGGTCGACCACTTCCCGTCCCCGGTCGCGGCCCTGCGTACGTTGAAGTCGGACGTCGTCGTCGGCCTCGACGGAGCGGTGGTCGCCGGGCTGGACGCCACGGAGGAGCCCTGGCGTACCAACGGCAAGTACGGCCTCATCCAGGTCAACGCCGGCTCGTAGCACCGGATACGGAACCGCGGGGACCGCCATCGGTACGCACCGTCCCGCGATACGTGCTTCCGGGGCTCCGGCGGGCCGCCGACCTATTTTCCGGCGTCAGGGCCGTACCACTGAAGGGGCTGTCCCGTGACGGCGGCGATGCATGCGAAGTCCCGGTCACGGTGCAGGAGAGTCAGTCCTTGGAGTTCCGCGGTCGCCGCGACCACCAGGTCCACGGCACCCGCGCTGCGGTGCTGCCCCTTCCGGGTGAGCAGTTCCTGCACCTGCCAGGCCCGGTCGTAGGCACGGTCGTCCACCGGTACCCAGCCGAAGAGCAGCCGAATGTCCGCGATGCCCAGGGCCCGGTCCTCGGCGGAACGTGCGCTGTAGAAGAATTCCAGTTCCGTGATGGGACAGGTCGCGATGAGTCCTGCCGACGCCGCCCGGTCCCAGCCGTACTGCTCGGCGTCGCCCCGCAGAAAGCGGGCCAGGGCGCTCGTGTCGATCAGGAATTGCGCCGCGCTCACCGACGGTAGTTCCGTTTGTCCTCGAAGAGGTCCAGGTCGAAGCCGCCCTCGTCCGCCGAGGCGCGCAGCCGGGTCAGGGCCAGGGCGCGCCGCCGGGTGTCCAGCACCTCGCGCAGGGCGGTGTTGACCGTGTCCTTCTTGGTGCTCGTCCCCAGGGCCTGGGCCACGTCGGCCAGCAACGCGTCGTCGAGGTCGATCACGGTTCGGCTCATGGGACCACCTCCTTTGATATCAATGATGGAACTCATGATACATCGAGGAATACACGGCGGGTCCGTGACGTCGGACCTTCTCCGTACGATCAGAAACAGCGGGACGGCCGGGCCGGCGGTGCGTGCCCGAGGGGCGTGCATCGCCGGCCCGGCCGTCACGAGGGGGCCGGTGGCGGCCGGGTGTCCCGTCCCCACGATGACCCGGCGCCCGGCCCCCCGACCCCGGTCGCTCTCCGCTCGTACGCGGCCGGGGAGTTGAAGGGGAGGGGGACTTGGCTGCGGCGGCTCACATGTGGACGGCCGCCGCCTGGACCCCGTCCGCGGCCGGCTGTGAGCGGCCGGGCCGGTACATCACCAGGGCCAGTACCGCGCCGACCGCGAACAGCCCGGCCGACCACCAGTACGCGGTCGAGTAGCTGTGCAGCTGTGCCTGCGCGGTGGCCGCCGCGGTCTTCCCGTGGCTCGCCACGTACGTGGCGGCGGCGCTCGCGGCCAGTGTGTTCAGCAGCGCGGTGCCGATCGAACCGCCCACCTGCTGCATGGTGTTGACGGCCGCCGAGGCGACGCCCGCGTCGTTCGCGCCCACCCGTTCGGTGGCCACGCTCATCGCGCTCGGCATGACCAGACCGAGGCCGAAGCCCATCACCAGCAGCGGCGGCAGCACATTGGCCGCGTAGGTGCTGTGCAGGTCCAGGGTGGTCAGCCAGGCCATGCCGATGCCCGCGAGAGCCATGCCGAGCGGCACGATGGGCTTCGGGCCGAGACGCGGCAGCAGGTTGTTCGTGGCCAGCTGCGCGGAGACCATCAGCGCGCCGATCATCGGCAGGAAGCCAAGACCGGTCTTGACGGGGTCGTAGTGCAGCGACAGCTGGAGGTAGTAGGTCAGGAAGAGGAAGACGCCGAACATGCCCGCGCCGGAGATCGCCAGCACCACGAAGGAGGCGCCGCGGTTGCGGTCGAGCAGCACCCGCAGGGGGAGCAGCGGGTGCTCGGCCCGGGTCTGCCACCAGCTGAACGCGGCGAGCAGCAGACCGCCGGCCAGCAGGAAGCCCCAGGTCAGCGGGGAGCCCCAGTCGTGCGTCTCGGCGTTCGAGAAGCCGTAGACCAGGCCGAAGAGACCGGTGGTGACCAGGATCGTGCCGGGGATGTCCAGCTTCGGCCGGTCGGCGGCGAGACCCTTGCGGAGGAAGGCCATACCGCCGACGAAGGCGATCACGGCGAAGACCAGGTTGACGTAGAGCGTCCAGCGCCAGCTGAGGTGCTCGGTGAGCAGACCGCCGAGCAGCAGGCCGATGCCGCCGCCCGCGCCCGCGATGGCGCCGTAGATACCGAACGCCTTGGCGCGTTCCTTGGCGTCGGTGAAGGTCGTGTTGAGCAGGGAGAGCGCGGCCGGGGCGAGCAGCGCGCCGAACACGCCCTGCAGGGCGCGGCCGGTGACCAGCACGTCGAAGTTCTGCGCGGCGCCGGCCAGCGCGGAGGCGCCGGCGAAGCCCACGACGCCTATCAGGAAGACGATCTTGCGGCCGATCAGGTCGGCGAGCCGGCCGCCGAGCAGCAGCAGGCTGCCGAAGGCCAGCGAGTAGGCGGTGACGATCCACTGCCGGTTGCCGTCGCTGAAACCGAGGTCGTGCTGCGCGGAGGGGAGCGCGATGTTCACCACGGTCGCGTCGAGTACGACCATGAGCTGGGCGAGGGCGATGACGCCCAGCACCCACCAGCGGTGACCGGGCCGCTCGGCGCGGGGGGCCGGTCCGGCCTTCCGCGCCGGGGCGCCCGGTACGGGTTCGCCGACGTGCGCGTCGGCGGTGGACTGAGTCGACATGGGACGGACTCCTGGGGTGGGACGGAGTGCGGAGGACCGCAGGAAGAACGAAACGGTTTCGTACTCCAACGACGGTACGACCCGACCTATCGAAACGCAAACGTTTCGCTCCCCGCCGGTGTGTGCGCCTCCTCACACCGCCCGGGCGCCCCTCGTGACCTGGGCCGACGCGCTCCCGGCCCGCTCCGGCACGCGTCCCCGTACGCCGCCGCGAGCCCATGGCCGGTTCGCGTCCACCGCCGCGAATCCGCGCGGCCGGTGCGCTCCCGTACGCCGCCGCGAGTCCGCGCGGCTACTCCGTGACCCGTCCGCCCCTACGAGTCCGCGCGCCCGGTGACCGCGACCGTCACCCCGAGCCCGATCATCGCCAGCCCGCCCGTCCCGCCGATCGCCCGCAGGCGCCGCGGCGACTTCGCGAACCACGTACGGGCCGCCGACGCCGTGAGCGCCCACACGCTGTCGCAGATCAGCGCGATGACCGTGAACACCAGCCCCAGCAGCAGCATCTGCTCGTGCACCCGGCCCGCGTTCCGGTCGACGAACTGCGGCAGCACCGCCGCGAAGAACACACACGTCTTCGGATTCGTCACCCCCACCACGAACCCCTCCCACAGCGACCGCACGTCACCGCGGGCCGGCCGGGCCTCGCCGCCCTCGCCGGAGGTCCCGGTGACCGTCAGCGCGCCCCGGTGCCGCCACGCCTTCACGCCCAGGAACACCAGATACGCCGCCCCCGCCAGCTTCAGCGCGACGAACACCGCCACCGACCGCGCGACCACCTCGCCGAGGCCCACGGAGACCGCGGAGGCCAGCAGACACGCGCCCACCGCGTTCCCCAGTACGCTGCCCAGCGCGGTCCGCCGCCCGTGCGCCAGCGCCCGCCCGAGCACGAACAGCACGCTCGGGCCGGGAATCAGCACCAGCACCAGCGACATCGCCGCGAACCCCAGCAACCGGTCGACCGACATCACGCCCTCCTCCGCACCGCCGAATCCAGCGAGCGTAGACCGGCGGCCCCGCCCACCGCCGCCCAAATACCGGCCACGGCCGCCGCCCAATTACCGGCCACGGCCGCCGCCGCCCGAATACCGGCCACGGCCGCTGAGCCGGACCGCGAGCCGGCCCCACCGGGCAAGCGTTCAGGGCAGCAGCCCCGCCCGCCGCGCCGCGACCACCGCCTCCAGCCGCGTATGCGCCCCCAACTTCCGCATCGCCGACCGCAGATAGCTCTTCACCGTCTCCGGCCGCAGCCGCAGCCGGGTCGCCGCCGCCGAGTTGGTCGCCCCCGACGCGATCGCGGACAGCACGTCCAGCTCCCGCGGGGTCAGATACGTCGGCGGCGCGGGCCGGGCCGGTGCCGCGGGCGCGGTCGCCGAGGCCAGCCGGGCGCAGGCGGTCAGCAACTCCTGCCGCACATGGGCGTCGGGGATACGGGCCGCCATCGCCCGCAGCTCCGCGTGGGCCGCCCGCACCTCCTCCCACGCCCGCGGATCGGCGGTGATCGGCGCCTGCGCGAAGGACAGCAGCCGCTGCGCCTCGTCCCGTACGGCCAGGGCCTGTTCCAGCTCCCGGGCGGCGTCCAGCGCCACGTTCAGCGGCCGGTCGCCGAGCGCGTACGGCTGCCGCAGCGCGCCGTAGAGCACCCCGCGCACCCGGCGGTGCACCACGATCGGCACCGCGAGCACCGACCGCAGCCCCTCGGAGGCGACCGCCGCGTCGTACTCGTGGCTGATCACCCGCGAGGAGCGGTAGTCGGTCACCGCGTAGGGGCGGCCCATGGCGAGCGTCTTGCCGCCGAGGCCGTTGCCCGTACTGATGGCCAGGCCCCGCAGGGTCTCCCCGGTCGTCCCCGCCAGCTCGCTGATCCGGAACTGGCGTGCCGCGTAGCCCGCGGGCTGGCCCGACGCACTCTGCATCAGGCCGCCGAAGGCGACCGGCAGCAGCCCGGATCTGCGCATCCGCAGCAGCGCCGCCCGTACCTCGACGGCCTCCCCGCGCCCGTCCACCGCTCCACCTCCTCACCCCCTTCCGGGGGTAGTGAGACCCAGGTCACTACCGGACGATGTTACTCAGGGTCCATCGACGAGGAGGACGCATGGCGGTATCGGACGCGACCGGGGAGTTCCGGGCCGCCCGCGACTTCCTGCTGCGGCACCGGGAGGACTACGCGGCCGCCTACGACGGCTTCCGCTGGCCCCGGCCCGAACACTTCAACTGGGCGCTCGACTGGTTCGACGTCATCGCCGAGGACAACGCCCGCCCGGCCCTGTGGATCGTCGAGGAGGACGGCACCGAGACCCGGATCTCCTTCCGCGAGATGGCCGAGCGCTCCTCCCGGGTGGCCGGCTGGCTGCGCGCGCGGGGCGTACGGGCCGGGGACCGGGTGCTGGTGATGCTCGGCAACCAGGCCGAGCAGTGGGAGACCGCGCTCGCCCTGATGAAGCTGCGGGCCGTCGTCATCCCCGCCACCCCGCTGCTCGGCCCCGCCGACCTGCGCGACCGGATCGAGCGCGGCGGCGCCCGGCACGCCGTGGTCCGGGCCGCCGACACCGCGAAGTTCGCCGACGTGCCCGGTGACTACACCCGGATCGCGGTCGGCGGCGCCACCGGCGACTGGCTGCCCTACGAGGAGGCGTACGCCGCCCCCGCGGACTTCGAGCCCGACGGCCTCACCCGTTCGGTGGAACCGCTGATGCTGTACTTCACCTCGGGCACCACCGCCAAGCCCAAGCTGGTCGAGCACACCCATGTCTCGTATCCGATCGGTCACCTGGCCACGATGTACTGGATCGGGCTGCGGCCGGGCGACGTGCATCTGAACATCTCCTCACCGGGGTGGGCCAAGCACGCCTGGTCGAGCCTGTTCGCGCCCTGGAACGCCGAGGCGACCGTCTTCGTGCACAACTACACCCGCTTCGACGCGGGCCGGCTGATGGCCGAGATGGACCGGGCCGGGGTGACGAGCTTCTGCGCGCCGCCGACGGTCTGGCGGATGCTGATCCAGGCCGATCTGACCGCGCTGCGCACCCCGCCGCGCGAGGTGGTGGCCGCGGGCGAACCGCTCAACCCCGAGGTCATCGAGCACGTCAGACGGCTGTGGGGAGTGCTGATCCGGGACGGCTTCGGGCAGACCGAGACCGCCGTGCAGGTCGCCAACTCGCCCTCCCAGCTGGTGAAGGCCGGCTCCATGGGCCGGCCCACCCCCGGCTACACGATCGCCCTGCTCGACCCGGTGACCGGCGAGCCCGGCGACGAGGGCGAGATCTGTCTCGATCTGAGCGAGCGCCCGGTGGGCCTGATGACCGGGTACGCGGGCGATCCCGAGCGCACCCAGGAGGCGATGGGCGGCGGCTACTACCGCACCGGCGACATCGGCCGCCGGGACGCCGACGGGTACGTGACCTACATCGGCCGGTCCGATGATGTATTCAAATCCTCGGACTACAAGATCTCGCCGTTCGAGCTGGAGAGCGCGCTGCTGGAGCACGAGGCCGTCGCCGAGGCCGCGGTCGTGCCCGCGCCGGACGAGCTGCGGCTGTCGGTGCCCAAGGCGTACGTGGTGCTCGCGGAGGGCTGGAAGCCCGACGGGGAGACGGCCAGGGCGATCTTCGCGCACTCGCGGTCCGTGCTGGCGCCGTACAAGCGGCTGCGGCGGCTGGAGTTCGCCGACCTGCCCAAGACCGTCTCCGGCAAGATCCGCCGGATCGAGCTGCGCGAGGCGACCATGCACGACGGCAGCCAGGAATTCCACGAGGAGGACTACCGGTGACGTCCGCGTCCGCCACCGGGCCCGCGTCCGCCACCGGGCCCGGGTCCGTCATCAGCCCCGCGTCCGCCACCGAGCTCTCGTACGCGCACGGCGCCGGGGGCACCCCGCTGCTCGGCGACACCATCGGCCGCAACCTCGACCGGGCCGTCGCCGCCCACCCCGACCGGGAGGCGCTGGTCGACCTGCCCAGCGGACGGCGCTGGACGTACGCCGAGTTCGGCCGGGCGGTGGACGACGTGGCGCTCGGACTGGCCGCGCACGGCGTGGGCAAGGGCGACCGGGTGGGCATCTGGGCGGTCAACTGCCCGGAGTGGGTGCTCGTCCAGTACGCCACCGCCCGGCTCGGCGCGATCATGGTGAACATCAACCCCGCGTACCGGCTGCACGAGTTGGCGTTCGTGCTCAAGCAGTCCGGTGTCGAGGTGCTGATCGCCACCGGCCAGTACCGCGACAGTGACTACCGGGCGATGACCGCCGAAGTACGCCCCGACTGCCCGCGGTTACGCGAGGTGATCCACATAGGCGACCCCGAGTGGGACGCGCTGACCACCGCGGGCGCCGCCCTGGCGCCGGGCTATCTGGCCGCGCGCGAGGCCGAGTTGAGCTGCGACGAGCCGGTCAACATCCAGTACACCTCCGGCACCACCGGCTTCCCCAAGGGCGCCACCCTCTCCCACCACAGCATCCTCAACAACGGCTATTTCGTGGGCGGTACGGTCGGCTACACCGAACAGGACCGGATCTGCCTGCCGGTGCCCTTCTACCACTGCTTCGGCATGGTCATGGGAAATCTCGGCGCCACCTCGCACAGCGCCTGCATCGTCATCCCCGCGCCCTCCTTCGACGCCGCCGCGACCCTGCGGGCCGTCCAGCAGGAGCGCTGCACCTCGCTCTACGGCGTGCCGACGATGTTCATCGCCGAGCTGGCCCTGCCGGACTTCGCCTCGTACGACCTGACCTCGCTGCGGACCGGCATCATGGCCGGATCGCCGTGCCCGGTCGAGGTGATGAAGCGGGTGATGTCCGAGATGCACATGGCCGAGGTGTCCATCTGCTACGGGATGACCGAGACCTCCCCGGTCTCCACCCAGACCCGGCGGGACGACGACCTGGAGCACCGCACCGAGACCGTCGGCCGGGTGCTGCCGCACATCGAGGTGAAGGTCGTGGACCCCACGACCGGAGTGACCGTGCGGCGCGGCTCACCGGGTGAACTGTGCACGCGGGGCTACTCGGTGATGCTCGGCTACTGGGACGAGCCCGAGCGCACCGCCGAGGCCGTGGACGCCGGGCGGTGGATGCACACCGGGGACCTCGCGGTGATGCGGGACGACGGCTATCTCGCGGTCGTCGGCCGGATCAAGGACGTGATCATCCGCGGCGGCGAGAACGTGTATCCGCGCGAGATCGAGGAGTTCCTGTACGCGCACCCCAAGATCGCCGATGTGCAGGTGGTCGGGGTGCCTGACGCCCGTTACGGCGAGGAGATCCTGGCCTGCGTCATCGCCCGCGACCCCGCCGACCCGCCCAGCCTCGCCGACGTGACGGGCTTCTGCGCGGGCCGGCTCGCCCACTACAAGGTCCCGCGCCATCTGCGCGTCCTCGACGCCTTCCCGATGACGGTCAGCGGGAAGGTGCGCAAGGTCCAGCTGCGCGAGGAGTTCACACCCCAGGACCCGCGGGACCCCCGGGATTCGGCGGCCCGGCCGGACCCGGAGGCTGCGCCGGACGCGCGGGTCCCGAAGGCTCGGGAGGCGTGACCGCGGCCGGGCCCGTCCTGATCAGCGCGTCGGCGGCGTCGTTGACCGGCTGCGGGGTGCCGGTCAGGTCCATCACGAACAGCGGCACCCCGAGCTGGTCGGCCCGCAGCCGCGCCTCCTGGGCGTACCCGGCCAGCGAGAAGAAGGCGCCCTCGGCGTCCTCGTGGGCGCGGTTGAGCCACAGGCACTCGACATCGCGCAGCGCGGTCGGCTGCGTCGTCGGGTCCACCTGGGCGACCAGCCGGTCCCCGCGCAGATCGATACCGTTGGCCGTACGGTCCCCGGCCAGCCGTACGCCCGCGAAGCCCAGCCACTTCAGATACTGCGCCGCCGCGGTCAGCGCGTCCCGCGCGGTGCGGATGGTGACCGGGCGGAAAGGCGGCCGGTCGGCCGGCGGGGGCGGTACGGGACCGGTCGGGTCCGGCGCCGACAGATGCGGTACGGGCAGCGCGCCGCCCTGCGTGGCCTCACCGTCCACCGGCAGCCGGACGAGGGCGCCGCACGAGCAGTCGAACTCCGGCTGCGGCCACTGGTCGGCGCGCCCGCAGTCCGGACAGCGCAGCCGTAACCATGAGCCGTCCCACGACGGGTGCCGCACCTCCACCGGGCGGCCGCCGTAGAGCACCGGAGGTGCCAGCGGGGCACCGCAGGCACAAGGAAAGGTCGGGGCGGTGTAGTTGTGCTCCCGTCCGCAGGACGGACAGCGCACCGGCACGCTCTCTGCCATGGATCGAACTCCCGGTCGGCCGCGGCGGTTTGAGCCTTGTCTGCACCCATAGTGCAGGAAGTTCGCGTCGGTGTGACGGTACCTGGACACTCGGTCACCCGGGGCGTCCGGCGGGCCGGCCCGGACGGGCGGGGGAGTGCTCGGGGGTCTTCGTCGGCCTTGCGCCGGTCCGCGCGCAGGTCAGGCGTGCTCCGGCCGTTCGGGGCCGCCGTACGGGCAAGCATGCCCCCGTTCGGATCGTCGGCAATTCGGCCCGGCTCCCGGCGCTAAACCCGATCAATTACCCCCGGATGTCCGGGAAAAGTCCAATCAAGGTCGGCTGACGGAAAATCGCCATTCACATCGCCGTAATAGTGCGAAGAATGTCCGTTTGCTTGCCTTCGGGGTGGAACCGTACCGTCCGTAGTGTCCTGATTGTGCATCGTGATTGGGTCCGCCATTCCTCTGGACAAGATAAAGCGGCCTGTCGTACTGTCGTTCGCGATCGCCGATAGTCGAGGCCACACCCGGCCTTTGTCTCTGCTCGGTGCACTCTCGCCGGGCCGTCGGCAGTCATACGGGGCTACGGGGACGGTGGAGTGTGTGGTCTGGTCCGATGCGCTCGCAACTCGTACAGATACGACCGACAATGCCCGGATGACCTCGGCGGATGCCGTGGGGACGGCCCCGGGCGACCGGCGGACCCGATTCACCGTGCTGGGCATGCTGACCGTCACCGACGGCCGGGAATCCGCCGTACTCCAGCCGTCACGGCCCGCCGCGCTGCTCGCCGCATTGCTCCTCCACGCGAATTCCGTGGTCTCCGCGGATTTACTCCAGCGCGTTATCTGGGGTGAGGAGACACCTGCTCAGGCGAAGTCCGCATTGCACAGCTGCGTCTTGCGCCTTCGCCGGTTGTTCAGCAAATACGGGGTGGCCGGCAACGCGATCGAGGCTGTTCCCGGCGGATACCGCCTGACCGCGGACGCGGAGACACTCGATCTGGTCGAGTTCCGTGAACTGCTCCGCCGGGCATATTCCACCGAGCAGCCGGAAAACGAACTCGGGCTGCTCCGGGCGGCCCTCGCGCTCTGGCAGTCGCCGGTGCTCGCCAATGTCCACTCCGATCTGCTGCACCGGGACGAGGTGCCCCGGCTCGAAGAGGAGTGGCTGCGCGCCATTGAGCGGGTGTTCGACCTCGAACTCGCCCGTGGGCGGCACCGCGAGGCGCTGGCCGAGATCTGGCCGACCGCCCGCGCCCACCCGCTGCACGAACGCTTCACCGAACAGCTCATGGAGGCGCTGCACCGCGCGGGCCGCCGCGCCGAGGCGCTGGCCGAGTACCGCAAGGCCAAGGCGCATCTCGCGCAGCAGCTCGGCGTCGATCCCGGGCCCGCGCTCCAGCGGATGGAGCTGGCCATCCTGCGCGGTGAGCCGGAGGCCGGACCGCCGCGCGCGGCCGCCGGGCCGGCCGGAACGACGGACCGCGCCGCCGCCGGAGCCGAGGACGGTGTCCCCACCGGATTCGCGGACGGCGGGCTGATCAGCGGCGACCGTGTACTCGACCGGCTGGTCGGGGCCGGGCTGCTGGAGGAAGGGCCGCGCGGGCACTACCGGATGCACGAACTGCTGCGGGCCTTCACGAGGGCCGCGGCCGCCGAAGGCGTCGGGGGCCGGACCGCCGCCGGTCGAGCCGCCGGTTCTGCCGCTGGTTCTGCCGCGGACCGCGGTCCCGACCGTGGCGTCGACCGGGCCGCCGGGCGCGCCCCTGGACGTACCCCCCACCCATCACCCCGGCCCGGCGCCGCGGAACTGCACCCGACGGAGGCGTGACTGACATGGTGTCACCGTACGAGGAGATCGCCGCGACCCGGCCGCGCATCCGCCGGGACGTGCTCTACACGCAGACGCCGACCGGAGTGCACTTCCACAACGCGCGCGGCGGGTTCAGCGTCGTGATGCCCTCCGCCTACCGCTTCGCGTCGCTGATCGTGCCGCACCTCACCGGGGAGCACACGGTCGAGGCGCTGTGCCAGGGCCTCGGCGACAAGCAGCGCGCGATGATCACCCAGCTGGTAGGCACGCTCTACGCGCGTGGTTTCGCCCGCGACGCGGTGCCGTCCGCGCCCGGAGCGCCCGAGCCCGCGCCCGAGGTGGCCCGGCGGTTCGGCGCGCAGATCGACTACGTCGACCACTACACCGACGACGCGGCGGCCCGCTTTCTGCGCTTCCGCGACACCCGGGTGGCCGTACTCGGCGACGACGAACTCGCCCGCTGGGCCGCCCTGTCGCTGATCCGCAACGGGTGCGCGGCCGTCGCCGTACCCGCCGCGATCGAGGTGCCGCCGGGCAACCGCTTCGGCGAAGTCACCGAGGAGGCGGAGCAGTTGCGGGCGGAGGGCTGTCCGGTCGCGCTCGACGTCCTCGAATCCGGCCCGGCGCTGGGGGAGTTCGGCTGGGACGACCTCACGGGCCACGACGTCGTCCTCGTCACGGGGGAGCGGGGGCCGTGGCAGATCGCGGCGCTCGCGGACGGCATCCCGGCCGGTCGGCGGCTGGTGCCCGCCTGGACGTTCGGCGGGTCGGTGGTCGTGGGGCCGCTGATGACGCGGGACTCCACCGGCTGCTGGACCTGCGCGGCGCTGCGGCTCGGGGCGAACGGGGAGGCGGGGGACGCGGCCGACCTGTGGGGGGCGCTGGCGGTCGGGGGAGCGGGGGCCCCGGCCGGAGCCGGAGCCGGTACGGGTGCGGTCGGTGGGCCGCTCGCGGCCATGGTCGGCAACCTGCTCGGGTACGAGGTCTTCCGGCTCACCACGGGCGCGCTGCCCGCCGAGACCGAGAACCAGCTGATCATCCAGGACATGGACTCGCTGGACACGGTGGCCGAGCCGCTGCTGCCGCACCCCCGCTGTCCCGCCTGCGGCGCGCGGGCCGGGGACGTGCCGGACGCCGGGGCGGCGGGGCTCGATGTGGCGGGGCTCGGGGTCGCCGAGGTCTCAGGGGCGGCCACGTCCGCCGCGGCCGCCGACGGGGAGGCCGCGCCCGGCGAGGGGGACGCGGCGCCCGGCGAGGGGGACGCCGCGGAGGCGGCGCTCGCCGAGATCAACGACCGGGCCGTTCTCGTCCAGCCCGCCGCCGGGGTCTTCCAGCGGTACGCCGACGAGACCTGGGCGCAGACGCCGCTCAAGGTCAGTACGGTCACCTTGAGCACCAGGCACGGTGTCCGGCGCGACATCACCGCCTTCGACGTCCACCATGTCGCCGGGGCCCGGCTGCGCGCGCTCTACCGGGCCGCCGAGGTCTACGCCGAGCATGTCGTACCGCTGCCGGAACCCCTCACGGGCGGGGCGCTGGCCGCCGCGCGCGAGAAGTGGGCGGCGGTCGTACCGGCCGCGCTGAGCATCGCGAGCGGGCTCGCGCCGGGCGCGGACGAGGTCGGCGCCTGGTGTGCCACGACCTCGCTGCTCGGCGGCGCGACCGTGCTGGTGCCCGCAGGCGCGCTGCGGACCTTCGGGCCGTACAACCGTGAGCGGGTCGCCGAGCCCACCTCGGCCGGTACGGGGGCGGGCGGTTCCGCCCGCGAGGCCGCCGCGCGCGGGCTGCTGACCGCGCTCGGCCACGAGGCGCTGCGCGGCGCGCTGCACGGCACGGTCGCGGTGTCCGCCGTCGACCCGGCCGCGCTGGCGGACGCCGGGGACCCCGAACTCACCTTCCTCGTACGGTCCGCCGCCAATCTCGGCGTCGCGCTGGAGATCCTCGACCTCGGGTCGGACGGGGAGCGGCACGTGCCCACCGTGCTGGCCCGCGCGGTCGACCCCGGGACGGGGGAGTGGGCCTGGGCGCCGGGTACGGCGCCGCGGTGGGGGGACGCGGCGCGGGAAGCGGTACGGGATCTGCTGGGCGCGGTCCAGGCCGGCGGGGACGTAGGTGCGTCGGCCGGCGGGTCCGGGACGGTGGACACGGGTGATCCGTTGATCAGGGATCTGGCCGTGGGGACGCTCGCGGTCGGCGGGCCTCTGTCCGGGCGGCCGGACCTCGACGGGGGTCGGGACTGGCCCGAACTCGCCGCCGGGCTGCGGGAGTCCGGGCGCGATGTGCTGGTCGCGCCGGTCGTCGCACCCGATCTCGCGGCCGGGCGGGTGCACGCGGCCCGGGTGCTGCTGACGTACGGCGGGGCGCCCGATGCTCGCTGACCTCCGGTCCGGGCCCGGGTCCGCGGCGGGGCCGGCCCCGTCGGCCGTGCCCGGGCTGGAGGTGGTGGCCGCGGGGCTCTCGGGGGCGGCGGTCGTGGTGCCGCTCGGGGTGCGTGATGAACTCGCCGTCGCCGAGGGCGATCCGGCGCCGGGCGTGGCGACCGTCCACGTCTACGGTCACCACGCCCTCGTCGGGCCCTTCGCCCCGGACGGCGCGCCGGGCTGCGCCCGCTGTCTCGCCCGTCGCTGGCAGTCCGTCCGCACGCGGGGTCTGCGCGAAGCGCTCGAACTCGGCTCCACGACAAGCCCTGCGGGCCGCACACCATGGACCCTCCCCTTCACCACGGACGCCCTCAAGGCCACCCTCGCCTTCCACACCGACGCCGCCCGCGCGGCGTCCGCTGCCCCGGTGAAGGGTTCCGCCCCGGCGGGTGGACCGGCGCGGCCGGAGGGCGGTGCGCTGCTGAGCGCCGGTGTGCGGCCGGGCCCCGCCGCCCCGATCCCCCCGACCCCCGCCACGCGGGCGGCGGACGCTGGGCCGCGTGCCGCGGCTCCGGCCGCTCTCGCGGGGTCGAACTCCGGCGATCGGCCGACTGTCTCCGCCGCGTCCGCCGTTCCGGCGGCGAAGCCTGTCCGGCCGGAGGCCGGTGTTGCGGCGCGGGCGGGCGTTGTCGCCCCGATTCCCCCGGCTTCCGCCGGACCACTTGCCCCTGCGGGGGCGGGCAGAGGGCCACATGCTCCTGCGGGCGGGCCGGTGCAGCCGGAGGCTGATGCGCTGCTGAGCGCCGGTGTGCGACCGGGCGTCGCCGCCCCAATCGCCTCGGCGGTCCGGAACCCCGGTGGGGTGGCACTGCCCACTGTCTCGGCTGCTCCCGCAGGGTCGGACTCCGGTGATCGGCTGACGGGTTGGGACCCGTCCGCCCTTCCCGTGGCGGACCGTGCCGCGCTGGCGGCGGGTGTTGGTTCGGCCGGGTCGGCGATCCCCGCTTCCGCGGGGGGGAACTCGGCCCGGCGGGAGGGGGTTTCCGGTGGCGCCGCCCCGGTGAAGGGTTCCGCCCCGGCGGGTGGACCGGCGCGGCCGGAGGGCGGTGCGCTGCTGAGCGCCGGTGTGCGGCCGGGCCCCGCCGCCCCGATCCCCCCGACCCCGGCCACGCGGGCGGCGGACGCTCCCGCAGGGGCGAACTCCGGCGGTCGGCCGACCGTCTTCGCCGCCGACGGGCGGGCGGGCGCGGGCGGCACTGCGGGGGACCACGCCACGGGGGCCGGTGCCGCAGGGCGGGTTGCCTATCTCGTGGATGTGGAGACGCTGCGCGTGACGCGATTCGCGGTCGTGGCCGACGCCGAGTGTCCCGTGTGCGGGGAGCCGCAGGCGGATACCGCGGACAACGCGCGGGTGGAGCTGGCGAGTTCGCCCAAGTTCGCGCCGGACGAGTTCCGGGTGCGGCCGGCGGACGCGTACGACGTGCCGTTGGAGGCGTACGTCAATCCGGCCGCCGGCATGCTCGGCCCCTCCGTCGTACCGGACCTGGTGTCGACGTCGACCTCCTCCACCGTGGGCTCGTTCTTCCTGCGCTCGGGCGACTATCTGCGCGAGTGCTTCTGGGGCGGCCACACCCCGCGCTACCGGTCGAGCGTCCGGGTCGGCCTGCTCGAAGGGCTGGAACGCTTCGCCGGGATGCGCCCCCGCGGCAAGCGGACCGGGCTCGTCGCCGCGTACGACGACCTCGGCGGCGCGCGGACCCCCGCCCTCGACCCCCGCACCTGCGGCCTGTACTCCGACGACTTCCACCGCGCCGAGCCGGCCGTACACCCCTTCGACCCGGCCCGCCCGATCCCGTGGGTGTGGGGGTACTCGCTGCGCGACCACCGGCCCGTGCTGGTCCCGGAGATCCTGGCGTACTACCACGCCCCCGGCGGCCTCACCCACCGCTTCGTGCAGGAGAGCTCCAACGGCTGTGCGTCCGGCGGCAGTCAGGCCGAAGCCGTGTACTTCGGCCTGATGGAGGTCATCGAACGCGACGCGTTCCTGCTCGCGTGGTTCGGCCGCGCGCCGCTGACCGAGATCGACGCCTCCGCCAGCCGCGACCCGCGGACCCGGGCCATGATCGACCGGCTGGCGATGTACGGCTACCGGGCCCGCTTCTTCGACACCCGCGTCACCTTCCCCGTACCCGTCGTCACCGCGGTCGCCGAGCGGATCGACGGCGGCCTCGGCCGCCTCTGCTTCGGCGCGGGCGCGAGCCTCGACCCGGAGGCCGCGCTCGCCGCCGGGCTGTGCGAGATCGCCACCGACGCGGTGAATCTGCGCAGCCGGACCCTGCGCGAGGAGTCACGGCTGCGCGCGATGGCCGCCGACTTCCGCGAGGTCCGGGTGCTGCACGACCACCCGCTGCTCTACGGCCTGCCGGAGATGGCCCGTTACGCGGACTTCCTGCTGCGCGACGGCCGCCGCCCGCTGGTCACGCCCGACGCGCTCGCCCGCGACTCGATCACCCCGGGCGACGACATGCGGGACGACGTCGAGCGCTGCGTGGCGGCCGTCGCGAGGGCCGGGTTCGACGTGATCGTGGTCGACCAGACCATGCCCGAGCAGCGCGGGCTCGGCTTCCACACCGCCGGGGTGATCGTGCCGGGGCTGCTGCCGATCGACTTCGGCTGGAGCCGCCAACGCGCGCCGCACATGCCCAGAATGCGTACCGCCCTGCGTGAAGGCAGCCTGATGCCAAGCGACTTGGGCCCCGACGACCTCAACCCGGCACCGCACCCGTTCCCCTGAGCCGCGCCGGCCGCGCGGCAACCCGTACCGCCCGGCCGCCACCCGCCCGCACCGCACCGAGCGCGACCGCACCGAGCGAGAGCGCACCGAGCGCCGACCGAGCCCGACCGAGTGAGACCCGAGCGAGAAGGAGAGGACCCGCCCGTGGGATACGCCCATGAGTACGCGACCGCGATCGTCCGGCGGGGCCGGTACCCCATGGAGCCCGCCGACTGGGTGCCGGACTGGGCGGACCGGCCGCGCAAGGGGAAGCACTTCGCGGGCGCCGACTCCTTCCCGCTGCCCCGGCAACTGCCCCGCGAACTGCCGCGAGACGCCGCCGGGGCCCTCCCCACCGTCGAACGCGGGCTGCACGGCCCGCGCGGCACGGGCGCGTTCACGCTCCCGCTGCTGGCCGGGATGCTCCAGGACTCCTACGGGCTGGTCGGCCGCAGGCTGGCCGTCCAGGCCAACTCCGACCTCGGCACGCTCCCGATGTACACACAGGCCAACTGGTCGCGCGGCTCCGCGTCCGGCGGCGGGCTCTACCCGGTGGGCGTGCACTGGATCTCCGGGCCCGGCGGCCCGCTCACCCCGGGCGTGCACTACTACGACACCCGCCACCACGCGATGCGCCGCCTGCTCACCGGGGACGTGACGCCCGAGGTACGGGCGGCCGTCGGTGAACCGGCCGAAGGCCACGGCCAGTTCCTCGTCCTCGGCGTGCGCTTCTGGCAGAACGCCTTCAAGTACAACAGCTTCAGCTACCACGTCGTCACGATGGACACCGGCGCGCTGCTCCAGACCTGGCGGATCTGGGCCAGGGCGCACGGGCTGCACATCGGGCCCGCGTTCTGGTTCGACGAGCCCCGGCTCGGGCGGCTGCTCGGGGTGACGCCCGACGAGGAGGGAGTGTTCGCGGTCGTCCCGCTGGCCTGGGACGGCGACCCCGCCCCCGGGAGCACGGTCGCGGCGGGCCCGGCCACCGGCACCCCGGCGCCTCGCGTCCCGTACGCCGACGCCTCGGCCACCGACACCCCGGCGCCCCGCGTCCCCTACGCCGACGAGGAGCGCTCCCACCGCGTCACCACCTTCGAGACCGTACGGCTCATGCACACCGCGACCCTGACGGGCGCCGCCGACCGCCCGGCCCCCGGCACGCTGGACGCCGCGCTCGCCGAGCCCGTACCGCCCGGCGGGGAGCGGGTCGCGCTGCCCGCGCCCGCACCGCTGGACACCGGGGTGCGCGAGGCGCTGCGGGCCCGGCGCAGCAGCTTCGGCCGCTTCCAGGCCGTCCTGCCGCTGGCCGGCGCCGCGCTGTCGACCGTCCTCGCGGCCGCCGACGCGGCCGGCACCCTCGACAGCGACGCCGAGCCGCCCGACGGCCCGCCGCTGACCCGGCTCTACGTCTTCGTCAACCATGTCGCCGGGGTGAACCAGGGCGTGTACGCCTACGACCGTACGGACCGCTCGCTGCGGCTGGTACGGGCGGGCGCCCCGGGCGAGTTCCTCCAGCGCAACTACTTCCTGGCCAACTACAACCTGGAGCAGGCCGCGGCCGTCATCGTGCCCGCCGCCCGCACCCGGGCCGTGCTCGACGCGGTCGGCGACCGGGGCTACCGCCTGGTCAACGCCGTGGTCGGCGGGATCTCGCAGGCCGTCTACACCGCGTCCGCGGCGGCCGGGCTCTCCTGCGGCGTCGCGCTCGGCTTCGACGCGATCTCCTTCACCGAGGAACTGGACCTCGACACGACCGGGGAGATCCCGCTGCTGATCATGATGATCGGCCACGAGCGGCCGCGCCCGGCCGACTTCCGCTACGAGATCGCCTGAGCCGGGGCCGCCGCGATGACCGAGACCACGGGCCAGGCCCGCGCCCATGTGACGACTGCCAGGACCGGTACGAGCACCGCGACCCAGCCGCCCGAGGGGAGCCGTATGACCGCCGTCGCCGCCGCGCCCGGCACCGGCAGCACCGGACCCGGACCCGGCCCCGGCGGCACCGCGCCCGACCGGCCGGACTGGCTGCTGCACGACCGGTTCGTCCTGCGCGTGGCGGGCCTGCCGGCCGAGGCCGTGCACCGGCTGCGCGCCCCCGACGCCCGCGCCTGGGCGGACCGCGTACTCGCCGCGCGGGAACAAGTCGACCTGCTCGCGGAGGAGTTGACCGACCCGCTGACCGCCCTGGTCAAGGCCACCGAGGACGACCGCGAGCGGCGCCGTGTACTGGCCTTGCGCCGCGCGGTGTTCAACGGCCGGATGCCGCCCGGCGACCTGACGGAACTGGCGGACGCGGCCGGCCGGAGCACCGGCGAGCTGCTGATCCACTGGCGCGCCGCACGCCTGACCCTGGCCGAACTCCAGGACGAGGGCGGCCCGTTGCTGGACCGCGCGCTGGCGGCGACCCGGGCGGAGCTGAAGGCGCTGGCCGGGGAGGAGCGGCTGCGCCTCGGCCTCGCGCTGGCCTCGCCCACGCTCGACGGGCAGGTCGACGCCTTCGTCGCCGACCGCGCGCCCGTCCCGGACAAGCGGGCCCGCAAGAAGGAGCGCTCGCTGCTGGCGTACCTCTACCGCACGGCGTGCAAGACCAGCCCGTTCAGCACCTTCACGGCGGTCGCCGAGGGGCGGTTCGCCGCGGGTGCGGGCGAGGTGGTCACCGGCGGCCGCTGGACCGGCCACCCCCGGCTGAACATCGTGGTGCTGGCCAGGCTCGCCGAGCTGATCGCCGCCGACCCCGGGCGCCGCGGCGACCTGCCGGTGGTGCTGTCGGCGGGCTGGGAACTGGACGACGACCGGCTGCGCTACGTACGGCGCTCGGTGACCGCGGGCGACGACAGCGCCGCGGTGAGCTTCGACGCGGCCCACGACCGGCTGTTCTTCCTGCGCCGCAGCGGCGTCCTGGAACGGATGCTCGGCCTCTTCGCCGACGGCGCCGCCCCGCGCTACGCCGCACTCGAAGCCTGGCTCGCCGCCGAGACCGGCGGGTCCGCCGCGGAGGCCGCCCGCTACCCCGCGACCCTGCTCGACCTGGGCGTCCTCCAGATGACCGGCCTGGACACCGATGTCCACGCGGCCGACCCGCTGCGCTCCTTCCAGGCGTCGCTGCGCGCCCTCGGCCGCCCCTGGGCCGACGCCACCGCCGCCCGGCTGGAGACCACCGCCTCCTGTGTCGAGCAATGGGCCCGCACGGACACCGCCGCCGGCCGCCGCGCCCTGCTGGGCACGCTCAGAAGCGAACTGCTGTCCTTGCAGAGGGAGTTGGGCGCCGAATCGCCGTCGCTGCCGCAGACGCTGCTGTACGAGGACGTCAGCGAGGAACCCGTCGGCGCCGACCCGGAGCGCTGGACCCGGCTGGCCGCCGAGCCCCTGCACGCGCTGACCCGCGTCCTGCCCGCCTTCGACGTGGCGCTGCCGCAGCGCCTGACCCTCAAGGGCTTCTTCCTCGCCCGCTACGGCCGCGGCGGCCGCTGCGAGGACGTCCTGCGCCTGGTGCACGACTTCAGCGAGGACATCTTCACCCAGTACCTCCAGTTCACCGCCACCAAGTCGCCCTGGGCGCCGGACGGTTCGCACGCGCCCGAGGAGAACTGGCTGGGCCTGCCGGAGGTCACCGCCCTGGACCGGGCCCGCGCCGAGTTCACCCGGCGGATGCGCGAGCTGTGGCGGGCCCACCCCAGCGGCGGCGAGGAACTGCGGCTGGACGAGGCCGCCATCGACGCGGTGGCCGCCGAACTCACCCCGCTGGGCGAGCCGTTCGCCCCGCACAGCCACTTCGTCCAGCTCGCCGACCGCGAGGACGACCCGCTGGTCGTCCTCAACAACTCCTACGGCGGCCTGAGCTTCCCCTTCACCCGCTTCACCCACTGCTTCGACGCCGGCTCCGCGGAGCCCGGGGGCCTGAGCGCCGGGCTGCGCGACACCCTGCGCCAATGGGCGCCGCCCGGCGCGGTCTTCGCCGAGATCACCGCCGGTTCGGCCACGACCAACCTCAACCTGCACGGCCGGCTCACCGACTTCGAGATCGTCTGCCCCGGCGAGACCAGCACCGTGCCCGCCGAGGGCCGGATCGACCTCGACGACCTCTACGCCGAGCACGACGAGACCGAAGACCGCCTGCTGCTGCGCTCACGCCGCCTCGGCCGCGAGGTCGTCCCGCTCTACCTCGGCTATCTCGTCCCCATGGTGCTGCCCGAAGTGCCGCGCACCCTCCTGCTGTTCTCGCCCACCTCCCGGGCCAGGCCCGACCTGTGGCGCGGGGTGCCCGAGGCCCCGGCCGACGGCGGAGTGACCGTGCGGCCCCGGGTGCGCTACCGCAGCCTCGTCCTGCACCGCCGCAACTGGACCGCGGAGCCCGGCGCGCTGCCGGTGCGCGAACCCGGCGCCGACGAGGCCGCGTACTACCTCGCGTGGCAGCGCTGGCGGCGTCGGCACCGGCTGCCCGACCGGGTGTTCGCCACCGTGCGCGAGGACGGCCCCGGCGGCGGGACCGTCTTCGGCGGCGGCGCCAAACCGGCCTATGTCGACTTCGACAGCCCGCTGTCGCTGCTCGCCCTCGAAGCGCTCACCGGCGGCGGCCGGACCCGCACGGTCTTCGAGGAGATGCTGCCGGACGAGAACGAACTGCACGTCCGCTCCCCGCGCGGCCGGCACGTCGCCGAACTGGCCGTGGAGATCGTCCCGCGCGCGACCGGCTCCGCACCGCACGGAAGGCAGGACCCCCGCCCATGACCACCCGGACCCCGACCCCGTACGGCGACTGGCAGGCGTACCACGTCTTCTACGCCGCGAGCACCCGCCCGTTCCTCCTCCAGTGCGCCCGGCCGCTGATCGCGGACCTCACCCGGGACGGCCTGCTCGGCGGCCACTTCTTCATCAACTACTGGCTGGAGGGCCCGCACATCCGGCTGCGGCTGCGGCCCTCCTCCCCGCGGGCCGCACCCGAGGTCGCCGCCCGCGCGCAGGCCGCCATCACGGACTTCCTGCGCCGACGGCCCGCGCTCTACGAGGTCAAGGACGGCTTCCTCGCCGACCTCTACAACACACTCTTCGAGCTGGAGTACCCCGGCGGCGAACGGGACCGCTTCGTGGACGGCAGCGGCAGGATGCGGCTGCGCCCCAACAACTCCTTCAGCGCCGAGCCCTACGAGCCCGAGTACGGCAAGTACGGCGGCCCGGCCGGGGTGGAGCTGGCCGAGTGGCACTTCCAGCGGTCCAGCGACCTGGTCGTCGAGGCGGCCGCCACGATGAACCTGCATGTGCGGACCGTACTGCTGGGCGTGGCCGCGCAGTTGATGATGACCATGTCGGGCTGTCTGATCCCCGACGAGGCCGCGCTGCTGCACTTCCTCGACCGCTACCACGAGTTCTGGAACTCGGCCTTCGCGGGCACCAACTTCACCGCCCAGGACGGCTACGACCGGGCCTACGGCTCGATGGACGCCTCACTGACCCGCCGTTTCCAGGAGATCCGCCGGGTCGTCGCCGAACCCGCGCCGCGGCACCTGCCGGGCTTTCTGCGCGGCTGGGCCGAGCACTGCCTCGAACTGCGCGGCCGCGTGGAGGAGTTGGCCCGTGCGGGCGAGCTGGTCTTCCGCTCGTGGGACGGCACCAGGGATCTCCCGGTGAGCGACCCCGATCAGGCGCTGCCGATGCTCGCCTCGCCGTACATGCACATGACCAACAACCGGCTGTCGGTGAGCGTCCGCGACGAGGCGTATCTGTCGTACGTGCTCGGGCGGGCCCTGCGCGCCCCGCGCGAGGCCGCCCCCGAGCCCTCGGCGGCGCCGTGACCACCGGGGGGCTGCTCGAACTGCGGCCGGCCGTACGGCCCGACATCCTCGTCGGTCCCGCGCTGACCCGCGGCCCGGCCCGGGTGCACCTGGTCAAGGACCCGGTCGGCGGGGCCCGGCTGGAGGTCGGCCCGAAGGAACACTTCCTGATCGTCCGGCTGGACGGCACCCGCTCACTGGCCGAGGTCGGGGCGGAGTACGCGGCCGCGTTCGGCGCGCGGCTGGGGGAGGCGCAGTGGACGCAACTGCTGCGGCTGCTGTCGGTACGGGGGCTGCTGGCGGGGGCGGGACCGGCACCCGCCACGCCGGAAGCGCGGGAGTCGCGGCCGTCCGAGGGGACGCTGCTGGCCGGGCGGACCCGGATGGTCGCCGACGCGCCCGCGCTCATGGACCGGCTGCACACCGCCACCGCCTTCGCCCGGCGGCGGGCCGTGCTCGTCCCGCTGCTCGCGCTGTGCGCGGCCCTGCTCGTCGCGGAGGCCGTACGGTTCGGGGAGCTGGCCGACGCCACCTCCCGGCTCTACCGGCAGCCCGTCGCCCTCTTCGCGGTCGGCGTCGTGCTGTGGTTCAGCCTCGCGCTGCACGAACTCGCGCACGGCGTGGTCGCCCGGGCCTTCGGGCTGCGGGTCACCGAGATCGGGCTGCGCCGGCGGGCGGGCTTCATGACGTATCTCTACTGCGAGGTCGAGGACGTGCAGTTCCTCGGCAGGCGCGGGCCGCAGATCGCAGTCGCCGGGGCCGGGGCGGTGATGAACCTGGTCTTCCTGCTGCCCGTCTGGCCGGTGTGGGCGCTGCTGCCCGGCTCCGCGCAGGCCGTCCCCTTCGTCGGCGGCCTGCTGCTGCTCGGCACGGCGATGGCCCTGCTCAACCTGATCCCGCTGCCGCCGCTCGACGGCTACAAGGCGCTCGGCTACGGGCTCGGCACACTGCGGCTCGCCTCGGAGAGCCGGACCTTCCTGCGGGCCGCGGTCCTGGCCGCCCTGCGCCGCCCCGGCGCCGGGCTCACGCCGTACTCCCGGCGGCTGCGGCTGATCCACGGCGGCTACGCGGCGCTCTGCGGACTGCTGGCCGCCGCCGCGCTCGCCGGTACCGGGCTGCTGTGCCGCGCGGCCCTCCCCGCGGCCTGGTCCCCCTGGACCGCCGCCCTGCCCCTCGCGCTGATCGCCCTCGCCCTGCCCCTGCGGCTGCTCGGCCTGCGGATCGCCGCGCGCCGCGCCGAGGCGCACGCCCTCACGCGGGACGGTTCCGTAGGCTCAACCCCCGTTGTACGCAAGGACGTTGGGCACTCCGGTGCCGGGTCCGCCGCTCCACCCGTCAGCACAGCAGCAGCCGACGCCGCGCCCGCGGCACGGCAGGAGAAAGGCCGTATGAAAACCACCCACCACCCGTCGGAGAACGCCGTACTCATCGACGCGGTGAGCAAGACCTACGGCGAGGTGCGCGCGCTCGACGGGGTGTCGCTGACCGTGGCGGCGGGCGAGTTCTTCGGGATACTCGGGCCCAACGGCGCCGGCAAGACCACCCTCGTCGAGATCATCGAGGGCATGCGCAGGCCCGACTCCGGCACGGTCGAGGTCTTCGGCCGGTCGCCCTGGCCGCGCAACATCGCGCTGCTGCGCCGGATGGGCGTGCAGACCCAGGCGTCGGCGTTCTTCACCCGGCTCACCGCGTGGGAGCACCTGGAGACCGTGGCCGCCCTGCACGGCCTCGACAAGGCGGCGGCCCGCCGGGCCATGGACATCGTCGGCCTCGGCGCCAAGGACAGCAGCCGGGTGGACGACCTGTCCGGCGGCCAGCGCCAGCGGCTCGCCCTGGCCACCGCGCTGGTCCACGAGCCCGACCTGATCTTCCTGGACGAACCGACCGCCGCCCTCGACCCCGAGGCCCGCCGGTCGCTGTGGAGCGTGCTGCGCGAACTGCGCAGCGAGGGCCGCACGATCGTCTACACCACGCACTACCTGGACGAGGCCGAGGCGCTGTGCGACCGGGTCGCGATCATCGCGGCCGGCCGGGTGGCCGCCCTCGACACGCCGGGCGCGCTGATCCGTTCGATGGCCGCGCCCGCCCGGCTGCTGGTGCCCGCCGACCGGATCACCCCCGAACAGGCCCGCGGCATCGAGGGCGTGGACCGGGTGCTGGTGGAGGGCGGCGAGGTCGTCATCGAGACCCGCCAGGCCAACCGGGTGCTGGTCGCGGTCGGCGAGTTCGTCGACATGGACGCCATCCAGACCCGTACCGCGACCCTCGAGGACGCCTATCTGCGGCTGACCGGAACGGAGCACGGCCGATGACGACCGCCTACACCGCGCTGACCAGGGCCGCGTATCTCGCCTCCGTGCGCGACCGGACCACCGTCTTCTTCACCTTCGCCTTCCCGCTGGTCTTCCTGCTGGTCTTCGGGCTGCTCTTCCGCGGCCAGTCGGTCGACGGCGGTCTGCCGTACATCAACTACGTGGCGCCCGGTGTGCTGTCCTGGGGGGTGGGCAACGCCGCGCTCTTCGGCCCGGCGTTCGCGCTCATGCACTGGCGGCGCGACGACATCCTGCGGCTGGTGTGGCGGACCCCGACACCGCTGCCGACCGTGCTCGGCTCGCGGTTCGCGGTCGCGGTCGTGGTGGGCCTGGCGCAGGCGGTGCTCTTCACCGCGGTCGCGCTGCTGCCGATGTTCGGCCTGCACCTGTCGGGCGACTGGCCGCTGGCGCTGCCGCTGCTGGTGCTCGGCGTGGCGGCCTTCCTCGCGATGGGCCTGGTGGTCGGCAGCCTCGCCAACACCCCCGAGGCGGTCGCCGCCATCGCCAACTGCGTGATGGTGCCGATGGCGTTCCTGTCCGGGGCGTTCTACCCGGCCGACCTGCTGCCGGGCTGGATCCGCACGCTGTCCTGGATCCTGCCGCTGCGCTACCTCGACCACGGCCTGACCGATGTGCTGGCCGGGCGCGGCAGCCTCGGCTCGCTCGGCGTGGACTGCGCGGGTCTGGCCGCCTTCACCGTCCTGTTCGGGCTGATCGCGGCCCGCATCTTCCGCTGGAGCAACCGGACATGACCCTGGACACCGCAGGACCCGCCACCGTCGTGCCGCTGGAGGACGCCGGGCGGGCACTGGAGGAACGGCTCGCCGTACGGGCGGCGCGGGCCGGGCTGCCCGCGCCCGCGGTGGCCGTCGCCGGCGGGTACGACGTGCTGCGGCCCGAACCCGACGAGCGCGCGCGGCGGCGGGCCGCGGCGACCGTGCACCTGACACCGGACGCCGTGCTGATCGGCCCCTGGGGAGGCGAGGAGGCCGACTCCGCCGACCTGGCGTGCGGCGGCTGCCTGGCCGTCCGCTGGCAGCGGCTGCGCACCCGTACCGAGCGCGAGGCGCTGGAGACCGGCCTCACCGTGACCGCCGCGGGCGCCTGGCCGGTGCTGCCCGACTACGCCGTGGACGCCGTATGGGCCCTGTACGCCCGGGCGTTCGGCCCCGGCGCCCCGCGTACCACCGGCCCCGCCCGGGTCACCCGCCACGACCCCGAGACCGGCCGGTCGTACACCGTTCCGCTGCTCGCCGAACCGCTCTGCGACCGGCACCCCCGGCCGGCCCCCGCCGACTTCCGGCTCACCGCGCGCCCGAAGCCCGCCGCCGACCGCTACCGGCTGCGCGGCCCCGCCTCCTACGCCCTGCCGACCGACGCCCTCGCCAACCCGGTGTGCGGGGCGCTCGGCGCCGGGACCTGGAACGACGTCACCTCGCCGACCACCGCCCCCGTCGCGGGCAGCGTCTTCATGCGCGGCTACGCAGGACTGACCGACGTCACCTGGAGCGGCCAGGCCAACTCCTTTGCCGCGAGCCGCGATCTGGCCTTCCTCGAAGGGCTCGAACGCTACGCGGGCACCCACCGCCGCGACCCGGGCGCGCTGCCGGTCGAGTCGTACGACGCCCTCGTACGGTCCGGCGTCGCCGCCCTCGACCCGCGCGAGTGCGGGCTGTACGCGCCCGAGACCTACCGCGACGACCCGATGGTCACCCCCTTCGACCCCGCGCGCCCGATCCCCTGGGTGCGCGGCCACTCGCTGCGCGACGACCGGCCGGTGCTGGTCCCGGCCCGCCTCGCGTACTACAGCGCGGGCACCGCGGCCGACGACTTCGTCTACGAGTGCTCCAACGGCTGTGCGATCGGAAGCTGTCTGGAGGAGGCGATCCTCTTCGGCCTGCTCGAACTCATCGAGCGGGACGCCTTCCTGCTCGCCTGGTACGGCAACGCGCGGCTGACCGAGATCGACCTCGATTCCTGCGACAGGACGGTCGTACGGGCGATGACCGACCGCGCCGCGCTCTGCGGCTACGACGTGCACGTCTACGACAACCGGATCGACCTGCCGGTACCGGTCGTCACCGGTCTCGCCGTACGCCGCGACGAGGGGCCCGGCACGCTCGCCTTCGCCGCCGGGGCCGCCTTCGACCCGCTGACCGCCGTGGAGTCGGCGCTCTCCGAGATCCTCACGTATCTCCCGCACCTGCCCCGGCAGGTCGCCGAGCGGCCGGACGAACTCGCCGCCATGGCCGAGGACTTCGGCCTCGTCCGCCGACTCCCCGACCACGCGGCGCTGTTCGGGCTTCCGAGGATGCGCGAGCACGTGGGCGGCTATCTGGAACCGGCCGCCGTACGGTCGTTCGCGGACACCTACGACGACTGGTCGCGGCGGCGGCCGCGCGGACTCGATCTGCGCGACGACGTGCTGTGGTGCACGGGAGAGCTGGCCGCCGCCGGGTTCGATGTCGTCGTGGTCGACCAGACCACCCCGGAACAGCGGCGGTTGGGCCTGAGCACGGTCGCCACGATCGTGCCGGGACTGCTGCCGATCGACTTCGGCTGGTCGCGGCAGCGGGCGCTGACCATGCCCCGGCTGCGCACCGCGCTGCGCCGCGGCGGCCTGCGGGCGGACGACCTGCCCGAGGAGGAGGTGCGCCGGGTGCCGCACCCCTTCCCGTGAGCGCGCGAAGCCCCTCCGGGGCGGACACACGAAAGGCCCGTGCGGGCCAGGGTGAACCGGCCGCGCGGCACGCGGCGGCCAGTGCGGGTCGGGGGAGTGGTCACCGGCCGGTGCTCCTGCCGGGCGGGGGCCGTTGCCCGGGGTTCCGGCGGGCGGGGGCGCGCGGGGCTGGCCTTACAGGTCGGCGGGTGTGGGGCCGTGCGAAAGGCCCGTGCGGGCCGGGGAACCGGCCGCGCGGCACGCGGCGGCCCGTGCGGGCGGGGGGAGTGGTCACCGGCCGGTGCTTCCGCTGGGCGCGGGGCCGTTGCCCGGGGTTCCGGCGGGCGGGGGCGCGCGGGGCTGGCCTTACAGGTCGGCGGGTGTGGGGCCGTGCGAAAGGCCCGTGCGGGCCGGGGAACCGGCCGCGCGGCACGCGGCGGCCCGTGCGGGCGGGGGGAGTGGTCACCGGCCGGTGCTTCCGCTGGGCGCGGGTCCGTTGCCCGGGCTTCCGGCGGGCGTGGGCACACGAGGACGCGGGGTACGGGCCGCCGGCCGGTGCGCCCGGCGGAGCTTCCGGCGGGCGTGGGTCCATGCGAAAGGCCCGCGCGGACGGGAAGGACCGGCCGCGCGGGCCCCGACCGGGGAGGTCAGGCGGTGCAGCTGGTGGTGCTGGTGGTGCTTGAACACGTGCTGGTGCTGGAGCAGCTGGTCGACGAGCCGAGCATGACCTCGCTCGCGTCGGAGTAGTCGGTGATCTCGAACGTCTCGGACTCCAGCTCCAGGATTTCCTGGGCCAGGGAGGCGAGCGGCGTGTCCAGCTTGGAGATGTCAGCCACGGTGACTCCTTCTCGGCATGGTCGGGAACGGGCTTCGCGGGCACGGCCCGCTCGGGGCCGCGTCATCCTTTCTACGCGCGTCCACTGGCGAATCCGCTGCCCGACCGCTGTCACCCCGCTGTCACGCCGGCCCGCCGTCTGTCGCGCACGCCACTGAACTCCCCGAACTCCCCGGCCCACTTACCTGAACGTCCAGAACTCCCGTGAACGGAGAAGCCGTTGACCGCCCAGCCGGCCCCGACCGCCGCCGATGTGCTCGGCCCCGTCGCCGAGTTCTATCTCGATCTGCACCAGCACCCGGAGCTGTCCGGCGCCGAGGAGCGCACCGCCGGGCGGCTGGCCGACCGGCTGGCCGCCGACGGCTACCGCGTCGAGCGCGGTGTCGGCGGCCACGGTGTCGTCGGCGAACTGCGCAACGGCCCCGGCCCCGTCGTCCTGCTCCGCGCCGAACTCGACGCGCTGCCGGTCCGCGAGCGGACGGGCGTCCCGTACGCGAGCACGGTCACCGCGCCCGGGCCCGACGGCTCGCCCGTCCCCGTCATGCACGCCTGCGGCCACGACGCGCACCTGGCGTGCGCGGCGGGCGCCGCGACCCTGCTCGCCCGGACGGCCGAACGGTGGCGCGGCACCGTGCTGGTGGTCGGACAGCCCGCCGAGGAGACCCTCAGCGGTGCCGAGGCGATGCTCGCCGACGGGCTCTACCGGCGCTTCCCGGCCCCCGAGGTCGTGCTCGCGCAGCACGCCGTACCGCTGCCCGCGGGCATGGTCGCGCACACCGAGGGGCCGCTGCTGGCGTGCAGTGCCCTCGTGGAGGTGGTGCTGCACGGCCGCGGCGGGCACGCCTCCTCCCCGCAGCTCGCCGTCGACCCCGTGGTCACGGCCGCCGCCACCGTTCTGCGGCTCCAGACGATCGTGTCCCGCGAGACCGTCCCCGGCGAACCGCTCGTGGTCACGGTCGGCGCGCTGCGGGCCGGCGCCACCGGCAATGTCATCGCGGACCGGGCGACCCTGGAGGTGACCGTACGGGCCTTCTCGGAGACCACGCTGGAGCGCGCCCTGACGGCCGTACGGCGGATCGTACGGGCCGAGTCGGCCGCGTCCGGCGGGGACCGCGAGCCGGAGATCCGCGTGCTGCGCAGGTCCGGGGTCACCGTGAACGACCCCGGGGTCACGGAGGCCGTACGGCGGGCGCACGAGGGGGAGTTCGGGCCGCACCGGGTGGCCCGCTGGCAGCCGTCGACGGCCACGGAGGACTTCCCGCTGTTCGGGGAGGCGGGTGTCGGTCTGCACGGGGTCACCGGGATCAGGACGGGGTACTGGATGCTCGGCATGGTCGGCCCGGAGGAGTGGGCGGCGGCCGGGAAGAACACGGCGGAACGGCTCGCCGCGCTCCCGGGCAACCACTCGCCCCGCTTCCGGCCGCATGTGCGGCTGACCCTGGAGACCGGGGTGACGGCGCTGACGGCGGCGGCCCGCGCGCATCTCGCGCCCGCGCCGGGGCCGGCCGGGGTCGGCTAGTGCCGTGGCCGGAAAGGTGTGCCTGGTTCGCGGCGTCCGGTGCGGTGCATCGCAAGGCGGTGGGGGCGCCTCCCGGCCCCCAGGCTGGTGGAGCCCTCGTGCCGGGCGTACTCGGGCGACTTCGACAACGCCGGGGGCGCCTCCCGCCGAAGGCAGGAGGAGAGGTGCCGCGCTAGGGTCGCGTCGTCGGAGCCGCCCTCCGCGGGGGAGGGCTGACGGTTACCGCCGCTTGCCGCCGTGGGGGCCCTGGTGAGACTGAGGCTGGAGTTCACGACCGAGCCGTTCGACCTGGACGAGCCGCCCGCGCACGCGGTGGTGGCCCGCGAGGTGGTGGAGCGCGGAGCGCTGGAGGCGGTGGACGTCGGGCCCTTCGGCAACACGGCGGAGGGGTCGGCGGACGCGGTGGTGGAGGCGGTGGGCACGCTTCTCCGCGAGACGCTCGCCGCCGGGGCCACGCGGGTCTCCCTCCAGGTCAACGTCCTCCCGGAGCGCCCCCGATGACGGCCCCTGACCCCCGGCTCCCGCCTCCGGCACCGGGCCCATCGGCGGGTCCCGCTTCGGGGACCGGCGAGCCTGCGGGGCCCGTCTCCGGGACGAGTGAGCCCGAGGGGGTCTCCCGACCCGGCCCGGCGGCCGGCGAAACCGCGCTGCCCGGTCCCGCGCCGGGTGCGCCCGAGGGACCGGCCCCGGGGGCAGGCCGGTCCGCGCGCCTCGCCCGCCCGGGATCCGGGGCAGGCGAGCATGCGTTGGTCGGCGCTGTGGGGCCGCTGGTCGAGGCGATCGGGGCGCGGGTCGTCGCGCCCGGCGAGGCGCGCGCGGACGACATCGTGCTCAGCTGGGAGGGCGCGCCCGTGCTCGCCGTCCGGCTGCCGCGGCTCGCGGACTCCCTCGATCACCTCCTCGCCGACCTGCGCCGCCGCCACGGCCCCCTGGCGGAGCTGAGCCGCAAGGAGAAGCAGACCGTCGTCCGCGTCCTGGAGGAACGCGGCGCGTTCGAGGTCCGGCACGGCGTGGAGACCGTCGCCGCGGCGCTCGGCGTCAGCCGCTTCACCGTTTACAACTACCTGAACAGGGAGAACGCCTCCCGCGCGCCCGAAGGAACCGGCTGACCCCCACCCGTACGCCCGGGGCCGCGGGCCCACTCGCCCACCCGGGCGAACCTTCAACAAACTGTTGACGTCCCCTTCGACGGCTCCTAGCGTGCGAGTGTGACTCCCCGCGTCCCGCCGGGTCTGGCCCGGCTCAACGCGGCCCCGGCCCCCGCCGCGGCCGCCACGCTGCACGCGGTGTGCGGCAGCCGGACGTGGAGCGCCGCAGTGGCCGCCGGCCGCCCGTACGCCCGGCTCGGAGACCTGCTCGCGGCGAGCGACACTGCCACCGCCGCACTGACCCCCGCCGACCTCCGCGAAGCACTGGCGGGCCACCCCCCGATCGGCCGCCCGACCCCCGGCGACCCGGCGTCGGCACGCGAACAGGCCGGCGTCGAGGCGTCCGCCCGCGCGGAGTTGCTGCGCCTCAACCGCGCGTACGAGGCCGCCCACGGCCAGGTCTTCCTGATCCGCGCCACGGGCCGTACGGGGGCCGAGATGCTGGCCGCCCTCAAGGAGCGCGCCGGCAACGACGCGGACACCGAACGCGCGCTCGTCCGCGCCGAGTTGGCCGGGATCAACCGCCTGCGGCTCACCCGGCTGGCCGAGGAGGAGGACCCCGGATGACCACCGTGTCCACGCATGTCCTCGACACCGGCGCCGGCCGCCCCGCCGCCGGGGTGCCCGTGACGCTCGCCGTCCGCGCGGGCGCGGACAGCCCCTGGACCGGCCACGGCACGTCCACCACCGACGCCGACGGCCGCTGCGCCGACCTGCCCGCGCTGCCGCCGGACGCCACCCACGCGCGGCTGCTCTTCGACGTCGAGCCTTACCTCGGGCGGGAGTCGGGGGCCTTCTTCCCCGAAGTGGCCGTCGTCTTCGCCGTCGTGTCGGGCGGGCACCTCCATGTCCCGCTGCTGCTCAGCGCGTTCGGCTACTCCGTCTACCGAGGGAGCTGACCCGTATGCCCCGGCTCGGCCAGAACCAGTACGGCAAGGCGGAGACCCGCGTCGTGCGGGTCGTGCGCGAGGGCGCCGTCCACCGACTCAGGGATCTGAACGTCTCGGTCGCGCTGTCCGGCGACATGGACGAGGTCCACCTGTCCGGTTCCAACACCCGTGTCCTGCCGACCGACACCGTCAAGAACACCGTCTACGCCTTCGCGCGGACCCACGGCATCGAGTCCGCCGAGGAGTTCGGCACCCTGCTGGCCCGGCACTTCGTCGACAGCCGCCCGGCCGTCCACCGGGCGCGGGTCCGGATCGAGGAGTACGCCTGGGACCGGATCGGCGACCGGGACACCGGCGCGAGCGACGGCACGGGCGGCCACTCCTTCGTGCGCGGCGGCCGCGAGACCCGTACCGCCGAGGTCACCTACGACGGCGGGCGGCCGCGGGTGATATCCGGGCTCAAGGACCTGGTCGTGCTCAACTCCACCGACTCGGAGTTCCGCGGCTTCGACCGGGACCCGTACACCACCCTCCAGGAGACCGGCGACCGCGTCCTGGCCACCGAGGTCACCGCGCGCTGGCGGTTCGGCGGGGCGAGCGCACCGGACTGGGAGGCGGCCTACGGGCAGGTGCGCGGACATCTGCTCACGGCGTTCGCGGACACGTACTCGCGGTCGTTGCAGCAGACGCTCTACGCGATGGGCGCGCGGGTCGTCGAATGGGTGCCCGGGGTGGAGGAGATCCGGCTGTCGCTGCCCAACAAGCACCATTTCCTGGTGGACTTGACGCCCTTCGGCCTCACCAACGACAACGAGGTCTATCTCGCCGCCGACCGCCCGTACGGACTGATCGAGGGCACGGTGCTGCGCGACGGCGCCGAGGCCGCCATCGCCGTCACCGACTGAGAGGCCGACCCCATGACACAGCCGGTCGCGCGCAAGGTCATCGAGCACTGCGCGGTCGCCACGGTCGACGCGCACGGCACCGAGTACGACCACGGGCATGTCGTCGTCGCGGGCAACCTCATCGAGGCGGTCGGCGCCGGGCCCGCGCCCGCCGGGCTGGAAGGCGTCACCCGCCGGATCGATGGCACCGGCCATCTCGTCACGCCGGGCCTGGTCAACACCCACCACCACTTCTACCAGTGGCTCACCCGCGGCCTCGCCCAGGACAGCGACCTCTTCCACTGGCTCACCGAGCTGTACCCGACCTGGGCGCGCATCGACGAACCGATGGTGTACGCCGCCGCGTCCGGCTCGCTGGCGATGATGGCCCGCGGCGGGGTCACCACGGCGATGGACCACCACTATGTCTTCCCGCGCGGCGCGGGCGACCTGCTCGGCGCGGGCATCCGGGCCGCCGCCGGGATCGGGGTGCGCTTCACCGCCGCGCGCGGCTCGATGGACCTCGGCGAGAGCGACGGCGGGCTGCCGCCCGACTTCGCGGTGGAGAGCACCGAGGACGCGCTGACCGCGACCGAGGCGGCCGTCGACCGGTACCACGACGCCTCCTTCGGCTCGATGCTGCGGATCGCCGTCGCGCCCTGCTCACCGTTCTCAGTCTCCACCGAACTCCTGCGGGAGGCCGCGCTGTTGGCCCGGCGCAAGGGCGTACGGCTGCACACGCACGGCAGCGAGACACGGGAGGAGGAGGCGTTCTGCCGCGAGCGGTTCGGGGCCGGGCCGACGGACTACCTCGCGTCCACCGGGTGGCTCGGCGAGGACGTGTGGATGGCGCACTGCGTCCACATGAGCGACGCCGACATCGCGGCCTTCGCCCGTACGGGTACGGGCGTCGCGCACTGCCCGTCCTCCAACGCCCGGTTGGCCGCCGGGATCGCCCGGGTGCCGGACCTGCTGGCCGCCGGGGTGCCGGTCGGGCTCGGGGTGGACGGCACGGCGTCCAACGAATCGGGCGAGCTGCACACGGAGTTGCGGAACGCGCTGCTCATCAGCCGACTGGGCAGCGGGCGTTCGGCGGGTTCCGATGGTTCCGGTGGCGCGAAGGCGCTCACCGTCCGTCAGGCCCTGCGCCTCGGCACCTACGGAGGTGCCCAAGTCCTGGGCCGGGGCGCGGAGATCGGCTCCCTGGAGGCGGGCAAGCTCGCCGACCTCGTGCTGTGGAAGCTCGACGGCCTCGGGCACGCGTCCATCGCCGACCCGGTCGCCGCGCTCGTGCTCGGCGCCCCGGCCCCCGTGACGCTCTCGCTGGTCAACGGCGTCCCCGTGGTCGAGAACGGCCGTCTCACCCGCGCCGACGAGGACGCCGTCGCCCGCCTCACCCGTACCGAGGCCCGCCGGCTCGCCCGTCTCGCCGGCCTGGCGTGAGCGAACCCGGCCTGAGCGGGACGGACTTACGGCGTCCGCCGTGCGGAACCGCCTGTCGGCCGTCCAGTTGGTCGTCGGCGTAGGCGTATGGGGGCGGGGTGAGGGCCGTGCGCGGCAGCGGCTCGTACGCCTTCGCCCGCCGCGTGTGCTGCCGGGCGGTCGCCTCCTGGCGTATGCCGGTGGCACTGGATGCCATCCGGCGGTGCCGGGGCTCGGGCGCTTGCACGGTGTGGAGTACAGTTCCCCCCTCGCGGGACCTCAGCATTCCGCGGAAGGCCGCCCGGTCCCGTCGAGCAGCCCGAGGTCGGCGGGCGTGTCGATGTCGGCCGGGTCGCCGACGTCCCCGCACTCCACGAGTACGGTCCGCCGCGCGTGCTCCCGCAGATACACGCGGGCCCCGCGGTCGTCCGTCGCGCCGGCCGCGACCCCCGCCCAGTGGCTCGCGCCGAGCAGCACGGGGTGGCCGCGGACCCCGTCGTACGCGGCCGCGACCAGGGCCGCGCGCGGGTCACCGGCCGCGGCCGCGAGCACCCGGGCGACCGCCGCCGGGCCGACGCCCGGCTGGTCGACCAGGCCGATCACCGCGGCGGCGGTCGTACGCGGGTCGAGGGAGGCCAGCCCGGCCCGCAGCGAGGTGCCCATGCCGTCCGCCCAGCGCGGGTTGTCCACCAGTGCGCAGCCCCTCAGATCCGCGCGCTCGCGCACCTCGGCCGCCGCCGCGCCCAGCACGACGTGCACGTGGTCGCAGCCGCCCGCGCGCAGCGCCCGTACCGCGTGCTCCACCAGGGGGCGGCCGCGGTACGGCAGCAGCGCCTTCGGCCGGCCGCCCAGCCGCCGTCCGCCACCGGCCGCGAGCAGCACCGCGGCCACTTCGCCCGTCGTACCCGCTGAGTCCATAGCCCCTGCATACCGCGTGCGTCGTGACTCTGGAACAGGCCGCTTTCGGCGTGGCGTGTTCCGGTATCGTCGGGCCGTGTCCCGGGAGGGGCGGTGTCAGGGGAGGTACGGGGACTGATGGGCGTACCGCACACCGGTCCGGTCTTCGGGGGGCCGGCCTTCCTGCCGACGTCCGGCGACGATCCGGCGACGGTGTCCGGGCACCGGGTCGCCGCGCGGCTCGTGGGACGTTTCGAGGGGACGCCGGACGAGGCTTCCGGGGCGGCTTCGGGTACGTCTACGGCTTTTGGCGGGCGCTCCGGTACGGCTTCCGGCGGCGGGGCGCTGGGCCGGGTGTACCTCGCGTACGCGCCCGGCGGGCAGCCGGTCGCGCTCACCGTGATCCGCGAGGAGGCGGCCGGGCGGCCGGACTTCGGGCCGCGCTTCCACCAGGACGCGGAGGCCGCGGGGCGGGTGCGGGGACCGTACGTCGTGCCGGTCGTCGGCAGCGGCAAGGAGGGCTCCCGGTACTGGTTCGCCACCGCGTACGTGGCCTCCGTCTCGCTGCGGGACGCGGTCGCCGGCGGCGGGCCGCTGCCCACGGGCGTCGTACTGCGGCTGGTCGCCGGGCTGGCGGAGGGCCTTCAGTCGCTGCACCACGCGGGCGTCGTGCACGGGGACCTGCGGCCCTCGCATGTGCTGCTGGCCGCGGACGGGCCGCGGCTGAAGCAGTACGGGTTCGCGGGGCTGGGGGAGGGGCCGACCGGTGCGTTTCTCGGGCCCGAGCAGGCCGCGGGGCGGGCGGCCGTCGCCGCGACGGATGTCTTCGCGCTCGGGCAGATCGCCGCGTACGCCGCGATCGGGGCGGCGCCCTTCGGGGACGGGGCGAAGGTGCGGCAGGACGAGCCGGATCTGTCCGAACTCCCGGGGGAGTTGCGGGAGATCGTCACGCGGTGTCTGATCAAGGATCCGGCGTTGCGGCCGTCGCTGGCGCAGATCACGACGATGTGCGCGCAGATCGCTCCCGCGTCGACCCAGCCACTCGCCCTCCCCTGGCTCCCACCCCACCTCCTCTCCGCCCTCGCATCCGCGCCGGGCTTCCCTGCAGGACCCGGGGCGGCCGGCGAGTCCGCGCAGGGGACGCCTCCCTCGACAACACCTTTGCCCGGCACACCAGTTGCGCCACCGCCGCCGTCCTTCGCCCCCGCCCCGGGAACGCCGGGCGCGCCTCTGCTTCCGCAGGCGCCGACCGCATCCGTACCCGGCCCGGGTGGGTACTTCGCGCCGCCGGTACCGGGCGTATCCGGGCCGGGACCAGGCCCGGCTGCCACCGGCCCGGCATCGGTGCCGGGCTTCCCTGCCGGCTCCGGCCCCGGCGCGGCCGCGATGCCGCAGGCGCCCATCACCGGCTCAGGCGGTGGGACTTTCGGGAGCTCGCAGGGGTTGGCCGGGGCGTCCGAGGCGGGGGCGGGGGGCGCGGCCGCGATGGCGCAGGGGCCCGTCACCGGCTCAGGCGGTGGGACTTTCGGAGGCCCGCGGGCGCCGGGGGCCGGGTCCGGTGGGGCGTTTGCCGGGGCGGAGTCGGCGTATCCGCATCCGGCCGGGGGGAAGGCGCGGCGGCGGGGCGGCGTCGTGGGTCTGGCCGTCGTTGCCGCAGGCGTGATCGCGGGGGTCGCGCTCGCCGGGGGGTTCGACGGCGGTGGCCGTGACGTGCGGGGTCGGGTGCCCAGCGGCGCACCGACCGCCGCACACCCCGCGCCCGTCAGGCCGCCCGCAGGGCGACCGCCGGGCGGCGGCGGAGGAGGCGCCGGAGCCACCGGATCGGCGGAGACCCCGGGCGAGACGGTCTACCGGGACGTCCGGCTGCCCGCCGGATACGGGCTGTCGCTGCGCGACGACCCGCCCACCGCGCTGTCCGGCACGTACAGCGGTGACCTCGGCTTCACCGACCAGGCCGACGCCTTCGCCGTGGACGCCCACCACGGCACCCTGGCGCTCGCGGCCCCGGCCGACCCGGCCGATCCCACCGGCCCGGCCGCGCCGGAGATCTGCACGTCCGCCGCCACCGCCCAAGTCGCCTCGGTGCCAAGGCGGTCGGTCACCACCGGCACCCGGCTGTGCGTACGTTCGATCGACGGCACCGTCGCACTCGTGACGTTCCGTCAGCTCACGCCGCCCGGCGCACCGCAGGAGTACGCCACGGTCGATCTGACCGTCTGGCGGCTGACCGGCCGCAGCGCCGAGAGCGACCAGTAGACCACACGCGAAACCCTCCGCCGAATCGGCCCCCACAGCGTCAACTCGCCGTCAAGAAGGCAAAGTCAGCGCAATTTTCGGCGCCGATGTGGCGCGAACGTCACTGAGTGCCGTTTACTGATCGGCCCCGGGCGCCGTGGGCCGGCAACCCGCCCGGGCCAAGCACGAACGACGAGCATGAGGCAGGGGTGGGCTGTTGTACATGGTGGGGGAGACACAGGTGCTCGAAGAGGACCGAGGGAGAACGGCCGACGCGGGGACGGGGCTGCGCGAGGCCATAGGGCGCTTGGAGTGCGAACTGACCGCCTACCGGCGGCAGTTACCGGATCGTGCGGTCGCCGAGGACGAACTGCGTGAACTTGCCCGCCTCGCGGCGGACACCGACCGGGTGCTGGAGCGCCCGGACACCGAGAATCTGCGGCACTCCCTGTTGCTGGTGACCGGCGCCCTGGGCTCGGTCAGCGCGCTCAGGGCCCCGCTCGACGCCCTGCGCGAGGCGGTGGAACGGCTGGCCCCGACTCCGTTTCCGCGGCCGTACCGATAGCGGCGGCCCGCCCCCGGGACACGGCTGCCCCCACCGGCCGCCCCGGACGGCGGAGCCCGCCACACAGTAAGGTTCGCCACACAGCAAGGTCCGCCGGTCAGGAAAAGTCCGGCGGCACGAAAACCTTCCGACCCGAAAGACCCCGCCGACCGGCTCAACCAACGGCCGGCCGACGGAAGATGGACGGGCGCCCCCGAGGGCCCTCCCGGCCGGGCGTCCCTGACAACGCCCCGGGAGGGCCCCCGGGAGCGCCCCGACAAGGCGCCCCCGAAGGAGCGGGAGAAACGCCCCCCGAAAAAAAGGGGGACAAGAGGGGTGCCGCATCCCCCGAGCGGCACCCCGGCTCACGGCGGCGGTCAGGCCGCGCGGCTCGCCCTGCGACGGTGTGCCTCGATGATCTCCGCGTAACGGCGACCACTGGTCTTCATCGTGCGCTTCTGCGTGTCGTAGTCGACGTGCACAAGCCCGAAGCGCTTGTCGTAGCCGTACGCCCACTCGAAGTTGTCCAGCAGCGACCAGGCGAAGTACCCGGCCAGCGGGACCCCTCGGCCGACCGCGCGGGCGCAGGCGGCCAGGTGCTCCTCCAGGTACGTGGCCCGCTCGGGGTCGTGGACCTCGCCCTCGGGGGTCACGGTGTCGCGGTAGGCGGAACCGTTCTCCGTGACGTACACGCGCTGGGCGCCGTAGTCCTCGGAGAGCCGGACCAGCAGCTGCTCCAGGCCGTCGGCGTTGACCTCCCAGTCCATCGCGGTGCGGCGCACGTCCGGCAGGTAGACCGCCTTGGCGTGCGGCACGGGACCCGTGGGGTCGTCCGTGATGACATTGCGGAAGTAGTAGTTCAGGCCCAGCCAGTCCAGCGGAGCCGCGATGGACTCCAGGTCGCCGTCCTTGATCGGCAGGTCGACCCCGTACAGCTCCACCATGTCCTGCGGGTAGCCGCGGCCGTGGATCGGGTCCAGCCACCAGCGGTTGGTGTGGCCGTCGGCGCGCCGGGCGGCCGCGACATCGGCGTCGCTGTCGGAGGCGGGCTCGCACGGGCTGAGGTTGTTGACGATGCCGATCCGCAGGTCGGAGTGGGCCGCCCGCAGCGCCTGCACGGCCAGGCCGTGTCCGACGTGCAGATGGTACGAGGCCCGTACGGCGGCGTTCAGATCGGTCCAGCCGGGGGCCATGGTGCCTTCGAGGTGGCCGATCCACGCTGAGCACAGCGGCTCGTTGAGGGTCGCCCAGTCCTTGACGCGGTCGCCGAGCGCCTCCGCGACGACGGCCGCGTACTCGCCGAACCGCTCGGCGGTCTCCCGCTCGGGCCAGCCGCCGCGGTCCTGCTGGGCCTGCGGGAGGTCCCAGTGGTACAGCGTGGCGTTGGGGGTGATGCCCGCTTCGAGCACCGCGTCGACCAGCCGGTCGTAGAAGGCGAGCCCGGAGGCGTTGACCGCGCCCGAACCCTCGGGGATGATGCGGGGCCAGGCTATGGAGAAGCGGTAGGCGTCCAGGTTGAGGGACTTGGCCAGCTCCAGGTCCTCGGGCCAGCGGTGGTAGTGGTCGCAGGCGACGTCGCCGGTGTCGCCGCCGTCGACCTTGCCGGGGGTGTGGGAAAAGGTGTCCCAGATGGACGGGGCCCGGCCGTCCTCGTCCACCGCGCCCTCGATCTGGTAGGCGGCGGTAGCCGCTCCCCAGAGGAAATCGGCGGGAAGAGCGCTCAGGTCGTTCACAAGCAGCCTTTCGATGGGGTTACTTGACGGCGCCGGCTGTCAGCCCGGCGACGAGGTAACGCTGGAGAAGCAGGAATCCGGCGACCACAGGCACGCTCACGACGAGCGAGGCGGCCATGACCTGGTTCCAGTAGACGTCGTTCTGGGTGGCGTACCCGCGTAGACCGACGGCGAGCGTACGGGTGCTGTCATTGGTCATGACGGAGGCGAAGAGGACCTCGCCCCAGGCCGTCATGAACGCGTAGACGCACACCGCGACGATGCCGGGGATGGCGGCCGGCACGACGACGCGGAACAGCGCTCCGAACGGACCGCAGCCGTCGACCTTCGCGGCCTCGTCGAGGTCGCGCGGGATGGAGTCGAAATACCCCACCAGCATCCAGATGGAGAACGGAAGCGAGAAGGTGAGGTAGGTGATGATCAGACCCAGCCGGCTGCCGTACAGCTGGATGCCGGTGGTGTTCCCGATGTTCACGAAGATCAGGAACAGCGGCAGCAGGAAGAGGATGCCGGGGAACATCTGGGTGGACAGCACCGTGACGGTGAAGAACCGGCGGCCGGCGAAGCGGTACCGGCTCACGCCGTACGCGGCGAAGATCGCCACCGCCACCGACAGCAGGGTCGCGCTCACCGACACGATGAGCGAGTTCATGAAGTAGTGCGCGAGCGGGACGGTCTTCCAGATGTCGATGTACGGCCGGAAGGTGATCCCGCTCGGGATCCACCTGAACGAACCCTGTACGTCCTGGAGCTTCTTCAGCGACGAGCTGAGCATCACGTACACGGGGGTGAGCACGAAGAGCAGCAGCAGGGTCAGGATGACCCGCCGGGTCCACAGAAAGGACTTCGGCGAGGCCATGGGTGACGGCTGCACGGGCATCTTAGGCATCCGGCTCCCCCTTCCTGGACGTGAACAGCAGGTAGATCGCCGTCACCAGCAGCAGGAAGAGCAGCAGGAGTACGGACATGGCCGAGCCCGAGCCGAAGTTCCAGGTGATGAACGACGACTGGTAGATGTGGATCGAGATCAGGTCGGCCGCGTGCGGCGCCGACTGCCCGAACATCACGTACGGCGTGTTGAAGTCGTTGAACGTCCACAGGAAGAGCACCAGGACGAGCACCTGGTTCACCGGCCGCAGCGACGGCATGGTGATCTTCCTGATCTGCTGCCAGACTCCGGCGCCGTCCATCGCGGCGGCCTCGTACAGCTCGCGCGGGATGTTCTGCAGACCGGCCATCAGGCACAGGAACGCGAACGGCCAGGACTTCCAGACCGAGACGATGACCAGCGCCCAGAAGCTGTTGGGGCCGATCAGCCAGAACGGCTTGTCCGAGGTCAGATGCAGCTGGTCGTGCAGGACGTGGTTCACCAGACCCGTGTCCTGCTGGAACATGAAGGTCCAGGTGATCACGGCCGCGTAGACCGGCAGCGCGTACGGCACCAGGAAGATGGCGCGCAGCACCGCCCGGCCGCGGAAGGTGTCCTGCATCAGGATCGCCGCGGCCGTGCCGATCAGCCAGGAGAAGCCGACCGACAGAATGGTGAAGAACACGGTCACCCAGAACGAGTGCAGCAGCGCCTCGCCGACGGGCTGGTTGAACTTGACCGCGAGGCGGTAGTTGCCCAGCCCGGTCCAGGGCGCGCTGCCCCAGTCACGGATGAAGAACTGGGTCAGGCCCTTGAAGCTGATCACGACGCCGACCACCATCGGGATCAGGTGGATCAGCAGTTCGAGTATCAGGGCGGGGAACAGCAGAAGGTACGGCAGGCCGATCCGGCGCAGCCGGTCGGGGACACGCGGCCGGAGCCGGCCCCTTCCAGCGGACTTGCCGCTGGAGGGGCCGGCCTCGGGGGTGCTCCGGGGAGGGGCGGTGGCAGTCATGGATGAGAGCCGATCCTTACGATGCGGGCATCTGCTGCTGCGCCTTGGTCAGCGCGGCCTTGACGGAGTCGGTCGTGATGCTCTTGCCCGCGGCGGCGTCGGCGAACAGGTCCTTGATCGCGGTGCCGACCAGCGTCTCGAACTGGCTCTCGTTGGCGACCTGCGGCAGCGGGGCGGCCGAGGTGCTGAGCACCTGCGCCAGGACCTTCAGGTCCGGGGTCTGGAAGGCCGGGTCGCTCTGGGCCTCCTTGACCGGCGGCAGGGAGCCGTAGGTGGAGTTGAGGATCTTCTGCTCGTCCGTGCTCGTCATGAACTTGACGAACTTCAGGGCGGCGTCCTGGTGCTTGGTGTTCTTGAACACCGCCAGGTTGATGCCGGCCACCATGGAGGTGACGCCCGCGTCGCCGGTGGCGCCCGCGGTCAGCGTCGGAACCGGCGCGACACCGTACTGGTCGGGGTTCATCCCGTGCGCCTTGATGGAGGTCGCGGCGGACTGCCACATCATCATCGCGGCCTTGCCGGTGGCGAAGTCGGTGATGGTCTGGTTCTGCGCGTACTCCGCGTCGCCCTTGGCGGCGATCTTGTCCTTGGCGATGAAGTCGACGTAGCTCTTGACGGCCTCGACGTTCGCCGGGGTGTCGAAGGTCGCCTTGCCGGAGGCGTCGAACCAGTCCGAACCCCGCTGCTTGGCCAGCACGAAGGCGTGGTGGATGCTCTCGGTGCCGTTGCCGCCCTCGACCGCGAGGCCGTACTTGCCGCCCGTGGTGAGCTTCTTGGCGTCGGCGACCAGCTCGTCCCACGTGGCCGGCGGGTTGGCGATCCCGGCGTCCTTGAACATCTGCTTGTTGTAGTACAGGCCGTAGGCCATGGAGTAGATCGGCACCGCGGCCGGGTCCTGGCCGGCCGCGCCGGCGGAGGCGATGGCGGCGGGCGCGAAGCGGTCCTTGCCGCCGATGGCGGTGAAGTTCGCGTCGTTGAACGGCAGCAGCGCGCCGGTGGCCTGGAGCGAGGCGGACCAGGTGTTGCCGATGTTCAGGATGTCCGGGCCCTGGCCCGAGGTGGTGGCCGCGAGGATACGGTTCAGCAGGTCGGGCCAGCCGATGACCTCCAGCTTGACCTTGATGCCGGTCTGCTGCTCGAACTTCTTGAGCTCCGGGGTGAGCACCTGCTTGTCGTTGTCCAGGCTGGTGCCCTGGTTGCTCGCCCAGTACGTCAGAGTGACGCCCTTGTCGCTGCCGCCGGTGCTGCCACCGCTGCCGCTGCTCTTGTTGTCGGAGCCGCCACAAGCGGCGACGGTGAGGCCGAGCGCGGCCACGAGGGCGGTGGCCGCGAAGACTCTGTTGGTGCGCATACGGGTTCCCTCTCAGGGGTGGGATCGCTTCAGGAAGTGAACAGCGCCTGTACCTTAATTCAGGCCGTGATTTAACTTGTGAGAAAAGGTGGCGTCAAGACCTTGCGCAGCGATAGATTCACGGCGGACGGGCTGAGAGGGAGATCCGATGGCTGAGCGGGGCAAGCGGACCGTGCGTGACCTGCGGCGCGGCAACCGTGCATCGCTTCTGCGTCATTTGTATTTCGAAGGGCCCCTGAGCCGCCAGGAGCTGGGCCGGGACACCGGCCTGAGCGCCGGGTCCATCAGCAACGTCGTCGGCGAGCTGATCGCCGACGGCATGGTCGAGGAGGCCGGAGCCGTCGAGTCCGACGGCGGCCGCCCGCGCATCCTGCTCCAGGTCTCGGCCGGGTACGGGTACGTCGTCGGCGTCGACGTCGGCGAAACCCGGGTCAGGGTCGAGCTGTTCGACCTCGCGCTGACCGAACGGGCCTCGGCCGACCTGCCGCTGTCCGACAGCGGCCACGACGTCGACCATGTCGTACGGCTCGCCCTCGAAGGCATCGCGACCGTGGTCCGCGAGGCCGGCGTGGACGACAGCGAGGTGCTGGGCGTCGGCATCGGCGTACCCGGCATCGTCGAGCAGGGCGACACCGCGCCCGGCGAGGGCGACGGCGTCGTCGTGCACGGCCAGACCATCGGCTGGGAGGCGGTGCCGCTGGGCCGGCTGCTGCGCGCGGGCACCGCCCTCCCGCTCTACATCGACAACGGCGCGAAGACCCTGGGCCAGGCCGAGATGTGGTTCGGCGGCGGCCGCGGCTCCGGCAATGTCGTCATCGCGCTCATTGGCTCCGGCGTCGGCGCCTGCGTGGTCGCCGACGGGACCCCGTACCGCGGCGCCAGCAGCAGCGCGGGGGAGTGGGGGCACACCACGCTGCGGGTCGGCGGGCGCACCTGCCGCTGCGGCTCGCGCGGCTGCCTGGAGGCGTACGTCGGCGCCGAGGCGCTGCTCGGCCGCTGGCCCGGCGCGCCCGAGGGGGTCAGCGAGGAGACCGGGCTCGCCGCGCTGCTCGCCGCCGCCGACGACGACCCGGAGGCCGCCGCCCTGCTCGCGGAGGCCGCGGAGTACCTGGGCGCGGGCATCGCCGACCTGATCAACCTCTTCAACCCGCAGCGCATCGTGATCGGCGGCTGGGCCGGGCTCCAGCTCGGCCCCCGGCTGCTGCCCGCGGTCCGCGAGGTCGCCGCCGCGTACGCCCTGCACCACCCCTGCGCCCAGACCTCCATCGAGCTGGGACGGCTCGGCGCCGACGCGGTCACCGTCGGCGCGGCCACCCTGCCGCTGGCCCGCTTCCTCGACGCGGGCGGCGAGCGCACGGTACGGCTCCCGGCCCAGGACGCGGGTCCGGGCGGCGCTCCGAACGGCGGACGGGAATCGGTACGGAACCGCATCGCGCGGGCGGTACGTTGAGCGGGTGGCGCACCGCCTGAGCGGGCGGCGCGCCGCGCCCACCGTCTCGCACCTCCGCATGCCCTGAGGAGCCCGCTGTGACCCTGCGGCAGCAGATCGTCGGCAACGCCATGCAGATGGCCGTCTGCACCCTGGACCCGGGCCAGACGGTGTACTGCGAGGCGGGCAAGTTCCTGTTCAAGACCGCCAATGTCTCCATGCAGACCCGGCTCGGCGGCCCCGGCAACCAGAGCGGCGGTCAGCAGGGCGGCCAACAGGCGGGCGGAATGGGCGGGTTGCTGCGGCAGGCCGTGGGCACGGCCATGCAGGTCGGCCAACGCGCCCTGGCCGGCGAGTCGCTGGCCTTCCAGTACTTCACCGCTTCCGGCGGCGAGGGTACGGTCGGCTTCGCCGGAGTCCTGCCCGGCGAGATGCGCGCTCTCGAACTCAACGGCTCCCGGGCCTGGTTCGCCGAGAAGGACGCGTTCGTGGCCGCGGAGGAGTCGGTGCGGTTCGGCATCGCCTTCGCGGGCGCCCGGCAGGGCATGAGCGGCGGCGAGGGCTTCATCCTGGAGAAGTTCACCGGCCAGGGCACCGTCATCATCGCGGGCGCGGGCAACTTCATCGACCTCAACCCCGCGGACTTCGGCGGCCGGATCGAGGTCGACACCGGCTGCATCGTGGCCTTCGAGGAGGGCATCCAGTACGGTGTCCAGCGTATCGGCGGCCTCAACCGGCAGGGCCTGATGAACGCGGTCTTCGGCGGCGAGGGCCTGTCGCTCGCCACACTGGAGGGCAACGGGCAGGTCATCCTCCAGTCGATGACCATCGAGGGCCTGGCCAACGCGCTCAAGAAGTCCCAGGGCGGCGACAAACAGGGCCCCACCGGCGGGCTGTTCTCCACCCACGCCGGCTGAGCGCCGCGCCTCGGGCCCGACCTGCCGGGGCACCGGGACCGGACCGGTCCCGCGCCCCTCGGGTCTCATGCTCCTCCCATGTCACGTTGCGGTGACAGCTGACCCCGGCCCGGGCGATTCGGCCCCGCACAGCCGGTAGCGTCTGATCACGTGTACCCCGCACCGCCGCTCGAACCGCGCGCGGCACCCTCAGGAAGGTGGACGATCCGCCGTGTACCGCTGGGAGACCACCCGGGCCGCACTGGCCCAGCGGGTATTCGCCACCATCCGCGGTGAGAGCTACGACCAGGCCGCCGCCACCGCCGACACGCTGCTGTCGGCCGGGCTCACCACCCTGGAGATTTCCCTCACCACGCCCTTCGCGCTGGAAGCCGTCACCACACTGGTCCGAGAGGTCGGCGACGACGCGGTGATCGGGGCCGGTACGGTGCTGGACCACGTGTCCGCGCGGATGGCGATCGAGGCGGGCGCGAAGTTCCTGCTCTCGCCGAACCTCGACGAACAGGTGCTGCGCACCGGGCACCGCTACGGGATTCCCGTCTTCCCCGGCGTCGCCACCCCGACCGAGGCCGTACGCGCCCTGGAACTCGGCGCCGACGCGCTGACGCTCTACCCCGCCACCGCGTACTCGCCCGACTGGATCGCCGACGTCCGCGCGATCATCCCGCAGGCGCCGCTGCTGCCGATCGGCGGCATCACGGTGGCCGAGGCGCCCGACTGGGTGGACGCGGGCGCGGTCGCGGTCGGCATGGGCTCGGCCCTCACCGACGGCGACCGCGCGACGGTCACCAAACGCCTCACCGATCTCCTCGACCGGCTCTCGGCCTCCCTCACCTGAGACGGCCGGGCGGCGCAGGAGCCGCCCGAACGAAGGGGGACGCGCGATGAGCGGCCCGGAGACCGTCGATCTGACCGTGTACGGGGAGGAGTTCACCACCGACCCGACGGGCGTCGGCCGCCGGACTTCCGGGCCGGAGGCCAAGGGTGCCGCTTGGGCACCTTCTTTCCGCCGCGACGGCGGGACGCGGGGTGGACCGGTCCGGCGGTGCCGAACTGCTCCTGGCTGGGGGCGAAGGGGCGCCGTGCGGTGTGCCCATTCTTTCCGCCGCGACGGCGGGACGCGGGGTGGACCGGTTCGGCGGTGCCATACCCGCTTGCGTGGCGCCGGTGCGTGTGTCCGGGCCGGAGGCCGAAGGTACCGGCGCCTGGCCACCTTCTCCCCGCCGCCGTGGCGGGACGCGGGGTGGACGTGTTCGGCGGTGCCGAACTGCCCCTGGCCGGGGCGAAGGGGCGCCGGTGCGGCATGCCCATTCTTCTCGCCGCAGCAGCGGGGAGCGGGATGGACCGGTTCGGCGGTGCCGAACTGCCCCTGCGCGGCGCCCGTGCGTGGGTCCGGGCCGGAGGCCGAGGGCGCGGCCGCCTCGGCACCCCCTTTCCGCCGCCGTCGCGGGACCCGGCCCCGGGTCGGGTCGGCGGGTGCGGCGCCTAGACTCGGCGGGGGCCGCGCGGGCCCGAAGTCGAAGAACCTGCCAGGAGGCACCCCGTGACCGTCGTCGCCGTCCCCGGCTCCAAATCCGTGACCGCGAGAGCCCTCTTCCTCGCCGCCGCGGCCGAGGGGACCACCGTCCTGCGGCGCCCCCTCCTCTCGGACGACACCGACGGCTTCGCCGAGGGCCTGACCCGCCTCGGCTACTCCGTCGAGCGCGCCGCAGGCGAATGGCGGATCACCGGCCGCCCCTCCGGCCCCGCCGTCACCGAAGCCGACGTCTACGCCCGCGACGCGGCCACCGCCGCCCGTTTCCTGCCCGCCCTCGCCGCCGCCGGCCACGGCGTCTTCCGCTTCGACGCCTCCCCCCAGATGCGCCGCCGCCCGGTCGCCCCCCTCACCCAGGCGCTCCGCACCCTGGGCGTCGACCTCACCCACGAGGAGGCCGACGGCCACCTCCCCCTGCGGATCGTCGCCGACGGCATCAAGGGCGGCGCGATCGACCTCGACGCGAGCCTGTCCTCCCAGTTCCTCACCGCGCTCCTGCTGGCCGGCCCGCTGATGACCGAGGGACTGCGCATCCGCGTCACCGGCATCGTCTCCGTGCCGTACGTCGAGATCACCCTCGCGATGATGCGCCGCTTCGGCGTCGACGTCGGCCGCGACGGCGACACCTTCGTCGTCCCGGCCGGCGGCTACCGCGCCGTCGACTACCCGATCGAGCCCGACGCCTCCACGGCCAGCTACTTCTTCGCCGCCGCCGCGCTGAGCGGCCGCAGCGCGACCGTGCCCGGCCTCGGCGCCGACGCCCTCCAGGGCGACCTCCGTTTCGTGGACGTGCTGCGCCGGATGGGCGCCGACGTCGAGACCGACCCCGACGCCACCACCGTCACCGGCACCGGCCGCCTGCACGGCCTCACCGTCAACATGCGGGACATCTCGGACACGATGCCCACGCTCGCGGCGATCGCCCCCTTCGCCGACGGCCCGGTCCGGATCGAGGACGTCTACAACACCCGGGTCAAGGAGTGCGACCGGCTCGAAGCGTGCGCCGACAACCTGCGCCGGCAGGGCATCCGGGTCGAGACCGGCCGCGACTGGATCGAGATCCACCCGGGCACGCCCGCGCCCGTCGAGATCGCCTGCCACGGCGACCACCGGATCGCGATGAGCTTCGCGGTGGCCGGGCTGCGTACACCGGGCACGACCTTCGACGACCCGGGGTGCGTGAAGAAGACGTTCCCCGGGTTCCACGAGTTCTTCGCGGAGGTCCGCGCGGACTGGGGTGTGTGACCCGGCCCGCGGACGCCCGGGCCGCTGAGCCCCCGACACGCACGACGCGCCCGGCGAACCGTCTCGTCACGAAGAAGCGTTTCGCCGGTTTCGCCCCGCCCTAGTGTGATCCGCGTTCGCCTTATCCGAACGTGAAAGGTCTCACCCGTGCGTTACCGCAACACCGTCGCCGCCGTCGCCTGCGCCCTGGCGGCCGCGTTCTGCTTCCCCGCCTCCGCCCACGCGGCCGAGGGCGACTTCATCTACCGCTACGTGGGCGAGTACGGCTCCCACGAGATCGGCGGGCTCGTCGACCCGCCCAGCCGTGAGTGCATCACGCTCCCGGAGGTGTCCGACCCGGACGAGACCGAGCCCGCGTTCGCCCCGTTGAACGACACGAACGCCACGGCCACGGTCTTCACCGGCGTGGGCTGCGACGGCGACTACTACACCCTGCGTCCCAACGGAGGCCACGCCTCGGAGCGGCTGAAGCTGCGGTCCGTCGTCTTCTCCTGAAGTCCCGCTCCGCCCGGGGCCCGGCCCCCTTCCGTCAGGCCCCGGGCGGGGCGACCACCACCGGTTCGCGGTCCAGCGTGATCCCGAAGTGCTCGCGGTAGGCGGGCAGCACCTCGGCCTCGTTCAGCTCCCGCTCCTCGCGCCGCTCGCCCTCGGTCGTGACGAGAGTGCGGCCGCTGAGCGTCACCCGGCCGTCCTCGGTGAGCCGCGAGCACACCAGTGACAGCCGGAAGTGCGACGTCGGATACGTCCGCTGGAACCAGCAGGTCGCCTCGAAGTCCCGCAGTTCGCACGGCCGTTGCTCCAGCCGGTACTGGGGTGCGCCGTCCCGGAGGACGTCCAGGTCGCCGTCGGGCGTCTCCACGATCCGGAAGACACCGCCGGGGTCCTGCTGCTCGGCCCGGTCGTCGTACCGCAGCGGGTAGTCGCTGTGCCGCCCGAAGCCCACGTCCACCAGCCACGGTCCGCTGCCGTCCGCCGCGTCGACCCGCAGCGCCATGTGGTCGTACGGCGGCCCGATCTCGCCGGTCTCGGTGAAGACGCGCGCGGAGAGCATCGTCACCTCGTAGCCGAGGGAACGGAGCAGACCGGTGAAGGCGCCGTTCAACTCGTAGCAGAAGCCGCCGCGCCCGGCGTCGACGATCTTCGCGACGAGCGCGTCCTCGTCGAGGACGATGTCCTGGCCGAGGTGGATGGAGAGGTTCTCGAAGGGGACGGCGCGCTGGTGCAGCAGATGCAGGGTGCGCAGCGCGTCCGCGTCGGCGGTGGGCGGCCGCTCGGCGCCGATGTGCTTGAGGTAGGCGTCGGCCCGGAAGTTGTCCATGCGCCATTTTCGCCCGTTCGGCCCGGCCGGTGTCACGGCGGGTACGCCCGGGGCGCCGGCCAGGTGCTCTCGGCCATGCGGTCACATTTCCCGCTCGCGGGGTGTCAGAGAGACAGACCCCCGAAACGCTGGTGAGGTGACGGGGGACGAGGACCCGGTCCGAACGAGTTTGGAGCAACCATGACGTCATCCATCCTGGTCACCGGTGGCACGGGCAGCCTGGGGCGCCTCGTCACCCCGCTGCTGCTGGAGGCCGGAGCCGAGGTACGGGTGCTCAGCAGGAAACCGCACCAGTCCGGGGGCGGCGTCACGTATGTGACCGGTGACCTGCTCAAGGACGAGGGGACCGAAGCCGCGGTGGCCGGAGCCGGCACCGTACTGCACCTCGCGGGCGCCCCCACGGGTGACGACGAGGCGGCGCGCAATCTCGTGCGGGCCGCCTCGGCCGCGGGGGTACGGCACCTGGTGTTCATCTCGGTCATCGCGGCGGACCGGGTCCCGCTGGGCTACTTCCGGGCCAAGCAGGGCGCGGAGCGGGCGGTGGCCGAGTCCGGGGTGCCGTGGACGACGCTGCGCGCCGCCCAGTTCCACGACCTGTGCCTGACCGTGCTGTCGAAGCTGACCAAGCTGCCGGTGATTCCGGTCCCGGGCGCACCGCGGTTCCAGCCGGTCGACGCGCGGGAGGTGGCGGCCCGGCTGGTGGAACTGACCCTCGGTGAGCCGGCCGGCCGGGTGCCGGACCTGGCCGGACCGAAGGTCTACCCGATGGCCGAGCTGGTCCGCGGCTATCTGAAGGCGAGCGGCAGGCGGCGGCTGCTGGTGCCGGTCCCGATGCCGGGGAAGGCCGGCCGCGCCTACCGGGCGGGCGACAACCTGGCCCCGGCGGGCTCGGACAAGGGGTCGCGGACCTGGGAGGACTTCCTGGCCGAGCGGCTGCGGTAGGCGCGGGCGGCCTCCCGCCGGGTCACACGGAACCGGCGTCGGGTCACGCGGAACCGGTGTCCGCGGCGATCCAGGCGGACAGCTGCTCGGGCGTGGCCGTCGGGTCGGCGATCAGGGTGCCGAGTTCGTCGTGGGTGTAGACGGAGGTGGAGACGGCCGGGCAGCGGTAGCACGCGTCCACGCCCGTTTGGTTCCACCACTTGCACTGGGGACGAAGGTGGCACCGCGGGACCGCCCGGGTGTCGTCCGGCGGCGGAACGGCCAGCACCCGCTGGACGAGGCCGCAGTCGTTCCCCTTCCGGTGCGCGCACGCGGACACGCAGTGCGAGGCGAACCGCAGCACCCGCGTCGGCTCGATGCCCTCGGGGATGGAGCCGAGGACCTCCGACGCGGGTACGGGGTCGGCGAGGTACGTCACACGGCCGTTGTCGCCCGAGCGCACACCGAGGACGACGGACTCGGGTGAGTTCGCCTGGCCGCTCGGGCACCAGGTGAGGGCGGAATCGTCAGTTCCCACAGTGCTCACTCCTTCGTCAGTCGCGGTGGGGGCCGGTCGGGTCGGGCGGGTCGGTCGGGCGTCGGGTCAGTCGATGGCCTTGCCGGCCGGGCCCGTGCCGAGGGCGCCCACCTGGGCCTGTTCGAGGGTGATCGCCTGCTGGAGGTTCGCCTGCAGCTGCACGGCGGAGGTGATGCGGGTGGTGGACGAGGCGGGGTTGGCCTCGGCGTGGGCCACGCCGGTGCTACCGAGGGCGACGATCGCCGCGGCCGCGGCGGTGGCCGCGGTGGCGGCGAGGCGGTGCTGCTTCATGGGGCCTCCTGGGGTGGGTGGACGTTCCGTCCCTTGACGTCCACGCACACTACGAGGCCGGCCCTGGCGGGACCGGCACTCGCACCGGCACATTGGCGGCACTTTGGCCGCGCGTAGCGTTGGGGGTTTTTCGTCCCCGCCCGCCCACCCGTGCGGGTGCGTCGTCGTCTGCGGGTGCAACCTGTGGTCGGGTCGGGGCCAGTCCGGAGGCGACTCCTCGAACTGCGCATGTGGCGTTTTCCCAGGTTGCGTAACCAGGGATTTGCGCATTTCTGCGGGGACACCTCCTCCCCGTCCCCTCCGGCCCGGTTGGCGGCGAACGGTCGCGGGGTGGTGGGGGAAAAGACAGGGTCCGACCGAGTGACCGTCCAAGATCACCTCACCGTGCGGGTGGCCACCACATACGAACGGACAGCCGCCGATGGCGAGGTCGCCACCCACTGGAGGACAGAAAGCCGACATCCCACCCGCACGGGTGGTGCGGGTGGGGAACACTCCCACCACGGACGGGCACGTTGCGGGGGACGTCGGGGCAGGTCCCCGTCACCCCCCCGCGGCCGGATGCCGCCAACCGGAGCGGAGGGGACGGGGAGGAGGTGTCCCCGCAGAAATGCGCAGACCGCAGGTTACGCAACCTGGGAGGACGTCACATGCGCATTTCGTGGGGGCACCTCCCAGCGGTAGCTGGGGGAGAGATACGTCCGGACTGGCCCCGACCCGCCCACGGGTTGCACGTGCAGACGAAGACGCACCCGCACGGGCGAGCGAAGCGAGATGGGGGTACCCCCAATGCCGTCAAGTTTGGGGGTTGGGTTGTTGGGGTTGGGGTGTTTGTGGGACAGCGGGGGCAGGGCCCCGCTACGGATATGGGTGTCGAGTCCGGATCCGTGGAGGGGCCCTGCTGTGTCTGAGTCTGTCATTACTCGTTCGGTGGCCGCAGGTGCCGGGTGTTTCGCGCCGGGGCATCTGGGGCCGTTGACGTGGCTGCTGCCGTTCTCCGTGGTCGATGAGGTTTTGGCGCGGACGGGCCGGGTGCAGCGGCGGGTGCGTGATCTGCCGGCCCGGGTGGTGGTCTATCTGCTGGTCGCGCAGGGGTTGTGCGGGTCGGTGTCCCTGGGGGCGGTGTACCGGATGGCGGGTGCCGCGCTCGGTGGCGCGGGGTTGCCGGACCCGACCCGGCAGGGCCTGCACGCGGCGCGGGTGCGGCTGGGGTCGCGTCCGCTGCAGTTGCTGTTGCGCGAGTTGTGCCGTCACCCGGCCGCGGTGCCGCAGCCGTGGCGGGGCCTTGAGGTCTGCGCGGTCGACGGCACGGTCCTGGCCGTCCCGGACAGTGCGGCCACCCGGGCCTGGCTGGGCAAGCACAAGCACCGCTACGGCACGGCGGGCTATCCGCTGGTGCAGGTGATCGCCTTGGTCTACTGCTCCACCCGCACCCTGGCCGATGCGGTCTTCGGCCCGGTCTCAGGCCGGGAGTTCGTTCCGGCCCGGCGGCTGCTGCGCAGCCTGCACACGGGAATGCTGGTCCTGCTCGACGCGGGGTTCGACGCGGCCGGGTTCCTGTCGGATCTGGTCGCCACCGGGGCCGACTTCACGGTGCGGCTGCCCCGCACCGCCCGCCTGCCGGCCCTTCAGCGCTACCCCGACGGCTCATGGCTGACGCTGCGGGCCGGCCGCGAAGTCCGCGCGATCGCCGTCACCGTCCAGGTCACCACCGACCAGGGCACCCGCACCAGCACATGGCTGCTGGCCACCAGCCTGCTCAACTGGCGCACCCATCCCGCCGACGCGATCGCCGCCTGTTACCACGACCGGTGGGAAGTCGAGGAGACGTTCTGCTCGGTCAAGTCCACGATGCTCGGCGGCCGGGTCCTGCACTGCACTACCCCAGCCGGCCTGGCCCAGGAGATCCATGCCCTGCTGATCAGCTACCAGCTCCTGCGCCTGGTCATGGCCCGCGCCGGGACCGCCGCAGGGCTGCCCTGCACCGCGATGGGCTTCGCCCTGGCCCTGCGTGAAACCGTCAACGGCATCACCACCGCCACCGAGATCGACGGTCCCCCAGACGCCCGACTGCTCGGCGCGGTCGGCACCTACCTCCGCGACCACCCACTACCCCCACGCCGCCTGCGGATATACAACCGCCTCGTCAAACGATCCCTGTCCAAATACGCCGCCGGCAAGATCGGCAACGGCAAGAAACGCCAGACCGTCCCCACCGGCACCGCCCACATCACCGCAACCATCAACCACAACAGCCCAAACTCCCACCCCCACCAGCCCAAACGCCAAACTTGACGGCATTGGGGGTACCCCCAGGCGAAGCTCTGGGGGAGGGTGGGAGCAGAGGCCCGCACCCGGACGAACCCGCACCCGCCGGACCGGGCGAACCGTAGACGGAGTCGGCACCGCACGGGTGGGCGGGCGGGAAAAACAAACCCTTCACCGGGGTGAGCGCCAGCTCACTGCGTCAGCCGCCGACGACACACCGAACGTGAGAGACAAAGCGCGCCACCACCGGGCTCCCCTCCCGCCACGCCAGTGACACCGCATACGCGGGCGGCGTCCCGCCGAAGCGGCGGATGGCGACCCCGGGCGGACACAACTTGCGGGCCCGCCGCAGATCCATCACCGAGACCCCCACCCCCGCCCCCACCGCGGCGATCACCTGCTCGAAGTCCGGTTCCTCCGCCGCGATGTCCGGCGGCTTGTCCGGCCAGACGTCGCCGACGAGTTCGTCGTAGAGGCTCGGCCCGGCCTCCCGGGGCCACAGCACGACCGGCAGCCCGCACAGATCCTGACGGTCAATGAGTTCGCGCGCGGCCAGCGGATGGTCGGCCGGGAGCACCGCGGCCGCCTCCTCCTCGCTCACCACGACCGTCTCGATCCCCTCCTCGCGCACCACTCCCCGTACGAACACCGCGTCGAGCCCGCCGTCCCGCAGCAGCCGCAGGCTCCACGCGGACATCGCGGTGGTGACCGTCACCCGGAGGTTGCGGTGCTCACGGCGGAATCCGTCGATCAGCTCCGAGATCCGCTCGTCCGCGCCGGAACGGGAGTACGCCAGCCGCAGTCGCCCGTCCGTGCCGTCGGCCACCGCCCTTACCCGCTCGCCGAGTTCGTCGGCGGCGGCCAGTACGGGACCGGCGCCGGCCAGCAGCGCCTCGCCGGCCGCCGTGAGGGAGACGCCCTGCGGGCCGCGGTCCAGCAGGACCACCTTGAGTTCCTTCTCCAGCACCTTGATCTGCTGGCTCAACCCGGGCTGCGCGATCCGGAGTTCGGCCGCCGCCCGGCCGAAGTGCAGATGCCGGGCCAGCACCACGAAGTACCTCAGACGGCGCAACTCCATGTGGTCAGCCTAACGCTCCGCGCAGCCGGGGCCGACGGGCGATAAAGAGGCGTGATCGGCCGGGAAACAAAGGCTATTGGACCGGTCCCGAAACCCGCCCGCAGACTCGGCAGTGCGCACGCCGCGGCGCTCGGGCCCGGCGGCCGCGAGCACGTCGGAGAGGGTGGGAATGCGCTCAGCCAGGGCCGGGGCGATCTCCACGGCCGAATACCTCATGCTGTGCGGTGTCTTCTTCCTGATGGGCGCGGAGACCTACCTCGTCTCCCCGCTGCTGCCGACCCTCTCGCACGACCTGGGCTCGTCCACCTCGGCCACCGCGCTGGTGGTGACCGCCTTCGTGGTCGCGTACGGGGTCGCGGGACCGCCACTTGGCGTGCTGGCCGACCGGGCGCCGCGCTGGATCTTCATCGTGGCCGGCGGCGGTCTCTTCGCCGCGGGCAATGTCCTGTCCGCGCTCGCCCAGGGCCTGCCGTTGCTGGTGGCGGCCCGGGCGCTGAGCGGGCTGGGCGCGGCGATGGCCGCCCCCTCCTGCTGGGCCTATCTCGCCGAGCGCACCGAACCGGCCCGCCGCGGCCGGGCCGTCTCGGTCGCCGTCGCCATCTACGGCCTGGGGCAGGTGCTCGGCGTCCCGCTGGGCACGGTGTGCGCCCAACTGCTGGGCTGGCGGGTGGCGTTCGCCGGTATCGGGGTGGGCTTCGCGCTGATGGTGCCGCTGCTGGCCCGGCGGCTGGTACGGACCCCGCCCGCCGCGGCCCCCGGCGGTCTGCGCGCGCTGATACTGCCGTGGCGGGCGCCCAGGATCAGCCTGGGACTGACGGCGACGCTGCTGTTCCAGGCGGGACGGCTCGGCGCGTACACCTATGCCGGCGCGCTGCTGGCGCAGCGCTTCGGGTTCTCCCTGGCCCAACAGGGCGTGGCCGGGCTGCTGGTCGGGGTGAGTTCGATGCTGGGGTCGCTGGCCAGTGGCCCGGCGATCGACCGGCTGCGAGCGTCTGGGAGAAGCGAGATCTGGCTGTCCGTGGGCAGCGCGGCGGTGTTCGCGCTGTCGGCGCCGATCGCACTGACGACTCGTCATCTCGCCCTGTGTCTGGGCGCGTTGTTCGTCTGGTGTGTCGCCGGGAGCGCCTTCTACTCCACCCAGCAGGCGTATCTGGCGAGCGCGGACCCCCGTCAGCGCGCGTCGGTCCTGGCCTGGAACAGCTCCATGATGAACGTGGGCATCGCGGCGGGCACCACCGTGCTGGGCATGACGGCGGTGGGCTCCACGGCCTTCGCCGTCATCGCGGCCGTGCTCGGTCTGTGCGGCGGCGCGGTGTCGCTGGCGCTGACCCGCCATCAGCGCGGGCCGGCGGCGGAGAGGGACGGGCTCCCGGCCCCGCGGTACGTACGCCCCCGCGCGTAGCGGCACCCCGCCGTACGCCCGGCCCCAGGACCACCCGTCCCACGCCCCCGTACGCCCCCGCGCGCGACCGCGCACAAGCCCCGCGCCGGGCGGAAATTCCGCCTTCTCCAACGGGCCCACCTGCCCTTACACATGGAATTCGAAATCCTGAAACAATTCAACTCCTCCTATTTTCGAAAATCCTTGACTCCCGCGCATCAAGTGGTCCAGACTCAAGAGCATGCGAGAGCTTCAAGACCAATCGAGCGCCCCGGCGGCCGATTACGGCCCCTTCCGCGCCGACGCCTCGTGTCACTCTTCCGACCGGGCCCGCTGACTTTCCTCGATCCCCGCTGGTCCACCGCGCCTCCGGGCCCGGAACGCCATCACTCGTTGAATCAGCAACCTACCTCGATCCCTGCCCGCACCCCTGCCACCAGCACCCGGGTTCCTTCGGCCACAAGCCGTGAATTCGGTGATCCGGCACGCGTGAATTCAACCTGAGGGAAATGATGGAAGCCGTTACGGAATCCGCACAGAATCTGTACGACACTCCGCGCGCTCCCCGGCGCACGGCACCTTTCAGCTGCTCCTGCCATGCCTTCGCCGGGCGGGTGCGCGGTGCTCTCGAACTCCAGCGACGGATTTACGCGGAACCGCGGGAGACCACCCGCCGGGTATTCGAAGACATGCTCGACCAGTGCGCCGACACGGAGTTCGGACGGGCACATTCCCTGCACACCGTCCGCACGATGGACGACTGGCGGAAAGCCGTCCCCATTCAGCAGTACGAGGACGTCGAACCGTATGTGCGGCGGGCGCGGGAGGGCCGCGCGGGCGTCCTCACCACGAGCCAGCCGTACGCGTACCTGAAGACCTCCGGCTCCAGCGGCGTGCCCAAGCACATCCCGACCACCCGCCACTGGCGGGACCGTTACCGGGGCCCGGCCCTGTACGCCCAGTGGGGGCTGTACTTCGAGGCCCTCGCCGCCTCCGATCCGGCCGCGGCGGCGGACCGGCACACCCCCGACGTACTCGACCTGTCCTGGGAGCGCGCCCCCGGCAGGATCGCCCCGGGCGGCTCCCGGCCGGTCTACAGCATCTCCAACCGGCCGGCCGCCGTCAGCTCCCACGACTGGCTGCCGCCCTGGTACGACGAGCCGTGGTTCGTCGCCGACCCGGACGAGAGCTGGGAGGCGACGATGTACCGCAAGCTGCGCCTGCTGGCCGGCCGGGACGTACGGGCGATCGTCGCGCTCAACCCGTCCAAGATCATCAGCCTGGCGCATACCCTGGTCACCCATGGCGAGCGGCTGGTGGCGGACCTCCACGACGGGACGCTCGACGGCCGGCGCGGCGCCGAGGTCGGCGTGGACCGGGAGAGCGCCGAGCGGCTGCGCGCGGTCCTCGACGCGACCGGCGGCGCGCCCACGCTGGTGGACCTGTGGCCGCGCCTGACGCTGGCGGTCGCCTGGAACTCGGCCTCCGCCGCCCTCTACCGGGACTGGCTCGAAGAAGTGTTACCCGGTGTGCCCCGGCTGCCGTTCAGCACCACGGGCACCGAAGGCATCGTCACGCTCCCCGTGGACGGCCACCCGTCGGCCGGCCCGCTGGCGGTCGACCAGGGCGTCTACGAGTTCGTCCCCGCCGACGACCGCGATCTGCTCGCCCCCGACACCGCGACCCTGGACTTCCATGAGCTGGCGGTCGGGCGGGAGTACCGGCTGGTGATGAGCCAGGCCAACGGGCTGCTGCGCTACGACGTCGGTGACGTCTACCGGGTCGCCGGGTACTACGGGGCCGTGCCGCGGCTGGAGTTCACCGGCCGGGCCGGCTTCCGCAGCTCCTTCACGGGCGAGAAGCTGACCGAGACCCATGTGCACCAGGCCGTGGTGGGGGCGCTGCCCACGGACTTCGGCGGCCGCCCGCTGTTCACCTGCGTACCCGTCTGGGGGACCCCGCCCGGCTACCGCGTCGTCATCGAGGGCGCCGCCGCGCTGGGCCGGGCCGGACTCGATCGGTTCCGGGAGGCCGTCGACACCGAACTGCGCCGGATCAACATCGAGTACGGCGAGAAGCGCCGCTCCCGGCGCCTGGGCCGGCTTGAGGTGACCGCCGTGCCGGTCGGCGCCTTCGCCGCGGCCGAGGAGCGGCTGCGCGCCCGAGGCGCCTCGGCCAACCAGGTCAAGCACCACTGGCTGCAACGCGACGCCGAACTGCTGACCGTCTTCCGCGACCGCGGCCTGCTGGCCGCGAGCACCGACGAGCGGACCCTGACAGCCGCCGTCTCCCGTACCGCCGGCCGGGACGGTGACCGGTGACCGCCGCGACGGCCCGGCACGGCGGCCGCACCACGCTCCCGCTCACCGCGGACGACGGCACGACACTCGCCCTGCACCACTGGCGGCCGCACACCGCCCCCACCGCCGCGGTGTTCTACCTCCACGGCATCCAGAGCCACGCGGGCTGGCTGTACGAGACCGGCCCGGCGCTCGCGGCCCGGGGTATCGCGGTGTTCGCGCTCGACCGGCGCGGCAGCGGGCTCAGCCGGGGCCCGCGCGGCCATCTGCCCTCGGCCGGGCAGGTGTTGCGCGACTACGTACTCGCGCTGGCCAGGACCCGGGAGCTGGCGCCGGGGCTCGCGCTCACCGCCGTCGGGCAGAGCTTCGGCGGGAGCGTACTGGCGGCGCTGGTGACCGAGGGGCAAGTGCCGGACGCCCGGCTGGTGTTCTGCGCGCCCGCGCTCGGCCAGCAGCGGGCCCGGCTCGGCTCGGGCGAGACACTGGCCGCGGTCCGTGACGGCGGCGGTCCGCACACCTCACCGCTGGCGCTGGCGGACGCGGACTACACCGAGGTCACCGGCTATCTGGACTTCATGGCCAACGACCTGCTGATGGTCCGTCAAGTCACCGCCGGCACAAGGTCGGTGATGGTCGGCCTGGAGGACATCTATCTGCGCGGCGGCCCCTGGGACGAATCGACCGGCGCCGGGATCCACTTCGTCCGTCCCGAGCACGACGCGATCATCGATCTGCGGACCTCCTGGCAGGTGCTCTCCGGCCTCACCCGCCGGGCGCGGGCGGTGGACTTCGCGGGGGCCGGGCACTACATCGAGTTCTCGGCGGCCCGGCACCGCTACTGGGACTGGCTGGGCGCGGTGGCCACCGGGGGGACACCGTGACCGCGCTCGGGCCGATCGAGGTCTTCACCGCGCGGGTGCCCATGAACCGGCCCTTCGCGCACGCCGCCAAGTCCCGTACCACCGCCCAGTCGGTGCTGGTCCGCTGCTCCTTCGCGGGCGCCACCGGCTGGGGCGAGGGGGCGCCGCGCTCGTACGTCACCGGCGAGACACTGACGTCGGCGGTGGCCGCGCTGCGGCGGGCCGACCCCCGGGTGCTCGGCCAGGTCCTCGCGGACGCCGACGGTTTCGAGGCCGGCGTACGGGCGCTGGCCGACCTCGACCTGCCGCGGACGCTCGGCGCCCCCGGCGGGCCGGCCCCCGCCGCCGCGGCGGCGCTGGAGACGGCGCTGCTGGACGTCTGGTGCCGGGCGCACGGGCGGGACGCCGCCGACGCCCTGCGGGTGGCAGCCGCGGGCTCCGGCGTCCTGCGCGACGCTCCCCGCGTACCGGTCTCCGCGCTGGTGCTCGATTCCAGCCGCACCCCGGCCGAACTGCTCGGCGGCATGCCGCCTGGGGCCCTGGCGAATCTGCGGCACGTCAAGGTCAAGGGACTTGCCGACCCCTTCGCGACCCGGCGTGTGGTGCTGGCGGTACGCGGCTTCCTCGACACGGCGACGACCACCGTCTCGGTGGACGCCAACGGCTCCTGGGAGCCGGCGGTCGCGCTGCGGGCCGCCGGGCTGCTGGCGGACGCCGTCGACTGGATCGAGGAGCCCACCCGGCGGCGCGACTGGGCGACCCTGGGCCGGATCCAGCGGGAGACCGGGTGCCCGGTGATGCTGGACGAGTCCGGGGCGACGCCCGCCGACCTCGACGCGGCGGCCGGACCCGGCGCTGCCTCGTACGTCAATGTACGGGTCTCCAAGTGCGGCGGTCCGCTGCGGTCGCTGCGGATGATCGAGCGGGCCCGCGCGCTGGGGCTCGGTTATCAACTCGGCGTCCAGGTCGCGGAGATCGGCCCGCTGTGGGCGGCCGGGCGGCTGCTCGCCGCCTGGGCCGAGGGGCCGGTGGCCGTCGAGTCGGGGCGCCAGGACGAGTGGTTCGGACCGGGGCTGACCGTGCCCGGCTACGCGATCGACCGCACCCGGCATCTGGCCCCGCCGCTGCCGGGCCCCGGCTTCGGCCTGACGCCCTCCCCCACCCTGATCCACACCCATCTGCGGACCGCGGACCCCGTGCCGGGGCGGCCGGCCGCGCACACCGACGAGCAGTTTTCCCCAGAGACGAGGACTTCGGCATGACCACGACCACGCGTTCCGCCGACATCACGGCCGCCGCTACCGCCTCCGATCCGGCCGCTTACGCCGACGGGGCCGCGCGTCCGGCCGCCTCCCTGGTCTCAGCCAGGGTCGCCGGGCTGTCGCTGTCCGCCCCCTACGCCGTACCGGCCCGGCGGCCCGGACCCGACTTCGTCAACCTGGTCAGCGGCGCCCCGGCGGTCGAGGCGCTGCCGCTGCGGGAGATCGGGGAGGTCACCAACGAGCTTTTCTCACAAGCCCGTTCGGGCGGCCAGGCGCTCGCCTACGGGCCCAACGCCGGTGAACTCCGGCTCCGCGAACTGATCGCGGCGCGCGAGGGCGTACCCGTCGACCGCGTCCTGATCACCAACGGCGCGCTGCACGGCATCGCCCTGACCCTCCAGGTGATCGCCGAGCCGGGCGATGTCATCGTCGTGGACGATCCGGTCTTCCCCGACACCATCCGCATCGTGGAGAGCACCGGGGCCGACATCCACACCGTGCCCGTCGGGCCCAACGGCTTCGAGGTGGAGGTGCTGGCCGAACGGCTGCGGGCGGGGCTGCGCCCCAAGGCCGTCTACACCGTGCCGGACTTCCACAACCCCGGCGGCGGACTGCTGCCGTACGAGCGGCGGTTGCGGCTGGTCGAACTCGCCGAGCACTACGGCTTCGTGATCGTCTCGGACAACCCCTACCGGCAGTTCTCCTTCGACGGCGGGCAGGAGCCCGACTTCCCGCTGGACAGCGACCGGGTGGTGATCGCCCACACCTTCGCCAAGACGCTCGGCCCGGGGCTGCGGCTCGGCTGGCTGGTCGTCCCGGAGTGGCCGGCGCCGCACGTGGTCAACCTGCGGCGCCGCTACGACTTCCAGAGCTCCACGCTCTCCCAGGCCATCGCCCGTTCGCTGCTGGAACGGCCCGGCTGGTTCGACGGCCTGCTGCACCGCGGCCGGACGCTGTACCGCACCCGCGCCCAACTCGCCGTACGGGCCCTGCGGGAGGCGGGCGACCGGCTCGAATTCACGGCTCCGGAGGGCGGGTTCTTCATCTGGGCCAGGGTCGTCGACGGGACCGCGACGGCCGAACTGCTCGCCGAACGCGCCCTGGAGGCCGGGGTGGTGTACTCCAAGGGCACGTTCTACGACCCGCACCAGAGCGGGCGTTACGCCGACCATCTGCGGCTGGCGTACTCGGCGGCCGAGCACGATCACCTCGTCGCCGGGCTGGAGCGCCTGACGGCCGTGGTCAAGTCCCTGCCGTGAGCGCCGACGGTTCGCCCGCACCGGGCCGCACACGTACGGTCCGGGCCCCGCGTGTGCTGCGGGTGGCCGCCGCCCAGATCCGCAGCGGGACCGACCCCGAGGCCAATCTCGCGCTGATCGCGGCGGGGGCCGAGCGGGCGGCTGCGGCCGGGGCGGACCTGGTGGTGTTCCCCGAAGCGGCCATGTGCCGCTTCGGGGTGCCGCTGGCGCCCGTCGCCCAGCCGCTGGACGGGCCGTGGGCCCGACGGGTCCGTACGATCGCGGCGGCGACCGGCGTGACCGTGATCGCCGGCATGTTCACCCCCGCCGACGGGGGCCGGGTGCGTAACACCCTGCTGATCGCCGGACCCGGGCGCCGGGTCGGGCACTACGACAAGATCCACCTCTACGACGCGTTCGGGTACCGGGAGTCGGACACGGTCGCGCCCGGCGCGGCGCTGCTCACCGTGGACGTCGCCGGGGTCCGGATCGGTGTGGCCACGTGCTACGACATACGGTTCCCCGGCCTCTTCACCGAACTCGCCGCGCGGGGCGCGCAGGTGATGGTCGTGCCCGCGTCCTGGGGGGCGGGGCCGGGGAAGCTGGAGCAGTGGACGCTGCTGGCGAGGGCGCGGGCGCTGGATACGGGGGCGTACGTGGTCGGCTGCGGCCAGGCGGCCGAGCCGACGCCCGCTGTGTCCGGCGTGGCGGTCGGCTTGGCGCCGACCGGGGTCGGGGGGAGTTTGGCGGTGTCACCGCGGGGGGAATTGCTCGGGCAGCTCGGGGTGGGCCAGGACTTCGCGTCCTGGGATCTCGACCTTCGTGAAGTCGCTGACGCGCGGGCGAGTCTGGGCGTGCCGGCCAATCGCCGCTGGTAGCCCCTATGCGGGACGCGCCCCCACTGCGTGGGAGCTTGTCTCCCCCACCCCGCCCACCCGTGCGAGTGCGTCTCCGTCTGCGGGTCTTCTTGTGGGGCCGGGTCACCGTCGGCGGCGGTCGGTTCGTACGGGGTGGCCAACTGGCAGGTCGAGACAACCTGCGCGCTTCTCCGGTCGGACGTTTTCCATCACCCCCCGCGACCGTTCGCCGCCAACCGGGCCGGAGGGGACGGGGAGGAGGTGTCCCCGCAGAAATGCGCAGACCAAGCGTTACGCAACCTCAAAGAAGGTCACTTGCGCATTTCGAGGAGATACCTCCGGACTGGCCCCGACCCGACCACAGGTTGCACCCGCAGACGGAAACGCACCCGCACGGGTGGGCGGGCGGGGACGAAAAAGCCCGCACCCGGACGAACCCGCACCCGGCGGACCGGGCGAACCGCAGACGGAGTCGACACCGCACGGGTGGGCGGGCGGGGGAAAAGGAAACCTGGATTACGCGCGCAAGCGCGACGCCTCGTACGCCAACCTGGCCACCCGCGCAGCGGGCCTCGTGGACGTCCCCGCGACCGGTACGTCCCACCACGCCTCCGCCGAAAGCCCCGCGCGAGCGGAATCCGTTTCGACGTGGACCGCCGTCGCCCGCGGCGAAACGCGGGCCGCCGCGAGGGCTTCCCGCAGTTCGGGGGCCGTACGGGCCCGGAAGACCTCCAGCCCCAGGCTCGCCGCGTTCGCCGCGAGATCGACGGGCAGGGGCGCCCCCGTGTAACCGCCGCCGGGCCCGCGGAAGCGGTACCCCGTGGCGAAACCCTCCGCCCCCACCTGCTCGGAGAGCCCAGCGATCGACGCGTACCCAAAGTTCTGCACGATCACCACATTGATCGGGATGCCCTCCTGCACGGCGGTGACGACCTCCGTCGGCAGCATCAGATACGTCCCGTCGCCGACGAGGGCGAACACCTCCCGGTCGGGCGCGGCCAGCTTCACGCCGATCGCCGCGGGGATCTCGTAACCCATGCACGAGTAGCCGTACTCGACGTGGTACTGCTCCGGGTCCCGGCAGCGCCACAGCCGGTGGAGGTCGCCCGGCAGCGAGCCCGCCGCGTTGACCAGTACGTCCCGGTCACCCAGCACCGCGTCCAGCGCGCCGATCACCTCGCCCTGCGAGAGCGCCCCTCCTGAGCTGTCGCCGGGACCGCCGTACGTCCCGGCGAAGACCGCGTCGGTCCGGGCCCGCCACTCGTCCACCGCGTGGACCCTCTCAGGAGCGCGATACCCTCTCACTTCCGCGAGGAGTACTCCCAGACCCGCCCGCGCGTCCCCGCACAGCGCCAGCCCGTCCAGCTTGGCCGCGTCGAAGCCCCCGACATTCAGATTCACCACCCGCGCGTCCGCCGCGAACAGCGTGCCCGACGCCGTCGTGAAGTCGGTCCACCGCGTGCCGATCCCCAGCACCACATCGGCCGCCCTCGCCGCCGCGTCCGCCGGCGTCGTCCCCGTGTGCCCGATCCCGCCCAGCGCCTGCGGATGGTCCCACCGCAGCGACCCCTTCCCCGCCTGCGTCTCGGCCACCGGAATGCCCGTCGCCGCCGCGAACTCGGCCAGCGCGTCCGCCGCTTCGGAGTGCCGTACCCCGCCGCCCGCCACGATCAGCGGCCGCCGCGCACCCCGCAGCAGCTCCGCCGCCTCCGCCACCGCCGCCGCGTCCGGCACCGGCCGCCGTACCTTCCACACCCGCTCGCGGAACAGTTCGTCCGGCCAGTCGTACGCCTCCACCTGCACGTCCTGCGGCAGCGCCAGCGTCACCGCCCCCGTCTCCACCGGATCGGTCAGCACCCGCATCGCCCGGAGCAGCGACGCCGGCAGCATCTCGGGCCGCCAGATCCGGTCGAAGTAGCGGGAGACCGGCCGCAGCGCGTCATTGACCGTGATGTCGTACGCCCACGGCACTTCGAGCTGCTGGAGCACCGGATCGGCCGGCCGCGTCGCGAACACGTCGCCGGGCAGCAGCAGTACGGGCACCCGGTTGACGGTGGCCAGCGCCGCGCCCGTCACGAGATTGGTGGCGCCCGGCCCGATGGAGGTCGTGCACGCCATGGTGGACAGCCGGTGCTTCATCCGCGCGTAGCCGACGGCCGCGTGGACCATCGCCTGTTCATTGCGCCCCTGGTGGAACGGCATCGCCTCCGGCCCCGCCTCCAGCAGCGCCTGCCCGACCCCGGCGACATTGCCGTGCCCGAAGATGCCCCACATACCGGCGACCGTACGGTGCCGTACGCCGTCCCGTTCGGTGAACTGCGCGGCCAGGAACCGTACCAGCGCCTGTGCGACGGTCAGTCTCATGTGCCCTCCCGGTCCGGGGCCTCGTACAACGGCAGGCGCACGTCGGGGAGTTGGCCCGCCCAGGTGTCGCGTACCCAGGCGTGCGCCGGATCGTCGCTGATCAGCCAGGCGCGCGCGGGGTCGGGGCCGGCCATCACATTGAGGTAGTACATGTCGTAGCCGGGTACGGCCATGCTCGGGCCGTGCCAGCCGTCCGGGATCAACACCGCGTCGCCGGACCGCACTTCGGCCAGCACGTCCGAGGTGCCGGCGGGGGAGGGATAGACCCGCTGATAGCCCAGCGCGGCCGGTCCGCCGCCCAGTTCGTAGTAGTAGACCTCCTCAAGGCGCGACTCGTGAGGCCCGGCCTCGTCGTGCTTGTGCGGCGGATAGGAGGACCAGTTGCCGCCGGGGGTCAGCACCTCGACCGCGATCAGCCGGTCGCAGACGAAGACATCCGCGGCGGCGAAGTTGTTGACCTGGCGGCTCGCGCTGCCCGCGCCGCGCAGTTCGACCGGGACACCGGACGCGGGACCGTAGCGCGCGGGAAGGCGGCGCTCGCACCTGGCGCCCGCGAGAGCGAACCGGCCGCCGCCCGAACTGGCCAGCACCGTACGGGAGTCGCGCGGCAGATAGGCGAAGTCGCTGACGCCGGAAAAGACATCGCGGCGCCCGTGCAGCGTGAAGGACTCCCCGTCCACCGTCACCGCGCAGCCGCCCGCGAGCGGCAGCACGATCCACTCGCTGTCCCCGGCCGTCAACTCCCTTGATCCACCCGGCTCCAGGGTCAGCACCCGCAGCGCGGAGTACCCCCAGCCCGCCGTGTCCGGGTCGATCCACAGGTCGTAGCAGTCCCGGGCGCAGGACCCGGCGGGCACATGCGCGGCCGTCATCTCAACTCACCGCTTCAGCGGTCGGGTTGCGATCGAGCAGCAGCGCGTCGATCTCCGCCCGGGTCGGCATCGCGTCCGCGCAGGCCAGCCGGGAGGCGACGATCGCGCCCGCCGCGTTGGCCGCCCGCAACACCTCCGGCAGCGGGTCCCCGGCGAGCAGCCCCGCGCACAGGGCGCCCCCGAACGCGTCGCCCGCGCCGAGCCCGTTGACCACCTCGACCGGCAACGGCGGTACGCAGTACCGCTCGTGCGCCGTACGGGCCAGTACCCCGGCCGGGCCCTGCTTGACCACGGCGGTCCGCACACCCCGGTCCAGCAGCAGCCCCGCCGCCGTCTCCGGGTCACGGCTGCCGACCGCGATCTCCGCCTCGTCGAGATTGCCGACGGCGAGCGTGGCGTACGCCAGCGCGCGGGCGTACAGCGCGGGCGCCTCGGCCGGGTCGGCCCAGAAGCCGGGCCGCCAGTCGAGGTCGAACCAGACGTCGCCGCCCTCGCGGGCCTCCAGCGCGGCGAAGAGCGCGGAACGGGTGGGCTCCACGGCGAGGGCCGAGCCGGTGATCCACAGCACGCGTGCCGCGCGCACGGCCGTACGGTCCAGGCCGTCCGGGGTCAGGCACTGGTCCGGTGCGAACGGGCGGCGGTAGAAGTAGATCGGGAAGTCGTCCGGGGGGAAGAGCTCGCAGAAGACCACCGGGGTCTGGACGCCGGGGACGGTCGTGACGAGGGCGTCGTCCACGCCGAACTCCCGCAGGGCGCCGCGGGCGTACGTGCCGAAGGGGTCGTCGCCGACGCCGGTGAGGACTGCTGTGCGCAGGCCGAGGCGGGCGGCGGCGACCGCGACGTTGGCGGCGGTGCCGCCGAGGGATTTGCGGAAGGTGCGGGTTGCGGCGAGGGTGACGCCGCTCTGCTCCGGGTAGAGGTCGACGCCGATGCGGCCGAGGGTGATCACGTCGTGGGCGGCGTTCCCTGCGCTCAGTCGCCGCGCGGGCTCTGCGCTCAAACGCCGCGCGGGCTCAGGGGAGTTGTGCCGCGCGGGCACGTCACCTGCGCTCAAACGCCGCGCGGGCTTGTCGGGTTCGCCCGGCGCGGGCTCGGGGACATCGGGCGCGGTCATTGGGACGCCAGCCAGGTCAGGGACGTGCGGACGTCGGTGACCGGGCCGAGGTCCGGCGGGGGCTCGGCGGTCAGGATCGTGTCCTGCTCCATGACGTACCAGCCGTCGTACCCCACCGACTCCAGCGACGCGACCAGCTCCGCCAGGGCGAGGTCACCGTTGCCGAGCGGCCGGTAGAGGCCGTCCCCGACCGCGGCCGTGTACGTCGTGTGCCCGGCCCGGACGGCCTCGGCGGCCGCGCCGTCGACGTCCTTGAGGTGGACATGGGCCACCCGGGACGCGGCGGCGCGGGCCAGCGCCACCGGGTCCGTACCGCCGATCAGCAGATGGCCGGTGTCGAGGCAGAGCCCGATCGCGCTGCCGTCCAGCACGCGGTCGACCTCGTCCGGGCCCTCGACGACCGTCCCGATGTGCGGATGCAGCGCCGCCGTCACCCCGAGGGAGTCCGCCAGCGCCGCGACGGCGTCCAGGCGCGCGAGCAGCGTCCGCCAGCCCTCGGCGGAGACCTCGGGCCGGCCGTCGTAGCCGTCCCGCCCGGTCGCCGCGGCCAGCACGAGCGTACGGGCGCCCGCCGCGGTGAAGCGGTCGAGCGCCGCCCGTACGTCCGGCAGCGGGTCGTGCCCCGGCTCGTGCAGCACCGCCGGGACGAAGCCGCCGACGGCCGTCACCCCGCGGGCGGCGAGCAGCGGGCCCGGCAGGAAGCCGTCGGGCCCGAACTCGCTCGCCGTGATGCCCAGCCCGGTCAGCTCGTCCAGTACCCGTTCCGGGCTCAACTGGTGCCCCCAGCCGGGCACTTCGCACACACCCCAGGAGATCGGCGCCGCCGCGATCCGCCGCTGCCTCACGCCACCACCCCGTTCACCCCGTTCACCGCGCTGGGACCGTTCAGGCCGCCCTCGTACGTCCGCGCCACCGCTTCGGCCTCGGCCATCGTCACCGGGCGCCGCTCGCGCCGCGACAGCTCGCACGCCTCGGCCACCAGCAGCGCCCGCAGCGCCTCCCGACCCTCGCAGGGGTTGGGCCGCTCGCCGCGCGCGACGCGCAGGAAGACATCGAGTTCGGCCCGGTAGGCGGAGGCGAAGCGTTCGAGGAAGCCCGGCCAGCGCAAGGGCGGTACGGCCACCGAGCCGAGCGGCGGCGCGTCCGGCTCCACCGAGGTCAGCGGGGTGCGCGGTCCCGATCCCACCGAGAACTGGTCGTCGGTCCCGGCCAGCTCCATCCGTACGTCGTACCCGGCCGCGTGGTAGCGCGTCGCGGTCGCGGTGACCAGGACACCGCCCTCCAGGGTGAGCAGCGCGGCCGCGGTGTCGGCGTCGCCCGCCGCCCGGAAGAAGTCCTCGCCCACGTTCGCGCCCGCCGCGTACACCTCGGTGACCTCGCGGCCGGTGACCCAGCGCAGGATGTCGAAGTCGTGGATCAGACAGTCCCGGTACAGCCCGCCGGACAGCGGTATGTACGCCGCCGGCGGCGGCGCGGCATCCGAGCTGACCGTACGCACGGTGTGCAGCCTGCCCATTCTCCCGGCCTTCACCGCCTCGCGCGCGGCCCGGTAGCCCGGGTCGAAGCGTCGCTGGAAGCCGATCTGGAGCACCGCCCCGGCCTCCTCGACCGCGCGCAGCGCCGCCACCGTGCCCGCGAGGTCCCGCGCGACGGGCTTCTCGCAGAACGCGGGGATGCCCGCCCCGGCGGCCCAGGTGATCAGCCGGGGATGCGCCTCCGTCGCCGAGGCGATCACCACCGCGTCCGGACGGCTGTCGAAGAGCGCGTCCACCGAGACCGCGCGTACCGACGCCTGGCGTGCGGCCGCCGTGCCGAAGCCCGTCCAGCCGCCGCCGTACGCGTCCGCGACCTGCCGGGCCCGCGGCAGATCCGCGTCGGCGATCACCAGCTCGCCCACGCCGGGGTGCGCCGCGAGTGTCGCGGCGTGGAAGGCCCCGATCCGCCCGGCGCCGAGAAGCCCGATCCGCATACCCACTCCTGCTCCTTCCGAAGAGGAGACGTCAGGCGCTCCCAACCTCCCGCGCCGCCCGGCCCCTGTCAACGCATTGTCCGGACAACAGGACTTCCCGTCATGATGCCCTGCCGATACGCTCCGCAGGTGCCCAAGCGCGAGCCCCAGCACCTGCGGCTCGCCGTGGACCGCGCGAGCCCGGTACCGCTCTACTTCCAGCTCGCCCGGCAGCTCGAAACGGCGATCGAGGAGGGTGCGCTCAGCCCAGGCAGCCTGCTCGGCAACGAGATCGAGCTGGCCGCCCGCCTCGGCCTGTCCCGCCCCACCGTCCGCCAGGCCATTCAGTCACTGGTCGACAAGGGCCTGCTGGTCCGCCGCCGGGGCATCGGCACCCAGGTGGTACGCGGCAGCGGCGCCCACCCCCTGGTGTTGAGCAGTCTGTACGACGATCTGCTCGCGGCCGGTCTTCAGCCCACCACCCGGGTGCTGCACCACACCCGGGTGCCCGCCTCCGCCGAGGTGGCCGCCGCGCTCGACCTGCCCGAGTCCTGTCCGGTGGTCGAGATGCGCCGGCTGCGGCTGACCCGCGGCGAGCCGATGGCGTATCTGTGCAACTACCTGCCGTGCGATCTGCTCGAACCGCTCGACGGGGAACTGGAGTCCACCGGCCTCTACGCGCTGATGCGGCACTGCGGCGTCACCTTCCACAGCGCCCGGCAGAGCGTGGGCGCCCGCGCGGCGACCGGCGAGGAGAGCCGGCTGCTCGCGGAACCCGTGGGCGCGGCGCTGCTGACCATGCGGCGCACGGCGTACGACGACCGGGGCCGGCCGGTCGAGTTCGGCAGTCATCTGTACCGGGCCTCGCGGTATGCCTTCGAATTCCGTCTGCTGTCCCGGGCTTGAGGACCCGGCGGTTCCGGGGCCCGCATCTGCTCGAACACACGGCCGACTTCGGCCGCCCGAACACCCACTTGCCGCGCGTGACAACGCTCTCGGCGTGGCGCTCCTCACACACCATCCGCACCACGCCCACCTGCTGAGTGACCGATTCGTCCCCCTCGCGCGCGGCACGGTGCAGGCCGACCACCCAGGGAAGGACATTACGCTGGACCCGCCCGGCCACGGACCGGGCCGATCCACCGACCGAGCCGGAGCACGACAACCAGGACCCGCCCACCCGCAGATCCGCCGCCGACCGGGCAGAGACCGCCCGTCGGCCGGCCGCCCGCCACCGATCCACCGGCCACCGACCCGGAGACCCCCGCTTGAGTGCCAATCGTGAACGTGTTTACCGCGGCAGTGCCGCCCGGGCCACGGTGTGGCAGAACGTGGGCCGGCGCGACCTGCGCGAGCGGCGCTCGCATCTGACCGCACCCCGCGTCCCCACCGTCGGCATCGACATCGGCGGCACCAAGGTGATGGCCGGGGTCGTGGACCCGGACGGGAAGATCCTGGAGCAGTTGCGCGCCGAGACCCCGGACCGGTCCAAGAGCCCCAAGGTGGTCGAGGACACCATCGTGGACCTGGTCCTCGACCTGTCCGAGCGGCACGACGTGCACGCCGTGGGCATCGGCGCCGCCGGGTGGGTGGACAGCGACCGCTCCCGCATCCTGTTCGCCCCTCATCTGTCGTGGCGTGACGAACCGCTGCGCGACAAGCTCGCCGACCGCCTGCTGGTCCCGGTCGTGATCGACAACGACGCCAACGCCGCGGCCTGGGCCGAGTGGCGGTTCGGCGCCGCGCGCGGCGAGGACGACCTGGTGATGATCACCCTCGGCACCGGCATCGGCGGCGCGATCCTGGAGGACGGCCGGGTCAAGCGCGGACGCTACGGCGTCGCGGGCGAGTTCGGTCACATGCAGGTGGTGCCGGGCGGCCACCGCTGCCCGTGCGGCAACCGCGGCTGCTGGGAGCAGTACAGCTCGGGCAACGCCCTGGTCAGGGAGGCCCGCGAACTGGCCGCCGCCGACTCCCCGGTGGCGTACGGGATCATCGACCGGGTCGGCGGCAGCGTCCGGGACATCACCGGGCCGCTCATCACCGAACTGGCCCGGCAGGGCGACGCGATGTGCATCGAGCTCTTCCAGGACATCGGCCAGTGGCTCGGCGTCGGCATCGCCAACCTGGCCGCCGCGCTCGACCCTTCGTGCTTCGTCATCGGCGGCGGGGTCAGCGCCGCCGACGATCTGCTGATCGGACCGGCAAGGGACGCCTTCCGCCGTACGCTCACCGGCCGCGGCTACCGGCCCGAGGCGCGGATCGTCAAGGCCGAACTCGGCCCGGAGGCGGGCATGGTGGGCGCCGCCGACCTGGCCCGGCTGGTCGCCCGCCGCTTCCGCCGCGCCAACCGGCGCCGGGTGGAACGCTACGAGCGCTACGGGCGGGTCTACGGACGGCAGGCGGACGGCTCATGACGACAACCCCGGAACGCGCCCCCGAACACGCCCAGGACGGGGAGGCCGCCGACGACGGGACGGCGCAGCTCCCGCCCGCGCGCGACCTCCCGCGCTGGGTGCGCTGGACGGTCGTACCGCTGCTCGTCCTCGTCCCGATCGGCTATGTGATCATCTCCGCCGAGCAGAGCCGCGGCGACGGCGACGACGAGGCCGCGCAGGCGCAGACCTCGCCCGGCCACCGCATCGCCGACTTCTACCCCACCAAGCTCCAGCGCCGGATCTACCAGGTGCCCATCCCGCCCATGGCCCACCATGTGCGCAGTATGGAGACCAACTCCTGGGAAACCAGCGAGCTGTACGTGGAGTTCACCACCACCCCCGGCGGCCTCGACACCTTCCTGGCCCAGGTCGGCACCAGCCGCGCCGAACTGCGCGACGGGCAGGTCGCCATGAGCGCCGCCCAGTGCGCGCTGGCCGGCTGGGACTTCAGCATCCCCCGCCAATGGGGCGGGGCGACACTCCACCAGGCCGGCGACAAGCCGGACCACGACATCACGGTGAGCCTGTCCGACCCCGACTGGCCGCGGGTCTACGTGGTCTCCACCGTCAACTTCCAGCACGGGTTCAGCGGCGGATGACCGCCGTGCCCTTCACTCGATAGCGTGAGGCGATGAGCGAGGTAACCGACCAGGCGGCCGACGAGCGCGGCGGGTACGCCGCCGCGTACAAGCCGTACGACACGGTCTACGACGAAGAGGACGACGACACGGACGAGCGCGACCACGGGGACGAGCGCGACCACCGGCCCGCCGCCGGACCGGGAACCGCCCCCGCGGGGGACGACGACGAGCGGGACGACCTGGCGCTGCCGCCCCCGCTGATGTACCGCTTCGACGGCCCCGACACCGCCCCCGTACTGGTCCTCGGCCCCGCGCTCGGCGCGACCTGGCACATGTGGGACCGCCAGCTGCCCGTACTGACCGACACCTGGCGGGTGCTGCGCTACGAGCTGCCCGGCCACGGCGGCGCCCCCGCCGAACCCGCCTCCTCGGTCGACGACCTGGCCAGACGGCTGCTCGCCGTCCTGGACGACGAGAGCGTCGACGTCTTCGCCTACGCGGGCTGCTCGCTCGGCGCGGCCGTCGGCGCCCGGCTGGCGCTGCTGCGGCCCGACCGGGTGGCCGCGCTCGCCCTGGTCTCGGCCGCCGCCCGCTTCGGCAGCGCCGACATCTGGCGGCAGCGCGGGGTGGTGGTTCGCGCCAACGGCCTGGACCGCACCGCGGGCACCACCCCCGAGCGCTGGTTCACCGCGCCCTTCCTCGCCACTCAGCCCGCGATCACGGACTGGGCCGTGCAGATGGTCAGGACCACCGACGCCGCCTGCTACGTCGCGGCCTGCGAGGCGCTGGCCGCGTTCGACATCCGTGACGTGCTCGGCAGCATCACCGTGCCGACGCTGGTGGTCGCGGGCGCCGACGACACCGAGACCCCGCCCGCCGACGCCCGGCTGCTGGTCGCGGGCATCCCCGACGCGCGGCTGGCCGTCGTCCCCGGCACCGGGCACCTGGCCCCCGTCGAGGAGCCGGGCGCCGTCGGCGACCTGCTGGCCCGGCACTTCGAGGGCGCCTGGGCCGAGCGCGCCCCGGCCGCCCTCACCCCCTTCGCGCCCACGCCGCCGCCTGTAACGCCCCGGGCCCCCGCGCCCGCCGGCGCGCCCCCGCAGCCCGACCGCTACGCCGAGGGGCTGCGGATCAGGCGCGAGCTGATCGGCGACGCGGAGGTCGAGGCGGCCGTCGCCCGCGCCGAGACCTTCGGCGCGGAGTTCGACTCCTTCGCCACCCGCTACGCCTGGGGCGAGATATGGACCAGGCCAGGACTCGACCGGCGCACCCGCAGCTTCGTCGCCCTCACCGCGCTGACCGCCACCGGACAGCTCGCCGAACTGGCCGACCACACCAGGGCGGCGCTGCGCGGCGGGCTGACCCCCGCCGAGATAGAGGAGGCACTGCTGCAGACGGCGGTGTACTGCGGCCTGCCCGCCGCCCGGGCCGCCGTCGACACGGCCAGAACGGTCATCGAGCAGGAGACCGGCGGCCGGGCGTGACCGCGGGAACACGGTGTGCCGTAGCAAGATGGGTGCCATGAAGCTGACGAAGAAACGGCATGCCTGCGTGACGCTCCAGAAGGACGGGCGGACGCTGGTCATCGACCCGGGCACCTTCAGCGAGGAGGACGCGGCGGTCGGCGCCGACGTCATCCTCGTCACCCACGAGCACCTGGACCACTTCAACGAGGACCGGCTGCGGGCGGGGCTGGAGTCCAACCTCGCCGCCGAGCTGTGGACGCTGCGCAGCGTCGCCGACCGGCTCTCCGCCGCCTTTCCCGGCCGGGTGCACACCGTCGGGCAGGGCGACGCCTTCACCTCGGCCGGCTTCGACGTCCAGGTGCACGGCGAGCTGCACGCCGTGATCCACCCGGACATCCCGCGGATCACCAACGTCGGCTTCCTGATCGACGGTTCGGTCTTCCACCCCGGCGACGCGCTGACCCATCCGAACCACCCGGTCGACACGCTGCTGCTGCCCGTACAGGCACCCTGGAGCAAGATCTCCGAGATCATCGACTACGTCCGCGAGATCAAGCCGCGCCGCGCGGTGGACGTCCACGACGCCCTGCTCACCGACCTCGCCCGGCCCATCTACGACCAGCAGATCGGCAATCTGGGCGGCGCCGACCACCTGCGGTTCGCCCCCGGCGACGGCGCCGAGGTCTGAGCCCGCCGGTCACTGTCGTACCCACCCGCTAGGTTGGCAGACATGCGCATCGCGACCTGGAACATCAACTCGATCACCGTTCGCCTCCCCCGGCTGCTCGCCTGGCTGGAGAGCAGCGGCACGGACGTCCTGTGCGTCCAGGAGACCAAGTGCACCGCCGAGCAGTTCCCCCGCGAGGAGCTGCGCGAGCTGGGGTACGAGGCGGCCGTGCACGCCACCGGCAGGTGGAACGGGGTGGCGCTGATCTCCCGGGTGGGTCTGGAGGACGTGGTCCAGGGGCTCCCGGACGGCCCGGAGTACGAGGGCGTCCAGGAGCCCCGCGCGGTCGCCGCGACCTGCGGCCCGGTCCGCCTGTGGTCGGTGTACGTGCCGAACGGGCGCGAGGTCGACCACCCGCACTTCGCGTACAAGCTGCGCTGGCTGGAGTCGCTCAAGGCCGCGGTCGCCGGGGACGCGGGCGGGACGCGGCCGTTCGCGGTGCTCGGCGACTTCAATGTCGCGCCCGCCGACGAGGACGTCTGGGACCGCTCAGTCTTCGAGGGCAGCACCCATGTCACGCCAGCCGAGCGGGCCGCGCTCACCGAGCTGCGCGGGACCGGCCTCAGCGACGTGGTGCCGCGCCCGCTGAAGTACGACCACCCGTACACGTACTGGGACTACCGCCAGCTCGCCTTCCCGAAGAACCGCGGGATGCGGATCGACCTGGTGTACGGCAACGCGCCCTTCGCCAAGGCGGTCGGCGACGCGTACGTGGACCGAGAGGAGCGCAAGGGCAAGGGGGCCTCGGACCATGCGCCGGTCGTGCTCGACCTGGACGTCTGAGCCGGCCCGGCGGGTGCGGCGGATGCGCGGCGGGGTGACCCGCTGTCACCACGGCGGGGGACGGCCACGGGCGTGTCAGGCCGGAACGCCCGGCAGGCGCCCGCGCGCGGTGCATGATGGCGCCACGGAAATCCGTTCTGACGCACCCTCACCTCACCTTCACCCACCAGCTCGTCACCGGAGGCACGACGTGGACTCCCTTCAACAGCTGCCGAACATCGGGGCGGTGCTCGCCGACCGACTGCGCCGCGCGGGCGTCGGTGACGCGGGCGAACTGCGCCGCCTGGGTTCGGGCCGCGCCTTCGAGAAGCTCCGCCCCGAGCTGCCCGAGGACGCCTGTACGCACACCCTGCTGGCCCTGGAAGGCGCACTGCGCGGCATGCGGTGGACGGCGATCCCGCAGACCGAGCGGGACACGCTGGTCCATCGCGTGCTGGGGTGAGCGGTCCGCCGTGGCCGCCGATCCCATAGCCCCGGTGGTGCGGGGCCCGTCCGCCGGGCCCGGCGAGCCGCTGATCGTCCTGCGCGGGGTCAACAAGCACTTCGGGGCGCTGCACGTCCTCAAGGACATCGACCTGTCCGTCGGCCGCGGCGAGGTCGTGGTGGTCATCGGGCCGTCCGGCTCCGGCAAGTCCACGCTGTGCCGGGCCGTGAACCGGCTGGAGACCGTGGACTCCGGCACGATCACCATCGACGGCGAGCCGCTGCCCGCCGGCGGCCGTGAGCTGGCCCGGCTGCGGGCCGAGGTGGGGATGGTCTTCCAGGGCTTCCACCTCTTCGCCCACCGCACGGTGCTGGAGAACGTCACGCTCGCGCCGGTGCGGATACGGGGGCGGCAGCCGGCCGAGGCCGAGCGCCGCGCGCGTGAGCTGCTGGAACGGGTGGGGGTGGGGGAGCACGCCGCGAAGTTCCCCCCGCAGCTGTCCGGGGGACAGCAGCAGCGGGTCGCGATCGCGCGGGCGCTGGCGATGGAGCCCAAGGCGATGCTTTTCGACGAGCCGACGTCGGCGCTGGATCCCGAGATGATCAATGAGGTGCTGGATGTCATGCGGGGGCTGGTGGAGGAGGGGATGACGATGGTGGTCGTCACCCACGAGATGGGCTTCGCCCGGTCGGCCGCCGACCGCGTCGTCTTCATGGCAGACGGCCGCATCGTCGAGGACCGTCCGCCGGCCGACTTCTTCACGTCCCCCCACACCCCCCGCGCCCGCGACTTCCTCGCGAAAATCCTCCCTCACTAGCCCCTGACGGGGGGTCGTCGCGAGATTTCCCCGGGGCGGGTGGCCCCCGCAGGGGTGCGAGGAACTGCGCGCTCAGCCCGCCGCGGGCGGGTGGTCCGGTGCGGACCGTGGGGGGCTGGGCGTGCGGGCTCGCGGCAGCGCCGTCGTGGCTGGTCGCGCAGTTCCCCGCGCCCCTGGTAGGGCGACCGTTTCGTCTTCACCTGCCGGTGTGCGGCCTGTTTAGGGGCGCGAGGAACTGCGCGACCAGCCGTCCACCGGCTGGTGGTCCGGAGCGGACCGCAAGGGGCTGGGCGTGCGGGCCTGGGCCAGCGTCGTCGTGGCTGGTCGCGCAGTTCCCCGCGCCCCTGCGGGGCGACTGCTTCGTCTTTACCCGCCGTGTGCGGCCTGTTTAGGGGCGCGAGGAACTGCGCGCTCAGCCCTTCACCGGCTGGTGGTCCGGTGCGGACCGTGGGGGGCTGGGCGTGCGGGCTCGCGGCAGCGCCGTCGTGGCTGGTCGCGCAGTTCCCCGCGCCCCTGCGGGGCCCGCGGCCCGTTTGTCCTCGCGGGGGCCGGGCAGCCGCACGGGGGAAGACTGCCCGCCCGAAGGGAGACCCCGCCCATGCCCCCCACCGTCACCCAATCCCCCACCCTCAGCGGAGCGCAACTCGCCGAACTCGGCCAACAACTCCGCGTGGACTCCGTACGCGCCGCGGACGCCGCCGGCTCCGGCCACCCCACCTCCTCGATGTCCGCCGCGGACCTCGTCGCCGTCCTGCTCGCCCGCCATCTGCGCTACGACTTCGACCACCCCGACCTCCCCGGCAACGACCACCTCATCTTCTCCAAGGGCCACGCCTCCCCGCTGCTGTACTCCGCGTACAAAGCGGCCGGCGCGATCACCGACGAGGAGCTGCTGACCTTCCGCAAGCTCGGCAGCCGTCTGGAGGGCCACCCCACCCCCAAGCTGCCGTGGGTCGACGTGGCCACCGGCTCCCTCGGCCAGGGCCTGCCCATCGGCGTCGGCGTGGCACTCGCCGGCAAGCGCCTGGACCACCTGCCGTACCGCACCTGGGTGCTGTGCGGGGACAGCGAGCTGGCCGAGGGCTCGGTGTGGGAGGCGTTCGAGCACGCCGGGATCGAGGGGCTGGACAACCTCACCGTGATCCTCGACATCAACCGCCTCGGCCAGCGCGGCCCCACCCGCCACGGCTGGGACCTGGACGCCTACGCCCGCCGTATCCGCGCCTTCGGCTGGCACACCGTGCAGATCGACGGCCACGACATCGACGCCGTGGACGCCGCGATGACCACCGCCCGCACCACCCGCGGCGCGCCCACCGCGATCATCGCCAGGACCCGCAAGGGCCGGGGCGTGGCCGCCGTGGAGGACCGCGAGGGCATGCACGGCAAGCCGCTGCCCGATGCTCAGGCGGCGATCCGCGAGCTCGGCGGCCTGCGAGACCTGCGGGTCGAGGTGCAGCGCCCGCCCGCCGCCGAGCGCTCCCCGCGCGGCGGCCGGCCGCACGCCCCGCTGCCGCGCTACGCGCCGGGCGACAGCGTCGCCACCCGTACCGCCTTCGGCGAGACACTGGCCGTACTGGGCACGCTGCGCGAGGACGTGGTCACCCTCGACGGCGAGGTCGGCGACTCCACCAAGGCACAGCTCTTCGCCAAGGACCACCCCGAGCGCTACATCGAGTGCTACATCGCGGAGCAGCAGCTGATCGCCGCCGCGGTCGGGGTCGGTGTGTGCGGCTGGAAGCCGTACGCCGCCACCTTCGCGGCCTTCCTCACCCGCGCCCACGACTTCCTGCGGATGGCCGCGATCAGCCGCTCCGACCTCAATGTGGTCGGCTCGCACGCCGGCGTCTCCATCGGTGAGGACGGCCCCTCGCAGATGGCCCTGGAGGACCTGGCGATGCTGCGGGCGATCCACGGCAGCACCGTCCTGTACCCGTGCGACGCCAATCAGGCCGTCCAGCTGGTGACGGCCATGGCCGAGCGCCCCGGCATCACCTATCTGCGTACGACTCGCGGCAACACCCCGGTGATCTACGGTCCCGAGGACGCCTTCCCGATCGGCGGCAGCAAGCTGCTGCGCTCGCACCCCGACGACCAGGTCACCCTGATCGGCGCGGGTGTCACCGTGCACGAGGCGCTGGCCGCCGCCGATCGGCTCGCCGCCGACGGCATCCACGCCCGGGTGATCGATCTGTACTCGCTCAAGCCGGTCGACACCCCGACCCTGCGCGAGGCCGCCGCGCTGACCGGGCGGTTCGTGACCGTCGAGGACCACCACCCCGAGGGCGGTCTCGCCGACGCCGTGCTGGAGGCATTCGGCAACGGTCTGCCCATGCCGCGGCTGACCCGGCTCGCGGTCCACGCCATGCCCGGCTCGGCCACCCCGGCGCAGCAGCTCGACGCGGCGGGCATCAGCTCCTCCTCGATCGAGGCCGCGGCCCGCAAACTCATCGCGTCCTGAACACCCCCGGCGGCGACCGGCCGCCACCGGGTGGAGGCGGCATGCGCAGGGAAGGTGCTGTTCCCGGCCACCGCGGCCGTCACCAAGGCGGACCGGGCCGCGTACGCCCGGGAGATCGCGCCTGCGCGCTGCCGTATCCGCAGGACCGGCCGCTGATGCTGGGGCTTCACCCGGACGGGATCGACGGGCGGCGTTTCATGCGGAAGAACGTGCCCGCGCACTGTCCGGAGTGGATCCGGCGGACCGAGCTGCCCAAGGAGGACGGCACGGTCACGCATGTGCCGGTCGACACCGCCGGCACGCTCGTCCACCTGGCCTGGCCAGGGCTGCCCCACGCTTCACCGCTGGCTGTCCCGGGACCGGCCGGTGTTCGAGGCGTACGGCGGCCCACCGGACCGGCGTGAAGTCCGGCGGGCCACCAGGAGCGCCCTCCGAGGGGTCCAGGTCGGTGAGCTACTGGACGAGCTGCGGCTGCCCTGGGCGCCCATGACCACCGGCTCGCGCGGCCTGCATCTCGTCGTGCCGCCGGACCGCCGCGCGGACGTGGACGACATACGGGACTTCGCCGCGTGCTCGGCGCCGCCGTCCCCGGGAGCTGACCACCGGGCCGGGCAAGAGCGACCGCGGCGACCGGCCGCCGGACCGCCGCGCGGACGTGGAGGACGTACGGGGCTTCGCCCGCGAGGGCGCCGGCACGCTCGCCGACCGCCGTCCCCGGGAGCTGAGCACCGAGCCGCGCAAGGGCGACCGCGCCGACCGGCCCTGTCTGGACGTCCTGCGCAATGGCTGCGCGTGGACCGCCGTCGCGCCGTATGCCGTACGGGCCCGGCGCCCCCGTGGCTGTGCCGGTCGCCCGGGACGCGCTGGACGGCCCCGGGCTGACCGCCCGCCGCTGGACGAACACCGACGCGGCCGGGCCGAGGGTCCGGCCGCAGGTCGGCAGCCCGGCCCAGGCCCGGTACGGGCCTGCGCGGCCCGGCTGCGCCAGCCGGCGGACTGAGCCACCGTGTCCCGGTGCGGCCCGCCCGCCAGCGCCGGAAGCGTCGGGCCGGGCCGCCCCGGAAAGCCGAACAAGGAAGCGGGCGCCACCTGCGAGAGGTGGCGCCCGCTCCCGGTCTGTGGCCGCGGGGGGAGGTGTCAGTCCGTGTTCGGCCCGCTGTGCCGCCGCGGCTTCGTACGGAACGGGCCCTCGCGGACGCCGGAGCTGTGCAGCTCGTGCGGAAGGCGGCGCCTGCCGTCCCTGGGCACCTCCTCCGGCTGGGGCTCGTGCGACTCGTGGCTGCGCGGGGTCTTCCCCTGGTGGCCGGGCCCGTGGTCGGGCGGCGCCCCGGCGTCGTGCTCCTGCCGGGTCTGCCAGGCGCCGGAACGCGGCCGGGTGCCCTCCGGCGGGCCCGGTTGGTGCCGGCTGCGGCGGCGGCCGAACCACACCGCGGTGATCAGCAGGCCGACGATGCAGAGACCGATGACCAGCGGACCGATGCCGACCAGAAAGTCGTTGGTGACCGCGAGCTGCACGGCGTGGTGCGCGTAAAGGGACATTCTCGGCACCTCCTCTGTACTGCGCGTGCCCGGGATTCGGCGGGGAACACGAAAAGGGCGCCCGGAAAGCGCGCGGCGCCGGAAACCGTACGGTTCGTGGGCCCGGCGACAGCCGAACCGCGGTACACAGGAACGCCGCGCCCATTGACACCCGAACTCCGGGCGGTCGAGCCTTGGTCCTCTCGACATCAACACAACGGGGACGCCGGGGAGGGGGCCCGATGGCCTTAGGCACGGGCACGGGTGCGCGCGGGGACGACGGCGGGGCCGGACCGGGGAGAGCCACCGGGCGGGCGCCGAAGCCGACGTCGGGCCGACGGGCCGCAGTCATGGGGGCTGCGGCACTCGGCGGGGCCCTCGCGCTCACCGCGGCGGCGGTCCTCCCGGCCGCGGCCCTCTCCGGTCCGCCGGGTCACCACGGCGGCGCCGGGCACCACGCGCCCGAGGCCCACCGCCCGGCCGCCGTCCGTTACGCGGCGCTCGGTGACTCGTACACCGCGGGCCCCGCCATTCCCACCCAGGTCGACGCCAACTGCGCCCGTTCCGGCCGTAATTACCCCTCGCTGCTGGCCACCGCCGACCGGATCGGCCACCTCACCGACGTCAGCTGTTCCGGCGCCACCACCGCCGAGATGTGGCAGCCGCAGGGCACCAACCCGCCGCAGCTCGACGCCCTCGACCGCCGGACCACCCTGGTCACCGTGCAGATCGGCGGCAACGACATCGGCTTCGGCTCGATCATCGCCACCTGCGCCGGGCTCGGCGCCACCGACCCGGCGGGCAGCCCCTGCCGTGACCACTACGGCGCCGGCGGCACCGATCAGCTCACCGGCGCCGTTGCCAAGGCCGCGCCCAAAATCGCCGAGGTGCTGCGGGCCGTGCGCCACCGCGCCCCGCACGCCCGGGTCCTCGTGGTCGGCTACCCCGCGCTGCTGCCCGACGACGCCGTGCCCTGCACCTCCCCGGTGGTGCCCTTCGCGGCCGGCGACTTCCGCTATCTGCGGGACACCGAGAAGAAGCTCAACGCGATGCTGCGGACCCAGGCCCTGCTCGGGGGCGCCGGTTACGTCGACACCTACCGGCCGACCGTCGGCCACGACATGTGCCGGGCGCCCGCCGACCGGTGGATCGAACCGCTGGTGCCCGCCTCCCCGGCCGCGCCCGCGCACCCCAACGCCAAGGGCGAGCAGGCCATGGCCCGGGCCGTCGCGGCCGAGGCGGGCCGCCGGACCGGTGGTCACCGCCGGTAACAGGCGCGGAAGGGGCCTGCGCCGCAGGTAAGGGCACCCTTGATTCGCGGGCGTACACGGCGTCATGGATCATGACGTCATGCCGGTCCTGATTGCCGCGTGCGCCTTCGCGATGACCCTCGTCGGCGGCATCGTCGCACATCGCATCGGTGACCGCCGCCATCTCGTGCTGGGCCTCGCCGCCGGGCTGATGCTCGGCGTGGTCGGATTCGACCTGCTGCCCGAGGCGTTGAAGACCCAGCCGCGCGAGATCTTCGGGGTGCCCGCGGCGCTGCTGATGTTCGTCACCGGCTTTCTCGCCCTGCACATCGTCGAACGCTCGGTCGCCATCCACCGCGCCCACGAGGGCGAGTACGCCTCCCACACCCACGGCCACTCCCACGCGCACGACCCGGTCAAGGGCATCGGCGTCACCGCCGCCGTCGCGCTCGTCGGCCACAGTGTGATGGACGGCTTCGCGATCGGCGCCGCGTTCCAGGCGGGCAGTACGGTCGGCATCGTGGTGGCCATCGCCGTCATCTCGCACGACTTCGCCGACGGCTTCAACACGTACACGATCACCCGGCTGTACGGGAACGGGCAGCGCCGGGCGCAGGTGCTGCTCGGGGCCGACGCGCTGGCCCCGGTGGCGGGGGCCGCGATCACGCTCGGCTTCACCATCCCGCCCGGGGCGCTCGGGCTCTACCTCGGTTTCTTCGCCGGATTCCTGCTCTACCTGGCCACGTCCGACATCCTGCCGGAGGCGCACAGCCCGCATCCGTCGAGCAGCACGCTGATGTGCACGGTCGGCGGCGCGGGTGTCATGTGGCTGGTGATCGGTCTCGCCGGCTGACCGGGGCGCCGGTCGCCGCCCGGGTGACATCGCCGACCAGCTCCACCACGTCGGGGCCGTACGCCTGGGAGTTGACCACTTTCAGCAGGAGGCAGAAGGTGGCGTCCACCCCGTGCTTGCGGGCCAGCCGGACATGGTGGCGGGCCAGATAGCGGATCGCGGCCTGGTTGGCGATACCGCGCTGGCCCGAGGACAGGAAGACCGGCCGGTCGTTGCCCGAGTCGCCCACAGCGGCCAGCCGGGCCAGCAGCACGTACTCCACCGTGCCCTTCTCCATCCGGTATGTCTCCCCGCCGACGCTGATCGCGCCCTGGTCGGGGCCGGGCGCGGAATCGGTGTCGATCTCGACGCCCGGCAGCATCGAGCGCAGATGGGCGGCGAGCCGGTGATTGGCCACCGGACCGCCGATGCAGAATTCGGTACGGGCACCGAAGCCCTGCCACGCCGTGTCGTGCGCCAGCACCTCCGCGTGGGCGCCGCACTCCTTGATGACCGCGGCCAGTTCCAGCAGCGCGAAGGCGTCGTGCCTGGCCAGGCTCCAGCCGCGCGACCCGGGGTCGCGCGGCACCACCAGCAGGCACTCCGACTCCTTGGGCAGCCCGAAGAACCGCCGCCTGCGGCGGAGTCTGCGGCGCAGCAGAAGACCACTGGCCAGCCAGCCGAGCAGGATGCCGAGGGTCAGGACCGCCACGACCAGGACGAGGAAGCGGGCGTCGTCGCTCATGGCGGGGCATCGTAGCGGTGTTCGAGCCCCGGGGTCAGGGGGTGCGGCGGCCTCAAGTGGGGCCGGTCCGAGCGGTGTCCGCTCGGCGGGGGTCCGTCGTGAGGTCCGTTCGGTGGGGTCCGTTCGGTGGGGGCGGACATGACAGGTGCGTGAACTGGGCCCGGCGGGGGAGCCTGTGGTGCAGGCTTCGCATGGGCACCAACAACCGCAGGGACACCACCACCCGCACGGAAAGGACCCTCATCCCGTATGAAGATCACCCGCACGGTCCGCACGCGCACCGGTACCCGTAGACAGGGCGGGCTCCGGCCGGTCCTCGGCCGCGCCCCGCGTACGGTCGCCGTACTCGCCGCCGCCGCGACGATCGGCACTCTCGCCGCGGCCGCGCCCGCTCCCGCCGGCCACGGCGGCGCCCCCGCCACGGCGAAGAGCCCGCTGGCCGTCGGGTACGGGGGAGCCGTCGCCAGCGTGGACGCCGACGCCACCGCCGCCGGGATCGAGGTCTTACGGCGCGGCGGCAACGCCGTCGACGCCGCCGTGGCCACCGCCGCGGCCCTCGGCGTCACCGAGCCGTACTCCTCCGGCATCGGCGGAGGCGGCTACTTCGTCTACTACAGCGCCCGGCAGCACCAGGTCTTCACCATCGACGGCCGCGAGACCGCCCCGCGCAGCGCCACCGACCAGCTCTTCGTCGAGAACGGCCAGCCGCTCGCCTTCGCCGACGCGGTCACCAGCGGCCGCAGCATCGGGGTGCCCGGCACCGCCGCGACCTGGCAGACCGCCCTCGACTCCTGGGGCAGCCGACCACTGCGGCAGGTGCTGCAACCGGCCGAGAAGCTCGCCCGCGACGGCTTCACCGTGGACGCGACCTTCAACGCGCAGACGCAGGCGAACCAGGACCGTTTCAAGGACTTCCCGGCCACCGCGCAGCTCTTCCTGCCCGGCGGACAGCCGCCCGCCGTCGGCTCGACCCTGCGCAACCCCCAACTTCTGCGGACCTACCAGGAGCTGGGCAGCAAGGGGGTCGGCGCGGTCTACCACGGAGACATCGGCGCCGACATCGTCCGTACGGTGCGCAAGCCGCCCGTCGACCCGGCCGCGACCCGGGTCGTGCGCAGCGGTGACCTGACGACCGCGGACCTGGCGGCGTACCGGGCGAAGAAGCAGGCGCCCACCCACACGACGTACCGCGGACTCGACGTGTACGGGCCCGCGCCCTCGTCCTCCGGCGGGACCACGGTGGCCGAGGCGCTGAACATCCTGGAGCACACCGACCTCGCCCACGCGAGCGAGACGCAGTATCTGCACCACTACATCGAGGCCAGCAGGATCGCCTTCGCCGACCGGGGGCGGTGGGTGGGCGACCCGGCGTTCGAGCAGGTGCCGACCGCCGGGCTGACGTCCAAGGGGTTCGCGGCCTCGCGGGCCTGCCTGATCCGGCCCGACGCGGTGCTCACCAGCCCGCTCGCGCCCGGCGACCCCGCGCACCCGGCGGCCTGCGGCGCGACGGGCAAGGCGGCGCCGACCACGTACGAGGGCGAGAACACCACGCATCTCACCGTCGCCGACAAGTGGGGGAACGTCGTCGCGTACACCCTCACCATCGAGCAGACCGGCGGCAGCGCGATCGCGGTACCCGGGCGGGGCTTCCTGCTCAACAACGAGCTGACGGACTTCTCGTTCGTGCCCGCGAGCCCGGCCGTGCCCGACCCGAACCTGCCCGGCCCCGGCAAGCGGCCGCGCTCCTCGATCTCGCCGACGATCGTGCTCAGGAACGGGCAGCCGGACTTCGCGATCGGTTCGCCGGGCGGCGCGACGATCATCACGACGGTCCTCCAGGTGCTGACCGAGCACGTGGACCGGGGGCTGCCGCTGGTCGACGCGATCGCGGCGCCGCGGGCGAGTCAGCGGAACGCGGCGGCGACGGAGCTGGAACCGGCGCTGTGGGACAGCCCGCTCAAGGCTCAACTGGAGGCGATCGGCCACCACTTCACGCAGAACCCGGAGATCGGGGCGGCGACGGGCGTCCAACGCCTGCCGGACGGCCGCTGGCAGGCGGCCGCCGAGCCGGTCCGCCGCGGCGGCGGCTCGGCCGCGGTCATCACCCCGTCCCACTGACCCACCCTTCGCGGGCCGGGCGGCCCGGCGACACACCCCGCCGCGCCGCCCGGCCCTACGGCCGCTGGACTCTGTCTGTCTCCCGGGCGCTGATCCTCTGTCCATTTCCGCCAGCACCTGAACTCCCACACCGCCGAATTCAATGCCCGGACCCGACGTCCTGGCCCCGTTCACCCCGGAGGTCACGCTGTCCGCCCTCGACGCCCTGGCCGCCGACCCCTCCCGCGCCGACAGCTCGGACATCCCCCTCCTGCCGCCGTCCGTCCTCGAAGCACTCACCACCAAGTGGACCGAGCACGTCCAGGAATCCATCGCCCGCGGCCTCGCGGGCGGCTACGTCGGCGTCGAAGTCTCCACCGCGATCCACGCCCGGCTCACCGCGCTGTGGCATCTGGACGATTCCCTCGGCGGCACCGCCTGCACCACCAGCGCCCGCACCGACCTGAAGATGGTCACCAAGCTCCTGCGGCACGCCCGCCACAGCGGACAGCTCACCACCGACCTCCACTTCCTCGCCGCCGAGTACGCCCGTTTTCTCGGTTGGGCGGAATTCGACGCCGGCAACACCCCCGGCGCCCAACGCGCCTGGCACACCGCCCTGCGCGCCTCCGTCGAGGCCGCCGACCCCGCGCACAGCGCCTACCTCCTCGCCAACCTCGCCCTGGCCTGCGTCTACGACGACCAGCCGACCACCGGCTCCGATTTACTCACCAGCGCCCGGGACATCGCCGGAACTCGCACCACCCCGCTCGTCGCGGCAATGATCGACACCTGGCGGGTCCGCGCCGCAGCCGCCACCGGAGACGCCAAGCAGGCGGCCCGCCTTCTGGCCCGCGCCGAGACCGAATACGAGCACGCCCGCACAGGCGACGACAACCCGGCCTGGTCGTACTGGATGTGCCGCCCCAGCCGCATGGCCGAGACCGGCAGAGCCTTCCTCGACCTCGGTGACCCGGCCACCGCCGAGAACCTGCTGACCGACGGTCTGGCAGCCCTCGAACCTGGCGCAATGCGCGACCGGGTGCTCTACCTCGTGTGGATCGCCACCGCGCAGGCCCGCCGTCACAACCTCGACGCCGCAGCCGACACCGCCACCACCGCCATGGACATCGCCATCATGGTCGAATCCGGCCGCTGCACCACTCTGCTCAGCAACCTTTCCACCGAACTCACACCCCACCGCACTGCCGCCCCCGTCAGCGCCGTCCTCGACCGCCTGAACAGCGACCACCGCTGACCGCGTCGGCTGCGTGCGGGGAGGGGGCTCGGGTTCAGGTTGCGGTGATGTGGCCTCGGGCGTTGGCAAGTTCGGTGTTGAGGTCGACGGGTTGGCAGTCGAGGAGTTGGCGGACGAGTTGGTGGGCGATGGTGTAGCGGATGTTGGGGTGGTGGTAGCCGACGACTTCGTCGATGACGGGTCCCTGGTCGGGGTTGCGGGGGTCGTGGATGCCGCCGTAGACGCCGACGACGGGGTACTGCTTCACGCGTACGGCGGCGAAGCCGGTGGTGAGGTGGGGGCAGGCGCGGGTGGACTTCCACGCGCACGGGAGGCAGACGGGCGGGTGGGGGGTGGCCATGCCGTCGGGCCAGTTGGGCCAGTCCTGGGAGTAGTCGCCCAGGAGCCAGAGCATGCCGTGTTCGTTGAGGTCGGCGGGGCCGGCGCAGACCTGGCACAGCAGGCGTCGCATGGCGCGGCGCTGCCGCAGGGAGTGGACCTTGCCCAGCTGAGGCGTTCCCTGGCCGGGCCTGAGCGTGATGCGGTTCCACAGGGCGCCGTGGCTGTCGCGGTCGGCGGGTACCTCGTCGGCGTAGGCGATACGGCCGTGCCGGGGGTCGAAGACGACGGTGGGCTTGAGGACCTGCTCGGCGCTCCAGGTGGCGATGTAGGGGACCCCGAGGGTGGGCTTGTGCGGGGCCGGGTGGTCGGGGATGTGGGTGGTCATACGGTTCGTGTCTCCGTTTTCGGGTCGGTGGGCCGTGAGTGAGGTGGGCAAGGGAGAGTGGTCATCCGGAGAAGGTCCCGGCGATACGTGATCAGCCGGTGGTTTCCGGGTCGATGCCGTGTGCGCGGGCGAGGGCGGTCAGGGCGTCGGTGATCGTGCTGAGTCGCTGCTCGATCGTGTCGAGCCGCGCGGCGATCGTGCGCTCCTGCGGCTCTCCGATGGCGTTCCCGGGCGCGGTGTGCTGCTGCGCGCGTATGGCGGCCAGTTGTTCGCTGTGCCCGGCGAGGGTGCGGCCGGTGCGGAACGCTTCCGCCTCCAGGTCCCGCAACCGCCCGCCGTACGTCACCGTCCCGGCCGTCATGCCGTTCTCCTGGCATGTACGTGTTTGCGTTCCAGGACGACGATGGGGCAGTTGAGCGCTTCCGCGATCTTCGCGAGGTTGGCGGGGGTGGCGTTACGCCAGCCGGACTCGATCTCCCCCATCAACACCGCGGAAATCCCCACTTGCAGGGCGAGAGCCCGCTTGGTCAGACCGGCCTTCTCGCGTGCCCAGGTCACCGCCGCCGGTTCCTGATGAAGCACCCGGGGACGCCTGCGGGTTCCGACGGTCATACGGCGACCACCCCGCTCCCCGGTACGTGACGCCGAGCGCAGTTCGTCCACCACGGGTTCCATGAACGCTTGGCCGACCCGCTCCACCGTGCCGCCGGCCCCGGGGCCGTGACTGCCGGGATCATGCTGCGGCAGCTCTTTCGCGAGAGGGGGAGGGTTCACCGGGCCGGGGAGCGCAAGCTCGGACCAGACGACCTTGCCGCCTTGAGCGGGCCGGTAGGTGGCCCATCGTCTGCTGAGGGAGTTCACCAGGAACAGGCCCCGGCCCCCTTCCGCGTCCGGGGACTGCGGTGACACGACCGGTGAACCGTTGGCCCGGTCCCAGACCTCCACGTACAGGCGCCGGTGCACCACCCGCAGCCGCACCCCGACGACATGATGCGCCTCGACCATCTCCCACGTCGGGGACGGATCGGTGATCCCCGTCGCCTCGACCGCGTTGGTCACCAGCTCACTGACAATCAGCTCCGCGCTGTCGACCAGATCCGGAAGCTGCCAGCCGGCCAGCGTCTGCCGCACGAACGCCCGCGACAGGCCCACCGCCGTTACCACCGCCACCAGCCGCACCGAGGCGATACGGATGCCCGCCGCCGTCACCGGACCCCCACCGCCTGGTAAATCTCAGCGTCCGCGCAGTGCACGACATACGCCCACAGGTGGTCCTGGAGCACCCGGCCCGAACCGAAGTGCTCCATGGACGGCACGACCACGGCACGGTCACCCGTGCGCCGCAACTCCTCCACCAGCTCGGTCAACTCGGCAACGCTGCCCTCGTCGACCTCCTTGTAAATGAGCGTCAGGTCGTAGCCCCCGGCCTGCGCCCACTGGAACAGCACCAGCTCGTCCCGCAGCAGTTGGGACTCCGGCGTGCTGTCGTACGCCCGCATGTACCCGTAGATGGGCGGCTTCTTGTCGGTGCCTGCGTGCAGTAACTCGGGCCGAGGGCTTGCCGGCGGCTCGCGAAGGGACGCCGCGTTGGCGCTCGGCGCCGCCGCGGGGCAGCTCACGTGTACGTCTCCGAAGGTGCGCGATTGCATGGCGAAGCCGCCTTTCCTGGTGTCGGCATGGTGGGCGAACGACGGGCGGGCGAGGGGCTTGCGCCACCGACCCGGCGTGAAATGAGCCAAGCACCGGGGCCTTCGAATGTGCAAGGTTTCATTGTGCGATGACCCCTTGAGAGTGAATAGCATTGCAAGTTAAGTCATCGTGTACTTGCATAGCGAGTGAGAACGTGCCAGCAAAATGAAGGAGGTACCGGATGGCCGAGAGCGTGACCGGTTCGACCGTTCCCCGGCGTCAGCTGGGTCGCTACTTGCGCGAGTTGCGTAACAAGGCGCGGATGACGGTCAAGGCGGCAGCGGAAACCCTGGAGTGGTCGGAGGCAAAAATCTGGCGCATCGAGACGGGTCAAACGTCCCTTCGCAGCCACGACGTCGAGACCATGGGCCGTGTCTACGGGGCGGGCAGCGACCTGACGACCGCGCTCATGGCGCTGGCCAAGGAGACCAAGGCGAAGGGATGGTGGCACAGCTACGGCGATGTCATCCCGGCGTGGTTGGACGTGTACATCAGCCTGGAGGAGGCAGCCACAGCGCTGTCCATCTACGAGTCGGAGCTGGTGCCGGGGCTTCTTCAGACGGACGAGTACGTCCGGACGTTGATCACAACAGCTGCCTCCGGCGCTAGTGAAGAGGAGGTGGAACGGCGCGTTCAGCTCCGAATCGAGCGTCAGGCGCTGCTCACCCGCGTGACCGATCCCCCCGGCGTGGGAGTGGTACTGAACGAGGCCGTGCTTCGGCGTCCGATCGGCAACCCGAAGATCATGACCGACCAACTTACCCACCTCTTGGAGGTGGGCGAACTGCCCAACCTGGCGGTGCGGGTGGTGCCGTTTGTGCAGGGCATGCACTACGGAGTCATGTCCGGGCCCTTCACTATGCTGGAGTTCCCGATCAACGGCACGGGGATGCCGGTCGAGCCGACCACCATCTACATCGAGGGCTTCGCCGGAGCGCTCTACCTCGACAAGCCGCACGAGGTGGACCGCTATGAGCAGGCGTTCAACAACATCAAGAGTTCGTCGCTGAACGAAGCTGCAAGCAGGAAGTTCATCGCCGACGCTGTAAAGGAGTGGCGGAGTGAGTAACGGCGATCTGGCCAACGCAAGCTGGTTCAAGTCGAGCTACAGCAACGACCAAGGAGCATGCGTGGAGGTGGCGTTCGTGAGCGGCGCCGTCGCCATGCGCGACAGCAAGGACCCCGACGGCCCTGCCCTGCTGTTCGCCCCCCAGGAGTTCAGCGCGTTCGTTCGCAGCGTCGGTGACGGCGAGTTCAACGCGTCGTAACCACGCACAGGCTAGGCCGTACCAGCAGCGCCCGACCGGTGAGCGGGGTCGGGCGCTGTCGGACTCGAAAACGGGTCGTCTTGGGCGAGTTCTCCTGATGGCCGTGCTCCGGAACGGGTGGGTACGTGAGCGATATCGACCGGGCCAAGCAGGCTGTCCGTGACCGCGTGTGGCGGTCGCCTCATCGACGGTGGCGGGGCGCCGGAGGACTCGTACGTCAAGATTCCCGGCTTCTACGGCAACGGGCGGACGGCGGGGCGGCTGGTCGAACTGCCCGTGTGGCAACGGGCGAAGACCGTCAAGGCCAATCCGGACTGGGCGCAGCTTCCGGTGCGCGTCCGTGCTCTGGAGGACGGTAAGTTCCTCTACGTCGCTGTGCCCAGGATGGCGAGCCTCGAACCGTTCCTCGCCCTCGATCCGGCGACTCTCACGGTTCCGCCGGTGGATGCTGCCGAGAAGAGAGGGGCCGTCCAGCACGGCCGCCGGCTCGGGGTCGAGTCCATGCGACCTATCGACATCGTGGTGTGCGGCAGTGTCGCGGTGAACCGGTCGGGCGCGCGCATCGGCAAGGGCGCGGGGTACTCCGACCTCGAAGTCGCGCTGCTGATTGAGGCGGGTCTCGTCACCGACGAGACGGTGATCGTCGCGCCGGTTCACGGTCTCCAGGTGATCGGGGAAGACATCCCGGAGACGGAGCACGACTTCAGCGTGGACTACATCGTCACACCGGAAGAGGTGATCACCTGCACCAACCGGCGCCGACCGCGCGGACTCGTCTGGACGGACCTGACCGCGGAGAAGATCGCGGCAATCCCGGCATTGGCAGCCGCGGCACGCACAGCTGTAAAGAACTGCGGGCCGGACTAGGCTTGTTGCAGCGGCAGAAACGCTGCGCTGAGCGGGAGGGGGTACGGGCATGAGTGCACCGGATCTGTCCGGGGCGGCCTGGCGCAAGAGTAGGTACAGCCAGCAAAACGGCGCGTGCGTCGAGGTGGCGTTCATGGGTGAAGCCGTCGCCATGCGCGACAGCAAGAACCAGGGCGGCACCGTGCTGTTCTTCGATGCTGACAAGTGGACAGAGTTCGTGGCGGGCGTCCAGGCAGAGGCGTTCAACGTGCAGTAGCGGCAAGCACGCTGCGCACAACCGGCGGCGGAGACACTGCGCTGCGCGGGGGGGAGGTACGGGGATGAGTGCATCGGATCTGTTCGGGGCGGCCTGGCGCAAGAGTAGGTACAGCGGGCAAAACGGCGAATGCGTCGAAGTAGCGGACAACCTGCCGGGAGTCGTGGCGGTACGTGACTCCAAGCATCCCGCCGGCCCGTCCCTCATCTTCTCCCACCGCGATTTCAGCTTCTTCGTCAAGAGCCTGGCCGATGGCGAGTTCAACGCGTCGTAACCATGCGCAGACCACGCACCACCACCAGCGCCCGACCGGCAATCCAGGTCGGGCGCTGCTGTGTCCAAACATCGGTCGCACTGCGGACCGCCCTGGTGGGCATGACCCGGAACGAGTAGGTGCGTGAGCGATATCGACCGGGCCAAGCAGGCGGTCCAGGACCGCGTGTGGCGTCGCCTCGTCGACGGCGGCGGGGCGCCGGAGGAGATCGGTTCAGGGGACTCGGCGTAGGGGTTCAGGCCGACCGGTCCTCGCCTCCGCGCTCCGGTCCGCGCCGAACGGCCGCTGCCGCATGGGCAGGTTGAGTGTGTCTTCTGGTTCGGCGGGTCGGCTCACGTGGGAGGACTATTTCTTGCGGGCGAGGGTGAGTCCGTCGGCGATGGCGATCATGGTCGCCTCGACACGATCGTCGGTGCGGATGCGTTCGTTGAGTTCCCGTACCGCTCGGGTGGTGTCGGCGGTGTCGTCCGGGTCGATCACCCGGGCGTGGTAGAGGACGTTGTCGACCAGGATGGCGCCACCGGACCTGACCCGGGGTACGACTTCCTCCCAATAGGCGGTGTAGTTCAGGTAGTCGGCGTCGATGAACGCCAGGTCGTAGGCGGGCTCGGCGGGCATGGACCGCAGCGTGTCCAGTGCCGGGCCCAGCCGCAGGTCGATCCGGTCGCCGACGCCGGCGGCGTCCCAGTACCGGCGGGCGATCCGGGTCCATTCTTCGCTGATGTCACAGCAGGTCAACCGCCCACCCGCTGCCAGGCCCCGGACGATGGCCAGGGCGGAGTATCCGGTGAAGGTACCGACCTCCAGCGCCGTCCTGGCTCCCATCAGCTTGGTCAGCAAGGTCAGGAACGTGCCCTCGTCCGGTGAGATCTGCAGGCGTGCTTCGTGCCCGAGGGTGGCGGTCTCGGCGATCAGCCCGGCCTGTACCGCATCGGGCGAAGATCCCTGCGCGACGAGGTAGTCGAAGAGTTCGTCCGACAACGGAGTAGGTCGCAACGTCATACCCAAGATCCTATCGGCCCGCCGACGGCGGTCGAATGTGCCCTGGCGGCGCCCTTCCGGCATCTGCCAGGGCCGGTCGCCCAACTGCCGACGGTTACCGCGTCGCGGTGCCCAGTGCCGCGCGAATGGCGTCCTCGCCGGCCGGCTGGCCCTTCTCGTTCGAGTACGGCCCGTACGGGGTTCCCCACACCGGCGTGCCCGTCGCCTGCCGCCAGCTGTCGCCCAGCGTTCCCGCGTCTACCACGCTGTAGCCGGTGGAGTCGATGAATTCGGTCACCGCCGCCTTCGCCGAAGCGGAGTCTCCGGCGATCGGCAGGTAGGAGCGGTCGGCCACCCCTGCCGGGCGGGCGAGTGACAGCAGGTGCTTGAAGAAGATGTTGTTGAACGCCTTTACGAGCAGGGCGTCGGGGACGTACCGCAGGAGCAGCTCGCTTGAGGTGAGGGAATTGCTGTCGAGCTCGGGGATGTGCCCGTCACGCTCGGGGCCGTAGTTGCAGGTGTCGATGACCGTCTTCCCGGCCAGTGGCGCGGCGGGCACGTGGGGGAAGGCGCTGACCGGCACCGTGACCACGACGATGTCACCGGCCGCCGCGGCCTCTTCGCTCGTCGCCGCGGACGCCCGCGCCCCCAGTTCCTTGGCCGTGTCCACGAGCGTCTCGGGACCGCGCGAGTTGCTGAGCACCACCTGGTGCCCGGCCTCGACAGCGAGCCGCGCGAGGGTCCTGCCGATGCTTCCGCTTCCGATGAATCCCACAGTCGTCACTATCTCAACGTCCTTCAGAAGAGCCGGACTTGCCGTTTGCCGGGCTCGTTTCGATCCCGGTTCCCGCCGTCAGCCGGCGGGGAAATAGTGGCCGTTGTCCATATCGGCGAGCAGGCCGGGCTGGGCGGGTTCCCAACCGAGGGTCCGGCGGGTGATGAGGTTGGACGCCGGGTAGCTCTGCGTGACGATATTCGTGAGGAACCCGAAGTACCCCGGCGTCAGCAGGGAATCGTTGGGAACGCTCACGGCGGGCAGGCCCAGACGGCCGGCGATGGCCCCGGCGATCTCGCGGAACGGGATAGCCCCGTCCCCGACCGCGTGCCAGTATCTGCCGGCTGACCCCTTCTCCAGCGCCAGGCGGAACAAGGTGGCGGCATCGCGGATGTGCACGGCGTTCCAGAGGTTCGCGCCGTCGCCGTGGTAGCCGACGAACCCCTTTTCCTTCGCGAGCGCGATCAGCGTGGGGAGGAAGCCGGCACGATCGGTCGTGCTGTGCGCGATGTTGGCGACCCGCACGACCGAAGACCGCACCCCCTGCTCGGCGAGGTCGACCACGGCCCTTTCCACGACGTTGCGGACCCGCAGGGTGCCTTGGTGCTCCTCGCCGGCGGGGAGGGCCGGGTCCTCCTCGGTGGCCGGCCGGCCCAGGTGCTGCCCGGGCGAGCCAATGCTCCCCGCCGTGACCAGCGGCTTTCCCGTTCCCGCCAGTGCCTCGCCGTACGCGAGCATGATCGGCAACTCCGCGGCGGCCACGGCGTCCATCCCACCGGAGGGCAGCAGATCCTGCCTGTGGGCCACGTGGATGACGCCATCGGAGGCCGAGGCTGCCTCCTTGAGCCCGTCGAGATCCTGGATGTCGCCGCGACGTACCTTCGCGCCGAGCGCGGACAGGGCCGCTGCGGAAGCGTCCGACCGGGCCAGGCCGGTGACCTCGTGTCCGGCGGCGATGAGCTCGGGGATGATGTACGAACCGGAATGGCCGGTCCCTCCAGCGACGAATACGTGCATCTGACTGTCCTTGTGAGGGTAGGTGCGGGGCCTTTTCCTGCCGCGAGTGAACTGGCGTGACGCGGCACGAAAGGCAGGGGTAAGGGGTGTGCTCAGCCGAGAAGGGTGATGCCGAGGGAGAAATCGGTGTGCCTGACGGAGTGGTTCATGAGGCCCAGCTCCAGCAGGCCGACGTTCTCCAGTGCCCGCGCCATGAACAGTTCCCCGGTGTCCCAGGGGCGCAGCCCCAGGCTCTCGACGAACGCCGACACGCGTGCCTTCGCCTGCGCGTCGTCGCCGGCGATGAACACGTCCAGAGGGCGATCCTCGGCCGGGCCGGCCGCCAGAACGTGGGAGAACACAGTGTTGAACGCCTTGACGACATGCGCGTCATCCGGAGCCGCCTTGGCGATCTCCTGTGCGCCGGAACTGTCGTCGGGGACGACGAAGCCCTGCAAGTCGGGGGCTACGGGGTTGGTGATGTCAACGATGATCTTGCCTCGCAGCGCGTCCCCGTACTCCCTCACCACCGCCGTCGCGCCGGAGTACGGCACGGCGAGGACGACGATGTCCCCGGCCGGGGCGGTGCCGGCCGTCCCGACAGTGGCGCCACCGAGCGCGGCGGCCAATTCCTTGGCCTTGGCCGGGTCGCGGCCGATGATCTCGACTGCGTTGCCGCCGGCGAGCGCCCGGGCGGCCAGGGCGCGGGCCACGTTCCCCAGGCCGATAATGCTGATGCTGCTCATGGAGTTCCTGCTTTCTGGAGCTGGACAGGACGACATGCCCGCCTCGTCGTTGTTAACGGTTGTGTCGTCGACGCCGTCGAATGACGCGATGGGGGCGTTCAACTCCTGATGCGCCAATTCTGGTCCTGGGCCCTCCGATGTCGAATTCTTGTGCCGAATTCGCTCGGACCATCAGGTACATATTCAGATTGCCATTGGCCTGAGTGGGCGTCCAATACTTCTTTCAGCCGTGGTGATACTCTGGAGGCATCACCAACTGGGGGCGCCATGGATCTGGACCTGCGCAAACTGCGTTATTTCGTCGCTGTGGCCGACCAGTTGCACTTCGGCCGCGCCGCCGATGAGCTGCACATCGCGCAGCCGGTGCTCAGCCGGCAGATCCGTGCGCTCGAGCAGGATCTCGGCGCCTCGCTGTTCACCAGGGATCGCCACGGCGTGGAGCTGACGGATGCGGGCCGGCAACTGCTGGCCGACGCCGGTCCGCTGCTCGCCTCGACCCACGCGATCCGCCGCCGGGTGTCCGCGGCCGCCGGCGGCAAGCGGCGGCTGATGGTCGGTTTCCGGGCCGGCGTTGCCGTCACCCCGGCGGCCCGTGCGTTCGAGGACCGGCACCCGGACGTGGTCGTGGACATGCAGCGGATCGAAGGGGACGACCAGGCTGCGATGCTGCTCGACGGCCGTATCGACGTCGGCTACGTGCGGCTGCCCATCGACGAGGCCGGCCTGCGCGTCACCCCGCTGTACACCGAGCCGCGGGTAGCGGTACTGCCCGCCGGACACCGGTTCGCCGGCAAGAAGGAGGTCACCGAGGCCGACCTGGCCGGCGAACCGCTGGTCTGGCACGGTGACCCGAGCACACAGCCCACCAAGCGCCCGCTCCCCAATGCCGGGTACCCGGTGCGCGGGGTGGACGAGACGCTCGAGCATGTCGCGGCCGGCCGGGGCATCTCCTTCCTGGCCCGTTCGGCGTCCGTGTTCTACTCGCATCCGGACGTCGTCTATGTGCCCATCCCGGATCTGGCGCCCGACCAGGTGTGCCTTGCGGTGGCGGCATCTCACACCTCGCCGGTAGTAGACGACTTCGTCACTGCGGCTCGGTCGGCGGCCGAGATCACGGCAGAATGTGGGAACTACGAGATGTGGCAGCTCGGAGGCGATGCCGTCTCAAGGCGCGCTTGAGCAGTTCGACCGACCCCCGTTCATCATGCGCTGGCGGAGTGAAGTGGCCTGATGGGGTGGTGCTGTTGCGGCTGACCTCTGAGCCGGTTCCGTTCTTCGGCCGGCAGTTGCTCTGAGGGGCCCCGAAGCACCTGAGACCGACCGGAAGTACGTGCTGCGGACGCGGCTCGTCGCCTGCCGCCGGCGTCGACACCACAGAGCACCGGCCCGCAGGGATGGTGCCGTGGGAGGTGGGTCGACTGCCTGCATCACGGCTGACACTCACAGTGTCCGCCCTGCGCGGGGCCCGGGGCACCATATGCTGAGGGGCGACGGGAAGGAGCTGATGATGAGTATTGACGCGGTCATGCACACCGAGTTCCCCACGGGGTACGTGGTCTTCTTCGGTACCGACGGGAAGGTGGTCATGACTCCGCAGAGCGAAGAGCACTCCAGCACCATCAGGTCGATGCAGATCGACTCCCTGGCCCTCGGCCGGCACGCGAAGGTCATCTCCGACGTCTACATCGACTTCCCGGCCGACGAGAACTCCGCTCCCGATTTCGCGATCATGCGGGAGGACGCCGAGCGGCAGGGCAAGCGCTACGGCTTCGAGGACGTGTTGCTCATCGCCGAGGTGGTGTCGGTCTCCTCCGCGCGCAAGGACTACGACGACTGCACAGGGAAGTACGGCCGCTACGGCATTCCGGTCTACGTGGTGGTGGATCCGTACGTCGGGGAGGTCGTCGTCCACACCCAGCCCACCGGCTCCGGCTACATCGCGGCGCACACGCACAAGTACGGTTCGGGCAAGCTGCCCATCGAGCTGGCCGACGGGCGGACCTACACGCTCGACCTGGACGAGCTGCCCTGGCCCAACGCGGACGCCCACTGACGCACGGCGCCGGCTCGTCCATTGCCCTCAAACTGAGGGACCGGCGGCGTGAAGCGTAGTGTCGGCCCAACTGCGCGGAGGAGAGGTGACTGCGCGGCCGGGACACCGCGCTGAAGAGCTGATCCCGCGCCCTGAGCGGACCGTCACTGCTCTCAAGACCGCCCTTGCCGGCATAGCTTCGGATCGTCTACCGCCGGAGACGCAGGTCGAGAAGGCTGAGGCGATTGTCAAGGCTATCGATCGCGCATCCGCAGGGTGGCGCCACCTCCGGCTCTGGCTTACTCGCTGAACGGGGAAGAGAAATCATACGCTTGACGTGTGTTCGTTTCGTGCCGGTCGCTGTGGCCCTCGGGGCGGGTTTGTTACTTGGCCTGGTGGGCCCCGTTTTCGAGAAATGGGACAATCCCGCCTGTGTCGCCGTTGGTATTGTGTTTTCCAGCGGTTGGCCGTGGGCCTGTTATGCATTCTTGGTGGGTTGTTTCCGCCGATCCAAAATCGAATCAGCGTTGCTGTCGTCTTTTGGGCTGGCCGTCGGCGTAGTCACGTACTACCTTTTTAAGGATATGTATCCCACCGTTCCGGCTGGAATGGAAGCTGCCACCTCCGTTCCGGCCGGAATAGAATATCATGGCTCCGGCGAGGGGAAAGTTCTCGTGTGGGGATCAGCGGCTTTCGTTTTCGGCGCGCCTGTGGGGCTCGTGGGGAACGTAGCGCGAACGCCCTGCGTGGGCGGCCTTCTGTTCCGTCTGCTTGTTCCATTGATCGCCTTCTTCGAGGCCACGCAGCGATTGAACACAGAGGCTGACGCGCAAGGGATGACGTTCTCCATGACCTGGAACGCGATTCGCGTTGTTGCCGTCATTTCCGCTGTCGCTCTCGTCGGGCACACAGCGTGGGGCTGGCGCACCCGGCGGAGCCGGACCGAGGAGCGCGCGGAAGCCGGCGTGTCAGGGAAGCGACTCTGAGAAGTCCTGGCGGATCTTCCGAAGATCCCGGATCAGCCGAACCGCATGACGCGAGTCGGCATGGTCGTGCCGACATCGGAGGGAAGGGCGAGGAGAAGCGAGATGACCGGCTGGGAGCCTCCTGAGGTGTTTGACACCTTGAAGCCGGCCCGCCGGTTGGTGCCGGGGATGGACAGCTACCGGCTCGGCAGCTTGGTTGAGGCGTTCAACCTGGCCGATGGCCTGCCGGAGGGCCTCCGGCCGCACCGGGCGACGTATGACGCGCTGGTCGCCGCCCGGCTGTTCGTGCTGCTCGCCACCAAAGCGGCCAGCCTGGATGAACTGCGCGGCCAGAGACAGGGAGGGGGCGACACGATGAGCCTCCGACCCTTTTCTGACCGCCAACGGGGCCTGTTCGCCGGCGTCGACGGGCCGAGCGGCGCCGCGAAGTCCACGATCGTGCAGCACCTGGCGCAACTGCTCGTCGCCGCTGCGCCGATACGGTGACACATCTACCGTGGCCATAGTCGGGCGGGCCAGGGACAACCCCAAGGAGCCTTGACGTAAGCCGAATTGACGGACTGTTCCTGCGGCGAGGCAGCGCAACGCAGGAGGACACAAATCATGTCGAGGCCGAGAGGGAATCGGAACGCCGGGACGTGACAGCGGCACGGGATGAAGGCGACCCGACGATGATCGCCGACCTTGAGGCGGTCTGGCGGATCAGGCTGCGTCAGCTGCTTCGCGAGGACCCTCCGCGTCGGCCGCGCTCCGGGAGCTCATCGCGGAGGGCAGTCAGACTGCGGGCCCAGTCCATAACACTATTAACGGCGGGAAGTTCCGGCAGGTGGTCATTCAGGCGGGCAACATCCACGGGGATGTGCATCCGGGTTGACCCCGTCGGCCCCTCTGTCCGCCATCATCCGGGTGGCCGCCGGCAGGCCCGGCGAAGTCGATCTCCGGCGAAGGATGGCGCCTGCGGCTCCTCGTGCGGGTACCCGCCGATTCCCCGCGGGATCGGTGCCACGAGGGAAAGGAGCGCTATTCCGGGTGGATTCCTGCTTCCAGGTGGGTGCGTTTGGCTTCGGCCTCGGGTCCGGTGAAGTCCGCAAGGAGTTGGACTGCCTCGCGGCGGTGCTCCTGCGCTTCGAGGAGGTTTCCCTCCTGGACCAGAGCGTCTGCGAGGTGGGCGAGGGCGGTTGCGAGCGACCACCGGTCGCCGCGGCTGCGATGTGCGGTGGCGGCCTGGCGGTGAAAGCCGGCGGCGTCCTCGGTACGCCCGAGCCGGAAGTATGCCTCGCCGGTTACGTCCCACGTGGTGGCTTGGAGATCGGGGCGGCCGACTCGTTGGAAGAGGGCTGCTGCCTGTTGGAGGTGGCTCAACGCTTCGCCGGCTTCCGGCCGTGCCACGGCGTTGCGGCCGAGTTCGAGCAGGGCGAGCGCTTCGAAGAGGGTGGCATCGGATTCGCCGGCGATGGCCAACGCCTGCTCGGCCGCTGCGTCGGCCGCGTCGAAACGGTGCGAGCGCCTGTACACCGCGGCGAGGAGGGTGAGCGCCTCCGCCTGTTCCAGGGACTCCCCGGCTCCGGACAGCATGTCTGCTGCTTGGCGCAGCACTGTTTCCGCCCGGTCGACGTCACCTCGCTCCAGGAGCGCCCAGCCTAAGTTGCGCGTGAAGGCGCCGGTGTAGAGCTGGTTGCCGAGTTCGCGCACCAGGTGCAGGGCCTCCTCGAAGCGGACCGCGGCCCGGTCGGGGTGGTGCGCGAACATGTGCGTGACGCCGAGGCCGTTCGCGGCCCGCGCCTTGCCGAACGTGTCGCCAAGGCCGTGGAATACCGTCAGAGCCCCGCTGAAGTGTTCTTCTGCCTGTGGGAGCTGGAACAGATGGCGGTAGGCGATGCCCAGATTGTCGAGCGTGATCGCTTCTCCGTATCGGTCATCTGCCCGCCGTGCCGCTTCAAGCGCCATCTGCTGAGCGGGGAGCCATGCGTCGGCGGGCTCACGATCGGCGATGATCATGGTGAGGGCGGCGGGAATCTGCCAGGCGATGCGGTCCATTCCGCTGGTCCACGCCGCCTGGACTGCGGCAACGAGGTTGGTTCGTTCGGTCTCGTACCAGGCGATGGCCGCTCTGCCGTCTTCGAAGGTGGCTGCGTTCACGTTGTCGGGCAGGTGCTGCAGTGTGACGGGCAGCGTGTAGGCGCTTGATCCGACCTGGGCGGCTGCCGCCGCGGCGTGCAGGTACCAGCCGAGGAGGCGTTCCAGGGCGGCGTGCCGGTCTTCCGCGGGTTCCTCGGTCTGGGCCTGGTCGAGAGCGTACGCGCGCAGGAGGTCGTGGAATTGGTAGCGGTGGTGTCCGCTCTCTTCCAGAAGGTGTGCGCCGGCCAGGGTGTCGAGCTGTCGCCGTGCCGTGACGGGAGGAACCGCCGCGAGGGCGGCAGCCGCGTCGAGGCTGAAGTCCGGTCCGGGATGGAGCCCCAGCAGCCGGAACATGCGTGCTGCCTGGGGAGCGAGCGAACGGTAGGACCATGCGAATACGGTTCGAACCGCGTCTGTTTGTTCTGGGCCCTGTTCGTCTTCGGACGACAGTGCGTCCCAGAGGCCGGACTCGTCGCGCAGGTCCGTGATGAGGTCGCGCAGAGGCATCCGTGGCCGGGCGGCGGCGCGCTCCGCCACGATGCGTAACGCCAGTGGCAGCCGGGCGCACAGGCGGGCCAACTCGGCGAGTTCCTCGTCATCGTCGCTGGTGCGGTATGCGGCGAGGACGGTGCGGAGCAACTGAACCGAGGCGTTCTGTGAGAGAGTCTCCAGGCTCACGCGATGTGCCCCTTCCCGTGCCACCAGTCCCGACATGCGGGTGCGACTGGTAATGACCACCAGGCAGTTCGGGGCCCCGGGCAGCAGCGGACGGATCTGTCCTGCCGTGGCGGCGTTGTCCAAGAGCATGAGGATACGACGTTCGGCCATGGACGAGCGAAAGAGCTCCGCCCGCGGCTCCTCGCCGTTGGGAATGCGTTCCAGCGGGATGTCCAGGGCGCGCAGGAACCGTACGAGTACATCCGTTGCGGCGACCGGCGGTCCTGGATCGTAACCGTGAAGGTTGACATACAACTGACCATCAGGAAAGCGGTCCCTGACCTGGTGCGCCCAGCGGACCGCCAGCGATGTCTTGCCCACGCCGGCCGTGCCGACGATCAATGCGAGCCGCAGCGGGCCCGCTTCCCCGCCGACGGGACTCGCTACCGCGGCGTCGAGACTCTCCAGTTCCTGCACGCGGTTGACGAATCCCCGCGCCTCTCCCGGAAGCTGCCCCGGGCGGGGCCCGGCAGCGAGGTGGGAGGAGTGGAAGTGGACGCCCCCGCCAATGTCCCGGGCCTGCACCACGCTGCCCGCGGAACCGGACATGTCGGAATGTGTCACGTGATACCCCGGTGGCACCGGCGCGCCGCTCCGACCGTTCGGTTCCCCCGTCAAGTGACCTTCTCCCCATTGGCGCGAACCTGAGGCGGACACCCCGACATCCTCCGAACGGGGTTTTCCGGGTCAGCTCACTGGCTAACATCGCTCTTGGCGATAGCAACACACCTCCTCCGTCTCTGCAATACCGGATCAAGCCGCAGCAGTCGGTGGACGAGTGCGGTGCTCGATGCGCCCAATGCGCCATCGCAGCGCCGTCAGGCGTTCTGCGCCATGTTCCTGCCCGGAGTGACGTCGAGACGCGAGGTTCGATCATGAAGATAGAGTTCGTCGGCGGTTCCACAGGTCAGGGCGGTTCCCCGCGGCTGTACAGGGACGCGGAGAGCGGCGACTTCATCGTGCAGGGCTACGTCATCGACGAACCGTCCGACCTGGAACAGATGAAGATTCCTGCCGGCGAGACGGTCGTACGCGTCCCCGCGTCCCTGTTCGACTACTTACCGAAGGACGGTGCACGTGGAGTCTCTTGACGCAGATGGCTGGGCGCGGTTGTTCAACGCCTGCCGCGAGTCCGCCAGCCACCTGGAAATGCGCGACAGTTACGCGGTACAGGAAGAGCAGTCCGACATCGAGAAATGGCGGGCCGGTGACTGGGGACCCGCGCAGGACGCCGAGAGCAAAGCCGGCTGGCTCGACCTCATGAGGGCCACCGCGGCACGGGGCGTGAAGCTGCGCAGAGCGCGCATCGTCTCCGAGCCCGTTACCGAGTACATCCGATTCGAGCATGACGGGACGCCGCAGAACATTGCCGCGGGCGAAGACGTGCGCTGGCTGCCGCGCACTCGGGCCTCCACGCTGTCGCTGCCCGGCAACGACTGCTGGATCTTCGATGGCCGGACAGTGCTGTTCAACCACTTCACCGGAGACGGGGGCTGGGTCGGCAACGAGCTGAACACAGATCCCGACGTGGCAACACGCTGCGCTGACGCGTTCGAAGAGGCATGGAAGCTGGGCATTCCCCACAGCGAGTACAAGCTGACCTGAGCGGACCGGGGTGTAGCCGCCCGCCATCGTGAATCCAGACCACCCAAGATGAGGATGGGAGCTTGCCACAAGCCCTGAGGATCGGCGTGATCTCCTCCGGTCCCGCCGAATTCGCCACGATCCACGCAGCCTGCACAGACGCCGGACATCTCCCGGTCGCCTACTTCTACGGCCGGTCCCTCCGATCCGGCGGCCCGAATCTCAGCGATGCCCCAGAGACAACCGCGGAGATCCTCGACGCCGTCCCACCGGGGATGGACCTGCTGCTGCCCGGGAGCATGGACGGACTCGCCGGCGCCTTGGAGAGCTACCACCTCGACCTGGTGATCGTGTTCGGTTTCGCATGGAAGATCCCGCGGGCCGTCCTGGCGATCCCACGGCTCGGCATGATGAACATCCACGTCTCCATGCTGCCGAAATACCGCGGACCCGCCCCAATGCTCTGGGCGATCCGCAACGGCGACACGACCGGTGGGGTAACAGTGCACTGGATGGACGAAGAGTTCGACACAGGAAACATCCTCGCGCAGCGGGACGGCATCCCCCTCGCTGACGACATCACTTGGAAGAACTACTGCGACGACGCGTTGCCCGTCATCCACGACCTGCTGAGGAAGTCCCTCGACCTGGCCGCCGACGGCTACGCCGGTGAGACACAGGATGCTGATGCGGCTACCTACGCGGGATTCATGGAAGACGACTTCTCCGTGGTCAACTGGTCCGACAGCGCACGCGATATCCACAATCAGGTCAGAACGCACCGCTACATGCGATCCACCACCCACCCGCTCGCACGGGTTGAGGGCGGCGAATGGCTGCACATCATCCGCACGAGTCTCGAAGCTGCCGACGGGCCCCGGATTGTTTGTGGCGACGGACGCCCTCTCTGGCTACTCGAATCCGAACCCGGGCAGCCGCCGGCGTACGAAGACTCAACTCGATAGCCCCCGAGGCCGAGATGTGGAGGTCGAGCACATAGGCGCACCACGCGGTGTCGGCCGGTATGCCGATCGGGGGGCGCCTTGAGCTGTCAGGCCCCGCGCTCAACTGTCCGCCGTACTGCGTTCCTGGGAGGAGCGGTTCGGTGCCCGGCTTGTCGGCCTCGGCCACGCCAGGGCCTTCGTCTCGGTCGCCGCCCGGCCGGACAGCAAAGGCGAGGCGCGGCGGCTCGCCCTGGAGCACTGTCTCGTCTGCCCGGACGCCGTCGAGCAGAGCCCGGACACGTTCGAGGAGTACGCCGACGGTCTGCTCCACCGGACGGTGTGGAGCTTCTGGTGGGACTGACCCCCCAGGGGGCCTCCCGTCGCGCGTCAAGGGCGTCGCCCCGAGGCGGGAGAACACGTAGGCGCAGGTCGTCCCGCCAGACGCGGGCGGGGGTTTAAGAGCGTTAAGCGGTCCGGTCGGGCCGGGGCCGACGGTCGGGCCGCCGTACCCCCGCACCCGCCGCGCGGAGCGCTACCCGCGGCGGTCGAACAGCGCCACCGCCGCCGCGGCCCCGATCCACGGCTCCTCCGCCTCGCCCAGCATGAGCGCGGCGACCCCCGCCCGCGGCGCCGCCGGCGGGATCAGCCGCGGCGCGAACTCCCCGGCGGGCACGAGCCGCCCGCCGCCCGCGTAGGGCCGGTTGGTCAGCGGCCCGGCGTACACGACCGTCCCCCCGGCCGCGCGGACCGCCTCCCCGGACACCCCCTTCGCGTCCCACTCGTGGCGCAGCAGCCGCTTGAGCAGCGCGCCGTTCACCCTGCCCAGCGCGCCCTGGGTCTCGCCCATGCCGAGCGAGCTGAGCCAGATCACCCGGGGGGCCGCCGAGGCGATCAGGCGGGCCCCCTCGACGAGGACGCTCGGGTCCTGCTTCTTGGTGATGCCCAGGCCGCTGACGACGACGTCGGCGCCTTCGACGGCGGCCAGGACGGTGGACGGTTCGGCCACGTCCGCACGGACCGTACGCAGGGCGTCACCGGTGAGTCCGGTGAGCCGGTCGGGCGTACGGGCCAGGGCGGTGACCTCGTGGCCCCTCGCGAGGGCCTGGGCGACCAGCAGGCGGCCGGTCTGTCCGGTGGAACCGAGTACGGCGATCTTCACGGTGTTCTCCAGAGGTAGGTAGAGGTGGCGCCGGCGGGCGTCGAACCCGCCGGCGAGCGGCGAGCGGCGAGCGGCGCGCGGCCACCCGGACGCGCGAGAGCGGGAGAGCGGGGAAGCGGGGGAGCGGCCTCAGCCCAGCGCGGACAGGACGTCGACGGCCTCGGCGTGGACCCCGGGCGCGGCGGCCAGGAAGTCCCGGCTGGTGAGGCTCCACGGCTCCCCGTGCGTGTCCGTGACCGTCCCGCCCGACTCCGCGACCAGCAGCGCCCCGGCCAGCAGCCCCGACCGCACGTCGGAGAACTGCCAGAAGACGTCCGTCCGCCCGGCCGCGACCTGGATGAGCTGCAAGGTGGCCGGCACCGAGACCCGTACGACCAGGGCGCCGATCAGCATCGCGGTGACGGACGCGCCGATCCGGCGGAAGGTCGCCTCGTCCTCGCCCGGCCGGGCCTGGCCGGTGCCCACGAGGGCCGCCTTCAGCGTCGTCTTCGCCGAGGGCCGCAGCGGCCGCCCGTTCAGGTGGGCGCCCCGGCCGGCCAGCGCGGTGTACGTGTCGCCGGTCAGCGGGAGGTGGACGACGGTCAGTACGGGCACGTTGTCGCGGACGAGGGTGGCGGTCACCGCCCACTCGTTCATGCCGTGGATGTGGTTGATGTTGCCCTCGGCGGGGTCGGTGATCCACCACTCGCCCGGCGGCAGCGCCCCGCTCGCCAGCTCGTCCTCGACCCATCCGGAACCCGGCCGGGCCGCGAGCAGCGGCGCCTTGAGGACGTCCAGCACGGCGTCGTCGTTGGCGTGGATCTCGGTGACGATCTCGCCGGGGTCGCCAGGGCGGGCGTCGCGGGAGAAGCGCTCGCGCAGGAGCGCGCCGGCCGTGCGGACGGCGTCGACGGTCAGGACCAGCAGCGCGTCGTCCCCGGCGGAGGCCGCGGGAAGGCCGGCGGAGGTGTTCAGGTACGTCTCGGACATGGCGTGCTCCTTCGGACTGCGGATTCGCGTGGCGTTTCACCACCCGCTTTCGAAGGTAGGTCGACGGGCAGATAACGACAAGTGCAGGCTTGTTACGCCTAGGATTACCTGTATGCAACTGGATCTGAATCTGCTGACCGCGCTCGACGCGTTGCTGGAGGAGGGCAGCGTGACAGGCGCCGCCGCCCGGCTGCATGTGTCCGCGCCCGCGATGAGCCGGACCCTGGGCCGTATCCGGCGGACGACAGGCGACCAGATTCTGGTGCGCACCGGGCGGACGATGACGCCGACGCCGCACGCCGTCGCCATCCGCGAGGAGGTGCACGGCCTTGTGCACCAGGCCCAGTCGGTGCTGTCCCGGGACCGGGACGTCGACCTGGCGACCCTGGAGCGCACCTTCACCCTCAAATGGCACGACTCCCTGGCGAACGCGTGCGGCCCCGCACTGCTCACCGCCGTCCACGCGCAGGCGCCCGGGGTCCAGCTGCGTTTCATGGCCGAGTCGAGCACGGACACCCAGGATCTGCGGCGCGGTGAGGCCGACCTCGAAGCCGGTTCCGCGGAGCCGGCGCTGCCCGAGATCCGCCACGAGACGGTCGGCCACGACCGGCTGGTCGTCGTGGTCCGCGCCGGTCATCCGCTGACGGAGGGGCCGCTCACCCTGGACCGGTACGCGGCCGCCGAGCACGTCACCGTCTCGCGCCGAGGCCGGCTGAGCGACCCCCTCGACGACGCGCTGCACGCCCGGGGCCTGCGGCGACGTGTCATCGCCGCGGCGCCCACCGGGGCCACGGCGCTGCAACTCGTCCGCGGCAGCGACCTGGTGGTCGCGGTCCCCGAAGCCGTCAGCCGGCCCGCGTTCGGCGATCTCGGCCTGCGCGCGCTGCCGTTGCCCCTCGACCTGCCCGCCATCCCGATCAACCTGGTGTGGCACCAGCGCTACGACGGCGATCGCGCGCACCTCTGGCTGCGCGACCAGGCCCGTACGGTCCTGCGAGCGGTCTGCCGCCCCCCGGCGGACGAGCCCGGAAACCGCTGACCCCGCCCACGGCGGGAACGGTCACCCCGAGCCCGGGCCTGAGCCCGGACCGCCACCGCGGCCACGTGCGGGGGCTCGTGAACAAACGTCTCGGTGGCCCCACCCGCGCTCACCAGGCCCAATCCCCGTAAGTCGAGGCAGGGGTAGGGGCTTTACGTCATGAAGCGTGGGAAATATGGTGCAACGTGGATGAGTTCGGGGATTCGGCAGGTGGCAGCGCCGAGTCGCACAGCAGATCGTATGACAGCACGCTCGTCCGCGCGGCCGCGATCGTCTCCCCTAGGGGTGGCGCGCGCGGTCGTAACGGGCACGGGGGAGTGGGCCGGTCGGGATCGGGGCATATTCGCCCGGTACTTGGCGGGGCGTCAGCCGTTGTACTCGGCGGGCGGACACCCCGTCCGGGACCTGAGCGGCTGTCATGTCGACCGCCGCTGAACCGGGTTCGCATCAGCTCCTCGCCCGGCGGGAAAGGGTTCGCCCCGCCGGCCGTGAGGAGGGCCCGCTCCGGCTTGACGCGACGGTTCCCTCGGGAGCCGGCGTGCGGACGGGCCCAGGGCGCCGCACCTTCCGGGGTGCGGCGCCCGTTGTCCGCCGGGCGGTACGACGGCCGCGCACGTCCCGGGGCCAAGCGCCAAGCGCCAAGCGCACAAGCGCGCGTCGCGCCCCCCGCGTCGCCCGAATGGGTCACCCTTGGCCCGAAAAGGGGCGTGGGACACGGGGAACCCCGCCCCGCTTGCCACAGTGGACCTGCGCCCCCGGACCCGGACGTCCGCGGTACGCCCCCGGCCCGTCCCCGGCCTCACCCCGGACCCCCGGACGTCGGCACCGGGCGTACCCCGACGTACCCCCGGCCGTACCCCCGGCCGTACCCCCGGGCCGGAGGCGCCCACGGGAGAGAGGAACCGTTCATGAGCAAGGTCGTGCGAGCCGCGCTCGTCCAGGCCACCTGGACCGGCGACACCGAGTCGATGATCGTCAAGCACGAGGAACACGCCCGCGCCGCCGCCGCACAGGGCGCGAAGGTGATCGGCTTCCAGGAGGTCTTCAACGCCCCCTACTTCTGCCAGGTCCAGGACGCCACGCACTACCGCTGGGCGGAACCCGTGCCCGACGGCCCCACCGTGCGGCGGATGCGCGACCTCGCCCGGGAGACCGGCCTGGTGATCGTGGTCCCCGTCTTCGAGCGGGAGCAGCCCGGCGTCTACTACAACACCGCCGCCGTGATCGACGCCGACGGCAGCTACCTCGGCAAGTACCGCAAGCACCACATCCCGCAACTGGAGGGCTTCTGGGAGAAGTACTACTTCCGGCCGGGCAACGTGGGATGGCCGGTGTTCGAGACCGCGGCCGGCCGGATCGGCGTGTACATCTGCTACGACCGGCACTTCCCCGAGGGCTGGCGCGCGCTCGGCCTGCGCGGCGCCCAGCTCGTCTACAACCCGTCGGCCACCAGCCGCGGTCTGTCCAGCCATCTGTGGCGGCTCGAACAGCCCGCCGCCGCTGTCGCCAACGAGTACTTCATCGCGGCGATCAACCGCGTCGGCCGCGAACCGTACGGCGACAACGACTTCTACGGCGGCAGCTACTTCGTGGACCCGCGCGGACAGCTCGTCGGCGCCGCCGCCTCCGACCACGACGACGAACTCATCGTGCGCGACCTGGACTTCGGCCTCATCGACGAGGTACGCCAGACCTGGGCCTTCTACCGGGACCGCAGGCCGGACGCCTACGGCGAACTGACGGAGGGGTGAGCCAATGGCCACCGAGACCGAGAATCCGCACACCGCGCTCCACCACCGCCACCAGGCGGTGCTGCCCGACTGGCTGACCACGTACTACGAGCGGCCGATCGAACTGACCCACGGCGAGGGCCGGCACGTCTGGGACGCCGAGGGCACCCGCTATCTGGACTTCTTCGGCGGCATCCTCACCACGATGACCGCGCACGCGCTGCCCGAGGTCGCGTACGCGGTCGCCGAGCAGTCCCGGAAGATCCTGCACTCCTCGACGCTCTACCTCAGCCGGCACACCGTGGAGCTGGCAGAACGCGTCGCCCGGCTGTCCGGCATCCCCGACGCCCGGGTCTTCTTCACCACCTCCGGCACCGAGGCCAACGACACCGCGCTGCTGCTCGCGACCGCCTACCGCCGCTCCAACCAGATCCTCGCGCTGCGCAACAGCTACCACGGCCGTTCCTTCGCCTCGATCGGCATCACCGGCAACTCGGCCTGGTCGCCGACGAGTCTGTCGCCGCTCCAGACGCTGTACGTGCACGGCGGGGTACGCACCCGCGGGCCGTACGCGCAGCTGTCGGACGCCGACTTCACCGCCGCGTGCGTCGAGGACCTGGAGGACGTACTCGGCCAGGTGGGCGGCCCGGTCGCCGCGCTGATCGCCGAACCGATCCAGGGCGTCGGCGGTTTCACCTCCGGGCCCGACGGGCTGCTCGCCGCGTTCAAGCGGGTGCTCGACCGGCACGGCATCCTGTGGATCAGCGACGAGGTGCAGACCGGCTGGGGCCGTACCGGTGAGCACTTCTGGGGCTGGCAGGCGCACTCCGAGGCCGGGCCGCCGGACATCCTCACCTTCGCCAAGGGCGTCGGCAACGGCCTGTCCATGGGCGGGGTGGTGGCCCGCGCCGAGGTGATGAACTGCCTGACCGCCAACTCCATTTCCACCTTCGGCGGCAGCCCGGTCACCGCCGCGGGCGCGCTCGCCAACCTCGCCTACCTCATCGAGCACGACCTCCAGGGCAACGCCCGCCGCGTCGGCGGCCTGCTCAAGGCCCGGCTGGACGCCGTGGTGGCGGGGGTGGGCATCGTCCGCGAAGTACGCGGCCGCGGGCTGATGCTGGGCATCGAACTCATCGAGCCCGGCACCGACACACCGTCGCCGGCCGCCGCCGTACTCGTACTCGAAGCCGCCCGCGAGCACGGTCTGCTCATCGGCAAGGGCGGCCGGGAGGGGAACGTGCTGCGGATCGCGCCCCCGCTGTCGCTGACCGTCGGCGAGGCGGAGGAGGGCGCGGAAGCGCTCCAGGCGGCCCTGAAACTCGCCCAGGCCGCGCGCGAGGAAGGGCGGGACCGGTGGTGAGCCAGGCCCGCACCCTCGTACGCGGCGGCCTGGTCGTCACCGCCTCCGACGAGACGCACGCCGACGTGCTCATCGAGGGCGGCCGGATCGCCGCCCTCGCCGCGCACGACAGCGACACCGCGGCGGGCTGGACCGCCGAGACCGTCATCGACGCCACCGACAGGTACGTCATCCCGGGCGGGGTCGACGCCCACACCCATATGGAGATGCCGTTCGGCGGCACCACGGCGTCCGACACCTTCGAGACCGGCACCCGGGCGGCCGCCTGGGGCGGGACCACGACGATCGTGGACTTCGCGGTCCAGACCGCGGGCCGCTCACTGCGCGCCGGGCTCGACAGCTGGCACGCCAAGGCCGACGCGCAGTGCGCGATCGACTACGCCTTCCACATGATCGTCTCCGACGTCAACGACCGCTCGCTCAAGGAGATGGACCTTCTCGTGGAGGAGGGGTGTACCAGTTTCAAGCTCTTCATGGCCTACCCCGGCGTCCTCTACAGCGACGACGGGCAGATCCTCCAGGCCATGCAGCGCGCGGCGGACAACGGCGGCCTGATCATGGCGCACGCCGAGAACGGCATCGCCATCGACGTCCTGGTCCGCCAGGCCCTCGCCGCGGGCCGGACCGACCCCCGGTACCACGGCGAGGTCCGGCACGCCCTGCTGGAGGCCGAGGCCACCCACCGCGCGATCCAGCTCGCCCGCGTCGCCGGGTCACCGCTCTACGTCGTGCACGTCTCCGCCGAGCAGGCCGTCGCCGAACTCGCCGCCGCCCGTGACCAGGGCCTGCCGGTCTTCGGCGAGACCTGCCCGCAGTACCTCTTCCTGTCCACCGACCAGCTCGCCGAGCCGGACTTCGAGGGCGCCAAGTACGTGTGCAGCACCCCGCTGCGCCCGCGCGAGCACCAGGCCGCGCTCTGGCGGGGGCTGCGCACGAACGACCTCCAGGTGGTCTCCACCGACCACTGCCCCTTCTGCTTCACCGGACAGAAGGACATCGGCCGCGGCGACTTCTCCAAGATCCCCAACGGGCTGCCCGGTGTGGAGAACCGGATGGACCTGCTCCACCAGGCCGTCGTGGAGGGCCGGTTGACCCGCCGCCGCTGGATCGAGGTCGCCTGCGCCACGCCGGCCCGGATGTTCGGCCTCTATCCGCGCAAGGGCACGCTCGCCCCCGGCGCCGACGCGGACGTGGTGGTCTACGACCCGCACACCGAGCAGATCGTCTCGGCGCAGACCCACCACATGAACGTCGACTACAGCGCGTACGAGGGCCGGCGGCTCACCGGCCGGGTCGAGACCGTGCTGTCCAGGGGCGTACCGGTGATCGACAACCGCCGCTGGACCGGCCGGGCCGGACACGGCCAGTACACCCCGCGCGGCCTCTGCCAGTACCTCGACTGAGACCGGGACCGGACCGCCTCGACCGGACCGCCAGGACCGGACCGCCACGACCGGGACGTCACGACCGGACCGCCTCGACCGGGACGTCACGCCCACTTCACGGAACCACCAAGGAACGGTGCCCATGGACTTCGGCCTCGTGCTCCAGACCGACCCGCCCGCCGCGGAGGTCGTCGCCCTAATGCGGCGCGCCGAGCGCAACGGCTTCACCCACGGCTGGACCTTCGACTCCGCCGTGCTGTGGCAGGAACCCTTCGTCATCCACAGCCGCGTCCTGGACCACACCGACCACCTCACCGTCGGCACGATGGTCACCAACCCCGGCACCCGCACCTGGGAGGTGACCGCCTCCACCTTCGCCACCCTCAACTCGATGTACGGCAACCGCACGGTCTGCGGCATCGGCCGCGGCGACTCCGCGATGCGGGTGGCCGGCCGCCCGCCCAACACGCTGGCCAGGCTCGGCGAGGCGATCACCGTCATCCGCGACCTCGCCGAAGGCCGCGAGGCCGTCGTGGACGGCACCGCGCTGCGGCTGCCCTGGGTCGAGGACGGACGGCTGCCCGTGTGGATGGCCGCCTACGGACCCAAGGCGCTGGCACTCGCGGGCGAGAAGGCCGACGGCTTCATCCTCCAGCTCGCCGACCCCTACCTCACCAAGCTGATGGTCGCCTCGGTGCGCGAGGCCGCCGAGAAGGCCGGCCGCGACCCGGCCGGAATCACCGTGTGCGTCGCCGCGCCCGCCTACGTCACCTCCGACGACTCGCCCGCCGCCCTCGCGCACGCCCGCGAGCAGTGCCGGTGGTTCGGCGGGATGGTCGGCAACCACGTCGCCGAACTCGTCGGCCGCTACGGCGAGCACTCCGCGCTGGTCCCCGACGAACTCACCGCGTACATCAAGCGGCGCCAGGGTTACGACTACGCCCACCACGGCCACGCCGACCACCCCGACACCGCCTTCGTGCCCGACGACATCGTGGACCGCTTCTGCCTGCTCGGCCCGCAGGAGGCGCACGTGGCCCGGCTGGCCGAACTGCGGGACCTGGGCGTCGACCAGTTCGCGGTCTACGACATGCACGACGCGAAGGAGGCCACCATCGACGCGTACGGCGAGCACGTCATCCCCGTACTGCGCTGAACCCGGTGCCGTACCCCGGGCCGGGCCCTGTGCCGGTTCCGCGCGGGTGCCTGCGCCGACCCTCGCGCCTGTGCCTGCGCCGAACCCCGCAACGGACCCGCGCCGGGCCCTGCGCTGAGTCCAGTGCCGGACCCTGCACGCCGGCCCCGGGCCGAACTCCGCATATCACCCGCTGCCCGGAACCCGGGAGCAACAGCGCCGCCCGGTCTGGTTGGATGGCGGGTATGGGCGACGAGGTCGGTACGGTGGCCGGTGAACCGGCAGACACGGACGGTGTCGGTGACGCGCTGCTCGCCGACGTGGAGGACACGATCCGGTCGGTCGTCGCCGCCGAGGTCGTCCCCCGCTGGCGACGCCTCGCCGAGGGCGACATCGCCCAGAAGACCGGCCCCTACGACCTGGTGACCACCGCCGACCGGCTCGCCGAGGAACGGCTCACCGAACGCCTCACCGCGCTGCTGCCCGGCTCGGTCGTGGTCGGCGAGGAAGCGGTCGGCGCGGACCCGTCGGTCCTGCACCGGCTGCACGGCGAAGAACCGGTGTGGGTGATCGACCCGGTCGACGGCACCGCCGCCTTCGTCCGCGGCGAGGACGGCTTCGCCACACTGGTCGCGCTGGTCCGCGGCGGCGAACCGCTGGCCTCCTGGACCTACGCGCCCCGGCTCGGCCTGTTCGCCACCGCCCGCCGGGGACGCGGCGCCCATCTCGATGGGGTGCCGCTGCGCACCCGCGGGCCCGTCGAACCGATCGCCCTGTGGACCTCCAACCCGGTCTACCGCAGCGCCCGCGAGCGCGAGGTGCTGACCCGGCTGGAGGCGGCCGGCGCCCGCTGCGCGCCCTGCACCTGCGCCGGGCTCGCCTATCTCGACGTGGCGCGGGGTACGACCGACGGCGTGGCCTTCTTCTGGGAGTCGCCGTGGGACCACGCCGCCGGGCTGCTGCTCGTCCAGGAGGCGGGCGGCGCGAGCCTGACGGCGGCGGACGAGCCCTTCCGTATCCCCGGCGGCAACACGCTGCCGTTCACCGTCGCCCGTGACGCCGCCACCGCCCGGCGGATCGTCGACCTGATGGCGGCCGAGCCGGCCGGAGCGGCACGGTGAGCCGGGCGGTGGTGGCCGACGCGGTCGTCGTCGGCGCGGGACCCAACGGGCTGACGGCCGCCGTCGAACTCGCCCGCGCGGGCCTGACCGTGCAGATCTACGAGGCCCAGGACACCGTCGGCGGCGGCGCCCGTACCGAAGAGCTGACGCTGCCCGGATTCCGGCACGACCCCTGTTCCGCGGTGCACCCCTTCGGCGTCGGCTCGCCCGCCTTCCGCGCGCTGCCGCTGGACCGGCACGGCCTGGAGTGGGTGCAGCCCGAAGTGCCGATGGCCCACCCCTTCCCCGACGGCACCGCCGCCGTGCTCGGCCGCACGGTGGGGGAGACCGCCGCGTCGCTCGGGCCCCGCGACGCGGGCACGTACCGCAGGCTGCTCGCGCCCTACATCGGGCACTGGGACGCCGTGGCCGCCGACTTCTTCCGGCCGCCGTGGGCCGGGCTGCCGCGCGACCCGTACCGCTTCGTGCGGTTCGGGCTCACCGGCACCCCGCCGGTCGCCGTGCTGGCGCGGCTCTTCCGCGACCCCAAGGGGCGCGCGCTGCTCGCGGGGCTCGCCGGGCACGCGATCTGCAAGCTGACCGAGCCCTTCACCGGGGCGATGGCGCTGATGTTCGCGCTGGCCGGGCACGAGCGGGGCTGGCCGGTCGCGCGCGGCGGTTCCCAGGCGATCTCCGACGCGCTGGCCGCACACCTCACCGAACTCGGCGGGGTGATCCGCACCGGGGTGACCGTACGCAAGCTGGACGAGCTGCCGCCCGCGCGCGCCTATGTCTTCGACACCTCGCCGACCGCGCTCGCGCGCATCGCCGCGCTCGGGGACGCCTACCGGCGCTACCGCTACGGGCCCGCCGTGTTCAAGATCGACTACGCGCTCGACGGTCCGGTGCCGTGGACCGCGCCCGACGCGCGGCGGGCCGGGACCGTGCACATCGGGCCCTCGTACACCGAGATCGGCGAGGCGCTGGGCCGGGCGGTCACCGGGCGGCCGCCGCAGACGCCGTTCCTGATCACCTCGCAGCCCACAGTGGTGGACCCGTCCCGGGCGCCCGAGGGCAAGCATGTCTTCTGGGCCTACGCGCATGTGCCGCACGGCTGGCACGGCGACGCGACGGACGCCGTGGAGCGGCAGATCGAGCGCTTCGCACCGGGCTTCCGCGACCTCGTACTGGCCCGCGCGGTCACCGGCCCCGCCGGTCTTGCCGCCCGCAACGCCAACTACGTCGGCGGCGACATCGCCTGCGGCGCCTTCTCGGGACTCCAGACCGTGCTGCGGCCGCGACTGGCCGCGATCCCATACGCGACCCGGCGGCCGGGGGTCTTCCTCTGCTCGTCCGCGACCCCGCCCGGACCCGGAGTGCACGGCATGAGCGGGCACAACGCGGCGCGGGCGGTGCTGCGGCACCTGCGGCGGGCGGCGGAACGGCACTGAGAGACACCGGCCCGGCCTCGGGTCAGCCCGCCGCCTCCCGGACGAGCGCGTCGAGCAGCGCCGGCAGGGCCGTACCGATCGGCTCGCGGATCACCTCGGCGGCCAGCGGGTCGTACGGTGTCGGCCCGGCGTTGACGATCACCAGCCGGGCGCCGTGCTCGGCGGCGATTCCCGCGAGCGAGGCCGCGGGCCGCACCTGGAGGGTCGTACCGACCGCGAGGAAGAGGTCGCTGCCCTTGGCGACGGCCATCGCCTCCGCGAGCACCACCGGGTCGAGCCGCTGACCGAACATCACCGTCGCGGACTTGAGGATCCCGCCGCACGCCCGGCACGCGGGGTCCGGCTCGCCCGCCGCCACCCGGGCCAGGGCATCGGCCATCGTGCCGCGGTCGCCGCAGGCCGTGCAGACCACCGCCCGCGCGGTGCCGTGCAGTTCGAGCACCTTGCGCGGGGTCACCCCGGCCGACTGGTGCAGCCCGTCGACGTTCTGGGTGATGACCCGCACGGGGACGCCCGCGCGCTCCAGCCGGGCGATCGCCTCGTGCGCCGCGTTCGGCCGGGCTTGCCAGGTCTCGCTGTCCCGCCGCATCAGCCACGCCCGGCGCCGGATCTCCGGATCGGCCATGTACGTGTCGTACGTGACGAGCTTTTCGGCCGCCGGGTCGCGCCGCCAGAGGCCGTTGGGGCCGCGGTAGTCGGGGATGCCGGAGTCCGTGGAGATCCCGGCGCCGGTCAGCAGCGCCACGAGCGGCTTACGGGTGGTCATGGGCCGAGGGTAGGCGGCGAACAGGGCGCGGGCGAACGGCTTTTGACCTCGCCCACCGCCGGGTGCGGAAGCGGCCCGGCCACCGGTGCTCCCGGTGGCCGGGCCGCGGACGCGTGCCGCCCGGGTGTGCGGTCAGCCCGCGTGCGTGGGCGCGGCACCGACCGAAGGCACCTCGGACAGCGCCTTCTTGATGACGACCTTCGAGAGGTAACCGCTGCCGCCGAGGATGCACAGCACGACGTACCAGCCCTTCTCCGCACCCGTCATCTCGACCAGGCCGTACTCGCTGAGCGCCTTCTTGACCGGTACCTTCTGGAGGTACGCCACGCCGAAGTAGATGCAGCCGAGTACGTACCAGAACTTCTCCCAGGACGTGTTGGTGCCCTGACCGAGTATCTGACGCTCTGCCATGTGTCGCTGCCTTTCGCTTGTTCACGGAGTCGGGGAAACGCGCCGATCCGGACCCTCGCGGACAGCGCCGCAGCAGCCGTCGTCGTGACACGTGTGACGACAGCTGTCGGGCAGGCCGAAGCATGGGATGAGATGGCGTGGTCGCGCGATCGCCAAGTTGCCGGCCACTGATGGCCGACCGCCCCCCGGATGCGCAGGCTCGCATCATAGGGGCGACCACGCTCCCCTGTCCCCTGGTTGGACAGACCTCGGGACGAAGACGCTCGAAGCGCTTCACATGGTGCCGGAGACGGTCCGCCCGGCGCCCGCTGCCGTAGGGTCGGGCCACCCGCCGACGAAGGGGAACCCCATGCACGCGGCCACACCACCCGACCCGGCGCAGCCGCTCATACGCGTCCCGCGGCGGGCGGCACGGGTCGCCGTCCTCGCCCCGGACTGGTCGGTCCTGCTGCTGCGGTACGACAATCCGGAGGTCGGTGTCCACTGGGCGATGCCCGGGGGCGGGCTCGACCCCGGTGAGACCCCCCGCGAGGGCGCGCGGCGCGAGGTGCGCGAGGAGACCGGCTGGACGGACATCGAGCCCGGACCCCTGCTGTGCACCTGGGAGCACGACTTCACCCGGGGGACCGTGCCCGTACGGCAGCACGAGCACATCTACGTCGCGCACGCGCCGCGCCGCCCGCTGACCGGCGACCTCGCCGAGGCGCACGCGGCGGACGGCATCCAGCTCGGGCGCTGGTGGACACCGGCCGAACTCGGCGCCGCCGAGGAGGCGTTGTGGCCGCCGAATCTGCACGCGCTCCTCGGCGACCTGCGGGTGCACGGGCCGCGCGACCCGGCACCCGACCTGGGGTACGTCCCGAACGGGCCCTGAACCGGCGTCAGTTCGGCAGAGCGCCGTCGGCCGCGTCCGCCGCGGCGTCGGCGGGCCGGCCGTTCACCAGCTCGGCCGGGCCCGTGCCCGCGAGCAGCGCGGCCAGGCCCGCGCGGATCCGGCGGGCGGCGCTCGGGTACAGATAGCCGTCGAGATCGTCGGGCGCGACCAGCCGCCAGGAGTCCAGCTCCTCCGTCTGGAGCCGGATCGCCCCGAGCCGCTGCTCGGTCAGGACCCCGCCGTCGTACAGATAGAGCGACAGCGGCGGGCGCCCAGGGCCGGTCACCCAGTCCACCGCGATCAGCGCGCCCGGCGCCACGTCGAGGCCGATCTCCTCGACCGTCTCCCGGCGGGCACCCTGCCGAGGCGACTCGCCGCGGTCCGACTCGATCGTGCCGCCGGGCAGCGTCCAGGTGCCGTCGTCACGGTAGTTCGGCTCCACGAGGAGGACCCGGCCGTCGGCCGAACGGAACAGGGTGTTGGCGCTTGCCAGGATCCTCGGCAGGCCCGCGATGTAGCTGGCGAAGTCAGTGCTCATGCCGACAACCTACGTGGCGGGCCGGGGTCCGGGGCCGGGCGTTGCGGTACGGCCGCCCGGGCCGGGCGTTGCGGTACGGCTGCCCGGGCCGCGCGTTGCGGTACGGCCGCCCGGTGGCTCGGCGGACACATCCCCGCGTGGGCGCCCGAACCGGGCGGGGAGGCCGGGATAGGGTCGAACGGCCCGAAGTGCCGATTGCGGATGGGGAGTGCCCGAGTGTCCGACGTACCGACTCGATCGACGGCCCGCGTGCTGATCGCCGCGGACAAGTTCAAGGGTTCGCTGACCGCGGTCCAGGTGGCCGCGCATGTCGAGGCCGGGCTGCGCTCGGTCGTGCCCGCGGTGGTGGTCGAGTCGCTGCCCGTCGCGGACGGCGGTGACGGCACGGTCGACGCCGCGGTCGCGAGCGGCTTCGAGCGCCGTACGGTACGGGTCACCGGGCCCCTCGGCGAGACGGTCGAGGCGGCGTACGCGCTGCGGGACGGCACGGCGGTGGTCGAGATGGCCGAGGCGTCCGGGCTGCGGCTGCTGCCGCCCGGGGTCTTCGCGCCGCTGACCGCGACGACGTACGGCACCGGTGAGGTGCTGCGGGCCGCGCTGGACGCGGGGGCGCGCACGATCGTGCTCGGGGTGGGCGGAAGCGCGACGACCGACGGCGGGGCGGGGATGCTGCACGCGCTCGGCATGCGGCTGCTCGACATGGACGGGGTGCCCGTCGGGCCGGGCGGCGGGCCGCTGGCCGGGCTGACGTCCGTGGATCTGTCCGGGCTCGACGCACGGCTGGCCGACACGGAGATCGTGCTGGCCAGTGACGTGGACAATCCGCTGCTCGGGGCGAAGGGCGCGGCGGCGGTCTACGGGCCGCAGAAGGGGGCGTCCGAGGCGGACGTGGCCCTGCTGGACGCGGCGCTCGGGCGGTTCGTGGAGGTGCTGGGCGCGGAGTCGGCCGCGCGGGCGGCGGGCGCGGGCGCGGCGGGCGGCGTCGGGTTCGGGGCGCTGGTCGGGCTCGGGGCGACGTTCCGGGCGGGGATCGACGTGCTGCTCGACGTCCTCGGCTTCGAGGACGCGCTGTCGCGGGCGGACCTGGTCATCACGGGGGAGGGGTCGCTGGACGAGCAGACGCTGCACGGGAAGGCGCCGGTCGGGGTCGCGCAGGCGGCGCGGGCGCGGGGGATCGACGTGGTGGCCGTCTGCGGGCGGCTCACGCTGCCGCCGCCGGCGCTGGGCGCGGCGGGGATCCGCCGCGCGTACGCCCTCACGGACCTGGAGCCGGACACGTCCCGCTGCATCGCTGACGCGGGCCCCCTCCTCGAACGCCTGGCCGCGACCCTGGCGTCAGATTTCCTCTCCTGAGACGCCCCGCAATCGGGGGCGCAGCCCCCTTCTTTTCCGCCGCACCCCCAGCTCGGGGGTTAGGTCCCGGGCCCCGCGCGCGGAGGCGTCGCCCGAACCCCGGGCCCCTGCGGGGCGGCTTGCGGGGCGCAGCCCGCTCTTTTCCGCCGCAGCGGTGCTCGGCCGCATCCTGGCTGTCCGGCGGTGCCATGCCGGGGCGCGCCTGCGCCGGGCACCGCCGGTCCGCGCAGTCCCGCGTCCCGCCGTCGCGGCGGTTTCCGGGGGGTACGTGCGCCGTACCCCCCGGCCCCCGGCTGGGGGTGAGGCCCCGGCCTCGGCGGGGGCGCGTCGCCCGAACCCCGGGCCCCTGCGGGGCGGCTTGCGGGGCGCAGCCCGCTCTTTTCCGCCGCAGCGGTGCTCGGCCGCATCCTGGCTGTCCGGCGGTGCCATGCCGGGGCGCGCCTGTGCCGGGCACCGCCGACCTGCGCCGTCCCGCGTCCCGCCGTCGCGGCGGTTCCGGGGGTACGTCCGCCGTACCCCGGCCCGCCCGCTGCGCGGGGGTGCGTGCCCGGGTACGCGGAAGGGCCCCGCTCCCCCCTGGCGGGGGCTTGGGTTCATGGGGTCGTCGCAACACCGCCTGGTTTCAGGTGGTGAGTAGATCACGTAGGCGCTCGGCTGGGGTATCCCAGTCGAGTGTCTTGCGTGGGCGGCCGTTGAGTTGCTGGGCGACGTGTTCGAGGTCTTCGGGGCTGTGGATGCTGAGGTCGGTTCCCTTCGGGAAGTACTGGCGGAGCAGGCCGTTGGTGTTTTCGTTGGAGCCGCGTTGCCAGGGTGAGGCGGGGTCGCAGAAGTAGACGGGCATGCCTGTGGCCATGGTGAACTGCTGGTGGCGTGCCATCTCGCTGCCCTGGTCCCAGGTGAGGGAGCCGCGCAGGTGGGCGGGCAGGGTCTGGATCGTGGCGACGAGGCCGTCGCGGACGGTTTCGGCGTCGTGGGCTGCGCCGGGCAGGTGGACCAGCATGGTGTAGCGGGTGGTCCGCTCGACCAGGGTGGCGATCGCGGAGCGCCCGCCCGCGCCGATGATCAGATCGCCTTCCCAGTGGCCGGGCACCGCCCGGTCCTCGATATCGGCGGGGCGGTCGCTGATCATCACCATCGGGTCGGTGAACCGTGGTGTGCGCCGCTGCGGGTCGCGGCGTGGTTTGCGGCGGGTCCGGCCGGAACGGACGGCGGCCTGCACTTCCCGCCTCAGGCCGCCACGGGCCTGGAAGTACAGTGCCTGGTAGATCGTTTCCACGCTCACCCGCATGCTCCGGTCGTCGGGATGCTCCTTGAACAGAGCGTGGCAGATCTGCTCCGGTGACCACCGCCTGCGCAGTCCGTCCTGGACGAAGCGGCGCAGCCGTCCCTCGCGCAGTAGTTTGCGGTCCTTGGGCCGGGGCCTGCGCGCGGCAGCGGCGCGGTGGGCGGCGTAGGGCTGGTAGCCCCCGGTGCCGGAGTTCGTGTCGATCTCCCGCTTGACCGTGCTCGCCGGCCGCCCCAGGGCACGCCCGATCGCCCGCAGCGACCAGCCCAGCGCACGCAGATCGCGGATCTGTTCGCGCTCGGCCAGTGTCAGAAATCGCGGATGCAGTTGCTTTTCCAGGGCTGGCAGGCCCACCGGTACTGTGGTCACACCGCCCATCGTGACGGTCCCGGTGGTGTAGTCGACACGGCGGCCGTCGGCATAGGTGCGTGTGGTGCCGCTCTTCTTGACGCCCCAGTCCCAGTCCTTGGCCGTGCGCTCGTTCACACCGACCTGCCGGGCCGCCACCCGGCGTGCGACACCGGCGGCCCGAAGCCGCTCGTACTCATCCCGCCCGGGATGCCGCCGCGGCAGGCGCACCGAGCCCTGTCCGGCCTTCCGGGCCCAGCCGAAAGCAGTGTTCCGGTTCACCCCCAGCTCACGGGCCACCACCGTCACGTTCCCCACAGCATCCAGCCGCGCAAGGAAACGCTCCCGCAACCCCACACGATCCCCACACTCAACGCCCACAGTCCCCGCAACTCCCACAGATCGCAGGTGTTGCGAGGACCGTTAGAACCCAAGGGGGAGCGGGGCCCTTGGGGCGCGGGGTCAGCGGGCCGCTTCGGCCCGCGCCTCGCGCCGATTGGCGCGAAACGTGTTGACGCGACGCGTAGTCGCAAAGCACGGAATGACCGCCGCCGCCACACACTGCAACGCCGCCCCGGTCTGGAGCAACGTATGCCCACCGGGAACGTCCAGCGTCCAAGCGGCCAAGCACCCCATGCTGATCAGCGTCCAGCAGAACGTCATCAGCGCCAGCCGCCCCCGCGGCTTGGGGTACTCGACCCGGCTCACCATCAGCCACGCGACCCCCACGATCGCGAGGACCGTCGGAACGAACGGCAGCTCCAGCAGGATCAGCGACACCACCGTCATCGCCCCGAAGGGACTCGGCATGCCCTGGAAGACCCCGTCCCGCAGCGTCGTGCACGAGAACCGGGCCAGCCGCAGCACCACCGCCAGCACGAGCAGTACGGCCGCCAGCGCGGCCACCTTCCCGTGCGCGTCGTCGGAGACGATCCCCCACACGACCACGAAGTACGCGGGCGCCAGCCCGAAGCTGATCAGGTCGGAGAGATTGTCCAGCTCCGCCCCCATCGCGGAGCTCCGCAGCTTGCGCGCCACGAGCCCGTCGAAGAGGTCGAAGACCGACGCCATCAGCATCAACGTGACCGCGTTCGCCGCGCTGTGCTTGGACATGGCGCCGTCGTTCGTACCCATGAGATGCGGCACGAGCACGCCGGTGGTCGTGAAGTACACGGCCATGAATCCGCAGATCGCGTTACCGAGCGTGAGCGCGTCCGCGATGGAGAGCCGGGTGGACAGCGGGAGGTCGGCGACTTCCTCCCGTTCCTGCAGCTCCTTCACCCAGGTCGACTCGGTGTCCGGTTCAATCACGGTCAAGGCGAGTCACCCCAGCCGTGGTGGTCTGGCCGACCTCGACCGCGGGCTCGACGCCCTCGGGGAGGTAGACGTCCACCCGGGAGCCGAACCTGATCAGCCCGATCCGGTCACCCTGCTCGACCTTGCAGCCGCGCGGCACGTACGGCACGATCCGCCGCGCCACCGCGCCGGCGATCTGCACCACCTCGATGTCACCGAGCTCGGTGTCGAAGTGCCAGATCACCCGCTCGTTGAACTCGCTCTCCTTGTTGAACGCCGGTACATAACCGCCCGGGATGTGCTCGACGGAGGTGACCGTGCCCGCCAGCGGGGCCCGGTTGACGTGCACGTTCAGCGGGCTCATGAAGATCGCGACGCGGGTGCGCCCGTCCTTCCACGGCATGATGCTCTGCACCACACCGTCGGCCGGGGAGATCACTCGACCGTCGGTGATCTCGCGCTCGGGGTCGCGGAAGAACCACAGCATGCCGGCGGCGAGCGCCGTGGTGGGTACGGCCACGGCGGCCCAGCGTCCGGAGCGGCGGGAACGCGCCAGACTGACGGCCGCGGTGGCCAGGGTCGGGAGGAGCCACGGCGACGCTCCGCGCGCGAGGCGGACCCTGCCGCGTGGTGCAGAGGAATGGCTGTGGGGCATGGAAGACCTTCGTAGCGGAGGATGCCGCGAATTGCTTCAGGGGACGGCGGCTTTGGTCGATGGTATCGGCTGACACCGGCAACTCGGCAAGCTGAAGGGCGAGTCGATGGCTGGTTCCCGCGTCGTCATCGTTGACTCAGCGTGACCTCAACCTCGTAGAATTCCCGCCACATGGGGACAATCATCCCTGGATACCGTACTCCTCCAGCAGTCGGCGGCCAATGATCATTTTCTGGATCTCGGCGGTGCCCTCCCCGATGAGCAGCATCGGAGCCTCCCGGTACAGCCGCTCGATCTCGTACTCCTTGGAGAATCCGTAGCCGCCGTGGATACGGAAGGAGTCCTCGACGACCTCCTTGCAGAACTCGGCGGCCAGGTACTTCGCCATGCCCGCCTCCAGGTCGTTGCGCCGCCCGGAGTCCTTCTTGCGGGCCGCGTTCACCATCATCTGGTGCGCGGCCTCGACTTTCGTGGCCATTTCGGCCAGCTTGAACTGAATCGCCTGGTGCTCGGCGATCGGCTTGCCGAAAGTGTGCCGCTGCTGCGCGTAGGCGATGCCCAGCTCGAATGCCCGCTGTGCCACCCCGCAGCCGCGCGCGGCCACATTGACCCGGCCGACCTCGACCCCGTCCATCATCTGGTAGAAACCGCGGCCGCTCGCGCCCCCGAGCACGCGGTCCGCGGGGACCCGTACGTCCTCCAGGATCAGCTCGGTGGTGTCGACGCCCTTGTAGCCCATCTTCTCGATCTTGCCGGGCACGGTCAGCCCGGCGACCTTCGGGTTGGGGCCGAAGCCGGGCTCCTTCTCGATGAGGAAGGTCGTCATCGACCGGTGCGGGGGCGCGTCGGCCGGCTGCCCCTCGTCGGTCCTGCACAGCACGGCCACCAGATGGGACGTGCCGCCGTTGGTCAGCCACATCTTCTGGCCGTTGACGACGTACGCGTCCCCGTCCCGCACCCCCTTGGTGCGGATCGCGGAGACGTCCGAGCCCGTCCCGGGCTCCGACATCGAGAAGGCCCCGCGCACCTCGCCGGTCGCCATCCGCGGCAGGAAGTGCTCCTTCTGCTCCGGCGTCCCGTGCTGCCCGATCATGTAGGCCACGATGAAATGCGTGTTGATGATCCCCGACACACTCATCCAGCCGCGGGCGATCTCCTCCACGGTGAGCGCGTACGTCAGCAGCGACTCGCCGAGCCCGCCGTACTCCTCGGGAATCATCAGGCCGAAGATGCCGAGTTCCTTGAGGCCCTCGACGATCTCCGACGGGTATTCGTCACGGTGTTCGAGTTCGGTCGCGAACGGCAGGATCTCCTTGTCCACGAAACGGCGGACGGTGGCGAGGATTTCCCGCTGGACGTCGGTCAGGCCGTCGGTCTGCGCGAGACGGTTGCCCATGTCAGTTCCCTCCCCGGGAGTCGGCGGCCGGGCGCGGCCGGCCCGGCTGTTCGCCGCCGCGCTGCTCGACGTACGCGGCGGTCGGGACCATCACCTTGCGGCGGAACACGCACACCAGCGTGCCGTCCTGCTTGTAGCCCCTGGTCTCCACCTGCACGATCCCGCGGTCGTCCCTGGACTTCGACGGCCGCTTGTCCAGCACGGTCGTCTCGCCGTAGATCGTGTCGCCGTGGAAGGTCGGCGCCACGTGCCGCAGCGACTCGACCTCCAGGTTGGCGATCGCCTTTCCCGACACGTCGGGCACCGACATGCCCAGCAGCAGCGAGTACACGTAGTTGCCGACCACCACATTCCGCCCGAAGTCCGTGCTCTGCTCGGCGTAGTTGGCGTCGAGGTGCAGCGGGTGGTGATTCATGGTGAGGAGGCAGAAGAGATGGTCGTCGTATTCCGTGACCGTCTTTCCGGGCCAGTGCTTGTAGAGCGCACCGATTTCGAACTCCTCATAGGTGCGGCCGAACTGCACGTCATACCTCCAACTGGTTCGCTCGCCGGATCTCGTCCACGATCCGGCCGATGATTGCGGTGATACCGAAGTCCTTCGGCGTGAAGACGGCGGCCACACCCGCCGAGCGCAGCTCCTTGGCGTCCGCGGCCGGGATGATCCCGCCGACCACCACCGGCACATCGTCCACCCCCGCCCGGCGCAGCCTTGTCAGCACGTCCGGCACGAGCGCGGCGTGCGAGCCGGACAGGATCGACAGGCCCACACAGTGCACGTCCTCGGCTACGGCCGCGGCGACGATCTGCTCGGGGGTGAGCCTGATCCCCTGGTAGACCACCTCGAAACCGGCGTCCCTGGCCCGTACGGCGATCTGCTCGGCGCCGTTGGAGTGCCCGTCCAGACCCGGCTTGCCGACCAGCAGCCGCAGCCGGCCGTCGCCGAGTTCGGCGGCGGTGTCGGCGACCCGGCGGCGGACCTCGGCCAGTTCGCCGCCCGCCTCGGCGGCCACCGTGACCGGCGCGCCGCTCACCCCGGTCGGCGCGCGGAACTCGCCGAACACCTCCCGCAGCGCCCCCGACCACTCCCCGGTGGTCACGCCCGCGCGGGCGCACTCCAGGGTGGGGCCCATCAGGTTCCCGGTGCCCGCGGCGGCCGACCGCAGCGCGGCCAACGACTCCCGCGCCCGCCGCTCGTCGCGCGCCGCCCGCCATTCGCGCAGCGCGGCCACCACCCGGGCCTCACCGGCCGGGTCGACGGTCATGATCGCGGTGTCCAGGTCGGCCGTCAGCGGACTGGGCTCGGTGGACTCGTAGACATTGACCCCGACGATCTTCTCCTCGCCCGACTCGATCCTGGCCCGCCGCTCGGCGTGCGAGGACACCAGCCGCGACTTGAGGTAACCGGACTCCACCGCGGCCATGGCGCCGCCCAGTTCCTCGATGTGCGCCATCTCCGCGGTGGCCGCCCCGACCAGTTCGGCGACCTTCGCCTCGACGACATGGCTGCCGGCGAAGAGGTCCTCGTACTCCAGCAGATCGCTCTCGTGCGCCAGCACCTGCTGGATGCGCAGGCTCCACTGCTGGTCCCACGGCCGGGGCAGGCCCAGCGCCTCGTTCCACGCCGGGAGCTGGACCGCGCGGGCGCGGGCGTCCTTGGACAGCGTGACGGCCAGCATCTCCAGCACGATCCGCTGGACGTTGTTCTCCGGCTGCGCCTCGGTCAGGCCGAGCGAGTTGACCTGCACGCCGTAGCGGAAGCGGCGCTGCCGGGCGTCCCGGACGCCGTACCGCTCACGGGTGACGGTGTCCCAGATACGGCCGAAGGCGCGCATCTTGCACATCTCCTCGACGAACCGCACGCCCGCGTTCACGAAGAACGAGATCCGCCCGACCACGTCCCCGCGCCGCTCCTCGGGCACCTGCCCGGAGGCGAACACCGCGTCCAGCACGGCGATCGCGGTGGACATCGCGTAGGCGATCTCCTGCACGGGCGTGGCCCCGGCCTCCTGGAGGTGGTAGCTGCAGATGTTGATCGGGTTCCACCGGGGGACGCGGTGGACGGCGTACGTGATCATGTCGGTGGTCAGCCGCAGCGAGGGGACCGGCGGGAAGACATGGGTGCCCCGCGACAGGTACTCCTTGACGATGTCGTTCTGCGTCGTGCCCTGGAGGGCCGCGATGTCGAGCCCCTGCTCCTCGGCGACCACCTGGTAGAGCGCGAGCATCCACATGGCGGTGGCGTTGATGGTCATCGAGGTGTTCATCCGGTCCAGCGGGATGTCCTGGAACAGCCGCCGCATGTCGCCGAGATGGGACACCGGCACGCCGACCCGGCCGACCTCGCCGCGGGCCAGCACGTGGTCCGGGTCGTAGCCGGTCTGCGTCGGCAGGTCGAAGGCGACGGACAGACCGGTCTGGCCCTTGGCGAGGTTGCGCCGGTACAGCGCGTTGGACGCCTCGGCGGTGGAGTGCCCGGCGTAGGTCCGCATCAGCCAGGGGCGGTCCTTCGGACGGGCGGCCGTCATGGCGTGTCCTTGAAACGATTAATGGCCGGGAGGTGGCGCTCGCGGAGCTCCGGGTCCGTCACGCCCAGGCCCTCGTCCGGGGCCAGTGCGAGGACGCCGACCTTGCCCTGGTGGAGGTTGCGGTGGACGTCGTACGCGGCCTGGCCGGTGTCCTCCAGGCGGTACGTGCGCGACAGGGTGGGGTGGATCTTCCCCTTGGCGACCAGGCGGTTGGCCTCCCACGCCTCGCGGTAGTTGGCGAAGTGCGAGCCGACGATCCGCTTGAGGCTCATCCACAGATACCGGTTGTCGTACTCGTGGGTGTAGCCGCTGGTCGAGGCGCAGGTGACGATCGTGCCGCCCTTGCGGGTGACGTAGACCGAGGCGCCGAAGGTCTCGCGTCCGGGGTGCTCGAAGACGATGTCCACGTCCTCGCCGCCGGTCAGTTCGCGGATCCTGCCGCCCAGCCGCTTCCATTCACGCGGGTCCTGGTGGTGCTCGTCCTTCCAGAACCGGTACTCCTCCGCGCCGCGGTCGATGATCGCCTCGGCGCCCATCCGCCGGCAGATCTCGGCCTTGCGCGGGCTGGAGACCACACAGATCGGGTTGGCGCCGCCGGCCAGCGCGAACTGGGTGGCGTACGAGCCGAGTCCGCCGCTCGCGCCCCAGATCAGCACGTTGTCGCCCTGCTTCATACCGGCGCCGTTGCGCGAGACGAGCTGACGGTAGGCGGTGGAGTTGACCAGGCCGGGCGCGGCGGCCTCCTCCCAGCTGAGGTGCGCGGGCTTGGGCATCAGCTGGTTGGACTTGACCAGCGCGATCTCCGCGAGGCCGCCGAAGTTGGTCTCGAAGCCCCAGATCCGCTGCTCGGGGTCGAGCATCGTGTCGTTGTGCCCGTCGGCGGACTCCAGCTCCACGCTCAGACAGTGCGCGACGACCCGGTCGCCGGGCCGCCACTTGTTCACCCCGGGCCCGGTGCGCAGCACGACACCCGACAGGTCCGAGCCGAGGACGTGGTACGGCAGGTCGTGGCGCTTGCCCAGGGGCGACAGCCGGCCGTAGCGCTCAAGGAACGCGAAGGTGGAGACAGGCTCGAAGATCGAGGACCAGACCGAGTTGTAGTTGACCGAGCTGGCCATCACGGCGACGAGGGCTTCGCCGGGGCCGAGTTCGGGCACCGGCACGTCGTCCACGTGCAGTGAGGTGCGCGGGTCCTTGTCGCGGCTGGACATTCCGTCGAACATCCCGGCCTCGTCCTTGTGCACGGTGACCGCGCGGTACGACTCGGGAAGCGGCAGTGCCGCGAAGTCGGCGGCCGAACTGTCCGGCGCGAGGATCGCGTCCAGGATTTCCTTCGTATGACTCGTCATATGACTCGCCTCCGGCGAAGCGTTCTGCGATGACGCTTGAGGGAACGCGGGGGTGAATGGGGTGGCGGTGCCGTCGTCGGTTCGGCGTGTGCGTGACGGTGAAGGAGCCGCGCGGTGGCGCGGGGATGCCTGGTGACGCAGGCGGTCCGGACGCTTGCGGGACAGTCGGCGTACGTGAGGGTCCGCGCACGCCGCCCGTCCGGACTAGGGAAGACAATATGGCACCCCGTGCCACTCGTAAAGACACTGCGTGCCAACAATTTCTCTCAAGTGTCACCCCATGGCCACAAACGAGCAACAGCGGCCGTCCGGAGGGGTCCGGACGGCCGCTGTGGGCCGGTTGGGGGGTGCGCCGGGCGCACCCGGGCAGCGGGGGCGCCTGTGTGCGGCGGGGCTCAGGCCTTGCGGAGCGCCTCTTCTATGCTGCGCAGGATCTGGGCCGGGGAGGCGTCCGTACGCGCGACCGCGACGACCACCTCGCCCTGCCGGGACACCGTGGCCGGGCTCTCCGTCCCGGCCCGCGAGGGTATCCGGCCGGCTCCGATGCCGGTTCCGAAGGTCGCCTTGATCACGTCGAAGGCGTGGTCGAGCTGCGCCTCCACGTCGCCCTTGCCGCCCGCGCGCAGCCAGCGCCGCAGCACATGGTTGTGCGCCGCGACCACCGCGGAGGCGGCCACCTCGGCGAGCAGCGGGTCGTCGTTGCCGTCGCGGTGCGCGTCCTCGTCGAAGTGGCCCAGCAGATAGCGGGTGAACAGCCGCTCGTAGCGGGCCACCGAGGCAATCTCGCGCTCCCGCAGCGTCGGCACCTCACGGGTCAGCCGATAGCGCTCGACCGACACCTCGGGCATGTACGCGTACATCCGCAGGACCTCGGTGATGCCCCGGCACACGGTGTCCAGGGGGTGTTCGTGAGGGTCGGCGGAGTCCAGTACGGCCTGCACCCGGACCAGGGTGTCGTCGTGGTCCGGGAAGATCGCCTCTTCCTTGGAGCGGAAGTGCCGGAAGAACGTACGACGGGCCACCCCCGCCGTCGCCGCGATCTCGTCGACGGTCGTGGCCTCGTAGCCCTGGGACGCGAACAGGCGCATGGCGGCCGACGCGAGATCCTGGCGCACCCGGTGGCGCTGGGCGGCGGCCCTGCGGCCGCTGACGGTCTCGGAGGCGTCGGGCTTCACGGACTGGGGCATGTGGGGAACGTAACACGCCCGGGCGTCCCGCCCGGCGGCCGGTGGGAATCCGTCCCGGCCGGCCGGACGGGAGACCCGGTCCTGGCCATCCGCGTGGTCAGCGCCCGGCGTGCTCACGGAAGCCGCGGCCGGTCTTGCGGCCCAGGCAGCCCGCGGACACCAGGTGCTCCAGCAGCGGCGCCGGGGCCAGGCCGGGGTCGCGGAACTCCTCGTGCAGCACCTGTTCGATCGCCAGCGACACATCCAGGCCCACCACGTCCAGCAGCTCGAACGGGCCCATCGGATAGCCGCCGCCGAGCTTCATCGCCGCGTCGATCGCGTCCACGCTCGCGTAGTGGTCCTGGAGCATCTTCACGGCGTTGTTCAGATACGGGAAGAGCAGCGCGTTGACGATGAAGCCCGCCCGGTCGCCGCAGTCCACGGCCTGCTTGCCGAGGGCGCCGCACACCTCGTGGACGGTGGCGATCACCTCCTCGCCGGTCAGCACCGTCCGCACGACCTCGACCAGCCGCATCGCGGGGGCCGGGTTGAAGAAGTGCATCCCGACGACGTCCCACGGGCGGCCGGTGGCCCGGGCGACGGCCACCACCGGCAGCGAGGAGGTCGTGGTGGCCAGCACCGCACCCGGCCGGCACACCTTGTCCAGCACCCGGAAGAGCTCCTGCTTCACGAGCAGATCCTCCGCGACCGCCTCCACCACCAGATCGGCGTCCGCGAGGATGTCGTACGACCCGGCGGCCGTCACCCGGGCCACGGCCTCGTCCCGCCGCAACTGGGTCAGCCGTCCCTTGGCGACCGAGCGGTCGAGCGACGCGGCCATCCGGGCGACGGCGGCCTCGGCCTTCTCCGGGGTGCGGGCGGCCAGCGCGACGGCGAAACCGGCCTTGGCGAAGACCTCGGCCATGCCCGTCGCCATGGTGCCGGAGCCGGCCACACCCACCGTGCGCACGGGCCGCCCGGCGCCGCGCGAGTGGCGCTCGCCCGGCGTCTGCGCGTCCGGCACCACGGCCGCGCCGCCCGGCGCCCGATAGGTGTAGAAGCCGCGCCCCGACTTGCGGCCCAGCAGCCCGGCCGCCGTCAGCTGCCGCAGCACGGGGGCGGGCGCGTGCAGCCGGTCCCCGCTGGCCTCGTACATCGCGTCCAGCACGGTCGTGGCCGTGTCGATCCCGATCAGGTCGAGCAGCGCCAGCGGGCCCATCGGCAGACCGCAGCCCAGCCGCATCGCCGCGTCGATGTCCTCGCGGGTGGCGTACTTGGCCTCGTACATCGCGGCGGCCTGGTTGAGATAGCCGAAGAGCAGTCCGTCGGCGATGAAGCCCGGCCGGTCGCCGACCGGGACCGGCTCCTTGCCGAGGCCGCGGACCAGCGCGGTGACGGTCGCGGTGGCCTCCGGCGAGGTCAGCACGGTCGAGACCACCTCGACCAGCTTCATGACCGGCGCGGGCGCGAAGAAGTGCAGGCCGAGCACGCGGTCCGGGCGGGAGGTCTCGGCGGCCAGGCGGGTCACCGACAGCGCGTTGGTGCCGGTGGCCAGGATCGCGCCGGGCCGCAGGATCCGGTCGAGCGCGGTGAAGACCTCGCGCTTGGTGTCGTAGCGCTCGTCGACCACCTCGATGACGAGGTCGGCCTCGGCGGCGGCCCGCAGCTCGGGGAAGGTGCGGAAGCGGCCGAGCGCGGCCGTGCGCTCGGCCGCGGAGAGCCTGCCGCGCTCCACGGCCCGGGCGGTGGAACGCTCCAGGGCGGTCACGGCCCGGCGGGCGGCCGCGGGGCTGAGGTCGATGCCGACGACCTCGTGCCCGGCGCGGGCCAGGACCTCGGCGATGCCGGTGCCCATGGTGCCGAGGCCGACCACGGCGATCAGGGAAGGGGAGGCGGTGGGAGAGGGTGACGCTGACGGGGTGGACGGACGGTCCATCGCGGGACTCCAGGGGCAGAGGGCAGCGCGGGCGCGGATACGCGCGCACGGCGCTGGTGGAGTGGGGGTGGAGTCGCGGGCCGGGCGCGAAAGGTGTGCGCGCCCGCCCGAACTGCCGGCGCGCCCTGTCCCGGGGCCGCGCCGCGATGATGCCGAACCGACTGTGTTTCTTACGGGTCCTACGGGTTCTCACGGGTGCGCGGCGGCTGCGTCACCAGACCGCCGTGCACGTCTCCGAGCGTAAACCGACGGGTAACCTGCGCGCTACCCTTCCGCGCATGTGATCTCGACGCCTCACATCTGAGCGGATTGGCCTGCGGCCGGCCATGGGAGAACCGCCCGCGCCCGGGCGCGGCGATTGCGGCCTGCGGCCGCGGGGCGGGCAGTCGTGCGGCCCCGACGGGGGGTGCCCCTGCGGGGGCGGGCCCAGCGCGCGGGTGGGCGGGCCTGCGATCCTTGGCGCTCGCGCGCGGCCGTGCGGCCTGCGGCTGGGCGTGGGCGGGGAGTTGCGGGGCCTCGCGCCCGGGCGCGGCGGTGCGGCTTGCGGTCGGGCATGGGGGAGCTGTCGGGCCCGCGCCCGGGCGCGGCCGTGCGGCCTGCGGCTACCAGTGGGTGGGCGGTCGTGCGCGGGCTCAGCCGCGCGGCTGGCTGGGCGCGACCCTTGCGGTCGCGCGGGCGGGGAACTGCGGGGCCTTGCGCCCGCGCGCGGCGGCTGCGGCCGTGAGTGGGCAGTCATGTGGGGCTCCGACAGGGGCGCCCCCGCGGTGGCGGGCTCAGCCGCGCGGCTGGCGGGGCGCGATCCTTGGCGCTCGCGCGTGGCCGTGCGGCCTGCGGCCGGGCGTGGGGGAAACCGCCGGGCTCGCGGCCGCGCGCGGCGGGGCGCGGTGGTGGGCCCCCGTCCGGGCGGGGAGCCGTACGGCCCCGACGGGGTGCCCCTGCGGGGGCGCGTGGCCCGGCGGTGGCGGAGGCCCGCGGGGTCAGGGGAGGGGGATGGTGTAGCGGAGTTCGCGGAGGGGGACGCCGTCGTATGTGTCGGTCATCTCCGCGCCGTCCGGGGCGAATCCCGCCGCCGCGTAGAAACGCCGGGCCCGCGCGTTGTCGGCGAGCACCCACAACGCCACGGTCCGCCGCCCGAGTTCGGCCGACTGTTCCAGCACCGCGGCGGTCAGCGCCCGCCCGATCCCCGTACCGATCGACTCGGGCCGCACATAGAGGGCGTACAGCTCACCGTTCTCGGCGCCCGTGTCCTCCCCGCGGTACGGGCCGAAGGCCGCCCAGCCGACGACCTCGTCCGCCTCCACGGCGACGAGATCGCGCACCCGGCCCGCCGAGTGCGCGAGGAACTCCCGACGCCTGGCCGCGTCCTCGTCCGCGTCCATGGCGTCGAGATAGCTCCGCGGCACGATCCCTCCGTACGCGGCCCGCCAGCCCCGTACCCGTATCCTGGACACGGCCGGGACATCGGCCTCGGTCATCAACCGTATGAGCGCCATGGACCGACTCTAGGAGAGATCACATCAGCGTGAGCTGGGTATTCTCCGGCTCCGGCGGGGAGCCCGGCGCGGACCGCGCCTCGGACCCGTACCCGGGGTCCGCCGCCGGCGGTTCGTCGGGGTCCGCCGGCCGCCGGGCCTGGCCGCGCCGGGTGGGACCGCAGCCGAACTCGGCGGCGAACTCGTGCACCTGGCGGGTGACCTGCCGCTGATACCACTTCGGCGCATAGGAGCCGTCCGCGTACATCGTCTCGTAGCGCCGTACGAGACGCGGATGGTTGCGGGCCAGCCAGGCCATGTACCACTCACGCGCGCCCGGCCGCAGATGCAGCACCAGCGGCGTGATCGACGTGGCGCCCGCGGCGGCGATCTCCCGTACCGTCGCCCGCAGTTGCTCCGGCGAGTCGCTGAGGAAGGGCAGCACGGGGGCCATCAGGACGGCCGAGGAGATGCCGTTCTCGTTGAGGGTGCGGCAGACCGCCAGCCGTGTCTGCGGCGACGGCGTGCCCGGTTCCACGCTGCGCCACAGCCCGTTGTCGAGGAAGCCGACGGACAGCGCGACGGACACCTCGGTGACGCGTGCGGCCTGCCGCAGCACGTCGAGGTCCCGCAGCACCAGCGACCCCTTGGTCAGGATCGAGAACGGGTTGGCCCGGTCCCGCAGGGCCGCGAGGATGCCCGGCATCAGCCGGTACCGGCCCTCCGCCCGCTGGTAGCAGTCGACATTCGTACCCATGGCGACGTGCTCGCCCTTCCAGCGCGGCGAGGCGAGTTCGCGCCCAAGGAGATCAGGCGCGTTCGTCTTCACCACGATCTGCGTGTCGAAGTCCAGCCCGGTGTCGAGGTCCAGATAGCTGTGGGTGCGCCGCGCGAAGCAGTAGACGCACGCGTGGCTGCACCCCCGGTACGGGTTGATCGTCCATTCGAACGGCATCCGCGAGGCGCCCGGCACCCGGTTGAGGATCGTCCGGGCCCGTATCTCGTGGAAGGTGATGCCGCGGAACTCCGGGGTGTCGAAGGTCCGGGTCACCGCGCCCGTCCCGAAGAGCGCCCCCGTGGAGTCGTCACCGCTCAGCTGTTGCCAGCGCATCGCGGCCTCCTTCCGTGTCAGCCCCCGCAACCTTGCCCCCATAATAGAACACAGATTCGAAAAGCGGATGTGGTTGGCTTGTGCGGCGCGTGCGGAACGCGTGCGGACACAGAACCGAGGAGACGTCATGGCGCAGGTCGAGGCCACCACGGAGCGGATCGTCGCAGCGGAGCCGGAGCGGGTGTACGACGCCCTCGCCGACTACGCCGGCACCCGCGGCGAGGTACTTCCCGGGCAGTTCAGCGAGTACGAGGTGCGCGAGGGCGGCCAGGGCGCGGGCACCCTCGTGCACTGGAGGCTCCAGGCCACGAGCAAGCGTGTCCGCGACTGCCTGTTCGACGTCACCGCGCCCACCCCAGGCCAACTGGTCGAGACCGACCGCAACTCCACCCTGGTGACCACCTGGACCGTCACCCCGGCGGGCGAGGGCCGCAGCCGGGTCGTCGTGGCCACCTCCTGGCAGGGTGCGACCGGCGTGGGCGGCTTCTTCGAGCGCACGTTCGCACCCAAGGGTCTCAACCGGATCTACGACGAGGTGCTCGCCGCCCTCGCCGCCAAGGTGGAACAGCCCGCGACCAGCGGCTGACCGCCGCCGGGGCCGGTAACGGCCCCGGAGTCGATCGGTCACGCGCCCGTTCACTGATACGGGTGGTTCTGCCTACTTCCTGAGAATCGCCGCGCCTGTCCGTCGTTGTCGCCTCATGCGGGCAACGGTGGCGAGGCAGGCGTGACGAGGGGAGCGGCAGTGAGCGGCAGCACGCTGATCGAGCGTACGGCGGCGGTGACCGGTGAGGCGGACGGACCGCCCCGGGACCCGGTCCCGGACGCGGTCCGGCCCCCCGCGGAGCTGCCCCCGCGCCGGGTCCGCCTGGTCTTCCTCGGCCTGATGCTGGCCCTGCTGCTGGCCGCCCTCGACCAGATGATCGTGGCCACGGCCCTGCCGAAGATCGTCGGCGAACTGCACGGCCTGGACCGGATGTCCTGGGTCGTCACGGCCTATCTGCTGGCCTCCACCATCGGCCTGCCCGTCTACGGCAAGCTCGGCGACCTCTTCGGCCGCAAGATCGTCTTCCAGTTCGCGATCCTGGTGTTCGTCGCGGGCTCCGCGCTGGCCGCCTGGTCCCGCACGATGGACGAGCTGATCGCCTTCCGCGCCATCCAGGGCGTCGGAGGCGGCGGTCTGATGATCGGCGTACAGGCGATCATGGCCGACATCGTCCCGCCCCGGCAGCGCGGCCGCTACATGGGCCTGATCGGCGCCGCCTTCGGTGTCGCGTCGGTGGCGGGACCGCTGCTCGGCGGCTTCTTCACCGACCACGCCTCCTGGCGCTGGTGCTTCTCGATCAATGTGCCCTTCGGCCTGGTCACCCTCGTGGTGATCACCCTGGTGCTCAAGCTCCCCAAGCCCGAGACCCGCCCCAAGCTCGACGTCCTGGGCGCGCTGCTGCTGGCGGCCGGGTCCACCTGCCTGGTGCTGCTGACCACCTGGGGCGGTTCGACGTACGGCTGGCGGTCCCGGGAGATCCTGGCGCTCGCCGCGGGGGCGGTGGTCTGCGCCCTGCTCTTCGTCCTCGTCGAACACTTCGCCGAAGAACCGGTCATTCCGCTAAGGCTCTTTCGCGACGGCGTCTTCAACGTCACCGCGCTGATCGGCGGGGTCGTCGGCGTCGCCCTCTTCGGCGCGGCCAGCTATCTGCCGACCTTCCTCCAGATGGTCGAAGGCGCGAGCGCCACCGGCTCCGGGCTGCTCATGCTGCCGATGATGCTCGGCGTGGTGGTCGCCTCGATCGCCGGCGGCCAGCTGATCAGCCGCACCGGCCGGTACAAGGTCTTCCCCGTCGTCGGCGGCGCCCTGTCGGCGGCCGGCATGTATCTGCTGTCCCTGCTGGACGCGGGGACCGGCCGCGCCCAGTACAGCGTCTACATGGCGGTGCTCGGCCTGGGCATCGGTCTGATCCTGCCGGTGCTGGTGCTCGCCGTGCAGAACTCGGTGCGGCCGTCCGACATCGGCTCCGCCACCAGCGCCAACAACTACTTCCGCCAGATCGGCGGCTCGGTGGGCGCGGCCGTCTTCGGCACCCTCTTCGCCGACCGCCTCACCAAACGTCTCGCCGTCGAACTTCCGCACGGCGTGCGGCTGCCCGACCCCCAGTCGGTCACCCCACAGCTGGTCCGCACCCTGCCCGGACCGGTACGCGACGGCTACATCGCCGCGTACGCCGACGCCATGCCCCGGATCTTCCTCTATCTGGTGCCGGTGCTCGTGCTCGGCTTCCTCTTCGCCTTCCTGCTCAAGGAGAAACCCCTGGTGTCCCAGCACGGCCCCGCCGCCCAGACGGCGTACGACCCCGCGTACGAATCCGGATACGAACCCGGCTACGACCTCGGCGGGACGCCCGGCGGCGGGTACACGGCCCCCGCCGCGACGGACACCTTCCCCACCGGGGCCGAGGTCCCCGGGGCCCGGCGCGCCCCGGGCGGGGGAGTGCCCGTCTGCGGGACCGTCCGGCACTCCGACGGCACCAGCGTGGGCCGCGCCGCGCTCACCCTGATCGACGGCATCGGACGCCAGATCGGGCGGGGTGCCACCGCCCAGGACGGCAGGTACGCGCTGAGCACGCCGGGCAGCGGGAGCTATGTGCTGATCGCCGCCGCGGGCGGCCACCAGCCGCAGGCCGTGAGCGTCACCGTCGGGGACCATCCGGTCGAACTCGACGTGGTGCTCGGCGGCGCCGGCCGGCTCGCCGGGACCGTGCACACCGCGGACGGCACCCCGGTCAGGGACGCGATCGTCACCCTCACCGACGTGCGCGGCGATGTCGTCGCCACCTCCCGCAGCGGCCGTGAGGGGCTCTACGCGCTCACCGAGCTGGTCGCGGGCGAATACACCCTGGCCGCCAGCGCGCCCGCCTTCCGGCCCGCCGCGCTGCCGGTGTCCGTGCAGGCGTCCCGCGAGACCCGGCAGGACGTCGAGCTGGCGGGCGGCGCGTCGCTGCGCGGCATCGTACGGGCGCCGGGCGGCCGGCTGGTCGAGGACGCCCGGGTCACCCTGCTGGACGCGGCGGGCAATGTGGTGGACTCGGTCACCACGGCCGCCGACGGCCACTTCCGCTTCGTGGACCTGGCGGCCGGCGAGTACACGGTGATCGCCGCCGGCTACCCGCCGGTGGCCACCGTCCTCCAGGTCGCGGGCGGCGGGCGGACCGAGCGCGACCTCCAGCTCGGCCACGCGGACTGAGGGGCGCGGCCGGCAGGCCGACCGGTCAGCCGAGCAGGTATCGGCCGGGCCGGAAAGCGCGGGTCAGCCGGGCCGGGCGGCCGTTTGCCGCCCGGCCCGGCCGCGTGTTCAGCCCGCGTCCGGGCCGATGTCGGCCGGGCTGCCGTCCCCGCCCGGCCGGCCGTGCTCCTTGATCTCGTCCTTGTCGCACTGCGTGCCGCGGATCAGCGCGTAGCTCCCGCCGATCCGGTAGGTGCCGGGCGAGGGCGCGTAGAGCCGGGTCCAGTCGCCGTCGGGGGCCAGACAGCCGTGCTTGGTGTCGGTGGCGCCCTCGATGCCCAGCACCGGCGACCAGGGGATGCGCAGCACCACGGAGCCGGGCCTCGGCATCGTCACGGTCAGCTCGGCGGGGCCCGCCTGGTTCACGATCGCGGGCGGGTCGGCCATCGGGTCCGCGCCGGTGACCTCGTACAGCTTCCAGTGCGCGTCCTGCCAGACCGGGTGCAGCCACTCCTGGCCCGCCGCCACGATCTTCGCCTCGGCGACGGCGGCACCGTCCGGCTTGGCCGAGGGCAGCACCACGTAGTTGACGCTCCAGCGGCGCAGCCAGTCACGGTAGGTCTCGGCGCTCAGCGTGCCGTCGTAGAAGAGCGGATTGCGCTCCACATCGGCCTGCCGGTTCCAGCCGCGGGCCAGGTTGACGTACGGCGACAGGCCGGACGCCTCCCAGTGCGAGCGCAGCGGGACGACCTCGACCCGGCCACGGTCGGCCCGCACCTCGCGCAGCTCGGCGATGAGCGGGGCCGCGTGCCGGACGGTGGAGGTCACCGCCGAGGTGGTCACCTGGTCGACTATCGGCTTGACGATCTGCCACGACGCGGCCCCGGCGAAGGCCAGCCACAGCGCGAGGGTGCGCCGGGTGCCCCAGGCGCTGCCCATGGCGACGATCAGCAGCACGGTGCCGCCGAAGAGCAGCGCGAGCCGTTCCACATTGCTGCCGATGGGCGAGGGGATCACCCAGGTCAGCACGATGCCGATCGAGTACACCCAGGCGCCCACCAGGACCGTCCGCCAGGCCCGGGGAACGACCAGGCCGATCACCACGGAGATGGCCAGCGGGATGATGGCGAAGTACCAGGCGAAGGGCTGCACCCCGTAGAAGGGGAAGAGCAGCGAGGTGGCTGCGACCACCAGCGGCGGGGCGGCGGCCAGTATGTAGGCGTCCTTGCGGCGCCCGATGAGGAACATCGAGCCGGCCACCACCAGCAGGAACAGCCCCGCCACCGGGCTGCACATGGTGGCCAGGGCGGCCATCGCGGTGGCCGTCGCCAGCCGGGGCGAGCGGCCGCGCACCGAGCGCTCTGCCGGGAAGAGCAGCGCGGTCGCCACCAGGGCGAAGAGAATGCCCAGGGCGAACGTCACCCGGCCGGACACCACATCACACCAAAGAGCGAACGTGGTCCACAGCACCGGCCACATCGGCCGTCTGACCGGCAGCCGGGTCAGCAGCACCGCCGAGACCGTCGCCGACAGCGTCCCCGCGATCACCGCGGTCATCCGCACCCCGAGCGCGGCCATGATGTACGGCGACAGGATGCTGTAGGAGGCGGGGTGCATGCCGCCGTACCAGGACAGGTTGTACGAGGCCGACGGGTGTGCCCGTATGAAGTCCGTCCAGGCGTACTGCGCGGCCATGTCGCCGGAGTCCTTGGCGAGGAAGAACGCCCACAGCACATGCAGCACGGCGGCCAGCGCGGTGGCGATCCACACCGGGTGGCGCAGGTCCACCCGCCGGAGGAGTGCCACCGGTCTCCGTACGGCGGCCGTGCGTGCGGGCTGCCAGGTGGTCACGAGGCCTCTTCCGGAAACAGTGCGGAGTGTCCCGTCCGGACCCCCTGTCCGGCGGGATCGAACTCCTACCGAGGAGCAGAGTTCGAACAGAGAGTTTGGACGCTAGCACGGCCCGTTCGGTTGCCCGCGCGGGGGCGGGCGCGCGAATCGGCGCGCGCTCTCCCTCTCGGCGGGACCCGGTCGTACGGTGGCGGCGGCGGTGTGAAGCGTGGGTCGGGGAGTGCCGGAGAAGTACCGCCGCCGGCCCGGGCACGGCTCGTGGATGCCGGGAGAACGAGCCCAACGAACCATGGACAGCGGTGATCCGCCACCTTTTTACGGTCGGTTCCCCCTTGCGGTGGGGTTCGTGGGCACGGTGGGGCCACTGTCGTACAGGAGTACGGGCGCGCGTCGGCCGTTCGGCCGTTCGAGGGACGAATCGGGCGGCGGTGAGCGGGGGTGCGGCCGCCGCGGGGAGTCGTCGGACGGTCCGCGGGGGCGCTGGTCGGCGGGCTCGTGCCGGGTCGCGCGGCGGCCAGGCGGGGTGTGGTCCCGGTTCGGCGGGGGCGGACCGGCTGCCGTGTTCGAATGAATCACGCCAAATTTCGGGCCGGGGGGCGGGTGGACCTGTTTTCGCGCGGTCGTTGGCGGCGGAGGGTGGCGGGCGCAGGGCCGGCTGTCCGGCCGTCGGGTCACGGCTCGTCGCGGAGGGTGAACGGGCGCCCGTGGCGGCCGAGTTCACGGCGCCGCTGGGTGCGCCGCCGGGCGGCGCGGAACGCGCTGGTGACGGGCGCGCGGGCCGACTTCAGCAGGTATAGACCATTGAAGTTATCCACAGGCTGCCCGAAGCCCCTGGTGGGGTGCTCCCGCCGCCGCGTAACGTGACGTGACATGAAGATCCTGATCTCGGCGGACATGGAAGGCGCGACCGGTGTGACCTGGCCGGCCGACGTGCTGCCCGGCAGCGAGCAGTGGCAGCGCTGCCGCCATATGTTCACCTCCGACGTCAACGCCGCCGTCGCGGGCTTCTTCGACGGCGGCGCCGACGACGTGCTCGTCAACGAGGCGCACTGGACCATGCGCAATCTGCTGCTGGAGCAGCTGGACGAGCGCGCCCAGATGCTCACCGGCCGGCACAAGGACCTGTCCATGGTCGAGGGCGTCCAGCACGGCGACGTGGACGGCATCGCGTTCGTCGGCTATCACACCGGCGCCGGGACCGAGGGCGTCCTCGCCCACACCTACCTCGCCAACTCCATCACGGGCGTGTGGGTCAACGGAGCGCCGGCCAGCGAGGGGTACCTCAACGCGCTGGTCGTCGCCGAGTACGGGGTCCCCGTCGTGCTGGTGACCGGCGACGACCGCACGGGGATCGACGCGCGGAGCTACGCCCCCCGGGCCCGTACGGTCGCGGTGAAGGACTACGTGTCCCGGTACGCGGCCGTGTGCCGCCCGCCCGCGCGCACCGCCGCCGACATCCGGGCCGCGGCCAAGGAGGCGGCCGCGCTCGCCGTGCGCCACGAACCGGCCGCGGCCGGACCCTTCACGGTGGAACTGGAGTTCGACGCCGTGCACCTGGCCGGAGCCGCCACCGTGGTGCCCGGCGTGGAGCGCGCGGGGGAGCGGCGGGTGGCCTACACGCTGCCCACCATGTACGAGGCGATCAGGGCCTTCAAGGCCGTCACCACACTCGTGTCGCAGGCCGTGGAGGAGCAGTATGGCTGAGCAGTCCGTGGACACCCTTCCGGTCCCGAGCGAGGGGCGGTCCGCCGTGGACGGCCGGGCGCTGGACGAAGTGGTCCGCTTCACCTCCGACCTGATCCGTATCGACACCACCAACCGCGGCGGCGGCGACGGCAACGAACGGCCCGCCGCCGAGTACGTCGCCGAGCAGCTGGCCGACGCCGGGATCGAGCCGCGCGTCCTGGAGTCCGCGCCCGGCCGGGCCAATGTCGTGGCCAGGATCGCCGGCACCGACCCGGCCGCCGACGCCCTGCTCGTCCACGGCCACCTCGACGTGGTGCCCGCCGAGGCCGCGGACTGGTCCGTCCACCCGTTCTCCGGCGAGATCCGCGACGGCGTCGTCTGGGGCCGCGGCGCCATCGACATGAAGAACATGGACGCGATGGTGCTCGCCACTGTCCGCGCCTGGGCCCGCTCGGGCCTGCGCCCCCGGCGCGACATCGTGCTGGCCTTCACCGCGGACGAGGAGGACAGCGCCTCCTACGGCTCCGGATTCCTCGCCGACCGCCACGCCGACCTCTTCGAGGGCTGCACCGAGGGCATCAGCGAGTCCGGCGCCTACACCTTCCACGCGAGCGACACCCTGCGGATCTACCCCGTCGCCGCGGGCGAGCGCGGCACCGCCTGGCTCAAGCTCACCGCGCACGGCACGGCGGGCCACGGCTCCAAGGTCAACCACGACAACGCGGTCAGTCACCTCGCCGCCGCCATCACCCGGATCGGCGAACACCGCTGGCCGGTCAGGATCACCGACACCGTACGGGCCGCGCTGACCGAACTCGCCGCGCTCCACGGGGAGTCCGCCGACTTCGCCGACGTGGACGTGCTGCTCGCCCGGCTCGGCCCGACCGCCTCGCTGGTCCGGTCCACCGTCCGCAACAGCGCCAACCCGACCATGCTCCAGGCCGGCTACAAGGTGAACGTCGTCCCGGGCTCGGCCACCGCCTATGTCGACGGACGCGTACTGCCCGGCGGCGAGGACGAGTTCGTCACCACCATGGACCGGCTCACCGGCCCGCATGTCTCCTGGGAGTACGCCCACCGCGAGGTGCCGCTGGAGGCCCCGGTCGACTCGCCCACCTTCGCCGCCATGCGCGAGGCGCTCGGCCACTTCGACCCCCAGGCGCACGTCGTGCCGTACTGCATGTCCGGCGGCACCGACGCCAAGCAGTTCTCCCGGCTCGGCATCACCGGCTACGGCTTCTCGCCGCTGAAGCTGCCCCCGGACTTCGACTACCAGGCGCTCTTCCACGGCGTGGACGAGCGGGTACCCGTCGACGCCCTGCACTTCGGCGTCCACGTCCTCGACCGCTTCCTGCGCGGCGACACCCGAGAGGAGCCCCGGGCATGACCTCCGCCACCGGGCAGCACCCGGTCCACGGCAGCTGGCCGTCCCCCATCGACGCGGCCACCGCCGCCGCCCACGACGGAAGCCCCGAATTCGTCGGCGTGGTCGGCGACGAGGTGTGGTGGACCGCGCCCCGGCCCGCCGAGGAGGGCCGCCGCGCGCTGATCCGCCGGCTGCCCGACGGCAGCGAGCAGTGCCCGCTGCCCGCGCCCTGGAACGTCCGCAGCCGCGTCATCGAGTACGGCGGCACGCCCTGGGCCGGCGCCGTGCTCGACGGCTCCCCGCTGATCGTCTTCGTCCACCACCCCGACCAGCGGCTCTACGCCTTCCGGCCGGACGGACCCGACCCCGCGCCGCGCCCGCTGACCCCGCTGTCCCCGGTGGGCGGCGGACTGCGCTGGGCGGATCTGGCGATCCACCCGGACCGCGGCGAGGTCTGGGGCGTCCTGGAGGAGTTCACCGGCGAGGGCCCGGGCGACTGCCGCCGGGTGCCGGCCGCCGTACCGCTGGACGGCTCGGCGGCGGACGACCGCGGCGCGGTACGCGAACTCGCCGCGGACACCCACCGGTTCGTCACCGGGCCGCGGCTGTCCCCGGACGGGCGGCAGGCCGCGTGGCTGGCCTGGGACCACCCGAGGATGCCGTGGGACGGCACCGAGCTGAGGATCGCCGACACGGCGGCCGACGGGACCTTCGGGCCCGCCCGCACCCTGATCGGCGGCCCCGAGGAATCCGTCGCCCAGGTCGAGTGGGCGGCCGACGGCACCCTGCTGGCCGCGACCGACCGCACCGGCTGGTGGAACCTCCACCGGGTCGACCCGGTCAGCGGCGAGGCCGTCAATCTGTGCCCGCGCGAGGAGGAGTTCGCCGGCGCGCTGTGGAAGCTCGGCCAGCGCTGGTTCCGCCCGCTGCACGACGGCCTGGTCGCCGTCCTGCACGGTGTCGGCGCCCCCCGGCTCGGCCTGCTCGACCCCGCCACCGGCGAGGTCACCGACGCGGGCGGCCGCTGGACCGAGTGGAACCCCACCCTCGCGGTCACCGGCAGCCGCGTCATCGGTGTCGCCGCGAGCGCCCGCACCTCGTACGAGATCGTGGAGCTGGACGCGGCCACCGGCCGGACCCGTGTCCTCGGCAACGCCCACCACGACACCGTCGACCCCGCCTATCTGCCGGACGCCCTCGACCGGGTCTTCACCGGGCCCGGCGGACGCGAGGTGCACGCGCACATCTACCCGCCGCGCAACCCGGACGCCGGCGCGACCGGCCCGGCCCCCTATGCGGTGTGGGCGCACGGCGGCCCCACCAGCCGCGCCGCGATGGTCCTCGACCTGGAGATCGCCTACTTCACCTCCCGCGGTATCGGCGTCGCCGAGGTCAACTACGGCGGCTCCACCGGCTACGGCCGCGCGTACCGCAACCGGCTGCGCGAGCAGTGGGGCGTCGTCGACGTCGAGGACTGCGCGGCGGTCGCCGAAGGACTCGTCGCCGAGGGCGCCGCGGACCCCGCGCGGCTGGCCGTCCGGGGCGGCAGCGCGGGCGGCTGGACCAGCGCCGCCGCGCTCACCACGACCGGCACCTACGCCTGCGGCACCGTCATCTACCCGATCCTCGACCTGTCCGGCTGGTCCCCGGCCGGCGGCGAGACCCACGACTTCGAGTCCCACTACCTGGAGTCGCTGATCGGGCCGCTGGCCGAGGTGCCCGAGCGCTACCGGGACCGCTCCCCGGTCAGCCACGGCGACCGGATCACCGTGCCCTTCCTGCTGCTCCAGGGCCTGGACGACCCGATCTGCCCGCCCGTGCAGTGCGAGAGGTTCCTGACCGCGGTCGCCGGGCGCGGGATCCCGCACGCGTATCTGACCTTCGCCGGGGAGAGCCACGGCTTCCGCCGCCTCGACACCATGGTCACCGCCCTGGAGTCCGAACTCGCCCTCTACGGACGGGTCTTCGGCTTCCACCCGGCCGGGATTCCGGAGCTGGAGCTGACCTGGTGAGCGAGCGCCTGAAACGGGTGGCCGACGTGGTCGGAGTGCCGGTGCCCGCGCTGATCCGGCCCCGGCGGCTGGTCCCCGGCGACCGGATAGCCGTCGTCGCGCCCAGCGGACCCGTACCGCGCGACCGGCTCGACGCGGGACTCGCCGTGCTGCGCGGGTGGGGCTTGGAGCCGGTGGTGTTCCCGCATGTGCTGGACGCCCACCGGTCCGGGTATCTGGCCGGCGAGGACCGGGCCCGCGCCGACGACCTCCAGGACGCCTGGTGCGACCCGGACCTCGCGGCCGTGCTGTGCGCCCGGGGCGGCTACGGGGTGCAGCGCATGGTGGACCTGCTGGACTGGGAGGAGATGGGGGCGGCGCGGCCCAAGGCGTTCATCGGCTACAGCGACATCACCGCGCTGCACGAGGCGTTCGCCACCCGGCTGGGGCTGGCCACGCTGCACGGGCCGATGGCGGCCACCGAGACGTTCCTCCACGACCGCGCCACCCAGGAGCATCTGCGGCGCACGCTCTTCGCGCCGCAGGACACACGTGAGCTGACCTCGGCGGGCGCGCGCACGCTGGTGCCGGGCCGGGCGCGCGGGGTCACCCTCGGCGGGTGCGTCAGCCTGCTCGCGGCCGACCTGGGCACGCCGTACGCGCGGCCGTCCGCCGCGGGCGGTCTGCTCGTCCTGGAGGACGTCGGCGAGGAGCCCTACCGGCTCGACCGCATCCTCACCCAACTCCTGCGCTCCGGCTGGCTGGAGGGCGTCGCCGGGATCGTGCTGGGCTCCTGGCAGGACTGCGGGCCCTACGACGAGGTGCGCGCGCTCTTCCTGGACCTGCTCGGCGGTCTCGGGGTGCCGATCGTGGAGGAACTGGGCTTCGGGCACAGCCCGTCCACGCTCACCGTCCCGCTCGGCGTGCCGGCCCTCCTCGACGCGGACGCGGGGACGCTGACGCTGGAGGTGCCCGCGCTGGTGTGAGGCCGAGGTTTCCCGCCGGGGCGGCGTCGACCGGTGGGGGAGCGGCGTCGCTTCTCCGCTCTCCGCGGGGCGGGCGGCCGGCGTACGGCCGGCGCGGGGGCGGGCGGCGCGGGGGCGGCCGCACGCCGAAGTGCGCGTCGCGGTACCGGCCGGGTCGACATACGTGTTCCTGTCCGCGGCCATGCCCCGCGCAGTGGTCGCACCGGTCACCGCGCGGGGGTCAGCGGGCCGCCGCCACCGGCACGTCGGCCCACGTCCGGTCGAGGAAGTCCGCGACGAGCGGCGCGATCTCGCCGACGTGCTCTTCGAGCGCGAAGTGCCCGGTCGGGAAGAGGTGCAGCTCCGCCTCGGGGACGTCCCGCAGAAACGCCCGCGCCCCCGCCACGGTGAAGAAGGCGTCCCGCGCGCCCCACACCACGAGCAGCGGCGGCCGGTGCTCCCGCAGCCACCGCTGCCAGCGCGGGTAGAGCGCCACATTGCTCTTGTAGTCGAACGCCAGGTCGACCTGGATGTCCTTGCGGTCGGGCAGGTCCAGGAAGTGCTGGTCGAGGGTCCATCCCTCGGGCGCGACGGTGGCCGGGTCCGAGGCGCCGCCCTCGTACTGCCCCCGGGTGACCGCGAGCGTCAGCAGGTCCCGTACCCGCTTCTCGGCTCCCTCGACCTCGGGCGCCTCGGCCACGAAGCCCCGGGCCATGTCGCTGAGCCCGTCCTCGTACACATTGCCGTTCTGTACGACCAGGCCAGCGATCCACTCCGGGTGCCGGGTGGCGAGGCGGAAGCCGACGGGGGCGCCGAAGTCGAAGGCGTAGAGGGTGAAACGGTCGAGCTCCAGCGCCCGGCAGAAGCCCTCGACGGCGTCGGCGAGCCGTTCGAACGACCACCCACGGTCGGCGGGCAGCGCGCTGTGGCCGAAGCCCGGGTAGTCCGGGGCGATCACCCGGTAGTCGGCGCCGAGAGCGTCGATCAGCCGTCGGTACTGGTGCGAGGCCGAGGGGAAGCCGTGCAGCAGGAGCAGTACGGGGGCGTCCGCTGGGCCGGCCTCCCGGTAGAAGATCCGCAGGCCGTTCACCTCGGTGAAGCGGTGTGCCACTCGTGGCAGTCGCAGTGCGGGCATGAGCGCGTGTCCCTCCCCGTGGAGCGCGGCGACGTAGTGTCGCCGCTGATCGCCACCCTAATGGAAGGTTGACGATGATGCCATTAGGGTGGCGGGCCTTCGCCGCCGCCACCCGTCCAGCCGGATGCGGTTTGGGTCGCTTCCCCGACGCGTGGACCTGCGGCCGCCGACGGCGGGCACCCCCATAGGGGCCACCCGCACCTGAGTACGAAACCCGCACGGGTGGGGCGGGGCGGGAACATCGGCCCGCCGCAGGCGGGCCGCACCCCGCACGGATGTGCGGACGGCGACGGCGCCCAGCCCCGTGACAAGCACCGCCGCGCCGCGCCGGGCGGGTTCGCGGGCCCGCGCGTCTGGGGACGCGGCCCGAACCGCATCCAGCTGGACGGGTGGCGGCCGTGCGGGCCCACGGATCTGGGGGTGCGGCCCTTTTCCCGCTGGGGCTCGGCGCGCCGCACGGGCACGCGGTGGGCTGACGGGTGACGGCATGACACGACCGTTCCGCCGGCGCGCCGCACGCGCCACGGGCTGGGGACGCAGACCCGGCCCCGGCCGGGCGAAACGCTGCGTATGGGGGGTGCGGCGGGCAGGGGTGGGGGACTCGGGCATCTGCCGTATGTCGTCCGGCCGGAGGCGCGGTGCTCACCGTTCGCCGGAGCGTCCTTACGGGAGAGCTGTGAGGCGGGCGGTCTACGTGTGGTCGGCGCCGCCACGGCCGGGCGGACGCGGCGGCGGGCGGGGGCGGCGCCGCGTCGTACGTGCCGCGGCCCGGCGATCCTCGGCGGCGGCCGAACGCCGCACCGCCGCCCACCTCGCCTTCGTACTGCCGGTACGTGTTCCCGGCGGCCGCACCGACCGGCCGCGCCGCCCGCCGGTTCCGGGCGCGAACGGAGGGGCCCGGCCCCCTGTACCGCGCGGCCGGCGGCCCGGTCGTACTCCGGGGTACGACTCCGTCCGTGATTAATCATGCACGCGACAAACCGATGTGCGTAGCGCCGTTGACACCTCGGCGGGGCCCGTGACCTACTGGCTGGATTGACTCGGTGTCGTGACGCGGTCGCAGCCGGTCAGAGTGTCGGCGCCAGGGGGACTGCGGTGGCGAGAGAGCACTATCCGACGACGGTTGAAGTAACCGAGGGCGCCCGGCTGTTGGCCCTGAGATACCCCGGGATCTGTCGGCTGGGGCGAGTCGGCAGTTCGCGCGCGGGTCGTCCGCTGATGATGCTGACGGTCGGTCAGGGATCGCGGAACGTGCTGGTGGTGGCAGGTCCGCACGCCAACGAGGCGGCGCTCGGCGGCGCCACCGTACTGCGGCTGGCCGGACAGATCGCCGCCGCCCGCGAACGCGGCGAGGACGACGGCAGCGCCTGGCACTTCCTGCTCTGCATCGACCCCGACGGTGCCGCGCTCAACGAGCCCTGGCTGCACGGCCCTTACACGCTGCGTGGCCACTACGAGCACTTCTTTCGGCCGTGCGCCGCCGAGCAGCCCGAGTGGCTGCCGCACGACGGCGTCGTCCGGGCCGCCGCCCTGCCCGAGACCCGTGCGCTGGTCGGCCTGCTCGACGCGCTGCGGCCGGTGCTCCAGTGCTCGCTGCACGGCATCGACGTCGGCGGCAGCTTCGTCCAGCTCACCCGCGACATACCCGGCGTGCCCGAGCGGATCGGCAAGTCCGCGGCCGAACTCGACATCCCGCTGGAGAGCGGCTCCTCCGACGCCTTCCAGTGGCCGAGCCCCGGTCCCGGGGTCTACGTCATGCCGCCCGCGTCCGACCCGGCCGCCGGTGACGGCGCGCACTCCACCTGGGTGCACGCCCAGCGCTACGACGGTGTCACCGCCATCGTCGAAGTGCCCATGTGGGCCTGCGACCGGATCGCCGACACCACCCCGCACCCCGACGCCGACCACGCGCTGCGTACGGCGGGCGCCGCGCTGCGCCGAGATCTGCCCACCGTGGCAAGGGTGTTGAACCGTATCGACCCCCAACTCCTCGGAGGTGAACGCGCGCTGCTGCGGACCGTACGCGAACTCGTCGGCATCGGACCGCAGCTCACCGCCGAGTGGGACCCCGCCGTCCGCCCGCCCGACGCCGCGCCCCTGCCGCCCATGACCACCGCCCGCGTCACCAGCATCGAGGTCTACGCCCAGCGCGTCCCGCTGCGCGCCGCCGCGATGCTCCGCCGGATCGCCGCGGTCCCGTCCGTCACGCACCTGGTCGACACGTGGTGCGAGGCGTACGAGCGGGCGTACCGCCCCCGGTGGGTGCCGGTGGCCGACCAGGTCGAGCAGCAGGCCCGCAGCGTCCTCGCGGTGTACGAGGGGCTGTGCGCGTGAGCCCCCCGCCGGCTCGCCGCCGCGCGGAGCTGTGCGGCGCGTCACCCGTTCGGAGTCCTCCAGCGACCACGGGGGCCGCCCGTGCGGCGATCATGGACGCGGGGGCGACCGCGGAGCCGGAGACAGGTGGGCGTGATGGACAGGGACAAGGCCGACGGCCGGAGCGCGCGTGATCTGCTGACGCCGGGACGGATCGTCGTACTGATCCTCACGGTGCTCGCCCTGGTGTTCATCTTCGAGAACACCCGGCATGTGGATATCCGGCTGATCGGTCCGGTGGTCAGCACCCCGCTGTGGGTGGCGCTGCTGGCCACGTTTCTGGTCGGCGTGCTGTGCGGGCGGTATCTGCGGCGCGGCGGCGGGCGCCGCGGCGGACGGTGACCGTGCCGTCGGTCCCGTTGCGCTGATCGTACGGTCGGACCGTGCGGATGGTCGCCGGCCGGTCGGATCGTATGACCGTGCGGCCGTGTGCTGAGCCGATCAGGCCGACAGCGGTTTGCCGAGGCACACGCTCAGCTCTTCGTGCCGGTAGTAGCCGAACTTCGGCACCGGCAGATAGCCGCTCGACTCGTACAGTGCGATCGCCTCGGGCTGCTTGAGCCCGGTCTCCAGCACCATCCGGGTCCGGCCCGCGGCAGCCGCGCTCGCCTCAAGCCGCGCGAGCATCGCCCGGGCGAACCCCCGGCCACGGGCATGCGCCAGTACGAACATCCGCTTGATCTCCGCGTCGCCGTCCCGGAAGCCCTCCGGCGAGGCGTTCCAGGCCCGCCAGCCGCCGCTGGCCACCGGGCTGCCGTCCTCGTCGTACGCCAGCAGGTACAGCCCGCGCGGGGGCTCGAAGTGCGCCGCGTCCATCACGGTCAGGTCGCCGTCGCCGTACCGCTGCACGTACTCCTGCTGGACCATGTCGTTGAGCTTCACCGCGTCGGGAGCGTCGAAGCGCGTCTCTCGGATCTCCACCCGATCATCGTACGTGTGTACGGGAGGGGGTCCGATCGGCCGGTCCGCTCGGTGGGGAGGGCCGGCGGGGCCGACGGGGACGGGCGTCGGGGGCACGGGACAGTCCGGGTATCGTCCGAAGGGTGTCCTTTATCGTCACCACCGCCAATGTCAATGGTCTGCGGGCCGCCGCCAAGAAGGGTTTCCTGCCCTGGCTCGAAGCGACCGCCGCCGATGTGGTCTGCCTCCAGGAGGTCAGGGCCGAGCCCGATCAGCTTCCCGCGGCGCTGCGCGACCCCGACGGCTGGCACGCGTACCACGCGCCCGCGACGGCGAAGGGCCGCGCGGGTGTGTCCGTTCTCACCCGCCGGGCGCCCGCCGCGGTGCGGGTCGGCTTCGGCTCGGCGGAGTTCGACGCCTCCGGCCGCTATCTGGAGATCGACCTCCCGGACGCCGGACCCGGGGTGACCGTCGGCAGCCTCTATCTGCCCTCCGGCGAGGTCGGCACCGAGCGGCAGGACGAGAAGCTGCGCTTCATGGACGAGTTCCTGGGCCACCTCGACACGCTGCGCGCCCGCAGCGCCGAGGCCGGCACCCACGCGCTGGTCTGCGGCGACTGGAACATCGCCCACCAGGAGGCCGACCTCAAGAACTGGCGGGCCAACCAGAAGTCGGCCGGGTTCCTCCCGGAGGAGCGGGCCTGGCTCACCCAGGTGCTCACGCCCTGGACCGATGTCGTACGCGATCTGCACCCCGGCGTCCCGGGCCCGTACTCCTGGTGGTCCTACCGCGGCCGGGCTTTCGACAACGACACGGGGTGGCGGATCGACTACCAGGTCGCCACGCCGGACCTCGCGAAGCGGGCGACCGGGGCCGTGGTCGAGCGGGCCGCCGCGCACGATCTGCGCTGGTCGGACCACGCGCCGGTGACGGTCGTCTACGACCTCTGAGGACGTTCCGCCGGTCCGCGCGCTCGTCGGCGCAGGCCCCGGCGCCGGACGTTCGTCGGCGAAGTCCTCGGCGCCGGGCGCGCGCCGGCCCGCTGAAACCGCGTGGTCCCCGCGCCCGGCCGGATGGGATGCTGGGCCGGTGAAACGCGCGCACATCACCGTCAGAATTCCGGCCGGACTACGGCTGTTCGTGGCCGCGGACCGGCGCGGCGAGGTGACGGACGTGGCCGTCGACGGCACGTCGTCCCTCGGGCACGTCGTGGAGTCGCTGGGCATCCCGCTCACCGAAGTGGGGCAACTGGCCGTGGACGGGCGGGACGTGCCCTTCGCGCATGTGCCGGCGGCCGGCGAGGCGGTCGAGGTGCGCGCGGTGGAACGGCCGCAGGACGTGCCGGGCGCGCCACTGCGCTTTCTGCTCGATGTGCATCTGGGCACGCTGGCACGGCGGTTGCGGCTGCTCGGCGTCGACGCGGCCTACGAGAACGAGGACATCGGTGACCCCGCGCTGGCCGCGCTGTCGGCGAAGGAGCGGCGGGTGATGCTCACCCGCGACCGGGGGCTGCTGCGCCGGCGGGAGATCTGGGCGGGCGCGTACATCTACAGCGACCGGCCCGAGGAGCAACTCGCCGACGTCCTGGGGCGGTTCGCGCCCGTCCTCGCGCCCTGGACGCGGTGCGTCGCCTGCAACGGGCGGCTCGAAGCCGCGGACAAGGACTCGGTACGCGACCGGCTGCGGGACGGCACGCGCGCGTCGTACGACGTGTTCGCGCGGTGCACCGCGTGTGAGCGGGTCTACTGGAAGGGCGCGCACCACGCCCACTTGGAGGAGGTCGTGGCCTGGGCGCTGCGCGAGTACGGCTCCCCGGCCGCCGCCTCCGAATAGCCGCGCCGCGGCCGGCGGCCCGCCCGCCGGGAGGGCGAGCGGGCCGAGCGCGGGTCAGGAGGGGCGGGGAGCGGCGAGGGTCGCGCGGACCGAGGCCAGCGCCGCGGCCGCCTCGGGGAAACCGGCGGCCTCGCAGCGGGTGATCGACGCGGTGAGGCGGGCGGTCGCCGCGGCGACGTCACCGAGGGCGTTGCCCTCGATGAGCGCCGCGATCCGCACCGCCTCGGCGCGGGGCTCCTCGCCGGGCCGGCCGCCCGTGTCGTAGACGGCGATGGCCTGTTCCATCTCCGCGAGGGCGTTGTCGTACTCCTGCGCCGCCGCGTACGCGCGGGAGCGCTGGTAGTGGACCGCGCCGCGCTGGTACCAGTGCACGAAGTCCTCGACGTCCGGCGGGACTTGGGCGCACAGCGCCTCCGCCTCCGCCAGGTGCCCCAGCGCGTCGGGCAGCCCCTCGGCCTCCCGCTCGGCCATGGTGAGCCGGGCGAACTCCCGCATCATGCTCGCCACCGGAGCGGGCCGCGCGGCACGCTCGTGCGAGGCGACGGCCCGCCGGTACGCGGTGTGCGCGGCGTCCCAGCGGCCGGCGTTGGCCAGTGCGACCGCCGCCTCGCACGCCACGAGGGTGTGCGTGTACCGGTCGTCGTCCCACTGCTCGACCACGTCGGCCAGCCGCAGGAACTCCTCGGCGGCTGCCCGCAGTTCGCCGAGCCCGACAAGTCCCCGGGCGAGGTTGAGCTGGATCTGGGCGACGAGCCGCGGGTCGAGCTTGCCGGTCTCGCCGAGCACGATCGACTCCAGCACGGCCACCGCGTCGGCCTGCCGCCCCTGCCCGGACAGCAGATCGGCGAGTTCCAGGCGGACCTGCGCCGCGTGCTCGTCGCTGCCGTCCCGGTCCAGCCGGTCCGCGGCCTCGGACAGGTGCCGTACCGCGCCCGCCGCGTCACCGGAGTGCGCGCAGGCGTGGCCGAGCAGCGCGTGGAAGGGGCCGAGCGACAGCGACGCGTCCGGCCAGCGCGCGGCGGCCGCCAGCGCCTGGTGGATCAGCGGCACCGCCTCGTCCGCGTGGCCGCTCTGCACCTTGATCTGGGCGAGCAGCGCCAGCGGCCGCGGAGCGCGCCACGGGTGCCCGGCCCGCTCCACCAGGTCGAGCGCCGCGGTCAGTTCCTCGGTCGCCGCCTCGAACCGCCCGGTGCGCGCGGCCACATCGGCGGCGTACTGCCGGGCCGCGGAGGCGCGCGGCAGCGAGCCCAGCCGGTCCGACTCGCGCAGCAGCGTGGCCACGGAGGCGTCGAAGGCGTCCCGCACGGCCGCCGACGGCTCGGGCAGCTCGTCGACCAGCGCGTGCCGGGTCACCATCGCGTCGCACTGGAGCACGGCCAGATAGCGGTCGTCCTCGATGCCGCCGGCGGTCCCCAACAGCTCCGTGGCCAGCCGCATTTCGGCGTCGAGTTCGTTCCGCGCGGACGAGGAGTCCACCGCCGGGTCGCGTTCGCTCGCGGCGACCAGCGCGGTCGCCGCCCTGGCCCGCGCGGCGGCGGCCCGCCCGCGCTGCCCGCCCTCCTCGTACAGCGCGGCGGCCTCCAACATCACCTCGCGGGCCCGTGCCCACTCCTCGCGGTCGAAGCCGTCGAAGGCGTCCCGCTCGGCGAGTTCGGCCCGCAGCACGGCCTCCGGGCCGACCGTACCGTCGTGCCGGTGGTCCTCGGCGGCGGTGAGCGCGCGGATGCGGTCCCACAGCGCGTCCGCGTCCGGCCGCCCGATGGCCGTCAACTCCCGTGCCCGCAGCACCAGTCCGGCGAAGTCCTCGGCCCCGGCGTCCGACCCCGTCTCTGTGACGGGTTCGGCGTCCGGCGGGCGGACCGGCGACGGCAGCGCCGCCCGGATGCCCAGCGCCAACGGCTCGTTCAGCAAGGGCCGTTGGGCCAGCCGCTCACGCCGCCGCTCGCTCACGGCCGAGGTCCCGTTGCGCGTGTCGAAGGCCGCCGCGAGAGCCGACGCCTCGTCCCGCACACGGCCGCGCAGTGCGTCCACCGTCCAGGTACGTCCCGGCGGGCCCGCCACGGCCAGAGCCCCGTGCCCCTGCTCGGCCAGCCGGGCGAGCAGGATCTCCACGCCGGTCAGAAAGCCCAGCCGGTCCAGCGGCGAACCGGTGACCTCGAACATCGCCCGGTTCTCCGCCAGCACCTCGAGCCCGCGGCCCTCGTTGCGGGACAGCGCGCAGAACTCCAGGTGCCTGCCCACCGCTTCGGTCATGTCCGGCTTGCCGCGCGCGAAGCGGTAGCCCACGAGGTGGTACGAGCGCGCCTCGTCGCTCCGGCCCGCCCGCAGCAGCGGCAGCAGCGCGTACGCCATGCTGACGTACGGCTCCTCCATGCAGGTCTGCGCGCCGTCGAGCACCGGCTCCCACTCCGCCAGCGCCCGCACGTCGTCGCCCGCCGCCACATGGTGCAGTGCCCGCTCCCGGGTCTCGCACGCCTCGCAGTCGCTCAGGTCGGTACGCGGCCGGGTCACCCACAGGTCGTATGCCGCGTCGGCGCCCTCACCGGTGTGCTGGGCGACGAAGTGCCGTACCGCGTAGACCGGTTGCATGCCGTGACCGGCCGCGCGGTACCGGTCGCGCATCTCTCCCGCCCACCGCTCGATCGCCGCCAGCGGCACCTCGGGCACCTGCACCAGCGCGTTCGCCACCCACTTGAAGCGCCAGTAGAGCTGGTGCTCCTCCCACTCGCTGAAGTCGTCCGGCCCGGTGTCCCACATCCGCACGATGCGGGCGAAGACCACCGGCGACTTCCGCTCCTCACCGGAGTACGTGTACGCCGACATCAGCTCGAACAGCGCCGTCACCAGCGCGCCCTTGTCGTCGAACTGCTCGGCTGCCTCGACCAGTTCCTCCGCGCGTACGGTCCGCTGCCGGCCGTAGGGGCGCTCGTTGTTCTCGCGCAGCGCCGCGAAGACCTCGTCCGGGGTGTCCGTCACGACTCCTCCCGGACATCGTGCATCGCGTGGTCGAGCAGCCCGATGAACGCCCGGTTCAGCAGCGCGCTCTCCGAGGACCGCAGCGGGCGGCGGGTCAGCAACAGAGCCTGGCCGTACAGCGCTTCGACCGCCGTCACCGCGAGACCCCGCTCGGTGATCGTGGCCGCCCGCCGTACCAGCGGGTTGAGATGGTTGAGCACCAACTGCGCCCGGGGCGCCTCGGAACGCAGCGAGCCGAGGATGTCGGCCCACAACCCGTCGGCCCGGCCCGCGAGTTCGGTACGGGTCCGCTCGTGCCTGGCCTCGCGGTTGTCGAGCAGCAGGGAGGGCGCGCTGACCGGGTGGAAGCTGCGCAGCACCACGTCGCAGTCGAACTGGCCGATCACCTCCCGCGCGGTGTGCAGGAAGGCCGCCGCCGCCAGTTCCGCGGCCGGGTCCACCGTGTCCAGGTGCGCGGTGACCGTCCCCGGATCGAGGTCCACCACCGAACAGCCCGGCCGGACCTCCGGCATGCGGTGCACCAGGTCCCGGTCGTACGCGTAGCCGCCGTTGACCACGCCGAGTCCGGCCGCGGCCGCGATCGGCGCCACCTGCCGGAACTCCTCGACGGTCTGCGTGACCAGCAGCACCGGGTGCGCGCGGGCGAACTCGTCCAGCGTGACCTGACCGTCGGTCGTCTCGAACGGCAGCCAGGGCAGCAGCAGCCGCAGCAACTCGTCGTCGTAGCGGGCCAGCGCCTTCACCGCGAGATGGTGGACGGCGATGAACTGGTGCAGCAGCGCCGGGTCGCTGGCGGACAGGGCGGTCAGCCAGTCGCGGATCCGGGCGCCGAGCGCGTCCCGGATCGCGCCGAGCGTCTCGTCCTCGTACAGCGCCTCACGCGAGGCGGTCGGCCGCAGACTGTCCGCGTCCACCACGACGCGCACGAAGAACGCCCACTCCGGCAGGAGTTCGTGCGCCTGGTCCGACAGCAGCATGCCCTTGAGGTGCACCCGGTGCCCGGCCTGCCGCGACGGGTGCACGGACGTGGGCAGTACGTACGCGACCCCGCGCAACCCCACGAGCGGCAGGTCGAGTTCGATGGTGTCCAGCGGGGTGAAGTCGAAGGTCCTGCGGCAGTGCTCGACCAGCGCCTCCCGGCGGGCGAGCGGCGAGCCGTACCGCACCTCCCAGGGCGCGGGCGTCTCGTTGATCCGGGTGACGCCGCCGCGCTCGTCGGTGACGGTGACCGGGTGCCGCAAAAGGCCCCCGTAGTGCCGGGCGAGCGCGACGACCTGCTCGGGGCGGGTCCACTCGGCGCCGTCCGCGCGCGGTACGAGGGTGACGGTCGTGCCGGGCTCGGGGACGGCGGAGGCCGGCAGCGTACGGATCGCGTAGCGGCCGTCGGAACTGCCGCGCCACTCCACGGCGGGCGCGTCCGGGTCGGCGGCCGACCTGGTCAGCACGGTGATCTCGTCGGCCACCACGAAGCAGGCCAGCAGCCCGATGCCGAACTGACCGATGAAGTCGCCGCGCGCGGAGGCCAGTCCGTCGCCGTCCAGACCGCCGTCGGCGCCGCGCTTGGAACTGCGGCCGATCGTGGCGAGGAAGCGGTGCACATCCGCCTCGGTCAGCCCGATGCCGGTGTCGGTGACGGTCAGCGCGTCGGTGCCCGCGTGCACGGTGATCCGGGCGGGCGCGTCCACTCCGAGCGCCTGGCGGGCGGTGATCGCGTCCACCGCGTTCTGCAGCAACTCGCGCAGATAGACCCGGGGACTTGAGTAGAGGTGATGCGAGAGCAGGTCGACCAGCCCGCGCAGGTCGACCTGGAATGTGTGCGTTGTCTGTGCGTCTGACACCGGTGCGGCTTTCTCGGTCGGCTCGGGGATGGCTCGGCTCGGGAGCGGTTGCGGGGGAGGGGCGGGGCGGAAAACGGGAGGTGGGGGAACTCGTGTGCGAAGAAGGGACGTTACCCCTTGACGCGCGCCCGCAAGGAACCGAAGGGCGCGGTCGGGTCCTGGCCGTCGAGGTACATCCACGGGAACTCGGTGACCCGGCCGTCCAGTACGCGGAACAGATCCGCCGCCGCGTCGGCCTCCCCGGCCTGGGCGAAGGCCATCGCGAACGTGTTGAAACCGCGCGTCCAGTCACGGTGCCGCACGTAGTCCGGGTGGTGCACCGAGCGCTCGGCGGCCTCGTACAGCGACAGGACCACCGAGGAGTGCCGCAGATAACCCGGGTTGTCGTCCTCCTCGTCCAGCCACTGCTCCAGGTGCGCGACGGCGACGAGTTCGCCGAGCGGGCTGCCCTCGGGCGCGGCGAGCATCGAGGCGCGGGCGAAGGCGTGCATGGCCTCGTGCGAGCCGCCCCACTTGCGGCACAGCTGCTGCAACTGCTGGCGGTGGGCGGCCAGATGACCGGGTCGGCGGCGCACCGCGGCCTCGAACCTGCGGGCGGCGGCCTGCTGTCCGACCTGGAGGCCGCGTGCGGTGATCTGCAGGAAGTACCAGGGAGCGGCCCAGTCAGGGGCGCGCTCGGCGACCTCGTACAACTGCTCCTCGGCGATCCGCAACCGGGCGTGGAAGGTTCTGAACTGTTCCTCCGAGACGTACTTGGCCATCTTGCGGGTGCGGGCCTCCCAGGCCCACTCGATGTGCCGGGCGCCGGTGAGCAGCAGCGGCAGCGGCGAGTCCGGTTCCGCGGCGACCGCGTCCGGGAGCCACAGCTCGGCGCCGGCGGTGAGCATCACGCCCTCGGCGAGCCAGGTCAGTTGCTCGCCTTCGCCGCTCTCGGCGGCGGCGGTGAGGTGGGCGCGGACCTCCGGCCAGCGGCCCGCCGCGGCGGCTGCGCGGACCTCGGCCAACCCGGGGTCGCCGTAGGCGGGATCCACCCGAGGCGTCGTGCTCCGCCCCCGCCTCGACGGTCTCGCGGCGGTACGGCGGCGGATCAATGGCATGTGGCGACCCCTTCGTCGGCTGCTGCTCCGCAGGGCCGTGCCAAGACTGCCCCCCGACAGGTAGATATCACGCCTGCCTGAGCCCGGCCCCCACGGGTCGCACGAACACGCTGCCCCAGCCCTCGCCGGGCGGCCCCGGGCACGCGACCTGGGCGGCGGGTGGTTGGGCGACGGAGGTCGGGCGATGGGCGGCCCGGGCTGGTGGGCGCCCGGAGTGGTCGTTGCGCCGACAAGGTGAATGTTCTGGACAAGAAAAGTGTTCGGTGGGACCGTGGAGTCATGTTGGACGTGAGCGTGATCGAGGATGCCGACGCGGCAGCGGCCTCACTGGACCCGATACGGGCCAGGCTGCTGGCGGAGCTGGCCGCGGGCCCGGCCTCGGCGACGATGCTGGCCGCCCGGGTCGGCCTGCCCCGGCAGAAGGTGAACTACCACCTGCGCGCACTGGAGAAGCACGGCCTGGTCGAGCTCTCGGGGGAGCGCCGCAAGGGCAATGTCACCGAGCGGCTGATGCGCGCGACCGCGGCCTCGTACGTCATCTCGCCGACCGCGCTCGCGGCCGTGCAGCCCGACCCTGCCCGGTTCCGCGACCAGCTGTCCGCCCGCTGGCTGCTGTCCGTCGCGGCCCGGCTGGTCCGGGACGTCGGCACGCTGATCACCGGCGCGGACCGGGCCCGCCGGCCCGTCGCCACCTTCGCGCTCGACGGCGAGGTGCGCTTCGCCTCGGCGGCCGAACGCGCCGCGTTCGTGGAGGAGCTGGCACTCGGCGTGAGCGCGCTGATCGCCCGGTACCACGACCCGGACGCCGAGAGCGGCCGTCCGCACCGGGTCGTCGTCGCCCTTCACCCGACCGTGAAGGCCGCGCCGGACGCCCTGGTGGTCGCCGCGGCCAAGGACCGAGAAGTCAAGGACCGAGAAGCCGGCGAACGCGAGCACCAGGAACGCGAACACCAGGAACACGAACACCAGGAACGCGAACACCAGGAACGCGAGCCCGAGGAGATCGAGAGAACGTCATGAGAAAGCTGATCGTCACCGAGTTCCTGACCGCCGACGGCGTGATGGAAGCGCCGAACGAATGGCACGGCCCGTATTTCGACGAGGACATGTCCCGTACGGTCTCCGCCCAGATGGCCGCGTCCGACGCGCTGCTGCTCGGCCGTACGACCTACGAGGGCTTCGCCGCCGCCTGGCCCGCGATGGCCGACGAGCCCGGCGCCGACCATATGAACGGCATCGCGAAGTACGTCGTCTCCACCACTCTGGAGAAGGCCGACTGGAACAACTCCACCGTCATCGCCGACGACCCGGCCGCCGCGATCACCGCACTCAAGCGGCGGGACGGCGGGGACATCACCGTGATGGGCAGCGCCACCCTCGTGCAGTGGCTGCTCGGCCAGGGCCTGGTGGACGAGGTCGACCTGCTGATCGACCCGGTCGTCGTCGGCCGCGGCAAGCGCCTCTTCCAGGAGGGACTGGCCGAGATCCCGCTGACCGTCGTGAAGTCAGAGCTGTTCCCCTCGGGCGTCCACCACGTGGTCTACGCCCCGGCGCCGCGGAGCGGGGGCGAGCAGCGTGTCTGAACGGTTCGAGATCGTCCGGGAGTTCGAGGTCGACGCCGGCCCCGACGAGGTCTGGGAGGCCGTCACCACCGGTACGGCCGGCTGGCTGTGGCCGATGGAGTACGAGCCCAAGGAAGGCGGCGCCGCGCCCTTCGGCGGGACCGTCACCGCCTGGGACCCGCCGCACCGCCTCATCGCCCGTACCGAAGACCCCGAGGACGTACCGCGGCAGACCTTCAACCAGCTCGACCACCTCATCGAGCCCCGCGCGGGCGGCGGCTCCTGGGTGCGCTACGTGCACAGCGGGATCTTCGTCGACGACTGGGAGAACCAGTACGACGGCGCCGACAAGCACACCGACTTCTATCTGCACACCCTGCGGGAGTATCTGCGGCACTTCGCCGGACGGCCCGCGGTCTTCGCGGGGGCGAACGGCCCGGTGGCCTCAGGCGCGGCCGACGCGTTCGACGTCGCCGTACGGGCCCTGGGGATCGCGGACACAGCGGTCCAGGGGGAGACCGTACGGGCCACACCGCCCGGCGCCGACGGTCCGGTGGCGGCGGTGCTCGACTACCGGAACGCGTACTTCCTGGGACTGCGCACCGGCGACGCGATGTACCGGGTCTTCGGCCGCAACCACTTCGGCGCGACCGTCGGCGTCAGCGTCCACGACTTCGAGCCCGGCGCGGACGCGGCCCGTATCTCGGGGGAGTGGCAGCACTGGATCGACGCCCTCTACGGATAGCGTTCCGCGCGAGCGCACCACGGGGGACGGCCTGCGGCGTCGCACGGGCTGACCACCCGTCGGAGGGGCGGCGGGCCCCTGGGTTGGAACCGAACGCACGTACACCTCGGGAGTGAAGATGGCGACGTACGTACTCGTCCCCGGCGCGGACGGCTCCGCCTGGTACTGGCACCGGGTCGTGCCCGGACTACGGGCCCGCGGGCACCGGGTGGTGACGCTCGACCTGCCGTCGCACGACACCGCCGACCTCGATGACTTCGCGGACGCGATCGCCGCCGCGGTCACCTCGGCGGTCACCTCGGCGGGGGCCGACCCGGCCGAAGCGGGCGACTCCCACGGGCGGCCGCTGGTGGTCGTCGCGCAGTCGCTCGGCGGGTTCTCCGCGCCGCTGGTCTGCGCGCGGTTGCCGGTGGACCGGTTGGTGCTGGTCAACGCCATGGTGCCGGTGCCCGGCGAGACCGCGGGGGAGTGGTGGGGCAACACCGGCCAGGCGGAGGCCCGTGCGCGGTACGCGGAGGCGGTCGGCCGTGGCGCGGACCCGGAGTTCGACCTGCGCGTCGACTTCTTCCACGACGTGCCGGACGACCTGACACAGGAGGCGCTCGCGGCGCCGCCCGCCGGTCCGCCGCCCGGGATCTTCGGACAGCCCTGGCCGCTGGAGAAGTGGCCCGACGTGCCGACACGATTCCTTCAGGGGCGCGAGGACCGCTTCTTCCCGCTGGAGTTCCAGCGGCGCAATGTCCGGGCCCGGCTCGGCATTGACGTCGAGGAACTTCCCGGCGGCCATCTCTTGGCGCTCAGCCGGCCGCGCGAACTGACCGAGGCGCTGCTGCGGGAGGGATGAGGGCGCCGACCCGCGACCACCACGTATGGCCGCTGCTGCTCGCCGTCCACCGCGCGGTGTGGTGACCCGGACTCCGCCACGAAGGTGATGTGTGGGATAAAACGGGCGGTAGTGGGGGCTGGGTGAAGGACCTCGCACTCGGGTTTGCGAGGATCGAGGCAATGACTGCCGCTCCTCCTCGCACGCTCAGCGAGCGTCCCAGCATGGAAAGCCGTGGCCCGCGTCGGCACCGGCGGCCTCGTTGTGCCGCCCGTCGGAAGGTGATCGTGGCGGCAGTCGTCGCCGTCACGCTCGCCCTGCTCGGTGCGGGATATGTGATCGTCGGCCGGACCGGCGGACAGACCGTCGCCGACAGCAAGGCGCGCTCCGCATCCGCGCTTACGGGCCTGGCGCCCAAGGCCGCGGCGGCTCCGGACGCGGACCCCACGCCCGCGCACGAGAACCTGCCCAGCTCCATCCCCGGTCTCGGCCCGAAGACCCGGGCCGAGATCCCCGCCGCGAGCCGTCAGGTGCTGGTCGCCTCCGGAAAGGCCAAGAACTCCTCGGAGTCCCTGGTCACCCTGTGGTCGCGCACCTCGGACGGCCACTGGCACGCGGGCGCCGCCTGGCCCGCGCACAACGCGCTGCACGGTTGGACCCGTACCCACCACGCGGGCGATCTGCACAGCCCCATCGGCGTGTTCGCGCTCAGTGACGCGGGCGGGTTCGACGCCAACCCGGGCACCAAGCTGCCGTACCACCACTCGTCGAAGTTCCAGGCGGGCGGCGTCGGCTTCGAGGGCGAACCGCTGGACGACGCCTTCGACTACGTGATCGCCATCAACTACAACCGCGTCGCCGGGACCTCACCCCTCGACGGCACCCAGCCGCTCGGCCCGAGCCGCGGCGGCGGCATCTGGGTCCATGTCGACCACGGCGGTCCCACCCACGGCTGCGTCAGCGTCTCCGCGGCCCACATGGTCGACCTGCTGCACACGCTGCTGCCCGCCGCCCACCCCGTCATCGTGATGGGCGACAGCGCCTCGCTCGCCGCGTAACCCCGGCCTGGTCGTCCCCTCGGTGCGGGTGTCCGCCGCCGGCACCGTACGTCCGGCGGCGGACACCCGGCCCGTACGTCGGCGGACACCCGGCCCGTAGGGCTCAGCCGCGCGGCAGGACCAGCGACTGGACGGTGGGCAGCCCCTTCCAGTCGTTGGACGCCACGGTCGCGTGGGCCTTGGCCAGTTGGGCGACGCGGGCCTGGGCGTCGGCCGCCGACGGGTTCATGTCGTCCAGGGCCGGCGGTACGTTCTGCGCGTCGGTCATGAACAGCAGATAGTGGTGCGAGTCGTACCAGCCCGTGTCGATGCTGCCGTTGAGATACGTGGCCGCGTCGCCGTCGAACGCCACGAACCACGGGCGCAGCGAGGTGTCCGAGTAGCGTGAACGCGGGTCGCCCGACTGGGCGTTGTGCACGGACGGGAAGACATTCGCCTGGGCGGCCTTGCCCTTGCTGTTCAGATCGCGCAGATAGCTCGCGTACTCCTTGTCCGTCCACAGGGAGTCGGTGGGATTGGCCTCCTCGACCGTGCCCGGGATGATCTCCAGGAGCACCTTGCCGGCGAGTTGCTGCCGGGTGGGCCAGTTGTTCGCGACGGCCGCGTCGTCCAGCGTGGCGTACGTGCCGCCACCGGGCTTGGCGAGGAGGTCGGCGGGCTTGAACACCAGGCTGCCGAGGTGCGCGCTGATCGACTGGTCGAGCTTGGCCGGACTCATCCCGAAGGTGGCCTGGAAACCGGCCTTCATCTCCAGCTTGATGATCAGCGGCCCGTGTCCCGGGTGCGCGCCGAGCCACACCCGGACGTCGTCGAGGCAGCTCTCCAGGTCCTTGTTGGCACCGCCGCTGTAGAGCTGCGCGGGCGTGGAGGCGTCGACGCAGTTGTTGCCGTTGCCGGTCGGGTTGGAGTGGCTGACCTTCCACTCCTGGGTCAGGAAGTCGTCCCAGACGTCGAGTTCGATCATCGAGGTGCCGGTGTCGAGCGCCTGGGCGAGGTAGCCGAACGCGGCGGGGTCGTAGGTGTTGTGCAGGCCGGACGTGGTGGCGGCGGTGAGCGGCAGGGCGTCGGTGTCGGCGCCGGAGGCGGGGCCGCCTCCGGCGAGGGGGAGGGCGAAGGCGAGCGTGAGGCAGGCGGCGAGGGCGCCGAGGCGCGCGGTTCGCGCGGTTCGCGCGGGGTGGGGGGCTCGGCGGGTGAACTGACGGGTCATGTGTCCTCCAGTGGGGGGTGGCTGGGGGCGGCTCTCCGTCTGGACGGTGACGGTCGCGTGTGAATCGACGGAGACATGACACGTAACACGATCTGGATTCCCCCTGTCAGCTCCGTTCCCGCCTATCTCCCCACCCCCACGAGCCCGTCGCCCGGGCGGCCAGTTGGCGCCCAGCCGCAGCTCGGGTCGGCGCCGCGGCGGTGTGGACCGGCGGTGTGGACCGGCGGTCGGGGCGCGGGACCTGCTGGGCCCGTCACGTTCCCCTTGCCGTGGGGGCCGGTTGGCCTGTGCGCCTGCGCTGGGCTCGCGGGGGGCGTGCACCTTTTTCCGCCGCGGCGGTGCTCAGCCGGGATGGCGGGGTCCGGCGGTGTCGACCGGCGTTTGGGGCGGGGGCCTGCGGGGTCGTGACGTTCCCCTTGCCGTGGGGGCCGGTTGACCTGTGCGCCTGCGCTGTGCTTGTGGTGGCGCTCGCCAATTTCCCGCCGCAATGGTGCTCAGCCGAGATGGCGTGGTCCGGCGGTGTCGACCGGCGGTCGAGGCGGTGGACCCGATGGGCCCGTTACGTTCCTGTGCGCCTGCGCTGTGCTTGTGGTGGCGCTCGCCAATTTCCCGCCGCAATGGTGCTCAGTCGGGACGGCGTGGTCCGGCGGTGCCGACCGGCGTTTGGGGCGGGGCGCCGTCCGTTGGCCGCTTGCCGCGGCGGCGGCCGTCACGCCCCTTCGCGCCGAAGGCGGCGAACACTCGACCGCGTGGGCGGCCGTATCCCCGCCTTCCCGCGTCGCCTCCGCCTTTCCCGCCGCGGCGGTGCTAAGCCGGGACGGCGTGGTTCGGCGGTGCCGACCGGCGGTCGGGGCGCGGGACCCGCTGGGCCCGTCACGTCCCCCCTGCTGTGGAGGTCGGTTGACCTGTGCGCCTGCGCTGGGCTCGCGGGGAGCGTGCACCTGTTTCCCGCCGCAGGGGCGCCCGGTTGGGACGGCGTGGTTCGGCGGTGCCGACCGGCGGTCGGGGGCGGGGGCACTGCCCGTTGACTGCTCGTCGCGGCGGCGGCCGTCACGTCCCGTTCGCGCCGAAGGCGACGTCGTAGGGCTTCACCCCGCGGCGGGACGGCCAACGTCCCGACGGCGTCTGACCGGCAGAAAGGCAAGCACGGGGATCACGCCACGCCCAGCAGCCGCAACCCCGCCGTCGTGACCGCCGCGGCGAGGACCACGACGAAGAACGGCGCCCGGCGCCACGCGCAGATCCCGCCGACGAGCACCCCCGCCGGCCGGGCCGGGCCCGCGAACGCGTGCGACTCCGTGAGCGAGGACGTCGCGACCAGCGCGGCCAGCAGGACGACGACCGCCACGGCCATCAGACGTTCCAGGCGCGGCGAGAGAGGCACCCGGGCCCGTAGCACCGGCCCCGCGAAGCGGAACGCGAACGTGCCGACGCCGAGAACGGCCGTGGCGAAGACCAGACCCGTACCCGTACTCACGGCGCCACCCCGTCCCGCGCCGCGCCGGCGCCATCCCGCGACGCCTCGTTCCGGGAGTGCTGCCACGGCGCTCCCGCCGCCACCCCGCCGAGCGCGAGCAGCACCGGCAGCCCGGCCGGCAGATACGGCGCCGCGACCAGCGCGATCACCACGCCCGCGGCCGCCGCCCGCCGCGTCGCCGCGTCGTTCAGCGACGGCAGCAGCAGCGCGAGCAGCACCGCGGGGAAGGCCGCGTCGAGCCCGAAGACGTCCGTGTCGCCCACCGCCCGGCCGCCGAACGTGCCCGCCACCACCCCGAGGTTCCAGGACGCGAACAGCGCCGTCCCGCAGGCCCAGTACGCCACGCGCCGCAGCCGGAGCTCGTCCTGCGCGAGGGTGAACGCGACCGTCTCGTCCACCATCAGGTGACTGCCGACGATCCGCCGCAGCCACCCCGTACCGAGGGCGTCGCCGACCGCGAAGCCGAACGGTACGTGCCGCGCGTTCACCAGCAGCCCCGCGACCACGGCGGCCACCGGGTTGCCGCCGGCGCCCACGATGCCGATGAAGAGGAACTGCGCCGCTCCCGCGAAGACCACCACCGACAGCAGCATCGGCAGCCACAGCGGCAGCCCGAGACCGACCGCGATCGCGCCGAACGACGCCCCCACGAGGGCATCGGCGACGCAGACCAGGGCGATGTCTCTCGCCAGGCCCTTCTCCGGGGTTCGCCATATCGAACGCATCACCGTCTAGAATGAACACAAGGACTGGCGTTCGTCAAACCGAACGGAACAACTTCTCTGGCGAACGCTCCCTGTGAGCGCCCCGCCCCGTAGACGCCCCCCGTACGCGAACCGACCCCCGGAGCACGGCATGGCCCCCGACGACAGCACCACCCCCAACGGCGCCCCGCTCGCCGCCATCGCCGCGTCCCTCCAGCGCGAACGCCGCCGCCTCGGCCTGTCCCTCGCCGAGGTCGCCCGCCGCGCGGGCATCGCCAAGTCGACCCTGTCCCAGCTCGAATCCGGCAGCGGCAACCCCAGCGTGGAGACCCTGTGGGCGCTGAGCATCACCCTCGACGTCCCCTTCGCCAGGCTCGTCGACCCGCCCCGGCCCCGGGTGCAGGTCATCCGCGCGGGCGAGGGCATGACCTTCACCGCCGAGCGGTCGGACTACGCGGCCACCCTGCTCGCCTCCTGCCCGCCGCACGCGCGCCGGGACATCTACGTCGTCACCGCCCGGCCCGGCTCCGACCGCGAGTCGGAGCCGCACATGACCGGCGTCATCGAACATGTCGTCCTCAGCACCGGCCGCGCCCTGGTCGGCCTCACCGAGGACCCCGTCGAGCTGCGCCCGGGCGACTACGTGGCCTATCCCGGCGACCTGCCCCATGTCTTCCGCGCGCTGGAACCGGACACCGTCGCGGTCCTGCTCTCCGAACACCACTGACGCCGGCGCGAGCGCCGTACGCCAGTGGCCCGGCGGATCGCCCAACCGCCGTGCGCCGGCGGGTGTCACGCACGCCCCGCGACCCGCATCGCCCACGCCAGGCACCCCAGCGAGGCCGTGCACACCACCGTGCGCGCGATGTTCCAGTGCACCCAGCTCGACTCGAAGTGCGCCCGTACCGCGGCGAGATCACGGATCTTGCCGGGAGCGCCCGCGGCGGCGAGCCGGTCGTTGAGCGGCACATTGAGGCCCATTGTGATGACCAACGACAGTACGTAGAGCACGATTCCGGCGACGATCCACGGCAGCGCGGGCCGTCCTTCGCCACGCCAGTGCAACGCCGCCGCGACCCCGCCGAGTACGACCGCGCCGCCGAACGCGAGGGTGAACCAGCCGTTGAGAATCGCCACGTTGACCCGCTGCATCGTCTCGACGAACGTACGGTCGTCCGCCCGGCCGAGCCCCGGCATCACCGCGCAGGAGAACGCGAAGTACAGGCCCGCCATCAGACCGGTGGTGAGCGTGGCGGCGAGCAGCACAAGGCCGCGGATGTCGCCGTTCATGGCAACTCCCTTTCTGGGGGCGGGCGTTGGAGTGAAGGCCGGGCGCGGCGGCTGCTGCTGCCCGTGCTGATACGGCTGTGGCCGCGCGTCCCACCGGTAGGTGCCGGGACGCTGTTCCGAGGTCGGGTGCGGTGTCATGGCCCCAGTACAGCCGCGCGGTCCGGGCGCTCACCATGGTCGAAAAGCTCACGCCCATACGCGGACGTCTCCGCCTAGGCTGGACGTCATGGACGCACTGGCCACCCTGCTCGACGGCCCCCGGGCCCGCGGCGCCTTCCTGCTGCGCTCGGTCCTCACCCCGCCCTGGTCGCTGCGCGTCGAGGACCGCGCGCCGCTGACCCTGCTCTACCCGGCGCGCGGCGACGCCTGGGTGCTGCCGGACACCTGCCGGCCGGTACGCCTGCGGCCCGGCGACATCGCGGTGGTCCGCGGCCCCGAGCCGTACACGGTCGCGGACGACCCGGCGACCGCGCCTCGGATCGTCATCCGCCCCGGACAGGTCACCACCAGCCTCCAAGGCGACGAACTGTGCGACGAGATGGACCTCGGCGTGCGCACCTGGGGCGACGACCCGGACGGCTCGGCCGTGCTGATCAGCGGGACGTACCAGATGGAGGGGGAGATCAGCCGGCGCCTGCTGGCCGCGTTGCCGCAGGTGCTCGTCCTGACCGGTGACGCCTGGTGCAGCCCGCTGCCCGAGCTGCTGCGGGAGGAGATCGTCCGGGACGAGCCGGGCCAGGACGTCGTCCTCGACCGGCTGCTCGACCTGGTGCTGATCGCGGTGCTGCGGGCCTGGTTCGCGGGCGCGGCACCGGATTCCGGCGTGCCGTCGTGGTTCGCCGCCCAGAGTGATCCCGTCGTCGGCCCCGCGCTGCGACTGCTGCACGACCGGCCCGCGCATCCGTGGACGGTCGCCGAACTGGCCGCGCGGACCGGTGTCTCCCGCGCCGGGCTCGGCCGGCGCTTCACCGAACTGGTCGGCGAGTCGCCGATGGCGTACCTCACCGGCTGGCGGCTGGCCCTCGCCGCCGACCTCCTGCGCGAGCCCGACGCCACGGTCGCCTCCGTGGCCCGGAAGGTCGGCTACGGGAGCCCGTTCGCGCTGAGCGCGGCGTTCAAACGGGTGCGCGGGGTCAGCCCCCGGGAGTACCGGGAGGGCGTGGCGGTCTCCTGAGTGCGGCGCGCGTCTGCCCGGCGTACGGACAACGCCCGTGGGACTGTTTAGGCTGACTGCATGAAAGAGTGGGATCTGCGGAAGCTCCAGGTGCTCCGCGCGCTGCACGACACGGGTACGGTCACGGCCGCCGCGGCCGCCCTCCGGATGACCCCTTCGGCGGTCTCGCAGCAACTCGCCGCCCTGGGCAAGCAGATAGGCGCGCCCGTGATCGAGGCGCGCGGGCGCGGCGTACGGCTGACCGGCGCGGCGCACGTACTGCTGCGGCACGCCGAGGTCGTCTTCGCCCAGTTGGAACGGGCCGGCGCCGAACTCGACGGCTACGCCCGGGGCGACGCCGGGCTCGTCCGCGTCGGCACCATCGCGACCGCCGTCAGCCGCCTGGTCGTGCCCGCCGCCGGCCTGCTGCGCCGCTCCGCGCCCGGGATCACGCTGTCCGTCCGCGAGGCCGAGGCCGCGGAGGTGTACGAGGAACTCGCCGCGGGCGACGTGGACATCGCGGTGTCACTGGCCGTGGACGCCCCCACCGCGCGCGATCCGCGCTTCGTGCTGTTCCCGCTGCTCACCGACCCGCTGGACATCGCGCTGCCCATCGGCCACCCGCTGGCCGCCGTGCCCGGGCTGCGGCTGGCCCGGTTCGCCGCCGAGCCGTGGATCTTCGGCAGCCGGGGGCCCTGGCGCGACATCACGCTCGCGGCCTGCGCGGACGCCGGATTCGTGCCCGAGCAGGCGCACGCGGCCGCCGACTGGCAGGGCATCTTCTCGCTGGTCGCGGCCGGTATGGGGATCGCGCTGGTGCCCCGGATGGCCACCGCGGGCGGACTGCGGCAGGCGGTGGCCGTACGGCCGCTCGACGCGGACCGGCCGCGGCGGCGGATCGTGGGGGCCGTGCGGGGCGGCGCGGAGGACGCGCCCCTGCTGCGGCGGACGATGGGGGCGCTGCGGCAGGCGGCGGAGCTGGATCCAAATGTGCAGTTTGACTGAACGGTATATTCAGAAAGTTTCGATGGACGTGAAGGGTCGTGGGGGCTGAGAGTGGAGCCATGACGAGGACAGGGGATGAGGACATGACGGGGCAGGGGCAGGAGCGTGGGGCCGACGCGGGGGCGGGCTCGGTGTCTGGGGCGGGGCCGGGGCCGGGGCCGGTGGAGGCGTTCACCGCGCTGACGGCGTTCACCGGGGCCGCGTCGCCGTACGGCGGAGGGAATCCGTTCGCGGACTACCGCAGGGGCGAGCTGCCCTTCGCGGGGCTGACGGACCTGGCCGACCGGCGGCTGGGCGCGGGGGTGATCGCGGCCGGCGACGAGTTCTTCGCCGAGCGGGAGAATCTGCTGCGGCCCGGGCCCGCGGTCTTCGACCCGGAGCACTTCGGACACAAGGGCAAGGTCATGGACGGCTGGGAGACCCGCCGGCGACGCGGCCCCTCGGCGGAGGTCCCGCATCCCGACCCGGCGGACCACGACTGGGCGCTGATACGGCTCGGGGCGCCGGGCGTGATCGGCGGCCTGGTGGTCGACACCGCGCACTTCCGGGGCAATCACCCGCAGGCCGTCTCGGTCGAGGCGACGTCCCACTCGATGTCGGCGGCGCCCGAGGACCTGCTCGACCCCGAGGTGGAATGGACCGTACTGGTCCCGCGTACGGAGGTCGGCGGGCACGCGGAGAACGCCTTCGCGGTCCATGCCGAGCGGCGCTTCACCCACGTCCGGCTGAGGCAGTATCCGGACGGCGGAGTGGCCAGGCTGCGGGTGTACGGAGAAGTGGTGCCCGATCCGGGGTGGCTGGCGGAGCTGGACACCTTCGATCTGGTCGCGTTGGAGAACGGCGGTTCGGTGGAGGACGCCTCCGACCGCTTCTACTCGCCGCCCGAGCACACCGTCCTCCCGGGCCGTTCCCGGCAGATGGACGACGGCTGGGAGACCCGCCGACGCCGTGACACCGGGAACGACTGGATCCGGTATCGGCTGGTCGAGCAAGGTGTGATCCGTGCGGTCGAGATCGACACGGCGTATCTGAAGGGCAACGCGGCGGGCTGGGTGTCCCTGTCCATACGTGACGGGGAGGGCGGCGCCGACGGCACCGAAGGCGAGTGGGTCCAGCTCGTGCCCCGGGTCCGCCTCCAGCCGGACACCGTCCACCGCTTCCTGGTCAACCAGATCCCGGCCACGCATGTCCGGCTCGACATCTTCCCGGACGGGGGCATCTCCCGGCTGCGCCTGTACGGCTCCCTGACCGCGCGCGGCGCCGCGCGTCTGGCGGAACGGACAGCGGCGCTGAGCTGAGGGACGCCCGCAGGCGTCGGGCCGGGGCTGGAGGCTGGGGCTGGGCCTCGGGCGCGGCCGGGCGTGGGTGCGGCTACATGCGGGTGCGGCTGGGCGCGGGCCGGATCTCGTTACGACGGTGCCGGCCCGGTGTACGGGTGCGGGTGGTCGGTCAGCGCGGGCCCAGGGTTCGGTCCGACCAGTCGACAAGGTGCTCGAACAGGCCGATGCGGCGCCGCAGTACGGCCGTGTCGTCACCCCCGACGTCGTACGCGGCGGAGCCCACAGGGGTGCCGGTGGCCAGCCTGGTGAGCATCAGCGGAGCCAGCCAGCAGTACTTCGCCGCCCCGGCCGCGGCGACCGAGCGGCGCAGCGTATCGGCGTTCGTACGGTGGCCGCCGTCCCGGAGCCCGGTCAGATATCCCTCGATCACGGTCTCCGAGATCTCCGGCAGCAGTTCGGTGGGCATCAGGCCGTCGGCGACGCAGTCCGGGATGAGGTTGGCGATGTCCTCACCGACACCGCCTTCCCCGACGAACGCCCAGTCCAGAAGAACGGTTCGGTCGGCGGCGCCCGTGGGGGTGTCGACGGAGAGGAGGTTCAGCGGCCAGACATCGAGGTGGCACAGCGTGCGCGGAGTGGACTCGGCGGCGGTGAGGAGCGTGTCGCGGCTCTCCCACAGACGACGTAGCCCCGTGCGCAGGGCTGCGGGCCAGACGGCGACGGCGGTGGGATGGTCCCAAGGGAGGTGAGCGGGAATCGACTTGCTCGACACGTACTGGCGCAGCCAGCCCCGGGAGAGCCAGGGCCGGTCGGGGAGACGGTCGGTCCAGGGCGCCTGGGCGGTACCGAGGGCCTGGGCGAAGGCGGCAATCCGGGGGACCGTCCAGTGGGAGCCCGACAACCCTGACACGTCCTCCAGCCAGAGGGCGAAGGAACCGTCGGGCCGGGTGTCGGCGGCCAGCAGCCGGGGACCTTCGATCCCGGCGTCGGCGAACGCGGTCGTGGGCAAGCCGTCGAGGTAGGCAAGGGGTTCGCGGCGCCAGTGGTTCCAGTGCCGCGGGTCGGGACTGCTCGCCCACCCGTCGGGGACGGGCGCGGAGCCGGAGGCGTCCACCGTGCCGGGGCTCGCAGGGGAAGCCGAGGTATCGGCCATGCCCGCGCCGGGGGCCAAGCTCGCGGAAGGCGCTGAGGCGTCCGCCGCGCCCGGGTCGGCCGAAGTGTCCGCCGCGCCCGAGCCGGCGGCAGTCCCCGGGCCGGCCGGTCCTGCGGGTGTGCCCGGGAGGCACAGTTTGAGCACTGCGCTGCCCAGGGGGCCGGTGACCCGCCACACCCCGCCGGTGGCCAGGTTGAGCTGGCTGTGCGTCAGCGGGGTGAATGTCCGGTCCGCGGGGCCGGAGCCGCCGAGGACGGCCGCGACGGACTCGGGCACGGCTGCGGGCGCGGCCGCTGTTGCCGCGAGCCCACCGGCACCTGCTCCCGCCCCGGCCGCCATCCCGTCCCCCACATCAACCCCGGCCTTGCCCGCGGCTCCCGGCAGGCTCACTGCGCGCCGAACAGCGCCAGCAGCTCGTCCTTGCCGAACATCCTGGCGGTGTCGATCGCGGACGGCGTCCCGGCGGCCGGGTCGGCGCCGCCGTCCACCAGGGCGCTGATCACGTCCTGTTCGCCCTTGAAGACCGCGCCGGCCAGCGGGGTCTGCCCGCGGTCGTTGGCCCGGTCGGGCTCGGCACCGCGCTCGAGCAGCGCGCGTACCGTCTCGGCGTGGCCGTGGTAGGCGGCGAGCATGATCAGGGTGTCGCCGCGGTCGTTGGTGAGGTTGGCGGGCACTCCGGCGTCGACATAGGCGGTGAGGCCGGCGGTGTCGCCCTGCCGTGCGTAGTCGAAGACCCGCGCGGCGAGCTCGATGACCTCCGGGTCCTGCGTGGGGTCGTCGTCGGCGGCGGGATCGGGCGTGGGCTCGGTCATGGAAACACCCTACGCAGGGCACCGGCCGTTGAAGAAGGAGATCACGACATGCCGCGTGGGACCGTCGCCGACCCGCACGTCCAGCGGGACGCAGGCCCGGCCGTCCCCGGCGACGAAGAACCCGCCGGGAAAGGCGGTGGTGGCGGCCGGGCAGCCGTGGAAGGTCACGGCGGGCGCGGGCGCGGTGCCGTAGCCGCCACCGAACTCCAGCCCGGCACGGGCCCGTTGCTGGGCGCCGACGGTGACGGTCACCACCGCGCCCGGCCGCACCTGGGTGATGATGCGGTAGTGCCAGCCGTCGGAGTTGCGGCCGCCGTGCGCGCTCTGGTTGCCGTCGGCCAGCGTGCGCAGGCCCTTCCAGATCAGCGGGCCGACCGTCACGTCGTCGGGTCCTGCGGTCGGCACGGACGACGGTCCGGGTACGGGGTTGCCCGTCGCCCTGCGCGTCGGTCCCTGCCCGGAGGGTGCGCCGGTGGCCGGGGCGTGACCGGTGACGGCGCCGGAGGTCGTGCCGTTGGGGCTGCCGTGGGAGGTGACGGTCGGATACGTCATGCCGTCGAGGCACTCCACCGGCCGGGGGTGCTCGATACTGCCGACCGGCGGCGGCGCCGAGGCGTCGACCGCCGGGTCCGTGGCGGTCACATCCGAGTGCGCGCCCAGCGTGCACCCGGAGAGCAACGCCAACGCCAAAGCTCCGCCCGCCACACCAGCCGCTCGCCGTACTCGACCTGACATGGGCATCACCCCTCCGTCAGGACGGTACGTCCTCAGCCGAGCGGCGGCCAGACCACCAACTGCCGTACAAGATCGGGGTCTCCGCTCACCCGCAGGTCACCGCCGTCCCAGGGCGTCCGGCGGTAGAGCGCCAGCAGCAGTGCGTCGGCCGGGCCGGAGACCGCCGCACCCGGCGCCGGACCGTCGCCCGGACCGCCCCGCACGGCGGAGGCTCCCGTCGCGTCCAGGATCAGCGTCCAGGCCGGGCCCTCGTCCGAGACCAGCGCGACGCGGGCCGGCGCGTGCGGCCAGCCGTCCATCGAACCGAACCCGACGTGCAGGAATTCGTCGACCGCGTCCACCGCCAGACCGGGCGGCAACGATTCCGGGGCGCCCGCCGCCTCCTGGGCGTCCCGCGCGTGCACCGCCGCCTCCTGCACCTGATGCCGGGCCACCGCCTCGGCCGTGGACGGGTTGCCCGACTCCGCCCACCACGTCCAGCACTCCACGTCCGGCCCCGCCGTGCGCAGCGCGTCCAGCAGGACATCGGTGGACCGGGCCGACCAGTCGAGCAGTTCGCCCGGCGGGACCGGACCGTCCACCACCGCGTCCACCGGCGGCCGTTGGGCCGGTCCGGCCGCCACCGACGCCGCCCAGAACCGCTGCACCTCGGCCAGGTGCGCCACCAACTCCCGTACCGTCCAGTCGGGACAGCCCGGGACGCGGTTCCGCGGGTCGGCCTCCGCCGCGGCCTTGCGCAGCGCGGCCGACCGTTCCCCGATCTGCTCCAGCCGGTCGGCGAACCGGAGTTGCGGGAAGGAGGACCCGGACGGCGGGGTGTGCGAAGTCGTCATGGGTTCCGTTGTAGCAGCGACTGCCGACAGCCGGCCGCGCGCCACCGCCGTACGCCGGGTGACCGCGCCGCGCGCCCCCCGCCGGGCCGCCGCCACCGGCCCGGCGTCGAGCCCGATTCCGACTGCCCCTGGTCAGCGGGCCGGGAAAGCTGTTCCATGGTCATCGAACGGCCGCCGTGACCGAGGCGGCCACGTGTGCAAGATGAGGTGGCCTTGGCTACGACCGTGCGACGTACCGCTGTGAGCATTCCGGCCGCGCCTCTCGGCCCGGAGAACCCGCTGCCCGCCCTGCGCTCATCCGGCGAACTGCACCAACTCGACCCGCGGGACCGGGAAGGGCTGCCCGCCGACATGGCCCGGCAGATCGGCTACGCGCCGCTGCGATCCGTGCTGCCCGTCCGGGTCCTCGACAATTACGGCCGCACGCGCGCCCCCGCCGAACTCGACGCCCTCGTCATCGAGAACGACCGGGTCCGCGCCACCGTGCTGCCCGGCCTCGGCGGCCGGCTGTACTCCCTGGTGCACAAGCCCACCGGCCGTGAACTGCTCTACCGCAACCCCGTGTTCCAGCCGGCCGACTTCGCGCTCGCCGGTGCCTGGTTCTCCGGCGGCGTGGAGTGGAACCTCGGCGCCACCGGCCACGCCGCGCACACCTGCGCCCCGCTGCACGCCGCCCGCGTCCCCGCCCCCGACGGCGGCGAGATGCTGCGGCTGTGGGAGTGGGAACGCCTGCGCGACCTGCCGTTCCAGATCGACATGTGGCTGCCCGACGGCTCCGACTTCCTCTACGTCGGGGTGCGGGTCCGCAACCCGCACGACCGCACCGTCCCCGCCTACTGGTGGTCCAACATCGCGGTCCCCGAGGCCGAGGGGACCCGGGTGCTGGCCCCCGCCGACGCCGCCTGGCACTTCGGCTATCAGCGCACCCTCAGCCATGTCCCGGTCCCCGGGGACGGCGGCGGCCCGGACCTCACCTACACCACCCGCGCCGAGCACGCCGCCGACTACTTCTTCGACGTCCAGGACACCGACCGGCGCTGGATCACCGCGCTGGACGGCGACGGCCACGGCCTCGTGCAGACCTCCACCGACCTGCTGCGCGGCCGCAAGCTCTTCCTGTGGGGCCACGGCCGCGGCGGCCGGCGCTGGCAGGAATGGCTCACCGAACCCGGCACCGACGGCTACCTGGAGATCCAGGCCGGGCTGGCTCGTACTCAGCTCGAACACATTCCGATGGCCGCCGGTTCCGACTTCTCCTGGCTGGAGGCGTACGGTCCGCTCGCCGCCGACCCCGCGCTCGTGCACGGCGACGACTGGTCCGCCGCCCGCGCCGAAGCCGCCGGACGGCTGGAGACGGCCCTGCCGCGCGAGACCGTCGACGCCGCCTACCGGACCTGGCTCGCCCACGCCGACAACGAACCCAAGGACGTCCTCGCCACCGGTTCCGGCTGGGGCGCCCTGGAGACCGAGCGCGGCCGCTTCGACCTGCCCGGTACGCCCTTCCCCGCCGATACCCTCGGCGACGCCCAGCAGCCCTGGCTGGCGCTGCTGCACACCGGGGTCCTTCCGCCTCCCGCCGCCGACGAGCCCCCGGGCCCCTCGCTGGTCTCCCCGGAGTGGCGCGAGCTGCTGGAGTCGTCCGACACCCACCCGGGCGAGGAGTGGTACCGCGACTACCACCTCGGCGTCGCCCAGTGGGCGGCGGGCGACCGGGCGCAGGCCGTACGCAGCTGGGAGCGCGCGCACGCCGCCCGCCCCTCGCCCTGGGTGCTGCGCGCCCTCGCCGTCGCCGACACCGATGCGGGCAGGACCGAACAGGCCGCGGAACGCTTCCTCGCCGCGTACGCGCTTCTCGGCGAGGCTCCTGCGGCCGGCGCCGAGCAGGCCGTACGTGTGCGGCGCGCCCTGGTCCTGGAGGCCGTGCCCGCGCTGCTGGCGGCGGGCCGCGCCGGGGACGCCGACCGGATGCTCGCCGATCCGGCGCCCGGAACGGGCGAACAGCCGCCGGACGGCGGACGCTTCCGGCTGCTGCGGGCCCGTACCGCGCTCGCCCAGGGCGACCCGGTCCTGGCGCGGGCGATCTTCGACGAGGGCTTCGTCGTCGACGACCTGCGCGAGGGCGACGAAGTGCTCGGCGACACCTGGTACGCCATCGCGGAAGCGCTGATCAGCGCGGACGGTCCGGCCGGACTCGACCTCCGGGCCCAGGCCCGCGCCGAACACCCGCTCCCGGCGGCCTACGACTTCCGGATGCGCCCGGAGGACTAGCCACCCGTCGTGGCGCCCGCCCCGGTCATCGCGCCCAGGAGCGCCGTCCGTTCACCGGCCGTCAGGTCGCCCGGCCGGCGGCGCTCCCGCGCGAAACGGTTCGCGGCGCGCTGCAACGTCTCGTTGACCGGCGTCGGCACCCCGAAGCGGCGGCCGAGCAGCACGATCTCCCCGTTGAGATAGTCCGTCTCGATCGACCCCGTGCCGCGCATCAGGCTCTGCCAGGACGAACCGCCGCCGCGCACCGAGCCTTCGAGCGGCTGGACGCTCACCCGGTCACCGCGCACCCGGGAGGTCTCCCGCTGGTCGATGTGCGCGATGCCCGCCGCGTCCAGGACGGCCACGCCCTCGGCGCGCGCCCGTGCCGTCAGCTCCCGCAGCGACTCGGCGTCGTCCGGGCCGCACACCGCCTCGACGGCGTTCCCCAGGTTCGCGATCAGCTTGGCGTATTTCCATGCCATCACCTCCGCCGAGACCGGGGCGCCGAAGCCCGACGCCGCCAGATCGGCCGCGATCCGCCGCGTCACCTCGTCCGCGCCCGACGGATAGCGGCCCAGGTGCAGTATTCCGGTCAGTGGCGCGCACGGCGCCAGCACAACTCCCGGCTCCAGATGCGAACTCGGCAGCCAGACGCACATCGCGTGCACGTCACGGAAGCGGCGCAGCGCCAGCCGCTCGTTCTCCACGCCGTTCTGCGCGCACACCACGGCGGGACCGGCACCGTCGCCGTCCCCGTAGCCCGCCCAGGTCTCCAGCACGCCCGCGGTGTCCTGCGTCTTCACGGCCAGGAGGAGGACGTCGTCCGCGCGGGGCGTCAGCTCGTCCGGGCCCTCGGCCACCGGAACGGGCAACGTCCGTACGCCGCCGGGCAGTTCGAGCCGCAGTCCGCGTGCGCGCAGGGCCGCCGCGTTGGCGCCCCGCGCCACCAGCACGACCTCGTGCCCGCTCTCGTGCAGCCGCCCCCCGATCGTGCCCCCGACCGCCCCGGCGCCGATGATGATGTATCGCATCCCCCGAGCCTCGCACACCCCCTCACCCGGCCCGGCGGCCGACCGCCCGAAGACCCGGCCACCGCCCCCGCAGGCGAAGCAGAGCCCTGTGGGCCCGACCGACGGCCGGCGTGCCGCTGATCGTCGGCCTCGGCTCGGCTGTGCCGTGGTCTGCCGTGGTCTGCCGTGGTCTGCCGTGGTTCGCCGTGCCCGGTCCGCTGCGGCTGCCCGACCGCCTCTCGCTGTCCGCCGTCCGGTGCGGGGAGTGCCGGGCCCTACGTGTCGGCCACCCCGCCGCCGGTGCGCGGTCGGCCCGGGCGACCCTGCGCGACCTGCCGCTCGAATCGGCGGAAAAAACCGCGTGACCTCTCCGGAATCCCGTCGTTATTCGTACAGAGATGCCAAAAAGGCGTATGTGTGCGAATGCGGGGTGGGTGCGGTGCGTACGACGGGGGAGCCGGCCGAAGGGACGCGGTCGGCCGTGTTCGCGGGGGCGGCGCATGGTCCGGGGTGGCTTGGGTACGCGCCGGGTTCAGCGACAGGAAGCCATGAAGACCGAGCAGAGCAGTACCGGCGAGAGGAATCCGTAGCGATGACCGACATCAACCCCAACGGTGCCCTGCCCCCGGCGCAGCGCGCACTCCACGAGATCGCCCACGGCAGTGAGAACGTCATCGCGTTGAGCACCCTCGCGGTGAGCGAGGTTCTGCTGCCCGTACCGGCCGCGGACGAGTTCCCGGAAGGCGTCGGCGGCGCAGAGCTGCCCCGCGAGATACAGCTCCCGGTGTACGAGCAGGATGACGGCAGGCAGCTGGTCCCGGTGTTCACCTCCGAGACCCGGATGGCCGACGCGCTGCCCGCGACCCGGCGCTACCGGCTGGTCCAGCTGGCCGCGCTGAGCGGCGCCTGGCCGTCGGACGAGCTGATCCTGTCCATCGACACCGGCAGCGAGGACGCGCTGAGCATATCCGGGGAGGGGGTGCGGGCGCTGGCCAGCCTCGTCGGCGAGAACTGAGTCGCGAGAACTGAGCCGCGGGCGTTGAGCCGCGGGCACTACTGAGCCGTGGGGCCCGTCAGGGTCCCGCGGCTCAGCCCCGGTACACGACCAGGCCGCCGGGCACCTTGTCCAGCAGCAGCTCCCGGGGCGCGGGCGCCACCTCGCCGTCGAAGGCGAGGTGGACTCCTTCGCCCGGGACGCTCAGCCGCAGCCTGCGCAGGGCGGTCGACCGGTACACCGGCGACGAGGTCACCACCCCGGTCAGCGCCGCGCCCAGCAGCCGCGTCCTGGCATACGGACCGGCGTCCACGATCCGGATGTCCAGCAGTCCGTCGGCGAGGTCGCGCCGCCGCACGGGGGCCGGGCCCCAGCTGGAGTAACGGCAGTTCCCGGCGAAGAGCAGCCACACCGACCGGGGCCGCCCGTTGACCTCGACGTCGACCGGTTCACAGGTCCGCAGCACATGCACGGCGGCCAGCACACCGGCCGGCCAGCTGCCGACCCGCCGCGACCAGCGTTCCCGCACCCGGACGAGATCGGGGTAGGAGCCGATGCTGAAGGTGTTCAGAAAGGGGGAGGTCAGACTGTCCGCGAGATCGGTACGGCGGGCCAGGTCCACGGTCGCCGCCCGCCCGGTGACGACCGCGGCCGAGGTGTCCTCGACCGAGCCGCAGCCGAGGTCCAGCGCGAAGTGGTTACGGGTCCCGCCGGGGAAGACGGCCAGCGGCAGCCGGTGCCGCAGCGCGACGGACGCCGCCAGGCAGACCGTGCCGTCGCCGCCGCACACCCCGAGCGCCCCGCCCTCCTCGGCCGCCGCGCGGGCCGCCCGCTCCAGCAGCTCGGCCAGGTCGTCGTCCTCGGTGCCCTCGACCACGGACGCGCGCGGCAGCTCCGCGCGGATACGGTCGGCCAGCCCGGTCAGCAGCGGCGGCGGCCCGGAGGCGGTGTTGACCACGACATGCAGTCCTTGCCCCGACGGCAGCGCCGGGGCCTCGGCCGCGGGTCCCGGGTCGGGCCGCCGCTCGGTCGGCGGCAGCATCGCCCGTACGGCCAGGGCCGCGCCCACGCCCAGCGCGCACCCGACCAGTACGTCGCTCGGGTAGTGCACGCCGGTGTAGACGCGGGAGAACGCCACGCTCGCCGCGACCGGGGCCAGCGCCGTGCCCCAGGCGCCGGACTCCGCGGCGGCGCCCGCGGCGAAGGCGGCGGCCGAGGCGGCGTGCCCGGAGGGGAAGGACGAGGTCACCGGCTGGCGGCGCAGCCGCCGTATCGCCGGTACGGCGTCCAGCAGCGGCCGGGACCGCCGGACCGCGCCCTTGCCCACCGTGTTCACCGTCAGGGAGGCGACCGCCAGTGACCCCAGCCCGCGCAGGGCGGCCCGCCGCCCGCTCTTCCCGCCGGCCACGGCCATCCCGGCCGCGACGGCGAACCACAGCCGCCCGTGGTTGGCCGCGTGGCTCAGCCGGGGCAGCACGGGCTCGGCCCCCGGCCAGTGCCGCCCCGCCACGTCGGCGAACAGCGCCCGGTCCCAGTCCTTCCAGCGATACGTCATGACGCGTCGGTTACCCGGTGTGTCCTGGTTGTACGCTCACCGGATGAGCGCACCGCAGCCGGACGTCCGGCCCGACACCGTCGAGCCGACGGCCGCAGCGCCGGTCGCCGTACCGTCCGGCCGAGTGGAGCCCGACGGCGGGGAGTCCGCGCCGCCCGGGGTCGAGCTGGTGATCTTCGACTGCGACGGCGTCCTGGTCGACAGCGAGAAGATCGCCGTCAAGGTGGACGCGCGGGTGCTGGCCGAGCTGGGCTGGCCGCTGAGCGAGGCGGAGATCGTCGAACGCTTCGTGGGCCGTTCCTTCGCCGACATGACCGCGGAGATCGAGCGGCACCTCGGACGCCGTCTGCCCAACGGCTGGGACTCGGAGTACCGGGGGCTGTACCGGGAGGCGTTCGAACGTGAACTCACCCCGGTCGACGGCATCGTGGCAGCGCTCGACGCGCTGACCCTGCCGATGTGCGTCGCCTCCAGCACGGGCCACGCCGGGCTGCGCCACACCCTGGGCCTGACCGGGCTCTACGAGCGGTTCGAGGGCCGGATCTTCAGCGCGAGCGAGGTGGCCCGGGGCAAGCCCGCCCCCGACCTGTTCCTGCACGCGGCCCGCAGCCTCGGCGTCGACCCGGCCCGCTGCGTGGTGGTCGAGGACAGCCGTTACGGCGTGGAGGCGGCCCGCGCGGCGGGCATGCGGGCGTTCGGCTACTGCGGGGGCCTGACCCCCGCGAGCTGGCTGGAGGGCCCGGGTACGACCGTCTTCGACGACATGCGGCAGCTCCCCACCCTGATCACCCCCTGACCACCCCGTCCCGCCCGTCTCCCCGACGACCCGCCCGGCTCATCACCGGCGCCCCCACCTCGCCCCCGCCATCTCTTGGCGGCACTTCGCCAACAGCGCCCGGCCAGACGCGCCCCGCCGCGCCGGCCGCGCCCGCGCCCCCACCACGCCGCCGATGGCACCCCCGCCGGGCCGCTCACCGGCTGATCAGCCCGGCACCTCCCTGGTCGCGCCGCGCCGACGGCGTGTGGGCACGCGCTCGCCAACCGCCGTCCGCCGGGCTGATCATCGGCTGAGAACGCGGCGCCCCCGCCTGCCCGCGTCCGTACCATCACCACCGCGCCTCGCCGACGGCGCCCGGATCGGCCGCGTCCTGCCTCGCTGACCGCGCCCACGCCGCCCGTGCGGGCCGTCACCAGGTCGCGCCTCGGCGGCGGCGCTCCCGTCGGCTGCTCCCCGTGCCTTGCCTTGTCGACGGCGTCTGGGCACGCGCTCGCCAACCGCCGTCCGCCGGGCTGATCATCGGCTGAGAACCCGGCGCCCCCGCCTGCCCGCGCCCCCACCACGCCGCCGATGGCGCGCCCGCCGCCCGCGTCCTGCCTTGCTGACCGCGCCCACGCCGCCCGTGCCGTTACCAGGTCGCGCCTCGGCGGCGGCGCTGCCGTCAACCTCTTCCCGCCCTCGGCGGGCGGCGTCGTGCCCGCGACCGCCCCTTCACCCGCCCTTTGGGCGGGTCCGCTGACCTGGGGGTTTGTGTGCGGCGGTGCGGGAGGGGGCGGAGAGGGGGATGGTGAAGCGGGTAAGGCCACTCCCCGGTGCCTGCGAACTCCGGGTGTCACCACGCAGCGGAGGTGCGGAATGCGGCTCTCCCCGCCGTACGACGTCCGGCCCGACCCCGGCCTGCCGGTTCCCGCGTACTGGACCGAACATCTCAGCACCCGGACGGCCGCCGACCCGCCCGGCGGCGGCCCCCGCCTGCTGGCCGCCGCCGACGGCTACTGGACCCGGCGCGGCCTGCCCGGCGGCGCCGACCGCGTACTGGCCGCGCCCGGCGCCGAGACGCTGCTGCTCGCACTGCTGGCCGCCGCCGAAGGCGAACCCGTGCTCGCCCGCCCGTCCGCCGCCTGGCAGTCTCCGGTGGTCCGGCTGCTCGGCCGCCGTACGCACACCGTGACCACTCCCGCCGAGGGCGGGGGAGTGCCCGACGCCTTCGCGCTGCTGGAGACCGTACGGCGGGCCCGCGCCGAGGGCGGCGACCCGCGGCTGCTCGTGCTGTCCGCCGCCGACGACCCCAGCGGCACGGTCAGCCCGCCGGAACTGCTCCACCAGACCTGCGAGGCGGCGGCCGAGGCGGGCCTGCTGATCGTCTCCGACGAGACGTACTCCGACACGCTGCACCACCACGACACCGTGCTGCTCAGCCCCGCCGAGATGCTGCCCGACCACGCGGTGGTGCTCACCGACCTCGGCGCGACCCTGGTCCCCTCGGCCGTGCCCGCCGCGCTCGCCCGCTTCCCCGGCACCGAGTACGGCATGGCCTGGCGGGCCGGTACCGCCCAGGTGCTCGCCGCGCTGCGGGCCGCGCTCCCCGGGCCCGTGGCCGCCGCGACCGCGTACGTGCTGACGGAGCCCGCCGAGGTCACCGACCGCACCGCCGCCGCGAACCTGCTGCACGCGCGGACCGCCGCGGCCGCGTACCGGACGATCACCGGCGCCGGGGCGCTGTGCCGCCCGCCGAAGGCCGGCTTCCAGCTCTACCCGACGCTGCGCACACCCGGGCTCGGCGCGGCGGCCGTCGCCGAACGGCTGACCGCGGCCCTCGGCAGACCCGTGCCCGGCGGCGACCGTTTCGGCGACGACCCGGCCGAGCCCCGGGTCCGGATCGACACCGGCGCCCTGCACGGCGCCACCGACGCCGAACGGCGTACGGCACTGGCCGCCCCCGACCCGCTCACCGTCCCGCATGTCGCGGCCGCGCTCGCCGCGCTCGGGGCCGCGTTCGCCGGGCTGAGCGGGGCGACCGCGGTCGGCGGCCCGGCCGACACGGGATCGCGGGGCCGCGGGGCCTGACTTACGTTCGAGGAGTCGCGGCCGGAGCCGCGGCCGCGGTGTCCTCACCGCCGCGGCGCGCCCACCGGAGCCGTACCGGCGCACGCAAGGGAGTCCGGATGACCGAACAGAGCGAGCGCACCCGCCCCGCGCCCCGCCCGCCCGGCGAGGACCGCCGCTGGCCCCGGTCCTTCGCCGACCGGCTGACCGACCCGCTGGCCGTGCCCGCCTCCACGCCGGCGCTCGGCATCGGCAACCTCGTCCGCCTGGTGCGCGAGTGCGCGACACGGCCGCCCGCGCACACCCTCAGGGACGTGCCGTCGCTGCCGGTCGTCCCCGGCCCCGTACCGGACGCCGGGCCCGGCGAGATCAGCGTGACCTGGGCCGGGCACGCCAGCTGGGTGATCAGGATCGGCGGGCTCACCGTGCTCACCGACCCCGTCTGGTCCCGGCGGATCCCCGGCACCCCGGCGCGGATCACCCCGGTCGGAGTGCCCTGGTCCGCGCTGCCGCCGGTCGACGCGGTCGTCATCAGCCACAACCACTACGACCACCTCGACGCGCCCACCCTCAAACGGCTCCCGCGCCACACCGCGCTCTACGTCCCGGCGGGCCTGGGCCGCTGGTGCCGCCGGCGCGGATTCACCCGGGTGACCGAACTCGACTGGTGGGAGGCCGCGGAGCTGCGCGGGGTGCGGTTCGACTTCGTGCCCGCCCACCACTGGAGCCGGCGCACCCTGACCGACACCTGCCGTTCGCTGTGGGGCGGCTGGGTGCTCACCGGTCCGGCCGGTACCCGTGTCCACTTCGCCGGGGACACCGGCTACGGCCACTTCTTCCGCGAGATCGCCCGCGCCCACCCCGGTATCGACCTCACCCTCCTGCCGATCGGCGCCTACGCCCCGCGCTGGCTGCTCGGCCGGGTCCACATGGACCCGGAGGAGGCCGTGCAGGCGTTTCTCGACCTCGGCGCGGGGGCGATGGCCCCGATGCACTGGGCCACCTTCCTGCTCTCCGGCGAACCTCCGCTGGAGCCGCTGACCCGGCTGCGCGCGGCCTGGGCGGCCGAGCCCCTGCCCCGCACGGCCCTGTGGGACCTGCCGATCGGGGCGTCGAGGGTGCTGGGCCGGGCCGCGTCTCCCGCGCATCCCGGCTCAGCCGCGAGTTCCGCCCGCCCGGCGTAAGTCTTCGACGCCCCCTCACGGCTGGTGCGGCGATCGCGGATATCGGGCAGCCCGCCGACCGCGCGGTGTCCTCGATCGCCGGACGGGCTGAAAATCAGCCCGTCCGGCGATTGAGGACAGAACCGGAAGCCGGACGGACCCGGCCAACCCGTCCGGTCACCGCACGCGCACGCCTGCCTACTCGCCCGTCGTGGCCCCTCCCGTTCCCGTCGGCGCCGGGCGCAGCCGCCTGCGGATCGTCGGCACCGCGGCGATCACAAAGGTCAGCGCGACCGCGAGGGCGACCCCCTGCCACGGCTCGGGGAAGAGCGAGCCGCCCAGTATGCCGATCAGCTGATACGCCGCGGCCCACGCCAGGCACGCGGCTATGTCGCCCCGCGCGAAGCGCCGCAGCGGCATCTCCGCGAGCAGACACGCCACCATGACCGGCAGCCGGCCCGCCGGTATCAGCCGCGACAGCACCAGAACGGCGGCCCCGTGCTCGTCGAGCTGCCGCTGGGAGCGGGCGAGCGTCCCCTCGTCGACCCGGTCGTGCAGTCGCCGCAGCCAGCGCGAGCCGTTGCGGGACCTGACCCCGCGCAGCCCCAGCCAGTACAGGGCCACGTCCCCGAGGAACGCCGCCAGGGACGCCACCGCGAACACGAAGGCGAGCGCGACCGGTTCTGTCTGGTGGAAGGCGACCACCGCCGCACTCGACACCAGCGCCCCGGTCGGCACCACCGGGAGCAGCGAGCCCAGCGCCACCAGCAGGAAGAGCGACGGGTAGCCGATGGCCTGCTGCGCGCCCTGCGACGGGGGCGGGTTCGCGGCGGCCGACGCCAGAATGCCGATCACCCCGCGCTCTCCCGCCCCGCGTCCGCGACCAGCACACTCTGCCCGTGCTCCAGCCGGTGCACCGCCACCTCGGGGGCCAGCCGCGCCGCGAGCCGTACGAACTCCTGGCCCGGGGTGTGGAACTCGTGCGGCCGGACCGCGTCCATGCCGATCGGCCAGAACGTCCCGTAGTGCACCGGCACGGCCACCCTCGGGGCCAGCTCCGCCAGCGCGTGCGCGGCCCGCTCCGCGTTGAGGTGGCCGTGGCCGAGGAACGGTCCCCAGCCGCCCACCGGCAGCAGCGCGATGTCGCACGGGCCGACCGCCTCGGCCATCCCCTCGTAGTGCCCGGTGTCCCCGGCGAAGTACGTACGCGCGGCGCCCTCCACCACGTAACCGAGCGCGGGGGCACGCTGCGGCCCGTACGGCAGGCGCCGGCCGTCGTGCGAGGCGGGCACCGCCCTGACCGTCAACTCGCCGTACTCCACCGACTCCCCTGCCGTCACCTCCACCAGCCGCAGCCGGTCGCGCAGCTGCCGCAGACCCGGTACCGCGGCCAGGGCGCCGCGCGGCAGCAGCACCGTGGTGCCCGGGGCCAGCCGGGCCAGCGAACCGACATGCAGATGATCGGCGTGCAGATGCGACACCAGCACCACGTCGGCCCGCGCCGCGGCCGGCGGCGGCACCGCGCCCCGCCTGCGGCGCAGATGCGCCAGCCGCCGGACGAACAGCGGGTCGGTCAGCACCCGCACCCCGGAGTCCCGCACGGTCACCGTGGCATGCCCCCACCACGTGATCTCCACCGACACCGCGCACGTCCCTTCCCGGCTGCCGCCGACGTCCGCCCCCGAGCGTAAGCCCTGCGCCCGGGGCGGAGGCCGGTGAGCAGCCGACCACGACCGGACCTGCGCGTATGGCAGGGTGGAGGGGTGCCTCAGCCGGGAGAGAGTCGGAGACGGGCCGCGGGCAGAAGCGCGCTGCGGACCGTCGGTCGCGTGCTCGCGGTGTGGGTGGTGGCCTCGGCGACGCTGGCCGTACTCGCCTGGCTGCTGCCGGACTTCAGGATCGAGGCGCCGGACGGCGACAGCCCGACGCAGATCGCGGTCACCGCGGGGATCGGGGCGGGCGCGTTCGGCGTGCTGAGCGCGCTGGTGTGGCCGCTGATCGTCCGCGCGCTGCTGCTGGTGCCCGCGCTGGTGCTGGGCGCGCTGGTGTTCTTCCTCAACGGTTCGCTGCTGCTGGTCGCCCTGCGCGTCACCCCCGACGGGCGCGGCGAGGTCACCCCCGCCACGGCCGTGGTCATCGCCGCCGTGATGTCCGCCGCCTCCTCCGCGACGAGCACCGCGCTGGCCGTACGGGACGACGCCGCGTACGGCCGCAGGCTGGCCCGGCTGGCCGGCCGGCGTCGCCGCCGGGCGGGCGACCCGCCGCTGCCGACCACGCCCGGCACGGTCTTCCTGCAACTCGACGGCGTCGGCCACGATGTGCTGCGCGACGCGCTCACCTCCTCGCCGCCCGTCATGCCCACGGTCGCGGGCTGGCTCGGCGGCTCCCACCGGCTCACCGCGTGGCGCACCGACTGGAGCAGCCAGACCGGCGCCAGCCAGCTCGCGATCCTGCACGGCACGAACCACGACGTGCCCGCCTTCCGCTGGTTCGAGAAGAAGACCGGGCAGGTGATGGTCTGCAACCGACCGTCGAGCGCGGCCGAGCTGGAACGCCGGGCGGTGGCGTTCACCGGCTCGCTCGGCCTGCTCGCCGACGGCGGGGCCAGCCGCGGCAACCTCTTCACCGGCGGCGCCGAGCAGTCCGCGCTGGTGATGTCGGTCGCGGCCCGACGGGACAAGTTCAGCCGCCCGCGCTCGGGGTACTTCGCGTACTTCTCCGACCCGGCCAACGCGGTACGCACCGCCTGGTCGTTCTGCGCGGAGGTCGGCCGGGAGATCCTGGAGTCCCGGGCGGCCCGGCTGCGCAGGGAACGGCCGCGGATCAAGCGCGGCGGGCTCTATCCGCTGCTGCGGGCGTTCGCGACCGTGGTCGAACGGGACGTCGCCGTGGCCGCCGTGGTCGGCGACATGCTGGCCGGGCGCACGGCCGTCTACGCCGACCTGGTCGCCTACGACGAGGTGGCCCACCACTCCGGCCCGAACAGCCGGGACGCGCGCAAGGTACTGACCCGGCTCGACCGCTCGGTACGCCTGATCGCGGACGCGGCACGGTACGCGCCGCGCCCGTACCGGGTCGTGCTGCTCTCCGACCACGGGCAGAGCGCGGGGGAGACCTTCGAGGGGGCGTACGGGGTCGCGCTGCGTGAGCTGGTACGGGCCGGCTGCGGGCTGGCCCGCGGCGGGCGGCTGCCCCGGCGGCGCGGCGGCGCCGAGGCGCGGGCGGCCGCCCGTACGGCGCTGCGGCGGCCCGAGCGGGGCCGGAGCGCGGAGGAGGCGGAGTGCCAGGGGCCGCCGTCCGAGCCGGTCGTGCTGGCCTCGGGCAATCTGGGCCTGGTGGCCTTCCCCGACATCGAGGGGCGGGCGACGCTGGAGGAGATCGAGCGGCGGTACCCGGCGTTGGCGGCGACGCTCACCGGGCATCCGGGGATCGGGTTCGTGCTGGTCCGCAGTGCGGAGCGGGGGCCGTTGGTGCTCGGGGCCTGCGGGGAGCGCGAGTTGGCGACCGGGCGGGTGGTCGGGGCGGACCCGCTGGCCGGGTTCGGGGAGGGGGCGGCCGAGGCGGTGCTGCGGACGGACGGGTTTCCGCACACGGCTGATCTGATGATCAATTCGGCGTGCGATCCGGAGACGGGGGCGGTGCACGCCTTCGAGGAGCAGGCCGGCTCCCACGGCGGCCTGGGCGGCCCCCAGGGCCGGCCCTTTCTGCTGCACCCGGTCGAACTCCCCCTGCCGGGCGGCCCATTGGTGGGCGCGAGCGCGCTGCACACGCTCTTCCGCACGTGGCTGGCCCCGCCCCCACGCTCCCCCCGCCCACCCACCCCGTCCCCGTCCCCGGAGAACGCGACCGCCCTCCCGGCCCCCCACCCCTGAGCGGTCGCCTCCGGCGCGGCTGGATCACGCGGCCGGACTCTGTGGCATGGGGGAGCGTTGGCCCCCACACCACCCCCGCCGCGACGGCCGGGCCCGAAGAACTGTCCCGGTCAGAGCCGACGCGGTCCGGGCTCCCCCGCCCGCCAGGCAGTCCGGCACCGCAGAAAGGGCCCGATCCGCGTCCCGCCGCGGCGGCAGGGATCGGGGCCGACGCTCAGGCGATATCCCCGCCGCAATGGCGAGAAGCCCCCCACACCGCGTCCCGGCGGTGCCGAGCGACCTCAGCGAGAGAAGACGGAATCGTCAACTCCGGGTTGACGTCAATATCTCGTCAACCTAAAGTTGACGCATGACCGATCGCCCCGTACGACTCGACGACCTCATCGACTACGTCAAGCAGCAGCACACCGACAGCGACCCCCTGAAAGACCTTGAGCACGCCGTGACCGTGGCCGGTCACGTCGGCGAGGTCGCCGACCACCTCATCGGCCACTTCGTCGACCAGGCCCGCCGGGCCGGCGCCTCCTGGACCGAGATCGGCGCGCACATGGGCGTCAGCAAGCAGGCCGCCCAGAAGCGCTTCGTGCCCAAGCTGCCGGAGGACCTCGGGCTCAATCTCGACGCCAACTTCAGCCGTTTCACCCCCCGGGCCCGCAGCGCGGTCGCCGCCGCCCAGGAGGAGGCCGGCAAGGCCAAGCACGCCGCCATCGGGCCCGAGCACCTCGTACTCGGCCTGCTCGCCGGGCCCGACACCCTCGCCGCCCGCGCGTTCGTCGACCTGGGCACCGACGCGGCCGCCGTCCGCGCGGCCGTGGCCACCCCGGGCACGGAGAAGAAGTCCGTCAAGGGCCACCTGCCGTTCAGCCCCGCCGCCCGCAAGACCCTGCAACTGGTCTTCAGCGAGGCGCTCCGCCTCGGCCACAACTACGTCGGCACCGAACACATCCTGCTCGGCGTCCTCAGCGACGACCAGGACCCCTCGGCGCGGGCCCTGACCGCGCTCGGCGTCACCCACCCGGCCGTGGAGGAATGGGTGCTGGCGCAACTGGCCAAGTTCGGCAGGTGAGCCGGGAAAGACGAGAACAGCCAGGAAGAGGCGGGTGAGGCCGCCGCGCGGTCAGCCCTCCTTGCGCAGCGCCAGCAGCCGGTACACGGGATCGGCGCGCGGGACCTCGGGGTCCGGCAGCAGCGACAGCCGCCGGACCAGCAGCCCGCACTGGTCCTCGTCGAGGTCCAGTGCGGACGCGAAGTACCCGCGCGCCACGTCCCGCGCGGTACCGGCAGGCGAACGCCCCTGGCCGTGGCCGGTGAAGCGTGCCTCGCCGGCCCGGCGCAGCCCGTGCTCCGAGGCCACCGCCAGAATCCGCCGTTCCGCGTCGTACGCCCGGTGCACCCGGTACGGCGCCAGCAGCCCGGTCACATCGCTCTCCACGTCGTGGCCCGCGTCCTTGTCCACCGTCGTGACGAAGGTCCCGCCCGGCCGCAGCACCCGCGCGCACTCCGCGACCACCACGGGCGCGTCCGGCAGCAGATGCAGCAGCCACACCGCGCTCACCGCGTCCAGCGACGCGTCGGCGAACGGCAGCCGGTGGCAGTCGCCGAGCACCAGCGCGGGGCCGAGCCGCCCGGCCGCGACCCGGGCCATGCCCGGCGCCGCGTCCACGCCGACGACCCGCAGCCCCGGCCGTACCATCCGCTCGGTGACCAGACCCGTGCCGCAGCCCACGTCCAGCAGGGTGCGGGCCCGGTCCGGTATGAGCGCGAGCACCGCCCGTGCGGCGGACCCGGCGCGCGGCACACCCCCGCGCGTCGCGTCGTAGCGCGCCGCTTCCACGTCGTAGTCCAGCATGTGGGACATGCTAGAGGCCCCACGTGAACGGCAGTTCACCCGGGACCTTGCGCCCCCGTTACGCCCTGCTCCCCAGCGGCAGCCGTTCGGTACACGCCCGCAACGGGCGTGGCACCCGGCCGATAGCCTCGGCGGTCCAGGGCGGGGGCGGGGCCGGAGGTACGAGGGGGAGCGGGACGGATGACGGGCCGGGAGTACGACGGGACGACGGCGATACCCACAGGTACTGGCACGGCGACGGGCACCGGTACGGCGAGGCGGCGGGACCGGGGGCGCGGGGATCTCGAACCGCGGCCCTTCCCCGCCGTCAGCGCCGACGACCCGGGCACCCAGCGCGAGGCGCTGGCGCGCCTGCGCGAGTGGGCCGAGCAGGGTGTCGAGGACGCCGTGGACTGGTACTTGCGCGACAAGAAGCGCAAGCGCGTCGGCTCGCGGACGTTCCAGGGCCTGGCGATCGTCCTCGCGGTGGCCGGCACCGCCGTCCCGCTCGGCGCGGCGGCCGCGGGCGGCTCCGGCCAGGGCTGGGGATACGTCCTGCTCGCCCTCGCCGCGGGCTGCAAGGGCTTCGACCACTTCTTCGGGCTGTCCTCCACCTGGATGCGGGACATCGCGGCCGCGCACGCCCTGCGGGGTGAGCTGAACGCCGTACGGCTGGAGTGGGCCTCCGACGTACTGCGGGCCGGCCCGGGCGGTGCCCGGCCGGACGATCCGCTCGAACCGGCCGAGGTGGAACGGCAGTTGGCGCTGATCGGCCGACTCGTCACCGCCGTGCGCCGGCAGATCGACTCGGAGACGGCCGACTGGCAGACCGAGTTCAGCGCGAACACCCGCCAACTGCACGAGCTGGGCGCCGCGTTGGGCCCGGAGCGCACGCCGGGAGCGTGACGGGGGGTCCGGCCACCGGCGCAGCCCCCGCCCCCGCCCTCAACCCCCGTACAGCGCTGCGATCTCCGCCGCGTACCTGTGCTCGATCGCCCGCCGCTTCAGCTTCATCGACGGAGTCAGGGTGCCGTACTCCTCGGAGAGCTGGGTGGGCAGGATGCGGAAGGAGCGGATCGACTCTGCCTGTGAGACAAGGGTGTTGGCGGCCACCACCGCCCGGCGGATCTCCAACTCCAGGTCGGAGTCGCGGACCAGCTCCGACGGCGGCACGTGCGGCCTGCCGCGCATGGTCAGCCAGTGCTCGACGGCGTCCGGGTCGAGGGTGACCAGCGCGGCGACATAGGGGCGGTTGTTGCCGATGGCGACACAGTGCGCGACCAGCGGGTGCGAGCGGACCCGGGCCTCCAGGGCGGCGGGCGACACGCTCTTGCCGCCGCTGGTCACCAGGATCTCCTTCTTGCGTCCGGTGATGGTGAGATAACCGTCCTCGTCGAGCGTCCCGATGTCGCCGGTCGCCAGCCAGCCGTTGCGCAGCACCGCGTCCGTGGCCCGGCTGTTGTTGAGGTAGCCGCCGAAGATCTGCCCGCCGCTCAGCAGGATCTCGCCGTCATGCGCGATCCGTACGGTCGTGCCGGGCACCGGCTGGCCGACCGTGCCGAATCTGGTCCGCTCCGGCGGGTTCGCGGTGGCGGCCGCGGTGCTCTCGGTGAGCCCGTAGCCCTCGTAGATCGTCACCCCGGCGCCGCTGAAGAAGAGGCCGAGCCGCCGGTCCATCGCCGAACCGCCGGAGATGCCGTGCCGGACCCGGCCGCCGAGCGCGTCACGCACCCGGCTGTAGATCAGCTTGTCGTACACCTGATGCCGCAACCGCAGACCGGTGGTCGGCCCCGGTCCTGTGCCGAACGCCTTGGCCTCCATCGCCTCCGCGTGCCGCACCGCGATGTCCACGGCCTTCTCGAACACGCCGAGCCGGCCGCTCGCCTCCGCCTTGCGGCGGGCCGCCCGGAAGACCTTCTCGAAGACGTACGGCACGGCGAGCACGAAGGTCGGCCGGAAGGCGGCCATGTCGGGTACGAGGTCGGCGGCGGTCATGCTCGCCTGGTGGCCGAGCCGGATGCGGTGGCGCACACAGGCCACCTCGACCATCCGCCCGAAGACATGGGCCAGCGGCAGGAAGAGCAGGGTGGACGGCACCTCGCCCGGCTTGGCGGTGAACATCGGCGCCCAGCGGGCCACCACGTTGTCGGTCTCGGCCATGAAGTTGGCGTGCGTGAGCACACAGCCCTTGGGCTGCCCGGTGGTGCCCGAGGTGTAGATGACGGTGGCGACCGCCTCGGGGGTGACCGCCAGCCGGTGGCGTTTCACCACGTCGTCCCTGATGTGCCGGCCCGCCTCCGACAGCGCGGCCACGCAGCCCGCGTCGATCTGCCACAGCCGGTTCAGCCGGGGCAGCCCGTCCACGACCGCGCCGATCGTCATGGCGTGGTCCTCGTGCTCCACGATCGCGGCGACCGCCTGGGAGTCGTGCAGCATCCACCGCACCTGCTCGGAGGACGAGGTCGGGTAGATCGGCACCGACTGGGCGCCGATGGACCAGAGCGCGAAGTCGAAGAGCGTCCACTCGTAGCGGGTACGGGACATGAGCGCGACGCGGTCGCCGAACCGTATCCCCTCCGCCAGCAGGCCCTTGGCCACGGCGACCACCTCGTCGCGGAAGGCGGCGGCCGTCACGTCCTGCCACCCGCCCCGCCCGTCCGCGCGCCCGAACACCACGTCGCCTGGGCTCCGGTCGGCGTTGCCGAACACGGCGTCGGCCAGACCGCCCGCCTGCGGTGTCGTGACCAGTGGGGGGACAGTGAACTGACGCAACGGGGATGCTCCTATGGGGCCTGTGCGGGCCCGTAAGCTATCCGATCCCCAGGAGGAAGGGGAGAGGGCCTCAGTACGCCGGGTTTTCGGACATCCGTACTGATGCGATAGGTCTTACCCGGCGTGGCAAGGGGAGGGACGCGCTCCGGCGCGCGCGGGGGTACGCCGGGGCGGCGGTGCATCTCCACGAAATCCGCCCCTCCCGGCCACGTCCGCTCCACCCGGCGAGGCGGGCGCCGGGTGCCGGGTGCCGCGGGGTCAGAGCCGGGCGGCGGACACCGCCAGGACGGCCAGTGCCCACGACAGGAAGAGCGCGTACGCGAACAGCGCCCTGCCGCGGTCGCCGCAGCGCGACTGCCTGCCCAGCACCCAGCCGAAGAACACCGCCTCGACGGCCGCGCCCGCGACACCGTACGGCGGCCGCCAGATCCCGGCGAGGAGCGCCGCCGTGGTGAGGGTGTGCAGGACGCCGACGCCCGGCACGAGCCACGGACGCCGGCCCTCGCGCAGCCCCAGCCTGGTCAGACCGTCGAGCCGTTCCACTCCCGGCCCGAACCGGCTCAGCGCCGCCAGCGCCGACGGCACCACCTCAAGGAGCAGCAGGACGGTCAGGGCGGCGCTCAGGGCGAACACGGTCGGCTCCCAGGTTGCTGTGCCGCTCCGTCGGGGGGCGGCCGCGCGGACCGGCTTCCGTGCGGACGGGCTCTCGTACGGATCGCCTTGGGCGCAGGCAAGCTCGGTCCGCGGCGGGCTCAGTCCGTGTCTTCGGACGCCAGTACGATACGGGACTCGCCCGCGTAGACGTTCATGGACTCTCCCCGCAGGAAGCCGACCAGGGTCAGACCGGACTCGGCCGCCAGGTCCACGGCGAGCGAGGACGGCGCGGACACCGCCGCCAGTACGGGGATGCCCGCCATCACGGCCTTCTGCGCCAGCTCGAAGGAGGCCCGGCCGGAGACCATGAGGATGCGCCCGTCCAGCGGCAGTCGACCCTCGCGCAGCGCGCGGCCGACGAGCTTGTCCACCGCGTTGTGCCGCCCCACGTCCTCGCGGACGTCGAGCAGTTCGCCCTCCGCGGTGAAGAGCGCCGCCGCGTGCAGCCCGCCGGTCCGCTCGAAGACCGCCTGCTCCGCCCGCAGCCGGTCCGGGAGCGCGGCCAGCAGCGCGGGCGTGACACGCGGCGTGAGCGGGTCGGCGATCGGCAGCCGGGTACGGGTCCGTACCGCGTCCAGGCTCGCCTTGCCGCACAGCCCGCACGAGGACGAGGTGTAGACGTTGCGCTCCAGGCTGATGTCGGGGACGGGGACGCCGGGGGCGAGCGCCACGTCGACCACGTTGTACGTGTTGACGCCGTCCGCGGTGGCGCCCGCGCAGTAGACCACCGAGGCCACTTCTTCGGCGGCCGCGAGCACCCCCTCGCTCACCAGGAAGCCGATGGCCAGGGCGAAGTCGTCGCCGGGGGTGCGCATGGTGATGGCCAGCGGGCGGCCGTTCAGCCGGATCTCCAGCGGCTCCTCGGCGACCAGGGTGTCCGCGCGGTGCCCGGCGGCGCCGTCCCTGATCCGCAGTACGCGGCGCCGTTCGGTGACCCGTCCCATTGCCTCACCAGCCCCGGTTCTCTCGCTGTGCGCCGTACGTCCTGTGGGCCGTACGCCTGTGCGCCGTTCATGTGGCGCCCTGAGTGTGCCGGGCGGGTGTGCCGCCGGCGTCACCGTGTGCTCCGGCGCGCTGCGGCCCGCCTTCGTTCACCCTGTGCGCGCCCGGCCGCACCGGGCCCCTCCTACGCAGGGTGTCATAGGGTGAACCCGGCATCACCGCGGAGCATCACTGACCTACCAGGATGGCAGACCTCGATGAACGACCAGCCGACCGCCGAACACACTCTCGTGGGCGACGAACAGGCACTGGAACAGCTGCGGGCGCTGCGCGGCAGCATCGACAACCTGGACGCGGCGCTGGTCCATCTGCTCGCGGAGCGCTTCAAGTGCACCCAGCAGGTGGGTGAACTCAAGGCCGCGCACCAGCTGCCGGCGGCCGACCCGGCCCGCGAGGCCGACCAGATCGCCCGGCTGCGGCGGCTGGCGGCGGAGGCGAAGCTCGATCCGGCGTTCGCGGAGAAGTTCCTGAACTTCATCATCGGTGAGGTGGTGCGCCACCACCGCGCGATCGCCGCACGGAGCTGAGCGGCCCCCCAGGGGCGCCTTCGGCGGGGGCCCGGCCGGGGTGGCGGGGGCGCCGGACCGATGCGGTCCGGCGGCCGGAATCCCAGGTGAGAAGCACTCCGATTCCTTGGTATCGTTGACCCTGTCACCGCGACTTCGCAGGTCACGGCGGCACACCCGGTCCGGGTGGCGGAATGGCAGACGCGCTAGCTTGAGGTGCTAGTGCCCTTTATCGGGCGTGGGGGTTCAAGTCCCCCCTCGGACACCACCGGAGACCCCAGTTGATCTGGGGTTTTTCTGTTTCTCCGGCTGTGGCGTGACCAACCACGGCGGGAGCCATCGTGTGCGCAGTCCTGGCCGTCAGCGCCGAGGTGGAGCGGGAAGGCGTCGGCACATCGGTGGGAGCGCCTGAGACACGGGCGCCCGAAACCGCAGAGACCCCGTCGCATCGCTGACGCCGGGGTTCTCAAGACGGGGCGAGATTCTCAGGCACTGACCTCGGAGTGCACCGGGAGCGGTGGCCGAACGCCCGTGAGTGCCTCGGCACGAGCGAGAAGGCGCGGGGCCAGGTCCGGGTACCAGCCACGAGCTACAGCTTGCAGCATCTCCGCCAGGGCGGCGAGTTCCCCGATTCGGCCGGCAGGGGTGTGCAGGACCGGCTCGAACTCCTTGCCGATGCGGGCAGCAACGTCGGGAACGAGCAAGCTGTTGGCGTGGAGGAGCCCCGCGTCATAGCCGACGGGCACCAGCCCCCACCGCTCCCAGTCCAGCAGGGTCAGGGGCATGGTCGTGAGATTGCCCCAGTGCAGGTCACCGTGACCGGTCACCCGCTCCACCCTGGCGGGTGCCGGGACCCCAAGGAACTGGGGAAAGGCACGCGCGATCCACCCGTCCCGGACGGTTACCTTCACTCCCTCCGTCTGTGCGAGCAGGGCCAGGGCTCGGCGCAGGCTCCCCCACCACTCATCCGGCAACCGCGGGTCGTGGTCGATATCGGCTCGGTCCGGGGACACCACGGGTTGCCTGACGAAGTCGAGGACTTCGGCCTCGAAGGCCCACTCGCCGTCAGTCCAGTCGTGCACCTCGTACAGGCGCGGGCACGGGACAGCGTCGGGCACGAGCAGGGACACTCCCACGATGCCCTCCCCCTGTTTCCTCCCCGCGTTGCGCTTCGCAGTCCGGCTCACCCGTAGCCACAGGTTCCCTGCCCGCCGCCCGAGGGTGACACCGAGGAAGCCCCACGCCAGCGGTCCCGCACATGTGAGACCCAGTGCCTTGGCCGCCCGGTCGTGGGCGGCCTCCATCAGGGTCTGTACCTCCTCATTCACCGGCGAGTTCATCCGTCACCCTCCTGAGTTCCTGGGCCGTCAGCGGCGCAGCCAGAGCCCTGGCCACATCGTCCCAGTGCTCGCGGGTGCTCGCGGAGGTCAGGACGACATCGAGGCCGGGACAGGAGCCGGCAGCCAGCAGGGCAGCGGCTGCGGCCGACAGGCCGGGGCGGATGAAGTCCACCAGTTCGGGTGTCATGGCATCGAGCAGGTCGCCCCCGTGCAGGGGCGCGGAGCCGAACGTGATCAGACCGGCGTCCTTCGCCTGAGCCAGTGGCCCGCCACCGCTGAGAGCCTGCCTGATCATGTCATCCATGATCAGGCTGACGGGCATCTGCAAGCCCGTGAAGTGATGCTCGGCGGAGCCCGCCGCCTGCCGGGCGAGCGCGAGCAACTTGGGCACGCTGAACGCTCCGGCAGTCAGGCCGGACCAGGTGGCCACGCCGTACCCACCGATCCTGCCCGCATGTGCGAACTCCTCCAGCGTCGTGAAGGCTTCCCGCACACGCCAACGTGAATCGTCACGGCCAAGGCCGTGCCCGCGGTGCTCGGGGTTGTGCACGAACACCAGGTCCACGCGGCCGAGCGCGGCCAACGAGCGTTCCGTCTGCCAGCGAACGAAACCCCGTTCAAGGCTGTGCCCATTGGCCGCCTCTTCCCGGGTGAGCACGCCCTCAGCCAGTGCGGTGCGGCCCTGCTCCTCCGTGAAGAACCCCGTCTTCGTGGCTACCCGCACGGTCGGGTACTCCCCGAGAACCGGGCGCAGCTCCTCATGAGCCCGGCCGTGGGCGTAGTTGGGTGCCGTGTCCACCCAGGGACTACCGGCAGCCAGGGCGGTGCGTGCCGCCTGATCGACGGTACGCACGCGGTATGTCCCCAGGGAGAGCGCGGCGGTCACAGCGCGGTCCCCACGACTGCGACTGCGTGACCTTCGACGAGAACGGAGACCAGTTCGGCCACGTCCTTGACTTCCAGCCCGGCGGAGTCGGCCATCTCGCCGAGTGTGGTCGGCTGGTTGGTCAGCAGTGTGCCCAGCGCGTGCGCTGCGGACTCGGCGAAGTCCCAGGCGGTACCAGCCGCCGAGAAGGTGACTGTGCCCTGTGTGCGGTTCGCCGTCAGGCGACCCCTCGGAGCGGTGAGCTTGACCGTGATCTCCGATCGTGCGGGGAGCCCATTCACGTAGGGCAGCGAGGGAATCGCATGGCCCAGGTCGGTCGTGTCGATCGACTCGGCCCAACGTTCCACGAGGCGCGGGTCCGCCATCATGCCGGCCACCTCACGGCGCACGGCGTCGATGAAGTCCGACTGTTCCGCCAGCGAGCCGAAGCGCGGAATGTCCCTGCGCAACGCGAGGGACGCCCGGAGCTGATCGACGACCCACAGCATCAGGTCAGCGCCCGTGTGCGGGACCGTGCCGAACGTCAGGTGAAGGGATTCCGTCCCTTGGTCGGCGGAGACCGCGTGCCACCAGCCGCGCGGGAGGTAGAGCACGTCCCCCGGGGACAGAACGAGGTCCGCTACCGGGTCGCCCTCCGGCTCCTCCGGCGACTCCACGTCCCGGAAGGTGGGCGCTTTACGGGTCATCCCCCACAGGCGCCACCGCTTCGAGCCGTGCAGTTGGACCACCACCACGTCGTGGTCGTCCCAGTGCCGGCCGAAGCCCTCTCGCTCGGTCCACGAGGCGTACACGTTGGCTTGTACGGAAGTCCCAAGGAAGCGTTCCAGTCCCTCCGCAGCCGCCCCCACAGCAGGGTGGATCTTCTCCACCGCGTCGAGGACCAGCGACGCCCCGTCTCTGAGCTGCGCGTGGAAGTCGGACGGTTGGATACGGGACCAGGTGACCGCACGGCGGTTCGTGGTCGGGATCGCGTAGCGGTGGAGCGGGACCGTCTCGCCGTCGACCGACAGGCGCAGCCGGGGCGGCTCCAGCCGCTGCGTGGCGATGATCCGGTTCAGGTCGTCCCAGGAGAACAGATCCGCCGTGCCGGCGACTCCGGGGAAGAGCGCGTAGGAGCGGTGGTACGTCTGGGCGAGGAAGTTGTCCCCGCCCAGACGCCCCGCCCACGAGGCTGCATCAAGCATCGTGGGCAACCCCGCTGGTCGTTGCCGTCGGAACGGCCACTGCTGACGTCCGACTCCTGCTCGGCGCGGGTACGCGCGGCCACGATCTTCCGCTTCGCGACGAGCAGTCCACCCCCCTCGGGGGCCGGTGAACCGATGTTCTCTTCCACTGCCGGACTACCTCTCTTCTCGGAACCCCCACCGGAAATCCGGCAGGAAGCAAAGGGGACAGGCGGCGAGTTCGGCGGTTACCGGATCGCCAGGGTTCCGGCGAGAACCTGGGCTCGGTCGCCGCCATGGGAAAATGATTAACCCTGATAGCGAGGGCTGTGCAGTTCTTTCCCGTCATGGACTAAAGATCATGAACGGCAGGCGGCGGACCATGACACCAAGAGGGCTCTGGCTTCCTCGCCGAAAAACGCATAGCCCTCCAACGTGGAGTACAGCTCCAGGTGCATGTCGATGTCTCTGGGGTCTCTCAGGATCACGACACCGGTCGTGTTCTCCACGGTGGCTAGCCTGTTGTCGTAGACAGTGAAGGTATCCATCGGGGCCATGGGCTTGTATCCCGCTATCGGGATTACGCCGAGCTTCACATTCGTCAAGTGGGTGAGTGAGGCCAGTCGGTCAATCTGCAACGCCATCGCGGCTGGGGGCAGGAGCGGCCACCTGACAGCCTGCTCGGTGAGAATGAAGGTGAACCGCTTCGTCGTATCATAAAGAACGTCCTGCCGCTCCAACTTCCTCGCCATCGTCTTGCTGATGTCGGCCGGAGAATGGGCGAGGCTGGCCCGGATGTACTCAGGAGTGGACAGCAGCCCAGTGATAATCGACAGCAGAAAGAATCTGAACTCCGCACACGATGATTCGAGAGCGGCAAGCTCGAACTGTTTCTTTTCCAGCCCTCTCCGGCGAAGTGATCGAAGGTCTTGCCACTCGGTGTTGGCCAGTCTCGCGAGGGCAACCACCTCCTCGATGACCTCTGGCGGAGCGACAACGGCCCGGAAAATTCTTTCCAGGTCGAGCAGGCTTGGCAGAACTTTCCCGTTTTCGATCCGGCTGATCTTCGATTGGGACATGTTGCAACGCCGAGCGAGCCGGTCCCCAGTGAGACCGGCCCGCTTGCGCAGTTCTTTCAGCAGGGCCGCCAGTTCCTGCTTTGGCTGCCCCAATTGTTCAGGGTCGAATGTCACCGCTCACATACTCCAGGAATGGTACCGACTCGGCAACGGCAATTCGCTTCCACTGCCGGTACGGCTCCGGATCACCCTCGTAGAGTTCCCGATCGATCTGCGTCCCATCTGTCCGGTAGTTCATCAGAACCACCTTGGAATTGTCGAACATCCAGAAGTCCTGGTTCGGCAGACCCGGGATCTCCCGGTCGGTGAGGTCAAGAATACGGATGTTCTCACCGACCTTCACATGGTGCCGGTAGTAGTACTCGAACTCGAACCGAAGGTAGTCCGAGAGCGGACGGATCACCATATGAACCCTGCCGACGCTCTTTCCCTCCGAGGTCCATTGCCGAACCTCGTCCATCCAGCCCGAGGTGTAATCGTCGGGAGAATTCTCTCCGGCGAGAAAGCGCTTCAACCTCTCCGCTTCCTGGGGCACGGTGTAGACAGGCAGCGTCTCCAGCCGCCATGCCTCGTGCTTCATGGAATCGAAGCAGTCATTCCACGCGTCACCATCCAAGTGCACGAACTGCCTCCCTGAGAATCGACTCCGGGATTTCTACGATCCCTTCCCCTGCGGGCGGGGTGAATGCTTCGGATACGTCGCCCTGCATGACGAACGAACCGGTCGCCGTGCGGTACACGTTCGGGCAGTCCTTCTCTCCGCACTCACCGTTGCCGTTCCCGGTAAGCCGCGTCAGTTCCTCGCGTGCCATGCGAAACCCCCTGGTCTACGGCCGAGTTGGGCCGGAGAGAACGACCGTACGGGGCGTCGTCTGGACCCGTCTATGCACAGCCGCGACTATGCGTGTTGTGGCATAAAGTCACTCCGTCGAGCAGGGCGAAGCAGGTTGGGCACGTGACCAACGCATGACCAACACCCCCCTGAAACGGACAGAAACAGCAGGAAAGAAGAGGGGAAGCACCCGCCGAAACCCTGCCTATTGGCGGGTGTTTCCCCAGGTCAGAGCAGTTGCGGGCTGGTACCCGAGCGGAGAGTTCAAGTCCCCCCTCGGACACAGCGAGGAACCCCCGCTGAGCCGGGGTTTTCGTGTTTTCGGTGCCGTGCGCGGGGCGCAGGGCGTACGGCGTCGGGCGGATCGCTGACTGCCGCGCCGGGGAAAAATCGGTGGGGCGGAAGGCGGGGCGGCGGGAGACTCGGGGGATGAGCGACAGAATCACCCGGATCAATCCCCGCGGCCTCCACGAGACCCCCGGCTACCACCACATCACCGTCGTGGAGGCCGGGCGGACCGCGTATCTGGCCGGGCAGTGCCCGCTCGACGAGGCCGGAACCGTCGTCGGGCGCGGCGACCACGCGGCCCAGGCGGCGAGGGTCGCGGCCAACTCCCTGATCGCGCTGGCCGCCGTCGGCGCCCGGCCCGAGGACGTGGTGCGGTCGGTGATCTACGTGGTCAGCGAGCGCACCCCCGTGCTCTCGGCCGTGTGGAAGGCGTTCAACGCCTCGCCGCTCGGCCCCGCGTTCAGCACCGCGAGCACCCTGCTGGGCGTGGCCCAACTCGGCTTCACCGGCCAGCTGGTCGAGCTCGATCTGACCGTCGCGCTGCCCGCGTAGGGTGAGCCGCATGACGCAACCCTCCAGCCCGCTGATCGAGATCGACGGAGCGCCCGCGACCGTCGAGACGCTGGCGCCCGTGCTCGGCGGGTACGGCCACTTCACCGCGATGCAGGTCCGTGACGGCCGGGTCCGGGGGCTGCGCTTCCACCTGGCCCGGCTGGACGGCGCCACCCGCGAACTGTTCGGCACCCCGCTGGACGGCGAGCGGGTCCGGGCGTACGTACGGCACGCGCTGGCCTCCGCGCGCGCCGCGGACCCCTCCCGCCCCGCAGACGCCTCCGTACGCGTCAACGTCTTCCAGCCGGCCGACGTCCCCGGAACCCCCGTCGCGGTCATGGTCGCCGTCCGCCAGCCGGCCGCGATGCCGGAGGGCCCGTACCGGGTCAAGTCCGTGCCGTATCTGCGGCCGGTGGCCCACCTCAAGCACGTCGGCGGCTTCGCGCAGGGGTACTTCGGGCGGCAGGTGGCGGCCGAGGGGTATCAGGAGGCGCTGCTGACCGGCCCGGACGGCGGGGTCGCCGAGGGCGCGATCACCAACATCGGCTTCGTGGCGGGCGACACGGTGGTCTGGCCGCAGGGGCCCCAACTGCGCGGCATCACCTGGCAGGTGCTGGAGGAGGTCCTGAACGCGGTGGGCGTCCCGCAGGTCAGCCGGCCGGTGGGACTGGCCGACGTGGGCACGTACGACGGTGCCTTCGTCGTCAACTCCCGTGGCACGGCGACGGTTTCGCGGATCGACGACACCCCTGTGCCGATGGACGCCGAACTCCTCGGCCGCGTGGCGAAGTTGTACGAATCGGCGCCCTGGGACGAGATCTGACGGGAGATCAGCCAACGAGATCGGCGACGACCGGCAGATGGTCCGAGGCGCCGGTGACCGGCACCCGTACGTCCCGTACGCCGATCCCGGGCGAGGCCAGTACGTAGTCGATCCGCCGCTCCGGAGCCTGCGCCGGGTGGGTGAAGCCGTCCCCGGCCGGGTGGACGGCCGCCCAGGTGTCGGTCAACCGGGCCAGCAGCGGGGCCAGTTCGGGCGCCCGGGGTTCGGCATTGAGATCGCCCATCAGGATCTGCGGCCCGCCCCGGTCCTCGTCCAGCACCCGCAGCGTGTCGGCGACCTGGAGCCGCCGTACGGAGGGGTCGGCGCGATAGTCCAGATGGGTCCCGTAGACATGGACCGGGACCCCGCGCACCTCGGTGACGATCTCCGGGAAGCCGGGCGCGGGCGCCGGTACCGGGTCCGGGTCCTGGGTGGAGAGCCGGGTCAGCGGATGGTTCACCGCCGACAGGATCGGGTGCCGGGACAGCAGCGCGACGCCGAACTCCTCGCGCGGCGCGCCCGGCAGGGGCGGATCGAGGCTGTAGACCGGCGCGAAGAACACCCGCATCCCGGTCGCGTCCGCGATCTCCCGCGCCTCGTCCCGCCACTGGCTGCGCGCACCCCAGTGCACATCGACCTCCTCCAGCGCCACCACGTCCGGACGCTGCCCGGAGATCGCGGCGGCGGTCCGCGCCACGTCGAGCCGCCCGTCGTACCCGGCCCCCGCGTGGATGTTGTACGTCATCGCGCGCAGCCGTACGTGCGGGCCTTCGGCGCAGGCGGGTACGGCGGCGCCGACGCACAGCAGCGCGGCGCAGAGCGGGACCGCGAGCCGCCGGGGGGAGCGCATGGGTGACCTCCTGACGCGGGGGCAGGGGCCCGCCGTACGACGGCCAGGCTAGCTGTCGCCGCGACTCCCCGCCCGTCCACGCCGGGAGCCCCGGGCGGGACCGCCGCCGGTACGATCCGGTGCCGGGCACCCCGTTCACCCTGCGTACCCTTGGGTACCTCCGACGCGTGCGCCCGCCCGGCCACGCCACCGCGGGTACGCCGGAAGAAGGACCGAGAAGGACGAGAAGGACGAGAAGGAGGGGCACAGGTGTCCAGGCGCACAAGCAGCCCCTCCGCGGCCCAGATCCGCTGGATGAACGCCGCCGTGGTCTACGAGGCCATGCGGGCGCGCGAGTCCAGTACGGCCACCGATCTGATGACGGCGACCGGACTGTCGCGGCCGACCGTCCACACCACCTGCGACTGGCTGATCGCCCAGGGCCTGGCCGTCGAACTGCCCAGCGATCCGGCGCAGGACGCCCAGCCCGGCCGCCCCGCCCGCCGCTACCGGACCGACCCCCGGGCCGGGTTCGTGGTCTCGCTGGAGATCCGGGAGAGTCAGGTCACGGCCGCAGTCGCCGATCTGACCGGCCGGGTCTGCGGCGAACTCTCCCGGCGGGTCACCCCCGACCCGACCCTGCGCGCGCAGGCGACCGAGCACGGGCCGGCCCTCGCGCGGGACGTCATCGCGCTCGCCGGGATCGAACCGGCCGCGGTCTGGCAGGTCTGCGTGAGCATCCCCGCCCCCGTGCAGTCCCAGGGATACGCCCGCGCGACCGCGGCGCAGTACCGGGCGGGCACCCGGGACGTGATCACCGAACTGGCCGACACCCTCCCGTGGCCGGTGGTCGCCGAGAACGACGCCAACCTGGCGATGATCGGCGAGCACTGGCAGGGCGCCGCCCAGGGGCTGGCCGATGTCGTGCTGCTCGACGTCTGCGAGTACGGGTTCGGCGCCGGGCTGATCGTCAACGGCCGCCTGGTGCGGGGGAGCAGCGGCCTGGCCGGGGAGATGACGGCGGTCGACCTGCTGTCCGGCATGGGCCCGGCGGGCGGCGTCCCCGGCAAGCTGGTCAGGCTCGGCGCGGAGGCGGTGCTGCGGGCGCGGGACGCCGCAGGTCCGAAGCCCTCCGCCGGGGAGGAGGGCCGGCTCGTCGGCCTCGCGGGCGGCGACCCGGACCGGGTGACGGCCGACATGGTGTTCACGGCGTACGACCACGGCGATCCGGTCGCCCGGCGGATCGTGGACCGGATCGGCGCGATCGTGGCGCGGCCGGTGGCGATGCTGGCCACGCTCCTGGACCCCGAACTCGTGGTCGTCTACGGCCTGCCGGCGGACGCGGCGCGGCGGCTGATGCCGACGATCGAGGCCCGTACGTTCGACCTCTACCGCAGCCGGCTCGCCGGGCCGCCGCCGCGGCTGGTGCTCTCGGCCCTCGGCGGGCGGGCGACCGTACTGGGCGGGGTGCGCCGGGCGCTGAACGAGGTCGAGGGGCGGCTGTTCGGCGCGACGCACAGCGACCGCTGGCCGGCCGCGCCCGTACCCGCCACCGGGCCCACGGCCGTACCCGCTGCCGAGCCGACGTCCGGGCCCACGGCCGTACCCGCCGTCGAGCCGCCGGCCGTACCCGCCGCCGACGCCCGCTAGCATCCGCCAGCCCGTCAACTCCTGTCCTACGAAGGCCGGTTGGCCGGTTGTACGTGCGCCCGCCCCGCGCCGGACCGCGCACCGTTGACGTTCGTCCCACCCGTCGCTACGGTATCGCAAGCCCTTTAATAAATCCCTCTTCGTAACTCTTGGCGGCCCGTGACGCATGCCCGCGCGGGGCCGGTCGCCCACGAGCGAAGGACTCCCCGTGAGACACGCGAAGGTGAGAATCGTCGTCGGTCTGCTCTCCCTCACACTGCTCGCCGCCTGCGGCCGGCCGGGCGACGACAGCGACGGCACCCCGACGCCGCGGCGTTCAGGACCGAGCGCCCCCGCCCCGGCGAAGGCCAGGCTCACCATGTGGGCGATGGGCGGCGACGGCGACAACCTGCCCAAGCTGCTCAAGCAGTTCGAGGACGAGAACCCCGGCTACTCGGTCGACGTCACCTCGATCCCGTGGCAGGACGCGGCGAGCAAGTTCCGTACGGCGGAGGCCGGCGGAGTCACCCCCGACATCGCCCAGGTCGGCACCACCTTGATGGGCGGGATCACCGACGGATTCGAGCCCGTGCCCGACGGCACGGACACGAGCGTGTACTTCTCCGGCCCGCTCGCGTCGGCCCGGGTGGACGGCCGGACCGTGGGCGTGCCGTGGGCCGTCGACACCCGCGTGCTCTTCTACCGCACGGACCTCGCCGAGAAGGCGGGCTTCGACGGGCCGCCGAAGACCTGGGACGACCTCAAGAAGCTGGCCAGGGGGACCCAGACCGCGGGCGGGGCCAAGTGGGGCATCCGGATGGCGACCACCCCCGACCAGGATCTGCAGAACTCCTTCGCCTTCCCCTGGTCCAACGGCGCGCAGATCATCAGCGCGGACGGCTCGAAGTGGACCTTCGACACCCCCGAGACCATCGCGGCCTACCGCTACTACCAGAGCTTCTACACCGAGGGGATCGCCGACCGTAAGCCGTCCAGTGGCGCGGGCGCCGCCGAATCCGCCTTCGTCAACGGGCAGTTGGGCGTCCTGGTGGCCGGGGCCGGTGAGTCGGAACTGCTCGACCAGGCCGGCGGGCCGCAGTTCAAGGACATGTACGCGCTCGCCCCCTTCCCCAAGCAGAAGTCGGCGACGTCCTTCGCGGGCGGCTCGGACCTGGTCGTGTTCAAGCGGACCAGGAACAGCGCGGCCGCCTGGAAGCTCGTCCAGTGGCTCTCCCGGCCCGACGTCCAGGCGCGGTGGTACCGGATCGACGGCGCCCTGCCCGCCGTGCGGAGCGCCTGGCAGCAGCCCGAACTCGCCGACGACAAGCGGCTGTCCGTCTTCGGCGAACAGCTCAAGGACACCAACGCGCCGCCCGCCAACGCCACATGGCTCCAGATCTCCGACGTGGTCGGCCAACAGCTCGAACAGATGGTCAAGAACGGCAAGGACCCCGCCAAGGCCATGAAGGACGCCCAGTCCGCGGCCGACGAGATCGGCACCGGGGGCTGACGCGGTGACGGTCGTGTCAGAAGGGACCGGCGCCGGGCGTACCGCACGCCGTACCGCGCCCGCGGGCCGCCGTACCGCCTTCACCGGCCGAGGCGCGCGGGCGGCCTCGCGGGCACGAGGCCACGGCCCGCGCGGCAGGCGGCGCCGTCAGACCGTCATCGCCTGGTCCTTCGCGCTGCCCTTCGTCGTGCTGTTCGCCACCTTCACGCTGATCCCGCTGGTGTCCTCCTTCGCGATGTCGTTCAGCGACTTCACCAGCGCGGACACACAGCACCCGCTCGCGGTCGACTTCATCGGGTTCGACCAGTACACCAAGCTGTTCCGGAGCGCGCAGTTCCTCCACGCGCTGCGCAACACCGGCTACTTCGTCGTCGTCGGCATCCCCGTGACGATGGGCGTCGCGCTCGTCCTGGCCGTGGCGCTCAACAGCGGGATCACCCGGTTCCGGGTCGCCTTCCGGGTGGGCTTCTACACGCCCGTCGTGACGAGTGTCGTCGCCGTGGCCGTGGTCTGGCGGTTCCTCCTCCAGCCGGACGGCCCGGTCAACGCGGTGCTCGGCCTGCTCGGCGTCTCCGGGCCCGACTGGCTCAACAGCACGACCTGGGCGATGCCCGCGATGATCGCGATGGGTGTGTGGCGCAACATGGGCACGCTCATGGTGATCTTCCTCGCCGGCCTCCAGACCATCCCGGCCGAGGTCACCGAGGCCGCGCTCATCGACGGCGCCGGGCCGGTCAGACGCTTCACCCGGATCACCGTGCCCCTGATGCGGCCGACGCTGCTGTTCGGCGCGGTCCTGCTGTCGGTGTGGTATCTCCAGTTCTTCGAGGAGCCGTTCGTCATGACCCAGGGCGGTCCGCTCGACGCGACGCTGTCCGTCGGCTACTTCGCGTTCAAGCAGTTCGGCTTCGGCAACTACGCCTACGCCTCGGCCGCCAGCTATGTGCTCTTCGTGGCCATCGCACTGCTCAGCTCGGTCATGTTCCGGGCGCTGAGGGCGAGGGACTGATGGCGACGGCACCGACCGGCCGCTGGAGGGCACGGCGGCGGCTGCTCACGTATCTCGGCCTGGTCGTCGCGGTCCTGATCACCCTGCTGCCCTTCCTGTGGATGCTGCTGGGGTCGTTCAAGACCCAGGGCGAGATCCTGCGCGACCCGTCCGGCTTCCTGCCCGCGCACCCGACCACCGGCAACTACGGCACCTGGTTCACCCGGCTGCACCTCGGGCGGTTCTTCCTCAACAGCCTGGTCGTCGCGCTGGTCACCGTCGCCGGCAATCTGCTCTTCTGCTCGATGGTCGGCCACGCCCTGGCCAAGTTCGACTTCGCGGGCAAACGGCTGGTGTTCGCCCTGGTGATGATCACGCTGATGGTGCCGGGCGTGGTGACCTTCGTACCGCTCTTCGTGCTCGTCACCAAGCTCGGTCTGACCAACACCTACGCGGCGCTGATCCTGCCCTTCCTGACCTCGCCGCTCGGGGTCTTCATGATGCGGCAGTTCATCGGGCAGATCCCGGACACCCTGCTGGAGGCGGCCAGGATCGACGGCGCCGGCGAACTGCGCATCTGGGCGAGGATCGTCATGCCGCTGTGCGGGCCGCCACTGGCCACGCTGGGCATCCTGACGTTCCTCGGCTCGTGGAACAACTTCCTGTGGCCGCTCGTCGCCGCCCAGAGCGAGGACATGTACACCCTGCCGGTCGCGCTGTCGCTGTACTCGACCGGGCAGATCGCCACCGAGTACGGCCTGCTGCTCGCCGGTTCCGTCCTGGTCATCGCGCCCATCGTGCTCGTATTCGTCGTCCTCCAGCGGTACTTCACCCAGAGCATCGCGACCGTGGGCGTCAAGTAGCCCCGACCGGGCCGGAATCGGCCCCTGACAACCTCCGCCGGGCCGGACTCGGCCCCGGACCGCCCCCACCGGGCCGGACTCGGCCCCGGACCGCCCCCACCGGGCCGGACTCGGCCCCCAGCTCCACGCACCTGCCCGAAGCACCACGGAAACCCCACAAGGAAAGGGTCCCCACCCGTGCAGTCACCCAGCACTTTCGTCGCCGCCGCCGGACGCTACGACGAGATGAGATACCGCAGGCTCGGCAGGACCGGGCTGCTGCTCCCCGAGATCTCCCTCGGCCTGTGGCAGAACTTCGGCGACGACGGGCCGGCCGACCGGCACCGGGCGATCGTCACCCACGCGTTCGACCGCGGTGTCACCCACTTCGACCTCGCGAACAACTACGGCCTCCCCGCGGGCTCCGCCGAGGCGAACTTCGGCGCGGTCCTGCGGCGCGACCTGCGCCACCACCGCGACGAGCTGATCATCTCCTCCAAGGCCGGCTACCGCATGTGGCCCGGCCCGTACGGCGAATGGGGCTCGCGCAAGTATCTGACCGCCAGCCTCGACCAGTCGCTGACCCGGCTGGGCGTGGACTACGTCGACGTCTTCTACTCGCACCGCCCCGACCCGCACACCCCGCTGGAGGAGACGGTCGGCGCGCTCGCCGACCTGGTGGCCCGCGGCAAGGCGCTGTACGTCGGGATCTCCAACTACGACGTGGAGCAGACCCGCGCGGCCGTCGAACTGCTCAAGGACCTGCGGGTGCCGCTCGCGGTCCACCAGCCGCGCTACTCGATGCTCGACCGGGGGCCGGAGGAGGGGCTGTTGGACGTGCTCGGCGGCAGCGGGGTGGGATGCGTGTGCTACTCGCCGCTGGCACAGGGGCTCCTGACCAGCCGCTATCTGGACGGCACCCCGACCGGCTCCCGGATGGCGCGCGGCGACACGCTCAGGTCGGCGGCCCTCAGCGACACGCTTCTGGCCACCCTGCGCGGGCTCGACGCCCTCGCGCGCGAACGCGGCCGGACGCTCGCCCAGACCGCGCTGTCCTGGGCGCTGCGGGACCCGCGTGTCACCTCGCTGATCGTCGGCGCGAGCAGCGTCGCGCAGTTCGACGACAGCCTGGCGGCGCTGCGCAGTCCCGCTTTCAGCGACGAGGAACTGGCCCGTGTCGACCGGCTGTTGGCGGACGCCGCCGGAGCGGAGATCTGACGACGTCACAGGGCGCCGGTGTGCCCCCGCGTCACCGAGGGGGCCGGCGTGTCCTGCGGCCGGACGTCACACGGGGGGCCGGCGACGAACGTGTCCGCCGGCCCCCCGGACAGGTCAGAAACGGGCCCCGGTGGCCTCCGGGAGCATGTCCAGCTCCGCCAGATCCTCGGCGGTGAGCGTCACCTGGGCCGCCCCCACGTTGTCCATCAGGTACTTCGGCGTCTTCGTGCCAGGGATCGGGATGACATGGCGGCCCTGCGCGATCACCCAGGCCAGCGCGACCTGTGCGGGCGTCGCGCCGATCCGCTCGGCGAGCGCGCGCACCCTGCCGACCAGGGTGAGGTTGGCGTGCAGGGCGTCCTGCTGGAAGCGCTGGTAGGAGCGCCGTACGTCGTCGGCCGGAAGGTCCTCGAACGACGAGAACCGCCCCGCGAGGAAGCCGCGGCCCAGCGGGGCGAACGGCAGGAAGGCGATGCCCTCCCGGTCGCAGTACGGCAGCACCTCGGTCAGCGTCTCCCTTGTCCACAGCGACAGTTCGGACTGGACGGAGGCCACCGGGTGGACACGGTCGGCGCGTTGGATCTCCGGCACACCCACCTCGGACAGACCGAGCGTCCGCACCTTGCCCGACTCGACGGCCTCGGCCATCGCGCCCCACGTCTCCTCGATCGGCACGGCCGGGTCCACCCGGTGGAGTTGGTAGAGGTCGACATGGTCGGTGCCCAGACGCAGCAGGCTGCCGTCGATGGACCGCCGGATGTGCTCGGGCGTGCCGTTGTGCCCGTACACAATGCGGTCGCCGGTCCGCGACTCGACCACCAGGCCCACCTTGGTGGCCAGTACGGCACGCTCCCGGTACGTTCCCACCAGCGCCCTGCCGACCAACTCCTCGTTGGTGAAAGGCCCGTACACATCGGACGTGTCGATCAGGTTGGCGCCGAGGTCGACCGCCTGGCGGATGACGTCCACGGACGTGGCGTCGTCGCGGCCGACCGGGTCGTAGGCGTGGGTCATCCCCATGCAGCCGAGGCCGACGACGCCGACTTCGGGACCTGACCTGCCGAGTGTGGTGACGCGCATGGTTCTCCTTGTGCGGACTCGCGGATTGCCGACCCCCCTGCTCCCACGGCACTTGGGTGCGTGGCACGCGGAAGCGATACCGGGTCAGCGTGTCGCTTGGAGTGCACTCCAGGTCATGCGCCATTCCGTGCGGCGCGAGCAAGATCATTCGTATGGGGAGCACCACCGCGCGGCGCGAGGCGGGGTCCGACGGGGTGCGACCCCGGACCGGCGCGGCGCGGGCGAGGCGGTGGGGGTGCGGCGGCCGCGGCGCCGAAGGGTCCCGTCGGCGCAATGAATTTGGCGTGAGCGTGAAGTACCCGTAGAGTTACGTTCAACGACGCGGGGTGGAGCAGCTCGGTAGCTCGCTGGGCTCATAACCCAGAGGTCGCAGGTTCAAATCCTGTCCCCGCTACGAATGGAAAGGCCCGGTGCGCACGCACCGGGCCTTTTCCCTTGCCCGGACGGCTCCGGGCGCCCGCACAACGACGACCGGCGCTGTCGTACCAGCCGACCGCTCACCGTCCGTGTCAGAGTCTCACGTTCCGAGCCCGGCGGTCACCGTCCGCGGCGGTTCCGCCGCTCGGGCGGGAGGTACGGCGGCACATCGCGGCCCGGCTGATACCGCGACCCCTGCCGCATCCGCCGGATCACCAGGCCCGCGTCCACCGCCGCGATCGCGGCGATCGCGGCGACCACCGCCGCCCAGCCGGGGTGGCCGATCAGGACGAAGGCGACCGCGGCGGCGATCCCCCAGACCACCCCGCACAAGGCCAGCGTGAGCCTGAGCCGCAGCGGACTGCGGGCCTGAGTCGGTTCCGAACCGGTCCTGCGCACGGCCCTCATCTCCCTCCGTCCAGCACCGTCCCGGGGTCCGCCCTCGCGGGCCTCTCAAACCGCGCCTGCCCGGCCGAGGCCCGGGCATCCGGGTGGCGCCGAAAAACCTGCGGCGCTTTGCCGGGCCGCCGCGTAGGGTGCCTCACCATGGCCGTGATCATCAGGGACTACGCAGCCGCGGACGCCGCAGCCGTCTCCGCGCTCATGCGTGAGACCCTGCCCCACCTCGTGACGACGCCGCAGGTGGTGCACGCCCAGGTCACCGGCGCTCCGGCCCGCCAGCACTACCGGCTGCTGATCGCCGAGGACTCCGGAGTGATGACCGGCTGCGCCCGGATCGGCCTCTTCGCCGACACCGGCACACCGGGGCGGGCCTTCCTCAACCTCAATGTGCTCCCCGCCGGCCGCCGCCGCGGCACGGGCAGCGCCCTGCTGGCCGCCGCCGAAGCCCATCTGAGCGCGGTCGGCGCCACCACCGCCTACTCCTGGGCCACCGACGAGCCCGCCGCCCACACCTTCGCCACCCGGCACGGCTACCGGCCCGGCCGGTCCGCGAGCTTCCACCGGCTCGACCTGGGCAGCGGCTCACCGCTGCCCGACCGCCCGGCCCCCGCGGAGGGCGTACGGCTGCTGCCCGCGTCCCTGTGGGCCGACGACCCGCGCCCGCTCTACGAGTCCGACCTGGAGAGCTTCCGGGACGAGCCGGGCGACGTGGAGTCCGACGCCATCAGCTACCCGGACTGGCGGGCCCTGACCTGGGACCGGCCCGACTTCGACCCCGACCTCAGCACGGCCGCCGTCGTGGACGGCACCGTCGCCGCCTTCGTCGTCGCGCAGACCGACGGGCGGGAGCGGTACTGGTCCGGCGGCACCGGCACCCGCACGGCATACCGCGGCCGGGGGCTGGCCAAGGCCGCGAAGGCCCACTCCTTGCACCTGGCACGTACGGTCGGCTGTCGCGAGGCCTACACCAGCAACGACGACGGCAATCTCGCCATGCTGGCCGTCAACCGATGGCTCGGCTACCAACCCTGCGGCTCAGAACGGCGGTACTTCCGTGACCTTCCCGACCACCCATGACCTGCCCTGGTCCGACGCGGAGTGGCTCAACCCGCCCGCCGACGCCGGCACCGAGGGCGAGGCCCTGGTCGTCACCACCCGCGAGGGCAGCGACTTCTGGCGCACCACGGGCTACGGCTTCGTCCGCGACGAGGGCCACGCCCTGCTCGCGCCCTTCCCGGCCGGTTCGGCCGTCGAGGTCACCTTCGTCGCCGACCTTCCCGAGCTGTACGACCAGGCGGGCGCCCTGGTCCGGGTCGACACCGAGACCTGGATCAAGGCGGGCGTCGAACTCGCCGACGGCTACCCGCAGTTGGGTGCGGTCGTCACCCACGGCACCTCGGACTGGTCGCTCTCCCCGGTCCCGGAGTGGGCGGGCCGCGAGGTCACCATACGGGTCAGCCGGTCCGGTGACGCGGTGACCGTAAGGGCCCGCTGCGAGGACGGACCGTGGCGCACCGTACGGCTGGCCTGGCTCGACCCGGCGGCCGAGGCCCGCGCCGGGCTCTACTGCTGCTCACCGGAGCACGCCGGGCTCAAGGTGCGCTTCACCCGGCTGGCGACCGGCGCCGCGGACACCAGCCTGCACTGACACGGTCACGGGCGGCCCGCCGGTTCGCGTGACGGCCTCGTGCCCCCTCACGCCCCGGCCGGCGGACCGCCCGCGTCGCGCAGCACCGCGTCGAGCACCCGGGACCACTGCCGGACGATCCCGGACCGCCGCGCCGAGTCGTCGCTGAGCAGGTTGGAAAGACCGAGACCGCGGACCATGTCCAAGGTCGCCTGCACGGTCTCGCGCACCCCGGGCACCGACTCGTCCGCGCCCAGGAACTCCACCGCGAGCCGGTGCGCCTCCCGGCCGATCCGCGACTCCAACGCGGCCACCCGCGGCCGCAGCGCCTCCTCGTCAGCGGCGGCCACCCACAGGTGCAGCGCGGCCCGGAAGAGCGGCCCGGTGTGCACGGCCACCAGCATGTCCACCACCGCGTACGTACGGTCGGGGCCCTCGCGGGGCAGGGCGCGGGCCCGCTCGCGCACGGCGGCGAGCCACTGCTCGGCCATGTGCGCGATGGCGGCCGTGAACAGTTCCTCGCGGGTGCGGAAGTGGTGCTGCGCCGCGCCCCTGGACACGCCGGCCCGGGCGCACACCACCGCGACGGTGCTGCCCGACCAGCCGTGTTCCGCCAGACAGGACACGGCGGCCGTCAGAATGCGCTGCCGGGTGGCGCGGCTGCGGTCCTGCTTGGGCGCGCGGTCGGTCACGACGTCCACGACGGGGCCCTTCTCTCCAGGAAGGCCCGGATGCCCTCGGCCGCCTCGGCGGAGGCGAACAGCCGCGCGGCGGTCGTGGACAGTTCCTCGCCACGCGTGGCCAGCGCGGTGCGCAGGCATCCGGCGGTGAGCGCCTTGGACTCGGCGAGGCCCTGCGGCGAGGCCGCCCGCAGACCGTCGAGTATCGACTCCAGCGCGTCCAGCGGCGCGGTGACCAGGCCGATCCTTACCGCCTCCTCGGGGCCGAACGTCTCGCCGGTCAGGAAGTACCGGGAGACCGCCCGCGGATCCACCCGGGCCAGCACCGGCAGTGAGATCACCGCGGGGGCGAGCCCGATCCTGGCCTCGGTGAAGGCGAAGGTGGCCGCGGGGCCCGCCACGGCGATGTCGCAGGCGGCCACCAGCCCGAGACCGCCGGCCCGCGCGTGCCCCCGGACCAGGGCGACGACCGGCTTGGGCGAGTCGGCCGTCGCCCGCAGCAGCGCCACCAGCCGGCGCGGTCCCTCGGCCGTGCCCGCGCCCGCCTCCCGCAGATCGGCCCCGGCACTGAACGTGTCACCGGTGTGGGTGAGCAGCACCGCCCGGGCGGCGGGGTCGGCGCGCGCGTCCTCCAGGGCCAGGGTCAGTTCCTCGACCAGGCGGGCGGACAGGGCGTTGCGGTGCTCCGGGGAGTCGAGCGTGAGGACGGTGACGCCTCGGTCGTGCTCGCGGCGCACCAGGGGTGCGGTCGTCATGCGCGGGCTCCTTTCCGCGGTCGGCGCGCGGAGATGCGGAAGTGGCGGGACTACGGGGTCGGCGGGGGCAAGCAGGCCAGGGCAAAGGGGCCTTCGGGGTACGGGACTTCCGTACGGCCGGGGCGCGCCGGGTTCCGTGGGCGGCCGGTCCGGACGGGCGCTCAGTACGACTTGGGCAGCCCCAGCGTGTAGTGCGAGACGAAGTTGAGGATCATCTCGCGGCTGACCGGGGCTATTCGCCCCACCCGCGACGCCGTGAGCAGCGACGCGAGCCCGTACTCGGTGGTCAGTCCGTTGCCGCCGAGGGTCTGCACGGCCTGGTCGACGGCTTTGGCGCAGGCCTCCGCCGCGGCGTACTTGGCCATGTTCGCGGCCTCCCCGGCCCCCATGTCGTCCCCCGCGTCGTAGAGGTAGGCGGCCTTCCGCATCATCAGCCGGGCCAGTTCCAGTTCGATATGGGCCTGGGCCAGCGGGTGGGCGATGGCCTGGTGGGCGCCGATCGGGGACTTCCACACCTGGCGGGTGCGGGCGTAGTCCACGGCCCGCTCCAGGGCGTAGCGGCCCATGCCGAGGGAGAAGGCGGCGGTCATGATCCGCTCGGGGTTGAGCCCGGCGAACAGCTGTGTCAGCCCCGCGTCCTCGTCGCCGACCAGCGCGTCGGCGGGCAGTGCCACGTCGTCCAGGAAGAGCTGGAACTGCTTTTCCGGCGCGGACAGTTCCATCTCGATCCGCCGGAAGTCGAAGCCCGGCGTCTCGCGCTCCACGACGAACAGACAGGGTTTGAGCCGGCCGGTGCGGGCGTCCTCGGTGCGGCCCACGATCAGGGTGGCGTCGGCGATGTCGACGCCGGAGACGAAGACCTTGCGGCCGGTCAGCAGCCAGCCGCCGGTGTCCGGGTCGCGGCGGGCGGTGGTGGTGATCCGGTGCGAGTTGGAGCCCGCGTCGGGCTCGGTGATGCCGAACGCCATCCGCAGCGAGCCGTCCGCCAGGCCCGGCAGCCAGCGCCGCTTCTGCGGCTCGGTGCCGAAGCGGGCGAGCACGGTGCCGCAGATGGCGGGGGAGACGACCATCAGCAGCAGCGGGCAGCCCGCGGCGCCCAACTCCTCCAGCACCAGGGAGAGTTCGACCAGGCCGCCGCCCCCGCCGCCGTACTCCTCCGGGAGGTTCACCCCGAGGTAGCCGAGCCGTCCTGCCTCCTGCCAGAGTTCGTCGGTCGGCCGGCCCTCGCGGACCGCCGAGGTGAAGTACGCGCGCCCGTAGCGGCGGGCGAGGTCGCCGACGGCCTCGCGCAGGGCGCGCCGCTCGTCGCTTTCCAGCAGCGCGCTGTCGAAGGTCCCCTGTGTGGTGGTCATGGCCCTGACTCCTCCTTGACGACAGCGAGTACGGTGCCGACCTCGACCTGGCGGCCGGGTTCGGCGGTGAGTTCGGTGAGCGTCCCGGTGACGGGCGAGACGATCACGTGTTCCATCTTCATCGCTTCGAGCCAGAGCAGGGGCTGGCCGGCCTCGACCCGGTCGCCGGGTGAGAATTCACCGTTTCGAATGACGGTGCCCGGCATCGGCGCACGCAGGGAGCCGGGAGCGGACTGATCGCCGGGCTCGGGGAAACGTTGCAGCACGGTCAGCGCGATTGACACGATGGGTGAATCCACGAACACCCGTTCGGAGTAGCCGGAGTAGCCGGAGCCGGCGGGACCGCCGGACCGGACCGGGGGAGCGGCATGGACGGCGACGTCGAACCCCTGCCGTACGCCCCCGACATCGAGCACCACCCGCTCACCCGAGGCCGACACCAGCCGTACGTCCGGGTAGCTCTCGTGCCCCTCCGCCGTCAGCCCCTCGCGCCCGAGCCGGTAGCGGACCTCGTGCTCGCGGCCGCCGGGCTCGGCCCGGAAACGTTTCACCTGCGGCTGCGACGGAACGTTTCGCCAGCCCCCGAGCCGTACCGGCACCGGGCCCGCGCCCGACGCCACCCGCCGGGCCGCGTCCGCCAGCGCCGCCGCGAGGGCCGCCAGCGCCTCCGCCCGCCCGGCGGCGTCGTCCGGGTCGGCGGTCAGCGCGGCCAAGTGCCGTTCCAGGAAGCCGGTGTCCACCCGCCCGGCCGTGAACTCCGGGTGCCGCAGCGCCCGTACCAGCAGGTCGCGATTGGTGACCGGACCGTGCAGCCGGGCCCGTTCCAGAGCGTGCGCGAGCCGCCGTACGGCCTGCGCGCGGGTCGGCGCCCAGGCGATCACCTTGGCCAGCATCGGGTCGTAGCGCACCCCGACCGTCTCGCCGCCGGTCAGGCCCGCGTCCAGCCGCAGCCCCGCCTCGCGCCCCGGCAGCACCGCGAACTCCGTGTCCACGCCCGGGACGTCCAGCAGGTGCAGCGGCCCCGCCTGCGGCCGCCAGCCGCGTGCCGGGTCCTCCGCGTACAGCCGGGCCTCGACCGCGTGACCGCGTACCGGCGGCGGCTGGGGAGGCAGGGCCGCGCCCTCGGCGACACGTATCTGCCAGGCGACCAGGTCCAGGCCGGTGACGCACTCGGTGACCGGATGCTCCACCTGCAGACGGGTGTTCATCTCCAGGAAGTACGGCCGCCCGTCCGCGCCGACCAGGAACTCCACCGTGCCCGCGCCCGTGTAGCCGATCGCCCGCGCCGCGCGGGCCGCCGCGTCGTGCAGCGCCCGGCGTACGTCCTCGGCCAGACCGGGCGCCGGGGTCTCCTCGATCACCTTCTGATGGCGGCGCTGCAACGAGCAGTCCCGCTCGCCCAGCGTCCACACCGTCCCGTGCGTGTCGGCGAGCACCTGCACCTCGACATGCCGGGCCCGCTCGGCGTACGGCTCCACGAAGACCTCACCGTCGCCGAAGGCCGCGGCCGCCTCCGCCGCGGCCGCCGTCAACTCCGCGGGCAGCCGGTCCAGTTCGCGCACCACCCGCATACCGCGTCCGCCGCCGCCCGCCGCGGCCTTCACCAGCACCGGCAGATCGGCCGCCGTGACCGCCGCCGGATCGAGCGCGGCGAGCAGCGGCACCCCGGCCGCCGCCATTAGCTCCTTGGCCCGGGTCTTGGAGCCCATCGCGGCCACCGCCTCGGGCGGCGGACCGATCCACACCAGCCCCGCCACCCGCACCGCACGCGCGAAGTCGGCGTTCTCCGACAGGAATCCGTACCCCGGGTGCACCGCGTCCGCGCCCGCCGCGAGCGCCGCCGCCACCAGCAGATCGGCCCGCAGATACGTATCGGCGGGCGTGTCACCCGGCAGCCGTACCGCCGTGTCGGCCTCCCGTACGTGCGCGGCCCCCGCGTCGGCGTCCGCGTGCACGGCCACCGTGGCGATGCCCAGCTCCCGGCAGGTGCGGAAGACCCGGCGGGCGATCTCACCCCGGTTGGCCACCAGCACGGACCCGATGGCGCCGGACCCGGGAGCGCCGGACCCGATGGCGCCGGGCCTGATGGCGCCGGGCATGGTCGGGCCGGGGCCGGTCGTCGGTGAAGTGCTCATCAGCGGAAACCTCACATCCGGAAGACGCCGAAGCCGCCCCTCGCGCCCTCCACGGGGGCGCCGTGCACGGCCGACAGACACAGGCCGAGGACCGTACGGGTGTCGCGCGGGTCGATCACCCCGTCGTCGTAGAGCCGCCCGGACAGGAACATCGGCAGTGACTCGGCCTCGATCTGCTCCTCCACCATCGCCCGCAGCGCCGCGTCGGCCGCCTCGTCGTACGGCCGGCCCCTGGCCGCCGCCGACTGCCGGGCCACCAGCGACAGCACACCCGCGAGCTGCGCCGGGCCCATCACCGCGGACTTGGCGCTCGGCCAGGAGAACAGGAAGCGCGGATCGTATGCGCGGCCGCACATGCCGTAGTGCCCGGCGCCGTAACTCGCGCCCATCAGCACCGAGATGTGCGGGACCAGGGAGTTGGAGACGGCGTTGATCATCATGGCGCCGTGCTTGACGATGCCGCCCTGCTCGTACTCCCGGCCCACCATGTAGCCGGTGGTGTTGTGCAGGAAGAGCAGCGGGATGTCGCGCTGGTTGGCGAGCTGGATGAACTGCGCGGCCTTCTGCGCCTCCGCGCTGAACAGCACACCGCGGGTGTTGGCCAGGACGCCGACCGGATAGCCGTGGATCTCGGCCCAGCCGGTGGCAAGACCGGCCCCGTACAGCGGCTTGAACTCGTCGAAGGCCGAGCCGTCGACGATTCTGACGACGACCTCGCGCGGGTCGAACGGGGTGCGCAGATCGCCCGGCACGATACCGAGCAGATCCTCCTCGTCGAACAGCGGCGGGCGCGGGTCGGGGCGGGGCTCGGGGCCGAGTTTGCGCCAGTTGAGGCGCGCGACGATCCGCCGGGCGGTCCGCAGCGCGTCCGGCTCGTCCACCGCGAAGTGGTCGGCCAGGCCCGAGACACGGGCGTGCATGTCGGCGCCGCCCAGCGACTCGTCGTCGCTCTCCTCGCCGGTGGCCATCTTGACCAGCGGTGGGCCGCCGAGGAAGACCTTGGAACGCTCCTTGACCATGATCACGTGATCCGACATTCCGGGGACGTACGCGCCGCCGGCCGTCGAGTTGCCGAGCACCACGGCCACGGTGGGGATGCCGGCCGCCGACAGCCGGGTCAGATCGCGGAAGAGGGCGCCGCCCGGTATGAAGATCTCCTTCTGGCTGGGCAGATCGGCGCCGCCGGACTCGACCAGGCTCACCAGGGGCAGCCGGTTGGCGAAGGCGATCTCATTGGCCCGCAGGGCCTTCTTGAGCGTCCACGGATTGCTGGCGCCGCCGCGTACGGTCGGATCGTTCGCCGTCACCACGCACTCCACGCCCTCGATCACCCCGATCCCGGTGACGATCGACGCTCCGGTGGTGTAGTCGCTGCCCCAGCCCGCCAGCGGCGACAGCTCAAGAAAGGGTGTGTCGGGGTCGAGCAGCAGCTCGATCCGCTCCCGGGCGAGCAGCTTGCCGCGGCCGCGGTGCCGCTCCTGGTACGCGGGGCCGCCGCCCGCCAGCGCGTCGGCGTGCGCGGCCGCGACCTCGGCCAGCCGCTCCAGCATGATCGCGCGGCGCTCGGCGAATTCCGGGCCGCGGACGCCGAGGGCGCTCACGCGGCACCACCGGGGGCGGGGGAGCCGGGGGAAAGGCGGCCAGGTGCACGGTCCGCGCCGGACGCACGGCCGTCAGACGTACGCCCGGACCGTGCCCGGCCGGTGCCCGGCGGGGCACCGGGCGCCGCCGAGGCTTGTGGAAAAGGCCCGTGCGGATCGGCCATGGCCACCCCCTGAACGACGCCGTGTCATGAGCGGTGCTGACGAGCGTGCCAGTGGGCCAAGAAACAATCAAGCGTGCATGCATGATTTCCGGATACGGAGAAGGGGGCCGTCGGTGACGGCCCCCTTCGTCCTCGTCGTCGCCCGCGGCTCAGCCGCGGGCGGCCCGCCGAGCCAGCAGCGCGGCCCTGCGCTCGTCGAACTTCGTCGCCTGGTCGTTCAACCCGCCCATGAACAGGCCCAGTTCCTCCTGCGCCTGAATCCCCTCGGGCCCGAGCCCGGAGACCTCAAGCACCTTGAGATGCCGCAGCACCGGCAGCAGGACGTCGTCGTGGTGGATCCGCAGGTTGTAGATCCCGCCGATCGCCATCCGGGCCGCGGACCGCTCGAAACCGGGCATTCCGTGGCCCGGCATCCGGAAGTCCACCACCACGTCACGGATCGCCCGCATCGCCAGGTCCGGGGCCAGCTGGAGCGAGGCCGCCAGCAGATTCCGGTAGAAGACCATGTGCAGGTTCTCGTCCGTGGCGATCCTGGCCAGCATCCGGTCGCACACCGGGTCGCCCGACTCGCGGCCGGTGTTGCGGTGCGAGACACGGGTTGCCAGCTCCTGGAAGGCGACGTACGCCACCGAGTGCAGCATGCTGTGCCGGTGGTCGTGCTCGAACCCCTCCGACATGTGCTGCATCCGGAAACGCTCCAGCTCGACCGGGTCGACCGCGCGGCTGGTCAGCAGATAGTCGCGCATCACGATCGCGTGCCGGCCCTCCTCCGCGGTCCAGCGGTGCACCCAGGTGCCCCATGCGCCGTCGCGTCCGAAGAGAGTGGCTATTTCGTGGTGATAGCTCGGCAGGTTGTCCTCGGTGAGCAGATTCACCACCAGGGCGATCCGGCCGACGTCGGAGACCTTGGACTGCTCAGGTGCCCAGGCCTCGCCGCCCATCACCCCGTCGAAGTCACGGCCGTCGCTCCACGGCACGTACTCGTGCGGCATCCATTCCTTGGCCACCCCGAGGTGCCGATTGAGCTCACGCTCCACCACCTCTTCCAGCGCATAGAGCAGTGTCGCGTCGCTCCAGACGTCCGGTCCGGCTCGATGGGGCGAGGTAAGGGTCACGAGGGCTCCTGGGGCGGGGACGGTGTACCTACGCTATCGTAAGTTACGCAACCGTAGGTTAAGGCGGCGTAAGAAGGCAACCGGAGCGCCGCCGCGCAACCGGTTTTTCGTATCGCGCCCGCGCGCCGATCCGGACGCCCGGCCTCCGCCCCGCCGAGCTCCCGCCGGACCTGCCCCCGCCCCCCCGCGCAGCCCCCGCCGAGGTCCCGCCGCGCAGCCGATAGAATCCGGGCCCTGATGAGTGCCACTCTCGTAGCCAAGAATCTCGCCGCCGGTCACGGCGACCGTGTCCTGTTCACCGGTCTTGACCTGGTCGTCGCGCCGGGGGACGTGATCGGTCTCGTCGGCGCCAACGGCGCGGGCAAGTCCACGCTGCTGCGGCTGCTCGCCGGTCTCGCCACCCCAGAGGACGGCACGCTCCGGCTCAGCCCGCCCGCCGCCACCGTGGGCCATCTGCCGCAGGAGCCCGAGCGCCGGAAGGACGGCGAGACCGTACGGGAGTTCCTGGCCCGCCGTACCGGAGTGGCCGCCGCCCAAACGGCCCTGGACGCGGCCACCCAGGCCCTGGTCGACGGGGCACCGGGCGCCGACGACGCGTACGCGCTCGGCCTCGAACGCTGGCTCGCGCTCGGCGGCGCGGACCTGGACGAACGAGCCGAGGAGGCCGCCGCCTCCCTCGCCCTCGGGGTGAGCCTGGACCAGGAGATGTACGCGCTCTCCGGCGGCCAGGCCGCCCGCGCCGGGCTCGCCTCGCTGCTGCTCAGCCGCTACGACGTCTTCCTGCTCGACGAGCCGACCAACGACCTCGACCTCGACGGGCTGGAACGGCTGGAGAAGTTCGTCACGGGTCTGCGGGCCGGCACCGTGCTGGTCAGCCACGACCGCGAGTTCCTGACCCGTACGGTCACCCGCGTCGTGGAACTCGACCTCGCCCAGCAGCAGGTGACCACCTATGGCGGCGGATACGCCTCCTACCTGGAGGAACGCGCCACCGCGCGCAGGCACGCCCGCGAGGAGTACGAGGAGTACGCCGACACCAGGGCCGGCCTCGAAGCCCGGGCCCGGATGCAGCGGGGCTGGATGGACAAGGGCACCCGCAACGCGATGCGCAAGGCCCCCGACCACGACAAGATCGCCCGCAAGGCCCGCGCCGAAGGCAGCGAGAAGCAGGCCGCCAAGGCCCGCCAGACCGAGCGGATGATCGAGCGCCTGGAGACCGTCGACGAGCCCCGCAAGGAGTGGGAGCTGCGGATGGAGATCGCCGCCGCGCCCCGCTCGGGCGCGGTCGTGGCCACCCTGCGCGGGGCCAGGGTCCGGCGCGGCGGCTTCGCGTTCGGCCCGGTGGACCTCCAGATCGACTGGGCGGACCGGGTCGCGATCACCGGCGCCAACGGCTCGGGCAAGTCCACCCTGCTCGCCGCGCTGCTCGGCCGGCTGGCGCTGGACGAGGGGCAGGCCGCGCTCGGCCCCGGAGTGCTGGTCGGCGAGGTCGACCAGGCCCGCGGGCTGTTCCGGGGCCAGGAACCGCTGCTCGACGCCTTCCGCGCCCCGGCCCCCGACCTGGACCCGGCCGAGATCCGTACGCTGCTCGCCAAGTTCGGGCTCAAGGCCGCGCATGTGCTGCGGCCCGCCGCCACCCTCTCGCCGGGCGAGCGCACCCGCGCCGCCCTGGCGCTGCTCCAGGCCCGCGGGGTCAATCTGCTGGTGCTCGACGAGCCGACCAACCACCTCGACCTGCCCGCCATCGAGCAGCTGGAAGGGGCCCTGGCGGCGTACTCCGGCACGCTGCTGCTGGTCACGCACGACCGGCGGATGCTGGACGCCGTGCACACCACCCGGCGGATCGAGGTCGCCGACGGGCGGATCACCGAGCGCTGAGCTGTGCCCGGAGGGGGACGGGTCACCGAGAGCTGAGCCGTGCCCGGAGGGGGGACGGGTCACCGGGCGTCGGGGACGCGGGCCGCCGCGTGCCGAGCCCGTGCTGTCGCGGGCGGGGGACACCGGGCGCTGAGCCGCGTGTCGCGGACACCGGCCGCCGCGCTCTCCCACCCTCCTTTCGAGGGAACCGAACCCGGCTCCACGGCGTCCCATTCAGGACCGGCCGTTCTGTCAGCCCAGGGCGGCCCGGGCGAAGGAGGAACGGTCATGCGCGCTCGGCTGGTCGGTGCTGCCGCCGCCGTACTGCTGGTCGCGGGCTGCGGCTCCGCGACCGGGGTCCGGGTGGGCGCGCCGGACCCGGGCCCCAGCAGCGGGCAGCCCGACTGCGGCGACGTCGTGGTCACCCCGGCCGGCGGGATGGACGCCCGTGAGGTGTGCCTGAGTGTGGGCAGCACACTGCGGCTCGCGCTCGGACCGGGCGGGAACGTCACCGAGAAGGGCGCGGCCCTCACCGAGGTCTCGTCCGGCGTGTATCGCGGCGCGCGGGCCGGCAGCGCCGCGCTGAGCGGCTTTCGCCGGGCCTGCCCTCCGGGGAAGCACCACGGTCCGGTGTGCCATGCCCTCATCGGGTGGCGGGTCACCGTCGACGTCCGGTGACCGCGGCCGCGCCCGCGCGCTGAAGGCGGGCGGCAGCGGTGGGCCCGGGCCGGCCGCGCGGCCGACCCGGGCCCGTACTCCTCGATCAGCCGGTGGTCAGCCGACGTTGACCGCCGTGTCGTCGATGAGGAAGGAGGTCGCCAGGGTGGAGTCCTCGGTGCCGGTGAACTTGAGGTTCACGGTCTGTCCGGCGTAGGAGGACAGGTCCAGGGACTTCTGGACGTAGCCGGTGGTGTGGTTGAGGTTGGAGTAGGTGGCCAGCGTGGTGCTGCCCGCCTGGACGGTGAGCTTGTCGTAGGCCGTGGAGGTACTGGTCTCCGACGTGCTGATGTAGACGTAGAACGTGAAGGTGGCGTTGGTGCAGCTCGCCGGGATGGTCACCGACTGGGCGAGCGTGTCGGTGTGGGTGGTCCCGTAGCCGTCGAGCCAGGCCTTGTACGAGCCGCTGTGGGCGGGTGCGCCGGTGCTGTTGTCGATGACGCCGCTGCTGGTGGTCCAGCCGGTGTTGCCGCTCTCGAAGCCGGGGTTGGCGAGGAGCTGGGCGCTGGTGCAGCCGCCGCCCCCGCCGGCGCTGGTGACCGTCCAGGTGAAGGAGGCCGAGCCGGTCGCGTTGGTGGAGTCCTTGGCCGTGACGGTGACGCTGGAGCTGCCGGTCGCGGTCGGGGTGCCGGAGATCAGACCGCTGGAGGCGTTGATCGACAGCCCGGCGGGCAGGCCGGTCGCGCTGTAGGTCAGGGTCTGTCCCGAGGCGGAGTCACTGGCCTGGATCTGGAGGCTGGCCGCGGTGTTCACCTGCGTCGACTGGTTGGCCGGCTGGGTGACGGTGACGGTGTTCCCGCCGGTCGAGCCGCCGTTGGTGAAGGCGGCTGTGCCGTTCGGCGTGCCGAGGCCGGTCGGGCCGTCGTAGCCGGCCTTGGCGGTGCACAGATAGCTGCTGCCGCACGAGCCGTTGGCGCCGCTGGTCACGTCGTTGAGCGAGCCGGTGTGGGCGTAGGGGTACGAGGCCGGGGTGGTGTTCGCGGCCGGGGTGCCGGCCAGCGCGTAGACCGAGGCGATGATCGGCGAGGAGGCGCTGGTGCCGCCGTACACGTTCCAGCCGCTGGCCTGGTAACTGTCGTACACCGCGAGGCCGGTGGCCGGGTCGGCGACGGCGGAGACATCGGCTATCGTCCGCTTGGCGCAGCCGGTGTCGGTCTGCCAGGTGGGCTTGGCGTCATAGGCGGAGCAGCCCGAGCCCGCGCCCTCGCCGCCCGAGCTGCTGCCCCAGACGGACTCGGACCAGCCGCGCGTGGTGCCGCCGGCCCGCTTGAGCGAGGTGCCGCCGACCGCGGTGACGTACTTGGAGGCGGCCGGGTACTCCGCGCCGTAGCCCTCGTCGCCGGAGCTGACGGTGATGGCGACGCCGGGGTGGTTGAAGTACTGCGAGTCGGCGGTGGTGTCGGTGGAGTCCTCGTCGCCGCCGTAGCTGTTGGAGACGTACTTCGCGCCCAGGGTGACCGCGCGGTTCACCGCGGTGCCCAGGTCGTCCATGCTGGCGGTCTTCGCCTCGACCAGCAGGATGTGGCACTGCGGGCAGACCGCGCTGACCATGTCCAGGTCGAGCGAGATCTCACCGGCCCAGCCGGAGTCGGCGGTCGGGTAGCTGGTGCCGCCGTTCTGGTCGACCTTCTTGAAGCAGCCGTTGGCCGTGGTGCAGGCCGGCAGGCCGTACTGGGTGCGGTAGGTGCCGAGGTCCTTCTCCGCGTTGGGGTCGTCCTGCGCGTCCACGATGGCCACGGTCGCGCCGGCGCCGGCCGAGGCGGGCAGCGCGTAGGCGCTCTGCAGGTCGCTGGGGCCGAAGCCGGACGGGGTGGCGTCCGGGCTGATGCCGAAGTGCTGCACGACGTCGGTACGGGCCAGTGCCTGGCAGGCCATCCAGCCCTTCTTGGCCGGGGCGGCGCACAGCCGCTCGGTGTGCGCGGCGGGGGCGGCGGCGCTGACGGCCGCCGAGCCGTCGCCGGCCGCCGGGGTGCCGGCGACGGACGGCGCCGCGGCGGCGATCATGCCGCCGGTGAGCAGGGCACCCGCGGCCACCACCGCCAGGGTTGCGCGGCGGACGGACCGCCTGACCCGGCCTGGACTTGTCGACTGCAATGAACTGCCCTCCATGGGGGGATCGGCTCCCAAGGGGCGTCCACGTCCGGTGAATATGTCAAGGTCATGACAATTCACCATGGCGAGGTATCGCCCGGGACTTCGTGTGTGGCACGCGTTCACTGGAGATTCGGGAGTCAACTCCCGCTGACTGCCACCCCGTTGAGTGGTGACTGGTGTTGAAGGTAGTGAGGGGGCGCTCAAGGTACTACCGGGTAATGGCAAAGGATTGCCCTTGACTTACCTTCGCCCCAGCCCTCGCCCCACCCCACGCTCTGTCCCTTGCTCCGCCCTCGCTCGCTTCCGCCGGACGATCTCCGCCGTATACGTTGTGGCGCCATGGAGACGGAGGAGGAACCGGTCAACGACCTCGTCGCGCTGGGCCTGGCCCGGTACGAGGCGCGGGTCTACCTCGCGCTGGTGCGCCGCGAGTCGTACACCGCGGCCGAGGTCGCGCGCGAGGCCGACGTGCCCCGGCAGCGGGTGTACGACGTGCTCGACGCGCTGGTCCGGCGCAGGCTCGCCACCGCGCGGCCCGGGCGGGTGGCCACCTTCTCCGCGGTCGCGCCCGAGCTGGCGGTCGCGCGGCTGATGGCCTTGCAGCGCGAGGCGCTTGAGCGTCTGGACCAGGTGTCCTCCGCGCTCACCGCCGCGCTCGTCCCGGTCTGGGCCGACGGCCGCACCCACACCGTCCCGCTGGACTACGTGGAGATCCTGCGCGACCCCAAGTCCATCGCCGAGGCGTTCGCCGACATCCAGGCCCAGGCCAGGCACGAACTGCTCAGCTTCTGCAAACCGCCCTTCGTCGCCCCGGCCCTGAACGCCATGGGCATCAAGGCCGTCAAACGGCTGCGCCGCTCGGGCGGCACCGTGCGGGCGATCTACACCCACGAGGCGCTGGACGATCTCGATGTGCTGGAGAACGTACGGCGGTTCGGCGAGGCGGGGGAGGAGAGCCGCTTCACCGCGCTGCTGCCGCTCAAGCTCGTGGTGGCCGACGCCTCGCTGGTGCTGTGCGACATGCCGGACCCGGTCGCGGGCACGGGCGCGACCACCGCGCTCTACATCGAGCACCCGGCGCTGGCCGCGTGTCTGCGGATGGCGTTCCTGACCGTGTGGGAGGGCGCGGAGACCGTGGCGGGCGCGCGGCCCTGACGAAGGCGCGCGCGGGACGGGGCTCTGGACGTGGCTCCGCGCGCGGCGGTGGCAGGGGCCCGGGTGTCCGGAAGCCACCGGTCGGGCCGCGCCGGACACCGGGTCCGCCCGAGTGGTGGCGTTAAAGTGACCGCGTGGCCGTGTTCCTGCTCGGAGTCGGTGCCGCCTGCTGCCTCGGCCTCGGATTCGTGCTGCAGCAGCGCGCGGCGGTCCGCGCCCCGGGATCGGACTTCCTCTCCTTCCGGCTGCTGCTCGACCTGGTACGGATGCCGGACTGGCTGGTCGGCGTCGCCTTGATGGTGGCCGGCCAGGTGCTCGGCGCGGTCGCCCTCGCCTTCGGGCAGATCTCCCTGGTCGAGCCGCTGACCGCGACCAATCTGATCTTCGCCATGGCGCTGTCCCGCTGGCTCACCAGGCAGCCGCTCGGCCTCAGCGGCTGGGGCGGGGTGGCCGTGCTCGCCCTCGGGGTCACCGCCTTCATCGTCGCCGGGCAGCCGCACGGCGGCGGCTCCGAGGCGGGCGCGCTGCGCCACTGGCTGGTCTTCGGCACGGTCGCCGGGCTCGCGCTGCTGCTGACCGCGCGGTCCCGGCGGCTGGCCAAGTCCTCCGAGGCGGCCGTGCTCGCCCTCGCCGCCGGGCTGCTCTACGGGCTTCAGGACGCCCTGACCCGGATCTGCGGCGGGATCGCCCACCGCGAGGGAGTGGCCGGGCTGGTCGTCCACTGGCAGCCCTACGCGGTCCTCGCCATCGGGCTGACCGGCATGGTGCTCGTGCAGAGCGCCTTCGAGACGGCCCCGCTGCGGATGTCCCTGCCGTCGCTGACCGCCGCGCAGCCGCTGGCCGGGATCGCCTGCGGCATCGGCTTCCTCGGCGACCGACTGCGGGTCACCCCGGGCGCGCTGGCCTGGGAGACGGTGGGACTGGCCGCCGTGGTGGTCGGCGTGGTGATGCTGGGACGGCATCCCGCCATGCCGCCGGGCACCGCGCAGCCTCAGGCGGTGGGCGCCACCCCGATCGTCTGAGGACCGGACGGTACGACGGCGCGGTGGTACGACGGCGTGGTCGTACGACGATTCCGTCGGCTGTACGCGGGCCCGGGTCCGTACGACCGGAAGGTGCGACGATCCGACCGGCCGGCAACTGTTCCGACCGTGCCGAGCGTCCTCGCTCAGTCCGCCCGCGGCGCCCAGGTGAACCGCGGCTCGCGGCGCTCCAGGAAGGCGGCCGCGCCCTCCGCGGCCTCGCCGGCGTCCCGCGCCTGCGCGTCCCAGTACGCCTGCCGCTCCGGCGACGGCACGGCCGAGGCGAACTCCTTGGCCGCGGCCTGTGTCAGCCGCGAGCGGGAGGTGAGCACGCCGGTGAACTCCCGTACCCGCTTGTCCAGGCCGTCGGCGGGCAGCACCTCGTCCACCAGGCCGGTGCGCAGCGCGCGCTCGTGGTCGATCAGCTCGGCCGAGAACAGCAGGTACTTCGCGGTCGACGGCCCGGTCAGCGCGACCAGCCGGCGGGTCGAGGAGGCCGCGTAGACGATGCCGAGCCGGGCCGGGGTGACCCCGAAACGGGCGCCCTCGGCGGCGAAGCGCACATCGCAGGCGACCGCGAGCTGGCAGCCGCCGCCCACGCAGAAGCCGCGTACGGCCGCGACCGTCGGCTTGGGGAAGGCGGCCAGCGCCTCCTCGGCCGCGACCGCCGCGTCCTGGACGCCGCGCGGGCCGCCGGGCGCGGTGGTGAAGTCGGTGATGTCGGCGCCCGCGCAGAAGGTGTCGCCCTCGCCGGTCAGCACCAGCACCCGTACCCCGGGGTCGGCGGCGAGCCCGCCCAGCACACCGGGCAGCGCCCGCCACATCGCCAGGGTCATCGCGTTGCGGCGGGCCGGGTTGCCGAGGGTCACCGTGGCGACGCCGTCCTCGGCGCTCACCAGCAGACCAGGGCCGAACGCGGACATCGGGGGCTCCTCGGGGGCTGCGGGCAGGTGCGGGCCGGGCGGCCTCGGAGGCGGGCGCCGGCCGACGGGTGATCCTATCCACCCATCCCCGTACGGAATCGGTCGCCGTAATGACAGAGGTGATCGAAATCGGTCAAAAAGCGTGGAAACGTGCGGACTTACGGTCTCCCGCGCGAGCCGGTGCGTCATTCCTCGACACTCGGAGCGTGAGGCGGGATCTGCCGGGGCTCCCGGCGGGGCCGCGCGGACACGTCACGCGAAAGCGATGGTGGGTGCGGTCATGGAGGTCCGCGGGAGCGTTCCGCCCGGTCAGGCCCAGGCTCCGGCACCACGACCGTACGAGGGGGTGTGGCGGTTCACGGCCCCCTCCGTCGAGACGTCCGTGCCCCGGATGCGGCACGGGGTGCGCGCGCTGATCCGCGAGCGCGGGGTGCCGGTGGACGACGACACGCTGTACGGGCTGATGCTGATCCTCTCCGAACTCGTCACCAACGCCGTCCGGCACGCGGCCGTGCTCTCGCCCGAGTTCTCCGTGGAGGTCGCGGTCGGCGCGGAGTGGATCAGGATCGCCGTCGAGGACAGCCACCCGTACCGGCCCAGGGCCCTGGAGACCGACCACGCGCGGACCGGCGGGCGGGGACTGCTGCTGGTCAAGACGCTCACCGACGAGGCGGGCGGCCGGTGCGAGATCACCCGGACATCGGGCGGCGGCAAGATCGTCCGGGCGGCGCTGCCGCTGAGCGCGCCGGCGCACTGAGGGGCAGCCGCGCGCGGTGGCGGGCGGCTGCCCGGGCCGGCCTCTCGCGGGGCCGTCGTACTCCCCGCTACCAGCCCGCCGTACCCCCGGTCACCTCGCGCACGGTGGGCAGCGCCGCGTCCAGCACGGTCTGGAACCAGGCCGAGAACGGTCCGCTCTCGCGCAGCCGGGCCAGCTCCTTCGGGTCCGCGAACACCGTCTCGTCGATCTCCTCCGGGTCGGGCCGCAGCGGGCCGCCGACCAGGCCGACGAACAGGTGGTTGTACTCCTGCTCCACCAGGCCGGAGGCCGGGTCGGGGTGGTTGTAGCGGACCGTGCCGGCCTCGCGCATCAGCGCGGGCGCGGCGCCCAGCTCTTCCGCGGTCCGCCGGGCCGCCGCCACGAACGGCGGCTCGTCGGGGTACGGATGCCCGCAGCAGGTGTTGGACCACACACCGGGGGAGTGGTACTTGCCCAGCGCCCTGCGCTGGAGCAGCATCCGGCCCTCGTCGTCGAAGAGGAAGACCGAGAACGCCCGGTGCAGCCGTCCAGGCGCCAGGTGCGCCGACAGCTTCTCCGCCGTGCCGATCGTCACGCCGTTCTCATCGACCAGTTCGAGCAGGATCGGTTCCGCGACCCCGTTCGGGGACGGCGTGGAAGCGGGGGAGCCGGGTCGGCCGGTGGCAGGACTGGTTGGCATTTCCATCCTTCGCGTTCGACGACAAGACCTTAGTCTGCCTCACTTCCGGCCTCGTTCCGCGCCCGTACCGCGTCGCCGCACCGGCGCTTCGGGGCGAACGCCGGCCCCGCGTTCACGCCCCCGCCCGTTCCCGCGGCCCCTTGGCCGGGGGCTGCCCCGCCCGGCAGTCCGCCGCCGGGCGGCGCGCGCCTCCCCCGGCGGCTCGCTGACCAGGACGGTCGGGCGGGCATCCGGGCGGGAGAGAGGCCGCCGCGTCGCGTCGGGCGCGGCCTCACCGGGCGCCAGGCCCGGCCACGGCGTGTGGGCCCGCGCAGCGGAGAACGTGCCTGCCGGAAGGTGGAGGGTGCCTCCCGGGAGCACCCGGGCACACGGTCCGGGGCGGCCCGCCCGGCGAGGGCCTAGTGGCAGAGGCGGGCCTCGTGTTCCGCGTGGCCCACCGGTTCCAGCTGGAACGTGCAGTGCTCCACGTCGAAGTGCGTGCCCAGGCAGCCCTGGAGATCGTGCAGCATCTTCTCGTAGCCCACCGCCTCCAGGACGTCCTGGCTGACCACGACATGCGCCGACAGCACCGGCAGCCCCGAGGTGATCGTCCAGACATGCAGGTCGTGCAGCCCCTCGACGCCTTCGAGGGCCACGATGTGGCGGCGGATCTGAGCCATGTCCACCCCCTTGGGCGCCGCCTCCAGCAGCACGTCCACCGCCTCGCGCAGCAGCTGCCAGGTGCGCGGCACGATCAGCAGCCCGATCAGCAGCGAGGCCACCGCGTCCGCCTGCCGCCAGCCCGTGGCCATGAACACCAGCGCCGCCACCACGACCGCCAGCGAGCCGAACGCGTCGGCCATCACCTCAAGGAACGCCCCCCGGACGTTCAGGCTCTCCCGCTGCCCGCGCATCAGCACCAGCAGGGAGACCGAATTGGCCACCAGGCCCACCAGACCGAAGACGACGGTCGCGCCGCCGTCGATGGAGTGCGGGGTGATCAGCCGCCGCGCGCCCTCGTAGAAGATGAACGCGCCGACGCAGAAGAGCAGCACCGCGTTGAGCACGGCGGCCAGGATCTCGGCGCGGGCGAAGCCGAAGGTGCGGCGCTCGCTCGGCGGGCGGGCGGCGATGTGCACGGCGAGCAGCGCCATGGCCAGCCCGGCCGCGTCCGTGGCCATGTGCCCGGCGTCCGCGAGCAGCGCGAGCGAACCGGTGACGGCGCTGCCGACCACCTCGGTGACCAGCACCAGCACGGTGATGCCCAGCGCGATCCGCAGCCGCCCGCGGTGGACGGCGCCCGCCGTACCGACCGGACCGGTCACCGGCGTCCCGTGACTGTGGCCGTGACCGTGGCTGTGTCCTGCCCCCATCGACCCGGCCCCTCTTCCCGTTCGTCCGTCATCGTCCGCAACCGTCCGCACCGTCCGGGCCGGGTCCCCGCAGGCACCGCGCGCTCCGGTGCCGGCCGTCCTCCGGTCGTCGCGGGCCAGTCAACACCGGTCACGCACTGTGGGCAAGCCGGTACTGGAGACCGTTGTCATGTGCGGTGACCTGCGGTGATGAGGGGTGGCCGACCCGTGCGCGAAGGGCCGGCGAGTTCACTCGAACGGTTGCAGGGCGGGTCGGTTGTCGTCACGCCGACATGCGAGCATGATGATCACACCGGATGGGCCAAGCCCAGGCGAACAGGCAGTGAACTGCCGCTGTCCCGTATCCGATAGCCTCGCCGTCGTCCCGGTCCGGGCCCGTGGGCCGTCCGCGGACACGCCTTCGCACGCTTTCAGGGAGTGGGTTCCTCTGCCGACCGCCATTCTGACCGGCCCGCCCGTCGCCGGGTCGCCGTCGCCGCTCGGGGACGACCTGCGGGCGCTGGGGTTCCAGGTCGTCGAGGCGGACACGCCCGACGCCGTCGCGCAGCGGCTGGCGCAGGTGCCGCCCGCCGACCGGGTGGCCGTCGTCGACCGCCGTTTCCTCGGCCACCGCCACGCCCTGCGGCTGGCGCTGACCGACCCCCGGTTCGACGCGGCCGCCGTGCCGGGCGCGCTGTCCGCCCAGGCCGCGGCCCGCCCCGCGCTGACCCGCGCGCTGGCCGCCATGACCGGCCCGGCCGCCGTCGGTGCCGCCGCCGGCCAGGGCGCCGCCGCGGCGGACGGCGCCGCGCCCTCCGCGCTCACGCTCGCCGCCGACGTACCGGCCGATGTCCTGGCCCACGCGCTCGCCGCCGAAGGCGTCGAGCCGCACCGCCCCGAACTCGGCGTCCTGGTCGCCGCCGTCCCCGCCGACCCGGCCGCGCGCGCCGCCGCCGCCGAGGCCGTCGCGGCGGTCGACGAGGAGTCCGTACGGCTGCGCAGCGCGGTCAAGTCCCGCGACGGGTTCTTCACCACCCACTGCGTCAGCCCGTACTCCCGCTACCTCGCCCGCTGGTGCGCCCGGCGCGGCCTCACGCCCAACCAGGTCACCACCGCCTCGCTGGTCGTCGCGCTGATCGCCGCAGGATGCGCGGCCACCGGCACCCGCGGCGGCTATGTCGCCGCCGGTGTGCTGCTGCTCGCCTCCTTCGTGCTGGACTGCACCGACGGCCAGCTGGCCCGCTACTCGTTGCAGTACTCCACGCTCGGCGCCTGGCTCGACGCCACCTTCGACCGGGCCAAGGAGTACGCCTACTACGCCGGACTCGCGCTGGGCGCCGCCCGCGGCGGGGACGATGTATGGGCGCTGGCGCTCGGCGCCATGGTGCTCCAGACCTGCCGGCACGTCGTGGACTTCGCCTTCAACGAGGCCAACCACGACGCGACCGCCAACACCAGCCCCACCGCCGCCCTGTCCGGCCGCCTCGACAGCGTCGGCTGGACCGTGTGGGTGCGCCGGATGATCGTGCTGCCGATCGGTGAGCGCTGGGCGCTGATCGCCGTGCTCACCGCGGTCACGACACCGCGGATCACCTTCGTCGTCCTGCTGGTCGGCTGCGCGCTGGCCGCCTGCTACACCACCGCCGGGCGCGTACTGCGCTCGCTGACCCGCAGGGCCCGGCGCACCGACCGCGCCGCCCAGGCGCTGGCCGATCTCGCCGACAGCGGACCGCTCGCCGAGGCCGGCGCCCGCGTCCTGCGCCCGCTCGCCCGCCGGCTGCCCGCCTTCGCGCCGCCCGCCCTCGCCCTGCTGGGCACCGGCGCGCTGATCGCCACCGCCGCGCTCGCCCCGCGCGGCAGCTGGTGGCCCTCCGTGGCCGCCGTCGGTTACGTGCTGACCTCGGCCCTGTCCACCGCCCGCCCGCTCAAGGGCGCGCTCGACTGGCTGGTCCCGCCGCTGTTCCGGGCGGGGGAGTACGTCACGATCCTGGCGCTCGCGGCCGTCTCCCAGGTGAACGGAGCGTTGCCGGCGGCATTCGGACTGGTGGCAGCCGTCGCCTACCATCACTACGACACCGTGTACCGCATCCGCGGCGGCACCGGGGCGCCCCCGCGGGCCCTGGTCCGGGCGGCGGGCGGCCACGAGGGCCGGACGCTGCTGGTGGCGGTCCTCACCGCCGCCCTCGCCCACGGCACCGGGCTCACGGTCGCGCTGGCGGTCCTCGCCGGCGCCCTCGCGCTGCTGGTCCTCGCCGAGAGCATCCGCTTCTGGGTGTCCTCGGGCGCCCCGGCGGTCCACGACGAATCAGGAGAACCCGCATGATCGGCCTCGTGCTGGCGGCCGGCGCCGGACGCCGTCTGCGTCCGTACACGGACACGCTGCCCAAGGCGCTGGTGCCGGTCGGCCCCGACGGCGCGCCCGACGGCCCCACCGTCCTCGACCTGACCCTGGCGAACTTCGCCGAGATCGGCCTCACCGAGGCCGCCGTCGTCGTCGGCTACCGCAAGGAGGCCGTCTACGAGCGCAAGGCGGCCCTGGAGGCGAAGTACGGCCTCGCCCTCACGCTGATCGACAACGACAAGGCCGAGGAGTGGAACAACGCCTACTCCCTGTGGTGCGCCCGGGACGTCCTCACCCAGGGAGTGATTCTGGTCAACGGCGACACCGTGCACCCGGTCTCCGTCGAGCGGACGCTGCTCGCCGCCCGCGGTGAGGGCCGCCGGATCATCCTGGCGCTCGACACCGTCAAGCGCCTCGCCGACGAGGAGATGAAGGTCGTCACCGCGCCCGGCCGTGGGGTGCGCCGGATCACCAAGCTGATGGACCCGGCCGACGCCACCGGCGAGTACATCGGGGTGACCCTGATCGAGCCCGAGGCCGCCGCCGAGCTGGCCGACGCGCTCAAGGTCACCTTCGAACGGGACCCCGACCTGTACTACGAGGACGGCTACCAGGAGCTGGTCGACCGCGGCTTCACCATCGACGTGGCACCCATAGGCGACGTGTCCTGGGTCGAGATCGACAACCACGCCGATCTGGCCAGGGGCCGGGAGATCGCGTGCCAGTACTGACCCGGCTGATCCCCTCGCCGGTCGTCGTCGACATCCGCGGCGGGGCGCTCGCCGACCTGTCCAAGCTCCTCGCGGACCAGCGGATCTCCACCTCGGGCAAGCTCGCCATCGCCGCGAGCGAGGGCTCGGGCGCCCGGCTGCGCGAACGGCTCGCCCCCGAACTGCCCGGCGCCGACTGGTACCCGGTCGAGGGCGGCACCATCGACGCGGCCGTGAAGCTCGCCGACGCCATCCGCGGCAAGCGCTACGACGCGGTCGTCGGCCTCGGCGGCGGCAAGATCATCGACGTGACCAAGTACGCGGCGGCCCGGGTGGGCCTGCCCATGGTCGCGGTCGCCACCAACCTCTCGCACGACGGCCTGTGCTCGCCGGTGTCCACCCTGGACAACGACAACGGCCGCGGCTCCTACGGCGTCCCCACGCCGATAGCGGTCGTCATCGACCTCGACGTGATCCGCGAGGCCCCGGCCCGCTACGTCAGGGCCGGCATCGGCGACGCGGTCTCCAACCTCTCGGCCATCGCGGACTGGGAGCTGTCCCACCGCGAGACCGGTGAGCCGATCGACGGCCTGGCCGCCGCCATGGCCCGCAGCGCGGGCGAGGCGGTGCTCCGCCACCCCGGCGGCATCGGCGACGACGCCTTCCTGGTCACCCTCGCCGAGGGCCTGGTGCTCACCGGGATCGCCATGTCGATCAGCGGCGACACCCGCCCCTCGTCCGGCGCCTGCCACGAGATCAGCCACGCCCTCGACCTGCTCCACCCCAAGCGGGCCGCCGCCCACGGTGAGCAGGTCGGGCTCGGCGCCGCCTTCGCGATGCACCTGCGCGGCGCCCACGCCGAGTCCGCGCTGATCGCCACCGCACTTCGCCGCCACGGGCTGCCCGTGGGGCCCGACGAGATCGGCTTCACCGCTCAGGAGTTCGTCGAAGCGGTGCGCTACGCGCCGCAGACCCGCCCCGGGCGCTACACGATCCTGGAACACCTCGACCTGTCCGCCACTCAGATCAGGGACGCATACGCCGACTATGCCAAAACCATCAGTAGCTGAACTGCGCCCGGTCGTTCACCCCCCGGGGGTGAAGGACCGGCGCAGCGGCGAGCACTGGGCCGGGCGCCTTTACATGCGCGAGCTCTCGCTCCGCATAGACCGGTACATCGTGCCGACCCGGATCACCCCCAACCAGCTGACGTACGTGATGACCGTCTGCGGCGTGCTCGCCGCCCCGGCCCTGCTGGTGCCGGGGATCCCCGGCGCGGTGCTCGGCGTGGTCGCGGTCCAGCTCTATCTGCTGCTGGACTGCGTCGACGGCGAGGTCGCCCGCTGGAAGAAGCAGTTCTCCCTCGCGGGCGTCTACCTCGACCGCGTCGGCGCCTACCTGTGCGACGCCGCCGTGCTGGTCGGCTTCGGGCTGCGCGCCGCCGATCTGTGGGGCAGCGGCCGGATCGACTGGCTGTGGGCCTTCCTCGGCACCCTCGCCGCGCTCGGGGCCGTGCTGATCAAGGCGGAGACCGACCTCGTCGGTGTGGCCCGCCACCAGGGCGGGCTCCCGCCGGTCAAGGAGGCGGCGTCGGAGCCGCGCTCCTCCGGGGTGGCCCTGGCCCGCCGGGCGGCCGCCGCACTGAAGTTCCACCGGCTGGTGCTCGGCGTCGAGGCGTCCCTGTTCATCCTGGTGCTCGCGGTCGTGGACCAGATCCGCGACGACCTGTTCTTCACCCGGCTCGGCGTGGCCGTACTGGCCGGCATCGCGCTGCTCCAGACCCTGCTGCACCTGGTCTCCGTCCTCGCGTCGAGCAGGCTCAAGTGAGCACGCCGCTGACGCTCGGCGCGGTGGTCCTGACCATGGGCAACCGTCCCGCCGAACTCCAGGACCTGCTGGACTCGGTCGCCAAGCAGCAGGGCCCGGCCGTCGCGGTGGCCCTGGTCGGCAACGGAGCCCCGCTGCCGCCGGTCACCCACGCCGGGGTGCGCACCGCGGAACTCCCGGAGAACCTGGGCATCCCCGGCGGCCGCAATGTGGGCATCGAGATGTTCGGGCCCGCCGGCCGGGACGTCGACGCGGTGCTCTTCCTCGACGACGACGGGCTGCTGCCCTTCGACGACACCGCCGAGCTGGTCAGGGCGGCCTTCGCCGCCGACCCGGAGCTGGGCATCATCAGCTTCCGGATCGCCGACCCGGTGACCGGCGTCACCCAGCGCCGCCATGTGCCGCGGCTGCGCGCCTCGGACCCGATGCGCGGCTCCCGGGTGACCACCTTCCTCGGCGGCGCCTGCGCGGTCCGCAGCAAGGTCTTCGAGCAGGCCGGGGTGCTGCCGGCCGAGTTCTTCTACGCGCACGAGGAAACGGATCTGGCCTGGAGAGCCCTTGACGCGGGCTGGATGATCGACTACCGCGCCGACATGGTGCTGCACCACCCGACCACCTCGCCCGCCCGGCACGCGGTCTACCACCGTATGGTGGCCCGCAACCGGGTCTGGCTGGCCCGGCGCAATTTGCCGTGGCCGCTCGTTCCGGTGTATCTCGGCGTATGGCTTGTGCTCACTCTGGCGCGTAGGCCGTCCGGGTCCGCGCTGCGCGCGTGGTTCGGCGGTTTCCGCGAGGGCTGGACGACCCCGTGCGGCCCGCGGCGGGCGATGAGGTGGCGGACGGTGTGGAAGTTGACCCGACTAGGCCGACCCCCGATCATCTGACAAGCTCGGACCTGAGAGCATCAGGCGCAGCCCGGGGCCTCCCCTTCCCCCGGCGCGCACATTGAGGACGAAAGTGTCAACTGTGAGCGAGACAACGCACAATGGTGCGGTCGCCGTCGGAGCCCCACCGGCACCCTCGGCCGACGACGGCCTCAGCCCCGCCCAGCTTGCGGCCAAGTACGGTCTGTCCGTCAGCGGGGCCCGGCCCGGTCTGGCCGAGTACACCCGACAGCTCTGGGGCCGTCGACATTTCATCAACGAGTTCGCCAAGGCCCGCACCCAGGCCCAGTACACCCAGGCCCGCCTCGGCCAGCTCTGGCAGGTCATGACACCGCTGCTGAACGCGGCGGTCTACTACTTGATCTTCGGTCTGCTGATCGGCACCAGCAGGGGCATCGACAACTTCATCGCCTTCCTGGTCACCGGCGTCTTCATCTTCACCTTCACCCAGTCCTCGGTGCTCAGCGGGGTGCGGGCGGTCTCCGGCAACCTCGGGCTGATCAGGGCGCTGCACTTCCCGCGCGCCTCGATGCCGATCGCCTTCACCCTGATGCAGCTCCAGCAGCTGATGATGTCGATGTTCGTCCTGCTGGCGATCGTGCTGATGACCGGCGAGGTGCCCACGCTCTCCTGGCTGCTGGTGATCCCCGCGCTGATCACCCAGTGGGTCTTCAACACCGGCCTGGCGATGACGGTCGCCCGGCTCGGCAGTAAGATGACCGACCTCGCGCAGCTGATGCCGTTCCTGCTGCGCACCTGGATGTATGTGTCCGGCGTCATGTACAGCATCGACAAGCTCACCAGCACGGCGCCGCACTTCGTGCGGATCGTGCTCGACCTCAACCCGGCCGCGGTCTACATCGGCCTGATCCGTTTCGCGCTGATCGACAGTGTGACCGCGTCGCAGCTCCCGCCGCACGTGTGGGCCGCGGCGGTGGGCTGGGCGGTGGTCGTCGGGGTCGGCGGGTACATCTACTTCTGGAAGGCGGAGGAGTCGTATGGCCGTGGCTGAGACACAGACGCTTCCCCCGGTGCAGACCGCCACCGAGGCTCGTATCCCCACCGTGATCGTGGACGACGTGCACATCGTCTACACCGTGCACGGCGCGGGCACCGGCAAGGGCAGCGCCGTCGCGGCGCTCGGCCGGCTGGTGTCCCGCAAGAAGTCGCCGAACGTCCGCCGGGTGCACGCGGTGCGCGGGGTGAGCTTCACCGCCTACCGCGGCGAGGCGATCGGCATCATCGGTTCCAACGGCTCGGGCAAGTCGACGATCCTGCGGGCCATCGCCGGACTGCTGCCGCCGGAGAGCGGCCAGATCTACACCGACGGCCAGCCCTCCCTGCTGGGTGTCAACGCGGCCCTGATGAACGACCTGACCGGTGAGCGCAATGTCATCCTCGGCGGCCTGGCCATGGGCATGACGCAGGAGGAGATCCGCGACCGCTACAAGGGCATCGTGGACTTCTCCGGCATCAACGACAAGGGCGACTTCATCTCGCTGCCGATGCGGACGTACTCCTCCGGCATGGCGGCCCGGCTGCGCTTCTCGATCGCGGCGGCCAAGAACCACGACGTGCTGATGATCGACGAGGCGCTGGCCACCGGCGACCGGCAGTTCCAGCGGCGCTCCGAGAAGCGCATCCGCGAACTGCGCAAGGAGGCCGGCACCGTCTTCCTGGTCAGCCACAGCAACAAGTCGATCCGCGACACCTGCGACCGGGTGGTGTGGCTGGAGAAGGGCGAGATGCTGATGGACGGCCCCACCGAGGAAGTGCTCAAGGCGTACGAGAAGCACACGGGCAAGTGATCACGGACCACCGTGGAAATTGCTGAGACTCGCCGACCCCCGCCGGATGATCCGGCGGGGGTTGTGTGTTGTCCCCGTTGTTGTTCCCGCCGTGCCCCCGGCGTACGCCGGGGGGTGGCCGGACGTAAGCTGTACCGGTGCTGGGAGCCTGTCGATGATCGATACCGGATGTGCGGGAGCGCCGGAGCGGCGTGTCCGAAATGGGAAGATCCGACCGGGCGGTGTAAAACGGGGGATGTGGCGGCCATGAAGATCGGGACCATCCAGTTCCGGGGCTCGTTCGCCGCCTGTGTGCCGGGAACTCCGCGGTGACCGGGGACGACACGTCCCGGGCCGTCCTGGACAAGGCCGCGCGCGAGAACTTCCCCGTGGCTCCGGTGTTCCTGCCGCGCGCCTGGCGCAGGGACCTGATGGCGGTGTACGGATTCGCCCGGCTGGTCGACGACATCGGTGACGGCGACCTCGCGGGCGGCGGACGCGCGGACGCGGTCCTGCTCGGGCTCGACCCGCAGGCCGCCGAGGACCGGCTCGCCATGCTCGACGCCTTCGAGGCCGATCTGCGCAAGGTCTTCGACGGCACCCCCGCGCACCCGCTGCTGACCGCCCTTCAGCCCACGGTCCGCCGGCACCGGCTGACCCCCGACCCCTTCCTCGGCCTGATCGGCGCCAACCGCCAGGACCAGCACGTGCGCCGCTACAGCACGTACGACGAGCTGCTGGCCTACTGCGAGCTGTCCGCCAATCCGGTCGGCCGGCTGGTGCTGTCCATCACCGGCACCTCGACGCCCGAACGCATCCGCCACTCCGACGCGGTGTGCACGGCGCTCCAGATCGTCGAGCACATCCAGGACGTGGCGGAGGACCTGGGCAGGGACCGGGTGTATCTGCCGGCCGAGGACATGAAACGCTACGCCGTGGAGGAGGCAGACCTCGCCGCACCGCACGCGAACGAACGAGTACGCGAACTGGTGGCCTTCGAGGCCGAACGCGCCCGCGATCTGTTGTATGAAGGTACTCCCCTGGTGGGTAGCGTCCGTGGAAGGCTTCGGCTGCTGCTCGCCGGTTTCGTCGGCGGCGGGCGTGCCGCGCTGAAGGCGGTCGAGGGCGCGCGGTACGACGTCCTGGCAGGTCCGCCCAAAGCCACCAAGCCCAGCCTGCTGCGCGAGGTGGGGTCGACATTGCGAAGAGAGGGGTGAGCCGGACCGTGAACGGTTCCGCCCACACGTCCGCTCAAGTACTTGCCGCATACAGGTACTGTGAGACCGTGACCGGCCATGAGGCGCGCAACTTCGCGTACGGCATTCGCTTGTTGCCCACCCCCAAGCGGCAGGCGATGTCCGCCCTTTACGCGTTCTCCCGGCGGGTCGACGACATCGGCGACGGCGATCTGGCCCCCGGGGAGAAGGCCGAACGCCTCGACGCCACCCGGACGGTGCTCACCCGGGTCCGGGCCGGCGAGGTCCGCGAGGACGACACCGACCCGGTCGCGGTCGCGCTGGCCGACAGCGCCGCGAAGTTCCCGCTGCCGCTCGGCGGCCTGGACGAACTCATCGACGGCGTGCTGATGGACGTCCGCGGAGAAACGTACGAAACCTGGGACGACCTGGCCGTTTACTGCCGTTGTGTGGCCGGGGCCATCGGAAGGCTGTCGCTGGGGGTTTTCGGCACCACGAATGGGCACGATCATGAACGTGCCGCCGAATATGCCGACACGCTCGGCCTCGCCCTGCAACTCACCAACATCCTCCGGGACGTCCGCGAGGACGCCGGCAACGGACGTACATATCTGCCTGCCCAGGATCTCGCCAAGTTCGGCTGCGCGGACGGTTTCCACGGGGACACCGCGCCGCCCGGGTCGGACTTCGCCGGTCTGGTGGAGTTCGAAGTACGCCGTGCCCGCGCGCTGTTCGCCACCGGCTACCGGCTGCTGCCGATGCTCGACCGCAGGAGCGGTGCGTGCGTCTCCGCCATGGCCGGCATCTACCGCCGGCTGCTGGAGCGGATCGCCGCCGACCCCGAGGCCGTGCTGCGCGGCCGGGTCTCGCTGCCGGGCCGGGAGAAGGCGTACGTCGCCGTGCGCGGCCTGGCCGGACTCGACGCCAGGCGTACCGCGCGCGGCCCCCGGGGTGACGCGTGAGACCCACCCGCTTCAGCGCGGGTCCAGCCGCACGGCACGACGGACACGACCGAGCAACCCTCACGACGCGTACGGCGTCACTTTCCGCGACGGCCCGCCGCGCCTGTTATGGCGCGGCCCCAGGGGAGGGCGCATGACCACGACCACCGGCACCGGGCCGGGCCGTGACGAGCAGGTACGGCGCACCGCCGTGGTGATCGGCGGCGGGCTGGCCGGCACCACGGCCGCGCTCGCGCTCGCCGACGCCGGGCTGCGGGTGACGCTCACCGAGGCCCGGCCGCGGCTGGGCGGGCTGGCCTTCTCCTTCAAGCGCGGCGAGTTGAGCGTCGACAACGGCCAGCATGTCTTTCTGCGCTGCTGCACCGCCTACCAGTGGTTCCTGGACCGGATCGAGGCCCGGGACCTGATCACCCTGCAGGACCGGCTCGACGTACCGGTGTTCGACGCCGACACCGGCCGGATGGGGCGGCTGGGGCGCAGCGCGCTGCCCGTACCGCTGCATCTGGCCACGAGCCTGGTCCGCTATCCGCACCTCAGCTTGCGCGAACGCGCCTCGGTCGGCCGGGCCGCGCTCGCCCTGCGCGGCCTGGACCTGGCCGATCCGGCCCTGGACCGTACGGACTTCGGCAGCTGGCTGGCCGCGCGCGGGCAGTCGCCCCGCACCATCGAGGCGCTGTGGGACCTGGTCGGCGTCGCCACCCTGAACGCCACCGCGGGCAATGCCTCGCTTGGCCTGGCCGCGATGGTCTTCAAGACCGGGCTGCTCTCCGACCCCGGCGCCGCCGACATCGGCTGGGCCTCGGCTCCCCTCGGCGACCTGCACGACCTGCGGGCCCGCCGGGCGCTGGAGGCGGCCGGGGTGCGTACGGTGCTGCGCGGCCGGGCGGCCGGGATCGAGGCGGCCCCGGACGGAGGCTGGCAGGTCACGGTGGAGACCGGACCCGGCCGCGGCGAGCAACTGGACGCCGCCACCGTGGTGCTGGCGGTGCCTCAGCACGAGGCGCACGGCCTGCTGCCGGAAGGCGCGCTGGAAGAGCCGGAAAAGCTGTTGCGCATCGGCACCGCGCCGATCCTCAATGTCCATGTGATCTACGACAGACAGGTGCTGGACCAGCCCTTCCTCGCGGCGGTGGGCAGCCCTGTCCAGTGGGTCTTCGACCGCACCAGGAGTTCGGGACTGACCGGGACCGGCCAGTACGTGGCCGTGTCGCAGTCCGCGGTGCAGGACGAGATCGACCTGCCCGTCGCCGAGCTGCGCGCCCGCTACCTGCCCGAGCTGGAGCGGCTGCTGCCGGCCGCCCGGGGCGCGGAGATCCTGGACTTCTTCGTCACCCGTGAACGTAACGCGACCTTCGCGCCCGCCCCGGGCGTGGCCGCCCTGCGACCCGGGGCCGCGACCCGCGCCCCCGGCCTGTTCCTCGCCGGGGCGTGGACCGCCACCGGCTGGCCCGCGACCATGGAGAGCGCGGTACGCAGTGGCCTGCATGCCTCCCGAGAAGCTTTGTCCGCCCTCGGGCTGCCGTACGAATCCGGCGTCCTGGAGGCGGCATGAGTGCTATTGGTGCAACAAGAGGAGAGAACGTGACCGCTGACAGCGTCATCGCGCTGCTGGAAAACGGCCGCATCCTGACCACACCGGTGCTCCGCGCGGCAGTGGCACGCCTCGCCCCTCCGATGGACACCGTCGCGTCGTACCACTTCGGCTGGATCGACCAGGCCGGCCGGCCCGCGCTCGGCGACGGCGGCAAGGCCGTCCGTCCGGCGCTGGCGCTGCTGTCGGCGCAGGCAGCGGGCGCCCCGGCCGAGACCGGGGTGCCCGGCGCGGTCGCGGTGGAGCTGGTGCACAACTTCTCGCTGCTGCACGACGACCTGATGGACGGTGACGAGCAGCGGCGGCACCGCGACACGGTGTGGAAGGTGCACGGCCCCGCCCAGGCGATCCTGGTCGGCGACGCGCTGTTCGCGCTCGCCAACGAGATCCTGCTGGAGCAGGGGACGGTCGAGGCCGGGCGGGCCACCCGCCGGCTGACCACCGCCACCCGCAAGCTGATCGACGGTCAGGCCCAGGACATCTCCTTCGAGCACCGCGAGCGGGTCACCGTGCAGGAGTGCCTGGACATGGAGGGCAACAAGACCGGCGCCCTGCTGGCCTGCGCCTCCTCCATCGGCGCGGTGCTCGGCGGTGCCTCGGAGGCGGACGCGGACGCGCTGGAGGAGTACGGCTACCACCTCGGCCTGTCCTTCCAGGCGATCGACGACCTGCTGGGCATCTGGGGCGATCCGGCCACCACCGGAAAGCAGACCTGGAGCGATCTGCGCCAGCGCAAGAAGTCGCTTCCGGTGGTCGCCGCGCTCGCCGCCGGCGGCTCCGCGTCGGAGCGCCTGGGTGAACTCCTGGCGGCGGACGCGAAGAATCCGGAAAACGATGCGTTCAGCGAGGAAGAGTTCGCCATGCGCGCGGCGTTGATCGAAGAAGCCGGTGGCCGGGAATGGACCTCTCAGGAGGCCAGGAGGCAGTACGCGACCGCGATCGCCGCGCTGGACAAAATGGACATGCCCGAACAAGTTCAACGTAAACTCGTAGGCCTGGCGGATTTTGTGGTGGTTCGCGAGAAGTAAAGAACGACTGTGGAGCGCTCGACGTCGCCGGTCCCTCTCATGTGACGGCCGACGGCCGCCCCCAACACCGCAGAAGTCTCAACTGCAAAGGGGAAGCCATGACAGCGACGACCGATGGCAGTCCAGGGACGCCAACCCACCGGACACCTTCGGCCAGCAGCACCTCGGAACCGGACCCTGTTCCATCCGGAACCACCGAGGCGGCGGCGCAGCGTGCCGTGCAGCGCGCCGCAGACCACCTTCTGGCACGGCAGCACCCTGACGGATGGTGGAAAGGCGACCTCGAAACGAATGTGACCATGGACGCCGAGGATCTGATGCTGCGGCAGTTCCTCGGTATCCAGGACGAGCAGGTCACCGCGGCCTCGGCCCGGTGGATCCGCTCCCAGCAGCGCGAGGACGGCGCCTGGCCCACCTTCCACGGCGGGCCCGGTGACGTCTCGGCCACGGTCGAGGCGTATGTCGCGCTGCGGCTGGCCGGGGACTCCCCGGACGAGGCCCATATGGCGCTGGCCGCCAAGTGGTCGCGCAACGAGGGTGGCGTCGCGGCGAGCCGGGTCTTCACCCGGATCTGGCTCGCCCTGTTCGGCTGGTGGAGCTGGGACGACCTCCCGGAAATGCCGCCGGAGATCATCTACCTGCCCAAGTGGATGCCGCTGAACATCTACTCCTTCGGCTGCTGGGCCCGGCAGACCATCGTGCCGCTGACCGTCGTCGCGGCCCACCGCCCGGTGCGCCCGGCCCCGTTCGGCATCGACGAGCTGCATGTCGATCCCGCGGTGCCCAACCCCAAGCGGCGCCGCTCCCCGATCACCAGTTGGGACGGTGTCTTCCAGCGTCTGGACCAGGCGCTGCACGTCTACCGCCGGTTCAGCCCGCGTCCCGTGCGCCGAACCGCGATGAACGCCTGCGCGCGCTGGATCATCGAACGCCAGGAGTCCGACGGCTGTTGGGGCGGCATCCAGCCGCCGGCCGTCTACTCGGTGATCGCCCTGCACCTGCTCGGGTACGACCTGGACCACCCGGTGGTCAAGGCCGGACTCGAGTCGCTGGATCGTTTCGCCGTCTGGCCCCGGGACGGCGTACGGATGATCGAGGCGTGCCAGTCCCCGGTCTGGGACACCTGTCTGGCCGCCATCGCGCTCGCCGACGGCGGGGTGGCCGCCGACCATCCGGCGCTGGTGAAGGCCGCCGACTGGATGCTCGGCGAGCAGATCACCCGGCCGGGCGACTGGTCGGTGCAGCGTCCGCAACTCGCGCCGGGCGGCTGGGCCTTCGAGTTCCACAACGACAACTACCCGGACATCGACGACACCGCGGAAGTGGTGCTGGCGCTGCGCCGGATCGACCACCCGGACCAGGCGCGGGTGGACACCGCGATCGACCGGGCCGTCCGCTGGAACGTCGGCATGCAGTCCAGGAACGGCGCCTGGGGCGCCTTCGACGCCGACAACACCAGCCCCTTCCCCAACCGGCTGCCGTTCTGCGACTTCGGCGAGGTCATCGACCCGCCGTCCGCGGACGTCACGGCCCATGTCGTGGAGATGCTGGCCGCGCTCGGCCTCGAACAGGATCCGCACACCCGGCGCGGCATCGAGTGGCTGCTCGCCGAACAGGAGGACAGCGGCGCCTGGTTCGGCCGCTGGGGGGTCAACTACATCTACGGCACCGGGTCCGCGGTCCCGGCGCTGGTGGCGGCCGGCCTGTCCACCGGCCATCCGGCCGTCCGCCGGGCGGTCGGCTGGCTGGAGTCGGTGCAGAACACCGACGGCGGCTGGGGGGAGGACCTGCGCTCGTACTCCGAGCGGGAGTGGGCGGGCCGCGGGCACTCCACCGCCTCGCAGACCGCCTGGGCGCTGCTCGCGCTGCTCGCGGCCGGCGAGCGGGACAGCGAGTCCGTGGCGCGCGGGGTGCGCTGGCTGGCCGAGACGCAGAAGGAGGACGGCTCCTGGGACGAGCCGTACTTCACCGGCACGGGATTCCCCCGTGACTTCTCGATCAACTACCACCTCTACCGCATGGTCTTCCCGCTGACCGCGCTCGGGCGCTACGTCCGGCGCGAGCCCTTCGGGGCGCTCGGTCACCCGAGCAGCCTCACGGCCGGCTCCTCCGTCCCGGGAAAGGGGGCCTAGTTCGTGGGTGGTACCCCGTCCCCGCTGCTGGTGGTGTGCGCCCTGCGCATCGAGCGGTTCGCGCTGCGCAGGGGAGTGGCCAGAAGCGCCGCGGACGCGGTCACCGTGCTGCGTACCGGCATGGGACCCAAGGCCGCGGACCGGGCCGTCCGCGCGGCCCTGCACGACCCGTCGGCGGCGGACACGGCCGTACTGACCACAGGCTTCTGCGCCGGGCTCGCCCCGGGCATGCGGCCGGGCGATGTGGTCGTCCCCGACGACGGGCACGAGAGCGCGGCGCTGGTCGCCGCGCTGAAAGCCGCCGGGCACACCGTGCACACCGGCACCCTCGCGGAATCCGACCATGTCGTGCGGGGCGCCGAGCGCACCGCACTCGCGGCGACCGGTGCCATCGCCGTCGACATGGAATCGGCCTCGATGCGGCGCGCCGCCCTCGCCGAGGGGGCGCACCGCATCGCCGCGGCCCGCGTCGTCGTCGACACGCCCGAGTTCGAACTCGTGCGTGTCGGAACGCTTCGCACCGGGATCATCGCATTCCGGGTGCTCAGAGATCTTGTTCCCGCCTTTCTCGAATGGCACCGCACTACCGCGCTCCCCTGGAGGTGAGCTCAGATGGCTATGCCGCTCCGTCAGACCATCCGTGTCGCGTCGTACCTCTTCGAACAGAAAATGGTCAGGCGCCGCGAAAAGTTCCCGCTGATCGTGGAACTCGAACCGCTCTTCGCGTGCAACCTCGCCTGTGAGGGCTGTGGCAAGATCCAGCACCCGGCGGGAGTGCTGAAGCAGCGCATGCCGGTGGCACAGGCCGTCGGGGCGGTGCTGGAGTCGGGCGCGCCGATGGTCTCCATCGCGGGTGGCGAGCCGCTGATGCACCCGCAGATCGACGAGATCGTACGGCAGCTGGTGGCGCGCAAGAAGTATGTCTTCCTCTGCACCAATGCCATGCTGCTCCGCAAGAAGATCGAGAAATTCACACCGTCTCCTTACTTCGCGTTTACCGTTCATATCGACGGCATGCGGGAACGCCACGACGAATCCGTGGCGAAGGAAGGTGTCTTCGACGAGGCGGTCGAGGCGATCAAGGAGGCCAAGCGCCGCGGTTTCCGGGTGACCACCAACTCCACTTTCTTCAACACCGACACCCCGCAGACGATCGTCGAGGTCCTGAACTACCTCAATGACGATCTCCAGGTCGACGAGATGATGCTCTCGCCCGCCTACGCCTACGAGAAGGCACCCGACCAGGACCACTTCCTGGGCGTCGAGCAGACCCGCGAGCTGTTCAAGAAGGCCTTCGGCGACGGCAACCGGCGGCGGTGGCGCCTCAACCACAGCCCGCTCTTCCTGGACTTCCTCGAAGGCAAGGCGGACTTCCCCTGCACCGCCTGGGCGATCCCCAACTACTCGCTGTTCGGCTGGCAGCGCCCCTGCTACCTGATGGCCGACGGCTATGTGGCCACGTACAAGAAGCTGATCGACGAGACCGACTGGGACAAGTACGGCCGCGGCAGGGACGAGCGCTGCGACAACTGCATGGCGCACTGCGGCTACGAGCCCACCGCCGTCCTGGCCACCATGGGGTCCCTCAAGGAGTCCATCCGCGCCGCCCGGGAGACCGTCGCGTCCAACCGCGTGAAGTGACCTTCCGATGACCGCGTACGAGCCACCCGCGCCGACGGCCCCGCGCCGCCGCGTCGGTGGCTCGTACGCGCACCGCGGCCGGCCGGGGAACGGCCGGCCGAGCTCAGCAATCCCGGCAGGGGGAACGAGGTCCATACATGTCGATGCTGGAGACCATCCGAAGCCCGCGCGACCTGAAGGCTCTGCCCGAGGGCCGGCTCGACGAACTCGCCGCCGACGTCCGCCACTTCCTCGTCCAGGCCGTGGCCAGGACCGGCGGCCATCTGGGACCGAACCTGGGCGTGGTGGAGCTGACGATCGCGCTGCACCGCGTCTTCGACTCACCCGCCGACCGCATTCTGTGGGACACCGGCCACCAGTCCTACGTCCACAAGCTGCTCACCGGCCGCCAGGACTTCTCCAAGCTCCGCAGCAAGGGCGGGCTGTCCGGCTACCCCTCGCGGGCCGAGTCCGAGCACGACGTGATCGAGAACAGCCACGCCTCCACCGTGCTGGGCTGGGCCGACGGCCTGGCCAAGGCCAACGAGGTGCACGGCCGCCCCGACCATGTCGTCGCGGTCATCGGTGACGGCGCGCTGACCGGCGGGATGGCCTGGGAGGCGCTGAACAACATCGCGGCCGCCAAGGACCGCCCCCTGATCATCGTGGTCAACGACAACGAGCGCTCCTACGCGCCGACCATCGGCGGCCTCGCCAACCACCTCGCCACCCTGCGCACCACCGACGGCTACGAACGCTTCCTGTCCTGGGGCAAGCAGCTCCTCCAGCAGACCCCCGTCATCGGCCAGCCGCTCTACGAGTCCCTGCACGGCGCCAAGAAGGGCTTCAAGGACGCCTTCGCGCCGCAGGGCATGTTCGAGGACCTGGGCCTGAAGTACGTCGGCCCGATCGACGGCCACGACATCGCCGCCGTGGAGTCCGCGCTGCGCAGGGCCCGCCGTTTCCACGGCCCCGTGCTGGTGCACTGCCTCACCGAGAAGGGCCGCGGCTACCCGGCCGCCGAGCAGGACGAGGCCGACCGCTTCCACACCGTGGGCGCGATCGACCCGCTGACCGGCCGCCCGCTGGCGCCCTCCGGGGGTGCCTCGTGGACCTCGGTGTTCGGCAAGGAGATGGTCCGGATCGGCGACGAGCGCCCGGACGTGGTGGCCATCACCGCCGCCATGCTCCAGCCGGTCGGTCTCGAAGCCTTCGCGAAGGCGTATCCGCACCGGGTCTTCGACGTCGGCATCGCCGAGCAGCACGCGGCGACCTCGGCCGCGGGACTCGCCACGGGCGGGCTGCACCCGGTGGTCGCGGTCTACGCGACCTTCCTCAACCGGGCCTTCGACCAGGTGCTGATGGACGTGGCCCTGCACAAGTGCGGGGTCACCTTCGTGCTCGACCGGGCCGGGGTGACGGGCGTGGACGGCGCCTCGCACAACGGCATGTGGGACATGTCGATCCTCCAGGTCGTCCCCGGCCTGCGGATCGCCGCCCCCCGAGACGCCGACCAGCTGCGGGCCCAGCTGCGCGAGGCCGTCGCCGTCGAGGACGCGCCGACCGTCATCCGCTTCCCCAAGGAGACCGCGGGCGAGGCGCTGCCCGCGATCGGCCGGATCGGCGGCATGGACGTCCTGCACCGGCCCGCGGAGGACGCGCGGCCGGATGTGCTGCTGGTGTCGGTCGGCGCGCTCGGCGGCACCTGTCTGACGGTCGCCGAACTGCTCGCCGGGCGCGGCATCGGTGTCACCGTGGTCGACCCGCGCTGGGTCAAGCCGGTCGACCCGGAGCTGCCCGCGCTGGCGGCCGGCCACCGCCTGGTGGCCGTGGTCGAGGACAACGGCCGGGCCGGCGGCGTCGGTTCGGCCGTCGCGCAGGCGCTGCGGGACGCCGGCGTGGACGTGCCGCTGCGGGACTTCGGCATCCCGCAGCAGTTCCTCCCGCACGCCAAGCGCGCCGAGGTGCTGGCCGACATCGGGCTGACCCCGGCCGAGATCGCGGGCCGGATCGGCGCCGCGCTGACCCGTATCGCCGCGCGCGGGGCCCAGGACACGGACGGCGCCCAGGACACGGGCGCGGTCCCCGGCAAGGGAGGCCACGACGCGGGTGACGATCCCACCGTCCCCGCCCCGGCCGGACCCGCGCACATTTCGGTAAGCACACGCACGCAAGGAGCAGGTGAGCGATGACATCGTCAGAGCCGGCCGGTACGCTGCCGGCCCCCGGCGGCCCCGTGGACGTCGGCAGGCCCGCCGGGCAGCCCAAGGGCTTCGATCTGGCGACGCTGCTCGCCGAACGCGGTGGTGAGCGCTACGACCTGCACACCAAGCACCTCAACCACCAACTGCCGCGCATGCTGCACACCATCGGCTTCGACAAGGTCTACGAGCGGGCCGAGGGCGCCCACTTCTGGGACGCCGAGGGCAACGACTACCTCGACATGCTCGCCGGGTTCGGCGTCATGGGCCTGGGCCGTCACCACCCCGTGGTCCGCAAGACGCTGCACGACGTGCTCGACGCCGGGCTCGCCGATCTGACCCGCTTCGACTGCCAGCCGCTGCCCGGCCTGCTCGCCGAGAAGCTGCTCACGTACTCGCCGCACCTGGACCGGGTGTTCTTCGGCAACAGCGGCACCGAGGCGGTCGAGACCGCGCTCAAGTTCGCCCGCTACGCCACCGGCAGGCCGCGCGTGCTGTACTGCACCCACGCCTTCCACGGCCTGACCACCGGCTCGCTCTCGGTCAACGGCGAGGGCGGCTTCCGCGACGGCTTCGCCCCCCTGCTGCCCGACACCGCCGTCGAGATGGGCGACCTCGACGCGCTGGCCCGGGAGCTGAAGCGCGGCGACGTGGCGGCGCTGATCGTCGAACCGATCCAGGGCAAGGGCGTGTACGCCACCCCGCCCGGGTATCTGCGCGCCGCCCAGGAGCTGCTGCACCGGCACAAGGCGCTGCTCATCGCCGACGAGGTGCAGACCGGCCTCGGCCGCACCGGCGACTTCTACGCCTACCAGCACGAGGAGGGCGTCGAACCCGACCTGGTCTGCGTCGCCAAGGCGCTGTCCGGCGGCTATGTGCCCGTGGGCGCGACCCTCGGCAAGGACTGGATCTTCAAGAAGGTCTACTCCTCGATGGACCGCGTGCTCGTGCACTCCGCGAGCTTCGGGTCCAACGCGCAGGCCATGGCCGCGGGTCTCGCCACCTTGTCGGTGATGGACGACGAGCAGATCGTCGCCAACTCCCGCCGCATGGGCGACCTGCTGCGCACCCGGCTGGCCGCCCTCACCGACCGCTACGAACTCCTCAAGGAGGTGCGCGGCCGGGGGCTGATGATCGGCATCGAGTTCGGCCGCCCCAAGTCGCTGGGCCTGCGCAGCCGCTGGACGATGCTCCAGGCCGCGCGCAAGGGGCTGTTCGCGCAGATGGTGGTGGTGCCGCTGCTCCAGCGGCACCGCATCCTCACCCAGGTCTCCGGCGACCACCTGGAGGTCATCAAGCTGATCCCGCCGCTGGTCGTCGACGAGGCGGACGTCGACCGGTTCGTCGCGGCCTTCACCGAGGTGATGGACGACGCCCACGGCGGGGGCGGCCTGATGTGGGACTTCGGCCGCACCCTGGTCAAGCAGGCGGTCGCCCAGCGGTAGCGGACGGCCCCGGGCCGAGAGGGCCCGGGGCCTGTGGGCCTCAGCCCGTGAGGAACCGGTCGCGCAGGCGGTCGCGGCCCTCCGGGGTGAGGCCCAGGCCCTCCGTCAGATAGCGGTCCACCGAGCCCCATCGCTCCTCGATCGTGTCGAAGGCCGCCCGCAGATAGGCGGTCCGCGCGCCGAAGAGCGGGTCGAGCAGTTCGCGTACGGCGGGGCTGATGGCCGTCCCCGTGCTGCCGTCGCCGCGGACGACCTTGTAGCGGCGGTGCCGGGCGTTGCTCTCCAGGTAGTCCGCCTCGATCGCGGACCGCTCGACGCCCAGGGCCAGCAGGATGACCGCGATCGACACGCCCGCCCGGTCCTTGCCCGCCGAGCAGTGCAGCAGCGCGGGGACGGCCGGGTCCTCGGGCGCGCTGAGCAGGGCCATCATCCGGCCGTGCTCGCCGGTGCGCTCCAGGACCAGCCGGCGGTAGGAGTCGGCCATCCGCGCCTCGCCCCTGCCCTCGCCCAGCAGGGCGTCCAGCGCAGCCACGTCGCCGTTGCGCACGGTGTCCCAGAAGGTGTCGTCGTTGTTGTGCGCGGGGTCGCTGAGCGGCAGATTGACGTTCTCGGTGCCCGGCAGGTCGGTGTCGCGGCCCTCCAGCCGGATGTCGTCGCTGTTGCGCAGGTCGAAGACCGTACGCAGACCGAGCCCCGCGAGGAAGGCCGCGTCCTGCTCGGTGGCGTGCGCGAGATGGCCGCTGCGGAAGAGCACCCCCGGCCGCACCCGGCGGCCGTCGGTGGCCGGCAGCCCCCCGACGTCACGGAAATTGCGCACACCTGTCAGCTCGGGCTCCGGCCCGGACCCGCTCGGGGCCGACTGCCGCACTTCCTGCGTCACCTGCGCTCCTTCGTTCATCGCCGATTCGCTCGCCACTGCCTCTTCGGTCGTCCGCCGACGACGATACGGCAGCGGGGGGCCGGCGCACCGGACGGAACGGGGTCAGGGGTGGCAGGCGACCGCGCGTCCGGCGGCGTACATACGACGGGTCCGGCCCGGTGGGATGAATCACGTGCCCTCCGGGCGTTCCTACGGTCGCGTAGGTCGCGGACCGAGGAGCAGGATGGTGCGACGTGGCTGACGATTCGCAGAGAGACGCCAGGCAAGACAAGGACGCGATCGGGTCGTACACCGCGGTGGGGGACAGCTTCACCGAGGGCGTGGGCGACCCGGGACCCGACGGTACGTTCGCCGGCTGGGCCGACCGGCTCGCCGTACTCCTCTCCGACCGGCGGGCGGTCCACGGGCCGCCCGGCGACTTCCGTTACGCCAACCTCGCGGTGCGCGGCAGGCTGCTCGACCAGATCGTGGCCGAACAGGTGCCCAGGGCCCGGGAACTCGCCCCGGACCTGGTGAGCTTCTGCGCGGGCGGCAACGACATCCTGCGGCCGGGCGGCGACCCGGACGCCATCGCCGAGCGCTTCGAGGCCGCCGTCGCCGACCTCAGCTCCGCGGTCGGCACGGTCCTGGTCTGCACCGGCTTCGACACCCGCGACGTGCCCGTGCTGCGTCATCTGCGCGGCAAGATCGCCACCTACACCGCCCATGTGCGGTCCATCGCCGACCGCTACGACTGCCCGGTGCTCGACCTGTGGTCGCTGCGCTCGGTGCAGGACCGGCGGGCCTGGAGCGAGGACCGGCTGCATCTGTCGCCCGAGGGGCACACCCGGGTCGCGCTGCGCGCCGCGCAGGTGCTCGGCCTCGACGTGCCGGCCGACCCCGACCAGCCGTGGCCGCCGCAGTCGCAGCGGCTGCCGTCGCAGGTGCGGCGGGACAACATCCACTGGGCGCGCGAGTATCTGGTGCCGTGGATCGGGCGGCGGCTGCGCGGGGAGTCCTCGGGCGACCATGTGGAGGCCAAGCGGCCGGATCTGCTGCCGCTGAGGTGAGGCCGCGGGCCGGGCGCTCGGGGCGCCGGCGTCAGCGGGGTGTGGGGCGGGGCGCGGGCACCGCGTCTGCCGTACGCGGTGTGCCGGCCGTACGGGGGGCCGGCGTTCGGGCCGCCGAACGGGCCGGTGCGCGCGCGGTCGTACGGGCCAGTTCCGCCCACACCACGCGTCCCGTACCGTCCTCCGCCGGGTCGGACCCCCAGGCCAGCGAGAGCACGCTCACCAGGAGCAGTCCGCGCCCGCCCTCCTCGTCTGCCTCGGCGTCGCACGGCACGGGAACCCCCGTTCCCCGGCCCTGATCGGTCACTTCGAGCCGTACGACCGTGCCGGTGTCGTGCAGTGCGCAGGTGATCCTGGCGCTGTCGGTGTGCCGGACCGCGTTGGTGAACAGTTCGGTGATCACCAGACCGGCGTCGTCGCGGAGTTCGTCGTCCGCGTCCCACTCGAGCAGGCGTGCCCGTATTCGCCCGCGGGCGTCCGCCACGGACGCGCTCAGCGCGGGCAGCCGGAAGACATCACGGCGGCCGGGGTGTCCGACGCCGTCCCGGCACTCGTGCCGGAGGGCGTCAGCTGAAGGAACCACTCCGTAACTATGAGGCTCGCCCCGGACACATGGCAAGGTCCGTTCTGTAATTTGCAGAATCGACAAGACATGCTGTTGAACGCGCTGACGTCATGACACACTGCTTGTGAGCCAAGCGAGTTGGAGGATGAGGCACGTGATGGACCCCCGCCCGGGTGGTGCTCCGACCGTCCTGCGCATGGTGCTCGGCAAGCGTCTTCAGGACCTCCGGGAGAAGGCGGGGCTCAGCTTTGAACAGGCCGGGCGCGCACTCGATGTGACGCACGCCACCATTCGGCGGATGGAAAAGGCCGAAGTCGGGCTGAAAATCCCTTATGTCGAGAAGCTTTTGGTCACGTACGGCATCACCGCGCCCGAGGAGATCGGCGGCTTTCTGTCGCTCGCCCGCGAGGCCAACCGCCCGGGCTGGTGGCACAGCTTCCGCGATGTGCTGCCCGAGTGGTTCAGCGCCTTCGTGAGCCTTGAGGGCGAGGCGTCGGTCATCCGCGCCTACGAGCCGCACTACGTCCCCGGCCTGCTGCAGATCCCGACGTACGCGCGCGCGGTCCTGCGCGCCGGACTGCCGCACGCGCCCGCCGACGAGATCGAGCGACTCGTCACCGTGCGTATCGAACGCCAGGCGCTGCTCAGCCGCGAGGGCGCGCCCCTGCTGTGGGTCGTCATGGACGAGACGGTGCTGCGCCGGCCGATCGGCGGCCGCAAGGTGATGCGCGACCAGTTCACCGCGCTGATCGAGGCCACCGAGCGGCCCAACGTACGGCTCCAGGTGATCCCGTTCGCGGCCGGACCGCACCCGGCGATGTACGGCCCCTTTCATATCTTCCGGTTCCAGCTCCAGGAGATCCCGGACATCGCCTACACCGAAAGCCTGGTGGGCGGTGCCTATTTCGACGACCGTGACGACGTGTCGACGTTCCTGGAAGCCCTCGACCGGATGTGCGCACAGGCAGCGCCCGCACACAGCACGAAAGCCATCCTCGATGGCATGCGCAAGGAGATCTGAACCATGGATCGCATCACCAACGACGACATATACAGCGGCGTATACGCGTACGAAGACCTGTACGACACCGTTTACGACGGAATCGACCGTATCTACAACGGAATGCCCGCCATCGAACTCGGCGCGGACGGCTGGCGGAAGCCGTGGAGCGGCGGCAACGGGGGCTCCTGTGTCGAGGCGAAGAAGCTCAACGACGGCCGGGTGGCGCTTCGGCAGTCCACCGACCCGCACGGGCCGGCGCTGATTTACACCCATCACGAGATCACCACGTTCATCCAGGGCGCCAAGGCCGGCGACGCGGATTTCCTCCTCGGATGAGCACGCCCCGAATGACACCGCCGGAAACGAACCTGCACCACGTACCAATGAAGCGGAGGACGGCGTGACCGACCAGGGATTCACCGTCGACGAGATAGACACCAGCCGGCCGCACCCGGCCCGGATGTACGACTACTTCCTCGGTGGCAGAGACAACTACGAGGTGGACCGGGAGGCGGCCCAGCGGGTGCTGGACGTGGTGCCCGACGTCGTGCACGGTGCCCGCGCCAACCGCGCCTTCCTCCAGCGGGCCGTCGGCTTCCTCGCCGAGAACGGGATCCGGCAGATCATCGACATCGGCACGGGCATCCCCACCTCGCCGAACACCCATGAGATCGCCCACGCGATCTCGCCCGACGTACGCATCGCCTATATCGACAACGACCCGATCGTGGCCACCCACGCCGGGGCGCGGCTGACCAACACCGGCAACACCGGCTTCTTCCTCGCCGACATGCGCGAGCCGCGCACGATCCTGGACCACCCCACCATCAGCGAACTGATCGACTTCAACGAGCCGGTCGCCCTGATGCTGGTGTCGGTGCTGCACTTCGTGACCGACGAGGAGGACCCGGCGGGCATGCTCGCCACCTTGCGCGACGCGCTGCCGGAGGGCAGTTACCTGGTGCTCTCGCACGCCACCGGTGACTTCCACGAGGACACCGTGGACGATGTGCTGTCGGTCTACAAGAAGGCCACCGCCGCGCTCACCGCCCGCACCCACGCCGAGGTGCTGGCCCTCTTCGACGGCTTCGACCTGGTCGACCCCGGCCTGGTCCAGGTCCCGCTGTGGCGCCCCGAGGGCGCGACACCCGGCCCCGCGGAGCTGAGCCGGGTCGGCGTGTACGGAGGCATCGGCCGCAAGCGCTGACGCCCGCCTCCCGGTCCCCGCCGGCCGCTCAGGCGGGGGCGGGGACGTCCACGGACATCAGCGGCAGGGTGCGGCCGGGGATCGACCCCGACGGGACGCGGGAGACCGTGACCGCGCCCATGGCCCGGTAGAAGGGCTCGGCGTTGGGGTCGGCGTCGATCGTCAGCCGGGTGAAGCCGAGGCCGGCGGCGGTACGGACGGCGTGCCCGTACAGCAGCCGGCCCGCGCCGCGGCCCATCGCGTCGGGGGAGACGAAGAGCATGCCGACCGCGCCGAGCGGCGGCTCGCCCTCCAGCGTGACGAAGCCCAGCACCCGGCCGCCGTCGGCCTCCTCGGCGACGGTCGTCCGGTGGGCGGCGACCGTCTCCTCGTGGAGGGTGAGTTCGCCGCGGCAGGCGGCCATGAAGTCCTCGTCGTAGCCCCAGTACGCCTTCGAGCGCAGGGCCAGCGCGGTGAGCGCCGCGGCCTCCTGCGGGCGCGCCGCGCGCAGCCGGAGCGCGGCGGGCCCTTCGACGTTCACCACAGTGCGTCCATCGTGACGGTCACGCCGTCCAGGCCTGCCGCGAAGTCCGCGCCCATGGCCAGCGAGGGGGTCTGGAAACCGGGTTCGAGCCCCGGCAGCCGGGACATGATCCGCAGCACCGAATCGGCCGTCAGGCTGTACGGGTTGGGGCCGGTCAGCGTCGCCGTGACCGTGTTGCCCGCCGCGTCGCGGGCCCGCCCCCACACCTCGCAGCGCGACGAGTTCAGCCGGCGCTCGCCCGGCCCGCGCACCAGCCGGCCCACCGCGCCCGCCGCCACCCCGCTCAGCGGGCCGAGCCGCAGCGCCCGGGACGCGGCCAGCACGGGCGCGGGCAGCACGGTGTACGTGGTGATGTCCGGGATGCCCGTCGAGTGGTAGGCGGTGCTGACATCGCCCCACGGCACCGAGACCACCGTGCGCGCCCCGGAGGGAAAGGCCGCCCGCACCCGCCGCGAGCCGATCGGCACCGTACGGATCTCCCCGCCGGAACGGATCCGGCCGCCGTCGCGCATGCCCGCCAGCGCGGTCCGCGCGGTGCCGGGGCTGGGGCCGCCGCTGGTGAGGAACGCCAGGTCGAGCTGGGTGGCGTCCGGCAGCCGGTCGGCCAGCAGCGCGGCCACGCAGTCGGTGGGCACCACGTCGAAGCCCGCGCCCGGCAGCAGGGTGATCCCGGCGGATTTCGCCCGGCCGCCGAGCGCGTACAGCGACTCGAAGACATCGATTTCCCCGGTGATGTCCGCGTACGGCGTCGCGGTCTCCACGCACGCCGTCGCCATCGGCAGCGCGGTACGGGCGAAGGGGCCCGCGCAGTGCGCGACCGCGTCCACGCCCTTGAGGCCGCGGCGGACCGCGGTCGGGTCGTCCAGGCCGAACACCCGGTGCTCCAGGCCGAGTTCGGCGGCCAGCGGGACCAGCTTGGCGGCGTTGCGGCCGGCCAGCACCGGACGCAGGCCCTGGGTGGTGGCGCGGCGGGCGATCAGGCGGCCGGTGTAGCCCGTGGCGCCGTACAACAGCCAGGTCATGGTTCGGGTCCTCCTCCGAGGTCGTGACCGGAACCGTACACGCGCGGTCCACGGAGGCGATATCGGGTGGGCGCAGGTCGCGCGGCATGGGACTCTTGGGGCATGACCGACCAAGAGCACGAGGCCACCGTGGCCGCCGACGCAACCCCGCAGGACCCGGCCGCGGCCGACGACCCCGAGACGGCGCCCGAGGCGCAGGAGCCGGACGAGGACGAGGTGAAGCGGAAGTTCCGCGAGGCCCTGGCCCGTAAGCAGGGGGTCCGCGGCGGCGCGGGCGCCGCCGGCACCGGACCCGACCATTCCAAGATCCACGGCGCCCACGGCCGCGCCGGCGGACCCCGTGAGTTCCGCCGCAAGAGCGGCGGCTGATCCCCGAAGGGCCCGACGCCCGCCCCGGTCACCGACCCGGGCGGGCGTTCTCCGGGCCCGCGCGCGGGTCCGTGCTTCCCCTGCTCGCGCGGCCGCGCCCGGCGTAGGGTCGGCACGGTGACGAACCCGTTCCTCAGCCCGAGCACCCTGCCGTACGGACTGCCGCCGTTCGCGGACATCCGCGACGAGCACTATCTGCCCGCCTTCGAACGCGGCCTCGCCGAACACCTGGCGGAGGTCGAGGCCGTCGCCGCGGACCCCGAGCCGCCCACCTTCGCCAACACCCTGGAGACGCTGGAGCGCTCCGGAGCCCTGCTGGATCGGGTCCGGGCGGCCTTCTCCAACCAGGCGTCCGCCCATCTCACGCCCGCGCTGCGCGAGATCGAGCCGCGGGTCAGCGCCCTGCTGGCGGCCCACAGCGACGCGATCCACCTCAACGCCGACCTCTTCGCGCGCATCGACACGCTCCACAGGACCCGCGACACCCTCGGCCTGGACGCCGAGTCGCTGCGGCTGCTGGAGCGCTACCACACCCGCTTCCGCCGGGCGGGCGCCGAACTGTCCGGCGACGGCCGGCAGCGGCTGCGCGAGCTGAACGCCGAGATCGCCGCCGCCTCCACTGCCTTCGGCCAGAACGTCCTGGCCGCGACCACGGCGGGCGCCCTCGTCCTGGACGACCCCGCCCAGCTGGCCGGGCTGTCGCCCGACGCGATCGCGGCCGCCGCCGAGAACGGCCGGGCGCTCGGGCACGAGGGCGCGTGGGTGCTCAGCCTGAAGAACTTCTCCAACCAGCTGGAACTCGCCGCCCTTGAGGACCGGGACGTCCGCGAGCGGCTGCTCGCCGCGTCCCTGGACCGCGCCCAGGACACCAACGGCCCGCTCGCGATCACCCTCGCCACCCTGCGCGCCGAACGCGCGGCCCTGCTCGGGTACGACAGCCACGCCGCGTATGTCGTCGCCGACAACACCGCGGGCAGCACCGAGGCGGTCACCGGCCTGCTGGCCCGGCTGGTCCCGCCCGCCGTCGCCAACGCCCGCCGCGAGGCCGAGGCGCTCGCCGAACTCGCCGGCGGCCCGGTCGAGGCGTGGGACTGGGCGTACTGGTCGGAGAAGGTCCGCAAGCGGCGCTACGACATCGACCAGGCCGAGCTGCGGCCGTACTTCGAGCTGGACCGGGTGCTGCGCGAGGGTGTCTTCCACGCCGCCCACGAGGTGTACGGGCTGAGCTTCGCCGAGCGGCCCGACCTGGTCGGCTACCACCCCGACGTACGGGTCTTCGAGGTCTTCGACGCCGACGGCAGCGGTCTCGGGCTCTTCCTCGCGGACTTCTTCGCCCGCGACACCAAGCGCGGCGGCGCGTGGATGAACGCGGTCGTCGCCCAGTCGGACCTGCTCGGGCAGCGGCCGGTCGTCGTCAACAACCACAACATCCCGCGGCCCGCGCCGGGGGAGCCCGCGCTGCTGACGTTCAGTCAGGTCGACACGCTCTTCCACGAGTTCGGGCACGCGCTGCACGGGCTGTTCTCCGCCGTGCGCTACCCCTTCTTCTCCGGCACCGCCGTGCCGCGCGACTTCGTCGAGTACCCCTCGCAGGTCAACGAGATGTGGTCGCTGTGGCCCGAGGTGCTGGAGCGCTACGCGCGGCACCACGAGACGGGGGAGCCGCTGCCGGCGGAGGTCGTCCGCCGGATGGAGGAGGCCGCGCGCTTCGGCCAGGGCTTCGCGACCGTCGAGTACCTGGCCGCGACGCTGCTCGACTGGGCCTGGCACACGCTGCCGGCCGGCGAGCGGGTCGACGACCCGCTCGCCTTCGAGGCGGACGCCCTGCGGGCGGCCGGGCTCGACCTCCCGGGGATCCCGCCGCGCTACCGGACGACGTACTTCCAGCATGTCTTCGGCGGCGGGTACAGCGCGGGCTACTACTCGTACATCTGGAGCGAGGTGCTGGACGCGGACACGGTGGAGTGGTTCGTGGAGAACGGGGGGATGCGGAGGGATTTGGGCGGGTTGTTTCGCCGCGAGGTGCTGTCCCGCGGCGGGAGTGTGGAGGCGATGGGGGCGTTTGCCGCTTTGCGGGGGCGGGGGCCTCGCGTGGGGCCTCTGCTGGCGCGACGCGGCCTGGCGTAGGTTCCGTTTTTCCCGCCCGCCCACCCGTGCGGGTGCGTTTCCGTCTGCGGGTGCAACCTGTGGGCGGGTCGGGGCCAGTCCGGAGGTGACTCCTCGAACTGCGCATGTGACGTTCTTTGAGGTTGGTGCCCGGGAGTGTGCGCATTTCTGCGGGGACACCTCCTCCCCGTCCCCTCCGGCCCGGTTGGCGGCGAACGGTCGCGGGGTGGTGGTGAAAAGACCGGGCTCCGGCGGAGAGCCGCCGACGGTGGCGCGGTGCCACAAGAAGACCCGCAGACGAACGACTGCTCGCACGGGCGAGCGAAGCGAGATGGGGGTGCCCCCAATGCCGTCAAGTTTGGCGTTTGGGCTGGTGGGGGTGGGAGTTTGGGCTGTTGTGGTTGATGGTTGCGGTGATGTGGGCGGTGCCGGTGGGGACGGTCTGGCGTTTCTTGCCGTTGCCGATCTTGCCGGCGGCGTATTTGGACAGGGATCGTTTGACGAGGCGGTTGTATATCCGCAGGCGGCGTGGGGGTAGTGGGTGGTCGCGGAGGTAGGTGCCGACCGCGCCGAGCAGTCGGGCGTCTGGGGGACCGTCGATCTCGGTGGCGGTGGTGATGCCGTTGACGGTTTCACGCAGGGCCAGGGCGAAGCCCATCGCGGTGCAGGGCAGCCCTGCGGCGGTCCCGGCGCGGGCCATGACCAGGCGCAGGAGCTGGTAGCTGATCAGCAGGGCATGGATCTCCTGGGCCAGGCCGGCTGGGGTAGTGCAGTGCAGGACCCGGCCGCCGAGCATCGTGGACTTGACCGAGCAGAACGTCTCCTCGACTTCCCACCGGTCGTGGTAACAGGCGGCGATCGCGTCGGCGGGATGGGTGCGCCAGTTGAGCAGGCTGGTGGCCAGCAGCCATGTGCTGGTGCGGGTGCCCTGGTCGGTGGTGACCTGGACGGTGACGGCGATCGCGCGGACTTCGCGGCCGGCCCGCAGCGTCAGCCATGAGCCGTCGGGGTAGCGCTGAAGGGCCGGCAGGCGGGCGGTGCGGGGCAGCCGCACCGTGAAGTCGGCCCCGGTGGCGACCAGATCCGACAGGAACCCGGCCGCGTCGAACCCCGCGTCGAGCAGGACCAGCATTCCCGTGTGCAGGCTGCGCAGCAGCCGCCGGGCCGGAACGAACTCCCGGCCTGAGACCGGGCCGAAGACCGCATCGGCCAGGGTGCGGGTGGAGCAGTAGACCAAGGCGATCACCTGCACCAGCGGATAGCCCGCCGTGCCGTAGCGGTGCTTGTGCTTGCCCAGCCAGGCCCGGGTGGCCGCACTGTCCGGGACGGCCAGGACCGTGCCGTCGACCGCGCAGACCTCAAGGCCCCGCCACGGCTGCGGCACCGCGGCCGGGTGACGGCACAACTCGCGCAACAGCAACTGCAGCGGACGCGACCCCAGCCGCACCCGCGCCGCGTGCAGGCCCTGCCGGGTCGGGTCCGGCAACCCCGCGCCACCGAGCGCGGCACCCGCCATCCGGTACACCGCCCCCAGGGACACCGACCCGCACAACCCCTGCGCGACCAGCAGATAGACCACCACCCGGGCCGGCAGATCACGCACCCGCCGCTGCACCCGGCCCGTCCGCGCCAAAACCTCATCGACCACGGAGAACGGCAGCAGCCACGTCAACGGCCCCAGATGCCCCGGCGCGAAACACCCGGCACCTGCGGCCACCGAACGAGTAATGACAGACTCAGACACAGCAGGGCCCCTCCACGGATCCGGACTCGACACCCATATCCGTAGCGGGGCCCTGCCCCCGCTGTCCCACAAACACCCCAACCCCAACAACCCAACCCCCAAACTTGACGGCATTGGGGGCACCCCCAGGCGAAGCTCTGGGGGAGGGTGGGAGCACAGCCCGCGCCGCTAGGCGCGGGTCGGGCGGAGCGCCGCGCGGGCGAAGGCGCGGACGTCGGCGTCCGGGTCCGTACCCGCCGCCCGGAGGGCGGAGCGGACCGCGGGCTCGGCGGCGTGGGGGCCGAGCGAGCCGACGACGGCCCTGCGGACATCGGCGTGGGGGTCCGCGACCGCGGCGAGCAGCGCCGGCACGGCGACCGCCCCCGCGGCAGCGGAAAGACCGACCGCCGCCCCCTTCCGTACCTGCCACGCCGGATCACCCAGCGCCGCCACCGCGACAGCGGACAGCGGTTCCGGGCACCCGGTCGAGGCCAGCGACTCCAGGGCGGCCGCGCGTACCAGCGGATCGGCGTCCGTGGCCAGTTGCCCGAGCAGCGGAAGGCCCGCGGGCCCGCCCCCTGTGCCCAGGCTCTTCGCGAGAGCGACCCGCACCTCGCGGGAGGGGTCCGCCGCGGCCGGCGCCAGCGCGGTTACGGCGTCCACCGCGACCAGCGCGCGGATCGCCTCGATCCTGACCCGGGGGTCCGCGTCGCCCAGGACGGCGGCGAAGAGGGGTTCCCCGCCGAGCCGCAGCACGCGCAGGACCTCCGTCGCCGCGGCCCGCGCCGCCGCGTCGGGGAGCTTCAGCGCCGCCTCCAGACGTACGGCCAGGTCCGGGGACGGTTCCAGCACCTCGACCAGTTCCCGCAGGCCCGCGCCCGCCGCCTCCCGTACCCCGGGGTCGTCGTCGGCCAGCGCCGTTGCCAGTGCCGGGCCCGTACCCGCGGGGACGACCTCGGTCAGTGTGTCCACGGCCGCCCGCCGTACCGCGGGGTCCCGGTCCGCGAGATACGGTGCCAGCTCGGGCAACTCCGGCTCCTGCTCGGCCAGTTCGAGCAGGGTCAGAATCCGCGGTGAGCCCGTGTGCTTGGCAGTGGGCACGGTTGTCGCCGGGGCCGCCGCGCCCGGGTCGACCGGGGGCATCTCGCGCGGGCCCGCCGTGGCGACCTGCTCCGGCCGTACCTCGCCGATCACCCGTACCTCGCCGCCACCGGGCGAGAAGCCCTCGACCGGCACCACGTAGGGCGCCACCGGACGGGTCAGGAACTCCATCGAACCCCCCGGCCCCTTACGGAGGTTGAGGTGGTGCAGCCAGGCCGCGTCGTCCCGGAGCGGGTGGTCGGTGCGCTCGTGGTAGAGCCCCCAGCGGCTCTCCGTGCGGGCCAGCGAGGAGCGCGCCGCCATCTCCGCGCAGTCCCGGATGAAGGACACCTCCGCGCAGCGCATCAGCTCGTGCGGGGTCCGCGCGCCCATCTGCTCGATCTCGCCGCGCATCCGCTCGAAGGACTCCACGGCCAGCGACAGCCGGGCCCCGCTCTTGGGCGGCGCCACGTAGTCGTTGACGAACCGCCGCAGCTTGTACTCGACCTGCGGCTGCGGCGGCCCCTGCGGATGCCGCAGCGGCCGGTACACCAGCTCGTGCGCCTCGGCCAACTGGTCCTGCGGCAGCGGTCCTTCGTACGTGTCCTGGCCGGCCGCGTCCGCGCCCGCCAACTCCCCGTACACAAAGGCGCCGATCATGTAGTTGTGCGGCACGCAGGCCAGGTCGCCGGCCGCGTACAGCCCCGGCACGGTGGTGCGGGCGTGCTCGTCCACCCACACCCCCGACGCCGAGTGCCCGCCGCACAGGCCGATCTCGGAGATGTGCATCTCCACGTCGTGGGTGCGGTAGTCGTGGCCGCGTCCGGCGTGGAAGGTGCCGCGGGTGGGCCGCTCGGTGCTGTGCAGGATGCCCTCCAGCGCGGCGACCGACTCCTCGGGCAGATGGCTCAGCTTGAGGTAGACCGGGCCGCGCTCGGAGGCCACCTCGGCGGCGAACTCGCTCATCATCGCCCCCGACCAGTAGTCGGAGTCCACGAACCGCTCGCCGTGCCGGTTGACCTGGTAGCCGCCGAACGGATTGGCCACGTAGGCGCACGCGGGCCCGTTGTAGTCCTTGATCAGCGGGTTGATCTGGAAGCACTCGATCCCGCTCAGCTCCGCGCCCGCGTGGTAGGCCATCGCGTGCCCGTCCCCGGCGTTGGTCGGGTTCTCGTACGTGCCGTACAGATAGCCGCTCGCCGGCAGCCCGAGCCGTCCGGCCGCGCCCGTCGCCAGGATCACCGCCCCGGCCCGTACGGTCACGAACCGCCCGGTGCGGGTGTGGAAGCCCGCCGCGCCGACCGCCCGGCCGCCGGCGGTGAGCACACGGACCGGCATCACCCGGTTCTCGATCCTGATCCGCTCGCGCATCTCGCGCCGCCGCAGCACCCGGTAGAGCACCTTCTTGACGTCCTTGCCCTCCGGCATCGGCAGCACGTACTCGCCCGAGCGGTGGACCTTGCGCACCGCGTACTCGCCGTGCTCGTCCTTCTCGAACTTCACGCCGTAGCTCTCCAGCCGCCGCACCATCGCGAAGCCGCGGGTGGCGGTCTGCCGGACGGTGGCCTGGTTGACGATGCCGTCGTTGGCGCGGGTGATCTCCGCGACGTAGTCCTCGGGGGTGGCCCGGCCGGGCAGGACCGCGTTGTTGACGCCGTCCATGCCCATCGCGAGCGCGCCCGAGTGCCGGACGTGCGCCTTCTCCAGCAGCAGGACGGACGCGCCGCGCTCGGCGGCGGTGAGCGCGGCCATCGTCCCGGCCGTGCCGCCGCCGATCACCAGCACGTCGCAGCGCAACTCCTCGGCTTCGGCCAGGGCGGGAACGGCCATGGGGGACTCGTCGGTGGACATCAGACGGGGGCCTTCCAGGTCGCGGGGGTCCGGTCCGGGCGGGCGCCGGGGGAGCCGAGGGATTCGAGGAGCGCGCGGCGCAGGGCCGTGGTCGCGGGCGCGTCGTGCGCGGAGCGGTCGCGCGGCCGGGGTACGTCGCTGATCCTTACGGCGGGTCCGCCGCCGAGCAGCGCCACCCGGTCGCCGAGGAAGAGCGCCTCGTCCACGTCGTGCGTCACGAACACCACCGTGGCCCGCGAGGAGCGCAGCACGTCGACCACCAACTGCTGCATACCCGCCCTGGTCTGGGCGTCCAGCGCGCCGAACGGCTCGTCCATCAGCAGCACCCGGGGCTCGCCGGCCAGCGCGCGGGCGAGCTGTACGCGCTGCCGCTGCCCGCCGGAGAGCCGGTGCGGCAACCGGTCCTCGTAGCCCGCCAGTCCGACCCCGGCCAGCCACTCGCTCGCGCGGGCCCGGCGCTCGGCGCGGCCCACCCGCCGTATGGCGAGCGGCAGTTCGACATTGGCCCGGGCGGTGCGCCACGGCAGCAGCCCGTCCTCCTGGAAGACCAGGGCGCGCCCGCCGCCGGGGCCGGTCACCGGCTGCCCGTCCTCGTACAACTCGCCGTCCAGCAGCGGCAGCAGGCCGGCCAGCGTGCGCAGCAGCGTCGACTTGCCGCACCCGGACGCGCCGACCACGGTGAGGACTTCGCCGGGCACGACGTCGAGCGTGACGCCGTCGAGCACCGGGGTACGGCCGCGGCCGACGGCCGCGTCGCGCAGGGTGAGCCGGGCGCCGTCGGTCCGTCGGGGTTCGTGGAGGGTCATCGCGGTCACCTGCCGGGGGGTACGGGGATCGGTTGCGGGGCGGGGGCCGGGTCCGCCGCGCGCGGTGCCGGGCGGGTACGGCGGCGCACCGGGGACGGCCCCGCCGCGGACTCGGTGCGCGGCAGCCAGCGGGTGGCCCGGCGGCCCGCGAACTCGACTGCGGAGGAAGTGAGTTGGCCCAGCAGCCCGATGGTGAGCATGCCGACGAGCACCCCCGGATAGTCGACCACCGTGTAGTCCTGCCAGGTTCGGTAGCCGACGCCGTACTCGCCGGAGATCATCTCCGCCGAGATCACACAGATCCACGCCACCCCGATGCCGACCGACAGGCCGCCGAAGATGCCGGGCAGCGCGCCGGGCAGCACGACCTGCGCCAGCACCCGCAGCCGTCCGCCGCCCATGCTCAGCACGGCCTCCTCCCACACCGGGGCCAGCGCGCGCACCGCGTGCCGGGTGCTGACCAGCACGGGGAAGAAGGCCGCGGAGAAGGTGATGAAGACGATGCCCTGCTCGTTGCCGGGGAAGAGCAGGATCGCCACCGGCACCAGCGCGATGGCCGGAATCGGCCGGATCAGCTCGACCACGGGCCCGAGCAGGTCCTCCGCGAGCCGTGAGCGCCCGATGGCGATGCCCGCCGTCACCCCGAGCACGGCGGCCAGCCCGAAGCCGAGGAGGATACGGAACAGGCTGTCGCCGAGGTCCTGCCAGTAGACCCCTGTGTGCACCCGGTGGCCGAACTCCCGGCCGACCTGCCCCACCGTCGGCAACTGCTCGAAGTGCACCCACACATGGACCCGGTGGGAGGTCAGCAGCTGCCAGGCGCCGAGGAAGGCGGACAGCGAGAGCGCCCGCAGCAGATAGCGGTACGCCCGCCGCCCGCTCACGACGCCCCCTGTACGGCCTGCGCGAACGTGATCCGGTGCGCGCCCGGGTGCCCGGCCAGCCAGGTCCTGGCGTTGCCCGGCGTGGTGAACGGCTGGAAGCGGCTCCCGGCGTCCGCCGCCGGGTCCGACACCCACACCGCGTGGTCGGCGTACCAGCGGGTGCCGGTCAGCGCGTCCGGCACATAGGAGGCCCGTACCGCCGGGCCGGGGTGGCGCTTGAGGTAGCGCAGCAGGCAGCTCGGGGTGGTGAACGGCACGGTCCGCTCCTGCCCGGCCGGCCACACCTCGCTCGCCGTCGCCGGGTCCTCGACCCGGCCGCCGCACAGCGGGTCGGTGCCGGTGACCGGCGCCGGGTTGGCCAGTGCGGCGCGTTGCTTGTCGTAGTCCGCGCCGACCGCCCGGCGCACGAAGCTGTCGTCGGTGAAGCCGCTGATGTCGACGGCGCCGACCAGTTTCTCCGAGGCCAGCACCGGCACGTCCTTCTCCAGCGCGTCGAGGAGCTGCGGCTTGAGCGTCGGGTCGAAGGTGGCGATGCCGCCGGGGCCGTTGTAGAGGTAGACCACCTCCGGCGGCAGCCCGGTGGCCTTCGCGACCTGCTCCGCCGCCTCCAGCGGGTGCGCGTGCAGATAGCCGGTCGCTTTGATCTGCGCGGCCAGGAAGGCGTCCACGACGGTCGGGCGGTCCTGGGCGAAGGACGTGCGGACGGTCACGCCGTGGAAGGTCGGCAGATCCAGGTCGGCGCCGTCGTACAGCGCCTCGGCCCGGCCCTGGAAGACCAACTGCCCCGGCCACGCGACGAATTGCGACAGCGCGGCGACGCTGCCCGCCTGGAGGGCCGAAGCACCCACCGCCGGCTGCTGGTTGAGCTTGTGCAGATCCTTGTCGGCGTCGATCCCGCGCTCGCGCAGGGCCCGTACGAGGGTGCCGTCGGCCGCAGAGCCGACGCTCGTGGAGACCTTCCGGCCGCGCAGCTCGCTCAGGTCCGTGAGCTTCGAACCGGGCCCGGTCACCACCATGTTGAGGCCGCCGCGCAGGTTGTAGCCGGTCACCGAGACCAGTTCGGTACGCTGCCGCATCTGCACGCCGCGGGCCGCGTTGATCAGCAGCGGGTAGTCGCCCATCGACCCGATGTCGATCTTCCCTGCCATCATCTGCGCGGTGATCGGCGCGCCGGTCGCGTAGTCCTGCCAGTCGACCTTGTACGTGGTCCCGTCGCGCCTGCCGAGCGCGGTCAGTTCGTCCTCGAAGTAGCCGAGGGAGCGCAACAGGGTGCCCGCCGTCACGGTGTTGATCGTCTTGGACTGGTAACCGACGTGCACGGTGACGGTTCCGCCACCGCCTCCGTCGCCCGAACTCGTACCGCAGCCGGCCAGCGGCAGCAGCAGGGCGGCGGCGCCGGCCGCCGTGAGGAACTCGCGCAGCATCTCCGTACCTCTCAACGCAACAGATAGGGCATGTTGACCGTGACCGCGCCGGTCGGACAGCGGGCGGCGCACGGGCCGCAGTACCAGCACTCGTCCACGTGCATGAAGGCCTTGCCGCTGTCGGGGTTGATGGCGAGGGAGTCCAGCGGGCACATGTCGACGCACAGGGTGCAGCCGTCGATGCACAGGGACTCGTCGATGGTCACGGGTACGTCGGCGCGCTGGGGCACGACGGGCATGGCTGGCTCCAGGGACGGGACCGGGGGGTCCTGGTGAGGGGTACGGGGTCGCTTTCGGGCGGGCGTTGTGGCGGGGTGCGGGCGGGCGCGGTTACGGGCGGGCCCGGGTGCGTTCTGTGTGCCGTCAGGCGCCGCGGTGCAGTACGCCCCGCATGGTGATGCGGTCGCCGCGGAACCGGACGAACTCCAGGTCCACCGGGCGGCCGTCGGACAGATGGGTCAGCCGCTCCAGCATCAACAGCGCGGCGCCGCGCGGCGCTTCGAGCACGGCGGCCGAGTGCAGATCGGCGCTGACCGCCTCCAGGGAGATCTCGGCGCTGCCCAGCGGCTGGCCGGAAAGCTCCTCCAGCAGCCGGAAGATGTCGTTGTTCTCCAGGTCGGCGGTGAGCAGGCCCTTGCCGAGGTCCATCGGGATGTAGGTGAGGTCGAGGGACAGCGGCAGCCCGTCGAGGTGCCGCAGCCGCTCCACGTAGAGCACTTCGTCGTGCTCCGGGACGCCGAGGCGGCCGGCCACCGCGGCGGGGGCGCGGACCGGGTTGATCGCGCGGACCTCGTTGGTGACGCGGCCGTGCGGGTGCAGGGTCTCGGCCAGGCCCATCAGCCGGTCCAGGCCGTGCGGGTACTTCAGGCCGACGACGACCGTGCCCAGGCCCGGCACCCGCTCCACCAGGCACTCGGCGCGCAGCAGGTCCAGGGCCTGCCGCACGGTGTTGCGCGAGACCCCGTACTCGGCGCCCAGTGTGTCCTCGTGCGGCAGGACGCCGTCGGGGAAGCCCTGGCCGAGCACCTGGCGGCGCAGCAGGTCGGCGAGCTGCCGGGCCTGGTCCGCGCGCAGCCGGCGGCGCCGCGCGGCGGCCACCGGGGCGGTGTGCTCGCGGGTACGGTCGACGGGCATCGGGGGCTCCGGGGTGAGGGGCGGGTACGCGGGCTGCGGTGCGTCGGACCGGGTGGCCCGACCGCCGAGCACGGACCTTACCGACGGGCCGCCGCCAGAGGTGTTGCCGGATTGTTGCGCCATCTGACAGCGCGCCCACACCGCTGTGACCTGCGCATATGTCATCTCCTCGGGGAGATCTGCCACTTGCCGGACACTCCCGTCCCACCATCCGGTCACCCGCCCCCGGCCGCGAAATCCCGGTGCGGGGCCGCGCCGGGCCACGGTGGGCGGATGGGATGGACGATCACGCACGCGCTCGACCGTTTCACGGCGGAGGCGGGGGCCTTCGTGGCCGCCCGCCCGGTGGAGAACTCCGTGCCGCGCACGGTCTGCGGGGCGCTGCGGCGGCGGGGGACGGACGCGTACGGCGCGGAGCCGCCGCTCTTCGGCCGGTGGCGGCCGGCGGGCGCCGTGACCGTCTCGCGGGTGGCGGCGGAGGCTGGCGACGTACTGCTTTCGGCCGATCTTGCCGATCCGGTCGCCGGCGGGCGCTATCGGCGGCTCGGCCACGTCCCGGTACGTGATCATGTATCGATCGACTTCTCCGGCCCGGAGAGTGACGTCGCCGCATAATGGATCCGGCGGATACTCCGCCGTCCGTAGACCCGCCTGGAGGACCCGTGACCGGTGCCGGCCGACCGTCCCGCCTCGTGAAACTGCGTCCCGCCCCCTTCGGCGCGGACCCCACGGGTGCGCGGCTGGAACGTATCCTCGCGTCACCGAACTACGCGGACGGCGCCTTCGTGAACCCGGTCGGCGCCCGATCCGTGCCCAGCGGCGAGCTGATCAAGTCCCTCCCGGAGACCCTCCGCAAGGAGGCCCGGCTGTCGCGCAAACCGGCCAGGCCCATACCCGTGCACCCCACCACGCTGGCCGACCTGGCCAAGCCGCCGACCTCCGGGCTGCGGCTGACGTGGATGGGCCACTCCACGGTGCTCGCCGAGATCGGCGGGCGGCGGGTGCTGTTCGACCCGGTGTGGGGGGAGCGCTGTTCGCCCTTCGCCTTCGCCGGGCCGCGGCGCGTCCACCCCACCCCGGTCCCGCTGAAGTCGCTGACCGGTCTGGACGTGGTCGTCATCTCGCACGACCACTACGACCACCTCGACATGCCGACGATCAGGGCGCTGGTCGCCAGCGACGTGGTCTTCGCCGTGCCGCTCGGCGTCGGCGCGCACCTGGAGCACTGGGGGGTGGCGCCCGAGCGGCTGCGCGAGCTGGACTGGAACGAGTCGACCGAGATAGCCGGGCTCACCCTGACCGCCACGCCCGCCCGGCACTTCTGCGGGCGCGGCCTGCGCGGCCGCCAGCAGACCCTGTGGGCGTCGTGGGTGGTCACCGACGGCGCCCACCGGATCTACCACAGCGGTGACACCGGCTACTTCCCCGGCTTCGCGGACGTCGGCGCCGAACACGGGCCGTTCGACGCGACGATGATCCAGATAGGCGCGTACTCCGAGTACTGGCCGGACATCCACATGACGCCGGCCGAGGGCATCCGGGCGCATGTCGACCTGTCCGGCGGCTCACCGCTCGGCGTCATGCTGCCGATCCACTGGGGGACCTTCAACCTCGCCCAGCACGCCTGGGCCGATCCGGCCGAGGGCACGGTGGCCGCCGCCCGCGCGACCGGCTCGACGATCGCCACGCCGCGCGTCGGCGCCCCCTTCGAGCCCGCCGACCCCCGCCCCGACGACTGGTGGTGGCGCGAAGTCGCCCTCCCCCCGACCACCGGCTGGCCCACCCACCAGACTTCGACCCCGGCCGAGGCCGAAGCGGAAGAAGAACTCACCGCCGACCGCTGACGGGCGCCCCGCGCAGTGCCCCGGACGTCCGCCCCACGACCGCTGCCCGTGAAGGACCCCGCATGATCAGCGCGTCGTTCGGAGCCGTGCCCGGCCTCCTGCCCGCGTTCCTGCTGCTCACCGCACTGGCCGTACCGCCCGTCTGGTACGTCGCCCGGTTACGGGGCCGTCCCGTCGCGGCACGCGTGCTGTTCACGGCCGGCGTGGCGGGCGTCGTCTCGGTCACGCTGCTGCCGGGCAGCGGCAGCAGCGGCCAGGGCGCCGTGTGCGACACCGGGTCGCCGTTCGCCGTACTCACCACCTGGTCGACGGGCGTACTGCTGAACGTCGCGCTGTTCGCCCCCGCTCCCTTCTTCGCGGTGCTCGCCTTCAGACGCCCGCTGACAGTGGCCGCGTCCGCGGCGCTGGCCAGCGGCTTGGTGGAACTCCTCCAGGCGGAGAGCGACACCGGGCGCGCGTGCAGCCTCACCGACGTCGGCGCCAACACGGTCGGGGCACTGCTGGGAGCGGCCGCCGGAGCGCTGTGGCTGTGGCGGGGGAAGGGCGTGCGGCGGTCGGCCCCGCGGGCCGGACCGGACGCGGTCTGGGGCCTCGGCATCGCCGTGGTCGGGTTTCTGGCCCTGGCGGGGATCTTCCGCGGCTCGGTCAGCGGGTACGACGCGGGGGCGGCCGACCACGAGCGCCGGGCGGTGCTGCGGGCCTCCGCGGGCGCCGACGACTGGATCACCGCCGCCGCCGTGGACATCTTCGGCGCTGACGTGCGGATCAGGCAGACGCAGACGGTGAGGAGCGGCGACCGGCTGCACCTGGAGATCTTCACCGACCGCGGTGAACTCACCGGCTGGTGGCCGGACAGGACGCTGGAGCGAGGGGTCGCGCACGACAGCGGAGCCGACGCCGGAAGCATGACCGAGGAACAGGCCCGGGCGGTCAGTGAGCGGTTCACCCGGCGCTGGTTTCCGCGGGAGGCCGGCGGAGGCGGCGGAACCTCCCGTACGAGGGGAGATTCCGCCGACCGTATCCATCGGTTCACCTACCGCTCCACGGACGGGACGGCGACCCGGACGCGGCTGGAGGTCACCGTCGGCGGGGCCGGGCGCATCGTGGGCTTCCGGTATCTGTCCTGACGCCGCCGGGGTCAGGAGGTGGGGCGGGTGAGGAAGGTGAGGTCGGGGATCGAGGGGACCGTGATCTCGTGGAAGCCGAGGCGGTCGTAGAACGCGCGGGCGCGGGTGTTCGTGCGCAGCATGCCCAGGTGCACTGACGGCACCCCCTGGTCGGCCAGCGCCGCGAGGAACGCCTCCATCAACGCCCGCCCGTGCCCGCCGCGTTGGAAGTCCGGCAGCACATCGATGTGCAAGTGCGCCGGATACGCGGCCACTTCGGGCACGATCATCCGCTCGGGAGTGTGCAGCAGCCCGGCCATCACCTCGCGGAGACCGACCGGTTCGCCCTCCGGCGCCGGCCATCGCGCGGCGACCGTCGGCAGCCACTCGTCGCGGAAGCGCTTGGCGAACCGCGCGGTGTCGCCCGTGCCCAGCACATAGCCGACCGCCTGCCCGTGCCCGTCGTCCACCACGAAGGTCAGCTCGGGCTCCAGCACGGCGTACGGCGCCGCGAAGATCGAGCCGACCAGTTCGCGGTCCTCCCGCGCGTAGTCCCCGCTCGCGTCCTCACCCGCGTCGGCGGTCCGCAGACAGATGTCGTACAGGGCGGGCAGATCGGTGGGCCGGTACGGGCGGACCGAGGGAGTCACCGTTCCTCCAGGTGGGTGAGGCCGAGGGGGTCGGCGGGGTCGTCGGACTCGTCGTCGGGGCGGGCGGCCAGGGTACTGAACGTGAACGAGAAGGCCGCGGGCGCCGCCTCCAGCCGGTGCTCGGGCAGCACACCGGGCCCGCAGGAGTGGCTGCCGACGCCGTGCAGTCCGTGGTCGAGATGCAGCCAGAGCCGGTCGGAGGGCGCCAACTCGTAGGTGTGCCCTGCCTCGTCGAGCGCCCGCGTGCTCCACCGCCGCGCGGTGAACCAGAACGCGGGCGCCCCCTCCACCCGTATCCCCGAGCCGTCCAGCCGCCGCATCTCGGCCCAGCGCACATCGGCGCGGGCCCCGTTCTCCTGCGGCCGGACGTACGGCGTCTGGAGCGCGTCGACGGCCGAGCGGTACCGCCCGATCCGGGACGCCCGGCGGGTGTCGGGGTACGCCTCGCCGGGCCCGCCGCCGTACCACTCGACGGTGTCGAGCGTGGGGCACAGCCCGGCCCGTACGCCGAGCCGGGGGAGCGGCAGCCGCCAGTCGCCCTCGGGCACGACCTCGACGTCCAGCCGCAGCCGGTCGCCGGTCGCGGCCCAGGTGTACGTGGTGCGCAGGCCGAGGTCGGAGGCGGCCGGGGCGACCCGGGTCACCACGGTCAGGGTGTCCCCGCCGACCGTCACCCGCTCCACCCGGTGCCGCATCCGGTCCAGGCCCAGCCGCCGCCACTGCCGGTCCAACTGGCTCTCGGGGGCCCACTCCGCGCCGCGGTCGTTGTCGGTCGGGGCCCGCCACACGTCCAGTTCGGGGCCGTGGACGGCGTTGCCGCTGAAGTACTTGAGCACGCCGCTCGCCGCGTCGAAGGTACCGGGCCCGAGCACGATCACCCCACCCTCGGCGAACCGCGGGCTGTGCGGACGCCCGCCGCGTACCACCGCGGGACGGCCGGCGCTCTCCTCGGCCGCCGCGAACTGCGTCCACGCCACCTCGTGCCCGGACGGCGCCCACGCGGTGTCCTCCGCGAGCACCGCCCGTACGGTCCACCACGCCTCGCCGCCCCCACGGGACCTCGGCATCCGCGGCAGCTCCACCACCGCGCCCTCGCCCGGCCCGAGATCGGGCACCTTGAGCCGCCCCTCGTCACAGACGAAGCCGTCCACCTCGTACACCCAGCGGAAGGTCAGCGCCGAAAGGTCCGCCATGTCATGGAGGTTGGTGACCGTCACCACACCGCGCCCTGCGTCACCCTCGATCCGTACCGGCTCGATCACCTTCTTCAACTCGACCAGACCGGGCGACGGCGTACGGTCGGGGAAGAGCAGCCCGTCGCAGACGAAGTTGCCGTCGTGCAGCTCCTCGCCGAAGTCGCCGCCGTACGCGAAGTACGGGGTCCCGTCCGGCGTGCGCCGCCGCAGCCCGTGGTCGATCCACTCCCAGACGAAGCCGCCCTGGCAGCGCTCGTACGTCTCGAAGACCCGCTGATACTCCGTCAGACCGCCGGGGCCGTTGCCCATCGCGTGCGCGTACTCGCACAGGATGAACGGCAGTCGGCGCCGACGCCGGTCCAACTCGGCGTCGGCCAGCGGCGGTTCCTCGCGGCGGCCGATCAACTCGCACTCGGCGTGGTCCGCGTACATCCGCGAGTACACATCGGTGTCGGCGCACGACGGGTCGCCCTCGTAGTGGATCGGGCGGGCCGGGTCGCGCTCCCTGATCCAGGACGCCATCGCGGACAGACCGCGGCCGGTGCCGCACTCGTTGCCGAGCGACCACATCACCACCGAGGGGTGGTTCTTGTCGCGCTCGACCATCCGCGCCGCCCGGTCGAGCAGCGCGGGCGTCCAGCGGTCGTCGTCGACCGGGTTGCGCCGCCAGCCGACCTCCTCGAAGCCGTGCGTCTCCAGATCGCACTCGTCGACCACCCACACCCCCAGCTCGTCGCACAGATCGAGGAAGGCCGGGTGCGGCGGATAGTGGCTGGTGCGGACCGCGTTGACGTTGTGCTGCTTCATCAGCAGCAGATCACGGCGCATCGTCTCGCCGTCCACCACCCGGCCGTGGTCCGGGTCGAACTCGTGCCGGTTCACCCCGCGGAAGAGAACGCGGCGCCCGTTGACCTTGAACACGCCGTCCTCGACCGCGACGGTACGGAAGCCGATCCGCAGCGGAACGCGCTCGCCCTCGGTGGCCAGTTCCGCGTCGTACAGCCGCGGCGCCTCCGCCGACCAGGGCTCGACGGGGAACGTCACCTGCTCGCCGGTCGGGATGTCCAGGCCGAGTTCGGGGACGGTGACCGTGCCGGCGGGTGAACAGTCCACCCGCAGCGTGCCGTTGCCGGTGGCGTGGTCGTAGCCGCAGTGCACGAAGAAGTCGGTGACCGCGCCCTCGGGCCGCTCGATCAGCGTGACGTCCCGGAAGATACCGGGCAGCCACCACATGTCCTGGTCCTCCAGATAACTGCCGGACGACCACTGGTGGACCCGTACCGCCAGCACGTTCCCGTGCGTCCTGAGCAGCTCGCCGACCTCGAACTCCACCGGCAGCCGGCTGCCCTTGAACGTGCCCAACTCCTGGCCGTTGAGCCACACCCGGGCACAGGACTCCACCCCGTCGAAGCGCAGCAGCGCGGCGCCGCCCGGCCAGTCGTCCGGCAGATCGAAGACCCGCAGATGGTCACCGGTCGGATTCTGCGTCGGCACATACGGCGGATCGACAGGGAAGGGGTAGCGGATATTGGTGTACGCGGGCCGCCCGTGCCCCTGGAGCGGCCAGTGCGACGGCACCGCGAGCACGTCCCAGCGCGAGGCGTCGTAGCCGGGACGCGCGAAGGACTCGTCCTCCGCGTCCGCCGTGGCCGAAAGGCGGAACCGCCAGGCGCCGCCCAGATTCACCCGCCGCGCGTCGGACGCCGCCGTCCAGGCGCGGGGCGGGAGCGCTCCCGCGCCGGGGGACACGTCCTCGTAGTAGGGGAGTGTCCCGGACGGTGGTGCCTCGTGCATGGTGCTGCTCCTCGGGGTCCTCGGGCGCGGGCTCGGACGTATGAGCCGTCGAATGGATCTGCGAGTGGGTCCGCGGGTCCGATTCTCCAGAGGTGATGGCCTCCGACGCCAGATGCATCGGTCACGTATTCGCCATGCGTCCGGCAGCGGTCGGCCCAGGGCCGCCGACGTGGGCGAACGGCCCTGTGCTGTAACGGACTTGACCGTTCCCCCGGCGCGCTGCGATCCTGCCCGCCCGTAGAGCCCTTGGGGGGAAACCGAGATGGCCCACTCACTCGCCGCTGCCGCCGGGCTGGCGCAGGTCCAGCCGATCTCCGGGCTCGGCGGCCGGACGGCCTTCCTCCTGATCGCGGTCGTGGTGGTGATCGTGGCCGTCGTCGCGGTCATCCCGCTGATCATGGACGTCCGCCGGGCCACCGCCTGGCGCCAGCAGCTCACCGACCGGCTGATCGACCGGGCCGCGGACGACGCGGAGGTACGGGACTTCCTGCGCGATCTGCGCGAGCCCCGGGGGGTGCGCGGGCTCACCCGCAGCATCATCGCCGTGCTGATCCTGGCGCTGGTCGGCTTCGCGCTCGCGGTCACGATGCTGTCGACGGACGGCGACGCCGCCGATCTGCGCAAGACCATCGTGACCGCGCTGATGACCGTGCTGGCCACGGTCTCCGGCTTCTACTTCGGCACGCTGGGCGCGCAGAACAGCGCGGACGACGCGCGGCGGCACGCGGCAGCGGTGGCGCGGGACGGGAAGGGCGGGGCGGACGGCGGTGGCGCGGGGGCGGCATCGGGGGCCGCTGCGGGGGTTGCTTCGGCCGGCGGGGGGCCGGGCGGTGCCACTGATCCGGCCGATCCCGCCGGTTCCGCTGATTCCGCTGATTCCGGGTCGGAGGACGACGCCTGACCGGCCGCGGGCCCGGGTCGGTGAAGCCCGCGGCCCGGCCGCGCTCAGACCGGCAGGAAGGCGTCGATCCGTCCCCGTAGCCCCGCCGCGTCCAGACCGTGCCCGGCGACGTGCTCCTGCCAGGTCCCGTAGTGCCGGAACTCCGCGCGCCCGGTGCCCAGCGCCAGCACGCGGTGCGGGACGTCGAGCAGCGCCTCGCTCGCGGCGGCGGCCGAGGTCCCCGCGAGATACGGCTCGACCAGCACCAGGTCGGCCGCGTCCGCCCGGCCCACCGCCGTCCGTACGGTGTCCGCGTCGAAGGGCCGTACGGTCGAGGCGTACAGCACCGTGACGTCCCGCCCGCTGGTCGCGTCGAGCACGGCGTCCAGCAGGGGGCCGACCGCCAGCACCACGCCGTTCCGGCCCTCGCGGATCACCGTGAAGCGGCCCGGCGAGACCGGCAGCGCGGCGATGTTCGTCTGCTCGCTGAGGCGTACGTACACCCGGCGGTCGCCGTCGGCCGCCGCGTGCCGCAGCAGCGCCTCGGCCTCGTCCGGGTGCCCCGGCACATGGACGGTCCAGTCGTCGAGGGTGTCGAGCAGCGCCACGTCGCCGGGCGCCTGGTGGGTACGGCCGCCCGACGCGATGTCGTACGAGCCCGCGGCGCTCACCAGCACCGCGCCCACGCCCTGGTGGCCGAGGTCCAGCTTCACCTGCTCGAAGGGCCGCTCGATCAGGAAACTGGCGAAGGTGTGCGCGATCGGCCGCAGGCCGGTGAGCGCGAGCCCGCCGGCCGCGCTGATCAGGAGCTGTTCGCGGATTCCGACGTCGATCACCCGGTCCGGATGCGCGCGGGCCGCGTCGCGGAAGCGGTCGCCGGAGATCACGGCGAGGACGACGGCGAGCCGGGGGTCCTCGTCGAGCAGGGCGCCGGCGACGGTGCCGAAACGCTCACGCATGGTGTCCATGGAAGGGGGTCTCCTCGGGGGTTGGGGGGTTGGGGGGCGGTGGCCGGGCGGCCGGGGGGCGGGGGTGGGGCTCGCGTCCAGGGGTGCGACGCTGTCGCGGGGCTCGCGTTCAGGGGTGCGGCGGCCGTCGTGGGGCTCGCGTCCAAGGGGCGCGGCGGCCGTCGTGAGGGTGGCGCCCGCCGGCTCGCTCAGCTCTTGGTTTCGACGCGGGCCACGACCGCGTGCGGCCGGCCCGGGTGCGGCGCGGTGAACGCCTCGTACAGCGCCTCGTGGTCCCGCCCGTCGACCGTCACCGCCGACCAGCCCTCGGCCGCGAAGCGCGAGGCCAGGCCGCCGGGCCAGCCGTACGTGGCCGACTCGTTGTCGACCGCCACCACGTGCAGCCGGTTCAGGCCCACCGCCCCGGCGAACTGCACGGCCTCGTGATTGCTGCCCTCGTCCATCTCGGCGTCCCCGACCAGTACCCACACCGCCGGGTCCGTCAGCCCCTGCGCCCGCAGCCCGAGCGCGCTGCCCACCGCGAGCGGCAGCCCGTGCCCCAGCGACCCCGAACCGATCTCCGCCCCCGGCACCAGCGTCCGGTCCGGATGGTGGCCGAGCGGGGAGTCGTACGCCCCGAAGCCGCTCAGCCACTCGCGCGGGATGAAGCCCTTCGCGGCGAGCACGGCGTAGTACGCCATCGGCCCGTGGCCCTTCGACAGCAGGAAACGGTCCCGCTCCGGGTCGTCCTCGTGCTCCGGCGAGACCCGCAGGACCCGGTCGTACAGCACCCACAGCGCGTCGAGCGTGGAGGTGGCGGCGGGTCCGTGCTTCTCGTCGCCGGTCATCAGCGACATCAGCGGCCGCAGGTCGTCGTACCCGTGGGCCGGGGGTGTCGTCGTTCTCGTCGTCATGCACCGACTCTGCAACTTCAAGTCCACTTGAGGTCAAGCGCCACCCGCGGGCCGCGTCCGACTACCCTCGGACGCCATGAGTCTCTCCAGCCGCGACCAGCTCCCGATCGGTGAGCTGGCCACCCGCAGCGGTTACGCGGCGTCCGCCCTGCGTTACTACGAGGAACTCGGCCTGATCCGGTCGGAACGCACTCCGGGCGGCCAGCGGCGCTACCGGCGCTCGACGCTGCGGCGGCTCGCGTTCATCCGCGCGGCCCAGCGGATCGGGCTCTCGCTGGACGAGGTACGGGACTCGCTCGCGCACCTTCCGGTCGACCATGTGCCGACCTCGGCGGAGTGGGACAGCGTCGCGCGGACGTGGGAGCGGCGGATCGACGACCAGATCGCGGACCTCCAGCGGCTGAAGTCCGCGCTCACCGGGTGCGTGGGGTGCGGCTGTCTGTCGTTGACGCGGTGCTCGCTGTACAACCAGGAGGACGTGGCGGGGCACCGTGGGGCGGGGGCGCGGTATCTGCTGGGGGACGAGGCGCCTCCGGCGGGGTGAGGGGGCTTGTCGTGAGCCCGAGCGCCGCGAGCCGCGCGCCGACTGGCGGGGTCAGGGGTGGCGCGGCTGGCGGGCTCAGGGGGCGGGTCGAGCTGAGGGCTCAGAGGCCCTCGACCTTGAACGGGTCGTGCTCGGCCAGCAGCTTGTCGAGCCGCGCCTGATCGACCCGGCTGGTCACCTGGCCCACTTCCTGGCGGTCCCTGATCACCTTCGCCAGCGTGAACGCGGAGGTCACCACGTACAGCAACCCGACCGCCAGGAACGCCCGTACCCATCCCCCGACCGGGAGATAGGCCACCCCCACCACCATCGCCCCGAGCGCGATCACGAACGAGATCGCGGCCTGCGCGGCGTACGCGGCGGTCGTCTGCTGCTGTGGAATCACCTTCGTCATGCCCCCAGGTTCCGCCGGTGTGACCGGCGGCACATGAGTACCGGTACTCATCCGTCCTGAGGCCCTTCCCCCACCCCTCGGGGTGCGAGCGATCACCCCCCGAGGTGCGGTATTGTTCTCATGCGCGGTCACCCCGGGGTCCCAAACCCCGAGCCGATCGAGCACCGGGACGTGGCGCAGCTTGGTAGCGCACCTGACTGGGGGTCAGGGGGTCGCAGGTTCAAATCCTGTCGTCCCGACAGAGGCACAAAGGGCCGTCGGCCGGAGGAAACTCCAGGTCGGCGGCCCTTTCGCTGACGCCACGTCAATTCCGCGCGCAGCCGCCCGCGTGCTGTCCGGGCCTGTTCTGGGACCACTTTGGGACCACGGGCGTCCGCGAGGGGCGTTCTGTGGGCTTTTGTCCACTGGTTGAGCCCTCGATTTTGCTCACTCTGTGTGATGTCCGCAGGTTGTGGGCGGCTGTTTTCAGCCAACATTTCGATGAGATCCAGCCATGGCGGAAGTGCGGTCTGCCCGCCCCTGGCATGGCTTTGCCCGCTGCCCCGGTGGTGCGGGGGCGGCGGGCAAAGGGGGGTGTTGTGTGGGTGGTCAGTTCACGGGGTGGAGGTGCCTGGGGTGTTGTGCGGTCGGGGCGGGGGTTGTCGGGTGGGTGTGTCCGGTGGCGAGGTGGGCGCTGAGGGCTGCGCCTGCGCGTTGTAGGGATTGTTTGTCGGGGTGGAGGTAGCGCTGGGTGGTGGTGAGTTGGCCGTGGCCGGCGATTTCCTTGAGGACGTGGAGGGGGATGCCTGAGTCGGCCATCCAGGTCAGGCCGGTGTGGCGCAGGTCGTGGCGGCGCAGGTGTTCGTAGCCGAGGCTGATGACGACGTCGTCCCAGTGGGTGGCGTCGCGCAGTACGGCGGTGGTGATGCGTCCGCCGCGTGGTCCGGTGAACAGGCGGGCGTGGGGGGTGAGTTTGGCGCGTTCCACCCGCCACAGGACCATGGGCCGGATCTCGGGGATGAGGGGGACGGTGCGCCTGCGTTTGCCTTTGGTTCCTTTGTCGGCCAGTCCGCCGGGGCTGGGGGTGGTCTGGCGGCAGACGTCCCAGGTCCAGTCATGGAGGTTGATGTCGCAGACGCGGACTCCGGAGACCTCGCCTATGCGTGTGGCGGTGCAGGCGGCGAACTCGACGACGTCGCCCCAGCCCTGGAATTCGCCGTGGGAGCGGGCGACGAGGGCAGTGGAGAGTTCCCGCAGCGCGGCCCAGTCGCGCAGGGCGAGACTGCGGGGGTCGTCGAGTTCGTCCTCGGCCTGTTTGTAGGCATACTGCCAGCCGTACAGGCGTGCGGGGTTGATGTCGATCAGGCCGTCGCGCCTGGCCTGTTCCATGATGCGGACCAGCGGGGAGATGGTGTTCTTGATGGTCGATTTGCCGACCTGGTCGGCGATCCATCCGTGTACGGCGCGGTCGGCGAGGCCGTTGGTGATCGCGGTGACCTTCAGGTGGCCGAGGGTGGGGATGACCCGAAGCCGCCATCCGCACATGTAGGGGGAGAGTGTTTTGGGTTCGAGTCCGCGCATGGCCAGGTCCATGACGGACTGGCCGTACTCGGCCAGGGTGGATTCGGCGATGTCCGGGGTGATGCCCCGGCCGGCCAGGCGCCTGACCCGGTCGATCCACTTCTGGGCGGCGTCGGTGGTGGGGAGCATCTCGGAGACCGAGGCGCGGCGCCTGGTGTGCGGGTCGATCCAGCGGGCGCGGGCGCGGTGGGGGTTGGGGCTGTCCGGCCGGTACTCGATGTCGGTGGAGACGGAGACGCCCAGGGGCAGGGTGATCGGCTGGGACATCAGGCGGCCAGGGCGGGGTCGATACGGCGTGCGGACAGCCACGTCTGGACGTCGGTGTCGCTGTACAGGGTCCGGCGGCCGCCGATCGGTACGAACGGCGGGCCCTGCAGGGGGGTCGCGGTCCGCCATCGGCGCAGCGTCGAGGCGTCGACGCCCAGCAGCGCGGCCAGTTCCTCGGTGGAGTACCAACGGCCGTGCAGGAGACCGGGGGGAGGTGTGTCGGGCGTCCGGTCGGGTGTCTGGTCGGGCTGGACCGCCGGCCCCGGTGATACGGGTGCCGCGGGTGCTGTGGCGGTCGGGGTGGCGGGTTGTCCGGGCTGGGCAGGGTGCGGGTGCGGGTGCGGCATGATGGAAGCGCCTTCGTCGTGCGTTGTGAAACGTGCGGTGAGGGAGTGAGGTCTCCGGGGCGGTGGGATGCTTGGCGGCTTTCATGCCGCCTCGGAGACTGATCGGGCCGACTGGACTGCCCGCGCGGGAGTCCGGTGCGGGAGTGCTGCGGGCTGTTGGTCTGTTGGCCGGTGGGGTGTGTTCGGGGGCCGGGGCAGCGCTGGGCTATCCACGGCCGGAGCCGCTTTTCACCGGGCGTCCTCGGGTGAGTCGTCCGAGTGGTCTGAGCCGTCTGCCTGGTCGACGAACGCCAGTTCGCCGGGCAGGGCCGGAGGGACGAGTCCGCGCTCGCGCATCCGCCCGCGGAAAGCGCGCAGCTCCTGGCAGTCCTCGAAGGCGTGCTCCTCGTATCCCTCGGCGCGTTGCAGGAGGGTGGCTCTGCGGGCCCGGTCCAAGGTGGTGCTCGCCGTGCGCCGCCGTTCCCTGGCCAGGGCGTAGGAGGATGTCGCGGCGGCCACCAGGTCCCCGTGATGGCGGAAGACGTCGAGGACGTCCCGGGCGGTGCCTTCGGCCGCGGACCGCTCCAGAGGGGTCTCGCCGGTGAACCAGGCCAGCGCGTCCCACGTGGACACCTCCCGGCCCGGCAGGACTTCCACGGTGGCGGCGGCACCGAGCGGGAAGAGCAGGCTCACCGGCGGCACGCCCAGGACATCGGCCAGTACGAGAAGGTCCGCGACGGCGATGCTCGCCTTGCGCCCGGACTCCAGGTTCTTCATGGAGTGCTCGGTGAACTCCGCCCAACCGCGCTCGGCGCAGCCCTGGGCGACTTCGCCCATGGTGAGCCCGGCGGCCCTGCGCGCCTCCCGTACCCCCCGGGCGACCCGAGCGGTGAGCGCCGTCGGCCATTGATCAGGTGTCATGGAGGCACTTTATGTCGAGAGAAAGTGTCGAGACAACTGTTATGCAAGCTCGTTGTGGTGTTGCGACACCGAATCTTTATGTGACGGCGTCGTGGAGGCGCCCGTCTCGTCTCGTGAAGTGCGGAGATGGGGCGGCGCACTGCTCGCCGGCGGTACGGCAACAGGCGGATGCCGGCCTCCTCCACGGATAGCCGAGGCGAGGCCGGAAGCCCAGGGAACTGCGGGGTCGCGCTCCTAGCGGGAACTGAGCCTGCGGTAACCGCCAACTCCTGCGGCTGACCCCCGCATGCGCGAAGACCAATCCGACCGGATCACCGCCGTCCTGCCCGCAGAGGGCTCACCTCCGCTCGCGCGGAGAGCACGTGGACGCGGTAGAAGGTGGCCATACGACAAACGGCTCACCTCCGCTCGCGCGGAGAGCACGAGGCGGTAGGCGGCGGCCATGTGGCGGACGGCGGCTCACCTCCGCTCGCGCGGAGAGCACTTCTTGGTGGTGTCGTGCACGGCCTTGACGGCCGGCTCACCTCCGCTCGCGCGGAGAGCACCTCGCCACGAAGGTCGGCCCGGCGATGGACGCTGGCTCACCTCCGCTCGCGCGGAGAGCACATCTGGGCCTGGGTAGTAGCGTCCATCGGGCCCGGCTCACCTCCGCTCGCGCGGAGAGCACCCGTGCACCCGCTGCCGGGCGCCCTGCTGCACCGGCTCACCTCCGCTCGCGCGGAGAGCACGACCGTAACGCCTACCGCGACGATCTCGGCTACGGCTCACCTCCGCTCGCGCGGAGAGCACCGTGCCGCCGTCCTCATCGGGCACCGGGCTGTCGGCTCACCTCCGCTCGCGCGGAGAGCACGTGGACGCGGTAGAAGGTGGCCATACGACAAACGGCTCACCTCCGCTCGCGTGGAGAGCACTGCCGTGGGCCACGATGGTGGGATGGCTATGACGGCTCACCTCCGCTCGCGCGGAGAGCACACTTCCTGACCTGGGCTTTCAGAAGGGGTTTGCAATTTCTTTGCCTGATGGTGTGGCTGCCGAGGTCCCTTGCCAGGCTCCATCTTTGTACCGCATGGCACGGATTGTAGGGCTGGGGCCTACGAGGTAGGTGGTCCGGTCTCCGGGCTTGGTGTCAGTGGTGTCTGCTGCTTGTGGAGTGTGGAGAACGGCGAGGATGTGGGGTACCCGGTCGGTCGGGTGGATGGCCGGATATGGGGGAGGGGACACGGCGGCGCGTTGCGGCCGCGCTGGGACTGGGGGAGACGCAGACGCGGATCGTGCTGTCGTTCTGGGCCGGTAGCTTCCTCGGCATGTTCCCTTTCCTTCCCAGTACCCCCAACCCCAGCGGGACCTCGCCGATGCGCTGAGTGCTGCGCCGACGCCGTCGGCCGGGTCGGTTTGGCTGCGGTCGTCGCTTCGATACGCGTGAGCTGGCCGCCCGATCCCCGCTACCCCCGTGGTGCGTCGTCGACTTCGCGGCCCCGAGGTCATCGGTGCAGGGCGTCGATCAGAACCCGGCGTACAGCCCGACTCGTCTGCCGCTACCTGCGGCTTCGCCCGTGAAAGGGCCTCCGACCTGTGTCGGAGGCCCTTTCAGCTCTTTCGGCGGGTTGCTGTCTTAGGCAGCGAAAAGTCCCTCGGTGCTCCCTCGGGCAGAGCTGAAAGTCCCTGAAAAGTCCCTGGGGCGGGTAGGTGCGGAGGGCAGCGGGCCAGGCGGTTCGTACTCCGTGAACTCCGGTCTCGGCGTGTCGAGGGGTAGGAGGCTGAGGCGTCGATGTGCAGGCAGGCGGCACGTCAACCGCGCCTGGCGATACGTTCCGTGTCGGCTGGCGAGGTCCGTGGGAGCGGGACGGGTAGGGTGGCGGCGATCTCGCCGCCAGATAGGGAGAGCTACGTACCGTGACCGCTGCCGTGGGCTCGTCGACTTCGGACTTCTACTGTCACCAGGCCGTTTCCGGGCTTACGCCGGTCAAGGTGGTGGTGGAGACGGAGCGGGTGCTCGCGTTCGAGCACACGAACCCGGCCTACCCGGTACATGTCGTGGTGGTGCCGAAGGAGCACACGCCGTCCCTGGTCGATCTCGGGGACGGGGGTGAGGAGTTGCTCGGCGAGGTGATGGCGGTCGTCCGGCAGGTGGCCGCGCGGGTGGAGGCGGAGCACGGTGCGGCTTCCGTCACCACGAACGTCGGGCTCTATCAGGAATCCCGGCACCTGCACTTCCACGTGTATCACCGTGGGGAGTCCGAGGAGCAGATCCTCGCGATGTACGGGCACCACGACGGCTGACGTCCTACCGGGGGGCTACCGGGCGTGCAGTGCCCGCCGGGGCCGGGCCGCCGCCACGGTTTCCCGCGCGATGAGGTCGGAAGCACGGTGGACGGCCTGTGGGTCGGGCTGCTCTGGCGAAGAGGTCCCGAGGCCGGCGGCCAGTTCCGTGCACGCCTTGGCAAGCGACGCTCCGCCCCGCAGTTCCTCGTCGTCGGGGATCACGATGCACTGTCCGGGGTGGCGGCGGGCGTAGGCGTCGGCGTTGTCGAGCTGGTCGCCGCGACTGACTGCCGCGGGGAGCGGGATGAGGACGGCCCGTTTGCCGAGCGCTTCGATTTCCGCGAGCGTTGTTGCCCCGGCGCGTCCGATGACGAGGTCGGCGAGCCACAGCGCGTCGGCCATCTCTTCGTGCAGGTACTCCAGTTGCCGGTACCCCGGCACGTCGTCGAGGGAAGGGTCGAGGTTGCCCTTGCCTCGGACGTGGATGACCGCGAAGCGCGCGCACAAGGTGGTGAGCTGGCTGGTGACGGCGTCGTTGATGCGCTGGGACCCACTGCTGCCGCAGAAGATGAGCAGGACGGGCCGCGCCGGGATGCCGAGGCGCCGGCGCAGCCGCTCGGGGTTGCCGGAGGCGAGATCGTGGCGCAGCGGAAGGCCGGTGACGACGGACTTGCGGGACAGCCATCGTGGCGTGTCGGCAGGGGGCGTGACGGACAGGCATACCCGGTCGGCCATCCGGGCGACGATCTTGTTGGCGAGCCCGAGGGAGTGGTCGGACTCGTGGACCACGATCGGAACGCGGCAGAGCCAGGCGGCGATTCCGACCGGCACGGAGACGTAACTGCCTTTGGAGAACAGGGCATCGGGCCGCTCGCGGCGCATGGCCAGGACGGCGGCCCCGATGCCTCGCAGCACCGTGAAGGGCATCAGGACGTTGCTCCACGAGCCGTAGCGTTTCAAACCCGCGGAAGGTACGGGCCGGAACGGGATTCCGGTCTTTTTGGCGTATTCGTGTTCGATACTGTCGGCGCGCCCGAAGAACACCAGTTCCGTGGCTCCCTGGGCGGGGAGTCGGTTCGCTACTGCGAGAGCGGGCACGACGTGCCCGGCGCTTCCGCCGCCAGTAATTCCGATTTTCATCTGCACCGCACCTGGTCTGCGTAATTGTCGTTGCGTTTGGTCTCTGGGTGTCTGGTCTCTCGGCGGCCTGCATGAGCTGCTGGGGCTGGGCGCCCCCGGCCGCCAGTGCCAGAGGGTTTGGTCGGGTCGGCTGGAGTTGAACCAGCTCCTCGGCAACACTTATGCCGTGCTCCGCCGTTGAGCTACAACCCGGTGACTGATTCGAGGCTAGAGGTAAAGAGACGGGTGGTCAATTCGGAGATCAGTATCGTCGGCGGGTTTCAGTCATTCGATTTCTCGGTTCTGCGCCGGGTTTTCCTTGGAATTTCGGCAGCCGAATTCTGTCGCCGTTCAGACTGTCGAACGGCGACATGAAAGGTGTTCTGCGCCTTTGGCGCGGAGCGGATTAGCGTGGGCTCCAGGTGTCGGGGATCTGGCTGATTGGTGTTCGGCGGGTCCGGGTGGTCCACCGGTTGATGAGTTCGACCTCGTCGCCGTGCTGCCGCGGGGAGAGGACCAGGGTGTGCGGGAGGCCGAGGAGACGGGCGTACCGGAATTTCTCGCCGGCCGGTTCGGGCCGGTCGTCGACGAACAGGGCGGCACCGCGTCCGCGCAGGTGCTGTACGACGAGGTCGGTGCGTTCACGCATGGCGGGCAGGTCGGGGCGCAGGACGGTGATGTGGAGGTCGGCCGGCGAGGTTTCGGGCTTCCACCGCAGGCCGTTGCTGTCGCGGTGGAGGTCGGCGAGGGTCTGCAGGCAGCGGGTGATACCGATGCCGGAGCAGGCCGAGTAGGGGGTATGCGAGGTGCCGTGATCGTCGGTGAAGGACAGATTCATCGAGGTGGCGTACTGGGTGCCGAGTTCGAAGACGTGGGCGAGTTCGATGGCGCCGGCCTCGCGGTAGTTGCCGTCTTCGCAGCGGCTGCACCCCATGCCCGCGGCTGAGCGGTGGAGGTCGACGGCTGTGGGCGACAGAGCGCCGAGGTCCTTCGTGTCCGTCCAGGTGACATTGTGGCGAAGGCCGCTGACGCCGTCGGAGATGGCGAAGATCTCCAGGTGGGCGACGGAGTCGTCGAAGAAGACGGTCGTGCCGGTGCAGTCCCAGGGGGTGAGGGTGCCGGCTTCCTTGCCGAAGAGTTCAGGCAGTTGGGCGGGATTCAGGAGAGCCACGCGGGCGGCGCCGGTGGCGGCGGCGAGTTTGCGGGAGCTGACCTGCAAGTCGGAGCGGATGGCCACAGCTGCCGGGGCGACAGAGCCGTCGTGGGCGGTGAGGGCGAAGGCGATGATGTTGACGACCGGGTTGGCCTGCGGGACGGCCTTCCCCCGCAGGACGGCGTGGTCGCCGCGGTGACCGCAGTGATCGCAGACCAGGATGGTGCTCTGCCCGGTGTCACCGAGGACGAGGTGCTCGGTGGACGGCCCTGCCGAGATGCTGCCGCCGTCGGCCGCGGCTTGAAAGACGCCAGTCAGGCCCATGCGCGCCAAGGCTGTTCGGCAGGCATCGTTGAGGATGCGGATCGACGCGTACATCGCTTGAGGGTCGGTGTCGAAGGTGTACGCGTCGGCCATGGTGAACTCGCGGCCGCGCATCAGCCCGCCGCGTGGAGCGATCTCGTCGCGGAACTTGGTGGTACTCAGGAACAGCCGTACGGGGAGGTCGTGGTGGGAGCGCAGGCGGTCGCGCACCGTGGCGGCGGCGATCTCCTCTGAGGTCGGGGCCAGGCACATTTCCTCACCGCCTCTGCTCGTGGAGGTGAGGAGTGCGCCTTCGGACTGGTAGACGTCCCACCGGCCGGACTGCTCCCACAGCGAGCGGCTTTGCAGCGTGGGAAACGCGACAGTATTCGCACCGCGTTCCTCGAACGCCGTCCGGGCGAGCCGGGTCAGCCGGTCGTGGACCCGCAGTCCGAGTGGCAGCAGGGTGAACACGCCGGTGGCGTCGGTTTTGGCGACGTAGCCCAGGGATTCCAGCAGGTCCAGCGTGGAAAGGGACGCGTTGGCCGCTCGGCGGCGTACGGGAGGCCACAAGCGGCTTGCGTACAGCGGGGTCTCAGACACGGCGCACCTCCAGCACGGTGTTGGACAGGTCGCGCAAGTGCGTGGCGGTCGCCCTGATGTCATGGCGTCGGGCGCTGACGGCTGCGGCGATGCCCAGGTCGTGGCGCAGATCGGTGTCCTCGGCGAGCTGGTCGACGCACGCGGCCAGGGCGGCGGCGTCGCCGGGCCGGTAGGCGAGGGCGCCGGCGCCGAGCGTCTGACGCAGGCCCGGCAGGTCACCGTAGACGACCGGGAGCCCGTGGGCCTGAGCCTCGACGGCGACCAGGCCGAACGCTTCCAGCTGCTTGGTGGTGAACAAGAATGCGTCGAAGTCGGCGAAGCGCTGCCACAGTGCCTCGCGGGTCATGAAGGGCTCGAAGCGGACCTGGCCGGCAAGGTCGAGGTTGGTGGCCTGGGCGGTGAGGCCGGGCAGTTCGCTGCCGCTGCCGATGATGGTGAGATGGTGCTTGTCGGCGGTGAGCGCCATGGCCTCGATCGCGGTGGCCGTGGACTTGTTCGCGTCCAGGCGCCCCGCATGCAGCAGCCGCAGGCGGCGCGTGTCGGTGAGCCGAGCGGCTGTGGGGTGCTCCGGCAGGGGAATTCCCCAGGGAATGGCGATCAGGCGCTCGGTGAACCTCCCCTGGGTGAGGGCGTCCACCTGGTCGGCCATCGCGGTGTTCGTTACGGCGACCGCGGTACTGGCCGTGACGACCTCGGTCAGGGCGTCGCGGGCCTGGTCGTTTTCGGTGGCGGCGATGATGTCGGTGCCGTGCGCGATGGAGATGAGCGGGGTATTGCCTGCGGCGCGGGCGAAGGCGAGAGCGAGCCCGAAGCCCAAGTGCTGCGCGTGGATCAGGTGGGGGCGCCAGATGCGTACGAACCGTTCGACCTCGTCCGTCAACTTCTCGGCGTACCGGGCGAAGCGCGGCCCGTAGGGGTGCTTGGCCGCGCGGAGGTCGATGGTCTCCTCGAAGCCGTGGGGCCACGTGTCGGAGCCGGGCATGGCCATGAACGCGGTGCGGAAGTCGGGGGCGAGCTGCCGGTACACGTCGTTGGCCCAGATGGTGGAGCCGCAGGACGGCTCCAGGGGCAGGTCGATGCCGGTCAGGAGGCGGGGGCGGATCATCGTGCTTCTCCCGTGTCTGCGGTGGGGCGGTAGGAGCACAGGCCGGCGCGCAGCATCGCGGACACCCCGGCCCAGCCGATCGAGCAGGCCGCGTCAACGACGGACAGGCCCGGTGCGAAGCCCTGTTTCTGCCAGGGCTGGGCGTAGCGCGGATGGCGATCGGTGAACTCGTTCCAGATGACGGTGACGCGCTCGGCGAGCGCCGCGGTGTCGAGGTATTGCCGTGTGCCCGAGCCCGCCCACAGAGTCGTCTCGTCGGCGGCCTCACAAATGAGGGCCAGGCGCTCGGTCTTGTCGTCGGATTCCGTGAGGGTCATCTGGGACGTGAGGAGCAGGGAGGCCCGGGAACCGAGCGCGAGCGCGATCTGCGTGACGAGGTCGAGGGTGAGGTCGGCCAGCCACCGGTGTCCTGCGGACAGCGGCGGGGCGAGGACCTGGAGGGCCTCGTCGATGTACGTGGTTCGTCCGTACGCAAGGCGGATGCCCTTGATCGTGGCTGTGGGGTCAAAGCTCTCGGCGATTCGGGTGTCGCGGATGAGCTGCCCGTTCTTGTGGGAGACGGGGACGGTGATCCAGGCGATGCCGTTGGCCGTCTTGATCCGGTTGCGGTTCTGCCAGCCGCGTTCGGTGAACTGCACGTCGTCGTAGAGCGCGAGGGTGGAGCAGGCGAGCAGCGCTTCGCAGAAGCCGAGCCACGGCAGGAAGGGCGGCTGTTCGATGTGGATCACGTGCGCTCCTGTTCTGGTGGCGGGTTCAGCAGGGTGAGCAGGGGCGTCTCGAACGCCTCGAACGCGCGCCCCGCCGCGGAGGCAGTGGGGCGCAGCCGCCAGCCGGCCGCCGCTGCCCGATGGCGGGTGTAGTTCTCCTCCAGGTACCAGCGGCCTTCTTGAGTCTTGTGACGGGCCAGCGCTTTGACCTTGTCGTCGAGGAAGACAGTGATGTCGACCAGGACAGTGGGAGCGAAGTTGCTGCGGGGGGAGTGGGGCTCGCCGTAGAGCACGGTTCGACAGGACGGCACGCGGGTGACGGCGTTGGCGGTGGCCGTCGCGAGCGCGAGATGGTCCTGGTGGTCGTTGCCCGCGTGCGGGCTGTGAGTGATGACGGTCGTACAGCCCAGGCGCACGAGTTCTCCTTCGACGGCGGAGACCAGACCGCGGTCGGAGTGCAGCGAGCTGTCGGCAAGGCCGAGCCAGGCCAGCTCGACACCCGTGCCGTCCCAGGCCGCCTCGACCTCGCGTGTACGTGTGCCTTCGGTGAGACGGACGCCGCGCGCGGCGTCCGTGAGGGAGACACCGTTGGCGCCGCGGGTCGCGATCAGCACGGTGACCTCGGCACCGAGGTGGTGATAGCGGCGAAGGGTTCCATAGGCGAGCAGTTCGGCGTCATCGGGGTGCGCCACCACCGCCACGACGTGTTCGTCCACGCTCAGGTCCTCAGCGGGCACAGGGGTCACCGCCCCTCGAAGTCGCGATGGATCTGCGAGGCCATCGGCTGCTCGGCACCTTGGTACTTGCCGTCGTACAGGACGATCTCGCCCTGGACTGCCCAGAATGTGACCTGTCCGATTCGCAGCCCCGGGTAGATCCTCACCGGCCGGACCGCGTGCAGTTGCAGCGTGAGATGGCTGTGGGAGCCGATGTCGATCAGATCGGCGGTGACGTGGACGAACAGGCCCAGCCTCGCAACACTGCTACGGGCACGGATGATGGGCACGAAGTGGTCGCTGCCGATGCGCTCCGCGGTGGCGGCGAGGTAGATCCGGTCAGGAGAGAGGAGCAGGCCCTCGGGCGGGATCGTGTGGATCCCGAACGCGTTCTCCCGCGCGCAGTCGAGGTGAGTCTCGGTGTACCAGCCAATGGTGGTGCCGAGGTGGAAGTCGTAGCTGTTGGGGCTCAGGAGGACGGGATCGAACGGATCGATCTCGATCTCTCCGCTCCTGACCCGGGCGTGGATCTCCGGTCCGGTGAGGATCACGCCGCGCTCCCCTCTTGCACCGCGATGCCGGCCAGGGCGCTGGGGGAGCAGGGGGACGGATCGTCGAGCCTGCCGTAGTAGCCGACGTAAGGCGCCCCGGCACCCACCCTTTCCCAGAACGACACCTGGCCCATGCGCATCCCGGCGTAGACGGTGAGGTGCTGGACGACGACGATCTCCAGCGTCCACCGGTGCAGCGCGCCGAGTTGCGCGAGATCGGCGGAGATCTGAAGGAAGCAGCCGAGACGTCCGAGCGAGGACCGCCCGATGAGGCTCGCCACGTAGCGGGGGCTGCCGATCCGCTCGACCGTCGCACCGAGGTAGACAGTGCCCGGTTGGAGCTCGAACCCACTCGACGGAATACGGATGGTCTCCAGTTCCGTGTCCTGGCGAGGGTCGGCAGGCCCGCCGACAGCCACCTTCAGCACGTCACCGAGACGGTAGTTGTAGCTGTTGGGATTGAGCTGGTCCGGGTCGAACGGGTCGATGGTGATCTCCCCGCGGTCCACGGCGTGCCGGATGGCGGGTCCGGTGAGGATCACAGAGCACCTCCGAGGCCCGCCTGGCCCACGTAGCCCTGCTTGAGCAGGCGCCGTTGCCCGGGCGGAATCGCTTCCTGGCCCGTCCCCAGCGGCAGTCGGCCGTGCGCGTAACGCCACTGGTCGAAGACGAGCAACTGCCCCGGGAGCAGCCGGACGGCGAAGTGGCGCTCGTATACGGCGCTGACGAGCCGGTCGAACGCCTCGGTGAAGTAGGGAATGGTGCTGTTGTCCGCCTCGACGAGTTCTCCGTGCCGCAGGTGGAAGAGCATTTTGCTGGTGAAGCGGATCGGCGCGGTGCCATCGATCCTCGCGGGCAGCACCGCGAACCGGTTCAGGCTCTCACCGACGCCGTGGACACCCTTGTCGGCCCAGTAGGAGAACAGAGGAAGGCTGAGCAGGCTCCGGTCGGCGGAAGTCACGTCGCCGGCGGCGGCCCACAGGTCGGACAGGGCCGAGGCTCCCCCTTTCCGTGGGTCGTCGCGGACGCAGTACAGAGCGATGTACCGCGGGCTCAACTCGCGATCCACGAGGTCGACGTGCAGCCGGTTCTCGCCGACGCCGTGGGTCCGTGCGGGGTCGGCGTCGAGGCGCACCTCCAAGTCGCTCCAGCAGCCGTCCTCCGGGTAGACGCTCAGCACCGGACCGAGAGCCGACAGCAGCCCCAGGCCGAGTTCGAGGTTGCGGCGGTGGTCAGTGTCTTCGGGGAAGGAGATCAACGCGACTCCGGCTCCCTCGCCGGTGAGCCGGGCAGCGAACTCGCGTGGTGCGGTGGGGCCGTGCGAGAGCTCGTGGCCGTCAAGGGCCAGCACGTCGCTCATAAGGACTCCATAACGAGATCGGTGAGTATGCCGCGCAGCGTGCGCGGCGGGACGACGGGCCGGGCCGCAACGCCCAGCCGTTCGGCGAGATAGCTCGTGGTCGCCACGGCCCGCGCTGTGCCCGCACCGCTGGCCGAGGAGTACATGACAGGCTCTTCGCCGAGCAGACGCAGCCGTTTCCGGACCGTTTCCGTGTGGTGGACACCGTCCAGAAGTACGAGGTCGGCGTCGAAGGGAGCACAGCTTGAGAGGGCCTGGCGGGTGACGGCCTCCGGTAGCCCTCCGCGAAGGCTCCACAGGCTGAAGACGAAGGCATCGGCACCGGTCACGGCCTGGGCTCGCTCGGCCAGCAGGCGCGCGACATCCCCGCGGCCTGGGATCGGCGCACGCAGAGTGCCGATCAACCTGGCTCCCCAGGTCGCGTACCGGGACAGCGCCTCCTCCAGTCCGTCCGGGTCCGAGGCATCCGCGGTTGCCGGGAGGGTCTCGATGGTGAAGCGGTCACCTCCGCCGGAGCCGACGTCGACGCGCAGTAGCCCCTGGCCGGTGTGCGGGGCCTTGACGACATGCCTGCCGGCGGATGCCCAGTGGTACCAGGCGCTGTGGCAGTGCCCGGAAAGGACCACTCGCAGCGGCCAGCTGTCTTCCTGATCGGCGACATCGAGAGCGAAACCTGTGTGGCTCACCCCGAGAACGAGATCGGCGCCGGCGGCCGTCAACCGGTCCCGCTCTGCCATGATCAGCTCCGCGGTCGGGTCCACGAAGTCGAACCCGGCACGCTCGGCGGCAGGGACGGCCTCGTACGCCTGCCGTCCGAGATACCCCACGATCCCCACCCGCGGTCCGGCCCCCGGGAGCAGCAGACCGCTCTCCCAGCGGCCGGCAAATCCTTGCGGCGGCCGGACATTCGCGCATACCACTGGCGGGAACAGGTCCGGATTCCGAAGCCGCATCAAATCTGCGAAGTCGTGGTTGCCCGGCACCAGCGCGTCGTACAGCTCCGCCAGCAGTGATTCCTCCACTTCTCCTTGCGAAAACTCGTGGAAGGCGGCGCCACCGAAGAAGTCCCCGGCGTCCACCACCCGCGCACCACGGGCCCGGTGCTCGCGCACAGCGGTCAGCAGGGCTCGCCCCTCGGGCACGCTGGAGTGGAAGTCGGTGGTGATGATCAGCGGTGGGTTCACTGGCGCCTCTCGATGGACACGACGCGCAGCGCCTCGGGAGCCTTCGGCCAGAACTCGAAGCGGGAGATCCCGTCGACTTCCCGCAGCCGCAGACCACCTGCCTCCTCTCCTGCCACCTGGTACTTCTCCAGAGTCCGGCTCGGAACGACCACCAGGCCCCGGGCTACCTTCGGCGTGGTGGCGAACACGTGGCGGGTGAGCGCCGCCGACAACTCCCAGTCGAACGGCATGATTGCCAGAAGTACGGTGTCGGCGCCGAGACCTTCGTGCAGGTCCACCTCGCGAACATCGGAGATGCTGACACGGGCCTGTCGGCCGAACGGGCGCAGCACGGCTTGGAGAATCCCTTCCAGCCGCCGGTCCTTCTCCACCGCCCAGATCCAGTGGCCGGTCTCTGCCACCGCTTCCGACAGCGTGCCCAGCCCGGCCCCAATTTCCAGGACCTGTCCCCGCTCCGGCAGTTCGGCACAGTCCAGGAGTCGGCGTGCCGCCTCCTTCGACCGCAGGAAGTGTTGGCCGAGGTCGGAACGAACGTCGAACCCCGCCCGCGCCAAAAGGTCGGCGGAGACCGGAACGACCGACGGGGGCGGTGTTTCCGCCCATTCATGGGGTTGTCGCGTCATGGGCGCGGACGTCCCTTCGAGGTTGAGTGGCCAGGTACTTACGGAGAGATCGCTCCCACTGGGCGGGGGAGACGTTCCGACCGAGCAGAGGTGAGGGCACCCACGTGGCGTGAGAAAGCAGCAGACCCGGACAGATCTGACAGCGGTCCGGCACGCACATCGGGGCATATGAGGGAACCGGGCCTGGGCTTCGCGGCTCGGACCGACGTCAGTCGTGACCGAGGTCGGCGAGTTCGTCTTCGAGGTCGATGACGGTGATCTGGTTGAGTTCGATGGCGTATTGGGCGCCGAGGAAGTAGTGGCGTTGGGGGTGGTTGAAGGGGATGATCGTCGGTTTCATGGCGGTGCCGCCTGGGGTGTGGGCGGGGGTGATGGTGAGGCCGGTGATGGTGTAGGGGGTGCCGAGCATTCCGGCGAGGCGGGGTGCGGCGACGCGCATGGCGACGTAGGTGTTGCGTTTGAGGTGGGGGCACAGGTCGATGGCCGTTTTGGCGTGGCGCAGGCAGACGGGCGGCTGGAAGGTGCGCAGGCCCTCCAACCGGGCCGCCTTGGGACGGGCTTTGGGGCCGAGGACGTCGATGAAGAGGGTGCCCTGTTCGGTGCGGCTGGGCTGTTCCTTGCAGACGTGGCAGAGCATGTGGGTGGCGCATTCGCGCTGGCGGGTGGGGTGGACCTGTTTCCAGTGGGGTTTGCCGGCGGGCCAGCCGGTCTGGTTGCGGTTCTGGGTGACGCGGGCGTAGAGGATTCCGCTGGGGTCGCGGTCCTCGTCCCGCTCGTCGGCGTAGCACAGGCCCAGGCCGTTGCGGAACGGCCGCAGGGCCAGTGAGCGGTCGGAGACGTCGTGCTCGTTCTCGCGCAGGGTGATGAAGGGAACGACGGGGGCCGCGCCGGGCGGTTGGGGGCTGGGGGTCACGGGGGTCGGGGGTCTTCCTGTGGGTGGTGGAGCGGGTGAGGCGGGGTGTTGGCGGGCGGAGGAGCGCAGATCCGGTCCTCCGCCCACTGTGTTTGTGCGCTATGCGGCGGTGCGGGTGAGGTGGTCGGTCAGGCGCGCGGTGTGGGGGAGGGGGAGGCCGTGCAGGAGGATGGCGGCTTCCTCGTGGCACCGGGGGCAGTACGGGGTGTAGGTGGCGTCGATGTCCCCGCCGCCGGTGACGGCTTTCACCGCGTCGGTGATGCGTGCAGCCAGTTCCCCGTATCCCCAGGGGGTGTTGGGGTACGCGGGGCCGTCCTCGGTGCTGCCGGTCAGCAGGCGCAGGAGGGTGCCGGCGTCGGGTACGTCGATGGAGCCCAGGACCACGGTGCCGGTGTCGACGTTGACCTGTTCGGCGTTGAGGCCGTGGGCGACGAGGGCGAAGCGGAGGTCGTCGGCGGCCAGGTGCAGGCGGGTGTGGCCGGTGGTGATGAGGTCGGCCAGGCGGGACACGGTGGCGTGGTCGGCCTCGCCCAGGGGGTAGCGGGGTCCGTCGGGTCCGGTGCGGGGTGTGCCGGGGTTCAGTTCCAGACCGACCGCGCGTGCGGTCTCCCGCAGCCGCTGGTCGGCACTGCCGGTGACGGGCGGGGTGACGGGCACGGGGGTGGCGTGCCGGGCGGCGACGATGAGGTCGGCCAGCGCCCGTACGGTCGTCTCGTCCGCCTCGCCCAGCAGGATGCGCCCGCCGTCCGGGGCGTGGTCGGACTCCTGGGGCGACAGGTGCAGGCCGGCGGTACGGGCCACGGTCAACAGCCGCACCCGCGCCCGCACACCGGCCGAGTACGGCCCGCCGGCGTGGGGCGCAACGGCGGTGGCGGTACTGCCGGAGGCGGGAGGGGCTGAAGGGGTGTGATGAAGCGGGTGCATGGTCGTTCCTCCGTTTGGGATGGGGTGCTCCGGTAGCGGACGCAACCGGAGAAGTCAGTACGTGGCAGGCGCCGGTCACGGACACGGTCACGGCGGCGGACCTCGACGGGAGTGGCCGAGGCTCATTTCTCAGCCTTGATGAGCCGGGCGGCCGACATCTGCTGCACCAGTTCCTCGGTCACTCGGGCAAGGCGACGCAGGTGGCCCAGTTCCGCGTGCGTGTCCCGCTCGGCACGTTTGACCAGGCACCGCACGAGGTTGCGTTCTCGAGCAACCGGGTCCGGCTCCGAGAGGGACGCGGCGGTCTTGACCGAGCGGGAGATCTCCGGGGTGAGCTGACCAGGCGGCGTGCTACGACCGATGCTGACGAGGTACGCCAGGGTCTTCCGGAGCCGCTCAGCGGTCTGCGCCAGCTCGACGGGCCCCGAGTCGGCGTGAGCGGTCTGTGCCATGTTCAAGTCGTCGAAGACTTCGTCCAACACCAGCGGAGACCACTTGCTCAAGCTGTCGAGAAGCCGCTTGAGTCCCGCAGCCTCCATGGGAGGGCTCCACCGAGGAATATCGACATCATGCTGTGGAACAGCGCTGACAAGGGACATGGGTAACTCCGGAAATGAAGGAATAGGGGCAGGCGGTCGATCGCGCGGGTGATCAGCGCGGGAGGCCGGCCCTACGAGTGCGGGTCACCTTCTCCAGGCCGTGAGCCAAGGTCGTGGCCTCCGGAAGGGGAAGCGGTTCCGGGCTGGAGCTGAGCCACGGCGGAGTGTCCCAGCGTGTGCCCGCCGTGGGAGGCAGCGTCAGCAGCCCATCGGGAACGGCCTCCACACGAGTGAAGTCGACGTTCGCGAGGAACTGGCCAGTTGCCATCCGAACGAGGAACGTCACCTCCTCCGGACGCCGGATGCACGGAATGCGCACATCGGCCCGCTCGATGAGCACCAGGGCGTCAAGTCCCAGCTCGTACGGCACACTCACCAGGTCGAAACCGGTGCACGGTGTACGGAGAACGACGGTCGGATCGTCGCCGAACAGCCGATCCGCCTCCTCCGCCCGGACAGGCACGCCATCCGCGAGGAGACTCCAGCCCAGCACGCTCTCGTAGGCGTGCAGCACGGCGGATCGATCGCTCGTCCGCGGCGGCCAGACGGGATTCGTCACCAGGTCCTCCAGTAGCGGTGCGGCACCGGGCCCGTGGCTCGGCGCGAACTGGACGGATCCCCCTCTCCCCGTGGGGTCGGAGGGAATACCGTTCACACTGAGCGAACCGCGATTCACAGTCAGTGGGTATCCCCGGAAGCTGTCGGATGCCGCTAACGCCGCTAAAGATCGTTTCGAGAGGGGGAGTCACCATGGCGCCGACACGCAACCTCCGGCTGGAGGCCGTCATCCGTGAGCTGGGCTGGCCGCAAGACCGCCTTGCCGCACACTTCCGCCGCGTCGCCGCCGAGAACGGCGCCCCGGACCTGCTGACCGTCACCCGCTCGCACATCTCCCAGTGGCTGCGCGGGTCGCGCCCCCGGGGACAGGCACCAACTATCTTGTGCGAGACGCTTTCTCGTGGGCTCGGTCGTGTCGTCACACTCGCCGACATCGGACTCCACGACGAAGCGGCGCCCACGCCCACCGTGCCGACGTGGGACATCGACACGGTGACGACCTTGGTGGATCTGGGGGCTTCGGACTTGGACATGAACCGGCGGCAGATCCTGGTGAACTCGGCCTACTCCGTGGCCGGGCTCACGCTTCCCCCGGATACGTGGTGGGACGAACGCCCTGCACGTGCGCGCGCTCGCCGCTCGACCACGGACATCGCCGTCACCGATGACGACGTCGAGAGTGTCCGGGAGATGACGACCTTCTTCTCCCAACGAGACCAGCGGCGCGGTGGGCGCGTCGGCCGGACTGCCCTGGTCGCCTACCTGCGCACTGAGGTCGCGGGTTATGTCCAGGGGCGCTTCACGTCCGAACGAACTCGGGTCCATCTGATGGCCGCCGCCGGAGAACTCGCCTACCTCGCAGGCTGGACGGCCTTTGATGCGAGCGAACACAGCCTGGCGCAGAGCTACTTCAAGCTCGCCCTGCAATTGACCGCCGAGGCCGACGACGGTCCCCTGGCCGGCCACATCCTGCGGGCCATGGCCCACCAGGCCGTCGACCTCGGACATCCGGCCGAGGCCCTGAATCTCTCCACGGCCTCTCTCCAGCGCAACCGGTACGACCTCGCATCTCCTCGGGAGAAGTCCCTCCTCGGTGTGGTGCACGCGCGAGCCGAAGCCGCCACTGGCGAACGATCCGGAGCCGCACGGGCTCTGGTCCGTGCCGAGGACGACCTTCGCGCCGCAGAAGATGGCACGGTGGACGAGCCCGGACGTGTTTTCTTCTTCTCCGAAGCCAGCCTTGCCCACGAGACAGCCTGCGCTCTCCGGGACCTCGGCGACATGGCCGGCGCCGAGCGGGAGTTCCATCGCAGCGTCCGGACCCGTCAGGCAGGCCCCTTCGCGCGAACCCACGCTGTGACGCTGGGCTACCTCGGCGAAGTACAGGTGCGCCGGGGACACCTCGACGAAGCGATTGCCACCTGGACCAGGGCGCTTGATGCTATGGGCGGCGTCCACTCAGGAAGAACCCGCGACATCGCCGTCCAGATGCGTCGATCCCTCTCACCCGTGCGCCACCGAGGAGGCACTGCCGCAGCCGAGCTGGACGACCGGGCCCGCACACTTCTCCACCGAGTAGGCTGAGCAAGCCGAAATTCCGAAAGGCTGCGGCGGGACGACGAGTCCGGTCCGGCCTGTTCGAAACGGGGGAGAGCCGTGTCTGACGGGCAGAAGCTTGTGATCGAGCCGATCGCCACGGTCGTCGGCGGCCACACCACTCCGAAGGACGACTACCAGGGCGGTGTCACCGCGATCATCCGGCTTCGCCCGGACTTCCCGACCGAGACGGTCCTGCGCCTGGAGACTTTCTCGCACCTGGAGATCGTGTGGCACTTCAGCCAGGCGTCCCCGGAAGACGTCGCGCTGCACGCACGTAGCCCCCGCAACAACCCGGGGTGGCCGGCGACCGGCACCTTCGTGCACCGCAATCACCGCCGCCCGAACCAGCTCGCGGTCTCCCACCCCCGCCTGCTGTGGGTCGAGGGTCTCGATCTGCACGTCACGGACCTGGACGCTGTCGACGGGACACCGGTCTACGACATCGCGCCGTACTTCCCGACGATGGGTCCCCAGGGGCCGGTACACGTCCCCTACTGGGTCACCGAGATGCTCGCCGACTACTGGACGCCCGCACGCGACGACGCCTGAGGGCGCCCGCGTGCCCGGCCCTGGCTGGTCGACTCCAAGGCGCTGGGAAGGGAGCAGCGTCGCTGACCGGCGGTTGGTGATCGTACAGAGACATTGTCCGTGGCGTAGACAACTGGCCCCAACACGACTTCGATATCGCAGTCCTGCGCCACGTCAGATGCCGTTGTTCTCTCCGGCTCGCAGTAGTCCGGGCTCCCTTCGGGCCCTGGCCGTCTCAAGAGGCATCGTCGTTCCCTCCTGCGCCTGATGGACACACCCTGCGGTTGCGGCATCAGTCGGCGGAGCTATAGCGGACTCATTGCGGGGAAGCCGCTGGCCGTCCATGTCGGACTGGAATGCCCCGGACGTGTTCTTTGTCACTTTCCGTGATTCCGTTGTGGCCCTTGTCGTGCGCAGTTCTTTTCCGGTCTTGTTCGACACTTCATCCGATGACTTGCCAGGCTGGCCAGTTGAGTTTTCCGGTCGGGCTTGCATACTGCGAAGTCCGGGTGTCTGCGCACGTCATCGGGACGGCTTAGGGAAATTGACGTGGGCCCGGTCCTCCGGTTTGAATCCCATCGATCTGGCAGGCCGCACCTGCGTGACGATGAGGGTGAGGGCCTTGGCAGAGGATCTGATGTCGAGCTGGGACAGCATTCGCCGCGCTGGTTTGACCGCCGGCTATGACCGCCTTGACGATCTCACTGTTCTGGACGCGAGCGTCATTATCGGCAGGCTGCTGAATCAGTGCCGATCCGCCCTGGCCGCTAGGAAGTTGGAAGTCACTGCCGCTGTGTGGGGGCTGGAACGGCTGATGGATTCCGCTGATTCCGTGCCGCTGGTGGACAGCGGCGACGTGGAATTGGTCAGCGGTGTGAGAAACGTGCAGCGGGTACTCGCTGATGTCACCGCGACCACGACCTTGTTCAGTCTGCTGCGGGAGCCGCTTCCGGCGGGCCGCACGGTGAGCGTGCTGCACGACCTGGCGCTGGCAGCCCGGGGGGTGAGCGTGCGCTCCGTCTACTGCGGGCAGGACACCGCACCGTCGCCGGAGCAGGTCCGCCACATGCGTCTTATGGCTGATGCGGGTGTCGAGGTACGGCTGGCGTCCCTCGTTCCGACCAACCTGGTCATTGTCGATCAGGAGAGCGTGATCCTGCCGGCCGACCCTGATCGACCCGCCGACGCCCTCGTCGTCGTGCGCGGCAGCGCCTGGGCCTGTCTCGCGGACCTGATCTTCCAGGACACCTGGCAGAGCGCCGCGGGAGCCCGGGTGACGGATCGCCTTCCGTAATCAGCGCAGTCCGGGCCTGCCTGACGATGTGTCGGCCCGGCCGGTGGGCTGTTGCCAGCACGAAAAAGGAACCGAACGTATGTCTGCGGACGTGTCGCGCCAGGAAACGGGACCTGTCCCGCCCCTCCCGCCCGCTGCGGCGGAAGAGGCGGTCCTGCGTCTCTATCTGGCCCTGCGCAGCCAGGGAGGCTCTCCGGCCGAAATCGCGGACAGAGCGGGGATACCTCCGGAGGACTTCGCCCGGCGTATGAGTGCTCTGGCGCAGTTGCGTCTGCTTGAGCCGCCGGGGCCGTCCGGCCAGTTGGTGACCCTGGATCCCGACACTGCACTGGTCCGGCTCTTCGAAGCGTACGAGCACCGGGTACAGACGCAGATCGATGAACTGGTGCGGCTCCAGCAGAGCGCCGAGACGCTGGTCCACACATTCCGCCCGGCCATCATGCGCCAGAACCTCGAAGTCGAGGTGGACGTCCTTCAGGCCGGCAGCCGGCAGGCCAAGATCCGTGCGCTCGTCGCAGGCGCGAGGACCAGCGCCTGGTCGATGCACCCGGGTCCGCTGCCTCCGGCGGAGATCCTGACCAGTTCCCTGGCCCATGACGCCGCGCTGATCGGCAGGGGCCTGCGGTTGCGGGCTGTCTACGCACAGAGCGCCGCGTCCAGTCAGCGGGGGCGCCGGTATCTCACGGCCCTGGCCGCCGCCGGCGCAGACGTGCGCCTGGTCCCGCAGCTCCCCTTCGACCTGGTGATCTACGACTCCCACACGGCACTGCTGCCCCAGGACCCGGCCCAGCCCGCAGGGCCGGGCCTCATCCTGAGGGGCTCGCGCCTCATGCCGACGTACATCGCGCTCTACGAGGACGTATGGCTGCGAGCTGTACGCTTCGCTCCCACCGGCCCGTCCGAGCCGCCCGCCGAATCCACGGTCGGCAAAGGCGCCCCCGTACTGCGCCTGCTCTCTCAGGGTCTGACCGATGATCAGATCGGCCGTCGCCTGGGCATCTCGGCGCGGACGGTCGGGCGCGCGGTCGCAGAGTTGATGGAGCAGATGGGCGCGGCCAGCCGCTTCCAGTTGGGCACGCTCGCCGCGACCCGCGGACTGCTCAACCCTGGGACGGACACCACCCCGGACCCTTCCGCCGACTGACGGCAGGCGGTGGTTCGACCGCCCTCGCACGCCCCGAACCTGTCTCCCCGGCCGTCTCGGAATGACGGTCGCGACTGGGGTAATCCTGACGTGGCATATTCCGGACAATGCCCAGGTCACAGCGCCGATGCCGGAGCGGGATCGGAAGGCTGCGCGCTCTTTCCGCAGGTCAGGGGGCCTGCGGGTGCTGATGCCGCTGTCCGTTGTCCTTGAGGAGCCGGGTCGGTGTACCGGACAATTCCACGAAACCGCAGGTCAGGTGTGCCTTTGGTCTTCGGTTGATGACGCTGGACTTGTGCGCGGGCGTCGCCCTATGGTTCTGGTCCCGGCAAGCCGATCAAGGACCGGCAGCGGGCCGGAAACAGGGGGAGGAGGGGGATGCGCGTGCGGGGGTCATGACGCACAGGGGCCGAAAGAAGAACCGGCGCCCGGGAGCTACCAACTCCCAAGCGCCGGGCCGGCATCCCGAAGGACACCGATTCACCTCTCGCGGGCGGCGGGGCTTCTCTGCACGAGACCGCCGCACCGCGCTCCTACGAGCAACGGAGTATCGCATGCCCACCGCCCAGGGCGGAAGTCCGGCCTGCCCGGACGCCGACCGCGCGCACCGCCTCGCGGCCCAGCTCGCCGACATGATCCCCGGCGCAGCCACGATCCGGGTCGGTCTCACCGACCCGGCACGGACCTGGCCCCACCCCCACGCTGTCGCCAAGGACGGGGCGGGCAGGCCGGTGGAGCTGTCCCGGACGACCGCGCGGATCGCGGCCCGTTGGATCATGCGGGTGTGGCCGGAGGCGGACTGGACCCGGCCCCACGCCTTCGACCTCGCCACCGCCACCCTCACCTGCAGCGACAAGGTCGCTGCAGGCCGGGGCCGCTGACGTGTCGCGCATCCGCTCCGTCAAGCCGGAGACCTGGACCTCCGAGACGCTGGCCGAGGTGAGCGTCCCCGCCATGGTCACCTTCCTCGCCATGACGAACATGGCCGACGACCACGGTCGTCACCGCGACAACGCGGCGATCATCTTCGGGCTGGTCTGGCCGCTGCGTGCCGAACACAGCGCGGTCCACGTCGAGGAGGACCTCCAGCAGCTGGAGAGCGCCGGAGCGATCTGCCGGTACACCGGCTGTGACGGGAAGCGCTACTTCCACTACCCGACCTGGTTCAAGCACCAGAAGATCGACAAGCCGTCCCAGTCCCGGCTGCCCGCATGCCCGCGCTGCGTACCCGAGCGGTGCGGGGTGTGCAACGGCCCCTGCTCCCAGCGCGGCGACACTTCGCCGAAGGCTTCCGGAGGGCCCCGCGAGCCTTCGGCGAATCTTCCCGGAGCCTTCGATCGGCCCGCGCAGCCCGCCGCGACCCCTTCCGCGCCCACCCCGGACACCTCTGCGCCCGAGCAGGACACCCTCGGCGCTCCCGAAATAACCGTTCCCGGAAGCGCCGATGAAACCGCAGGTCAGAAGGGATTCGCCGAACCCTCCCCGAAGGCTCCCCGAAGGGTCGGGGAACCCTCGGCGCCTGGATCTAGGATCTTGGATCCTGGATCTTCTTTCCCTACGGGGCGCGAAGCGCCCGGCGCGGGCAGCGTCTCGGCGAAGGAGCTGATCGGCGAGTACGTCGCCGCATGCCAGCAGCGCCCGCCGGGCGACGTGATCGGCCACCTCGGGGGCATCACCAGGAAGCTCCTGGACGAAGGTATCGCGGTGGAGCACGTGCGGGCCGGGCTGCGCCGGTACGCGGAGATCCAGGGGCACCCGTCGCGGCTGCCGAGCCTGGTCAACGACGCGATGAACGCCCCCGGCGGATCGGGCGCCGGTTTGACGCGACCGCGATCCGGCCCTGGCGTGCCCGTTCACACCGCGTGGACCAACCCCGCCGACCCTGCCACCGCCTACGCCGAGGAGCTGTGATGCGTACCCGAACCCGTGAACCGCAGACCCTCGCCGGTGCCGGAAGTCTCGACCGGATGGCCCGGATCCTGGTGGCCCGGGGCATCGACCCCACGGCCGCTGCCCTGGCGGACGAGCCCGAGCCGTACTCGCCGCCGACCGGCCTTGTGGCGGGGATGCCGCCGCGCTACCGGGGCGCGGTGGCCGACCACCCGCAGGTCCTGGCCTGGTGCCGGGAGGTCGCCGCACAGGCCGCAGCTCCGAGCCTGGGTGCGCGGCGGCAGGTGGCGACGGGGCCGTCGCTGCTGATGGCCGGGGTGGTCGGCGCGGGCAAGACCTACCAGGCGTACGGCGCGGTCCGGGCCCTGGCCGGGGCGGGGGTCGGGGTGCGGTGGCGGGCGACGACGGCGGCCGACCTGTACGCCGAACTGCGCCCGAGGGCCGGGGCGGACAGCGAGCGGGAGCTGGCGGCCGTGGCCCGGGTCCCGGTTCTGATCCTCGACGACCTCGGCGCGGCCAAAGCCAGCGAGTGGGTGGAGGAGATCACGTACCGGCTGGTCAACCGCCGCTACAACCACTGCCTGCCGACACTGATCACCAGCAACCTGGCGATCAAGGACCTGCGTGCCCACGTCGGGGACCGTGTCGCCTCCCGGCTGGCGCAGATGACCACCCGGGTCGAGTTCGCCCCGGTCGACCGCAGACGTACCTGCGCCGCCTGACCTGACCGGCGGTCAGGCCGCCCCCGCCGGGCCCGCCCCCAGCGCGCCGCCCGCCCACTTCCCGACCAGGCATCTCCGCCGACGCCGACTCGCGCGCGGAGAGCGATCGGAGCAACCCCGTATGCCCAGCACGACGATCACCCCTGCCCGCCACCGCTCGCTCGGCGACCAGACCTGGCAGAACGACGCCGTCTGCCAGAGCACCGAGTACCACCCGGTCGACCCCGACATCTTCTTCCCCGGGCCCGACGAGATGGACAAGATCCGCGCCGCAAAGGCCCTGTGCGCCCAGTGCCCGGTCCGCCGTACCTGCCTCGACGCCGCCCTGGAGACCGGTGACACCCACGGCATCCGGGGCGGCCTGACCGAGGAGGAGCGCGAGCCGCTGCACGAGAACCTTCCCGCCCGCCTGGACTACAGCCGCGTCAACGCCGCCGTCGCCGGACAGGACGTGCACCTGACCAAGGCCGAACGGCGCGCGGTCATCCTTGCCGCCCACCGCCACGGCGTCAGCGAGGACCGCCTGGCCTGGCTGCTGAAGGTCACACCCCAGCACGCCAAACGCCTCTACCGCGAAGCCCGCCGGGCGATCCGGCACCAGGACCTGGAGCAGACCACGAACACCACGACGCCCTCGCGCGAGCCGAACGGCGAACCCCTGGACCGCGACGACTTCGGGACGGCGGCGTGACCCTGGCCCACGCGCCGGGCACGGCGCACGTCACTGGGTGGGACCGCACCGTCGTCATCGCCCTGGGCGGAGCCGGGTGCGCCCTGTCGTACGACGCCCTCCAGCAGATGGCCGTCGCCATCCACGTCCGGGGCCCGCTGACTTACCTGTTCCCGCTGGTGATCGACGGGTTCATCGCCTACGGCATACGGGCCCTGCTGGTCCTGCGCGACGCGCCGCTTCGCTCCCGCCTGTACGTGTGGATGCTGTTCGGTACGGCGACCGCCGCGAGTATCTGGGCCAACGCCCTGCACGCGGTTCGCCTCAACCAGCAGGCCCCGGTGACCGACGGGCTGCGGCTGTCCGACACGGTGGTCGCGGTGCTGTCCACCATCGCCCCGCTCGCCCTGGCCGGCGCCGTCCACCTGTACATCCTCATCGCCCGGGGCCCGGACAACCACGGCGACCGGCCTGACCGCCACGATCACTCCGGTCAACCCGGCCACGGCGGTCAACCCGGTCAGGGTGACCGGGCCTCGGGCATCACGGTCACTGCGGCTGACCGGACCGGTCAGCGGTCACCGCACGCCGGTCAGACCGGTGCCGGTCAGCCGGTCACCGCGCCGACCGGGCCACACAGGGTGACCGGGAACCCGCCGACATCGGTCACCGGGTCACTGACCGGGAACGGTGACCGGGCGGACAACATCGGCCCGGTCACCGGTCACCGGGATCATCACGGTCCGGGGAAGCAGGCCGCTGACCTGGGTGGTCAGCCGGACAACGGCCCGGCGGTCACCACCCGCCCGGTCGGTCACCCGGCGGTCGCTGACCGGCCGGTGGCTCCCGCGCCGGTCAGTGACCGCGAGCCCCGCAGAGCCGGTGACCGGCGGCCTGACCTGGACACCGAGGAGCTGCTGGAGATCGCCCGGTCAGCGGTCAGAGCCGAGGACAAGCTGACCCGCAAGGTCGTCGCCCAGGCCATCCGGGGCCAGCAGATCCCGCTGTCCAGCGACACGCTGACCGCTCTGATGGCCCAGCTCCGCGAACAGCACGCACCGCCGGTCACCACCTCCCAGGACTGACCGAACATCACGGGGCGGGTGACCGGGCCGGACCGTTCGGCCGGTCACCTGCCCCCCCGGACGCACCTCACCCCGAGCCCCGTAACCGAAGCGGAGGACCGTTCATGCGCACGAATCCCGCCAGCCCGGCCGAGGTGGAGACCTGGCTGACCGTCCTGGTCCGCAAAGGCCACCTCCACCGCGCCGAAACAGGCCCGGACACCACCTGGACCGTGCAACGGCATCGGCACAGCCGCCCGTGGACCCTGCACCACCCGGTCCTGGCGATGGACTTCATCGAGGATGTCCTGCGCGATGTCCACCAGCAGGACGCGGAGCCGGGCCGGTGACCGCGAACGACCCGGCGGCCACCACCCCGCAACAGCAGCGCAAAACCAACTCGGCTCCTGGCGGAGCAAGTTGTGGGGTAAGGAGTCCTTACCCCGCTCCCGCCCCGAAGGGGGCGGGAGCTGCCCGTTCGGCAGCAGGCCCGAGGGTGCCTGCCGCCGAACGGGACGACGGCCCGGGGGTGCCGTCGGGGGAGGAACAACCGCCGCCGAGCGCCGCAGTCCGCGCAGCGCCGCGCCGCCGACTGCGCCAGAGCAGCTTGCGTCCGCACCGCGTCTGCCCCCGATTCAGCGACGACGAATGGGCAGCCGTGCAGCAGGCCGCCGCCACCGCTGACCTCGCCCCCGGCGGCTACGCAGCCGCCGCCACCCTCGCCGCTGCCACCAGCAGCAACCCCAGCGCGGCGGTCGCCGACTACCGGTGCGGCGTGCAGGAACTGATGGAGTCCAACCGTCAGCTCGCCGCCGTCGGCAACAACTTGAACCAGGTCGCCCACTTCCTCAACGCCAGCGGGCAGCCCGCCACGGACCTGCGGCAGCTCCTGCACCGTATCGACGCCGCACTGTCCGGGGTGGACGACGCGGTGGCCTGGCTGGTCCGCCGGTGATCCCCAAGATCCGGTACGGCACCGGAGGAACGTACGGCCTGATCCGCTACCTGTTCGGCCCCGGCAAACGCGACGAGCACACCGACCAGCACCTGGTCGCCTCCTGGAACGACTACGCCCCCGACCCGGGACGCAACCCGCATCACAGCATCGCCCAGCTCGCCGGGCAGCTCGACCAGCCCGTCAAAGCGATCGGCGACCGGGCGCCGGACACGACATTCTGGCACTGCTCGGTCCGCGCCGACCCCGGCGACCGGTACCTCGACGACAACGACTGGGCGGCCATCGCCCGCCGCATCGTGAAGGCCGTGGGCATCGCCCCCGAAGGCGACACCGCCGCCTGCCGGTGGGTCGCCGTCCGCCACGCGCCCGACCACATCCACATCGCCGCCACCCTCGTACGCCAGGACGGCCGCCGTGCCGGCCTGAAGTTCGACAAGCGCAAAGCCCAGGCCGAAGCCCGGCAGATAGAAAAGGACTACGGCCTGCGACAGCTCAACCCCGGCGACGGCACCGCCGCCAAAGCCCCCACCAGCCAGGAACGGTTCAAAGCCGAACGCACCGGCCGGGACCAGACCCCGCGCGAGACGCTCCGCGAAGCCGTCCGCCAAGCCGTGGCCGGAGCCGCTGACGAAGCCGAGTTCTTCACCCGGCTGAAGGAGAAGGGACTGCGGGTCAAACCCACCCACGGATCCTCCGGTGACATCCTCGGCTACGCCGTCGCCCTGCCCGGCGACCGCAACGCCAAGGGCGAACCCATCTGGTTCGCGGGCTCCACCCTGGCCGCAGACCTCTCCCTGCCCCGCATCCAACTTCGCCTCGCCGCCGGCACCCCCGACCAGAGTGCCCCGCCGCGAACCGGCAGCACCCGGACCAACTGGTCGGCGCCCGCCCGCGGACGGCGTGCCGCCGCCGGGGTCGCCGAGCGCGCCGCCGTCATCCTGGACAACGACAACGACAACGACAACGACGACGAAGCCGCCGCCCAGCTCGTCGGACTCGGCGAAATCCTGGACGCCGTCGCCCAGACCTCCCCGGCCGCCACCCGTACGGAACTGGCCGCCGCAGCCCGCTCCTTCGAACGCGCCACCCGCAGCCACATCCGCGCCGAACACGCCGACGCCCGCGCGCTACGCTCCGCCGCCCGAGGCATCATCCAGGCCGGCGGGGCACTGGGCCGGGGCGAGGACGGCGGCACCACCGCCATGCTCCTGTCCACCCTCGTCCTGGCCGCCATCGCCGCAGCCCGCTGGCACTCCGCCCGCGGACACGCCCAACAAGCAGCAGCCTCCCGGCAAACCGCCCAGCACCTGCGCGCCGCCTACCAACAGGCCGCCGCCGCACCCATGCACGCGCTGCATGCCCAAGGCCGCGCCCTTCCCGAACCCGCACGCCGCAGGTACGAGACCACCATCCGCGCCGCCATCCCCGACCACGGCGCATCGTCCGCGGACACCGACGCGCTGGCCGCCACCCTGGCCGAGATCGAACAGGCCGGCCACGACCCCCAAGCCCTGCTCCAGCGGGCCATCGACATGCGCGAACTCGACACCGCCGAGAACGTCAACGACGTCATCGTCTGGCGCCTACGCCGCCTGGCCAACCTCCCCGCCCACCCCGAAACCCCCGCCCGCACCCCGCAGGCCGACACCGACCGCACCAAGCCTCCAGCCCGCCGGACCACAGCCCCAGCAACGCCCAGCCTTGCTGCCCCCACCCCCCGCAACCGCCCGCCCCGACGCTGAGTCCCGGTGCCTGAAACCTCTGGACAGCTCTCCCACCTGCTGTTATGGATGAACATGAAGGACCTCGAACGGGAGATGACGCTCGTGCCCAGAACCACCCACCAGCAGGCGGACCCCGCCGTCACCCCGTCGCCCCTGCCTGTCGGCGGCGACCCGCTGCGGCAGCTCCAGTACGAAACCGAGCCGCCCACCGGCCCCAGCGCGATCCGGTGCACCGGCCACGCGCGGGAACTGGCGCTGCGCGGAATCCCCGTCATGTGCTCGGCCTGCCAGGCCCGCCGCGACTGGATCCTGATCAACCACGGCCGCAACGTCTGGATCCGCTGCCGCTGCGGCAACCAGTGGCTCGAACCAGAGATCCGGCGAGCGGACTTCGACGCCCTGCTCACCAACCCGAACTGGACCAACTACCCGAGCCTCGAACAAGCCATGACCGCCCTCGGCTTCGACGGCTCCTTCGCCGGCACGTACCTGGCATAACCAAGCGGACACCGGACAGCGACAAGGAGCGCCACCAGCACAGCGGTGGCGCTCCTGATTTTTCCAGCCGTGATCAGCCGCGGTCGCCACCCTTGGGGAGCTGGCCCCGGAAATCGCAGCCGGGGCAGGTGTCCTCGCCTTCGATATGGCCTTCGTACCAGCCGTGCACAGCGGCGTGCAGAACCGCGTCCTTCCAGTCGGCTTCGCCGCTCTCCACGGAGGCGATGGCGTTGCCGACGATCACCCGGAGCAGAGGGCTGTCCGGTGACGGGTACGGCGGTGAGGGCATCGGCGAGTCGGTCATGCCCCCGAGCTTAATGTTGTCCACAGGCGCCATCCGTTGAAGGCGATGTCGCTGATGGGCGGGCGCGGTGTCGTGGGCATGCGCGAAGATTGCTCGGCATGAACCCCGACGAGGAGCAGCGGCCCGACGCAGCCGACGACGACTCCGAGTATGAGCCCTGGCAGCATTCGGAGTTGCTGCGTGAGCTGCACGTCCTGCACACGCTCCCCGACCCGCAGCGCCGCGGGTACATGTTGGAAGCCCTTCTGGAACGAGCCTTCCGGCAGGCGCACTTCGAGGCAGACCACAACCCGAAGATGGACCCCGAGCGCCAGACGGACTTCGCCGTCATTTCCCACAGCCACCGCTATCTCGTTGAGGTGAAGTGGAAAAACCGCGAGGCAGGCACACCCGAGGTGGACGAGGTCCGAAGCAGGTTGCTAGGCGGCGACAGCACCGTGGTGGGCGTCCTGTTCACCATGCTGGGCATCAACGACGACGGGAAACAACGCATCATCGGGCGCCGCGACCACGGCCTGGTCCTGGTCTTCGATGAAGCCGACATCCTCGTTGCACTGCGGGATCCGCACGAACTGGCGAGGCTGCTTCGCCACAAGCACGACCAATTGGCCGTGCACGGGCAGGTTGACGTCGGCGCGCAGCACCGCGAGGCCCGGCGGTCCCCCCGCAGCCGAGCTGGCAAGGAGCAGCGCCTCCCCGAAACGCACCACAGGCTTCTGAACATCGACGGAGAGGAGGTGCCGTCGTTCCACGGGGCCGGTGACTTCGGCACCACGGTCTTCTGCCTCGAACTGCCCGACGTGGACTGGGTGCCCGCTGCCGGCAGCGGCATGTGCCTGGACATGCCCGTGGCCGCACGGAGCCAGGACGAATTCCTCGGCCGCCTCGACGATCTGAACGAACTCGGATGGATAACCGACAGAGGTCAGTGGGCCATCCAGCAGCACGGCCGTAACTGGCACGGGGTCGGAGCACGTTCATTCGTCCAGGCGCTCAAGGACTGGGAGGCACGGACTGCCGCTCTCGACGATCCGCACCACAGTGAGGAATTCGTCTACTTCGAAGCCTGCGACGGCGGTTTCTACACCGTGTCCGGCAGCTTCTCCGCGGAACCCACCCGTCGCCTAGCGCGGTGCAACGCCTCATTCCAGTTGGTCGGGGTGCCAGTGGACCCCGGCTCGCTGCAGCAGCTCTACCGGCGGTTCGATGTCCCGAGCCGGGGGTATTTCCGCCCGCTCGTCGAACAGTCCGTCACCCGGCACAGGCTTGCCGGCAGTGTCCAGCTCAAGGTTCTCGGATACATCGTGGAGCCCGCAGACCACTACTGGGACAAACAAGAGTGGGTCGTCGGCGTGCTGGCGGCCAACCCCTACTACAAGACCGGCCTTCAACCACCAGACAACTGGCCTGACGATCTGGCCAGGTCCGGTGTGATCATCTGCAGCCTGCGGTCCCATCACCCGCTGAGCAAGCCGAAGGAACGGTACGAACTCTGGTCGTACGAGGTTGCCAGGACCTCCGACGCTCACGCTCTTCGTGTCGTCGCCGAATGGTCGGAGGTCGAGGAGGAGCGAGAAGAGCGTATGCCGACGGCAGGGGCTGCTTCCCGCTATTTCAGCGTGGGCGTCGGGGAGGTCCTCAAGGAGGAAAACCCTGCGCCGGGGCGGGCGATGCCCAACCTCCAGTAGCCGCTGGCGAACTCCTCCGAAGTGGCCCTGCATACGGCAAGGCCGCCCCTGCCGGTCGGCGCGGGGCGGCCTTTTCGCGGTCGTGCTCGGACGGGGGTGGGTCAGATCTCGGCGAGGCGGTTGGACAGGTCCAGGGCGGTGGTGGCCAGAGCGAGGGCGTGGCACAGGCCGGTGACCTCGTAGAGGGTGGGGCGTATCAGGGTGGGCCAGTCGTCGGGGGCGGTGGGCCAGCGGGCGAGGAGGACTTCGGTGGTGGCGAGGCCGAGGTGGGCGTGGACGGTCCAGCCCGCGCGGGGAGCGGGTTCCCAGCGCAGGCGGATGCGGCCGAGGGGGAGTCTGGTGGCGCTGGTGGGGAGCCAGGCGACGTCGAGCGGGCCGTTGGGAAGGCCGGAGATACGGCGGACGAGCGCGCCGCCGGTGTCGTTCGGCATCGGCCGGAGGGCGAGGCCGCGCAACGGGAGCGCGGCGGAAGCGTGAAGTGGCGCGGGGATGGGTGCCTCCTGGGCGAGCTGTCGGGTGGGTTCAGGTCCAGGCGAGGGCGTCGCGGACCCCGGGCGGGAGGTAGCCCTCCTGTCCGTCCTCGGCGATGTACACGAGTCCGTCGCTGATGACGATGCTGGCGCCGAGGAAGTGGGCGAAGGGCCAGTCCGGGTTGACGGCGAGGCGGATCCGCAGGTTGGGGTCGAGGTCCTGGAGCTGCTGGAGCAGGTATCCGACGGTCAGGTCGTGGGGCACGGAAACCTCCGGGAAGTGGGATACGAAGAGGAAGGCGCTGGTGCGGCTGGGGGTCGGCGCGGGAGGCGGAGCAGGTCGCGCAGGACCTTCGGGCCTTTCGACGGGCCCGGTTCCGGAGCGGGGTGTGCGGCCAGGTGGCGGCGGGATTCGTTGACGTAGCCCTTGCCGCGGGCCGGTCGGCCCGGTACGGGCCGACCGGCACGGGGCGATGCTCAGGCCGCCAGGCGGAAGAGTCGCTCGGGGACCGGCACGGTGTCGTTGGCCACCGTGATCAGGCGCTTGTGGAGGAGGCGGAGCAGGGAGACGGAGATGTCTTCGTTGCGGACGCCCATGGCGTGGGCGATCTCGGGGATGCGGGCTCCGTCGGGCAGAGTTGCGAGGAGGGCGACGATGTCGCTGTCGCGGGCGAGGGACTTCTCGTAGGCGTAGTCCCAGGTGTGGACCAGGCCGTTGACGGTGACGGCCAGACTGAGCACGAACTCGGTGCTGTGCACTGGGGCGGTGGCCGTCAGGGTGAGGCCGAGGGCGGTGATGGCGGGACCGGCGAACCGGTGTGTGGCGTGCGAGAGCTTCAAGGGCGATTCCTTCGTCCGGCGGCAGTGGGCAGTGGGCAGGGGCGGTCCGGCCGGTGGCCGGACCGCTGGTGGTTCAGTGGTCGGCGTGGCCGGTCAGCGCTTCGAGGAAGGCGGCGACGGCCCGGCTCGGCACGTTCGGGCCGAACTCCTGCACCCAGGGCTTCGCGTCGGCTTCGGCGGGGGTGGCCTGGATGGTCCAGACGGTGCCGCGCCGCCAGGCGGCCTGGTCCTCCGGCAGCCAGCCGACGTAGATCCGTCCGTCCGGGCTGGTGCAGTGCGCGTTGGCTTCCGGGGTGTCCACGATCGTCCAGCCGCGCTCGCTGAGCAGGCTGAGCACGGGCTCGGCGCTGCCGTCGCCGGCCAGTGAGGGGCGCTGGGCGGCGACGGGGCGGAAGAGGGCGGGAAGGTTGCTGCCGGTGGTGTTCAAAACGGGACGGTCCCTTCGTTGACCTGCGGTTTTTCCCGACACCGGTACGTTGACATGGGGTGCGCCGGTGGTCGTAGTCGTATTGCGGGGGATCGTGTCTGCCGTGGGCGAACTGGACGCCGATGCAGGTGAACCGGCCGCCGGGAATGGATCGCGGCGGCCGGTTGTCGTAACCGGGTTGCGGCGCACGGCCGTACGGGGCCGAAGGGGGAGCAGGCATGGCGGAGGCGGGCAGCAGACACGGGGACGGCGCCGGGCTGGAGCGCAAGATCCGGGCCTCGGGGCGGCCGTGGACGGTCGGCGACATCGCGATGGTCGCCGACGGCCAGTGGGCCGTGGGCCTCACCGCCCCGGAGGCAGAAGCGGACACGGCGGTGGAGCAACGGGCTGCGGACGGGCGGAGCGTGGAGATGACGGTGGAGGAGCTGGCCCGCGCGGTGGGCGCCCGCCTCTGGGACGTCCACCGTGACGAGCCGGCGGGCTGAGCGGTTACCGGCGGGGCCCGTTCGCGGCCACCGGCGGGCTGGCTGTGGCCGGACCGGCGGGCTGACCGGGTAGTTGGCCCGGGGCGCGTGGTGTGTGGGCGGATCGGGCGACTGCTGCCTGGGCCAGGCGGATCGCCGGTTCCCGTTCGGCGGGCAGGGTGGCTTCGCGGGCGTCGATGACGCAGCCGATCGCCTGCAGGGCCGTGCGGCTTTCGGCTTGGGCGACTCGCAGGTCCGCCGCAGACCTGGTGATCCGTTCCAGGTCGTAGAAGGCCGGCGCCTGGCCGGGCCGGGTCATGGCGTGCAGGCGGTCCTGATGCACGACGACCGCATTGGACGACACGACGAGCACGGAGCGGATATGCATCGCCGAGCGCAGCAGCGGGTCCTGAATCGGGTGTTGGACCGCGATGGTCTCCAGTTCCTCGATGGGCTGGGCCCAGGCTTTCTCGATCATCGCGGTGGCCTGGTCGAAGACCGTGGTTTTGGGCATGGGTGAATTCCTTCTGCTCGGAGGGGGTTTGGGTCAGCGGCCCGGCCCGGGGTGCTGCGGGTGTTGCGGAGCGGGGGGCTGGTGTGGTCCCGGGATGACGGGCCGGGTGGCCGTGCCGGGCAGCGCGAAGGTGGTACGGGCGTTGGCGGCGTGGGCGCGGAGGATGTCCAGCAGTGTCGGCACGATGGGCGTGACCGGGGTCGCGGTTGCCTGTGGCGGCAGGTGCCGCAGGTCGTCGCCGTAGCGGATGAGCGGGGCGGGGTCGGTCAGGGCAGTGTTCATCGCCGCGACCAGGCCCTCGGGAGTGAGGGAGGAGGCGGTGGCGTACCACTGGTTGCCGGGCGGGCCGGCAAGGGTGAGCCAGCGCTCCTGGTACCCCGTCATCTCGTCGTCGTGGTCGAGCAGGCTGCGGCGCAGTTGGACCTCGGCCAGGCCGTCCGGGGAGCGGACGGTGAAGACGTCGTCGATTCCGAAGCGCTGGCTCCACCCGGCCGCCGCCAGCGGAGCGATGACGTTCATCACCGCTTGGTAGTCGTCGCTGTAGTGGAGGTAGGAGTCCGGGCCCTGGGCGTAGGCGGCGGCGAGCGCGGTGGTGAAGCCCGCGACGATCTCGGTCGGGGCGCTGTCCTGGAAGGTGACCAGCCAGCGGGCCGTGGCGAAGGAGTCGGAGTACGCGGTGATCTTCCACAGTGCGTCGTCCTCGCCTTCGGGCAGATACCCGAGCCGGACCCGCTGGTCCGGGGCGTCGGCATAGATGTTGCCCAGCTTGTCGTGGGTCCGGGTCCAGCCCTGGCCGAGCAGGGGGCGAAGTGCGGGTTCGCCGGTTTCGGTGGGTCCGGCGAGGTAGCGGGGCGTGACGTGGAACTCGCGCCACCGCTCGCCGTTGGGGTCGTAGACCATGGCTTCCTCCCGAAGTTCAGCGGTGGCGAGCCGGGGCCGGCCGGCTGGCCGGCGGGCTGGACCCGGGGGTTGGCCCGGGACTGGCCGACCGGTTGGATGCCGGGATCGCGGTGCGGCTGCGGGCGGCCCGGACGCGGAGGTCAGCCGGAGTCTGGCGGGTTTGTACGGCGCGTTGGACGGCCTGGGTGACGGCAGTGCGGCGCACATCGAGCGGCGTCGGTGCCCGCGGGGCTGCCGGTGCGGAGGGGTGGACGGGAGTGAGGGTGACCAGGTGCTCCATGGCGCGGTCGATCGCATGGCGTTCCCGGACTACCGGCGCCGGGTCGGCCATGGCGGCGGCGGTGGCGGCGATCAGGTGGGAGGGGGTGCGGGCGGTGAAGACGGCCTCCGCGCGGGTGCCCCAGCCCGGGGGCCCGGCCCACAGCGTCACGGTCTCGTCATCCCAGCCCGAGAGGCGGTTGTCGATCAGAACGCCCGCTTGCTGATCGGGGGCGATGATCTCGACTGTGCCGCGCTCGGCCGCGCCGTCGTACGTCCAGCCGGCATCGGTCAGAGGCTGGATGCGGTCGGCCCAGTACAGCGACGGGCGGTTCAGGAAGCGGGCGTTGCCCTCGGCGGCGTCGGTTTCGGCGTAGTCGCGGGCCAGGGCGGTGGTGAGTCCGGCGACGATCTCTGCCGGGGTGACGTGGTTGAAGGTCGCGGTCCAGCGGGGCGCGGAGACGGCGTCCTCGGCCGCGGTGACTTTCCACAGCTCGAAGTCGTCGCCGAACCAGCCGATGCGGATGCGTCCGTCGGGTGAGGTGACCAGGAGCTGGCAGGGGCCTTCGTCCAGGTGGTGGTGCGGCCAGTGGGCGACGGGTGCGAAGCCGGCGTCTCCGGTTCCGCTGGACCCGGCCAGGTAGCGGGGCGTTACGTGGTACTCGGCCCACGGATAGGCGTTTGCCGTGTACGGCATAGGACTGCTCCTCCGGTGGTCAGCGGCGCCGGAAGGGCACGGGCGGGGCGGAATCGGGGATGGTCGTGCCGGTGGGCGGGGTGGTGGTCGGGTGGGTGTGCGGGGTGCGGGCGAGCGCGGCCGAGCGGCGGTGGTCGGGGCCCGGTTCGGGGGCGGGCGTGGTGGTGACGTAGGGCAGGTTCCGCTCCGGGATGCCGGAGCGGGGCCGCTCGACGGGCTCGGTGCTGCTGAACGCCCGCACGGTCTCGGTGACCAGGTGCAGGGGCGTGCGGCTGGTGAATTCGGCCTCCCAGCACTCGCCGTTCACCTCGTCCACACAGGCGGACATCGTCCACATCGCCTGGCCGTTGCCGTCCAGTTCGTCGTAGTCGTCGAGGTCGTAGCCGCGCTGGCTGAGGCAGGCGTGTCCGTCGGGTGAGCGCCGGCGCAGGTCCATGTCGGTGTCGGCGTTGTGCCAGCCGCGTTCGGCGGGGATGGCGGCCGGTGAGGGAGCCTGGTCGTACGGGCCGAGCTGACCCGGGTAGTGGTCGTCGGCAACGCACTCGGCCAGTGCGTGGGTGAAGGCCGCGACGATCTCGGTGGGAGTGTCCCGGCTGAAGCGGGCCGACCATTCCGGCATGCCGAGCGGTGCGTTGTACTGGGTGAACGTCCAGCCGCCCCAGGAGGTATCGGGCAGATGGGCGGCGTACAGGTCCTGGCGGGGGCTGATGAACAGGTGCCCGGAGGCGGTGGTGGCCTGGCTCCAGTTGCTTTGTGCGGACAGGGCGTTGGAGACGGCGTCGGGGTTGCCGCGCCCGGCCAGGTACAGGGGGCTGACCAGGAGCTGCGGGTCGGGGTGCTGGTCGTCGGGCTGCTGGGTGTTCATGAAAGTGCGCTCCGGGGTGGGGTGGTGGGGCCCGCGCGCAGCCGGGAGCGGCGCGAGGGACGAGGACCGGCGGGACGGTGGTTCTGGTTCTGGTTCTGGTGCTGGCGTCCATGGGGGTCACCTGCCGCGGGAAGGGGTGGATCGGGTGGTGATGGTGACCGGCACCCGCGGTTGCGGTGCTGGGGCGTGGCTGAACAGGCCGTTCGGTGCGGCGGGACTGCGGCGCAGGGCCGCCGCGGTCCGTATCCCGTCCGAGCCGGGCGGGCGCGGGGCATGGGTACGGGTGGCGGTCGCAACAGGATGGGCGGTGAGCCGGGTTGCGGCGGTGGGGTTGCCCCAGTGCTCGACGGCAACGTAGACCGGGCCCAGGGCCTGGCCGGCGGCGGTGAGGGTGTAGGGGTCGCCGTGGCGGGGGCCGGTGCGGGTGACCAGGCCGTCGGCCTGGAGACGGATCAGGCGCTGCCAGGTGTAGGGGTCGTCCAGACCGACCGCCTCGGTGATACGGACGAAGCGCATGGGCCCCTCGTCGAGGGACTGGATCACGGCGGTCGTGTGGCGAAGTTGGAGTCGGCGCAACGCGTCCTCCACACGCTCGGCCCCGGCCGTCGGACCGAGCGGGAGGTGGGCCTGGGACCAGTGGGCCAGAGCCTGATGGACCTGGGACAGTGAGGCGCCGGCCCTGGTGAGCTGGTACGGGGCGCCACGGAGATCTTCGGCACGGGTGACGAGCCCGTCGGTCTGCATCTGGGCCAGCCGCTTGCTGAGGACCGGCTGGCTGGTAAAGGGAATCCGGGCGCTGATGTCCCGCACCCGCATCGGCTCGTTCTGCTGGGCGAGGGTCTGCACCACCCAGGTGGTCCATTTCGGTGCGATCAGGGACAGCGTGTTCTCGACGCGCTGGGCGTCAACGGCGCTGATTTGCGGGGTGCCGGGCTGAACGATGGCGGACACGGAGTACTCCATGAGGTCGGGAAGCTACAGAAGGGCGGGCGGTTCAGCGGGTGCGCTCCGCGCGGAGCTGCTGGAGAAGGAGGCCGAGGCGGCGGTTGCTGATGTGGATGCCGTAGTCGTGCAGGGCCGGGCGCAGTGCGTCGCGGGTGAGGCGCGGCAGGAGGTCGGCGGCCTCGCGGGCGGCGTCCATCAGGTCTGCGTCCTCGGAGGCGGGACCGGTTCGCCGGGACGAAGGACCGGCACCGGGCTGCTCCAGCAGCAGGCGGATGTCGAGCAGGTCCCACACCGCCTCGGCGTGGGACTGCTCCTGCCGTTCCAGGTCGAGGAGTTCGGCGATACAGGGCCGCAGGCGATCGTCCCGGGTGTATCCGTCGGCGCGGGCGTCCTGCCAGGCGGCGTGGAGGGAGCGGCGTGCGGCGCGGGTCTGTTCGCCGGTCCGGGTGAGGGCGTCGAGGCGGCGCAGTACGACTGGTAGGACGGGGTCGTCCGAGCGGCTGCGTGCGGCGTCGCGCCGCAGATCCTCCAGCGGGCGGCCGTACCGGTGCTCGACCAGACGGCGGGTGTGGGTCACGGTGGACATGGACGTTCCTTTCGTACGGAGGCAGCAGTCAGCGGGTGCGGGTCGGCTTCGCCTGACCGGTGGCCCCGGCCTCGGCGGCGGGGGTGTCCGCCGGCGAGAAGGGACGGGTGCTCCTCGCGCTGCGGCTGAGGGCTGCGGCGGCGCGCGGGTCCTGGGCGCGTGCGGCGCGGGCGGCGACATCGTCGGCGGCACGTAGGGCTTCCAGGCCCAGCGGGGTTAGCGACAGGAGCTGTCCCTGTATGGGCGTGGTGCTGGTGTCCGCCTCGAGCAGGCCGTCGGCGAGCATCCGCTCGACGGTCTGGACCCAGACCGGGACCGTGACACCGCTGCCGCCGGAGAGATACCGGTCCTGCTCGGGCAGCGCGCTCTGCTTCAAGAGAAGCCCACCCTGCTCGACTGCCCGCAGGGCCCTGGTCTGCCGGTCGCCAGCAACGGCCCAGTCGTCGTCGTGGCCCGGTGCCTGACCGGTCGTCTGTTTCCGGTTCCGGCCTAGCCCGGCGGATGCTGCTTCAACGGCTGTTTCGGGAAGCAGCCGCCGGTAGGCGGACACCGCGCGGGCCAGGTGCTCGTAGGCCGCGCCTCGCCGGGTCGCGAGCCGTTCGATCCGCGGGCCGGCGGCGCCCAGGACTCCGTACGACCCGCGTATCTGGGGGGCTTTGCCCTGGCGGAGGGGTTCGAGTAGGTCGATCGTGGCCTGGGCGGTACGGATCAGGTCGCTGTGCAGGTCGTCGACCTCCTGCGCGGCGGTGGCGACCATCCGGCCCACGATGCCCAGGGGTTCGTGCGGCAGATGACGGGTGAGGTCCCAGGGACCCCCAGGCCGAGTTCGGCGGCGACCAGGTGGGCGCCGGGCCGGATGGCGGGGTCGTGGGGGTTCACTGGACGTCCTCCATCTCCATGCGGGTGAGCAGGGAGCGGACCAGGGTGGGCAGACTGCCGGGGTCCTCGCCGGTGGCGGCGTGGTCGAGGGAAGACTCGGTGGCGACGTACGCCGCGTCCTGGCGCAGACCGGAGACGATCTCCGCACAGTCGGTCCGGAACGTCAAAGCGGCGGCGTAAGCCAGCCCGGCCGCTGCCACGTATCCCTCGACGGTCAGCCCGGCCGTGGCGGCGGCGTCGGCGACGGTGTCCCACTGCTCGTCGGTGAAGAAGACGCCGAAGTCCTCGAACAGGTCTTCCGTTCCCTCGGCTTCGGCCTCCTGCGCGCTGCCGAGGACGGCCTGGGTCACCGAGTCGATCAGTCCGGGAATGAGATCCACCGTGGTGGTCAGCTCCACCAGGCTCTCGGTCAGCCAGCCGAGAGCGGAGGCGTAGGAGGCCAGGGTGAACAGCCCGCCGCTGCTGGCAGGCAGCGGTTCCGCGACGAGCGTTTCGAGCCGGTCCGTCAGCTCGGCGACGACGCCGGGGCCGGTCAGCAGCACGCCGAGGACCGGACGCAGGTAGGGACGGCTGGTGGGGGCGGCGTACTCGGCGGTCAGGATGCCGGAGATGCTGTGCCCGGCACGGTCGAGCAGTTCGGCCATCCCGGTCCGGTCCAGAGGGGTGCGGTCGGCAGTCATCGCAGGGCCTTTCGGGCGGTGTTGGGTGTGCTGGTGCTGTACGCGACCGGTACGGACTGGTCGGAGGGCGTGAGTGCGCCGGCGTGGGGGGAGCGGGCGCGGGCGGCGCGGACGCGGGCCTCGGTAGCCGGATCGAGTGGCGGGGTCTGGGTGCGGCCGGTGCGCTGCTGGGCGGTGCGGTAGACCTCGTAGTCCGCGCGGGGGCCGGCCGCGACCAGGTACACCTCGCGCTCGTGCTTCGAGGTGGCGGGCGCGGGACGGAACTGCACCACCAGCCGGTGACTGGCCCAGTCCGATCCCACCCCGAGAATCACCTTGTGGAACCCTTCGAGGCGCCCGGTCAGCCGCTTGGCCACCGGCTCACCGTGGACGAGGTCCTGCAGGTGCAGCAGCGCCTGGTCCCGTATCGGCTCGGGAAGATTGCGCAGGTCCGTGATGGCGTCGGGGTGGGCGGCGAAGGCGCGGCGGGCGAAGGTCACCGCGACCTCCCCGGGTCCTGCTGCCGCACAGCGGGGGTGGACGGTACGGGGCCGCGGTCGAGTCCGCAGGCGGCCCCGCGCACTGGTCCGGCGGAGCGGGTGAGCGCGGCCCGGGTGCGGAGTCCCTCGGCGTCGTTGCGGTCTTCGGGCGGCCCCGGCAGGGGGCTGTTGCGGTCGTCGAGCCAGTCCTGGGCGGTGTCCTCGTCGGGGAACGCCCCCTCGCGCAGGGTGTAGGTGAACGCCTCGGGGTTGCCCTGTTCGAGGAAGACCCGAATCGGGTCCTGGGCCGCGAGGGTGTCGCGGGCCAGGGTCCAGGTCTCGCACGGGTCGTAGTCCCAGGTCTGGGTCTCCAGCACTTCGTAGCGCTGACCGCCGTCACGGACCTTCTGCTCGATACGACCGGTGAGGTCGTCGGCGGCCGCCATGAAGTCGCCGTCCCGCACGGTGATCTTCTCCGGCGGGCAGCCGCGCTCGATCAGCCAGGATTGAGCGAACGGCAGCGCCGCGTGACAGGCGCTCTCCAGGGTGAACGTGCCCAGGCTGAAATTACGGGCGATCTTGACCGCGACGAGTTGCGGCGCCCCCGGCGCCCCCCAGGTCGCCGACTGGTCGTGGGCGACGAAGTAGCTGTGCGAACCGTGCGGGGTGGTGTGGTATTCGGCCAGGACGTACAGGTCACCGGCCCACAGGACGCTTTCGGCCTGCTCGGAGTCGAGATCGGCGGGATCGAGATCATCCAGGGCGAAGTCGGGTTCGGCAGTCACGCGGCCAGCCCCCACTGCCGGGGTGCCGGAGTGGCCAGCACACGGTGGGTCGGGCGGGCCGGGCTGGTCGTGCACGCCGCGAACGGCCCATCAGGAGCCCGCAAATGGGCGAGGGTCTGGTCGAGGTGGTCGCGGTGCCAGACAGAGGGACCGGACAGTCCCGCCTCGGCGTCGGTGAACTGCTGCCAGGCCAGCCACAGCGCGTGCAGCCGGGCGACGGCCTCGGGGTGCTCGTACCACTGCTCGCACCACGGGCGGGTGGTACTGATCTCCCGCCCGTAGACCGGCAGGAACAGGTAGTGCACCCAGCCGGCGAGCGCGGCCAGCTCGGTGGCGTACGCCTCGCCCCCCAGGGCGAGGATGAACAGCGAGGCGGGGCCGTCTGCTCGTTCGGTCTCCGTGGCGGCGTCGGCGGGACCGGACTCGGCGGCCGACCGGGCGGGAGGCTCGGGTTCGGTGCTGAGGCGGTCGAGGATGACACCGTGCTGGCGGACCTCGTCCATGGTCCTGGCGAGCGTGCTGGCCAGGTCATCGAGATCCTCGTCGGGGACGCGGAACGGCTCGTGGTCGGGGGCGGGGGCGGCCTTGCTGGGTTCGGACATGGTGGATCCAGGGGGTGAGAGCGAGCAGAGCGGGTCAGGGCGCTCGGCGCTCTTCTGCTGGTCATCACGGGGCTCCTTCGGGTCCGGAAGGTGTTGGGGGAAGGATCTGCCGAATCCGGGATTTGGTCCGACCGGGAAAAGGCGGTAGTAGGCCGCGTACTGTCTGTTCCGGGCGGGCTTCCGCGCTTCCTTTCCGGACCGGTCGTGGGCGGATGACCACTTCACGCTCTACGGTGGACCTCGACATGACGGTGTGTCGGCTGACGAAGGATCCCTTGGAAGTCGACTCGGCGGGGCGGGTGACGAGGCAGCTCGTGGATTGGGTGAGGCGGAGCCTTGCGGTGCGGCTCGGTCGTTCGAGCGGGTGTGTCGGCATCGCGTCACGGGACTCCGGCATCACAGAAGCTTCGGGGGATGGCGGATCGGTGTGAGCAGAAACGGGAGTGGTGATCGGCCGGTGACGTCGGTCAGTAACGATTTGTCGGGGGTCGTCAACGGCCCGGTCGTGCAGACGGGGTCCGTGCTGGGCGACATCCACTTCCACGTGACGTCCCCGGCCGAGCCGGATTTGAGACGGCGGCCGGATCAAATGCCGCCGCGCACCGTGAGGTTTATCAACCGAACGTACGAACTCATCGAACTGGACCAGCTGTTCGGTCCTGCTGACGCCGCCGCCGAGACAGTGCGCCTCGGGACGTTGAGCGGGCTGCCGGGCGTCGGCAAGACCGCCGTGGTCTCACGGTGGGCGCAGACGGCCAAAGACCGGGGCTTCTTCCCGGACGGGCAGTTGTACGTCGACTACGCGGCGCTTCGCCACCGGGCCGGAAGCGACGTGTCGGAGGCGCTGGGGATCTGTCTGCGGGAGCTGGGGGTGGGCGAGAGTAATCTGCCGGCCTCGCTGGAGGAGCGGACCGCTCTGTATCGGCGGCATACCGCCGGGCGTCGGCTCCTGGTGGTGCTGGACGGAGTCAGCAAGGCAGTACAGGTCAGACCGCTGCTGCCCAAAGGATGCGGCAGTGTGGTGCTGGCCACCAGCCACCGCCGGCTGGGCGATCTTGTGGCTGTCGACGGTGCCCGACCGGTACCGGTGGAGCCGTTGGACGACGACGGCGCCCTGCGGCTGCTCGCGGACCGGTGCGGTGCGGAAGTCATTGATGGCGATCCGGCTTCCGCACGAAGGCTGGTGGACCTGTGCGGTGGGTTGCCGGTGGCCCTGCACCTGGTGGCCGCCCGGTTGCAGCTCCGGCGGCGGCTCACCCTTTCCGTACTCGCCGACGAACTGGCGGACGAGTCCCGCAGGCTGGCCGGCATGTTAGAAGGGGAACACTCTGTGTCCGCAGTCCTTTCGCTGGTCTACGGCGACATGCCAACGGATGAGGCCCGCTTCTTCCGGTTGCTCGGATGGCTGCCCGTCCGGGTCTTCGACGCCGCGACGGCCGCGGTCGCGGGCGATCTCGACCTCGCGGCTGCGGAACGCCTCCTGGAGCGTCTCCTCGATGCGAGCGTCCTGGAAGAGTTGCCGGACGGCCGCTTCCGTATGCACGACCTGGTCCGGCTGTACGCCAGGGAGCGCGCCGAGGCAGAGGAACCACCGGCCGAGGAACGCGCCCTGGTGGAGCGGGTCATCGGCCGCTACCTCCTGCTGACCGCGCTCGCCGACCGCGCGGTGCGCGAGGACCGGCTGCGGGTCGCTGACCTGTCCGCCCTGCTGTCGGGGGCACGGGACCCCTTCCGCGCGGTCGGCGGACCGCGTCCGCTTGATTGGCTGGAGGCGGAACGCGCCGGAATCCTCGCCGTGCTGAGAGCAGCGGCCCGCGGTGGGCTTCATACACCGGCGTGGCAGCTGGCGGAGGCATTCACTGTGCTGTTCCTGCACCGCAGGCACTTGGGCGACTGGATGGAGTCGCTGGAACTGGGTTCCCGGGCGGCAGAACACTCCTCGGAACCGGCAGCCGAAGCGAGGCTGCGCAGTCTGCTGTCCCGGCCGCTGATGGACCTCGGAGAGTACGAGCGCGCACGGGAAGAGCTGGACCGCGCGCTCGCCTGTGCGAAGGCCGCAGGTCCCGAGCACACTGATGTCGCCGCGTCCGTGCAGGAGTTCGACGGGCGCTACTGGGACCGTTTCGACCCTGCCAAGGCCGTAAGCGCCTACGAGCGGTCACTTGAACTCAACGCCGTGGCGGAGCTGCCGCGTGGCGAGGCCATCGCCGCGTATTTCCTCGGATGCGCGCAGGACGCGCGAGGCGATCACGTGTCCGCCCTGGTCACCCTCCGCGACGCGCACAGGCGTCTGCTGCGACTGGCCAAGGGGCCCGACTGGAGGATGGCGGCCCGGGCGCGCGCCGCTATGGGGGCCGCGTACGACCATGCGGGAGAAACCTCCGCGGCGGTCCGCCACCTGACCCTGGCCGCCCAGGCGCTCCAGAAGCGGGACGGCAGCCACTACGAGGCCCAGACGCGCGTCGTGCTCGCCGACCTCATCGAGCGGACCGGCGGCTCGCCCGAGCACGTACGGGAACACCTCGCCCGCGCTCTCGCCATCTACGACAGCGGCGGCAGCCCGAAGGCGGACGAACTGCGAGCCCGTCTGAACCGCCTCCGCACAACCGGAGAAGACTAAGAGGGCGTCTCACGTGGCAAGTTTCGCGAGCTTCCTGTAGCAGGTCAGGGCAGCGGCCAGGCCGAACGGAGGCCGCGTCGACGATCGCCGAGGTCCGGTCCACCTCGCCCCGGGCCCCGCGTTCGTCCAGCACCGCCCGATGCAGCCGACGCCACAGGGTCGGCCTCGGTCCGTACCGTGAAGCGGCGGTGCGCGGTGGCGGAGGACGTGCCGAACGTCGGCGGCAGATGCCTCCGGGCACAGCCGCTGGTCAGTACGTGCACCACCGCGGTGAACACGGCCCGCTCGTCACGCGGAGCGGTCCCGCCACCTTGCGGTCGAGCCGCGAACGACGGCAGTAACGGGGCGACTTGCTCCCCTGGTCATCGGGAACCAGACGCTTCGACAGATCAGCGCTCACGGCCGGCATCATGCCGCTCGAACATCACATCATGTGGGACAGCTTTCTATGCCTTGACTGATGCGGCCGATCTGGCGGCCTGCTCGATCTTCGCGCAATAGGCGGTGCGGGCGTCCTCGTCGATCTGCATCTCATGTTCGGGGCGCATCCCGGTTCGGCCGTCGATGCCTTCGCGCAGGATGTCGGCGTGCCCGGCATGCCGGTTGGTCTCGCCGAGGACGTGAACCAGGACGGCGAACAGGTTTGTGCTGGCATAAGGCTCCGGCCACCACGGCACGTGGCCGGCGGCATCGAGGGCAAGCTCGTCGATCGTCGCGTCTGAGTGTTCCCACGTGCGCCGGTAGAACTCGATGATCTGTTCGCGTGCCTCGTCCTCAACCGCCCATAGATCGCTGCCGTCGTGGTCCTGCCAGCGGGGCAGCGGTTCCGGGGAGGGCCGGTCGAAGACCTCGCCGAAGTACCTGGCCTCGACGCTGGCCACGTGTTTGACCAGGCCGAGGAGGTTGGTCCCGGTCACGGTCAAAGGTCGGCGGGCGTCGTACTCGGACAGGCCGTCGAGTTTCCAGATCAGCGCCATGCGGTCCCGCCGCAGTCTGCCGTGCAGGCTGGTCTTCGCGAATTCATCGATCATGCGGCATGAGCCTGCCATGGGCTACTCGTGGCCTCAAGATCCCGTACACGGACCGCAACGACCGGCAGAGCCGAAGCCCGGCCATGGCCACCGCCCTGAGCTACTCAAGAAGCTCGCGGAACTTGCCACGTGAGACAACCTCTAAACCGATGACGTCCGATGAGGCCCGCGTCCCGGAAGCAGGCGGAGTACGGCGTCCGCAAGCCGGCCGGGCCCGGTGCGCAGAGTCAGCGTGGTGTCCAGCGGGAGGTTCGCGCGCAGGCACGCGTAGACCAGCGCCGCGGCCAGTCCGGTGTCCAGATCCGGATCGGTGAAGGCCACTTCCACGACGCGCCCGTCCCGTACTCCCACGCAGTGGCCGCCGCCGGTCATCGCGGTTGATGCCAGCAGGCTGCCGGGGTAGCGCCGGAGCGCGGACTCGATCCACGCCGCCGCGCTTGTGGTGGTGGGCGCGGGACGGGACCGCAGCAGTACGGAGGAGTTCTCCCGTACCCGGATGTCCCGCTCGTCGTCGGTGGCGGCCTGGTGGACGTACCGGCCGGGCGGCTCCTCCTGGAAGTCGTCCCCGGTGTTCCGGATGTCGTCTTCGGCGTGGACAACGGCGGGACGCCGGTCGGTGGTGATCACCACGCCGTCGTCGTCTTCCGTCACCGTGGCAGCAACGAGCCATGACGTCACCCGGACGGAAGGCTGGTCCGGGGCGGGCAGGGAGAGCACGGGCGGCGGGGACCGGTCGGGCTCGGACAGGCGCAGGAGGTCGTAGAGCACGGTCCGTAGCAGGCCGGAGGCTTCCCCGCGGTGTGCGAAGGCACCGGCGACGACGTCCGAGAACCGGTCGGGGGCATGCGTTGCCAGGACCGATTCGATCTGGTGCCGCACGTCACCGCCCGGTTCGAGATGCGGTGCCGTGCTGCCCAGTCGGGCGATGGCCGTGCCGGGCACGGCGTCACTTCCGAAGGCGCCGAGCAGCACAGGCTTGCCGAGCGCCGCACCGTACAGGGTCACCGAACCGTGGTCGCCGATCACCAGGTCGGCCGCCACCAGCGCGGGCCGCCAGATGTGCACCGGTGGGATCAGCAGCAGCCCGGCGTCCAGCGCGTCGGCCAGCAGCGTACGGATCTGCCAGGCGCCGTGGCCGGCCCATACGTTGGGGTGGATGATGGCGGCAACCTGGTACTCGTCGTAGGGCAGTGACGCCAGCAACTGTGCCGGGAGGCCGGGGTGCCGGCCGAGCAGTGACGTCGGTCCCCATGTGGAGCTGAGGACGACGAGCCGTCGGCCAGGGGTGACGCCCAGCCCGATGCGGTAGTCCGCTGCCCGGTCTGTGCTCGTCGACAGTTCGTCGAGAACGGGGTCGCCGACCACCGCGGTTCGGCCTGCGGCCTTGGGACGGGCCGCGATCAACTGCTCCTCTTGAGCGGGGTGCGAGACCGCGAGCAACACCCGGCCCGACTCCAGGAGCGAGTCGGGCACCACACCGGACAAGCGGGTCCCGGCCGTACGGGAATCGGGCACCATCTTCTGGAAGCCCACACCGTGCGGCAGCACCAGCACGGGCCAGTCGCCCCGCGGCACGTCGATGTTCTCGCTGGCCGATATCAGGAGGGCCGGGTCGGCATCGGTCATCCTGGGCCAGGGGATGGTCCGGCAGCCCGCGTCTTTGAGCAGGTCGAGCACCCCGGTACTGAACGCGGAGGTCGCGTCGTAGGCGAACACCGTGCTGATCCGCCCGTCACCTCGTACGAGCGCGGGAAGCGTCTCCAGCATCCGTACGGTCGAGGTGACGGTACGCGCGGCGACCACGAGAGTCCGCTCGCTGCGGAACGTACGCCACCGCTCGGCCTCCTGGCCGACGGGAACACGGAGCGGTCTGCACGGGCTAGTGTCCACGGCTACCTTGCATGCCTACCGGTGTGCCCACGGAGGTAATACCGCGGTAACTCGCGGCTCGCGGCTCGCGGCTCGCGGCTCGCGGCTCGCGGCTCGCGGCTCGCGGCTCGCGGCTCGCGGCTCGCGGCTCGCGGCTCGCGGCTCGCGGCTCGCGGCTCGCGGCTCGCGGCTCGCGGCTCGCGGCATTGTGGTGTTAGCGGATGTCACGTCGCGCTTCAACCCTTTCAACGTGATCGACGGCATTGCCACGGTACCGCCCTGCGCCCAGGCAGAGGCGGCACGGCAGGCACTGGGTAGCGCGGTATACCCTGTTCCGCTCTCTCGGGCTGCTTCGGATTCCTGGACCGGTGGAGTCAGCGATCGCGGCAGCCACAGCGCCGGTGAAACGGCGGTGCGAGCAACTGAAGCGCTCGGGCGGCTTGTTGGGGGATGACGCCGTTGCCGAGTGCGGTGAGCTGGGCCGGTCGGCCGAGGCCTGGGGTGTCGGCGACCCAGCCCGCGGGGAGCCCTTGCATCCATTCGACGAAGTCAGCGCGCAGGCGTCCGGCCGCGTCGGTGGGTGGTGGTGCGGGGCGGGTGAGGGTCTCCCATCGGGTGATGGCGGCGGCGTACGGTCCCCATCGCCTTTCGCTTCCCCCTCCGATGGGTCCTCCGCCCACAGCGGCAGGACCGCCGCCGACAGCCGCGGCCGCCGGCTCTTGCCCGGACGCTTTCCCGGGGCGCCGGTGTTGCTCGCCCTGGGGGTGGGCCGCAGCGAGGCCGCCGCGCTCGGCAGGGTCAGGTCGCCGTTGCCGTGGCGCTGGTTCGGTGAGCCCTTGATTCCGTCCGATGCCTTCGGGGTGGGCAGCAGCCACTCGATCTCGTCGGCTAGGTTCGGTCCGTGGCCGCCGCTCTTCCGCTTGACCGGGTGCTGGGAGCCGCCGTTGGAGCCGATGTTGCTCGTCGGCGTTTTGAGGAGGGTCGTCGGCGGGCCAGGCGGTGAGGAAGGTCCGTTCGCGGCGGTGGGGTGCTCCGATGTCGGAGGCGCGTAGCACGAGCCAGCGTGCGTCGTACCGGAGGTCGGCCAGGGAGCCGAGTACGGCGCCAAGTGCCCGCAGAGGAGGCTGGGCTGGGTCGTCTCCCAGACACCACGGGCAGGGTTCCACGTCGCCAGGGGTACCGGCGCTCGCGGTGAGGAGTCCTCGGACATTTTCGATCACCACCAGGCAGGGGCGGAGGGCTTCGACCGCGCGGGCGACGTGCAGCCACAGCCCCGAGCGGGTGTTCGCGTTGAGTCCGGCGCGGCGGCCGGCGACGGAGACGTCTTTGACACGGGAAGCCCGCGGTCAGCACGCAGATGCGCGGTACGTCGGACCAGTCGATGGTGGTGATGTCGCCGAGGTTGGGTACGCCGGGCCAGTGGCGGGCCAGGATCCGTGAGGCGTCGGGGCTGGTCTCGGCGTGCCAGGCCACGGTGCCGCCGAGTACGGCCTGTACGCCGAGGTCGAGTCCGCCGTAGCCCGAGCAGAGGCTGCCGATCGCGGGCCCGGTGGCTGATGGGGGCGGCATGTTATCGGCCCTTCGCGGCGGTGGGTGCCACGGTGGAGGGGGCCGGGGCGGGCGGGGTTGCGGGCATCGGGGCGCTTTGTCCGAAGAGGGAGGCGTGGGGCGAGCGGGCGGTGGCCTGTGCGTGGGTGGGGGACGGTGCCAGGCGGCCTGCTGCCGTGCGGAGATCGTCGGCTGCGGCTTCGAGGATCTCGTCGGCTGCCTCGCAGCAGCCGGTGATGATCTCGTTGGCCTGTCGGCGGGAGTGGTCAAGGCCCGACGGGTTGTCGCGGTGGGCGGGGTGGGTGGTGAAGTTGAAGTACGCGATCTCGGCTTGCGCGCGTCCGAGTTCGGTCATGGCCTCGCTCAGCGGGGGGAGGACGGCGCTGTATGCCTCGACGGTCTTCTTCCCGTCGCCGTCGAACCCCCCTTCGGTCAGACGGTGTTTGACCTGGTCGCTGACCGAAAGGGTGATCGCGGCCAGGGTATGGACGTAAAAGGACACCTCGCTCACAGACGGGATAGCGGGATCACGGTCCAGGGCGCGCAGTTGGAAGTTGAGCCGGTCGATCTGATTGGCCGTGTCGTACAGGGCCAGGGCCTCGGTGATGCTGGTCATGGTGCGTTCCTCGGGGAGTTGGTGGTGAGTGGGGCGCCCCTGGGACGGGTGACGGGTGTCCGGACGGGGCTGGCTCGCGGATGGCCGGTGCATCAGCGCTTGTGCCCCGGGTTCGGCGGTAGCGGCGTGTTGGAGCTGGCGGGGGATATGGCGGCGCGGCCTATGGCGGTGGTGCCCGCCTGGCGGCTGCGGGCGTGGGCGGCGCGCAGGAGTTGTCCGCCGGCGGGGTTCGGTGTGCGTCAGGTGCCGCAGGTAGCCGCTGGCCTCGGTGAGGTTGGCGCGGGCGGTGGTGAGCGCGGCGGCGATCCGGGTGCGGGCGAAGGCGGTGTCCGCGTCGGGGTTGCCGTACCGGTCGGCGGCGCCGACGGCGTGGCACAGCTCTGTTGCGGTGGCCGCGTGGGAGGACCGGTCGGCGGGTGAGCAGGTGGCCAGCGCGTAGTGGGCGTCGTGGATCTTGGAACCGAGGCGCGCGGCGAGGTCAACGACGGTGGTCATGCGCTCGGACAGGTGGTGCTGGACGGGGTCCTGGGCGCTGAAGGAGTGCAGCACGGTGCCGAACTCAACGGCGAGCGCGTCAAGTTCGGCGTCCGGATGGTGCGGCTGGTTCATGTGTGGCTCCGGTAGGACGGCCGTACCGGCGGCACGGCAGAGGGAGTGGCGGGCGCCCCGGGCGCTGAGGCGGGCGGGGTACTGCGGGCGCGAGCGGCACGGACTTGCGCGGGAGGCGGCCCGGCGGCGGGTTCGCCGTAGACCGGGGGCGGTCCGGGCGGGTGGGTTCCGGTGGTCCGGCGCTGCCGGACACCGTCGAGAACACCGAGGGCGGCCAGGGCCTGGTTGATGAGCTGGCCGGGCGCCAGTGCGTCGGTTGCGGCCAGGTCGCGGATGGTGCGGGCGGTGGCGGCGGCAGTCCGCAGCAGCGCGGAACGGGTCACCTGCTCGCCGAGCCACTGCGCGCTGCCGGGTCCGACGCCGTCGCAGATCGCGGTGATCTGCTCGCCGGTCACCGTGCCGTCGGCCAACAGGCCGCGCCGCTGGGCCTCCCACAGCAGGGTCAGCCGGTCGATGGGTTCGCCGCGGTGGTGCAGCGCGCTCAGACAGCGGTAGAGCTGGCGATGGGCGGGGCCGGTGAAGTCCTGGGGCCGTAGCCAGCCGACGACTTCGTCCATGCCGGACGGCCGCTCGGTCAGAGCCGCCAAGAGCAGCCGCTCCTCGTCCGCGACCATCTCGGCCTCGGCCGGGGCCGGACTCGCGGGAGCGAGGAGCGGCGCCGGGCCGGCGGGGCGGGGTTCGGTGCCCCAGCGCCGGGCGAGGTCCTCCAGCACAGCGGCCAGTACGTCCGCGTGGTGGAGGGTGGTGCCGACTTCGCCGCGCACCGCGTCGGCTCGGGCGGTCTGGTGGAGGCGTACGGCGTGCTCGGTCACCGTGCGGTGGATCGCGCCTTCCAGCACCATCCGCCCGTAGACCGGGGCGTGTTCGGGGCGGGGGCAGGCCGAGACCAGCGTGTGCGCGTACACGACCGTCATACCGGGCGAGTGCCGGGCGGCTTCGGCGACCGCGTCGTTCACCCACGACAGCGGGACGGTTCCCGTGGCGGTCCGGGCGGGGTGGCCGGCGGTGCGGAGTTTGCGCAGCGCGGTGAACAGCGCCTGGTGGGAGGGCCGGTAGAAGTGTTCCGGGTCCAGCCAGTCGAGCTGGTCGAGTCGGCCGGGGTCGAGGAGTACGGCCCCGAGTACCGCCTGCTCGGCGGCCAGCAGCGGCTTCACGGCTACCGCCCGGACCCGGGGGTGGGCGGTGTGTTCGGCGCGGCCCGCAGGTCGGCAACGGCGCGGTCGGCGGCTGCCATCGCTGTGGCGAGACGGTCCAGTTCGGCGGCGAACGCCGGGTCGGTGGCGGGTATGGAGCCGGCGTCGCTGACCAGCCACCACCGGCCGCCATGTCGGACGATCGGCGACGTTGCGAGCCTTCCGGTTCGCGGCGGCCGGGCGCTCACGACGCCGCCTCGAAGTCGTCACGGACCAGGGTTTTGGCGATGGCCCGCTTCGTGATGGCGGACGTGGCGGCGGCCGAGGCGGGGCTGATGGCCTTGGCGGAGGGTTCCTTGTACCAGGGCTTGAGGTCGAGCATCGCGGCCCGGATTCCGGTGGCGAACAGCAGCGCTTTGCCCTTGGGCAGCGCGCGGATCGCGTCAGGGGGCAGGATCCGCTCGGTGCGCATGCTGACGGAGGTCGACTTGCCGGACTCGGAGGTGGAGACCGAGGTGGTCTGTACGTCGTGGTCGCCGATCATCCGGGAGAGCCGGTCGGCGAAGTCGGCGTCGTCGATACCCGATCCGATGACCTTGACAGTGGCGGCGGACCACAGGGCGTCCATCCCGGCCTCGCCCCAGCACTTCTGCCCCTGCCGGTAGGACTGCAGGATCGTCATCGGGATGACGCCCCGGCTGCCCAGGTGGGAGTAGAGGTCGGGGAGGTCGGAGATTTTGCAGACGTTGGCGGCTTCGTCCAGGACGCACAGCGCGGGCGGGTCGAGGCGTCCGCCGGAGCGTTCGGCGACGACGACGGCCGCGCGCATGACCGCGTCGGCGGCAGCGGCGATGATCGCCGAGGCGGAGCCGCCGCCGTCCTTGCTGAGCAGGTACAGGGTGTCGCGGGAGGTGGCGAAAGCCGTCGGTCGGAACTGCGGCAGGTGTTTGGCCGGGGTGACCCAGGCGGCGACGTCGGGGTCGAGGAGGCAACTGGCGTACTGGCGTGCGGTCTCGTAGATGCCGTCCCGTGTTTCGGTCGCTCCGGAGACGGTGCCCTGGAGCTGGGCGGCGACCGCGTCGTGGCCGGCATCGGTGAGCAGGTCGACCGGGGTGCGGTCGGCGGGGGCGGCGAGCCAGGCCAGGACGTCGGTGATCGGGCGCCGGTGGGAGGCGGCGGCCAGGAACAGCGCGCCGAGGGTGTTGGACGCGGCGGTGGACCAGAAGTCGGAGCCGTTCGATTCGTCCACCGAGGCGGCGACGAAGTGCCCGGCCAGGCGTTTGGCTCCGGCCAGGTCGCGGGCGTCGGCCAGAATGTCCCACCACATCTGCCTGGGGTGGTGGGCGATCTGCTGCGGGTCCAGCGTCCAGACCGTACCCACATCGGCGCGGGCGCCGACCGTGGTGGTGAAGGCGTCGTTCGCGGCCTTGTTGCTGGTGAGCAGGACCGGTCCGGGGGCGGCGAGGATCGCGGGGATCGCCAGACCGGACGTTTTCCCGGAGCGGGGGGCCATGATGGCGACGATCACGTCTTCCCAGGAGGCCCGGATCTCGGTCCGGCCCTGGGACAGGGTGCCGAGGAGGATGCCGCGGTCAGCGGGCGCGACGTCTTTTGTACTCCCGGCCATTCAGGCTCGGCCGCAGGCTGCGGGCCTTGGCGGTGATCTCCTTGCCCAGCAGCGGGGCGAGATCCTTCTTGCGTGCCAGGCCGGTCTTCGCGCCGCCGCGTATGCGCAGCCACCACGCGATGCCGGTCACGGCCAGGCTCGCGGTGAGCAGGCCGGGGATGATCCGGGCCCCGGTCAGCAGGGCGACCGGGCTCAGGGAAGGCCACAGCACGTCGGGGTGGAGCAGGGCGACGGTGGCCCGGAACGGCGCCCAACGGCCCGAGCCGACAAGGGCGTTGGTGAGGTTGCCGGTGATCCAGGCCAGGGAGCCGAAGGCGAGGGCGGCGCCGAGGACGCCGAACAGGAGGACCAGGAGTGCGTCGGTGCCGGTGGTGGTCGAGGGCGCGCGGGTACGCGGGGTGGGCATGGCGGAGTCCAGGAGTGTGAGGTGGCCGGGCGGGTGGCGGGGCGGCGGGTTCTTCTGCAGGTCACGGCGGGGTTCCTATCGGGTGCGGCGGATCAGCGTGGGGGCGGCCGTTGGTGATGAGGGCGACGCCGCGGGCGCGGGGGCTGTGGGCCGGTGGGTGCCGGTGGCGGGGGATGGGCGGGTGGCCGCCGCGTGCTGCAGGCGGCGGGCTTCGGCGAGGCTGGGGGGAAGGACGACGTCGTCGTAGAGGTCGGGATCGATGTTCACGCTGAAGCCCGACAGGGCCAGGGATTCGGCGACCTTGCTGGCGCGGATCTTCTGTTCGGGCCAGGACAGGTCCGCGACCAGTTCGTGGGCGTCGATGATGCCCGGGTGCCAGATCCGGGCGAAGCCGTACGACTGCAGGAGCTGCCGTGCGCTTTCGGGTATGCCGGTGCGGGTGTCGGCCCAGATACTGCGGTCGCGCCAGAGGAAGATCTCGACGTCCACATCGAAGTCATCGGCACGGTTGAGGTGTGCTGCGCGAGTGATCGTGTTCTCCTGACCGGTGTTGTGGGCTATGGCCGCACCGGTGGCGTCGCCGATGCTCGGATAGGACTTGGGCACGAGGGCTCCTTCGGGTGGGGGCCGGGCGGGGAGCACATGGTGGTGCGCGCCCCACTGCCGGGCGGGATGGGACGTGGGAATCCGGGCTGGTCTGACGGCGGGTACTGCCGTCACGGGGGTCATGCGGACACCGTCAGGGTCAAGCCCTCCGCCACAGCTCCCAGCCGCTCGTGGGCGGCTCCGGGGCTGTCGGCGGTGATGATGGCGAAGCCGACGCGGGCGGTGTCGAGGTTGCCGTGCGGGGGCAGGGCGACCCGGTCGCCGGCTTCGCGCAGCCAGGTGACCTGGTGCAGCCAAGGGTGCCGAGGGCCGGGCTGGAGCGGGAGCGCGCGGGCGGTGAGGGTGCCGGTGGCCGGGGGATACAGGATCTTGATCGCGGCAGTTTGGTGTGCTGTCTCGGTCAGGGAGGGAACGTTGCCGCAGGCGATGTCGGCGGCGATGCGGGGCAGCTCCAGGCCGGTGGCGAGGCGGACGAGTGTGCCGATGAGGTCGCCGCCGATACGGGAGTTGACCTCGATGATCCGGGGGCCGGAGGCGGTAAGCCGCATCTCGACGTGCTGCACGCCGTCGGTGATGCCCAGCGCCCGTACGGCCTGGGCGGCGATGGGCGCGACGCGGGGCAGGAGCGGGTCGCCCGCGGTGACGGTGTGGCCGGTCTCCTCGAAGTACGGGGCGAAGCCGACCTCCTTGCGGGTGACGGCGACTGCCGTGGTCATGCCGCGGAAGGTGACGCACTCGACCGATATCTCGGGGCCGTCCAGGTACTCCTCGACCAGGACTCCGTGGCCCTCCGGCCCCTGCTCACCGGCTCCGGCGGCGGCGAACTCCCAGGCTGCGGGCAGCTCTTCGGGCTTGTCGACGCGGATGACGCCGATGCTGGCCGCGTGCGAGGCGGGCTTGAGGACGACGGGGAAGCCGGTGCGGGACGCGGCGGCCGTGGCCTGGTCGAGGGTGTCGACGCGGGTGGACGTCGCGGAGGGCACGTGGTGCTCGGCGAACAGGTGGCGGCCGGCGGCCTTGTTGCGGGCTGCGTTCATCGACTCGACGCTGTTGCCGGGCAGGCCGAGGCGGACGGCGAGGTTCGCGGCCGGGACGAGGGCGTATTCGTCCCAGGTGACGACTCCGGCAATCGCGTGCCGCTCGCCCAGCGCCAGGCCGGCGGCCACGATGGCGCCCGGGTCGTGGGTGTCGGCGACCTCGTGGTCGACGACCAGGTGCTGCTGCCAGGTCGGCGGCTTGGTGTCGATCAGCGCGATGTCGTACGCGGCGGCGACCTGCTCGGCGCAGTAGCCGCGGTACACCGGGTCGGTTCCGCCGACGACGATGAGCAGCGGGCGGGCGGTTCGGGGCATGGGAAAGCCTCCAGGCGGCGGAAGTCGGACGGAGAAGAAGGGGCACGGTGCTGCGAGCGGGGGCGGGACGACGGTGGTCACGGCGCGTCCACCGTCGTGTCGGCTCCGGCGCGGTGCAGCGCGACGATCCGCGGGGGTGGGTCGCAGTCGGCTCGGTGACGTCGTAGGCCGCTGAAGCCCGCGGCGAGCACCACGCCCTGCAGAACGGCGCAGGCCAGCAGCAGGTGCGGAAGACCGGCGGCGGGTACGGCCGCGACCAGGGCTCCGGCCACCGGCAGAGGCAGCAGCACCAGGATGATCGTGACCGCGAGCGTCGAGCCGAACGCGGTGGCGGGGATGAGCCGGGCCCGCAGGGTACGGAGCACTACGGTGAGCGCGCCTTCGGCCGCCATCAGGACCGCGACGGCGGCGGTGTAGGCGGCGAAGCCGGGGGCCAGGGCAACGCCGAGGCAGGCCGCGGTGGACACGGCGGCGGCCACGGCACCGACCGGCCACACCGTCCAGCGGTCGATGGCCCGCCGGGTGGCGATCACGGTGAGCAGGGAGGCGACGGCCGCGGCACTCCACACCGCTCCGACATCGGCGGTGGAGTAGTGGAAGCGGTGGATGACGGTGATGGGGGCCGCGGCCTGAAGGACGCCGCTGGCCAGATTCGACGCGGCAAGTCCGCCGACCAGCCAGACCAGCGCCGGGGTACGGCGCAGGGTCCGCCACCCGGTCAGCAGACTGCTCGGCGCACGGTGGCGTTCCGCCGGGGCATCGTCCTCCTGCGTGGCGGCGGCTGCGGTCATCGCCAGCAGCGCGACGACGGCCAGCAGGACGCTGGGTCCGGCGAGCAGCAGCAGTCCGCCCAGCAGCGGGCCTACGAGCGCGGCGCCTTGGTCGATCCCGGTCTGCGCGGCCTGCAGACGGTGCGCCTGGCCGCCCAGGTGGCGGCCGGCCTGCGCGGCGAGGGTCTCCACCGCGACGAAGGAGACCTCCGCCAACAGCCCGGAGACCGCGCCGAACGCCAGAACAACACCTGTTGTCGCCGTTCCCCCGCTGGGCAGGGCCGTCAGTACCCCGGCGGCCAGGGCGACCACGGTGGCGCGGACGAAGTTGGTGCAGCGGAAGACGTGGCCGGCACCGAAGCGGTCGGTCAGTGATCCGGCGAAGGTGAAGGCGCCCAGACGCGGCGTCCACTCCAGCAGGAACGCGATGCCGGTCAAGGCGGTGGAGCCGGTGGTGATCAGCACCAGCAGCGGGATGGCGTAGGTGGCCGTCACGCTGGCCAGGGCATCGGCGGCCCGCATCAGGTAGAGGGGGCGCCAGGCCGTCGGAACGACGACGGCGGAGGACGGCAGCAAACGCATCGCCGGTCACCGGGCTCGGGAGGCGGAGTCTCGCGCCGGACCGACGGTCGGTGCCGCGGCCGGGGCAGCCGGGGAGGCGTTCCGGGCAGCCGATACCTGATCGGCGGCGGGTGACGTGGCCAGCGCCGCACTGCGGGAATCGCGCACCGCAGCCGACCGCGCCGCCGCACGCTCGTGCGCCGGGACGGCGACACGGCGCAACTCCTCATCCGCGCCGACCAGTTCCCCCTGCGCTGCGGTGATGAACTCGCTGGCGAAGCCGAACCCGTCGCCCAACTGGTACGCCTCGTCGTCCAGGTCGGTGATCTGCTCGCCGGCGGCCTCCAGCGCCTCCCGTACCCGTTCCAGGACGCCGTGCTCGGTGTGGAGGAGCGGGGCGAGCGCGTCCGCCAGTTCGGCTCCGCTCTGGGCGCCCCGGATCCGGTTGGTCAGCGCCAGGACCTGGTCACTGAGGGACAGCGCACGCTGCGGGTCGGCGGAAGCGGCGTCGAGTACGGGGTCGAGTTCGACGGTGTACCGGGCGGCACGGAGCATCCGCGCGGCGTGAGAGGCGATGGCCGCCTGCTCCTCGCGGTCCATGGAGGTCGGCAGGCGGTGGCGGGGGCCGTGCCAGTCGTTGGCGAAGGCGAATCCGGCATGGTCGAGAAGGGAGTTGGCCAGGCTGTCGCCACCCCGGGCGACGACACTGCCGCTCCGCTCGGCGGCGATGGTGACGGTGATGGGCACGGAGTTCTCCAAGGCTGGGGCTGCGGTCGTGGGCATGGGCATGGGGGGTGCCGGCAGGTGGCCGAACTCGGTGGCGATGCGGTGGCACTCCTTCTGCAGGCGGAAGGCGTCGCGATACGGGTTGTGAATGCCGCCGTCCTCGCGGGCGAGGGTCGCCACCACGTGCACCTGCCGGGGCTGGTTGCGCAGCGCGATCCACCGGCAGGCGTCTGGATTGCCTCCGGGTGCGACGGTGACCGCCGCCAGGCGTCGGGCGACCTCGGCCCACTGGGCATCGCTCAGGTCGGGGCGCTGGGGGTCGGAGCGGACCGAGCAGACCCACACCGGCCGCTCGGGCGCCCGGGTGCCCAGGTGCTCGACGGGCGCGTCCAAGGCGTGAGCCAGGTAGGGCAGGGCGTCGGCGTGGGTGAGCAGATCGATCGGGGCTCCGTGGCAATCCCCTTCCACCAGGCGGAGGTTGCCCTGGTCGCCGCGCTCGCCCGGCCCGTACAGGTAGGCGAGCAGACCGGCGGTGTTGCTGGCGCGCTGAAGGCGGACGATCACGGCACTGACCTCGAAGGAGAGCGAAGGAACGGGGCCCGTGGTCGGGCTTCCGGGAGACGAGGATCCGCAGATTCTGCGATTTGGCCCTGCCGCAGATCGGTGATAGACAGCCGCGCTGTCGTCATCCCGACCGGCTGAGGCCGTGGTTGTGGTCGAAGTTCTCGGCGGCGATCCGCGCGAAGTACCCGTCGTTGTGGAGGCGGGCCCAGCGGCCGTCCTGACGGATGACGGTGGCGACGATGTCGAGCCCGTCGGCCTGGTTGCGCAGCGCCGCCCAGCGGCAGGCGTGCGGATCGTCGTCCGGCTCGATGCCGGTGGCGTCGAGGACCTCGCGGGTCAGCTCGAACCAGTCGTCGTCGCTGAGGGCGGTGGAGGTGGTCTTGCGCAGGGCGCAGTGCCAGGTGAGCCGCCGGGCCGGGGTGTGACCGGTGCGTGACCTGCGCAGGGCCACCGGCTCGTCGAGCAGCGCGGCCAGCAGCGGAAGGGTGATGACGTCCTGGTCGGTCAGCTCCGGCGACCAGGCGGTGAGCAGGTAGTTGTCGAAGCCGGGTTCGCTGCCGTGGAGTTCGGTGAGCAGCTCGGTGGTGCTTTCGGTGCGCCGTACGTCGCAGCGCAGCGGGTACTCGGGCATGAGGTGTCCCTTCCGGGAGGGTGGGGGCGGGGGGCTCGATGCCCTGCCTGGCAGGCGGGCGACCGTGGCGGGTCAGAAGTGCGGGTTCTCGGTCGGCCGGTCGGCTTCGGTCGCCGCGTCTAGCAGCTCGGTCAGGTCTTCGGGCTCGGAGGAGCGCTGGTCGATCCACCACCCGGCGCGGGTGATGGTGCGCGCCGCGTCCTCGACGGCCTCCCACTCGGCCTCGGTGGTCTCGCCCTCGATGACCAGGGCGGTGTAGGCGGCGGCCAGGATCTGGTGCCGGCACCGCACGGCCCAGGCCACGGCGCGCTCGGTCCCCTCCAGGGGCGGCATCGCGTACTGCGCCGACCAGGCTTCGGACTCGGCCTGCTCCTGGGCACGCTTGGCCTCCAGCCAGGCGGCCTTGTCCTGAGCGTCACCGTCGCGTGCGGCCTTCCAGCAGTCGGTGCACTCCTGGGTGGCGAGCCATTCGGCAAAGCCCGCGCGGCGGTCGGCAGGCCGGGCGGACAGGTCCCTGGACGCCGCGTGGCCACACGAGTGCGTGATCTGCCAGATCGTTTTCACAGCCATGGGAAGCGCTCCTTGCACGAAGTGGTCTCAGCGGTGGCGGGAGTACGCGATGGGTGGATCCGCCGGAGCGGCCGGCGGTGTGGCGGTCGGCGTGGGAACCGGCGGCTTGCCCGGAAGGCCGGCTCGGGCGGGGCTGGGTGCGAGGGCGGTGGCGTTCGTGGCGGGGAAGGTGCGGGTCGCGGAGGAATGACCTTGCTCGGGGTGCTCTGTGCCCGTGCCCGGGGTCCTGTGCGCGGTGATGTCCTGGGCGAGAGCGGGCTGTACGGCGACTTGCAGGCCCGCGTGGTTCATCGCCACCGTGGTCCGGGCGACCGTGTCGAGTCCGTCGGCCCGGCCCGTGTCGGGTGGCAGCGTGTAGATGTCCAGGCGCGGGTGGGGCTGCCAGCCGTGTTCGCCGAGCAGTTGATGGGCCGGGGGGACACTGTCGGTGGTGGCGGCGACCATGCCGAGCTGTGGGTGTTCGGCGAAGGCGATGTCCGGTGCGATACGGACCGGCGCCGCATGAGCCGGACGGTCGGGGCCGGAGGAGTCAGCCAGTGACGGGTCGAAGACGAGGTCCGCGTCGACTTTGTAGCCGGCCTTGCGGAGCAGGGCCACGGCCCGGGTGGCGCGTTCGCGTCCGTCGTGTTCCTGGTCGGTGAGCGCGTACAGGTCGGGGTGGCTGGGGACGGGGTGGAAGCCGAAACCTTTGAGCATCCAGGCGCTGGTGGCGCGGTGCTGGGGGTTGGCAGCGACGATGCCGAAGTCGGGGTGGTGGCCGACCGTGATGTCGGGGAGCGGGTGGTCGGGGGTGGGCATGGCGGATCCGTTCGTGAAGGACGGTGGCGGGGGAAGGGGCGGAGGCGCGGGCGGATCTGCGGGGCGGGTTCACCGGTTCTCCAGAGCGGGGTGCGGCCAGCGCCGGGTGGGTGGCGCGGACCATTGGGCGTGGACGGGCTTTTCAGCGGCGGCGTTCGGGCGCGGGCGCAGCGTTCGGCGGAGTCGGCGTCACGGTCTCTGCGGTTGTGGCGGAACCGTAGTGTTGTGCTGCGGGGGAGACGGCCTGGGCGGCGGCGCAGCGGTCACCGGACCCGGCCGGTACGGCTGTCGGGGGCGCGGCGGACATCAGGGCGGCGGCGCGGGCCGGGTCGCGGGCGGCGTCTGCCTCCAGTTGGGCCAGGCGCTGTTCCAGGGCGCGGGCGTGGTCGTCCCGGTCGGTGATGTGGGTTTCCAGGGCGGTGATGGCCTGGCAGATGGTGGTCACCAGAGGGCCGTCCACGTACCAGCGGCCGTTCGTAAGGGCGTTGATGCGCATGCGGTAGAAGAGGCAGACGAGTTCCGCATTGCTCAACGTCAGATGACTGTTGTTCAGCTCGCGCAGAGCGGGATCGGCTTGTGGCTGGTCGGTGAGCGCCCGTAGCTGGTCGAGGTCGCCGACGAGTGCTTCGATCCGGGCATCGAAGCCGGAAAGCGCGGCCTTGGGGGGCGGCGTGTGCGTCTCAGGGCCGGGGCCCATGTGGGACAGGGGGCCGGCCTTTGTGGTGCGGGCGGTGCCTATGGCGGGGGTGAGGTGCCAGTGGGGGTCGAACATGTGGGCGGGTTCGTGTTCGGGTGCGGGGAGGCCGAGCCGCTGTTCCAGGCTGAGGGCGATGTCGTCGCGGAGGTCGACCAGTTCGGACATGTCGTTGAGTACCGGGTCGAGCTGCGCGATCAGTCCGGTGCGGGGGTAGTTGCCGGTGGCGGTGAGCGTCCAGAGGCGGGAGCGCAGCTCTTCCAGTGTCTTCTCGTTCTCGGTGAGCCGGATGTGGTCGAGCGCGGGGCTCCATTCGGCGGGGTCGGGTGAGTTGCGCAGGGCGTGGAAGGCGTCGATGCTGCCGAAACGCTTGATGAGCTGGGTGTCGTAGTGGGTGGCGGGTCGGGGCATGACAGATCCGTTCGGGACAGGGTGCGGGGGCAGGGCGGGCGGGGAGGGGGTGGTTCTGCTGGTGCTGGTCAAGGCGGGCGTCGGGAGGGTTTCCGGTCAGCGGCCGGGGGCGGCGGAGGAGGGGCGGGCCGGTGGCGGGGCAGCAGCAGTGGCCGGGTCTGCGGGTGTGGGTGCTGGTTGTGTTCGCCGGGCGGCCGGTGAGAGCGCCAGCGCTGCGGCGACACGGGGTTCCTGCGTGGTGGTCGGGCCGGGTGGGGCGTACAGGGGATGCCGGGTGTGCCGGTCGGCCAGTTCGTTGCGCAGGGCCTGGATCTCCTGGACGGATACGCTCATGTGCTGGTTGATGCGGCGAAGGCGTGTGGCGTGGAGGGGATCGGCCGCTTCGCCGAGGTGTTCCCACCAGTCGGCTGTGGCGTCGAGGATTTCGGTGAGTCGGTCCAGGACGCCTTCGCCGGGGGCGGTCAGTTCGCTCAGGGCCGCAACGGCTTGGCTGGTGTGGCCGGCCCGGGAGATGGACTGGGCGAGGTCGCCGAGCTGGTCGCCGAGGTTCGTCGCGTGGCCGGTGTCGACCGGCAGGCTGGTGTCGAGCAGGTCGCCCTGGCAGGCGTAGGTGAAGCCTTCGGCGCGCAGCATGCCGACGGCCCGGGTCACCGCGTGGCGCTGTTCGGCCGGGTCGGTCATGGCGGCGGGCAGGTGGTGGAAGCGTCCGCGGTGGGTTACTTCGGAGACGAAGCCGGCGCGGTGAAGTACGGCGTCTGCGGCGTTGAGGGGTTCGAGCGTACGGTGCCGTTCTGGTGGGGGCAGGCCGAGCTGGTCCAGGCGGGCGTCGATGGCGGCCAGGAGCGCAGCGGTGCTGCCCCTGTTGCGGGCGTGGGGGCCTGCGGGCTCGGAGTTGTAGAGGACTTCGGGAACTGTGAGGTCGTAGGGATGTTCTCGGGTGACCAGCCAGCTTTCCGGGTACCCGGGCGGATGGTCGGTGGCCGGCTCCTGGGGCGGGGAGATGATCAGGGCGCTGCCGTCGGGGAGTTCGGCGTGGACGATGTAGTCGCTCAGGCCGTACTCGACGGTGCACACCAGGCCGCGCTGCCGCAGCGGGGCGGTGAGGTGGGCGTACGGGTAGTCGTTCCGTCCGTCTTCGGCGGCGTCTTGGTGCGCCGGGTCTCTGGTGCGGGCGATGACGCGCCTGCCTTCTCGCTGGATGGTGACGACGGTCGGGTCAGGGCGCATGGGGCTTCTCCGCGGTAGGTCTCTCGGCGGCTGAGGGAAAGCGCTGGGCTGGGTGGGGTTCGGTCGGGGTATCGCGTGCGTCGAGGATCCGCAGAGCGCGCGATTTGGCCTCGCTGCGGATCGGTGATAAGTGCGTGAGCGCACGCCTGGTCTACGGCGGAGGTGTCCGGCACGCCGAGAGCTTTGGTGACCTCTTCCAGACACTGGAGGCAGGGGGCGTGGGTGGCTCGGACCGGCGTGTCGGGCGGGGGCCGCACCGTCGCCAGCGGTGCGCGCGCCGATGTCAGGGGGTGAGCCCTGCTGCCTTGCGGGCGCCGCGTATCTGCTGACAGCGGCGCCCAGTTGCGCATGGGGCGCGTTGGAACTTCCGGGAGTCGCGGGTCGTAGTCTGTAACCCATTCGGGTCAGATAGAGTGCTGACAGTAAGGATATGACTTCAGCTCATAAAATGGCTGGGGCCTAAAAATTAGCTAGTAGCTGAAAGTTGGGCGCGTGACGATAGGCGGCGAAGTGCCGTGTGACGTACCTGTCCGTCCGGGTGAGGGGAGTGGCATGGCCAGGCATCTGGATCCGAGCCGGCATCGCCGAACGCTGCGCCGAGAACTGCGTCGGGGCCGTGAGGCCCAGGGAATGACTCAGCGTCAGGTGGCCGAGACGCTCGGGTGGTCACCGTCGAAGTTGGTCCGGGTCGAGGCCGGGCAGGTCGGGCTGTCGCTCAAGGACGTCCGGGCTCTGCTCGCCCTCTACAAGGTCACCGATCCAGACCTGGTCGCCCTTGTGGAGAAGGCCGCGCGCGGAAGCAAGGGGTCAAGCTGGTGGGCGAAGTACCACGACCTGCTCAGCCCGCAGTTCAGCCAGTATCTGGGCCTGGAGCAGGCGGCGGTCTCCGTGCGCGCTTTCCATCCGATCGTCATACCGGGGCAGTTGCAGACGGCCGAGTACTCAGCGGCGCTGCTACGACCGCGTGTGGCGGACTCCGACAGGCTCCAGCGGCTGATCGACATGCGTGTGGAAAGGAGCGACTGGCTGTTCGATGAACAAGGTGAAGTCGTTACCCGGTTCGTCGTCGCCGAAGAGGCGCTGGGCAAGAACCCTGGCAGCCCCCAGGTGCTGCGCGGCCAGCTTGCCCGGTTGCTGGAGCTGGGCAGCCGACCCCGTGTCGACATCGCGATCCTGCCCAGGACGTTTCCCTTCCACTACAGCACTCTCGGCAGCTTCGTGCTGCTCGGATACTTCGACGACACCGACCTGCTGTACCTGGAGCACGCCACCGGCAGCATGACCAGCGGCACGGACCCCTTGCTCGCCGCTTACCAGAGGTGCTTCGACGAAATCTTCGCGGGCGCGCTGCGCGGGGACGATTCCGCCGCTCGCATCGAACAGGCCATGGCGGAGGTCGGCGGCAACTGAGAGTCCCCAAGCTCAGCGTTCTGAAGAGAGCCGGAGAGTCCCAGGTATATGAGCCGGGAGCAGGAAGCGCGAAATGACGCTCGTGCTGCTGGCGGTGGGCAGCGGGAGCCCGCCGATCAGGAGGCGCGACCGTCGAGCGACGGCACTGACGACGGTCCGTGTCCGCCGACTCGTGCGGTGCAGGACGACGCGACCACCGACCGGTGGCTGAAGGTCCGGCAGGAGGAGACCAACTCCGCGATCCGCCGCGACCAGGCCGCAACGGACAACGCGATCCGTCGGCTGGAGGCGGAGTCGCAGGCCCGTATCCAGGAGGAGGCCGCTCACGCCCGGGAACAGCGCCGCACGCTGCACGCATACGGCTCATGGGTGCTGATTCTGGTCGTGGCGCCGGTCGTGTTCATCGGCGTCACGGCCGGAGCGCTCGCAGTGAGCGGACGCCTTCTCGATGTCTCGCACGCGATCCCGCTCTCGGCCGTCGGAGGCCTGATACTCACCTTGGGGGCGGCCGGGATCCGGCGGTGGATACGTCGGAGGGCCGGCCGCTCCGGATCAGGCCCTCCCCGTACCGGCGGCTCCCCGCTACCTCCAGGTGGAACTCCGCCGAGCGGCAGCGCCGAGTAACGCGCACCGTCGGCCTTCACCTGAACGGAACGTCATGCGGCCCGCCGTCCCCTCGTGGACGCCCATCCGCATCGACGGCGTTCTGGCCTGCGGAATTCCCGCCAACGGCCGAAGCATCCGGACAGTCCGGTGTCACGGTGGGTCTGCCGACGGCTGAACGCCGTGCCTTGAGGGTTTCCCACGCCCAGACTCCCGCTCCCCACAGCAGCAGCAGAGCCACGAGCGTTGCGGCCCAGACAATCAGCTTGGCCCGCGGATGGTCGACCGAGACCGACGCGGCGCCGGCAGCAAGCAACCCGAGCCCGCCTCCCAGGACGTATACACCTGCGCGGCGCAGCCAACTCCAGGCCCGCTGTTGCAGTGCCTCGTCCAGTAGCAGGTCGCGTGCGGGCCTCACGAGGCTCCTACCCCCGGCCTCACACCGGCCACGGGCCAGCCAGGCGTCCGCAGGCCACGTCGGCCACGAACGCACGCCACGCGGAGGCTGAGACCTGAAGCTCCGGCCCTAATCGGTCTGTCGAGTCGCGCACCCGCACTTGGCCGGGGTCCAGGGCCACTTCTACGCACTCGTACTCGTTTCCGCTGTAGCTGCTCTTGCGCCATCGGCCAGACATGCTTGTCACGCAGTCACCCTCCCCGACCGGCCGGACGTTTCACCGGCCTGAGCCACTAGCAGCACTGCCTGGCCGTTCCGCGCACCTTTGACCGGGAAGCGCAAATACCGCTGCGAATCCAGATGCCACGGAACCGGTGGGCAATGGTGCACCTTCGAATCCAGGGCATACCCAGAATTCTGGAAACAGACACAACGGGCCCGCAGTTGTACCGTAAAACATCGGCTTCACTCGCGGCAAGGAGCATACCCAACCCCGTGTCGCCTATAGGCAGAAGCACAGGTGGCGTGGCCTGGACAAAGGGCGCAGGGGCAGGCATCGTCGCAGGAGCATGTGCCCCTGGACCAGCAGCTGGCCGACCAGGCCTCGAGCGGCCGAATGAGGACCGCGCTGCCTCCTGCGGACTACTCGAATGAGTGATTTGTCCGGCCGGTCACGGGTGAATCGCGCTACGAAGCTCACGTGCCCGGTCGCATACGCTCAGGTTCGGTCGGTCTGTCGCTTGAATGAAGCGGACCATGACGTCCCCCTGTCGGCGGAAATATGAGCTGCCATGCGGACCGTGAATATGCCAATAGTGCATGCCATTCTGGCTCTTCGTGCTGGGCTCATTGCAAACAGTAATCCGATAGGGCGAGGAAGGGAAAGGGTGCACGTGCGCGCGGGGAGTGAGGGGCGCCCCGGAGTCGTGAGAGGGGCGCATTCGTTCAAGCGAAGTGAGCCTTGTCGCCTTACTGATCATTTCAGAATGGGGTTCGGAGGCATCGCAAGCAGTCGATGCTGCAGGCGAGTTGGGGTAGTCCGAGGTGGAGGTCGGCGCGTATCTCGTAGCAGGGCCGCAGGCGCTTGAACTGGTGGAGCCAGGCGAAGGTTCGCTCGACGCCCCAGCGGGTCTTGCCCAGGCCGGATCCGTGGGCGGTGCCTTTGCGTGCGATCTTCGGTGTGATGCCGTGAGCGCGGAGCAGGCGACGGTATTTGCCGTAGTCGTAGCCGCGGTCGGCGAACAGCCGCCGTGGTCGGTGACAGGGCCGGCCCACCAGGCCGCGGATGCGGGGGATCGCGTCGAGCAGGGGCATGAGCTGGGTGACGTCGTGACGGTTTCCGCCGGTCAACGACACCGCAAGGGGTGTTCCGTGCCGGTCGGTGATCAGATGATGCTTGCTGCCCCGGCGGCCGCGGTCGACCGGCGAAGGTCCAGTGTGAGCCCCCCATTCAGGGCCCGGACGTGCGAGCCGTCGACCGCGGAGCCGTCCATGTCCAGCAGCCCGGCTCCGCGGAGTTCCGCGAGGAGCATCTCGTGCAGGCGGGGCCAGACGCCAGCCGCGGTCCAGTCCCGCAGACGCCGCCAGCACGTCACCCCACTGCAGCCGATCGTCTCGGTCGGCACGTCCGCCCAAGTCACACCCGTGCGCAAGACGTAGACGATGCCCCGCAGAGCCGCACGGTCATCCGCCGGCAGTCGCCCTGGATGCCGCCGACGTCGCGGCGGGCGAGAAGGAAGCAGCGGGGCGACACGATCCCACAGATCATCAGGCACAAGATCATCCGACACCTGCAGAACTCTGCCGCCCACCGGCCCAACTGCCAAGACTCTGAACCAAACTCATTCTGAAATGATCAGTAAGCGAAACCGAGCGGCGGGTCGAATCGGTACGGTTCCCAGCAGTACAGGCGCCATTGGCCGGGCAGAAGCGACGATACGGGTTGCCCGTCGGCGTCCTCGTACAGCCATCGAATCGCGGTCCGCAGGGGTTCGTCCTCGTGTTGGCCGGCCAAACGCAGTTCGACATCTACCAGGCAGGAGGCCGGCGCGATGTGGTCGACGGCCAGGATGGCGAAGGCCGTCAGCGCGTGGTCTGCGTACTGCATTCGCACCTCGCGGGGCATGGCAGCGCCGTACGTGTCCTGGGAGGGCTGTGAGATCCACTGCGCCATCTGCCCGTAGTTGCGCCGGGTCCAGGCAGTCAGGAACTGCTCGGTCGCCGATGCTGGGGCCTCCTGGGCGAAGTTTGAGTCGTCTGCGCTGACGCGACACGGCTTCCAAGCGTCGTTGGCCTGCTGGTTTCTGCTCAGTTCGGACAGTGATCGCCACAGCTGTTTCCAGGTTGGCCGCGGTGGTGGTGGGGTCTTTTCCTTGATCGTGGCGTTGGCCCAGTCGACGACTGCGAACAGGCGGTTCCAGGCTTTGGTGGCCACCACGACGTTGTCGTAGTTGAGCAGGCTGCCGTGGACGATGCCGTTGCGGTAGAGCTCGTAGACGGGCTCCTCGTTGGTGGCGCTTTTTCCCTTGGTGAACGTCTTGTGTGCGTTGGCCAGGCCCATGTGGTGCCCGACGACGCTGTCCCAGGCGTGGAGATCCTCGGCCTGCCGGGCATGCAGGCCCCGGCGTACGGTCTCGAACTCGTTGACGAAGCCGTCCATGACGCTCAACAACAGGTGGATGCAGCTGTAGTAGCGGCCGGCGGCATAGTCCTCGTGGGCCTTGAGGATCAGCTGTCGACGCTTGCGCAGGGCCGGCAGCCTGTTGATGACGTGGAGCCGAAGCGCGAGGGCGTCGTAGTCGGTGTACAGGGCGATGAACGCCTCCTCGGCGGCATCGGGCCCATCACCAGAGGCAAGGAGTTCCTCGACGGCATCGACGGGGAGACTCTCGTGGAAGATCCAATTCCTGGGTCCCAGAACCCGGTAGAAGTCGTCCACCGTGTCGCACAGCCGTTGCAACTGGTGTTCGATGGCCGCAAAGTCAGTGCGCTGGTCACGGGGGATCAGGAACCGAAGCGCCCGCGCCTGTCCCAGCTGCTGACGCAACTGGCGAACCGACGGCAGGTCCCGTGCCGAGGCATAGCCGGTGGAACCGCCCACGCTCGGGTCGTCAGCCGCATCTGTCGTCCCGCTTTTCATTGTGTCAAGTTATGTAAGCGGAAGGCAGAGCGCTACCGGTTTGCGGCTTGCGCCGGACCCGTATACGGGAGCCCGGCAGCCCAGCACACGTCCTGCCCCAGCTCACTGTGAGGTTCCCCCGAGATGCGGGGAATGGTGACAGCAGGTCAGATGGGTTTCATGAGAGGAGCCCTGACGATGCCTGCCCCGAGGAAGTACCCGCTGGAGTTGCGTGAGCGTGCGGTGCGGTTGTACCGGGCGGCCGAGCCGAAGCCCGTGATCCGTCGCATGGCCGAGGAACTCGGCGTGCACCACGAGGCCCTGCGCAACTGGATCCGCCAGGCCGAGGCGGACGCCGGCGAACGGGACGATGTGCTGACCACTGCCGAGCGGGAGGAGCTGGCCGCCCTGCGCAAGGAGAATGCCCAGCTCAAGCGTGCCAATGAGGTCCTGCGGACGGCCTCGGCTTTTTTCGCGGCCCAGCTCGACCCGACCCGGCCCAGATGACCGCGCTCCTCGATGAGCACTCGCACCTGGGGGTCGAGCCCGTACTCCGGGAACTGGACATCCCCTCCTCCACCTACTACCGCTGGCGCCGAGCCGTGACCGAGCCGTGCGAACGGCGCCGCCAGGACGCCGGGCTGACCAGCAGGATCCGCCAGATCCACGACGAGTCCGGCGGGATCTACGGCTCGCCCCGCGTGCACGCCGTCCTCAAGCGCGAGGGTGTCCATGTCGGCCGCAAGCGCGTCGAGCGGCTCATGCGCCAGGCCGGCCTGGCCGGGATCAGCCCCCGCCGGGGCAAGAGTTTCACCCGCCGGGACCCCGACGCCGAACTCGCTCCTGACCTGGTGCAACGCGACTTCACCGCGAACGGGCCGAACCGATTGTGGGTCACCGACCTCACCATGATCTCCACCCAGGAGGGGCCTTTGTGGCTATCGGCGATCCGGGACGCGTTCTCCCGCCGAGTCGTGGCATGGGAGACCTCCGCCCGCGCGGACGCCGACCTGGTCCTGACCTCGCTGGAATACGCCCTGGCCAGCCGCGAAGTCGCGCCCGGCGAACTCGTCCACCACGCGGACCACGGCACCCAATACACCTCGGTGAAACTCACAACACGCCTGGTCAGGGTCGGGATCCAGGCATCCATGGGCTCGGTCGGCGACTCGTTCGACAATGCCCTCGCGGAGAACCTGTGGATGCTGGTCAAGACCGAGTGCATCCGCGGCCGCGTCTTCGCCACCAGAGCCGAAGCAAACCTCGCGCTCTTCGAGTACATCGACGGCTTCTACAACCCCCGCCGCATCCAAAAACGGCTCGGCTACCTCAGCCCGATCGAGTACGAAGAGAAGCACTACGCCAACCGGGCGACGACCGAACCAACGAACCCGAAACCACGTCAACCCGCCCCGACCAGCTAGTCAGCCACACCCGCACACCGGGGGAACCTCACTGAAACGATCAGTTGGTCGCCCCCATGTAAGCAGATCAGGCGGACATCGGGCGTCCGTGTCGAACACGTACCGTCTGGGTGGGAACCTGCAAACGGGTGGAGGTGCGGTCGAGAATCCGGGGTTTCGCCGGTTTGGCCCGCGCGGAATCCGGTGGTCGGGGGCGTCAGCGTGTGCGGCGCTCGACGGGCGGAGCGGCCGGGCCTGCGGTGGGAGGACAGCCCCAGAAACAGCCGTCGTACTCCGCAGAGCGGGCGTGGAGCGGATCAGCGCTGCCTGCTCGCAGAGGACAGGCTGCCGTTGTTTGGTGCCGATCCGGGCGGCCTCGCTGTGCTCGGCGTCGGCCAGGCGGTCGGTCCAGGTGGTGATGGCGGGCCCGACCGGTTCGGGTACGGAGCCCTTCTTGACCGACCAGCGGAGCAGGTCGTCGCGCGTCGGCGCGCCGGTGCGGGCGGAGTTGATCTGCTCGGTCGTGCGTCCGGTGTTGTCGTAGAGTTCGAAGTCGGGGTGGGGGAACACGGGTCGGCCCTTCTGTTGCCGTGCGGGGGTCAGCGCATCCTGGCGTCGGTGTCGAACAGGGCCCGTTCGGCTGGGTGGAGCAGGTGCTGGGTGATGAAGCTGCGGCCGGCGACTTTCCACAGGCCGCGGCCTTTGGTGAGGGCGGCGACGGCCTGGGTTTCGACGCCGGTCAGGCCGAGGAGGGATGCCGCGGCGGCGAGCTGGTCGGGTTCCTGGCGGTAGATGATGCGGGTGGAGCAGTCGGCGAGCAGGCCCTCAGCGAGCACGCGGCCGCGTGAGCCGGCGTCGCCTGCGGACAGCAGGTCGCTGAGCCGGTGGATGACCATGAGGTTGGCGATGCCGAGTCCGCGGGAGAGTTTCCACTGGGACTGCATGCGTTCCAGCAGGCCGACGTGGCGCATGACGCGCCATGCTTCGTCGTAGATGACCCAGCGCCTTCCGCCGTCGGGGTCGGCGAGGGCGGATTCCATCCATGCCGAGGCGCAGGTCATGGCCAGGACCAGGGCGGTGTCGTCGCCGGTGCCGCCGAGGCGGGACAGGTCGATGGACAGCATCGGCGTGGCCGGGTCGAAGGTAACGGTTGAGGGGGCGTCGAACATGCCGGACAGGTCGCCGTGGACGAGGCGGCGCAGGGCGTGGGCGAGGTCCTGAGCGGCGGTGCCCATGTGTCCGCTCTGGTGGCCGAGGGCTTGGTCGAGGCGTTCGGGGGAGCTGAGGGTGTGGGCGATCTGGCCGAGCAGCGGCACGGTGCCGTTTGCCTCGGCCTGGGTGACGACGAGGTCGAGGGCGAGGTCGAGTGCGGTGTGCTCCATCGGCAGCAGGTCGCGGGCCAGGACGGTGCGGGCGAGGCCGGCCAGCAGCAGGAGGCGGCGCTTGCGGGTCTCGGTGGCCCAGTCGGCTTCGCTGACCGAGGCGGGCTTTGCGGGGGCGTCCAGCGGGTTCAGCCGGCCGGGCAGACCAGGGCCGAGGGCGATGGTGTAGCCGCCCAGCGCCTCGGCGACGGTGGTCCATTCGCCCTTGGGGTCACAGGGGACGTAGACCTTGTAGCCGTGGGCGATGGCGCGGGTGGCGATGGACTTGGCCAGCGCGGACTTGCCCATGCCGATGATCCCGGCGAGCACGGCGTTGGGGTTGGTGAAGCCTTCGATCCGGCCCGAGCTGTACAGCGAGAACGGGTCGTAGCAGAACGCGGCTTCGGCGTGGACATCGCGGCCGATGAAGATGCCCTCGGCTCCGAGTCCGCCTTCGGCGAGGAAGGGGTAGGCGCCGGAGACGGTGGCGGTGGTCATGCGGTGGGCGGGCAGGCGGAGCTTTCCGCCGCGGGCGGAGGCCGGACCAGGGCGGCCCGAGGGCGGGTAGGTCGGCCGCAGCTCCTCGTCGCCGGTCGCGTCCTCCCGGCGTTGGGCCGGCGTTGCGGCGCGGCGGGCCTGGCGGCGGGCTTCGGCGAACCCGGTGCGGGCGGCGCGCTGCTGCTCGCGGGTGGTTTTGCGGGGGACGAAGAGCTGGGTGGCGGTGGCGCGGGTGCGGGGCACGGACGTATCTCCTGCTCAGGGTGGGGTCAGTGGCGGATCAGGCCGGTGAACGGCCCGTGCAGATCAGCCGGGGTGCTGCGGCGACGCACCAGCCGGGCGGCGCCCTGGTGGCGGCGGCAGACGGTCAGCTCGGGTGCACCTTCGGGCAGTCCGGCGTGGCACGCCTCACGGTCGGGGACTTCGCCAGTACCAGGGCGGGGGCTGAGTGGTAGGCGGCGTGGATATCGGTGGCGGCCTGCCAGATCCGGGTACGCGCGGCGCCGAGGTGGTCTGCCTCGGCCGGTACCAAGGAGCCGGTACGCAGCGCGTGCGCGTCGAGCAGCTCGTACACGGCGACCAAGTGCTCGTGCAGCGAGTCGAGTTCGGCTCGGGAGGTGACGAGCGGGCCCGCTGGGATGTTGAGGGCGCGGTGGAAGTCGAGGGCGGCGGTGGCGAACGGCACGAAGTCCTGCGCGAACGGTGCGGCGGCGGTGCGGGACATGGGGGTGCTCTTTCAGCGGGAAGGGACAGGGCCGGCATCAGGCGGCAAGGGCCAGGGGCATGGCGGCCGTGGTGAACGCCTCGGCCTGCTGCCAGCGCAAGGCCCGCAGGTCGAGCTGCGCGCCGACGGCCGCTGTTTCCACGACCGCGCACGCCGAGCGCAGCTCGTCCTCGGAATCGGCCGAGACGGTCAGCAGGCCGGTCAGCGCCACGTCGGCGTGCCCGGCGATGAGCTGACGCTCACGCGACTTGATGTCCTGGTACTCGATCGAATCGGCCTCGGAGTCGACCTGGCCGCGCCGGGCCCGCTCGGCGGCGTCCGCGATCACGGACGCCTTCTTGCGCTGGACGTCGCGCAGCGCGGCGTCCAATCCCTTCGGCTCGTAGGACAGCGACAGGGTGCGGCGGACCCCGGCGGTGAACAGCAGCTGGTGCAAGAAGCCCGCGCTGGTCTCGATGCGGGGCCAGTTCTCGATCCAGTAGGTGGTGTGGAAGGCCGTGTCGGTGGCGATGTGGTCGGCCTTCTCCACCACCACGACGGGCCCGGCGGCAGCCGGGTCGGCCTCGGGGCGGCCGTTGGGCGACCAGCGGTCCAGTGCGGCGAGGGACTTGGGGTCGTACGCGGTCCGCACCACCGCCGCGATCTCGGCGGCCGTGAGCCAGCCGGTGGGGTTGAGGCCGGCGGTACGCGCGGCCTGGTCGAACGTCGAGGTGAGCTGGGCGAGCACGGAGAAGGCACCGGTCAGGCCGCCGCCGGCCTGGTTGATCAGCCGCCGGGCGGCCTTGGCGTCGAGCGAGATCGCGACGTACGCCTCGTGCGGTGCCGCGGCCGGCCCCGCGCTGGCGATGAGTTCGCTGTAGAGCGCCCCTGCCAGGGGGGTGTTGGGGTTGCCGTGCTCTTCCCAGTAGCGGCGCAGCGAGTCGCCGGAGTCGGGGACGGTGCGCTCGACGACCTGGACGCGGGCGACCTGCCCGGTGCGGGCCAGCGCCGCCAGGGCGCGCCCCCACCCGGACACGTTCGTGTTCTGGGTTCCTGGGTCAAGCAGCGCGTAAGCGCGGGCGGAGACCTTGACGACGGCGGTCAGGGTGCCGGTGCCCGGGTGGTGGACGGCGCCGTACCGGCGGTCAGGGGCGGTGACCACCCGCAACGAGGCAGCGGTACCGGGCAGATGAAGCAGTCCTTCACGCACCGGGCGCCGGGACGGTCGGGCCAGCCAGACGAGCTGGCCTTCGACGCGGCGCAGGGCGTAGCGGACGACGATCGGTGTCCAGTCGGCCAGCGACCGGCCTCGGGAGCGGACGAAGACGACGAGGGCGATGAGTGCCCACAGGGGAATGAGTTCGAGGGCGCCGACAATGCCGCGGCTGAGGATCACGGCGAGCAGGAGCAGACCGGTGAGGGTGACGGCGGTCAGTTGCGGGGCGGTCAGGCCGAGGAGGATTCCGCGCTTTGAGCGGTGCGGGAACTTCACGGTCGCGGGGGTGGTGGGCTGGGAGCGGTCAGACATGGCAGGTCCAGGGGGTGAGAGTAATGGGGTTCCGGGGGCGGGGCGGGCCACCGGCTGTGGAGTGCGGCCCGCCCCGGGGTGGTCGGCCGGTCAGGAATCGGGCGGCGGCTGCTGCGGGAGGACGCCGCTGGCCTGGGGGCCGGTGGAGGACGGCCGGTTGCTGTCGGGTGGCGGCGTGGGTACGTCGGCACCGGATATGGCGGCGCCGGGAGGAGGGGCGGCGCCTTCGGGCTGACCGGCGGAACCTCCACCGGAAGACGCAGGCCGGGTGATCAGCGGGGGGATGCCCGGTCGTCGGATGAGAGCGCGCCCCTTGTCCCCGGCGGCGTTGTCGTCCTCGCCGTAGCGGAAGGTGTTCCTCGCCCTGGGTGTGCCGTCGATGCCTTCCTTGCTGAGGTGGGTTCCGGCGGGGTTGATGCCGGAGGCGACTCCGTCGGCGTTGGCGCCGGGTACCTGGCTGGGTCCCTGGGGGGCGGGTGCTCCGGTGCCGGCCTGCATGGCGAGGCTGCCGGCGGTCTTGGCCGCGCCCGCGGCGACCGCCATCCCGGCGATACCGGTGCGGTGCACATCGTCGTGGCCGCCGCCGTCGGACGCCCAGTGGACGAACTTGTACGTCGCGTACGGGCAGAGCAGGACCAGGACCATGACGACCAGGCCCGCCATCGCGTCGGACAGGGCGGACAGCCCGTCGTGGGAGTCGGACTTGCCCATCGCGGACACGCCGATCAGGAACACGACGGTCATCAGGAGTTTGCTGACCACGAGGGTGGCGGTGGCTTCGATCCAGCCGCGCCTCCAGCGTTTGGCGGCTTCCCAGCCGCCGCCGGATCCGGCGAAGACCGCGAGCGCGACCAGGATGAGCACGCCGACCTTGCGGGCGACCATGACGCCCCAGTACATGAACGCTCCGATGGCCATGCCGAGGGCGACCAGGGAGGGGACGCCCCAGCCCAGGCCGAACATCGCCCCCAGCTCGTTGACTTCGACCACGCGGCGGATCGCATCGTTCACGGAGGTGTTCGCGGCCTGGAACAGGCCGTCGGACAGGGCGTCGACCACGGTGATGGCAACCGAGGTGAAGGCGACGGCGCAGAAGGAGAACAGGACGCCGGTCATGGTGCCGATGGCGGCCTGGGCCAGGGCTCGTTCGTCGCGCCGCCAGGCGGCGAACATCAGCTGGAGGCAGAAGGTGCCGACCGTGATCGCCAGCCCGATCGGCAGGAGCAGTTCGTAGTTGTCGCGGAACCAGGGGGCGTTGAGGTCGATCGCGGTGGTCTCGTTGACGGCCCTGGCGGCGAGGTCGGCGGCGCTGGCCGCCAGGTCGCCGGCGGACTTCGCCAGCCAGGCGCCGATGCCGTCGGTGACGGCCTGGCCGGTGCTGGAGACGACGCCGCCGATGGTGTCGCACACCGTCGACATCAGGGGGAGATCGCAGGCTCCCATGGCGGAACCTCCTTTCAGGGGTTGGCGGTCAGGGGGCGACGTTCGGCAGGACGCCGATGAGCGCGCAGGGCTGGTCGGGGCGGCACTGGACGGCGAGGGTGACCGCGCGGGCCTCGGCGCCGCCGCGGGGGGAGCCGGTCCAGGCGATGGACTGGCGGCCGGTGACGGTCACGGCGTAGACGTACGCGGTCGTGATCGCACCCGGGTCGGCTTGCAGGGCCTGGGTGAACGAGGTGGGGAGGTGCCCCTCGGACGCGGTGGCGGTGGCGAACTGGGCGTTGTCGGCCATCCGCCCCCACAGCACGGGCGAGGGCACCAGAGCATCGACCGACGCGGCATCTGCGTACCTGGCCTCCGTGGTCAGCCACCGGTGCAGGGCCGAGACCAGCTCGGGCTGGGAGTACACGCGGGTGTCGTACGACCACAGGGCGACGGCCGCCGCCTTCCCGAAGACGACAGGGTCGTACGTATCCGGCGGGACCGGCAGCGCGCTGTTCACGCCGTGCGGCGGAGGCGTGGTCTCTACCGTGGCTGACGGCGGCAGAGGAGCGGCCGAACTCGCGGCCCGGTCAAGGGGTTTGGTGGAGGAGCGGCTGTCTCGGGTCAGGAAGGCGGCAAGGGCCGCGAGGGCGACGAGCACCACCAGGACAGCGGTGCCGAGCAGTGCTCGGCGGCGCATACGCGAGACACCGTCGGGGTTCGAGGACGTAGACGGCATCAGTGGACCTGCGTTCCGAGCGTGGAGAAGAACGCCACGATCCCGTTGGCGGCACCCAGCAGGAGAGCCGCGCCCGCGGAGACGAGGACGCCCTTCTTGCCGTTGGCCTCGGCCTGGTGGCCTCCGGAGTGGTGGCCCCAGGCCCACACTCCGGCGCTGACCGCCAGCGCCCCGACCACCGCGATGATCCCGAACAGGTTGACCGAGCCCATCACCTGCTTGAGCACGGACAGGCCCGGCAGCCCGCCTTCGTTCGGCTTGATCCCGGGGTCGTAGGCGAGCCGCACTACCTTGTCGGCGAGATACATGTGAACTCCAAGTTCGATTCAGGGCACGTCAAAGCAGGCAGGGGTGCAGCCGTGGCGCGGAAAGGGAAGTAAGAGGAGGGAGGGGGAGGGGAGGGAGCTGTTCAGACGACGCGGCGGGCCGCGAGGATCTGCGGCTTCCACTCGGCGAGGGTGTTGATGTCCACCACGGCGCCGGTGTGCGGGGCGTTGATGATCAGCCCGGCGCCGATGTACATCCCGACGTGCTCAGGAGCGGCAGCCGTGCCCTCGGTGAACAGCAGGTCACCGGGCTGAAGGGCACCGACCGGGACGGGCTTGCCCTCCTGCACTTGCGTGTACGTCGTCCGCGAGAGGGTGACCCCGGCAGCTGCGTACGACTGCTGCATCAGCGACGAGCAGTCGCAGCGGCCCATCGGGTCCGGCCCGTGGGAGTCGGTACACGATCCGCCCCACTGGTAGTCGGTACCGAGTTGGCCGAGCGCCCAGCGGATCGCGGTCCGCACCTTCACCGGAGCGTCGGCCGGGATCGTGTACCCGGCCGGCACTGAACCCGGCGGGATGACCCCGAAGTCCGTACCGTCCCCCTCCGCCGAACAGCCGCCCCCGATACCCCCCACTGTGGTGTCGGTGCCCGAGGAGGTGGGGGAGGACGTAGGGCCGGTGGACGGGAGCAGCGGTTCGATGGCCTTCTGCAGGGCGGTCGCCAACGGTTCCCACTTCGCGTACGCGTCGGGAAAACCTGACTTCTGCACCGCCTGGGCCGCCTGGGCGACCGACAGCGACTGCCACCCGGAGACCTGCTCCAGCGCCTCGAAGAACCTGGTCGAGGCGTGGACCGGGTCGAGGATCTGCTCCGCGGTGCCCCAGCCCTGCGACGGCCGCTGCTGGAACAGCCCCAGGCTGTCGCGGTCGCCGTAGGTGAGATTGCGCAGGCCGCTTTCCTGCAGCGCGGTCGCCAGAGCAACGACCTGCCCGCGGGCGGGAATGCCCATGGCCAGGCCGGTGGCGGCGATGGTCTTGGCGTTGGGCACCTGCTCAGCCGGATTGTCCAGCCCCGCAACCGTGCCGGTGCCGGGGCTGCCACCGTCCAAAACGGCCTTCACCTGCGCGGCCACCGCCGCGGTATCCACGGACTGTGCACCACCGGTTGAACACGAGGCCGCCGCACTCCCGGCGGTGATGCCGAGCAGCGGAACGGCCAGCAGCAGCGGACCGGCGGCGGCCAGGCCGACCACGGCTCCGGCGGTCTTCTTCACCGCCGCCACCGCCGGTCGGCGCGGCGCGGTATCGGATCGGGGTCTGGGTGGATCAGGGCAGGCTGCATCGCAGCGGCTCCTCGGTCTTCGTAGGAGGCGCGGTGCCGGCCTCTCGTGCAAAGCCGCCGGCACCGCGCCGGTGTGAATCCGCCTGGGGCGGGCCCGGATCACAGGAGTTGGTAGCTCCCGGACGCCGGTCTCAGGTCATGCGCGGCAGCCGGCCGCGCTCGTAATCTCAGCCAGTGCACGTGGGGCTCCTCGCAGGACTCGGGTACGCACGGGTGAATGCGCCGCAGCGGCAGCGTCGTTGGACGGAGCAGCACGCATCAGCACAGGTCAGCAGAGGTGAAGCGGTGCTCCGCCCCGATGACGTGCCCGGACTGTAGACCGCAAACGCGGTCGCACCAAACGGCCCTGGAACTCACCCAGCGCGCACCCCGCGGCCGGTTAGGTACGACCGCGAATCACGGCTACCCTCCCGCGCAACCCCCTGCTCCGCGTCTCGTCTCCCTGGCGTTCGCCGGAGCGGGGCCGAGACCGTTGCGCCCAGAAGAGAGGCCCGCGCATGACCTACACGCTGCACCGAGGCGACGCCCTCACCGTGCTCAAGACCCTCCCCGACCAGTCCGTCCACGCCGTCATCACCGACCCGCCGTACAACTCCGGCGGGCGCACCAGCTCGGACCGCACCGGCCGTACCGCCCGCGCCAAGTACGTCACCACCGGATCCGCCCACGACCTGCAGAACTTCCCCGGCGAGAACCGCGACCAGCGTTCGTACCGCTCCTGGCTGACCGAACTGCTCACCGAGGCGTACCGGGCCGCGGTCGAGCACGCGGTAGCCGCCGTCTTCTCCGACTGGCGTCAGGAACCCACCACCAGCGACGCCCTCCAGATGGCCGGCTGGACCTGGTCGGGCACGATCCCCTGGATCAAGCCCGCGAGCCGGCCGAGGAAGGGCGGCTTCAAGCAGGCGTCCGAGTTCATCACCTGGGGCGTCAAGGGCACCCTCGACCACAGCCGGGACCTCTACCTGCCCGGCCACTTCATCGCCTCCCAGCCCCGCAAGGACCGCGTCCACATCACCCAGAAGCCCGTCGAGATCATGCGGCAGCTCGTCCGCATCTGCCCCGAAGACGGCACCGTCCTAGACCCCTTCACCGGCAGCGGCACCACCGGAGTCGCCGCCCTCCGCGAAGGCCGCCACTTCATCGGCGTCGAACTGTCCGACCACTACGCCTCCGTCGCCGAGCGCAGGCTCCAGGCCGAACTGACCCAGGACGACTTCGTCCTGGCCGGACCGGAGGAATGAGCATGAGAACCGCGCCGCCAGAGCTGGCGGACCACAGACGCCCAAGGGCGGCTGGCGATCGGAGAGCCGATACGCCAGCCGCCCTTGCCCGTCGCGTCAGGCCGCCTCGAACGCCCGCCGGATCAGAGGTCCTGCCTTGTCCAGGTCGGCCGCCGACGCTATCCGCACCTCCAGGTCGCCCGTCCCGAGGTGCCCGATCCCGCGCATGTCGCGCGTGAAGCCTTCCTCCAGTTCGACCGTGTCCGGATCGAGGGAGAGGTACGCCAGGATCACCCCGTGCGACGGACGGAAGAGGACCGAGGCACGGTTCACCATCCGCCGGTACGCGATGTAGTGGCGCAGCCGGGCCACCTTCACCTCACCCAACGCGGTCAACGCCTCGTCCAGCTCCGCGTACAAGTCCCGCAGCCCGTCAGGAACACCGTCCGGCACTGCCCGAAGCCCGTCGCCGGCACCGGTCGCCGCCTGCCCCCGCTGGCTGCGCTGCCTCACCGGACCCGGACCGGCAGACCCAGGCGAGGACTCGATCAGTATCAGGCTCAGCAGCCCGCCGTCGAAGACCCGGTAGCGCACCAGATCGATCCGTTTGCGGTTCTCGTACACCGCGACCCGGTCATGTTTGGAAAAGTCGCCTGCGATACACACCGCCCGCGCATTCCGCCAGTCGATCTCCCCGACCGCCTCGGTGCCGAGCCGCTCCCGCACCAGCGCCTCGAACTCATGACGCGCCGAACACAGCCACGACAAATAGGAAGAAGCCTGGGACAGCACCCCGCTGTCCGCCGTTTTCTTGTACTCCACGACCACCGGGGCACCGTTCTCGTCCAGGCCCAGGGTGTCGATCCGGCCCCGGTGCCACGGCCCCGTCGGGTACTCCGACGCCAGGAAGCGAATCCCGAGCATCGCCTCCATCCCGGCCTCGACCCGACGCTGCAACCCCACCTCCAACGCAACTGTTGAGCCGTCCAGCTCAACATCGTGGCCATCGTCGGTCTGCCGGAATAGCTTCAACTCAGTCACCCGCAGTCCCTCCCCTGATTGCTACAGGAGAGGCAATCGAAAGTGGCGGCGTAGTATTCCGGATCGTTCAAACTCCCAAACCGGGAGCCACTCTTCAGGCATTGGCTCATGGCGGCCTGATCGGGGTCATGGAAAATCTGGTTGAGGCTGCCGGGCTGGGTTCTCGTGAGGGCGGGGGTGATGGGCTTGTACGAGCCGTACCCCCAGCCAACGATGAGCGGGCCGTTTGAACGAACCATTCCGCCTACGAGGGGAGGACCACACCACCGAGTCCCCCAAGGGGGGCGACTACGGCTCACCCCCGCCTGCGCGGGGAGGACGCCCACGGGCGTGAGGACTGGTACTGCCTGAACGGCACACCCCCGCCTGCGCGGGGAGGACACGCCGAGGTCGGTCCGGCCGAACCGGGAGTACGGCTCACCCCCGCCTGCGCGGGGAGGACGGCTTGGTGCCCTCCATGTAGGCCGCGACGGCCGGCTCACCCCCGCCTGCGCGGGGAGGACACGCCCTGGTACCTGTTCGTCGGCCGGAACTACGGCTCACCCCCGCCTGCGCGGGGAGGACCTCGCCGTCGCCCTGATGGGCGACTGTCACCCCGGCTCACCCCCGCCTGCGCGGGGAGGACGTGTGCAGCTGGGTGATGACGTATTCGAGGCCCGGCTCACCCCCGCCTGCGCGGGGAGGACTGTGCCGCGGCCAGCCGCACACTGACCGGTGCCGGCTCACCCCCGCCTGCGCGGGGAGGACGGAACGTACGTCGGACTGGGGACAAGCCGCGGCGGCTCACCCCCGCCTGCGCGGGGAGGACGGCTTGAGGGCGATCTTCCACAGCCACGACGCCGGCTCACCCCCGCCTGCGCGGGGAGGACGCCCACGTCCCCGAGCACGGGCCGGGCGTGTACGGCTCACCCCCGCCTGCGCGGGGAGGACATGCGGCGCTCCAATCGGTGGAGCCGGCCAACCGGCTCACCCCCGCCTGCGCGGGGAGGACATCTGCTCGCGGTGGGATTTGCGGGTCAGGCCCGGCTCACCCCCGCCTGCGCGGGGAGGACCCTTCGCGACCTGCGGCGTTAGAAGGGCTTTGCACTTTCTTGACCGGAAATCGTGCACCGCATCGTGGTTCCTGTCGCTGCCCCCTGAGCGCCGTACTTTACAGCGTTGCTCGGTCACCCAGCCTGCGGCACGGGACCAATGGTGGGCTTTGTCGGGGGCGTTGTCAGTGCCGGCTGCTATCTCTGTACCCGCGGCAACGGCGCCGCACGGAGATGGGAGGTGCCGCATGGCGGTGCCGGTTGTGGATGCACGGCTGTGGGGGAAGAACAAGGGCCTGACGCGGTCCTACCCGGTGGTGTGTCATCTGCTGGACGCGGCGGCGGTCGCGGGCGCGTTGTGGGACTTGACGTTGACCGTTGAGGCCAGGGCGCGGACGGCCGAACGCCTCGGTGTGCCGGAGGAGGTGTGCCGGCAGTGGCTGTGCCTGTGGGCGGGGTTGCACGACATCGGGAAGGTCAGCCCCCCGTTCCAGGCCATGGTGCCCGAAGCGTACAAAGCGCTGGCTGGTGATCCGGAGTACGCGCATGAGCCGGGTGCCGAACGGGAGAGGCTGCGCCACGACGCTGCCGGGCACTGGGCTTTGACGCAGATCCTGGCCGACTGGGGCTATCCACAGGCGCGTCATCCGTCCCGGTCCCCGCATCACCAGGTCGCCCAGCTGCTGGGGGGTCATCACGGCTGTTTCCACCGCCCGTTGGAGCGCAAGCACCTCCAGGACGTGCAGGGCTGGATGCCGGGTCTGGGCGGTGCCGGGTGGGCGGTGCAGCGACGCGAGCACGCCGACGCGGTGCGGCGCCTGGTGGCGGGCGACGGCGTGGTGCCGGTTCCGCAGGGCCCGTTGCCGGCTGAGGTCGCGGTGCGGTTCCTGGGTCTGATTGTGGTCGCGGACTGGCTGTCGAGCCAGGAGAGCGTGATTGAGAGCAGATTGACGGTGCCGGGCTGGCAGGCCGGAGAAGAGGAGTTGCGGCGGCACTGGGAGGTGGCTGTCAGCGGGGCCGAACGGGTCGTAAAGGTAGCCCGGTTGGGGGTGGCTCGGTTTCCCGAGCGCCGCTTCGGCGAGCAGTTCCCGTTCGTGCCCAACCCCCTGCAGTCCAGTCTGGCGGCGGACTTGCCGCGGTTGACGGCATCGGGCGGCCCCGGGCTACTTCTGGTCACCGCTCCGACCGGCGACGGAAAGACCGAGGCGGCGCTGCACGCGGCGACGATCATGGCCCGGGCCTCGGGGGCCGGGGGGTTGTATTTCGCGCTGCCCACGATGGCCACGGCTGACGCCATGTTCGGCCGGGTCGCCGGCTTCGCCGCGGACAATGTGGGCGGTGACCGCGCGCTGACCCTGCTGCACAGCATGGCGTGGCTGAGCGAGGTGTACGGGCAGAGCCCGGTGCCTGCCTCAGCGGCGGAGGGGGGTCTCGACGCAACGGTGTCCGACGGGCATGCGGGCATCGATGCCGGCCAGTGGCTGCGTGGGGGCAAGCGCGGTCTGCTCGCGCCGCTGGGCGCCGGCACGATCGATCAGGCGCTGACCGGCGTGCTGCCGGTGCGTTACAACGTGCTGCGCCTGCTGGGTCTGTCGAACAAGGTCTTCGTGGTGGACGAGGCGCACGCCTACGGGCCGTGGATGCACAGCCTGCTGGTGCGACTCCTGGAATGGCTCGGGGCGATGGGCACCCCGGTGGTGCTGTTGTCCGCGACGCTCGCCGGCCGGGCGGCCACCTCGCTGGTGGAGGCGTACCGGCGTGGCTGCGGCTTCGTTGACCCGGCATTGGTGGAGCCGGTGTATCCGGGATGGCTCTACGTCGACGCCGCCACCGGCGCGGTGTCGCCCCCGCGGGCAGTGGCCAGCGACCGGCCGCGGAGGGTGCGATTGAACGTCGAAGGCGTGGTCTGGGACACCGGTGACCGAGGCGGCTCGCTGGCCGGCACCCGCAGCCGAACGCTGGTTGAGCATCTGAAGCCGGTGGTGGACGGCGGCGGCTGCGCCCTGGTGTGCTGCACGACCGTCGCGGAGGCGCAGCGGACGTACCGGTTGCTGCAGACCCGATTCCCGGAACTGGCAGCCGAACCCGACGGGCTGATGCTGCTGCACTCGCGGTACCCGGCACAGCGGCGCCGGGAGATCACCGACCGTTGCGAGAAGGCTTTCGGCAAGCCCGAGGCCGACAGCGGACCGGAACGGGGTCTACGTCCGCGCAGCGTTCTGGTGGCGACTCAAGTGGTGGAGCAGTCACTGGACTTGGACTTCGACCTGGTGATCTCCGATCTGGCACCGTTGGCGCAGCTCTTGCAGCGTGCGGGCCGGTGCATGCGCCATGAGCGCCAGGACCGCCCCGCCTGGGTCGGTGACGATCCCAGGCTGGTGGTCCTGGAGCCCACCGTGGACGGCGAGGTCAGGGCACCGCGCACGTGGGGGACGGTCTACGACGCCGCCCTGCTGCGACGCACCTCGGAGTTGCTGCGGGAGTCGCGGGCGGCGGGGATCGAGGTGCCGGCCGATGTGCAGCGGCTCGTCGACGAGGTCTACGCGGTGGACTTCGCCGACCGCCTGCCGGAGGCGGCTGCCGCGGAATTGCGCCGACAGGATGCCGAGAGGGAGGCATCGGATTTGGCCGAGAAGCAGTTGGCCGCGATGACGGCCGTGCCGCCGCCTGCGGGCCTGCTGGACTTGGCCAAGCTGAGCGACGCCGGCCTGGGCCTGCTGGACGAGGCGCTGGTGACCACCCGGTTGGGGGCGGACTCGGAGCGGGCCGTGTGCTTTTACCAGCAGCCCGGTGGCGATTGGACGCTCGATCCGGACGGTGCGGTCCCCGTACCGGGCTCCTCAACCGCTGGCGGCGGCGAGCGACTGACCCGGAGAGATGTCCGCCTGGTCATGCGGCAGACCGTACCCGTCCCGGGCCGCTGGCTCACTCAGCGCGGCGACGGACAGGAAGCGCCCGCGCCGTGGGCCGAGCAGCCCGTGCTGTCCGCTCTGGTGGTCCTGCGGATGAGTGCGACACCGCCGGAGCTGCTGGACGGAGACCCTCCCGGCGGCAGCTGGTCGTGCCGGGTCGGGGATCAGCTGCTGACGATGTCCGACATCGGACTTCGGCATTCCTGTGAAGTTTCCCCGTGATCTCGGACACTCGTTCTTATGCGGCGATGGTGTGCCGCTGTCGGGTCTCGTGCGGGGTCAGGTAGCCCCAGTTGGGGTGTTTGCGTAGTCGGCGCCGGTTGTAGAAGGTCTCGATGAAGGAGAAGACCTCGGTGCGGGCGGTTGCCCTGTCGGGCCAGGTCCGGGTGCCGATCTCGGCTTTGAGAACCGCCCAGAAGCTCTCGGCTGCGGCGTTGTCGTAACACGAGCCGGTGCGTCCGGTGCTCGCCCTCATGCCCAACCTGGTTACCTCGCTGCGGAATTGAGCCGAGGTGTATTCGCTTCCGCGGTCGCTGTGCGCGATGCAGTCCGGTTCCAGGCGACCGCGTCCGTGGGCCATGTGCAGGGCGTCGACGACCAGGTCGGCGCGGTGGTGGTCGGCCATCGCGTAGCCGACGATCTCGCGGGTGGCCAGGTCCAGCCAACAGGCGAAGTAGAGCCAGCCCTCCTCGGTCGGCAGGTAGGTGATGTCGCCGACCAGGCGGGTGCCGGGCCGGTCCGCGGTGAAGTCACGGCCGATCAGGTCCGGTGCGGGCCGCGCCTGCTTGTCCGGCCGGGTCAGCGACCGACGGTGACGGCGGGTGACTCCGGCGATGCCTCGTTCGCGCATCAGCCGCTCGACACGCTTGCGGTTCACGCCATGGCCCAGCCGCCGCAGCTCGGCATGAACGCGCGGGACGCCGTAGGCGCCCCTGGAGGCCAGGTGGACCACCGTGATCTCGTGCACGAGTGCTTCGTCGGCCCGACGGCGCGCGCGCCGGGTGTCCTCGCCGTCGCTCCAGGCGTAGAAGGAGGAGCGAGGAACACCGAGTACGCGGCAGAGCAGGGTGACCGGGTAGGTGGCCTTCTCCGCCGCGATGAACCGGTAGACCTCGCTCACCGGTCGCTCTCCCGCGCGAAGAAGGCCGTGGCTTTTTTCAGGACCTCGATGGTCTTCTGCTGTTCGAGGTTCTGCCGGCGAAGGCGACGCAATTCCTCGTGCTCGGCGCTGGTCAGTTCGCCCGGGCCGCCCTCGCCGCGGTCGATCTTGTCCTGCTTGACCCAGCTCCGCAGCCCCTCGGGGCTCACTCCCAGGTCCCGGGCCACCTCGGTGACCGTTTTGCCGGAGGACCGGGCCAGCGCGACGGCATCACGCTTGAACTCCTCCGAGTACCGCTTGCCCTGCTTGTTGCTCACCTGGCTCTACTTCCTCTGGGACCACGTCCCAGTCTCCAGGTGTCCAGGTCAACGGGGAAGCTTCAAACTTGCCCTGCCCCTGGCGGGCGGACTTCGCCGCCACTTGCAAGGCCACGCTGTAGAATCGATCGTCGTCGGCCTCGGCGTGGGCACTCACCAGAGCCTTCAGGTGCTCGGCGTTCGCTGTCATACGCCTGTCACCCTTCCTGCGGCTCGGCTGTCGAAATGTCGCCCTGAGGTTCCCCCGAGATGCGGGGAATGGTGACAGCAGGTCAGATGGGTTTCATGAGAGGAGCCCTGACGATGCCTGCCCCGAGGAAGTACCCGCTGGAGTTGCGTGAGCGTGCGGTGCGGTTGTACCGGGCGGCCGAGCCGAAGCCCGTGATCCGTCGCATGGCCGAGGAACTCGGCGTGCACCACGAGGCCCTGCGCAACTGGATCCGCCAGGCCGAGGCGGACGCCGGCGAACGGGACGATGTGCTGACCACTGCCGAGCGGGAGGAGCTGGCCGCCCTGCGCAAGGAGAATGCCCAGCTCAAGCGTGCCAATGAGGTCCTGCGGACGGCCTCGGCTTTTTTCGCGGCCCAGCTCGACCCGACCCGGCCCAGATGACCGCGCTCCTCGATGAGCACTCGCACCTGGGGGTCGAGCCCGTACTCCGGGAACTGGACATCCCCTCCTCCACCTACTACCGCTGGCGCCGAGCCGTGACCGAGCCGTGCGAACGGCGCCGCCAGGACGCCGGGCTGACCAGCAGGATCCGCCAGATCCACGACGAGTCCGGCGGGATCTACGGCTCGCCCCGCGTGCACGCCGTCCTCAAGCGCGAGGGTGTCCATGTCGGCCGCAAGCGCGTCGAGCGGCTCATGCGCCAGGCCGGCCTGGCCGGGATCAGCCCCCGCCGGGGCAAGAGTTTCACCCGCCGGGACCCCGACGCCGAACTCGCTCCTGACCTGGTGCAACGCGACTTCACCGCGAACGGGCCGAACCGATTGTGGGTCACCGACCTCACCATGATCTCCACCCAGGAGGGGCCTTTGTGGCTATCGGCGATCCGGGACGCGTTCTCCCGCCGGGTCGTGGCATGGGAGACCTCCGCCCGCGCGGACGCCGACCTGGTCCTGACCTCGCTGGAATACGCCCTGGCCAGCCGCGAAGTCGCGCCCGGCGAACTCGTCCACCACGCGGACCACGGCACCCAATACACCTCGGTGAAACTCACAACACGCCTGGTCAGGGTCGGGATCCAGGCATCCATGGGTTCGGTCGGCGACTCGTTCGACAATGCCCTCGCGGAGAACCTGTGGATGCTGGTCAAGACCGAGTGCATCCGCGGCCGCGTCTTCGCCACCAGAGCCGAAGCAAACCTCGCGCTCTTCGAGTACATCGACGGCTTCTACAACCCCCGCCGCATCCAAAAACGGCTCGGCTACCTCAGCCCGATCGAGTACGAAGAGAAGCACTACGCCAACCGGGCGACGACCGAACCAACGAACCTGAAACCACGTCAACCCGCCCCGACCAGCTAGTCAGCCACACCCGCACACCGGGGGAACCTCACCCTGCTGAGATTCCTACCCGGGATCCCGGGAGAACCCCGTCCGCATCGTACGGCCCGCCGCTCTGTGCCGTCGCCCGTACGCGAGCAGCCCGAAGGGTCGCGGCACTATACGGACAGTGTCGGAAGGCTGCCATCTTGGTCGGACAGCAATGCCCGAGAAGGAGGGGGCTCATTCCGTGCGCTCTGGAACGCTGCGCCAGCGAAGGATGTGACGATCCGCGTGCTCGTGGTTGCGGACCAGCCGGCTCCGCGGGGTGAATTCCGCGGTGCGCAGGAAGGCTCGCCACCGGGTGCCCTGTGACCACAAAGGCCGATGTCACCGGTTGCTAACGATCGGTAGCAGTCTGTTCACTGCTGGCTTCGGCACGCGCTACGCCGCGGCGATGGGCAACTGCTAGCGGTGCAGTGACGGTGACAGAGGAATTGTCACCTGTGGTGATGTTGATGCTCTGTACGGTTGTGCGACCTGGTCTGGTGTCGGGTCCTTCTGGCCGTGCGGCATAGCGGCCCGGAGCTCGCCGACCAGCTGGACCAGGCGGGTCCGGACCTGATCCAGGATGCCTTCCAGGGCGGAGGGGTCCACCGTCCAGTACAGCCTGAGCACCTGCCGGTGGGAGTTCTGGCTCATGAACACGGCAAGTTCGGCAGCCATGGGCGGGGCGATCCGCACGCTGTCGCCTGGTTGTCCAGCGATCAGCGACTCAATTTGGCCGACGCTCTTCCCGAACCGGATCCCGTCGCCCAGGCTGTCGCGGGCGAAGTCAGGCAGGTCGAAAAAGCTGACCGGTTGTTCCCGGAACTTGAATCTGGCGGTGAGACCGTCCATCACCAGAGGTGCCGGGATCCTCCGGTAGTCGGGAATCGGCACATCCGTGCCTTCGTAGCCCTGGAGCTCCCGCAGTGCCCACGTCCTCAGGGGCAGGGAGCAATGGCCATGAGTTAGCGGTTCGGGTGCGATGATCTTCGGATGGAGCGGAGTGGTGTTGCGGTCGCGGGGCGGCTGACGGATGACGTGTCGATCGGGTTGCTGGCGACGGTGTTCTCCGAGAGATGGTGCAGGCTGCGATCGATGAGGCGGGTGCGCGTGAGGAGCGGGTCCGTTCGCTGCCGGCGCGGTTGATGATGTATCTGGCGATGGCGTTGTGGCTGGAGCCGGGCAAGGGCTATGTGCGCACGCTGCGGGGCCTGTTGGAGGGACTGCGGTGGTCGCGGGGCGGTTGGGACGGCTACCGGGTGCCCACTGACGGGGCGATCTCGCTGGCCCGTTACCGGTTGGGCGAGGCACCGCTGCGGAACTTGTTCGACGAGGTCGCGGCCCCGGTGGGTGATGAGCACACCCCGCAGGCGTTCTGGCGGGGTCTGCGTCTGATGGCGGTGGACGGTACGGTCTTCGACCTTCCCTCAGGGGCCGAGAACGAGGCTGCTTTCGCTGTTCCGGCTGGTGGCAGTCGTCCGCAGGCGAGGCTGGTGGCGCTGGCCGAGTGCGGCACCCTGGCCTTGGTGGGGGCCGCCTTCGATTCCATCGAGGTCGGCGAACGCACCCTGTTCGAACGGCTGTTGGACCGGTTGCGGCCGGACATGCTGCTGCTGGCCGACCGTGGCTTTCCCTCCTACGACCTCTACACGCGCGCCGCCGGCGGCGGGGCCCAGCTGCTGTGGCGCGTCTCGGCCTCTTTCGCCCTGCCGGTGAAGAAGCGGCTGGCGGATGGCACCTATCTGTCCGAACTGCGCGGCACCCGGCGCGGACAGCGCACCGCGGTCCTGGTCATCGAGTACAGCGTCGCCGACGACGACGGCGTCAGCGAGGTGTTCTGCCTGATCACCACACTGCTGGACCCGAAGGCCGCTCCGGCTTTGGAACTGGCCCGCTGCTATGCGGAGCGCTGGTCGGTGGAAGTCCTGTTCAAGCTGGTGAAGGTCGATCTCCGAGCGCCCGGCGGCATCCTGCGTTCGGGCAAGCCAGAGGGGGTACGGCAGGAGATCTGGGCCCTGCTCTGCGTCTACCAGGCCCTACGCACCCTGATCCACAAGAGCGCGGTGATCGCGGGCATCGACCCGGCCCGTATCAGCTTCCCTCCCGTGGTGGACGCGGTCAAAGGCTCCGTCCGGGCGGCTTTTTCCCCCTGAACTCCTCGCACAGGCCCTGCGCTTCCTCATAGCCGATCTCCCCGACATGCTCATCCGGGACCGGCCCCCAAGAACCGCACCCCGCAAGACCAAGCGCCCCCACCTCAGCTACCAAACGCGCAGCTCAACCGACCCCGGAACCCGACTCGTCACCCGCACCATCGTGCTCCACCAACTGAACCCCCACGGCATCTAACTCATGACCAGGGTCTATCAGGATTTAGGCTCTGTCCCGTAATCGGTGGTAACGAAGGGTGACGGCCGTCGTTGGCATGGTGTGCGCGATGTCAATGAGCTTGTGGCTGTGGTGTTTTCAGGGTTGTCGGCCCTGGTCATCGAGGGCGTGACGGACGAGGGCGAGGTCATCCGGGTTTCGGCGCGGACTCGGGACTATCCGGTACCGTGCCCCGCGTGCGGGACGCGAACAGCGCGGATGCACGGGTTTCATGGGCGGGTGATCGCGGACGTGCCGGTGGACGGACGGCGGGTCGTCGTCTCGGTGCGGGTCCGTCGCCTGGTGTGCCCGGTGTCCGGCTGCCCGCGGCAGACGTTCCGCGAGCAGGTTCCCGGCGTCGTGGAGCGCTACCAGCGCCGCACCAACCGCCTGGCCGACCAACTCGGCTCCGTTGTAAAGGAGTTAGCAGGCCGGGCGGGCGCCCGCCTCTCCCGCGTCCTGGCCTGCGCAGTCTCGCGCTCGACCGCCCTGCGCATGCTCATGCGCCAGGCAGTGACGCCGCTGCGCGTCCCGCGCGTGCTCGGCGTCGACGACTTCGCCCTCAAACGCCGGCATCGCTACGCCACCGTGATCATCGACGCTGAGACCGGCGAGCGGATCGACGTCCTGCCCGACCGCACCGCCCAGACCCTGATCGCGTGGCTGCGCGAGCATCCCGGGGCCGAGTACGTCTGCCGTGACGGCTCCGCCTCCTACGGCGAGGCGATCCGCCAGGCCCTCCCCGAAGCGGTGCAGGTCAGCGACCGGTGGCACCTGTGGTCCAACCTGTGCGGCAAGGTCCTGGCCGAAGTCCGCTCCCACGCCGTCTGCTGGGCCACCGCAGTGAACCCCGCCCGCCCCGGAGGCGTACGCGAGCAGACCACCCGCGAGCGCTGGCAGCAGGTCCATCACCTGCTCGACAGGGGCGTCGGCCTGCTCGAATGCGCCCGCCGCCTCGATGTCGCCCTGAACACCGTCAAGCGGTACGCCCGCATGAAGGAGCCCACCACCGAGCGCCGCGCACCCCGCTACAAGCCCACACTCGTCGACCCCTACCGCGACCATCTTCGCCGCCGCCGAAACGAAGACCCCGCTGTGCCCGTCACCCACCTCCTGCACGAGATCAGGGAACTCGGCTACACCGGCAGCGCCAACCTGCTGGTCCGCTACATCACCCAGGGCCGCGCCGAAGGCGACAAGCCGGTCACCACCCCGCAGCGCTTCGCCCGCCTCCTCCTCACCCGCCCCGAGAACCTGCGCGACAAGGACGCCGCACTCCTCAGGGAACTCACCCGGACTTGCCCCGAGATGACCGAACTCGCCCGCCTCACCGGCGAGTTCGCCCAGCTACTGACCCCAGCGGACGGCAACGACGCCAAGCTCGGCGAGTGGATCACCACAGTCCGCGCCACCGACCTGCCCCACCTGCACTCCTTCGCGAACGGCCTCGAACTCGACCGTGCCGCCGTCGACGCCGGACTCACCCGCCCTTACCACAACGGCCGCACCGAGGGCGTCAACACCCGAACCAAACGGATCATGAGACAGATGCACGGCCGAGCCAGATTCCCCCTGCTCCGCCACCGCATCCTCCTCCAATGATCACTACACAGCGCTACCACCGATTACGGGACAGAGCCTAATTCATGACACACCCCCGCCTGAGGCTCCGCCTGTTCACCATGACCGGACAACTCGTGACCACCGGCCGCCGGCGAGTCCTCCGCCTGCCCGGCGCTGGCCCTGGACTGGCCACATCACCACAGCCCTCGACCGCCCACCCAACTGCCCGACCCAGGCTGACCAGCGAATTCCCCGTTGCTCGTCCGAAGTGGTACTGCCGGTAGACGTTCACGTCCGCGACCAACCGGCGGGCGGGCGGTACGCGGGCAGCGGATTGCCCTTCAGTTGCCCGTAGAATTGCCGATGACGGTACACCGCAACTCGTACTCTCCATGAGGTGACTGGAGAGAACAGATCGTATCGGGAGATCGAGAAGGAACTCTGCGACATCTGGAAGGGTGTCCTCGGGGTCCCTGTCCAGCCGTACGACGACTTCTTCGATCACGGCGGGGATTCGCTGAGGGTGATCGACGTCGTTATTGCCGCACGGAGGCGCGGAATTCCGGTGCGCAGTTCGGCGGTGTTCCGGAACTCTTCGCCTGCACGACTCGCCGAGAGCCTGACCCTCGGCGTTCCGGATGTCCGGGCGCCGGTGCCGCGGGTGTTGCGGGCCGCAAGCGGCGGCGACCCCGGCAACGGTCCGGTGGTGCCGCTGGCCGTGGACGGGACTGCGGAACCGTTGTTCGTCGTGTTGTCTGAGCAATACGTCGAGGCGGAGCGTGAGGCCGCGCGGACCTGGGGCAACGGACGTGCGGTGTACGGGCTGTCGCTGCGGAGCAATTCGGGGGTAATGCCATGGTCGGCGACCATTCCGGACCTCGCCGAGGATCTGCTTGGTGCCCTGCTGGAGGTTCAGCCGCGGGGCCCGTATCTCCTGGCAGGAGTCGGCTCGGGGGCGGTGCTGGCCTTTGAGCTGGCTCGGTGGCTGCGGCGGCTCGGGCACGAGGTAGCCCGGCTGATGCTGGTGAAGCCACCTGCTTTGCCAGCCGAGCCCGTGAAGTTCGACGATGCGCTGGACCGGCGGCTGGCGCTGGTCGTGGCCCGGTTCGGTCTGGCCGGCGACGAGGAGGGCGAGCGGGTACTGGCGCTGCTGCGCGAGGCAGGCTGGTACGACGACGACACGACCCCGGGGGATCTGTCCCGCCTGCAGCGGATCGCAGCGGGCCTGGACTGGGCGCTGAGCCGTTACCGGCCGACGGCCCATGACGGTCCTTTGGTGCTCCTCGCCGACGAGCGGGACGCTGGCTCGGCCGGACTTGCCTGGAGCCGCTTGGCGTCCGATGTCCGGGCGCACCGGTTCGACTACGGCCTCGACTGGTTCGGCCCGCTGGTGGCTGATCCTGGAGTGACCGATGTCATGAAGTCGGAGTTGGTGAAGTGAAGAACGCGCAGCGGATCCCGGAAGGTCCGATACCTCGCTGCATCAACCGTCACGAGGCGGAGCACCTGCAGGGGGAGGCCATCGAGGACGGCGAAATGTTCGTGGTAACGTCCACGAACTTTTCGAGAACTCCTGGGACAACCGTTCCCGGCCATTCGGTGGGCACTGCCTTGGGACGCCGGGGACCCGCCCGTCACGCGCAGTACCCGGTAATGGGTGAGAGCAGGGAACTACCCGTCAGCCCGCTCGAGGAGGTCTGCAAAGACTTCCGTGGAATAAAGGGCGCAGGCCGGTCGGCCGGGGTGGTGGCGCCGTTCACCGGCCATGGCGTGCATGCCGTCGTGACGCAGTTCGCCGGGTGCCGGTGCACCGACGGATACACCCCGTCCGCATGGAGGAGGCCGTGAGAGGGGCGCTGGTCAACCGCAAGTGGGTGGTCCGGCCTCGGCCGGTCGCCACACCGGAAGTGCGCGTGATCTGCTTCCCCCACATCGGGGCCGGCGCCTCGGTTTTCACCGGCTGGGCCGACCGGCTGCCGGCCAGTGTCGAATTGTGCGCCGTACGCTTCCCCGCTCGGGAGAACCGGCTCGACGAGCCGCCGATCGAGGACATGCCCGAGCTGCTGGACACGCTGTGCAGTGTGCTGGCGCCGCTGATGCGCGACCGTTTCGTCCTGTTCGGGCACTGCTCCGGCAGTGTGGTGGCGTTCGAGCTGGCCCGCCGACTCCGCGAGACCGGCGGACCGCGGCCCGAGCTGCTGGCCGTCTCCGGGATCGAGGCACCCTCGGTCCGCTCCGTCGCCTCGCCGTTCCACCTGCTGCCCCGCGACGAGTTGTTCGCGAAAGTCGCGGAGTTCGGCGGGGTCGCGCCGGAAGTGCTCGGCGATCCCGACCTGATGGAGATGTTCGAGCCGGTGCTGCGGGCCGACTACCGGCTGATCGAGCGTACCGGCTACGTACCCGGACCACCGCTGGACGTGCCGATCGTCGTGGTCGGCGGCCTGCACGACCTCAACGTGAGCTACGAGGCGATAGCGGCCTGGCGCTGGGAGACCAGTCGGTCATTTTCGCTGTACATGTACCCGACCAGCCATTTCGTGCTGGACGAGTCCTCGTACCTCCTCGCGGATCTTCTGGGCGGCGAGCCGAGTCGGGACTGCGGGGGACCTCGATGACGACGCGGACAGGCCGTGCGCCCGCCCGTGGAAGGAAGACAGACGGATGACGATCATTCTCACTGACCAGGACGTCCGCCGGACGGTCGACGTGCAGGGCGCGCTCGATGCCCTGGAGTCCGCCTACCGGGAGGAATGGGCCGGCCGTACGGAGATCACCGAGCGGGTCAACCTGCGCTTCGAGGGCGGCTGGCTGCGGCTGATGGCAGCGGCCCTGCCGGGCCTGGGTGTGGTCGGCTACAAGGAGTTCCACCTGGTCGACGGCGTGGTCAGGTTCCAGGTGAACCTGTTCGACATCGTGACCGGCGAGTTCCTCGCCGCGGTCGACGGCAACTACCTGACGGTGCTGCGCACTGCGTCCACCGCCTGTCTGGCCGCGGCGAAACTGGCGCCGCACGCCCGGCGGATCGGTGTGATCGGCTCCGGCGCCGAGGCCCGCATGCAGGCCACCGTCATCAGCGGACTGCTGGACGTGGAGCGGATCCGGGTGCACAGCCCGCGTGCCGAGCGTCGCGAGGGCTTCGCCCGGGAGCTGAGCGAACGGCTCGGCATGCGGATCGACCCGGTCGCGGACGCGGCCGAGGCGGTCGCTGACGCCGACCTGGTCCTGGTCGCCACCAACACCGCCGGCAACGGGCCGGCGTTCTTCGCGGACCGGCTTCCCGCCCGCGTCCACATCAGCTCCACCGGTTCCACCCTGCCCGAGGAGCGCGAACTGGACACCGGCGTGTGGGCAACACCCGGACTCGTGGTCGTCGACCGGCTGCAGGCCCTGGAGGAATCCGGTGATGCCGTCGCCGCGCTCCGGGCCGGGACCCTGGACCGCGAGCGGGTGATCACCCTCGCCGAGCTGTGCGGCCGGACCTCCGACACCCCGCCACCGGCCCGCACCCTGTTCAAGTCCGTGGGCTCCCCGCTGCAGGACGTTGCGGTCGCTGCGTACGCCCACCGGCGCGCCCGCGCGGAGGGGCTGGGCACCGAGCTGTCCGGGTTCCCGTCCACGAAGGGCAGCGTGCCCGTCCCGGCCCTGTTCGGCGGCGCCCGGTGAGCCGCAGCAGCGCCCCCCGCACCGTCGAGGTGGACGACGGCGTCTACGCCTACATCCAGCCGGACGGGAGCTGGTTCCTCAACAACGCCGGCTTCCTGACCGGCCGCCAGGGCGTCACCGCCATCGACACCTGCGCCACCGAGGCCCGCACACACGCCTTCCTGGACGCGATCGGCGAGGTCACCCGCAGCCCGGTCCGCACCCTCGTCAACACGCACCACCACGCCGACCACACCTTCGGCAACCACCTCGTCCCCGGAGCCACCGTGGTCGGCCACGAACGCACCCGCGAGGAAGTGCTGGCCTTCGGCGAGCCGCGCAACCGCGGTATGTGGACCGAGATCGAGTACGGCGCGTTCACCCCTGCCCCGCCCTTCCTCACGTACCGGGACGGCGTCACCCTCTGGTCGGACGAGCTGCGCTGCGACATCACGCACGTCGGCCGGCCCGCGCACACCACCAACGATTCCGTCCTGCACCTCCCGGACCGCTCCGTGCTCTTCGCGGGCGACCTGCTCTTCAAGGGCGGCGCACCGTTCGTGCTCGCGGGGTCGCTCAGCGGCGCGATCGAGGTGCTGGAGCAGGTGGTGCGCCCGCTCGGCGCGCGCACCATCGTCCCCGGTCACGGGCCGGTCTGCGGACCCGAGGTGATCGACGAGGCCCTGGGCTACCTGCACTTCGTGCAGAAAACCGCCCGCGAAGCCCGCGACGCCGGACTCGGACCGCTGGAAGCGGCGCTCGAGACCGACCTCGGCGACTACCGCGAACTCCTCGATGTCGAACGGATCGTCGGCAACCTGCACCGCGCCTACGCCGAACTCGACGGCGCCGGCCCGGGCGCGCGGATCGACACCGCCGCCGCGTACCGCGACATGGTCGTCTACAACGGCGGCCGACCGCTCACCTGCCACGCCTGAGAAGCACCCGTGTCCGACCACTGCCCCCGGGAGGGGACCACCATGCCGCGACCCTGGCGCGTAGCCGTCGTCGGTGGCGGCCCGCGCGGCCTCGGCGTCATCGAGAGGCTCGCGGCCCGGCTCGGCGCCCACCCCGCAGGACCACCGGTCGAGCTGTACCTCATCGACGAAGTGGAAGTCGGGTGCGGCCGGATCTACCGCACCGACCAGCCGGAGTGGTTTGTGATGAACACCCCGGTCGGCCTGATCTCCGCGTTCTCCGGGCCGCCCGACGACGGGCCTGCCCGGGCGGGCGCCGGACCCTCCTTCGACCGGTGGTGGTCCGGGCCGGCCGGGCCTCCCGGCCACCCGGGTCCGCAGGGCTACGCACCGCGCGGCACCTACGGCCGCTACCTGCGCTTCGCCCTCGACGCGATCGAGGCCGGACTGCCCACCAGGGCCGGGCTGGAGCGCCTGCGCACCGCTGTCACCGACCTCGAACCTGTCGACGGCGGTTACCGCCTCACCCTGCGCGGGGGGCGCCGCCTCGACGCGGACCGGGTCGTCCTGGCGACCGGTCACGCAGCGCCCCCGCCCGCCGACGGCACGGAACGCGACCTGCTGGCCTTCGCCGTCGACCGTCCCGGGCTGAGCTGGACCCGCGGTGACTCGCCCGCCGAGATGCGCCTTGACGGCATCCCGCCCGGTGCGTCCGTCGGCGTCCTCGGCCTCGGCCTCTCGTTCTACGACGTGATGGCCGCTCTCACCGTCGGCCGCGGCGGCCGGTTCAGCCGCAGGGCCGACGGCAGCCTGCGCTATCGGCCGAGCGGCCGGGAACCCGTCGTGGCAGCCGGTTCCCGCAGCGGTCTGCCGCTGCTCGCCAAGGGCGACAACCACAGGTCTGCCGGGCAGCCGTTCCGGCCCGTCCTGTTCACCCCGGACCGGGTGCGCCGGCACGCGGCCGGGCGGGTCCTCGACTTCACCGCCGACGTCCTGCCCTGGCTGACCGCCGAGATCGAACTCGCCTACGAAGCCTGCGGACTGCGCCGCACCCGAGGCGCCGCGGTCGCCGAGGCGTTCACCGCCGAAGCGGCCGGCGCCGACGTCCTTCCCGACATCGCCGCGCTGGCCGCCCGGCACGGCAGCTGTCTCCCGCGGATCGACCTGCACGTCATGGCGCGCCCGTTCGATGGACAAGGCTTCGCCGACCCCGCCGCGTTCGCCCGGGCGCTCGCCGCGATATTGCGCGCCAGCGTCCGTGAGGCGGAGCGTGGAAACGTCGACTCGCCGTTGATGGCAGCCCTCGACGTGGTCCGCGACACGCGATGGGTGGTGCGCGAGTGCGTCGACTTCGGCGGACTCCACCCGGCCTCGCACCGCGATGCCTTCCTCGGGTCCTTCGTGCCGATCAGCAGTCTGCTGGTCGCCGGCCCGCCGCCGGTGCGGCTGCGGCAGGCGCTCGCCCTGATGGACGCCGGAGTGCTCCGGGTCGTCGGACCGGGGGTGCGCGTCGCGGCCGACCCCGGGCTCGGCTGCTTCACCGTCTCCTCGCCGCAGGTGGCCGGCTCGCTCGGACGCGTCGATCACGTGATCGACGCGCGGGTCCCCGTGCCGCACCTGGAGCGCGATCCGGCGGCACTCACCCGCAACCTGCGTGCCCGCGGCGTGTGGACCGAGTTCGTCAACCGGGACGCCGACCAGACCTTCCGCACCGGCGGGGTGGCCGTCACCCCCAGCCCGTTCCACCCGGTCGACCGCACCGGGCGTATCGACGCCGGCCTGTACGTCATCGGCGTGCCCACCGAGAACACCCGCTGGTTCACCCAGGTCGGCTTCGGGCGGCCCGGTCCGTGGGGCGACTTCGTCCGCGACGCCGACGCGATTGCCGCGCACGCGCTCCCCGGCCCCCGCCCCGGTGCCGAACCGTCAGTACCGGCGAGCGCAGCCCGCCCATAGCCGCATTCGTACCGACGCCGCCCTGCGACCACCAGGAGGGACCGCTGTGACCGTTTTCCTGACCCTGCCCACCGCCTGGCAGCCGGACACCGCCGCCGACGGGCCCCGCGGCGCAGCCGTCCCCCTCGACGACCTGGTCGAGGGCCTCGGCGCCCTGGCTGACGCTGCCGACGCGACCCGCTACGACCTGCTTCTCGCGGCGCACGTCAAGGTACTGACCGCCCTGACCGAGGACACCGGGACCTGCACCCGTGCCATCCCGCCCGGCGGCGGTCCCGCCGTGGCCGTCCCCATGGCAACGGCCGCGACGTGGTGCGAGCTGGTCCGGAGCACCTCCAAGGCTCTCCGCTCGGCCGACCCCGTTCGCCCCGGTCCCGGTGCACGGCGCGCCGACACGATCCTGTTCGGCGCCGGCGGCGGTGACGCCGGCGGGTACGGGTTGCATGCCGCACCGGTCGGCGCCGGGCTGCGGTTGGCCGCGGCCGCCGGGGCGATCACCGCCGAGCGGTTCGCCACCCTCGGCGCCATGTACCGCCTGGTGCTGGAAGCCATGGCGGCCGGCCCCGACGGTGACGCGCTCGCCGCCCCGCTGCCTGCCGCCGAACGCCAACTCGTGCTGCGTACCTGGGCCCGCGGAACCGACGCCCCCCGCGGGCCGGAGAGCGTCGACCGGCTGATCCGCGCCCAGGCCGCGCGCACCCCCGACGCTCCCGCGGTCCGCTGCGACCCCGGCGGCCTGACCTTCCGGCAGCTCGACGAACGCGCCGGTCGGCTCGCCCATCACCTGGCTGCCCTCGGCGCCGGACCGGATGACCTGGTCGGGGTCTGCCTGCGCCGCGGTCCGGACCTGCTGCCGGCCTTCCTCGGTGTGTGGCAGTCCGGCGCGGCCTGCCTCCCGCTCGACCCCGACCTGCCTCCGGAGCGGCTTCGCCTGATGGCCGAGTCTTCCGACTGCACCGTGGTGATCACCGACACCGCCCGGCTGCCGCTGCTCGACGGGGTGACCGGCCTGCGGCCCGTCCTGGTCGACGGGCACCGGGAGGAGATCGCCGCCCGGCCGTCCACCCCGCTCGCGCTGCCCGTACGGTCCGCAGACCTCGACCGCCTCGCCTACGTCATCTTCACCTCGGGCTCCACCGGGACCCCCAAGGGCGTCATGGTCGAGCACCGGGGGCTGGCCAACTACCTGCTGTGGACGGTGGCTGCCTACGCCGGCCGGGGGAGCGGCGGATCCGCCGCGTTCTCCTCGATCTCCTTCGACCTCGGCATCCCCAACCTCTTCACCCCGCTGCTGGCCGGCCAGACCGTCCACCTGCTGCCGGACCCGCTGCCCCCCGCCGAACTCGGCGAACGGCTCGTCGCCGGCGCGCCCTACAGCTTCCTGAAGATGACACCCGGTCAGCTCGACCTGCTGAGCCTGGACCTGACGCCCGAGGAGACCGGCGGCCTGGCAGGTCTGGTGATCGCCGCCGGCGACGCCTTCACCGCTGACCTCGCCGCCCGCTGGATCGAGGCAGCCGGGCCCGACGGGACCGCCGTCGCCACGGAGTACGGCCCCACCGAGATCACCGTCGGCAACTCCGGATCCGTGCTCACCCGGGTGCCCGCCAGAACCCTGGTGCCGCTCGGCGCCCCGATCCCCAACACGACCATGTACGTGCTCACCGGGCAGTTGGAGCCCGTGCCGGTCGGCGTTCCCGGCGAGGTCCACATCGGCGGGGCGGGAGTCGCCCGCGGATACCTGGGCCGGCCGCGCCTTACCGGGCAACGGTTCCTCGCCGACCCGTACGGCCCGCCCGGGTCCCGGCTGTATCGCACGGGCGACCGGGCCCGGTGGCTGACCGACGGCTCACTGGAGTTCCTCGGACGTGTGGACCACCAGATCAAGGTCCGCGGCTACCGGGTGGAGCCCGGCGAGGTCCAGGAGCAGCTGCGCAGCCATCCCGGCGTCGCCGAGGCGGTGGTGCTCGCGCACGGCGACGGCCGTGCCCAGGGCCTGGCGGCCTTCCTGCTGCCCGCGCCCGGCGCCGAGCCGACCGGCGCGGAGCTGCGGGCCCACCTCGACGGACGACTGCCCGGCTACATGATTCCGGCTCGTTTCGTGACGGTCGACCGCCTGCCGCTGACCGCGAACGGCAAGGTCGACGTCCGGGACCTGCGAAGCCGGCTCGAACAGTGATCCCACCGCGTAACCCGACGAGAGGCAGCAGCGTGACCGCCCCGACATCCGCCCCGGCCCCCGTCGACGTCCTCCGCCTGGAACTCGGCCCCCAGGAGCGAGCCGACGTCCGCGCTCTCGCCGAGGAGCTGACAGCCGCTCCGCCCGGTCTGCTGGACGACCCCGACTGGCTGGCCGAGGCCCGCCGGATCGCCTGCCGGCTACCGGTGCGACTCGCCGAGGCACTGCGCGCCCTGCGCCACGACCCCGGCGAGTCCGGCATCCTGTCTATCGCCGGACTGCCGGTCGACCTCGACACCCTGCCCGACACGCCAACGGTCCGGGACTCCGTACAGCGGGTGGCCGCCGTGCCCTCGGCGGTGGCCATGCTGCTTGGCCAGCACCTCGGCGAGGTCGTTGCCTACCGCAATGAGAAGCACGGCGCCCTGGTCCAGGATGTGGTGCCGGTCCGCTCGCTGGCCGCCTCGCAGAGCAACGCCGGCTCCGTCTCGCTGGAACTCCACACCGAGAACGCCTTCCACCCTTGCCGGCCCGACCTCGTCGGTCTGCTGTGCCTGCGCGCCGACCGCGACGGTGGGGCCGGCACCCTGGTATCCTCCGTCCGCCGGGCGCTGCCGCTGCTCGACGAGGAGGCCCTGGCCGTGCTCGGCAGCCCCCGCTTCGTCACCGAGGCCCCACCGTCCTTCGGCGCCGGCGGCGCCACCATGCCGCACCCGGTGCTCGGCGGCAGCGCCCACGATCCGGATTTGCGGGTCGACTTCAACGCCACCATCGCGCTCGACGACACCGCCCGCGCCGCCCTGGACCGCCTCTGCGAGGGCCTGACCAAGGTGTCCGCCCCGCTGGTCCTGGTACCCGGCGAGCTGGTCTTCCTCGACAACCGTCTGGTGGCCCACGGGCGCACCGACTTCACTCCGCGCTACGACGGCCGCGACCGCTGGCTGCACCGGGTGTACGTCCACCTCGACGCGCGGCGCGGCGCCGCCCACCGGACCGGACGCCGACCTGTCCTTGTCTGAGGAGCACCGGGCACAGGGCCGGTTGCCGGTGTCCTAGAAGACGAAGAAACTGGGGGTTTGGCATGAGTCACGGGGTCCGGACGACGATACTGTGCGAACTGGTCGCTAGAACCCTGGGATTGTCCCGGGTGACCGAGGAGGACGACTTCCTCGCGCTGGGCGGCGACTCCCTGACGGCCGTTCGGCTGGCCAACCTGATCCGGGCCGAAGTCGGCGCGGACATCACGGTGCGGGAGGTGATCGACCACCGGACGATCGGGGCCCTGCGTGCCGTGGTGGAACGGGCGCCCGCCGCAGCGGCGCCGGCCACCGCCGGTGACGGCGCGGGGCCGCGCCCGGCGCTCGCCCAGCGCAGCCTGCTCCTGCTGGCGCTGCTCGACGGCAATGCCGCCGCGCACACCGTCCCGCTCGCCTGGCACCTGTCCGGGCCGCTCGACCGGGCTGCGCTGCGCGCTGCTGCCGACGACCTGGCCGGGCGGCACGAGGTGCTGCGCACCCTCCACTCCGCCGTCGAGGGCGTCCCGGTTGCCAGGGGCGTCGACTTCAGGCCGGCCTTCCAGGTCGAGCAGATCGACGAGCGGGAGGCCGAGGAACGGCTGGACACCCTCACGGGGTACCGCTTCGACCTGGCCGTCGAGGCTCCGCTGCGGCTGTGGTTGCTCGCGCTCGGGCCTGCCGAACACCTGCTGCTCCTGCTCACCCACCGCGCCGCCGCCGACGAGGCGACCCTGGACGTGCTCACCCGCGACCTCGGCGCCGCGTACACCGCCCGCGTCGCCGGCCGACGTCTCCCCGGACCGGCTGCCCGGCCGGCCGGACAGGCCGACCTGGCCCTGCGCCAGGACGCGTTCCTGCAGGCCGGACCCGCCGCCGACCGGCTGCGGGCGAGGGCCGCGCTCCTCACCGGCATGCCCGACGAGCTGACCCTGCCCTACGACCGGCCGCGCTCCGCGGCGGGCAGCACCCGCGGCGCGGAGACCTTGCTGCGGGTGGACGCTGTCACCCACCGTGCGGTGCGCGAGCTGGCCGGGTCCGTCCGGGGCACCGTGTTCATGGTGGTCCAGGCGGCCGTCGCGGTGCTGCTGCACCGGCTCGGCGCCGGGGAGGACATCCCGCTCGGCACCCTGGCCGAGGGGCGTGGCGCGGCCGACCTGCACGAGACGGCCGGCCCGTTCTCCAATCCCCTGGTGCTGCGCACCGACCTGTCCGGCGCCCCGTCGTTCAGCGCGCTGCTGGCAAGGATCCGGCCGACCCTCCTGGATGCCATCGCCGACCTGGACATCCCCTTCGAGCTGCTGGTGGACGCCGTCAACCCGCCCCGGTCGCCGGCCCGGCACCCGCTGTTCCAGGTGCTGGTGACCGTCGGGTCCGCGGACCGGGCCAGGCTGCGGATGTCCGGCGTGCAGGCCCGTCCGCACCGCACCCCGCCGGCGCCCGTCCGGTACGACCTCGCCTTCGCCTTCACCGAGCGGTTCGCTCCCGGCGGCGCCCCGGACGGCATTGATCTGATGATCCGTCACCGGGCCGACCTGTTCGACGGGGCGACGGTGGCCGGGATCGGCGACCGGCTGCTGCGGGTGCTCGCCGCGACCACCGCCGACCCGGACCGCCCGGTCGGCGCCGTCGAGGTGCTCGCCCCGGCCGAGCGGCACCGCATCCTGGCCGAGTGGAGCAGCGCGCACCCCGCGTTCGAGGTACCTGCCACCACGCTGCCCGCGCTGCTGGAGGCACAGGCGGCCCGGTCCCCGGACCGGTCGGCCGTGCAGATGGGCGACACCGTGCTCACCTACGCCCAGCTGAACTCCCGGGCCAACCGCCTCGCCCGGTACCTGGTCGCCGAGGGCGTCGGCCCTGAGTCGGTGGTCGCACTGATGATGGAGCGCTCGGTCGACGTGATCGTGGCGCTGTGGGCCACACTCAAGGCCGGCGGTGCCTATCTGCCGATCGACCCCGCCTACCCGGGCGACCGGATCGCGTTCATGCGCACCGACGCCGCTCCGGTGCTCACCCTTACCGAGCCGGTCGGCGACGACCGGCTCGGGCACCTCCCGGCGACGGATCTGACCGACGCCGACCGGCTCGCCCCGCTGCGGCCCGGCCACCCTGTGTACGTCATCTACACCTCGGGTTCCACCGGCCGGCCCAAGGCCGTGATCATGCCGGGTTCCGCCATGGTCAGCCTGCTCGGCTGGTACGGGACCCATCTGACGCCCGGTCGGATGGCGCAGTACTCCTCGCTCAGTTTCGACACCTCGGCCTTCGAGGTGCTGTGGGCCACCACCAGCGGCGGCGCCCTGGTCGTCCCGCCGGAGGAGGCCCGCCGTGACGTGGACCTGTTCGCCTGCTGGCTGCGTGACCACGACGTGCACGACATGAACCTGCCCAACCTGGTGCTGGACGCGCTGTGCGAGTCCGCCGAGCGCACCGGTACTCGGCTGCCCGAACTGCGCATGATCGCCCAGGGCGGCGAAGCGCTGACCCTGTCCCCCCGCCTCAAGGCGTTCTTCGAAAACCCGCGGCGCCGCCTGGACAACTACTACGGCCCGACCGAGACCCACCTCGCCGTCGCCCACTCCTTCCCGGCCCGTGGCGCGGACTGGCCGGCCCGGGCACTGCTCGGCCGGCCGATCGGGAACATGCGTGGGTACGTGCTGGACGGCTGGCTGCGGCCGGTCCCGGCGGGGGTGGTCGGCGAGCTGTACCTGGCCGGCGCACAGCTCTCCCGCGGCTACCTCAACCGACCCGCCGCGACCGCCGAGCGCTTCGTCGCCAGTCCCTTCGACCGGCCGGGCAGCCGGATGTACCGCACCGGCGACCTGGTCCGCTGGACCGGTGACGGCTACCTGGTCTTCCTCGGCCGCGCCGACCAGCAGGTCAAGATCCGCGGCTACCGGATCGAACTCGGCGAGATCGAGTCCGTGCTGCGCCGCCACCCCGCGGTGGCCCAGGCGGTGGTGCTCGCCGCCCCGTCCCGGGCCGGGACGAAGCGGCTGGTCGCCTACGTGGTGCCGGCAGCCGGGCCGGTCGACGCGACGGCGCTGCGTGCACACGTGGCCGGGGCACTGCCCGACCACATGGTCCCGTGGGCGTTCGTGGGGCTCGAGCGGATGCCGCTCACCCCCAACCAGAAGCTGGACCGCGCGGCCCTGCCCGAGCAGTCCCGGGAGGCGGCCGGGCGGCCGCCGCGCACCGGCGCGGAGCGGACGCTGTGCCGGGTCTTCGGCGAAGTGCTGGGCGTTCCCGGGGTGGCGGCCGACGACAGCTTCTTCGCACTGGGCGGAAGCTCGCTGCGGGCCGCCGAACTGGCCGCCCGTCTCGCCACCGCCCTCGGCACCGAACCGCCGCTGCGGCTGCTGTTCGAGCAGCCGACCCCGGCCGGCCTGGCCGCTCACCTCTTCCCGGCCGAGCCGTCCGGTCCGGCCCCGGAGGCCGACCGGCGCTCCCGGTCGCACCGTCCCGAAATGCGGACGGAAACTTTGAGCAAGTTTTTCTCCGATCTCCTGGAATGTGGCAATGTGTCAGAACGGGACAATTTCTTCGCTTTGGGTGGCGATTCCCTCACCGCGACCCGGCTGCTCAACCGGATCAGGGACGAGTTCGAGGTCGAGGTCTCGCTGAAATCCCTGTTCGAAAACCCGACGCCTGCCGGAATGTCGGCCGTGCTGGACCAGGCCCGGCCTGCCCGTGCCCGGGCCGCCGTCGGAAGGCCGAAAGCGATCACGCGGCGGACTCATTCGTGAATGCGCCCGACGAATCCGATAAGCTGGGTCCCGGGTCGAGAGGCGCTGCAACGGGTTCTGTCCCGCCACGCTCGACCAGGGATTCCTTTCGGCCAAGGGCGCTTCCGATGGATTTTTTCTGTGGAGGTGGTCGAAGTGAAGGATTCTCGTGGGACCGGCGCTGCTGAGACGTTGCGGGGACTGATGAGCGAGCGGGTCCTGGTGCTGGACGGAGCCTGGGGCACGCTGTTGCAGCAGCTCGACCTTGGGCCGGCCGACTACCGGGGCGAGCTGATCGACGATCAGTGGCCGCAGGACGTGACGGGCGATCCGGACCTGCTGAATCTCACCCGTCCGGATCTGGTGCTGGACGTGCACCGGCGCTATCTCGCGGCGGGCGCGGACATCATCACCACCAATACGTTCACCGCGAACTCCCTGGGGCAGGCCGACTACGGCCTCACCCACCTGGTCCGCGAGATGAACGTGCGCGGTGCGCAGCTCGCCCGGCAGGCGGCCGACGAGGCCGGCGGCCGGTTCGTGGCAGGCTCGGTGGGTCCGCTGAACGTGACGCTCTCGCTGTCTCCGAACGTGGATGATCCGGCGTACCGGGCGGTTACGTTCGCGCAGGTCAAGGCGGCGTACGCCGAGCAGATGGCGGCTCTGGCCGAGGGCGGCGTGGACGTGCTGCAGATCGAGACGATCTTCGACACCCTCAATGCCAAGGCAGCGATCGCCGCAGCCCGCGAGGCCGCCCCCCACCTGCCGCTCTGGGTCTCGGTCACCATCGTGGACCTCAGCGGACGGACGCTGTCCGGCCAGACCGTGGAGGCCTTCTGGCGGTCCGTCGAGCGGGCCGAGCCGCTGATCGTCGGCGTGAACTGCGCCCTGGGCGCTGCCGAGGTGCGCCCGTACGTGGCGGAGCTGGCGCGGCTGGCCGGCGCGCACGTGGCCTGCCACCCGAACGCGGGCCTGCCGAACGCCTTCGGCGGCTACGACCAGACGGCGGAGGAGACCGGCCGGCTGATCGGCGAGTTCGCCGCGTCGGGTCTGGTGAACATCGTCGGTGGCTGCTGCGGCACTACTCCGGAGCACATCGAGCGGATCGCCGAGGCCGTCCGCGGTGTCGCACCACGCGTGGTGGCAGCGCCGCCGGCGGCGACCCGGTTCAGTGGTCTGGAGCCGTTCGAGATCGGCCCGGACACCGGGTTCGTGATGATCGGCGAGCGCACCAACGTCACCGGCTCGGCGAAGTTCCGCCGGCTGATCGAGGCCGAGGACTACCAGGCCGCGGTGGACGTGGCGCTCGACCAGGTCCGCGGGGGCGCCAACCTGCTCGACGTCAACATGGACGCCGACCTGCTCGACAGCGAGGAGGCGATGACCACCTTCCTCAACCTGATCGCGACGGAGCCGGAGGTGGCCCGGATCCCGATCATGATCGACAGCTCCCGGTGGAGCGTGATCGAGGCCGGCCTCGGCTGCGTCCAGGGCAAGGGCGTGGTCAACTCCATCAGTCTCAAGGAGGGCGAGGAACCCTTTCTGGCCCAGGCCCGGCAGATCCGTGACTTCGGCCTCGGGGCGGTGGTGATGGCCTTCGACGAGCAGGGCCAGGCCGACTCCACCGAGCGCAAGGTGGAGATCTGCGGGCGGGCCTACGATCTGCTGGTCGGCCGGGTCGGCTTCGCCCCCGAGGACATCATCTTCGACCCGAACGTGCTGGCCGTCGCCACCGGCATCCCCGAACACAACGGCTACGCCAAGGCGTTCATCGATGCGTTGCCGCTGATCAAGGAGCGCTGCCCCGGCGCTCGCACCAGCGGAGGCATCTCGAACCTGTCCTTCTCGTTCCGCGGCAACGACGTGGTCCGCGAGGCCATGCACTCGGCCTTCCTGTTCCACGTCGTCCGGGCAGGCCTGGACATGGGCATCGTGAACGCCGGCCAGCTGGCGGTCTACGAGGACATCCCGGCCGAGCTGCTGGAACTCATCGAGGACGTGCTCTTCGACCACCGACCTGACGCCACCGACCGGCTCGTGTCCTTCGCCTCCACCGTGACCGGTACCGCCAGCAAGCGCACCGTCGACCTGTCCTGGCGCCAGGGCTCGGTCCAGGAACGTCTCTCGCACGCGCTGGTGCACGGCGTCGTCGACTTCATCGAGGAGGACACGGAGGAGGCCCGGCACCTGCTCGGCCGCCCGCTCGACGTGATCGAGGGCCCCCTGATGGACGGCATGAAGATCGTCGGGGACCTGTTCGGCTCCGGGAAGATGTTCCTGCCCCAGGTGGTCAAGAGCGCCCGCGTGATGAAGCGCTCCGTCACCTACCTGGAGCCGTTCATGTCGGACGAGAAGACCGACCGGCCGGGCCGGGGCAAGGTGGTGCTCGCCACCGTCAAGGGCGATGTCCACGACATCGGCAAGAACATCGTCGGCGTCGTTCTCGGCTGCAACAACTACCAGGTGATCGACCTCGGCGTGATGGTCCCCGCGGCGAAGATCCTCGATACCGCGGCTGCCGAGGGCGCCGACGCGATCGGCCTGTCCGGGTTGATCACCCCGTCCCTGGACGAGATGGTCGGGGTCGCCGAGGAGATGCGCCGGCGCGGCCTGTCCGTCCCGCTGCTGATCGGCGGCGCCACCACCTCCAAGCAGCACACGGCGGTGCGGATCGCACCCGCCTACGACGGCTCGACCGTGCACGTGCTGGATGCGTCCCGGGTCGTCGGTGTGGTCAGCCACCTGCTCGATCCCGCCCGGGCGGCCGAACTGGACACCGACAACCGGGCCGATCAGCAGCGCCTGCGCGAACAGCACGAGAACCGCCGCCAGGTGGCCCGGCTCAGCCTTGCCCGGGCCCGTGCCAACCGTGAGGTGCCGGACTTCTCCGAGCTGCCGACGCCCGCCTTCACCGGCGTCCGGGCGATGGCGCCCGCCCTCGGCGAACTGCGCGAGCTGATCGACTGGCAGTTCCTGTTCCTGGCCTGGCAGCTCAAGGGCAAGTACCCGGCCATCCTCGACCAGCCGGTCGCCCGCGAGCTGTTCGACGACGCCCAGACCATGCTCGACAAGATCATCGCGGACGACGCCCTCCAGGCCCGGGGCGTCTACGGCTTCTGGCCCGCCCACTCCGACGGCGACGACCTCGTGGTCGACGGCGTCCGGCTGCCGATGCTCCGCCAGCAGACCGTCAAGCCCGACGGCCGGCCCAACCGCAGCCTGGCCGACTACGTCGCCCCGGCCGACGACCACCTGGGCGGCTTCGCGGTCGCCGTCCACGGCGCGGAGGAACTCGCCGACCGGTACCAGAGCGAAGGGGACGACTATCGGGCGATCATGGTCAAGGCACTCGCCGACCGGCTCGCGGAGGCATTCGCCGAGTTCATCCACCTGCGCGCCCGCCGCGACTGGTTCGAACCGGACGCCGACCCGCTGATCGGTGACCTGCACGCCGAACGGTTCCGCGGCATCCGCCCTGCCCTCGGCTACCCGGCCAGCCCCGACCACACCGAGAAGCGCGAACTCTTCGACCTGCTCGACGCCACGGCGCAGGGCATCGACCTCACCGAAACGTTCGCGATGACTCCCGCCGCCAGTGTGAGCGGCCTGATCTTCGCCCACCCCGCGGCCCGCTACTTCTCCATCGGCCGCATCGGTCCCGACCAGTTGGCCGACTACGCCGCCCGGCGCGGAGTGGACCTCGCCGAGGCCGAACGCCTGCTGCGGCCCCATGTGAGCTGACCCGACCGCGGTTGCCCGGGCGACGCCGGCCGCCGGCGCTCCGCGGCGCACAACCGCGGGGCCGTTGCGGTCGGCTGCGGAATCTGCCGCTCGCATGCCTCCGATGCTGCCGGTCGGCGGCGGGCGGGCCTCCTACGGTCGGTGACGTATCGCACAGGGCCGTTGCGAGCGGCGCAGCACACCGGAGGCAGGGTCAGTGAGCGCACTATTCGATGACGCGGACGGTGAGTTCCTCGTCCTGGTGAATGCGGAACGGCAGTACTCGCTGTGGCCGGCGGCCGTGGACGTCCCGGCGGGCTGGGAGCACGCGCACGGCGTGGACAGCCGCCAGAACTGCCTGGACTACGTCGAGGCGCACTGGACGGACATGCGCCCGGCGAGCCTGGCCACCGTCGACGGCGACGCACGGACGGGAGGCGGCGGTGGGTCCTGACAGCGCAGTTCCGCAGCGACCGCGCCGCCGTCCGCGGCGGACAGCATTCCGCACGGCGGCGGCCGGGACGGTTCGCCGTGGGCCGGGACCGGGACGGGCGGCGGGGCCGGCCGGTCGCGGCTGATGGCGGCGCGGTGTGCACGAACAGGATCCCGAGGAGCTGCAAAGTGAGCGGCGCTGTAGTGGTGTTGGCACGCGACCAGGTCGCCTCGTGCCTGGAGGGCCGGTCCGGGGACGTGCTGGCGGCGGTCCGTTCGGCGTACGAGGCGCACGCGGCGGGCGCGACCTCGGTGCCGCTGTCCGCCTTCCTCGCCGTCCCGTCCGATCCGAGCGCCAGGATCGTCGGCATGCCGGCGTACCTGGATGCGGGGGAGGAAGTGGCGGGCGTGAAGTGGAGTTCGTCCTTCCCCGGCAACGTGCGGGTGGGCAAGGACCGGGCATCCTCGGTCATCGTGCTGAACTCGCCCGCCGACGGGCGGGCGACCACCCTGATGGAGGCTTCCGCGGTCAACGTCCACCGTACCGGCGCGAGCGCCGCCCTCGCGGCCACGGCGCTGCACGGCGAGCAGGCCCCGGAGGTGGTCGGCGCGATCGGCTGCGGCCCGATCAACCTCTCGATCGTGCGCTACCTGCAAGCTGTGTACAGCCCGGTGCACCGGCTGCTGGTGTTCGATGTGATCGGGGAACGGGCACGTGTCTTCGCCGAGCAGGTGCACACCTTCGCCCCGGACCTGACGGTGGAGGCCGCCGCATCCGCCGAGGAGGTGCTGCGCGCGGCCCCGTTGGTGTCGATCGCCACCAACACCCGGGCGCCGCATCTCACTGACCTGTCGGGCTGCCCGGCCGGGGCGACTCTGCTGCACATGTCGGTGCGCGACATCCTGCCCGAGGAGATCGGACGGTACGACAACGTCGTGGACGACGTCGATCACGTGCTGCGCGTCAACACCTCGCTGCACCTGCTGGAACAGCGCCGCGGGCACAGAGAGTTCATCCGCACCACGCTCGGCGAGGTGCTGCGCGGTGACGCCCCGGCCCGCCGGCGCTCCGGGGAACTGCTGGTGTACTCGCAGTTCGGCCTCGGCATTCTCGATCTCGCGGTGGCAGAGCTGGTGCGGGTGACGGCAGAGAAGGCCGGCCTCGGCACCCTTGTCCCGGGTTTTCACGCCGGATGACGGCCCCGTCCCGGCGGCCCCGCGTTTGCCTCCGGTTTGCCGCCGGTGCTGCCCGTCCGGCTCGGGCGGCCCACCTATCGTAGGTGTCTCGCGGCCGAACCGCAGATATCCGGAACGATATTCCTCGCACCATCTCCCGGGTGAATTCCCGCCGTGCCGTTTCGGCCTCCCTCGCGGCGATCGCATTCCGCTGCGGCAAGACGAGTCAGTCAAGGAGTGAGCAATGCGAACGCAGTTGATCGGCAAGATCGACCTGGACCGGGCGAGGCTGGCGGAGGACCTGGAGCGCAGCCTCGGCATCAACTTCGCCGAGCCGTACGACGAGTTCGTCTGCGGGCGGCCGTGGAAGAGCGCGATGCTGATGACCCCGGGCGGCGGCGAGGGGTCCGTCCTGTCGCAGTTCGACCCCGCCGTCCCCGCGGACTTCACCAGCGACGGGGCGAAGCTGCCGTACGTCCAGGAACTGATCCGGAAGCACTTCGTCACCGAGCACATCACCTTCGCGCGGCTGGTGGCGCTCACCAACAGCGTGCTCGTCCCGCACTGCGACTACGTCGAACTGGCCGACGACCGGTCGAAGTCGCGGATCGCGCACCGGGTGCACATCGTGCTCGCCACCGGCGAGGACGCGATGTTCAACGAGTCCGACGCGGTCTACCGGATGAAGGAGGGCGAGGTCTGGTTCATCGACGTCACCAGGCCGCACAGCGCCGGTGTCGTCGGCGAGACCCGCCGCGTCCACCTGCTGGTCGACGTGGCCGACGTGCCCGCCGTCGACGACCTCTTCAGCTTCGGTCCGGAGCTGTCTGGCGGCATCCCGGACGCCAACCTCTGCGACCGGCCGGAGCTGGGTGCAACCGAGCGCGAGGATCTGCACGGTCTCGGGCGGGTGATCGACGAGGAGAACATCATGGAGGTGCTCGGCCTCGTCATCCGGAAGCACTACCGCACCGACGGCGGCCCGGACTTCGTCTGGAGCACGATGAGGGAGATCGCCCGGCTGAGCGACGACGAGCGGATCGTCAAGCGGGTGACGGACCTGTACCGCCACACCAATCTGCAGCGCATCGAGAAGTAGCGGACCGGGGGGAACGACGACTCCCGCACTCGGACAGCCCCACGGTGGTCGGGAACCCAGCGGGTGCCCGGCCACTGCCGCAGCCCCCGTGCCTCCGAACCGGGCGAGCGACAGGACTCATCAATGACCGTTCACCATCACCACATCGGTATACAGACTGCGGATCTGGACAACTGCCTGGCCTGGTATCTCGACTACTTCGGTGCCCGCGAGACCTGGACGCTCCACAGGTTCTCGGAGCTGACGCGCAGCCGGCTTCCGGGCATCACCCGGCTGACCGAGGTGCTGGTCGGGGACGCCCGGTTCCATCTGTTCGAGCGCACCGGCCAGGACGGGCGACCGCCCGGCGACAACACGGCCCGGTTCCAGCACACCTGTCTGGAGGCCGAGTCGCCCGAGCAGCTGCACAGCTGGCGCGAACGCTGGATCGAACTGCACGACAGCGGGCGCTACTCCTTCGCCAGATCCGAGGGCCCCACCCGGATCGACGTCGATGCCGACGGCGTCCAGAGCTTCTACACCTACGACGTCAACGGCCTCGAGTTCGAGTTCACCTACGTGCCGGACGCGTCGTGAGCATCAGCTTCGAGACCCTGTCGGCGCCCCTCCCGGCTCCTGCCAGGTGGACGTTCGGCGGCCGCCCCTACGGCCTCGAACCACTCATCCTCCCGACCGCCGCCGTCCCCGGCGAGGACCTTCAACGGCTGGGCCTGGAAACCGCCGACGGGACCGGCCCGGAGGCGCTTGCCCCCACCCTGCTCACCGGCGCCGCCCCGACCGTGCCCGGGTCCCGGGTCCCGGACGGCGACCCCCGGATCCCGTGGTTCCGCTGGATCACCGGTCATCAGATCTCCTTCGCCGTCTGGCGGCTGCTCGCCCAGGAGATCCGCACCGTCGCCCGCACGGAGGGCCACCGCCGGGCCGTCGCTGTCGACGCCGTCATCGCATATGTCCGCGGCTACTGCGCGATGCTGCTCTACACCGCCTCCTGCCCGCGCGAGGTGTACGAGGCGCTGATCCGTCCCTCCATGTTCCTGGCGCACCCCGGCTTCAGCGGCACCTGGGCCGCCGACTTCGCCGCCGTCCGCCCGGTCTTCCGCAGCCGCCAGCTCAGCTGGCTCGGCCGGGGCCCCGGCGCCGACGAGGTGCGCCGCACGGTCGCGGTCAGCCACCTGGTGCATGCCGGGGTGGCTGCCCGGCTCGTCCCCGAGGGCGGCTCGCTGCTCCAGGAGGCGCCCGTCGGCGCCCGCCGCCCCGCCCTGGCTGAAGTGCTGTACGACAGTTACTTCCTGACCACGCGGATGGCCGGCGCCGAGGCGCAAGTGGTCCCGCAGCTGCTCGGTCGCCTGGAGGCCGCCACCGCGGACCTCTGCGCATACGGCCTCGACCTCGGTGGCACCGGTGAGACCCTGCCGCCGGAGTTCCGGGACGAGTCGGTGCTCGCGATCGGGCGCGACCTGCCCGGCGTCCTGCGCCGGGTCGCCGAGCACGCCGCCGGGCCCGTCCCGAGCACCCTTGATCTGCAACCGCAAACGGTCTGAACGAGGAGAAGGAGGAGGAACGAACCGATGAGGTACGGTGTGCTGATCCTGCCCGACCGCCGCTGGGCCGTGTCGCAGGGGCGCTGGACCCGGGCCGAGGAACTCGGCTTCGACCATGCGTGGACCTACGACCACCTGATGTGGCGCTGGCTGCGCGACAAGCCGTGGTTCCCGGCGGTGCCCACACTGGCTGCCGCCGCCTGCGTGACCTCGCGGATCCGCCTCGGCACCATGGTCGCGAGCCCCTCCTTCCGACACCCCGTCACCTTCGCCAAGGAACTCATGGCGCTGGACGACCTCTCCGGGGGCCGGATCATCTGCGGTCTGGGCGCGGGGGCCGGGGCGTACGACGATGAGGCGACCGGCGGCGGCTCACCCGGCCCCGCCGAACGCGGGCGCCGCTTCGCGGAATTCACCGAACTGACCGACCGGCTGCTCCGCAACCCCGAGACCAGCCACCAGGGTGAGTTCTTCACTGCCCGGCAGGTGCACCTGCATCCCGGCTGCGTCCAGCGCCCCAGGCTGCCGTTCGCGGTCGCCGCGACCGGCCCGCGCGGCATGCGGGTGGCCGCCGAGCACGGCGACCTCTGGATAACCGCCGGCGAGGCCGGCAACTTCGAACGCCGGCCCTATGACCAGCTCCTGCCGTTGTTCCGCCGCCAGATGGACGCCCTCGACCGGGCCTGCGAACTGGCCGGCCGCGATCCGGCGACCCTCGGGCGGCTGCTGCTCACCGGCGGGATGGTCGACGGCACCACGGTGTCCGCCGATGACTTCTCCCGCGCCGCCGAGCTGTACGCCGGCATCGGCTTCACCGACATGGTCGTGCACTGGCCCCGCGAGGAGTTCCCCTACGAGGGCCGCGAGGAGGTCATGGACGAGATAGCCGCCCGGCTCCCGGGCGACCGCCCGGCCCCCGGGCTCCGGCCCGCCGCCGCAGCCCGCTGACGGGGCCGGGCGGACGGCCTTCGGTGTCCCGGGGCATCGAGGGGGGTGGCCGGTGCGGTCACGGGTACCGCCACCGGTCCAACCCGCCGACCCGCCCGGCGGCCGGCCGGTCCGCCGGCCCCCGCGGCGGTCAGCGGGCTGCTTCCGACGTGGTGAGGCTGCGCCGGTGCGGGCACTGCACCAGGATCGCCGAGGCGCTCTCCGCCCGGCTGCCGTCGCCCGCGCACCGCTCGCACCCGGTTCGCGGGGCCCGGGCGGCCGCGTCGACGTCCAGGACGTGCCGGACCACGTTCAGGATCACGAACTGCCCGCTCCCGTCCCCGGCGGCCTCCACCTTTCGGGCCAGGCCGCGGGCCTGCAGGGCGTGCAGGGTCTGAAAGGTTCCGTCCGGTGTGCCGGCCAGCAGTCTCAGGGCCTCGCGGGCGGTCCACGGCTCGGCGTGGGCGAGGTGACGCAGCGCCGCGGCTTCGGCTTCCGGCAGGGCGGCGACGATGTGCCGCAGCCAGTCGATCAACGATCCGTCCGGCTGGGCCGGGATGGTGCCGAGCATGCTGGTCAGCACGGCCGGCGAGCCGGCGATGATGGCCAGCAGGTCGGTGGGCTCGTGGACCTCCAGCCAGCTGGCGACAGTTGCCAGCGCGGCTGGGATGCCGTCCAGCAGGCGGCAGATGCCGTCGAGCGCGGCCGCCGCTGCGGCGTCGTCGGTGTCCTGGGCGTCTATCCGGGGGCAGCGCGAGCGCAGGAACTCGACCGCGGGACCGGCGTCGGCGCGGCCGGGGAGCAGGTCGGGGACGGCCAGCGGGCTGATCAGCAGCACCGGGTCGCCCGTCCCCTGCGTCGCGTCGAGCGTCTCGTACAGCACCCGCAGGCCGGGGCAGCGGTGCAGCAGGAGGCGCAGTTCCAGTTCGTCGTCCTCGTCGAGGTCGCGCGCGTCGACGGTGAGGAGCAGGTCGCCGGCGGCGACGGCGGCAGCCAGGTCGTCCTGGGTGGCACCGCAGCCCAGGGCGCCGGCGATCCGTTCGAGCAGCGTGCGGGGACGTCCGGCGCCCGGGGCGCTGTCCAGGCAGATCGCGGGCATCCGGCCGCTGCGGTGCAGGCCGGACGCGACCTCGTGGATGAGCCGGGTCTTCCCGACGCCGGGGATGCCCGACACCTTGACCAGCCGGTGGCCGGAGGACTCCGCAAGGGCGGCCAGCGCGGCTGACTCCTGGGCCCGGCCGATGATCGGGCCGAGCGGTGCGGACGGTGCGGTCAGTTTCTCGATGAGCAGTTCGCCGGCGAGGGGTCCGGCGGATGCCTCGAGCTCGGCCCGGCGGGCCTTGCTGAGCCGGAGGGCGTCGGCGAGCAGCCGGACGGTCTGGATCCGCGGGGCACGGGTGCGCTCGAGTTCGAGGTCGCGGATGGCCCGGAGGCTGACGGTGGAGAGTTCTGCGAGCTGGCGCTGCGTCATTCCGAGGCGATGCCGGGCGTTCCGGACGAGGACACTGAGCTTGGGATTCTGGATGTCGGTCGTGGATATTTTAAACACGCTCCAGATATTTCCGACCGGCCCGCTGGTACCGACAGGTCGCATTGACAGGGCAGGGGATTCAGTGCCCCCGTTCGCTCTGCCACGGTGCGAGCGCGGGGGACCGCGCCGCCGTGGTTGTCAAGAGAACTCCTCGGTGCCCGCAGCTCGTCCTGAGGGTGAGCCCCCAAAGGGGTCCGAGGCGGTCTGCGAAGGTTACGGTTGCGTCCCATATGAATCACAACATATATGGGCCGCCAGCGGAAGACTTGACTTTATGGTGGGAGAGGTGCCTGACCTGGGAGTCTGCGGGATTTCTCCGGCGAAAATGATTCCAGCCCCCTTTGTTTTGTCTGGTTTGACCCTGTCCGTGGTGTGTCGATCGGGGATGGGTTTCTCGCCCCCGATCGACATCCATATATTGGACAGTCCAATGCGCGTGCGCGCCGGGTAGCGTCGACAGGTGAGTCCGCGGTGCGTCTGCTCAAACTTTATCCGACTGCTCGGACATCGGCCGGTCATTTTCCACCCAGTCGGCCGAATGGAATTGGAGGCTCCGCTTTTATGTCCTGTCGGCGGCCGTTCGACTTTCTATCAGCGCGGCCAGGCCCTGGGGCGTCGGCCGGGCCACGAATTCCCGCACCGGCACCCTCACGGCGTACGCCCGGCGCACCCGCGCCAGCACCTGGGCCATGGACAGCGAATCACCGCCCAGGTGGAAGAAGGACACGTCCGCAGCCACCGACGGCAGCCCCAGCACGTCCCGGAACACCGCGGCCGCGAAGTCCGCGGGACCACCGGCCCCGTCGGGGGCGGCCGTCGGGGCCGGCGCGGGGCTGAGCAAGGGGGTCGCGACCGGGGACGGGGCGCCGGCCAGGTGCGCGGGCCAGTGCCGGACCCTCGCGAACGGGTAGGAAGGCAGGTGCACCTTGCCGCGCGGCTCGTGACGGTGCACCGCCGGCCAGTCGACCTCCGCGCCCGCCGTCCACACCGCCGCCAGCGCCCGCGCCATGGACAGGTCGGCCGCCTCGCCGGCTGCCGCGGCCGCCAGCGAGGTCACCACCAGTGGCCCGGGACCGGACTCCCCGGGTCGGCTCGCCGCGGCCGCCAGGTTCTCGTACGGCCCCACGCCCAGCAGCGTCGGCCGCGGCAGCAGCCGCAGCAATGAGATCGCATCGGCGAGGCGGACCGTACCGAGCAGGTGGTCCACCGCCCAGTACTCCGGATCGGTGGCCTGCTCCCCCGTGATCCAGCTGCCGGTGGCGCACGACACGAACGGGATCGTCGGCGGACGCAACTCGCACCTGGCGACCTCGGCGGTGTACTCCGCGCACATCGGCCGCAGCGCCTCGGAATGGAAGGCGCGGTCGGCCGCGACCCGCCGGGTCGAGACACCCTCCCCGTCGAGCACGGCGTGCAGCGCCTCGATCCGGTCGACCGTTCCCGAGACCACACAGCGGTCCGGTGCGGCGATCACCGCCAGGCTCAGCCCCGGGCCCAGCCGGGCGGCGAGCTCGGCCGGCCCGGTGGCGACCGCCAGCATCGCCCCCTCGGGGCACAGGCGCTCGGCCAGCCGGGCGCGTACCGTCAGCAGCCGCAGCGCGTCGCCCGGCGTCATGACGCCCGCCGCGGCCGCAGCCGCGTACTCGCCGAGGCTGTTGGCCGCCATCGCCGTGGGCTGCACACCCCAATGCCGCCACACCGCCGCCAGCGCGTACTCCTCGGCGAACAGCGCCGCGTGCGCGGTGCCCGGGTCCCGCGTCGCGGAACCGGCCGAGCCGTCCAGCGCGGCGCGCAGGTCGATACCGAGGCCGCCGGCGACCCCGGCGAGCCGATCCACCTCCGCCGCGAACGTCGGCTCCCGCTCCAGGAGCGCCGCCACCGCGCCGCGCCGCTGGGTGCCGAAACCGGGAAACACGAAGCACACGGAGGGCTCTCCCGCGGGCTCCCGCACCGAGCCCTCTTGGGGCCGGGTCCGCAGGCCGCTGAGATCCTCGCCCACCGTCGCCCAGCGATGGGCGAAGGCGGTGCGGCCCGTCTGCAGGGTGTGGGCGACCTCGGCCGGGTCGGCGTCGGGATGGGCGTCCGCCCAGCGGGCGAGAGCCTCGACCCGGTCCGCCAGCGCCTCCGGGCTGTTCGCGGACAGCGGCAGCACCTGCGGCCCGGACCCGGACGGACGGCATGCCCGCCCCGCAGACCGGTACTCCTCCAGCACCAGGTGCACGTTGGTCCCGCCTATACCGAACGAGCTGACCCCGGCGCGCCGCGGACCGTCCCGGCCGGGCCACGGCCTGGCCCGTACCGGGAAGTCGAACATCCCCGGCGGTGCGTCGAGTTCCGGGTTGGGCCCGGTGAAGTGCACCAGCGGCGGCAGCTCGGCGTGCCGCAGCGCCAGAGCCGTCTTGATCAACGCGGCGATGCCGGCCGCCGCACTGAGGTGGCCGATGTTCGCCTTCACACTGCCCAGGCTGAGCGGTGAGGTGCGGGGCGCCGAGCCGTACACCTGGCGCAGCGCGGCGATCTCCACCGGATCGCCGAGCGAGGTGCCGGTGCCGTGGGCCTCCACGTAGTCCACGCTCTCCGGAGCGCAGTCCGCGGCGGCGAGCGCGGCGCGGAGCACGCCGGCCTGGCCGCCCACACTGGGCGCGGTGAAACCGACCTTGTCGGAGCCGTCGTTGTTGACCGCGCTGCCCCGGATCACCGCGTGGACCGGGTCGCCGTCGGCGACGGCGTCCTCCAGCCGCCGCAGCACCACCGCGCCGACCCCGTCACCGCCGACGGTCCCCGCCGCGTGCCGGTCGAACGGCCGGCAGTGCCCGTCGGGCGCCAGGATGGACTCTGGGGTGTGCCGGTAACCGGTGATCAGCGGAAAGTGCACGGCCGTCGCTCCGGCGATCGCAACGTCGCACTCGCCGGCGAGCAGCGCCGAACACGCCAGGTGGACGGCTGTCAGCGCGCTGGAGCAGGCCGTGCCTACCGTCAGGCTGGGCCCGGTGAGGCCGAGCTTGTGGGACACCCGGGTCGACAGGTAGCTCAGGTCGTTGCCGATCGAGAACTGCATGTCCTGGAACTGGGCGCGCGGCCAGGGGGCGGCGTACTCGCCGTAGCCGGTGTTGTTGGCGCCGACGAACACGGCCACGGACAGCTGCGGACCGGGCGGGATCCCGGCGTCCTCCAGGGCCGCCCACGCGGTCTGCAGGAACAGCCGCTGCTGTGGATCGGTCAGCTCGGCGTCGCGCGGCGCGATGCCGAAGAACTCGTGGTCGAACAGATCGGCGTCGGCCAGGTAACCCTTGGCGGGCACGAACTCCGGGTCGTCAAGCAGGTCCCGGCCGAAGCCCGCTGCGGTGAGCGTCTCGTCGTCGAAGAAGGTGATCGACTCGACTCCGTCGCGGATGTTCGCCCAGAAGCGGTCCAGGTCGGCGGCGCCGGGGAACCGGCCGGCCATCCCGGTGATGGCCACCGCGAACTCGGACGGGTCTGCGTCCCGGGGCGCGGCGTCGGCGGGCTCAGTGCGGGTCATGGGAAACCTCCGGGACGGGCTCCGGGACAGGGGGAGCGGCGGTAGTCTGCGCCGGGCCGTCCTCGGTGAGCCGGGCCCGGCGGCGCAGCAGCCGGGAACGGTCCGGGCCTCGACCGGGCGGGGTGGCCGGTGCGGCCTGCGGCCCGGCTCCGTCGAGGTGCCGGGCCAGCCTCCGCACGGTCGGGTTCTGGAACAGGTCCACGTTGCGGAGCTTGGCCCCGAGGGTCCGCTCCAGCCGGGTCCTGGCCCGGACCAGCAGCAGCGAGTTGCCGCCGAGGTCGAAGAACCGGTCGTCGGGGCCGATCTCCGCCACCCCGAGCAATTCGGCCCAGACCGCTGCCACCGTCCGCTCGGTGTCGGTCAGGGGGCCGTGCGGTACGGGGCCGGCCGGTGCCTGGACGGTCGGGGCGGTGGGCTCCTCGCGGCGGATCGGCGCTTCGGGCCGCCCGTCGCCGGGCAGGAGGTGAGAGCCGATCGGCGCACCGGGCGCGGCCGCCGCCGCGGCGAGGAAGCGGACCAGCCGGTCGGCCAGGACCTGCACCGTCGGCGCGTCGTACAGTTCGGTGGCGTACTCGAGTTCACCGTCGAGTCCCGCCGGGGCGCCGGCCCCGTCCCGCCGCTCGGTGACCGACACGGTGAGGTCGAACTTGGCGGCGCCGGTGGGTACCGGCTCCAGGGCCGAGTCCAGGCCGGGCAGCCGGAGGTCTGCGGCCCGGTTGTTCTGCAGGACCAGGCTGACCTGGAACAGCGGGTGCCTGGCCCGCGAGCGCTGCGGCTGCAGGGCGTCGACCAGCCGCTCGAACGGCAGGTCCTGGTGGGCGAAAGCGGCCAGGTCGGCTTCCCGGACCCGGGCCAGCAGCTCGGCGAAGCCGGGGTCGCCGGACAGATCGGTGCGCAGTACCAGGGTGTTGAGGAAGCAGCCGACCAGCTCGTCCATGGCGTCGTCGGTGCGGCCCGCCACGGGCGCCCCGATCGGCACGTCCTCGCCCCCGCCGTAGCGGCCGAGGACTGCGGCCAGCGCCGCCTGCAGGACCATGAACAGGGTCACGCCGTGCTCGCGGGCCACGTCGAGCAGCGTGGCGTGCAGCTCCGGGGGGACGGCCAGGCGGACCGTGCCGCCGCCATGGCCGGGGGCGGCCGGCCGCCCCCGGTCCGGGCTGAGCGTCGCCTCGGCGGGCAGCCCGGCCAGTGCCTCGCGCCAGTACGACAGCTGCGCGGCGAGCAGGCTGTCCGGATCGTCCTGCGAACCGAGGACCCGGCGCTGCCACAGCGCGTAGTCGGCGTACTGCACGGGGAGCGGCGCCCACTCGGGGGGACCGCCGGCCAGGCGCGCGCTGTACGCTGTGGCGAGGTCGCGGACCAGCGGCCGCATCGACCAGCCGTCGCCGGCGATGTGGTGCACGGTCAGCAGCAGCGTGTGGTCCTCGGGTCCGGACTCCACCAGGGTGCAGGCGAGGGCCCGCTCGGTGAGGTCGAAGGCGCGCGCGGAGATCCGGGCGAGGACGGCCGGGAGGTCGGCGGCCGGGCAGTGCAGGGTCGGCAGCGTCAGCGGGAAGTCCGCCGTGTCGAGGACCACCTGCTCCGGGTCCCCATCGGTGGTCCGGTAGACCGTCCGCAGCACCTCGTGCCGTCCGATCACGTCCCGCAGCGCCGCGCCGAGCGCGCCGCGGTCGAGCGGCCCGCGCAGCCGCCAGGCGACCGGGATGTGGTAGGCGGTGCGGCCGTGGTCGATCTGGTCCAGCAGCCACAGCCGCAGCTGGGCGAAGGACAGCGGCAGCGCATCGGGGCGGTCCTGCGGGGCCAGCGCGGCACGCGGCGGCGCGCCGTCGTCGAGCCGCTCCGCCAGGGCGGCCGGCGTGGGCCACTGGAAGATGGTACGGATTGCCGGTTCCGTGCCCAGCACCGCCCTGATCCGGCTGATCAGACGGGTCGCGGCCAGCGAGTGGCCGCCGAGGGCGAAGAAGTCGTCGTGCGGGAGGACCTCGGGGACCTCCAGCACCTCGGCGAACAGAGCGCAGAGGATCTCCTCGCGCGGGGTGCGCGGTGCGCGGCGCTCCGTGCGTCCGACCGCCGCGGGGACATTGGTCCGGACCGTCCCCGGGGTCTTGCCGAGCAGGTCGAGTCCGCCGTCGTCGCGCCAGCGGGCCAGCTCGCCGGTGCGCCGGCCGTCGAGGTGCAGCTCGCCGGCCACGCCGAGCGGGACGGTCACGCCGTCCGCGTCCAGGACGGACACCATGGCGCCGACCGGCAGCACGTCGAGCCGGTCGAGCGGCAGGGCCGGGTCGGCGACGGCCTCCTCCAGGAGCCGCACCAGGCGCGCGGCCAGATCCTCCACGGTGGCCCGGTCGAACAGCGCGGGCGGGTACTCGACGGCGCCCTCCAGGCCGCCAGGGGCACCGTCGGGGGTGCGCGTCTGCGTGAGGACGAAGGTGAGGTCGAACTTCGAGGAGCCGGTGTGCAGCCGGTGCGGGACGGCGGTGATCCCGGGTAGGTGCAGGCCGGCGCCGGTCCCATCGGCGCCCTCCAGGGCGAGCATGGTCTGGAAGAGCGGGTGCCGGGCGGCGGAGCGTGCCGGGTTGAGGTGTTCCACCAGGCGGTCGAACGGCAGGTCCTGGTGGGTGAATGCGGCGAGGTCAATTTCCCGGACCCGGGCGAGGAGTTCGGCGAAGGTCGGGTTGCCGGAGGTGTCGGTGCGCAGCACCAGGGTGTTGACGAAGAACCCGACCACGTCGTGCAGGGCTTCTTCGGTACGGCCCGCGACGGGCGTGCCGATGGGGATGTCCTCGCCCGCGCCGGTGCGGGTGAGGACGGCGGCCAGCGCCGCCTGCACCGCCATGAACAAGGTCACGTCGTGCCGGCGGGCGAGGGCGGCGAGGGCGGTGTGCAGATCGGCACCGATCCGCAGGGCAGTGGTGGCGGCGGCCGCCGGCCCGGAACCGCGCGGCCGGTCGGCGGGCAGCGCCAGTTCGTCCGGCAGCCCGGCCAGCGTCCCCGCCCAGTGCGCGAGCTGGGCGGCGGCCGGGCCGTCCTCCCGGTCCTCGTCGAGGAGTTCGCGCTGCCAGAGGGTGTAGTCGGCGTACTGGACCGGCAGCGGCGCCCACTCCGGGGGGCGGCCGGTGAGTCGGGATGCGTAGGCGTCGGCGAGGTCGCGCTGCAGCGGGTCCAGCGACCAGCTGTCGCTGGCGATGTGGTGGAGCGTCAGGACGAGGGTGTGGTCGTCGGGGGCGCTCCGGAACAGGTGGGCGCGGATCGGCGCCTCGACGGACAGGTCGAAGGGTTCCCGAGCGGCGGCGGTGGCCCGCCCGGCCAGCTCGGCGGGCGGGCAGCTCTGCTCGGTCAGGCGGGGCCGGGCCTCCTCGGCGGGCAGCACCCGCTGCCAGGGCAGGCCGTCGGCCTCGGGGAAGACCGTGCGCAGCCCCTCGTGGCGGGCTGTCAGATCGGCCAGCGCGGCGCGCAGCGCGGCGACGTCCAGCGGGCCTCGGAGCCGCCAGGCCAACGGCGAGTTGTAGAGCGCCGCGTCGTCCGCCCTGGCGAGGAACCACATCCGCTGCTGCGCGGCGGACGCGGGCAGCCGGTCCGGGCGCGGCCTGGCCGTCAGCGGCGGCCGGGCGGTGCGGCCTGCCGCGAGGCGGGCGGCGATGCCGCGCACCGTGGGGAAGCGGAACACCGTGGCGAGGTCGGTCCCCGCGCCGAGGACGGTGCCGATCCGGCCGACCAGCCGGGCGGCGAGCAGCGAATGCCCGCCCAGGGCGAAGAAGTCGTCGTCGACCCCGACCGAGGGAACGCCGAGCACCTGGGCGAACAGGCCGCACAGCAGATCCTCGTGAGCCGTCGTCGGCCCGCCGTGTCCCGCGTCCTGCACGGGCGCGGGAAGGGCGCGCCGGTCGAGTTTGCCGTTGGCGGTGCGCGGCAGCTCGTCGAGGCGGACGACCGCGGCGGGAACCAGGTGGGCGGGCAGGGTGTCGGCCAGCGAGCGACGCAGTGCGGCGGTGTCGAATGCCACGTCGGGGCGGGGCACCGCGTAGGCGATCAGGCGGCGTTCGCCGGGGCTGTCCTCACGGACGACGACGGCGGTCTGGGCGACGCAGGGGTCTGCGGCGAGTGCGGCCTCGACCTCGGCGGGTTCGATCCGGAAACCGCGGAGCTTCACCTGCTCGTCGATCCGGCCGAGGTACTCCAGGACGCCGTCCGCGCGCAGCCGGGCGAGGTCCCCCGTGCGGTACATGCGCTGCCCGGGAGGGCCGTACGGGTCGGCGACGAAGCGTTCGGCGGTGAGCGCGGCGAGGCCGAGGTAACCAACGGCCAGGCCGGCTCCGGCCAGGTACAGTTCGCCGACCGCGCCGGGCGGCAGCAGCTCCAGACCGGGGCCCAGCACATGGGCGCGCTTGCCGGCGACGGGGGACCCGATCGGGACGGAAGCGCCTCCCAGGTCGGCCGGGCCGACGCGGTGGCAGGTGCTGAAACCCATGCTCTCGGCCGGGCCGTAGCCGTTGACCACGGTCATCGCGCGGTGCTCGCGCAGCGCCCTGGCAATGTGCGCGGGGGAGGCCGGCTCGCCGCCGGTCATCGCGTACCGCACGCCGCGGAAGGCGGCAGGGTGCTCGTCGACCAGGTAGTTGAACAGCGTTGCCGAGAGCTGCAGCATCGTCACGCCGTACTCCGCGACGAGCCGGACGATCGCGGCCGGGTCGGGCCGCTGGCCCGGCTGCAGCACACACAGCGCTCCGTGCACGAGCGCGCCGAACAACTCCAGGGCGAAGGCGTCCCAGGAGACCGGTGAGCACTGCAGGAACACCTCGTCGGGGCCGAAGCCGCAGTAGTCCTGCGCGAGGTAGGTGGCGGCCAGCGCGGAGTGCGGGCTGGCGATGCCCTTGGGCCGGCCGGTGGAGCCGGAGGTGAACATCACGCAAGCGATCGCGCCGGGGCCACCGGGCACGCCGAGGTCGTCACCGGGCAGGGCGGCGACGGTGTCCGCGTCGAGGTCCAGCGCCACCGTCGGGACCGGCTCGAACCGGTGGCCGAGGCGGCTGTCGGTGACGACCAGGGCGAGGCCGGTGTCGGCGGCCGCCCGGGACAGCCGTTCGGCGGGGAACCCGGGGTCGAGCAGGGTGTAGACGCCGCCGGCCTTGAGGGCGGCCAAGAGCGCCACGACCAGGTCGGGGCCGCGCTCCAGGTGGACACCGACCAGCGCGCCGGAGCGGACGCCGACGGCCCGCAGGTGCCGGGCGAGCCGGTTGGCGCGGGCGTTCAGCTCGCCGTAGTCAAGTCGTTGTCCGTCGAAGGCGAGCGCGGGCGCGTCCGGACGGGCGGCCGCCCGGTCCTCGACGTACTCGTGCAGCCGCCGCAGCGGTACTGCGGTGGTGACGGCGTCGAGCGAGGCCACCGCGCGGCGGTCCTCGGCGGTCAGCACGGCGAGGCTGCCGAGGCGGGCGGCCGGGTCGGTGACGGCCGAGTCGAGCAGCCGGACCAGTCGGCCGGCGAGCGCGGCCGCGGAGTCCCGCTCGTAGAGCTCGGCGGCGTACTCCAGCAAGCCGGTCAGGGCGCCCGAGGCCGGATCCGGCCGGAACATGAAGGTGAGGTCGAACTTGGCCGTGTCGGTCCCGAGTTCGAGCATCTCCAGCTCGGCCCCGGGCAGCGCCGGATCGGCCTCCTCGTTGTTCTGCAGCACCAGCATGGTCTGGAAGAGCGGGTGCCGGGCGGCGGAGCGTGCCGGGTTGAGGTGTTCCACCAGGCGGTCGAACGGCAGGTCCTGGTGGGTGAATGCGGCGAGGTCGGTTTCCCGGACCCGGGCGAGGAGTTCGGCGAAGGTCGGGTTGCCGGAGGTGTCGGTGCGCAGCACCAGGGTGTTGACGAAGAACCCGACCAGCTGGTCGAGGGCCTGGTCGGCGCGATTGGCGACGGCCGTGCCGAGCGGTATGTCGGTGCCGGCGCCGAGCCGGGTGAACAGCGCGCAGAGCGCGGCCTGCAGCACCATGAACAAGGTGACGTCGTGCCGACGGGCCAGCTCGTCCAGCCGGCGGTGCAGAGCCGGGCCGATCGTGAAGGGGACGAGACCGCCGGTGAAACCGGGCTCGGCCGGGCGGGGCCGGTCGGCGGGCAGCGCGAGTTCCTCGGGCAGGCCGGCGAGGGCCTGCCGCCAGTGGTCGAGCTGCCGGGCGGCCAGGCTGCCGGGGTCGTCCTCGCCGGACAGCAGTTCGCGCTGCCACAGGGCGTAGTCGGCGTACTGCACGGGCAGCGCCGGCCGGCGCCAGGGCTCCCCGGCCACCCGCGCCCCGTACGCCTCGAACACGTCGCGCAGCAGTGGCCCCACCGACCATCCGTCCGCGGCGATGTGGTGCATGCGCAGCAGCAGGGTGCGGTCCGCCGGGCCGGCCTCCAGCACGTCGGCGCGCAGCGGCAGGTCCGTCGCCAGGTCGAAGGGCTCCCTGGCGAGCTCGGCGGCCCGGCGGCGGACCTCGCCCCGGCTCCCGCATGCCACGATGCGCAGCGCCGGGCGTGCCTCCTCGGCGGGCACCACCTCCTGCCGGGCCTGCCCGTCCACGGCCGGATAGCGGGTACGGAGCGCCTCGTGGCGATCCGTCAGGTCGCCGAGAGCGGCGCGCAGCGCCTCGGTGTCGACGTCGCCGGCGATCCGGATCGCCCGGACCACGTGGTAGGCGGGGCTGCGCCAGCCCTCGAGGAACCACAGCCGTTGCTGGGCGTAGGACAGCGGTACACATTCGGGCCGCTCCGCCGGGACGAGGGGAGGAGCGGCCGGCCCGGCCGACAGCCCCTCCAGCCAGGAGTCCATGGCGGCGGGCGTCGGGGCGCGGAACACCGCGCCCAGATCGACGCCCGCGCCGAACGCCCGGCGGAGCCGCACGGCGAGGCGGGCGGCGAGCAGCGACTGGCCGCCGAGCTGGAAGAAGTCATGACCGGGGCCGACCTCGGGGAGACCGAGCACCTCGGCGAACAGCCCGCACAAGATCTCCTGGCGGGCCGTTCGCGGCCGGACCGCGGTGTCCCCGGCCCTGTCCCCGGCGGGCCGGCCGCCGAGGAGGGCAGGCGGCTCAGCGAGCGGCAGCTCCTCCGGACGCCCGTCCGGCTGCCACCGGACCCGGCGACCGGTGCCGGTCAGAGCGACCCCGGCGAGGTCCAGGCAGACGGCCCGGCCGTCGGCGTCCGGGACGTACAGCTCGCCGGGGACGCCGGCCGGCAGGAGGGCGCCGGCCCCGTCGAGCACGTACCCGGTGTCCGCGCCCCGGGCGAGCAGGCAACGCCGTTCCGCGTCGCCGAGCAGCCCGACCTCGGAGATCCGCAGGCCGGGATCGGCGGCGACGGCCCGGAGCATCCGCAGCAGCCGCTCGGCCAGTGCCCGGGCGGCGGGCTCGTCCCACAGGTCGACGGCGAACCGCAATTCCCCGGCCAGGCCGGTTGCCTCGCCGGAGGAGTCGCGGTGTTCGGTGAGGTCCACGTGCAGGTCGAATCTGGCGGCGTGGCGCTCGATCAACGGGCTCTTTTCCACCACCGTCTCGAGCCCGGCGAAGTCCGGCCGGTCGTGCAGGGCGCCCTGGACGGTGACCAGTGTCTGGAACAGCGGGTGCCGGCCGGGCACGCGCTGCGGGACGAGCGCCTCCACCACGGCGTCGAAGGGCAGTTCCCGGCGGTCGAGCGCGTCGAGGTCGAAGTCGCGGACCCGCTCCAGCAGCCGGCGGAGCGTCGGGTCGCCCGACAGGTCCGTGCGCAGCACCATGGTGTTGACGAAGAAGCCGACCAGGTCGTTCAGCGCCTCGTCGGACCGGCCGGCGACGGTGGTGCCCAGCGCGATGTCCTCCCCGGCGCCGAGCCGCCCGAAGAGGGCGGCGACCGCCGCCTGGACCGCCATGAACAGGGTGGCTCCGCAGGCGCGGACGACAGCCAACAGCTCGCGGTGCAGGGCTGCGTCGACGGTGAACGGCACGCTGCCGCCCCGGTGGGTCGGCTCGGCCGGCCGCGGTCGGACGGCGGGCAGCTCCATCTCCTCCGGCATCCCGGTCAGCGCGGACCGCCACCACGCTGTTTGTTCGGCCATCAGCGACTCCGGGTCACCGGCAGAGCCGAGCAGATCACGCTGCCACTGCGCGAAGTCCGCGAACTGCACGGGCAGCGGTCCGCCCGCCGGTGGACGGCCGGCCCGGCGGGCGCTGTAGGCCCGGGCCAGATCGCGCAGCAGCGGACCCACCGACCAGCCGTCCACCGCGATGTGGTGCATCACCAGGAGCAGGGTGTGCCGGTCGGCGCCCAGCGGCAGGAGCAGGGCCCGCAGCGGGACATCCCGGGCCAGGTCGAACTCCCGCCGTACGGCCCGCTCCAGCGCCGCCGCAAGCCCGCTGTCCGTGCCGACCGGCTCACCGACCTCCAGGAAGTCCGCCCCCGCCGCCGGGACGACCAGCTGGTGGGGGCGGCCGTCCAGGTCGGGGTAGACCGTCCGCAGCACCTCGTGCCGCTCCAGCAGGTCGGTGAGCGCGGCGCGCAGGGCGGGCACGTCGAGCGGACCGCGCAGGTCGAGGTGCAGGGCAGTGTTGTAGACCCAGCCCGTTCCCTGGAAGCGGTCCAGCAACCACAGCCGCTGCTGGCCGTAGGACAGGGGGATCATGGGTCTCCTAGGGGCCGTGGGTTCCCGCCGGGATCCGGCCGGCGCTGCGGACGTACCCACGCTAGGAGCCCGGTGACCGGTCCAGCGGCGTTTGCTGCGGCGGAACACCGGCACCTGCCGGGCAGCGCTCAGGACGTGGGACGACCCGGCTCCCACACGTCCGCCGGGCCCAGTGCAGTGGCCTCGTACCGTCCCATCGCGCTTATCAGCAGGCGTAGTTCGAAGGCGATACAGTCCAGCAGTCCGGCCAGGCCGCGGTGCGGGACCTCGTCGGCGGCGAGCAGCGCGGCCCGGCCCAGGCCCACGGCGCGAGCACCGAGCGCCAGGCACTTCGCGGCCCGCACGCCCTCCCACACACCGCCGCTGACCAGCAGGCAGGCGTCGCCGGGGTCGATCCGGCGCAGGCACTCGCCGAGCGGCAGGCCGACCTGGTCGAGGAAGGCCGACGGAGCCCAGCCGGTGCCCGCGCCGGGGCCGTCCACGGTGACGGCGTCCGCGCCCGCCGCCCACGCCACCTCGGCGGCCCGTCCGACATCGCGACCCGGATGGAACTTCACCCAGACCCGCACCCGCGGGTAGTTGTTGCGCATGAACCGGATCTGCTGGCGGAGGATCTCCTCGGTGAAGGTGCCGGCGCTGCTGCACCGCAGCACCAGGTCCGACCCAGGCAGGTCGACCATGGAGTAGCGGTCGGCGAGGCGGGCGGCCTCCTCGCGGTCGACGACAGTCATCCCGCCGAGGCCGGGCTTGGCGCCCTGGCCGACCTTCAACTCGAAGGCCAGCCGCCCGCTGTCCAGCAGCGGCTGGGCCGCCGGATCGCTGTGCACCAGGTTCCACACCTCGGCGTCGGCGTCCTGGGTGCTCTGCTGGACGACCACTCCGCCGAACTCCGGCGGCGCGGCCGCGGTGTATTCCCGCAGCCGTTCGGACAGGCTCGCTGCGGCCTGCCGGAAGCCGTGCACCGGCACGACGCTCTCCCCGACCACGATCGGCACCCCGAGCTGCCCGGCCTGCCGGGTGACCGCCAGACCGAGATCGGCGCCGGACGCTGCCCGGGTGGAGCCGAACGCCGAGACGTAGACCGGCAGCGGGCTGCGCAGGCCACCTATCCAGCTCTCCAGCCGGACGTCGTCCGGCGTCGGCTCGCGGCCGAGGTCGATCAGCTTCGCCAGCCGGTCGGGCATCAGCACCGGGGGGACCAGCCGCAGCGCGTCGACACTGTCGGCGGCCACCGGCAGCCGGGCCGCACCGGCGCCGAACAGCGTGTGCCCGTAACCGTCGAGCTGCGGGAACGCGGCAGCCAGGCCGCGCCGAGCACGGTCACGGACGGCCTCCGCGGGGAAGCCGGGGGCGCTGAACCTCACGGCGCCGCCACCCCGGGCAACTTGGGGTACGCGGTCGCCTCCCACAGCGAAGCGGCGCCGATCAGGTAGCGGGTGAGCCGCTGCACGCCGAGGCCGAACCCGGCGCTGGCCGGGATGCCCGCTCGGACGACGTCCAGGTACCAGCCGTACTTGGCCGGGTTCTCGCCGCTCTCCCGGATCCGGGCGACCAGCCGCGGATAGTCCGACTCGCGCTGGCTGCCGCTGATGATCTCGCCGTAGCCCTCGGGGGCGAGCAGGTCGAAGTTGCGCAGCGTACCGGCTCGTCCGGGGTCCTCGGAGTCGTAGAAGCCGCGCGAGCCCTTCGGGTAATCAGTGACGAAGAACGGCACGGTCGCCTTCCGGGCGAGCAGTTCCTCACCCGCCCAGTCGATCTCGCCGTCCGGGTTGTGCGGATGGCCGGCCCCGCTCAGCTCCGCGATCGCCTCACTGTGGGTGAGCCGTCGGAACCGCGAGGTGTACGCCTCCCGGAGGGTGTGCGGGTCACGGCCCAACCGGGACAGCTCGTCCCCGCAGTCGGCAGCGACCTGCCGGACGATGTGCGTGACCAGCTCCTCGGCGACCCGCATGGCGTCGTCCCGGGCGGCCCCGGCGATCTCCACGTCGATCTGGTGGAACTCGGCGAGATGACGGCCGGTGAACCGGGTCTCCGGGGGCTCCAGCCTGACGTTCGGCGCGACGTAGTACATCCGGTCGAAGGCCAGCAAGGACGCCTGTTTGTACAGAATGGCGCTGGTCATCAGCTTGTAGCGATGGCCGTAGTAGTCGATGTCGATCTGCTTGGAGCCGCGGCCACCGGGATCGGTGACGGGCCCGATCACCGGCGGCAGCAGTTCGGTGAATCCCCCGCCGTCGAGGTACTCGCGGGCGGCTCGCAGGAGGCGGTGCTGGACCCGCAGGGCAAGCCTGGTCTCCGGGCGCTCCAGGTGCTGGCGCGTGGTGGGGGTGCCGGTCATGGGTACTCCAGTCAGTCAGATCGGACACCGGCCGGGCGCGCGCCTCTCGCGGCCGCGCGGTCGAACCGGTTCTGTACGTGGCTGAGCGAGGCGAGCAGGAGCCGCGAGGTCATCTCGGTGCCCCGGCCGCTCTCCGCCGACGGGGGAAGGGGCATCGCGCCGACCCGGGACCAGCGCAGCCACCCGGCGGAGTCCAGGTAGCTGCGGCTTGCACCGCGGTTGTCGGGGTGGAGGCAGTACGGCACGTCGAGGTGGCCGCGGGCGAAGGCCTCCAGCAGGGCCTCGCCCGGATCGTCGGCCAGCGACAGCACGTGCTCGACCAGGAGGCTCGCCTCGGCCAGCACCTCGTTGTCCTCCTCGACGGGCGGCGCCGGCCGGGTGGCGGCGGCGGCCAGCGCGGCGGTCTCCAGCGCCTGCACGTTCTCAGCGATGGTCGGGATGCGGTGCGCCTCCGCCACGGTCTTGACGATCAGCCGGGCCGCACCCGTGCGCACCGCCAGCCGCGCGGCCTCCTCCAGCAGGGCGAGCGCGCCGGGCCGGGTCCGCGGGTACACGCCCATGTAGGTGTAGACGACGATGTGCCAGTCGGTGTCGCCCAGCAGTCGCCCCGCGAGCCCGCGCAACGCGGCGACCGCCTGCCGGTCCTGTTCGGCGTCGGTCTGCTGTGCGTAGCTGAGCGACAGCGAGCGGATCCCGTGCCAGCGGAAGAACAGCGCCTCCAGCACGCTGAGGGCGACCAGCAGGCTCGGCGGGCACATCTGGCCGGTCATGCAGCCGCCGAAGGTCTCCAGATGCGGTTCGACACCGCGCTCGCGGACCCGGTCCAGCAGGGCGCAGCCCTCGGCCCAGTTCCGGACCGACGTGCGCAGCGGCGTGCGCCCGTACGGCAGGCAGTAGGACACCGGTCCGCCCTCGGTGGCGTCGAGACCGGCGTCGGTGAGGGCGGTGACGATGTCCTGGGGCAGGGCCGATCCGTGCCGGACCTGTACCGGGAAGCCCTGGGCCAGGACGCCGTCCAGCATCGCCAGGTTGGTGGCGTGGCCGTGCGCGACGAGCGGGTAGCCGTTGAGGACGCCGCCGCGGTCCAGCAGCCTCCGCACCTCCAGGTGCCGGCCCAGCCGGGTGTAGCTGTCGAGCGTGACGGTGCCGACCGTCATGGCGGCGCAGTCCCGGACCGCCAGCAGGCCGGCCCGCATCCGGACCGGGTCCGCGAAGCCCATCCGCGGCTGGACTACCAGGCAGCCCTCCTGCTGGGCGCGGGCGACGAATCCACCGAACGGGCCGGCCGGGAACCGGGTCACGGCGCTTCCCCCGTGCCGACCGCCGCCATGGCGAAGGCCCGGAGCGGCTCCAGGCCCTCGGCCTCGTCGACGACGAGATCGAAACCTGCGGCGAGCAGCTCGGCCGCCGACCTCGCGCGGTCGCCGGCCCCGGTGTCCAGCTTGCCGCCGATGACGGCGGGCAGCGCCGCGAGTTCCGGGCGGGCACGGACCCGGCTGATGAGCCGCTGCCCCTCGTCCCGGCCATGGCCGTTCACGCTGCTGACCACGAGCAGGTCGGGCCGTACTGCCAGGCAGCGGTGCACCAGGAGGCCGTCGGGCACGCAGGGACCGAGATTGACGACATGGTGGCCCCATTCGGTCAGCAGCAGTTCCAGGTAGACCAGGTTCCAGACGTGGGCGTCGGAGGCGGTGGTGGTGACCACGGTGGTGGGAGGGCGGCACGACGGCCCGGGGCGTTCTGCATGGGCCGGCCGGGTCAGCCGGTGGTCGTCGGGGTGCCCGGGGCGGAGGGTCCTGCGCATCGGCCGTCTCTCTCCGTGGATGCCGTGCGTCGGCGGCACGGGCAAGGTCACAAGCCAGCCCCTGGAATGTACGAGGCCGGGAAAGGGGGGATCGGCAGTCGCTGCGGCAACCTGGCGGCAGATACCCGCCCTCTCCCCCCGACGGCAACTCACGTGCGCTGAACTGGGATTGAGCACGTCCAGCCAGGATGCGCCGCACGGTAGGGTAGACGGATCCGTCGGTCGGGGGCCGGGGTTCGAGGGGAGTCGGGCAGCCATGACACCACCAGGAGTGACCACCAGCCGGACGCAACGGCGGGGCGGGCGGTGACCGCGGGGACCGGCGAACTCCGGGAAGAGGACCAGGGACACGGGTCGGGGCCGGGCCCCGCCGGGATCCTCGGCGACCGTGATTTCCGTCTGCTGTGGGTGGGCGAGACCACCAGCAAGCTGGGCAGCAGCGTGTCGGCGATCGCGGTTCCGCTGGTGGCGATCGCCGTGCTGCACGCGAGCGTCTTCCAAGTCAGTGCGCTGACCGCGCTGACCTGGCTGCCCTGGCTGCTGATCGGACTGCCGGCCGGTGCCTGGGTCGACCGGTTGCCCGGCCGCCGGGTCATGCTGGTCTGCAACCTGGTCTCGACGCTGGCCTTCGTCAGTGTCCCGCTCGCGGCCTGGGCCGGGATGCTGACGATCGGCCAGCTCATGCTGGCGGCGTTGCTGGCCGGGTCCGCCGCGGTGTTCTTCGAGACCGCCTACCAGGTGTACCTGCCGTCGCTGGTCGACCCCGGCCGGCTGACCGAGGCCAATGCCAGACTGCAGAGCGGCGCCGCTGCGGCGGGAGTGCTCGGACCGGGCGTCGGCGGCCTGATCGCCCAGGCCGTCGGGGCGGTGGCCGGCCCGCTCGCGGACGCCGTGTCGTTCGTGGTGTCCTCGCTGTGCCTGCTCGCGATCCGCGGTTCCGGCGAGCCCGTCGAGTCCGCGCGGCGCACCACCCGGCTGCGGCAGGAGATCACCGAGGGCCTGCGCTTCGTCGGCCGTGACCCGTACCTGCGGGTGATGACCATCAGCGGTGCGGTGGCCAACCTGGCGCTGATGGGCTACCAGGCGCTGCTCATGGTCTTCATGGTGCGCGTGATCGGCATCAGTGCCGGTACGGCGGGCGTACTCGCGGCCTGCGCACAGATCGGGGCAGTCTTCGGCGCGGTCGGGGCGACGCTTGTGACCCGCCGGTTCGGGAGCGCCCGCGGTTTCCTGGTCGCCCAGTCCTTCGGGGCGTTCGCCCTGCTCATCCCGCTGGGTGGACGCGGCGCCCGGCTGGCCTTTCTGCTGGTCGGTGCGCTGCTGGTGGCGTTCGGCGTGGTCATGGCGGCGGTGATCAAGGCCAGCTTCCGGCAGGCATACTGCCCGCGGCCGATGCTGGGGCGGGTCACCGTCAGCATGCAGTTCCTCAACTACGGGTCAATACCGCTGGGTGCGCTGCTGGGCGGCGTGCTGAGCGGTGCCCTGGGGGTTCGCCCCACCATGTGGATCATGACGGCGGCATTCGCGCTGTCGGTGACCATCCTGCTGTTCAGTCCGATTCCCGGCCGCCGCGACCTGCCCTCGGCGCCGCCGGACCTGCCGTGAGCGTGTGCACCTCTCCGAACGGGCAGTACGGCGCGGGCAGCCTGCCCTTCAGCACGTCCCGGGCCATCGCGTCGAGTCCGTGCCGGCCGGGGAAGGCCGGGACGGGCCATTCCAAGGTCAGTGTGTTCAGCCCCTCGGCCGTGGTTCCGGCGCTCAGTTCGAGGTCGAAGGCCGCCCAGGTGTCGTCGCAGGGCGCTGAGGCGAGCGGGTCGCCGTTCAGCAGAACCGTCACCTCGGCGCCCGGGCCGGCCGGATACGGGAGCCGGCAGGTCAGCGCGAGCCGCACGGGCTCGGCCCGCTCCGTGACGAACACGAAATCGGAACGGGCGCCGAAGGCCTGGTAGAAGTCACGGTCGTGCCGGGTCGGGCTCGGGAGCAGCCACTCCGTCTCGTACGGTTGGCGGGCCGCGGAGCAGTAGTAGTGGTCCAGCAGATCAACCTCCTGACGGGCAGCGCTGTGCTCCTCGATCCGCTGTCTGTCGAGTTCCGGCTCCAGATCGGTGCCGACCCCGGCCAGGACCTCGGTGATCGCGTCGGACAGCAGCGGATCGAGCTGCTGGTGGCCGTATCCGAACAAGTAGTGGTGCAGTTGGTCGGAGCCGTACTCCAGGAGGTCTTCTGCGGCCGGGCAGAGCAGCTTGGGAGCACGCGTGGCCTGCAGGTCCAGGAACGCCGTCAGCACGGGTTCGAGGTGGTCCGAGAGCAGGACGGCCTCGGCGAGCAGCGCCCCGACGCGTTCGCGCGGTTGCCACCAGTGCGCGTTGTGGACGGCGGCGAGAAACCGGGCCTCGGCCTCCGCCGCGACGGACGGCAGGGGAGCCAGTACGAGCAGACCCGGCCAGGACCGGTCCGGACCGGACGGCGACCGCAGCAGGAAGGCGGCCGCGCCGGCCATGACGACCCGGATGCCCTCCGAGGTCAGGTGGCAGTAGTCCAGGAACAGCCGGCTGCCGGGCACCGTCTCGCCGGTGTGCGCGGCGAACAGCTCGCGACAGTCGAGCACGTCGGCGCCGTGCCGCGCGGCCGTGTCTCGGATCGCGTCCTGGACCAGGGTCGGGCAGCGCGGCGCTGCGGTCACCGCCGGGTCCCACACGTACGCGTCGCGGGCCGCCTCCAAGTGGCCGCGGGCCGCGGCCGGGTCGCCAGCGGCGAGCGCGGCGTCGGCGAGCAGCCGGTGCGCGGCGGCGCCGGTGCCCCGGTCGAGGGCGAGCATGGCGTGCGCCTCCTGCGCGGCGGCGGCCGGATCGCCGGCCGCGGCTGCGGCGAGCCCCCGCCCGTGGTGGGCGCGCCAGCGGGCATTACCGTCCCCGGGGAGGTGGGACGCCCCGGTCAGCGGGTCCTGCCAGTCGGCGAGGCCGAACTCGGGGACGATCCACAGCACCGGGACGCCCTTGGCGGCGTAGCGGGCGCTGATCGCGGCGACGGTCCGTTCGGCGCGCTCGCGCAGTGTGCGGTGCGCGTGGTCGCGGTATCCGGGGATGCCGTCCGCATCGAGGGCGGCGGCGAGCAGTGCGGCTTCGGAGGCTTCGCCGGACGCCGTCCAGCGCCAGTTGTTGCCGCCGAACACCACCACCGCGTCCGGCTCCAGCGACTCGGCGGCGAGCGCGAGTCCGTCGACCTCCAGGCCGAGGGAAGTGCGGGCCAGGTCGATCACCTCGAACTCGTCCGGCCGGGCCGCGTCGAGGACGGCGGCGAGCACCCCGGCCGGTGTGTAGGCCGGGTCGTAGAGGTAGCCGCGGGCCACCGACTCGCCGATCAGCACGACCCGGCGGCGCGTCCCCTTGGCCGGAAGCCTGCCGACCGAGGCCCAGTGCCGCCATTGGTCGCGCAGCGCCTCGTCCCGGACCCAGGCCGTTGCCCGCCCCCCGTCCTCGGCCCGCCAGATCCCGACCCGGCGCACGCCGTCGGCCCCGGCGGCCTTCGCGCCGGTCTCGGCCCCGGGTGCCCGGGCGGCCGTGTCGTGGCCGGCCCGGGTCAGGGACGGCCACAGCGTCTCCAGGAGCCGGGCCAGGTCTGCACCGTCCTCGGTGGCGAGGACGCGGGCCAGGCGGTCGGCCAGCGGCTTCAGGGACTCGTTCACAGCCGGACGCTCCTCAGATCAGGGTGTAGACGAGGTGCTCGACGGCCTCGCCGGTGTCCGCCCGGCCCATCGGCACGGGCATCGCGTCGTCCAGTTCCCACAGGGCGCGGACAGCGCTGCGGTCCAGGACGAAGTCCTCGAGGACAAGCACGTCGATCTCGCTGCGGACGAAGCACCGCAGGGCGTCCAGCGGCGAGCAGACCACTGGTTCACCGCGGACGTTGAACGAGGTGTTGACCAGCACCGGGCAGCCGGTCCGCCGGTCGAAGGCCTCCAGCAGCCCCGCGAACCGCGGGCTGACGCGCCGGTTCACGGTCTGCACCCGGGCCGAGCCGTCGACGTGCGTGATGGACGGCAGGTCCAGCGGGGAGGTGACCGCGCAGGTCTCCAGCATGAAGGCTGACGGGTGGTCGAGGTCGAAGTGCTCGGCGGCCCTGGACTCCAGCACGGCGGGCGCGAACGGCCGGAACGACTCGCGCATCTTGACCAGCCGGTTGATCCGGTCACGCATACCGGGGTGCCTGGCGTCGGCGAGGATCGAGCGGGCGCCCAGGGAACGCGGTCCGAACTCCATCCGGCCCTGGAACCAGCCGACCACCTTGCCGTCGGACAGTTCGCTCGCCACGTGCTCGAGGAGATCGGCCTCGCGGCCCTGGAAGTCCAGGAACTCGGCGGAGGCCGCCGCCAGCAGACCGTGCACCTCCCGCGAGGTGGCTGCTGGCCCTAGGTAGGTGTGCTCCAAGCGCTGCTGCCGGGGTCGCTCGCCGGTCAGCCGGGCATGTGCGACCGCGGCGGCGCCGACCGCGCCGCCCGCGTCCCCGGCGGCCGGCTGGACGAACAGCCGCTCGAACGGGCCTTCGCGCAGAATCCGGCTGTTGGCGACGACATTCAGCGCCACGCCGCCGGCCATGCACAGGTCCTCCACGGGCACCTGCGTGTGCAGGTAACGCACCTTCTCCAGCAACACCTCCTCCAGCACCGCCTGAACGCTGCGTGCCACGTCCAGGTGGAAGCGGCCCAGTTCGGACTCCGGCTCGCGCGGCGGCTGCCCGAGCAGCTCGGCGAGCGCCGGGGAGTACATCGTCTCGCCGTCCAGGAAGCCGAAGTACGCCAGGTCCAACCGGTACTGACCACCCGGCAGCACCTCGACCAGCCGGGCGATCCGGTCGGCGTAGCGGGGCTCGCCGTACGGTGCCAGACCCATCACCTTGTACTCGCCCTCGTTGACCTCGAAGCCGAGGTAACCGGTGACGGCGCTGTACAGGAAGCCCAGCGAGTGGGGGAAGTCGACCTGCTCGAAGCGCTCGATCGCGGGACCGCGGCCCACCCCGTACGTGGTGGTCGGCCAGTCGCCCACCCCGTCCACGGTGAGGATCGCCGCCTCCTCGAAACCGGAGCAGAAGAAGCTGCTCGCCGCGTGTGACAGGTGGTGGTCGACGATCTCGATCGGACCGCGGTAGCCGGAGATCCGGCGGATCGACTCCTGCGGGAGCGGGGCGGTCGCCCGGTCGAAGACCTCCCGCCGCCGCCCGGCGGACAGGCCCGGCCCGGTCGCCGACCACAGCTGGCGGCCCAGCTTCTGCACCGGGTCCTCGTAGTAGCCGGCGCAGTCCACGTCGCCGAGGGACAGGCCCGCCTCGGCGAGGCAGTAGCGCAGTGCGTGACGGGGGAAGGACCGGTCGTTCTTGATCCGCGTGAAGCGCTCCTCCTGGGCGGCGGCGACCAGCACGCCGTCCTGGAACAGGCAGCAGGAGGAGTCGTGGTAGCCCGCTGCGATCCCGAGCACATTGACCCGGGGACTGCGGGGACGCCGGGACAGGCGGGTGGGTGGCACGGACACGCGCAACTCCAAAAAAATACAGGGTCAGGGGGTCTCGGTCAGGGTGGTGCCGACGAGTCCGGCGAGTTCCGCCCAGTGGTCGAGGAAATAGAAGTGGCCGCCCGGGAGGAACCGCGAACGGAATGGCCCGGTGGTCCGCTCACGCCACGCCTCGACCGCCGTCACCGGCACCCGCGGATCGTCGCAGCCGCCCAGCGCGGTGATCGGCACGTCCAGCACCGGGCCGGGCTCCAGCGGATGGCTCTCCCAGAGCCGGAAGTCCGCCCGCAGGGTGACCAGCAGGTCCCGCATCACGGCGGGGTCGGAGGCGATCTCCGGAGCGAAACCGCCGAGCGCGGACAGCTCCGCAGCGAACCGTTCCTCGGGCAGACCGGCCAGCTGCGGCGCCCCGCCTGCCGCACCCGGCGCGGCCTGCCCGGACAGGAACAGGTGGGCCGCCCGGGCGGCGCCCCGGGCGTGCAGCGCCTTCGCCAGCTCGAACGCGAGGATCGCGCCGCCCGAGTGCCCGAAGAAGGCGAACGGCCCGTTCAGCACCGGGCGCAGCGCCTGGACGAGGATCGCCACCAGCCGGGTCGCGTCCTGGGGCGGCGCTTCGGTGATCCGGTTCTGCCGACCCGGCAGCTGGACCGCCACCAGTTCGACCGACGGGGGCAGCATCGCGGCCCAGTCGGCGAACGCCCCGGCCCCGGCCCCGGCGTGCGGGAAACAGATCAACCGGTACGCGCAGTCCCGTCGCCGGGCGCGCCAGAAGAAGGGCGTCTCCACGACCAGGCCACCGGTCGCGCCACCGGTCTCCAGCTGCATCTGCCACCATCCATGGGCCCGTACCGGTCGGCTTCCGGTCGACAACGCTAGGGCTCGGACCAGGACGGCAGCGGCACCTCCGGCGGCGGAACACCGGCACCGGAGCCCGGGCCCGGCGCGTGCGGTCCGGCAAGCCGCCTCCGAACCGCCCGCGGCGGCGCCGGTCCGCGGCCGGACGCTGCTCCTACGCTGCTGTGGTCCGATCGGCCAAGGGGAAAGTGCGGCTGCGATGTTCAGGAACCTCAGGAGGGGGGCGGCCGCCGACGGGCCGCCCGCGACCGGATTCACCTGTTTCTTCCTCCACCACGCGGGAGGCTCCTCGGCGGCCTTCACCCACTTCGCCGACCTTTTCCCGGCCCACTGGCGGCTGCTTGCCGCCGATCTACCCGGGCGTGGGGTGTCCGCCGGACGACCTCTGTGCCGCAGCACCGACGAGGTGGTGGACGCGCTGCTGCCGGCCTTCCTCGAACAGGCCCGGGGGCCGTTCGCGGTGTTCGGGCACAGCATGGGCGGCCTGGTCGGCTACGAGCTGGTCCGTGCGCTCGAACACCACCGGCGGCCGCCGGCGTGGCTGGGCGTGTCCGCGATGGTGGCGCCCCGGCAGGTCACCTCGCGATTCGCCGGGCGTCGCGACCTGTGGTCGCAGGACCGGCTGATCTCCTTCGTCAAGGACCTCGGTGGCACGCCCGCGGAGATGCTCGACGATCCCGACATCCTGGAGTACCTGGTGGAGATCCTGCGCGAGGACCTCGCCGTGGTCGATACCTACGTCTTCCGGGAAGGGCCGCCGCTCGACACCCCGCTGTCGGTGTTCCACGGCCTCGCGGACCTCACCACCAAGGACCAGACCATCGCCGACTGGCGGCCCTACGCCGCCGGTCCGTCGGACATCCACGCCTACCCGGGCGGCCACTTCTACCTGTTCGACCAGCCGGAGGAGGTCGCCGGGCGGATCACCACCGACATCGGGCGGGCCCTGGCCCGGGGCGCCAGGTGACCGGGCCCGGGCCGCTCGGCGGGGCCGGACTGGACCGGATCACCGAGGCGGTGCTGGGCGTCGCAGGCGTCGAGGACGCGGCGGCTGCCGTCCGCAGCACGGTGCGCGTCGCGGTCCCGCCGCGACCCGCAGCCCCGGCGGCCGCCGCAGCCGCAGCCCCCGTGCCGCCGGACGCCCCGGCCGCCGAACTCGACGGAGGCCCGCTGCTCCCCGGCCCCGACGACCCGGCCACCCTTCAGGAAGCGCTCCGCCGCGCCGCCGAACTCGCCCCCGACCGGGGCACGGTGTACATCCGCCAGGGCGTACCCGACGAACTCCAGACGTACCCGCGCCTGCTCGCCGACGCCCAGCGGGTGCTGGGCGGGCTGCGCGGGGCCGGACTTCTCCCCGGCGATGCGGCGCTGTTCCAGTTCGCCGACAACCGGTCGTACCTCACTGCCTTCTGGGCCTGCGTGCTGGGCGGGTTCGTGCCCACTCCGGTGGCCGTCGCCACCACGTACCGCGTCCCGAACGACACCAACCGCCGCCTGGGCAATGTGTGGCGGCTGCTGGACCGCCCCGTCCTGCTCACCGACGGCGCCACTGCTCCCGGCCTGGCCGGTGTGCGCGAGCTGTGGGACGAGCCGGACGTGCGCATCCTGGTGGCCGACGAACTGCTGGCCCATCCGCAGGACACCGACTGGTATCCGGCGGACGGCGACTCGCCGGTGCTCAACCTGCTGACCTCGGGCAGCACCGGGGTGCCCAAGTGCGTGCGGCACACCCACGCGAGCGTGACCGCCCGGTCCCTGGCCTACGCCCGCTCCAGCGGTCTCGGCGAGGACGAGGTGAGCCTGCTGTGGATGCCGCTCGACCACGTCACGGTCGTCCACTGCAACGTCCGCGACGTGTTCCTGCGCTGCCTCCACGTCAACGCCACGGTCGGGCACTTCCTCGCCGACCCCCTGCTGTGGCTGGAATGGGCCGACCGCTACCGGGCGACCAACACCTGGGCCCCCAACTTCGCCTTCGCCATGGTCAACGACCAACTGGACCGGCAGCCCGGCCGGTCCGACCCCTGGGACCTGTCGGCGCTGCGCACCGTCCTCAACGGCGGCGAGCCCGTGGTCGCTGCGACCAGCCATCGCTTCCTCGATCTGCTGGCCCGCAACGGGCTGCCCGCCGACGCCATGGTCCCGGTCTGGGGCATGGCCGAGACCTGCTCCGGAGTCACCTACGGCCGCCAGAGCCGTCAGGACCGGACGGCGGGTGTGGTCTGTGCCGATCCGGACTCGCTCGGCGGGCCGGTGCGCCCCCTCGCCGCCGCTGACCCGCGGGCAGTCGCGATGTCCACGGTCGGGCGTCCGATCCCCGGGGTGCAGGCCCGGATCGTCGACGAGGCCGGCACGGTGCTCCGCGAGGGCGAGATCGGCGAACTCCAGTTGCGCGGCGCCACCATGATGAGCGGCTACCACGCCAACCCGGCGGCGAACGCGGAGGCATTCACCGCCGACGGCTGGTTCCGCACCGGCGACCTCGGCTTCGTGCTCGGCGGCGAACTTGTGATCGCCGGCCGGCGCAAGGACCAGATCGTCGTACGCGGCGTCAATTACCTGGCCCACGAGATCGAGAGCGTCGTCGAACGGGTCGACGGGGTGCGGGTCACCTTCAGCGCGGCCGTCGGTGTGCGCGAGCCCGGCACCGGATCGGACCGGCTCGCGGTGCTGTTCGTTCCGTCCGGCTGGGAGCCGGACACGCTGGCCCGTACCGTGGACGCGATCCGTGCGGCGGTCGTCCGGGAGATCGGACCGGCCCTCGACCTGGTGGTGCCGCTCACCGAGGCGGAGTTCGCGAAGACCAGCAGCGGCAAGGTGCAGCGCTCGGCCCTCGGCGCCAAACTGCAGACCGGGGCGTTGGCGCGCCGGGTGGCCGATGGTGCGGTCCGGGGCCCCGCGGACGTCCGGCCCGCCACCCGGGTGTGGACGCCGCTGGACGGACCGGCCCCCGTCACCCCCGGCGGCGTGCTGCTGGTCATCGCAGAGGAGACGGACCTGGCTGCGCTGCTGCCCGGCGGCCGGGTCGTCGCCGTGCACCAGGGCGACAGCCTGTCGCGGACCGGCCCGGGCCGGTACCTGGCCGACACCCGTGACCGGCAGCAACTCACGTCTCTGATACAAGAGGTGACGAGACGTCATGGCAAGATCGGCACGGTGGTGCTGGCCCGTCCGCTGTCGGCGCCGGGCAGTCCCGGTGACCGGCTGGACACCGCCACCGCCGGGTTCCGCGCCCTGCTCGGCGCGCTTGCCGACCACCCCGCCGGGTTGCTGATCCTCACCCGGGGCGCGGTCCACGCCGTCCCGGGCGACCGGGTCGATCTGGGGGTGTGTGCCGTGCCGGCCCTGGTGCGCACCGCCGCCGCCGAACAGCCCGGGCGACTGGTCCGCCAGGCCGACCTGCCGGCCGACGCGGCAGCATGGCGGGAAGCACTGCGGGCCGAACTCGCCGACCGGTCCACCCGCGGTGTGGTGGCCGTCCGCGACGGCGCGCGGCTGCGGCCCGTGCTCCGGCCGGTGGAACTCCCGGAGCCCGACCGCGCACCCGTGACGGCCGGCGGCCTGTACCTGGTCACGGGCGGCCTCGGCGGTCTCGCGCACGACCTCGCCGGCTACCTGCTGGCCGGCTACGGACTGCGGCTGCTGCTGGTGGGCCGATCGCCCGCGACCGGCACGCGCGCCGAGCGGCTGGCCGAACTGCGGGCCCTCGGTGAGGTGCACTACGAACAGGCCGACGTGGCCGACGCCGCCGCGCTCGCCGCGGCGGTCGCCCGCGCCGAGGAGCAGTGGGGACGTCCGCTGGACGGAGTGCTGCACCTGGCCGGCGAGGACCCGACGGGGCACTGGGAACGCCCCGAACGGCACACGCTGGCCGAGGAGTCCGAGGAGGCGTTCGCCCGGCACTACCGGGCCAAGGTGGCGGGTACCACCGCGGTGGCGGAGCTGCTGGAGCACCGGCCGCACGCCGCGCTGCTGCTCTTCGGATCGGTGAACGGGGAGTTCGGCGGGGCCTACTTCGGCGCCTACGCCGCCGCGAACGGCTTTCTCGCCGGGTTCGCCGACCACTGGCGGCACGAGCGCGGGCGCGCGGTGCACTGTCTGTCCTGGAGCATGTGGACCGGCATCGGGATGAACCGAGACCAGTCGACCGCGCCCGCCGCGAGCCGGGGCTTCACTGCCCTGCGGCCCGAGGACGGTCTGCGGCTGTTCCTCGCCGCCGTGGCCTCTCCCGAGCACCACCTGCTGCTCGGCCTCGACCTGGCGCACCCCGCAGTGCGCGCCGAGGTCGACCCGGCCAGCCTGCACGCCGAGGAACTCGTTGTCGGCTGGACCGGCCGCGGGGTCGACGCCGGCGCTGTGGAACGCGCCGTCGCGGACGCCGCCCCGGCATGCCGGATCCCGCTGCGGCCCGTTGAACTGGAACGGCTTCCCCTCCGCCCCGACGGGACGGCCGACACCGACGCGCTGCTGCAGTACGCCCTGCCCGGCCGCCGGCCGAGGCCGTTCGTCCCGCCGAGGTCCCCGCTCGAGGAACGGCTCGCCGCTCTGTGGGCCGAGGTGCTCGCCCGGCCGAGGGTCGGCCGTGACGACTCCTTCTTCGACCTCGGCGGGAGCTCCCTGCTGGCGACCCGGCTGCTCGCCCGGGTCGATGAGCAGTTCGGCGCCCGGCTGGCCGTCCACGACCTCTACGAGGGCCCGACGGTCGCCGCGATGGCGGAGGCGGTGGCCCGCGGCACCGTCTCATGAGCGACCGCGGCCCGGAAGCCCCATGAGATCCAGGAAGGCTGCCCCCGGACTGCCCCCGGACTGCCCCCGGGGCCGCCCGCCCGCCGCCCGGCCCGCTTCTAGGCTGGGTCGATCGAGCGACCGGTGCGATCCGGGCGGCGTCCCGGGCCCTGGCTGCCGACTTCCCGCAACCCACCCGTCCCGCTGGAATCGAGGTCAGGTTTTGCCGTCCAGAACGCTGTACGACTGGTTTTCCCAGGCCGCCGAACGGTACCCCGGGGAGGTCGCGCTCGAGGTCGCGGACACCGCCCTCACCTTCGACGAACTCCTGGAGCTGAGCGACCGGATCGCCGCCCGGCTGCTGGCCGCGCACGGCGGACGCCCGGAGGCGGTGGGCCTGCTCGCCGTCCGCAGCGTCGCCGCGTTCGCGGGCTACCTGGCAGCGCTGCGGTTGCGTACTCCCGTGGTCCCGCTCAACCCGTCCTTCCCGGCGAACCGCAACGTCATGATTGCCCGGGCGGCAGGCGTGGCGGCGGTGCTGGTCGGCGCAGAGGCGGGCGAGGCGTACGCCCGGAACTACCCGCCCGGCGTGACGACCGTGCTGCGGCTCGACGACGACGCACTCGTCGGGGAGATCAGCGGAGCCGCCCGGCCCGCCCTGCCCCCCTACACCTCCGCGGTCGACGAGGTCGCGTACATCGTCTTCACCTCCGGTTCCACCGGCGTCCCCAAGGGCGTGCCGATCACCCACCGCAACGTCGACCGCTACATCGACAGCCAGATCGAACGTTACGAGCCGGGGCCGGGCAGCCGCTTCTCGCAGACCTTCGAGCTGACCTTCGACCCGTCGATCTTCGACATGTTCGTCTGCTGGGGGTCCGGCGCCACCCTGGTGGTGCCCACCGCGGCGGACCTGCTCTCCCCGGCGGACTACGCACGCGACCAGGGCCTCACCCATTGGTTCTCGGCGCCCTCGACCATCCTGGTCGCCCACCAGTCGGACGAACTGCCGCCGAACAGCCTGCCCGAGATCCGCTGGAGCCGGTTCAGCGGCGAGGCCCTGACCCTTCGGCAGGCCCGGCTGTGGCGTGCCGCCGCGCCCGGCTCGGTCATCGAGAACGTGTACGGGCCCACCGAGCTGACCATGACCTGCAGCGGCTACCGGTTGCCCGCCGATGCCGGCGAGTGGCCGGCCACCGCCAATGACACCGTCCCGATCGGCACGGTCTACCCGTATCTGGAGTCGGTGATCCTCGACCCCGACGGCAGACCGGCCGAGGACGGCGAGCTGTGCGTGCGCGGTGTGCAGCGCTTCGCCGGCTACCTCGACCCGAGCAGCAACGCCGGGCGCTTCATGGAGTACGACGGCATCCGCCCGGCCGCCGTCTACCGCGGCGGGACCCCGCTCACCGAAGAGCACTGGTACCGCACCGGCGACCGGGTCGTCCTGCTCGGCCAGGACATCCTTCACCTCGGCCGCCTCGACGCCCAGATCAAATTGCGCGGCTTCCGGGTCGAACTCGGCGAGGTGGAGACCGTCCTCAACCGGCACCCGGCGGTGGTCGAGTCCGCGGCGGTCGTCATCACCAGCGACGACGTGTCCGACCTCGCTGTCGCCTACGCCGGTACCTGCACCCACCCCCGCGAACTGATCGCTTTCATCCGGGAGTCGCTGCCCCTGTTCATGGTGCCACGCACCTTCCTGCACCTGGACCGGTTGCCGCTGAACATCAACGGCAAGGTCGACAAGCACCGCATCACGGCGGACATCCAGGAACGGCTGCTCGCCGGCCCGGCGAGCTGACGCCGGCCGCACCGGCACCACGACCGTGCGCCCGCACACTCACAAGGGGGAACCTCCATGCATGACCCGCGTGCCGCAGCGCTGAAGGACCTACGGGCGGTGCTGTCCGACGAGGACATCCGCGGTGCCGAGAACTGTGCCCGGCGGATGTGCGACAGCCTGCCGCACCAAGGTGACCTGCGCCGCAACCTCATCCTGGTGGCCTACGGCGGCGGCAAGGACAGCTCCTACACGCTGGCCTTCGCCCGCACCGTCCAACTCCTCACCCTGGAACGGGCCGGCACCACCTTCCGCCTGCGGGTCGCGACCAATCGGCATTCCGGGATGCCGCGCGCCGTCATGGAGAACATCGATCGCACCTACACCGCGCTGCGCCTGCACGACGACCCCGACGCCGAGCTGCTGCTCATCGACGGCCGGACGGTCCGCCCCTTCGCCATGGACACGCCGCTCCCGCCCGAGGTCGTCCGCCGCAACCGCACCGACGTCCTGATGACCGGTCACCGTACCGCCGGTGACGGCCGCAGCACCTTCTGCAACGCCTGCAACCTCAGCATGATGAATTCCTTCGGTGTCGCCGCCGGCCATGGCGAGGGCGTGGACCTGATCATCACCGGGGACTCCCCGCAGGAACAGCGCGACTACTACCTCTGGGTCTCCCGCATCGCCCGGCGCTTCCACCTGCAGCCGCCCGTCGCCGACCGAGGGGGTGTCAAGGGTTTCCTGTCCTCCCTCGACGGCATCGCCGGCAACTACTTCCAGGACATCCACGGCGAGGACGCCGACGTCGAAGGACACCGGGTCGCCTCCGAGGTACCACGCTCCGTCGCCTTCTTCTCGATCTTCGACCACACCGACTACGCTTCCGGCCGGCACTGGCCCCTGCTCACCGATCTGATCGGCTTCAACTTCGACGACCTCGCTTTCAGCTTCACCGAGTCCGATTGCGCCAACCCGGCGCTGATGGCCCACATGCGAGCCCTCAAGTGCGAGCGTCGTTACGGGCGCAGCTACGCGGAGGGCATCCTCGAGTACCTCGGCTTCGCCCTCGACCTCATGCGCAAGAAGGAGTTCCCCGACCACCTGATCGACCTGATGCGCCGCCGCTACACCGGCGAGGACGCCGTGCGGCGGATGCGCGCCGCGATGGACGCCTACGCCCTCGATGCCTACGCTCTGACCGCAGAACACCTCGTTGCCGTCACCTACGCCCCGTTCGCCGAGAAGGGGGCGAACCTCGCCGGCTACCTCACCGCGGAGCAGCCCGACATGGCGGACGCCCTCGACGACCTGCACGCCCTGCTCGCCGGCGACGACGCCCATCCGGGCCTCGCCCACCGGCTGGAGACCGTCAGTGGCCTGACCCTTGCCCAGCTCCGCACTCTCTACGGCAAGCCCCTGCGCCTGCCCGTCACCACTGCCGCCGAAGGCGTCATGATCGACGCCATCCTCGACGGCGACCCCCACAAGGCCGTCATCCCCACCCGTCACACCCCGAACGGCCCTGTCGTCCCCGAACTCCTCTCCGGCCGCTGACCCCTGTCCGGCGGCCGTACTGCTGCCGGTGGTCATACGTCCCGATGCACGGACAGACGACCGGCAGCCGCTGGCGCGGGTTGAGCACAAGGCGACAGATCCTGCTCTCCCGCGCTCACCTGTGCGAGTCAGATCCCTACGACTCAGCGGGACCTCCGGATCACGAAGACGGGCGTAGCCCTTCGACGAACTGCCGCGGCTCCTCGATGTCCTGCTCGGTCGCATGTCCCCGATCGTGCCGACCAGATCGCTAACCGCTATCCCGCGGATCGCGGAGCGGCAGACCCTCCGCCTTCGACACGACGACCTATCGCCACCTCAACGTCATCGATCCCTGCTCCAACCGCCTCAAGCAATGGCGCTGCCTGGCAACCCGTTACGACAAGACCCGCGAGTCGTCCACGGGCACGTCCAGCGCTGCGCCCAGAACGGCCGCGAAGAATAGGCAGATGTGGCACAGCGGTGCGTCGTACGGGCTGGGTGCCTGCTCCAGGCGGACGCTCTGGAGGCCGGGCGGCAGACGGTGTTCGTCCGGGATGCGGACGACGGGACGTTCGTCGCCGTGCCGTGCGCAGGGCCGGACCGTTTCACCGAGGCGGTGGCGCTCTTCCGGGACGGCTGCCGCATCGCCTTCCTCACCAGGCCCGTCACGGCTCCGGCGCGGAGTATCTGGTGGTGCGCACCCTGGCCGACGGAACCGGGACCCGGTTCGACGCTTGGACCGACGGCTCGGACCTGTGGGCCGCGTTCTCCCCGGACGGTCGTTCCCTGGCCGTGCTGTCCGCCGACACGGCGCGGGCGTCCGACGGGACCGTGGAGGACCTGCTGACCGTCGGCGTCATCGACCTCGCCACCGGCGACCGGCGGCGCCTTTGGTCCGGGCCGGGCCGGGCGCCCGCCGAGCGGGTGATCAGCTGGTCCCCGGGCGGCGGCCACCTGTCGGTGCTCCACGAGAACCTCGACGAGGAGTTCACCGTCACGGTCCTGGACACCGGAAGCGGGATCCGCGTCTCCCACTTCACCGAGCGGGAGGTTCTCAGTTGCCCGCAGGGAGCCTGGTGCAGCGACCGGGAACTCGTGATGTTCCCCGAGCACCCGGACGGCGACGAGGGGCCCGGGACACCCACCCTGGCCGGGGACGTGGTGAGCGGCACGGCCCGGCAGTTGGAGCGGGCCGGAGCACTGCCCGCCAGCTGCTTCGCCGTCGCCGGCGGCCAGCAGATCGGACCCTTTCCGCCGTACGGCATCGGCACCGCCACCCTCGACGGATGCGGGCCGCGACTGCTGCTGACCACCCGCCGATGACCCCGGTCCGCGTCATCGACATCGCCCCGGACGCCGCCCCTCTGCCCTGACGGCATGGCACAGCACACGGGGGCCGGGCCCTGCTCGGCCGGACCGCAGGTCGATTGCCGTGTCGTCTCTTGGACTGTTCCCCGGCGGTGCCCAGCACGGGGACCTCTTCGGAGTACAGCGTGTTCGGGATGCGCTGAGCCTGGTCGACGAGTACATGTCGGAACAAGTCGACCGGCCGACCGGAACCGAATACCGCGCTCGATCGAATGTCACATTCCTCGTCACGGAGATGCAGGTCAAGACGGGCAAGAGCACGGTGGTACCACGTATCGTGGTTTTCGCCAACCAGAAAATCAGTCAGAAATTCGTAGACAAATTCACCGAGATGGACGTCAAGGTATTCCACTCGGGATACGCCAGCAAGTCTCCGGACAAGATCGACCATGCGGAAAGCGGCGGGGCTAAATTCTTGGGTGACACCGAGCGGCAAACGGAGGAGTTGGGTGGACCGGTCGCAGGGGTTCGTAGTGCTGTGACCAATGTCAGGGTTTGTTCGACGATCTGCGCGCAGAATCTCGGCAGAATTCTTGGAAACACCTCGAAGTCGGCAACCAAGACGCTGTACAAGTCCTACGGAACGATTCGTGGCAGAGTCATCACGCAAAGAGATATCCAGACGTGGCGGACGGGGCGAGGCTACCGTTCGGTGAGCACGACCGGTGCCATCATCGACGGCATCGACGAGGTTGAATTCACCGGGCCATTCGGTGGTGGAATCTACCTGCCGGACGAGGCCGAAGAAGCAGAGTGACGACGACTCGCCGTCCGTGAATCCCAAGTGCTAGCATCCAGGGGACGCAGGAGCCGTGGCGCGTGCTTGCTTCCGGAAAGTGAATACCCGATCGAGCGATGGTGGATGCTGGAATGCGTGTGGAGCGGACTGCGGAGGGATTGAGAATCCTCGATGCGGAAGTCGACAGTGGCGTCTACGATCTCGTTCTCGAACGGGGACCGGATGGTGGGGTATTCCTCGTCTCCATGGGGGAGAACTGCACCTCGCTCACCCGGTGGGACGTTGGGACCGGTGGTCTGCTCTGGCGGGTGCGCGACTCGTTCCCGCCCTTGAATTCTTTGACGACGGCTGTGCTGCCCGACGGGCGGGTCATCCTGGCGGGTGGGGAGTTCATGGATTTCCTGCGGTGGGACGCCGGCACCGGAGATCTGCTGTCGACGTACGAGTACGGCGGCAGCGTCTGGGCCGCTGCCTCGGGTCGGCTGTCCACGGGCGAGAGCCTGCTGGTCGGCGGCGGTGATCTGTGTGATGTGCTGCGCTGGGACGCCGTCACCGGTACGGCGTTGCCGGCCCTGGAGGGCCACGACGACATCGTGCGCGCGGTGGCTGTTCTGCCGGCGCACGGGGATTCCGCGGTGATCGTGTCGGGCGACGCGATGGGGGTGATCCGTCGCTGGGACGCTGTGTCCGGACTGCCTGTCGGAGATCCGGTGGACGCGCACGACGACATCGTCTACTCCCTGAAGTCCGTACGGCTGCCGGACGGCAGGACCGTCCTGGTGTCCGCCGACCGTCTCGGTGTGATGCGGCGCTGGGACACGGAGACGTGGGAGCAGATCGGTCCGCAGGTCGAACTCGGCGAGGAGAACATCTCGTCCCTCGACACGGCGGTTTTCGACGGGCGCGCGCGAGTGTTCACCGCCGGCGCGGACCGCCGGGTCCGGGAATGGGACGCCGCCACCGGCGAGCTCTCAGCAGATCTGGGACAGGGCGACAAGGTGGCCGCACTGGTACGACCCGATGGGACGCTTCTCGTTGCTTCCGCAGACCTCACCGACATCGTCATCACCACGGTCACGGCTCGGAACGCGGCCCGCTGATCGCCGGCCCCGGCCTTGCCGGGTCGTGTCCGGTGGCAGAAGAGTGTGTTCGCCGCCGACCAGGACTTCTTCGACTGTCGGATACTGCTAAGAAGTGCCCCCTGGAAGGGAAGCATCTTGCTAAGGGACGGGCCGGTCCGTTCGGGGACCAGGTGGGGACCACACGTCGCGCGCGTTGGTGAGCGATGGGCGCATAACGGGTTCCCCCGCGATTGAGTTCGGGGCGTGTTGGCTTGGCGGTTCGGCTGGTGGGTGATCAGTGAGCGGCGTCGCGGGCGAGGATGAGTTCGGTGCTGTACTCGCGGCGGGTGGGGCGTTTGGCGGCCCGGTCGGAGATCAGGGCGGCGATGGCCCGCTGGGTCTCGCAGAAGGTCTCGCGGGGTCGGGTGAACCGTCGCAGCGGGGCCCATTGCCGGAGCTCGGCGTTGGTGTGTTCGACGCAGATCCGGGCCGAGGACTGCCGCCTGCGGGCTTCGCGCCAGGCGTACTTGTCGCCGTTACAGGCGTCATCCTTCGGATTCTTCGGTGGGGTGCTGACCTGGTCGGGGAACTCCTTGGCCAGGCCCTGGTAGCCGGAGTCGGCCTTCGCCTTCACGCCGGGACGGGTCCTGAACTGCTCGGCGATGCGCTCGGTGCGGACTGCGGTCTGGTCGTGCATCCGGCCGGGCCGTTCCACTCCGGAATAGAGCAGGCGGCCCTGTCCGTCGCTGAACCTGGTGGTCTTGATGGTGTTCTGCCTGCGCTTTCCCGAGACGAACGCCCGGCGCCCGGGGCGGCCGGCCTTCGGGCGGCGGACCTGGGTCTCCGCACCGTCGAGCCGCAGCTCGACGCCCTCCGCCTCCGCGTAGGCGAACACGTCCTCCAGGGTGCACAGGCGCAGGCCGGGCCGGTCGGGAACAGCGAAACCGCGGGCCGCGAGCAGGGGCCTCACCTCGCCGATCGCCCGCCCGACGGTCGAGGAGCCGACGTCGTAGACCACTGCGAGGGCGTCCTGGGGCAGGCCGGTGCGCAGGTGGACCAGCGTGATCACCAACCGGTCACGGAAGGCGAGTTCGTACTTCGGGCCCGCCCCGGCCCGGCGGCGTCGGCCGTGCCCGCGCCGGTCGTGACGCCCACCCTCGCACCGCGCTTCCCACACCGGTTCGAGTTCGTCGGGCAACTCGCCGAAGTGTTGGCGGCTCACGCCGCAGAAGGCAGGATGAGACAAGGCCGCGCGGGCCCACTTCTTGATCACACTCGAAGAACCCGCGCGGCCATCCTCATGTCACGGCCCCACCCCGATCAATCGCGGGTGAGCTCGTAACTGAACGATTTGCGCGGGGAGTTCGTCCCGACTGCCGGGGAAATGGGGTTCCCCTTCGCGACTGGGGGTCAGGGGGTCGCAGGTTCAAATCCTGTCGTCCCGACGGTGCATGAAGGGCCCGCTGGACTGGCATTTGGCCAGGTCGGCGGGCCCTTCGACATTGTTGGCAACGTTTTCCATGTGATGGGCCGTCAAGGGCCCGGGGACCAACTGGGGACCACGGCCACGGAAAATCCGCAGGTCCGCGACCCCGGCCGCAAGACCCTGTCGGGGATGAGGCGGTCCGCGATGTGGTGGGTGATGCCGGAGACGGCGAGCGCGTGCGCGGCGAAGCCGGCGACCCGACCTGCGGGGGCGGGTGGCAGTCCGGGCAGCGGTGGGGGAGGGCCGGGCGCCTGCGTCCCAGACCGCGCAGGGCGAGGGGGAGGCGATCGTTCAGGCGAACACGGCCAGGGCGACGGCGACTTCACGGCCGGTGGAAGGGGGCGCGGTGCGCACCAACGGCGTGGTGGCCACGCCGTACGCCATCCACATGAGGCAGGCGCCATGGGCCCGGGCGACGGACGCGCGATCGTGAGCCGGTCGTCCGGTCGAAGGTGCGCAGATGTTGTCGCGATGAACGCCGGCCCGGTTTCTGGGGGAGCGATTCTCCGGGAGCCGAGAACCCCTTGCCGGAGGATCTGTCGGAGACCGACAACGCTGATGAGCGGCCCCCTGACTCTGCTGGTGGCCAGCCGGTGGCCGGACGCCTTTGGACGACATGGCGCGGTACGGCGGGCGCCGTCGGGCGAAACGTCCCGCGGTCGCGGTCCGTGGCGGGCGAACCGGCCCGGTGGCACGGGACAACGCCGGCGACGGCGCTCACCGGGGCCCGCGTACGGTTCACGTCACCGCGCCCGCGGCCACCGCCGTCGGGTCGTAGGCCCCCGTCGTCGAGATCTCGCGCAGGCAGGTCACCGCACTGAGGATCTCCGCGTGCGAGGTGTACAGGGCGTTGACGCCGAAGCGCAGGAGATCGGGGGCGCGCATGTCGCCGATGACGCCCCGGGACTCCAGGGCACGGGCCAGCCCGTAGGCGTGCGCGTGCCGAAGGGACACCTGGCTGCCGCGACGCTCCGGGACGGCCGGGGTGACCGGCTCGAAGCCCAGGCCGTCCAGCAACTGGGCGGCGCAGTCCAGGAAGAAGCCGGTCAGGGACAGGCTCTTGGCGCGGACCTGTGCCATGTCGACGTCGTCGAAGACGGTCAGCGCCGCCTCCAGGGCGAGCAGCGACAGGATCGGCGGGGTGCCGATCCGGGCTTTGCCGATCCCCGGCGCCGGCTCGTACGCGTCGTGCAGTCCGAAGGGGTCGGCGTGGCCGTTCCAGCCGGTGACCGGGGGCCGCCAGTCGGCGTGGTGGCGTCGGGCCGCATACAGGAAGGCCGGTGCGCCGGGGCCGCCGGAGAGGAACTTGTAGCCACAGCCGACCGCGAAGTCCACGTCCAGGGAGTCGAGTTGGACGGGCATGGCCCCGGCCGCGTGGCACAGGTCCCAGAGCACCAGCGCGCCCGCCTCGTGCGCCGCCCGCGTGGGCGCGGCCATGTGGTGGAGCTCGCCCGTGCGGTAGTCGACGGGGGAGTGGCACACCACGGCCACCCGGTCGCCTTCCTTATCGAGGAAGTCTTCGAGGTCGGCCGGGCTCACCCGCCGTGCCTCCAGGCCCAGTTGGGCCGCCACCGCGTCGGTGAGGTAACGATCGGTGGGGAAGTCACCGGGATCGGTGACGAGATACGGGCGGTCGGGGCGCAGCGCGGCGGCGGCGCTGAGGGCGTTGTAGAGCTGCACGCTCGTGGAGTCGCCCGCCACGGTCTGGCCCGGCGCCGCGCCGATGAGCCGCCCCACCCGGTCGCCGATCCTTGTCGGCGCCTCCCACCAGCCGTTGCTGTTCCACGAACGGATCAGGTCGGTGCCCCACTGGCGGTGGACGAGATCGTGGAGGGCCGACGGAACGGCGGCCGGGAGCGGACCGAGCGAGTTGCCGTCCAGGTAGACGATTCCCGCGGGGAGCAGGAAACGCTCGCGGACGTGCGCGAGCGGCGCCTCGGCGTCGAGGGCGGCGGCGTGTGCGACGAGGGCGGTGGTCACTGGCGGACCCCTTCGGTTGCGGGCACCAGTGAGGTGCTCCTGGTCGGATGCGGTGAAAGCCGGGGCGACGGCCCCAGGCCGTCGCCCGTTCGGGGTCCGCGCGTCCCCCGACTCCTCCGGAGCTGCCGGGCGGCGACGGACGAACGCCCCGGGGAGCGCCGGCCGGCCACCGCCCGTGCACCCGTTCCTGGACCGGCCGGTCGCCGACGGGCACGAGGAGAGTGGTGACACCGCCCGGGAGCGCTTACCGTCCCGGCACCGACCGGGGACCGGTCGGACACGCGGTGGGCGCCCCGGCCGAAGCCGGCCGCGTGAGTGCCGGGTGCGCTGTCACCCGCACCGCTGCCGGGTTCGACGACCCGGTCCGTGTCCTCGGCGGAGCCCCGAGTCGGCGCACCCGCCGCGGCCGGACCGCCCGCGAGCCCCGTCGGCGCGGCCGGCCCGGCCGGCCCGGCCGGCCCGACCGGCGCGATCGGCGCGGCGGACCGCGAGGCCGCACCTGCCCGCAGCCGCTCGCGCAAGCGCTGCGAAGCCGCCACCAGGAGGCGCGTCATGGGCGCTGGGGCTCCGCGACGGCGACGGCCGCGACCTTCGCCGACTCCGACTCCGACTCCGACTCCGAAGCCTGCGCCGCCTCCGCGACCCCCGCCGCCTCCGCGGCCAAGCGGCGCATGACGTCGGCGACCGCGATCGCACCGGGCGCGTCGGGCTCGATCAGCGTGTAGTGGCCGATGCCGGGCAGGACGACCGTGTCCAGGTCGTCGTCCACCGCCGCGTAGTCCGCGAACTGCGACAGCGGGACCTCCTCGTCGACCGCGCCGTGCAGCAGCACGGTGCGTACGCCTGTCCGCCCCTGCCCCTTCAGCAGCGTCAGTGGATCGACGTACGGCATCCGCTCCTCGAACAGAGCCGGCCCGCCGAGGAGTTGCAGTGCCGCGTCGTCGCTGAGCCGGTCCCGGCGGGTGGCGTCGAGGTCGGTCAGCGGGGCGAGAGCGAGCACGGCGGTCGGCAGCGAGGTGGTGTGCCAGGGCGAGTCGGTGGGCAGCAGCGCGCGGGCGGCGCACCACAGCGCGAGGTGACCGCCGGAGCAGTGGCCGGCCAGGACGTACGGCCGGCCCGCCGGCAGTGTGTCGACGATCCGGGCGATGTCGTCGAAGGTCTCCGGATAGCCGCCGGCGCCCCCGGACCGGCGAAAGCCGGGCAGCAGCACGGAGAAGCCCTGCTTCGCCAGCCAGGACGCGAACGGCGTCAGGTGCATACGGTCGTAGCGCCAGTACCCGCCGTGCAGCAGCAGTACCAGTGGCGCCCCGGGGTCCTCGGCGGGCCAGGAGTCGTAGACCTGGTGCGGGTGGTCCCCGTACCTCCCGTGCGCCGGCGCCAGGACCGGCTTCAGGCTCAGGACGCGCCGCTCCTCCTCGGCCGCGAAGGCCGAGATCTCCCTAGACGTCACCGCGTACCGCCCACAGCTCCGGGAAGACCGGCCGTTTCGCGCGGGCCTCCAGCCAGGCGACGCCGGACGAACCGGCGCTGCCCGTCTTGGTGCCCATGGCCCGCCGTACCACCAGGACGTGGTCGAAGCGCCAGCGCAGCATCCGTTCGGCGATGTCGGTGAGCAACTCGCCGAGTGCGAGCAGCGGATGGTGCTGCGGACCCGCGTAGACGAGCCGCCACGCCGCGACGACACCGGGGTCCGACTCGTAGGGCGCGGTCACGTCGCGCTCCCGCACCGGTTCCGGCACCGGCAGTCCTCGCCGGTGCAGGAAGCGCAGCACCTCGTCGTAGAGCGACGGCTCGTGGTACGCCACGCGCAGCGCCTCGTGGACCGACGGGTCGCCCTGATGGGACCGGAGCAGCGCGGGGGACTTGTCGCCGAGCAGGAATTCCATGTGCCGGTACATCGCCGACTGGAAGCCGGACGCCCTGCCGAACGCCGCCCGGAACCCGTTGAACTGGTGCGGCGTCAGCGCGGCGACCGGTGTCCACGACGCCACCAGCGCCTCGACCGCCCGGCGGCTGCGCACCAGCGCGTCCGTCGCGGCGTCCAGGTCGTCCTTGGCGAAGGCGTCCCGGGCCGCCCGCCACTCGTGCGCGATCAGGGTGAACCACAGCTCCATCACCTGGGTGGTGACGAGGAAGCCCATTTCGTCGGCGGCCTCGGTCAGCGGCTGCTGGAGGGAGTTGAGGACGGAGGCGCGCACGTACTCGTCGTAGGGGCTCGCGCCGTGGAACGGCTGGGTGAGCGGGTCGTCCGGGGACAGATCCGCGAGCGCGGACGGGCTGTCGTTCATCGAGTGCTCCTCGGGACTGCCGTACTCGTGAAGTGGACTGGGGTGTCGCGCGAACGGGCCGGCCTACAGGCCGAGGTGGACGCCGCCGGTCGCGTCGAGCCGCTGGCCCGTCACCCAGCGGGCGTCGTCGCTCGCGACGAAGGCGATCACGTCGGCGATGTCGGCCGGCACGCCGAGCCGGTTGAACACCGAGGCCGCGGAGAGCGCCTGCCGGATCTGCGGGTTCCGCAGGGTCGGGTTGATCTCGGTCTCGGTGAAGCCGGGCGCGACCGTGTTGACCGTGATGTTCCGCGGGGCGAGCTGGAGGGCGAGCGAGAGCGTCAGGTGCTCCAGGGCCGCTTTGGTCATGGAGTACGCGACGATCGCCGGGTACGCGACGCGGGTGGCCGCCGACGAGACGCTGATGATCCGGCCGCCGTCCCGCAGCCGGCCGATGCCCTGCTGGAGGATGAAGAACGGGGCCTTGGTGTTGACGGCGAAGACGTGGTCGTAGTCCTCCTCGGTGACCTGCTCGATCGGCCGGGGCAGGGTGATCCCCGCGTTGTTGACCAGGATGTCCAGGCCCGGTCCGGCGCCCGCGTCGTACGCGGCCAGCTCGCGGTCGAACGCGGCCCAGAGCGTGGCCGCGTCACCGGGGACACCCAGTTCCGCGCGCACCGCGAACGCCCGGCCGCCGTCCGTCTCGATCTCCTTGACCGTGCGTTCCGCCGCCGCGGCGTCGTGCCCGTAGTGGACGGCGACCAGCGCGCCCTCGCGCGCCAGCCGCCGGCTGACGGCCCGCCCGATACCGCGGCTGCCTCCCGTGACCAGCGCGGTCCTGCCCTGCTGTCGCCCGGTGGTGGTCAAGGTCGTCCTCCCCTGCTGAAGGTCCTGCGGGTCTCGCCGGTCGGGTGATCGGTCAGAGGTCGAAGTCGAGAGTGAGGTCGTCGGCGCGTGGCCGGGCCCGGCAGGCGAGGGTGTAGCCCGCCGCGAGATCGCGGGCGTCGAGGGCGTGCTGCCGGCCGAGCGTCACCGAACCCGCCACGACCTTGGCGCGGCAGCTTCCGCACACGCCTTCCCGGCAGGCGTACGGCACCTCCGGCCGGGCCCGCAGCACGGCGTCCAGCACCACACGGTCGCCCGCCGCCATGGTCACGACCGTCGAACGGCCGCCGATCACCGCACGGATGTGCCGCTCGTCGCCGGACGCGGCCACCTCGGTCTCGGGACCGGGCTCGGTACCGGGCTCAACCTCGGGCGGCGTGCCGTCGGCCGAGAACAGCTCCCAGCCCACCAGCTCCGGCCGCGCGCCCCAGGCCGCCAGCGTCGTCCGCGCGGTCTCCACCAGCGCGGCGGGTCCGCACAGGCTGAACGAGGTCGTCCCGTCGGGCCGCGCGTCCAGCAGGGACAGCAGCCGCGTCAGCTTCTCCGCGTCGATCCGCCCGCTGAACAGCCCGCTCTCGCGCCGCTCACGCGACAGGACGTGCAGCACGGTGAAGCGGTCGACGAACTCGTCCTTCAGCTCGGCGAGTTCGTCCGCCAGCAGCGCCGTGCCCGCGGAACGGACCGCGTGGACCAGCGACACCCGGCAGTCCGGCGAACCGCGCAGGGCCGTCGCCGCCATCGCGGCCAGGGGTGTGACCCCGGTACCCCCGGCGAGCAGCACATGGTGTCCGCCCGTGAGGTCCGGCAGTCCGAACCGGCCTGTCGGCGGTGACAGGCCGAGCACGTCGCCGGAGGACAGGGAGTCCACCGCGTAGGCGCCGAACCCGTCGGACGAGTTGCGCTTGATCACCAGGCGCAGGGCACCGGGGTCGCCGGGCGGCGGGCACACCGAGTAGGCGCGGCGCAGTTCCCGCCCGCCGGGGCGCCGGTGGCGCACGACCACATGCTGCCCGGCCCGGGCCGCGAAGGTGCCGGCCAGGTCCGGCGGCACCCGCAGGGTGACGGCCACGGTGTCGTCGGCCAGCGCTTCGAGCCCGGCGACCGTGAGCGGGAACCAGCCGCGGCGCGCGGCGGGCGCCGGGCCGGGAGCGGGCCGCGTCGTGTTCATCGGGGGCCTCACACCGTGGCCAGATACGGGAACGTCTCGTGGCAGGCCGCGCACACCAGGATCGACTGGCAGCGGGTCGGGCCGAAGGAGCTGTGCGGCCGGGTGGCCAGGGAGCCGCAGTGCGGGCAGGGGACGCCGAAGCCGAGCCGCACGGGCCGCGGCGCGGTCGTGGCTCCGGGCGGGGCGATACCGTGCTCCGCGAGCTTGCGGCGGCCGGCCCGCGTGATCCGGTCCGTGCTCCAGGCGGGGGCCGTGACCTGGCGGACGCGGCCGTCGGCGTGACCGCACCGGGTGAGGGTCTCGGCGATGGCCGAGGCGATCGCGGACAGGGCGGGGCAGCCGAGGAAGGTGGGGGTGAAGTCCACCTCCAGTCGGCCGTCGGCCGCCGTGCGCACCTCGCGGATCACACCGAGTTCGCCCAGCGTCACGACCGGCAGCTCGGGGTCCGGGAGGTCGTGCACGCGGGCCCGCACCTCGTCGAGGGGAACGCGCGTCCGGCCGGTCACCAGTTACCTCCGGGGAACTGCCGGTGCACCGACTGCAGTTCGGCGACGAGTGGGCCGAACTCCTCGGAGTGCAGACCGCTCCGGCCGCCGGCCGCCTGCCAGTCGGGCGTGGGAAGGGCCAGCCCGGCTTGCCGTACGACGGCGCCCACGCGCTCCCGCCACTCCCCTTGCGACGCGGCGGGCGGCGCGGCGGTCCCGGCGGCGGCGAGCCGGGCCACCACGTCGTCCGCCGCGAACAACTCCCCGGTGTACGGCCACACACGGTCCAGCCCGGCCTGCATACGGCGGGCGCTCTCCGCGGTCCCCAGGCCCAGTCGCACCGTCCAGCCGTCGGCGTGCCTGCGGTGGTAGTCGACCTCCTTGGCCGCCCGCGCGGCGAAGCCGGCCAGCTCCGCCTCGGCGGCCGTGGCGAGCGCCTCGTAGTACAGGACGGCGTAGTGGCTGTAGACGAGCTGCCGCGCGATCGTCACCGCGAAGTCGCCGCCCGGCAGCTCGGTGAGCAGGCAGTTGCCGAACTCGCGGTCCGAGCGGCCGAAGGCGAAGTCGTCCTCCGAGCGACCGGTGCCGTCCAGGCGCCCGGTGAGGGTCAGCAGGGCGCGCGCGTGCCCGATGAGGTCGAGGGCGATGTTCGACAGCGCGAGGTCCTCCTCGATCGTCGGCGCGCGGGTGATCCACTGGCACAGGCGCTGGCCGAGGACGAGGGCGTCGTCGCCGAGCCGGGAGGCGAGGACGGCCAGGTCGCCCGCGGCGGGTGCCGCGGGCGACCCGGCCGCGGCGCCGGGTCCCTCAGTCGTCACGCTGGTCACCTCCTTCGGCGAGCGGTGCGAAGTGCTCGGGGTAGCGGTACGGCTTGTGGCGGGCGTTCGCGAAGAACGGGTCGCGTTCGGTGGGGGAGGCCGTGTGAACGGCCTCGGAGCGGACCACCCACAGGGACAGGGGGTCACCGCGACGGGTGTACAGGTCGCGGGCGTGCTCCAGCGCCATGTCCGGATCGACCGCCCGGACCGAACCGACGTGCTGGTGGGCGAGCCCCCGGCGCGGCCGCAGAAAGACCTCCCAGGACGCCATCGCTCCCTCGGCCTCCCGGCTCACAGCGCCGCCCTCCCGCCGTCGTCCACGCGTGCCGCGTACGCGGCCGCCGCCTCCCGCACCCACGCCCCGTCCTCGTGCGCGGCGACCCGGTGCGCGACGCGCTGCCGGGCGCAGTGCGTGTCGTCACCGAGCGCCCCCCGGTACAGCTCCCAGTCGATCGGCCCGAAGTCGTAGTGGCCGCGCTCCTCGTTCCAGCGGATCCCCGGGTCCGGCAGGCTCAGCCCGAGGCGTTCGGCCTGCGGGACGCAGTGGTCGACGAAGCGCTGGCGCAGTTCGTCGTTGGTGTGCCGCTTGATGCCCCAGGCGATGGCCTGCCGCGACACGGCCGCGCCCAGCGCCACCGTCCGCTCGTCCGCGCCCGCGGCGACCGTGTCGGGCGGGCCGAACATCAGCGCCACGGCCGGCAGCCACCAGCGGTTCACCGCGTCCTGCGCCATCTCCCGCTGCCCGGGCGTGCCGTCGCACAGGGCACGTATCAGGTCGTACCCCTGGCGGACGTGGAAGGCCTCCTCCTGGCAGACGCGGCGCATGGCCCGGGCGTACGGACCGTACGAGGTGTGGCAGAGCGGTGCCTGGTTGATGACCGCCGCGCCGTCCGTCAGCCAGGCGATCGCCCCGGTGTCGGCCCAGGTGAGCGCCGGGTGGTTGAAGGTGGCGGCATAGCGCTGACGGCCCTGGTGGAGGGCGTCGAGCAGCGCGGCGCGGTCGACACCGAGCGTCTCGGCGGCGGCGTACAGATAGAGGCCGTGGCCGGCCTCGTCCTGGACCTTGGCGATGAGCACCGACTTGCGGTGCAGCGAAGGGGACCGGGTCAGCCAGGCGCCCTCCGGCTGCATGCCGATGATCTCGGAGTGGGCGTGCTGGGCGATCTGGCGTAGCAGCATCCGTCGGTAGCCGTCGGGTATCCAGTCGCGCGGCTCGATGGTCTCGCCGGCGCTCAGCAGCGCCTCGAAGTGTGCGAGGAGCTCCTCCTGCGTGGTCGGCCCGCCGGAGCGGGAGGTCCGCTCCGGCGGGACGTCGGCGCCCCGCGCCGCGGACACCGTCGCGGACGCCGGGCCGGCTGTCCGCGCGCTGTGGTCGAGCACCCGCATCACTTCCTCGCCTGTGACCGCCCGGGGCCTCGACGGCGGCCCGGGGGACGGACTCTCACTAGACACAAGAGGCGGTCGCCGGGGCCCGCTATCCCCGGCCGCTCCCGGTTGCCCGCGTGACACATGTCACTCACGGCGCGGGGATAGCTCCGCCCCCCGCGTGCCTCTTCTCCCGGTGAGATCCGGACGCGTGCGCCTGTCTCATCCGGGCTGCCCACGGGCGCCGGCCGCGGCAGGACGAAAGGGGAAGCCATGAGCACCATCAGGCAGTTGCTGGTCGAACTCACCGGCACGATCGAGTACGCCGAGGCCATCGGCGACGACGAAGCGCTGGCCGGCAGCGGCATCGACTCGGGTGACCTGGTGCGGCTGGTGCTGCTGGTGGAGCAGCGCACCGGGGTGGAGATCACGGCTGCCGACATGGAGCACCTGAACACCATCGACGACTACGAGCGGTTCATCGCCGAGCGTTCCGTCGCCGGTTCCGCGGGCGGCGCGTGATGTGGCTGACCCAACTGCTGGAGCGCAATCGCCAGTGCTTCCCCGACCGGGTCGCCCTCGTCGACGAGCACCGCAGCGTCACCTGGGCGCAATTCCACGACCGGACGGCCGAACTCGCCGGGGGGCTGGCCGATCTCGGCATCGAACGCGGTGACCGGGTGGCCGTCCTCTCCCTGGACCGGATCGAGGTCCTGGAGAGCTACTTCGCGCTGGCCCGCCTGGGCGCCCTGTTCGTGCCGCTGAACCACAGCCTCGCCGCGCCGGAGGTGACGGGGATCATCGAGCGGGTCGGCGCGGTCGCGGTGCTGGGCGAGTCGGAGCTGCTCGACCGGCACACCTCACTGCCGGACCACGTACGTCTGCGCCTGGCGCTCGACAAGCCGGTGTTCACCGCCCTCGGCACGGTCACCGGACCGGTCCCGCAGCCGGAGGTCGCCGACACCGACCCGGTCGCCGTCCTGCACACCTCGGCGACCACCGGCCAGGCCAAGGGCGTCACCGTCGACCCGGCGTCGTTCCGCGCCATCGGTCTGGGCTGGCTGGCCGTCGCCCGCCCCACCGACGACATCGTCATGGTCAACTGCGCCCCCCTCTACCACGGCAGCATGGTCGTCTCCCTCACCTACATGGCCGCCGGGGCCACGATCGTGCTGATGCCCGGCTTCACACCGCAGCGCGCCCTGGCCGCCGTCGAACAGCACCGGGCCACCCACCTGTGGCTCGTCCCGCAGATGCTGCGCTTCATGCTCCAGGCGAAGGCCTCGCACAGCACCGACCTGTCCTCCCTGCGCGAGATCCTCTACGGCGCCGCCCCGATGCCCCTCGACGTCTACGCCGATGCCGTGACCCGGCTCGGCTGCGGTTTCCGCCAGGTGTACGGCATGACCGAGGTCGGCGGTCCGTTCGTGACCCTCGGCCCCGAGGAACACCCCGCGCCCGGTGAGGTCACGGTCCGTATCCCGTGCGGCCGGGTGATCCCGGGCATGTCCGCGCGTGCCGTCGGCGCCGGGGGCGGGGAGCTGCCCAGGGGCGGGATCGGCGAGATCGTCGTGCGGGGGCCCGGGGTCATGCAGGGCTACTGGAACGACCCCGGGGCCACCGAGGAAGTGCTCCTGAACGGCTGGGTCCGCACCGGGGACCTCGGATTCGTCGACGAGGGCGGCCGTATCCACCTCGTGGACCGGACCAAGGACCTGATCATCCGGGCCGGCCAGAACGTGTACCCGTCCGAGATCGAGCGCGTCCTCATGACCCACCCGGCGGTCAGGGACGCGGCCGTCGTCGGCATCCCGGACGAGGACTACGGCGAGATACCTCTGGCGTACGTCGTCGCCGAGGAGGCCACGGACGCCCGGACCCTGCTCGCGCACCTCGCCGGGAACCTCGCCCCCTACAAGCGGCCCCGCCGCGTCGAGTTCATCGAGCAGGTGCCGCGGAACCCCGCCGGGAAGATCATCAAGAAGCAGCTGCGCGGGCGGGTCTGAGGCAGCCCTCCCGCGCGGTGCACGGGCGAGCGGGCTCGCCCCGACGGCGCGCCGACGCCCGCTCTGCGCCCCCGTTCCGGGACCTCTCCCCGCGGAGAGGTCCCGGAACGGCCGGAAGCCGCCGGGCCCCGCCGCCGCGCCGCTACTCGCTCGCGTTCACCAGCACCGCCATGTTCCCGGCCGGGTGCCGATTCTCGTGCAGCAGCTGATGCGCGAGGCCGATCTCCTCGAAGCCGAACGTCCGTGACAGGCACGGGTCGACGGCTCCCTGGTCGATCAGCCGGGTCACCTCGCGCGCCTCGCGCAGCGACGCCACGTGCGAGCCCTGCAACCGCTTCTGCCGCATCCACAGGAACCGCAGGTCGACATCGCCGTTGTAGCCGGTCGTACCGCCGCAGATGACCACCATGCCGGCGTTGTCGCAGAGGTACAGCGACGTCGGAATGGTGTCGGCGCCGGAGTGCTCCAGCACGATCCGCGGCGCCCGCCGCTCGCCGAGCACCTCCCAGAAACGGCGGCCGAACGCCCGCGCCCCGGACAGCCACTTGGCCATGGCCGCCTCGTCCGAGGCGTCCGGCAGGCGGCCCCAGTGGTCGAAGTCCCGCCGGTCGATCCAGCCCTCGGCGCCGAGCCCCACGCAGAACTCGCCGCGCTCCTGGCTGGAGACGACGGCCACGGGTATGCCGCCGACATGCCGGACGAGCTGGATGGCGATGCTGCCGAGGCCGCCCGCGCCGCCCCAGACCAGGACCGGGTCGCCGGGGCGGACGGTGTGCGGCTGCCAGCCGAACAGCTGACGGTAGGCGGTCGCCGCCGTCGCCATGTAGCAGGCCGACGCCGCCCAGGACAGCCGGGCCGGCTTGGGGTGGCACATGTAGTCGTCGACGACCGCGAACTGCGCGAAGGAGCCGTAGTTCTCCTCGTAGCCCCAGACCCGCTGCGAGGTGGAGGTGATCGGCTCGGCGCCGAGCCGGACGTCCTCGGCGGACTCGTCCCAGCGCGCGGCCAGCACGACCACCTCGTCGCCCGGCTTCACCCCGCGCACGTTCTCACCGACGGCCCAGACGACGCCGGAGAGGTCGGAGCCGCCGATGTGGAAGTCCTCCGCGGCGCCCTGCTTCTGCCGGGCGGTGATGACGTCCAGCGGCGAACCCAGCGCGGCCCACACGTTGTTGTAGTTCACGCCGGCCGCCATCACCTTCACCAGGACCTGGCCCGGCCGTACCGGTGGAACGTCCACCACCTCGGTGCGGAAGGCGTCGACGGGCTCGCCGTAGCGCTCGCGGCGGATCACGGAGGCGTACATCCGCTTGGGCACCGCGCCGAGTTCGGGCGCGTCGCCGAGGTCGTAGAGGTCCTTGATCACAGAGTACTCCTGAGCGTTCGGTGGAGGAGGGCCCGATGAGCCGGGGAGCGGGCCGGGTTCAGCCGGAGACGGCGCGCAGGGCCTTGGCCACCACCGCGCCGATCTCGGCCATCGGCCCGGGTTCGGTCATTTCGTAGTGGCCGCAGGGCACGGCGTGATCGGTCAGCGATCCGTCGACGTACGGCCGCCAGGAGTCCGCCTTGCCCGGCGCGAGGGAGAGGTCGGCGCCGTCGGCGCCCGCGTCCTCGGTCGCGCTGAAGAACAGCACGTCGCCGCGGAACACACCGGGGCTGAACTGTGGTGCGATCCGCAGGTTGTTGCGCATCACTTCGGCGATCGCCGCGGCCTCGGCGCGCGTCACCGGAGCCGCGGCGGCGCCGTCCGCCGGGTCCTCGCCGATCCGCGCCAGCACGCCCTCGACGTCCGGGACCGCGCCGTCCGCGGCGGCCGGCAGGCCCGCCACCCGCGTCAGCAGCGCGGCCACCTGCCGTTCGGCCTGTTCCGGGTCGTGGAGCGTACCGTGCGTCTGCGGGGCGTCCAGCAGAGCCAGCAACTCGACCCGCTCACCGCGCTCCTGGAGCGCGCAGGCCATGGCGTGCGCGACGAACCCGCCGTAGGACCAGCCCAGCAGCCGGTAGGGGCCCACGGGCTGTGCCTCGCGGATGAGGTCCACGTACGACGCCACCATGGACGCGGCGTCCGGTGCGGGCGGACGGGTGCCGTCGAGGCCGTACGCCTGGATGCCGAAGACCGGCTGGTCCGGGCCGAGATGCGGCAGCAGACCGGTGTACCGCCAGGAGACGCCCGCTCCGGGATGGAGGCAGAACAGCGGCGTCCCCGCGCCCTCCCGGCGCAGCGGCAGCAGCGGGCGCAGCGTGTCGGAGGACGGGCCCCGGCGGTCTTCGGCCGAGGCCAGCAGCCCGGCCACCGTCGGTTCGGCCAGCAGCGTCGCGGCCGGTACGTCGAGCACGCCCGTCGCGCGCAGCCGGCCCACGAGGAGCACGGCCCGCATCGAGTCGCCGCCGAGGTCGAAGAAGTTGTCGTGGACGCCGATGCCCTCGATGCCCAACTGCTCCTGCCACAGCTCGGTCACCGCCTGCTCCCGGTCCGTGCGCGGCGCCACGTGCTCGGTCGTCAGCAGCGGACGGGACATCCGTCCGCCCCCGGGAGCGACGGCCCGCTCCCGCTCCGCCGCCCCGGAGACGGCGCGCGCGCCCGGGGCGTCGATCCAGTGCCGCCGCCGGTCGAAGGCGTAACCGGGCAGCCGCACCCGGCGCGCGGGCGCGGCGGGGTCCGTGCCGTCGGGCAGCGCCCCCTCGACCCCGGCGGCCCACAGCCGTCCCAGCGCACCGGCGAGGACGAAGCCGTCCGGCCCGCTCGCCTTGGCGTGCCGCATGGTCGCCACGGTCACCGGCTCCTCGCCCGTCAGGCGGGCGCGGGCCAGTTTGGTCATGCTGTCACCGGGCCCGATCTCCACGAGCACCGGTCGAGCGTCCGCCCACAACGCGCCGACCCCGTCGGCGAACCGTACGGTCCGCCGCGTGTGGTCGACCCAGTGCCGTACGTCCGTCGCCTGCGCGTCGGTGATCCAGGTGCCGGTGACATTGGTGACGTACGGGATCCGGGGCGGTCGCAGCCGCAGGGTACGCAACTGCCCGGCGAAGGTGTCCAGGATCGGGTCGAGGACGTGGGAGTGGGCGGCGGCGGGCATGCGCAGCCGGCGGAACGGCACGTCCCGGCGGGTGAGTTCGGCCTCGAACCGGGCCACCGCCTCTGTCTGCCCGGCGACCGTGCAGGCCGCGGGGCCGTTCACGGCGGCGAGCGACAGCTGCGGGCCGAGCAGCGGGGCGACGGCGTCCGCGGAGGCGGCCACGCCGACGGTCGCCCCGCCGCGGGAGGAGATGAGCCGGATCCGCTCGGCGACCACCGGCAGCATCTCGTCGAGATCCATCACGCCGGCCAGGCAGGCCGCCGTGTACTCGCCCAGGGAATGCCCGATCAGCGCGTCGGGGCGCACCCCCTGCTCCATCAGCGTCCTGGCCAGCGCGTACTCGGTGACGACCAGGGCGAGGAAGGCGGTCGTGCTGCCCGGCTCGACCCGCTCGAACAGGGCGGTGCGCAGATCGCCGCCGACGACCGGCCGCAGGACGTGCGCGCAGTGGTCCACCACGTCGCGGTAGACGTCGTTCTCCCGGTACAGCCCGGCGCCCATGCCGACGTACTGGGTGCCGCCGCCCGGCAGCAGGAAAGCCACCCGTGGCGGATCGTCGGGCACGGGACCCACCGGTGGCTGCGGAGCGCGGAGCGCGGCGACCGCCTCGGCGGCCGTGGTGGCGCTGACGGTGAGCCGGTGGCGCAGCGCCGGGCGCTCGGTGCGCAGGGAGTGCGCGACGTCGTCGAGCCGCAGTGCGGGGTGGCGTTCCAGGTGATTGGCCAGGGCGTCGGCCTGGCCGCGCAGGGCGCCCGCGGTACGCGCGGACAGCGGCAGGACATGCCGCCGGGGGGCCGCGGTGGGCCGGGGCGGCTTCGGGGCGGGCGGTGCCTCCTCGATGATGACGTGGGCGTTGGTGCCGCCGACCCCGAAGGCGCTGATCGCCGCCCGGCGCGGACGGCCGCCGTCCGGCCACTCCTCCAGCTCGGTCGGCACCCGGAACGGGCTGGACGCGAAGTCGATCAGCGGATTCGGCGCGTCGAAGTGCAGGCTGGGCGGTATGCGCCGGTGCTCCAGGGCGAGTACGGCCTTCACGAACCCGGCGATTCCGGCCGCCGCGCCGAGATGCCCGATGTTGGTCTTGACCGAGCCCAGCGCGCAGAACCCGCGCCGGTCCGTGCTCGCCCGGAACGCCTCGGTCAGCGCCGCGACCTCGATCGGGTCGCCGATCCGGGTGGCGGTGCCGTGTGCCTCGACCAGCCCGATGGTGTCCGCGTCGATGTCGCCCTGGGCCTGGGCGGCGAGGATCACCTCGGCCTGGCCGGACGCGCTGGGAGCGGTGAACCCGACCTTGCGGCGCCCGTCGTTGTTGATCGCCGAGCCCCGCACCACGGCCCGGATCCGGTCCCCGTCGGCGAGCGCGTCCCCCAGCCGCTTCAGTACGACCACCCCGACCCCGTCGCCCGAGGAGGTGCCGGCCGCGTCCGCCGCGAAGGCCCGGCAGCGCCCGTCGGGCGAGAACGGACCGTCCGGCACGTGCCGGTACCCCAGGAGCGCCGAGGGGTTGAGGGACACCGCCCCGACGAGCGCCAGGTCGCACCGGAAGTCCAGCAGGTCCTGGCACGCGGTGTGCAGCGCGACCAGCGCCGTGGAGCACGCCGTCTGGAGCGACAGACTCGGCCCGGTGAGCCCGAGTTCGTAGGAGATCCGGGTGGCCAGCGTGCCCAGTGAGTTGGCGGTGGCCGCGTGCACCAGAGCCATCGACCCCGGCTGACCGGCGTAGTGGGGATACAGGTGCGCCGGGTAGTAGCGGCTGTCGCCGGCGCCCGCGTACACGCCCGTGGTGATCTCCGACGCCTCGCGCACCTGCCCCGCGTCCTCCAGCGCGCGGTACGCCGTCTCCAGCAGCAGCCGCTGCTGCGGGTCGACGACGGCCGCCTCCGCCGGACTCATCCCGAAGAAGTCCGCGTCGAAGCGGTCGATTCCGCCGACCACGGACGCCATCCGGATCAGGGTCGGGTCGTCGAGGTCCTCCGGGTCGCCGCCCGCCGCGAGGAACTCCTCGTCGGTGATGGGCCGTATCGCGTCGCGGCCCGCGGTGAGGTTCTCCCAGAAGGCGTCGACGTCGTCCGCGCCCGGGAAGCGCGCCGCCATGCCGATCACGGCGACGGCGGGCATCTCCTCTTCCGGCGGGGTGGTGGGCTCAGCCATCGGTCCGGTCCTTCCTGTCCCGTACGGAGCGCCGGGCGCCACGGGCCGCCCGCTGTCGCTGTGCCTGCTGCCTCGCCCGGTCCAGGCCGGAGGGCCGGTCCGGCGCGGGAACCGCCCCGGCATCGGCGGCGGGGCCGACCGCGCGGCCGGCCAGGTGCCGGGCGAGCGCCCGCACCGTCGGATGGGTGAACAGGTCCACCACGTCGAGTTCGCAGCCCAGTTCCTTGTTGATCGCCGTCTGAGCGCCGACCAGGAGCAGCGAATTGCCGCCCAGATCGAAGAAGTTGTCGTCATGGCCGACCCGGTCCCGGCCCAGCACCGCGCACCAGACGGCGGCGAGCCGGGTCTCCAGACGGCGTGCGTCCGCGGCGGACTCGGGGGCCTCGGAGTGTACGGCGGCCGTGCCGGCCGACCGCAGCACCCAGGACTCGCCCGCCGCGCCCCGGGCCGCCGCGCGGTACAGCGAGCCGAGGTCGGTGCCCTCGTCGAGGGTGACCCGCGCGGCGAGCCGCCGCACCTGCCGTACGGGGCCCGCCAGATGGCTGCGGACCCACGGCGCCGTTCGGTCGGTGCCGACCAGGATGTGCGGCTCGTCCAGGGTCCGCGCGAAGTCGAAGGAGCGCAGCGCCGCCGCCGGGTCGAGGACCCGGTAGCCGCGGGCCTCGGTCAGCGAGGTGAGGCCGTAGCCGCGGCTCATGCCGCGCTCGCGCCACATGCTCCACGCGAGACTCTGCCCGGGCAGGCCCAGGTGACGGCGGTGCACGGCCAGGGCGTCCAGGAAGGCGTTGGCGGCCGAGTACGCGGAGTTCATCGCGCCGCCGAAGTAGCCGTTGACGGAGGAGAACATGATGAAAGAGCCGACCGGGTGCTCGGCCGCGACCTCGTGCAGCGCCCAGGCACCCCGCACCTTCGCGTCCAGCGCGGTCCGCCAGCTCTCCGTGTCCAGCTCGCGGGCCGGCCGCTCGTCGAAGGCACCGGCCAGATGCAGCACCGAGGTCAGGGGCACGCCCCACGCCCCGGCCGCCTCCCGCACGGCGGCCCGCACCTGGACGGCGTCGGTGACGTCGGCCCGCGCGTGGCGCACGTCCCCGAGCCGGGCGAGCCGCCGCAATTCGTCGCCGGGCTCACCGCGGCCGAGCAGCAGCAGCCTCGTGCCGGGGGTCTTGAGCAGATGCTCGGCGATCTCCACACCGACCCCGCCCAGACCGCCGCTGATCAGGTGGAAGCCGGCGGCGGGCGGCCGGGCGCGTGTCGGCGGGTCGGGCAGGGGGGCCAGCCGGCGCACGTGGCGCAGCCCGTCACGGTGGGCGACCTCGGCCTCCACCGGCGCGTCCGTCAGCTCGGCGAGCAGCGTGTCCGGGTCCCAGTCCGGCGCCAGGTCGACGTGGACGCCCCGCAGCCAGGGCAACTCCTCGCGCAGGGACGTGAGCAGACCCACCGAGGTGGCGTGGTCGCAGCGCGGCAGGTCCCGGGGCGTCACGGCGTGCGCGCCGGCCGTGACGAACAGCAGCGGCAGCGGGCGCTTGTGATCGTGCCGGCCGGCCAGCGCGTGGACGAAGGCCAGCAGCGACTCGGCGGGATCGCCGTCCTCGGGTGCGCCGAGGACGATCACCGCGTCGAGCTCGCGCCCGTCGGCACCGAGCAGCTCCAGCACGGCGGCGAAGTCGTCGGCCTCCGCGGGTCGTACGCGGTAGGCGGCGGCGTCGATCCGTTCGTAGGCCCGCCCCGGCGCGACCACCGTGCACAGCCCGCCCCCGGCCCGCAGCCGCCCGGCCACCCGGGCGGCCGGCCCGAGGTCGCGGCTGGCCAGTACGAGAACGTGCCGCCCGGCCGCTTCCATCGGCGGACGCAGGGCGTCGGCCCGCAGCCACACCGGCCGCAGGAACCAGTCCGGCAGCGTGGCCGCGCTGCCGAGCAGCAACTGTGTCTCGCGGACGGCCTCGTCGAAGTCGCCCGCCTCGAAGGACTTGCGGAGCTTGGTGCGCTGGATCTTCCCGATCTCGGTCTTCGGGATGTCCCCGGCGTCGACCGGGATCAGGAAGGCGGGGCTCACCCCGATCTCCCGGGTCACCTTGCCGCCGATCTCGCGCAGGGCGTCGGCCGGGTCGTGGCCCGGCGCGAGCTGGAAGAAGAGGGCGAGTTCGTCGGTGGTCGCGGACGGGTCGGAGCGGACCGGGCAGGCGGCCGTGAAACTCCGCACCACACAGGGGAGTTCCTCGACGCAGGACTCGATCTCGTGACTGTAGTGGTTGACACCGTTGACGATGATGAGGTCCTTGGCCCGGCCGGTGATGTACAGCTCACCGTCCCGCAGGAAGGCGAGGTCGCCGGTGTCGAACCAGCCGTCCCCGGTGAACGACTCCGCGTTGGCCTTCGCGTTGTCGTGGTACCCCTGGGTCACCGAGGTCCCGCGCACCTGGAGCAGACCCGCGTCGCCCTCGGCCAGGACGGTGTCGCGGTCGTCGACGATCCGCATGGCGAAGCCGGGATACGGCAGCCCGCAGCTGACGAAGGACTCGTCGCGGTCCGGCGGTTCGGCGGACAGCACGCCGTCGGTGACCACCGAGCAGGTCTCGGACATGCCCCAGCCGGGGTGCATCACGTCCTGCGGCAGCCCGAACGGGCGCAGCGCGCGCAGGAAGCCGCGCGCCGCGGAGGCGACGACGACCTCGCCGGCGTTCATCACCAGCCGCATCGGCGACAGGTCCCAGGCGCGTCCCTCGAAACGGTGCGCCTGCTCGGCGAGGAGCCCGAAGGCGAAGTTGGGCGCCCAGGTGACGCTGACCCGGTGCCGGTCGGCCAGGTCGGCCCAGCGCAGCGGGTCCTGGAGGATCCAGGAGGTCGGCGCGTGGATCTGGCGGCAGCCCAGATACACGTCCCGCAGATGGAACATCACCACGCCGGTCACATGGTCCAGCGGGATCCAGTTGAGGGTGACGTCGTGCTCGCCCAGGCCGTTCATGGCCTCGGTGGCCGCCGCCCGGGTCAGTACGCCCCGGTGGGTGATCCGCACGGCCTTCGGCAGGCCGGTGCTGCCCGACGTCATCAGCAACAGGATCAGGTCGTCCGGTTCCGCCGCGTGCCAGTCGCGGTCCTCGGGCGCCTCGCGCAGCGCGTCGGCGGTCGTCAGCCGCGGCTCCGGCCAGCCGTCCCGGTCGGCCAGTTCGCGCAGCCCGGGCGCGTCCGACGCCGAGGCGACGATCCACGGCCGGTCCAACATCCGCCAGATGCCCTCCAGTTTGCTGAGGGCGGCCGAGGGGGCGGCGTAGGTCAGGGGCACGGTCAGGGGCACGGCCACGAACCCGCCGAGGACACATCCCCACAGCACGGCCACGAAGTCCTCCGTGTCCGAGCACTGGAGGACGACCCGGTCCCCGGGCCGCAGCCCCCTGCGCCGCAGTCCGGCCAGGACGCGGGAGGCGTCCTCGGCGAGTGCGGCGTAGCTGCGGCGGGTCTCGCGGCCGTCCGCCCGTACGTGCACGATCTCGCCGTGCGGCTTGGCCGCGGCGCGGGTGAGGGCTTCCGCCCAGCCCCGGACGGACGGCTCGGGCAGGGGAGGACCCTCGCTGAGGGCCGGGGCGCGGCCGGCCCGGGACCCGGCGTCGGGGAGGGTCTGCGGCCGGCTCTCCGGCCGGGGCGGTCCGGCGTGGATCCGGCCCAGCTCCTCCGGAACGTCCTCCGCTTCGACCCTCGCCTCGCGGACGCCGGTCAGCCGGGCCAGCTCCCGTTCCCAGCGGGTGGCGGCGGTGCGGTCCACGGCGGGCAGCGCGCGCAGGGCGTCGACGTCCAGGGCCCCGCCCGGGGTGCGCGGCAGCCCGGACACCGCGGTGACGCGAGCGGTGGTGTCGAGGACCCGCTCCACCTCGTCGGACACGGCGGCCCGGCCGGGCACCACGTACAGCGACACCGGATCGGCGGCGTCGCGCGACGGCAGGGCGATCGCGTCGCGCACGCCGGCCACCCGCAGAGCCGCGGCGGCCGGGTCACCGGGCAGGGCCCGCGGCCGGGGCCCGCGCGCGGGCAGGTCGCTCACCCGCAGCGCCGGATCCGCGCACACGGCGCCGAGGGCGGCGGACAGCGCCTCGGTGAAGCGGGCGGCGGTCTCCGGGGCGAACAGGTCGGTCGCGTACTCGACATGGAGGTCCAGGCCCTGGGGCGCCCCCCACTTGTCACGCCGTTCCAGGACGTCCACGAAGAGGTCGAACTTGGCGGTGCCGGTGGCCGTGGGCCGCAGCGGGGTGCGCCGGCCGCCGAGCCGGAGCACCGCCGGCTCGTTGTTCTGCAGGGCCAGCATGACCTGGAACAGCGGATGACGGGCCGGGTGCCGGGGCGGGTTGAGGACATCCACGAGCAGGTCGAACGGCAGATCCTGGTGGTCCAGGGCGGCGAGGTCGAACCGGCGGGTCCGCGCGAGCAGTTCACGGAAGTCCGGGTCGTCCGAGACGTCCGTGCGCAGCACGAGGGTGTTGGTGATCAGCCCGATGACGTCGTCCAGCGCGGCCTCGGAGCGTCCGGCCACCGGCGTGCCGATCGCCAGGTCGGTGCCGGAGCCCCAGCGGGACAGCAGGGCGGCCACGGTGGCGTGCAGGACGGTGAACAGACTCGCGTCCTCGGCCTCCGCCAGCCGCGCCAGCCGCTCGTGCAGCGCCGCGTCCACGGTCGCCGACACGCTCCCGCCCGCGCCGGCGGCGACGGCGGGCCGTGCCCGGTCGGCGGGCAGGGTGCTCTCCGCGGGCAGCCCCGCCAGGGCCTCGCGCCAGAAGCCGGTGAGCTGCTCCAGCCGGCCGGGCCCGGCCGGCGCGGGGGCCAGCACGCCGCGCTGCCACAGGGCGTAGTCGGCGTACTGCACCGGCAACGGCTTCCCGTGCGGCGCCCGGCCCTCCCCACGGGCCTCGTAGGCGGCGCTCAGATCCTCCGCCAGGGGCCGCAGCGACCAGCCGTCGGCCGCGCTGTGGTGCAGGACGAGCAGCAGCGTGCGGCGTTCCCCGGCGCCGACCACCGCGGCCCACAGCGCGCTCTCCCGCGTCAGGTCGAAGCGGTGCCGGCCCGCCGCGGCGACCTGCGCGTCCACCTCCTCGGCCGGGCAGTCCACGATCCGCAGCTCCGGGCGCAGCGCCCCGGGCGGCAGGACCCGCTGGTGCGGACCGTCGCCATCGTCCGCGAACACCGTGCGCAGGCTCTCGTGCCGGTCCACGACATCGGCGAGCGCCGCCCGCAGCGCCACCTCGTCGACCTCGGGCTCCAGCGGGACGGCCAGGGGGATGTTGTACGTCGCCGCGGCGCCGCCCAGCCGGTTGAGGAACCACATCCGCTCCTGGGCGAAGGACAGCGGCACCCGCGCGGGACGCGCCGCCGCCTCCAGAGCGGGCAGCCGCAGGGCCGCGGCGGACTCCTCCGTCAGCCGTACCGCCAGGGCGGCCGGCGTGGGCGTGTCGAAGAGCACGGTCATCGCAATGTCCCGGCCGGTCTCGGCGCGCAGCCGGGCCAGCAGCCGCACCGCCAGCAGGGAGTGTCCGCCCAGGTCGAAGAAGTCGGCGGCTACGCCCACGGATCCCTCGGGCAGTCGCAGCACCTCGGCGAACAGCCGGCAGACCAGGGCCTGTTCCGGCGTCGTGGGGCCCGGCCCGGTGGCGGCGCCGGCGAAGTCCGGCTCGGGCAGGGCCCGCACATCGAGCTTGCCGTTCGCGGTCAGCGGCAGCGCGTCGAGCAGCACGCACGCGGCCGGGACCATGTGGCCCGGCAGCCGCTCGGCGACATGGGCGCGCAACTCGGCGGGGAGCGAACGGTCTGCCCCGGCGGGATCTCCCCCGGCGGGATCTCCCCCGACGGGAACGGCGTAGGCGAGGAGCCGCGGTTCGCCGTCCGCGGTCCGGCGTACGACGACCGCCGCCGCGGCGACCCGGGCGTGCTCGGCGAGTACGGCCTGGATCTCGCCGGGTTCGACCCGGAACCCGCGGATCTTCACCTGCTCGTCGCCGCGTCCCCGGTAGTGCAGGACCCCGTCGGCGGTACGCCGGGCGAGGTCTCCGGTGCGGTACATCCGCGTGCCCGGCGCCCCGAACGGGTCCTCCAGGAACCGCTCGGCGGTCAGCTCGGGCCGCCCGAGGTAGCCGGGAACCACCCCCGGGCCCGACACGTACATCTCGCCGGTGACCCCCGGCGGAACCGGCCGCAGCGCCCTGTCGAGCAGGTGGACGCACAGGTCGTCCAGCGGAGCGCCGATCACGCTGGGCCGAAGCGGGTCGTCGAGGTGGGCGCGGGTCAGGCGCTGGAGGGTGACATGGACGGTCGTCTCGGTGATGCCGTACATGTTGATCAGGGCCGGCGCGGTCAGGCCGTACCGGTCCGCCCACGGCCGCAGCCGCTCGGCCCGCAGCGCCTCGCCGCCGAACACGACGTAGCGCAGAGCCGTTCCGGCGCGCTCGCCCTCCAGATCGGCCCGCATCAGCTGCTCGAAGGCGGACGGCGTCTGATTGAGCACGGTGACCCGCTCGTCGCGCAGCAGCCGCAGGAACTCGCGCGGCGAGCGGCTGACGAGGTACGGCACCACGACGAGCCGCCCGCCGTGCAGCAGCGGGCCCCACAGTTCCCACACGGAGAAGTCGAAGGCGTAGGAGTGGAAGAGCGTCCACACGTCGTCCGCGCCGAAGTCGAAGTGCTCGGCGGACGCCTCGAACAGCCGCAGGACGTTGGAGTGCGGGACGGGTACGCCCTTGGGACGGCCGGTGGAACCGGAGGTGTGGATGATGTAGGCGATGTCGTCCGGGCCGGTGGGCCCGGTGCGGTCCGCGTCGGTGAGGTCGCCGTCCGGGTGCGCGGCGAGTTCCTCCGTGGTCACCTGGCCGCCCAGGACCACGGTCGGCGCCGGTATCGCGGGAAGCGCGCCCGCGGTCCCGGCGTCGGTGACGAGCACGGCCGGGGGTACGTCCTCGGCGACCAGCCGCAGCCGCTCCGCCGGGTGGCCGGTGTCCAGCGGCAGATAGGCGGCGCCGGTCTTCAGCACGGCGAGCAGCGACACGACGAGCCGTGTTCCGCGGGGCAGCGCCAGCGCCACCACCTTGCCGGGTCCCGCACCGCGCGCGACGAGCAGCCGCGCCAACCGGTTCGCGTCCGCGTTGAGTTCGGCGTAGGTGAGGTGTTCTCCCCGGTAGGTCACCGCGGTGGCCCCCGGGACGCGGGCCGCCTGTTCCTCGAAGCGCCGAGTGAGGGTGCCGGTGACGGTACGGGCGCGCCGGGGCCGCGTCCGCGGCGCCTCGCCCGGCAGCAGCAGCGAGACGTCGGCGAGAAGCGCGTGCTCGTCACCGGCGGTGAGTTGTCCCAGCAGGAGGAGGAACCGCCGCAGATGGGTGTCCAGTTCGTCCTGCTCGTAGGCGGCCGGATTGGCGTCGAACGCCAGCCACAGCGCGCCGGCCTCGGCTCCCGGGCGCACGCTGATCTGAAGGTCGTCGACCGCGCCCCCGGACAGGTGGTGGGTGGTCGAGGGATGTCCCGCGAAGGTCAGGTCCTCGGAGAACGGCACGATGTTGACCACCGGTCCGTGCGGCCGCCGCCCCGCGCCCAGCAGACCCAGGTCGCGGCGCACGAACTCGCCCCGGTACTGCTGGTGTCGGCCCAGCGACCGGAGTTCACCGGCCACCGACCGGATCAGCTCGGCCACCGGCGCGGTGGGGGAGAGAGTGACGCGCAGCGGCAGGATGTCGGAGGCCGTGCCCGGGGTGCGCAGCACGGCCGAGCCGAGACGGCTCATCGTGGCGAGGCCCAGGACCAGGTCGTCGGCGCCGGTCATCCGGTGCAGATACGCGGCGACGGCCCCCACCAGCAGGTCGGTGCGGGAGACCCCCAGACGGGCGGCCGCCGCGCCGATCGCCGCCGTCTCGTCGGGCGTGAGGTCGTGGGTGCGGCGCAGGAACGGCGCCTCGGGCGGGGCCGTACGGTCGGTGAGACGGACCGGCTCGGGGGCCCCGGTGAGCCGGTCCGCCCAGAACGCGCGGTCCCGGTCGTGGCGCTCGGAGCCGAGATAGGCGGCATCCTCGGCCCGGAGCCGCGCGACCGGCTCGAATCCGGCCGGCCCGGGGTCGCGCCCGGCGGCGAGAGCGGTGTAGGTGTCGGCGAGCCGGCGGGCCACCAGCTTGTAGCTGTAGCCGTCCAGCAGGATGTGATGGGCCCTCAGGAACCAGATGAACCGGTCCTGGCCCAGTGAGATCAGCGCGTGCGAGAACAGCGGCCCCGAGACGAGATCGGTCGCCATCGCCAGGTCCTGGCGGATCCAGTCCTCCGCGGCGCCCCGCGGATCGGGCTCGGCGCTGACATCGACGCGGTGCAGCGGCCAGTCGTCCGGGTCATCGGCAGGCACGCAGCGCGGACCGTCCGGGGTGTCGAAGAAGCGCAGCGCGAAGGTGTCGGCCTCCGCCACGGTCCGGCGTAGCGCTGCCTCGAACAGGGCGGTGTCGACCGGGCCGTGGATCTCCACGTACTCGCCGGTGTTGTAGGCGGCCGTGTGCGCCGCCAGCCGGCCGGCGAACCACAGACCCTCCTGGGCTCCGGAAAGCTGTCGACGTTCGTGCTCGTGGACTGACATGGCACCAACCCTCAATGGCGAGTGGTATTCACACGAATCACTGGACGGTCCCGGCCGGGGCGCCGGACAGACGGAGGGGCCGTATTCGATGCCGCGCCCGCCGGGGCGCCGGAATCGTCCCCGCAAGGCGCTGTCCGAGGGGGAATACGAAGGGAAAATCGAGGGAGCCGGAAGGCGGCGGAATGACGCGGCACGGGAATCGCCTGGGCAGGCGGCGATCATCTTCCGCCGCCTCACTCTGCACGACCGGGAGGCGGCCAGTCAAGGGCGCCCCGGGGCGGCGCGAATTCTCCCGGGAAGGGAAATGATTTGAGACATTCTCGTCGGACGCCCCATTGCCCGCCCCGCGACGGTGTGCCGGAGGCCCGTGAACCGGGTGCGGCCCGGGGCACGGGGGCCGGTCGGCACTCCTGTCTCCCGTGGACGGAAGCGCATGTGGCGGCGGTGGCGGCACCTCGAACACCCGCTTGCACGAGGTGCCGGTTCACGCGGTCCGGCCCCCCGCGCGGTCGGCGAACCCTGTCACGGCGGGCTACGGGCCGACTGCGGACCGGAGGCGCGATTCAGTCAACTGGACTCATACGCAAGCAAGTTGATGGTCCCCGTGTGAAAGCATACGGAGGAGCGGAAGACGGGACGGCCAGACCTCCCGGAAGGTTGGTGTCCCGGAGCGACGGCGCTGCGGGCCCGTCGCCGGTCTCCCGCGGCAACCCCCGGCCGCTCCGGGCCGATCCGCCGGCACACGAACCGGCGTCGGCGCGGACCGTGCGGTACCGGGGACCGAGTAGGCGCGGACGCTTCACCGGCAGGGGGGAGCGGCGGTGCCGAGTCCGTCGATCAAGCGAATCCGGATCGAACCCGAAGGCGGCTCAGGAAAATCGACGAGGTGACCGCCGGCCGGCCGACTTCGTCTGCCACGCATCGATTTTACCGGTGAAAGAGATTCCGGTCGGAACTTCCGGCTGTTCTTCAATCGCTGGACGGCACTGTTCCGCTCGGCGGTGCCTTCCGGCACGGTGATCCGTCCGCGTGTTTCCTGTCCGTTCCCGAAAACTGCTTTCCCTTACTACGTGGGCCGACCGCTCACGCGAAGAATCCGGCAGGTCCGAGCAGAGAAGACGTCAGGCGTGCTCTCCCGCGGAGCGAGGCCGACGCGGAGAAAGGCTGTGTGCATGCGACGCGTGCTGTGCCCCGTGGAAGACCTTTACGTTGCCCAGCGAAGCAGGGCCGTCCTGTCCTGCGACCTGGACGGTCCCGTCGACACGGCGGCGCTGTCCGCGGCGTTCGAGGCGATCACGGCGGAGCAGCCGACACTGCTGACGCGCATCGTCCCGGACGGCGACGGTCACGCCCTCGAAATCCTCCCGGACGCCGAGCGGCCCCGGCTGCGGATCCGTACCGGCGGCGCCGAGGCGTACACGGAGGAGATCAACAGCCCGCTGACGGTGGGGGGTCCGCTGACCCGGGCGGTCCTCGTGGGCGGTCCCGACGGGCACCGGCACACTCTCGTCCTGACCGTCGACCATGTCATCACCGACGGACACAGCGCCATCGCCCTGCTCAACACCCTCTGGGACCGCTACCGGGAGATCACCGGCGGCACGGAGTCCGCGCGTCCGCCCGCCGCCGGACTCCCCGCGCCCATCAGTACGCTGCTGCCCCACTCGGACGCCGCCGAGACGGCCAAGTACCTGGAACAGCGGGTGCGGGAGGCCGGCCGTCACCCGGTCGAACTCGTCCCGTACGACGTCGACGCCACCGGGGAAGCACCGGAGGAGCCCCACCGCATCGAGGTCCAGCGACTGCTGCTCGACGCCGGGCCGACCGCCGGGCTCCGCGCGCGGGCACGCGCGGAGGGCCTGTCCGTGCACGGCCTGATAGGCGCCGCCCTGCTGCTCGCGGCCCGCCGGCGCCTGGACGGCCCGGGCCCTCGCGTCCTGCGCTGCATGTCACCGGTCGATCTGCGCTCGCGTCTGTCGCCTCCGGTGCCCGCCGACGTCATGGTCGCCGCCGTCACCACGCACCTCCAGGCGCTGCCGGTCGACGAGGACACCGACGTACTGGAGCTGGCGCGTGAGGTCGGGGACGGTCTACGGGACTTCCTCGACCGGGGCGACCACTTCCAGGAGATGCGGATCATGCCGTCGGTCCCGCGCCATCCGACCCTTCACCTCGGCACGGTCATCGTCACCAACATGGGCGCCGTGTCCGGGCCGAGCCTCCCGGACGGCCCGCGCATCACCGACGTACGGCTCGTGCCCGCCCGCGAGCACTATTTCCCGCAGGCCGGACGCAGCCCGCTGATGGCCTGCGTCGCGTCGTTCGACGGCCGCCTGGCCATCGAGTTCCCGCACCACACCGCCTGCTTCAGCCCGGCGTTCATGCGCGGACTGCGCGACGAGGTACAGACGGCCCTCCTCGCTCTCGCCGAGTCCGACGAAGAGCGTCACCGGTCCTCCGCCACCGTCTGACACCGCGTCGCCCGAGGAGCACCCCTCCGAGATGAACTCCGAGACCGAATCCCTCACCCCCGTCGCCGTGCTGCTGTCCCGGGCCCAGGCCGGAGACGCGCGGGCGATGAACGACCTGCTCGCCGAGATCACCCCCTACGTCACCCGCATGTGCGTCCCGATAGCCCGCGACAACCGCTCCGACGCCGTCCAGGAGGCCCTCCTGGCGATCTACCGGGGCCTCGGCACCCTGCGCGAACCGGCCGCGTTCTACGGCTGGGTGCGCTCCGTCACCACCCGGGAGGCCGTCCGTACCGTCAAGCGGCTGCGGACGGAGGTCGCCTGCTCCCCGGTGGAGCCGGGACAGCAGACCGGCTCCGTGGACGCCGTGCACATCAACGACGTCCTGGACCGCCTGTCCGAGGCCCACCGCCAGATCCTGGCGCTGCGGTTCTACGGACTCAACGAGGACGAGATAGCGACGACCCTCTCGCTTCCCGTCGGCACGGTCCGGTCCCGTCTCTTCCGCGCCCGGCGCCGCTTCCAGGAGGCGTGGCAGCCGCGCGCGGCCTGAGCGGCCGGCACACAGGCGCTGTGCGCGGGGTCAGCGGGCGCGCGTTGCGGCGGCCCGTCCGGCCGCCGCCGGGACGGCGAGCCGCCCCGGCGGTCGACCTCCTGCCGCCGTTCGCCGTCGGGGCGGTGGCGGTCGGTCGGGACCGCCCACGCGTCCGGCCCGTCCGGCCCGTCCGGCCCGCTCGGCCTGCGCCGCCGGTTCGGCCCGCACGGTCGGTCCGGACCACGCCGCCTCCCCGACCCGTACGGTCTACTCGGGCGAATTCCCAACAGCGTCAGGCGCCGAGGCCGAGCCCAACAGACACCGCGGGTCACAAATCGTGCGCCCCGGATACGACTGCGACTTTCCAGGCAGCACTGCCGCCCCGAATACGGACAGCGAGAGACTGGAGTGCGGTATCGATGTAGACGCTTCCGACGACGATGGGGCGGTTGCAGTTGATCCGAATGGGAGAGCTGTCCGGATCATTCCGGTCGATGATCGTCGTTTTGCCCTTCCCTGTGCACGCCGTGTGAATGGTGTATACGTTCGTCAGCGCTGTGAAGTTGGGAAGATCGGCATCGGCCGTACCGGTGGTCTCAGGAACGAGGACCGTTGCCTTCGCGGGCAGGTGAAGGCCTGTGTCCACGGCGGACCCGGGGCCGTCGGCGCTGGAGTCCGACACGGCTGGGGTGTGGGCCTTCGGGGTGTCGGGGCTGGTGTCGCGGCTGGTCGCGCCGACGGATCGACGGCGGTCAGGCTGCGGTGGAGACGATGCGCCGCAAGCGCAAGGTGCTGGTCCATGCCCTGCACTACGCGATGGGGCGTGGTGAGCTGGGCAGCCACCCGCTGGCGAAGGTCCGCTGGAGGGTGCCCGAGCCGGCGGTGGGGGGTGGATCCGCGGGTGGTGGCCAACCCGAACCAGGCACGGGATCTGCTGGCGGCCGTCTCCTATGTCGGGGGGGTACCGGCGGGCGCGGGGGCGCCGGCTGGTGGGTCTGTTCGCGGGGATGTACTACGCGGGCCTGCGTCCGGAGGAAGCGGTCGCTGTGGCGCTGCCGGACCGCCGCTTGCCCGCAACCGGGTGGGGCAGGCTGATCGCGCACCGTACCCCTGCCGCAGGTGGGCACCGGTGAGGTCGTCGCGGAACCACGTCGCGTCCTCGCTCTCCAGCAGCACCACGCTCATCGCGTGCACCCAGCCGCGTACGCCGGGATCGCGGGCCGCTTCCTGCTGATATGGCCGTAGCCCATCGCAACCCTCCCGATGCGAACGTCGTTCCGACGCAGATCCCACCGGTCCTGCTGGCGGCCGTCTGCCCCCGAAGGGGAACGGTGATCGCTTGGGGGAGGGCGCCTTCCTCGGGTTTTGGAGCAGGTTACCTCTGCCCCCGGCGACGGAAAATCTGTGATGGCCGGAGTAGACATTGGATGGTGGCGTGGGTATGGTTTCTCTTGTAGCCAGAAAGACAGCGGGCCCGGCAGAGACGAACTGCCGGGAAGCAGTACGCACAAGGTGCAGGTCGGTGCGGTGGTGGAGTTCCGAAGCCAGGGATGTTGCCAGACGGGCGATGGGACTGACGACCGGACCGGGTGGCCCGCAGTGATCAGGGGCCGCCGTGAGCAGTACCGGTAAGTGCAGTGTGCAGTAACCAGCAGTGAAGTCAGTGAGCAGTACCTCGGTGAAGGCGTCGGCTGCGGGCGCGCGCACCGGGAGGTTCGGCAGTGGGGTTCCAAGCCAGAGAAAACGCAGGACGGGCGACGGGGCTGGCTGTCGAAGAGTGGTGCTCGTAAAGGCCACGCAGTATGCGTATCACCGGTAGTACAAGAAGTGTGCAGTTCACGTTTGGCAGGCAGTTGATCCAGAGGGAAGAACGGAGGAGTTGAGCGCCATCGGGATCGCCCGGGCGGAGTGTTGAGTCCGGGTACCGCAGGACATCGATAGTGAGGTGGTCTCCGGTCAAGCAACCGCGATCCCCGCACCTGCCGCTCACCTCCTGGTGGCGGTGCGGACACAGTAGGCCGACGCAGTAGCAGGGTCGGCAGATGGTGTAGCAGTTCCTTCGGGGCCCCGGCGCACATGGCGCCGGGGCCCCTCCAGCGTGTTCCACAGAGAGGCGAGATGACAGCAGACGACTCGTTCGGCCGACTCGATGACGACGACTACCCCGCCTACACCATGGGCCGGGCCGCCGAGATACTCGGCACCACTCAGGGCTTCCTCCGCGCGATCGGCGAAGCCCGCCTGATCACCCCGCTGCGCTCCGCGGGCGGCCACCGGCGCTACTCCCGCTACCAGTTGCGCATCGCGGCCCGCGCCCGGGAACTCGTCGACCAGGGGACCCCGGTGGAGGCGGCCTGCCGCATCGTGATCCTCGAAGACCAGCTCGAAGAAGCCCAGCGCATCAACGAACAACTACGCCGTTCCCAACTCGGCGACCGGGCCGACATCTGACCGGTGTCCCTGACGCGAGGGCGTGTCTGCGGCTCGCGGCCCCTGGGAGCATGGGGGCAGGCTGTGTTGCGGTCCAGTGACCATCAGGTGGGTCGGATCAGGCGCGGGATGGTGTCGTGGGGGAGTGGCGGGAGGACGCGGCGACAGTGCGGTCGCGGACCGGGATCAAGGTCCCGTCCACGATCCACAACCGTTCGACATCGGCGACGTCAGGCGGACGTGCGGGTTGATGTCGGGGGCGCGGTCCTCGGCGAGGCGTAGGAGCTCCTCGTGGTGTGTGTGAGTCGCACGGGCGCCTACGGACGCGCGCTTCGCCGAACCAGCCGGTGCCTCCCGGCCGCGACCGTCGGATCGCGGAGGGGTCTGGACCGGGAAGACCGCCGTGTCTACGCTGCGGGGCCGCCGGACAGCGAGCCGACTGAGACGGGCTGGGAGTGGCTCGGCATCAGTCGCAGACGATGTTTTCTGCGTACAGACCCCTTGGGTTCCGCCCGATGTCGAAGTGGACCTTCTGGCCTTCGGTCAGCCCAGGAAGAGCGTCGTTGACGAGATTGGAGTAGTGCGCAAAGACGTCTTCACCGTCGCCCGACTGCTCGATGAACCCAAATCCTTTAGCTGAATTGAACCATTTCACAGTACCTGTGGCCATTCTGTACCTCCTGCTCGCTCGGCGTGCGGCAACAGATTCGTGAACTCCGCATCTATGCGGCAATTTCTTATGCCCCCGCCGACGGCTGGTGGGGCATAGGGCTGAGCGTTCGCCTGCGACATGCAACGTTCGGCGACCGCTCGAATCGGAAGCCCGGCACGGCCGTTGGCCGCGTTGGTGCAGGCCGAGGAGTGATCTCCGCGCTTGGGACGAGGTGGGATCGGGCGCCTGCTGCTCGGAGCCAGGCGCCCGCCGGTGTGCCGCGAGAGCGGGTTCTCCTCGTGGGTCAGGCTGTCACGGGGATGCCGAGCAGTGACTGGGCTGTCCGGAGTGGGCTGGAGGCGGTGGCGGGGACGTGGGTGGCGGTGTTGCGGCAGGTGTAGCCGAGGCTGATGAGGGCGCGGGTCATCTCGGCGGCGCTGAAGTCCCGGCGGTCCTGGCGGGTGATCACTTCTCCCACCTGCTTCACGGGGTAGTGGCGTCGGCCGATGATCACGTACTCGCCCGTGACGACTTCGGGTTTGATGCCCTTCATGGACGCTTGCACGCCGCTCTTGGTGAGGTCGAAGGGGAAGCGGGCGATGATGCAGCGCATGGGACCTCGCGGAGATGAGGGGGATGGGGACAGGAGCCGGTTCGCACTGGTGAGTGCGGTCCGGCGGCGTTCAGGCCGCCGGGCTGAGGGCGGTCCGGCGGCCCGGGGTTCCCGTCGAGGCCGTGGTCGGACGGGTGGAGCGCCGGGCCGCGGCGGGGCGGCTGCGCCTGCCGCGCGCGGAGGCGGCGGACACGCTGCGCCTGGCGCGGTCGGTGACCGGCTCGGTGATGGTGACGGGCACGCCGGAAGGCGTGCGGGCTCCGGTGATGCGGTTCAGCTCGGCTTCCCCGGACCGGATCTGGGTGGTCTGCGGGGTGATGCCGGCGGTGGTCATCAGCCGGGTCATCTCGCGGCGCTGGCTGGGCAGGACCAGGGTGACGACGCGGCCGGACTCACCGGCGCGGGCGGTGCGTCCGCCGCGGTGCAGGTAGTCCTTGTGGTCGGCGGGCGGGTCGACGTTGACCACCAGGTCGAGGTCGTCGACATGGATGCCGCGGGCGGCCACGTTGGTGGCCACCAGCACCGTGACGTGCCCGGTCTTGAACTGCGCGAGGGTACGCGTGCGCTGTGGCTGCGACTTGCCGCCGTGCAGCGCCGCCGCCCGTACACCGCTCTTGAGCAGGTGTTCGGTGAGCTTGTCGACGGCGTGCTTGGTGTCGAGGAACATCAGCACCCGCCCGTCGCGGGCCGCGATCTCCGTCGTCGTGGCGTGCTTGTCCGTGTTCTGCACGTGCAGAACGTGGTGCTCCATGGTGGTGACCGCGCCGGCGGACGGGTCGACGGAGTGGACCACCGGGTCGTTGAGGTAGCGGCGCACCAACAGGTCGATGTTGCGGTCCAGGGTGGCGGAGAACAGCATCCGCTGGCCCTCGGGGCGCACCTGGTCGAGCAGCGCGGTGACCTGCGGCATGAAGCCCATGTCGGCCATCTGGTCCGCTTCGTCCAGGACGGTAACGCCGACCTGGTGCAGGTGGCACGCGCCGCGGTCGATGAGGTCCTTGAGCCGTCCGGGCGTCGCCACGACGACTTCCGCTCCGTCGCGCAGCGCGCTGATCTGCCGGCCGATGGACATGCCGCCGACGACCGTGGTCATCCGCAGCCGCAGGGCGCGGGCGTACGGGGTGAGGGCGTCGGTGACCTGCTGGGCCAGCTCGCGGGTCGGAACCAGCACCAGGGCCAGCGGCTGCCGGGGCTCGGCGCGCTGTCCCGCGGTGCGGGCCAGCAGGGCCAGGCCGAAGGCGAGGGTCTTGCCGGAGCCGGTACGGCCGCGGCCCAGCACGTCGCGTCCCGCGAGGGAGTTGGGCAGTGTGGCGGCCTGGATCGGGAAAGGCACGGCCATTCCCTGCGTGGCCAGCGACGTCAGCAGAGCGGCGGGCAGGTCGAGCTCGGCGAAGGTCTCCACCGGCGGCAGGGCCGGAGTGACGGAGACCGGCAGGGCGAACTCGCCCTGCGGGGCCGAGGGCCGCCGGCCGCCGTAGCTGCCGGAGCGGGACGGGCCGCCGGAACGGCTCGGGGCCTGGCCGCGGTATCCACCACGGCCGGAGCCGGAGCCGGAGCCGGAACCCGGGGAGCGGGTGCGGGAGTAGCGGTCGGTGGAGCGAGCAGTGCGGTTCACGGAGAACCTTCCTCGATGCGGTGCGTCGAGGAATCCCCGGCGGCAGAGGAGCCGCACAAGGAGCACAGGAACGAACCGATGAAAGTGAATGTACGAAGCGGGCCGTCTGGGGCTCTCGACGAGCTGTCCGGTCGTTCCCGTGGACACCAGCGGTACTCACACGCCCGATGGCGGACCGGGGCTGGGCTCCCCGCTGCGGCAGAGGCGCTCCTCCGGGCGGCCGGGAAGGCGCGCGGGCTGCCACGGCGGCCGGGGGCCGCAGGGGAAAGCAGTAGGCCGGGGCCCGCACCCCAAGGTGCGGGCCCCGGCCTACTGCTACGCGTGAGCGTCAGGCGGGAACGATGTTCTCGGCCTGCGGGCCCTTCTGGCCCTGCGTGACGTCGAACGAAACCTTCTGGCCTTCCTGCAGCTCGCGGAAGCCGGAAGCGGCGATGTTCGAGTAGTGAGCGAACACGTCAGCGCCGCCACCGTCCTGCTCGATGAAGCCGAAACCCTTTTCCGCGTTGAACCACTTCACGGTGCCAGTAGCCATGTCATATCTCCTTCGGGGCAGTGCCCGGAGCCCGCACTGTGCGGCCTCCGCGTCGCCGCGAGGTTGCCCCATCCGGAATGCACCGGAAATACAAAAGTGCTTCCACCGCTTACAGCGGCGAAGGCACTTGAAGTCTTTGGGAACCACAACTGCAACTGGGGAAACCATAGCATGCCACCAGCGCTTATGTCGGATCTCTGATTACTGGCCGCTAAGGCACGAAAGGCTACGGTCGGTCTGCTGGTATTTCTGTGCTTGCGGCGTCAGATATTCCACGTCCGCCCGGGCATACTCCGCTCCGAAAGCGGCGCAGGGCCCCGGTGCCGGAGCAGCAGCGCCTCCCACCGCAGCCATGTCCAGTCTGCGGGAGCTACCGCGTTGACGGCTCCTACGGCATCCGGTTCACGGCGCTGCCGCACACCGTCGACTGCAAGGACTGCCGGAGCGAGATCCCGGCTCGGGACCCTGGCCCCGAGGGGCCGACTGAGCGCTCGCAGGCGCTCAGGAGTTGAAGCGGACCCCTGCTTCCTCCCGGCTTTGACGGGTCGGCGGACAGGATGCCGGGCGGGAGGCCGTCACCGTACGGTAGGCATCTCGCGCCGCCTGCACCCCCGGTAACAGTCCGGCGAAGGCCGGGCTCTTGAGAAGCAGTTCGCCGACGAGCTGGGTGAGGTCGGGGCCGTCGGGGACGGTGCCGGCCGGCGCACGCGGGCGGGCGACGCGTATGTGGGCTGGTGATCTCCCCGGTCAGCGGCGGCCGGTGGCCAGGATGACGAGGAACTGGCCGCCGCCCGGCTCGATGTCGGCGGTCACCGGCAGCCCCGGTACCAGCCGGGAGAACCGGTCCACCAGCCAGTCCGCCGCCTGCTGGGCGTCCCGCCGGGTCGGACAACGGCCCACCATCTCGCGACCCCCCTTGCGCTCCAGTCTCCCGGCAACGGTGATCAGCGGCGCGGGTTCGACCACGTACAGGCGGTCCGGCCAGGCGATGACCACCTCGACCGCGCCCTTGCGGGTGTTGCACCCGCGGTGCGCGAGCCGCTCGGCGACCTTGGCCTTCCGGTCGGCGGTCCGGCTGTCCACGCTGGGCCCCCGCGGGTCGTTCACCGACATCTCGGGGTCGACGGGTTCGTCGCACACCCAGCACCGCCAGCCGTCGCGCTCGGCCACATCATCGAGGAGACTCATTCGAGCAAACTACCGCGCCCGGCCGCTACCCCGCACGCCTGTGCCGCGGCGGGCAACGGTCCAGCCGGTCCAGCCGTCGGCCGGGCAAAGCAACTCTCCGTAGTCAGGGGAACGACAAAACCCAACCTGTGATCTCGAATCAGCCGCGATGCCAGGCTGCCAATAGACGACCGCTTCCATACCCCGGTCACACCGAGGACGTGAACAAAACGGGCATAAGGCGGTGCGCGTCATATCGCCGGCCCACCCTTCTCGGGTTGGAATTTCCGGGCGCGGCCGGAGGCGTCATCACGGTTGGCACACCATACGGTTCCTCCGCCTGCCCTTTCTCCACCACCGCAGCCTCGAACCGCTCTCCCGAGACCGTCCCTACCATCCGTCAGCCGGAACATCCGCAGGCCACACCCCTTGCGCCTGCTCAAACGGGTGGCAGAGCACGTGCATTGGCAAGCCCCCGCTGGGCAGCCAACGCGACCTCGACTGTGTCGCGGAGCTGGCTCGGACGGGCTTCACGGGCCCGCTGTACGGCTCGCAGGATCCGTGAGCGCTTCGAGCCGCGGTTCCCCGATGTCGCGCCGCACCGGTGCCGGCACGCCTTCGCCACAGCCACCCTGGAGAAGCTGGTGGAGGGCCATTACCGGCAGGCCGCTCGGCTCGCCGCGGCGCCCGGGGACGCGCCCGGGCTCGCGCTCTACCTGCTGAAGGCCGATCCGCTGCTGATCCTGCGGGACCTGCTGGGGCACTCCAGCGTGGTCACGACGGAGGTCCACCTCAAGCGCCTGGAGGTGCACCGGATCTACCGCGCGGCCCGGGAGAGGACCCACGGAGCCATCGATGCTCAACCAGCGGCTCACCGGCAAACTCGCCCGCACCAACACAGAGTTCACCCTCCTCAAGGAGCGTCACCGGCTACTGCTGTCGGTCCTGGCGGCCAAGGACGACGAACTCGAACGGCTTCGGCGCGCGAGCTGAGTACGTTCGCCGGTACGCATGCCATCCCGGCTCGCAACCACGAGCTGGGGGACGGCGCCACGAGCGTCGTCCCCCTCACTCGCCGCTGATGTCACACCCGGCGTGATCGGGCCTGACCACTCAAGTACATCCCGTTCATCCCCGCTTGAAATCTCGCCCGGACTCGGCCCCGACGCCACGAGCGACACTCTTGTCGGCCCGATCGTCCATTGCGCCCTGACGGGGTCGAGTGTTCACCGCGGTCTGGCGGAAACCTTCGTCGAGGGCCTGCGCAGGCCCCGCTCACATTGAGCGTCCGCTCAGCTGTTCGGCAGCCTGATCAGGCAGGCGCCTCGTCCCTGGGCCAAGGGCTGTCCCGTACGTGACCTTCCAGGTCTCGCAACCTGATCCGGAAGGCCCGTACACGGGAGTTGTGGACACCACCTCCCGTTGATCGGGCTGGGAGAGGACGTTGTGCCTCGCGGGATTTCCGCCGGCGGAGTGCCTGGACGGTGGGCTTCGGAGTCACGGGGTTCGGTTTCGCGCCTCACCGTCCACACCGGATGCATCAGGTGATCAGGCCGGCGCTGATCAGCCAGATGTGTTCGCAGGTCGAAGATGCCTTTTGCAACTCCTCGCGGGACTCCTGCGAGGCGTGGTAGAAAGTCCGCTCGATCATCCAGCACAGGGCGCGTGCCATCGCCGACGCTTGCTCCGGTTCGGTGCCGGCCTCAACGCCGGCTCGTTCCAGGACGGCGGCGATGGCTGCGATGAACAAGTCAGCTGTGCGGCTCCACAGCTCGCCGATCTCCGACACGGTCAACGACAGGTCGATCGCCGTGCGCATGACCAGGCCGTGCTCGTTCCACAGCTCGACCGTGCGCCGCATGGCCGCTGCGATGGCCTGGCGTGGCTCGTCGGTCTGCGCGGTGGCCCGGGACCGCTCCCACAGGTGCTCCACGGTCCGGGCCACGAGCGCCGTGACCACTTCCTGCTTGGAGCCGAAGTAGAAGTACAGGGCGCCACGCGTGATGCCGGCGCCCTGCGCGATGTCGCCAACGGTCATGGCGTCATAGCCCTGTTGCGCCAGCAGAGCTTCGCAGGTGTCGAGGATGGCCCGCTCCCGGACGTCACCCTTGCGTTCGGTGGTGCGTCGGCTCTGCGCGGGGTGGTGGCCGGGCATCAGAGCTGAGCGCCCTCGGCGAAGTCGGTGGTACGGGAGAGCGTCTCCCACGCGCGGATGTCCTCGTCCACGGCCGTGCGCGCGGCGGTGACCAGTCGCAGCGCGTCCGAGCCCAGGACGAGGTGGGCCGGCGGCTGGTCGACCGACGCGATGTGCACGACGGCGTCCCCGGCCTTGGCCGGATTGCCCAGCTGGTTCCCGCTGGCTTTCTGCCGTGCTTCACGGATGGGGGTGAACAGCTCGTCGTAGTCGTCGATGGACTGCGCGGTGCGTGTCATGGACTGTCCGGCCCAGTCGGTGCGGAAGGACCCGGGCTCGATCGCCGTCACGTGGATCCCGAATTGTGCGACCTCCTTGCCCAGTGCCTCAAGGATGCCTTCCAGGGCGAACTTGCTGCCGCAGTAGGCGGACATGCCGGGCACGGCCATCAGCCCGCCCATGGAGGTGACGGCCATCAGGTGTCCGCGTCGGCGCCGGCGCATGTGGGGCAGGGCCGCCCGCAGCGTGGCCACTGTTCCGAATACGTTGACCTCGAACTGCCGCCGCACGTCGGCCAGCGGCGTCTCCTCGAAGGTGCCCTCCAGGCCGTAGCCCGCGTTGGCGACGACGACATCCAGGGGGCCGACGCTCTGCTCCACCTCCGTGATCACACTCGAGACGGCGGCGTCGTCGGTCACATCCAGGATGCGGCCGTGAGCGTACCCGGGTTTGAGCCCTTCGAAGGCCCGCAGGTCCTCCGCGGAGCGGACCGTGCCGACAACGGTGTGCCCGGCGGTCAGGGCGGCTTGGGCGAAGGCACGTCCAAGGCCCGTGCTGACGCCGGTGATGAGCCACTTCTGCTGCTGCACTGCTCCTCCAGAAAGGTCTCGCGAGGAGCTGGGCTGCCCCACACCCAGAAAGTCTACACAACGTCGAGTTTTATCAACGTGATGTTGATTCTGTCACGGTTCCAGACCTGGGACGCCGAGCAGTGGCTCGGCCTGCGGTCCCCGGTCGCGCCGCCCGCTTCAGCTCGTGCCCGAAAGGGGGTGGAGTGCCCGGCCGTCAGCCTTCGTCGTCTTCGACGGCGTCCGTGTCCCGGCCGGGGCCGCCGGCCCTGATGTTGAACAGATAACGGCCCAGGAACTCGCATTCTTGCCAGGGCGAGCGTTCCTCGGGCAACGCCCCCGGAATCCGGCTCGGGAGGTGTCTCGTTCGAGGTCAGCCAGGGCTCGCAGAATAGGATTGCAGATGTCCGGAATGCTACCCACCACGAAAGATCGTCGACCGGTCAGACGCCGTCTGGAACCTTCCGGCCCCGCCTTACGACGCGGCCGGAAGATAAAGAACAAGCTTGGTGCCTGTTTGCAAAGCTGCTGTGAGTGTTCTGCCAGCTCAGGATTCGAACAGGGCCGATGCTTGAGTTTGACCGCCGGCGGACCGCGGGCTTTCCGAGGCAGTGTTGGGAAGTATCCGAGCGTGGGGCCCGTCTCCATCTCGCGGCGGCTATGGTTCCTGGCCCTCGCGGGCCGGGCCAGGCGGAGCCGGCCGCGGGGTGTGCGGACGCGTAGGTGGATCCCTGCCTGAGCAGGCGGGCGGGCACCCTCCACCGGGTGGTGGCGGGTGCCCGCGCGGTCACTTGTGTGCAGGTCGTGTCACGTAGAGCGGCAGTAGCCCGTCCCGTGGCACGGCTTCGGCTTGGGATTGCAGTGCTTGCCGTAGGTGTCGTGGCAGGGCTTGGGCGTCGGCTTCGGTTTGGGGTCGCAGTGCTTGCCGTACGTGTCGTGGCACGGCTTCGGGTTCTTCTCGATGGTGATGGTGGCCTGGTCCTGGTTGGACCGGACGCTGCCGCCTTCAGCGGTGGCGACCGCGGTGTTGGTGACGCTGCCGCGTTCTGCGTCGGCCTGGGTGACGGTGTACGTGCCGGTGCAGGTGGTGCTGTCACCGGGCTGTCCGGCCGGGGCGAGGGTGGTCGCAGCGCAGGTCACCCCGGTCACCCGGTTGTCGGTGACGCCGACGCCGGTCAGTGTCGTGTCACCGGTGTTCGTGAGGGTGTAGGTGTATGCCACCTGGTCGCCGACGGCGTAGGTGCGGGAGTTGTCCACTGTCTTCGTCAGCTGCAACCCCGGCTCTCCCCTGGTCTGCAGGGTGACGCTGTCGGGTTCCGAGACCACCTGTGTGGTGCCGGACTGCCCCTGCGCGGCGGCGATGTTGACGACTGTTCCGCGTTCTGCGTCGGCCTGGGTGACGGTGTAGGTGCCGGTGCAGTTGGTGGTCGCGCCCGGGGCCAGCGTGGTGGCCTGGCAGGTCACGTTCGGCACGAGGTCGTCGGTGACGCCGACGCCGGTCAGTGTCGTGTCGCCGGTGTTGGTGACGGTGTAGGTGTACGTCACGATGTCGCCGGCCTGGTAGGTCCGGGTGGTGTCGGCTGATTTCTGCAGCTGCAGCCCTGGCACGGAGGCGACCGCCACGGTTGCCTCGTCGGGTGGCGAGGTGACCGGGGTGGTTCCGGCCTGTCCTTGGGCGGTGGCGGTGTTGGTGATCGAGCCGGCCGTTGCGTCCGCCGCGGTGACGGTGTAGCTGCCGGTGCAGGTGGTGCTGTCACCGGGCTGTCCGGCCGGGGCGAGGGTGGTCGCCTGGCAGGTCACCCCGGTCACCCGGTTGTCGGTGACGGTGACGTCCGTCAGTTGCTGGGGGCCGGTGTTGGTGACGGTGTACGTGTACGGCACTGTTTCGCCGACCTCGTACGCGCGGGTCTCGTCCGCCGACTTCTCGATCCGGATGCCGGGCCCGGCCTGGACGGGGAGGGTGACATCGTCGGGCGGCGAGGTAACCGGGGTGGTTCCGGCCTGGCCGTGCGCGGTAGCGGTGTTGGTGAGCGAACCGGCCACTCCATCCGCCGCGGTGACGGTGTAGCTGCCGGTGCAGGTGATCGTCTCACCGACCGCGAGGGTCGTCTGCGGGCAGGTGATGCCGGTGACCTTGTCGTCGGTCACGGCCACGCCCGTCACCGGGACCATGCCGGTGTTGGTCACCACGTACTGGTAGGGAACTTGCGTGCCCGGCGTCAGCGGGGTTTCCAGTGGCGGGTCCTGGGAGACCTGCTTGACCAGGTTGAGCTGGGGCAGTGCGGCAGCCGGGTGAACGGTGACGTTCCGGATGAGGTGGACGTCGGTGAACAGCCCGGTCGACGCGGCGAAGCCGAACTTGTACGTGCTGGGAACCGGCTGGGGCGCCGGAGTGGACAGCACCTGCTGGCTGCCGTTGCCGTCGTGGAAGTCGATGGCGACCGTGAGTACCGGGTTGGGCGACGGGGAGATCTCGATGGTCACCGTGCGGCGTGAGGGCTCCAGCAGTGCTTCGGCCTCCTCGGGTGTGGAGTCCGGCGGCAGCGTGGTGGTCGGCCCCTGCAGTTGTCCCGGCAGCGTCGAGGGCCAGGGTGGCGTCGTGGAGAAGTTGCTGGTCGTCGCGTCGAGGAAGCAGTAGCCCTCGGTACCGTTGCCCGGCCCGCGCACGGTCACCATGTTCGCGCCCGGTGCCGGGATCCGGAACTGCGTACCGGCCGGCGAGCGGGTGGCGCAGCCGTTGCCGCGGTGTTCCCAGTCACCGAAGTAGTTGCCGAGCACATCCAGGCCGACACCCACGTAGCCGTGGTTGACGCCCGGCAGGAACGTCTCGTTCGGGTCGTCGTTGGGAAGCTTCTGCGCGTAGCCGAGGCTGCCGCCGAAGGCCCCGGGCGCGGTCAGCGACGCGGCGCCGTCGATGAGGAAGAACGAGATGCCGTCGGCCGGAGGGTTGGTCGTTCCTCCGTACTGCCACTGGTCGAAGGAGGTGACCAGGCCCTGGTTCGCCGGGAGGGCATGGTTGTAGAGGACCGCGGCGGACTGGTCGTTGGACGCGTCGGTCAGCCGCAGGTAGCCGTTCGGTGCGGCGTTGTTCGGCGGCACGGGACCGGTCCCGCCTGCCGGGCAGCCGGTCAGCGGGTGGGTACCAGGACCGGGCGCCGGAGCCTCGGGCGCACCCGTCAGGCAGGCGGGCCCGAACGCCTCGAACCCCGCCATGGCACTGGCCCCGGTGAACGTCTCGTTCACCAGGGGCACGCCCACGGGCTGCGCGGCGGCCATCTGGCCCGGCATCCCCACCGAGGCCGCCACCAGCCCCAGCACACCCAGCCCTCCGGCGGCCCACCGCCCGAGCCGGCTCTGCCCGTGCCTCACCGCCGGGGAACGCAGGTGTTTGGAAGTCATATCGCGAAAGGTAGAGACTCGCCCCGGCACCGCGGCAGGACACGCCCCATGGCCGCGGCTCCCCCCCTGTCGGCGTACGCGGCCGGATGAGGGGTCGACCCTGAAGATGCCTGTTCTGAGCCGGCCATGGCGTGATAGCCAGTGGGGTCTCGGTATTTGGCCAGCTCAGAATCCGAACGGCAGGGTGCGAGCGGTGAGGTCGGCTGGTCGACGGTTGAGGGGCGGCCCCGCGCTGTCGCGGATTTGCCCGATGGAGCCGTCATGGTGGTGCGACAATCAGGCCGGTGCGGGGGCTCGGTGACCTCTCGGTGAGACTGACCCCGGCCGGGGCCGAGATGATCAGTCTCGTTGGGCCTCGCGGGAGGCGGTCTGTCCGCTCCTGCGGGAGCTTCGGCGGGTGATCCGCCTGGTCATGAGTGTCATGAGTGTGATGGCTGCCCAGGTGATGAGCGATTCGGAGTGCTGGATGAGGCGTTCGTAGTCGCGTGCGTCAGCCACATGGTCGATCCCCTCAGGTGGAGTCCGGCTTCGTAGCTCTCGGGTGCCTTGTCGTAGCGGGTGGCCGGGCCACGAGCTACCCGCCCGGCACGCTTCCGGCGGAGCGCGCGGGCCGCCCGGCGTGCCGCTGATGTCGATGCGTGTCGGCGAGGACCTGTCCACCGGCGAAGCCGCGTCGAACGCCGGGCGCAGCCGCTGGTCGATCGCTCCCATGGGGAGAATCCGGGCGGTCGGCGTTTGATACGGCCTGGACGGCGAGGGCGGCGAGAGCGCGATGGAGATCCGGCATCCGTCTCGTATGGATGATCAGGTCCATGCTCATGAGCCGAGGCAGTTTCGATGATGTTCCGCTGGCCGCACTGTTCCCACAGCTGACACACGCCGACATGGAGGCCATGCGTGTCGTGGCCGGCGCCGTCGATGCGGCTCGCGTCAAAGGGGAGGCACCGCAGTGGGAATGGGCACCGGGGCATGCCCGGTTTCCTGGTCCGCAGCCCGGTGTGGCCGTGGTCCTCATGGCCGACGTCATCGTGCATGCGGACGGAGGCGACCGGCTTGAGTTCTGGCTGCAGGTGTTCTGGACGGATCAAGGGCGGCTCGCTGTGAACGCGGCGGTGAACGTGGCTTGCTGGTGCGAGACCGACCACGCCACCCATGACATCGACGAACTCACGCTGGTTGTTGACGAGGGGAGGTCACTGGCCCATGCGTTTGCGGCAGGCTCTGAGCGACTGGTCGGCCGGCTGATGGATCCGCATGACGCGGACTACTGGCGGGACCGAGCGGCTCTGCCGCCCCGCTGGACGCGTTAGGGACCCGGCGGGTTCAGGGCAGGCTCGATGAGGAAGTCCCGGTCGTGCAGGCTGCGTTGGTGTCACGCTCGATGGCGGCAAGTCGGTCAAGGTCTTCACCGGCAACGTCGAAACGCTCCGCAACGAGCAGCGGCGCCGGGCCGGAGCAGCGCCATCAGCGGGAATCGCGCAGGTGCCAGACGCGGTGTTGACTGGTGGAGTGTCTGGAAGGCGGCTACGCCCGGGACTTCAGCAGGCTCAGGGCCTTGCCCACCTTGTCGACTGCTTCGCAGACCTCCGCGGGCTGGCGGGCGGTGTAGCAGAGGCGGAAGAAGCCGGGGGCGGGGCTGTGCATCACACCGCCGGGGAGCAGCGACACCTCGGTGGGCGCCGCGCGGAGGTAGTCGAAGAGGCACTGCTCCCGCGGGTCGAGGTCGGCGGCGTTGAGCGGGAGGGGCGTGGCATTGCCCGTGGGCGGTACGCACAGGTCGAGGTAGTCCCTGAGGTCGAGCCAGAAGAACTGGGCCGCATTGTCGCCGTCGCGGTGGGTGTATGTGATGCCGTTGTGCTTCAGACGGTCCTTGACCTTGTCGAAACTGGTGCTGAGGAGATCGCGGTAGGTCCGCATGGCGTAGGCGGTGTAGAGCTCGGATCCGGGGCCGTTGACGGCGGCGGACAGGACGGCGCCGACGACGTAGTGCTTGAGCGAGTCGAAGGGGGTGAACCAGGACATGGGGTGCCGCTTTTCCGCGCCGGGGTCTGTGCTGCCCAGCATGGCGTTGTGGACCGCGGTGTTCTGGGAGACGACGAATCCGGTGCGGAGGCCCGAGAGCCCGAAGTCCTTGGCGAAGCCCCAGACGACGTGGATGCGGCTGGGGTGCTCGGTGTAGGCGTCCAGGGCGACGGCGCTGGTGAACGGCGTTGCGGTGTCCCGGAGTTGGGAGTGGCAGTAGATCTCGTCGGAGATGATGTGCAGGTCGGTGTCGCTGAGCGCCCAGGTGTAGATGTCCTCCAGCAGCGTCTTGGAGTAGTTGACGCCCAGCGGGTTGTGCGGGTTGGTGAGGACGAGCAGCCTGGGCGCCTTGCCGGTCTGCTTCCTGTGCTCCTCGTACTGCTTCTTGATGAGGTCGAGTGTGAGGTGGAAGGCCGCAGGGCCCTCGGTGGGCAGATTCACCGGGACGCAGGTCAGCTTGGGCCGCTGTTCGAACGACCAGTTGAAACCCTGCCAGTACGGCGCCGGAATCAGCACCGCGTCGCCGTCCACCAGCGGCGGCGGCCCGCCGGGCACACTGTCCTTGAGCGCGAACGCCAGGCACTCCAGCGCGGAGGCGACACCCGCCGTGCCGAAGACGTTTTCCGCTTCCACGCTGCGGCCGAACGCCTCGGTCAGCAGGGCGGCCACCTGCTGACGCAGTACCGGGGTGCCGTACGGGGGGAAGTAGTGGATGTACTGCTCGGGCAGCAGGCCGGTGTCGGCGAACACCATCTTCTGCATCGAGTCGTCGTAGACGAGGACGTTCTCCGCCACGGACAGGTCGACCGCGGTGTCCGGTGCCAGATGCTGGTGGTAGAAGGCGAGCGCCTGCTCCAGGTCGGGCATCCGCGCGAGGAGGGCGGCGGCCTCCTCGGGTGAGGTGGACGCGTTCTGGCCGGTGGAGACAGCGTTGGTCGTCGTCATGTGCTGATGTTCCTTGTCCCGGCAGCGGGGCAGCGGGCCGCACGGCGAACCTTCAAGCGGTTTGTACCCGCATGGCCCAGCCGACCGCCCGTCGCCGAACGCTGCCGGTGGTCGGTGGCCGTCGGGAAATGTCGGCCCACGCACTGACGCTCGGGTGTCGGGCCCGGGCCGGACCATGGGCGGGGCGGCCCCGTAGGTTTGGGGCGGGCCGCCAGGTGTCTCTTGCGGGTGAATGCCGCTGAGGAAGCGGACGGGTGGCCCAGGCCAAGTTGGCCACTGGTCGTTGCTCTGCACGCCGGGCTTGAGGATCTGTCCGCCGAGAGAGGCAAGCCGGGCGTCGTGGGCGTCCATGATGCGCCAGGGACCTTCGGCGGCGTGCATCGGCACCGGGAAGAAGACCCATTTCCCCGACGGACAGGTCCACCTCCCCTCCGCCACCGAGGTCCGCGGCCACCTTGTCCGCGCCCGCCGCACCGGTCGGCTTCCCCGCTCAGTCGAGGACGGGCCGGTCCAGGGCCACAATGAACATGCCCAAGTCGCGGCGCCGTGACCCGGCCGGCCAGACCGCCCAGGTGCGCCGGGTGATCGGATGACCGGCCAGGGGTGACCAGGCGATCGCGGGCGGCAGTGTTCGCGCCCACTCGTTCGGCGCCAGGGCGAAGGCCCGGCGGGTGCCCACAGCGGCCAGTTTGACCTCCAAGGTCAGATCGTGTCCGTCCGGCGGCTGTGCGCCGATAGCGAGGCCGTGGCTGCGGAGGATCGAGGTGAGCTCGTCGTACCAGGCGGGACTGCCCGAGCGGGGAAACCCCACCCACTCCAGCCGGTCAAGCGCCTCCAGCGGGATGCCGTCCGGGCCGCTCAGCTCGACGGCGCAGTCGGCGGGCAGTATCACCCCCAGGTGCTCCTTGACCACGAGCATGGTGTCGAGCTCCTGGCCGGTGGGCCGCTCCCGCAGCAGGCCGAGGTCAAGCTCGCCGGCCCGCAGAGCGGCGAGCTGGCCGGCGGTGGACAGGTGACGCGCCTGCACCCTGGTGTCCGGGCATTGCTCGGCGAACCGGGCCAGCGCGGAAACCAGCAGATCGGACGGCAGCTCCAGCGGGATCCCCACCCGCAGCACACCGCTGCCGACGTTCATGAACTCCGCCATCACCCGTACGGCCTGGTCGTACCGGGCCAGCACCGCCCGTGCCTCACCCAGAAACGTCTGCCCCGCCTCCGTTGCCTGTACCCCCCGGCTGCTGCGCACCAGGAGCTTGACCCCGAACTCGCGCTCCAGTCCGTTCATCGCCTTGGACAGCCCAGGCTGGCTGACGTGCAGCCGGCGGGCCGCCGGCGACATCCCGCCCTCCTCGACCACCGCTACGAACGCCCTCAGCTCGCGCAACTCCATGGCACCATCGCATCACACCGGGCCGCGGCATGCCACGGAGCCCAGGTTCGCAGGTCGCGGCCGTCCGGACCACGGGCTCCGGAGTGGGGGCACGGTCAGCCGCGGGACCTCAGCACCGTCTCCTGCCCGGCGTCAGGGCGGCGGCGGCGCGTCGCTCGGCCCGGTGCAGCAGGGCGATGGCGACACCGGTGGCCGCGCTGAGCGCGATCATCGCCCACAGCACTACGTGGAAGGCGTCGGCGTAGGCGCCGGCGTGCCCGGTGGCTCCGGCGGCGACCCTGTCCGCGATGCCGGGGGTGGCTACGGATCCCCTGATCAGCCAGGCCAGCACGCCGGAGTAGGCGCCGATGACCACGGCTTCACTGCCCAGTCGCATGAAGTTCAGCACCCCGGCGGCGGTTCCGCTGCTGCGCGCAGGCACTGAACCGATGGCCTCGCCGTCCACCAGCCCGAGCGGCAGCCCGAAGGAGAAGCCGAGCAGGATCATCGGCACGATGATCAGGCCGAGTGGTGTGTGGGAGTTGAGCAGGAACATCCCGAGGTCGCCGACCACCAGGAGGACCAGCGAGACGTAGACCACCGCCATCGCGGTGAGCCGGGGGAAGCGCGCCATCAACCGACTGCTGGTGATCGGCCCCAGCAGGACGGGCACCGTCATCGGCAGCATGAACAGGCCGGCGGCCCCGGCGCTCATGTCGCGTACGGCGCTGAGCGCCACCGGCAGATAGGTCAGCAGCGTCACGAACCCGAACGCCGCCGCCACCGGCACCAGGCTCATCGCCAGGAAACGCCGGTTGCGCAACAGCGAGAAGTCGATCAGTCTGCGACCGGGGTCACGCTCGTGCCGGACGTCCGGGATGATCCAGCTGAGCAGAAGAGCCACCGCCGCGAAGATCCCGAAGACGACGAAGATTGACCGCCAACCCGTCCAGGCCACGATCAGCCCTGAGACGGTCGGGCCCAGCGCCACGCCGAGCCCCAGAACACCCCCGAACAGCGCGAAGTTACGGGCTCTGGCCTGCGGACCGTAAGCGTTGGACAGGATGGCAGCTGAGCCGGTGAAGATGGCCGCGCCGGCCACGCCCGCCAGCAGCCGGGCAATGTCCAGCATCACCAGGCCGGCGGCCACGGTGCTCACTACGGAGGCGGCCACCAAGAGTGCGGCGCCGATCACGAAGGTCGGTTTGTAACCCACCCGGTCCGAGAGCACACCCCAGATCAGGGTGAAGATCGCGAACGCGGTGTTGAACCCGTTGATGGCCCACTGGAGCAGCGCGGGGCTGGAGCCGAGGTCGTCGGCGATGCGCGGCAGGGCGACGGCGGTGCCTGTGATGCCCATCGGTACCACGAACACGGCCAGCAGGATGGCGGGGAGCGCGAGCTTGGAAGGGGCGTGCCGCGAGGTCGCCGGGCCGTTGCCCAGTGAGGTTTCCGACAGCTCTGCCGCCATGATTGATCTCTCGATTCTGTCGCTGTGGATCGCTTGTCACGACCGGTCCCGGGATCGTGGCTCCGGCCGTTCGCCTCCCCCTCAGCGGTGACACCCGCGTCAGACTTCCGGTCCGCCTATACCCGCCGGCGATAGCAGCCATAAGCGACGCGGCCCCGGCCCGCAGGGGCCGCGTCGTCGGCGAAGGGATAAGACGGTTCCCTCTGGCGGATCCCGGCACCGCCCCACCGCGGGCGCGGGTGCCTCTATCACGCACCCCCTTGTCCGGCCTCGGGGATCAATCGGGCAGCGGCCAAGGCTTGTCCCGTAACTGATCTTGAGGTCGATGGGCGCGGTCAGGGGGGATGAGATCCGCTCTCCCCTGTCCGGTGAGGGTGAGGTTGGGCAGGCGGGCGATTCCGAGCATGGCGTGGTGTTCTCCGTCGCCCTGGAGGCGGCGGTCGCGGAGGATTTTCCAGGTCTTCATGCGGGCGTAGACGTGCTCGACGCGGTCGTCAAGCGAGGCTCCACGGGCAGCCTGTCCGGCCCCCGTCGACGCCCTCACGGCGTAGGGCGGCCGCCAGCCAGGCAAAGCAGCGCGGGTTCAGTCCGGTGAACGGTGAACGGTGAAATCCAGGACGGCTCCGACGCCGTGATCACAGCAGGGGAGCCCGGTCGCTGACGCCGACGGGGAGATCGAAATCGTCCCTCGCTCCTTGATCCGCCAGGAGCGTCCCGACGACGCGTTCACCGGTGAGGAGTTCGGCGGCGTCCAGGCTGATCAGCCGCTCCGGCGCCGGCAGTCCGGCGCTGGGCGAGGACTACCGGGACGCCCCACCCGTGGACGGGTCGGCAACCAGGCGGAAGAGGTCGTGCGTCGGGTGCACGTCGACCGGGATGCCCGTCCCGACTTCGATGATCTCCTCCCCGGCGACGAGGTGGCTCGTGGTGAACGGCGGCCGGCCCGGTACGGTGACCAGCATCCGGACCCTGGTGCAGCGGTCGTCCTCGCCGCACCACACGCGCTGTACGGACGTGACCTTGCCCGTGACGCGCACGCCGGCCGTGTCCAGGTCGCGCCACACGCGCAGGTCCCGTGCGGTGCCGACGATGGCCAGGACCAGGACGACCACGGTGAAAGGGGTCCAGACGAGGCCGGTCACAACGATGCCCAGCCTGTCGTCGTCGGGGACGTACCCGCCGATACCGGCCAGCAGGATCAGGGGACCGGCACACACGACCAGAAGCCCGAGCCCGGTCCAGATCGGCTGCTCGAAAAAGCCCGTCGGACGATTCACCGGACCTTCGGCCTCGGTTGTTCCACCGCTCGTCACAGCGTGGCCCGCCCACCGCCGGGAAGGGAGTCCGAGGTATCTCGCAAGCGTCCTGACACAGGCGGATTCTAACGGACCTGATCCAGTCGCCACGGGGGAACTGAGCGTCGTACGGGCCGATCGCGGTGGTGACCAACCGAACCGCCGGCGTCCGGCAACGCGTCCGGCCGGATCTCTACATTCCCACCGGCAAGCGCCAAGGGAAGCCCCGGACCTGGCCAGCATCCCGGTGTACGTGGGGGATGAAGCCGTCGCCAGGACGAGATCAGTGTCGGCGCCACTCGGGTCAGCCACCTGCCGCCACCTCGAACCACCTCCGTCGGGCCATGCAGCTGATGCCGCATACCCGACTGCGTGCCGGTTCTCGCATGGTGAGAGTCGGGCCTCACCGGCGATCAGATCGGGGCGTCGTCGGCCGGCGAGGGCACCGGGCGCTGACGCAGGACCATGAGCGAACTTTCCAAGTCCAAGGTCGCCACCATGGCGAAGGGGAACCGGTCGAGCTCAAGACAGAGTGCGACGTCATCGGGATGGACTCCTTGACGCACACCCTCCGCCAGTTCGGTGGCGGCGCGCGACGCGGCAGCACGGTGGAGGAACTCGGCAGCATCCGTACCGGCCCCGGAAGCGCGCCCAGCGATGTATTGAGCGCACGCCACGTCTTCATCGGCCTGTCCGTCCTCGCCGGTGACCACGAACGTGACGCTGTCGCTCTCGCGCGTCCGCAAGAGCCGGGCCGTTGCCTCCGCCACTACGAAGCTCGCGCACAGCACCAGCGACGCTTCCTTGACCGCAAGGGCGCCGACCGTCCCTGCCGTGGTTTTCTGCACAACGGTCCGTCCGCCAAGGTCAACAGACCGCAGCAGGCCCGGTGAGTTGACGGCGTCGAATCCGGGCGCGGGCGGACCGTCTTTGAGCGTCACCCAGTCCGGGTGGCGAGCCTTGAGGGCCAGGGCCTCGTCCAGCGACTCGGCGAGAACGATCTTTTCGGCCCCCCGGGCAAAGGCCCAGGCAGCCACGGTGAAAGCACGCATGACGTCGACCACGACCGCCACGGACGGGGCTTCGACCAGATCGGCGATGCCAAGGAAACGAGCGTCCATCCCGGTCATGATCGCGCATGCCGACCCGCGACACCATAGGTCATACACACCTCACATCGACGGTCTCGGAATGCGACACCTCCGGCTGCCCGCGTCGCGAAAATCCCGGTGAACGGGGCTGTTCAGGACGGCCCCGACGCCGTGATCACACCAGCCGTACCAAGACCAACTGTCCCGCGACCAGCGGTTGCGGGACAACCTCCAACGCCGCCCCCGAGGCCGAGCCGCGATGCCATGCGATGGGTGAACCGAGCCCCCGCAAGGGTCAGCGGCGGATGAGGCCCTGGGCGGCCGCGGTGGCGACGGCGGAGGTGCGGGAGTCGGCGCCGAGCTTGGTGTAGATGTGGGCCAGATGGGATTTGACGGTGGCCTGGCTGAGGAAGAGCTGTCTGCTGATGGCGGCGTTGGACAGGCCGTCGGCCACCAGCTGGAGGATCTCGGTTTCGCGCGGGGTCAGTGTGGTGGCGGGCTCGCGCATACGGTCCATCAGCCGCAGAGCGACGGCCGGAGCGAGGGCGGATTTCCCGGCCGCCGCGGTGCGTACGGCGGCGGCGAGTTCCTCGGGCGGGGCGTCCTTGAGGAGATAGCCGGCGGCTCCGGCTTCGATGCCGGCGAGGATGTCGGCGTCGGTGTCGTAGGTGGTCAGGATCAGCACACGCGGCGCGCCGTCGCGGGCGGTGATCGCGGCCGTCGCCCGGGAGCCGAGCATCTGCCCGCCGAACCGGAGGTCCATCAGCACCACGTCGACGGCGAGGCCGGGGTCCGCGGCCAGGGTGACGGCCTCTTCGGCGGTCGGCACATCGGCCACGACGGTGAAGCCGGGTTCGGTCTCCAGCACGGCGCGCAGTCCGGCCCGTACCACGGGGTGGTCGTCGGCGAGCAGCAGCCGGACGGGGGAGGCGGTCATGCGTCGGTTCCTTCGCGGGCGGGCAGCGGGAGGGTGACGGCCAGCGCGGTGCCCTGGCCGGGGGCGGTTTCCAGGGTGAGGGCGCCGTGCAGGGCCTGGGCGCGGGCGCGCATGGCGGCCAGCCCGAAGCCGGAGCCGGACTCGTTCGACCCCGGTACAGGGAGAGTGCCGGGGTCGAAGCCGCGTCCGTCGTCGACGACGTCCAGGGCGATCTCGGTGTCCATGTAGCTCAGGGTCGTCTCGACATGGCCGGCGTGCGCGTGCTGGACCGTGTTGGCCAGCGCGGACTGGGCCACCCGCAGCAGCGCGACCTCGTACGGGGTGGGCAGGTCGACGGGGGTGCCGGAGATCCGGCAGCGGACGGTCAGGGAAGAGGTACGGGCGAGGGTGGCGCACAGCCGCTCCAGCGCGGCGGGCAGGCTTCCGGCCTCCAGACCGGGCGGGCTCAGGGCCCGCACGAACCGCCTGGCCTCGGCGAGGTTGTCGACGGCGGCCTGACGGGCCTGGCGGACATGGCCCAGCGCCCTCTCGGGCCGGCCGGACAACTGGGCGCGTTCGGCGGCCCGCAGCAGCAGCTGGATGGAGGACAGGCCCTGGGCGAGGGTGTCGTGGATCTCGCGTGCGAGGCGTTCGCGCTCGGCCAGGACCCCGGCGGCGTGCTCGGCCGCGGCCAGCTCGCCGCGTGTCGCGGTCAGCTCCTCGATGAGACGCCGGCGCTGCTCGCTCTCCCGGTACAGGGCCTGGTAGCCGAACACCACCGCGACGGCGACAGCGGCGCCCAGCGCGGGGCCCACCACGGCGCCGACGTCGAAGGTGCGGGTGTGCCCGCCGAACCCGGCGATCGCCAGCGCGGTGGTGACCGCGACGGCGGCCAGGGCCCAGCGCCGCGGCAGCAGGTGCAGTTGGACGAAGAACAGCGGGAAGGCCAGCCAGACGCCGTCAGAGGTGAGCGCGAGCAGCACCGCCCAGGTGGCCGTGACGGCCGCCAGCCACCAGGCCGCGGCCGCCGCCCGGGGCCGTACGGGCCACAGCAGGGGTCCGATGCCGTAGACCACCGCGAGCGCGCAGGCCGCGGCGACCACCCCCGGGGCGTTCGCGGCGCCGCCGACGACCGCCCGCACAGCTGCCAGGGCCAGCAGGCCGGCGACCATCAGGTGCAGGCAGATCCGCAGCACGCGCAACGCCGGGGTCGGGGTCGGGGTCGGGTTCGGGGTCGGGGTCGGGGTCGGGGAAGGATCGCCCACCACGTCTCTCATCGGCTGCTCACCATCCGTCCACGGCGCACTTCCCCCGGGCCAGCGTAAGCAGGCCCCGCGGCGGCGGCATCGATCAAAAGGTGTAGGCGGGAGTGAACCCTTGGGCCGTCATCGGGCAGTCCTCGGCCCGATGCCGCGGCCGGGTCCGGCAGGCGACGGTGGAGACTGCCGCCGGGCACCGGGTCCGGCCTCCGCACCGCACCGAAAGAGGCAGGGCCGTGTTCGTCGCCTGGAGAGACCTCCGATTCGCCAAGGGCCGCTTCGCCCTCATGGGCACCGTGATCGTGATGATCACGCTGCTGGTGGGGCTGCTGTCCGGGCTCACGGCCGGGCTGGGCCGGGAGAACACCTCCGCCATCACCGGCCTGCCCGCCGACCACCTGGCCTTCTCCGCCCCCGCGAGTGGCCAGGGCACCTCCTTCACCGACTCCCGGATCGACCGGAAAACCTGGGAGCAGTGGGCCGGGGTGCCCGGCGTGGAATCCGCGCAGCCGCTGGGCATCGCGATGACCAGGGCCCAGGCCGGCGCCACCACCGCCTCCCTGTCCGCCTTCGGTGTCCCCACGGGCTCCGACCTGGCCCCCGACTCCGGCGACCTCGGCGACGGTACCGTGGTGATGTCCGCCAAGGCGGCCGGCGACCTGGGTGTGCGGGCCGGGGACACCCTCACCCTGAGCGGGCACCGGGTCACCGTCGCCGCCGTCGGCGGAGAGGCGATGTACAGCCACACCCCCGTGGTGTGGACCTCCCTCGGCGACTGGCAGCGGCTCGGCGCCGTCGGCGGCAGCGGCGAACAGGCCACCGTCGTGGCCCTGTCCACCACCTCCGGAGCCGATCTCCCGGCGGCCGACCGGAAGCTGAACACCAAGACCGTCAGCAGCGGCGACGCGCTGGGGGCGATCGGCTCCTTCACCGCGGAGAACGGGTCCCTGCGGCTGATGCGCGGCTTCCTGTTCGCCATCTCGGCCCTGGTCATCGGCGCGTTCTTCACCGTCTGGACCATTCAGCGCAGCGGCGACGTCGCCGTCCTCAAGGCGCTGGGCGCCTCCACCGGATATCTCCTCAAGGACGCCCTGGGCCAAGCGGTGATCCTCCTCGTGCTCGGCACCGGGATCGGCACCGTCCTGGCGGCAGGCATCGGAGCCGCCGTCGGCGGCGGCTCGGTCCCCTTCGTCCTGGACGCCGCCACCGTCCTGGTCCCGATGGCCGTCATGATCGCCCTCGGCGCGCTCGGGGCGGCCCTGTCCATCAGGCGCATCACCTCCGTCGACCCCCTCACCGCCCTGGGAAGTGCCCGATGACCAGCGCAACCGCCACCACCGGTCTGCGGCTGACCGACATCACCCTCACCTACCCCGACGGCGCCGGCCGGCTGACCGCCCTCGACCGGGTGAGCCTGAGCGTGCCCGCCGGGACGATCACCGCGGTGGTCGGCCCCTCCGGCTCCGGCAAGTCCAGCCTCCTCGCGGTGGCCGCCACGCTCATCACCCCCGACACAGGGCGGGTGAGCGTCGCCGGCACCGACACTCACGGGCTGGGCCGCAACGAGTTGACCACCCTGCGCCGCACCACCATGGGCATCGTCTTCCAGCAGCCCAACCTGCTGCCCTCCCTCACCGCCGCCGAACAGCTCCAGGTCATCGCGCACATCGACGGCCGCAGCCCCGGGAAGGCCCGCCGCCGCGCTCTGGACATGCTCGACGCGGTCGGCCTCGCCGACCAGGCCGACCGCCGGCCCCACCAGCTCTCCGGCGGCCAGCGCCAGCGCGTCAATATCGCCCGCGCCTTCATGAACGACCCCGCCGTCCTCCTGGTCGACGAGCCCACCAGCGCCCTCGACCACGAACGCGGCGCCGCTGTCCTCGACTTGATCACCACTCTGACCCACCGGAGGGCCACCGCGACCGTCCTGGTCACCCACGACCCCTCCCTGCTCACCGCCGTCGACGCGGTCGCCGAAGTCCACGACGGCCGCCTCACCACCCCCGCCCGCACCTGACCCCTTCTTCATGTCTTCTTCGAGCAGTGCCCAGACCTCGATCAGCCGCTCTTGCTCGTCGTGCCAGGCGGCTTCGAACGCCCGCCGGATCAGCGGCTCCGCCTTGTTCAGGTCGCCGGTCCCGAGGTGCCCGATGCCGCCGCGCATGCCGCGTGTGAAGCCCTCCTCCAGCTCGACCGTGTCCGGGTCGAGGGTGAGGCAGACCAGGGTCACCCCGTGCGAGGGACGGACGAGGACCGAGGCACGGTTCACCATCCGCCGGTAGGCGAGGTAGTGACGCAGCCCCGGGCCACCTCCACCTCGCCCTACGCGGTCAACGCCTCGTCCAGTTCGCCGTACAGATCCCGCAGACCTTCGGGAGCCGCCCCGCCGGAATGACGAGGGGCGGCTTCTGCGGTGGTGACGGTCAGGCTTCGGCGAGGTGGTTGGACAGGTCGAGGGCGGTGGGCCGGCAGGCGAGCAGGACGCGTCCAGGGTGGGGTGCACGGTGGTGATGGCCTGTCGTCCGGTCTCTGTGAGGGTGACGGTGACACCGCCGGTGCGTTCGCGGGTGACGAGTCCGCGCTTGCCCATGCGGGTGAGCTGGTGGGAGACGCGTGCGCGGTGCCAACCGAGCAACGCGGCAAGCTCGCTCCGGCGTGGGGCGCCTCGGCGTCGGGCGTGCGAAAGGCCCCGCCGACCGGCGGGGCCCAAGGGCGTTGCGGGTCAGTGAAGCTCGATGTCCGGCGGGTCCTGATCGGAGGGCATCACAAGCACGGTCGGTCCGTACCGGGCGTAGGCAGCCACGCGGCCGGCCCGGAGCCGTTCGTCCAGGGCCGCCCGGTCCTCGGGGGACATCGCCCGGAGAGCCGCGAGCCGCTCACCATCGGCCATCGCCAGGAGGGCATCAGGGTCGGTAGCCATCCGTCACTGCTCCCGTATCAGGCCCAATCTCAGTGGCCCGGGCCGCAGTCACGATCGGCGTAGAAGCGGAAGAGGCCGCCGGGCTGGACGAACCGCTCGCCTTCGGACCGGGACCGTCCTCCGCCGTACCGCCTCCGTCCGGGCCGCAGGCCGTCAGCCCCCATGCGGCGGTCAATGCGACGGCGGTCGCGACGGCGACGCGAGCCGGCGCGCGCGGACTGGTCGCCATCGGGGCGTGGTTGACGGGCCTCGACCAGGGTTGACGGGCCGGACCCGGCTGGAAGTCCCTGAGAAGTCCCAGGGACGCGAACCGGGCCCGGAAGCCCCACAAAACCGCAGGTCAAAGCCACTCTGGCGCAACGGCGGAGGAATCCCCGGCGTGCGGCCCGACTCGTCCGGCGCTGCCCGCGGATTCGCCCGCGACGGGGCCGCTGACCGCTGTCGTGCGACAAAGGCAGGCAAGGGCAAAGGCTCAGCCCAGGGCGTCGCTGAAACTGTTGGCCCCCATGGCGGCCACGACGTCCGTGCGCGCCTGCGGGCACGTCTGCTGGGAAGCGTCATCAAGATCCGACGCCGTCCGCGGCTTTTGCGGCTGGTCCTCGATCCAGCTCGCGAACTCGATCGCGAAGTCGGCCTCCGCGCCGGCGGAGGACCCGTCCGACTTGAGCCGGGGCGCCATCTTCGCGAGGAAGGCGCAGAACGCCGCGCTGTCGACCGGATTCCCCGCCGCGGCCGAGGCATGGGTGGCTGAGGCCGTCGGAGAGCTGACCGGCGGTGAGGACGTCACGGACGAGTTGGCGGCGTGAGGGCTCTTTCCGCCCCCGCACGCGGTCAGGACCAGCAACATCAGGGCACAAGCCGGGACATACTTCATGGTTCGGTTCCCCCTTGAGAACGACTCGGCGCAGCCGCCGATGACATTGCTCGGCGACTGCGTCTCGGTGGCGCATACCTTCGATATTGGTACTGGAGCGGACTCTGTGCTCCATTCACTACGGCAGTTGTGACGGCTTCGGGACGATCGACCGTACGGTCGCTGTCCCCGTCATGCGGTCGAAGGGGGTGTCGGGGTCGGACAGCCCCTCCTTGGCAACGGTGACTGGTCACTACCGGCGGGCGCGGGCCGGCCGGGGCCGCCTCGCCGGGGCCAGGCCCAAGGACACCCCGATGCGCCCGCGGTACGTCGCAGCCGCCGTCGACCGGTCGGCCGCGAGGGGCGCGGTTTCGCCGCCGATGTCGGCGTCCCGAGTCGTCCCCGTCCCCGTCCCCGGAGCCGTCGCCGTCGCCGTCCCTGTCCCCGGCGCCGGCGCCTGCGCCGGTGCGGATCAGCGGGCCGTCGGCGGAGGACCCAGCAGTTCGACGCCGTGGAGCGCGGAGGCGTGGCCGAGTGCGGCCGGGTCGACCGGCCCCCCGTCGGGCAGTCGACGCTCATGGGCGGGCTCGCCCACCGCAGCCGCGAACTGCTCGAAGCCCGACGGGGTGGTGATCTGCAGGGTCCGCAGCGGACGGTCCGGGCCGACCACGAAGGTGTGCGCCAGCCCTGCCGGAAGCAGGACGAAGTCGCCCGGCCCCGCGGTGAGTACCGCGCCGTCGCAGAGGAACTCGGCGGTGCCGTCGAGGACGTAGAACATCTCGTCCTCTTTCAGGTGCCGGTGCACCGGCGGCGCGAAGCCGGGCGGGTTGAGGAACTCGACGACCGTGACGCCGCCGTGGGTGTCGGCGCCGGTCGCCTTCACCGTCACGAGGTTGCCGAGGAACCAGAGGGCGTCGCCCTCCTCGGGGCGTCTGACGAACGGTCGGGTGGTGTGGTCCATGGCGGTATCGGCATCCCCGTTTCAAATTCGATGACCAGCGTCCATTCAATACACGGCCAGTATGCCGATGTCACGGCGGACGTCAAGGGGAGCACCCCATGACGCCGCTTCCGTTCACGGCCCGGACGTCGATATCGGTTGGGGAGACGGCTGGTTGAGCCCCAGCCGTGCTCGGGCCGGCCGACGGCTTGGCGGCGGTGGCGCTGTTCTCGTCGGCGTACCGCCGGGCGGTGGCCTCGGAACGGTGATCTGGCCAGGCGCTGTGGTGGACGAGCCGTACCGCGATGCGGGCGCGGGAGCGGCGTTCAGCCGGTCGGCGGCAGAAGCGCGTTGCGCGTCTGCTCCGACAGCCAGGTGCGGTAGGCGTCCTGGGGCCAGTGACAGTGGTGTACGAGGTGGTCGTACATCGCGGGGTCGTTGAAGATCCAGAGCACGTCGACGGCCCGGTCGGCGTTCAGGTCCGCGCGCAGGCTGCCGAGGGTGAGGAGATGGTCGACCACCATGCGGGCGCCGGCGCGCCGGTTGCGTTGGACGGTGTCCCAGAGGGCGGCGACCTCGGGGCCGCCGTCCGCCGCGCGCCGTACGGTCTCGAAGACCTTCGCGGCGCGGTGCGCGATGAGCGTGCACACCCCGGCGTAGGCGTCCAGGACACCGGCCGGGTCGCCCGCCCGCCACACGGGCTCGAACCAGGGGCGTTTGGCGACCGGGACGGGCTCGTCGTCGCCTGCCAGCGCCACGTCGAGGACCTGGCGCAGCACCGCGGCCTTGGAGCCGAAGGCGGCGGACACCGTGGGACGGGCGACGCCGGCCGCTGCCGCCACGTCGGCCAGCGATGTGGCGGCGTACCCGCGCGTCGTGAACAGGTCGGCGGCGGCGGCGAGTACGGCCTGCCGGGTGCGCCGGGCGCCGTCCTGCCGCGCGGGTGAGTGGTAGGAGCGCCGGGCGCTCTTCTTGACGTCTGCCATGGCATCGCCATAGTAGGCGCATATTGGATAGGCGTCGGCCATCGAAATGAGGAGGCCGATACCGCCGTGGACCACACACCGACCGTTCGTCAGACGCTCCGAGGAGGGCGACGCCCTCTGGTTCCTCTGGGACCACACGGCGTGCGTGGACTTGAACGAGCCAGGTGTGGCGGCCCCTACGCTGACGGTGCGTCAATTTGTCGCGCAGTACGGCCGTGGTCCGTCCGCCGGGTGGCCCCGTGGGCAGCCGGGCGTGGGCTGTGGGCGGGTTGTCGACTCCTCCACCGGAGCCGGGTGACACGGCCGCCCTCAGTCGCAGCAGCCGCCCGCCGAATCGTCCCGGAGCGTGGTGTCCGTCGGGGCGGCGGCGCCGATCTGCACCAGCACGGGGGCACAGCAGCCGCGTTCGTCGGCCTGTCCGGCGGCCGGGTCGTCGAAGAGTCCCGCGCCGCCGCACACCCCGGTCTCGGGCAGGGCGAGTTCGACACGGTCGGCGGACTCGATGTCGCCGGCGATGGCGGCGGCCACCGAGCGGACCTGCTCGTAGCCGGTCATGGCCAGGAAGGTGGGGGCGCGGCCGTAGGACTTCATCCCCACCAGGTAGACGCCCGCTTCGGGGTGGGTCAGTTCGCGGTGGCCGTGGGGGTGGACGGTGCCGCAGGAGTGCTGGTTGGGGTCGATCAACGGGGCCAGGGCGACCGGCGCCTGGAGGCGTTCGTCCAGGCCGAGGCGGATCTCGGACAGGAAGGACAGGTCGGGGCGGAAGCCGGTCACGACGATGACTTCGTCCACCGCGTCCAGGCGCCGACCGTCCTCACCGACCAGGACCAGGCGGTCGTCGGTGTCGCGTTCGATCGCCCCGGTGCGGAAGCCGGTGACGGCGTCGGCGTGCCCTTGCTCGACGGCGGCCTTCGCCGCCAGCCCCGGGGCGCCGCGAGCGGGGAGTCGGTCGGCCTCGCCGCCGCCGAAGGTGGCGCCGGAGATCCCGCGCCGCAGGATCCACACGGCGTGGGTCCCGGTGCCGTCGGCGGCCTTGGCCAGGTCGGCGAGAGAAGCGAGGGCGGTGAATGCGGAGGCGCCGGAGCCGATGACCGCGGTGCGCTTGCCCGGGTACCGGGCTCGCACTGCCGGATCGTTGAGGTCGGGGACGCCGTAGGTGACGCGGTCGGCTGCCGCGCCCTCGCCGACGGCGATTGCGGAGCTGCCGCCGCCGACCGCGAGCGCGTCGACCAGCGTCACGACGAAGGGGGGCAAGGGGTGAGGCGTCCACGGCGTCAGATCACGACGCGGACTCCGCCGTTTCCGGCGCGTGCGGTGTGAGGCTGCTGAACCCGCGGCGCCAGGCCAGGGATACGTACACCAGGCCGATGAGCACCGGCACTTCGATCAACGGGCCGACGACTCCGGCCAGAGCCTGGCCGGAGGTGACGCCGAACGTCGCGACCGCGACGGCGATCGCCAGCTCGAAGTTGTTGCCGGCGGCGGTGAACGCGAGGGTCGCGGTGCGGTCGTACGGCAGGCCGATACCCCTGCCGAGGGCGAAGGCGCCGAACCACATGACCGCGAAGTAGACCAGCAGCGGCAGAGCGATACGGGCGACATCGCCGGGCTGGTGGGTGATCGTCCTCCCCTGAAGGGCGAAGAGGATCACGATGGTGAACAGCAGCCCGTACAGCGCCCACGGGCCGATCCTGGGCAGCACCTCGGCCTCGTAGCACTCGCGGCCCCTCTTCCGCTCGCCGAGGCGCCGGGTGAGGAAGCCGGCGATGAGGGGGACGCCGAGGAAGACGACGACGTTCAGGGCGATCTTCCCCAGGGAGATGTCCAGGTGCTGACCGTTGCCGAGGTGCAGCCAGTGGGGGAGCAGATCGAGGTAGAGCCAGCCGAGCAGGCCGAAGGCGAGGACCTGGAAGACGGAGTTGAGCGCGACCAGGACGGCCGCGGCCTCGCGGTCGCCGCAGGCCAGATCGTTCCAGATGATGACCATGGCGATACAGCGGGCGAGGCCGACGACGATCAGGCCGGTGCGGTACTCCGGCAGGTCGGACAGGAAGATCCAGGCCAGCGCGAACATGACCGCCGGTCCGACGATCCAGTTGACGACCAGCGATGAGGCCATGAGCCTGCGGTCGCGGGTGACGGTGTCGAGTCTGTCGTAGCGGACCTTGGCGAGCACCGGGTACATCATGATCAGCAGGCCGACGGCGATCGGCAGGGAGACCCCGCCGATCTCGACCTTCGCCAGCGCGCCGTCGAGACCGGGGATCGCGCGGCCCAGGCCGATGCCGACGGCCATGGCGGCCAGGATCCACACCGCCAGGAAACGGTCCAGGGCGGAGAGCTTCGCGACGATCGAGGTCCCCCGGGGGTCCACGCCGGCCGCGGGCGGTTCGGCGCGGGTCACGGGCAGGCCCTTTTCGTGTCGGCGGCGGCAGTCGCGCGGGCGGCCGCGGCGAGGTCGGCGAACCGGCCGGCCAGGGTCTCGATGACGTCCGGTCGGAGCTTGTAGTACGTATAGCGTCCGCACGGCTCGGTCTCGACCACGGCGGCGTCCCGCAGCACCTTGAGGTGGTTGGAAAGGTTGGTCTGGCGGGCGCCGGTTTCCTCGACCAGGTGTGTGGTGCACAGCGTTTCTCGGGAAAGCAGGGTCACGATCCGCAGCCTGAGCGGGTCCGCGAGAATCCTGATCAGATCAGTGTCGACTGATGTCATCATGGACTGATACTCTCACATCAGTGATGGCTGACGTCATTAGACCCTGGCGCCATCAGACCCTGATGTCAACCGACCCTGATGTCAACTGGGCCTGATATGTCGTTCGATGGAGAGATCCCGAAGATGTCCGACAAACCGTCCGTACTGTTCGTCTGCGTCCACAACGCCGGTCGCTCGCAGATGGCCGCGGCCTGGCTGACCCACCTTGCCGGAGACCGAGTCGAGGTCCGCTCGGCCGGCTCGCAGCCCGGCGACGCCGTCAACCCGGCCGCCGTTGAGGCCATGAGGGAGGTCGGCATCGACATTTCCGCCGAGATCCCGAAGGTCCTCACCGTCGACGCGGTCCGCGAGTCCGACGTGTGCGTCACCATGGGCTGTGGTGACACCTGCCCGGCCTTTCCCGGTAAGCGCTACCTGGACTGGAAGCTCGACGACCCGGCCGGACAGGGTGTGGAGGCCGTGCGGCCGATCCGCGAACAGATCAAGATCCTGGTCGAGGGCTTGATCGCCGAGATCGCTCCGGAGTCCGCCGCATGAGCCGGGCCGTGACGGCCGAGCGGGCTGCGAGGACCGGCCGTCGACTCCCTGTCCGCAAACGCGCGTGGGAAAGGCCGCGCTGGGAGCGAACGGCATGGCGCGGGTAACGTATCACTCCATGGTGACCTCAGCTGATAGTGATGTCCTGCGGGTTCTCGCTGATCCGCTCCGCAGTCGGATCGTGGCGCTGCTCGCCGAAGAGGCCCTGTGCGTCTGTCACTTGGTCGAGGAGACGGGAGCGAAGCAGACCAACCTCTCGAACCATCTGAAGGCTCTGCGCGAGGTCGGGCTCGTCGAGACCGAACCCTGCGGCCGCTTTGTGTACTACAAACTCCTGCCGGCCGCCATTGAAGCCCTTGCGGATCGGATGGCCCGGATCGCGGAGTCGGGCCGTAAGACGGCCGAGAGCGGTCGGCGGCGACCCTGCCCCTGAACGGAGTCCGCGGGTTCAGCAGCCGATGAGCAGGCGGCTCATGGTCGTGAGCACGTCGGGTGCCACCTTGTAGTAGACCCAGCTGGCCCGTCGCTCCGAGGTCAGCAGGCCCGCTTCCCGCAACTTCCTGAGGTGGTGGCTGACGGTCGGCTGCGAGACGCCCACGTCCTGAATGTCGCACACGCACGCCTCGCCGCCGGGGTGCGCGGCGATCCGGGAGAACAGGCGCAGCCGAACGGGGTCCGCGAGCGCCTTGAACATCACGGCCACGGACTCGGCGTCCTGCTGCGACAGTGCCGCCGAGGTCAGTGGCGGGCAGCAGGCGACGTCCCGACCCCCGGGCGGGGCCGGCTGCTCGTGGACGACCTCAGGATTCGACATACCTCTATGTTGACTCTTGTCGAAGCAGATGCCAAGCTCCGCCCTGGACAGGTGTCGAATCCAAGGTCCGCGTCGTCCGCTGCGGCCCGGCACCGCTGAGGTCGAGGCCGTCACCGTCCGGCTGAGCGCGCCGGACCGCGCCTGCGGAAGAACGGGACCATCCGGAACCTCGGCAACGGCATCAGCGACCGGCACGACGCCCGGCGCGGCCGGAACTGCCGAGGCGCCGGGCGGGAGCCCCGGAAGTCGGCATGACCGAACCCGCCCGCCATGTCCCCTACTGACTACGGTCAGGCGGCTGCCGGCCGGCACATGCTCTCCGGTTTGGGCGGGCTCCCAGGGTTCTCCCTAGTCTTCGTCCGGACGGGCCGCCCGTGCCGGGGGCGGGTGCTCTCATGTGTTCCACCCGCAGGAACGGGTGGAACACCATATGGGGGGCGCAATGATCGACCGTCATGACCGTGGCCGGCCGGGAACCGGCCTGCCGCGCGGCGGGAGACGTACGGGTCTGAGGCTGCTCGCGCCGGTCGTCTCGGTGGCCCTGGCGGTGACCGCCGCCGTGGCTGTCGTGCCGTCGACCGCGCAGGCCGCCGTCGCCACTGACTCGGCCGCGCTGGCCTGGGGCTCCAACGGGAACGGGCAGTTGGGCGACGGCACCGTCACCAGCCGTAGCGCACCGGTGCCGGTGACGTCCGGAGGCGGCGTGGTGCAGGTGGCCGCGGGCGAGGCTCACAGCCTCGCGCTGTTGTGGAACGGCCAGGTCCGGGCCTGGGGCTTCAACGGGGACGGCGAGTTGGGCGACGCGACCACGACCAGCCGTTCCACTCCGGTGGCGGTGGCCGGGCTGTCCGGGATCGTGCAGGTCGCCGCGGGCGCCTACCAGAGCGCGGCCGTACGGTCGGACGGCACCGTATGGGAGTGGGGACCCAACAGGCACGGGCAACTGGGCGACGGCACCACCACCGACCGCAGCACACCGGTGCAGGTGCTCAACCTGGCCCAGGTGACACAGGTGTCCGTGGCCGACGGGCACAGCGTGGCCCTGCGGTCGGACGGCACCGTATGGGGGTGGGGAGTCAACAAGTACGGGCAGGTGGGCGACGGCACGACCACGACCCGCACCACGCCGGTGCAGGTGACCGGACTCACGGGCGTGGTCCAGGTGTCGGCGGGCAACGGCTTCACGCTCGCCCTGCGGTCGGACGGCACCGTGTGGGGGTGGGGGTACAACGACCACTCGGAACTGGGTGACGGCACCACCACCGACCGCAGCACGCCCGTGCGGACGGCCGGGCTGACCAAAGCGGTGCAGGTCTCCGCCGGCACCTACCACAGCGCGGCCGTGCGGTCGGACGGCACCGTCCGGGCCTGGGGATACAACGGGTACGGGCAACTGGGCGACGGCACGGACACGAACCGCAGCACACCGGTACGGGTGGCCGGACTGACCGCGGCGGTGCAGGTCTCCGCCGGCTACTTGTACAGCGTGGCCGTGCGGTCGGACGGCACCGCCCGGGCCTGGGGGTACGACGGATACGGGCAGTTGGGCGACGGCACCACGAACTCCTCCTACACCTCCGTGCTCGTCGCAGGTGGCGGGATCACCCAGGTGGTCGCCAGCACGTTCCACACCCTGGCGGTCCAGGCCCTGAAGCCGGTCAACCAGGCGCTGCCCGCCGTCACCGGCAGTGCGGCCGACGGCCGCCTGCTGACCGCCACCCGCGGCGCCTGGACCGGCACCGGGCCGATCAGCTACGCCTTCCAGTGGCAGCGCTGCAATGCCGACACCACCTCGTGCGTGAACCTCACCGGCGCGACCTCGGCGACCTACCGCCTCACGCACAAGGACATCGGCAGCCGTATCCGCGTCCGGGTCTACGCCGACAACCTCGGCGGCACCACCGGACCGGTCGCCTCCAAGGTCACCGCCACCGTCAAAAAGGCACCACCGGTGAACACCAAAGTCCCGACCGTCACCGGCACCAAGACCCGGGGCAAGCTGCTCACCGCCCACCCCGGCACCTGGACCGGCGCCGCCCCGATCCGCTACGCGTACCAGTGGCAGCGCTGCATGCCCAAGGGAACCGGCTGCACCTCGATATCCAAGGCCTCCAAAACCACCTACCGCCTCGCGACGGCCGACGCCGGCAAACGCCTGCGCCTCAACATCACCGCCACCAACGCGGACGGACACGCCACCGCCCACTCCGCGGTGACCGCGACCGTCAGGAAATAGCCGGTCGGTGGCGGTCGGCGTCCAGCGGGTGGACCCGCCCGGCCGGCCGCCCGGCCGGGCGGCGGGTGCCTACAGCACGGCACGGCGCGGACCCGGCGCCACGGCCGGGCGGCGGGTCAGACGGCCCGCCGGTCCACCAGAACGGGGCGTTCGGGCAACGTCAGCGTGACCGAGGAGCCCACGGGCAGGCCGGCCGTCTCGGTGGGCAGGTCGGCCTTGACCTCGGTGCCGTCCGCCAGGCGCACGGTGAACCGGGTGATCGCGCCGAGGAAGGCGGCGGCCACCACCGTGGCGCCGCCCAGCGGATCGGCGGTGACCCGGACGGCCTCGGGCCGTACCAGAACGTCCAGTTCGCCGTCGGCGGGCAGGAGCCCGTCCACGGGCAGCCGGGCCCCCATCACCTCGATCTGCGGGCCGTTCCCGGTCCTGACGGCCGGGATACGGCTCATGGTGCCGACGAACTCGGCGACGAAGGCGGTGGCCGGCCGCGCGTACAACTCCGCCGGGGCGGCGACCTGTTCCAGCCGTCCGGCGCGCAGGACCGCCACCCGGTCGGCCATCGACAGCGCTTCCTCCTGGTCGTGGGTCACGAACAGGGTGGTGATCCCCAGGTCCTGCTGGAGCCGGCGGATCTCCTCGCGCAGGGTGAGCCGGACCTTGGCGTCCAGGGCGGACAGCGGTTCGTCCAGCAACAGCACACGGGGCCGGAGCGCCAGCGCGCGGGCCAGCGCGACCCGCTGCTGCTGGCCGCCGGACATCTGGTGGGGGTAGCGGTCGGCCAGTTGGGACAGACCCACCAGTTCCAGCAGCTCCCCTGCCCGGCCGTGCCGTTCGGCCCTGCCGGCGCCACGCATCCGCAGGCCGAAGGCGACGTTCTCCGCGGCGGTCAGATGCGGGAAGAGGCTGTAGGACTGGAAGACCATTCCCGCGCCGCGACGGTGGGCGGGTACCGACGTGACGTCCTCGCCGTCGACCAGCACCCCGCCCGCGTCGGGGGACTCGAAGCCGGCCAGCACCCGCAACGCGGTGGTCTTGCCGCAGCCGGACGGCCCGAGCAGCGCCAGCAGTTCACCCGGGTGGGCGGTCAGGTCCAGGCCGTCCAGCGCGACGGTGGCGCCGAACCTCCTGTGCAGCCCGCGGAATTCCACCCTGGCCCCGCCGGTCTCGCGGGCGGACACGGACGTATCTACGGCGGTGGCGGTCATGAGGTCTCCTGGACTGTGTGCGGCGCGGTCGCGGCGCTATCGCGGGTTCTACGTGCGGGACGGGCCGAGCGCCCGCGTCCGGCCGTGGCGAGCAGCACCAGCAGAGCCCAGGTGAGAACCAGGCTGAGCACCGAGACCGAGACCGACATCTGCGCGTCGCTGCCGCCGATGGAGACGATCCACACCGCGAACGGGCGGTAACCGAGGATCGAGGCGACGGTGTACTCCCCGAGCACCAGGGCGAGGGTGAGGAACGCGGTGTTGAGCAGGGCGCCGCGCAGATTGGGCAGGATGACCTGGACCACGGTCCGCGGCCAGTTCGCCCCGCAGTTGCGGGCGGCCTCCACCAGCGTCGTGAGGTCGAGGGCGCGCAGCCCCGCGTCCAGCGTCCGGTACGCCAGCGGCAGGGCCATCAGTACGTACGCCAGCAGCAGGACCACCGGGAAGCCGGGGTTCTGGGCGGAGTTGAAGATCTCGAAGAGCGGGGTGTCCGCGAAGTCGTCCGGACCCCACTGGAGCACCGAGCTGATACCCGCGGTCAGTGCCACCGCGGGCACCACCAGCGGCAGCGAGCAGAGCACCTCCACCAGCACCCGCAGCCGGGGCGCGCTCAGGCGTACCGCGATCAGCGCGGGCACCAGCAGCAGCATGGTCACCGCGATGGTGGCGGCGGCGAGTTCGAGGGTCAGCCGGAGGCTGCTCCCGAAGCCCTCGGCGCCGAAAATGCCCCGGTAGGAACTCAGCGTCAGCCCCTCACCGGGGACGTTGACGGTGAAGAGCACCGAGAAGGCCATCGGGCCGAGGAAGTACACCGCCGCCACGATCCCGACGATCCCGCGCCACACCCGCGGCCGCCGGCGCCCGGCGGGCTTCGGCGGCCGCCCGGCGGCGGTGGGGGAGGTCAGTGCAGCCATCGTGCGCTCCTGCGCTGAAGGGGTATGTACAGGGCCATCACGACACCCGCGATCACGATCATGTCCAGGCTCAGCGCCAGGGCCACATTGCCCTGCCCGACCAGGACATTGCCGGACAGCGCGTTGGCGATCTGGAGGGTGATCAGCGGTACCGAACTGCCGACGATCGCGGCCGCGGTGGCGTACGCGGCGAAGGCGCTGCCGAAGAGCAGCACGAAGCCGCCCAGCAGCGAGGGGGCCAGGACGGGCAGCGCGACATGCAGCCAGTACTGGAGGGTGGTCGCGCCGTTGTTCTGCGCCGCCTCGCGCCACTGCGTCCGCAGGCCGTCCAGCGCGGGAGTGATGGCCAGCACCATCAGCGGCACCAGGAAGTACAGGTACACGAGGGTCAGCCCGGTGAAGGAGTACAGGCTCCAGCCGTGCGCGCCCAGGTTCAGCAGGCGGGTCAGTTCGCCCGAGTTGCCGAGGGTGGCGACGAAGGCGAAAGCGAGGGGCACGCCGCCGAAGTTGGCCAGCACACCGGAGGCGGCCAGCACCCCTTCGCGCAGCGCCCGGAAGCGCGAGGTCACCACGGCGTGGGCGAGCGGCAGCCCGAGCAGCACGCCGAGCGCCGCGGTGAGGGCGGACAGTTTGACACTGCCCCACAGCGCGGTGAGATAGGCGCCGTGCACCGACTGGCTGAGGTTGTCCGTGGTCCAGCGCTGCCCGCCCGGATCACCCGCCGAGGTCTTGAAGGCGTTGGTGAGGATCGCGAAGGCGGGCAGCCCGAAGACGACCAGGACGAAGACGATCAAAGGCAGGACGGCGAGCCATCCGGCGGCGCGCGGCCGGCGGCGGGACGCGCCCCCGCGCGGATCGGGGGCGGCAGCGGTGCCGCCGACGGCCACCTGCGAGGAGGGGCCGGCGGCGGGGGACGGTGTCGCGGCGGGAGCCGTGGTCATGTCGCCGGTCAGCTGACGGCCTTGGACCAGCCGGCGAGCACGGTCTTCTGTGCCGCGCTGACCTGGTCGGGGGTCGGGAACTCGGGGCTGCCGGTGACGGCCGGGAGGTTCCCCGCGGCCGCCTTGTCCACGGTGCCGTTCTGCGTCATGGCGGGCAGCTGCACCGGACGGGAGAAGCCCTGGAGCCACAGGTTCTGGCCCTCGGCGCTGTAGAGGAACTCCTCCCACAGACGGGCGGCGGCCGGATGCGGCGCGTACTTGTTGATCGCCTGGCTGTAGTACGACGCGTACTGGCCGTCGGCGGGGACGGCGACCTTCCAGTCCACGCCCTTGCTCGCGAACTCCTTGGCGTAGCCCGCGTTGAGGTAGTCCCAGTCGATGCTGATCGGCGTCTCGCCCTTCTCGACGGTCGCCGGGGTGGACTCCACGGGGTTGAAGTTGCCGTTCGCCTTCAGCTTGTGGAAGAAGTCCAGACCGGCCTGGATGTCGTCCAGCGAACCGCCGTTGGCCAGCGCGGCGGCGTACACGCCGCCGAACGCCGAACCGGCCTTGGTCGGGTCACCGTTCAGCGCGACCTTGCCCTTGTACTGGGGCTTGAGCAGGTCGGCGAAGGTGGTCGGGCACTCCTTGACGGCCTTGGCGTCGCACCCGATCGAGACGTAGCCGCCGTAGTCGTCGTAGCGCAGCCCGTTCGCATCCTTCTGCGCCGCCGGAATGTCGTCCCACGAGGCCACCTTGTAGGGGGCGAGGATGCCCTGCGAGGCGGCGCTCAGCGCGAAGGAGTTGCCCAGGTCGACCACGTCGGGGGCGCGGTTCTGACCCTTGCGGGAGGTGATCGCGGTGATCTCGTCCTGGCTGGAGCCGTCCGGGTTCTCGACGGCGACCTTGATCCCGTACTTCTTCTCGAAGGCGGCGATGATGGCACCGTAGTTGGCCCAGTCCGGGGGGAGCGCGATGGCGTTGAGCTTTCCCTCCTTCTTGGCGGCGGCGATCAGGGCGTCCATGCCGCCGAAGTCCGCGGCGGAGGTGGCCGTCGCCGCGTTCTTGCCGTCGCCCTTGGCGGACGACGGACTGTCGGCGGAGGAGGAGCCGCCGCAGGCGGTCAGGGCGAGCGCGACGGTGGTGAGCCCTGCGGCCAGGACGGCGGCTTTGGCACGGGGGACTGTCAAGGGAAATCTCCTGGAGAAGCGGCGTGCGGGCGGCGGACCGCCGGACGACCGCGGACAAAGTGCCGGGGTTGGCCATACGGCTTTTCAGTAGTACGCCCCACCCCTGCGTCCAGCAGGTGAACAATCGGGCGACTTCAGGGTGATGGCGGTGGAATGTCAGAATTTGACAGAGACCTGGCCGTCGGACGTCGGATGGCGGTGGCCGTGCGGCGCCCGCCCGCGGTGTACGTGGGGCGGCCGGGTACGGAGCGGGTACGGAGGCGTCCGCGGCGGGGCGTCGGGTCACCTCCTGGTCACGGTTGGGGTCCGCACCGGGTCGGCGATCACGCACGGATGTCATGCTGCGCGGCATGTCCGACGAATCGCCTGTCACCCCCGATGTTCCGCCCATGCCCGATATGTCACCGTCCACCGCGCCGCAGCCCGTACGGAAAGCGGCGCGGAGGCGCCTGTTGCTCGCTGTCGTTGTCGGTTTTGCGGTAGGTGCCGGCTCTGTGGGCCTGGCGTGGGGTCTGATCGGATCGACCGGCGGTTCGTCGTCGAAGGCTGATGCGAAACCGTCGCCGACAGTGACCGCGGCGGCGACGGCCGATCCGGTGGCATCCCCGTCGGTGACAACCGTCGAGGTGGATTTCACGCCCGCCGAGATGCAGAAGACGTGGACCCCGATCCTCACCCAGCTGTCCGACACGATGGGCCCGATCACCGCGTCGCGCTGCTTGCCGCCGAACGCCATGTCGGATTGCGAGACGGTGAGCGCGACGCTGGAGAGCGCGGCGGACAGACTGACCGAGCAGATCGACGATCGCCCGGAGTTCGACGAGCTGACGGGATACATAGCCAAGGTGAAGGCCGCCAGACTGGCGTTCACGAGCTACGGGTGCGCGACGGCCCCCTCGGATCGGTCGGAATGCCTGACGGCCGAGCGCGCACTGGCTTGGGGTCCGCAGAGCCTGTTGACGGGCGTGAACGCGGCGGCGGCTGACTCGGCCGGCTGACACGGCTGACACGGCTGACACGGCTGACACGGCCGGTCGGCCGTGTCCTGGGCGCGGCCGAGACCTGCGCTCGGATCGTGGCGGGGGGCACGGGTGGCACGACAGGAGCGACTGGCCGCCGAGTGAGCGGAGCGCGGGGGCGCCCGCCCTCATCCGTGCCCGCGCATTCGAACGGGCCGGAGCGCCGCTGACACACTGACCGCATGATCCCTGACGCCCCGCTGCCCGGTCTCGCCACGGACGAGGAACTTGCGGCGGGGCGTCGTGTCGTCCGCTGCGGGATGTGCGGGCGGCCCCTCACCGGCCGGGACGCACGTCTTCGAGGGCTCGGGGACGGGTGCAGACACAAGCTCGGCGGGGATGCGGCCGTGCGTCGGCCCGGGCGGTTCGAGGTCGAGCAGGACGGGTTGCCGGGAGTGTGACGGCCCGACGGCCGGACCCGTCCGGCGGACAAGCGCCGCCCCGCAGGAGCCGTGCCCCTCGGCAAGCGCAACCCGACCTGCGGCGTCGTCCTGCTGAAGTGGTCGGTGACGACCGCTGTGCCTGGCGTGGAGGTGGTCGCGTCCGCCCCCGTGGCGCAGGTGCCCGACGGGTGGGGCGGGCGGGGCCGGACCGGGTGATCCGGCCCCGCGTGGCCCGGTGGACAGCCGGGCGCGGGGAGCGGGTCGGGCCCGCTCCGCCTGCCACAGCACCCTCGGCCGGACCTCACCGACGCCGGTCCGGCACGGCGGTATCAGCCGACCAGCAGGACGAGCTTCCCGCGCACATGGCCGTCCTCGCTCACGCGGTGCGCCTGCGCGATCTCGGCGAGCGGGAAGGTCCGCGCGACCGGGAGCGAGAAGCGTCCGGCCTCGATCAGCCCGCCGATGTCGGCGAGCGCGTGGACGGCGCGGCCGGTGTCCCCGCGGCTGAACGTCACGCCGTGCTGCCGCGCGCCGGCGAAGTCGGCGATCGTCACGACGTTCTCCGGGGCGCCCGCGAGCGCGATGAGCTCGGGCAGGACGCCGCTGCCGGCGACGTCCAGCGCCCAGTCGACGCCGTCGGGTGCGAGCGCGCGGACCCGCTCGACAAGGCCCTCGCCGTAGGCGACGGGCTCGGCGCCCAGTGAGCGCAGGTACTCGTGGTTCGCCGGACCGGCGGTGCCGATCACGCGCGCGCCGCGCACCACGGCGAGCTGCACCGCGGCGCTGCCGACGCTGCCGGAGGCGCCGTTGATGAGCACCGTGCCGCTGCTCCCGACGCCGAGCCGGTCGAGCGCTCGCGTGGCCGTCTCGACGGCGGCCGGCAGCGCGGCGGCTCCGGGGAAGTCGAGGGACGGCGGGATCGGCGCGTAGTGGTCGAGCACCGCCAGTTCGGCCTGGGCCGCTCCCGCGGCGGAGGCGCCGAACACACGGTCGCCGACGGCCACGTCCGCGACTCCCTCGCCGAGTTCGTCGACGACGCCCGCTGCCTCGTGGCCCAGGGTCTGCGGAAGTTCCTCGTCCATCTGGCCCTTGCGCTTCTTCCAGTCGCTCGGGTTGAGGCCGGCCGCGCGCACCGCGATACGGACCTGGCCGGGACCCGGGTGCGGATCGGGGAGATCCACGATCTCAAGAACCTCCGGACCCCCGAACCGGGTGAAACGGACTGCCTTCATCATTCGCTCCGATCTGACCGGGGGCCGTGGGGGCCGTGCTTGCCGTGCGCTGCACAGGGAACGCCGCGCTGCCCCGTTCGATACGAACACCGTACGTCGCGGACGACGTTGCCCCTGGCAGCTCCGTTGGTGGGAAGGCGAACGCGTCCAGGGAGATCACCGGTGGGTACCGCGCGGTCAGCCCCGCGGTGACCGCCGCAGCCGCTGCCGGACGAGGTGGCACTCGACGGTGTCGACGAGTTCCTGTCCACCTGCTGCGCGGGAACGGGTGCCTGGCCGCACGAGCCCGCTGTCGTCGACTGCCACGCCGGCGAGGGCCGCTCCTGGCGCCTCCGGCTTTCCGCCGACGGCACGCGGACCACCCGCCTCCCCACGCCCGGCACGACGCCCGCCACCGCTGTCGGCGAGGACGCGGCCGACGCCTCCCTCCGGGGTACGGCCGGTGAGCTGGTCCTGGCCCGGTACGGCCGTATCCCGGTGGACTCCCTGAAGGTCGACGGCGACCGACGTCTCTTCGACCTGCTCCTGGAATGGAACCCGGACGCGTAGGACGTGACGAGGTGCCGCCTCGCGCCGCTTCGGACCTCCGGGGCGAGCGGCAGGTTAGGGTAACCTAAGTTCATGCTGGCTACAGTCCCGGGCTGCGAGCGCGGCGAGGCACCCCCGGCGGCCGCCCTCCGATGGGCCGAGCCGTCGGAGGGCGGCGTCGAAGTGCCGGCCCCCTATCTGCTCACCACCGCTGTCCTCGACGGATCCCCGCCGGCGGCAGTCGGCGGTGTGCACACCCACTCCGACGGGCTCCTGGTCTGGCCGCACCACGGTTCGCTGACGCTGCACACCCGTAACACCGTGCGCCGGCTCGTACCCGGTCAGGGGATCTGGCTGCCGCCCGGCACCCCGCACGACTCCTCGTTCGATCCGGGCGGCGTGAGCTGCTACACCTACGTGACCCGGGCGGCGATTCCGCCGCACTGGTCCGCTCTGCGCCCGCTGCGGGTGCGGCGCGCCCTCCAGGAGATGCTGCTCCACCTCGACGCCACCTCGATGCCCGACGATCTCCGGCTGCGGACCCAGCGCGTCGTCATCGATCTGCTGGAGGACGACCCGCATCCCGCCATCGACGTCCCCATCCCCGAGGACGGGCGGATCCGCGCCCTGGCCGACGACGTCATGCGCGATCCGGAGAGCGACCTCTCACTGGAGGCGTGGGCGGCACGGCACGCGCTGAGCGTACGTACCGTCACCCGGGCGTTCGGCCGCGATGTCGGCATGTCCTTCGCGCGGTGGCGTTCACTGGTACGGATGTCCGCGGCGACGACGCTGCTGGCGCAGGGCCGTCCGGTCAGCCTGGTCGCGCACCGCTGCGGCTACTCCACGACGAGCGCCTTCTCCGCCGCCTTCCGCCGGGTGACCGGAGCCAGCCCGACCGAGTATCTGCGCGAGCAGACGGTGCCGGTGCAAGCCGATCGCTGAGCGCGCCCCCGGCACGCGAAGGGCCCCTCGAATCCTTGGGTTCATGGGGTCGTCGCAACACCGCCTGGTTTCAGGTGGTGAGTAGATCACGTAGGCGCTCGGCTGGGGTATCCCAGTCGAGTGTCTTGCGTGGGCGGCCGTTGAGTTCCTGGGCGACGTGTTCGAGGTCTTCGGGGCTGTGGATGCTGAGGTCGGTTCCCTTCGGGAAGTACTGGCGGAGCAGGCCGTTGGTGTTTTCGTTGGAGCCGCGTTGCCAGGGTGAGGCGGGGTCGCAGAAGTAGACGGGCATGCCTGTGGCCATGGTGAACTGCTGGTGGCGTGCCATCTCGCTGCCCTGGTCCCAGGTGAGGGAGCCGCGCAGGTGGGCGGGCAGGGTCTGGATCGTGGCGACGAGGCCGTCGCGGACGGTTTCGGCGTCGTGGGCTGCGCCGGGCAGGTGGACCAGCATGGTGTAGCGGGTGGTCCGCTCGACCAGGGTGGCGATCGCGGAGCGCCCGCCCGCGCCGATGATCAGATCGCCTTCCCAGTGGCCGGGCACCGCCCGGTCCTCGATATCGGCGGGGCGGTCGCTGATCATCACCATCGGGTCGGTGAACCGTGGTGTGCGCCGCTGCGGGTCGCGGCGTGGTTTGCGGCGGGTCCGGCCGGAACGGACGGCGGCCTGCACTTCCCGCCTCAGGCCGCCACGGGCCTGGAAGTACAGTGCCTGGTAGATCGTTTCCACGCTCACCCGCATGCTCCGGTCGTCGGGATGCTCCTTGAACAGAGCGTGGCAGATCTGCTCCGGTGACCACCGCCTGCGCAGTCCGTCCTGGACGAAGCGGCGCAGCCGTCCCTCGCGCAGTAGTTTGCGGTCCTTGGGCCGGGGCCTGCGCGCGGCAGCGGCGCGGTGGGCGGCGTAGGGCTGGTAGCCCCCGGTGCCGGAGTTCGTGTCGATCTCCCGCTTGACCGTGCTCGCCGGCCGCCCCAGGGCACGCCCGATCGCCCGCAGCGACCAGCCCAGCGCACGCAGATCGCGGATCTGTTCGCGCTCGGCCAGTGTCAGAAATCGCGGATGCAGTTGCTTTTCCAGGGCTGGCAGGCCCACCGGTACTGTGGTCACACCGCCCATCGTGACGGTCCCGGTGGTGTAGTCGACACGGCGGCCGTCGGCATAGGTGCGTGTGGTGCCGCTCTTCTTGACGCCCCAGTCCCAGTCCTTGGCCGTGCGCTCGTTCACACCGACCTGCCGGGCCGCCACCCGGCGTGCGACACCGGCGGCCCGAAGCCGCTCGTACTCATCCCGCCCGGGATGCCGCCGCGGCAGGCGCACCGAGCCCTGTCCGGCCTTCCGGGCCCAGCCGAAAGCAGTGTTCCGGTTCACCCCCAGCTCACGGGCCACCACCGTCACGTTCCCCACAGCATCCAGCCGCGCAAGGAAACGCTCCCGCAACCCCACACGATCCCCACGCTCAACGCCCACAGTCCCCGCAACTCCCACAGATCGCAGGTGTTGCGAGGACCGTTAGAACCCAAGATCCGCCGCGTTCGAGGGGCCCTTCGTGTGCCGGAAGCACGTCGCCCGGCATGCCGCCGATCCGATACGTGGCCGAATCTCGACACACCATGGCCAGTCCGCGTCCCCTGCCGGCGGGTCGGCTCCCTAGCGTTCACTTAGGTAAGGGTTACCTCAGTTGAAGCGTGGGTTCGGACGCAAGCGTGTCGCCCCGCTGCGGTCGCCTCCCCCCTACATCCGCCGTCGCGTCACCGCGGCGTGCACAGATCCGAGGAGAAGCATGTCCATATCCATCGCGGCAGGACGCGGACCGGGCGCCGTGGCGCGCCTCATGGCGCTGGTGATCGCGGCCGTCGTCGTGCTGGCGGGCTGCGGCAGCGGCGGGTCGGAGCCGGACACCGCGAAGGCGAAGGCCGGGGCCGTTGCGGACGGATTCCCCGTGACCATCAAGCACGGCCACGGGACCACGACGATCAAGAAGAAGCCCAAGCGTGTCGTGGCGGTCAGCTGGATGTCGCTGGACGTGGTCGCTGCGCTGGGCACGGTCCCGGTCGGCGTCGACAAGCAGTGGGGCGGCGACAAGCAGGGGTACACCCCGTGGTTCCGCGGCGCGGTCGAGAAGCTGGGCGGGCCGCTGCCCGAGACGCTGAACTACGGTGACGCGGGCGAGATCGACTTCGAGCAGATCCTCTCGCTGAAGCCGGACCTCATCGTCGGCCTGTACTCCGGCATCACCGATGTCGACTACAAGCGCCTTTCCCAGATCGCGCCCACCATCCCGTACCTGAACAAGCCCTGGGACGGCGGGACCTGGCAGGAGATGACCCGGACGATCGCCAAGGCGCTGGGCGAGACGAAGAAGGCCGAGAGCCTTGTCGGCGACGTCGAGGGCCGGTTGGCCACGGTGACCGACGAACATCCGGAGTTCAAGGACAAGACCTTCACCTACGGAGTCGCCCTCACCCCCGGGTCGACGGACGTCGGTCTGTATCTCGACTACGACGCCCGTGTCCGGCTGCTGACCGAGATGGGCTTCAAGAACACCCCGTCGATGGACGCGATCGCTTCCACCGTGAAGGGCACCAACTGGTACGGCGGAGTCAGCCTGGAGAAGCTCGACACGATCAAGGCGGACATCTTCGTCGCCTGGGCCAACGGCCCCGACGAGGTCCCCTACACCCTCAAGGACCCGCTGTTCTCGCGCTGGAAGCCGATCGCCGCGAAGCACTACGCGTTCGTACAGGACCCGGCGCTGGGCATGGCCACCAGCGGACCGTCGGTGCTCTCCATCCCCTGGGCGATGAAGCGCTACGTCCCGATGCTCGCCGACGCCGTCGCGGGCAGGGGCAACACCGGCGCGGACTCCTGACCGCCGTCCGCCGTTTCCGCAGGTGACGCTCTCCCCAAGGACAACCATGACGACCGCCTCACCCACGGGTGACCTCACCACCGGTACGGAACGCGATGTGCCGGTCCCGCGCCACGGCGTGGGCCCGGCCCGGCGCAACCGGTCCCGCCCGCTGATCCTGCTGACCGCGATCGGGCTGCTGTTCGTCGTCGCCGTGCTCAGCGTGATGGTCGGCGCCCGACCCATCGCTCCCGGCACGGTGTGGGACGCGCTGTTCCACTTCGAGAACTCCGACGAGCAGGTGATCGTGCGCGAACTGCGCGTGCCGCGCACCGTGATCGGGCTGGTCGTCGGCGCGGCCCTCGGCCTCAGCGGCGCGCTGATCCAGGCGTTCACCCGCAACCCCCTGGCCGATCCCGGCATCCTCGGGGTGAACGCGGGCGCGAGCCTCGCGGTGACGTTCGCCGTCGCCGTACTCGGGTACACCAGTGCCGGCCAGTTCATCTGGTTCGCGCTGGCGGGGGCCTTCGGGCTCACCGTGCTCGTCTACACGCTCGGCTCGATCGGCGGCGACCGGGGCAGCCCGGTGAAACTCACCCTCGCGGGCGTCGCGTTCACCGCCGTGTGCGGCGGCTTCACCTCCGCCATGGCGCTCAAGAACACGACCACGTTCGACGTCATGCGGTTCTGGGGCGTCGGCTCCATCGGCGGCCGGTCGCTGGACATCCTCCCCGTCGCCCTGCCGCTGATCGGCGCCGGGCTCGTACTCGGGCTGTGCAGCGCGGGCTCGCTCAACGCCCTGGCGCTGGGCGACGACCTCGCCCGGTCGCTGGGCACCCGTCTCGCCCTGACCCGGGCGGTCCTGGTCCTCGCCGTCACCCTGCTGGCCGGGACCTCCGTCGCCGTCGCCGGTCCGATCTCGTTCGTCGGGCTGATGGTGCCCCACATCGTGCGCTGGTTCGTGGGACCCGACCAGCGCTGGATCCTGCCCGTCACGATCATCGCCGCGCCCGCCTTCCTGCTGGCCGCCGACATCATCGGACGCGTGGTCCTGCCCTCCGGGGAGATGCGGGTCGGGCTCGTCACCGCGCTCGTCGGCGCACCCGTCCTCGTGGTCCTCGTCCGACGCCGGAAGGTGAGCACCCTGTGACCACCGGAACCACGGGAACCATGGGACGGACCGCACCGGACCGGGTCGACTTCGGACGGACCGTCTGGACCTGGCGGCGGACCGGAATGGCCCTGCGTATCGAGCGGCGGTCCGTCCTCGTCTGCGCCGCCCTGGCAGTCGTCGTGGCCGCCCTCGGCGTCCTCACCCTCGGCACCGGGTCCATCGCGTTCACCCCGGCGCAGGTGCTGTCCGCCCTGTTCGACCCGGACGCCGACTCCCGTGCGCGGCTGGTGGTCGTGACCTGGCGGCTGCCCCGGCTGCTGTTCGCGATCCTCTGCGGCGCGGCGCTCGCCATCAGCGGCGCGCTCTTCCAGTCGCTCACCAAGAACCCGCTGGGCTCGCCCGACGTGATCGGCTTCGCCTCCGGCTCGTACGCGGGCGCGAGCGTCGTGATGGTTCTGCTCGGCACCGCCGACTACCTCGCGGTGGCCTCGGGTTCACTGATCGGCGGGGCGCTGACCGCGCTCCTGGTGTATCTGCTGGCGTACCGCAACGGGCTGGCCCCCTTTCGTCTCATCATCGTCGGGATCGCCGTCGGCGCGTTCCTCAGCTCCCTGACCTCGATGCTGCTCCTCTCCGTCAACCCGCAGCAGGCGATGATGGCGGCGACCTGGGGAGCGGGTTCCCTCAGCGGACTCGGCTTCGAGCAACTGCGGTCGGCGGCGGCCGTCTTCGTCGTCCTGCTGATCTGCTCGGCGGCCGTGGTGCGGCCCCTGATCCATCTGGAGCTGGGCGACGACGCGGCCGTGGCCCTCGGGGTCAACGTGCGGCGCGCACGGCTCGCGGCCACCTTCGTCGGGGTCGCGCTCACCGCGCTCGTGACCGCGGCCGTCGGCCCGATCTCGTTCATCGCGCTCGCCGCGCCGCAGATCGCCCAGCGGCTGACGCGCGGCTCCACCACGGTGCGGATCGTCCCGGCGGCGCTGACCGGCGCCGCGGTCCTGGTGGGCGCCGACTTCATCGCCCAGCGCGTCGACCTGCCCGTGGGCGTCGTCACGGTGTGCGTCGGCGGGGCCTATCTGGCCTGGCTGCTCGCCCGCCAGTACGCGGGGCGGCGCGGATGACCGTACCGGCCCCGCCGCCCCCGCCGGCCCCGTCGCCCCAGGCCCGCCCGGTGGCCCCCACCGCTCCGGCCGCCCATCCGCGAGGAGTACCCGTGACCATCACGACGCAGCGCACCCGGACCCCGGTCCCGGCACGTCTTGAGGTGCTCGACGCGTCCATCGGCTACGGTCGGCGGCCCGTCTCGGAGCACCTGGACGTGCGCATCCCGGACCGGTCGTTCACCGTCGTCATCGGCCCCAACGCCTGCGGCAAGTCGACCCTGTTGCGCGCCGTGTCCCGGCTGCTGAAGCCCAGCGCCGGAAAGGTCGTCCTGGACGGCCGGTCCATAGCGGAGTACGGCTCCAGGGAGGTGGCACGGACGCTCGGACTGCTGCCGCAGACCTCGCTGGCGCCCGACGGGATCACCGTCGCCGATCTGATCGCCCGGGGACGCCACCCGCACCAGAAGCTGATGCGCCAGTGGACCGGGCAGGACGAGGAGGCCGTACTGGCCGCCATGGCGGCCACCTCCGTCACGGAGCTGTCCGGCAGGCAGGTGGACGAACTCTCCGGCGGCCAGCGCCAACGCGTCTGGGTGGCCATGGTCCTCGCCCAGCAGACCCCGATCCTGCTGCTGGACGAACCGACCACGTTCCTCGACATCGCCCACCAGATCGACCTGCTGGAGCTGTTCACCGATCTGCACCGCGCCGGGCACACTCTCGTCGCCGTACTCCACGACCTGAACCACGCGGCCCGCTACGCGACCCATCTCATCGCCATGCGCGACGGCCGGGTGGTCGCCGAGGGCACCCCGCGGGAGGTCGTGACCGCCGCCCTCGTGAAGGAAGTGTTCGATCTGCCCTGCCAGGTCGTCTCCGACCCGGTCACCGGCACGCCCATGGTCATCCCCCTGGCCCGGAATCGGGACGCCCGGTGAAGCGGACCGGTATCGGCCGGACCGGCGTCGACCGCACCGGCGGGCGCGGTCCGCACAGCGGTGTCCACGGGCCGAACTCCGTCCCGGCACTGTTCCGGGTCGCGCTCCTGTGCGACGGGCGCGGCCGCCGGCTCACCCTCATCACCCTCGCGTTCATGGTCCATCAGCTGTGCGAGGCGCTGGTGCCGATCCTGATCGGCGTTGTCATCGACCGGGCACTGACTCCCTCGGACCGCTCCGCCCTGTTCTGGTGGCTCGGCGTGCTCGGGGCGGTCTTCGTCGTCCTGTCCCTGTCCTACCAGCGGGCGTCGACGGCCATGGTGGGCCTCTACGGCTACGGCGAGCACGAACTGCGGCAGCGCGTGATGGCCCGGCTGCTGGACCCGCGCTCCCTGCGCCGCCGGCCCGGCCCGGGAGAAGCGCTCTCCCTGGTCTCGTCCGACACGTACCGGGTCGCCGGGGTCTCCTGGAGCGTCGTGCAGCAGGCCGCGACCGTCACCGCGATCCTCACGGCGTCGACGGCGCTGCTCGTGATCTCCGTGCCCCTGGGCCTGGGCGTCATCGCCGGCACGGTCCTGGTGCTCGTCGTGATGCGCCGGGTCTCGATGCCGCTGGAGGCACGGGGACTGGCCGAGCAGAGTGCGGCGGCACGGGCCGGCGAGGTGGCCACCGACATGATCACCGGACTCCGGGTGGTCATCGGCATGAACGCCCGGTCGGAGGCCGCCCGCCGCTACCGCGCCGCGAGTGAGGAATCGCGGCGCGGCGCCGTGGCCACCTCGCGCTCGGTCCTGGCGTACGGCAGTCTCAGCCTGCTGCTGTCGGGGGTGTTCCTCGCCGTGCTCTCGACGGCGTCGGGGTATCTCGCCCTCGACGGCAGCATCACCGTCGGCCAGCTCGTCACCGTCCTCGGACTCGCCCAGTTCCTCCAGGGCTCGCTGGCCCATGTCGGTACGTTCGCCGCCAACTGGATCCACAAGCGTGCCTCCGCCCGGCGGCTGGGCGACCTGCTGGACGAACCGCCGCTGATCGGCCCCGCCGAGACCGCAGCCGAAGCCACCGCCGCCTGCGCCACCGCCACCGCCACCTGCGCCTCCGCCCCCGCGGTGCGGTGGCATCCGCCCGAGCACGGCGAGCCCCTCGATCTGCGGCCCGGCGAACTCCTCGGCGTCGTCCCCCGCCATCCCGGGCACGCGAGGGAGCTGAGCGACCGGCTCGGCTACCGCGTCCCGCTCCGCCGCGGCGAACTCCTGGTCGGCGGTGTCGACGCCGTCGACCTCGGCCCCGATCCGGTGCGCGCCCGGATCGCGGCCCCGCCCCACCACGGCGCGGTGTTCTCCGGCACCCTGCGCTCCAATCTCACCCCCGCAGGGCGCGAGAGCGACCCGGCCGTGCTCAGAGCCGCGATGCTCGACGACGTACTCGAACTGGTCGGGGGCGACCAGGCCGAGGTCGGCGAGCACGGCCGCAGGCTCTCCGGCGGCCAGCGTCAGCGCCTGCTGCTCGCCCGCGCGCTGCACACCGACGCCGACCTCGTCGTCCTCGACGAACCCACCACCGCGGTCGACCCGGTGACCGAACAGCGCATCGCCGAAGGGCTGCGCGGCCTGCCCGCCACGACGCTCCTGATCACCACCAGCCGGATCCTTCTCTCCGCCTGCGACCGGGTCGTCGACCTCGGCGGCGCCCACCCCGAACCGAACGGAACCACCAGGTGACCCCCGCGCAAGGCACCCTGCCCATCGCCGGTCCCCGCCGCACCCGCGAGGAACTGGTCCGCCGGCTCGGCGCGCACCGCGGCCGACTCGCCGTTTCGCTGCTCACCCTGCTCGGCGGTACGGCCGTCACCCTCACCACCCCCGCGGTCCTCGGCGGCATGGTGGACGCCGTCGCGGACAGGGGCGGGCAGGGCCGCATCACGGCGCTCGGCGTCGTCCTCGTGCTCGTCGCCGTCACCGGAGCCGCACTCGCCTACGCAGGCGGCCGGATGCTGGTCGTCCTCGTCCAGGGCGTACTCGCCGCCCTGCGCGAGGACGTGTTCGAGACCGCGGTCCACCTCCCGGCCAGCACGCGGGAGTCCTCGGACAGTTCCGATGTCGTCTCCCGTGTGACACGCGATGTCGAAGCGATCTCCGAAGCGGCCTCCGACGTGCTTCCCGACGTCACCAACGCGAGCTTCACCATCGGCCTGAGCCTGGTGGGCCTCGCGGCCCTCGACTTCCGACTGGCACTCGCCGGCCTGATCTGCCTGCCCGTCCACATATTCGCCACCCGCCAGTTCCTGGCCCGCTCGCACCTCGTGTACGGGGACATCCGCCGGTTGGAGTCCGCACGCGGCCAGTCCGTCATCGAGGCGGTGCACGGCGCCGAGACGATCCGCACGTACCGGACCCAGGGCCGGCACCTCGGCGAGCTGGCCGAACACAGCGAACTGGCCATCGCACGGCAGCGCGACGGTGTACGGCTGCGCAACCGGTTCACGGGCCTGCTCAACGCGGCGGAGTTCTTCGGCCTCGCCGCCCTGCTCGTCACGGGCTTCGCGCTCCTCGGCTCCGGGGCCGTCTCGGTGGGCGCAGCCACGGCGGCGGCCCTCTACTTCCACCGACTCTTCGGCCCTGTCGGGGCGCTGCTGGGGAGCCTGGACGACATCCAGCGGGCGACGGCCGGGCTGTCACGGCTCGTCGGTATCACCGACCTGGGCGTCACCGGCCTGGGCCGCGACGGCGGCAACAGCACCGGCGGCGGCCGTCAGCGGTCCGCCGCGGCGGGTACGCGCCACCGCCCGGCGATCGACGTGAAGGGCGTCTCGTTCTCGTACGACGGCACACGCCACGCCCTGCGCGATGTCTCGCTCCACGTACCCCCCGGTACGAGCCTCGCGCTCGTCGGCGCCAGCGGCTCCGGCAAGAGCACGCTGGCCCATCTGATCGCGGGCCTGGGCGAACCGGACCGCGGAGAGATCACCATCGGAGAAGGGGAGGCGGCCCGGACCCCGTCCCGGTATCTGGTCACCCAGGAGATCCATCTGTTCGGCGGCACCCTGGCGGACAACCTGAGGATCGCCCGGCCCACCGCCACCGACGACGAACTCCGCCGCGCCCTGCACGAGACCGGAGCCGGCTGGGCGCTGGGGCCGGAGTGCGGGCTCGACACCGTCCTCGGCGCCGGCGGCACCCCTCTCGACGACGGATCGGTCCAGCACCTCGCGCTGGCCCGCGTGCTGATCGCCGACCCGGACGTCGTCGTCCTCGACGAGGCCACCGCACAGTCCGGTCCGCAGACCCGCGTGCTGCTCCGGACGGCTCTCGAACGCGTCATCCGCGGACGCACCAGCGTGATCGTGGCGCACCGCCTGGAACAGGCGCGCGACGCGGACCGCATCCTCATCCTCCGGCGTGGCGAGGTCGCCGAGCAGGGCACACACGGCGAACTGCTGGCCTCCGCGGGGGAGTACGCCGCCCTCTGGCACGCGTACACCGGCGCCGCCGCCGGTACCGGCGGCGCCCGGCAGCCGTGACGACCACCACCGACCCGTTGCCGCACACGAACCCGCACACGAACCCGAACCCGCACCCGCACCTGTACCCGCACCCGCACACGAACCCGCACCCGTGCCCGTACCCGAAGGAGCAGCACCCATGACCATCCACCGCGCCGTGGTGGCCCGCGTCCGGCCGCTCACCACGACCATGGTCCGCGTCACGTTCCACGGCGAGGGCCTCGCCGCGTTCACGTCCACGGGCGTCGGCGACGAGTACGTCCGACTGTTCTTCCCCCACGGCCCCGACCGCACCGATGTCTCCCTGCCCGACCCGACGGACAACGGCGGCTGGCGGACCCCTGAAGGGCGGCCGACAGCCCCCGTACGCACGTACACCATCCGGTCCGCCCGCCCGGAGGCCGGCGAGATCGACGTCGACTTCGTGCTGCACGGCCACGGGACGGCGTCCGGCTGGGCCGCCGCCGCCCGCCCCGGCGACGTGATCGGCCTCAACTCTCCCACTGGCCTCTACAGTCCCCCGGCCGACCTCGCCTGGCAGGTCCTGGTCTCCGACCTGAGCGGTCTGCCCGCCGTCGGACGCCTCATCGAGAACAGTCCGGACCGCGTCACGACCCGGGCCGTCCTCGAAGTCCCCGACCCTTCCTGCGTCCAGCCGCTCCCGGACCGGCACGGCGTCCGGGCGACCTGGACCTACGGCGGCAACGGCCACGGCCCCAGCCGCCTGGCCGAACTGGTCGGCGCCGCGATCCCGCCCGGCACGGACCTGACCGGCGGCTACGTATGGGTCGCCGGTCAGACCGACGCCCTGCGCGCCGTACGCCGCTATCTGCGCAAGGAGTTGCGGCTTCCCGCCGAGCGCTTCAAGGTCGTCGGCTACTGGATGCCGGACGGCGACTCCTGGACCCGACGCTACGAAGCACTGCCCGCCGCCGTACGGTCCGAACTGGACAGCATGTGGCACAACCCGGCCGACGAGCCCGAGGACCTCACCATCCAGTACGAGGACCGCCTCAGCAAGCTCGGCCTGTGACCACTGGAGGGGCCTGACACGCCGTGCGGTTGGCCCGCCTTTCGACCCGCGCCCGGCCCCCGGCGGCACCTCGATCGTGTGCACCCGCGAAGCGCTGAAGCCGCCGGACCTGAAGGCGAGGGGTGCCCTACCGCAGCGCCGCGAGGGCCGCACGCGCTCGGGGTGCTTGCAGCGGGCTGAAGTGGGGGTTGATCGCGAGGGCCCGGGTCAGGTCGGTACGGGCCGCGGAGGTGTCGCCGAGGGCTTGGTGGATCATCGCCCGGTGGTAGTGGAAGAGGGCGTTGCGGGTGCCCTGGGCGAGGGCCTGGTCGGATTCCGCCAGGGCCTCCTGGTCCTGGCCGTTGGCATGGAGTGCCCAGGCCAGTGCGTCGTGGGTGTCCATGAAGGGGCGGGTGGCGAGGCCCTTGCGGGCGATGGCCAGGGCCTGCTGGACGTTGCCGTGGTCGGTTTCGAAGAGTGCGGCGTCCGAGTCCAGGGCGACACCGTTGGCGGCGAAGAGCCGCTGTTCGGCGCGGAAGACCTGGTACTGCTGGTCGGCTTCCTTGGTGCGGCCGAGCGACTGGTACAACTCGCCGAGCTGGAGGACGTATTCGGGCTGGGGGACGCGCCGGACGGCCCGGGTGAGGTCGGCGACGGCGGCGTCGGTCTTCCCGAGGGCGGCTTCCGCGTGCGCTCTGGCCTGGAGCAGGGCGGTGTAGGTGGGGGCGGCCCGGAGGCCGGCGTCCGCCTCGGTCAGTTCGGTGGCGGGGTCGCCGTTGTTGAAGGCGAGTTCACCGAGGTAGTAGTAGGCGAACGCCTGGTCGGCGGGGCCGGCCGCGTCGTTGAGCGCGCGCCGCATGTCGGTGCGGGCGGTGGAGATGTCGCCGCGCAGTTCCGCCACGTAGGAGGCGCGGGACAGCGACGGCGAGCCGGGGCGCAGGTCCACCATGTGCTGGACGGCCTCCGCGGCTTCCGGGTAGCGGCCGAGCTGGGTGCGGGCGTCGGCGAGGGTGCCGTAGAGGGACGCGTTGTAGGGGTTGGCGGCGATGGCGCGTTGCGCCCAGGTCAGCGCCTGGGCGAAGTGGTGGCGACCGGCTTCGAGTGCGGCCATGCCGCCCATCGCGGTGAAGTTGCCCGCCGGTTGGAGGGCCAGGGAGCGGGTGAGTACGCCTTCGGCCTTGGGGTAGTACGTCGGGTCCGCGGTGGCCTTGGCCTGCTGGACGTAGTCCAGGCCGAGGGTGCCGAGGGCGACGGCGTCGCCGGGGGTCTGCCGCAGGTGGGCCTGTACAGCCCTGATGTCCGCGGCCAGCGGGTCCGCCGCAGCGGCCGGGGCGCCGCCTTCGGTGCCCGCGGCGGCACCGGTGCCGGTCGGTGCGGCCGGCCAGGATGCCAGGCCGAGACCGCCGGCGAGGAAGAGCCCGACGCCCAGGACCGTGGAGGCGCCGGCGGACAGCAGGGTGCGTCGACGCGAGTGGCGTCGGCGGTGATGCAGGGTCAATTTCCGCTCCGGGTGGGCACGGTCGGGGGGTGTGGCGAGGCGAGGGTGGCGTAGACGACGAGGTTGTCGCGGTAACCGCCGTGCTCGCGGTCGTAGGGGCCCCCGCAGGTGATCAGGCGCAGGGAGGGCGGGCCGGTCGCCGCGTACACCTCGTTGTCGGGGAAGGCGTCCTTGTCGTACTGGCGCAGTGCTCTGACGGTGAAGGTGACGCGGGAACGGTCGGCGCGGTCGATGGTTATCCCGTCACCGGGGCGCAGTGACGAGACGTTGTAGAAGGCGGCGGGACCGGTCACAGAGTCGACGTGGCCGACGACTATCGCCGCGCCCCGGTCTCCCGGCCGGGGGCCGTCGCTCCACCAGCCGACCTGGTCGGGGTCCTGCGGGGCGGCGAGGTGGCCGTCCTGCTGCACATCGAGCCCGACGAGCGGGTCGCTGAGGGCGATCCGCGCGATGCGTATCCGGGTCGGCGGGGGCGCGGCGGGAGCGGGGGCGGGCACGGACCCGGTGGGCCGGGCGACGGGCAGCGTCCCTATGTCCGCCTCGGCGGGGGGCTCGGGCCGGACGACGAGCGCGCAGCTCCCGGCCGCCGTCAGCGCCATGCCCAGGGCCACGGCCGCCGAGGCGACCGGTCGCCTCGGCGGCCGCCGGGGTGACCCCGGCTGTCCGCCCCCCGGTGCGGAGGGCGGACAGCCGGGGTCTGCCGGGACGGTCACACCCGGCTCACGCGACGCCGGCGCAGGGCCATGACGCCCGCGCAGGCCAGCAGTGCGCCGCCACCGGCCGCGACCGCGGGCACGACGGGGAAGCCGTCCTTGAACGCGGTGCCGCCGAAGCCGGCTCCGACGCCGCCGCCGGGCTGGAGGGAGTCGGCCTGGTTGACCGCGGCGGTGTTGGGCAGCGCCACGTACGGGAAGGTCGCGCCGGGCCGGCGGTACGGGGTGTTGACGCCGTCGCCCGCGGCGAGCGCGGGCACGATCGTGCCGGTCTGGGCAGCGCCTTCGAGGGCCTGGAGTTCGATGTCGACGACATCGTCGTCGAGGCGGCGGCCGTTGGGGAAGCCCTGGAGGTCGCCGCCGAGCACACCGAGCCGGTTGGGGTTCGCGGTGGGCGCGACACCCATGTTGAGCCGCAGTTCCTCGGACGCGGTGAAGCCGTTCTTGTTCACGTCGGCGTTGAGCAGTTGCGAGTTGAGGTCGGCGTCGATGGGTCCGCAGGCCTTGCAGATGCCGGTGAGGAAGATCTCCACCAGGTCGTTGCGGGGGGTCGCGGGCGCGGGGATCCCGTAGATGCTCTGGATCAGCTTCGGCACGATCGGGTCCTTGACCGCGTTCACGACCGGGGTGACGGTGTGGTCCACGTCGGGGCTGATCGAGTTGAAGGCGTCCTTGTAGTTCAGCGGCACGACAACCTCGTTGACCAGCGGATTGCCGAGCCGGGAGACCTGGTGCCACCCGCTCTGTCCGTCCTTGCCCGGGGCCTGCGCGGTGTCCTTGCCCTGCGTGTCACCGCTGCTGGCGTGTGAGGCCGTCCCGCCCTCGGAGCCCTTGCTCACGGTTCCGGTGACCGCGGCGCCCTGGCGGTCGGTGGTGGACCAGATCCCGACGACGGGGTTGCGGGTGGCGTCACCGTTCAGGGCGAGGTCCTTCTTGGGGACCTGGAGGACGATGGTGTTGACGTTGTAGCCGGCGAGTGTGTTGTGGCCGGTCTCCTTGAGGTTGCCGCCGTAGAGCAGGTCGAAGATCCGCAGGTCGGCGAAGAACGGGTCGGAGGTCTGCCCCGCGAGGGTCTGGCCGCCGCCCGGCAGCGGTGTGATGGCCTGCTTGCGCAGCGAGGCGTAGTCGGGCATCGACGCCTTGCCGACGTTCGAGGGAGCGGCGGCCGCGTTGTCGAGCAGCGTCGTGACGTCGCCGCGGGCGTCGGTCCGGGTGAGGGTGTAGGTCTGGCGGAAGTTCAGGGTCGGGTCGTTCAGGTTGTTGACGACGCCGGTGTTGTAGAGGAACTGGTTCTGGCCGTCGCGCAGATGGTCGGTGAACGACCAGGTGTAGGTCGTGTCGGCCCTGCCGTCGCCGTTGCTGTCGATCTTGATGTTGTAGTGGGCGTCGTTGGCGAACGGGTAGAAGTTCGGGCCGCCGTTGGGCTCCTCGAACGGAATCCAGTCGGCCACCATCGTCACGGTGTCCGGGTTGTCCGGGCTGGTGAAGGCGTAGACATCGGTGTTGTCGGCCTTCGGGTCACCCGCGATCAGCGGCGCCTCGCGGTGGCTGGAGGCGGAGCTGACACCGGGCGCGAGACCGGTCAGGGCGGCGGCGCCCAGCAGCGCGAGAGTGCCGGCGCCGGCGAGTGTGCGCTCGGCCGAGCGGAGCGAGGGCTTGCGGAGCGAGGGCTTTCGGCGTGACAGGCGGAAGGGTCGCATGGGCCATCCGTTTCCGGGATGAGCCGCCACCCTCATGAAGGTGACGGCCGCTGGCGGTGGACGCTCGAAGCCCCATACGAACCGGTGGGCGCGCCCGTCGTCGGCGCCGCCATCCCGAACCGCGTGTCCATAATGTGACCTAAGCTACGAACAAGTCACCATGACCGCTTTCCGCCTGCAACGCGGCTGCGCCGAAAGGGCCCTTCCGCGCCCGAAGGCGGGGCCGAAGGGGTGGCGGCGCCCGGGCCGGCCAGGACCATCGGCGCGACCTCGGTGGCCGTGTCGAAGCCGGGGCCGAGGAGAAGGCCGACGGGACACATCCGCCAGGGCTTGTCGATCGACCGCATGACCCGCCGCCGCAGCAGGCGGTTCAACAGGCCCCGCCGGTCGAGCCGCTCCTGAGGCGCCTGCTCGTCGAACTGTCCGGCGCGCATCGTGCGCGGCACCTTCAAGATGCCCGCCAGTACGGCGGGATTCACCATGGCGATAGCGCAGGGCGCGGGGGCGGGCCGCGTATGCCGGGGCAGCCGTACACCCCCTGTTTCGGCCACTGGGCGGGAATTTGCTGGGCCACCCGGGTGGAGTCGACCCGCCCGGCCAGTCCGGCGGCCCTCCGGGGACGAACTCGCAGGAACGTGTGATGCGCCCCCTGGGCCGCGTCCTCCACCCCAGAGAAAGCCCCTCCATGACCCTTCGCAGAAAACCGGCCGCCATCGGCCGGTGGAAGTCGGCCGCCCTCCTGCTCGCGCTGAGCACCGCCGTCGCGGGCGCGGCGCTGGCCGGTCCCGGCGCCGGCGTCGGCCAGGCGTCCAGCCACCGCGAGGCACCGCTGATCGCCTCGGACCCGCAGGTCGACAACACCGACCTGTACGCGTTCTCCAGCCCCGACAAGTCCGACACGGTGACGCTGGTCGCGAACTGGTACCCGTTCCAGGAGCCGAACGGCGGGCCGAACTTCTACCCGTTCGCCACGGACGCCCACTACGACATCAACATCGACAGCCAGGGCACCGGCAAGCCGGACCTGACCTACCGGTGGACGTTCCGCAACGAGGACCGGCGGGACGACAAGACATTCCTGTACAACAACGGGGTCGTCAACAACCTCACCGATCCCACCCTGCTCTTCCGCCAGCACTACACGCTCCAGGAGATCCGGGCCGGCCACCGCCCCGTGACGCTGGTCGAGGACGCCATCGCCGCCCCGTCCAATGTCGGCAAGGCGTCCATGCCCGACTACGGGCGGCTGCGCAGCCAGGCGACCCGCCAGCTGCCGGGCGGCGGTCGGACGGTCGCGAGCCAGGCGGCCGACCCGTTCTTCCTCGACCTGCGGATCTTCGACCTGCTCTACGGCGGGAACCTGAGCGAGACCGGCCACAACACGCTCAACGGCTACAACGTCAACACCGTGGCCATCCAGGTGCCCAAGTCCGCGCTGGCCTACCGCGGCAACGCCGGCCGCAACCCGGTGATCGGCGTGTGGAGTTCGACCGAGCGGCGCACCATGCGGCTCAGCCCCGGCAAGTCGACCGCGACCGGCCCGTACGTGCAGGTCTCCCGACTGGGCAACCCGCTCGTCAACGAGGCGATCGTGCCGGCGGGCCTGAAGAACGCCTTCAACGCCCTGCCGCCGTCGGCGGACCACGACCAGCCCAAGCTCGTCGCGAAGGTTCTCGACCCCGAGGTGCCCAAGCTCATCCAGTCGATCTACGGCATCCCCGCCCCCGCCACCCCGCGCAAGGACCTTCAGGAGATCTTCCTGACCGGCATCGCGAAGGCGGCGGGCGGCCCGCTGGCGGTCGACCTCAACTCGCAGCTGCTGAACAAGGACATCGACAAGCGGCGCTTCGTCCCCGCGGAGGAACTGCGGCTGAACATGTCGACCCCGGTGACGGCGAGCCCGAACCGGCTCGGCGTGCTCAGCGGCGACTTCCAGGGATTCCCCAACGGGCGGCGACTGGGTGACGACGTGGTGGACATCGCCATCCAGGTCCTCGAAGGCGCCACTCCCGGACACCTCGTCCAGGCCCTGGCCGCCGGTGACGGCGTGAACGGACCGGGCCGCCCCTTCACGGGCGGCTTCCCGTACATCGCCCTGCCCTTCACCAACGCGGTGAACCAGGCCGGATGAACCCGGGGTGCCCGTACGGACCTGCCGGCCGTACGGGCACCCCGCTCCCACCACCTTCGAGCCCGAGGACACGACCTCCATGCGCCGCCTCGCACTGATCGTCACCGCCGCCGCGCTGTGTGCCGGCCTGACCGGCTTCGCGGTGCTGGAGCATACGGCGGACCCGCCAGGACCGCCGGCCCCACTGGCCGCGCCGGGCAGCGGCGACAGCGGCTCCGGCGCCCGGGGCGGGGCGCGGACCATCGACGCGGTGGTCGCCGAGCTCCAGGCGGGGCTGCGCCGACAGCCGGTCGACGCGCCCGGCTGGGCCCAGCTCGGCTCGGCCTACGTCGAACAGGCCCGGCTCGCCGTCGATCCGACGCTCTACCCCAAGTCCGAGTCGGCGCTGCGCCGTTCCCTCGCACTTCAACCCCAGCACAACACCGCGGCGCTCACCGGCATGGCCGGACTCGCCAACGCCCGGCACCGGTTCGCCCAGGCGCGCACCTGGGCCGACAAGGCCGTCGCCGACGACCCGTACGCCTGGCAGCCCTACGGCGCCCTCAACGACGCGCTGACCCAGCTCGGCGACGACCGGGCCGCGCAGGACGCCGTCCAGCACATGCTCGACCTTCACCCTTCCACCGAGTCCTTCACCCGCGCCTCCTACACCCTGGAGCTGCACGGCCGCACCACCGAGGCCGCCCAAGCCCTCCAGCGCGCACTGGACGACGCCTCCTCGCCCGCCGACGTGGCCTTCTGCCAGCACTACCTGGGGGAACTGGCCTTCAACACCGGCCATCCGCAACAGGCGCTCGACCACTACCGGCGGGCACTCGCCGCCGACCCGACGTACACCGCCTCGCTCGCCGGGTCGGCGCGCGCGGAGGCCGCGCTCGGACGGACCGACCGTGCCGTCACCGACTACCGCACCGCCATCGCGCGGGTGCCGCAGCCGCAGTACGTCCTGGAGTACGGCGAGTTGCTCCAGTCCCTCGGCAGGGTCGGCGAGGCCCGTACGGAGTACGGCGTGCTCCAGGCCGAGCAGAAGCTCTTCGCCGCCAACGGCGTCGTGGACGACCTCAATCTCGGCCAGTACCAGGCCGACCACGGCGACCCGAAGCTCGCCGTCACCCTCCTGACCGCCGAATGGAACAGGCGGCACAGCGTCCTGGTCGCCGACGCTCTGGGCTGGGCACTGCACCGGGCCGGGCGGGACGCCGAAGCACTGCCGCTGGCCCGGCAGGCCGACCGGCTCGGCTGGCGCGACGCCCTGCTGCGCTACCACCGCGGTGTCATCGAGCAGTCCCTCGGTGACACCGCTTCGGCCCGTACCGACCTCGCGGGCGCGCTCGCCGCCAACCCGTACTTCTCCCCGCTCCGCGCGCCCGACGCCCGTACGCGTCTGGCCCGTCTCCAAGGACAGCGATGACCGTCCCCACGGGAGCCCCGATCCGCCGACTCCACCGCGCCGCCCTGCTGCTGGCCGCCGTCCCCACGCTGCTGTGGGCGGCGTGCGTCCCGGCGGCCGCCCACCCGCTCGGCAACTTCACCGTCAACCGCTATGACGGCCTCACCCTGCACCCGGACCGGGTCGACGACCTCGCGGTCGTCGACACCGCCGAGATCCCCACCCTCCAGGCCATGCCCGCCATGGACACCGACCACGACGGCACCCTCAGCCCGGCGGAAGCCGCCGCCGAGGCCCGGCGCGCCTGCTCGGCCCTGGCCGAACACGTCCGCGCCACCGCCTCGGCGGCGCAGGGGGACCCCGCGCGGCGGACACTCGCGTTCCGCCTCACGACCGGTTCCTATCGCCTCGTACGCGGCCAGGCCGGGCTGGACACCGGGCGGCTGGAGTGCCGGCTGACCGCCCCCGCCGGCCTCGGCGGCGGCGACCGCGTGCGGTTCACCTCCGGTGTCGACGACTCCCGTATCGGCTGGCACGAGATCACCGCACGCGGCGACGGCGTCCGGATCGGTACCTCGGACGTACCCGCGCGATCCGTGTCGCACGAACTGCACGCCTATCCCGCGGACCTGCTGTCCAGCCCGCTCGACAGGCGTGCCGCCGACATCGCGCTGGGCGCCGGCGGCGGCGCCGCCACCGCCGCGGGCACACCGGGCGCCGGGTGGGCGGCGGACTGGTACGCGGCACTCGACCGGCACCTCGGCGCCCTGACGGACCAACGCAGGCTCACCCTGCCCGTGGGCCTGCTCGCGGTCCTCATGTCGCTGGTGCTCGGGGCCGGCCACGCCGCGCTTCCCGGCCACGGCAAGACCATCATGGCCGCCTACCTGGCCGGCCGTCACGGCCGCCCGCGTGACGCGGTCACCGTCGCCGGCACGGTCACGCTCACCCACACCGCCTCGGTACTCGCCCTCGGGGTCGCGCTCAGTGTCTCCTCGGCGCTGGTCGGCGAGGACGTCCTGGCCTGGCTGGGTACGGTCAGCGGTCTCGTCATCACCGCGGCCGGGCTGTGGCTGCTGCCGGCCGCGCTGCGCGCCTTCCGTACGGCGGAACCGGCGCCGGAGCACGGGCACTCCGCTCACCACCACGAGCACCACGACCGCGATCACGATCATGATCACGGCCCGGCGCCGCACGTCCACGACCGGCCGCACCGGTCCGCGGCGGTAGCGGTGTCGGCGACGGCGACGGCGGTCCTGGACGACGAGGCGCCGGCGAGCGGGCGCGGGCATGAGCACGGGCATGGGCATGAACACGGGCGCGGGCATGGGGCTGAGCACGAACACGGGCACAGCCATGGGCATGGGCACGAGCACCGGCACGAGCACGGACATGAGCACAGCCACGGGCACGGGTGGCTCGGGCAGCACCGTCACAGCCACGGCCCCCGTCGGGGGAGGGGCGGGCTGGTCGGCATCGGTATCGCGGGGGGCCTGGTTCCCAGCCCGTCCGCCCTCGTGGTGCTGCTCGGCTCCATCGCGCTGGGCCGCACCGGCTTCGGTGTGCTGCTCGTCGTCTGCTACGGCCTCGGCATGGCCGCCACGCTCGCCGCCGCGGGACTCGTCCTGCTCAAGCTCCGCGACCGGCTTCCGGCACTCGAAGGGGGCCGCTGGCACGCACTGGCCGGCTGGGGCACGAGGCTCACCCCACTGGGCACCGCGCTGCTCATCCTGGCCGTCGGAATCGGCACCGCACTGCGGGCCGTGCCGATGTGACGGCGCCGGCGCCCACGCGTAACCATCTGTTCCCCGAGGAGGCCACCATGTCGTCCCCGTCCCGCCCCGCCCGCACCGCGGCCCTGCTGCTGCTCGCCGTCGCGCTGACGGCCTGCGGTGCCTCGGGCCCCCGCACCGGCGCCCTCGACCAGGGCTCACCCGACGCCCACCCCACGTGCCGGGTGCACCAGCACGTACTGCCCGGTTCCGACTACACCGGCGGCAAGGACAGCTCCCCACGGGCCGTCCTCGACATGCTCCGCTACTACACGTCCCAGCGCGCCCTGCCCTTCTGCGACCACAAGCCGCCCACCGCCCAGGACTCCGCCTGGACCGGCCTCTACGACCGCCTCACCCGGCGCTGATCCCTGGCCGTCCGGCCTCGGCGTTGACCCGCTGCCGGTGACGCACACCTGTGACCCCGTGGCGGAGGGCGCCGACCTTGGGGCGGAAAACGCCGGGGATTACCCGCTGCCGCTTCGAGTCGGGCCGGGACGCGGGCGGCGTGGGGCTCGCGCGGGTTCGGGGCGAACGGATAATCGGTTGCCCGTTGGCGTCGTGGTGGATGCAATGTCCGGCATGGTCACCCGGGTGCGCCCGCCACGGCGAGATGAGACGCACGCGTACCACCGGGCCTTGCCGCTTTGCGATCCGGGCGGACCGCGACCGCATCGTCACACGGGAGACGCCAACACATGAGTACGCCACCATCGCCGCCTGAAGCGGCGCGGACTGACGGACCGTCCGTCCGGATCGGCGCTCTCGTTCCGCTGACTCGGCCCGGCTGGGTCGAGGCGGGCCGGCACTTGCTCGCCGGACTCGAACTGGCCGTCGGCGAAGTCAACGACGCCGGCGGGATCGGCGGAAGACCGTTGGAGCTGGTGGTCCGGGACACCGCGGCTGATCCGCGGAGGGCCGCGGCGGCCGTGGACGAATTGGCCCGCCTGGGCGTGGCCGCCGTGGCGGGGGAGTACCACAGTGTCGTCGCTCGCGCCGCTGCCGCCAGGGCCGATGCCCTCGGCCTGCCGTTCCTCTGCTCGTCGGTGGTGCTCGACGCGCTCACCGAACAGCCGACGGAATGGGTCGCGCGCCTCGCCCCGGCGCAGTCCCGCGGCTGGCGGATCTACGCGGACTTCCTCGTCGGCGCGGGCCACAGCCGTATCGCCGTAGCAGCCGAGCCGAGTGTCTACTGGGCGTCCGGGGCCCGCGTTCTACGGGACCACCTCGCTCCACGCGGCGGCACCGTCATCGAACTCGACACGCGCGCGCTCACCCCCACGGCCTTGTGCGACGAACTCGTCGACAACCGTGCGACAGCCCTCCTTCTTCTGGTCGGCAACCCGGAGCCGGCCGTGCCGATCGTCAAGTCCGTCCGCCGCGACCCGCGCCTCGCCGAGATCACGATCGGTGCTCCGGCCGGGCAACCGGAGTTCGCCGAATGGGTGACGCTGCTGGGCGACGACGGCGCCGCGATCCCGTTCCTGCGCTACCTGCCCGAGCACCTCGGCCCACTCGGGGCACGAGTCGGGACGGCCCTGCGCGAGCGGCTGGCCGAAGCGCCCTCCTTCGTGGCCTTCGAGGGCTACGACGCGGTCGCCGTCCTCGCCGATGTGCTGCGTTCTCACGGCACCGACCGGGCGCGCATCGCCGAATCCTGGCCGCGCGTCGCAGTCGAAGGCACCCGCGGGCAGATCCGGTTCTCCCGCACGCCGGGCATCAGCGTGTGGCAATGGGCGTGGCCGCCGATCCAGGTCGTCGACCGGGATCCGGCGGAACCCGACCGCTTCCGGATCCTCCACACCGGCTGAGAGAGCACGGGGCTCGCGCCGGCGAGGTGTTGCCCGCCGCGCCTCCGCTGCGGCCGCTTGGCGAGATCGCGCCTGGGCCGATCCGAGCCGTTCGCAGGGTTCGGTCCGACTACGGTGGCCGGACCTGAACGGATGCTCCGCACCCGTCACTTGATGGCACCTCGGTCGGCGTGGGGGGCCCGACGACGTGGGTGGGCGTATTCAACAGCCCCGACCGACCCCACGGGTGAGCTGTTTGACGGCGATCAACCGCGTGAGCGGTTCGGTGCGGCGGTCAGAGCGGCGGCAGGTCTGGAGGGGTAGTGGTTGTACCCCGAAGACAAGTCGTTCTCCGATGGGTTCGGCGAATGACCACGTCGATTTGCTCGGCGCGGACCGCCCCCCGCCCTGCGTCGGAAGAACATGAGCGGTTTGCTGTCCTGGGCGGTGGAAAGTCCCCCGGCGCTCCCTCGGGCAGAGTCGAAAGCACCTGAAAAGTCCTGGGGCCGATGGGTCGCATGAGGCTGTTGGGACCGGTGGGCGCCCGGTGGCCGCACACGCGGGTGGCCTGCGGCGGTGCTGCCATGGCTCATTGCCGTGCGGGCCGAAATGTCGATGTGTTGTCGACTTCCGACAAGGCGCCCGATCCTCACGTCCCGCCCGGTGCGCGGCGACGGAGCACGCCGACCCGCACGGTGCTGACCGCCCGGGAGGGTCGAAGTGCTCAGGCATTACGAATGCCATTCGAAACTTTCGGGGTCGAATCAGATGACCGCTTCGAGCGTTACGCCCGCACACCTGCCGGTGGCAAGGTCTTCCGGTGCAACGAACCGGCATTTCCCCGTGCCTTGAGGGTATTGACACTTTGTGGGAATCCCCATAAGTTGCCGCTCGCTGTCGGAATTATTCCGAAAGTTTCGGCTGGCTGGATACCCCGGCTTGCCGAGTCTTGAGCATGTGCACCTCCACGCATCTCGCGCACGGCCGTACGCACCCCCCACGCTGCCCGACCGCACGCAAGGGACTTCACCGTGTTATTTAGGTTGCGCATCCCACCCGCACTCGCCGGAACGGTCGCCCTGGTGCGGTTGCTTCCGCGGATCAGCCGAGTCAGGACCGCCTGGGGCCTGGCCGGTCTGGTGATCGTCTCGACCCTTCCCACCGCCGTCGCGGTGGCGACCGGCCTGCTCATCGGGGCGGTGCCGGATGCGCTGCGGGACGGACTGTCCTCGCCCGCAGGCGGGCACCTGTTCACCCTGCTCGGCTTCACCGGCGCGCTCGTGGTGCTCCAGCAGAGCGTGCCCCCGCTGGTCAGCACCCTGGCGGACACTCTCGGCCGCGACACCGACCGCTTCCTCCAGCAGGAGGCGCTGGCGGCCGTCGGCCGTCCGGACCGGGTGGACCATCTCTCGGACCCCGACGTACTCGCGGCCCTGCGGGTCGTGCGCGGGCTCGGCGTCTCCGACAGCGGACGGCCCGGCCAGGCCGTCTCCGCCCTCGCCTATGTGCTGCCCGCGTGGCTGCGGGCGCTCATGGGCGCCGCCGTCCTGCTCACCTTCCACTGGTGGCTCGGCCTGTTGTGGCTCATCGCCTGGCCGCTCGCGGTGCACTTCATGCAGCGCGAGTACTTCCGGGTCGGTGAGCTCGCGTTCGGCCAGAGCAAGGCGCTTCAGGAGGCCGAATACCTCCGCGACCTCGCGGTCACCTCAGGACCCGCGAAGGAGCTGCGGCTCTGGGGCATGCTCGACTGGCTGACGTCCCGGTTCGAGAGCACCTGGCGGGCCGCCATGGAACCGGTGTGGCGCAAACGCCGGCCGCGCGCACGGCTCATCGCCGCCACCACCGGCATGCTCGGCGCCGTCAACCTGCTCTCGTACGGGATGCTCGCGTGGGCCGCCGCACACCATCACCTCGGCCTGGCGGCCATCGCCGTCTACACCCAGGCCCTCGCGCTCGCCAACAACTACACCGCCTTCGACGACCAGAACGCCCAGCTCGCGTTCGCGTCAGCCGCGGTCCCCCATGTCCTGGCGCTCGGCGAGCGCACCTCGGACAGCCCGCGGTCGGCAGCCGGACCGGCGCCCGAGGCGGGGGGAACGACGGACGCCCTGCCCGCCGAGGCCATCCGCTACCGCGCGGTCGCCCTGCGGTATCCGGGCACCGAACGGAACGCCCTGCGACGCGTCGACCTCACCATCCCCGTCGGCCGGTCGCTGGCGATCGTCGGCGACAACGGCGCCGGCAAGAGTTCCCTCGTGAAGCTGCTGTGCGGGCTGCACGCCCCGACCGCCGGCCGGATCGAGGTGGACGGCCGGGACCTGGGCGACCTGGACCCGCCGGCCTGGCGCCGCCGGATCAGCGTGCTGTTCCAGGACTTCGCCCGGTACCACCTCAGCGTCGCGGACAACATCACGCTCGGCGCGCCCCACCGCGCCGACGACCGGGAGCTGATGCGGACGGCCGCCGAACGCGCCGGGATCCTCCCGCTCATCGAGTCGTTCCCCCACGGCTGGGACACCGTGCTGTCCCCCGAGTACACCGGCGGCACCGACCTGTCCGGCGGACAGTGGCAGCGCATCGCCCTTGCCCGCGCCCTGTTCGCGGTCCAGGCGGGGGCCCAGGTCCTCGTACTGGACGAACCGACCGCCGCCCTGGACATCCGGGCCGAGGCCGAGATCTACGACCGCTTCCTCGAACTCACCGCCGGTCTGACCACCGTGCTGATCTCGCACCGGTTCTCCACCGTGCGCCGGGTGGACCGGATCGTGGTGCTGGACCACGGTGAGGTCGTCGAAGAGGGAAGCCATGACGAACTCATGCTGCTCGGCGGCAGGTACGCCCGGATGTTCAGCATCCAGGCGGAACGGTTCGCCGACGGCGGCGGACTCGACGGCACCCCGTTGACGGTGCCGGACGCCGTGGACGCGACGGACGCCGTGGACGCGACGGACGCGATGAACACCGTGGACGCGATAAGCACGGCGGACGCGAGGAACACGGCGGACGCGAGGAACACGGCGGACGCGAGGAACACGGCGGACGCGATGAACACCGTGGACTCGATGGACGCGGAGGCCCGACGTGCGTGACTCCCTGCGGTCCTACGGCGCGCTCATGGGGATCGGCTTCCGCGCCGCACCCTGGCACGCGACCTGCCAACTCCTCACCGGCATCGTGACCGCGGTGTCGTTCCCGATCGGCGCGCTCGGTGCCAAGATCATCGTCGACGCGTCACGCTCCGGTGACCTGCACGGCGCCCTGATCGCCGCGCTGCTGCTCGGCGCCACCTGCGCCGGCGCGCTCGCCTCCGTCTTCTACTACGTGCACTGCCTGTTCACCGTGCAGGAGCGCGCCGGAGCCGTCGCCACCCGCGAACTCATGGGTCTCGTCGGCGGAACCCCCGGCCTCGCCCACCACGAGAACCCCGACTACCTCGACCAGGTCCAGCGCATCCGCGAGGAGCAGGGCCAGCTGTCCGGCATGGTGAACGCGACCGCGGGCCTGCTCCGGGTGGGCGTCACCCTCGCCATGACCGCCGTCCTGCTCGTCGGCATCGATCCCTGGCTGCTGTTCCTCCCCCTGCTCGCGCTGCCCTCGCTCTGGCTCGGCAAGGTCCGCCGCGACCTGCGCAGACGGGCGGACGAGGCGACGAGTGAGTCCGAGCGCCTGAGAAGACACCTGTTCGAGCTGGGAACCTCACCCGCCTACGGGGCGGAGCTGCGCGTCTTCGGCCTCACCGACGTGCTCGGGAAACGGCACCACGCGGTCGCCTCGGAGGTCGCCGAGCGGCGCAACCGGGCCGACTGGCGGGCCTCGGGACTCGCCGCGCTCGACGGCGGCATCAACGCGCTCGGCTACATCGGCGCGATCACGCTCGTGCTGCTGATGGTCGTCCGCAAGGAGGCGACCGCGGGGGACGTCGTACTCGTCGTCGGCCTCGCCGGACAGATGAGCGCCACCGTGGGCACCGCCGTCGGCTACGGCACGTACTTCCTCCAAGTCATCACCGTCGGACGCCGGTTCACCTGGCTGCGCCGGTACGCCGCCGACGAGCGGCGGGCGACCGCGACCGCACGGGCGAACGCCGCCCGGCCCGGCGGCGGGGGAGCGCCGGCCGAGGTGCCCGCGCGGCTGCGCGACGGCATCGAACTGCGTGACGTGCACTTCCGCTACACCGGCGGCGGCCGGACCCGCGAGGTGCTGCGCGGTGTGAGCCTGCGCCTGCCCCCCGGCTCCGTGGTCGCCCTCGTCGGTGACAACGGCGCCGGGAAGTCGACGCTGGTCAAGATGTTGTGCGGGTTCTACCGGCCCGACTCTGGGGCGATCCTGGTCGACGGGGTCGACCTGGCCGCGTTTCCCCCGGCGGCCTGGCGCGGCCGGTGCGCGGGCGCGTTCCAGGACTACGCCCGGCTGGAGTTCACCGTGCGGGAGAACGTCGGCGTGGGCGATCTGCCCATGATCGACGACCGCGCCGCCGTGGGCGCGGCACTCGAGCGCGGCGGCGCGGCCGGCGCGGTCGCCGCCCTTCCCGACGGACAGGACACCCGGCTCGGCACGCGGTGGCCGAACGGCGTGGAGCTGTCCGGAGGACAGTGGCAGAAGCTCGCGCTCGCCCGCGGTCTCATGCGCGACACGCCCCTGCTCCGCGTGTTCGACGAACCCACCGCGGCACTCGACGCGCACACCGAGCACGCCCTGTTCGAAGGGTTCGCGGCCGCCGCCCGCGAGGCACGCGACTCGGGCGGCATCACCGTTCTGGTGTCCCACCGGTTCTCCACCGTCAGCATGGCCGACCTGATCGTCGTCCTCGACGGCGGACAGGTCACCGAGACCGGCACCCACCGCGAGCTCGTGGCACTGGGGGGAACCTACGCCGAGCTGTATGGACTCCAGTCCAGGGGCTACCGGTGAGCGCGGACCGGTCCTCCGTACGGACCGAGATCCCGCACTCGCTGACGGCCCGCCGGCTGGCCGAGCTACGGTACCTGCGCGGCTGGACACAGGAGCAGCTCGCCGAGCACTCCGGGCTGAGCGTCCGCACCATCCGCAACCTCGAACTCGGCCGGGTCCTCAACCCCCGCCGCTCGTCGATGGACCTGCTGGCGCAGGCCCTGGACCTCGACAGCGCCCAGGAACCGCCGGAGGGCGACACGCCCGACGCGGGTGTGCCCTGGCACGGTCCCCGCCCTCCGGGCGGCACCGTCGTGGGCGACCGCGCGGAGCGCGAGCGACTCGCGCACGCGGTGCGGATCGACCGGCTCACGACCTTTCTGGGCCCCGGCGGGGTGGGCAAGACCAGGCTCGCGCTCGACACCACCGCCCGCGTGTCCAGGCACTTCCCCGACGGGGTCGTGGTCGTCGAACTCGGCGACCTGCCGCCGGAACGGGTACCGCACGGCGACCAGACCGCCGTCGTCCTGCGGCGGGTGCTGCGGCACCTGGACAGGGGCGGCACGAAGGGCGCGCACAGTGCCCACGGTGCCGGGCCCGATGGCGGATACGGCCGGGACCTCCGCGTCCTGGTGGTCCTCGACAACGCCGAACACGTGCCGGAGACCACCGTCAGGGCCTCCCGTTACCTCCTTGCCGCCCACCCCGGAATGCACATCGTGATCACCGCGCGCAGACGGCTCACCGAACGGCTCGGCATCAACCACGAGATCAAGCCGCTGTCGGTGGACGACGACGGCCCGGACACGCCGGCGCCGGCGGTGGAACTGCTGCTGCGGCACGTCGGGGCGCACGCCGAGACGGACCACGACCTCGCCTCGGTCACCGAGTTATGCCGCCGGCTCGGCGGCCTGCCGCGCTATCTGGAGTTCGCGGCGGAGCGGCTGCGCACCATCCCGGTGCGCGTGCTCCTCGCCGACGGCCCGAGCGTGGACCTCCTGCGGTCCAACGACCACGCGCTGCTGCGCCATCAGAGGTCGGTGGCAGAAGGCATCCGGTGGACCCTGGACCTCCTGACCGAGGACCACCGTTCGGTGCTGACGTGGATCGCCGCGGCCGTGGCACGGCGCTGGTTCACTCTCGACGACGTGGCGGCGCACGGCGAGGCCGGGTTCCCCTCGGCGGTGAACCCGCTGCTGCCGTTCCCCGACCTGCTGGAGACCTCGCTGGTGGTCTCCGATCCCCACCACCGGTACCGGTACCGGCTGGCGCCGTATGTGGCCGACGTCCTGCGGGAGGCCGCGGGCGCCCACTGAGCGGTCCCGCGCGGGGCGGCACCCGGCCGCCCTCGCGCGGACGTCAGCCGAGCGCGGGCCAGTCGGCCGGGGTGTCGCCGTGCGCCCGCACCAGCGCGAGGACGACGCGTTCCAGGCCGAAGGCCGCGCAACTGCTGTGCGCCCACCCGCCCTCCGGCGAGCCGATGCGGAAGCGCTGTCCCAGGTGGTCCCTGTGCAGATTGACCGAGGCGATCGCCGTGCCCGGGTCCCCGGGGTACACCGGGGCCACGAACTCGTACTTCAGGTTCTGCTGCAACTGGCTGGAGCGCATGAAGCGGGCGCCGGGTCCGAAGAACGGGTCGCTCGCCGTCTGCACCTCGACCGCGACCCCGAGGCCGGCGAACAGGGCGCGGCAGCGGTCGAGCCAGTCCTCCTGCCAGGCGAGCGCGGTGTCCTCGGCGCCCACGGCGACGAACTCGCGCATACGGAACGAGCGGAACCGGCCGACCTCGCTGGTCGCCTCGTGCCGGTAGCAGGATCCGGCGACATCGAAGTACCGGGCCCCGCTCAGCGTGTTGTCGGCGAGGGCGGGATAGACGCTGTAGCACGCGGCCGGGGCGAGCACGGTGTCGGTGGGCACCCGCGCGTCCTCGCCGAGCCCGGCGTCCTCGGCGGTGCCCTGGTCCAGGGCGTGGACGGAGCCGAGGAGATGGGGGAAGGATTCGCTGTACTCGGCGCGCTCGATCTGGCCGCGCGGGACCACGGGGGCGTGCCAGGACGGCCCTGGTGTGCCGTCCGGATGCGCACGGGTGAGGGCCCGGTGCACGGTGGCCAGCGCCGACTCGAACCGCGCGGTGAAGCCGAGCACCCCGGCGACGCCGGTGGGCAGCAGCCAGCCGGTGGAGACGAGCCGGTCGAGGGACCGGTCGGTGCCGGGCCCGCCGCCGGTTCCGGGACCCGCGTCGCCGGTCGGCGCGTTCGCCGTGGTGTGCACGGTCACAACTCATCAGCTCCTTCAACAGGCCGTCGCGGCGCGGCGCGCCCGGCCGTCGGGTGGGTGGGGGAGTCCGCGGCGCCTCACCGGGCCGCGGCCGGCGCGAGGTCGCCCAGCCTGCCCGGCAGAGTGCCCTCGGCCGCCGCGGTGAGCAGGCCGAGATAGCGTTCTGCGACGGCGCGGGCCGCGCCGGCGGTGAACAGCGAGGTGTTGTACTTCAGGACGACGGCGGTCTCCGCTCCGCGCCGGGACAGCTGGAGCGTCAGGTCGAACTGCCCCTGCTGCTGCGGCAGCGGATACACGTGGAAGCGGTGGTCCGGCGGCAGGACACTCAGGTCGGCCACCTGCGACGGGTCCTCCTCGGTCACCACGAAGAGCACCCCGACCAGGCCCGCCCGGTCCGCCGTACGGGGCCGGTCGGCCAGCCGCGACATCAGCGCGAACGGGTACGCGCGGTGGACGAGCCCGGACCACAGTTCGGCGGCGGTCCGCCGCAGCAGGCCGGCGAACGAATCGTCGGGTTCGACGTGCGCAGGGAACGGCAGCGTGTTGACGTAGTAGCCGGTCGCCGACCGGAACCGGGCACCGGGACGTACCGCCGCGGGATAGCCCACCAGCCGCAGCCGCTCCCCGGTCAGGCTGTACAGGAGCAGCTGGAACACGGCGAACAGGACGGCGAACGGGGTCGTGTTCGCCTCGGCCGCCAGCTCCGCGGTGCGGGCGGTGAGACCGGCCGGGACCAGGAGTTCGGTCTGGTCGCCGGTGAACTCGTAGACGCCCGGCCTCGGCAGGTCGCCGACGAGCAACGGGTCGCGGGGGACGGCCTGGAGGACACGCTGCCAGTGCCGGCGCGCCGACTCGCCGCGCGGTGAGGCCAGGAAGTCCTGCTCCCGCCGCACGAAGGCGGGATAGTCGGCGCCCGGGTCCGGCCCGTCGGCGGCCGTGCCCCCGGGGCCGCCGGAGTCCGTGTCACCGTCCGCCGTGTCACCGTCCGCCGGGTCGCCGTCCCGCTCCGGTCGGGTCCGCGCGGTGCCACCGACGACGCGCCCGTAGGCCGTCAGGAGGTCGGAGAACAGCCTGAGGTGCGAGACGTTGTCCAGCGCGATGTGGTGGGCGGTGACCACGAGCACGTCACCGCCGGTGTCCGGACGCAGCAGTGAGACCCGCACGGGCGCCTCGCGGTCCAGCCGGAACGGGCGCCGGGACGCCTCCACCGCCGCCGCGTACAGCGGGTCCCCGGCGGTGGGGCCGTCGACGCGGCGCACCTCGAACACCGACGGGTAGGGGGCGGCGGCGTCCGGGAGCCGGAGAGGACCCGTGCGCGTCGACCGGAACAGGCAGTTGAGCATGCTGTTGCCGGCGACGGTGGCGAGGACGGCCGACCTGAGCGCCGCGACGTCCACGTCGAAGTCCAGCGTCATGGCCGCGGCGGTGTTGTAGGCGCTGCTGTCGGGTGCCAGGGCGTGCAGGAACCACAGCGCCTCCTGCCCGATGCTCAGGGCGCAGCCGACTCCGGTCGGCACCGTGCTGCTGGCCATCAGGGACATGCGCTCCCGATCCTGGAACTTGCGCGCCTCGGCGGATTTCTCCGCCCCAGTAGGGCACGGCGGTGCCGGGCGGGCCAGGCAGCGCGGCGGCAACTCGGCTGCCTGCTTTCTGCCGCTTCAAGGCCGGTCCCGGGGCAGTTGCCGAGTCCGGCGCGGGGCCGCAAACTGCCGCCGATTTGCCTGTTGCGGCGGTCCGGTGCTGCTTACGCTCTGTACTCGTCGGCCGCCGAGGCGCCTCAGCCCGTGGAGGCACGGATGGGGTTGCACTGGCACTCACCTGGGGTTGCGACGGTGATATTCGAGCACGCCTACGAAATGGTTCTGGACAATGTCTTCCTCCACCTGGGGGACACCGTCGAGAACGTCGATGTCTATCTCAAGATGGAGGGGCTCAACCCCGCGGGCTCGGTCAAGCTCAAGACGGCCGTCGCCATGGTCGAGGACGCCGAGCAACGAGGTCTGCTGCACAAGGGAAGCCGTCTGATCGAGTCCTCGTCCGGCAGCCTCGGCATCGCGCTGGCGATGGTGGCGGCGGCGAAGGGCTACCTCTTCACGTGCGTCACCGATCCCAACATCTCGCCGCACAGCCTGGACGTGATGCGGGCGCTGGGCGCCGAGACGGTACGGGTCGATCAGCGGGACGCCAGCGGCGGCTTCCTCGGCAGCCGCATCTCGTACATCGAGGAGCGCGTCGCCGCCGATCCGGACCTGGTGTGGCTCAACCAGTACGCCAATCCCGCGAACCGCAACGTGCACGACCGGTGCACCGCGGCCGCGATCACCGCGGAGGTGCCGGCCGCCGACTACCTGTTCGTCGGCATCGGTTCGGCGGGAACGATCATGGGCTGCGTCAGCCACTTCCGCCGGATGTCGCCCGCGACCCGGATCGTCGCGGTCGACTCGGTCGGCTCGGTCAGCTTCGGGACGTCGGCCGGTCCGCGGTTCATCCCCGGGATCGGCGCCAGCCGACGGCCCGAACTGTTTCTGCCCGAACTGGTCGACGAGATGGTGCAGGTCGCGGAGGCTGACGCGGTACGCACCTGCCGGTGGATGGCCCGCACCCGCGGCCTGTTCGCCGGCGGGTCGACCGGTGCGGTGATGGCCGCGGTGATCCAGCGGGCACCGGCCCTGCCCGCGGGCTCGCGGATCGTGGCGATCTCACCGGATCTCGGCGACCGCTACGCGAGGACGGTCTACGAGGACGCCTGGGTCGCGCAGACCTTCGGGCCGCAGACGCTGACCGCCGAGGCCGCCGGCACACCCGGCCTGACCACGACAAGGAGGTGACACATGCTGCCCTTCCACGTCATGGGCGGAAAGGCAGTGCGCGCGGTCGTCGAGCGGTCACGGACCCGGATCCACGCCCGGATCGACGACGCCTACCGCGCACACCACCGGGGTGACACCGTCAACCCGGACAGCTACTTCCTGCGTTTCCCGGACAAGCCGGAGGCACGCATCATCGCCCTGCCCGCCCTGCTGCGCGGCACACCACCGGTCGCGGGGCTGAAGTGGATCGGCAGCTTCCCGGGCAATCTGGCGCGCAACCTCCCGCGTGCCTCGGCGGTGCTGATCCTCAACGACTTCGACACCGGGTACCCCTTCGCCTGTCTGGAGGCCTCGCAGATCAGCGCGGCCCGGACGGCGGCCTCCGCGGCACTCGGCGCCGAACACCTGCACGGGTCGCGCCGGGCCGACCGGGTGACGGTGGTCGGGGCCGGCGTCATCTCGCGCAACGTACTGGAGTTCCTGCACGACCTCGACTGGACGGTCGGTGAAGTGGTCGTGCACGACACCGTCCCCGAATACGCGGAGAAGTCCGCGCGGTACGCGCGTTCGCTGGGGTTCTCCGCCCGTACCGGGGCCACGCTGCGCGCATCGGTCACGGACGCCGACGTGGTCGTCCTGGCCACCACGGCGCCGGCGCCGTACATCACGGAGCCGGGGTTCTTCGCGGCCGGCCAGACGGTGCTGAACATCTCGCTGCGGGACATCGGACCGGAGCTGGTGGCGGACGCGCACAACGTCCTCGACGACATCGAGCACTGTCTGCACGCGGGCACCTCCCCGCATCTGGCGGTGGAGAAGTTCGGCACCCGTGAGTTCATCGACGGCACGATCGCCGGCCTGGTGCTGGGCGAGTTCACGGTCACCCGCGACAAGCCGCTGATCTTCTCCCCCTTCGGACTGGGGGTGCTCGACATCGCGGTCGGTGTGGAGGTGCTGGCGGCGGGCCGCGCGGACGGCACGGCCCACGCGTTCGAGGAGTTCTTCGCCGAGGAGTCACGGTGGTGAGGCAGGCGCGGCATCTCATCTCGCTGTCCGACCTGCCGGACGACGCGCTGCGCGGTGTGGTGGCCCGGGCCGCCGACCACGCGCGGCGCGCGGCCGCAGGCCGGCCGGCCGACCCCACCCTGGCCGGGGCCGTGGTCGGCGTGTACTTCCGGCGGACGTCGACCCGTACCCGCACCGCGTTCTCCGCCGGCGCCCTCAGGCTCGGCGCCGGCGTCGTCGCGTACGGTCCGGGGGATCTGCAGACCAACACCGGGGAGACCAGCGAGGACACCGGCCGGGTGATGGCCGGCATGCTCGACGTCCTCGTCGCACGGACCGCCGACGATCCCGCGGAGATGCGGGCATGGGCGTCCGGGCAGCGGCGGATGGCCGTGGTCAACGCGATGAGCGCGGACGAACACCCGACGCAGGCGCTCGCCGACCTCACCACGCTCGCCCTGCACTTCGGCGAGGTGGAGGGGCTGCGCGTCCTGTACGTCGGCGAGGGCAACAACACCGCGGTGGCGCTCGCGCTCGGCCTGAGCCGCTTCCGCGGGGTGCTGCTCGACCTGCGCACCCCGCCCGGCTACGGGCTCGATCCCCGGGTACGTGCCCAGGCCCTGGCGCAGGCGGAGTCGGCCGGCGCGCTGGTGACCGAACGGCACGACCTCGCGGGCCTGCCCGCCGACCTGGACGCCGTCTACACCACGCGCTGGGAGACGACCGGGACGACCAAGCCGGACCCCGACTGGCGTGCCGTGTTCGCCCCCTTCCACGTCGGGCCGGAGCTGATGGCCCGCGCCCCCAAGGCGGTGTTCCTGCACGACCTGCCGGCGCACCGCGGCACGGAGGTCGCCGCCCAGGTGCTGGACGGACCGGACAGCCTCGCCTTCACCCAGGCGGAGAACAAGCTGTACAGCGCCATGGCCGTCCTGGAGTGGTGTCATGGCCTCGGCTGAGCCCACCGCGGCCCGGACTCGGCGGCCGTCCGCGGGTGTTCCGGACGGCCGGCGCGGGCTGCGGTTGCAACGGATCGCGCCGTACGTGCCCTCCACCACGGTGGCCATCGCCGACCTTCAGGAACGCATCGGTCTCTCGCGGGCCGAGGTCCGGCTGTACACGTCCTTCCTCGGCCTCGAACGGGTGCCGAGAGTCGAGGACATGACGGCCCTGGAGATGATGCTGACGGTCGGTGAGACCGTGCTCGACGGGGTCGACCGGACGCGCGTGCGCCATCTGGTGCATCCGCACACCGTGCTGCACGTCGCGCCCGCCACGCACCGCCTGATGACCACGCTGCGGGACAAGCTGCGACTGCCCGAGGCGTCGGGATTCGAACTCACCCACCAGCACTGCACCAGCGGCCTGTTCGCACTCCGCGTCATCGAGGCGCTGCTGCGCACGGAACGGCCGGGCGCGCAGGCGCTCGTCCTGGTCACCGACAGGATCACCACGTCGCTGGTGCAGCGACTGCCCGGGACCACGGTCTTCGGCGAGGCCGCCGTGGCGGTGCTGGCCGGTCTCGACGGGCCGGGCGACGAAGTCCTCGGCCAGGCCCACCGCACCCTGGGCGAGTACCACCTGTCCCTGGACATGCCGCCCGACGTGCAACGGCGGTACAAGCTCGCCTACATGCCGACGATGCTGGAGGTGCTGCACGAGGCCGTCGCGGACGCCGGGCTGACCCTCGACGACGTGGACCGCATCCTCCCGCACAACGTCAACATGCACTCCTGGGTCATGGCCGCGAAGACCCTGGGCGTCCCGGTCGAGCGGTTCTACCTGGAGAACGTGCCGAAGACGGGGCACTGCTTCTGCGCGGACCCGTTCGTCAATCTGCACACCGCCAGGGCCGAGTCCGCGGTCGCTCCCGGCGATGTCGTCGCCATGCTGTCCGCCGGGTCAAGCGGCACGTTCTCCGCGGTCCTGGTGCGGGTCGACGACCTGCCCGGCGCCCCGGACCCCGGAGGCGACTCATGACGGCCGGCGCCCGTACCCCGGCGGGCACCGACGCGGCCGGTGGCCCGGACCGGCCCGGCTTCATCCGCCGGCTCAAGGCCGCGGTGACCGGCGACCCCGGCGCCCGTCTCGTCCACCTCAACAACTTCGAGGTCGAGCGGGTGTGGGGCCGCGGCGAGCCGGGACTTCCCGGCGCCGGACTGTCCTTCAACGCGGCGACGGTGAACCGGATGGAGGAGGTCGGAGTCCTGCTGGTCGACGAGGGCGACACACTCGTCCTCAAGGCCCCGGTGGACCCGGCCTACGAGACGTACCTGCGCGGACTCGGCCTCGCCGCAGGACAGGTGCTCACGGTCGACCGCGACGAGCCCGAGCACGCGGTCACCGTCGACGCCCTCGCCTCCCCGCGGCTGATCGCCGAACTCGCCGCCCTCGCCGACGGGCGCACCTATCTGATGCCGCTGGGCACGTCCGACGACGAGGAACGGCTCTCGGCGGCCACCGGACTGCCGCTGGCCGGCCCGGACGCCCGCACCTGCAAACGGGTCAACGGCAAGATCTTCAGCCGGGAGCTCGTGGACCGCTCGGGGCTGACCCCGGTCCCCGGCGCGCAGTGCCGCACCGTCGGCGAACTGGCCGCCGCGCTCAAGGAACACCTCGCAGGCGGCGCGGGCCCGGTCGTGGTCAAGGAGTCGCTCGGCGTCTCCGGCCGGGGCCTGGTCGTCCTGGACAGCGCGCGCCGCGGTGAGCAGCTGGTACGGATGGCGGCGCGCCGGGGTGAGCGCGTCGAGGTCGTCGTCGAGCGCTGGATCGACAAGCAGTGCGACCTGAACTACCAGTTCATCGTGGGCCGGGACGGCGCCGTGGAGTTCGAGACGGTCAAGGCCGCGTTCACCGAGAACGGCGTCCACCGCGGCCACCTGTTCCCGCCGGCGCTCGCCGCCGGGCACACCGCGGAACTCAAGGCGGCGGCGCAGGTGCTGGGCAAGGGGCTCGCGGAGGCGGGGTACTTCGGGGTGGCCGGGGTCGACGCGATGCTCGGCCGCGACGGCACCCTGTATCCGTGCCTGGAGATCAACGCCCGGTTCAACATGGCGACCTTCCAGAACCGCGTGGCCGAACGGCTTCTGGGGCCGGGGCGGTCCGCTCTGGCCACGGTCTTCGATCTGGAACCGCGCCGGGCGCACGGCTTCGACGAGATCCGGACCGCACTCGGCGACCTGCTGCTGACGGCCGGGCCGGACCGGGACGCCACCACGGCGGCCCGCGGAGTCCTGGTGACCAACCTGGCCACGCTGCGGGCCGGCGCCCCCGACCGCCGCTCGAAGGGCCGGCTGTACGCGATCTGTGTCGGCGACAGCCCCGACGACGTCAACGCCTTGCGGTCCCGGGCCGCCCGGGCCCTGGAGAAGATGGTGGAGGGGCCATGAGCGCACCCGCTCGGACCTGGCACGAAGCGGCCTCCGCGCCGGCGGACCTCAGCGGTCCCGACGGCTGGCGGGACCTCGCCGAGCGGTTCGGTACCCCGGCATACGTCTACGACGGCGACTGGCTCGACGACAACCTCCGGACACTGCGCGGCGCGCTGCATCCGGCACTTGAGGTGTTCTTCTCGCTCAAGTCCAACCCGAACCGCGCCGTGTACGACGTGCTGCGCGCGGCCGGCGCGCGCGCCGAGGTCTCCTCGCTCGCCGAGCTGCGCACGGTGCTCGACGCCGGTACCGAACCCGCCGACGTGGTCTTCCTCGGCCCGGGCAAGAGCGAGGCCGAGATCGAGGCGTGTGTACGGGCGGGCCTGTACGCCGTCGTCTGCGAGTCGCTGGCCGAACTCACACTGCTCGACGAGACGGCCGCACGCCTCGGAGTGCGGCAGCGGGTGCTGCTGCGCGTCAACCCGGCCTACTCGGTGGCCGGTTCCCGGCTGACCATGGGCGGCAAGCCCCGCCAGTTCGGCATCGACGAGGCGGTGGTGCTGGCCGCAGGCGAACCGATCGGGAAGCACCGGCACGCCGTGGTCGCGGGCATCCAGGTGTACATGGGCACCCGCATCCTCGACCCCGAGGTGGTGTGCAAGAACACGGCGTACGTCCTGGACCTCGCCGAGCGCGCGGCCGAGGCCACCGGGATGGCCCTGGACGCGGTCGACGTCGGCGGCGGTCTCGGCGTCGCCTACTTCGACGGCGAGCGGGACCTCGACCTCTCCGCACTCGCCGACGGACTCAACCCGTTGATCGAGGACTTCGCCCGCAGGCATCCGGGCACACGGCTCCTCATGGAGTCCGGCCGCTATCTGACCGCGCCGGGCGGCACCTACCTCATGGGGGTGCGGTACATCAAGGAGTCCATGGGCGACCGGTTCGCCGTCGCCGACGGCGGCACCCATCACCACATGGCGGCGGTCGGCATCGGCTCCTTCGTCAAGCGGAACTTCCCCGTCGACCTGCTGTCCCGGCCGACCCCGCCGGACGCCCCGACGGGACCCTGGACCATCGCCGGCCCGCTGTGCACACCGAACGACACCGTCGCCAAGGCGATACGGCTGCCGGACCTCCGGGTGGGCGACCTGCTCGGCGTCCGGCGCTCCGGCGCCTATGGACCGTCGGCCTCACCGGCCTACTTCCTCAGCCACGGATACCCGGCAGAAGTGCTGGTCCGCAGGGGGACGGCGTACCTGGTGCGGCGCCGCGACACCGTCGACGACCTGCTGTCGCGCCAGGCCACCCACCCGGACCTGACCGCGACCCCGGTCCACTGAACCCTCCCACCGTCAAGGAGAGTCCGATGCCCAGCACCGACAGCGGCGCGATCCGCACCGCCCTGCAGGAAAGCCTCGCCGAGGTCCTCCGCAAGGAGGTTCCCGAACTCGACGACGGGATGCGCCTGTTCGGCGACCTCGCGCTGGACTCCACCGGGGTGATCGAGCTGCTGATGGAGCTTGAGGACTCGCTGGGCCTCCAGGTGGATCCGGAGGAACTCACCCCCGAGGTGTTCGAGACGGTCGGCGCCCTCATCGGATACATCAGCGCATGCCTGGAAGGCGTGCAGGATTCGGTGGGCTGAGCCGTGCCCTTCCCCGCACCGATCGGTGCCGACGGCGCGCTGCGTGTGAGCCGGCCGGTGGTACGCACGTTCGCGCCGCGCCCGCAGCAGTACAGCAGCAAGTCGGCCACCTGCATGACCGACTTCCTCGACCACTTCGGGCTTCCGCGCGACGAGGGCCTGCTCGCAGAAGGGGGCGGCAACTCGTTCAGCGACATGGGCGCGGAACTGCTGCGCGCGCTCGACCCGCCGCTGTCCGGGGTCGACGTGCTGGCACTCGCCTTCCACATCCCGGACCTCGACTTCGTCAACGTCGCCGGATGCGCGCTCACCGAGCACTTCGACGGCAGACCGGACGTCTTCTCCGTCTCCGGCCAGGGCGTCGGCGCCCCCTTCAGCGCGCTGCGGACCCTGGCGGCGCTGTACGCGGCCGGACACAGCGAGCGCGGCGCGCTGTTCGTCTTCGACCAGACCACGCTGCCGTACCACGAACCGGACGTGCACGGCGTCGAGCGGGACGACTGCGGGGTGCTGCTGCACACCGATCCGCGGCGCGACAGCCAGTCGGCCCGGCTGGTCTTCACCGACGAGCGTCCCGTCGTCGGCGCTCGGCAGGTCCGCGCGGCACTGGGGGAGGCGTGGCGGGACGTGTCGGGGGACGCCGCGGCGCCCGGCACCGGCCCGGCGCGCGCGGACCGTCCCCCGCGGTTCGTCCTCGGCAGCACTCTGGCCGGGCACCTCGCCGGTGGCTCCGACGAACACGACTTGGACCGAGCCGCCGATCCAGGCGCCGACGTGGACGGGGAGGTCGTCGAGGGCTCCGGGCGGCACCTGTGCACCAGCGCGTGGGCCGCGCTCGCCCGGTCCTGGCCGGCCGGCGGACTGCCCGGCGACCGGCTGACCGTGGTCGCCGACTACGATCCGCACGCCGGGCGGCTGTTCCAGGCCGGGCTGCTGCCCGGGGACGCCGGATGACGGGCCCCCAAAACACCACCGCCTCCCCGTCCACGCCGACTGCTCCCGCGGGGTCGGCCGCTTCTGATGGGTCGGCTGTTCCTGCTTCCGCCGGGCCCGCCGGGTCGGCCGTTCTTGTCGGTCCGGCCGCTTCCGCAGGGGCGGCCGTGGCCGCTCGGGCGGCGGCGGGTGGTGGCGCCGATTGCGCCCCGCCGGAGGCCGACGCGGAGGAGCTGCGGCGCCTCGGCCGGGACCGCGGCCTGGCCGCCGGGCTTACGGCCGTTCTCGCCGGACTCGATCCCCGCGCCGTCGCCCCGGGTGGACGCGCGGTGCTCCCGCTGTCCGCCGTGCCCGACGACGCCCGGGTCGTCCCGCATGTCTTCGCCGACCGGGAAGGGCTCGCCCTGGTCCGGTGGGGCGCGGCCGGCCCCGGCCGCGGACTGCCGCCCGAGCGGGCGGCCGCACTGGCCGCGGTGCGCTGCGGCGTACTCGAAGGGCTGCTCGACACGGCCGTCAACCGCATGGCGGCACGCAGTTTCGCCGGCGTCCCGCTCACCGAACTGCAACTCGTCCAGGGCGCGACGGCGGACGTCGTCACCGTCCTGCACACGGCCGCCGCCGCCCGGCCGGACACGGCACCCGAGGCCGTCGCCGCCCTGCACGAGCAGCTCACCGACGCCGGGTGGACGGTGGCCCGGTTCTTCGGGGCGGAGGGCTACCTCGCGACCCATCCGGCGCGCGCACTGCACCTGTCCGCGCTCACGGCCGACGTGTGGGTGCCGCGGACCACCTCCCGGGAGGGACGCGGATGACCGTGTTCGCACCGTTTCCACTCGACGAGCGCCTTGGCCTGCTGCGCGCCGCGGCGGCCGACACCGGGGCGGAGTTGAGGTCGCACGCCCTCGCCCTGGACGCCGACCCGCACGACATGCGGCCCCACCTCGGGGTGGCCGGGTACGACCTGATCCGGCGCTGTACGACGCCCCCGCGGTACGGCGCCGGACCCCTGCGGCTCGGGCGGTACGCGTACGCGGCCGGAAGCTGCCTGGACCAGGTGGTGCTGGTGGCGGAGCTGGCCCGCGGCGACGCCGGCATGGTCCTCGCGTGCCCGGCGCCGAGCCTGTCGGGCGTGCTCGTCGACCAGATGGGCGACGCGGCGCAGCGGGAACACTTCCACCGGTCCCTCGCCGACGGCGCCACCTGGCCCTTCTTCGCCGTGACGGAACCGGCCCGGGGCAGCGACGCGAGCGCGATGGAGACCCGGCTCACGCCCACCGCCCCGGACGGCACCGGGCCGGGCGACTACCGGCTGACCGGCGTCAAGCGCTACATCGGGAACGGCGCACGCGGGGCCCTCGGTGTGGTCTTCGCCCGCACCGGACGGGGGCCGCTGTCCATCCGGGCCGTCCTGCTGGACGCCGCGTCGCCCGGATTCGACGCCTCCCCGCTGGACATGGCCGGGCTGCGCGGCACGTGCCTCGGCGAGATGCGGTTCGACGCGGTCCCCGTGCCGCGCGAACGCCTGCTGGGGCGTCATCTGTCCCCGGCCCGGCAGGGCATGTGGGCGGCCATCAGGGTCTTCAACCAGATGCGTGCCCAGGTCGGCGCACTCGCCGTGGGCACCGCCACCGCGCTGCTGGAACTCGTACGCGAGGAACGCCCGGACGCCCCCGGGGCCGGCATCCACGCCGCGCGCATCGAGGCGTGCCGGAGCCTGGTGTACGCCGCCGGCGCCGCCGTGGACGCCGACCGGGACGCGAGCCATCCGTCGAGCCTGGCCAAGTACGCCGCGACCACGCTCGCCCGCGACACCGCCCGCTGGGCCGTCCGGTCCCTCGGCCAGGAAGCCCTGATCGACCTGCCGCTGCTGGAGAAGTGGACCCGCGACGTGGGCGCCTTCGAGTTCATGGAAGGCACCGCGGACATCCAGCGGCAGCACATCGCGAAGGCGTACCTCAAGGGCCGGTACGCGCTGCGGCGCACCCCGCCGGAGGCGCGGACCCCCGGTCCCGGCCCGCTCGCGGAGGCCGACCGGTGAGGCTCGGTGTGGACCTGCTCGACATCGCGCGGTTCGCCCGGATCGCGGACCGTCCGCGCGGGCTCCGCCTGGTCTTCACGGCCGCGGAACTCGCCGAGGCCGAGGGCCTGGGCGACGAGCGGCGCGCGGAGTTCCTGGCCGGGCGGTTCTGCGCCAAGGAGGCCACCGCGAAGGCGCTCGGCCGCGGCCTCGGGCAAGGACTGACGTGGCGGGACATCGAGGTGCTCCGGGACGACTTCGGCGCACCCCGCGTCGTACTGGGCGGCGGAGCGCGGTCCGTCGCCGAGCAGTACGACGTGGGCGAGGTCGCGGTGTCCCTGAGCCATCAGGGCGGCTGGGTGGTCGCGGTGGCGCTCGCCCTGCCCGCGAGCGGCGCCGGCTGATCCCGTACCCCGTGAAGGCCCCGGCCCGCGCCCTCCCCACCCGTTCGCACCTCCGGAAGGTCCGCCATGGACATGAGCCTGTTCTTCTTCGCCAGCAGCCCGGCCGAGCCCGCCGGGCAAGCGGGCGACTGCTACCGGTTGCTTCTGGAGAGCGCCGCGTTCGCTGACCGCAACGGCTTCGCCGCCGTGTGGACCCCCGAGCGCCACTTCCACGCGTTCGGCGGCCAGTACCCCAACCCCTCGGTGGTCGGCGCCGCGCTGGCCGTGACGACCCGCCGGATCGCGATCCGCGCCGGGAGCGTGGTCGCGCCGCTGCACCACGCGGTACGGATCGCCGAGGAGTGGTCCGTGGTCGACAACCTGTCCCACGGACGGGCCGGGGTGTCCTTCGCCTCCGGGTGGCACCCGGACGACTTCACGCTGCGGCCGGACGCCTACCGGGACCGCAAGAAGCTGATGGCCGAGGCGGTGGAGACGGTGCGCGCCCTGTGGCGCGGTGAGGCCGTCGCCCTGCCCGGCCCGGACGGCGACGCGCGCGAGGTACGGGTCTTTCCGCGGCCGGTGCAGTCCGAGCTGCCGTTGTGGATCACGGCGGCCGGCTCCCCGGACACGTTCCGCCTGGCCGGGCGGCTCGGAGCGGGCCTGCTCACCCATATGCTCAGCCAGGACCACGCGGCGCTCGCGCGCGGTATCGCCGCCTACCGCGAGGAACTGACCGCCTGTCACGGCAGCGGAGCGCGGGGCCATGTGTCCGTCATGGTGCACACGCTGCTGGGGCCGTCGCGCGAGTCCGTACGGTCCCTCGTGCGCACACCGCTGCGGGAGTACCTGCGCAGCTCCCTCGATCTGATCCTGCGCTCCTCGGGCGTCCCGGCGGCGGCCGGCGGAGCACCGCTCAAGCTGTCCGCGCAGGACGAGGAATTCCTGCTGGACCGCGCCTGCGACCGCTACTTCGACACCGTCGGCCTGTTCGGGACGGTCGCCGACGGGGTGGCCGCCGCACGCGCGCTGGAAGAGGCCGGCGCGGACGAGGTCGCCTGCCTCATCGACTTCGGGGTGCCCGAGGACGACATCCTCGCCGCGCTGCCCGCGCTCGCCGAGGTCCGCGGCCGACTCGCCGCCGCCTCCGAACCCGTACCGCGCTGACGACGCGACCGTGCGGGTCTCCCGGGGCCGCCATCCGGCCCCGGGAGACCGGTCTCAGCCGGCGCCGCCGTCGCGGAACCGGGCCACGGCCTCCCACAGCGTCCTCGGCGTGCGGAACATGTCGGTGAACGGCAGGTCGTCCGGAATGGTGACGCCGTACGCCTGCTCGATCGCCACCAGCATGCCGACCATGCGGAACGAGTCCAGGCCGGCGTCCGCGAGCGAGCGGTCCGCGACGACCGAGTCCCCTTCCGGAGCGAGGTCGAGCGTCTCCCGCAGCAGCGTCTCGAACAGGTCGTCCCACGGGCGGCCGCCGGAGGCGTCCCCGTCCGGGTCCGCGGCGGGCGCGGCGGGCTCGGGCAGCTCGTCGACCGCCAGTGTGCCGTCCGGGTGGAGCGGCCACTTCTCGACCACGGCCCACCGTCGGGGGACGAAGCGCCGGGCGAGCCGTTGGCCGGCGAGCCCGAGGCGTACCGCGTCGACGTCCACCTCCGTCCCCCGCGCCGCCCGTACGTAGGCCGTCACGCACGCCGTCCCGCCGGCGTCCGGGCGGACCAGGACCCGGCTGTCGAGGACCGACGGATGGCGGTTCACCAGCTCCTGGATCCGCAGCAGTACGGCTGCCGAGCCCTGCGGCCACAGCGCCTCGGTCGCCGGGTCGAGATCCGCGGGACCCAGGATCTCCAGGGCGCCGTCGAGCCCGGTACGGGCGGCCGCCCCGGTCCGGTGCGAGTCGATCCACAGGTCACCGGGGACACCGCGCGGGACCGGCAGCCGGTCCGCGTCCAGCACCCGGGCGATGACCCCGGCGGCGGCGTGCCCGGAGCCGGAGGCCGTATCCCCTGAAGACGCCGCCCCTGAAGACGCCGCCTCGGACGGCTCCGCCGGGAGCCCGGTCAGCCGCCGCACCGCGGCCGCGACCGGACCCGGGCCGACCGGGACACCGCCCTCCCACCGGACCGGCCGTCCCGCCTCCGGCTGATCCGCGCCGAGCCGCAGCCGGACCGTGTCCACCGGCCCGTCGGGCCCGAGCGCCATCTCCTCGGCCACGAGCCGGTACAGGGCCAGCAGCACCGGAGCGGCGTCGGGGGCCACCGTGTGGTTGTCCGCGTTGATGCGCAGCACACCCTGCACGGTGAAGACGTGCAGACCGAACTCGTTGACGTTGTCGTTGTACGTCCGGTCGTTCTCGACGAGGGTGTCGTCCACCTGGTGGAAGTCCAGGTAGTTGAAGAACACGTCCAGCAGGCGGTCACCGCCGCCGAACTCCTTTTGCAGCAGCGGCATCGGGTAGCGGCGGTGCGGCCACAGCCCGGTCAGCCGGTCGTGGACCGCGCGCACCAGGTCGCCCCACGTGTGCGCGCCGGACGGCATCCGGAAGGGCAGGGTGTTGAGGTACATGCCGAGGACCCGGTCCGCCCCCACCGTCTCCGGCCGCGCGTCGCACACCAGCCCCGTGAAGAAGTCCTCGGAACCGCCCAGCAGCCGCATCACGGTGAGATGGGCGGACAGCATCACCGCCTTGAAGGACGTGCGCGTCTCCTCGGCCAGCCTTCGCAGCTCGGCGTCCAGGTCCCGCAGGTCCACCAGGTACTGGTCCCGCCTCGGTGCCAGGTGCGGCGGGTCCTGCCAGCTCACCGGCAGAGCCGGCTCCACGCACCCCTCCACCGCCTGCCGCCAGTAGGCGTGGTCCTCGGCGCTGTCCCGGGCCCGCGCCTCAGCCGCGATGTAGTCCGCGTAACGGAACGGCACCGGGTCCGGCTGCTCCGGCGGCCTCCCCTCCCGCAGCCCTCGGTAGACGGTCAGGATCTCCATCAGCATGGTGTGGAAGCTCCACCCCTCCAGGATGGGATGGCACTCGGTGATGGTGAGCCACCACCGCGACCGGTCCGGGCGCGCGTGGGCGTGCACACGGATGAGCGGGGCCCGCGTGACGTCCATCGGGGTCCGCCGCTCGGCGGCCCCGAACTCCTTGAGGACCGGCAGCCAGTCCTCCGGCTCGCCCTGCGCCACGGTGGTCACCCCCACCGCGATCGGGGCGCCGCGGTGCACCAGTTGCAGCGGAACCGAGTAGCCCGCCAGGTCGAAGGACGTACGCAGCACCTCGTGGCGGTCCACCACGGTCTGCGCGGCCCGCCCCAGCAGAGCGGCGTCCAGCGGAGCATCGTCGCGGATCAGGAAGGAGGTGCTGTCCTGGTAGGTGGTGAGGTTCGGCTTCGAGCGGAGCTCGATCAGCATGCCGAGCTGTACGGCGGCCAGGGGATAGGCGTCGACCACGTCCGCCGGCAGGGCCGCCCGGTCCTCGGGGCCGATCAGGGCGAACGGCTCGACCGGGTCCGGTACGTGCGTCACCGCCGCGCGCCGGGCCACGGCCGGGACCAGTTCGGCCACCGACTGGTACGCGAACAGGTCGCCGGCGGCGACGTCCAGCCCCCGGCCGCGCAGCAGGCCCGCGAGCGCGACCGCGCGCAGTGAGTCTCCGCCCAGGTCGAAGAAGTTGTCGTCCGGGTCCGGGTCGTCGACACCGAGCACTTCCGACCATGCCCGCGTCACCAGTTCGGCCACCCGCTCCGCCGGCCCCGGCCCGGCCGCGCCGACGAGGTCCGACTCAGGAGCCCCCGGAGCCTGCCCGGCAACGGGCCCATGGGCCATCCCGGCCGCCGACAGGTCCTCAGGACCCGCCACCGACAGGTCCTCAGGTCCCGCCGCCGGCCGGGCATCGGGATCGCGCACCCCGGCCTCCAGCACCGAACGCCAGCACTCCGCCCACGCCGCCGCCGTCGCCTCGTCGATCACCGCCGCCGCGTACTCCAGCCGCGCCGCGTACCGGCCGTCAGGCAGCACGTCCGCGTGCAGGTTCACATCGAACTTCGCGGGCGTCTCCTGTGCGAGCCCGAGCTGTTCCACCGTGAGCCCCGGCAGCCCGAACAGGTCGCCGTCGGCGGGCTCGTCCATGTCGAACGCCGCCTGGAACAGCGGATTGACACCCGGTGTGCGCACCGGCCTGAGATCGTCGACCACCCAGGCGAACGGTGCGCTCTGGTGGTCCAGCGCGCCCAGCAGCCCGCCGCGCACCTCGTCCAGCAGCGCGCCGAAGGACGTCCCGGGGCGCGGACGGGCCCGCACCACCACGGTGTTCACCAGGTAGCCGACCGTGCCGCGCAGCTCGGGCGAGCTGCGCAGACCGACCGGCAGGCCGACCGTGACGTCGTCGGTCCCCGCGACACGTCCCAGGGCCGCGTGGAACGCGGTGAGCAGCACCGCGAACGGCGAGGTGCGGTGCTTGGCGGCGAGCGCCCGTACGGCGTCGGACGCCGCCGGCGGCACGACCACCGTGACGGCGCCGCCGCGGCTGTCCGGCCTGGCCGGGCGGGGGCGGTCGAGGGGGAGCGGCAGCTCCGTCACCCCGGCCAGCGCGGCACGCCAGTAGGCCAGATGCGGTTCGAGCCGGCCCTGGGCCAGGCCGGACAGCTCCCAGGCCGCGAAGTCCGCGTACTGCACCCCCGGTTCGGGCAGCCGGGGCGGGCGCCCGCCGACCCGGGCCCCGTACAGCTCGCCCAGTTCGCGTCCGATCCGGCCGGGGCCGTCGCACGCGATGTGGTGGACGGTCACCACCATGAGGTGCAGCAGGTCGTCCATCCGGATCAGGGTCACCCGCACCGGCTGCTCGGACGTCAGGTCGAACGGCCGGCGGCGTACCCAGTCCGCCACCTGCCGCGCCCGCTCCTCCCGCCGCTCCGGCGGCAGCCGCGTCAGATCGACCTCGTGCCAGGCCGGCGCGGCGACCGGGTCGACGATCTGGACGGCGTGGTCGCGCCCGCCGGGTTCGGCGTCCGCGTAGCGGGTGCGCAGCACCTCGTGCCGGTCGGCCATGTCCGTCCACGCCAGGCGCAGCGCGGCACCGTCGAGCGGGCCCGTGATCCGTATCGGCCACGACATCAGATAGGCCGGACTGCCGGGGTCCATCCGGTGCAGGACCCACATCTGCTGCTGTCCCGAGGACAGGGCGCAGGGCCGGTCGCGGTCCGCCCTGGGCAGGACCGGCCGCGCCGCCGCCCGGAGACGCCTGCGGACCAGGTCCTCCACCGTGCGCTGGGCCGGGGCTCCCGGCGGGCCGTCAACCTGGTGGGCGGTCATGGTGAGTTGCCTTCCTCCGTGGATGCTCGGGACATGCGGCCGTCTGCCGGGGACCGCCGGCGGATTCAGCCGGTCGAGGCGGCCTCCGCGTCCAGTTCCGCCCGCAGCAGCCGTTCGATCTCCTCCGCCAGCGCGGCCGCCGTCGGACGGTCGAAGAACACCCGCATCGACACCTCGACCCCGAAGGCGTTCTGGACGTTCCAGAGCAGCCTGGCCGCCGCCAGCGAGTTGCCGCCGCGAAGGAGGACGTCGTCCTCGGGGCCCACGTCGTCCTGCTCCAGCACCTCGCGTACGAAGCCCAGGACGGTGGCCGTCACCAGCGACTCCTCCGGCGCCCGTACGGCCGTGCCCGCGTCCTCGCCCCCGGCGGCATCAAGGGAGGGCGCCCCGACGGCCGTGTCCGGGTCGGCGGCGAAAGCGGCCGCCAGCGTACGGAAGCCCTCGACCAGTTCCCGCGCGGCGCCGTCGGACACCACGTCCACGGCGTACTCCAGGGCGCCGCCGAAACCCCCGGCCGCGCTCGGCCACAGCGTGAGCGCCACATCGGTACGGGCCACCCGCCAGGCGTCGGCCAGCAGCCGCAGGTCCCTTGCGCGGACCTCCTGGCCGACGAGCCCGTCCCCGCTCAGCGTGAACAGCGTCTGGAACACCGGAGTGCGGGACCGGTCCCGTACCGGTTCCACCTCTTCCGCCACCTGCTCGAACGGCACCGCGCTGTGGGCGAACGCCTCCCGGCACACCTGCCCGACACGCTCGACGGCCGTGCGGAAGGGCAGGTCCGGGGTCAGCCGGGCGCGTACCACCACGACGTTGATGAACAGGCCCACCAGGTCGTGCAGTTCGGGCCGGTCGCGGCCGACGTGCGGTGTGCCGACCCCGAAGTCCCAGTGCCCGGCGGCCCGGGCCAGCAGCACGGTCCACAGCGTCAGGAACACACCGTGGGCGGGCACCCCGGCGTCCCGGCCGGCCGCCAGCAGCGCCTCGGCGTCCTCGGCCGCCACCGTCACCTCGACACCGGCGCCCTCGATTCCGCGGTGCCGGGGTCGGTCCCGCGTCCCGGGCAGGGCCAGCGGTGCCACGCCGTCCAGCGCGGCGCGCCAGTGGCCGAGCTGTTCCGCGGTCACCCGGGCGGTGAGCTGTTCGCGCTGCCAGGCGACGGCGTCCCGGTACCGCACCGGCAGTTCGGGCAGCGCGGCCGGCCGGTCCTGGCGGACGGCCGCGACGAACGCGCGCAGATCGCGTTCGAGCACGCGTGAGGACCATCCGTCCCCGGCGATGTGGTGGCTCACCACGAGCAGCAACTGCTCGGCGCCGCCGTCGCGGATCAGGCGGTGGCGCACGGGAGGGGCGGAGGCCAGGTCGAAGCCCCGCGCGAGGGCCGTCCGCACATGCCCGACCGCCTCCGCGGGTGTCGTGTCGACCGCCTCGAAGTCGGGGGCGAAGGCCGCCTCCTGGCCGTGCCCGTCATGCTCCGGCCCGGGAGCGGGCAGCACGACGGCGTGCAGTCCGTCCGCGTCCATCGCGTAGCGCGTCCGCAGGGGTTCGTGGCGGGCGACGAGCAGGTCGACCGCGCGACGGATCGCCGGCTCGGGGACGTCGGAGGGGAACCAGCACAGGACCGGCAGCAGGTACTCGGGGCTGCCGGGGTCCAGCCGGTCCTGGAGCCAGAAGCGCTCCTGGGCGGGGGAGAGCGGTACGCGGGAACCCTCGGGCAGCGCGCCGATCGGCCTCGCCCCGGCCGCGTCCGTGAGCAACCGGGCCTGGGCGCGCGGTGTGGCCGCGAAGTGCAGCTCCCGGAAGTCGACCTCCACACCGGACGTCTCGGCGAGGACGGCCGCGAGCCGGGTCATGAGCAGGGAGTGTCCGCCGAGACGGAAGAAGTCGTCGTCGAGCGCGATGCCGCCGACGTCCAGCACCTCCTGCCAGGCGTCGAGCACCAAAGCCTGCTCCCGGGTCACCGCTGGGCCGGTGACCGGCGCCGCGCCGTTCTCCCGCGGCGAGCGCCCCCAGTCCGGCGCCGGCAGCCGCGACCGGTCGATCTTGCCGCTGGTGGTCACGGGCAGCGCCGCGACCGTGGTGACGACCGACGGCACCAGCGCGGTGGGCAGGCCCGCGCGCAGGAAGTCCATGAGGCCGGGCGGCTCGCCGCCGTCGGTGGTGACGAGCCAGACGCCCAGCCGGCGCAGCCCGTCCGGGTCGTCCACGGGCGCGGCCGCCGCCGCGACCACGGCGGGATGGCGGTCGAGGGCCGCCTCGACCTCGCCGGGTTCGATCCGCACGCCGTTGATCTTCACCTGCGCGTCCGCCCGCCCGGCGAAGGACAGCGTGCCGTCCGCGGCCCGGCGCACCAGGTCACCGGTGCGGTACATGCGCGCGCCGGGAGGGCCGGAGGGGTCGGGGAGGAAACGCTCGGCGGTCTGCGCCGGGTCCCCGTGGTAGCCGCGCGCCACCCCGGGACCGGCCGCGTACAGCTCGAACAGGGTGTCAGGATCGTGCGCCGCGCCTTCGGCCGGGGCCGCGTCGGGCGTTGCCCCGGCGGGCAGCAGCCGCACCTCCATGTGGTCAATCGGGCGCCCGATCGGCACCTGCCCGCTGTACTGCGCGGGGTCGAACCGGGCCGCCGTGATGTCGATCGAGCACTCGGTCGGCCCGTAGGTGTTCCAGATGTCGACGGCCACGCGCGCGCGGACGGTCCCGCACAGCTCGGCGGGCAGCGGTTCACCGGCGCAGCACACCGTACGCAGATTGACGCACGCCTCAAGACCGGGTTCCACGGCCAGCAGTCGCAGCATGGAGGGGACCACCTGAAGGACCGTCGCGCCGGTCTCCCGCAGCGACGCCACCAGGGCGGCCGCGTCCCGCCCGGCGTCCGGACGGCCGAACACCACCGGCGCGCCGATGACGAGCGGCGCCATCACCTCCCAGCCCGCGGCGTCGAAGGTGAGCGGGGTCTTCTGGAGGATCCGGTCGGCCGCGGTCAGGCCCAGCGCCCGGATGCCCCACAGCACGCGGTTGGCGATGCCCGCGTGCTCGACCACGACCCCCTTGGGCGTCCCCGTGGAGCCGGAAGTGAACACCATGTACGCGGCCCGGTGGGGCGGAGTCCTGCCGGCCACTCGGGGCGCGCCGTCCGGCGGGCCCGGCGCGTCGACCCGTACGACCGGGAGGTGTCCCGGAGTGGCGGCCGCCCCGGACTCACGATCGGTCAGCAGCACGGCCGCGTCGGCCAGTTCGAGCACCCGGACCTGGCGTTCCGGCGGCGCCAGCGGGTCGAGCGGGACGTAGCACGCGCCCGCGAGCCATGTCCCCACCAGCGCGGCGACCAGGCCGGGACCCGGGGCCACCAGGACGCCGACCGCCGACTCCGGGCCGGCGCCGTGCGCGCGCAGGGCGGCCGCGACCCGCTGCGCCCGCGCTCCCAGCTCGCGGTAGCTGACGACCGTGTCCCCGGCGACGACAGCGGGGGAGTCCGGGTGTCGCCCGATCGAGTCCAGGACGAGTTCCGGCAGCATGGCGGACATCCGCTACCTCCCTGCGTACGGTACGGGCGGGACCGGTGCCGCGGCGCCGCGGACACTGAGCGGACGCAGGTCGTGCCACACCTCGGCGATCCGGGCGAGGCACGCCTGCCGGGTCCCGGTGGAACCCTCGGGCCGCCAGCCCGGCGGCGGCTCGCGAAGCGCGGGCCACACGGAGTGCTGCTCCTCGTCGTTGACCACCACCTGGTAGAGCGGTTCGGAGGAGGCGTCGTCCTCGGAGCCCCCGGACGGGTTCTCGTTCACCGTGCTCCCTTCTCCGGTGTCGTCGTCATCGGCGCCGAACCATCGGCCCGGCGCCTGCCCGCCCCGGCCCGCCCTGCTCTGGCCCGGCAGCAGGGCCTCAAGCGCGCGCCGGTCGACCTTGCCGTTGGCGGTCAGCGGAAAGGCGTCCACGACCACCACGTCGGACGGGACCATGTAGTCCGGCAGTCGGCGGGCCAGTCCGGCACGCACCCGCGCGGTGTCCGGTGCGCGGTCGGGCGCGGGGACCAGGAACGCGGCCAGGCGCACGGGCTGCCCGACCGCCGCCACGACGGCGTCGGCGACCCCCGGTGCGCGGCGCAGGGCCTGGCGTATCTCCCCGGCCTCGATCCGGTAGCCGCGGACCTTCACCTGGTGGTCGGTGCGGCCCAGGAACTCCAGGTCGCCCGAGCCGGTCCGGCGGGCACGGTCACCGGTCCGGTAGAGCCGGGTCCCGGGAGCGCCGTACGGGTCGGGGAGGTAGCGCTCCGCGGTGAGCGCGGGCTCCCCCAGATAGCCGTGGGAGACCCCGGCACCGCCGACGTACACCTCGCCCGGCACGCCGACCGGAACCGGTTCGAGCAGGTCGTCCAGCACGTACATCGTGGTGTTGGGGATGGGCCGGCCGAGCGGGATCAGACCGTGCGGATCGGGATCGTCCACCTGCTGGCCCGAGTTCCCCACGGTGATCTCGGTCGGGCCGTACTCCGTGGCGACCAGGGTCCCGTCCGGGCCGGCGAGGTCGATCCACCGCCGGGCCAGCGCGCCGGTGAAGGCGTCACCCGCCGCGATCACCAGACCGGCCAGTCGGCGCGCCTCCGGCGGAGTCAGTTCCAGGCTCAGCATGTTGAGATGCCCGGGGGTGCACTTGACGAAGCTGTACGGGCCGCCGGCCGTCAGCAGCGCGCCCAGGTCCGCCGGGTCGAGCGGATCGGGCAGCAGGTGCACGCTCTGGCCCACGAGGAGCGGCGTGAACAGATTCGGCACACCCAGGTCGAAGCCGATGGAACCGAAGAACGGCGCACCGCCGGTTCCCCGCGAGGCGTAGCTGTCCGCGGTCCACAGCAGGTAGTTGGCCAGGCCGGCGTGGTGCACCAGCACGCCCTTGGGACGCCCGGTGGACCCCGAGGTGTACATCACGTACGCCGGGCTCTTCGGGCCCGGCCGCACCGCGGGGCCGGGGGCGTCGGCAGTGTCTTCGGATCGGCCGTCCGCTGCCGGCGCGGTGTCCAGCACCAGGGTGTCCACGCCCGCGACGCCGTCCCACAGCGGCAGGTGCCCGGTACGCGTGACCACCAGCCGGCACCGCGCGGAGGACGCCATCGTGTGCAGCCGCTCGGCCGGCAGGCCCACGTCCAGCGGCAGATACGGCGCCCCGGTCTTCCACACGCCGAACAGCGCGGGCAGCAGGTCGGGTCCGCTCCGCAGCGACACACCCACCGGCAGGTCCGGTCCCGCCCCGCGCGCCGCCAGCAGCGCCGCGACGCGGTCGGACCGCTCGTCCAGCTCCCGGTAGGTGAGGACCGTGCCGACGCATCGCACCGCCGGCGCGTCCGGGCTGCGCAGCGCCTGCGCCTGGAACAGGTCGAGCACGGTGTCCCGCGGCCGCTCGGCCCGGCCGCCCGAACTCCACCGCTCCAGCACGGCTCGCCGTTCGGCGTCCGGCAGGCACGCGGCCCGTACGTCCCCTTCCGGCTCCGCGGCCGCCGCCAGCGCACCCCGGTACAGGTCCGCGAGCCGGTCGACCGCGGCGCGCGACAGCGCACGGCTGTCGGCGACCAGCCGCAGCCCGTCCTTCCGCGCCGTCACCACGAGCCCGTACGGGGACCCTTCCCGGGGACGGCTGTCGGCGGGCCCGGGAGGTCCGTCGACGTCCAGCAGCACGCCCGCCGCCGGGTCCTCCGGCACCGGGCTGCCCGCCGTCCACCTGACGGGTCCGCCCGGAGCGGCCCGGGGGCCGGTCAGCAGCCGGGCCAGCGCCGAGGTGAGCTCGCGCCAGGTGCCCACCGCCCGCAGGTCGGCCCGGAGTTCGCGCTCCGCGCCGCCGTCGGGCCGGACGGCGGTGCGGAACCGCCGGTCCTCCGACAGCATGCTCATGACCTTGACATGGACGGCGGCCAGCACCGGCGGCACCGCGCCCGGCTCCGTGCCGCCGCCGTACACGTCGCTCAGCCCGTCGGCGGGCACGACGACGGTGTAACGCGTCGCCGTGTCTGCCGTGTTCGTTTCTGCCGTGTTCGTCGTTTCCACCGGCCGCCAGGCCGTCGGCAGTGACACCACCTGGACACCCGTCACGTCCGCACCTCGGCAGCCGGCAGGGCGGCCAGCAGGGAACCCACCACCGCACCCGCTTCCTTCAGCAGATAGTGCGGGGCGTCCAGCATGTGCACCGCGAAATCAGCGGTGGTCTCCGCGGCCCACGCCCTGAGCGCCGGCTCGGACACGAACCGGTCCCGCCGTCCCCCGATCACCGCGATCGGCGCTGTGAGCGGCGGCCCGGGGGAGTACCGCAGCCGCTCGACCACGCGGTAGTCCGCCCGCAGCAGCCGCTCGACCATCGCCCTCAGGTCGGGGTCGGCCAGCACCTGCGGAGCCGTCCCGCCGTAGTCGACCACCCGGGCCAGCAACTCGTCCCGGGACAGCAGATGCAGCGGGTCCGCGATGTGGCGCGCCGACGGCCCCTCGGCCGACGAGACCACCACCAGGGCCGGCGCCGGATGCCCCGAGAGCTGGAGCCGACGGGCGCACTCGTACGCCAGAACGCTGCCGGAACAGTGGCCGAGCAGCACGAACGGCCGGTCCAGCAGCGGGAGCATCGCGGTCAGCACCGCGTCCACGGCCTGCCCGGGATCGTCGAGCAGCGGCTCGCGCAACCGGTTCTCGCGTCCCGGGAAGCGCACCGCGCACAGTTCGACACCGGCGGGCAGCAGATCCGCCCACGCGTTGAACGCCGCGCCGCCGGCGCCGACATGCGGGAAGCACAGCAGCCGCAGCGCCGGATCGAGAACCTTGCGCGGCCGCGCGAACCAGCGCGACGCCGGAGGCTTCCGGGTTTCACCGGCGGACGGGGTAAGAGAGTTCACGCCCCACAACCCCCTCGTAGCGCCTCGGCCAGACGCGGATCCCGCAGCGCGCCCGCCGGCGACCGCAGACCGTGGTCCAGCGGGCACACCTCCACCGAGGCCAGCGCGGGCCGCCACGCCTCCTCGGCCGGTGCCAGGCGCGCCGAGTCGACGGCCAGCAGGGCCGGAGCGGCGACAGCGCCGAGCCGGTGCCCCGCGACCGCGGCGGTGAGTTCCACCCAGGCCGCCTGCATACGGACGAGTTCCGCCCCGGAGGCGACATCCCCGAACCAGCCCGACGCGTGCGCCTGACGCAGCAGCTCCCCCGGGCCGTCGCCGTCCTCCAGCCCGAACCGGGCCCCCAGCAGCGCCACCCGCTCGGCCAGCAACGCCCTCCGGTCCGGCGCCGCCGTACCCGGCAGCGCGGGCGACACGAGGGCGAGCAGCCCGACCTGCCGGCCGGCCTCTTGCAGCGCATGGGCCGCCTCGCAGGCGAACACCGCCCCCAGCCCGAAACCCGCGATCGACACCGGTCCGTCCGGCTGCCGCTCGCGTACCGCCTCGGCCACGCCGCGCGCAGCCCGGACGATGCCCGGACCGTCCGTGACCGTACCGTCGAGGCCCGGCAGGCGGAGGCCGTGGACGGGACGGCCGAGCTCCCAGCGGAGCAACGCCTCCTGCTCGGCCGTGCGGTGACTGTCCGAATGGATCACGAACAGCGGGCTCCGGGTGTTCCCGCCGCCGGGCGCGGTCGGCGTGCTGCTCCCGTCGGCCGGCGTGCCGTTCGCGTCCGCCGTCGTGCCGTTCGCGTCCGCCGACGTGGCGCTCCCGTCCGCCGACGAGGCGTCTCCGTCCAGCGCGGCGCCCACCAGGGCGAGCAGCCGCCGCGGGGCGGCCGGGCCGGGGGAGGGCATCGTGACGGCCTCCGCCAGCCGCGCCGGAGTCGAGTGCCGCAGCGCCTGCGAGGCGCGCAGCTCCAGCCCGTGCCCGCGTGCGGCGAGCACGATGTCGAGCACGGCGAGGGAGTCGCCGCCCAGGTCGAAGAAGTCGTCGTCGGGGTCCACCGGGCGCCCGAAGTACGCGCCCCACAGGGAACACACCAGGGACTCGACGGCGTGCGTGGGCATGCGTTTCGGCAGCTCGCTCACTGCGCTGGTCACTTCGGTCACCTTCTCCTGCCGTTCGCCGACCGGGCGGCGCCGCGGCGGGGCCCGCACCTCGCACTCCGTGCGGCGCCATGCCGCTTGCCACGGAGCACCGGCTGGTGAGCTTCGCCTCCGCGTACGTGCGCGGGCCAGGCATCGGGGCGGCAAGTTGGGCGCGGTGAGTTGCCGGTCACGTGCCTGGAACGGATGTGCGGTCAGTGACGAAGGTGATACGGACGGATCACGCCTCCGCCGGAGCGGCGCGCACGGCCGCAACCGCGGGCGGGCGTCAGATGGCCGGGACCGCTGCGGAGGGTCCCGGCCGGCGACAAGGGAGACACGGACGTGACGGCAGGACCGGCCACTGCGACGGACGCGCCGCCGCGCGACAGCATGCGGATCCGGCTGACGCCGGACGAGACGGCGGGCATCGCCGCCCTGGCCGAAGGGCTCTCCCGGATCGAGCCGGGCGCCGTCGACCATCCCCGCTGGGTCGCCGCCGCGCGGACCGCGAGCTGCGAACTCCCCGTCAGACTGCTCCAGACCGTACGCGCCTACCGCAACGACCCCGGAACGGACGGTCTCCTGCTCGTCGGCGGCCTGCCGGTCTCCGACGACGTCCTGCCGCCCACCCCGAACGTGCCGGAGTCCGTCGAGCCGGTGGCCACCGTACCGGCGGCGGTCGCGATGCTGGTCGGACTGCAACTCGGCGAGATCATCGCCTACCGGGACGAGAAGCGCGGGGCGCTCGTGCAGAACGTCGTCCCGGTGCCGGCGCTGGAGACGTCGCAGAGCAACGGCGGTTCGGTGTCACTGGAGTTCCACACCGAGAACGCCTACCACTCCCACCGTCCCGACTACGTGGGGCTGCTCTGCCTGCGTCCGGCGCGTGAGGGCGTGGGCACGACCGTCGCGTCCATCCGGCGCGCCCTGCCGCTGCTCGCCGACAAGGATGTCGCCGTCCTGCGTGAGCCCCGGTTCGAGACCGCGGCGCCGCCGTCCTTCAACAACGCCGACTGTTCGCCCCGCCACCCGGTCCTGTCCGGTCATCTCGGCGACCCCGACATCCGGGTGGACTTCCACGCGACGACCGCGCTCGACGAGGAAGGCGCGAAGGCGCTGGAACAACTGCGGTCCGCCCTGGACGCGGTGCGCCGCGATCCCGAACTGCGGCCGGGGGAGATGGTGTTCCTCGACAACCGGCTGGTGGTCCACGGCCGGGGTGCCTTCACCCCGCGCTACGACGGGTCCGACCGCTGGCTGCATCGCGTGTTCGTCCACCTGGACAACCGCCGGAACCGGGAGCGCCGTATCGGCGACGGGGCCGTTCTGGTCTGACCGGTCTGCCCGGCCTGGCCCGAACGCAGCGGACGGAGGAAGCAGACGTTGATGTCGTCGAGGAACGTGACCAGGGGGCAGGACGGGCTGTGGAGAATCGACCGCGGCCACGGCGACGGGCCGCTGCCGTCGTGGATGCTGCTGCGTCTGACGGTCGAGTTCGACACGTCCTCGGCCGTCGTGACGGCAGCAGACGCGCTGACACAGGTCATGGAGCGGCATGAAGGGCTCCGTACGACCATAGAGGTGGACCCGGCGGGTTCCCCCGTCCAGACCGTGCACGAGGACGCGCGGCTGGACGTCGAGACCGTCGAAACGGATGCCGACGGTTTCGACGAGGCGAAGAGCGCTCTGCTTGACCGCCTTTCGGGGCCCCGCTTCGACCTGAGCAGGCACTACCCCGTGCGTGCGGGTCTGGTCGACTGCGGCGAACGCCAGGCCCTGGTGCTGCTCATCCACCACATCGCCGCGGACCGCTGGAGTCTGCGCGTACTCCACGACGAACTCCTGGAGGCGGTCACCCGCGGACGGGTGGACTGGCAGCACCCGATGCAGCCGGGCGACGTGGCGGAGAGAGAATCGTCCCAGGAGGGCAAGCGGCGCAACGAACTGGCACTGCGTTACCTCGAACAGTGCCACGAGAAGGCCCCGCAGTGCCTTTTCATGGAGAGCGAGGGGGACGACGGCCCGCAATTCACCTCCACCTGGCTCCATTCGCCCGCCGCCTACAGCGCGGCCCGGAAGATCGCCTCCCGGTACGGTGTCTCCGAGCCCGCGATCTGGCTCTCCGCCTTGTCGAGCTATCTTTCCCTCACCTCCGGGCTCGATGGATGCCGGTTCCATATGCAGGTGTCCAATCGAACCGACAAGGCCGAACACACGGTCGTGGCGAGAATGGCGCGCTCCGTCCCGGTCGCCGTCGACCTCTCCGGCGACCCGGCTTTCTCCCAGGTGGCCCAGCGTTCCCTCCGCGCCACGGTGGGGGCGATGCGGAACGCGAACTTCTCGAACCGGCAGTACGAGGAAATCGTACGGAGCGCGCAGCGGCGAAGGGGTGTTCACTTCCGTGACCAGGTCTTCGTGAACTATCTGCCCGGACTGCCCTCGGACTCCCGGGCGGACGACGACCCGGACCGGATCAGCGGCGTGGCGTTCACGCGGAGGACCGATTCCGGCCCGACCTTCGAATTCAGCGTCGTGTCCGAGAAGGAGGGCGTCGTGCTGGCCGTGGACAGGCGCTACGTGAAAGACCCGGAGGGCGCGGTCCACTGGGTCGAGAGCACGCTCTGCCACCTCGTGGAGGTCGGTGACGTACCGCTCAGCGCACTGCCCGGACCGACGAGGACCCGGCCGACGGCGGAACTGACCCGGTACGAGAATTCCTGGGTCAGCCTGCCCGAGATCGCGGCGGCGCTGAACTCCCATCCCGCCGTGGCCTCCGCCGAGGTGTCGGTGCGGAGGGACGACGGAGCGGAAACCCTGGTGGCGCGCGTCCACCTCGAACGCGGCGACGTACCACCGGAGGAACTGCGCGCCTACATGGCCGAGAGCCTGCCGCGAAGGTCCACGCTGATGGTGCCGAAGGAGTTCATCGTCCGCCCCGGCGCGGCCGAATAGCCGCTCCGGCCGCGAACGGCTAGCGCCGTGGCCGGAAAGGTTGCCTGGTTCGCGGCGTCCGGTGCGGTGCATCGCAAGGCGGTGGGGGCACCTCCCGGCCGCCAGGCCGGGGGAGCCCTCGTACTGGGCGTACTCGGGCGACTTCGACAACGTGGGGGCACCTCCCGCCGAAGGCAGGGGGAGAGGTGCCGTGCAGGGCGTCGTGAACCGGTGAACCTTTCCGGTCACGGCACTAGCGCCGAACGGCTAGCGCCGGGCGCTTTCGCGGACGTGGCGGTCGAGGCCCGCCCACCAGCCGGAGAGGTGCTGGGCGGGCGCGGCCTGGGTCTGTTCCTCCACCAGGCGGGTGAGCAGGTCGAGTTCGCCGGCCATGGCGAAGCCGTACACGAGCCGTTTGAGGACGCGGTGCTGTCCGGCCGCGTCCGTGGCGGTCCGGGCGTGCTGGTGGAAGACGGCCCGCCAGTAGCTCTCCGGGCTGTGGCCCCCGATGTGCCCCAGCGCGTGCACGGCCGCGAGGGTCACCTCCTGGGGCAGACCCCGGGCCAGGGTGAGATCGGCGACCACGCCGCGCTGGCCGGGCCCACCTAAGACGCGAAGGGCGTGCAGCAAAGGGACGGCGCTGTCCTCGGCGCGTACGGTCGTGGTCCGGCGCAGGTCCGCGGCCAGGGCCGCGGCGATCCGCGGTCCGTACGGACTGGCGCTCAGCAGCATCGCCGCGTAGAGCCGGACGTCCGCCACCGGGTGGTGCAGCAGGTCGTCCACGAGAGTGCCCAGCACGGCGGTCGTCTGCGCGGGCACGTCGTCGTCGCCCAGCCGGGCGACGATGCGGGAGACGGTGACGGAGGCCGCGACCGGATCGGTCAGTGAGCCGTGCGCCACGACGGCCCGGACGGTGGGACCGCGGTGGGCGGCGGAGGCGGTGAGCCGCGCGGTGTGGGCATCCGACAGCGGCAGCCGGTGCAGGAGGACGGCGGCGGCCTCCACCACGGACACCGGATGGGCCGGTTGCGGGCCACCGGTCAGCACCCCGTCCACGACGTCCACGAGCGTCCGGGTCTGTTCGACGGTGAAGTGGCGCTTGCGGGTCTTGCGCGCGGCGGCGAGCAGGGCGCCGTAGAGGCTGTCGGAGGTGGTGGGGTCGGTGAGCTGGCGCAGCACGGCCCGCGCGGCATCCGGATGCGGGCTGCCGTCCAGCGCGCACACCGCCTCGATCAGACCGGCGTGCGCGGGCTGCTCCGCGACCCCGGCGCACACGGCGATGGTCTCCGGCCCCCACAGCGGGTCGGCCATCAACCGGCCCAGCGCCTCGAAGCGACGCATCCAGGAGGCGCCGTCCGACACCAGGGTCTCCTCCAGCAGCCGCCGTACGACCGCGTGGCGGACGCGGCCCGGGGAGACGCGTCCGCCGCCATGGGTGGCCCATCGGGTCAGATCGTCCCAGTCGGCGCCGGTGAGCACCCCGCCGTCGAGGACCTGGTCGAGCAGCGGATCCATGCGCGGGTCGGGGTCCGCGGACGGCGGACCGCCGCCTCCGCGCAGGAACGCCGCGGCGGCCGGGCCCCCTTCGTGACGGGCGATGGTCTGTACCGGCAGGAGCAGACGGTGCGGGGACAGGCCGAGCACATCCTCGTAGCGGCGGATGGAGGCGGACGTCACCGCGACGAGGCCGTTCTCCCAGCGGGACAGCGAGCTGGGACTGATCCCGCCCGCGTACCGCCGGTCCTCGCGGTAGGCGCGGGCGAAGCCGGTCAGCCGCCGCAGCCCCGGGTCGGGGTGGTGCAGCCGGTGTGCCCGCAGCAGCCAGCCGGCCCGTACCTGCCATGGAGTCCACCGGATGACCGCCGGCCCGGCCAAGGTCGTTCGCGCCACTTCCGCCCCCGCTCGCGCGCCACCCCCGCCCGGTCCTGTCCGGGTTTACTCCACACTGGACGGTTTCCTTCGCCACGGCGAGGTGATTTCCGGACGTACCGGATGGGCCGGACGGTCCACCGGCCGGATGCCGCACCGGCCGGACGTCGCACCGGCCGGAGGCGTCGGTCGGGCGGCTCGCAGCGCGTAGCAGAGGCGGCGCCGTGCCGGGGCGGCCGTTGCAGCGGGAATACGGGGGCGAAACGCCGGCCCCTCGGGGCGGACCGCGCACCTAGAACTGGAACCCCCGGGGAAAGCCCCCGGGGGACTTCGGGAAGAGGCCAGACCATGACCACACAGCACGGCCGGCTCACCGCCGGCGGCACCGCGGATCCCGGGCGGGCGCCGAAGACACCCCTGCGCAAGAGGCGCGGCGTCCTGTTCGGGCTGCTGGCCACGGCCTCCGTCGCCGCGATGCTGGCGGCGGGCACCCCCGCCTCGGCCGCCACCCAGGGCGTACGGATCGGCAACGACAGCCTCAGCGTCCGCGACTGCTACCACCCGTACAAGCAGTCCTACCCGAGCCAGAGCTGCACCTTCCAGGCGACCCTGGAGGCGGGTCTCGCCGTCACGCTGGTCTGCCAGACCGCGGGTCAGGGCATCGGTCCGCAGAACGACGTCTACTGGGACTACGTCGTCTACCCGGCGACCGCCGGCCACGGCTCGGGCGAGGGCTACGTCTCCGACTGGTACGTCAACACCGGTGTGCCGAACGCGCCCTTCCGGGACTACAACGTGCCTCTGTGCAGCTACTGACCTCACGACGACGTATCCCGGGCCCCTTCCCGGCCGCGCATCGGCCGGGAAGGGGCCCGGTTCCTTGCCGAAGTCCCCATGAGCGGGTCGCCGGCAAGCCCACCGTCAGCGTGCCGCCCGCGCGTACCGGGCGAGGACGGCGGCGCCGACACGCTCGGCCGACAGGCACTCCAGATACGCGGGCGGCCCTTCGGCGGCGCTGAACTCCAGCACCTCGCGCAGCACGAGCACGGCCCGCTGCCGCGCCGGCAGGATCTGCGTCGCCGCCACCAGCGCGAGCCGTATGCCGGCCCGCACCTCCGGGTCGAACCGCGCGTCGGGGAACGGCTGAAGCCGGGGGATGTCGAACGCCGGCGTGAGCGGCGCCCCGGAATCGTCGCTCGGCGCGCCCAGCCCGGACGGCAACGGCCGCCGGACCCGGCCGGCTCTCCGCCTGCGGTCGTGGGGCGGCCCCGCGGTCCGGCGAAGCGCCGCCGGTCCGAACGGTCCGCAAGACAGGGCTTGTCGGCGGCCCGGGCGGCGCATTGGTCCGCCGACGTCCGTGTGCGACAGGGCCGAAACACGGCGGGCCGCCCTTGAGCTCGGCGATCGAGGCGATCCGGCCCAGGTTTCGGGTCAGGTATGGGCCTGGGTGTAGACGGCCACGGTCAAGGGGTTCGCCGCGGTGTCCTCCGTCGTACCGGCTGTGCTGTTCGCCTGGAGGACTTCGTTGAGAGATCGTTCGATGTCCTGCCAGGCGAGGCGGCCGAGGCCGGCGGCGATGCGGGGCATGGCGATGAGTCGGATGCCGTGGGTGTTCGCTTGGGCGATCATCGCGTGGAAGGCGGTGCGGACATCATCCAGGCGGGCGGGAGTGCGCCAGTGCGCTTGTGTGCCGAGGTTGTAGATGGTGGTGCCGTCGGGTGCGCGCCAGGGGAAGACCTCACCGGGGGTGAACAGTCCGGTGCGGCAGCGGTGCTGGTACTCGGTGTACATCGATGGCCACCGGTGTTTGAACTCCACTGCGATGCCGCGGCCCATGGCACCGGCGCAGTTGCACCCGTGGGCCAGCGCGTCGGCGTCGTCGGCGCTGAACAGGTCGCCGGTGCGGTGGGAGGCGGGACCGCCGGAGACCCGGCTGCGTCGGGTGTCCGTCAGTGGCGGCCGGGGGCGTTGAGGCGGGCGGCCTGGCGGGTCAGGTGGTCGCGCTCCGCGAGGTGGGGCGCCTTTCGGGCCGCCTCGGCGTACAGCCTTGCCGCCGTCTCCAGGTCGCCGTCGCGCTCGTGGAGGTACGCCGCCACCGCGGTGTGGCGGGGGAGCGAGTCGTCCACCCCCGCGAGCGCCGCCAGGCCGGCGCGCGGTCCGTCCGCCTCGCCGACGGCCACCGCGCGGTTGAGCCGGACGACCGGGCTGTCGGTCAGACGCGCCAGCTCGTCGTACCACTCGACGATCTGCGCCCAGTCGGTCTCCTCGGCGAACGGGCCGTCGGTGACCGGCGGGCGGCCCTCGCCGTCGTACCGGACGAAGGTCCCCTCGGGAGCGAGTGCCTGGCCGTCGACGAACTCGCCGGTCTTCTCCAGCCGGTCCGCGAAGTCCCGCATGTACTGGATGTGGGCCGAGATCTCCTCCGGCGTCCACCGGTCCATGGGCACGTCGTTGACCGCGGCCGGGGCGCCTCGGTAGTGCTTGAGCAGCAGATACTTGGCCATGGTGCTTCTCCTCGGTGCTGGTGCGGCCCATTGTGGTCGCGTTGACTGCGGGGACGGAGCCGGGCACGGGTTCTCGACATCGCCGTCCGACTTTTTTGGCTCTCGTGGCTGAACCCGGGCCACCCGTCCCGAGGCCGTCGTCCGCGCCGGGCCCCGCGCCGGGCCCCGCACCGGGCCCCGCGCCGGGCCCCGCACCCGGCCGCGGCAATCGGCGCGTATCGCAGCAGGACCATTCCCCAGAGGGCATCCTCGATTGCGCACGTCACCTGCCCCCTGCCCGCAGGCCGGGCCCACAGCGTCCGGGCAGGTGGCCGGCGGCGCACCGAACCCAGCGGATCCCGAGCGAACGGAACAACTGTGAAGCACATCGAACTGCGTGACCTGGACGTTTCCCGGATCGGCCTGGGTGCGATGGGCATGTCCCATGCCTACACGGGCGCCGGAAGCGACGACGCGGAGTCGATCCGTACCATCCACCGCGCCCTGGAGCTGGGCGTCACCTTCATCGACACCGCCGAGGTCTATGGCCCCTACATCAATGAAGAACTTGTCGGCCGCGCTCTGAAGGGCCGCCGGGACCAGGTCGTGCTCGCGACGAAGTTCGGCCTGATCTCCCACACCGGCCGCGAGGGAGGTACGGACAGCAGTCCGGCCAGTATCCGCACGGCCGTCGAGGGCTCCCTCAAGCGCCTGGACACCGACCGCATCGACCTCTACTACCAGCACCGCGTCGACCCCGGCACCCCGATCGAGGAGACCGTCGGAGTCCTGGCCGACCTGGTCGCCGAGGGCAAGATCCGGCACATCGGCCTCTCCGAGGCCGGACCGGACACCATCCGCCGTGCGCACGCCGTCCACCCGGTCACCGCCGTGCAGTCCGAGTACTCGCTGTTCACCCGCGATCCCGAGGCCCGCGTGCTGCCGGCGCTGCGCGAGCTGAACATCGGCTTCGTGCCCTTCTCACCTCTCGGACGCGGCTTCCTGACCGGCACGATCCGCTCCACCGACCAGTTCGACGCCAACGACTTCCGCGCCAACAACCCGCGGTTCACCGACGAGAACTTCCAGCACAACCTGCGCCTGGCCGACGAGGTCGCCGCCGTCGCCACCGAGATCGGCGCCACCCCGGCCCAGGTCGCCCTGGCCTGGCTGCTGGCCCAGGGCGACAACATCGCGCCCATCCCCGGCACCCGGCGCGTGACCCGCGTCGAGGAGAACGCCGCCGCCGACGCGGTCCACCTCACCGACGAGCAGCTCGCCAAGCTCACCAGCCTTCCCCGGGCCGCCGGGGACACCCACAACGAGGCGGGCATGCGCATGATGGAGCGCTGACCCCCACCGCCGACCACCTGCCGGCCGCGATCGACCGGCTCGGCAAGCGCCGCCTGGACAACTGACGACCGCGCAGGGGCGGTTGCCGGTGAACCGCCGCTGCGGTCCCCGTACGCGTACCCGCGCGTCGGGCCCGGCGGTTCACCGGCAACCGGCGGCGGTGCGGAGCCCGCCGATCGGGTCTCGTGGAGGCCGAGGTCAACCACCGGCACGAGGCGGGGGAGGCCCGGCTGCCGCCGCGGTCCCACCGGGCGCCGGAACGTCCATGCTGCGCAACTCCATGCCTCCGACGAGGTCATACGGTGAAATGCTCCGGGCCTCGCAGTAGAGATTCTCGAAAAACGCGAGAAAGGGGCCGTCCCGGAACTGCCGCTCCGCCTGTACGAATGGTGTGATGGCCTCCCACACCTGGATGATGCGGAAGTGGAAGAGGCCGATGGCGATCCGCCGGTCCATGACACCGAGTTTGTACATCATGCCGATGCTCTCGTACAGGAAAGCCACGTTCCAGACGGCGTTGCGCTCCCTTTCGGGAAGACCGCTGACAGTGATTCCGGGCTGCGGGTGATCCAGGGTCAGTTGTGAGACGACGTAGCTCTGGTCGTCCTGGTACTCCTTGCTCCGCACATCGCGCAGATACACTTCGAGTACCGCCGCGAAGTCGCCCGCACTTTTCGTTTTCTGATCCTGCCGCCACGCGACGAGGACCGAGACGACCAAAGCAACAATCGACGTGGCAAGCGACACCACATCACTCACGATGCCCCCCCGGGATGTGGACTTGGGCCTTCAGTATCCCAGCCGCCACCGCGCGGGGAGGCAGGACAAGAACATTCCCGGCCACCGAAGCACCGGGAGGCCGCCTCCCCGTACGGCCTTCCGCCGCGAGGGGCGTCGTCACCGAGAGTAGCCACGAGGGCCGGCCACTCCGCGGCGGACCTGATCTTCCACGTGGATCGCATGGCGCGAAAACGCCGTGGCCCTGAAGGCCCCTGTTCGCGCCCGAACCCGCATCCGGACCGGCCCCTCTTCTTGTCCGGTCGGACAATCTCGTGCAAATAGGTCATAACGCAACCGCGCTGAAGCCTCCGGCGCGCAGAGGCAGGTCAAGAGCGCGTCAAAACAAAGTGGTCAGGTCACTTGATAACTCCGCGGGGGAGGGATAGCTTTCGGCCATCTCGCCCCGTCCCCAGGGTGCCTGAAGAGCTGAGGAGAGCACACATGGTCAGCATTGCCGGCTGTGGGCAGCGGTTGGGAAGGCGTATAGCGATAGCCATGTTGGCCGGGCTGGCTGCGGGCGTGAGCGCTTGCAGCAGCACGGGCAGCACGTCCAAGTCCGACCCGGTGAAGAGTGACGGCAAGGCGTCCGGCACGGTTTTCTTCCTGGTACCGAACTCGACCACGCCCGCGTGGCCGACGTACTACATGCCGGCCGTGCAGGAAGCGGTCGCGAAGACTCTGCCGGGCGTCAAGTTCGTCATTCAGAGCGCCGACAACAGTCAGTCCAAGCAACTCAGCCAGGTCGAGGCCGCAATCGCCCAGCAGGCAGCCGCGGTGATCATCAGCCCGCCCAATCCGGCGCAGGCCGGAGCGGAGCTGGTCAAGCTCTCCGCCGCCAAGATTCCGGCCATCGGCTACCTCAACGACCCCAACGGCGGGCCGGTCTACGCATATGTGTGGGTCGACTTCGCCACCATCGGCAAGTACTGGGGCCAGTGGCTCACGGACAATCTCGAGAAGTCGGTCGGCCATACGCCGGTGCGCGTGGCGGCCATTTACGGCGACCCGACGTTCAAGGTCTACGACCTCTGGCTCCAAGGCATCAAGCCGGCACTGGACAAGCTGACCGCCGAGGGCAAGATCAAAATCGTCTGCCAGGCCGACACACCCGGATGGGACCCGGCGGTCGCGCAGAAGGCGATGGAGCAGTGCCTCACCAAGACCGGGGACAAGGTCGACGTCACGCTGGCCATGAACGACAGCACCTCGGACGGAATCTGGGCCGCGCTGAAGGCGCAGAGCCTCAACGGCAAGGTGAAGATGATCGGCGGTCACGACGGATCACTGACCGCCGTGCAGCGGGTCCTCGTGGGTGATCAGGTCGGCACCTTCCACCCTGACAGCGCCCAACTCGGTGACTCCGTGGCGAAGCTCCTCCAGACCGCCCTGCAGAACAAGGACGCGGCCGATGCCGGCGTCATCAACGGAACCTTCGACAACGGCTTCGTGAAGAGCGGTGTGCCGACCGTGTTCGGCAAGGAGAACCTCATCTCCGCGGACAACGTCCAGCAGGAGATCGTCGACCACAAGATCTTCACCAAGGATGAGATCTGCAAGGGAATCGCCGCCGGGACCAGCTTCTGCAAGACGCCGTGATTCCGCACACGTAATCGCTCGTCAGCCCGGCCCAGTTCCGGGCCTGCGACGACCCGAAGTCGCCGGCCCGGAACACCCCTAGAGAAGAAGCGATCGTGAATGGAACGTCAATGACGACGAAGAGCCTGCTCGAAGTCTGTGACATAGCGAAAAGCTACGGCCCGGTGACCGCTCTGAAGCGCGCCAACTTCTCCGTCCACGCCGGCGAGGTGGTAGCTCTCGCCGGCGACAACGGGGCAGGAAAGTCGACCCTCATCAAGATCCTGTCAGGATCGGTCACGGCCGACAGCGGGGAAATCCGCTTCGGTGGAACTCCGGTGACGATCACGAGTCCCAACGACGCCACCCAACTCGGTATTCAGACCGTCTACCAGGACCTCGCGCTCTGCGACAACCTCGACGTGGTCGACAACATCTTCCTCGGCCGTGAGCCGCGTGCGCCCTGGTGGCGCGGCTTCCGGGTCAGGCGCCCGAAGATGGAGCGCCTCACCGCCCGTGCCCTTGAGTCGGTGGGAATCAGAATCCAGCGGGTCGACGTCCCGATGGGTTACCTGTCGGGTGGCCAGCGGCAATGCGTTGCTGTCTGCCGGGCCATCCTCGGTGATCCCAAGGTGGTGATCCTCGACGAGCCGACCGCGGCGCTCGGTGTGACCCAGAGGCGCGAAGTGCTCGACCTCATCATTCGGCTGAAGGAGCAGGGGCGCGGCGTCGTCCTCATCTCCCACGACCTCGGGGACGTGTTGCGCGTCGCCGACCGCGTCGTAGTCCTTCGACTCGGAGAAACAGTGGCGGACAAGCCTGTACCGGAATGGACCGAGCACTCTCTTGTCTCGGCCATCACGGGTGCCGGTACGGAGAACGGTTCGATATCGGCCGGGGAGCGGCGATGAAGCTTCAGGAATCCAAGCGAAAGCTCACGACAGCTCTGATGGGCCCGTGGCGCACCGCGCCCATCATCATCTCCCTGATCGTGATCGCACTGTTCTTCAACAGTCAGAACTCACTCTTCCTCAGCAGCAGGAACCTGACGAATCTCACCAGTCAGATCGCCGTCCTCGCAACGGTCGCCCTCGCCCTCGTCGGTCTGCTCCTTGTGCGCCAGATCGACCTCTCCCTGGCGGCGCTGTCCGCTGTCGCCGGGGGGATAGCGGCAAAGCTTTCGGTCGAAGTCGGGATGAATGTCGTCGTGGCGGTCGCGATCGCGCTCGCGGCCGGCGTCGCGGTCGGGATCATTCAGGCGATGATCGTCACGATATTCAGGGCGCCCGCCTTCGTGGTCACTCTCGGCGGCATGTTCATCCTCATGGCCGTCCTGCTGTGGCTGCTGCCCGCGACGTCCGTCATCCCGCTCGCCGACACTCCCTTGGAGAAAATCTCCAACACCTGCATACCGGCCTGGCTGAGCTATGTGCTGCTGGCGGTCGTCCTGGTGGTCTTCGGCGGAATGCGACTCACCCAGCACCGGAGTCGGACAAGCGAGGAGATACCCTCGAATCTGCTGCGCAGCACGGTCGTTCCGACCGCTCTCCTCGCGGTCGTCACGCTGATCCCCTTGATCTTCGTCTTCAATTCCTATCAAGGGGTACCCACACCGGTCGCGATCGTACTGGCGCTCATGGGATTCATCGCCTACGTGACCACTCAGACGCCTCTGGGCCGTCAGGTGTACGCGATCGGCGGCAATCCGGAGGGGGCCAGGCGGGCCGGCATCTCCGTACCGCTGGTGACGACGATCGTCTTCGCGACAGGCGGGTTCCTCGCGGCGGTCGGCGGCATCATGGCCGCCTCGCGCCAACTCGGCGTCTCATCCTCCAACTCCGATCTGACCCTGCTTCTGGAGGCGCTCGCCGCCGTGGTCATCGGAGGCGTCAGCCTCTTCGGCGGACGGGGCACCGTATGGGCCGCGCTGTTGGGGTCGCTGGTGATCGGCAGCATCTCCAACGGGCTGTACCTCCTGAACGCCAGTACGCAGATGCGCTGGACCATCGAGGGCGTGGTGCTCATAGCGGCAGTGGCCATCGACTCGTCGATCTCCCGGAAATCGGGTGCGCAGCAAGACTCTTGAGACCGCCTTTCCACGGCTTTCAAGGAGGAGACACATGGAAATCCAGACAGAGATCAGTCCGACCACGGATGCGCAGCATCTGGTCATGAGGTTCTTCGAGGCGCTGGGCGACTCGACGGCACTGAGCGAGGTGTTCGCCCCGGACGTGACCTGGACCGTGTGGGGGAACTCCCCGCTGGCGGGTACCCACACCGGCCGCGAGGCCGTTGTCCACGGATTCCACGCGGAGGCCGGAAAGCTCTTCTCCGCGGACCACCCCGGCACCCTCACCGTCACCCAGTTCATCGGCGACGGACCGACGGTCGCGGCCGAATTCAACTACCGCACGATGACGGCGCTCGGCCGGCAGTACCACAACCACTACGTGGAGGTCTTCGAAGTCGAGGGCGATCACATACGGAAGGTCCGCGAATACATGGACAGCCAGCATTTCGGGGCGGTGTGCTACTGATGGACAGCGAAAAGAAGATCGATCACGTGGATGTGGCCGTCATCGGTGCGGGCCCCGGCGGGCTGGCGGCCGCGGCGATGATCAAGAAGGCCGGAATGCGGCCGGTGGTCTTCGAGCGGGCGCAAGCGGCCGGAGCCTCGTGGCGCAACCATTACGACCGGCTGCATCTGCACACGATCCGGCGGTTCTCCGATCTGCCGGACCTGCCGTTCCCCAAGGACGAAGGCAAGTGGGTCTCCAGGAACGGTGTGGTGCGGCACCTGGAGAAGTACGTCGAGCACTTCGGTCTTGACCTCCGGACCGGAATCGACGTGCAGCGCATCGATCCCGCCGAGGGCGGGTGGCAGCTGGAGACGTCGAAGGGCCCCGTGCACGCCTGGGCCGTCGTGGTGGCGACGGGCTACAACCGGATTCCGATCGAGCCGGACTGGCCGGGCCGCGACAGCTTCCAGGGCGAGTTCGTTCTCGCCGCCGACTACCGGAACCCCGCGCCGTACCGCGACAAGGACGTGCTGGTGGTCGGACCGGGCAACTCCGGGGGCGAGATCGCCACCGACCTGGCCGAGGGCGGGGCCGACAAGGTCTGGCTCTCCTACCGGACCCCTCCGAACATCATCTCGCGGGACCGGCCGCTCCCTCCGCCGGTGCTGGGCGTGGTCATGGAGGCTCTGCGCGTCCCGCCGAAGTTCGGTGACTGGCTCTCGACGTTCATCCAGCGGCACACGATCGGCGACCTGTCGGCGTACGGCCTCCCGCCGGCGCCGCGCAGCATCGCCACGCAGATGGCTCGTGACGAGGTCATCCCGATCATCGACCTCGGGCTCGTCGCCATGGTCAAGAAGGGCCGGGTCATCCCGGTTCCCGAGACGCGGGGCATGGACGGCCGGGAGGTCCTGCTGGCCGACGGGCGCCGGCTCACTCCCGACGCGGTGATCTCGTGTGTCGGCTACCGCCCCGGGCTTGAGCCGCTCGTCGGGCATCTGGGGGTCATCGGCCCCAAGAAGGGCCATCCCGTCGTCTACGGCGGCGACACCGACCCCAGCGCCCCCCGGCTGCATTTCGTCGGCATGAGAGCGGTGGCCACCGGCCTGTTCCGCGAATTCGGCATCGAGGCGCACGCCATCGCGGCCGCTCTGAAGAAGGCACGGCAGACCGGTCGGTAGAGCGGCCGGAAGCCCCCGTACCCGTCACCACAGGAAGGATGATCCGAGATGACCGAACTTCCCCGCGAAGTGCGAACCCTCCTCGACAAGCAGGAGATCCACGACCACCTCATGCGCTACTGCCGGGGAGTCGACCGCAGTGACGTGGAGCTGATGCGCGGCATCTTCCACGAGGACGGTACGGCGTTCGGCGGCAACGCCTGGGAGTTCTGCGACCACTTCGTTCCGGCCAACGAGGCCGACACGGCCTTCACGATGCACATGATCGCCAACATCCTCGTGGACGTGGACGGCGACACCGCCCACTCCGAGGCCTACTTCGTCACGTACGTCGGCCGCGAGGACCAGGGCAGGGAGTTCGTGGACGCGTTCTGCGGGCGGTACGTGGACCGTTGGGAGCGTCGCGCCGGCCAGTGGGGCGTGGTCGAACGCCGGACGGTCCAGGAGTGGAGCCGCGCGAACCTCGCCGGCCTCGAACCGTTCCCCGTGCCCCCGAGCGAGGAGGGGACCTTCGTGGTCCCGCTCAGATCCCGCGAAGACGTCTCCTACCACAGCTGATCGCCGGCTCGTGCTGACTGAAAGGGTGGACCCTTGACTGGATTGGTCGAGTCCGGGCTGCTGATCGACGGTGTATGGGCCGAGGCAGCCGGCGGAAAACGGTTCGACGTGCTCGACCCGGCCTCCGGCCGGCGGGTGGGCTCCGCGGCGGACGCCGGCGCGGACGATGTCGCGCGCGCGGTCGACGCCGCCGCGGCGGCCCTGCCGGCCTGGCGAAGCACCACCGCCCATGAGCGCGCGCGGGTGCTGCGGCAGTCCGCCACCGTCATCCGCGACCGCGCGGACGGCATCGCCGAGGTGATGACGGCGGAACAGGGGAAGCCGCTGACCGAGGCACGCGGAGAGGTGGAGTACGCGGCGAGCTTCTTCGACTGGTTCGCCGGCGAGGCCGAACGCGTCTACGGCCAGGTGGTACCGGCGACGAATCCCTCGAACCGGGTACTCGTCCTGCGGCAGCCGGTCGGAGTGGTGGCCGCGATCACTCCGTGGAACTTCCCGGCGGCGCTCGCGGCACGCAAGCTCGCCGCGGCGATGGCGGCGGGATGCACGAGCATCGTGAAACCGGCGGAGGCGACTCCCCTCACGGCCGCGCTGCTCCTCGGGGCGGTGAACGACGCCGGCTGTCCCGCCGGTGTGGCCAATCTCGTCACTCCGGCGAACGCCGTGGAATTCGCCGACACCGTGTTCGCCGACGCGCGGGTGCGGAAGATCTCCTTCACCGGGTCGACCACTGTGGGCAAACAGCTGATCCGCAGATCCGCCGACCAGGTCAAGCGCCTCTCGCTCGAACTCGGCGGACACGCCCCCTACCTCGTGTTCGCCGACGCGGACCTGGACCAGGCGGTCGAGGGGATCATGCTCTCGAAGTTCCGCAACGCCGGCCAGACCTGCGTCTGCGCCAACCGCGTCTATGTCCAGCGACCGGTGTACCGCCAGGTCGTCGAGATGCTGGCCGAGCGTACGGCCGCCTTGAAAGTCGGCTCGGGAAGCCGCCCGGGCACCGACATCGGACCCCTCATCGACGCACGCGCGGTGGAGAAGGCCCATACGCATGTCCAGGACGCCGTGGACAAGGGCGCGCGGATTGTGACGGGCGGCACCCGCCTGACCGACGGCGAGTTCGCGGACGGATTCTTCTACGCTCCGACCGTGCTCGACGGCGTCACCCCCGAGATGCTGATCTCGGTCGAGGAGACCTTCGGCCCCGTCGCCGGTGTCACGGCCTTCGACACCGAAGCCGAAGCGGTCCGGCTCGCCAACGACTCCACGTACGGCCTGTCCGCCTACTTCCACACACGCGACTACGCGCGGCTGCTGCGGGTCGCGGAGCAGCTGGATTACGGCGTGGTCGGGGCCAACACGGGAATCATCAGCGCCGCCAGCGTTCCCTTCGGGGGAATGAAGGAGTCCGGCTACGGCAGGGAGGGCGGTTCGCTCGGAATCGACGAATACCTCGAATACAAGTACGTCCTCGTCGCCGGTGTCACGGAGTAGCCCCGTCAGTCCGGATGTGACCCATCCGCTCGCCCGCAGTGGCCTGGTCACTTGTTGAACAGGGCACTGTCGAACCGGTCTTCGCCGCGGCGCGTCGCTCAGGGCGCGGCCACCTTCGAGCAAGAGAGATGAAGCTGTGGAAGATATATCCGCAAAGAGGAACAGTCCTGTGGACACCCTTCCGAAGGGATTGATGATCGGCGGGCGCTTCCTGCAAGCCGCGTCCGGCGCGACGTTCCCCACCGTGAACCCGGCGACAGGAATCGAGCTGGGGCAGGTCGCCCGGGCCGGCAAGGAGGACGTGGACGCGGCGGTGGCCGCCGCCCGGTCGGCTTTCGAGGGGCCCTGGCGCGGTGCGTCCCCGCTGGAGCGTCAGAACGTCCTGCTCCGACTGGCGTCGGCCGTCGAGGACAGCATCGAGGAGCTCGCGCTGCTCGACACCCTCGACGTCGGCATCCCCATCACGCGCTCCCGGGCCGGAGTGGCGGGCGCGGCGAACGCCCTGCGGGCCTACGCGAGCGCGGCACGGACCATCCGTGGTTCCACCATCGAGAACTCGGTCTCGCGGGACATGTTCTCGTACACGCTCAAGGAGCCGGTCGGCGTCGTCGGAGCGATCATCCCCTGGAACAATCCCGTCAACACGATGGTGGGAAAGATCGGGCCCGCGCTTGCGGCCGGCTGCACGGTTGTCGTCAAACCCGCGGAACAGTCGCCGCTGAGCGCGGTCAGACTCGCGGAACTGTGCCTGGAGGCGGGCGTCCCCGACGGCGTGGTCAATGTGCTGACCGGTTTCGGTGATGCCGGGGCGGCCTTGGCCTATCACCCGGGAGTCGACAAGATCTCCTTCACCGGGTCCGTCAAGACCGGGCAGGCGATCATCCGGGCGTCCGCCGGGAACATGAAACGGCTGACCCTTGAACTCGGCGGAAAGTCACCGGACATCGTCTTCGCGGACGCCGACCTGTCGGCGGCGGTCCCGGGAGCGGCGATGGGCGCGTATCTGCTCTCCGGCCAGTTCTGCGCGGCCGGCACCAGGCTGTTCGTCGAGCGCCCCGTCTACGACGAGTTCATCCAGGCCGTTGTCGACTACGGGCGCGAACTCGCGGTCGGCGATCCGCTGGACGACTCGACCGTCCTGGGGCCGCTGGTCTCGGGGGAGCAGCTCACGAAGGTGCTGGAGTACGTGGAGAGCGGTCTGACCGACGGGGCGCGACTGCTCAGCGGTGGCAGGCACCTGACGGACGACGGTTACGCCGGTGGGTTCTACATGCGGCCGACGGTGTTCGGCGAAGTGCGCAGTTCGATGGCCATCGCCCAGGAGGAGATCTTCGGGCCGGTCCTGTCGGCCATGCCGTTCGACGACATCGACGAAGTGCTCTCGGCCGCCAACTCGACGCAGTACGGTCTCGCCTCCGGCGTCTGGACGAGCGACGTACGCAAAGCGCACTGGCTGGCGCCTCGGCTGGAGTCCGGAATGGTCTGGGTGAACACCTACGGGAACTACGACAAGGCCGTTCCCTTCGGCGGGTACAAGATGAGCGGACTCGGTCTCGAGAACGGCAGCGAGGGCCTGGACCAGTACCTCAGGACGAAGTGCGTGTGGATCGACGGTTCCCGGCCCGTACCGAGCGCGGCGGCCCCGACGGCCCCGACGGAGATCTCGTCCCAGGTGTCCGATGAGTGACCACGCGGCGGGACCCACCCTCGGGTACGAGCCTGCCCCGGACTGGGACGGCTTCATCGGCGCGGAGACCTCGTTCGCCGGCGACGCCACCGCCGTGGCAGTGAACTCGCGCGACCAGGTCTTCGTGTTCAACCGGGGACCGGTCCCCGTGATCGTCTTCGATCCGAGTGGGCGGGTTCTCGACGCCTGGGGAGCCGGAGAGTTCACCCGGCCCCACTCGATCCGGATCGACCGGGATGACAATGTGTTCCTGGTCGAGAGCCAAGGCGGCCACGTCATTCAGAAGCGCTCTCCCGGCGGAGAACTGCTCATGGAACTGGGCAGCCGTGGCAAGCCGTCCGGTCCGCATTCGGGAGCGCCGTTCAACAGCCCCACGGACATCGCGATCCACCGTACGACGGGAGATCTCTTCGTATCGGACGGCTACGGAAACTCCCGTATCCACAGGTTCGACGCCCAGGGGAACCATCTTCTCTCCTGGGGCGAGCCGGGGGGCGATCCCGGGCAGTTCTACGTGCCGCACTCCCTCGCGTTCATCGACGACGAGCATCTGGTCGTCTGCGACCGCGAGAACTTCCGGCTGCAGATCTTCACCCTTGACGGCGTCTTCGTGGACCAGTGGCACGCTTTCCGTCCGTGCGCCGTGACCGTCTCCGAGGTGACAGGGCTCCTGTACGTGGCGGAGCTGGGCCCCGCGCCCGCCTATCATGGGCTGCCCGACCTCGGCAGCCGAATCCGGATCCTGACACCCTCGGGACAACGTGTCGGCTCGATGGGTGCGCGGACTCCAGGACACGGCCGCGACCAGTTCATGGCCCCGCACAGCCTCGCCTTCGACTCGTCGGGCGCCCTCTATGTCGCCGAGGTCTCCCGTACCTGGGCGGACAACTACTTGCGCCTGAAGGACGAACCGACCACGGAACCGATCAGTCTGCAGAAATGGATTCAGCGGGGAACGAAGGAGGACCGGGCGTGACCGGCCAAGAAGCTCATGGATTCGGACGCGGGCTGACGTCGTACGGCGACCGCGGATTCAGCCGGTATCTGCGCCAGGCTTTTCTCGCCTCGGCCGGATTCGACGCCGAGGACTGGGAACGCCCGATCGTCGGAATCGCCCACACCATTTCGGACTATGTCACCTGCCATCGGCAGATGCCCGAACTGGTCGACTCCGTGCGCCGGGGAATTCAGCTCGCCGGTGGACTCGGCATGGCGTTCCCGGTCACCTCCCTCGGCGAGATCTTCCTGTCGCCCACCTCGATGATGTTCCGGAACCTGGCGGCGATGGAGGCCGAAGAGCTGGTCAAGGCCCAGCCTATGGACGCCGTCGTCTTCGTGGGGGGCTGTGACAAGACCGTCCCCGCCCAGATGATGGCGGCCGTCTCGGCGGACGTACCGGCTCTCTTCACCGTCGCGGGCCCGATGCTGACCGGCTCCTGGCACGGAAAGCGGCTGGGCGCCTGTACCGACTGCCGCCGCTACTGGACCGAGCACCGGGCCGGTGTTCTGGACGAGGAAGAGATCAACGACGTCCGGGACTCGCTGTGCCAGACCGCGGGAACCTGCTCGGTCATGGGGACCGCCTCCACGATGGCCTGCGTGGTCGAGGCCCTGGGGATGATGCTCCCCGGCGGGGCGACGATGCCGGCGCCCTCGGGCGCGCGCCTGCGCCACGGGGCGGCCACCGGGCGGCTGGCCGCGGGGCTCACCGTGCGACCGAGCGCGGTTCTGACGGCCGGCGCGTTCCGGAACGCGCTGGTCGTCCTGTGCGCGATCGGCGGCTCGACGAACGCCGTCATCCATCTGCTGGCCATCGCGCGCCGCGCGGGCGTACCCCTGTCCCTGGACGACTTCGCGGAGATCTCGCGGATCACCCCGGTCCTGGTCGACTGCAAGCCGGCCGGCGCGGGATATCTGGAGGATCTCGACCGCGCCGGAGGGGTCCCGGTCCTGATGAAGGCGCTCGAACCCCTCCTCGATCTGTCGGCCGTCGGGGTCGGCGGAGAGAGCGTCGGAGACCTGCTCGCCCGTACCGGGGCACCTCAGGGGTGGCAGAGCACCATCCGCAGCCTCGACGATCCGCTCAAGCCGGCGAACGGGCTCGCGGTGCTGACCGGGACACTCGCTCCCGACGGCGCGATCCTCAAGGCGTCGGCGGCCACCGAGAGCCTCCTGCGGCACCGCGGTCCCGCGGTCGTGTTCGACGGCCCCGAAGATCTGGAACGCCGCCTGGACGACCCGGCGCTCTCCCTCACCCCGCAGCACGTCCTCGTGATGCGGAACGCGGGCCCGATCGCCGCCGGTATGCCGGAAGCGGGTCTCATACCGATCCCGCGCCGCCTGGCGGAACAGGGCGTACGGGACATGGTGCGCGTTTCGGATGCCCGAATGAGCGGAACGGGCTACGGCACGGTGATTCTGCATGTCAGTCCCGAGGCGGCCGCGGGGGGACCATTGGCTTTGGTGAAGGACGGGGACATGATTGAACTCAACGCATTCACCGGCAAACTGGACCTTTTGGTGGAATCGGCGGAGCTGGCCGCACGTCGCCGGCAATGGCAACCGCCCGCATTGCCAGAGCGAGGATGGCGCAGGCTTTTCGCGGAACATGTGGCACAGGCCGACAGGGGTGCTGACCTTGACTTCCTGTAGACTTGTCGCGACCAAAAGACCATCTCACCATGCCCGTTCGCTAATTATTGCAGACAAGGAGCGGATGAATTGGCCGCGACACGAAGCCACGACGACGCCAAGGACAATAATGCTGCGAAGTTTGCTCGCGTCACGCGTCGGGGAGCTTCAGCGGAGGCTGTTGCGGGAATTCAGGACCTGATCCGCAACGGTCAATTGAAGGCCGGTGAGCGGCTGCCCACCGAGCGTGAATTGGCCGAAGCGCTCGGACTGAGCAGGCCGACGGTTCGCGAAGCGGTCCAGGCACTCGCGGCCATGAACATCCTGGACGTACGTCACGGGACCGGAATCTTCGTCGCTTCGCTGGACCTCGCGACGCTGCTGGCTCCCCTGTGGTTCGCCCTCGAACTGACCGAACCCGCCTTCGACCAGTTGTACGAGGTTCGGATCATGCTGGAGCCCTATGCCGCACAACTCGCCGCCGCGAGGGCCACGGACGAGGATCTGGCACGTATACAGGAAGCATTGCAGCCGCTCTGCGAAACGGGACTGGACAGAGAAAGCCGGCTGTCCGCCGATGTCACGCTTCACCGCAGCATTATCGAGGCGTCCCACAATGACCTGCTCATCGGGGTCATCGCCAGTCTGACCGTGCTGGCCCGGAAGAGCCGTGAACTGACGGTGGAACTTCCGGGCCGGGAGGCCCGGGCGGTGGACGAGCACCGCGCGTTGGTGGACGCCATCGTCCGCAAGGATCCGGAGGCCGCCCGGCAGGCGATGCAGCACCATCTCGGTGACGTCTACCGCGGGTCGCAGGAGCACCGCGACGAGCTGTTCTCGTCGGGTGACTGAACGACCGGGTCGTGAGCGAGCCCGTCGCCGCCCCCGCCGGGCGCCGGGCCGCCGCTGAGGCTTCCCGAACAGCGGCGGGTTCTCCGGCGGGCCGCCCGACCCGCGGGCCCGCGCCCGTGCCTGCCGGCTGCCCGTTGCCGGCTTTCGGCGTGGGCGCCTGGCACCCGCCCACCGCGACAGGAAGAAGACGAGTTGTGAACAAGGTCTGTGCGAGCGCCCGGGAGGCGGTGGCGGACATCGCCGACGGATCCTCGCTCGCCGTCGGCGGGTTCGGACTGTGCGGCATACCCTCGGTTCTGATCGAGGCGCTGTTCGAGCACGGGACGACGGGGCTCTCCGTCGTGTCCAACAACTGCGGTGTCGACAGTGCCGGACTGGGCCCCCTCATCGCCGCCGGCCGTATCGCCCGGGTGACCGGAAGCTATGTCGGCGAGAACAAGGAGTTCGCCCGTCAGTACCTTTCCGGGGAACTCGAAGTGGAACTCATCCCCCAGGGCACGCTGGCCGAGCGACTGAGGGCGGGCGGCTGCGGAATCCCCGCCTTCTACACACGGGCGGGAGTCGGCACCCAAGTGGCCGACGGCGGCCTGCCGTTGCGCTTCGGCGCCGACGGAAGCGTCGCCGTGGCCTCGCGGCCCAAGGAACGACGTACCTTCGACGGTCACGAGCACATACTGGAGACCGCCATCACCACGGACTTCGCACTCGTGCGGGCCGCAAGAGGAGACCGGCACGGAAACCTCGTCTTCCACCGCTCCGCGCGCAACTTCAATCCCCTGGCGGCCATGGCGGGACGTGTCACCGTGGCCGAGGTCGAAGAACTCGTCGAGCCGGGCACGCTCGACCCCGACGCCGTTCATCTGCCCGGCGTCTTCGTACAGCGGGTCGTCCCGCTCACTCCCGCGCAGGCGGCCGACAAGCTCATCGAGAAGGCGACGGTGCGACGCTGATGCCGTGGAATCGTGATGCCATGGCTGCCAGAGCGGCAGCGGAACTGAAGGACGCCTCCTACGTCAACCTCGGCATCGGACTGCCCACCCTCGTGCCGAACCACCTTCCGCCCGGCAGCGACGTCGTCCTGCACTCCGAGAACGGCATTCTCGGAGTCGGCCCAGCCCCGGGCGACCACGAGGTCGACCCCGACCTGATCAACGCCGGCAAGGAGACCGTGACGGTCACCACGGGAGCCTCCTTCTTCGACTCGGCCCTGTCGTTCGGCATGATCCGCGGCGGCCACATCGACACGGCGATCCTCGGCGCCATGCAGGTCTCCGCAGGCGGCGACCTCGCCAACTGGACGGTGCCCGGCAAGATGGTCAAGGGCATGGGCGGCGCGATGGACCTGGTCCACGGCGCCCGCCGGGTCATCGTCCTGATGGACCACACCGCCAAGGACGGACGCCCGAAGATCGTCCGCGAGTGCACACTGCCCCTCACCGGGAAGGCATGTGTGCATCGCGTCATCACCGATCTGGGCGTTTTCGACATCACGCCCCACGGAGTCGTGCTGCGTGAACTCGCGCCAGGGGTATCGGTCGATCACATACACGACGTCACCGGAACCGATGTCACCGTGGACATCCGCCGGGAAACTCCGGCGTGCGGCGGGAGCCGACGGTGAACGCGGATTCCCCTCTTCGCCGGCCGACGGAGGTCACGTCATGTCCCGCACGGTGGTGAACGGTCAGCGCATCCATTTCGAGGACACCGGGGGCGACGGTCCCGCGGTGATCCTGGCACACGGTTTCCTGATGGACTCGCGGATGTTCACCTCGCAGGTGGAAGCATTGCGCGGGACCCACCGAGTCATCACCTGGGACCAGCGCGGATTCGGCCGGACCGAGTTCGACGGTCGGCCGTTCAGCTTCTGGGACTCGGCCAGGGACTGCCTCGGGCTGCTGGATTGTCTGGGAATCGAGCGCGCGGTCGTGGGCGGAATGAGCCAGGGGGGTTTCGTGGCACTCCGTACGGCTCTTCTGGCCCCTCGTCGCGTCCGCGGGTTGATCCTGCTGGACACGGAAGCCGGTGTCTTCGACGCGGACGAGAAAGCCGCCAACGACGCGATGAACAGTCACTGGCTCACCAGCGGTCCCACGGATGACCTGGTCGAGGCGATTGCCGCTCATATCATCGACGATCCGGCGCACAGCCCCGCGTGGATTCATCGGTGGAAGTCCCGCCCCAAGGAATTCTTCGAGTGCCCCTACGCGTGTCTCGCGGACCGCGACGATCTCACCGACCGTCTCGGTGAGATCAATTGCCCGGCCCTCGTCGTCCACGGGACGGAGGACGTGGCCATCTCGATGGACCGTGCCGAGATCCTGGCGGCGGGGCTTCCCGGCTCCGGCGGTGTCGTGAAGGTCCGCGGGCCGCATGCTGCCTGCCTGACCAACCCCCCGCCGGTGAACGCCGCGATCCTCGGCTTCCTCGCCAAGCTCCGGTTCTAGCGGACAACTCGACCCGCGCAAGCGCGAGTTCGCCGAACGCGCCACCGCCGCTCCCCGGGTTCCCCGACCGCGTCGCCGACGCCGCCACGTGACGCTCCCACGCGACGGCATCGCGGCGCCGGCACCGACGCCCGTGCTCGGCGACGGCGCCGCCTCGTCATCCGCCCCGCTCAGCGCGGCAGATGGATGACACCCACGGCGTGGTGGTTGCTGGAGGGGTCCGGATCGGTGTCCGGGGAGTCCTTCGACAGGCTGGGAACGATCATCCCCATGCCCACGACCGAGCGGCTCGGTGCCCCGGCCACGGAGGTCAGCGGGATGCGCGTGCTCCACTCCGGCACACCGCGTGGGCCGAGACCGGCGGGAACGGTGATGCGGACGACCTCGGGTACGGACGGGTCGGCGTTCTGATAGATCCGTTCCATGTGAACCGGCAGCCGGTGTGTCCGGTCGACAGGTACGCGAGAAGCCGGGCCACTGCGGCGCGTCGGCGCCGGCGCCGGCCCGTACGACGAGGCTGCCCGTGGTCTCGGCGGCGCTTGCGGTGACCGTCGCCCCCGAGCGCGACCAGGACGGTGACGCCCCCGCCCAAGCCGACCATGACGCCGGGTTCGCCGACTCCCGCAGACCGGGGAGCAGTTGGCCGGCACTGGTCATGGGACGGCGCCGGATGCGAGGATCGGGCGCCTGACGGCCGGTGCCCGGCCGGGCTGCCGGGCCCGGCGGGCGCCCTTCGCTTGCGGCAGGGGACGGACCACGCATGCCCACGATTCACCGTGAACCGCGCTTCGTGTACGAGGACTTGCTCGACCTCGTGGAGGGTCAGCTCCGCGTCGTGGAGCTGACCGCCATCAACGCCGAGATCGGCGGTCCGGACGAACGGTTGTGGATGACCGAACCCGGCCTCATGTCACCGGGCGTCTACCGGCTGTGGCGCAAGGGCAAGGGCAGACGTACGTACTGGGCCGTCGACCGGGACGACCCGTGGGAGGCGATGTCCTGGCTGCGCGCGGGCCTGAGCGGTGTCCTGGACCGGCTGACCCGCCCCGGATCGGCGGACGCGTACGCCCTGGAACCGGGCCGCGAGGAGCGTGACCTCGCGGTGCTCTCCGAACTGGACGCCGTATGGCTGTCCGGCCTGTCGCCCTGGGGCAGGGCATTCGGTCCGCGTGCGGCGGAGCGGGCCCTCAACCACGAACTCCTCATACCTGCGCGGGCCGAGCTGGCCCGGGCCGGAGCGCTGCGGTCCCGCATGCTCAGGGAACATTTCGGTACCGGTCCTGACGCGGCGGAGCGGGCCGCGTCCGAACTCGGCTGGGACATGGCCGAAGCCCGCAAGGCGCTGGCCGCGTACGACGACTACCGGCTCTGGGTGCGCGAGGGCGCGGCCCACGCCCGCGCCACCATCCCGGTCCACCGGCCCCCGGGCGACACCGGCCTCCCCGACGTCCTGGCCGCCACGCTGATGACCGAGGCGTGCCGGGGCGAGAAGATCGTCGCCGACCGGCCCAGTCCCGTGCCGCTCCCGGAGGAGCTGGCCCGCTGGTACGTATTCGTCAAGACCCTCGGCGCGTGCGTCGCCGTGGCGGTCGAGGACGTGTACGCGCCCGGCGGCAGCCCCGCCGACTACATGTACGTCGTCCCGGTCGCCATGGTGCTGCGAGCCGGTTGGACCGTACGTGACGGGGTGGTCGTCACACCCGTCCCCTACGACGGCTGCACCGAGTGCGTCGAGTACGACGAAGAGGCGATCCTCGCCGGCGGAGGAGAACCCCTGCACGACGACTCGACGCAGGTCACAGACCCGCGCGAGCGCCCCAAACCCTGAGGTCGGCCAGGACGGCGCCGTGCTCCTCGCCGGTGACCGGCTCCAGCCAGGTGGTGCCGTCACCGACGACCAGGGCGAGGTGAGCCATCACGTTGCTGCCCGTCGCGCCGTACTCCCCACCGGCGCCCACTCGTACGACCCACCCCCGGCACCTCCGACTCGGCCGCCCGGCCGTCGTCGGCACGCGGCGGCGGGCGTGCGATAGGTTGCCCGGCATGACTGAGGTCGGACCCGCCGCCTGGCCGCCCGCCCCGATCAGGACCGGGCGGCTCGTGCTCCGGGAGTCCGAGGCCCGGGACCGCGCGGCGTTCATCGAACTGTTCGCCTCGCCGGAGGTCGGCACCTACGTCGGCGGCCCCCGACCGCGTGCCGAACTCGAAAGCGCGGTGCCCGAGGTGCCCGGGCGGCGCCCCGGCTTCTTCGTGGTCGAGCGCGACGGAGCGATGATCGGCACGGTCCAGCTCGACCCGCACGACCCCGAGCAATCGGGCAACCGCCGCCGGGAAGCCGGGAAGACCGCGCTCGGCTACTTGTTCCTGCCCGGGGCGTGGGGACACGGGTACGCCACCGAGGCGTGCGCGGCGGCACTCGACTGGTTCGCCGACGCGCATCCCGGTGAGCCGGTCGTGTTGTACACCCAGACCGCCAACGCCCGTTCGACGCGCCTCGCGGCGAAGCTGGGGTTCACCGAGGTGGAGCGGTTCGAGGCGTACGGCGCCGAGCAGTGGTTCGGCGTGTGGTCCCCGGGCACGCCGTCCGGTTGAGCCCGCGTCCGTTCCGGTGTCTGCTGAACTCCTGTCCCGGTGTCTGCTCAAGCGGTTGTACAAGGGGCGGGGCCCCGGTTGGAGGCATAGGTGAAGAGCCCTGACATGTCCCGCGGTGCTCGTCTGGCCGCCCACGGTGCCGTGTCCACATCGCTGGCGCTGTGCGGTGATCGCGGACTGCGCGAACTCCTGGACGCCGCCACACCGTTGGGTTCCGGCATCGGCGGGAACACAGCACTGCTGGAAGTGGACGGAACCCCGGTCTTCGTCAAGCAGATACGCCTGACCGATCTGGAGCGACGGCCGGAGAACGTGCACTCCACGGCGAATCTGTTCGGATTGCCGGTCTTCTGCCACTACGGCGTCGGCACCATCGGCGCTCCGGGGTTCGGCGCCTGGCGGGAACTGGCCGTGCACACCATGACGACGAACTGGGTGGTCGCGGGCGACTACGAGGGCTTCCCCCTGATGTACCACTGGCGGGTGCTGACGGACTCCGGCCGGCCACTTCCCGAGGAACTGGCGGATGTGGACCGAGCGGTCGCCTACTGGGGAGGCGGATCAGGAGTACGCCGCCGGATCAAGGCCCTCCAGCAGTCCACGGCGAGCCTCGTGCTGTTCCTGGAGTACATCCCGCACAACCTGCACGACGACTGGTTGGGCGTGCGGATCGGGTCCGGTGACGAGGCGGCCGAGCGGGCCTGCGCCATGGTGGACAGCGAGCTGGAGGCCGGCGTCTCGTTCATGAACGCCCGCGGACTGCTGCACTTCGACGCCCACTTCGAGAACATCCTGACCGACGGCCGGCGGCTCTTCTTCGCCGACTACGGCCTCGCGATCTCCTCCCGTTTCGAACTCACACAGGAAGAGGCCGACTTCTTCGACCGGCACCGGACCTACGACCGGTGTTACACCGTCACGCACCTGGTGAACTGGCTGGCCGTCGCTCTGTACGGATACGCGCCGGAGGAACGCGAGGCGTTCGTGCACACCTGCGCCCAAGGGGTGCCCCCGGAGGGGATTCCGGCGCCGGTCGCGGCACTCCTTGTCCGTCACGCGCCGGTCGCCGCGGCGATGGGCGACTTCTGTCGCCGATTCCGGCAGGAGAGCCGGACAACTCCCCCTCCACTGGCGGCGATCCGCCGGACGGGGCAGCAGGACAGCAGCCCATCCACCGCCTGACGCGTCGACGGTGGTGGCGCTACGAGGTCGGCTGTCGCACCGACGAACGGCGGAACGCCCGACCTTTCGTGATGACCGGGTCCGCGCCGCGAGCGGTCCGCGCTTGCTGGGGGCACCGCCTTGTGCGCCCAAGGGCGCCGCGCGCCCAGGGCGGCGGGAGGACTCTCGTGGACCCTTGCCCAGGGGAACCTAACTTAGACTAGCCTTACCTAAATTGGCGGCGGCTGACGGCAGTCGTTCCGGAGGGTGGGCGGGTGGCATCACAGAAGCTGTCGGGGCGTCAGGTCCTGGCAGGGGCAGTCAAAGGACAGCGGCGTGACGTCGTCGTCGGAACACTTCTGGGAGCCTGCCATCAGTTCGGCGAGGCCCTGGTCCCGGTCCTGATCGGCGTCGTCATCGACCGGGCCGTGTCCAAGGGCGACAGCGGCGCCCTCGTACGGTGGCTGGCCGTACTCGCGCTGATGTACGTGGGGCTCTCGCTCGGCTTCCGCTTCGGCGCCCGCGCGGGGGAGCGGGCCGCAGAACAGGCCGCCCACCTCCTGCGGGTGGAACTCGTACGACGTGTCCTCGACCCCCGCGGCGGCGTCGAGCGCGGGCGGCTGCCGGGCGCGCTGGCCAGTATCGCCACCGAGGACGCCAAGCGGGTCGGGGCCGTCAACATGGCCGTGACGACCGGCGTTTCATCGCTCACCGGGATACTGGTGAGCGCCGCGGCACTGCTGTGGATCTCCCTGCCGCTCGGCCTGGTGGTGCTGATCGGCACCCCCGTACTGCTCTGGCTCGGCCACCTGCTCAGCAAACCGCTGGAGGCCCGCAGCGAGGCCGAGCAGGAGCAGGCCGCGCACGCCTCCGGCATAGCCGCCGACCTCGTCGCCGGGCTGCGGGTGCTCAAGGGCATCGGCGCCCAGGGCGCCGCCGTCGACCGCTACCGGCGCACCAGCCGCGACTCGCTCGCCGCCACGCTGCGGGCCGCCCGCGCCGAGGCATGGCAGAACGGCGTCGTGCTCGCGCTCACCGGAGGCTTCATCGCCCTGGTCGCCCTGGTGGGCGGACGGCTCGCCCTGCACGGCGACATCACGCTGGGTCAGCTGGTGACGGCCGTCGGACTGGCGATGTTCCTCCTCGGGCCGCTGGAGGTGTTCGCGTGGGTGAACACCGAGTTCGCCCAGGGCCGGGCCTCGGCGGCGCGGATCGCCGGAGTGCTGGCCGCCGAGCCCGATGTGGTGCCCGGCGACGCGCCCCTGCCGAGCCCGGTCCGCGGCGCGCTGCGGCTGCGCGGTGTCACCCTCGACGCGCTGCGCGCAGCCGACCTGGCCGTGGCGCCCGGCGAGCTGATCGGCGTCGCCGTCACCGACCCGGCCGCCGCCGAGGCGCTGCTGCGCTGTCTCGGCCGTACCTCCGACCCCGAGGCGGGCGTGATCGAGCTGGACGGCGTGCCGATGCCCGACCTCGACCCGGCCGAACTGCGAACGGCCGTCCTGGTGGCCGCACATGACGCCGATCTCTTCGAGGGCACCCTCGGCGACAACATCACGGCCGGCGGGACCGGCCCGGCGGAGGACGCCATGGCCGCCGCGGGCGCCGACGAGGTGGTCCGCTCGCTGCCGCTCGGCAGCGCCGCCGAGGTCGGCGAGGGCGGCCGTTCCCTGTCCGGCGGCCAGCGCCAGCGCGTCGCGCTCGGCCGCGCCCTCCACGCCGCCCGGCCGGTGCTCGTCCTCCACGATCCGACGACCGCCGTCGACGCCGTCACCGAAGCCCGGATCGCCGACGGCGTACGGCGCTTCCGGCACGGCCGCACCACCGTCCTGGTCACCAACAGCCCGACGCTGCTCGCCGTCACCGACCGCGTGGCGTTCCTCGACGGCGGCCGCTTCACCGCGGAGGGCGCGCACGCCGACCTGGTCCGGTCGAACGCCGCCTACCGTACGGCGGTGCTGACATGACCGGCCCCCACCACCCAGCACACGGAACCTCGTACGGCGGCCGGCCGGGCCCGGGACCACGACGCGCGGAAAGGGCGAACCCATGACCACCGGGCCCGACACCGGGACTCCAGAAAAGCCCGCGGCGCCCCGGGAGCTCCTGCCCACCGCCACCCCGGCCCGCACCCGGGCCGCCGTGCGCGACCTCGTACGCCCCCACCGCGCCCTGGCCTGCGCCGGCTTCGGGATCATGGTGGTGGCCACGGCCGTGGGCCTGATCACGCAGCCGCTGCTCGGCCACATCATCGACCTCGTCACGGACCACCGGCCGGCCGACACCCTGACCCTGCCCGTCGTCCTGCTGGTCCTGGTCGCCGTCGCCCAGGGCGTCACGACCGCGCTCGGGATGTCCCTGGTGTCACGGCTCGGCGAGACCGTACTGGCCGAGCTGCGCGAGCGGTTCGTCGAGCGGGCGCTGTCGCTTCCGCTGGACATGCTGGAGCGGGCCGGTTCTGGCGATCTGACCGCACGCGTCACCCGCGACGTGTCCCGCGTGGCCGAGGCGGTGCGCACGGCGCTGCCGGAGCTGGCCCGCTCCGCGCTGTCCATCGTGCTCACCCTCGGCGCCCTCGCCCTCCTCGACTGGCGCTTCCTGATCGCCGCGCTGCTCGCCGTGCCGGTCCAGGCGCACACCGCCCGCTGGTACGTACGCAACGCCACGCCGCTGTACGCCAAGGAGCGCATCGCCACCGGCGCCCAGCAGCAGCAACTGCTCGACACGATCGGCGGATCGGGCACCGTACGGGCCTACCGGCTGGAGGCCGAGCACACCGAACGGGTCACGGAACGCTCGCGCTCCGCCGTCGGCCTGACGCTGCGCGGGGTGCGGCTCGTGCTGCGCTTCTACAGCCGGCTGCACGTGGCCGAGTACACCGGTCTCGCGGCCGTTCTGGTCACCGGTTTCCTCCTGGTGCGGAACGGGTCCGCGTCGATCGGCACCGCGACCGCCGCGGCGCTGTACTTCCACAGCCTGTTCGGCCCGGTGAACACCGCGCTCGTGCTGCTCGACGACGTGCAGTCGGCCACCGCCGGCCTCGCCCGCCTGATCGGGGTCGCCGACGGCCCGGGACACCGTACGGCGCATCGGCCGGAGGCGCCCGCCGCCGCTCCGGCCGTCACCGTGACCGGCGTCGGCCACGCGTACGTCCCGGGCAGCGCCGTGCTGCGGGAGGTCGACCTGGTGCTCAGCCCGAAGGAGCGGGTCGCCCTCGTCGGCGCCAGCGGCGCGGGCAAGACCACCCTCGCCAAGCTCATCGTCGGCATCCACCGCCCGCTGGAGGGCCGGATCGACATCGGCGGCACCGAGCCCGACGAGGACGGCCGTACGGTCGCGCTCATCACCCAGGAGGTGCATGTCTTCGCCGGGACCCTCGCCGACGACCTGCGCCTGGCCCGGCCGGACGCGGACGAGGAGGAACTGCGCGAGGCCCTGGAACGGGTCGGCGCCCTCGGCTGGGCCGAGGCGTTGCCCGAGGGCCTGGACACGGTCGTCGGCGAGGGCGGCCACCGGCTGACCGCCGACCGGGCGCAGCAACTCGCCCTGGCCCGACTGGTGTTGGCCGATCCGCCGGTCGCCGTCCTCGACGAGGCCACCGCGGAGGCCGGCAGCTCCGGTGCCCAACTGCTGGAGGAGGCGGCCGCGCGCGCCTTGGAGGGCCGTACGGCGCTGGTCGTCGCGCACCGGCTCAGCCAGGCCGCCGCCGCCGACCGGGTGGTGGTGATGGAGGCCGGCCGGATCGTCGAGAGCGGCACCCACGACGAACTGCGCGCCGCCGGGGGGCCGTACGCCGCCCTGTGGCGGGCCTGGTCGGAGAACCGCAGCACCGCACAGCCCTAGCCGGGCCCCCTACGTCCCCGCCCAGCACCGAACACCGAGACCTGAACACCGAGCACCGAGCACCGAGCACTGAGAACCGAGCACCGTACCGAAGAGAAGGATCACGCGATGTCCCGCGCCACCACAGCCCGCCGGTTTGCCGGGCTGCTCGTCTCCGTTCTGTTCCTCGTCGGCACCGCGGCCGCCTGCGGGTCATCCGGTGACTCCGGTGACTCCGGTGATTCCGGGGCCGGCGGCGGCTCGCCCAGCCCCGGGAAGACCACGGCGAGCGGTGCCTTCCCGGTCACCATCTCGCACAAGTTCGGCAGTACGACCGTCAAGTCCGAGCCCCAGCGCATCGTCACGGTCGGTCTCACCGACCAGGACGCCGTGCTCGCCCTCGGCAAGGTCCCGGTCGGGACGACCGAATGGCTGGGCGGCTACAAGGGAGCCATCGGCCCCTGGGCGCAGGACAAGCTGGGCGGCGCGGCCGTGCCGACCGTACTGAAGGACACCGGCACCGGGCCGCAGGTCGAGAAGATAGCGGCCCTCAGGCCGGACCTGATCCTCGCCGTCTACTCCGGGCTCACCAAGACGCAGTACGCGACCCTGTCGAAGTTCGCGCCGGTCGTGGCGCAGCCGAAGGAGTTCAACGACTACGGCGTCCCCTGGCAGCAGCAGACCGAGACCATCGGCAAGGCGCTCGGCAAGGCCGACGAGGCCAGGAAGCTGGTCGACGGCGTCGAGGCCAAGTTCGACGCCGCGAAGAAGGCCAACCCCGCCTTCGCCGGGGCCTCCGCGATCATGGCCACCCCGTACGAGGGCACCTTCGTCTTCGGCAGCCAGGACCCGCGCTCCCGGCTGCTGTCCGACCTCGGGCTCAAGCTGCCGGCCGACCTGGACAAGGTGATCGGCGACCAGTTCGGCGCCAACATCAGCAAGGAACGCACCGACCTGCTCGACCAGGGCGTCGCCGTGTGGATCCTCCCCGACACCACCAAGGCCGTCGACGAACTCCACGCGAACAAGCTCTACGGCGACCTGAACGTGGTCAAGCAGGGCCGTGAGGTCTTCATCAAGGAGAGCGGCGACTACGGCAACGCGGTCTCCCTGTCGACCGTGCTGAGCATCCCCTACGTCCTGGACCGCCTCGTGCCGCAGCTCGCGGCCGCCGTGGACGGCGACCCCGCGACGAAGGTCGAGCAGCCCGCCTCCTGACCGACTCCCCGCGCACGCGAAGGGGGGCAGGCCCGCGGGCCTGCCCCCCTTTTCTTTGTCCGCGTGTTCTCTGTCCGCGCGCCCCGGACTACCCCTCGATGAGGCTCTTGGGGCGCATGTCCGTCCAGTGCGTCTCGACGTACTCCAGGCACTCCTGGCGGCCGGCCGGGCCGTGGACGGCCGTCCAGCCCGCCGGGGTGTCGACGAAGTCCGGCCACAGGCTGTGCTGGCCCTCGTCGTTGACGAGGACGAGGTAGACGCCCTCCGGGTTCTCGAAGGGGTTGCTCATGCTCCAGCTTCCTTTCGCTTGACGAGGGCTTCCAGGGCCAGGAACCAGGTCCGTGCCAGGTCCCGTACGGCCTCCTCGGTGAGGAGACCGGCGGCATAGGCCCAGTGGGCGCCCAGCTCCGGACCGCCGGGGCGGTCCTCGGTCAGGGCGTTGAGGGTGAGGGCGTGCGACATCGGCATGCCCGGGTCGGCGTCGAGGTCGGCGGCGTCGCTCTCCTCGGCGTACGACCAGTCGGCGGCCTCGGGGTGCTCGAAGCGGCCCATGTAGTTGAACTCGATCTGTGGTTCGCCGAGCCGTGCCAGCTCCGGCGCGGTCAGCGGGTTGAGGTGCCGCAGCAGACCGTGGCCGGTGCCCGCCACGGGCGGGGCCGCCAGCGCTTCCTTGACCCGGGCCAGGGCCTCGTCCAGGGCCGGGCCGCCGGCGAAGGCGTCGGCCAGGTCGACGGCGCCCGGGTCCAGCCGGACCGGGACGACGCTGGTGAACCAGCCCACCGTACGGGACAGATCGGCCCCGCCGGACAGCTCCTCCTCGCGGCCGTGGCCCTCCAGGTCCACCAGTACGGCATTCCCCGAGCCGCCCGGGCTACCCGAACCACCGGGCCCGCCCGAGCCGCCGGGCCCGCCCGAACCACCGGGCCCGCCCGAGCCGCCGGACGCGCCCGATTCCAGGATCCGCCCGCGCCAGTCGGCCACCGCCAGTGCGAACCCCGTCAGCAGTACGTCGTTGACGGTGGCGCCGTAAGCGGCCGGCACCCGGCCCAGCAGCGGCCCGGTCACCTCGGCGGGCAGCGTCAGCGACAGATAGCGGGTGGTCTCGACGGTGTCCCGCGCCGGGTCCAGCGGCCGGTCCAGCGGCAGGGCGGCGCCCTCGGCCAGGACCGAGGTCCACAGCGGGAGTTCATCCTCGCGCGCCGGGTCCTTCGCCCGCGCCGCCAGCAGTTCCGACCAGCGGCGGAAGGAGATGTCGACCGGGGGGAGGTCGGGGGCGCGCCCTGCCGAGACGGCCTCCCAGGCGGCGGCGAGGTCGGGCAGCAGGACACGCCAGGAGACCCCGTCGATCACCAGGTGGTGGACGAGCAGCAGCAGCCGCCCGGGACGCTCCGGACCCGCGTCGAACCAGACCGCCCGCACCATGTCGCCGGTGTCCGGGTCGAGTCCGTCCCGCGCGCCGGCCGCGCGCTCGGCGATCACCGAGCGCAGCGCCGCGTCGTCGGCGCCGGCCGCATCGGCGCGGCTCAGCCAGGACGCGACATCGGCCGTACCGGGCGCAGGCACACGCAGCGCCCAGGTCTCCCCGGGCCCGGTACGGGTCCGCTCCAGCCGGGCCCGCAGCATGTCGTGCCGGTCGGCCACCGCCCGCAGCACCGAGAGCAGTTGCTCCTCGTCCAGGCCCGCGGGGGTGCGCAGCAGCGCCGCCTGGTGGTAGCCGCGGATCGGGCCGCCGCGCTCGCGCAGCGCGTGCATGATCGGCGTGAGCGGGACCGGGCCGGTGCCGTCGTCGTGGGTCACGGCCCGGTCCTGGGGGGCCAGCGGCACGGCGACCGCCGCCAGCGCGCCCACGTCGCGGTGCTGGAACACCTGGCGCGGGGTGACCCGCCAGCCCGCCGCGCGGGCCCGTACCACCAGCTGCATGGCGACGATGCTGTCGCCGCCGAGCGCGAAGAAGTCGTCGTCGGTGCCGACGGACTCCTCCGCCAGGCCCAGCACCTCGGCGAAGACCGCGCACAGGGCGCGCTCGGTCTCGTTCGCCGGCCCGCGGCCGCCCGTCGCCGCCGTGAAGTCCGGCGCGGGCAGCGCCTTGCGGTCCGTCTTGCCGTTGCTCAGCAGCGGCAGCCGGTCCAGCACCACGACGGCCGCCGGCACCATGTACTCCGGCAATGTGGCCGCCACGTGCGCCCGCAGCGCCGCCGGATCGGCGACCGCGCCCTCGGCGGGGACGACATAGCCGACCAGCTGCCTGACCCGGGGCCGGTCCTCGCGGACGACGACCACGGCCCGCCCGACCGCCGGGTGTGTGTCCAACGCGGCCTCCACCTCGGCCAGTTCGATGCGGTAGCCGCGGATCTTGACCTGGTCGTCGGACCGGCCGGCGTACTCCAGCAGACCGTCCGGGGTCCACCGGGCCAGGTCGCCCGTGCGGTACATCCGCGCGCCCGCCGGCCCGTACGGATCGGCGACGAACCGCTCGGCCGTCAGATCCGGGCGGCCGAGATAGCCGCGGGCCAGCCCCGCACCCGACAGATACAGCTCCCCGGTGACACCGGGCAGCACCGGACGCAGCGCCGCGTCCAGGACATACGCCCGCGAGTTGTGCACCGGGCGGCCGACGACCGGGCGGTCGCTGTCACGGACCCGGCCCACGAGGGCGTCGACGGTCGCCTCGGTGGGCCCGTAGAGATTGAACGCCTCCGTGGTGCGCAGCGATCCCAACTCGGTCCAGAGCGAGTCCGGCACGGCCTCACCGCCGACTCCGACCACGGCCAGCGGGCACACACCGTCCCGGATCAGGCCGACCGCGGCCATCTGCGCCAGGAAGGACGGCGTGACCTCGATGAAGTCCAGCTCCCTGTCCCGGATCAGGGCGGCGAGCAGTTCGGGGTCGCGCCGGGTCTCGTCGTCCACGATGTGCAGGGCGTGCCCGTCAAGCAGCCACAGCTGCGGCTGCCAGGACGCGTCGAAGGAGAACGACCAGGCGTGCCCCACCCGCAGATGCCGCCGGCCGGTCAACTCCTTGGCGCGGTCGTGCAGATCGTGGCGGTGACTGTGAAAGAGGTTGGCGACGCTGCCGTGGGTGACCACGACCCCCTTGGGTCGGCCGGTCGAGCCCGAGGTGTAAATGACATACGCCGGGTGACCGGGGGCCGGTGCCACCGGCTCCCGCTCCGGCTCGCCGTCGAGAGCGTCGAGGGTGTCGATCAGCAGCACGGGCAGGTCCGGTACGGCCGGATCCGGTACGGGCAGCGCGGCGGCTCGTTCGGCCGTGGTCAGGACCAGGCACGGACGGGTGTCGGCGAGCATGTCGCGCACCCGCTCGGCGGGCAGGTCCGCGTCGAGCGGCAGATAGGCCGCGCCCGCTTTGAGCACCCCCAGGATCGCGGTGATGTGCTCGGCCGTGCGCGGCAGCGACAGCGCCACGTACCGCTCGGGGCCCGCTCCCCGGGCGGCGAGCACCCGTGCCAACCGCTCGGCCCGGGCGTCGAGTTCGGCGAAGGTCCAGGTGACCGTTCCGTCGGTGACGGCGACCGCGTCGGGGGAGGCCGCGACCTGCGCCGCGAAGAGCGCGGGCACGGTGGTCGCCGGAGCGGGCAGGGCGTTGTCGTTCCACGTGTCCAGGACCGTACGGCGGGTGGCGGGCGTGAGGACGTCGAGCCGTCCCACCGGCAGCTCCGGGTCGGCGGCCATCGCCGCGAACAGGGCGGTCATCGCGTCCGCGATCTGTGCGGCCCGCTCCGGCGTGAACAGATCGGGCCGGAACTCCGCCGTCAGCCGCAGCCGTTCGCCCGGCTCGACGGCCCACGCGAACGGGTAGTGCGTGGAGTCCTCATGGTCAAGGACGGTGCTGCGGGGCCCGTCGGACTCCGGGTCGTCCGCGACGGGATACGACTCGAAGACGACGAGGCTGTCGAAGAGTTCGCCGAGTCCCGCGCCGCGCTGGATGTCGGAAAGGCCCAGATACTGATGGTCCATCAGCCGGGACTGCTCGTCCTGCAACCGGCCCAGGAAGGCGCCCACCGGTTCCCGGTCGAGCGGCCGCACCCGTACCGGCACGGTGTTGATGAACAGGCCGATCATCGCGTCGACCCCGTCCAGCTCCGGCGGCCGTCCGGCGACGGTCGCGCCGAAGACCACGTCCTCGCGTCCGGTCAGCCGCGCCAGCACAATCCCCCAGGCACCCTGGACCAGGGTGTTCACGGTCAGCCCGCGACTTCGGGCGAACGCGGTGAGCCCGGCGGTCAGTTCGGCGTCCAGCTCGACGGTGTGCGTGGCCGGGACGACCGGCGCCCGGTTGGGGTCGGCCGGCACCAGCCGGGTCGGCTCGTCCAGACCTTCGAGCGCCTGCGCCCACGCGGCGGCCGAGGCGGCCGTGTCCTGGCGGCCGAGCCACCGCAGATACTCGCGGTACGGGACCGGCGCGGGCGGCACCTTGCCCTCGTACAGCTCCCACAGCTCGGCGACCAGACGCGGCACCGACCAGCCGTCCAGCAGCAGATGCTGATGGGACAGCACGAGCCGGTGGCGCCGCTCGCCCAGTCGCACCAGCAGCAGCCGCAGCAGGGGCGGCTGCGCGGGGTCGAAGCGCCGCCGCTCCTGGAGCAGCAGCCGGTCCCACTCGGCCGCCGTGTCCGCGCGGCCGGTCAGGTCCACCTGCCGCCAGGGCAGCGGCACGGACCTCGGGACGACGGCCACGGTCCGCCCGGAGGACAGATAGCGGAAGCCCGACCGCAGGCTCTCGTGCCGGTCCAGCAGGGCCTGTCCCGCCGCCCGCACCCGCGCCGGGTCCAGGGCGCCCTCGACCTCGTACGACACCTGGACGGTGTAGACGTCCGGGCCGGTGTCGCCGGAGTCGAAGGAGGCGTGGAAGAGCAGCCCGGCCTGGAGCGGGGACAGCGGCAGCACTTCCGCGCCCGCTGTGGCGCTGAGTTCCGCCCGCTCGTCGTCGGTGAGCGCGGGCAGCAGCCCGGCGCCGTCGTCGGCGGCGGGCGCCACCGCGTCACCTGCGACCGCGGCCAGGGCGGCGGCCGTCCGGTGCCGGAAGACATCCCGGGGGCTGATCGTCAGCCCGGCGGCCCGGACCCGGCCGACCAGCTGCATCGCGATGATGCTCTCGCCGCCCAGCGCGAAGAAGTCGTCGTCGGGGCCGACGCGTTCGAGCCCCAGCACCCCGGCGATCAGCCCGCACAGCAGCTCCTCGCGCGGGGTGCGCGGCGCCGTCTCGGACACTTCGGCCGCGAAGTCCGGCGCGGGCAGGGCCCGGCGGTCGAGCTTCCCGCTCGGGGTGAGCGGCAGGCCGTCGAGGACCAGGAACGCGGACGGCACCATGTGCTCCGGCAGTTCCGCCGCCACGTGGGCCCGCAACTCCGCTGCCTGCGGCCGCTGTCCGGCGGCCGGCACCGCGTAGGCCACCAGCCGCTCGTCACGGACGAGGACGGCGGCGTGGGCGACGGCCGGGTGCCGGGCCAGTACCGCTTCGATCTCGCCCGGTTCGACCCGGAAACCGCGCAGCTTGACCTGGTCGTCGACCCGGCCCAGGTACTCCAGTTCGCCGTCCCGGGTCCAGCGCGCCAGGTCGCCCGTGCGGTACATCCGCGCGCCCGCCGGGCCGTACGGATCGGCGGTGAACCGCTCGGCGGTCAGGGCCGCCCGGCCGAGGTAGCCGCGGGCCAGCTGCGCGCCCGCGAGATACAACTCCCCGGGCACGCCCGGCGGTTGCGGCCGTAGGGAGCCGTCCAGCACATAGGTCCTGGTGTTCCACACCGGGCGGCCGATCGGGACGGCGGCCGCCCCGGGGGCGACCTGCCGGGCGGTGACGTCGACGGACGCCTCGGTGGGCCCGTACAGATTGTGCAACTCCACACCGGCCAGCACCTGGTGGAACCGCTCCGCCAGCGGCGCCGGCAGCGCCTCGCCGCTGCACACCACCCGCCGCAGGACGCCCGCGGCGCCGGCGGCGGAAGGCTCCGCCAGGAACGCCCGGAGCATCGACGGCACGAAGTGCGCGGTGGTGACGCCCTGCCCGGCGATCAGTCCGGCCAGGTACGCCGGGTCCTTGTGCCCCTCCGGCCGCGCCACGACCAGCGTCGCGCCCGAGATCAGCGGCAGGAAGAACTCCCACACCGACACGTCGAAACTCGACGGGGTCTTCTGGAGCACGCGCTCTGCCGGGCCGATCCCGTAGGTGTCCCGCATCCACAGCAGCCGGTTGACGATGCCCGACTGCGGCACGACCACGCCCTTGGGCCGGCCGGTCGACCCCGAGGTGTAGATCACGTATGCCGGGTGCCGCGGGTCGTACGACTCCGGCAGTGCGCGACCGGCGTCGGTGTCCCCGGCGGGTGTTCCCCCGGCGTCGACCGGCAGGCGGGGGGCGCCGGAGTCCGGGAGCGTGACGCCCTCGGTGGTGATCACGCAGGCCGGCCGGGCGTCGGCGAGCATGAACGCCAGCCGTTCGGCCGGGTAGTCGGTGTCGAGCGGCAGATAGGCGCCGCCCGCCCGGTGCACCGCCAGCAAGGCCACCACCAGCGCCGTCGAGCGCGGCAGGGCGACGGCGACCGTGGTCTCCGGGCCGACGCCCGCCCCCGCCAGGGCGCGCGCCAGCCGCTCGACGCGCGAGTCCAGCTCGGCGTAGGTCAGTTCGGTGTCCTCGAAGACCAGCGCGGTCGCCGTCGGTGTCCGCTCGGCCTGGGCCCGGAAGAGCTCCGGCAGGGTCGGCGCGGGCACCTCGTGGGAGGTGGCGTTCCAGCCGTCGAGCACCGCCTCGCGCTCGTCGGGCCCGAGGACGTCCAGCTGTCCGACCGGCCGCTCGGGGGTGTCCGCGACCTGCTCCAGCAGGCCGACCAGGCGCCGGCCCAGCGCCTCGGCGGTCGACCGCTCGAAGAGGTCGGCGCTGTACTCGATCCAGCCCTCGATCCCGCGGCCCACACCCTGCTCGACGAAGTCGAAGCCGAGGTCGAACTTCGCGGTGTCCTGGCCGACCGGCTCAGGACGCACCTCAAGACCGGCAAGGTCCGGGGCGCCGCCGCGTCCGGCGATGTGCACGACCATCACCTGGAACAGCGGGTGCCGGGCCAGCGAACGCGTGGGGTTCAGCTCCTCGACCAGCCGCTCGAAGGGCAGGTCCTGGTGCTCGTAGGCGGCGAGGTCGGTCTCCCGCACCCGGCGCAGCACCTCCGTGAACGCGGGGTCCCCGGACAGATCGGTGCGCAGCACCAGCGAGTTGACGAAGCAGCCGACCAGGTTCTCCAGTTGCTCGTCGCCGCGTCCCGACACCGGTACGCCCAGCGGGATGTCGTCGCCCGCGCCGAGCCGGTGCAGCAGCGCGGCCACCGCGGCCTGCGTGACCATGAACAGGCTGGTGCCCTCGCGGCGGGCCAGCTCGCGCAGCCTGCCCTCCAGCTCCGGCGGGACGGTGAAGCCGACCGTGCCGCCGGCGTGCCCGGACTCCGCGGGCCGGGGCCGGTCGGCGGGCAGCGCCAGTTCCGCGGGCAGATCGCTCAACTGCCGGGTCCAGTAGGCGAGCAGATCCTCGCCGGTCTCCTCAAGCAGCTCCCGCTGCCACAGGGCGTAGTCGGCGTAACTCACCGGCAGCGGCGCCCAGTCGGGGGCGCGGCCCGCCGCGCGCGCCGCGTAGGCGGCGCTCAGGTCGGCCAGCAGCGGCCGGTCGGACCACTCGTCGGTGGCGATGTGGTGCAGCAGGAGCAGCAGGACGTGCTCGTCGGGCCCGGTCGCGCACAGCGAGACCCGCAGCGGCGGTTCGTGCGCGAGGTCGAAGACATGGCCGGCCGCCCGCGCGAGGGCGTCGTACGGCTCGGTGCGGATCTCGACGCGCGCCTGCCCGGGGTCCAGGACCCGCTGGTACGGCACGCCGTCCTCGGCCGGGAAGACCGTGCGCAGGGCGGCGTGCCGGGCGACGAGGTCGTCGACCGCCGCTTGCAGCGCGGCGCGGTCCAGGGCACCGGTGATCCGCCACGCGGCCGGGATGTTGTACGCCGTGTTCGGGCCGTCGACCTGGTGCAGCAGCCACAGCCGCCGCTGGGCGGAGGACAGCGGCAGCCGCTCCGGGTGCGGGCGGTCCGCGCCGAGCGCGGGACGGGACCGGTCGCGCTCCTCGTCCAGGCACGCCGCGATCCGGGCGACGGTCGGTGCGTCGAAGACCGTGCGCAGCGACACCTCGGCGCCCAGGACCGTACGGATCCGGCTGACCAGCCGCATCGCGAGCAGCGAGTGGCCGCCCAGGGCGAAGAAGTCGTCGTCGACACCGACCCGCTCCACCTCCAGGGCGGCCGCGAACAGCTCGCACAGCGCCTCCTCGCGCGGGGTGCGCGGCAGGCGGCCGGCCGCGGCCGGGGCGAAGTCCGGGGCGGGCAGCGCGGACCGGTCGAGCTTGCCGTTGACCGTGCGCGGCAGCGCGTCGAGCGCGACGAAGGCGGCCGGCACCATGTGCTCGGGCAGCCTCGCCGCCGCGTGGGCGCGCAGGGACGCCCGGTCGGCCGCGCCGCCGGAGGCGGGCACCACGTACGCGACGAGCCGGGGCACGCCCGGTTGGTCCTCGCGGACGACGACGGCCGCGGCGGACACGTCCGGGTGCGTGGCGACGACGGACTCGATCTCGCCCGGCTCGACCCGGAAACCGCGCAGCTTGACCTGGTCGTCGGCGCGGCCGAGGAAGGCGAGCGTCCCGTCGGCGCGGCGCCGCACCAGGTCGCCCGTGCGGTACATGCGCGCGCCCGGCCCGCCGAAGGGGTCGGCGACGAAGCGGCCGGCGGTCAGCGCCGGACGGTTGAGGTAGCCGCGGGCCAGCCCCTCGCCGGACAGATACAGCTCGCCGGGCACCCCGACGGGCGCCGGCCGCAGCCGCTCGTCCAGCACGTGGGCGCGGATGTTGTCCACCGGGGCCGCCCAGTCGGTGCCGCCGCTGTGCCGGCCGTCCGTGCCGCCGCTGTGCCAGCCGTAGGCGTCGACCGCGCACTCGGTGGGCCCGTACAGGTCGTGCACGGCCGTGCCGGGCAGTTCCGTCAGCCGCCGCCACAGCGCGGCGGGGGTCGCCTCGCCACCGACGGACAGGACGGCGGGGACCCGGCTGCCCGACGCCAGGAAGCCGTGGTGCGTCAGTTCGCGCAGATAGGTGGGCGTGAGGTCGACGTAGTCGATCCCCGCCCGCTCGATGTACGCGAGCAGCGCGGCCGGGTCCAGCACGGTGGTCTCGTCGGGGACGTGCAGCTCATGGCCCGCGAGCAGCCACAGCAGCGGGTCCCAGGAGCCGTCGAAGCTGAACGACGCGTTGTGCACGGCCCGCAGCCGCTCGCGCCCGGTGTCGCGTACGGCCGGGCCGATCAGGTCCCGCAGATGCGCGCCGAAGAGGTTGCCCAGACCGCGGTGGGTGCCCACGACGCCCTTGGGCGTGCCGGTGGAGCCGGAGGTGTAGATCGTGTACGCGGCCGACAGCGGCGGGTACGCGACGGGTTCCCCTACCCCGGCGGCCGGGAGCGGCGGGTACGCGACGGGTTCGCGTACCCCGGCGGTCGGGAGCGGTCCGTCCAGGAGCAGCCGCTCGACGCCCGGCGTCGCGGGTACCCGGTCGGCCAGGGCCGCGGTGGTCAGCACGCACACCGGGGCCGCGTCGGTCAGCATGAACTCCAGGCGCTGAGCCGGGTGTTCGGGGTCCAGCGGCAGATAGGCCGCGCCGGAGGCCAGCACACCGAGGATCGCCGGGACGATCTCGCGTCGCGGCAGGGCCAGCGCCACCACGGCGCCCTCCCCGGCGCCGTGCCGCCGCAGCAGGGCGGCGAGGGCGTCCACCCGGGCGCCCAGCTCGGCGAAGGTCAGCCGCCCGTCGCCCGTGACCAGGGCCGTGCGGTCCGGATGTGCTCGTACGGTGTCGGCCAGGATCTCCGGCACCGCCCGCGTCTCCAGCGGGTGGGCGGTGTCGTTCCAGCTTCCGGTCGACGCCTCCCGCTCGGCGGCGGTGAGCACATCGAGCGCGCGCACCTCGCGGTCGGGGTCCTGCGCGGCCTGCCGCAGCAGCAGTACCAGCCGGTCGATCAGCAGCCCGGCCGTCCCCGGGTCCACGAGGTCGGCCGCGTACTCCAGCAGCAGCGTCATCCGGCCCGCCTCGCCCTGGTCCACGCAGGTGAAGTCGAGGTCGAACTTGGCCGTGCCGGTGTCCATGTCGGACCACCGCGCCGGCAGTCCCAGCAGGTCCGGGTCGCCGTCGGGCCGGTAGTGGTAGCCCAGCATCACCTGGAACAGCGGGTTGCGGCCCGCGACGCGGGGCGGGTTGACGGCCTCCACGACCCGGTCGAAGGGCAGGTCCTGGTGCTCGAAGGCGGCCAGCGCGGACTCTCTTACCCGGCGGAGCAGTTGACGGAACGTCAGCTCGTCCCCGGACAGATCGGTCCGCAGGACGAGGGTGTTGACGAAGAAGCCGACCAGCTCGTCCAGCGCGCTGTCCGTGCGTCCCGAGATCGGCGCGCCGAGCGGGATGTCGTCACCCGCGCCCAGCCGGTGCAGCAGAGCGGCCGTGGCCGCCTGGAACACCATGAACATACTGGTCCCCGTCGCGGCGGACAGCTCGCGCAGCGCCCGCCCGACCTCGGACGGCACCTCGCGCCGTACCGTGCCGCCGCGCCCGGTGGACTCCGCGGGGCGCGGCCGGTCCAGCGGCAGCGCCAGCTCCTCGGGCAGCCCGCGCAACCGCTCGGTCCAGTAGGCGAGTTGCCGCTCGCCGACCTGGGACAGCAGCCGCTCCTGCCAGAGCGTGTAGTCGGCGTACTGCGCGGGCAGCGGTGTCCAACTCGGCGCCTGGCCCGCCGCGCGGGCGGTGTAGGCGGCGTCGAGGTCCGCGAGGAACGGGCGGTCGGACCACTCGTCGGTGGTGATGTGGTGCAGCACCAGCGCCACCACATGGTCGTCGGCGCCGAGCCGGAACACCTCGCAGCGCAGCGGGAGTTCCGCCGACAGATCGAACGGGCGCCGCTGCGCCGACCCGATCAGCGCGGGCAGTTCCTCCTCGGCGCACCCGGTCACGACGAACGACGGCTCGGCCCGCGGCGCCGGGACGATCCGCTGCCAGGGTTCGCCGCCGTCCACCTCGACGAGCGTGCGCAGCGACTCGTGCCGGCCCGCCACGTCGCACAGCGCCTGCCGCAGCGCCGCCGGGTCCAGCTCACCGCGCAGCCGCGCGACCAGCGGGAAGTTGTACGCCGCCCCTCCGCCGGTGATCCGCTCCACCAGCCACAGCCGGCGCTGGGCCGCCGACAGCGGAACGCGCTCGGGCCGCCGTACCACCGGGGTGACCGCCGGACGGGCGGGCCCGCCGGCCTCCGCGCGACCGGCCAGCAGCGCGGGCGTGGGCGCCTCGAAGAGGTCACGGATGGCGAGTTCGGCGCCCAGCTCGGTACGGGCGCGGCTGACCAGCCGGGTCGCGAGCAGCGAATGGCCGCCCAGGTCGAAGAAGTTGTCCTCGGCCCCGACCGAGGGCAGGGCCAGCACCTCGGCGAAGAGCCGGCACAGCACCTCCTCGCGCGGGGTGCGCGGGCCGCGGCCGCCGCCCGTGGCGACCGCGGGTGCGGCGTCGGGCAGCGCCCGTACGTCCAGCTTCCCGTTGTCGTTCATCGGCAGCCGGTCAAGGGTGACGAAGGCCGCCGGGACCATGTAGTCGGGCAGTTGCCGCTTGAGGTCCTCGCGCAGCCGCCGTACGAGACCGGCCTCGTCACGGGCCGCGGTCGGGTCGGAGGTGTACGGGGCCGTGCCGCCGCCCGGCGCGTACAGCCCGTCGGCCAGCCGGAGGTCCCCGGCCGGTACGAACACCGCGTCGTAGGCGCCCGCTTCGCGCGACCAGGTGGTCAGCACGCGCAGGCCCAGCTCGGCGCCCAGGTCGTGCAGCGTCTCCGGGTCGACGCCGTCGCTCCGGGTGCGGCCGTCGGGAACACCCGTGACGCGCAGCCGTTCCGGGCGCTCGGCGCGCAGCCGGCCGGGCAGTTCCGGGTCCCACGCGGTCACCGGTTCGCCGCCCAGGACGAGATCGGGCTCGCCCTTGTACAGCACCGCGTCGTACCGATGCCGGGTCAGCTCGTTGTGGTGCCGGCCGCGCTTGGTCCGCAGGTCGACGCGGTAGCCGAGCGCCGTGAAGTAGTCGGGGTCGACGAGGAGTTCCTTCTCCAGCCGCAGACCCCGCTCGACCGCGCGGTCCACAGCGTCCTCGGCCGTGCCGCGGGCGCGCTGGATCTCGGTGTGGAAGGTGCGGGCGAGCCGCAGATTGCGGACGTCGCCGACGAAGAGCGCGCCGCCGGGGGCCAGCAGGTCCATCGCGCCGCGGATGACGGAGGTCAGATAGTCGGCGCTCGGGAAGTACTGGATGACGGAGTTGATGACGATCGTGTCGAACCAGCCGGTGGGCAGGCCGCTCAGGTCGTCGGCCGGGCGGCAGCGCAGCTCCACCTTCGCCGCCAGCTCCGGGTCGCGGCGCAGGTCCTCGCCGATCTTGCGGATGACGGGGGCGGCGAAGTCCGTGGCCCAGTACGCCTCGGCCGCGGGCGCGAGACGGGACAGAAGCAGGCCGGAGCCGACGCCGATCTCCAGGACACGGCGGGGCCGCAGCTCGCCGATGCGCGCGAGCGTGGCCTCCCGCCACTCGTGCATGTGCGCGAAGGGGATGGGCTGTCCGTCGTAGGAGCTGTCCCAGCCCGCGTACTCCTCCTCGAAGACGGCGGTGGAGATCTCCTCGTACTCGTCGGAGTAGATCTCCTGCCACTCGCCGACCCGGGTCGCCTCCGCGGACTTCCGCTCCCGCTCGTCGAGTTGGGCCGGTACGACATAGCCGACGAGCCGGTCCTCGCGGACGAGCACGGCGGCCTGGGACACCTGCGGGTGGCGGCTGAGCGCGGTCTCGATCTCGCCGAGCTCGACCCGGTAGCCGCGGATCTTCACCTGGTCGTCGGTGCGGCCCAGGAAGTCCAGATTGCCTCCGCCGGCCTCGGGGGACCCCGGGCGACGGCGCACCAGGTCGCCCGTGCGGTACATACGCTCGCCGGGCAGGCCGAACGGGTCGGCCACGAACCTCTCGGCGGTCAGGCCCGGCCGGTCGAGATAGCCGCGGGCGAGCCCGACGCCCGCGATGTACAGCTCACCGGGGACACCGTCGGGCACCGGCCGCAGCCAGCTGTCGAGGATGTGGGCGCGCGTGCCGCGGATGGGCCGGCCGACGGTGGGGGTGGCACTGTCGTGCGTGCCGCCGCCGAGCGTGTTGATCGTGTACTCGGTCGGGCCGTAGAGGTTGTAGCCGTACGTCCCCTCGGTGTCGCGCAGCCGCGACCACACCGTCTCGGAGACGGCCTCGCCGCCGAGCAGCACCAGCGGCGGGACATGCCCCTCCAGCAGTCCTTCCTCGATCAGCAGCCGGGCATAGGTCGGGGTGACGTTGACGACGTCGATCCGGTGCCGCTCGCAGTACGCCACCAGGGCCTCGGCGTCACGCCGCAACTCTTCGTCGCACACGTGCACTTCATGGCCCTCGACCAGCCAGAGCAGTTCCTCCCACGACATGTCGAAGGCGAAGGAGACGGTGTGCGCGATGCGCAGCCGGCGCCCGCCGGCCGAGGCGACGGCCGGGGCGAAGATCTCCTTCTGGTGGTTGAGCCGCATATTCGTCAGACCCCGGTAGGGCGTGACAACGCCCTTGGGGCGGCCGGTGGAACCCGAGGTGTAGATGACATAGGCCGGGTGCTCCGGGCTGAACGAGACCGCGACCGGGCCGGCGGGCAGCGCCGCGAGTTCCGCCGTCACCGCCGGGTCGTCGAGCAGGACACGCGGCAGATCGCCCTCAAGTCCCGCCGAGACGGCCCGCGTGGTGAGCAGGAGCAGCGGCCGGGCGTCCCCGAGCATCAGGGACAGGCGTTCGGCCGGGTAGTCCAGTTCGAGCGGCAGATAGGCGGCGCCGGTGCGCAGCACCGCGAAGAGCGCCACGACCATGTCGGTGGACCGGGGCAGCCCGAGCGCGACGACCCGCTCCGGGCCCGCGCCCCGGGCCAGCAGCAGCCGGGCCATCCGGTTCACGGCCGTGTCGAGAGCGGCGTAGGTCAGGGTCCGGTCGCCGAAGACCAGCGCCGTGGCGTCCGGGGTGCGGGCCGCCTGGGCGGCGAGCAGATCGGCGACGGTCTCCTCCGGCACGGGCACCCGGCTGTCCGCCCACCGCCGCTCCAGCGCGGCGCGTTCGCCCGGCAGCAGCGGGTCGAGACCGCCGACCGGCGCTGCCAGGTCCCGGGCCATCCGCTCCAGCAGCGTGGTGAAGCGGTCCAGCAGCGCGCGTGCCGTGGCGTGCCCGACGGTGTCGGGGCGGTGGGCGAGGGTGACCTGAACGCGTCGGCCCGGTGTCACCACGAGGTTGACGGGATAGTGGGTCGCGTCGACGTTGGCGACGGCGGAGGCGCCGTGCCGCTCGCGCAGCCGCTCCAGACGTTCCCCGGTGTCGTTGTTGCGGAGCACGAACAGTGTGTCGAACAGCCGCCGGTGCCCGGTCTCGGCCTGGAGCACACCCAGGCCCAGATGCTCGTACGGCATCAGCTCCAGGCGCTCGCGCTGGACCCGCCGCAGCAGGTCGAGCACCGGCTCGGCCGGGTCGAAGGCGACGCGCGCGGGCACGGTGTTGAGGAACATGCCGATGATGTGCTCGACGTCGGGGACCTCGCTGGGCCGGCCGGCCACCGTCGTACCGAACACCACGTCGGTGCGGCCGGTCGCCGACGCGAGGGTCAGCCCCCACGCCGCGTTGAGGACGGTGTTCAGCGTCAGTCCGTGCGCCCGCCCGCTCTCGACCAGCAGTTCGCCCAGCTCAGCGGGGAGCAGCACGTCCAACTGCTCGGGAATGACCGGCTCAAGGCCCGCGTCGGCGGCGGCCGGCACCAGCAGCGTCGGCTCCTCCAGCCCGGCGAGCGCGCGGCGCCAGGCGGCGGTGGCGGCGGTGTCGTCCTGACGGTCGAGCCAGGTCAGATAGTCCCGGTAGGAGCCGGGACGGGGGAGCGCGGAGTCGTCGCCGCCCGTCTCGTACAGATCGAAGAGCTGGTCCAGCAGGAGCCACGCGGACCAGCCGTCCCACAGGATCAGATGGCGTCCGACGACCAGCCGGTCGCCGCGCTCCGCGCCGAGCCGGACCAGCAGCATCCGGAACAGCGGCGGCGCCGACAGGTCGAAGCGGCGGGACCGCTCCTCGTCCATCAGCGCGCGCAGCCGTACGTCCTGGTCGGCCGCAGGCAGCGCGGACAGGTCCACCTCCTCCAGCGGGACCGCCGGGTCCTCGACGATGAACTGCACCGGCCGGCGCTGCCCCTCGCTGGTGAACCCCGCCCGCAGGCTGGGGTTGCGGGCCAGCAGGGTGCGCGCGGCGGCGCGCAGCCGGTCCGCGTCCAGGCGCACGGCGAAGTCGAAGGACTCGTGGACGGTGTAGACGTCCAGGGCGCCGTCGTCGTAGGTGGAGTGGAAGAACAGGCCCTCCTGGAGCGGGGCCAGCGGCCAGATGTCCACCACCCGGCTCGCCGTGAGGCCGTGGACGCGGGCCGACTCCTCGGCGGTCAGCTCCAACGGGACGGGCGCGGGAGCGGCTTCGGCCGTCGCGGTGGCGGAGGCCGCCACCGCGAGGGCCGCGGGGGTGCGGTGCTCGAACACATCGCGCGGGCTCAGCTCCAGGCCCGCCGCGCGGGCCCGGCTGGACACGCCGATCGAGCTGATGCTGTCGCCGCCGAGCAGGAAGAAGTCGTCGTCCGCGCCGACCTCGTCCCGGCCCAGCACGGCCGCGAACACCGCGGTGAGCAGCTGCTCCCGCTCGGTCGCGGGCGCGCGCGGCACGGCCCGCTCCTCCTCGGGCGCGGGCAGCGCCGCGCGGTCCAGCTTGCCGCTCGGCGTGAGCGGCAGCGCGGCGAGCACGACGAAGGCGTCGGGCACCATGGGCGCGGGCAGCGCCGCGGCCGCAGCGGCGCGCAGCTCCGAGGTGCCGGTCCGCCCGCCGCGTGCCGGGACGACGTACGCGACCAGCCGCTGCTCCCGTACGGTCACCGCGGCCTGGGCCACGCCCGCGTCCCGTACGAGCGCGGCCTCGATCTCGCCGGGCTCGATCCGGTTGCCGCGCAGCTTCACCTGCCGGTCGGTGCGGCCCAGATAGACGACGGTGCCGTCCGCCCGGCGCCGTACGAGATCCCCGGTGCGGTACATGCGCGTGCCGGGGTCGCCGTAGGGGTCGGCGACGAAGCGGTCGGCGGTCAGCCCGGGGCGGTCGTGGTAGCCGCGGGCCAACTGCACGCCGGTCAGATACAGCTCGCCGGGCACACCGGCGGGCACCGGCCGCAGGCAGGTGTCCAGCACACGCAGCCCGGTGTTCCACACCGGCCGGCCGATGGGCACGGTCGTACCGGGCTCGCCGTCGTACGGGTGGTACGTCACGTCCACGGCGGCCTCGGTCGGGCCGTACAGATTGTGCAGCGGCACTCCGGTGAGCGCGTGCCAGCGGGCAGCGGCCTCCCCGGCCAGCGCCTCGCCGCTGCTGAACACCCGGCGCAGGCTCGCCGCCCACGACGGGTCGGCGGTCACCTCCGGCGTGCTCAGGAAGGCTTCCAGCATCGACGGTACGAAGTGCGTCGTGGTGACGCCCCGGGCCCGGATCAGCTCCGCGAGACAGACCGGGTCCCGGTGCCCGTCGGGCGCGGCGAGCACGATCGCGGCGCCCTCGCACAGCGGCCAGAAGAACTCCCACACGCTCACGTCGAAGCTGGACGGGGTCTTCTGGAGCACCCGGTCGTCCGGCGTCAGCCCGTACTCGCCCTGCATCCACGCCAGGCGGTTGACGACGGCCCGGTGGGTGACGACGACGCCCTTGGGGCGGCCGGTCGAGCCGGAGGTGTAGATCAGATAGGCGGGGGAGTCGGGGCCGGCCGGGACGGACTCCGGGTACGCGTCCTCGTCGGTGTCCGCGGCGTCGTCGTCGAGGACCAGCGCCGACAGGCCGTCCGCGCGGGGCAGCCGGGGCGCGGCGGCGGCCGTGGTCACGACCGTGGCGGCGCCCGAGTCGGCGAGCATGTAGGCCACGCGGTCGGCCGGGTAGTCGAGATCGACCGGCAGATAGCCGGCCCCGGACTTCAGGACGGCCAGGAGCGCGACCACGAGTTCGGCCGAACGCGGCACGGCGACGGCGACGAACCGCTCCGCCCGGGCGCCGCGGGCGCGCAGCCGGCGGGCGAGCGCCTCGGCGCGGGCGTCCAGTTCCGCGTAGCTCAGCGTCGTGTCACCGAAGACGACGGCGGTGGCGTCCGGGGTGCGGGCCGCCCGGGCCGCGAAGGCGGCGGCGAGCGTGGTCTCCGGGACCGCGCGGGCGGAGCCCCGGAGATGGGCCGAGGCCCGTTCGCGCGGGGAGAGCAGATCGACGTCGGCGGAGGTACGGGTGCCGGGGTCGTCGGCGATCGCGTGCAGCACGCGGGCGAGCCGGTCGGCGACGTCCTGGACGGCCGCGGCGTCGAGCCGCCGCGCGTGGTGCTTGAGCCGCAGGTCGAGACGGCGGCCCGGCTTGACGATCAGCGCCAGCGGATAGTGCACCGTGTCGAGGAAGGTGTGCCCGGTGATCCGGACGGCGCCGGACGGATCGGTCGGCCCGGACTCGGCCGGGTAGTTCTCGAAGACCACGAGGGTGTCGAAGAGGTCACCGGCGTCGGAGTGCCCGGCGAAACGCTGCACCTCGGCGAGGCCGAGGTGCTGATGGTCGAGCAGGGCGCTCTGCTCGTCCTGCAACCGCCTCAGCAGCTCCCCGAGCCGGTCGGAGGGGGCCCAGCGGAAGCGGGTCGGCAGGGTGTTGATGAAGAGGCCGACCATCGACTCGATGCCGTCGACGGCCGTGTCGCGGCCCGAGACGGTCGTGCCGAAGACCACGTCCTGACGTCCCGTCAGTCCGCCCAGCAGCAGGCCCCACGCGCCCTGCACCACCGTGCCGAGCGTCACTCCGTGCTCCCGCGCGCGGGCCGCCAGCCGGGCGGTGACGCGCTCGGACAGCTCGACCCGGATCTGCGCGGGCTCGATCGGGCCGCCGTCCGCGGGCACCTCGGCCAGCCGGGTCGGCTCCAGCCCGGTGAGCGCGTCGTGCCAGGCCGTGCGGGCCGCGTCCCGGTCGGCGGCGGCGAGCCGGCGCAGATGGGCGCGGTACGGGGCGACGGCCGGCAGCGCGGCGGGCGCGTCCCCGTACAGGGCCATCAGCTCGCGGTGGATCACCGGCAACGACCAGCCGTCCGCGACGATGTGATGGAACGTCAGAAGCAGTCGGCTACGGTCGTCCCCGAGCCGGATCAGCGCCAGGCGCATCAGCGGCGCCCGGGCCAGGTCGAACGGGCGGGCCCGCTCGTCGGCCGCGATCCCGTCCGCGAGGGTGCCGCGCAGCGCGTCGTCCCGGGAGGTGAGGTCCACCTCCCGCCACGGCAGCGCCGGCCGGGCGGCCGTCAGCTGCACCGGCCGGCCGTCGGCGAGCTGCCGGAAGCAGGCGCGCAGTGGGGCATGGCGGTCCAGCAGCCGTTCGGCGCCGAGGCGCAGGGCGGAGGCGTCCACCGGTCCTGACAGCTCGATCGCCTGCTGCACGACGTAGGTGTCGTGGTCGGCGCCGTCCACCAGGGAGTGGAAGAAGAAGCCCTCCTGGAGCGGGCTCAGCGGCAGCACTTCTTCGACGGTGACCGGGTGGTCGCCTTGGAGGGCGGCGAGTTCGTCCTCGGTGAGGGGCACCAGGGCGCGGTCGTCGGTGTCCGTGCCCGCCGAGCCGCCGTCGGCTCCTTCAGGTTCGGCGACTTCCGCGAGCGCGGCGACCGTGCGGTGCCGGAAGACATCCCTGGGCGTGAGGCGCAGTCCGGCCCGGCGGGCCAGGACGAGCAGCTGGATGGCGACGATGCTGTCGCCGCCGAGGGCGAAGAAGTCGTCGTCGATGGTGACCGAGCGCAGACCGAGCACCTGCGCGTACAGCCCGCACAGCAGTTCGTCGCGGGCGTCGCGCGGGGCACGGCCGGAGCTGAGCGCGCCGTAGTCGGGCACGGGCAGGCCCGCGTTGTCGAGCTTGCCGCTGGGGGTGACCGGCAGCCGGTCGAGGGGTACGAGGGCGGCCGGGACCATGTACGCGGGCAGCCGTTCGGCGGCGTGGGCGCGCAGGGTACGCATCAGCCGGTCGACGTCGCGGAAGGGCGCGGGCCGGTTGGCGTGCGGGTGTGCGCCGCCGGGGCGGTAGAGCGTGCCGAACGCGGTGTCGTCGCCGCGCGCGAACACGGCGTCCAGCCTGCCGTCCGCGGCGGAGCCGTCCCAGGTGAGGGCGGTCCGGTAGCCGTGGCGGGCGGCGAGCGCGCGCAGCGCCTCCGGCTCCACGCCGTCGGCGCCGGGGCCGCTGCTGCCGTCGAGCGCGCCGAGCGCGGCCAGGTCTTCCGTCAGCCGGGCGTTGGGCACCGCGCCGACCCGCAGCAGGTCCGGGCGCCCCTCGCCGGACAGCACTGCGGACAGGGCGTCGAGGCCGCCGAGCGCCGACCACGCGATCTCGGCGGCGGGAGCGGCGGGGGCGGCCGGGTCGTCTTCCGCGGGTGTGCCCGTGGGCCGGAGCACCACGTCGTAGCGGTAGCGGGTCAGCTCGTTGTGGTGCGTGCCGCGCTTGACCCGGATGTCGGCGGTGAAGCCCTCCAGTGACGCGAAGTAGTCGGGGTCCAGGAGCAGTTCGCCCTCCCACGCCACCGACCGGTCCACGGCCGCGCGCAGCGCGTCCTTGTCGTCCGCGCCCGTGCGCCCGCTCTCCACCGCCGCCCGCAGGGTGCGCAGCAGCCGCAGATTGCGGACGTCGCCGACGAAGAGCGCGCCGCCGGGCGCCAGGAGGGTCGCGGCCTTGCGCAGGACGTCCGTCAGATAGTCGGCGCTCGGGAAGTACTGGGCCACGGAGTTGACGACGACCGTGTCGAACCAGCCCTCCGGGAGCCCGGAGGTGTCGTGCGCGGCGCGGGCCAGCAGCTCCACCCGGTCCGCGAGCCCCGGCTCGGCCCGGATCTGCTCGTCGAGGGCGCGGATCGCCTGCTCGGAGACGTCGGTGCCCCAGTACGCCTCGCAGTCCGGCGCGACACGTGACAGCAGCAGGCCGCTGCCGACGCCGATCTCCAGCACGCGGCGCGGACGCAGCGCGGTGATCCGGTCCACCGTCGTCGCCCGCCACTCGCGCATCTCCGCGAGCGGGATCGGCAGCCCGTCGTACATGCTGTTCCAGCCCGCGAAGTTCTCCTGGAAGCCCTCGGACCCCGCGGCGGTGTAGAGGAGTTCGTGCAGGTCCTTCCAGTCGGCGACCTCCGCCTCGCCGTCGAGCGAGGGCACCACGTACGCGGCGAGCCGGCGGTCGCCCGGCCGGTCCTCGCGGATCACGACGGCGGCCTGGTCGACCAGGGGGTGGGCGCGCAGCACGGACTCGATCTCGCCCGGCTCGACGCGGAAACCGCGGATCTTGAGCTGGCTGTCGACGCGGCCGAGGAACTCCAGCCGTCCGTCGGCCTTCCACCGCACCAGGTCGCCGGTGCGGTACAGCCGCTCGCCGGGCGGGCCGTACGGGTCGGCGACGAAGCGCTCGGCCGTCAGGTCGGGCCGTCCGAGATAGCCCCGGGCGAGCCCCGATCCGCCGAGGTACAGCTCACCGGTGACCCCGGCGGGCACGGGCCGCAGCCGCCCGTCGAGGACATAGGCGCGGGTGCCGGGATCGGGTACGCCGATGGGCACGACGGTGCCGGTCGGGGTGTCCGGGTCGCACAGGCCCAGGGTGGAGTTGGTGGTCGCCTCGGTGGGGCCGTAGGCGTTGAACATCATGCGGCCGCGCGCGTACCGGCGCACCAGCTCGGGGGAGACCCGCTCGGTGCCGGCCAGCAGTGTCGCGCCTGCGGGCAGATGGACGTCGTCCGGCATCGCGGCGAGCAGCGCCGGCGGCAGGATCATGAAGGTGACGCCCTGGGCGTTGGCGTAGTCGGCCAGCGGCGCTCCGGGCACCCGGCGCTCGGACGGCACGACGACGAGCCGTCCGCCGGAGAGCAGGCCGAGGCACAGGTCCCAGAAGGCCACGTCGAAGCTGGGGGAGGCGAATTGCAGCACCCGGCTGTGCGGTCCGATGCCGAAGCGCTCGGTCTGTGTGGCGACGAGCCCCGCGACCCCGGCGTGGGACAGCACGACGCCCTTGGGACGCCCGGTGGAGCCGGAGGTGTAGATCACGTAGGCCGCGTGGGCGACGGACAGCCGTCCCCCGAGATCCGGGCCGTGGGCCGGGGCGGCCGCCAGTTCGGCGGCGGTCTCCTCGGTGTCCAGCAGCAGGGCGGTCGCGGCCGGGGGCAGTTCGGGCAGGTCGCCGGCCACCTCGGCGGTCGTGACCACACAGACCGGTGCCGCGTCGGCGAGCATGTAGCCGACCCGGTCGGCCGGGTAGTCGGTGTCGACGGGCAGGTAGGCGGCGCCGGACTTGAGCACCGCGACCTGGGCGACGATCAGTTCGGCCGAGCGCGGCACGGCCAGCGCCACCACGCGGTCGGGGCCCGCGCCCCGGGCGGTCAGCGCGTGCGCCAGCCGGTTGGCGCGTGCGTCGAGTTCACGGTAGGTGAGCCGGGTGTCCTCGAAGACGAGGGCGGTCTCGTCGGGCCGGGCGCGGACCTGCGCGGCGAACATCTGCGGCCAGGTCGCGGCGGGGACGTCGTGCGCGGTGTCGTTCCACTCGACAAGAACGCGGTGCCGCTCCGCCTCGTCCAGCAGCTCCAGTTCGCCGACGGCGCGGTCGGACCGGGCCACGGCGTCCGCCAGGAGCGTCGCGTAGTGGGTCAGCAGCCGGTCGACGGTGCCGGCGGTGAACAGACCGGGGGAGTACGTGGCGTGGACCTCGCCGCCGTCCGTGCGCAGCGCCAGGTCCAGCGGACCGCCGTCCCAACGCCCCTCGCCGAAAGCGGTGTTGCACAACAGCCCACCGCCGCGCGTCGGTTCGGGCCGCAGCTCGGCCGTCAGCGCGGACAGCGGTACGCGGTGCGCCGCGGCATCCTCGCGGACGGCGGCGACCCGGTCGCACAACTCGGCGAACGTGGTGCCGTCCTCGCACGCCACCCGCAGCGGGAGACCGTCGTGCGCGACGGCCACTTCGCCCGCGCCGCCGCCGTAGCGGTGCAACAGCGCCACGAAGGCGGCGAGTTCGGCGACCGTGCCGGCCGGCCCGGACCCCAGGGCGCGGGACCGGGTGAGCACGGGCGCCGAAAGACGCGTCGGATAGGGGAAGTCGACGGGAAGGACGCTCTCGCGCGGGAGCGGAAGCAGCCGCCCACGCCAGAAGTCCCTTGCCGCCGCTGTCAGTTTTCCAGTACCCGACACAGGTGACCGTGCCTTTCCAGACGTGCGGAACCGACTCGACCGGCCCGCGGCCGCTCGCCATATTAAGGTAAGCATTACCTAACTTGATAGCCCCTCGTTCGGAGGGACGCACGGCTCCAGCCGCTAGAGTTAAGGTCTGCCTAACCTAAGGATGTTGACGTGGAGACTGGCCGGTGACCCGGCGCAGGAGGCTGCGCCCAGCCATGCTCGTCGCGCTGCTCGCGGCCGCGCTGACCACGCTGTGCCTGTTGTCGATCGCCCTGGGCGCGCTGAGCATCCCGCTCGACCAGGTCGTTCGCGCACTGGTCGGCCACCCCTCCAGCCGGCTCGTCGACAACGTCGTCTGGACGGTTCGCGTCCCGCGTACCGTCCTCGGTCTGTCGGCCGGCGCCGCGCTCGGACTGTCCGGCGCGCTCATGCAGGCGCTCACCCGCAATCCGCTCGCCGACCCCGGGGTGCTGGGCGTGAGCGCGGGCGCGTCCTTCGGGATCGTGGTGGCCGTCGCCGTCTTCGGGTTCGGATCGCTCTACGACTACGTGTGGTTCGCCTTCGCCGGCGCGCTGGCCACCAGCGTGCTGGTCTTCCTGCTCGGCCGGGTGGGCGGCCCGGGCGGCACCCCGGTCAAGCTGGCGCTGTCCGGAGTCGCCGTCACCTTCCTGCTGTTCTCGCTCACCAACGCGATCGTCCTCACCGACCCGGACGCGCTCGACCGCTACCGCTTCTGGTCCGCCGGGAGCCTCGCGGACCAGGACGGCGCCGTGGTCGTACGCATCCTGCCCTTCCTCGCCGTCGGCGCGGTGCTCGCGCTGACCGCCGCGCCCGCGCTCAACAGCCTGGCGCTCGGCGACGACGTGGCGGCCTCGCTCGGGCGGCGCGTCGGGCTGGTACGGCTCCAGGGCGCCGTCGCGGTGATGCTGCTGACCGGCGCCTCGGTCGCGGTGATCGGTCCGGTGGTCTTCCTGGGCCTGGTCGTCCCGCATGTCGCCCGTGTCCTCGCCCAGTACGCCGGGCTCGGCCCCGACCACCGCTGGCTGCTGCCGCTGTCGGCGGCGCTGGCCCCCTGCCTGCTGCTGACCGCCGACATCATCGGACGGGTGGTGGACCGGCCCACGGAGATACAGGCCGGCGTCCTCGTCGCCTTCGTCGGCGGCCCGTTCTTCATCGCGCTGGTCCGCCGCAGCAAGCTCGCGGAGGTCTGAGCATGACCACTCCCGCCACCGCCGCTTCCGTATCGGTTCCCGCCGTCACCCGGGCCCGCCGGCCCTTCCGGCTCGCCACCCCGCCCGTCTCCGGCGTCCTGCGCCCCCGGCTGGTCGCCGTCTGCGCCGCCCTGACCGTCGTGGTGGCCGTGCTCTTCTGCTGGGGTATCGCGATCGGGGACTATCCGATCAGCCCCACCGGCGTGGTCAAGGCCCTCGTCGGCCAGGGCGATCCGGGCACCCGGCTGGTCGTCCACGAACTGCGGCTGCCCCGCGCGCTCACCGGTCTCCTGGTCGGCATCGCCTTCGGCATGTCCGGCGCCCTGTACCAGACGATGACCCGCAACCCGCTGGCCAGCCCCGACATGATCGGCCTCACCGAGGGGGCCGGCACGGCCGTCGTCGCGGGCATCGTGCTCGGCTGGGACGGCGGCCTCGGCACCCAGACCCTCGGGCTGCTCGGCGCCCTGGCCACCGCGCTGGTCGTGTACGCCCTCGCCTGGAAACACGGCGCCACCGGCTACCGGATCATCCTCGTCGGCATCGGCGTGTCCTGGATGTGCACCAGCGCCACCGACTACCTGGTCGCCCGCGGCCAGCGCTTCGAGGCCCAGGCCGCGCTGGGCTGGCTGGTCGGCAACCTCAACGGCCGTACCTGGGACCAGGTCACCCTGCTCGCCGCCGCGATGGCCGTACTCGTCCCCGCGGCCCTGTGCATGAGCCGCTGGATGCGCACCCTCCAGCTCGGCGACGACATCGCCGCCGGACTCGGCACCCCCGTCGGGGCCGTACGGCTCGTGCTGATGCTCATCGGTGTCGGTCTCATCGCCTTCGGCACCGCGGCGGCGGGACCGGTCGCCTTCGTCGCGCTGGCCGCCCCGCAGATCGCCCAGCGGCTGGCCGGCACGGCGTGGCCGCCGCCGGTCGCCTCGGGGCTGACCGGCGCGCTGGTCGTCCTCGGCTCCGACCTCGTCGCACGCGAGGCGATCCCCGGCACCGAACTGCCCGTCGGCATCGTCACCGGTGTCATCGGAGCGCCGGTGCTGCTCTGGCTACTCATCCGCGCCAACCGCGCGGGCCAAGGAGGCTGAACGCATGGTGACCACAGACCCGACCCCCGCGCCCGGCCCCGACCTGCGGGCCCGCGGCCTGCATCTGGCGTACGACCACCGGCTCGTGGTCGAGGACCTGGACCTCGTCGTCCGCTCGGGCCGGATCACCGCCATCGTCGGCGCCAACGCGTGCGGCAAGTCCACCCTGCTGCGGGCCCTGGCCCGGCTGCTGGCCCCGCGTCAGGGCGCGGTCGAACTGGACGGCCGGGCCCTGCAATCCGTGCCGACCCGGGAGTTGGCGCAGCGTCTGGGGATACTTCCGCAGACCCCGGTGGCACCGGAGGGGCTGACCGTGGTCGACCTGGTCAGCCGGGGCCGCTCACCGCACCAGACCTGGTGGCGGCAGTGGTCGAAGGCGGACGAGCTGGCCGTCCACGAGGCCCTGGCGGCGACCTCGCTGACCGAGCTGGCCGACCGCGCGGTCGACGAACTGTCCGGCGGGCAGCGGCAGCGCGCCTGGATCGCCATGGCGGTCGCCCAGGGCACCCCGGTCCTGCTGCTGGACGAGCCGACGACCTACCTCGACATGGCCCACCAGATCGATGTGCTGGACCTGATCACCGACCTCAACCGCCGCGAGAACCGTACGGTGGTGATGGTGCTGCACGACCTCAACCAGGCCTGCCGGTACGCCGATCACGTCATCGCCATGAAGTCCGGCCGTATCGTCGCCGAGGGGCCGCCGGCCGAGGTGATCACCGCGGCCACCGTCGAGGACGTCTTCGACCTGCGCTGCCAGATCACCACCGATCCGGTCAGCGGCACCCCCCTGGTCATCCCCATCAGCCGCCACCACGACATCGCCGCGGCCCCGGTCGCCGCGGCGGCGACGTCCGGGGCCTGAGCGGACCGGGCCGACCGGGCGGACCGGGCAGCCCGGCCCGCTGTGACGCGCTCCAGGGCGGCCGGGACCGCGCTCACGGCCGCGCGGTGAGGTAACCGCCCATCGTGCGGAAGTAGTCGGCCGCCGCGTACTCGGTGCCGCTGTCGTCGCGCACCCGCCGCACGAGCAGACCGGGACGGCGGCCGGTACGGGCGTCCGCGCCGGCCACGATGACGACGCCGTCGCCCTCGCGGATGAAGATCCGCCCGGGCGTCCCGCCGTACCGGGCCTCGGACAGGGCGGCGGAGACGATACGGACGCGCTCACCGCGGTGGTAGGTGAAGGCGTTGGGGTACGGGTCGGACTGCGCGCGGACCAGGCGTTCCAGGTCCTCGGCGGGCCAGGTCCAGTCGATCCTGCTGTCCTCGATCGACCGCTTGTGGAAGAAGCTGGCCTCCGTGCGGTCCTGGGGCTCCCAGTGGTCGCGGCCGGACGCCATCAGGTCCAGGGACTCGCGCACGATCGGGCCGATGAGGTCGACGGTCCGGTGGAACAGATCGGTGGCGGTGTCGGTCGGGCCCACCGGCACCGAGCGCTGCAACAGGATGTCGCCCGCGTCGAGTTCACCGTTCATCCGGTGCGCGGTGACGCCCACCCGCTGCTCCCCGTTGATCAGGGCCCAGATGATCGGGGAGAAGCCCGCGTACGCAGGCAGCAGCGAGTCGTGCACGTTGAGCGTGCCGCGCGGCGGCAGGTCGAAGATCTCCGGCGGCAGCCAGGTGCGCCAGTTGTTGGCCACGATGATGTCGGGGGCCGCGGCCCGGATCGCCGCTATCAGCTCGGCGTCGTCGGGACGGTTGCGCAGCAGCAGCGGAACGCCGTGCTTGTCGGCCAGTTCGGCGACGGAGTCGTCCCAGATCTTCTCGTACGCGTGCTCGCTCTTGGGATGGGTGACGACGAGGGTGACCTCGTGGTCGGAGTCCAGCAGAGCCTGGAGTGTGCGATGGCCCCAGGTCTGATAGCCGAACATGACGACCCGCATGCGGTTCTCCCCTTCCACGACATCATTGCAAGGCAAGCCTTACCTTACCTACTATGTGTGCGCTGAGGGAGGCGATGCCACGGTGACAGCACCGCGCGTTGAGTCGGGCACCATCCATGACGTCCTGGGAGTGGGTTTCGGACCGTCAAATCTGGCTCTTGCCATAGCCATTGACGAGTGCAACGCCGAACTGGCGGAGGATCAGAGGCTCGACGCCCTCTTCCTGGAACGGCAACCGCGCTTCGGCTGGCACCGCGGCATGCTGATCGACGACGCGACCATGCAGGTCTCGTTCCTGAAGGACCTGGTCACCATGCGCAATCCGACCAGTGACTTCAGCTTTCTGTGCTACCTGCGCGAGCAGGGCAGGCTGGTGGACTTCCTCAACCAGAAGACCCTCTTCCCGCTCCGCGTCGAGTTCCACGACTACTTCGAGTGGGCGGCCGCCCGGGTGGCCCACATGGTGGGCTACTCCTCCGAGGTGGTGTCGATCGCCCCCGTGCGCGACGACGACGGCGTCGTGGGCCACTTCGAGGTGACCTGCCGTCAACCCGGCGATCCGGGACGCGCGGTGATCCACCGGGCCCGCAACATCAGCGTGGCGCTGGGCCTGGAGCCGCATCTTCCGCCCGGCAGCGAGCTGTCCGAACGCGTCTGGCACAACAGCCAGTTGATACCCCGGGCCGCCGAACTGAGCGCCACGGGAACGCCGGTGCGCCGGGCCGTCGTCCTCGGCGCCGGCCAGAGCGCGGCGGAGACGGTGGAGTATCTGCACCGCACCTTCCCCGACGCCGAGATCTGCGCGGTGTTCGCCAAGTACGGCTACACGCCCGCCGACGACAGCCCCTTCGCCAACCGGATCTTCGACCCGGAGGCGGTCGACGTCTTCTACGACGCCCCCGCCGCGGTGAAGCAGTCGCTCTTCGACTACCACCGCAGCACCAACTACTCCGTCGTCGACATGGACCTCATCGAGGCCCTGTACGCGACGTCGTACCGCGAGAAGGTCCAGGGCCGCGAGCGGCTGCGCTTCCTCAATGTCTCCCGTATCCGGAAGGTCGACGTCCTGGACGACCGCGTCGACATCGGCGTCGAACACCTGCCGACCGGTCAACTGCGCACCCTGGAGGCGGATCTTCTGGTCCATGCCACCGGCTACCGCGCGCGGGACATCGCCGCGCTGCTGGGGGAGGCCGCCAAGATCTGCCTGCGCGACGACGGCGACTCCGTCCGCGTGGGCCGGGACCACCGGGTGGAGGTCTCGGCCGAGGTCGCCGCCGGCATCTATCTCCAGGGCGGGACCGAGCACACCCACGGGCTGACCTCGACCCTGCTGTCCACCACGGCCGTTCGGGCCGGCGAGATCCTCGACTCGCTCCTCACCCACCGGAACGCCGGTGAGCAGATCGGCGCGGGCCGCCGCTGAGGCACGGGCGGCCCCCCGGGTGACGTGATCGCGCGGCGGCGCGGGGGCCGCCGCCCTCCGGGGGCAGGGCGGGCGTCCCGGAACCCGGCGAGGGTCGCTAGTAAGGGTAGGCTAACCTTATTCGCATGACGGCTGGTGAGACACCCGACAGCCGACCGCGCCCGCGCGGCCATGAACTGTCGGCCATGGGAATGACGGTGGCGTACGACCGCGTCGACGTCGTGCACGACGCCGCGATCGTGCTGCGGCCCGCCGAGGTGACCGCGCTCGTGGGTCCGAACGGCAGCGGCAAGTCGACGCTCCTGCGGACCCTCGCCCGGCTCCAGCGCGCCCGCGGCGGCACGCTCGTCCTCGACACCGGCGACGACGTCACGGACGGCTTCGCGCTGGGCTCCCGGGAGTTCGCCCGGCACGTGGCGCTCCTGACACAGGGGCGGCCCACGCCGAGCGGACTCAGCGTCCGCGACGTCGTCGAGTTCGGCCGCTACCCCCACCGGGGGCGCTGGGGACGGCCGGACCCCGCAGGCACCGCCGCCGTGGACCGGGCGCTCGCCCTGACCGGTGTGGAGCACCTGGCCGGACGCGGGGTCGAGCACCTTTCCGGCGGACAGCTCCAGCGGGTCTGGCTCGCCAGCTGCCTCGCCCAGGAGACCGGCGTACTGCTCCTCGACGAGCCGACCACCTATCTGGACCTGCGCTATCAGATCGAACTCCTCGACCTGATCCGCGATCTCGCCGACGACCACGCGATCGCGGTCGGTGTCGTCCTCCACGACCTCGACCAGGCGGCGGCCGTCGCCGACCGGGTCACCCTGCTCAGCGAGGGACGGATCGTCGCCGACGGCCCGCCCGGGGACGTACTGACCCCGGAACGGCTGTCCGAGGTCTACGGCGTCCGGATCGACGTCGACACCGACCCCTCGACCGGCCGGCTCAGGACCCGCGCGGTCGGCCGCCACCACACTCGAAGCGAAAGGCTCCACCCCTCCCCATGATCCGCCTCCGCAGGACACCCGGGCCCCTGAACTCCGGTGCCACCGACCGCCCGACGGGCCGGCGCCTCCTTCTCACGGCAGCCGCCGCGGCGCTCTCCCTGACCGCGTGCGGAACGACCCACTCGGCCGACGACGCAGGCCCCGGGTCCTCCGCGCCCACCGGTTCCGCCACCGCCGCCGGCCCGATCACGCTCACCGACGCGACGGGCGCGACCGTACGCCTGGACGCCCCGGCCACCAGGGTCGTCGGCACCGAGTGGAACGTCGTCGAGGACCTGGTCACGCTCGGCGTCGACCCCGTCGGCGTCGCCGATGTGAAGGGCTATCAGGCGTGGGACTCGGCGGCCCCGCTGAAGAACGCGCCCAAGGACATCGGCGTACGCGGCGAGCCCAGCATGGACACGATCGCGGCCCTCGCGCCCGACCTCATCGTCGCCACGGACGACCTGTCGGCCTCGGCGGTCGCCCAGCTGCGGAAGGTCGCCCCCGTCCTCGAAGTACGGTCCGCCGACGCCGGTGACCAGATCGGCGTGATGACGCAGGGCCTCGACCTCATCGCCCGGGCCACCGGCACGACGCAGAAGGCGACCGCCGCCAAGCAGGCGTTCGACACGAAGCTGACCGAGGCAAGGACCGCCCTCAAGGACGCCGGCATCGCCGGGGCCGAGTACGCCTTCGGCGACGCCTACGTCGAGTCCAACCAGGTCTCCATCCGCCCCTTCACCGGCGGATCGCTCATCGGCGCCGTCAACGAGCGGCTCGGGCTGAAGAACGCCTGGACGGTCAAGGGCGACAAGGACTACGGCCTCGCCACCACCGACGTCGAGGGCCTGACCGGCCTGGGCGACGTCCGGTTCGCCTACATCGTGAACGCCGTCGACGGCGACCCGTTCGCCGACAACCTGGCCAAGAACGCCGTGTGGAAGTCGCTGCCCTTCGTCAAGGCCGGCCAGGTGAACCGGCTGCCCGACGGCATCTGGATGTTCGGCGGACTCGCCTCCATGGAGGCGTACGCCGACGCCGTCGTCGACGCCCTGACGAAGTAGCGCCGTGGCCGTCACCACCTCGACCGCCACCGCCGCCGCCCGCCCGGCCGCGTCCACGACGGGCGCGGTCGCGGTGACGGCCGCGCTCGTCCTGCTGGTCGCCGCCCTCGCCGTCGTCGACCTCACCCAGGGCACGGCCGACGTCGGCGCGAGCCAGGTGTGGAAGGCGCTCACCGGCCACGCCGACCCGGGCGACGCCTCCGTCGTCGTCGCCTCGCGCGTGCCGCGCATGGTCGCCGGTGTCCTCGTGGGGGTCGCCCTCGGCGCGGCGGGCGCCGCCCTCCAGGCGGTGAGCCGCAATGTCCTCGCCGCGCCCGACACCCTCGCGGTCAACGCCGGTTCGTATCTGGCGCTCGGGGTGCTCACCGTCACCGGTACGTCGATCCCGCTGCTCGCCTCCGCGGGCGTCGCGTTCACCGGCGGACTCGCGGCGGCCGCCCTCGTACTCGCGCTGTCCGGGCTCGGCGCCGGTACCGTCCGGCTCGTCCTGGCCGGCAGCGCCCTCGCGCTCGGTCTCGGCTCGGTCGCCGACGCGATGCTCCTGCTGTTCCCCGAACGCACCAACGGCCTGTACCAGTGGAGTCAGGGCAGCATCAGCCAGAACGGATTCGACGGCGTCGTGCAGATGGCGCCCGTCGCCGTACTCGGCCTGACCGGTCTGCTGCTCGTCGCCCGCCGCCTCGACGCCCTCTCCCTCGGCGACGACGCGGCCCGCGGCCTGGGCGTCCCGGTCCGGGGCACCCGCGTCACGGTCGTCGTGCTCGCCACCCTGCTCGCGGCCGCCGCGGTGACGCTGGCCGGCCCGATCGGCTTCGTCGGCCTGTGCGCGCCCGCGCTGGTCCGCCCGCTGACCCGCCGCTTCCCCGGACTCGTACGGGCACGGGCCGGCCTGCCCGCCGCCGGGCTCGTCGGCGCGGTACTCGTACTCGGCCCCGATGTGCTGCTGCGCGCGTCGGTGAGCGCCGACTCCGCGGTGGCCGTGCCCACCGGAGTGGTCACGAGCGTCGTCGGCGCCGTGTTCCTCGTCGTGATGGCGCTGCGCACCCGAGGCGGTGGTACGTCCGCCGCACCGGACCGGCTGCGCATCCCGAGCCGGGCGGCGTTCGTCGTCACCGTGGCGGGGCTCGCGGCGGTGCTCGTCGGCGTGGTGATCGCGGCGGTGCTCCTCGGCGACACCAAGCTGCTGCTCGGCGACGTCGTCAACTGGGCCCAGGGCAGGGGCGACCGCGTCGTCACCTTCGTCCTCGACACCCGGGTGCCCCGGGTGCTCGCCGCGCTGCTGGCGGGGGCTGCGCTCGCGCTGGCCGGGACGCTCGTCCAGGCCGTCACCCGCAACCCGCTCGCGGACCCGGGCATCCTCGGCGTCTCCGGCGGGGCCGGTCTGGGCGCCGTACTGCTCGTCACCACCGTGCCGGCCGCCGGTTCGTGGGGCGTGGCCGGAGCGGCGTTCGCCGGCGCCTCGGTCACCGCCGCCCTCGTCTTCGGACTCGCCGCGCGCGGCGGCTTCCAGCAGAACCGGCTCGTCCTGGTCGGCGTCGGCGCGTCCGCCGGGACGACGGCGCTGATCAGCCTGCTCATCGTGCTCACCGACCCGTTCAACGCGACCAAGGCGCTCACCTGGCTGTCCGGCTCGACCTACGGGCGGACCCTGCCCGATGTGCTGCCGGTCGCCGCCGTGCTCGCCGTCGGCGCCGCCGTGGCGGTCGTCCGCCGCAAGGAACTCGACCTGGTGTCCCTCGACGACGACACCGCGCGGCTCCTCGGGATGCGGCTCGCGCCCGCCCGGCTGGGCCTGCTGGCGCTGAGCGTCCTGCTCAGCGCCACCGCCGTCGCCGCGGCCGGGACGATCGGCTTCGTGGGACTCGTGGCCCCGCACGCCGCGCGCGCCCTCGTCGGGCGGCGGCACGTCCGGGTCACCCCGGTCGCGATGATGCTCGGCGCCGCCCTCGTCTGCGTCGCGGACATGCTCGGCCGTACGGTGATCGCACCGGCCCAGCTCGGCGCCGGCCTGATGACGGCCGTCGTCGGAGCGCCGTACTTCGTCTACCTGCTGGTCCGCACCCGCAGGTAGGGGCACGGCCGTACGGCGACCGCGGCGACACCCGCCGTCAGCCCGCGGCGGCACGGCGGGTCAGCGGCCGGACATCAGGCGCAGCATGTCGGCGTACCGGCCGCCGGCCTCGGCGAACCGCAGGGGCTCGACCGCCTTGACCAGGATCTCGTCCGGCTGCCCGGCCGAGCCGAGGATGTCCATGACCTCGTCGAGGAAGGCGTCGAGCGGCAGGGCGTTCTCCATCTCCTCCTGTCCCATCAGGGCGGTGCGCACGGCCGGCGGCACCAGTTCCAGGACCTCGACATTCGTGTCCGCCAGCTGGACGCGCAGGCTCTCGGTGAAGGAGTGGACGGCCGCCTTGGTGGCGCTGTAGGTCGGGGTGAACGGCAGGGGGACGAAGGCCAGCCCGGAGGACACGGTCATGATCGTCGCCCGCGGCCGGGCGGCGAAATGCTCGGTCAGCGCGGCCACCAGACGAAGGGGGCCCAGGAGGTTGGTCGCCACGGTCTCCTCCGCCGTGGCCAGGAAACCGCCGTCGTGCAGATCCTCCGGCAGCATGATGCCGGCCATCGCGATCAGGACGTCGAGGTCGGGAAAGCGGCTCACCAGCCCCGCGGTGACGTCCCGGATCGCGACCGGGTCGGTGGTGTCGAGCACGACGGACTCGACACCGGGGTTCTCCGCGACGATCCGCGCCAGCCGGTCCTCGCGGCGCCCGGAGACGATGACCCGGTTGCCCGCCGCGTGCAGTCGCAGCGCGAGACCGAGGCCGATACCGGAAGTCGCTCCGGCGATGAAAACGGTGTTGCCCGTGGGATTCATGGGGTGCTCCGATGGTCGTTGGCGGATAAACGGATGGCGACTGTCGCGGAACGCAGTACGTCGTCCCGCCATGTCCACTGGACCGCACCCGGCGACGCGGATGAAGGACCCGCTCATCCACTGACTCGCAGTCCGTGGATGAGGCCGCCGCCGGCTGCGACACTGGTGAAAGCGGGGTGACGGCGGCTTCGACCGGCTTCGACCGACGTCGGCACCGCACTCGACACCGCACTCGACACCCGGAGGAGGGCCCATGGAACAGACCGTGGACCGCGCGTCGCTGGGCGCCTTCCTGCGGGCCCGGCGGGAGGCGCTGCAACCGGAGGACGTGGGCCTGCGCCGCGGATCGCGCCGCCGCGCCCCCGGGCTGCGCCGGGAGGAAGTGGCCGAGCTGTGCGACATGTCGGCCGACTACTTCGCCCGTCTGGAACGCGGCAACGGGCCGCAGCCGTCGCAGCAGATGGCGGCCGCCATCGCCCGCGGACTGCGCCTGACCCCCGACGAGCGCGACCATCTGTTCCTGCTGTGCGGGCACAGCGCGCCGCGCCGGCAACTGCGCGACGAGCATGTCAACCCCGGCCTGATGCGCGTCCTGGACCGGCTGCGGGACACCCCGGCGCAGGTCATGGGCCCCCTCGGGGAGACACTGCTGCAGACGCCTCCCGCCGTGGCCCTGCTCGGCGAGGAGACCCACTACACCGGGGACGCCCGCAGCGCCCCCTACCGCTGGTTCACCGATCCGGCCGCCCGCGAGCGGTACTTCCCCGACGACCACGCCCGCGCCGGCCGGGTGCACGTCGCGGTCCTGCGGGCGGCGGCCACGAGCGAAGGGCCCAGCTCGGCGGCCGCGCGTCTCGTGGCGAGCCTGCTGCGCCGGAGTACGGAGTTCGCGGCGCTGTGGGACCGGCAGGAGGTCGGCGTGCGCTGGAGCGACGCCAAGCGGTTCGTCCACCCGCAGGTCGGGCGGATCGACCTCTTCTGCCAGAACCTGCGGGACCCCGACCAGTCGCAGTCCCTGCTCATCTTCACCGCGACACCCGGCACCGAGAGCCACGACAAGCTGGCGCTGCTGAACGTCCTCGGCGCGGAGAGCTTCCCCACCGGCTGACGCCCGCTCGTCAGGAACCCCCACCGGACTCCCCACCGGGCTCCCCGCCGGACGGCCCCGGGCCGGACCACCGGACACCCGGCCTGGGCCGGTCGTCGACGAGCAGACCGAAGACGTCGGGCCGGGAGTAGTGGCCGCTGGCGTCGAAGTCGAACCGGGCGCGGGGCAGTTCGTCGAGGTCGAGTTCGGCGGTCAGGACGCCCTCGGCGTCGCGCAGCGGTCCGGCCAGCACATTGCCGAGCGGGGAGACGATGACGCTGCCGCCGTTGATCAGCACGGTCCCGGGCGCCTCGCCCTGGACCGGCCGGACATCGGGCGGCAGATCGGCGCGGGTCAGGAACTGGTTGGCGCACAGCACGAAGCAGCGCCCCTCCAGGGCGACATGACGCATCGTCACCTGCCAGGCGTCGCGGTGGTCGACCGAAGGGGCGCACCAGATGTCGACACCCTTGGCGTACATGGCCGCCCGGAACAGCGGCATGTAGTTCTCCCAGCAGATCCCGGCGCCGAGGCGGCCCGTGCCGGTGTCGACCACCGGCATGGTGGACCCGTCGCCCTGGCCCCAGACGATCCGCTCTGCGGCGGTCGGCATCAGCTTGCGGTGCTTCGCCAGCAGTCCGGAGCGCGGGCCGAAGAACAGCGCCACGCAGTAGAGGGTGCCGCCGGAGCGCTCGACCGCGCCCGTGACGATATGGACGCCCAGATCCTGGGCCAGCGCGGCCAGGGCGTCGGTCTCCGGACCGGGCACGTCGATCGCGGACGCGAAGTAGCGGCGGAACTCCTCGCGGCCCGGCCGGGTGCGTTCACCGATCGTCACCCCGAAGGTGAGCCCCTTGGGATACCCCCCGAGGTACGCCTCGGGCAGGACGACGATCCGCGCGCCGCCGCGTGCGGCGTCGGCGATCACGTCGTGGGCCTTGGCGAGGGTACGCGGGGTGTCGAAGAGATACGAGCCGACCTGGACGACGGCAGCGGTCACACGGGACATCCACCTGGCTCCCTTCACGTCGTGCCGGCGGGGCTCTCCGTACGGGCGGGCAGGGCTTCTCCCGTACGGGCGGACCGACCGGCCTCAGCCGTACGCCGCCGTGACGAGCAGATCGTCGGCGGGACACCGGGCGCGGGCCACATAGGTGTCGGTGAACTCCGCCACGGCCGCCTGGAGATCGGGGGCGCCCATCCGGGACAGCGCGGCCCCGGCGGCGGTGAAGCAGGTCAGCGCGGCCCGGTGCAGCCGAGGGTCGGTGAGGCCGTAGCGGGCGGCGCGCAGCCACAGCGCGTTGCGCGGGGCGAGCGGCCCCTCAGGAACGGCGAGCTGCCCGACGGCGTCCTCCGCGGCCTGGGTGGCGAGCACGTCCTCGAAGAGCGCGGTGGTCACCGCGAGCGGTACGACCCAGCCGTCCGCGCCGGGCTGTGCGTCGATCATCCGCAGTTCCAGATAGCCCTGCGGGCGTACCGGCGGGAACATCGTGCCCAGGTGGTAGGCGAAGTCGTCCAGCGTCGGCGGCCGGCCGCCGGGCGACTGCGCGCCCTGCTCGATCCACTGACGGAAGGTCATGCCCGGCAGCAGGGACCACGCTCCGCCCTCGTCGGCGTTCCGTACGCACATCACCGCGGCGTCGAGCGCGTACCGCGCCCACCCGGCCCGCGGGTCCGTGCCCGCGGCGGCGACCGCGAGCGTACGGGAGGGGTCCAGCCGCGCCCAGATGGCCTGCCGGGTGGACCGCCATCCGGTGGGACGCCCCGCGGCCATGGGCGAGTTGGCGAACGCCGCCACCAGGACCGGGCCCAGCAGATGCGCCAGCCGCCAGCGCCGCAGATGGTGGGCGGGTCCGGGCTGAGCGGTGCCCGCGTCCACGCAGACCTGGACCGACGCGGAGGCCCCCATCATGAAGCGGCCGGCCGGGGTGAAGGAGTCGAAAAGGCTCTCCATCGCCTGGTAGCGCGGCAGATGCAGCAGGGCGCGCCGAGGCGGCCGCCACGGGTCGATGCCGTGTCCGGCGAGCGTGTAGCCGTACGCCGTGAGCCCGTCGCGCAGCACCCGCAGATCCTCGCGGACGTCCGCGACGCACCGGGTGAGCGAGGGGGCCGCAGCGGAGCTCAGCTCCACCTGGCCGCCCGGTTCGCGGCTCAGCGCGGACCCGCGGGGCAGACCCGAGGAGGGGGAGACGGCTTCGAGCGCGGCGCTCAGACGTTCCTCGTCCACGGGAAGCGTGCGGTCGCGCGCGTCCTGGACGAGCCATTCCAGTTCGACGCCGACGAGTCGCGGCGGCCCGGTGCTCAGGCACTTCTCGCGCGCGTAGCGGGCGCAGTCCGCGGTGTCGGCCGGTGACAGCATGGCTGAAGTCGTGCGCTGGGGCATGGTGCGGACCTCCGGGGGCTCCAGGGGGCGTCGGCCGGTCTCCGGCGGGTGCCGGCCGGCCTCCCGCGTGCGGCCGGGAAGGTCACACCTGGCCGTAGGCGGAGCCCTCGATACGGATGGACTCCTTCTCCCATGCCTCCCGGTCCCGCAGATAGGCGGGGCGGTCGGCCAGGATGGCCCTGGTCTCCGCCGCGCCCTCCCGCAGCGACCAGCGGACCGAGCCGTCGACCCGTACGGAGCAGGTGTCCATGAACGACTGGACGGCATGGCGGAGTTCACCGAACCAGCGGCCCTCCAGGGCCTCGCGCACCCACAGTTGCTCCAGGTGCATCTTCTCCCGCATGGTCTCGGCGCCGAGTGTCGCCGACTCCACGTGCCGGTAGGTACGCAGCAGCAGGGTGGCGGCCGGCATCTCCCGGATCTCCAGCACCTTTTCGCCGTTGTCCAGGTGCTCAAGGCCGGTGTAGCGGCCGATTCCGTAGCGGCCCGCCCGGTCGTTGAGCGCCGCTATCAGATCCTGCAACGGCATGTCGGCGCCGTCGATCGAGGTCGGTGTTCCCCGGGTCAGGCCGACTTCGACGGTGTCCCGGGGGCAGTCGTTCCGTACGGCGCTCCACCGGTACATGTCCTCGGGAATCTCGTGGTTCTCCGGGTCGTCGAGGACACCGGACTCGAATTCACGGCACCACAGATTGGAATCGCCGCTCACCACGCGTTCACCGAGCTGTTCGAGACCGACTTCCTTCAGCTCCCGGATCTTCTGCTCACGGTCGACGGGATCGAGGTCGTACGGGCTGCCGTACCACCCGGTGAAACCGAGCAGCGCGAGTCCGCCGTTGAGCCGGCGCAGTGTGTTCTGGGACCGGTTGGCCGTGTGGAGCACGGCGGAGGCGTCCAGCTCACGGGCGAGGCCGAGGGCCAGCCGGGCGATCAGCGGGCGGCTGAGGCTGGAGCTGACCGGGTGGGTGTCCAGATAGACGGCCTGGGCCGCGATGGCCGGGCGCAGGAAATCCTCGGCGAAGGTTCGGCGGCCGTCCAGGATGTGCAGCCGAGCACCGAGCCGCTCCGCGATCAGGCGTTTGTCCTCGCTGGTCTCGTCCTCTCCGAGGTCGATACTGACCGCGTGGATGTCACGGAATCCCGCCTCCCCGAGCCGGTGCAGCAGATAACTGCTGTCGAGGCCGCCGCTGAAAAGAGTGACGACCGGCCGGCGGACGTCCAGATTCTCGGCCGTGATCTGCTGGAACGAGCGAATGAGCTGGGCATGCCTCATATACGTCCCTCCGAACCCGCTGCTGCGTCGTCGGACCTGGTCAGGCATTGAGTAAATAAGGGAATAGTCATCAGAAATCGGTCACCCGCACCATGCTAGCGGGGGCGCGAGGACACGGCCATTCGGCGTATACGTACGCATACGGGCGCATACGGGAGAGTGGGCGTCCGAAGCCCGTCCGCGCTCGTCGCGGCGGCGGAACGGGGCCGCACACGCAGCCGCCCCGCGAGGCCGTGGGGCCTCGCGGGGCGGATGTCGGCGTCAGTCGGTCAGGCGATGGTGCAGGTGGCCGAGCCGATCGGGAAGTTGTTCCCGGTGGAGTTGGCGGTGAAGCCGAAGGTGGTGGACCCTTCGGGGTTGATCGTGCCGTTGTAGGCGGCATTGGCGACGCTCACCGCGCCACCCGAGCCGGTGCTGAGGGTGCCGTTCCACAGACTGGTGATCTGTGTGCCGGTGCCCAGCGTCCAGTTCGCCGTCCACTTCGTGGAGGGCTTGGTGCCGTGGTTCATGACCGTGACCTCACCCTGGAAGCCGCCGCTCCAGGCGTTGGTGACCGCGTAGGTGACCATGCAGGCGCCGTTGGCCGGAGGGGTGGTGGTGGGCGGCGTGGTCGGCGGGGTCGTCGGCGGCTTCGTGGTGGGCGGAGTCGTCGGCGGCGTGGTCGGCGGCGTGGTGGGCGGGTTGGTGGTCGGCGGGTTCGAGGTCGGGGGAGGCGTGGTGGGCGGAGTCGTCGCACCGCCACGGATGCCGGTGACCTCACCGTGACCGCCGTCGAAGGCGATGTCGGAGCAGGAGAAGAAGTTCTCGTTGCTGTCCGAGCGCACCCACTGGATGAACATCAGGGCGTTGCCCGTACGGCCCGAGGGCAGCGCCTGGTTCCAGTAGTAGTGCCCGCCGTCCGTGCCCGGGGAGCCCACCTGGGGCGGGTTGGTGACGGTCGAGACGAGGTCCAGGTCCGCCCACTTGAGCGCGGACGAGGCCGACCAGCCGGGCTTGGTGAAGTAGACCCGGAAGTCACCCGGGTGGGCGGCCCAGTTGCTGTACTGGAGCTCGATCGTCGCACCGGACGTCAGGTGGGTCCGCGGCCAGTCGTCACGGGCGGCGCTGTAGGCCGAGAAGTCGTACGGCGACTTGTTGCCCGCGCTGCACAGCGTCCCGTCGGGGACGTAGCCGACGTTCTTGCCGCCCGCGTTGGAGTCGAGCACGGCGAACCAGTTGTACAGCGGCGTCGTGCCGGTCGCGGCGATCGCGGCGGCACAGGCCGGGTTGGTCGGAGTGAGCGCACCGTTGGGGGTTTGCGCGTCCTTGTAGCACAGGTACGTACGCGAGCCCGGGGACATCGCGACGCCGTGCGCCGAAGCCGTGCCCTGGCCGAGGAAGATCAGGCCGAGCGCGGAGAAGAGCGTCGCTACAGCGGCCAGTAAAGAGATCGTTCTGCTTCTGTTCAAGGTGGAGACCTTCCGGAGACATCCCCCGGAACCACGGCCCACCGCAGCCGGTCCCGGGGTGGGGGGTTGGATGTTCGAATTCGTGGGAGCGCTCCCATAAAAAACATAACAGCTGATCAACGAGGTGTAAACATGCGTGTCGCAAGGTGTTTCCCGTCTGATGCCGCGTAAGCGGAAGGCGGACGGGGCAAGGTGTGCGCGGTGAACTCCCGTGCGTCCAGGCGGCGTTGAGGTCGACCATGGCCGCCTCGCCGGGCGCCACCGTGCGGACCCGCCCGCCGACCTCGATCCGGAAAGGTGAGCGGTCCGAGCCCGGGACGCTCACCCGCGGCCGGCCCGCCCCCGCCGCATGGGCCCGCGCGGGGCCCGCGTGCCCGGCCGGTCACCGCTCACACGCTCTCCACCTGGCGTCCGGTGGTGGTCCGCGGCCGGATACGGATCCACAGCGGGCGGTCGCCACCGGCCCACGGCTCGGTGACGTCCTCCTCGGCGAGACGCCGGACCGCCGACCGGTCGTCGATCCGTTCGGCCGTTCCGGTGATGAGGACGCTCCAGCCGCCCCGCGTACGGTCGTCGATCCGGTCCACCTGGAAGGACACGTTCGCGCCGGTGTCCAGCGCGGCCGGACCGTGCGGCGCCGTCCGGTAGACGATGGTCCCCGCGTCGACCCCGTAGTTGACGGGGAGCACGTCGGGGGACGGCTCGGCGGGTACGGCGACGCGGCCGACGCCGTGGGTGCCCAGTTTGGCCCAGCACTCGTCCACGGTGAGGTGGGCGAGCGCCGGCCGGGGTGCGGCGCCGGTCTGTCCCGGGGGCGGATCGGCGGGGCCCTGGAGCAGTTCCTCGTAGGTCAGTTGCAGGGCGGCGGCGACACGGTGGACCCCGTTCGGGTCGAAGTCGGCCTCCTCGTCCAGCAGATGCCGCAGATAGCGCGGCGCCATGCCCGACCGGGTGGCCAACTCGGCCTCGCTCAGGCCCAGTCGGCGGCGGTGCTCGGTGACGCGGTGCCGGAGGACCCCGTGCTCGGGCGGGTCCGCCGCGGGATCGGCGTTCTCGTTCACGCTCTGTCCTCCCTGGTCGCTTGCCGGTCAGTTGCCGGTCGGTCGCCGGTCGGTCGCCGGTCGGTCCGTGGTCGGTACCGCGGCCCGCCGGCCGGGACCCCCGGCGGCCGTCCGCCGGGGGCCACGGATGCGCCCGTGCCCGACCAGCCTCGCCCAGGTGGCGGCCGGTCGCCATGCGGCCGCCACCGGCGGTACTCCCCGTCCCCGCCCCAGGACGGAGACGGGGAGTGCGGCCGGCCCGGTCCCGGGGCCGGGCGATTGCCGGTACGGACCGGTGGCCGCATGCTGGGGAACATGGCGCTCGAAGCGGCACCCGGCGGGACCCTGAACGGTTGGGCCGTCGGGGAACCCGGCCCGGTCAGCACACGGCCCCTGGTCCCCGTACGGCGGGAGGTCCCCGTCCCCGGGACGGGTGAGCTGCTGGTCGAGGTCGAGGCGTGCGGGGTGTGCCGTACCGATCTGCATCTGGCCGAGGGCGATCTGCCGCCGCACCGGCCCGCGACGATTCCCGGCCACGAGATCGTCGGCCGGGTGATCGCCGCGGGGGACGGGGTGACCCGCTTCGGGCCCGGTGACCGGGTGGGCGGCGCGTGGCTGCGCGGTACGTGCGGGGTCTGCCGCTACTGCCGCGCCGGACACGAGAACCTGTGCCCGTCGTCCGTGTACACCGGCTGGGACGCCGACGGCGGCTTCGCGGACATCACGGTGCTGCCGGCCGCCTACGCCTACGCGCTGCCGGACACCGCCGACCCGGCCCGGCTGGCGCCGCTGCTGTGCGCGGGCATCATCGGGTTCCGCGCCCTGCGCCGCAGCGCGCTGCCGCCCGGCGGCAGACTCGGCATCTACGGCTTCGGCGCGTCCGCCCATCTGGCCGCGCAGGTCGCGCTGGCCGAAGGGGCGACCGTCCATGTGCTGACGCGTTCGGCGCGGGCCCGCGAACTGGCCCTGTCGCTGGGGGCGTCCTCGGCGCGTGACGCGTACGACGCGCCGCCCGAGCCGCTGGACTCGGCGATCCTGTTCGCCCCGGTCGGTGACCTGGTACCGGTCGGGCTGGCGGCGCTCGACCGCGGCGGCACCCTCGCGGTGGCCGGAATCCATCTGTCGGACGTTCCCGTCCTGAACTACCAGCGCCATCTTTTCCAGGAGCGCGATCTGCGCAGCGTCACCTCCAACACCCGGCAGGACGGCGAGGAGTTCCTCGCGACCGCCGAGCGCATCGGCATCCAGGTCACCGTCACCCCGTATCCGCTCGACCGGGCGGATCAGGCGCTGGCCGACCTTGCCGCGGACCGGGTGAACGGCGCCGCCGTACTGATCCCCGGCGGCGGGCGCGGCCGCTCCTGACGCGAGACCGCGCGCCGGTCGGCACAGGACCGCCGGCCGGTCGGCCCAAGTCCAAGGCCGGTCAGGGACGTCGGCCGCCCGTTCTTCTCCAGGTCTTTCCCGAACCGGGCGTTTGCCGAGGGACGGCCCACCCGTCAGGGTCAACTACGGGCGGCAGCCCTGTTGTCGCGGGCGCGGTGGCCGGACATTGGGGTACATGCAGCATCCGGAGAAAAGAACAGAGGGAACCGTACGGCGTCGTGCCGCCCGACGGGGACTGATCGCGCTGGTGGCCGGCGCCCTGTGCGCCGCCTTCCTGATGGTGGCCGGCGGCAGCGCGTCCGCTGCCCCGCCGGACTCGAACCGCCTGGCGACCTGGAACATGCAGCGGTCGTCCGGCCGTTGGACGTACGCGCTGGACCTGTCCGACCGCGCGAGCGTCGTGGCCCTCCAGGAGGCGTCGATCACGCCGCCGGCCGGGGCCGTGTCGCTGGGCCGTATCGGCGCCAACATCCGCGCCTACCGCATCCCCGCCACCCGCACCCGGGGCGTGCGCTACCTGTACATCCTCCACCAGGGCGCCAACCCCGCCCGCGGCGTCAACCCGGCCATGATCACCTCCTTCCGCCCCGACCGGGTGGAGGAGATCCCCGGCGTCTACCGCTCCGCGCTCGGCGTCACCCGCAGCGCGGACGACACCCTGTTCGCCTCCATCCACGCCAGCGCCCGGGGCGGTACGGACGCCGCCTCCCTGGTACGCCGGGTCAGGGCCCGGGCCAATCTGCGCGGCCTGGCCAACTGGGTGGTGCTGGGCGACTTCAACCGCGCTCCCCGCACCCTGCCCGTCGGCGGCGCCACCGGCATCCCGGCGAACGCGCACATCTACGAAAGCGGCGGACCCACCCAGCTCAGCGGCGGCCGCCTCGACTACGCCGTCTCCAACGTCTACACGGAGAACTGGCAGGCCGCCAGGGGCAATCCCCACGGCAGCGACCACTGGCCGATCACCTTCTCCGCGCTGCGCGCCGGAGCCGGCCCGGCCCGCTTCACCTTCGGCGACAACGGCGGCAACGGCAGCGTCGTCGACGTCTACCAGGCACGGAGGACCAACGGCACGCATCTCATCCTCTACCACCCCGACGGCGGCACCAACCAGCAGTGGACCCTGCGCGCCACCGGCTTCCGGAACGAGTTCGACCGGATCGTCAGCGTGGCCAGCGGCAAGTGCGTGGACGTCGACAACGGCGCCGCGAGCAAGCAGGGCTCCCAGATGAACATCTGGACCTGCCACCGCAACGGCACCGGCAACGACACCCAGAACTTCGCCCTGGAGAACCCGCTGCCGCTCTTCCCGAACCTCACGACCATCGCCGACGAGGCGACCTCGTACCTGCTGAACGTGGCGGGCAACAGCAGCGCCGACGGCACCCCCGTCATCCAGTACGCCCAGCAGTACGGACCGCTGCCCTTCCCCGCGGACAACGAGGCCTTCTACCTCCACCCCGTGAGCTGACACCGCTCGCCCGGCGCCCGCGCCGAGCCCCCGGTCAGGGTCAGGCCCTGACCGGGGGCTCCGGTCAGCCCAGGCGCTCGCGGAGCCGGCGGTACGCGCCGGCCAGGTGCCTCTCCACCGCCTGTACCGCCGCCTCGGGATCGCCCGCGGCGACGACATCGCGCAGCTCCGTGTGCAGGGACGTCGCGATGGCCGCGAAGTCGTGGCTGCCGAGGTTGCGGGAGAGCAGGAACATGTAGACCTGCGGGCGCAGATCCTCCCAGGCCCGCTGGAGCCGGACATGGCCGGACGCCTCGTAGATCGCGTCGTGGAACTCCAGGTCGAGGTTGGCCGCCTCCTGCGGGGTCGAGGACGCGGTCAGCTGGGAGAAGCGGGCCAGCGCCCGGTCGATGGCCGCGATGTGCTCCGGACCGGCCCGCAGAGCGGCGCGTTCCACCGCGAGGCGTTCCAGGGACAGCCGCAGGGTGAACACCTCCTCGGCGTCGTCCGGCGACAGCTGGACGACCTGGGCGCTGCGGTGGCGGCGCAGGGTCACCAGACCTTCGCGGGCCAGCACGGCCAGTGCCTCACGGACCGGGCCCCTGCTGACGCCCAACTGCTGGGCGAGGTCCGTTTCCGGCAGCTCCTGGCCCGGGGCGAGGTCGCCGCGGGCGATGGCCTCCCGCAGATTGTCGACGACGAAGGTGGCCAGGGTGCCGCGCGGGGGAGCCGTCGTCGCCCACCCGAGCTCGGCTTTGGGTCCAGTCATGCTCACTCACTCGTAGAGGCTGCCCGGCCGACGCCGGCCGAGGGCGTCCCACACGATAGCAGCCGACGGTCAACAGTCAACGTTGACTGTTAACAGTTGACAATGTCGGACTCGGGCGTAGTGTTCAGGCCATCGCAAGGCCGGCACCGTCGCCAGGTTGATCGTCACGGTGTGGGGTGCCGCCTCTGCGCGAGCAGCGAGAAGCACCCGCCTCCCCCTACCGCCACCCATCCCCGCCACGGGCGTTTCCCCCATCCGCAGCGCCGGGGACCCGGCGAAGGAGCCGTCACCATGACCAGTCCCGCCCTGCACGTCCTGCGGCGCGGAGCCGAGGGACTCTCGGCGCACCTCCAGCCCTCCGGCGAACTCCACGACCCCGTCTTCGCCGAGCCCACCCAGTACGGAACCGCCTACTACGCCTATGTGAACGCCGCCCTCGCGTCCCTGACCGAAGGCCCGGAACGCGCCCGGTACGCCGACGCGGCCCGCCGCGGGCTGACCGCGACGCTCGACCACCTGCTCGACCCGGACAGCCCGACGCCGACCACCCGCTACTACCCGGCTGTCGGCAGCCCCGGCACCGACAACCTGCGGGACTTCATGTGGCCGCCGGCGCTCCGCGCGCTGCGGCTGCTGCGCGCGGTCGGCGCCCCGGACCTCGACCCGGTGGCCGAGCGAATACGGCGGGTCGCCGTGCCCGACGCCTTCAACAAGCGCCCGCCCGTGAACTGGGCGTCGGTGTGGATGTCCGGCGAGTGGCTGCGCATCGGCGACGGCCTGTCACCGTACGACCAGGGCCGGATGGACGAGTGGCTGGAACCGTTCCTCACCGAGGCGATCGACCTCGAAGCGGGCTTCTACCGCGAACCGGGGCTGCCCAACTCCTACGACCTCTTCACCCGGGTCCATCTCCTCTACCTGCTGGCCGACGGATACGCGGGCGCCCACCGCAAGGACCTCGAACGGCTGCTGGTCACCGGGCTGCGCCGCAGCCTCGCCGTCCAGCTCTCCAGCGGTTCGCTCGCGGGCGCCCACCGCAGTACCGGCCAGGTGTGGACGCTCGGCGCCCAGTGCTCGTACTTCCACCAGGCGGCGGCCCTCGTCAAGGCCGACGACCCGGCCCTGGCCGCGGCCGCAGACGCCGCCGCCGTACGGTCGCTGCACGCGATGGCCGACTGCTTCCGGCCCGCCGGCGATCTCAGCCCGGTGGAGAACGTCCTGCCGGCGAATCACCGGGTGGGATACGAGGTCTACACCTCCGACCCGCACTACGTGAGCCTGCCGCTCGGCTTCCTGGCCACCGCCGTCCTCGCCGGATTCACCGGTGAGGAGCCTGCCGGGCGGACCGCCGCGGACCGCGAACCCGTCGCCCGGGTCGAGGGCGAGCCCGTGCACCGCGCCCTGCTGCACGCCGACGGCTGGTCGGTGCACCTCAACCTCGGCCCGCGCGACGGCTATGTCACCGCCGACCAGGCGTTCGACGCCTTCGGCATCGCCGACCTCACCCTCGGCCCGCGCCGCCGGCTGCGCTTCGGCGGCCAGGTGCATCACATGGCGACCGGGACCCCGCTGACGCTCGGCATCGCCGTCCACCGGCCCGACCGCTCGATTCAGCCGGTGGCCGCGCTGCGGCCCTCGGACCGGGGGCCCGCCGTCGTGACGGGCCGGCGGCTGGAGGCGGTGGCGGACTTCGACGGTCTCGCCTACCGGATCGCGGTCGACCTCGGGCCGGACGAGGCCCGGATCGTCGAGGAGGCGCCCGGCCACCCGGTCAGCCTGCTGGTGCCCTACCTGCGCGACCGCGGCGACGGCCGGACCACCGAGGTCCGGGTGGACGGCGGCCGCGTCCGTCTGACGGCGGGCGACGAGGAGGTCGTGGTCGAGGCCGGGGGCCCGGTGCTGCACACCGTGCACCTGCCGCACGGCTACGAGTCCCGGCACGGCCTGGTCGGCCTGGTGCGGATCGACCTCGCCGGCACCGGACGGGCCGCCTACCGGGTCCGGCGCGTCCGCTGACCACCGCCGGCCGGCACCGCCGGCCACCACCCGGCGGCGACCCGCAGCACCGGCCGTCCCCGTAGCGACGGCGACCGGAACAGGAACAGGGGAGGGAGAAGCACATGGCGATCAGGACGAGCGTCTTCAGCGACGACTTCGTCACCGACTTCACCGCAGCCGCGCGTGGCGCCGCCGAACTGGGCCTGGACGGCCTGGCCGTGCGCAATGTGCGGGGGCGCAACATCAAGGACCTGGAGCCCGACGACGTACGGCGGGTCAGGCGTATCGCCGACGACCACGGCCTGTGCGTCTCGGCCCTCGGTTCGCCCTACGGCCGGGGATTCTTCCTCGACGACGACGGGAGCCGCCAGGAGGCCGAACGGCTGCTTGACCGGATGCTCGGTTACGCGGACCTCCTCGGCACGCGGCTGATCCGGATCTTCGCGCCCTGGCTGCGCGGTCACGACGACTACGCCATGTGGTCCGACCGGCCGGACTTCACCGACTGCCTGGACCGACTGGCGGAACAGCTCGCCCCCTCGGTCCGCGCCGCCGAACGGGCGGGAGCGGTGCTGATGGTGGAGACCGAGGGCGCCAGCCACATCGGGCAGGCATGCGAGACCGCCCTGCTCCTGGAGCGGTTGGACTCACCGGCGCTCGCCCTGTGCTGGGACGTCGCCAACGCCTGGCGCTCGGGCGAAACGCCCCTGGACGGCCTGACCGCGGCCCTGCGGCTGCCGGTCGTGGACGTCCACATCAAGGATCTGCACGCCGACCCGGCCGACCCCGCGAAAGCGGGCACCCGGCGGGCCGTCGCCGGAGAGGGCGACGTGCCCTACCGGACCATCCTCCCCGCGCTGATCGACCACGGCTACGACGGCTTCCTCACCGTGGAGCGCAACTACCACCCCCGCAGGCCCGAGGACGATCCCGGGCTCACCAGCGACGTGCAGTCCGACATCAGGAATCTGCGAGCCATCGTGGACGACATCTACCGGAGGTAGGCAATGACGCCACCCGAACCACCCGTGAACTTCGCCGTTGTCGGCCTCGGCGCCTTCGGTGCGACCAGCGCCGAGGCGGTGACCTCCACCCCGGGCACCCGTCTGGTGGCGGTCGCCGACCTGGACGCCGAGCGCGCCCGGGAGACCGGCGCCCGGTACGGCGTCGACTGGACCACCGACTACCGCGAGCTGCTGACGCGCGCTGACATCGACGTCATCGGGGTGTTCACCCCGAGCAACAAGCACCGGGACATCGTCGTCGAGGCGGCCCGGGCGGGCAAGCACGTCCTCGTCACCAAGCCCCTGGAGATCTCGCTCGACCGCGCCGACGCCATGATCACCGCGTGCGAGGAGGCCGGGGTCGAGCTCTTCTGCGAGTTCTATCTGCGGTACATGGCGGAGAACTTCCGTATCCACCAGGCGATCGAGGCCGGCGCGCTGGGCAAGGTCGTGCTCGGCGACTTCAGTTACAAGTGCTACCGCCCCCAGTCGTACTACGACGCCGACGGCGGCTGGCGCGGAAAGCTGGCCGACAGCGGCGGCGGCATCGTCATCAACCAGAGCATCCACGCGGTGGACAAGCTGCGCTGGTACCTCGGCGAGGTGGAGAGCGTCCAGGCGCTGACCGGGACCTTCACCCATGACATCGAGGTCGAGGACACCGCGGCGGCGCTGCTGAAGATGCGCAGCGGCGCGATCGGCATGCTGGTGGGCACCGCCACCTTCCACAACACCAACCCCGTGCACCCCGTCTACGGCGGCGGCTCCACCAGCCGCAGCGAGGTCAACGGCGACCTGGGCAGCGTCATCGCCATCGACAACGCCATCACGATGTGGAAGACCACCGGGGACTTCGACCCGGAGCCGGGCGACGCGGGCGACGGACCGCCCGCCAATGTCTTCGCCGACGTGGCACGGACACTGCGCGACCCCGGCTACTCCTCGTCCACCCTCGTGCGCGGCCGGGACGCCCGCGCCTCGCTCGAAGTCGTCCTCGCTCTCTATGAATCGGCCCGTACCGGGCAACTCGTCCGGGTTTCCGGCGTGGACGCGGAGGTGGAAGCACGATGAACAGACGCATGACGATCAGACGCACGGCCGGGAACAGACAGCCCCTGCCCGGGACCGGCTCCGCGGGCCGGCGCGGGCCCGCCCTGCGGGGGCCCGGGGCGCTGGTGTGCGCGGTCGCCGTCGCCGCGACCACGCTGGCGGGCTGTGCCTCCGACACGGCCGGCGGCGACAAGGTGATCACCGCCCTGGTCCCGGCGGCCGGCGCCGGACTCGCCAGCCAGTACGCCGAGTACTACAAGGCGCTGGCCGCGGAGTTCAAGGCGACCACGGGCGCGACCGTGAAGTTCCAGTACTTCAACTCGCCCGACCAGGAGACCACGCTCATCCAGACCTCCCTGGTCTCCGGCTCCGGCCCGGACATCGTGGACTACGGCAGCAGCTTCGGCGGCACGCTCTACGAGACCGGCGGCTTCCTCACCCTCACCGAGGACGACTGGAAGGCGGTCGGCGGCCGGGACACCTTCATCCCCGCGCTGCTGTCGATGTCCGGCAAGGGCGAGGGCAAGGAGATCGGCATCCCGCACACCACGGTGCCGTACGTCATGGCGTACAACACCGCGATGTTCGCCAAGGCGGGCATCGACAGGCCGCCGACCACCTGGACCGAATGGATCGACGACGCCAAGCGGCTCCAGAAGGCCAACCCCGGGGTGCACGGTGTCGGCATCGACCCCGCGGACGGCTTCGACCCGTGGAAGTTCGCCTGGTCCTACACCCACCAGCTCGGCGGCAGCGGCTTCCTGTCGAAGGACGGAAAGACCGCCGCCCTCGACAGCCCCCAGCTCAACAGCGCCGTGGACTTCTACTTCGCCCAGATCTACCAGCACAAGGTCGCCCCGGCCGAGTCGCTGACCTGGAACAACGCCCAGATGGTCGCGGCCTTCCTGGGCGGCAAGGTGGCCATGCTGCCGATCGCCACCAACAGCGTCCAGCTTGCCGCCGCCGACCAGCCCATCGCCAAGGACATCGGCCTCGCCCCGATGCCGAACGTGCCCTACGGCATGACCGAGCGCCCGGCCGGCGGCACCCCGGCGCAGAGCATCGTGGCCGGCCGTGACTGGGCGATCCCCAGCTACGCCAAGGGCAAGAAGGATCTCGCGCTCGCCTTGGCCAAGGCCAGTGTCAGCCCGTCGGTCAACAAGAAGCAGTACGAACTCACCGGCTGGATGCCCGCCACCACCGCGGGCATGGACCAACTGGCCACCGACCACCCGGAGGCCAAGCCGCTGATCGCGGTCGCCGGGCAGGAGGAGCCGACCGAGTTCACCGGCGCCTGGTCGTACATCCAGACCGGTATCGGCACGGCGATCAAGAACGTGGCCGGGAACCTCGCCACGACGGGGAGCTGGAAGCCCGACTATCTGACCGCCCAACTGGCCAACCAGAACAAAGCCGTTCAGGCCCATCTGTGAGCAGGACCATGAAGACCTACTCCGAAGACTCCGCAGACTCCGCGCTGCGGGCGTCCGGGGACGCGGTCACCGCCGGCCGGCCGGACGTGCCGGCCGGCGGGCCCGCCCCGAAAGCGGCGGGCCGCGGCCGCCGGCCCCTGTGGATGCTCGTCCCCTGCGGGGCGGCGCTGCTGGCGGTCGTGCTCGTCCCGGTGGCGCTCACCGTCGACATGAGCCTGCACGACGTCAATGTGAGCACGCTGCGCGACTGGGTGCACGCCCCCTGGTCGGGGCTGCGCAACTTCAAGGAGGCGTTCACCGGCCCCAGCGTGCAGGGGGTGGGCGCGGCCAGGTCACTCGGCATCAGTGTGGCGTTCTCCCTGCTGACGACCCTGGTCGTGGTGCCGGTCGGCTTCCTGGCCGCGCTGTCGGTGCACCGACCCTTCCGCGGCCACGGTGTGGTGCGGGCGCTGTATCTGATCCCGCACATCATTCCGATGTTCGTCACCGCGCTGCTGGCCCGGATCATGTTCCTCAACCACTACGGGCTGGTGGACCGGGTGCTCGGCCATGTCGGGCTGGCCAGCCAGGACACGTACTGGCTGATCGGGCCGAACGCCTTCTGGGCGATGACGTTCACCAATATGTGGGCGCAGTGGCCGTTCATCTATCTGCTGGTGCTCGCCGGGCTCCAGACCATCCCGCGTGAGCAGCTGGAGGCGGCCGAGATGGACGGCGCCTCCCCGCTGACGAAACTCCGCAGGATCGTGCTGCCGCAGATGAGCGGGCTGCTGAAGCTGGGCGTACTGCTGTCCACGCTCTACCACTTCGGCAACTTCACGCTCGCGTACGTGATGTTCTCCTCGCCGCCGCCGGCCTCGGTGAACGTGCTGCCGATCAACGCGTACTTCCGCGCCTTCTCGACATTCGACTACGGCGTCGCCAGCGCCATGGCGGTCCTGATGATGATCATCCTGATCGTGCCCGGATACATCTATCTGCGGGCCACCCGTATGACGGACGAACCCGAATGAGCGCCCCGGCGACGCGACCGGCGGCCGGGACCGTCCGGTCGGCGAGAAAACGAGGACCCCTGATGTCCGCTTCCGCGCCCCGGACCCGTAGCCCGCGCCTGAGCCAGCCGGACCGTATCCTGCCCGCCTGGCTGGCCCGGCTCGTCGTGGTGGTGCTCTCGGTCACCACGCTCGTCCCGGTCGGCTACATGCTGCTGCTGTCCCTGAGCCCGGACACCCGCGCGGCCCTGGGCGAGGTGAGCCTCGACGGCCCCCTGCTGCACAACTACCGGGCCATGTGGTCCGACGCGCCGTTGGCCTCCGGCATCCTGCACACCGTCATCATCGCCGGGGTCTCGTCCCTGGCCTCCGTGATCCTCGGGCTGCTGGCGGCCTACCCGCTGACCCGCTACCGCTTCCGCGGCAGGAAGGTCTTCCTCCAGACGCTGATCGGCACCCAGACCGTACCGGGCACCACCCTGGTCCTGCCGCTGTTCGCGGTCTTCTCCTGGCTCCAGACCACGCTGGGCGTCCATCTGATCGGCGGATACGGCGTCATCATCTTCACCTACATGACGTTCGGACTGCCGCTGTCCACCTGGCTGCTGGCCGGCTACCTCCAGACGGTCCCGCGCGAACTGGACGAGGCCGCGGCCATCGACGGATGCGGACCCCTGCGGACCGTCTTCCGGGTGATCCTGCCGCTCAGCCTGCCCGCGATCGTCGTGGCCTTCGTCTTCTCCTTCCTCGTCGGATGGAACGACGTGCTGTTCGCGAGCGTGCTGACCAAGTCCGACACCCAGCCGCTGGCCATCGTCATGCAGGGCTTCGCCAACACCCAGGCCGACTCCGGACTTCCGCTGTACGGCGAGCTGATGGCCGCCGCCGTCATCAGCTCCCTGCCCGTCGTCGTCCTCTACCTGGTCTTCCAGCGCTACCTGGTCCAGGGGCTGAACGCCGGTGCGATGAGCGGGGTCTGAGCCGTGCCCGGAGCGCGCGGCGCGCGGTCCACCCAAGCAGAGCGAAAGGCAGAGCATGAAGATCACCGCGATACGGCTGCGCCGGGTGCGGGGCACCGCGGAAACCGAGGGCCCGCACTGGGAGGACCGGGCGGTACGTCCCCTGGACGTCTACCCGCACTACCGCGAGGACCGCTGGCGGCCCGAAGTCGGCCAGGCCGTCACCTACTTCGAGCGGGGCGAGCAGATCGACGACCACCATCTGCGGCTCGCCTCGACCTTCCTCCAGATCGACACGGACGAGGGCGTCAGCGGTGTCGCCGGGCCGCTGGCCCCGTCCGCCGCCATGCTGGTGGGACTGCATCTGGCCCCCGTGGTCACCGGCTGCGACCCGCTCGCCAGCGAGTATCTGTGGGACGTGATGCACCGGACGCTCTCGCACGGACGGCAGGGCGACGGGATGATGGCGATCAGCGCGATCGACTGCGCCCTGTGGGACCTGCGCGGCAAGTGGTTCGGCGTGCCGGCGTACCGCCTGGCCGGCGGCCCCACCCGCGAGACCGTACCGGCCTACGCCAGCATGTTCGGCTTCGGCGTCGGCGATCTGGGGATGGTCCGCGAGCGCGCCAAGTGGGCGCAGGCGCAGGGCTACCGCGCGCAGAAGTGGTTTCTGCGGTACGGCCCGATGAGCGGGCACGAGGGGCTGCGGCGCAACGTCGACGTCGTAAGGACGGTCCGGGAGGCCATCGGCGAGGACGACGACATCATGATCGACTTCTGGACCGCCCTCGACGTCCCCTACACCGTGGCCCTGGCCGAACGCGTGGCAGAGTACCGGCCCCGGTGGATCGAGGAGCCGGTGATGGCCGACCGGGTCGACAGCTACAAGCGCATCCGGCAGCGCATCAGCATCCCGGTGGCCGGCGGCGAGCACGAGTACACCCGGTGGGGGCTGCGGCGGTTCGTCGACGAGGGGGCGCTCGATGTGCTCCAGCCCGACATCTACTGGGCCGGCGGACTGTCCGAGACGCTCAAGATCGCCGGATACGCCACCGCGCACGACCTCATCACCATGCCGCACGGCACCTCTCCCCAGGCCACGCTGCACTTCTCGGCCACCCAGTCGCCCATCCACACCCCGCAGCAGGAGTTTTTGATCAAGTTCAGCACGGTGACCCAGCACTTCCTGCGGCACCGCGTCGAGCCGGTCGACGGCGAACTGGTCCTGGACGACACCCCCGGCCTCGGCATGGAACTCGACCCCGACCGGATCGAGTCCGAGACCGAACTGGAACCGGCATGACGGGCGCACCCGACGCGGCCGCCGATGTGGAGGTCGCCGCCGACCCGGGGACCGGAGTCGCCGTGATCCGCCTCGCCCGGCCCGGCAAGCTCAACGCCCTGCGCTCCGGCGCGGTCCGCGAACTCGACCGGGTGATTGGCGTACTGGAGGCGGACCCGGACTGCCGGGTGCTCGTCCTGGCCGGCCGGGGCCGGGCCTTCTGCTCCGGCGCCGACCGGGGCGAACGGGCCGACTTCACCCCGGACAGCCGCCGGCGCTTCATCGCCGCCGGGCGCGCGACGCTGGCAAGGCTGCGGTCCTCCCCGCTGATCTCGGTCGCCGCGCTGCACGGGTACGTGCTCGGCGGCGGGCTCGAACTGGCCATGTCCTGCGATCTGCGGGTCGCCGACGAAGGCACGCTGCTCGGGCTGCCCGAAGTGACCCTCGGCCACCTCCCGGGCTGGGACGGCCCGGCCCTGCTGTCCCGGCTCGTCGGCCGGGGCCGGGCGCTCGACCTGGTGCTGACGGGCGAACGGCTCGGCGCGTCCGCCGCGCTGGCCGCCGGCCTGGTGGACGAGGTCACGCCGGACGGCACGGCCTTCGCGGCGGCGCTGGACCGGGCCCGGCGCTACGCCGCCGCGCCGGCGGCGGTGACCGGACGGGTCAAGCAGGCGCTCGATCTCGCCCCGGATCTCGACCCGGCCCCGCGCCTTGCCCCCGGACCGGGCCCGGCGGCCCCGCACCCGGCAACGGAACACACCGAAAGTGAGGAACCCCCGTGCGGATACTGACCGCCCAGGAGGCCGTACGGCTGATCCCCGAGGGCGCGACGGTCGCGCTGTCCGGCGGAAGCTACCGGGCCGTGGCCGAATCACTGCTCGAAGCCCTCGCCGAGCGCTTCGACCGCGACGGTACCCCCACCGGCCTCACCGTGGTCGCGGTGAGCATGGTCGAACGCAGCCGCCGAGGCGAGGGCGGCGCCGGCACCGGACTCAACCTCATGGCCCGCCCCGGCATGGTGACCCGGGTGATCAGCGGCAGCTACGCCCGCAACCCGGAACGGGAGATCAACCGCTTCGTCCGCTCCGGCGACGTCCCCGCCTACAACTACCCGATGGGGACCATCCTCCAGTGGCTGCGCGCCACCGCGGCCGGGCGCGGCGCCCTGCTCACCCCGGTCGGCATCGGCACCTTCGCGGACCCGCGGCTCGACGGCGGCCGTGTGGTGCCCGGCCGGTACGCGCCGCTCAACCGGGTGGTCGAGGTCGACGGCGAGGAACTGCTGAGCTATCCGCGGCTCCCGGTCGACGTGGCACTGGTCAAGGCGACCTCCGCGGACCGCCGGGGGAATCTCTACGCCGACCGGGAGGCGTACGACCACGGCGCCGTCGACGTGGCCATGGCGGCCCGCAACAGTGGCGGCATCGTGCTCGCCGAGGTCAACCGGATCGTCGACAACGGCGAGGTGCACCCGCGCTTCGGCCGTATCCCCGGCCCGCTGGTCGACGCGGTCGTGCTCAGGCCCGACCCGTGGGAGGACGAGCAGGACCCCGGGCTGACCGGGGAGCGGCGGGTGCCGCTGCCGGAGGACCGCCCCGGCGACCGGCCCCGCGACACGATCGCCCGGGCCGTCGTCTCCCTGCTGCCCGAGGGCGGCATGGTCAACCTGGGCGCCGGGCTGCCGATGTACGACGTGCCGGCCGCCGCGCGGCTGAGGGGCCGCGACGATCTGTACTTCACCGTGGAGCAGGGCCCGATGGGCGGCCGGCCGCTGGTCGGCGGCGCGGCCCTCAACCCCGAGATGATCATGGGCCAGTTGGAGGTGTTCGACTTCTACGAGGGCGGCGGCCCCGATCTCAGCGTGCTCGCCTTCGGCGAGATCGACCGGCACGGCCATGTCAACGTGAGCCGGTTCGGCGGGATGATGCCGGGCTCCGGCGGCTTCGTCAACATCGTGCACGGCGCCCGTGAACTGGTCTTCTGCGGCACGCTCACCACGGGCGGGCTGCGTGAGTCGGTGGTGGACGGCCGGCTGGTCATCGAGCGGGAGGGCACGATCCGGCGGTTCGTCGACGAGGTGGAGCAGATCACCTTCAACGGCACCCGGGCCCGCGCGGCGGGACGGCCGATCACCGTGGTGACCGAGCGGGCCGTCTTCGCGGTGACCGGGGCCGGCTACCGGCTGGACGCCGTGATGCCCGGCGTGGACATCCGGCGGGACGTCCTCGCGCACATCCCGTTCCCGGTCGCCGTGGCGCGCGAACCGCGGTCGATGGGGGAGTTCCTGGTCCACACGGTGTCCTGACAGGACACCGGCCGGCGGACCCCGGGGTACGGCGCCGAATCCGGGCCCGTACCCCCGTCCGTCCTCCGGGCCCCGCCCGCCGTACCCCCTCCGGTATCCCCTCCCGTACCGCCGCCGTACCCCGGCCGGCCCAGTCGGCACGTGCCGTGGGCCCGGCCCGGTGCTTCCATGAGAGAAGACCGCGCCCGGCGCTGACGCGGTGTTCGTCAGCCGGCCGGGCACAGGACGGTTCGCCGCCGTGACCGCACGGGCCGGCCGGAGCCGGCGAGGAGGGTCATGGCGATCGACGCACCGGGCGGGGCGGGTCCCGGCAGCCGGCGGCAGACGGTCATCCGTACCGAGGGCCTGAGCAAGGTGTACCCGAAGGCGTCCGTCGCCGCGGTGGACGGCCTCGACCTGGAGGTCTGCGCCGGCGAGCTGTTCGGACTACTCGGCCCCAACGGCGCGGGCAAGACCACCACCATCGGCATGCTCGCCACCCGGGTGATCCCCACGTCCGGCAAGGCGTACATCGGGGACATCGACGTGGTCGCCCAGCCGACGCTGGCCAAGCAGGTCATCGCCGTCGTGACCCAGCAGAACACCCTGGACCGCTCCCTGACGGTGTGGGAGAACCTCTATTACCACGGGCTGCTGTTCGGCATCCCGGCCGGACGGTCCCGCCGGCTGGCCGACGAGTCCCTCGAACGGTTCACCCTGTCCCGGTGGGCGTCCTCCCAGGTGGGGAACCTGTCGGGCGGCATGGCCCAGCGGCTGCTGGTGGCGCGGGCGATCTTCCACCGCCCGGCCGTGCTCTTCCTCGACGAGCCCACCGCCGGTCTCGACCCGCAGAGCAGGCTCGCGCTCTGGGAGATCCTGGGCGACCTCATCGCCGACGGCCAGACCATCATGCTCACCACGCACAACATGGAGGAGGCCGACCGGCTCTGCGACCGGGTGGCGATCATCGACCACGGCAAGATCCTCGCGCTCGACACACCGGAAGCCCTCAAGCAGGGCATCGGCGCCGACACCATCGTCACCGTGCTGGCCAATGGCGACACCGAAGCGCTCGCCGCCCGGCTCGCCGACGACATCGAGGGCGTCGTCAGGACCCGCCAGATCGAGGGCGGGGTCGAACTCCAGGTGCAGGGCGACGAGCGGCTGCTGCCCCGCGTCGTGGCCAGCACCGAGAAGGGCGGCTTCGACCTGGTCGACCTGTCGATCGTCCGCAGCTCCCTGGAAACCGTCTTCATCAGCCTCACCGGGAAGGAGCTGAGGGAGTGATGGCATCCTCGGCCGACGCCTCCACCCCGCTGTCCCCGGCGGACCGCCGCCTGACCGTACGGCCCAGCCGGTCGGTGGCCGCGGCCAGCCGTACCGCACTCGGCGCGCTCATCCGGCGGGACCTGCGGGTGCTGTGGAAGAACTTCGGCCAGTTCGTGGGCCGGACCGTGATGCAGCCGTTCCTCCTGGTGTTCGTGTTCCTCTATGTCTTCCCCACCATCGGGCAGGGCGTCGGCGGGGCCAGGGGCTCGGCGGGCGAGTCGGCGTTCGCCACCGTGCTGGTGCCCGGGGTGGTCGCCATCAGCATCATGTTCCAGGGCATCCAGTCGGTCGCGATCCAGATGTCGCAGGAGTTCGGCTACACCCGGGAGATCGAGGACCGGGTGCAGGCGCCCTGCCCGATCTGGCTGGTCGCCGTCGCCCGGGTGCTCTCCGGCGCGGTCCAGGCGCTGATCTCGGCGGTCATCGTCCTGCCCATCGCGGCCGTCGTGCACGCTCCCGGTGTCCAGGCGCACCTGACCATCCACTGGTGGATCGTGGTGACCCTCGTCCCGCTGGCGTGCCTGGCCATGACCGCGCTCGGGCTGCTGCTCGGCACCACCTTCCAGCCGCAGAACATCGGGGTGATGTTCGGCTTCGTCGTGCTGCCCCTGGTCTTCCTCGGCGGCACCTACTACCAGTGGACGAAGCTCTCCCTCGTCCACCTCGGCGGCTTCCACTGGCTCCAGATCCTGGTCCTGATCAACCCGCTGATCTACATCACCGAGGGCATGCGGGCGGCCTTCACCCAGACGTCCCACATGCATCTGTACATCGTCTATCCCGTACTGATCGGGGCGTGCGTCGCCTTTCTCGGCCTGGGCCTGCGGAACTTCCGCCACCGGGTGCTGTCCTGACCGCGGCCCCGCGGCCCGCGGCGGTTCCGTACGAAAGGCGACAGCGTGTCCTCCCAAAGCCCCGTTCGCGGCACCGCTCCCGGACCGCGGGCGGAGCCCGTGCAGCGCCTGCTGTTCGGCGGCGTGTACGGGACGGTGCTCGCCAGCGCGCTCGCGGCCGCCCTCGACCACGACAGCGGACCGTCCAACCCCGGCTACGACGCGCTGTGGATCCTGGTGGCCTCGATCGCCACGGCCGCCGCGCACGGCTACGCCCACTCCATCGCCCACCGGACGGTCGGCGAAGAGAAGGTCGCCGCCGGGACCCTCCGCTCGGTGCTGGCCGAGTGGCCGCTCGTCGTCGCCGTGGTGCCGACGCTGGCCCTGCTGCTGGGCGCGTCCGCCGGATGGTGGAGCGAGGGCACCGGGATCAACATCGCGCTGGGCATCAACTCGGCGGCGCTGTTCGGATGGGGCCTGCTGGCGGCGCGTACGGCCGGGCAGGCATGGACGTCGGCCTGCCGTGTCGGCGGGGTGGACGTCCTGCTGGGCCTGTTCATCGTGGCGGCGAACATCCTGAGCCACTGAATCGGCGTCCTGCGTCCTGGGCCCTGCGTCCGGCGTCCGGCGTGCTGCCGGGCCCCGAGGCCGCCCGAACGGCCGCTGACGCCGGGGCCGCCGAGGGGCACGCATGAACAGACGACACCTTTCCCCGTTCCTTCCCCCAAGGATGAGATATGTCTGTGCGATTCTCCGCGCTGCGCGCCGTCGAGGTTCTGGACTCACGGGCGCGGCCGACACTCCAGGTCACCGCGGCCCTGGCCGGGGGCCGTACGGTCCGGGCGGGGGTTCCGTCGGGGGCGTCGACCGGCAGCCGGGAGGCGGTGGAGCTGCGCGACGGCGACCCGGCGCGGTACGCCGGGCAGGGCGTGCGCAAGGCGGTCGGCTACGTCAACGGTGAGATCGCCGAGGCGCTGGTCAGCCGGGACTTCGCCTCGGCGGCCGAGATCGACGCCGCGCTCGCCGACCTGGACGGGACGCGCGACAAGTCCCGGCTGGGGGCCAACGCGGTGACCGGCGTGTCACTGGTCGCGGCCCGGGCGGAGGCGGCCGGCCGGGGTCTGGAGCTGTGGCAGTCGCTGGCGGCCGTCGCCGGCACCACGCCCCGCCTCCCGGTCCCGCACTTCAACGTGGTCAACGGCGGTGTGCACGCGGCGAACAACCTGGACTTCCAGGAGTTCATGCTCGCCCCGCTCGGCGCGCCGACCCTGGCGGCCGCCGTACGCGCCGGCGCCGAGGTCTACGGGCGGCTCAAGGCGCGGCTGGCGGCTGCCGGGCATGCCACCGGTCTTGGGGACGAGGGCGGTTTCGCGCCCGCGGTCGACCGTCCGGAGGAGGTACTGGAGCTGCTGGTGGAGGCGATCGGGGACGCCGGCTACACGCCCGGCCGGGACGGCGTCGCCCTCGCGCTTGACCCGGCGGCGAGCGAGTTCCGCAAGGACGGCCGGTACACGGTGGCGGGGGAGAGCCTGACGTCGGACCAGCTGATCGACCGTTACGAGGGGATCGTCGAGCGCTTCCCGGTGTGGAGCATCGAGGACGGGCTCGCCGAGGACGACTGGGAGGGCTGGGTCCGGCTCACCGAACGGCTCGGGGACCGGGTCCAGCTCATGGGCGACGACATCTTCGTCACGAACCCCGCGATCATCACCGAGGCCGTGGCCCGAAAGGTCGGCAACTCGGCGCTGATCAAGGTCAATCAGATCGGCACGGTCACCGAGACCCTGGAGGCCGTGCGGATCTGCCGGGACGCCGGATACACCCGGATGATCTCGCACCGCTCCGGGGAGACCCCCGACTCCTTCATCGCCGACCTCGCCGTCGGTACCGGGGCCGGCCAGATCAAGTCCGGCGCACCCGCCCGCGGCGAACGCGTGGCCAAGTACAACCGTCTCCTCGAACTCGCCGACACCCACTCCGCGCAACTCCCGTACGGCCTCGACTGACCCGTACGAACACGGCCTGGGCCGAGCCGTACGAAGCCGCCGCGCCCCCGGCGTGGGCACGGCGGCCGTTCCGCGCGGTCGACCCCGTGTCCGCACCGGCATGACGCTGCCCGAGCGGCGGCATTCGCGGATCAGTTGTCGTAGTACAGCTCGAACTCGTGGGGGTGGGGGCGGAGTTGGAGGGGGGCGATTTCGTTGGTGCGCTTGAAGTCGATCCAGGTGTCGATGAGGTCGGTGGTGAAGACGCCGCCGGCCTGGAGGTATTCGTTGTCCTCTTCGAGGGCGGTGAGGACGGCCGGCAGGGAGGTGGGCACCTGGGGGACGCTCGCGTGCTCGTCGGGGGCGAGTTCGTAGAGGTCCTTGTCGATCGGCTCGGCGGGCTCGATCTTGTTCTTCACGCCGTCCAGGCCGGCCATCAGCAGCGCCGAGAACGCGAGGTAGGGGTTGGAGGCCGGGTCGGGGGCGCGGAACTCGACGCGCTTGGCCTTGGGGTTGGAGCCCGTGATCGGGATGCGCATCGCGGCGGAGCGGTTGCGCTGTGAGTAGACCAGGTTGACCGGGGCTTCGAAGCCGGGGACCAGGCGGTGGTAGGAGTTCACCGTCGGGTTGGTGAAGGCGAGCAGGGAGGGGGCGTGCTTGAGGATGCCGCCGATGTAGTAGCGGGCGGTGTCGGACAGGCCCGCGTAGCCGTGCTCGTCGTAGAACAGGGGGGTCCCGTTCTGCCAGAGCGACTGGTGGACGTGCATGCCGGAGCCGTTGTCGCCGAAGATGGGCTTGGGCATGAAGGTCGCGGTCTTGCCGTTGCGCCAGGCGACGTTCTTCACGATGTACTTGAAGAGCATGAGGTCGTCGGCCGCGGCGAGCAGGGTGTTGAACTTGTAGTTGATCTCGGCCTGGCCCGCGGTGCCGACCTCGTGGTGCTGGCGCTCGATCTGGAGCCCGGAGGCTTCGAGTTCGAGGGAGATCTCGGCACGCAGGTCGGCGAAGTGGTCGACGGGCGGGGTGGGGAAGTAGCCGCCCTTGTAGCGGACCTTGTAGCCGCGGTTGTTCTCGGTAGCGCCGGTGTTCCAGGCGGCCGCCTCGGAGTCGATGTGGTAGAAGGACTCGTTCGCGGAGGTCTGGAAGCGGACGTTGTCGAAGACGTAGAACTCCGCTTCCGCCCCGATGTAGGCGGTGTCGGCGATGCCGGTGGAGGCGAGATGGGCTTCGGCCTTCTTGGCCACGTTGCGCGGGTCACGGCTGTACTGCTCGCCGGTGATCGGGTCGTGGATGAAGAAGTTGATGTTGAGCGTCTTGTCCCGGCGGAACGGGTCGACCCGGGCGGTCGACAGGTCCGCGCGCAGCGCCATGTCGGACTCGTGGATGGCCTGGAAGCCGCGGATGGACGAACCGTCGAAGGCCAGCTCCTCGGACGGGTCGAAGGTGTCCGCCGGCACCGTGAAGTGCTGCATCACCCCCAGCAGGTCGCAGAACCGGACGTCGACGAAGGTGACGCCCTCGTCCGAGATGAATTTCTTGATGCTTTCAGAGTCCTGGAACATGCCACTCCTCACGGCCGAAGCACCGACGCCCCGGAGGCCGGAACGACGACGACAGAAGGGGACCGGACGGGAAGGAAGGCTGTGCGCCTGGAGAAAGCACGCCTGCCGCGAGGGCGTCGCCGCACAGCGCACACGTTTTCCCCACGCCCGGTAAGGGTGCGGGGACCGTTGGCGGATCTCCGCGGTCGACGGCGAGGTCCACCGTCGTGTGCAGTCCCATTTTAGCCCAAATCGGACGGCGTCCGGTGTTCGGCACGTTACGCCGAGCGGCTGAACCGCACGGCCGCGGCGGCGGTCCGGCGGACCACGACGCCCTACCGGCCGCGCCGCGCCGCGGCCTCGCCCTCGCCGGCGGGCTCACCGCCGCCCTCGCCGCCGGGCCGTGGACTACTCTCCGGTGGCCCCGTCCACCGCCTCGCGGATGAGGTCGGCATGGCCGTTGTGCCGCGCGTACTCCTCGATCAGGTGGAAGAGGATCCACCGCAGGCTGGGCGTTCCGCCGCGGAAGCCGGGGCGCCGGGCGGGCTGATCCAGACCGCCGTCGGCCAGCGCCTCCGCGACCAGCACACGGGAGCGGGCCACGGCGTCCTGCCAGAGCGTACGCAGCTGCTCGGGGGTGTCGTCGGCCGCCGAGTGCCAGTCCCAGTCGGGGTCGGCCTTCCAGTCCACTGTGTCCCACGGCGGGTGCGGCTCCCGCGCGTGCAGCCAACGGGAGCACCACCAGTCCTCGACGTAGGCCAGATGCTTGAGCATGCCGCCCAGGTTCATCGGGGAGGAGCCGACCGTCGCGTTCAGCCCGGCCGCGTCCAGCCCCTCGCACTTCCACGCCAGGGTCGCGCGGTGGAACTCCAGGAATCCCAGGAGCGTGGCGGTCTCGTCCCCGGCGACGGGAGGCGGCGTACGCCCCTGCTCATCCAGTTGGTCCATGATCCGGGAGTCTAGAACAGCCCCGGACCCCGCGGTACGGCCCGTGACGACGGCCCGCCCCCGGGCCGGAGCGCCCCGGCGGCGGCGGACCGGCGGCGGACCGGCGGTCGGCCCCGCCCGACGGGCCGTCAGTGCGCGGACGACAGCGCGAAACCCACGGTGTTCGCCGTGGTGACCAGCGCGGGTGTGAAGGACGTCAGCGTCTCCATCGGCACCAGGAAGGTGACGGTCGAGATGCTGACACCGCCGACCGGCGCCCCCGTGCGGTCGAGCACGGGCGCGGCGACGCAGCGGACCGTCCGCTCGTTCTCCTCGTTGTCGATGGCGAAACCCTGCCGCCTGATCGTCTCCAGTTCCTCGTTGAGCCGGTCGCGGCTGGTGATGGTCGACGGTGTCCTGGCCGGCAGTCCGGCCCGGCCGACGATGTCGGTGACCTCGTCGGCCGGCAGGTGCGCGAGGATGCACTTGCCGATCCCCGTACAGTGCAGCGGCACGCTCATGCCGATGCGCGAGGCCATCTGATACGGCTGGTCGCCCGCCACCTTGTGGGAGTACACCGCGCGGTCACCGCTGCGCAGCGCCATGTGGACGGTGTGGCCCACCTCCTTCACGAGCCGGCCGAGCGTGTCGCCGACCCGGGCGTCGCCGGTCAGCGCCTGGACCGAGGCGGCGAGGGCGAGTGCCCGGGGCCCGGGGCCGTAGACGCCGGAGCCGTTGTCGTTGACGAACCCCAGCTCCACCAGGGTGCCCAGGATGCGGTGGACCGTGGCCTTGGGGACGCCCGTCTCGCCGGCGATGTCGGCGAGCCGCCGGGGCGCGGTGCCGGTCACGGCGGCCTCCAGGATCGTCACCGCCTTGGTCGCCGCGTTGCCCGCGCTGGACGACCGGCCGCCCCTGCGGGGCAGTTCGAGGCTGGCCGGGGCTGACTGCCCGTCTGTTTCGTTCTCTGTTGGATCCATTGACACTCCTTTTGCAGTCCGTATACCGTCGCGGTCGTTCCGCAAGGCAGAGTGTGATTTCACTACGCGGAACGCTGACACTGTAGCGCACCGCACGATGCCGAGTGGCCGGGACCGAGCTCAACTCGCCCCCGGCCCAGGCGCATCACTCCGGTCCTGAGCGATGGCGCCAGGTATGACAAGGAGCGAGACGTGACGAACAGACCGACAGACGGCGGCCCGACGCCGACCCGGCTCGGCTGGGACATTCGAAATCCCGGTACGGGCGCGGTACTTGGCACCATGCCGGTCTCCTCCCCGGAGCAGATCCGGCAGGCCATGGAGAACGCGCTGCGCGGCCGCCGGCTGATGGCCGCGATGCCGGCCCACGAGCGGGCCCGGCTGCTGAACGCCGTGGCGGACGGAATCGAGCGCCGGGGCCCCGAACTGACCGCGCTGGTGGCCGCGGAGAACGGCAAGCCGATCCGGCAGACCCGTGAGGAAGTGGCCGCCGCCGTCAGGATCTTCCGCGGTTTCGCCGCCGAGGCCACCCGGATCTTCGGCCGGCAGATCCCGCTGGACGCCGTACCTGGTCTGGAGACGCACCTCGCCTTCACCGTACGGGAGCCGGTCGGTGTCGTCGCGGCCGTCGTCCCCTTCAACTACCCGGTCGAGCTGTACGCGCACAAGGTCGCGGCCGCGCTGGCCGGCGGCAACGCCGTACTGGTCAAGCCGCCGGAGAAGTGCCCGCTCGCGGTACTGGAGATCGCCGGGATCGTCGAGCGGGCGGGCTTCCCGCCGGAGGCGCACCAGGTGCTGACCGGCGGCGTCGAACTCGTCCGCGAACTGGCGACCAACCCCGCGGTCGACATGGTCACGCTGACCGGCAGTACGGCGGCGGGCCGGGCCATCGCCGAACTGGCCGCCGGCACACTGAAGAAGACCCACCTCGAACTCGGCGGCAACGACGCGCTGATCGTCTGCGCGGACGCCGACCTCGACAAGGCCGTGGACGCCGTCGTCCTGGGCCGGCTGGCCCGCGGCAACGGGCAGATCTGCTGCGCCGTCAAGCGTGTGTATATAGAGGACAGCCTCTACGGCACCTTCGCCGACGCCGTGGAGGCCCGCGCCAGGGAACTGGTGGTCGGCGACCAGCTCGAAGAGGCCACCGACGTGGGCCCGCTGATCACCGAGCAGGCGGCGGAATCGGTGACGGCCGCCGTCGCGGCCGCCGTCGCGCACGGGGCGCGGCTGCTGGTGGGCGGTCCGCGCACCGGGGCCTTCGTACCGCCGACCGTGCTGGTCGATGTCGCGCCGGACGAGGAGACCACGGCCGAGGAGATCTTCGGCCCGGTGGTTCCCCTGATGCGGTTCGGCGACGTGGCGGACGCGGTGGCCATGGCCAACGCCTCCCCGTACGGCCTCCAGGCCGCCGTGTTCACCAAGGACCTCGCCCGCGCCTTCGCGGTGGCCCGCCGGCTGGAGGTCGGCGGAGTGGTGATCAACGGATCGACCGCGCTGCGCGCCGAGAACCTTCCCTTCGGCGGGCTGAAGCTCACCGGCGGCGCCCGCGAGGGACTGCACGACACGCTGCTGGAGATGACCGAGCAGAAGACCGTGGTCGTGATGGACGGCCTGGCATGAGACTCGAACTGCGCGGTGTGCGCAAGGCGTACGCCGGGGTGGAGGTGCTGCGCGACATCAGCCTCACCATCAGGGGCGGGGAAGTGCTCGCCATCGCGGGCGCGAACGGCGCCGGCAAGTCGACCCTGATCAAGTCGCTGGCCGGAGCCGTGCCGCTGGACGGCGGCGAGATCGTGCTGGACGGCGAACGGCTCGACCTGCACCGGCCGCAGGACGCGCACCGGGCCGGTTTCCGTACGGTCCATCAGGAGCTCAGTCTCGTACCGGACATGACCGTGACCGAGAACGTCCTGCTGGGCGCGATGCCGTTCCGGCGTGGCTTTCTGGACTGGCGTGCCGCCCACGACAAGGTGCGGGGGCTGCTGGCGGAGATCGGCTTCCACGAGATCGACCCGCGTACCAGGGCGGGGGAGCTGTCGGTCGCCCGCCAGCAGATGGTGGAGATCGCCAAGGCGCTCTCCGGCCGGCCGCGGCTGCTGGTGCTCGACGAGCCGTCGGCGGTGCTGGCCGGATCGGACCTGGACGCGCTGATGGCGCTGATCGGAAAGCTCCGGGAGAGCGGCGTCGCCGTGGTCTACGTCTCGCACCGGCTGGGCGAGGTGATGGACATCGCCGACCGGATCACCGTGATCAAGGACGGGCGGGTGGTGGCCACGACACGCCCCGACGAGACGAGCGAGCAGGCCATCGTGGAGATGATGGCCGGCCGCAAGCTGGAGCAGGTCTACCCGGACCGGGTGGTCGAGGCCGGGGCGCCACTGCTCAAGGTGACCGGGCTGTGCAAGGACGGCGTGTTCCAGGACGTGTCGTTCTCGGTCGGGGCCGGCGAGATCGTCGGCATGTTCGGGCTCGTGGGCAGCGGCCGCAGCGAGATCGCCCACTGTGTGTTCGGGGCGGACCGGCCGACCGGCGGCTCGGTCGAGGTCAACGGCGAGCAGAAACGTTTCTCCAGCCCCCGGGAGGCGATCGAAGCGGGACTGGCGCTGGTCACCGAGGACCGTAAACGCAGCGGGCTCGTCCTGGGCATGAGCGTCTCGGACAACGCGACCTTCGCCACCCTCGGCCGGATGCGCAGATTCGGCCTGCTGGATCTGCGGCAGCGGGACGCGGCGGTCACGGACATGGTGGAACGGCTCGCCATCAGCCCGCCGCGGCCCCGGATGCCGGTGGTCCAGCTCAGCGGCGGCAACCAGCAGAAGGTCGTCCTGGCCAAGTGGCTGCTGACGAACCCTCGGGTGCTGATCCTCGACGAGCCCACCCGGGGCGTCGACATGGCGACCCGCGTCGACGTCTACCGAATGATCGACGAACTCAGCAAGAACGGGATCGGCGTTCTCTTCATCTCCTCGGACCTGACGGAAGTGCTCGGCGCGACCGATCGCGTTCTGGTGATGCGTCAAGGCCGGCTCGTGGCCGAGGTGCGCTCCGGCGAGACGACCGAGAACGAGGTCCTTTCTCATTCAGTGGGAGTTTCCGCGTGACCGACCAGAGTGCGACGACGCTTGAAAAGCCGCCGGGCCAGGACCCGGCCGGAACCGAGAAGAAAACACCGGCCGTACTGGGCCGTATCCGGCCGACGAACCTGGTGTTCTTCGCTGTCGCGGTGATATTCGTCGTGGTGGCGGCGCTCACCAACGACTCGTTTTTCACCACCGACAATCTGACGAATATTCTTTCGCAGATGGTGACGACAGGACTGCTCAGCCTGGGTATGCTGATGGTGATCCTCACCGGCGGAATCGATCTGTCGGTCGGCGCGATCGTCTCGCTCACCGGAATCATGTCGGCCGGCCTGGTGGCCGGAATGCCCCTGCCGCTCGCCATCCTGCTCGCCATTCTCGTCGGCGCCGGATGCGGAATCGTCAACGGCATACTGGTCGCCCACTTCCGGATGGCGCCGTTCGTGGTCACCCTGGCGGCGATGACCGCCTTCGGGGGCCTCACCTACGTCTACTCCAAGGTCCCCATCACCCCGGACAACCTCGGGTTCCTCACCCTCGGCGCCAAGAACATCGGCGTGATACCGCTGTCGGCGATCATCACGGTGGTCCTCTTCGGACTGGGCTGGATATTCCTCAACCGGACCGCGGCGGGCCGCGCCCTGCTGGGAATCGGCGGGAACGAGGAAGCGGTCCGGCTGGCCGGCGTCAATGTACGCAATTACCTGATCCTCGCCTATGTCATCAGCGGGGTCTGCGCGGGAATCGCGGGAGTGATTCTCGCGTCGCGGGTCGGAATCGCCCAGCCGAATGTCGGCAGCGGTTTCGAACTCGATGCGATAGCCGCCTGTGTGATCGGCGGCGCGGCCCTTTCCGGCGGGCGCGGCACGATAGGCGGCGCGCTCGGCGGAGTGGTCCTGCTCGGTCTCATCGACAACCTGCTGAGCCTGTACGACGTCGAAAGCTACTGGCAGCAGGTGCTCAAGGGAGTCATCATCGCCGTCGCGATTCTCGTACGGCGTCGGGAACAACGGGGCGCTTAGTCCGTCATTCGGTTCGGTTTGCCTCGGAAGGAACAACCATGAAGAAGATCATCTCTGCCGCTGTCGTATGCGCCGCCGCGGTCTCGCTCACCGCGTGCGGCGGAAATTCGGACGACAAGGCGGGCAGCGGCAGCGGCGGCGGCGGCAAGCAGCAGATCACGATCGGTGTGGCCAACTTCGGGCTCCAGGCGCCGTACTTCATCGCCATGTCGAAGGCCGTCCAGGACGAGGCCAAGAACTACCCCAACGTCAAGGTGATCGTCACCGACGCGCACTCCCAGGCCAACCAGCTCACCACCGACGTGCACAACCTGCTCGCCCAGCACGTGGACGGCATCATCATCTCCGGCGGCCCGCTCAACGCCGCGCCCGCCGCCATGAACGCGATCAAGCAGAAGAAGACCCCGGTCATCCTGGTCGACCGCAAGTTCAGCGGGGACCAGTACACCAGCTGGATCGGCCCGGACAACACCCAGATCGGCCAGGGCGACGGCAGTTACATCGCCGACCGGCTCGGTGGCAACGGAACCGTCGCGATCATCAGGGGCGGCCCCGCGGACAACACGATCGGGCTGGACAGAACCAACGGCGTCAAGGCCGCGCTCAAGCAGGCACCCGGCATCCAGACCGTCGTGGCCCCGGACTTCGGCAACTGGAGCCCCGACGGCGGCCTGGACGTCATGCAGAACCTGCTGGTCAAGAACAAGAAGATCGACGCGGTCTTCTGCGAGAACGACGCCATGTGCCTCGGCGCCCAGAAGGCGATCTCCAACGCCCACCGCAGCGAGGAGATGTTCCTGGTGGCCGGCGACGGCCAGAAGGAAGCGCTCAAGGCCATCGTGGACGGCACCAACTACGCCGGAACCGCGCTGAACAACGCCAACACCATCGGCCAGATGGGCTTCAACCGGCTGCTGGCCGTGCTGGGCGGCGCGACCCCGCAGAAGGACACCCCGCTGGCGGCGCCGCTGGTCACCAAGGACAACGTCGCCCAGTACTACGACCCGAAGAGCGCGTTCTGAAGCCGAGCACAGGGACGGCCATGCCATCGGGTCAGGGGAGGACCGTTGTGAACGACGCCATGGGAGCGATCGCCGGTGACACCGGACGTCCGACACTCGTCGCGGTCGGCGAGGGACTGCTGGAGGTGGGCGTACGCGCCGACCTGCCGCGCAACCTCCTCGGCCGGGGGTTCGGGGGCGATGTCCCCAACGCGGCCGTCATGGCCAGCAGGCTCGGGGTGAACGTACGGCTGCTGACGCGGCTGGGCACGGACACCGCCGGACGGCTGCTGCTGGACTTCTGGCGCGAGTCGGGGGTCGACGTGGGACGGATCGTCAGCGACGCCGACGCGCCGACCGGTGTCTACATCAACGACATCGGCCCCCGCGACCACCGGTTCGACTACTACCGGTCCTCATCGGCCGCCACCCTCCTGCACGAGGGCGACGTGGACGCGGAGTCGCTGAACGGCGCCGACGCCCTGTACATCAGCGGGATCTCGATGTCGATCTCCGAGAGTTCGGCCCGCGCGGTCGAACACGCGGCGGCCCTGGCCCGCAAGCGCGGCGTGAAGGTGGCCTTCTGCGTCAACTACCGCCCCGCGCTGCGGCCCGACCCCGACCGGCTGCTGGCGCTCGCGCGCACCGCCGATGTCGTCATCTCCTCGGGGGACGACATGCGGGGACTGCTCGGCTCGGGCGAACCCGAGCTGATCAGGCGGGAGTTGGGGCCGGGGCCCGCGGAGATCGTGGTGACCTCGGGCGGTTCGGGAGCGGTGGTCGACACGGGCAAGGCCAGACACCATGTACCGGCCCCCCGGGTCCGCACCCGCGACACCGCCTGCGCCGGGGACGCGCTGGCCGGCACCTACATGGCGATGCGGCTCACCGGGGCGGCGCCGCACCGCGCCCTGTCCTGGGGCGTCCTCGCCGGGGCCCTGTCCTGCCGGGGCGTGGGCTGCGCGCAGTCCTACCCGTCTGCGGACGAACTCGCGCGGGCCCGTACCGAAGTGGGGGACGACGAGCGGGTGTTCGTCGGCGACTGAGCGGCCCGTCCGCGATGAACTCCGTTCCGAGCCGGTGGCACGGCCCGGAACGGCTCACCCGAAGCCTTCGCAGGCGTAAGGAGGTGCACTTGATCCTCGTGTCGTGGCGCACGGTTCTTTAGCACACGAAAGGAATGATAATGCAAGGCAGAGTTGTGAGGGGGCGTCGGCGCGGACTGGCGGCCTTCGTCACCCTGGCGGTGGCCGCGACCGGTCTCACCGCGGTGACATTGCCCGGCACGGCACAGGCGACCACCATCGGCGGCGGCGCGTCCGCCCTCAAGGTCCAGTCGGTGGCCGCGCACGACGACAAGTCCGTCGACATCACGTTCAACAAGACGCTCGGCAGCGACCTGTTGCAGTTCACGGACGCCAACACGGCCTACGCGGGCCAGTACATCAGGATCAGCGGCGGCGCCGACGGAACGGACGCCGCGCTCGACGGCCGGCCGCTCTCCGAGATCGCGGGCACCGAGGTCCGGCCCGTCGACACCGCGCAGCACAGCACGCTGCGCGTGGTCTTCGGCCCCAGCGTACGGCTCAACGACGCCGCCTACCGGCTGTGGTTCGACGGCGGCGCCGACTCGCTCGACGACCTGTTCTTCCGCGGCGACAACGGCGGCGCCCTGCCCGGCCGCACCACGGCCCAGACCGCGTTCACCGGCACGTCGCAGGACGCGGCGACGGCCGCGGTCACCAAGGTCACGGCGCTGAGCACCCGCAGCGTCGAGGTGACCTTCGCCTCCTCCGTCACCTCCGGGATGCCGAACGGCGCCTACACCGGCAACACCATCTCCCTCACCTCCGGGGCCACCACCGTGACCCCGCGTTATGTCGAGCGGGTGGCCGGCCAGGACAAGAAGGTCTACCGCCTGTACTTCGGCTCGGACCTCCAGGCCGACGGCGCCTACCAGCTCACGCTGGGCAAGTCGCTGAAGCTCACCACCGACGCGGGCGCGAGCCCCGCCGACCTCGTCACCGCGGTGACGGGCAGCCGTACGGCCTGGAAGCCGGCCGAGATCTCCGCGATCGCCGCGAGCGGGAGCGGCGACCAGATCCGGGTCGAGTTCAGCCGGAAGGTCGCGCAGGTCAACCCGGCGGGCGCGGCCGTGCCGGTCAAGGAGACCGCCACCGGGGTGAGCGGCACGACCCTGACGGCCGACCAGGTCAGGAGCCTGTTCACGTTCAGCGGGGTGCGCACCAGCACCCTGCGGGACGCGGCCACCGTGCTGCGCGACGACGCCGCGTACTTCACGGACGCCTCCACCCTGTACATCAAGCTGGACAGCGGAGAGCGGCTGCTCCCCGGGCTGGGCGGCAAGATCGCCCTGCGGCCCGGCGCGCTGACCGACGTCACGGGTGCCACCAGCACCAGCACGGCGGCGGAGAAGGTCTCCGTACCGCTGTTCTCGCTGCCCAAGGACACCGGCTACAACGCCTACGGTCCCGACTACCTCAAGGTCGAGACCCACGCCACGACGGTCTTCCAGCGCTACGACTACTCGGTCAACCCCGACGGTCAGTCGGTCTCGCAGAAGAACGTCAAGGACAAGGTCGTCGGCGAGACGGTCAAGACGATCGTCGCCGAGAACAAGTACATCAAGGCGACCTTCGCGCCCAACTACGGCGGCCGCCTGCTGTCCATCGTGTACAAGCCCACCGGGCACGACCTGCTCTACACCAACCCGGTCGGCACCCCGTACGGCTTCTCGTCCGCGCCCGCCGGCACCCACGGCAACTCGCCGTTCTACAAGAACTGGCTGATGGTCTGGGGCGGTGTCTTCCCGACGATCAGCGAGGCCGAGCACGGCAAGTACTGGAACACGCCCTGGGACTACAAGATCAAGCAGACCGGTGACAGCTTCTCGATCACCGTCGACCAGACCGACACCGTCGACTACCCGGACGCGCCCTCGAAGTACGTCTACGGCGCGACCGGCATCGAGACCTCGGTCACCTACACGCTGACCAAGAAGCAGCCCCAGGTCGGCATGACCGTGTCCCTGCACAACCCGACGGGCCAGGACAAGAAGTACGAGTACTGGACCTGCACCACGCTCGCGCCGGGCGCCGGCTCCCACGAGGGCTCGCCGACGATGTCGATCGTGGCCCCCGCCAAGGAGATCTACCAGGACCCGAGCTACACGTGGATGCGGAAGCGGGAGGCCCCGGCGAACCCGGACACCCCCACCGACGGCTACCTGAAGTTCGACAGCCTCAAGAAGATGGAGAACTGGGACAACAACGGCATCGCCTACGGCCAGAATCTCGCCACGCTTCCGCAGGCGAACTGGTGGGGCGTCATCAACCACGAGAACAACGAAGGCGTCGTCCGGGTCGGCGACAACACCAAGACCCCCGGTATGAAGATCTGGGAGTGGGGCCAGAACGCGTCCTTCGACACCAATGTGTACTCCAAGGGCAACTCGGCCCGGCCGTACATCGAGCTGTGGGCGGGTGCTTCCACGCACTTCTTCACGCCCGCCACGCTCAAGGCCGGGGAGACCCTGTCCTGGACCGAGTCGTTCATCCCCACGATGGACCTCGGCGACGTGACCAACGCCAACACCAACGGAGCGGCCCACGTGGGTGTGGACGCCGCGGGCAATGTGGAGGCCCGGGTGTTCTCCACGCAGTTCGGCCAGATCCTGAACGCGGCGCTGGTCGACGTGACCACCGGGAAGACGCTCACCCAGCGTCTGTTCATCGGTGACGAGCTGACGGCGTTCGAGGTGGACGCGAAGGCGCCCGCCGGGCACCAGGCGAAGCTGGTGCTGACGGACCTCCTCGGCAAGAACCTGCTGACGGCAGAGTCCGGGAAGTAGGCGAGCGGCGTTTGCCGCGGGGGCCGGTACGAGGTGGGTGATCCGCTTCGTGCCGGCCCTCGCGGGCGTTGGTGGGGGCGCGGCCGGCGTGGTGGGCGGTCGGCGTACGTGCCGGGTCCGCGCGGGGGCGTACGGTCGGCGTGCGCGTCGGTCAGGGAAGGGGCGCGCCGGTCAGCTCGGTGGGCGGGAGCTGTGGACGCGGCGGGAACCGTGGACGCGGCGGTAGCTCCAGACGAGCAGCGTGAAGAGCACGACGCCGGACAGGATGAGGCTCGATCCGGTGCTCCAGCCGGTGAACGGCAGTTGCGACACCAGGGGTACACCCCACACGATCCCCGCGGCGACCAGCGCGAGACCGGCCAGGACGGAACCGGCGATCCGCCACGCCGAGGTAACGCTGGCCTCGGCGGCCACCATCGCCTGGTTGCGGACCGGCGCGACGAACCGGGCGAGCGGGGGAACGGCCCGGGAGAGCATGATCAGCCCGGCCAGCACCAGCAGCAGTCCGGGCCCCGGCAGGACCAGCAACGCCGTGCCGATCAGGGTGAGCACGCCGCCCGCGATGCCCAGGACCAGCCGTTTCGCGGGGTGCAGCCGGACCGGGGGAGCCTCGGTCGCCCCTTGCGCGGATTCCGCGTCCGGTGCCCCGGTCTTCGCCCGCCGTGCTCCGTTCACGCGCCCACCGTAACCGCCCCGGGCCTCCGCAGCGGTCCGCGACTCGGGGAGGGACGGGTCGCGGGCGGTACGGAGTGGGGGGTGGGATGGCGGCCGGGCTCACGGCCGGGCTGGCGTGGGCGGCCTGGCGGCGGGGCTGGGTGCGGGCCGGCGTGGCGTGGGCCGGCCTGGCCTGGGCTGGGCGGCGATCATATGCCCGCGGTCACGGCCTTCAGCTCGTCCAGTGACTCCCGTATGAACTGCGCCATGTCCCGCTCGTCCGTTCCGCCGATCCAGCGTTCGAACGCGATCTTGAAGACGGCTATCCCCGCCTCGGCGGCCAGGCTCGCGCCCGGGTCCGCGACGCCGCGCCCGCGCAGCGCCTCGGCGAGGGCGGCGGACAGTGACGCGAGCTTGATCAGCTCGCGTTCCCGCAGCTCCGCGTTCGCGTTGATGACCTTCTGCCGCTGCCGGGAGTGCTCGCGGCGTTCCTCGAAGACGGCCGCGGCGGCCTGGAGAGCCGCGGCCACCGCGTCGATCGGCGCCGCGGACCGCGGCGCGGCGGTGAGGGTGCTCACGAAGAGCTCCTGGAGGGAAGCCGCGCCCGCGAACAGAACCTCGCGCTTGTCGGCGTAGTGCCGGAAGAACGTCCGCTCCGTGAGCCCCGCCCGCCTGGCGATCTCGGTCACGGTGGTCTGTTCGAACCCGCGCTCGCTGTAGAGCTCCAGTGCGGCCTGCTCCAGCCGGCCGCGCGCGTTCGGCTCCCATCGACTCATGTCGCCGATCCTATGTGATGACAGCGACTGGCATCAGATGTAGGTTGATGACAGTCGCTGACATCGACCGCCCCGCCGCCGTGTGTGCCGTGGTGCGGACGGTCGCCCCTATCCGGGAGGTTTCCCTTGCGTGTGTTCATGACCGGTGCGTCCGGCTGGATCGGTTCCGCCGTCGTACCCGAACTCCTCGGCGCGGGCCATCAGGTCGTCGGGCTCGCCCGCTCGGACGCTTCGGCCGCCGCCCTCGCCGCGGCCGGGGTCGAGGTGCGGCGCGGCTCCCTGGACGACCTCGACGCCCTGCGGAGCGCGGCCGCCGGGTCGGACGGCGTGATCCACCTCGCGTTCAAGCACGACCTCTCGTTCTCGGGGGACATGAAGGGCGCCGCCGACGCGGACCGCCGTGCCATCGAGACCTTCGGCGAGGCGCTCGCGGGCTCCGACAAGCCGTTCGTCATCGCCTCGGGGACACTCGGGCTCGCACCGGGACGGATCGCGACCGAACGGGACGGGCAGGCAGCGGACCCGGCCGCGCCGTCGGACGCTCCGGTGAATCCCCGGTTGCTCAACGCGCGGTTGACGCTCGCGCTGGCTTCCCGAGGTGTGCGCTCGTCCGTGGTGCGACTGCCCCCGACGGTGCACGGCGAGGGGGACAACGGCTTCATGGCGATCCTGATCGGCATCGCCCGCGACAAGGGTGTCTCCGGCTACGTCGGCGACGGGGCCAACCGCTGGCCCGCCGTGCACCGGATCGACGCCGCGCACCTCTTCCGCCTGGCGGTGGAGAAGGCCCCGGCGGGTTCGACGCTGCACGCGATCGAGGACGAGGGCGTGCCGGTCCACTCCATCGCCGAAGTGATCGGCCGTCATCTCGGCGTCCCCGTGGTCTCGGTCCCCCCGGAGAACGCGGCCGAGCACTTCGCCTGGCTGGGCGCCCTCCTGGCGATCGACGGCCCGGCGTCCAGCGCGGCAACGCGCGAGCTGCTGGGCTGGCACCCGACCCACCCCGGCCTCCTGGAAGACCTGGACAAGGGCCACTACTTCCAGTCCCCGTCCGCCTGATCCCCTCGCCCGCCGACGAACACCCTGACGACCGTGACGGTTTCGGAGTTCTGTGGCGTCGATTCGGCGTGAGTCCGGGCAAGGCGCTGACGGTGGGCACCTGGGGCCGCGATTCCTCGATCGGGGCGGGGAATTCGCCGAGGGCATCGCGTACGGCCCGGGACGGCTCCTGGGCCATCAGGATCTCGAACGCCTCCTGCCGGCGGACAGGGTCTACGCTGTGGACTGCGGTCACCGCGCGTGATCTTCGGGTTTCGCACACCGAGGATCGACGGTGGCCGTACCCGTCTTCTACCAGGTGGGAGTGGTACTCGCAGTGTCGAATCCGCCTGAGTTCCGCGGCTTCAACGTGGTGTGGCGGGGCTACGACCGCCGGCAGGTCGACCGCTGTCTCCAAGCCCTGTCCGAAGCGGGCGCGCCGGTCGACCCGCCTCTGTTCCGGATCGTGGGGCGGGGCTATGACCGCCGGCAGGTCGACGTACGCATCAGGGACCTCCTGGCGGACAACGACGTCAACGGCTGACTGCCCGCGGGAGTCTGTGACTTCGGGCGACAGATGGGCGTCGCGGCACTATGTGCCCGGCGCCGTGTCGGTGCTGGTCGCGCTGTCGCCGGCGGGTTCCCGGAGGTGGTGGGCGGTTGTGCGGTCGCCGCCGGGCAGGTGCTCGATCGCGGCGAGGAAGTCGCGGAAGGCCCGGTCGGTGCGGGCCGCGTCGGCGGTGGCGTCGAGGTCCATGAGGAGACCGCGGATGACGGCGAGGACGAGCGTCGCCAGCTCCGGCCGGCCGATGCCGCGCAGGCCGTCCTCGAGCGGCCCGAGCCAGTCGGTCGTCGCGGTGCGCCGGAAGTCGGGCCACAACCGCTGCTCCGCGCTCTCGCGCAGCTGACCGAACATCCGCAGGTACGGCCGCCCGGCCGAGCCGGTGATCGAGGTCCAGGCGCGATCCAGGGTGGCGGTGTAGGGCTCGTCGGGTCGCACCCGCAGGAGGTCGCCGAATGTGTCCAGCTGGCGCCGGCGCGCGTGCCCGAGGACGGCCCGCAGCAGGGCGTCGCGGGTGCCGAAGTGATAGATCAGCATGCGGGCCGAGGTGCCGGTGGCGGTGGCCAGCGGTTCGAGCCGGTCGGGGAGGCCGTGCGCGAGGGCGTAGTCGGTGCAGGCGTCGAGCAGCCTGTCCTTGATGTGCGGCTGCGGTCGTCTGCCCATGCCGGCATTTTTTCCCGTAACGGCGGCTACGTCTACCGTTGGTCGAAAGGCAGTCACGGCAGACGCGGAGGCAGCGATGAGGGTCGTGTTCGTCCATGGGGCGTGCGTACGGGACGGGTCGTGGTGGTGGCACCGCACCGCCGGGCTGCTGCGGGAGCGGGGGGTGCTGAGCGTGGCCCCCGCGCTGCCGAGCTGCGGCGAGGCGGGACCGCCCGGCGGCGTCGGCGGTCCTGGGCTGTCCGAGGACGTCGCGGCGGTGCGGCAGGCGCTGCTGGACAGCGACGAGCCGACCGTGGTGGTCGCCCACAGCTACGGCGGCATCGTCACCGCGGAAGCCGCCGCGGGCATCGGGTCGGTGCGCCACCTGGTGATGGTCTCCAGCTACCTGCCCGAGGTCGGGCAGAGCCTGTCGGATTTCGGGGACGGCGGCCCCGCCCCCTTCCTCGACGTCGACCCCGACGCCGGCACCTTCGGGGTCCGCCCCGAGCTGCTCGTGGACACATTCCTGCGGGACTGCGACCCCGAGGTACAGGCGCAGGCGGCGGACCGTCTCGCCCGGCAGAGCGTGCGGGTGACCGGGCAGCCGGTCGGGGCGGCCGCGTGGCGGCAGGTGCCCTCGACGTACCTCGTCTGCGCTCAGGACCGGGGCACCCCGCCGCGGCTCCAGCGGGAGTTCGCCCGCCGGGCCGGCGGCGTCGTCGAGCTCGACGCCGGCCACCACCCGTTCCTGTCCCAGCCCGCCGCGGTCCGGGACCTGCTGCTGAGCCTGTGACGACAGCCGCGGACGAGCCGGGCCGGCGACCCCGACATCACGTGACGGATGCCACCCGAGACCTCGGAGTTCGCAAAACCGCGACCAAGGCGCTCAGAGATTTCCGGAGGGGTGGCTTCGCTGCTCATGCAGGCGTCCCACCTCAAGGAACTGCTGATAAAGGAGGCCGAGCAGCGCCGCGTATGCGTGTTGTGAACGAGCTGCCGCCCGGTCGCCCTCCGACGCGACATCGCCGATCCGATCAATTCGATGCATGACCTCTTGAAGCAAGGTGAGGACATCAACCGGCGCCGGCTTGAAGATCCCGCGGTCCACATATCGGATGACCGTCGTCATGTACTCGTCGGCGCCCGCCAGATCACTGTGAGTGAGAATCAGGTCTTCGCCTGACCCGCTCGGGGGGAAGGGCAGGTGGCGCCACAGAGTATAGGAGTCCATAAAGCTCAGCATCATTTATTCCCTGCTTCTAGTAGGCATCGGCGTACCAGAAGGAGACAACCTTTCCATCCGGACCGATGATCCCACCCGCGCCTCCATGGGGATCTGAGTACTTCACGCCGAACTGACCATTGTCAAACGGCATCCTCTTTGCGTTCAAGCCGGCCTTTCCTCCCGGCTTGGTCAGTCGTTGTGCCCAATTGTTTGAGTCCTGCAAGTACTGTTCTGGCGTGACGTTCGCCGGTGCGCCGTGCTTGTTGTAGTGGTATTGGAAACTGTCCTCGGGCGAGTCAAAAGTGCCCTCGTTCCAGGAATCCGCAACCCCGTTCGGGCATTGCCCCGTATTGTGAACCAATATCGGCGTGGTGCCGGCGAGGACATAGTACGTGTGGAGGTCGTCGACGGTCAGGTTGTACATGTCGGCGGCCGGCGCAGGGAGGGGGTACGTCGCGGCGACGGACACATGCCGGCCGGTCGCCGTGATCAGCGAGTGACCGGGGACCAGGGCGCCGGCCCGTACCCAGGTGTGGGTGGTGTCGTCCCAGAACCGGTGGAGCGACGTGGTGCGGATCGTGCTCGTGCGGCCGGAGCTGTCGCGGATCGTGACATCGGCAAGGTCGGAGTCATGGTTGACGTGTGTGGCCGTGACTTTGCGCGGGCCTTTGTGCTTTCCGTTGTCGGGGTCCGCGGCCTCGACATCGTCACCCTTCTTGATGTCTTCTATCCGCTTCGTCTTCCCACCGGACATCAGGACGCGCGTGTCCGGAGTGAAACTGCAGGCACTGCTGCCCTCCGACGAATCGGAGAGCGCGGTGCGCTCGGAGTTGATGAGGTCGTTGGCGCCCTTGCCGAGGAGGGTGACACCGGCTGCGGCGAGGGTACTGCTGGCGAAGACGGCGGGCGCGCCGACCAGGCACAATGCGCCCGTCGCACATGCGGTACCACCCAGGAGGTCACCGCCCACGCCGACCTCGGTGGCCATCAGACCGAGCACCATTTCACTGGCGCTGAGAAGAGAGGCAGGATTGAATACCTTGAGAGTCTGCTTTCCGGCAGATTTGAAGAAATTCCAGGTCTGACGGGTAATGGAAGGCGGCGGCTTGGGCTTTGCCCGGAAGTGGGCGACGGTAATGCTGGTCTGCCCATGGGTGGGAATGCTGACGACGGCCACCCAGGTGTCGCGGTCGTCCGTCCTGCTGTGCACTTGGTTGTAGGTCCAGCCGCCCTTGGAGGTGTTGGTCCAGAAGGCGTTGTTCTTCTTGTTGTACGCGTCCTCGTCGTAGAGGGAGTCGGTGGCGAGCGGGCGCAGACCGCTGGGGTCGGCGTAGGTGACGGGGTTGGCGTTGGCGTAGGTGTAGCCGTTCATCTGCTGGGGGTTGGTCAGGTCCAGCACCGGGTCCACCGAGATGAAGCGGCCGGTCGACGGGTCGTACTCGCGCGCGCCGAGGTGGGTGAGACCGGTGGCCGCGTTCGTTGTGCCGCCGACGAAGCCCTTCGTTCCCTGCCAGCCCGTGGTCGAGCTTCCGCGTGTGGCGCCGAAGATCGTGGTCTTCCGGCGTGTGACCGCCTGCGTCGCCGCGTCGATCTGCGTCGTCGCCGTTCCGTGCGGGTCGGAGACCAGGTAGACGATCTTCCCGCCCGAACGGAGGGCCACGGTCTTGCCGTTGAAGTCGTAGTAGCGCGTGCCGGTGAGCGTGCCGTCGGGCTTGAGGAGGAGTTCGTTGCCGCCGGGGAGGTAGAGCGTCGTGCCGGTGGCGTCCGTCGAGGTCAGCCGGTTGCCGGCGGTGTCGTAGGTGTAGGACGCGAGCGTGGTGGTGCCCTGCGTGACCGAGGCCAGGTGGCCCTGCGGGTCCCACGCCAGGGACTGCTGCGGGGCGGAACCCAGCGTCCGCGTCGTGGTGTTGCCGTCCGCGTCGTACGTGTAGGTGTCGGTGTGCGGGTTGCTGCCGGTCTGCGTGACGCGCGGCAGGTCGTGCGTGCCGGTGTCGGGGGCCGCGTACGTCCGGGTGGTGTCGGCGGCGGGTCCTGCGGTCGTGGCGTGCTGGGTCTCGGTGGTGCGGTTGCCGACCGGGTCGTAGCTGTACGACGTCCAGTACGCGTCCGGGCCTCCCACGGTCGCGGCGGAGGGCCCGTCGGCGCAGTGGCTGCCGCCGTTGAGCGTCCACGCCTGCGTCACGCGGCGCAGCGCGTCGGTGCCGAAGCACTGGGTGTCGGTGACCGCGCCGGCGTCCTGTCCGGTGGTGTCGCCGATCGAGGTGACGTTTCCGGCCTGGTCGTAGGTGTAGTGGGCGGCGTCGATGCGTTGGGGTGCGGTGTCGCGGTCGGTGATCTGGTCGGTCAGCGCGCCGGTGTGGTCGTCATACTCGTACGACGTATAGACCTTCTGATTGAAGGCGCCGAACTCCTCCCGCGCGTCCCGCCCGTAGTGGTCGTAGACGGTGTTGGACACGACCGGGTCCGAGCCCGCCGCCAGCGTCACCGGCAAGGCCGAACCGGAGGTGTAGAGCGGGGTGACGTCCTCCTGCGGGAGTCCGCCGATCGCGGGCTGCCGGGTCCACTTGACCTGGCCGGTGAAGTAGTACGCGGTGGTCCACGCGTAGGTCCCCGCCGGCGCGACCGTACCCGGGATCGTCACCCGGGAAGCCGCCGGCAGATAGAGACTGCTGTAGGAGGTGACCTCGCTGGTGTACGGCTGCCCGTCGACGTACTGCGTCGACTTCGCCGGCTGCCCCACACCGCCGGTCGCCGTGTCGTACGTCCAGGCCGACAGCGTCGTCGTCGTGCCCTGATAGGTGGAGGTGAGCTGAGTCGGACGGCCCAGGGCGTCGTAGTCGCTGTGCAGACGGTAACCCCGCGCGTCGGTCGTGTCCGTGACCCGGTCACCCGCGTCGTAGGCCACGGAGGCCGGGCCCTTGTCGGGGTCGTTCGCGGTGATCTGCCGGCCGCGGGTGTCGTAGGTGTAGGTCCACTTCGCGCCCGTCGGGTCGGTGACCTGCGCGAGTCGCCCGTGCGCGTCGTACGCCGAGAGTGTGGACTGCGACGACGTGCGGGCGGCGTTGGTGTACTCCTTCAACTCCGTGGTGCGGCCCAGCGCGTCCAGCACCGTCGTCGTGGCCGTCCCGCCCGGCGGCGGCACCACCGTCACACTGTCCCCGGTGTACGTACTCGTCGTAACTTCGGCGGGGTCACCGAACTTCTTGGCGGTCACCGACACCACCCGGCCGGCGCCGTCGTACGCCGTGTCGGTGGAGGCCGGGTAGTGCAGCTCCTGGCCGGTGACGGGGACCGCCTCCGGGGAGCCGTCCGCGTAGTAGGTGCCCGAGGTGCGCCAGGCGAGGCCGCGCGTGTCGTACAGCGTCTCGGTGACCAGCCGTCCGGAGCCGTCGGGGGAGGGCGCCTGCGTCTGGTACGGCCGCAGCATCCCGTCGTAGAAGGCGTAGGAGGGCTGGTAGACCTCCTGGTAGTTGAGGGCCTTGGTGGTGACGACGACCGGGCCGTCGTTGCGGATGGTGTAGCCGAACGTGCAGCTCGGTGTCGTCGGGTACGCGGACTGCGCGCGGGCCGGTGTCCACACCTGGGTGACGCGGCCCAGGGCGTCATAAGTCGTCGTCGTGACACGGCTGTTGGCGTCGGTGACGGTCAACGGCTGGCCGCGCAACGGGTCCAGGGTCGTCGTCACCGTCTGGCCCAGCGGGTTGGTCACCACCGCCTTGGTCGGGACCTCGCCGGTGGTGGGGGTGTAGACGGTCGTGGTGGTCTTCCCGAAGGCATCGGCCACGGAGAGCGGACGGCCGTAGAGGTCGAATTCGCCGGCCGGCACGGCGCTCACCTGGTCGTAGCCCGACCCCGAGCCCTTGATCTGCTCGACCTTGGTGACATCACCCTTGGTCGGCGCGGCCGTGACCGATGTCGCGCCGTCGTAGTACGTACGGGTGTCGGCGTTGAGGTCGGCCGGCAGAGCCGGTGTGACATCGCAGGTCCGGTCGGTGGTCCGGGTCTCGGCGACCAGGTCCAGCAGCCAACTCGTGGTGTTGCGGGTGTAGGTGGTGGTCGTGCAGGACTCGTCGCCGGACTTGGCGGTGTCCCCGGTGGACGAGGACGTCGACACCATGCCGTAGGAGTCGAAGGTGCTGTGCACCGATGTGGTCCGGGTGCCACCGGTCACGGTGGTACGGGTCTGCTCGTCGGATGTCCCGGTGTGGTAAGCGACCAGGTCGGGCAGGCCCGTACGGGTGCGGGTCGCGGTCGCCGCGGACCGCCACGGCGTGTACGAGGTCGCCGACACGAGCTTGGCGGCGTCGTCCCCGTTGTAGGTCGCCGACTCCCGTACCATTCCGGCGAATTGCTCCCGGTCGGTGACCGCCACGCCCGCGGAGTCCTTGACCGCGGCGCCGTCGACACCCCGGAAGTAGCGGGTCTCGCCGAGCGTCAGCGGATCGAGCCCGGCCCCCGTACGGGTCTGCACCAGCCCGTAGCCGCGCTGCACCGAATACGTACGGTCGTCCGCCTTGCTGAACTCGTCCGTCGATTTGGCCCAGGCGGCGCCGCCGACGTAGGCGTACGAGGTGACCTTGTCGGGGGTGGCCGCGAGGTTGTCGCTCTCCACGACCTGCTTGACCGGGTAGGAGTTGAACCAGTCGAGCTTGGCGGTGTCGCCTTCGTAGGGCCATTTGACCGGGTAGCAGGTGGTGGTGTTGTCGGCGTCGGCGGTGGGCAGTGAAGTCGCCGTGCAGCCGGGGTCGTTGTAGTAGACGCCGATGGTGCCGCCGGTCTCGGTGGTGATCTGCGACATCCGCAGCCGGACGAACGGAGCCAGCGCGTCACCGGTCTTGTCGACACGGTTGGCCAACTGCTCACCGCTGAAGGTGACCGGGGGAAGCAGCGCGGTGAACGTTCCCGCGGAGTTCACCGATCCCCGGGTGACGGAGTTGAGCCACAGCGGAGTGGAAATGCCGTCGCCGGCCGGCGGGAAGCCCTGGTCCAGCTTCCAGGAGTCGACGTTCTTGTACGCGCCGCCGGTCAGTACCTGCGTCGTCACCAGGGTCAGCCGCTTGCGGGACCAGAACGTGGGCGAGTACTGGTCGGCGCACTTGGTGGCGCCGTCCTTGCAGTTCTGGTCGACGGGTGTGTCGGGCCAGTTGGCGGCGTGTGCGGTGTCGAAGGTGTCGCAGCCGGTCAGGCAGCGCTCGGAGGTGCCGAAGAGCACTTTGCCCATGGCTTTTCCGGCGTAGACGGCGTTGGAGCGCAGTCCGTAGTCGATGTGGTCGAGGTAGCCGCCGCGGGTGTACGGCGTGACGGTCGACGCGCCGGTGGTGGCGTTGACGTCGCGGCCGTAGTTGTTGGTCTCCTTGTTCCAGTAGTAGGCCATGGCGTTGCCGTGGACGTCGGTGACGTAGTCGAGTTGCCAGCGCCAGGCCTGCTGGCACCAGGCGGCGGCGAAGGAGGAGTTGTAGCAGGGCTCGCCGGTCTGGTTGCCGAAGACGGGTTCGGTCCAGGCGGAGTTGGTCTCCGGCGTGGTGGAACCGGTCCAGCCGGGGAGGCGGTTGAGACCGAAGTAGTACTGGGTGCCGTCGGTGGTGGTGATCTTCCAGTACTCGCCGTCGTTGTCGCCGTTGACGGCGCCGGTGAGCTTTTCGACCTTCTCGCCGGAGTCGTCGGCCGGGTGCCAGCCGGTGGTGGCGTCATGGACGAGTTCGGTGGACTTCCCGCCGAGCGAGAGGGTGGCGTTGTCGTTGTACCAGCACAGATCGCCGACCTTGGTGGTGTTCGTCCCGCCGGTCTTGTCGTCGTCACAGGACTTGTAGCGCCGCTCGACGAACCCCGGCTCGTACGCCCAGCCGTCACCGATCCACGACGGCTGATTGTTCGACGCCGAGGTCTGGCCGTCCACGCCTTGCGAGTTGTAGCCCAGCGACACCGACGGCTGGAGCCCGCCCGGCACCGCCGGGGCGGACATCGGGTACGACCAGCTGAACGCCCCCGTCGAGTCCCCGGCGCTCCACGAACCCGACGGCTGCAACGACGTCGCCGTGTACGTACCCGAGGAGCCCGACGCGCCCGACTCCGCCGCGAGCACCGTGGCCCCCGAAGCGGCGGCGGTGACCTGAGCCGAAAGGGTGGACGCCGTGGTGTCGTTGGTGGTCTCCACCGGGGTGGCGACCTGGCAGGCGGCTTCCTCCGGGGTGGTCAGCGCGCACGCCGGCAGTCGCACCAGGCGCAGCCGGGAGGCCCAGTCACCGCCGTAAGCACCGCGGAAGGACGCGTAGTCGACCTGTACCCGTACGGGACCGGGCTGCTTCACCCCGTCCGTGCGGCCGACCGACAGCAACAGGCCGTCGACGCCCGCGCGTTGGGCCGCGGCGTGATCGGCCACAGTCACGCGTACAGCTGACGGCCGTGACGCTCCGGCCCGTGGCGCGGCCCCCGAGGCGGCCACCCGTACCGGCAACGACCCCGCCCGAACGGCCGATCCGGCCGGGCTGATGTCGGCGTGTCCCGCGCCCGGCCAGCTGACCTTGGGCGCTTTCCAGTGCGTGGCCGCCGCGTTGGGGCGTTTTCTGCCGCCGATGGCCAGCGGCTTCACCGGCACGGCCTTCGGCTGTCTCACCCCCGGCAGCGACAGCCCCGGGACCGCGTCGGCGACCCCCACCGCCGGCAGCAGGGTCACCGCGACCGCGACCACCGCCGACACCGCCACCGACCGCACACCGAACCAGCCCACGCCGACACCCCACCCCTTGCCGTCATTGCAATGAGGGCCGGACTTTAACAACTGCTGCCGCGCGGTCACCAGAGCCGAAAAATTCGCCATTTCTTTGTGAATCCTCGGTCGTAGTACCGGTCACCGCCCGCGCGATAACCGGTCGGGGCGCCCTTCGTCAAGGGGGCGTTTCGGGGCAAAAGTTCCGGGAAAGAATGGCGTCCGCACCCGGCGTACGACGTACGACGGGTCCGGTCGTCTGAGGGTGGGTGCCGCTGTCACCTGCGTAGATACCCTCTTTGGTCGCTGACTGCGGTTCGCTTCGCCGTATAGAGTTCCGTCAAAATGTCCGACGAAGAAAAGGAATGTAATGTTCCAAATAAGGCGTGGCGGGCCGCCTCCGCGAAGGTATATGCACGGTATTGCCGTGGCGATGGCCGCCGTCATCGGGAGCGCGGGACTGATCCCTCTTTCCGTGGCTTCCGCCGCCCCGCGCCCTTTCGATTCGGCCACGGTCAGGGACAGTGGTTCCCGCTCCGTGGCCGGGTCTTCGGGGGTGGATGACGGGTCGGTGTCGGAGGAGGACCGGGCGTTGGGGGAGGCGCGGTCGTCGGGTGTGGCGGTGGAGGTGGTGTCGGCGCGGACGGAGTTGTCGGATGAGTGGGCGGATCCGGATGGTTCGTTCGCGGTGCGGCGTTACGGTTCGCCGGTGCGGGTGTTCCGGGGTGGGGTGTGGGTGGCGGCGGATCCGTCGTTGGTGTTCGCGGGGGACGGGAGTGTGGTGCCGCGGGCGGTGTCGGTGGCGGTGGTGTTTTCGGGTGGGGGTACGGGTCCGCTGCTGTCGGGGGTGAAGGACGGGCGGACGCTGACGCTGTCGTGGCCGTCGCCGTTGCCGGTTCCGGTGCTGGAGGGGAATGTGGCGACGTACGCGAATGTCCTGCCGGGTGTGGATGTGCGGCTGAAGGCGGAGGTGGAGGGGTTCTCGCAGCTGATCGTGGTGAAGTCGGCCGCCGCTGCGCGGAATCCGGCGCTGGCGACGTTGCGGTACACGATGAGTACGGTGGGGCTGTCGGTGGCTTCGGATGCGGATACGGGCAGTATCACGGCGACGGATCCGGCGGGGCAGACGGTGTTCACCAGTCCGACGCCGCTGATGTGGGACTCCACCACGCAGACCAGCGGCACGACCGGCACGGCCGCCGCCAAGTCGGCCAGGGGGGACAAGCCGGCCGGGGCGGGCGGGGTTTCGCGTGCCGCACCGGCCGGGACCCTGCTCGCCGCGGGTGATGCGGGTGGTGTGTTCGAGCCGCCGCCGGGTGCGCGGGACGCGCAGATGGCCACGTCGGTCAGCGGCAGCACTTTGTCGATCACCCCGGACCAGGCCCTGCTGACCGGCAGCAGCACTCAGTATCCGGTGTACATCGATCCGTCGTGGGCGTGGGGCAAGCGGCAGAACTGGACGCGGGTCTACAAGAAGTACCCCACGACGTCCTTCTGGAACGCCAACGAGGTCGCCCGGGTGGGGTACGAGGCGGAGACGAACGGGCTGTCGCGGTCGTTCTTCCAGTGGGACATCTCGAACATCGAGAACGCCGGGGTGATCTCCTCGACGTTCCGGATCAAGAACACCTGGTCGTGGTCGTGCCAGGCACGCCCGGTGCAGCTCTGGCAGACCGGGCCGATCACCTCCCGCACCACCTGGAACAACCAGCCGGGCAAGATCGGCTCCTCCCCGCTGGCCACGGTCGACCAGTCCAAGGGCTGGGGCAGCGCCTGCCCGGCCGGCAACCTCGAATTCGACCTCACCCCCAGGATCAGGGACGCCGCAGCCCATGCCAACGCGAGTGTCACCCTGGGCCTGTACGCCGCGGACGAGTCCGACACCTACGGGTGGAAGAAGTTCGACCCCAAGACCGCCGTCCTGGAGACCACCTACAACCACGCTCCCACCGCTCCCGCCGACCCGGGTACCAACCCCAGGACCTCCTGCGGCGCCGGCGGGCTGATCGGCAACACCACGGTCAGTCTGCACGCGACGGTCGACGACCGGGACGCCGGCAACCTCACCGCCCGCTTCCAGGTCTTCCCGGCAGGGTCCGCCACCGCGGTCGTCAACACCACCGTCCCCGCGCTCAGGGGGCGGGTGGCCACCCTGGTCGTGCCCGACAGCAGCCTGCCCACCGGCACGTACACCTGGAAGGCCAACGCGACCGACGCGATGAACGCCACCTCGCCCTGGTCGGCGACCTGCACCTTCACCGTCGACCGCACCCGCCCCGCCCGGCCACCACTGATCAGCTCCACCGTCTTCCCACCCGGCGACAACGGCTGGCCCACCACGACCGGCAAGGCCCGTACCGCCGCCGACTTCACCCTCGCCGCCAACGGGGTCACCGACGCGAGTGAGTACGGCTGGTACACCGACTACGACCCGCAGGTGAACTACGTACACGTGGCGGCCGGCGGCACCGCGACCGTCCGGGTCACACCGCCCGGCTTCGGCCCGCACTTCGTCTACGCGTTCAGCGTCGACGCGGTCGGCAACCGCTCCGACACCGCTGCGTACATCTACTACGCGGCCGGTTCGGGGGTCCGGGACGTCCCCGGTGACCTCAACGGCGACGGCAACGACGACATCTGGAACGTCGACTCCAACGGCACCCTGCTCACCTACGCGGGCCAGGGCGACAGCCAGTTCTCCGCCGCGACCAACGGCGGCCAGTCCTTCGACGGTGCCCAGGTAGGCTCGCGCGGCGACTGGGGACAGGACGGCTACAACGACCTGATCACCCTCCAGCCCAACGCCACCGGCACCGCCAAGAACCTCTGGGAGTACCCCAACAACGGCTCCGGCATCGCCACGGACGCCGGGGTCGACGGCGGCAAGCAGCCGCTGACCGTCGCCTGCCCGGCCGTCACCGCACCCACCGACGACAACCCCGACGGCTGCGCCACGGGTGACGACCACTGGCACGACGCCGACCAGATCATCGCCCCCGGCGACCTCAACGGCGACGGCGCCCCCGACCTCCTGGTCAAGGAGGGCACCCTGCTGTGGGCCTACTACGGCGACCGCGCCACCAAACGCCTCGACATCCACGGCGACCCCGTCCTCGTCGGCGGCGCCGACTGGAACAAGTACACGATCGTCGCCCCTGGCGATGTCAACGGCGACGGCCTGCCCGATCTGCTGATGCGCGACAAGGCCAGCGGCGATCTCTTGCGCGCCTACGGCAAGCCCGGCGAGCAGCCGGGCGTCGTCAACCCCGCCACCTGGGGCGATCCCGGCAACCGGGTGAAGGTCGGCGGCGGACTGACCTCCGCCTACGCCGTACTCGGCGCGGCCGACGTCAACGGCGACGGCCTGCCCGACCTGTGGGCACGCAAGACCGACAACACGATGGTGGGCTGGGCCGGGATCTACACCGGCGGCGCTCTCACCGGCTACCAGACCTCGTTCAGCATCGACGGCATCGTCGGCGGCACCCGTATCCCCGCGGGCACCACGCTGACCTCCGGTGCGAGCTTCACCTCGCGCTCGGCCAAGCTCACCCTGCGGTCCGACGGCAATCTCGTCATCACCAACAACAGCGGCTCCACCCTGTGGTCCACCGGTACGAGCGGCAACCCGGGCGCCACCGCCGTGATGCAGCCGGACGGCAACTTCGTGCTCTACAAGGCCGACGGCAGCACCGCGCTGTGGGCCTCCAACACCCGGCAGGCGGGCGGCTACGCGCTGCTCCAGGACCGCGGGAGCCTCGTCGTCTACAACGTCAAGGGCCAGTCGCTGTGGAGCAGCGGGACCGCGGTACGGCACGACTACACCGGCGACGGCCGCAGCGACATGGCCGACTGGTACGACTTCGCCGACGGCCACGACGGGACGCACACCTTCCCCGCCGCCTCCGACGGGACGCTCACCACGCCGTTCTCCTCCTACAGTTCGCTCGCGGGCAGTTGGTACGCGGAACACATGAAGTTCGTCACCGGTGACTTCAACGGTGACGGACTGGGCGACGCGGCCGTGCTCTACGGCTACAGCGACGGGTCGGTGAAGCTCTTCACCGCGCTGAACAACGGCAGCGGCGGATTCAAGACGCCGCAGCCGTCCTGGAGCGTCCCGGCGGGTCAGTGGTACTTCGAGCATGTGCACCTGGAATCGGGCGACTTCAACGGCGACGGCCGCGACGACCTCGCCGCCTGGTACGACTTCGCCGACGGCCACGACGCCCTGTACACCTTCACCGCCAATGTCCAGGGCGGCTTCAACGCCCCCTTCTCCTCCTACAGTTCGCTCGCGGGCAGTTGGTACGCGGAACACATGAAGTTCGTCACCGGTGACTTCAACGGTGACGGCCGCGACGACGTCGCCGCGCTCTACGGTTACAGCGACGGCCATGTCACGATGTTCAGCTTCCTGACCAACCCGGACGGCGGCTTCCAGGCCCCCAAATCCTCGTGGACCAGCGCCACGTGGGGTTCGTTCAGCCGCACGTATCCGCAGGCGGGCGACTTCGACGGCGACGGCAAGGACGACATCGTCTTCTGGTACGACTACGCCGACGGCCACGACGCGACGCACACCGCGACTGCCAAGTCCGACGGCTCCGGTGGCTTCAACACCCCGGTCCAGTCGTGGACCACCGTCGCCGGGGACATCTACTACCAGCACATGAAGATCGTCACCGGTGACTTCAACGGTGACGGCAAGGACGATCTGGCCGCCATGTACGGCTACGAGGACGGCTCGGTCCGCATGCTCACCTGGACCGCCAAGTCCGACGCGTCGGGCTCCTTCAACGGCTACACCAAGGGCTGGTCGACCACCCCCGGCAACTGGACCTTCGGCAACGTCACCATGATCGCCCCCTACAACTGACGGACTGACACATCGTCACCCAAGGTGCCCCGGCAGGCGTCCGCCCGCCGGGGCACCCCCTTGCCCGTATGGACGGTGGGGGACTGAACGGCCTTGTCGTACAGGGGAGTTGCGCGGCCTGTGGGAATCGGCCGCCTCCCGGAGGCCGGGAAACCCCCTCCACGGCTGTCACAGGTGTGACATAGGCTGACGACCGCCGCCCCCGCTCGTCGCGGGTGAATCGACGCGGCATTACCTTGGGGGGTAATCACCACCGTGCGTACGCGCACCCTCGCCGCCGCGACCTCGCTCGCGGTCGTTTTCAGCTCGGCCGCGCTCGTCGCGGTCTCGACGGCACCGGCCGTCGCCGACTCCGCCAAGACCCTCTCGCTCAGCTCCGCGGGCGATGTGCTGGTCGACGGGGTCCACCAGCGGGTCTACATCTCCGACCCCTCCGGCGGCCGACTGGTCGTCACCGACTACTCCGGCACGGTGCAGAAGACCCTGCTCGATCTGCGGGGCGTGGACGGCCTGGCGCTGTCGGCCGACTCCGGCAAGGTCTACGCCGCGGTCGCCGGCTCCGACCGGATCGTGGCCGTCAACACCACCACGTACGCCCTGAGCGCGAGTTACCCGATCGGCGCCGACAACCCGCAGACGCTCGGCGAGGCCGGCGGGAAGCTGTGGTTCGGCTACGCCGAGGGGTCCGTCGGCCACCTGGGCTCGCTCGACCTGTCCGGGCCCGAGCCGGTCGTCACGCTTGAGCAGGAGGGCGGCCGGTCCTGGACCCGTACGCCGCTGATCGGCTCCGATCCGGCCGCCTCCGTGATCGCCCTCGGCCAGCGCGAGGGCGGCACGCTGGCCGTCTACGACGTGTCCTCGGGCAGCGCGGAGCTACGGGTCCAGTCCGACCTGGGCAACGAGGGGGACAATCTGCGCGACCTCGACGTGTCGCCCGACGGCACCGAAGTGGTGACCGCCAGCGGGTATCCGTACCACCACCCGGTGTTCTCCACCACTGACCTGCACAAGCTCCTCCAGTACCCGTCCGGTGACTACGGAAGCTCGGTCGACATCAGCCCCAAGGGCGTCGTCGCGGCGGCCACGTCGTCCTGGTATGCCCCGGACCTGCACATCTACGAGCAGGACTCCACCACTGCCGTCCGTGAGTACGACTACCCCAACACGGGCAACAGCAGCGGCGGCGACACCCAGGTCGACGGCGCGCTGGCCTGGGCCCCCGACGGCAGCCGGGTCTTCGCCGTCTCGGTGAACAGCGAGGGCGTGTATTCGCTGCGGACCTTCACCGACCCCACCAAGTACCTGCCCAAGCTCACCGTCAGCGCCCCCGCCAAGGCGACCCGGGCCAAGAAGCTCACCGTCACCGGCAAGCTGACCTCGGCCAAGGCCCTGCCCGCGGGCACGCCGCTGACCGTGACCCGTACGGACATCGACTCGCCCAAGGGCAAGGCGCTGCCGGCGGTGAAGACCGCGGCGGGCGGCGCGTACTCCTTCACCGACACCCCGCCGGACGGCGGCACCGTGAAGTACACGGTGACGTACGCGGGCGACGCGGCGCACGTCAAGGTGTCGGCCTCCGACAGCGTGGCCGTCTCGCGCAACGCGACCAAGCTCACGCTGAACCGCAACGGCAAGCTCTACGCGTACGGCACGCACGTCTCCTTCACCGCGCACCTCGGCTCCACCTACAAGAACCGTACGGTCGCGATCTACGCCGATCCCTTCGGCGGTGACAAGCCCAAGAAGCTGATCAAGTCCGGCAAGGTCAACTCCAAGGGCAATCTGTCGGTAACCGTGTCCATGACGCGGGACACCGCCGTCTCGGCCGTCTTCTCGGGCGACGCGCGGTCCGCGTCGAAGACCGTCAAGTCCACGGCGTACGCCAAGGTCAAGGTCTCCTTGGCCGTCTCCAAGCACTACAAGACGGGCAAGATCGGCTCCACGAAGTACTACTGGTTCCACCAGACCAGCGACCCGGTGCTGACCACGACCATGACGTACTACAAGGGCCGCCAACAGCGGCTCGACCTCCAGGTCTACTCCCAGGGCAAGTGGTACACGACCGCGTCGGAGTACTTCGCGCTGAACACGAAGGGGAAGTCGGTCGTCCGTCTGGAGGGGCCCGGCAAGGGCGGCGCCGGAATCCGCGCGCGCATGCGGGCGGCGTACATCAACGGGTCCTCGGGGGACACGGTGAACTCCACGACGTACGGGGCGTGGAAGTACATCTACTTCACGAAGTAGCGCGCGATGTAGTTACGGGTGGGGGACAGGGCAGGCTTTCCGCGAGGGCGGGGGCCTGCCCTGTTCGCGTTTCGGCGTCAGTCGGCGGCGCGGTGGTCCGCCAGGTGCTCGGTCAGGCGGTCGAGGAAGGGGCGCTGGCCCTTCACGATCTTCTTGCGGGCCTCGTCGAGGGGGAGCCAGGCCGCCCGGTCGATCTCCGGGAACTCCTGGAGTCTGCCGGAACCGTTCGGCCACTCCATGGTGAACGTGCCGGGGACGGCGAGGGCGGGGTCGAGGTCGCCGAGCAGCGCCCAGACGGTGACGACCTTGCCGCCGGACTGGCGGACGTCGCCGAGCGGGACCAGTTCGCCGTCGGGCACGGGGAGACCGAGTTCCTCGCGGAATTCGCGCCGGGCGGCACTCAGCGCGGGCTCGTCCGGCTCGTACTCGCCCTTGACCACGCTCCACGCACCCGCGTCGCGCCGGGCCCAGAAGGGTCCGCCCATGTGGCCGAGCAGCACTTCAAGGGTGCCGTCGGTGGGGGTCGGGGCCGTGTCGTCATCCGTGCCGGGGTTCCCGCGGAAGAGCAGGATGCCGGCGCTGTGTTTGCTCGCCACGCCGCCAAGTCTGCCGGGCTGGTGCGGCGCCCGCGCGGCCGCAGCCCCAGCCGGTGTGTCGGAACGCGGGCGCGCGGGCGGCGGTCCGTAGGGCCTGCCGGTATATACGGAGTAACTGGTTCCGTAACCGCTGGTGTTCGGTCGGGCGATTGTGGTGCAGATTGTGCTGGCCTGCGGTGGCACGGTCATCTGTGGATTCATCACTATAAGTCAGGTAAAGACCGGAACAGGGAATTGATCTCGCCATGACGGGCTATTTCGCCTCTGGGTTCCACTCGACTGGGCAGCTTTGCCAAAGCATGGTGAATCGATTGGATGTGCTTTGCTTTTTGACTGCAAGGATGCAGCGCTAACTGCACGGTGTGATCTGTTCACCGTGTGTTACCTCTGGGTGGGGGCTGGGATGGGGACTGGTGGGGGCAGGCGTCTGCCTGCGTACGCGGCTTGGCTGGCGGCGGGGGCGCTGCTCGTGCAGCCTTTGGTGATGGCCGGGGCTCAGGCGGCCGCGGCTGACACCTCTTCAGGCCCCCGGGCCGCTGCCGGACTGTCACCGGAGGCCGAGGCGTCGCAGCAGGCGGCCGACTCGGGCAGCCCCGTCGTAGTGGCTTCGGAGACGACACCGACTCAGCTCGTGACGGCATTGCCTGAAGGAACGTTTCAGCTGGACGTCGACACGGTGCCGGTGAGGGCCCGTCAGGACGGTTCGTGGGTGCCCCTCGACACCACGCTTCAGGTGCTGGCCGACGGTTCGGTGCGGCCGAAGGCCGCCGCCGCTGACGTGACGTTCTCCGGTGGCGGTGCGTCCGCGCCGCTGGCAACCGTGTCTCGGAACGGCACGTCGTACAGCGTCTCCGCACCGTGGACCCTTCCGGTACCGACGGTCTCGGGTTCGGTGGCGACCTACGAGTCGGTGCTGCCGGACGTGGATCTGCTGGTGACGGCGGTCCCGGACGGCTTCACGGAGAACGTGGTGGTCAAAAGCCGCGAGGCCGCTCAGAACCCGGAGTTGGCGAGCCTGCGGTTCCCGGTGTCCCTCCAGGGACTGGACGTGCGCGGCCAAGCGTCGGGCGGGGCGGTATTGGTCGACGACCAGGGCCGCCCGGTGTTCTCGACGGGCGCGGCGCTGGCGTGGGACAGCGACAGCGGCGGTACGGGCGGTGAGCCCGCGACGGAGCGGATGTTCGGGCCGGCGGACACGGAGGTCGGGCCAGGGCCGGGCTCGAAGACGTCGGTGATGGATGTGGACATCACCGCTACGGCGATGACGGTCACACCGGACCAGGACTTCCTGACCGATCCGGCGACGGTGTACCCGGTGGTGCTGGACCCGCAGACCACCAGTTCGTCACTGGCGGGATGGACCGCCCTGTGGTCGAACGCGAGTATGGCGTCGACCTCCTTCTGGAAGACCACCCACAGCCTGGGCGTCGGCTACGAGGCGAGCGTCGACAACAAGAAGGTCCGCTCGCTTTACCAGTTCGACACGCATGTGGTGGATGGCAAGAAGGTCCTGCAGGCGACGTTCACCGCCGAGGAGATCTGGTCGGCGAACTGCACGGCCAAACCCGTTGACTTGTGGAGCACCGGCGCGATCTCGTCGTCCTCGACGTGGAACAAGCAGCCCAGTTGGAAGACCAAGGTCGACACGGTCACCGTGGCGAAGGGCTGGTCCTCGTCCTGTCCGGGCGGGAACGTCGAGTTCGACGCGACCCACGCGATCCAGGACGGGACGACCACCACCGTGGGGCTGCGGGCTTCGGACGAGTCGGACCCCATCGCGTGGAAGCAGTTCGCGTCCCCGTCGGACACCAAGCCGACCCTGTCGGTGACCTATGTCTCGGCGCCCGCGACACCGACCGCGCTGAAACTGTCCGACCCGAATGTGGCCTGCGGCCCGCGCTCCGGTCTCGCGACGAACATCCGTTCGCTGACGCCGACCCTGACCGCGACGCCGAAGTCGGCGGACGGCTCGCAGGCGACGTTGCGCTCGAACTTCGAGCTGTACCGCTTCGACCCGGACATTCCCGACCCCAAGGTGGCCTCGGGCAGTTCGTCGGCGTGGACTGCGTCGGGCACGGCCGGTACTTGGAAGACACCGACGCTGCAGAACGGCCAGACGTACTGGTTCCGGGCACGCACGGAGTACAAGTACACGTTCAAGGGCGTGACGGCGTCGATGTATTCGGGGTGGACGACCACCGGGGTGTGCGCCTTCCACATCGACACCAGCAAGGTCCTCCCGCCCACGGTGACCTCGACCGCCTATCCGGAGTGCGCGAGCGCGGACGATCCGGACACGTGCACGGCGCACGGCGGGGTGGGCGCGCCGGGAGCTTTCACTCTGACCGCCGGTTCACCGAACGTGGTGAAGTACACGTACACCCTGAACGGCGGGGCTCTGGTGACGAAGTCGTTCTCGTCACCGACCGCGAGTACGGCGGTGACGCTGTCGCCGAACGCGCTGGGGCTGAACGCGCTGACGGTGGAGACCGAGAACTCGGCGGGAGCCACCTCGGTGGGCGTGACGTACTTCTTCCGGGTCGCTCCGGGGGCACCGGCGGTCGACCACTGGGCGTTCGACGAGGGCACGGGCGCGAGCGCGGCTGATTCCGCCGGCACTCATCCGGCGTCGCTGTCCACGGGCGCGGCCTGGTCGGACCGGGCCCGCACGGGTAAGGCCCTGGCCACGGATGGCACCGCGAGTTACGCGTCGGTCGCGTCTCCGGGCCTGGACACCTCGAAGTCGTTCACGGTCTCGGCGTGGGCCCGGCTGACCGGCACATCCCACAACGCGGTGGTGGCCGCCCAGGCCGGTGTGAATGGCTCCGCGTACGCGCTGTACTACTCCACGGCGTACCAGAAGTGGATCTTCAACCGGTACACCTCCGATGTGGCGTCACCGACGATCGTCCGCTCGGTCGCCACGACCAGTCCGGCCGTGGGCGCGTGGACGCATCTGCTGGGGGTGTACGACGCGCAGGCCCAGACCATCCAGCTGTACGTCAACGGGCTGCCGCAGGGTAATCCGGTGGCGTTCACCACCCCTTGGGCGGCCACCGGCGCCATGCAGATCGGCCGCGGACAGCTCAGCACCAGCTTCACCGACTACTTCCCCGGCCAGATCGACGAAGTCCAGCTGTGGAACCGCATCCTGTCGCCTGACGAGGTCGCCGGCATTCAGGACATGACCGATCCGGCAACGGGCCTGGCCCGTCCGGCCCTGGTGTCGGACTGGGAGCTGAACGAGTCGTCCGGCGGCACGGCCGCCGACTCCTCCGGCTACGGTCACGCGGGCACCCTCGGCTCCGGCGCCACCTGGACGGACGACCTCGAAGGCTCGATGGGCAACGTGCTCAGCCTGGACGGCACCGCCGCTTCGTATGTGTCGGTGCCCGGCCCGATCGTCGACTCCCAGGGTGACTTCACGGTGTCGGTGTGGGTGTATCTCGATCCGGATGCCCTGGCCAACACCAGCACCGCGCACACGATGCGGATCGCCGGGCAGTCGGGCACCACCCGCGACTCCTGGGGCCTCTGGTACACCCAGGCGGCGGGTCAGTCGGACGGTCACTGGGTGTTCGGCCGTACCTCGGCCGATACGACAGCGGCGACCACCACGACATCCCCGGGGAATGTGACGGCCGGTAGACCCGCGGTCGTCGGGCAGTGGACGATGCTGACGGGCGTGTACGACGCGGCGAACGGCCGTCTGCAGCTGTATGTGAACGCTCAGCCCTCGGACGCGACCGGTGACGACCCAAACGGCTCCGACACGGGCGGCGGGACCGACTTCACCTCGTCGTGGCAGGCGACCGGCACGTTCTCGATCGGCCGTGGACGTACCAACACCGGCGCCTACGGCGATCCGGTCAAGGGGATGGTCGCCAAGGCCCGTGTGTGGACCGGCCTGGTCTCCTGGCAGGACGTCGTAACGCTGTTCAACTCAGAGGAGCCGCCGCCCGCGTTCCCTGACGAGTGACGAGAGCCTGCGACACGGCGTGAGCCATTTTCGTACGAATACGAGATGCGGAGTTCGGTGATGGGCAGCATTGGGGTGGGGACGGTCAGGCGGCACAGGCAGCGTCGGAGCCGGTGGTGGATTGTGGGGCTGGCGGCCGGGGCGGTCCTGGCCGGCGGCCTCGGATCGGCCCCGGTGGTGTGGGCGAGCGAGCATCACGGGCACTACAACGTGTCCCTGCCCAAGGCGAAGTACGGCACCGCCGTGCCTTTCCAGGTCGCCGCGGTCAAGCGGAAGGACCCGGCGGCCGACGCGGCCAAGCGCACCGCTGAGCTGCTCAAGAAGCCGGTCTCCTGGCCGACTTCGGTCGATGCCGTGGTCAGACCGATCGGCCGGACGGCCGCCGCCTCCGCGGACTCCGCCGGTCTTACTGTCACCGTGGCGCCGCACTCCGCCGCGACAGCTGCCGGAGTCTCCGGGGCCGTGCTGACGGTGACCAGGGCCAGCGGGGCTGAAAGCTCCTCCGCCTCGAAGATATCCCTGGACTACTCCGGCTTCGCGCACGCCTACGGCGGTGACTTCGGCGCTCGTCTCACCCTGGTCCAGTTGCCGGTCTGTGCGCTGACCACACCGGAGAAGGCCGAGTGCCGCACGAAGACGCCGGTGGCGACGGAGAACGACCTCAAGGCGCAGACCCTGACGGCCTCCGTACCGGCGGCGGGTCCCGCGTCGGCCGGCACCCTGCTGCTGGGCGCGGACGCGACCGCGAAGTCGGGGGCGGGCTCCTACCAGGCGACCTCCCTGGCTCCTTCGGCTTCCTGGAGTGCGGGCGGCTCCAGCGGTGACTTCTCCTGGTCGTACCCCTTGGCAGTGCCTCCCGCGGCAGCCGGCCCAGCACCGAATCTGGCGATCGACTACGACTCGCAGAGCGTCGACGGCCGGTTGCCGTCGACGAACAATCAGCCGTCCTGGATCGGTGAGGGCTTCAACCTGCCCGCGTCGTACATCGAGCGGTCCTACGACTCGTGCGACGACGACGGCCAGTCGAAGAAGTACGACGAGTGCTGGGCGAACGACAACGCGACCATCGTTCTGAACGGCAAGGCCACACCCCTGATCAAGGACCAGACCAGCGGCGTCTGGCACCCCAAGGACGACGACAACGAGCGTGTCGTGCGCTCCACGGGAGCGACCAACGGGGACAACGACGGCGAGTTCTGGACCGTCACCACCACTGACGGCACCCAGTACGTCTTCGGCAAGAACCGGCTGCCCGGGTGGACGACCGGTAAGCCGGAGACGAACTCCACCTGGACCGTACCGGTGTACGGCGACGACAGCGGCGAGCCGGGCTACAGCAACGGCACCTCGTTCTCCGGCCGGGCCGTGACCCAGGCATGGCGGTGGAACCTCGACTACGTCGTGGACACCCACCACAACGCGATGTCGTACTGGTACACCAAGGAGACCAACGCCTACGGGCAGAACGGCACCACCACGGCCAACGGCACGGTGTACGACCGCGGCGGCTACCTGTCGCGCATCGACTACGGGGTCACCGACTCCACGTTCTTCGGCAACGCCCCTGACCAGGTCGTCTTCACCACAGCCGAGCGGTGCCTGGTCACGAGCACGGAGACGTGCGGCTCCCTGACCTCCTCCACGGCCAAGGACTGGCCGGACGTGCCCTTCGACCGGATCTGCGCGTCGGGCGCGGTCTGCAAGGACTCGCCCGCGCCGACATTCTTCACCCGCAAGCGGCTGACGGGGATCACCACCAAGGTGTGGGACGCGGGCCTCTCGACGCCTGCCTACCGCAGTGTGGACTCCTGGGCCCTGGACCAGAGCTTCGTCGACCCCGGTGACGGCACGTCGGCGAGCCTGTGGCTGAAGTCGATCACCCGCACCGGCCTGGACGGCACCGCGCAGGCGATGCCGAAGGTCTCCTTCGAGGGCCTCCAGCTGCCCAACCGGGTGGACACCACCCATGACGACATCGCCGCGCTCATCAAGTGGCGGGTCCGGACGATCACCACCGAGACCGGTTCGGTCATCACCGTCAACTACAACGACAACGATCCCACCGGCCAGTGTGTCGCCGGCACGAGCATGCCCTCGGCCCCGGACAGTGACACGAAGCTGTGCTACCCGGTGATGTGGACGCCGCCGACCATGGCGGCCCCGCAACTGGACTGGTTCCACAAGTACGTGGTCAAGCAGGTCGTCGAGTCCGATCCGAGCGGCGGGGCGCCGAGCAGGGAGACGGACTACACCTACGCGAACCCGGCCTGGCACTACGACAGTGACAACGTCACCAGCCTGGCGAAGTACAAGACCTGGTCGGTGTGGCGCGGATTCGGCCAGGTGACGACCACCACCGGCAATGACCAGACCACCCGTACCAAGACGGTTGCCACGTACTTCCAGGGCATGGACGGCGACAAGCAGTCCAGCGGCCCCGCCCGCACCGCGACCGTCACCGACTCCAACAGCACCCACGTCACCGATCAGGACCAACTGGCGGGCAGCGTCCGCGAGTCGCGGACGTTCAACGGCACGGCCGAGGTCGGCAGCACCATCACCGACTGGTGGATTCACCAGACCGCGACCGACGGCACCCGTACCGCCGACTACGTGCGGCCGTCCGCCGTCCACACCCGCACTGACCTCACCAGCGGCCTGCCCCGCACCACGACGGTGTCCACCACCTACGACTCGACCACGGGCGCCCCCACACAGGTGAACGACGGCGGCGACGACACGGTCAGCGGCGATGAACAGTGCACCCGCACCACCTACGCGGACAACACCACCGCCTGGCTGCGGGCCGTGCCGATCCGGATGGAGAGTGTGGACGTCGCATGCGCCGCGGCCACCACGCGCCCCGCCGACGTGATCGCCGACGTCCGCAACCTGTACGACTACCAGTCCTACGGAACCGCGCCGACGCTGGGCGAGCTGACCTCCACCCAGCGGGTGTCGTCCTACAGCGGGTCCACTCCCGTATACCAGACCGTCTCCAGCAGCACATACGACACCCAGGGCCGGAACCTGAGCGTCACGAATGCCGACGGAAACAGCAGCACCACCAACTACACTCCGGTCACCGGCGGCCCGTTGACCAGTACGCTCACCAAGGACGCCAAGCAGTTCGCCACCACGACGACTTTCGATCCGGCACGCGGACTGGCTCTGTCCGTGGTGGACCCGAACAACAAGCGCACCGACTTGGGCTACGACTCGCTGGGGCGGATGACCGGCGTATGGCTGCCGACCCGCATCAAGGCGTCCAACCAGCTGCCCAACATCAGCTACGACTACCAGCTGTCCAAGACTGTCGCCTCGTACGTCCGCACCGGGAAGATCCGTAACGACGGCACCAGCTACAACTACACGTACGCGATCTACGACGCCATGTTGCGGCCGCGCCAGACCCAGGTCCCCGCTCCTGGCGGCGGACGGGTGATCACCGAGACGAAGTACGACTCGCGCGGCTTGGCCGTCGAAGCCGACGCCAACTATGTCGACGCCACGAACGCGTCCGGAGCGCTGGCGAACATCATCTCCGCCCAGCCGTCGCAGACACAGACCACCTACGACGGAGCCGGACGCCCCACCCTCGCCGACTTCTACGCCGGCGGTACGTACAAGTGGTCGAGCAGCACTGTCTACGGCGGTGACCGCACGACCGTGATCCCGCCCAACGGCGGCATCGTCACCACCACTCTGGTCGACGCACTCGGCCGTACCTCCGAGACCCGGCAGTACGACAACGGCACCCCCAGCGGCCCCTACACGTGGATCTCGTACGACTACGACGCCAAGAACCGCCTGAACAAGGTCACCGACGCGAACCACAACGTCTGGACGTACGACTACGACCTGATGGGCCGCAAGATCACCACCACCGATCCGGACGCCGGCGCGAGCACAACCAAGTACACCGACCTCGACCAGGTGCTGTCCACCACCGACAGCCGCGGCAGGACGATCAGCTACACGTACGACGAAATCGGCCGCAGGACGGGTGAGTACGACGCCGCGGGCGATGCGCAGGCCCCCGCCAACCAGCTGGCCAAGTGGACCTACGACAACGTCGCCAAGGGGCAGCCGACCTCCTCCATCCGCTATGTCGACGGTTCCGAGACCGGCGCCACGCAGTACATGTCCCAGGTCGGTGCCTACGACGCCCTGTACCGGCCGACCTCGACCCGGGTCGTGATCCCCTCGGTCACCGGTGAGGAAGCCCTCGCGGGCTCCTATGTATCGTCGGCCTCCTACTTCCTGGACGACACCCTCGCCTCGGTGACCGACCCGGCCGCCGGCGGACTGCCGACCGAAGCGATGGTGTACACCTACAACAACCTGTTCATGCCCACCAAGCTCCAGGGCTCTTACAGCTATGTGCGTGACAGCGTGTACACCAAGCTGGGCCAGGTCCAGCAGATCACCATGGCCACGGCCAAGCAGGTCCAGGAGACCAACACCTACGAGGACGGCACCGGCCGGCTGACCCGCCAACTCGTCACCTACGACACCGGCGGCGGCATCGTCCAGGACACCCACTACGGCTACGACGACGCCGGCAACCCCACGATGACCGACGCCCGCGCGGACGGCGCGGACGACACCCAGTGCTACCGCTACGACGGTCATGACCGGCTCACCGATGCGTGGACCTCGTCGGACACCTGGCAGACCGCGGGCGCCTGCGGTTCGAACCCGTCGACCGCCGCCCTGGGCAGCGGGCCCGCGCCGTACTGGCAGTCCTACTCCTACGACCTGCTCGGCAACCGCACTCAGCTCGTCCGGCACGCCACGGCCGCCGGTGCCCCGGACACGACGACGACCTACGACTACGGGGCCCCGGTCGGCTCCCCGAACGGCAAGCAGCCCCATACCCAGACCGGCTCGGCCACCACCATCGCGGGCAGCACCACCACCAACTCCTACGGCTATGACTCCGCCGGCAACACCACCACCCGTGACCTGGGCGGCACCACGGAAGACCTCGTCTGGGACGACGAGGGGCACCTCGCCTCGGACACGAAGTCCGACGGCACCTCCGCGTCCTACCTCTACGACGCCGACGGCAACCGGCTGCTGACCCGCGACGACACCGGCACCACCGTCTACCTCGGTGACACCGAACTCCACCTCGACAAGGGCACCACCCACACCACCGCCACGCGCTACTACACCTGGCTCGGCCAGACCGTCGCCGTCCGCTCCTCCGACGGCAGCTTCAAGTGGACCCTGTCCGACGCCCACGACACCGGCACCACCCAGATCGACGCCACCACCCAGGCCGTCACCCACCGCCGTACCGACCCCTTCGGCAACGTCCGCGGCACCATACCCGGGGCGTGGACCGGCGACCACGGCTTCGTCAACGGAGTCCGGGACACCACCACCGGCCTCACCCACCTCGGCGCCCGCGACTACGACCCCACCACGGGCCGCTTCATCTCCCTCGACCCGCTCCTCGAACTCACCGACCCCCAGCAGATCAACGGCTACAGCTACGCCGCGAACAACCCGGTCACGGGCTCGGACCCCACGGGCCTGATGAACAAGGACAGCAGCGGGGGTGGCGGCGTCGTGACACCCCCCGCCTCCGACTGCCCGCCCGTCTGCACCCTCGATGGCCAGGCCCATGGCCCCAGCACCGGCGGAGGAGGGAATGGGCAGGCGAAAGAAAGTCAGCGCCCGACGGGCAGTGGTACATCCAGACTGACTAATGTCAGCTCGCATGTTTCGATCGATAAACGGTCAGGCTATGCAGCTCCTCTTGCATCGGCGTGGGCATCGATCGTGCAACATTTTGGACATCTACCGAGTGGTCCCAGTGAGGAATACCGGTACTGGCGAGCACTTTGTGATCTTAATCAGTGCCCTCCGGAGCTCAATGGGGCATTCGGGATAGGGAATTTGAATTTTGGGCAGAGTGATATATTTATCCATGGTGCTGTTCTAGTTACGGCAACTGGAATGGTGAGAAGTTTCAAGGATATTCAGAGCCTGAGAGGGGTCACTCGGGAGGAAGTCAATCAAATGGCTACAGATGCAGGATTCGAGAAGCATGATATGAATCCTAGGGCTGCTACAGGCGGAGAGGGTGACAGGTATTCCATGCCGGATGATCCGGGTGTGCAGATAATGTGGGAGAAGGGCGACCCGGACTCGTATGGGGATCCAGTGCACAGGGGGCCATATGTGAAATATCAGGTGTCGAAGTCTACGATGGGTGGAAAGAAATGGGAGGCGCGAATTCCTGCGTATGGAAACCCGGATCCATCGACGGGTCATGGTGGAGGTTTTCCGTCTCAAGTGGAGGCGTGGTTGGATGAGAGATTTCCATCGGTTGAACCACCTGGCATGTCCGGTGAAGTGGAGTTCCCTGAAGTAGGCGCGCCGTAGTAGCGGGTGTGAATCATCAGGCGCGTACGGGCGATCGGCATGGTATCTTGGCGGACGTGAGCAATAATGTAGGGAAGGTCCCGGAGGACGTGCATCAGTTGGAAGTCCTTTTGCTTCGTGGGGCGTCGACTGTATGTTGGGTGGAGGCAGCCGAAAGGCTGGTGCTGCGGGTCGAAGGGCTTCGGCTCTGGCTTGTTAAGCATGGCTTCATGCGAATGCATCGTGATTCCGCTGGGCGCTTGTATGCAGCAACTGATTTCGACCGAGCGTACGCGGAAGCGATCGAGATGCAACGGTCTGGTGGAGACGGTGCCCTTGCCGCCTCTGGGCTGAATACATCCGAGTGGTCGGTATTGGGGATCGCAGCGAACCTTTCGGGTAAGGTTGGAAACTCCCTACGGTACTCGGTACACAATATTGATGCGGACCATGCTAGCCTCGCCGCGGAAGCAGTCCTGTACGCCATGGGGTATATGGATGCCACTATCGACGTGGTTGGTAATGAAGTGGACGGCATAGGGCCAAATGGGGTGGATTACGAGCGGAGGCTCAACGAAGGGTGACGGCGGGCGTAGGGCCTGCGCGTTCTTCGGCTTTGTTCGTAGTCGCCGGTGACGGTCGGCGATGGGTGTCGTTACCCTCGATGCGTCAGCGGTCGCGAGCGAGTGAATGAGCATCTGATTTGCCCCCTTTGTCCCGTGTGGGCGTGTGCGGGGTCGCCGCGTGTCGCTGCGACTGCGCCGAGGTTCCACGGCACCCGCAGGTGGTGGAGGTGTGCTCCTTGCTGTCTCGTCGGGGCTGGTGGGCAGGATTCAGGTGATGGTCGGCAGGATGGTCAGGCGCTGCCAGTAGGTGGTGAACGCGGTCGCCCAGGGCCAAATCCGCCCGACGCACAGGAAGCAGTGGCGGGCGCGGTCGGCGAGGCGGGTGGGCAGGTGGTAAGCGCGTAACGCGATCTTGCTGAAGTGTCCTGGTTGGCCGTGACCGCTGTGAGGATTCGGCTGTTCGTGATGTGTGACTACTCGGCCGTGGATCGTGGACGACGACTTGTGGGCGCTGATCGAGTCTGTGCTGCTTCCTTGGCCGGAGCGCTCGCCGGGGCCGAGGCCGGACTGGCTCTGTCTCCAGGGCATCCTGTTCGTTCTCTACAACGACATAGCCTGGCAACTTCTGCCGTTGAAGCTGGGGCTCGGCTCGGGCCAGACGTGCTGGCGGCGACTGGACTGGTGGCAGAAGGCTGGAATCTTCGACCAGCTGCACCGGATTCTGCTCGCGGAGCTGAACGCGGTCGGCAAGCTCGACTGGTCACGTGCGTGCGTGGATGGTTCTCACAGCCAGCCCCGCGAAAAAGGGGGCGCCGACACCGGTCCGTCACCGGTCGACCGGCGGAAAACGGGCAGCAAGCACCACCTGATCTACGACGGACGCGACACCCCGCTCAAGGTCATTACGACCGCGGCCAACGTCAACGACGTCTCCCAGACCCTCGCCCTGGTCGGCGGTATCCCGTCCGTCGTCGGACGCTCCGGCCAACCTCGCAGAAGAACCGAAGCGCTGCTCGGCGACAAGGGCTACGACTCCAACCCCAACCGACGGGAACCGCAGACGCCGGATCCGCCGATCCCCGGACGCGCTGAGTGGCGCCGAGGTTCAATCGGCGGCGGCGGAGATTGCCCAGCGGATGCGTTCACTTCTGCGTTGACGTGCGTTCGAATCGAGGGCCTTCGGTCTACGAAAAGGTGGGTTTGCGCAATACTCGACGTGAGTCTCTTCGAGGCGAAAGCCCGCCTTGACCGCAGCAGGACCGTGCGTACGGCGAGGTCGAGGTGAGCCTGAAGGCGGGGAGCAGGGGGCGAGCTTCCGTGGTGGTCGGGGCTGCGATGTCCGTGTGGTCGGGCTCGCGGGGGCGGGGGCGGTCGCGCGAGGATGCGGGGGTGATGGAGTGTGAAGCGGATCTGCTGGCCCTGCTGCGTGGGCTCGACGGTCCGGAGTGGCTGGAGTGGCCACCGGATGACGACCGACGCCGCACCGGTGCGAAGTTCGGCGGCCTGGTGGCACGGCTTGACGGTGACTTCGCCACTCGATGCGCCGAAGCGCGGGACACCCAGGATTCCCCCGAGTACGGACGGGTCACGGTGCCCGCCGAAGCAACCGTGTGCGGGACGCGGATCGTGGTGTGCGTGAGCAAGTTCGGGTCTCTCGCCCTTGTCTGCGCCGACAACCCCGGAGCCTTCCTCGACACCGCGGAAGCCCAGGCCGAAGGCGAGCTGGACGCAGCCGACCTCGCCAAGGTCCGTCGGGCGTTGGCCGACCTCGCATACACGACCGTGCCCGAAGAACTGCTGGAACGCGACTACGACGGGCCCGGCCGGCCGGCTCGGGGCCTTCAACGTCCCAGCTGGTGGGACCGCTTTTTCGGCGTCTTCTGACGACTTCCCTGCCTCTCCTTCAACGACGAGGCGGCGGCCCCCCGTTCGGCCCCCCGTTCGGGCCGAGTGGCGGCGCGGGTCAGATGGAAAGACCTTGAGCCGTGGCTTCGGTGTCGAGGTCTACGACGCGGTAGTCGGTGAGGCGCATGATGAGCTGGCCGGCCTGGAGCCAGCGGGTGCGGGTGTCGTCCAGGGCGAGTGTGGCGACGCCGAGGGCCTGGGGCTGGTACGGGCCGGGGACGTACAGGGCGCCGTACACCCCTGACAGGTGGAAGCGCCGGGCGCGGACGGCGGTGTAGTGGTCGCGCAGGTGGGGGCAGAGCCGCACGGCGCGTACGGCGCAGGCCAGGCAGACGGGCGGGTGCGGCGACTCGACCGGGGCCGGCCAGGGCTCGCGTTCGTACTCGGCCCGGCCCATGAGCCACAGCACCCCGTCACGGCTCTCGTCGGCCGGCCCGCCGCACACCTGACACAGCACCCGCCGCATCGCCCGCCGCTGACGAAGCGTGTGCACCGCCCCGTATTCGGGCCTGCCCTTCCCCGGACTCACACCGAATCGACGCCACAGAATTCTGAACGCATCGCGGTCGTAAGGGTGTTCGTCGGAATAGGCGAGTCGGTCCCGGTGCGCGACCAGGGTCCCGGGTAAATCCCTTTCCGACGACCAGGCGGTGATGTACGGCACGACGGCGCGCTGCGGGTGGGGGAAAGCGCCGAGAGGACGGGTGGCGGCGGCGCCGGTCAGGGCCATGGGGCGGACTCCCTGGGGGTTTGCGGTTGAGGGGACCCACCCTCGCGGTCGGGGTGACCGTTTCCCAGACCCGGCGCGGGGCCAACGTGCGCTTGTCCACAGGACATTGTCCGATCCGGCCGCCCGGCGGTACGTGGCCGGTGCAATATGGCAGGACAAGGAGGTGTGCGGGAAGTGGTCGAACGAGACGATGACGGACGCCTGACCCTGTCACGGGTATTGGGCAACGAACTGCGCCGGCGGCGGGAAGCGCTCGGCTGGTCGCTGCGGGAACTCAAGAAACTGACGACCTATGACCATGCGTACCTGGCACGGGTGGAACGCGGCGAACAGATCCCGTCCGACAATCTGGTGCGCACCCTTGACGAGCAATTGGCGACCGGCGGCATTTTCAGTGAGCTGCTGGAGGCCATCGGCAGTGGAACGATCCAGGAGTACCAGCGCAAAGGTGCCGAACGCGAGGCCAGGGCCGAACGTATTCAGGTCTTCGCCAGCAGCGACATTCCGGCACTGCTGCAGACGGAGGAGTACGCGCGGTCACGTATCAGGGCGCGGAAACCCAAGGCGCCCGCGTCCTTATTCGACGGCGCGGTATCCATGCGTATGCGCCGCAAGCTCGTGTTCGATCGCGAGGACTCACCACCGTATTGGGCGGTGATGGACGAAGCCGCTCTGAAACGCCCGGTCGGCGGACCGACAGTGATGGCGGATCAGATGGAGGCGCTGCTCCGTGCTGCCGAAGATCCGAACATGACCGTGCAGGTGGTGCCGTTCGAAGCCGGGGACTTCTGGATGCTCGGCGGATCGCTGACACTCCTGACCTCCCCGAAGGGGGCGACCATCGCCTACGTCGAATCGTTCGGTTCGGGCGAACTGGTAGAATCGACCAAGCGAGTCGTTGAACTGACGCAACACTTCGATTGGACGTGCAACCTCGCACTCAATGAGGAAGCGTCGTTGGAGTTGATTCGGCGATATTTGGAGGAATACCAGTGAACGTGATAGTCGATCTGAGCACAGCGCCCTGGCGTAAGTCCACGTACAGCGGCATGCAGAACGACTGCGTCGAGGTGGCTCCCGTGGACGGCCGCGTCGCCGCGCGTGACAGCAAGAACCCGGCCGGACCGGCCCTCGTATTCTCCGGCAGTGAATGGGCGGCGTTTGTATCCGGTGTGGCAGCCGGGGAGTTCGGCAACGCGTAATCGACCGCGGCCCACCGCACGCTCGGTGCCCCGTCCGAATCGGGCGGGGCATCGGCATGTGCGGGGCCGGGCTCGGGTGGTGCCGGGCCGGGAGTTGGGGCGGAGTGCCGATACGGCTCGGCCGGTCCTCGGCCGGGGCGGGAAGCGGCGTGGCGGCCTCGGGCAGGTCCGGCGGCCTCCGCGGGGGCACGGAGCGCTCGTCGCCCCTGCGGGCCGCGGGCGCAACGTGGTGCGCCGTCCGCCCCCGAGAGGGCGGACGGCGCGGGGTGAGGGGCGGTGGGGCGCCCCTCGGGGTTGGTCAGGAGCAGGCAGCGCCGTTGAGCGTGAAGCCCGTGGGTGCGGCGTACGCACCCGAGGTCGTGCCCTGGAAGCCGAACGACTGGGAGCCGCCGGCCGGGATCGTCCCGTTGTAGGAGAGGTTGGTCGCGGTGACAGCGCCGGAGGACGGGCTGACCGTGGCGTTCCAGGCGCTGGTGATGGTCTGGCCGGACGGGAGGGTGAAGCCCAGCTTCCAGCTGCTGATGGCGCTGGAGCCGGTGTTGGCCACCTTGACGTCAGCGGTGAAGCCGCCGGACCAGGACTGCGGGGTGACGGTCACCTTGCAGCCGGAGGAGCCGGTGCCGCCGGTGGAGCCGCCGTTGGTCGACCCGCCGGTGGTGGTCCCGCCGGTCGTCGAACCGCCGGTCGTCGAACCGCCCGTGGTGGTGCCGCCGGTCGTGGTCCCGCCGGTGGTCGACCCACCAGTCGTGGTCCCACCAGTGGTGGTGCCGCCCGTGGTGGTCCCGCCGGTCGTCGAACCGCCAGTCGTCGAACCGCCGGTGGTTGACCCGCCGCCGATGTTCACCGTCGAGGAGAAGGAGCTGACGGCCAGGCCCGCGCCGTTCTGCCAGGGCTCGAAACCGGCCTGGACGCTGGTGAGGTACCAGGAGTTCTGGGCCAGACCCCGGTTGATCGTCTCGTTGGCGAACGCCTTGACGTCGAAGCTCCAGCTGTCGATCGCCGAGGACGAGACGAAGGAGATCACGTCGTTGCCACCGTTGTTACCGGTCCACACGTCCCAGTTGCGCCCGGCCACACTCGCCGTGCCCACCTTGGAGCCCACCGGCTGGATGGAACCGACATGGTTGTACCACACCATGATCTCGGTCTTGTTGACGCCGTCCTTCTTGGCCGCCGGGTCCAGCCAGATGTCGTACGCGGCGTCGAACACCGCGTTGTTGACATACGTGTACGAGATGCTGGTCGGCGCGCTGCTGATCGAGCTGAGCTGCGCGGGCAGGTTCGTGCCCGGCGAGCAGTTGGTGTAGTGGCAGCCGTTGTAGATCGACGGGTACGACTTGGGGGCGCCGTTGGTGGCGACGGAACCGTCGGCCTGGGTGACCTGGAAGCCGGTGCTGGTGACGTTGATGCACTGGGCCTCGGAGGTGCCCCAGCGGTTGTTCTGCACGACGTAGCGGCCCTGGATCGTGGTCGAGCCGTACTGCGTGCAGATCTGGGTGTCCGCGTGAGCGGCCGGGGCGGTCGTCAGTGTGAGCAGACCGCCCACACCGAGGCCGAGTGCCGCCACGGAGGCCACGACGGCCTTGCGGGTTGATCGGAGAGCTTGCCTTAGCGTCTTCATGCTGACCCTTCAAACAGGCACGGAAGGTGGGGGGATGAGCAAGCGCCCGTGGAAGCGCTCCCACGCGATCCGTGGGAGCGCTCCCAAAGTGGCTCCGAGCACGGAACCGTATGGGGTCGACGCGCAAGTGACAAGAGTTACGACAGCATCTTCCCGGTGGGCGCCACCGCGATGGCGTGAATTGTCCGGTCGTCGCGGGCCTCGGCCGCCGCGTAGGGGCCCGCAGTCGGGGACATGACAGCCACCAAGCGAACACCGCTGACGTCCGCACCGGCCGCCCCCGCCTCACCCCGGACATGGCCGCGGCCCGTACGCCGGGGGAGCGTACGGGCCGCGGGGCGGAGGGGACTCAGCGGAGGGGACTCGGCGGAGGGGGCTCAGCGGAGCCAGGTGTGACGGCGGACGACGGGGATCGCGGCCCAGATCCGGCCGAGCCCCCAGGTGTTGCCCGCTGCCGCCACCGCGAAGACGATCATCGCGAGGGCGTAGACGACGTGGTAGTCGACGAACGGGTTGGACGACATGCTGGGCGCCCCGGTCGACAGGTGCTGGGCGGGCGGCCACTCCGCGGCCCACATCATGGCCATCAGCACGGTGCCGGCGACCGCCGTCAGCCGCAGGGCGACACCGCTGATCAGCGCGAGGCCGATCGCCAGCAGGCCCAGCATGAACAGCCAGTCGGCCCAGCCCGCACCCGCGATGGAGTGGAAGAAGGACTGGAGCGGGCCCGCCGAGACGCCGGAGAGGAAGCCCTTGGTGGGCGAGCCGCCGTCGGTCCAGCCCTTGCCCGAACCGGTGGCGTAGTGCCAGCCGAAGGTCTTGTCGAGGAACGCCCACAGGAACACGAATCCGGTCGTGATCCGGACGACGGCGAGCGAGCGGGCGACGACCGCGGTGTTCACCGCCGCGGCGGCCGCCGTGCCGTCCGCGCGTCCGGCCCGGCTCGTCAACCCCTTGTACCAGGACGGGAGATGAGCCCCGCTCCGCTGCCCGGCGGCGTGGTCGTGAACGGCCATGATGACTCCCTGGTCGATGAGTGCTGCCCGTTTCTGCCTGCGGTTTCACTGTCCCGCGCGCCGCCCCCGGCCCGCTGGGGGCCGACGACCCGTTCCGGTGGGCCGAACGGCCCTGCCGACAAGGACCGTTCGGAGCGCGCACCGGGACCACACGGGACGTACGACCCCGGTGGTGCGCCGACTCGCGCGTTCCCACCCCGGGCGCACACCGACTCGCGTACGCCACGGCCGTACGTCAACCCGCCTGCCCACCAGGGCCGTTTCGACTCAGCCCGCCGGCACCGGATCTGGAGCCCCCGCCCTCACCCGCCCCAGCTCCACCCCGCCACCTCCGGCAGGTCCGTACCGTGCTCGCGGATCCACGTGTGGTGCCGCAGCCGGGTGTCCTCCATCAACTGCCGTACGGGCGCGGCGGGTACGGCCAGGCCCGGGACACGGTCGATGACGTCCATGACGAGGCGGTAGCGGTCGAGGTCGTTGCGCACGACCATGTCGAACGGCGTGGTGGTCGTACCGATCTCCTTGTAGCCGCGTACATGCAGGTCGTCGTGGCCGGTACGGCGGTAGGCGAGGCGGTGGATGAGCCAGGGATAGCCGTGGTACGCGAAGATCACCGGCTTGTCGGGGGTGAACAGGGCGTCGTACTCGGGGTTGGACATGCCGTGCGGGTGCTCCTCCTTGGGCAGCAGCCGGGCGAGGTCCACGACGTTGACCACCCGCACCGCGAGGCGGGGCAGATGCTCGCGCAGCAGTGTGGCGGCGGCCAGCACCTCCAGCGTGGGGACGTCGCCCGCGCAGGCGAGGACGACATCGGGCTCGCCGCGGCCGTCCTCGGTGCCGGCCCACTGCCACACCCCGGCGCCCCTGGCGCAGTGCGCGCGGGCGGCGGCGGGATCGAGCCAGTCGAAGCTGGGCTGCTTCCCGGCGACGACGACATTGACGTAGTCCTTCGAGCGCAGCACATGATCGGCCACGGAGAGCAGGGTGTTGGTGTCCGGCGGCAGATAGACGCGCACGACTTCGGGCGCCTTGTTGAGCACGTGGTCGATGAAGCCGGGGTCCTGGTGCGAGAAGCCGTTGTGGTCCTGCCGCCAGACATGGGAGGTGAGCAGGTAGTTGAGCGAGGCGATCGGGCGGCGCCAGGGCAGGGAGCGGGTGGTGCGCAGCCACTTGATGTGCTGGTTCACCATCGAGTCGACGATGTGGACGAAGGCCTCGTAGCAGGAGAAGAGCCCGTGCCTGCCGGTCAGCAGATAGCCCTCCAGCCAGCCCTGGCAGGTGTGTTCCGACAGGATCTCCATCACCCGGCCGTGCCGGTCGAGGTGTTCGTCCACCGCCAGGACCCGCGCCTGCCACGCCTTGCCCGACGCCTCGTAGACCGCCTGGAGCCGGTTGGACGCGGTCTCGTCCGGGCCGACGAGACGGAAGTCGCGCCGCTCCGCGGTGTCGGCCATGACCTGTTCGAGCATGCTGCCGAGTACGCGGGTCGGCTCGTGGAGGGTCACCCCCGGTTTGTCGACCGGTACGGCGAACCGGTCCGGGTCGGGCAGGGGCAGATCGCGCAGCAGCAGACCGCCGTTGGCGTGCGGATTGGCGCCGAGCCGGCGTTCACCGCGCGGTACGCGGGCCAGCACCTGCTCGCGCGGCCGGCCGTCGGCGTCGAACAACTCGTCGGCGCGGTACGACAGCAGCCACTCCTCCAACTGCCGCAGGTGCTCCGGGTTGTCGCGTACGGCGGCCAGCGGCACCTGGTGGGAACGCCAAGTACCTTCGACCGGCAGCCCGTCGACGACCGCGGGGCCCGTCCAGCCCTTGGGCGTACGCAGGATGATCATCGGCCAGCTCGGACGGTCGCCTCCGCCGTACGCGGCGCTTCCGCCACGTGCCTCGGCCCGGATCGCGTCGATACGGTCCAGGGCGGTGTCCATCGCGGCGGCCATCGCGCGGTGCACGGTGAACGGGTCGTCGCCGGTGACATGGATCGGGTCGTGGCCGTATCCGCTCAGCAGCTCGTCCAGTTCGGCCTCGGGGAGGCGGGCGAGCACGGCGGGGTTGGCGATCTTGTAGCCGTTGAGGTGCAGGATCGGCAGCACGGCGCCGTCGTCGACCGGGTCGAGGAACTTGTTGCTGTGCCAGGACGCGGCCAGCGGCCCGGTCTCGGCCTCGCCGTCGCCGATCACGCAGGCGACCAGCAGATCGGGGTTGTCGAAGGCGGCTCCGTAGGCGTGGGAGAGCGAGTAGCCCAGCTCGCCGCCCTCGTGGATCGAGCCCGGGGTCTCGGGGGCGACATGGCTGGGCACCCCGCCGGGGAACGAGAACTGCTTGAAGAGCGCGCCCATCCCGGCGGCGTCGCGGGTGATGTCCGGGTAGGTCTGTGTGTAGGTGCCGTCCAGCCAGGAGTTGGCGAGCACGGCCGGACCGCCGTGGCCGGGGCCCCAGACGCAGATCGCGTCCAGGTCGCGGGCGGCGATCACCCGGTTGAGGTGGGTGTGCACCAGGTTCAGCCCGGGGGAGGTGCCCCAGTGGCCGAGCAGCCGCGGCTTGATGTGCTCGGGGCGCAGCGGCTCGGTCAGCAGCGGATTGGCCATGAGGTAGATCTGCCCGACGGCCAGGTAGTTCGCCGCCCGCCAGTGCGCGTCCAGGGCGTGCAGCTCGTCGTCGCCGAGGGCGGCGGGTTCGGGCGTGGGAACGTCGGACATGTCTTCCTCCGCGGGATCGGGGTGGTCCCCTTCACCCTCGGCTGCCCCGCATACCGCCCGATAGGGCCATCCGGGGCGTCCTCGCCGGGGGAGCCCCGGGCGGGCGTACGGCTGCTCCGGGGCCCGCGTCCCCGCCGGGCCGCCCGGGGTGCGCCGAACGGGGGACCGTTCGGCCCTGGTACGGGCGGGGCGGCGCGCGCGATGATCGGAGACCGGGGCGGACGGACGACAGGACGAGGACCGGCGGACATGACCGAGGCACGGCAGTTCTCAGCGCAGGCGCCGATCAGGGTCTTCCTGCTGGACGACCACGAGGTCGTCAGGCGCGGAGTCCATGACCTGCTGGACGCGGAGCCCGACATCGAGGTGATCGGCGAGGCCGGGACGGCGGAGCAGGCCGTGGCCAGGGGCCCGGCGCTGCGGCCGGATGTCGCCGTGCTCGACGTACGGCTGCCGGACGGCGACGGCATCACCGTCTGCCGGGAGCTGCGTTCGCGGATGCCGGCGCTGGCCTGCCTGATGCTGACGTCGTTCGACGACGACGACGCGCTGCTCGACGCGATCATGGCGGGCGCGGCGGGCTACGTGCTCAAGCAGATCAAGGGCTCCGACCTGGTCGCGGCCGTCCGCACGGTCGCCTCCGGGCAGTCGATGCTCGACCCGGCCACGACCACGCGGCTGATGAGCAGCCTGCGCGGCGAGGAGAACGACAGCACACAGGGGAACGCGGCACAGGCGCTCGCCGAACTGTCGCCGCGCGAGCGCGAGATCCTCGGCCTGATCGGCGAGGGCCTGACCAACGGGCAGATCGGCAAGCGGCTGTATCTGTCGGAGAAGACGGTCAAGAACAATGTGTCGCGGCTGCTGGCGAAGCTGGGGGTGGAACGCCGAGTGCAGGCGGCCGTCATCGCCACCCAGGGCACGCCCCCGCCTCCGGCCCACGGCCCCCGCTGACCGCGATTCCCTTGCGCGGGTGCGACGGCCGACGCGGCGGACGGCCGCGCGCCGCGGGCGTGCGGTGTGGGGCCCGGCCGGTTGCCGTCGGGGACAGTTTCCGGCGCTGCGCGCCGCGCGCCCGGCCGGGCCGGTTGGCTTGGCCCTCGTGGGCCTCGTCCTCTGCGGGGGTCGTCGGGGTCGCCCGTCGCTGGTTACGGCATCGCTGGGCCCCCGTCCCGGTCGGGGACGGCTGTGGCGTGGCCGGGTCGGCGTCGACGGCCTCGCCCTCTGCCCGGCCGAGTCGGCCTTGCCAACGGGGGCGGTTCCGGGCTCTGCCTCCGGGCCTCCCGCCCTTCGGTCGCTTTCCCGCCGGGGCGGGGGCGAAGCGATGCCTCGCCGGACTGTTGTCGGGTGCCGTGTGGGCTTTGTCCTTTGCCGGGCGGGGTCCGCCGGGGTCGCCCGTCGCTGGTCTCAACTGCCTCTGGAGCCCTCGCCCCCCTGCCGGGCCGGGCCGCCGTTGCCAACGGTGGCGGTTCCCGGGCCTCCCGGCCTTCGGCCGCCTTCCCGCAGAGGCGGGGGCGGGGGCGGGGCGACGCCTTACCGGGACGCGTGGCCCGTGCCGGCACGGCGGGGAGGGCCGAGTGGCCCACGTGGGGTGACCGACGGGCCCTGCCGGGCCCGCTTCCCGGACGCGAGGCTGGACGTACGTACCCGGGAGCACCGGACGGTCGGGAGGAGAACGGCATGAGGTCCACAGCACTGGACGCGGCGACCCTGGAGAAGCTCATCTCCGCTGCGGTGGCCGCGCCCTCGATCCACAACACCCAGCCGTGGCGCTACCGGCTCGACCCCGACACCTCGACGGTCGAGGTCCGCGCCTCGGCCGACCGCACGCTGCGGCGAGCCGACCCGCTGGCCAGAGCCCTGCACGTGTCCGTCGGCGCCGCGCTGTTCAACCTGCGGGTCGCCGTCGCGCACTTCGGCTGGGAGCCGGTCGTACGGCTGCTGCCCGACCCCGCCGAACCCGACCTGCTCGCGTCCGTCCGGCTCGCGGGCCCGCTGCCCGGCGGAGCCCACCACGGCCAGGACCTGTACGACGTGCTGTGGCGCCGGCACACCAGCCGACTGCCCTTCTCCGACCGGCCGCTGGCCCCGGGCGTGCTGACCGAACTGGTCGAGGCCGCGCACGCGGAAGGCGCCCTGCTGGCCGTACGCGGCGCGGCGGAGACCATCCGCCTGCTGCGGCTCACCGCCGAGGCCGAGTCACGCAACATCAGCGACCCCGAACGCAGGGCCGAGAGCCGCGAGTGGATTCGTGACGACGCCCCCGACGGGCTGCCCGGCTGGGCGCTCGGCCCGCAGGACGCCGACGGACACCTGCCCGTACGGGACTTCTCGGCCCTGCGCCCGGCGGACCGTCGGCCGCCCGCCCTCTTCGAACGGCACCCGGTGATCGCCGTCCTGTCCACCGGCCACGACCGCCCCGCCGACTGGCTGCGGGCCGGCCAGGCGCTGGAGCACGCCCTGCTGGTCGCCACCGCGCACGACGTACGCGCCTCGCTGATGCACCAGGCCCTGGAGTGGACGGACTTGCGGTGGGTGCTGCGGGATCCGCGCGGCGGCGTGGAGCACGTCCAGATGCTGATCCGGCTCGGCTACGGCCGCGAGGGCAGGCCCACCCCGCGCCGCCCCCTCCGCGACGTGACGGACAACTAGCGGGCGGCAGTACGACAATCGGACCGGCGGCAACCGTACGACGCGACCCGCTCCCGTACCCGCCCTACCGCGGTGGCCCCGCCGACGGCGGCGACGCCGGCACCCGCCAGACCAGGCGGGTGCCGCCCTGCGGCCCGGGCCCGATCCGGAACTCGCCGCCGAGCCGCTCCGCCCGTTCCGCGAGGTTGCCCAGGCCGCTGCGGCGGCCGCCGTCGGTGAGGCCGACCCCGTCGTCGGTGACCGTGACGGTGAGAACGCCGGCCCCCACCACGAGCGAGACCTCGGCGCCGGACGCCCGCGCGTGCCGCGCCACGTTGGACAGGGCCTCGGCCAGCACGGCGAGGGCGTCGTCGGCGACCGCGCCCGGCACGTCCGTGTCGATCAGCCCCTCCATCCGCAGCGAGGGGGTGAATCCGAGCGTGCGCGCGGCCTCCTCGACGGCCTTCGCCGCGCGGGCGCGCAGCCCCTGGGACGCGCGCCCGGAGTCGTGGGACCTGAGCCCGAAGATCGTCGAACGGATGATCTTGATGGTCTCGTCGAGGTCGTCCACGGCCCGCAGCAGGCGCTCGGCGGCCTCGGGGTGCTCGATGAACCGCACGGCGCTTTGCAGCGTCATGCCCGTGGCGAAGAGCCGCTGGATGGCCAGGTCGTGCAGATCACGGGCGATCCGGTCGCGGTCCTCCAGGAGCGCGAGCTGTTCGGCGCCGCGCCGCCGGTCGGCCAGTTCCAGGGCCAGGGCCGCCTGACCGGCGAAGGCGAGCAGCGGTGACGTCTCGGCCTCGGTGAAGGGGGCCGCGGCCTCCCGGCGGGCCAGCAGCAGCGCGCCGCGCACCCCGTCGTCGGTGACCATCGGCACCGCGACCGCGGGCCCGAGGCCGTCCCAGCGCGGCGGCCCGACCGTCACCCGCGAGTCCTTGGCTATCCGCGGGGTGGTGATCGGCCGCCCGGCGGCCATCGCGGCGCCCATGAAGCTGCCCTCGCGCGGCAGGAGCAGCGCCCGGTGGGCGTCGGCCTCCACCCCGTCGGCGATCATCACCTGGAGTTCGGTCGTGCCCGCGACGGGCAGCGCCACCACGGCCAGGTCGGCCGACAGGATGCGCAGGCCGTGCTGGGCGATCAGCCGGAGCACGTCCATCTCATCGGCTCCGGACAGCAGCTTGCTGACGACCTCGGCGTTGGCCGTCATCCACAACTGGCCCTCGCGGGCGGTCCGGTAGAGCCGGGCGTTCTCGATCGCGACGCCCGCGGCGACCGCGAGCGTGGACAGCAGGGTCTCGTCCTCGCCGTCGAACTCCTGGCCGCCGCGCTTCTCGGTCAGGTAGATGTTGCCGAACACCTCGTCCCGCACCCGGATCGGCACCCCGAGGAACGAGTGCATCGGCGGGTGATCGGCCGGGAAGCCGTACGACGCCGGGTGCGCGGACAGCTCAGGCAGGCGCAGCGGCTCGGGGTGGCGGATCAGCTCGCCGAGGATCCCGTGCCCGGACGGCAGCGGGCCGATCGCCTCGATCTGCTCGTCGGGGACCCCGACGGTCAGGAAGTCAGACAGCCGCTCGTCCTCGCCGATCACTCCGAGGGCGCCGTACTCGGCGTCCACCAGCACCACGGCGGTCTCCACGATCCGCCGCAGCACATGGGAGAGGTCCAGTTCCTGCCCGACGGACAGCACCGCTTCCAGCAGGCTGTGCACACGGTCCCGGGTGCCGCGCACCGCGTCGATCCGGACCTGCAACTCCTCCAACAGGTCGTCGAGCCGCAGCCGGGGCAGCTGCCTGCCCGAATTGCCGCGATCCTCGCCCAACGGTCCCTCCGTCCGTGCCGGGTCACCACGGTGACCACCGCCCGCCCCACCGTATCGGCTGGAGTGGGGGCGTGCGCCCGCGTGTTCGACATCAAGGGAGGCGAAGCGGACCGGGCGACGGGCACGGCTGTGTGCGCCGGGGGCTCGCGGGGGAGGGTGCACGTGGGGGCGTACGGCGGGCGACCGGTGACGGGCCTACGGCGGCGGGCATACGGCGTTCGGCGTACGGTGACGGCTCCGCGGCGAGGGGCCTACAGCACCGGCCCGCGCTCGACCCCTGCCGGCGAGGCGAGGGAGTCGTCGTACCGGTAGTCCAGATCCTCGGTGACCCGGACGACCCCGTCCACGCCCTGGCACAGCCGGAGCACGACGGGGATCAGACTGACGCGCTCGACGGTTCCGTGCAGCGTGACCTGCCCGTCGGTGACGTCCACTTGGACCTCGGCGGGCGTGATGCCGAGCGTACGGGCCAGCACCTCCCCGCTGATCTCCTCGCGGATGGCCCGGTCCCGGCGCAGGAACACCCGCAGCAGGTCGGCGCGGCTGACGATCCCGACCAGCCGCCCGGTCTCGTCCACCACCGGCAGCCGCTTGATCCCGCGCGTGTCCATGACGCGGGCGGCCTGCACGACCGTCCACTCGGGCCGGGCGACGACGGCAGGGCTGCTCATCAGCCCCGCGGCGCTTGTCGCCGACCGCGCCCGCCCGGCCGGGTCCGGTCGGCCGGACTGGCGGCGCAGCAGATCCGCCTCGGAGACCACGCCGACCGGACGGTCGCCGTCGTCCACGACGGGCACGGCGGTGATGTCGTGCTCGGAAAGCAGCTTGACGACAGCCTTGAAGGGGGCGTCCGCGGGTACCCGTACCACGGAACTGGTCATCAGGTCGCCCACTGTGCGGTGCCTCATGGTGGCTTCTCCCTGCCGGTCGTGGAGTCTTTCCGCCCACTCTGCGCGGTTCGCCGCGCCGGGCGTAGGGCCGACCGGGGCAAGCCCGCCGGGGCCCATGGTCCCGGCGTCCCGGCGTCCCGGCGTCCTGGCGGGCGGGGCCGGGCCGGTCGGCCCGGCCCGGGGTCCCGGACGGCCCTCGCGCGGCGGGCCGGGCGGGACCAGAGTGGAAGAGGTGCCGTACGGCCTCGGGCGGCTCACGGCCTCGCGGTCGTCCCGCACGACCTGCACCGCCGCAGTACGGAAGGACGTGATCGCGTGAACGGACAGCCGGACACGGCAGGCGACATCGGCCGGCGGCTGGCGCTGCGCCGCAAGGAGGTCGGGCTCAGCCGCGAGGAGGTGGCCGACCGGGCCGGGGTGGCTCCCGGCTACCTCCAGTACGTCGAGGAGCAGCAGGGGGCGTTTCCCGGGCAGGCGTTCCTGCTCCGGGTGGCCGACGCGCTGGGCACCACGACGTCCCACCTGCGCGGGGGCGACGCCGGGCTGCCGCCGGGCACGGGCAGGGCCGCGGGCCACCCGACGTTCACCGTCCTCGACCCCGACGAGTGCCGGGCCCTGATGTCCGACCACGGAGTGGGCCGGCTCGCCGCCGTCACCCCCGAGGGGCCGGTGATCCTGCCGCTCAACTACGACGTGGTGGACGGCGCCGTCGTGTTCAGGACGGCCGAGGGCGCGGTGCCGTCCCTCGCGGCGGGCACCGAGGTCGCCTTCGAGGTGGACCGGATCGACGACGCGCTCAGCCAGGGCTGGAGCGTCCTGGTCACGGGCCCGGCGACCCGGGTCACCGACGAGCAGGCCGTACGCCGCCTCGCCGCCGCCGCGCACTCCGGGCCCTGGGCGGGCGGGCACCGGGACGTATGGATCCGCGTCGACCCGGAACGGATCACCGGGCGGCGGATCTCGGCGTCCTGAACGGGTCCGCGTCCGCGGGGGGTCTGTACGCGGCTCCGGGTGCGCGGGCCGGGGGCGGGGCCCCGAACCCGCCGCGACGGCGGGACGTCAGACGAACCGGTTCGGCGGTGTCCGACCGGCCCCCGTCGGTCGGCGACGCGAGCCCTGGGAAGGGGCTCCGGCGCGGGCGGGTGCGGGTGAGTCGGGTGGCGTCACCCGATGCCGCCGCGATGGCGGGACGTGGGACGTCCCGGTCCGGCGGTGCCCGGGCCGGTACGTGGCGCCGGGCGGCGGGGCCGGCGGGTTGGGCGGTCGGGCCTCCGCCGGAGCACCGGCGGCCGTACGTCGCGCCGAGGCACTGCCCGGCCAGGGCCCGTACGGAGTGCGGCGTCGTACCGGTCGACGGTGACGGCGGCGGCCGGTCGCCGACGTGTGGCGGGCGGGCCCCCGGCAGGCCGCGTTACCCGTTCGGCTCTCCCCGGTGGGACGCGCGGGCCGCGTCCGGGCACATGGAGAACATGACCGAGCACTGCGCCGGGCCCGGTGAGGGCGCCCCCGGCGGGGCGGGCGCGCGGGTGAGCGCTGCCCGCGCGGCGCGCGTGCCGGTACGCGGGCGGCGCACGCCGGCCGGGCGCGACCGCCGGAGCGCGGGACCCGCCGACGGCCGGGCGGACCGGGCGGGGGACACTCGTCAGCGGGACCCCGGCGACCGGGGCCCGCCACGGGACGAGGCTCCGCGACGCAGCGCGCCCTGCGACGCGAAACCCCTATCGAACGGCTGGAACAGCCCGTGACACCCTCCCCCCTCGACCCCGCCGCCCTCCTCGCGCGGACCGACGCCGACGTCCCCGCGGCGGTGCGCCGCGCGCTGGAAGCCTTCCTCGACCGGCGCCTGAAGGAGGCCGCGGCCGTCGACGCCACCTTCGCGGCGGACGTGGCCCGGCGGCTCGCGGACTTCGCCCTGGGCGGGGGCAGCCGACGGCGTTCCGCCCTGGTCTGGTGGGCGTGGCGCGCCTGCGCCGCGCCCGCGGACGACAGCGCGCGGGCGGTGCTCGACGTCGCCGCCTCCGTCGAACTCGTCCAGTCCTGCGCGCTCGTCCACGACGACGTGATGGACGGCTCCCTGCTGCGCCGGGGCCGCCCCTCCGTACACGTGGACTTCGCCCGCCAGCACCCGGGCGGCGGCGCGCCCGGCGCCGGGGCGGCCGCGCCCTTCGGCTGGTCGGCCGCCGTGCTCGTCGGCGATCTGGCGCTGGCCTGGGCGGACGACCTGGTCGCCGAGGCCGGGCTGTCGGCCGGCGCGCGGAGTCGGCTGCGGCCGGTGTGGGCGGCCATGCGTACGGAAATGGTCGCGGGCCAGTATCTCGACCTGCACGCGCAGACGACCGGCGAACGCTCGCCGGCCCGCGCGATGCGCATGGCGTATCTCAAGAGCGCGCTGTACTCCGCCGAGCGGCCGCTCGCGCTCGGCGCCGCGCTGGCGGGGGCAGACGCCGCCGACGCCCGCGCGCTGCGTGACGCGGGCCGGTGCGCGGGCGTCGCCTTCCAGCTGTACGACGATCTGCTCGGCGTCTTCGGCGACCCCCGGCGCACGGGCAAGCCCTCGGGGGACGACATCCGCGAGGGCAAGCTCACGTATGTGACGGCCGTCGCGCGCGTCCGGGCCGAGAAGTCCGGCGACAAGGCCGCCTTGCGGCTGCTGGACGACGCGGTCGGCGACCGCGCACTCTCGCCGGCGGACCTCGCCGCCGTACGGGAGGCCCTGACGCGGACCGGGGCACGGGCGGTCGTCGTACGCCGGATCGACCGGCTGATGGAACGCTGCGCCGCCCGTCTCTCCGCCGCCCACCTCACCCCACGGGCCCGCACCGCCCTCCTCGACGTCCTCGAAGCGTCCACGGGCCGGGGCCCCGCGGCCTACGATCCGTACGATCCGACGACGAGGTCGTCGTGACCGACCGCCCCCGCCCGGGCCTGCCGTCGGCCGCGACACAGAACCTCAGCTGCGGCGGCCGTCCGTCCCGGCCAGCAGCCAGGCGAGGAGATCGCCGGTGACACGTTCGCCACCGCTGTCCTCGATGTCCCCGTCGACCGCACGGAAGTCCAGCCGGTACACCGACGTCCGGTCGCGGCCGTGGCGCCGCATGAACAGTCCCCGTCCGCCGCCGTCGTCACCGATGAGCACCCAGTGCGGCGCCAAGGCCCGTACCCGGTACGTCCTGTCGCGTTCGACGAACGTGTGCGGTCCGTAGACATGGACCCCGTCGGGCCGCAGAACGCCAGGGGTGGACCGCCACAAGCGGGCGATCGTCGGGTTCGGGCCGTTTCCGAGCCCCGACGCGAGTGCGACCCGCGCGGTCAGGAATCCCGCGAAGGAATCCGCGAACCGCTCCTCGCCCCCTGTGAAGCAGTCCCACCGGACCACCGGACACTCCTCGTCCTCCCGCTCGTCGAGGGCGAAGTGGTAACTGTCGTCGCAGTCGCCGTCGTCGTGGAAGCCGAGCCGGTTCCCGGCCCGCAGCCCGGTGAGGTCCCCCACCGCCCCGGCGTGCCGGGGCGGTACGACGGTCGCCAGCGCCTCACCGTGGACCGTTCCCTCGCCGTAGTGCGCCAGCCACCACCGGTACGACGCCGGCAGCGGGCCCACGACCGACTCCGCCCGGCGGATGTCGGCCTCCGGGCAGCCCCGGTCGGGCCTGGTGCCGATCACCGGCGACGAATCGATCAGGTCGCGCAGGAGTACGAGATCAGGCTTCACGGAACGCGACACTGCCATACGCGATCCGGCGCCCGCCGAGGGCGTCGCGTCGGGGGTCCCGGCCCGTGCCGCGCGTCCGCCGACGCCCTGACCCGCCGGGCCTGTCGGGGGTGCTTCCCGCGAGGCCGCGGCCGGCTCCCGTACGCGGAGGCGCCGACGCGCGCCGACGTGCGCCCCCCGCGGGGCCTGTTCGGGTCGCCGCGCGCGGCGGGATGGTGACGGATGTCTTGACGCGCGGGCAGCCCGGATGCCATTGATAGGCATCTGTGGGAGCGCTCCCACAAGATCCCCCCACGCGGAAGGACCGAAGATGAGGACCCACCACCCCCTGGCGCGACCTCTACTCAGAACGATGCTCGCCGTGCTGCTCGTCGTGGCCGCCGTCGTCGGTGTGCGGGGCGCCCGCCCGGCCGCCGCCGCGTCGCCGGCCGCCGCTGCCGCGCCCGTGCGGATCATGCCGCTCGGTGACTCCATCACCGGCTCGCCCGGTTGCTGGCGCGCCCTGCTCTGGAACCAGCTGCAGAACGCCGGTTACAAGAACATCGACTTCGTCGGCACCCTCGGCCCGCAGGGCTGCTCGGTTCCGTACGACGGCGACAACGAGGGCCACGGCGGCATCCTGGCGACCAACATCGCCAGCCAGAACCAGCTGCCCGGCTGGCTGTCGGCCACCAAGCCCGACATCGTTATCATGCACCTGGGGACCAATGACGTCTGGAGCAACATCGCGCCCAGCCAGATCCTCGCGTCCTTCACCACGATGGTCGGCCAGATGCGGGCGAGCAACCCCTCGATGAAGGTCCTGGTCGCCCAGATCCTCCCGATGAACCCGAGCAACTGCGCCGAGTGCGCGCAGCGCGTCATCACGTTCAACCAGCAGATCCCGGCGTGGGCGCAGTCGATCAGCACCGCGCAGTCGCCGGTGACGGTCGTGGACCAGTGGACCGGGTTCAACGACGCCACCGACACGTCCGACGGCGTCCACCCCAATGACGCGGGCATCGTGAAGGTGGCCGCCCGTTGGTACCCGCCGCTGGCGGCCCTGCTCAGCACGGGCGGCGGCACCACCGGTGGTACGAGCACCGGTGGTACGACGACCGGCGGCACCACGACCGGCGGTACGACCACCGGCGGGACGACCGCCGGCTCCACGTCCGGTTCGACCGCGGGCTCCACCACGGGGTCGACCAACGGCGGCAGCACCACCGGCAGTTCAAGCGGCACCACCGCCGGCTCCACGACCGGTTCCACCAGCGGCACGACCAACGGTGGTACGACGACCGGCGGCACCACCACCGGAGGCTCCGGCTCCGGCGGCACGGGCGGCGGGGGCTGCACCGCCGTCCTCAGCATCACGTCCTCCTGGCAGGGCGGCTACCAGGGCGCGATCACGGTGAAGAACACCTCCGGCGGGTCGATCCGCAGCTGGGCCGTGACCATCGTCCCGAACGGAGGCGCCCAGATCACCCAGGCCTGGAACGGCACCCTGACCACTGGCTCCAACGGATCGGCCACCGTCCGCAGCGCCGACTGGAACGGCTCTCTGGCCAACGGAGCGAGCACCGACTTCGGCTTCCTCGCCTCCCTGCCCGCCGGCGCGGGCAACCCCACCGCCACGGTGAGCTGCTCGGCGACCGCCTGACCGGGGGCCCGCGCCGACGGGCACCCACCAAGCGGCCACCCGCCCCCGGGCGGGTGGCCGCCCACCAGCCCAACGCCCGGCCCATGCTCCAGCGCCCCGCGCCCCGCGCACGACACGCGCCCCCGTACCCCCGAAGCGCCCCCGCGCCCCCGCGCTCCCGCCCGCGCCGGCCCCACCCGCGCGCCCACGTCCGGCAGTTGACCGGCAATCGGAAAGCCGGGCGCAGCACCGTCAAGGGCCCTCCCACGCCCAGCGGCGCGCCCGGACCGCGCCGACCTGACCTCCTGAGGCGACGCCCCCGGCCGTCACAGGACCCCGGCGTTCCCGTACCGACCGGTCCGTATCCAGTGGCGAGGGCGGAGCCGTCCCGGTCCCTTACGGCCCGCCGCCCCGGCCCGCCGCCCCGTGCCGCCGCCCCGTGCCGCCGCCCCGGGCCGGCGGCACGGACAGGCCCGCGGCCTCGGGCGATCGCGGCGGCGAGTTGCCGGTCCCGGCGGCACGGCTCAGCATGAGAGGACAGGAGACCGCCCGCCGTTCTCCGGAGAGGTCTGGCACTCATGGGCCTGTACTTCGCGAATGAGATCGACGACCTGGTCGGTGACGCCCTGGCCGGTTTCGCCCGGGCCCACGCCGGGACCGTCGTCTGGGACGAGCAGAACGGATACATCCGGTGTCTGCACCCCTCGCCGTCCCGCCGTGTCGGACTGGTGTCCGGCGGTGGGTCGGGGCATGAACCCCTGCACATCGGCTATGTCGGGGCAGGCATGCTGGACGCCGCCTGCCCGGGTCGGATCTTCGCCTCGCCGCACAACCGGCAGATCTTCGCGGCCTCCCGCGCGGTGGCCCGGGAGGGCGGTGTGCTGCACCTGGTGAAGAACTACACCGGCGACAAGATCAACTTCGGGATCGCGGCGGAACGGCTGGCCCGCGAGGGCATCGCCTGCGCCCGGGTCCTGATCGACGACGACGTGGCCTCGGAGTCCGCCGAGGTCGCCACCGGCCGCCGCGGCACGGGAGCGACCGTCCTGGTGGAGAAGATCCTGGGCGCCGCGGCCGACACCGGCATGGGTCTGGCGGAGCTGGTGGCGCTGGGCACCGATCTGGTGAGCCGCTGCCGCAGTCTGGCCGTGGCGTCCGCCGCGCACACCGCTCCGGCGACCGGCCGGCCCGCGTTCGACCTGCTGGACGGCGACATCGAGTTCGGCGTCGGCATCCACGGGGAGCGCGCCCGCCGTACGGTCTCCACCCGGCCGCTGGGCGAACTGGTGGGGGAGATGGTGACCTCACTGGCCGGACCCCTCGGCCTCGGATTCGGCTCGCCGGCCGTGGTCCTGGTCAACGGACTGGGCGCCATCACCCGAATGGAGCTGTACGCCGTCCTCCAGGAGGTGACCCGCCGGCTCGACGAGCTCGGGGTGGTCACCGAACGGGCCCTGGTCGGCGACTACGTGACAGCCCTCGACATGCGCGGCTTCTCACTGACGCTGCTGGAGGCGGACGCGGCCACGCTCACGCTGCTCGACGCGCCCGCGCACACCGCTTCCTGGCCCGAGACACCCCGGTACGAGGGGAGGCGGACTCATGCTCATGCGATCCGGAGCTGAAATCACCGACGCCTGGATGCGCCGCTTCGCGGCCTCCGCGTCGGCGACCGAGGCGGAACTCAGCTCGCTCGACCAGCAGGTCGGCGACGGTGACTTCGGCGCGAACCTGGTGGCCGGACTGCAGGCGACCCTGCGGCTGCTCGGCGAGGAGGGCACGGACACGGCCAGCTCGACCGCGGCCGGTCCGCTGGAGGCCGCGGCCGCCGCCTTCCTGGACGAGGTCGGCGGGACCAGCGGTCCGCTGTTCGGCCTGCTCCTCCAGGAGATGGCGGTGGCCGTGGCCGACGCCGGCGGCGGTCTTGACGCCGGTTCGCTGGCCATCGGCGCGGACAACGGACTGTCGGCGATCCAGCGGGTCGGGGACGCGGCGGTCGGCGACAAGACGCTGGTCGACGCGCTGGTACCGGCCTGCGAGGCCCTGGCCTCCTTCCCCGCGGCCGCCGACCCGCACGAGGCCCTCTCCCACGCGGCGCGCGCCGCGTGGGAGGGGGTGGGGAACACCGCTCGGCTGACCGCCCGCCGGGGCCGGGCCAGCTATGTCGGCGACCGCGCCGCCGGGATTCCCGACCCCGGCGCGGTGGGCATCGGACTGCTCTTCTCCTCGGCGGAGGGGACCGTCACCCGATTGGCTCCCTTCCTGCGGGAGCCGGAGGGCGTCCCCGTGAAGCGGAACGCCTGACGGGCGACGGCCGCCGTCCGCGCGGCCCTAAGCCGACAGCGCGCGGGCCACACGCTCGCCGGCCCACTCGAAGATGTTCGGCTCGTCCAGCGAGCCGACCCACAGGTCGACGCTGGCCGCAATCTGCTCGCCGGGCCACGGGCCGACGCCCAGCACCCGCATGCCCGCCCTGACCGCGGCCTCCACGCCGCAGCCGGAGTCCTCCACCGCGAGGGTGTCGGCCGGTGCCGCGCCGCACAGGCGGGCGGCGGTCAGGTAGACGTCGGGGTGCGGCTTGGGGCGGTTGTCGTCGTCGGGCACCACGATGTGGTCGAAGTACGTCCGGAGCCCCGCGTTGTCCAGACAGGTCTCCACGACCTCCAGGGGGCAGTTGCTGGCGACCGCGAGGGGGGCGAACTTCGCGGCGTTCGTGACCAGTTCGGGGGCGCCCGGCATGGTCTGCGGGTCGTTGGCCACCAGCGTGCGGAAGTGCACGAGGAGACGGCCGGTGAGCTCGTCGACGAGCTCCGGGTGGCCGGACTCGTCGGCCATGAGCCGGCCGCACTCGGTGTAGTGCAGGCCCTTGCTCCGCTCCGCGAATTCCGCGGCGGCGCTGACGCCGAAATCCCGCAGGGTCAGATCGCGGGCGTCCTGCCAATGGCGTTCGGTGTCCATCAGGGTGCCGTCGCAGTCGAAGACGATGGCTGCGGGGGTCCAGGAAAGAATGCGGTGAGAGGTCATCGAGGGGATGTCCGTTCAGGAATGCCTGAAGGCGTCGGCGCCCTCCGCCGCAGCATTTGTGTGGCGAAATGACTGGCGTACCGGTGGATCAGGCAGGAGCGGGCTCTCGGTGGACGCAGCCCGAAAAAGAAGGCGTTCTGGGTGACCACCAAGAACATATCGATCGTTACGCGATGATCCGACACGAAGGGTGGTCAAGCAAGCACGTAAAGAAATGGCGCGTGTCGCCCGTACTCAAGAGCGCCGTACGCCGTGCATTTCGTGCCCTGGCGGATACGGAAGGCGCAGGTGAGGTGGTACGGGACGGACTCGACCCGGGCCGGAGGGGCGAACTCGGTGAAGCGGCGGGCCACCAGCCGGCCCGCCGTCGGCCGCATCAGCGCGCCGTCGCTGGCCTCCGCCGCGGCCTGCCGGGCGGCCTCCAGGAGCACCATCCCGGGCACGTGGTCGGTGGCGTGGTCGAAGAAGAACGGGTGGTGGGGGTCGGCGGGGTCCACGGCCAGCGCGCCCGCCGTACGCGCGATCAGCACGTCCCTCGGCTCGGCGACGGCCAGCTCCGCGGGGTCGGGACGGCCCTCGGCCGTGGGTGGCGGCTGGCGCGCCACCAGCAGCTCGGCGCGCACACCGGCGTAGTCACGGGCGCTCAGGAAGCGGGCACCGCCACCGGCGCGCGCGAATATCGCGCCCCCGGCCAGGTACTTGACGTCCAGCCGCAGCCCGGAGGCGGAGCCGTCGGGTCCGCGGTGGATCTCGCTCACCGTGACCCGGCAGGTGACCTCGGTGCAGCCCTGGCCGGCCCGTGGCTCCCGCCCGGCTATGAGACCGAAGTGCAGATCGCCGATGAGCAGATGGCTGGTCGGCGGGACGCCGAAGTATCTCAGCGGTAGGTAGATGCCCAACTGGCGCAGGGTCTCGACGAGCACCAGCGGGCTGTGCAGGTCCACCCCGTCGCGCGGGAAGGTCGGGTGCGAGCGCGGCCAGCTGGCCGCCGCCTCGAAACCCCCGTACCGGTCCGCCCGTACATCGGTCAGCAGAACCTCGGCGACCGATGCGCGATGCACCATCTCGCGGTCGACCGTACGGGACCAGCTCAGCGAATTGTCCTGCCCGGAAACTTCTTCGACCGAATGATTCATACCATAAGAAGAACTCACGCCCCGCCGATACGCACGCGCATTGCTTCTCAGATGTGTCGGGAAGGCAGTACATTGCCTGCCGTGAGCAACGACGGGTCATCCGGAGTGAACGTGCAGGTACGTGCGGAGACAACGCGAAGGTTTCTCCTGGAGGCCGCTGCGCAATTGTTCGACGAGCGCGGTTACGCCGGGACCAGCATCAGCGACATCAGCGCGCGGTCCGGCCGTACCAGCGGAGCCATCTATTTTCACTATGCGAGCAAGGAAAAACTGGCCCTGGCGGTGGTCGAAGGGCACTTCGAGACCTGGCCCGAGTTGATCGGCCGTATCAGGACCGCGGGCGGCTCCGCGCTGGAGAAAATGGTCGCGCTGAGCTTCCTGGTGGCGCGCTCCTTCCGCGACGACGTCGTCGTCCGCGCCGGGTCCCGGCTGTGGATGGAGCACAAGGCCATCGACGAGCCGCTGCCGACGCCCTTCATCGGCTGGATCGACACGGTCACCGAGCTGCTCGAAGAGGCGCACGAGCAGGGCGAACTGGCCGCCGGCGTGGAGCCGGAGACGGCCGCGTTCGGCGTCGTCTGCGCCTTCTTCGGCCTGCACACCGTCTCCGACGCCCTGGACGGCCGTGACCACATCGAGGAGCGGCTGTACGACCTGTGGCTGCTGCTGCTCGCCGCGCTCCAGTCGGACCCCGACCCCGCGGCCCTGCTGGAGCGGGTCCGGGCCGGCCACCTGTCGGGCGGCACCGACTGAACGGGCCTACGGTGGTGGGAGATGGTGATGCGCACCGCCCTCCGCCGGCGGGGGTCTGCCGACGGCCGACGGTGCGCGGGTGACCCCGGGCCCGCCCGGCGGTCCGCCGGGCGCGCTCGACGAGGACTCCCCGTCCCTCAGTCCGCGCGGATCACGGCGTTGAGGCGGTCGTAACGCCGCAGCCGCTGCGCCCGGTACGGCTCCCGGCTGGTGCCCAGCAGGCCCAACTCGTGCCGTACCGCCAGGCCCAGCCGCCGGCAGAACTCCTTGGGCTCCTGGGCGGCGTCGGGCCGCTCCGGGACGACCTTGTCCACGATGCCCGCGGCCAGCAGATCCGCCGCCCGTACGCCCTGCCGCCTGGCCATCTCGTCGGCGCGGTCGGTGGTGCGGTGCACGATCACCGAGGCGCCCTCCGGCGGCAGCGGCGACAGCCAGGCGTGCTGGGCCGCGATGACCCGGTTCGCGGGCAGCATCGCCAGCGCCGCGCCGCCGCAGCCCTGGCCGAGCAGAATGGTGAGCGAGGGCGCCTCCAGCGCCATCAGGTCGGCCAGGCAGCGGGCGATCTCCGCGGCCAGACCGCCCTCCTCGGCGGCGACGGACAGCGCGGCGCCCGGGGTGTCGATCACATTGACCAGCGGCAGCTGGAGCTGGCTGGCCAGCTGCATCCCGCGCCGGGCGACCCGCAGCGACCCCGGGCCGAGCGGCCGCCCCTCGCTCTGGCCGCGCCGGTCCTGGCCGAGTACGACGCAGGACGCGCCCTCGAACCGGGCCAGCGCCAGCAGCACCCCGGGGTCGGCCTCGCCCACACCCGTGCCGTTGAGCGGGATGACATCCATGGCGGCGAAGTCCAGGAACTCGCGCACACCGGGGCGTTCGGGCGCCCGGGTGCGCAGGATCGACTCCCAGGCGTCGACCGCCGCCGGCTGCTCGAAGACGGGCTCGGGCGAGGGGGTGGGCCGCCCCGCCGTCAGGACCGTGAGGGCGCGGTCCAGGACGTCGGGCAGCTTCTCCGGCGCCACCACGGAGTCCACCAGCCCGTGCGCGTACAGGTTCTCCGCGGTCTGGACCCCCTCGGGGAACGCCTCGCCGCTGAGGGCCTCGTAGACCCGCGGGCCCAGGAAGCCCAGCAGCGCGCCCGGTTCGGCGATGGTCAGATGCCCCAGCGACCCCCACGACGCCAGCACCCCGCCGGTGGTGGGGTGGCGCAGATAGACCAGGTACGGCAGACCGGCCGCCTTGTGCCGGATGACGGCGCCGCAGATCGTCACCATCTGCACGAAGGCCGGGGTGCCCTCCTGCATCCGGGTGCCGCCCGAGGCGGGGGCGGCGAGCAGCGGGATGCCCTCGCGGGTCGCGCGCTCGATCGCGACGGTCAGCCGGCCCGCGGCGGCGCGCCCGATCGAGCCCGCGAGGAAACGGAACTCGCAGGCCGCGATCGCGACCCGCCGGCCGCGGATCAGCCCCTCCCCGGTGATCACCGACTCGTCGGTGCCGGACCGCTCGGCCGCGGCGTCGAGCTGCCGGGCGTAGTCGGCGTCGACGCCTGTCCGGTCGGGCGGGGTGTCCCAGCTGCGGAACGAGCCGTCGTCGACGACGGTCTCCACCAGTTCGAACGCGCTGAGCCGCGGGCGGGATTCGGACATCACCATCTCCTGCTCGTTGGGTCTGACGGCCGCGTGGGCCGAGCCGGCCGGTACGGCCGTGCCTGCCGCGCACGGCCGTACCGGCTTCGGACAGTCTTTCGGTCTCGGACAGCCGTTTCGGTGTCGGACGGCTGTTCAGGAGGACGCCGGCTCGACGGCTTCCCCGCCGGAGACCGGCTCCTTGTCCGGATCGGCGTCCCCGGCGGACTCCTCGTCCGTGGACTCCTCCGTGCCGCCGTGGCCGAGATAGGACTCCAGCAGCGCCGAACGGTCGTTGAGCTCGGCCGACGTCCCCGACACCACCACCTTCCCGGACAGCAGCACCACGCCCTTGTCGCAGATGCTCAGGCCGATCGAGGCGTTCTGCTCGACCAGCAGGATCGGCATGTCCCGCTTGACCTGCGCGAGCGCCTGGTACACCGCCTTGACGACAATGGGCGCGAGACCCAGCGACGGCTCGTCGAGCATGAGCAGCCGCGGCGAGGACAGCAGCGCCCGGCCGATGGCCACCATCTGCTGCTCGCCGCCGGACAGCGCCCAGCCCAGCCGCTTGCGCAGCGGCCGCAGCGCGGGGAAGACGGAGTAGACGTCGTCCAGGCTGAACTTCGCCGGACGCCTGCCGCGCGCGGTCATGCCCACGAGCAGATTGTCGTTCACCGTCAGCGTGCCGAAGACATGACGGCCCTCGGGCACGTGGATCAGACCGCGTCTGGCCAGCTCCTCGGGGGCGACCTTGGAGACGTCCTCGCCGTCGAAGGTCACCGTCCCCGAACAGGGCACCAGCCGGGAGACCGCCCGCAGCGTGGAGGTCTTGCCGGCGCCGTTCGCGCCGAGCAGCGCCAGCGCCTCGCCCGCGCCCACACTGAGGTCGGCGCCCGCGACCGCCTCCGTCGTTCCGTACATGACCCGCAGGTCCTTGACCTCAAGCATCGATCGTCACCTGTCCCAAGTAGGCGTCGACGACCTTCGGGTTCGCCCAGACCTCCGCGGGGTCGCCCTCGGCGATCTGCCGGCCGAGTTCGAGCACCACCATCCGGTGGCAGAGCTCCTCCAGGAAGTCGATCTTGTGCTCCACCACCAGCAGCGCGGGGCCGTCCTGGTCCCGCCAGCGCGTCAGCAGCTCGACCAGTTCGCTGGTCTCGACGTCGTTCAGCCCGGCGGCGGGCTCGTCGAGCAGCAGCGTCCTGGGCTGCCCGGCGTAGGTCCTGGCGAACTCCAGCCTGCGCCGCTGCCCGTACGACAGCGCGCCGGCCAGTACCCCGGCCTCCTTCTCCAGCCGGACGAAGCGCAGGGCCTCGTAGGCCAGATCCCAGTGTTCGCGCTCCACCCGCATCATCGCCGGGCGGCGGAACCAGGTGGGCAGCAGCGATCTGACCCGCCAGTCCTGGAGCCCGATCAGCACGTTCTCCAGGCAGGTGAGTTCGTCGTGCACCTGCGGTGTCTGGAAGGTGCGCAGCACTCCGAGGCGGGACAGCTGTCCCGGGCGGCCGAGCCGTACCTCCGCGCCGTCCACCCGCAGTCCGCCGGTGGCCTTGACCAGGCCGGTCAGCGCGTTGATGAAGGTGGACTTGCCGGAGCCGTTGGGCCCGATCAGCCCGACGACCTCGTGGTCCTCGACTTTCAGCGACAGGCCGTCGACGGCGACGACACCGCCGAATCTGACCCCGATCTCCTTGGCCTCAAGCACGGGCCTTCCACCTCCGTTGGATCGTCTCGCGCAGTCCGGCGATGCCCTTGGGGAACGCCACGACGATGAGCAGCACCGCGAGGCTGTAGATGAAGTCCGAGTACTTCTGCATGGAGCGCAGGTATTCCGGCAGGTACGTCAGCACCGCCGCGCCGATGACCGCGCCGTAGATGGACCTCGATCCGCCGAGCAGCAGCATCAGCAGGACCAGCAGGGCGATGTCGACGTCGAAGGCCTCAAGGCCGACATAGCCGGAGTTGTGGGCGTAGAGCGAGCCGGCCGTGCCCATCATCCCGGAGCCGACGGTGAAGGCGGCCAGTTGCAGCAGCTTCGGCTTGAGGCCGACCACCGCGGCCACCGGGCCGTTGTCCCGGGCCAGTTGCAGATCGCGGTAGGCGGGGGAGCGCAGGAACCAGACGGTGAGCAGCAGGAAGAGCGACAGCAGACCGAGCATCAGGTAGTACCGGTCGGCCTGCGAGTTCAGGTCGAGGCCGAAGAAGCTCGGCACCGCGATGTCGGAGATCCCCGCGAAGCCGCCGGTGAAGGAGATCCACTCACGGAACAGGATGATCAGCAGACCGCCGCAGGCCATCGTCGCTATGGCGAAGAAGATCATCGAACAGCGGGCGAAGACGATCTTCATCACCGCGCCGAGCAGCGCGCAGACGACCGTGGCGGCGATCAGCCCCGACCAGAAGCCGCCCGCGTGGTTCGCCACCCAGATCGAGACGTAGGAGCCCGTCGCGTACACACCGTAGGTGGCGAAGGTGAAGGACCCGCCGAGCGAGAAGCACCAGAAGAAGCCCAGGGTCAGGATCGAGTAGATCATGACCGTGTTCATGATGCCGTCGCTGTACTCGTCACCGCCGTAGACGTACGGGGCGACCAGGCCGAGCACCACCACGACGGCGAGGGTGCGGAACTGGTGCTGCCGGAAGACCGGCGGCGCGAAGCGGAACGCCGAGGCGAGCTTTCCCTCCTCCAGGGGGAGGGGTCTTTGCGTGACGTCAGTACCGGACACCGGACATCATCCTCACCAGACCTTGGGGGCGGACCGCCAGCACGGCGACCAGAATCAGGAACGGGTAGGCGTCGGTCAGGTCCGGCGAGAGGTACCCGCCGAGCAGCGACTGCGCCACCGCGATGGCCAGGGCCGCGGCCGCGACGCCGCCGAGGCGCTCGCCGCCCAGGACCACCGCGGCGAAGGCGCTCAGCAGCAGTCCGAAGCCCAGGGTCGGCGTCACGGAGATGGTCGGGCCGATCAGCACCCCGGCCAGGCCGGCCAGCGCCGCGGACAGCCCGAAGATCACCGGTGACAGCCGCTTGACCCGGATGCCCTGGAGCAGGGCCGTCTCCCGGTCCGCCGCCAGCGCCCTGACCTGCCGGCCGAGCGAGGAGCGCTGGAACATCAGGAACAGGCCGGCACCGACCAGGACCGTCACCCCGACGGTGAGGAACGCCTGCGCGGGGATGGCCGCGCCGAACACCTTCACGGTGTCGTTGCCGAAGGGCGAGGGCAGATTGCGCGGGTCCGTGCCCTGCCACAGGACGATCGCCGAGCGGATCGCCAGGCCGAGGGCGAAGGTGGAGATGACGATGGTGAGCGGACTTCGATTGCGGATCGGCGCGTAGCCGACCCGTTCGAGCACCACGCCGGAGCCGAAGAGCAGCACCAGCATGACCACGAACATGGGCAGTTGACTGAGACCGTGCACGCCGACCAGCCAGAAGCCGACGTAGGCGCCGAGCGTCATGAGGTCGCCCTGGGCGAAGTTCACGACACCGGTGGCGTTCTGCAGCAGGACTATCCCGAGTGCGATGAGCGCGTAGATCGCGCCTTGGGCGATGCCGCTGGACAGGATCGAGACGAATCTATCCATCGAGCCGACCTCCCGATTCTTTGGTGAGTGATGCCGGATCAATCCGTGGGGTCGAAGCAGAGGGCCTCAGAAATCGGTGGGCAGCTTCTCTTCGAGCTTGGCCAGGGTGGGCTTGCCGCCCTCCCAGGACAGCACCGGTACGTTCTGGAACATGTTGTTCTTGTCGTCGGCCTTGAGCGTGCCGCAGGCGCCGTCGCGGGTGATCGTCCTCAGGGCGTCCGACACCTTCGCGCCGTCCGTCGAGCCGGCCTGCTCGATCGCGGCCTTGATCAGGTACATCGAGTCGTAGTTGTTCGGGGACAGATAGTCCGCGGGGGAACGGCCGTACGCCTTGGTGTAGGCGGCGACGAACTTCTCCGACTCCGGGGTGCGCAGGACGGCCGCGCCGCAGTTGGAGACATTGAGGGTGTTCTTGGTGGCCAGTTCGGCGGGCAGCAGTCCTGAGGCCACCGCGGAGCCCACGCTGAAGGTCATGACCGGCACCTTGACGTTGTTCTGCGCGGCCTGTTTGACGACGAGCGCGTCCGTCGTGGCGTAGCCCCACTCCCAGATCGCGTCGGCCTTGCGCGCGGCGAGCACGGGCTCGGTCAGATCGGTGACGTTCGGCGGGACCGCGCGCTCGGTGGTCCTGATGCCCTTGCTCCTGGCGTTGTCGATGACCTTCCGCGCGCCCTCGCTCGGCGCGGCGTCCTCGGTGTGCAGCATGAGGAACGACTTCACGCCCAGGGTGTCGATCAGATAGCTGTTGGCGGCCTCGGCGTACTGGGTGGTCGTCGGGCCCATCCGGAACGCCCGGTCGTACTTGAGGTTCTTGGCCGAGGTGAGCGATCCCAGGGTGTTGTGCAGGACCGGGATGCCGGCGCCCTTGATGCTGAGGATGGACGCCTTGAGGCCGGAGGTGACGCTGTATCCGACCAGGGCGACAGGCCGGTAGCGCAGCGCGAGGCTGGTCGCGCGGGCCGCGCCCTGCGGGGTGATGTCGGTGTCGAATTTCTTGTACTCGACGGTGCGGCCGTTGATGCCGCCCTCCGCGTTGATCTGCTTGATCGCCAGCTCGAAGGCGTCCGTCGATCCCTTGACGGCGTTGGGGCCGCTGAGGATGCCGAGGTACGCGATGCGGATCGGGCCGTTCGCGCCGGAGGAGCCGACCCCGCCACCAGGTGCGCAGGCGGCGGCGGACAGGCCCAGGGCGACGGCTGCGGCCAGCCATGCCGGAGAGTTCTTCATGAGGGCTCCTTCGCGGGACACCGATGGCCCGCTGCGTGAGACAGGTCCCCGTCGCGTCGGACGGAAGGCGGGGGAGCGCAGTACCCCATCACAGTTGCACGAGTTTCAAACTGATGACCCTGGAGGCTATGACACCGAGGTGACGAACTGGATCTGCGGCGCATTGTCGCTGATGTCCATCGCCGGGGTCATCGTGAGCGCCCCGGATTCGGTCGCCTGGCCGAGCCGGACCGCCGCGACCTGCGGATCGGTGTCTTCGCCGAGGTCGTAGACGGCGAGATACCGGTCCGTCCCCTCGTTCAGTCCCAGCCGGTATCTCCGGACCTCTCCGACGACCGACAACAGGGCGCTGACCTGCGGAATGTGCACGGTGTCATACCATTTGTGGAACGCGTCCCCGGCGCCCGGTGCCGGACTGGCCCAGGCGAGTAGCAGAGTGCGAGACATCAAGCCCTCCGAGATAGTTTGATATCTATCAACGGGTAGTTAAGGCTGGTCGGCGCGTCACGTCAAGGGTTTGTTCGAGGACAGGTTTCGGACAGTCGGCCGACAGGTGGTTTACCCGGCCGCCGTACGGTCCTGGCCGGCGGACCCGCCGCCCCCGCGACAGGCCCGCCGGCGCCGGCCGGGGCCGTCAGTCCAGGGATTCCACGAAGTCCCGGAGCTGCCGGATCGAGCGGCACTCCACCACCCGGTCGCACCAGGGGGCGTACCGGCCGATCACCGAGTCACCGCTGTCCCAGGACGCCCTGGGCTCGGGATTGAGCCAGTAGACGTGTCCGGCGACGGCCGCGACGGCGGCCAGCGCCTCCGCCCGCGGCTCGTGGTAGTTCGTCCGCGCGTCGCCCAGCACCAGCACCGTGCTGCGCCGGCTCAACTGCCCGGCCACCGTGTCGCGGAACGACTCGAAGGCGTGCCCGTAGTCCGATCTGCCGTCCAGCCAGACCCCGCCGGCCCGCGCGTTGATCTCGCGGGTCGCGGCCAGGATGTCCGGCGAACCGGCGAGCACGTCGGTCACCTCGTCCACGCCGTCGACGAACACGAAGGACCGCACGGCGGCGAACTCCGTGCGCAGCGCGTACGCCAGTTGCAGGGTGAAGGCCGCGAACGCCGCGACGGACCCGGAGATGTCCGCCAGGACGACCAGTTGGGGCTTGGCCGGGCGCCCGGGCCGGAAGACCGGTTCCGCGGCGGCCGTGCCCGTCGACATCGAGGCGCGGATGGTCCGCCGGAAGTCCAGCACCCCGCGTGAGCGCCGCCGCCGCTTGGTCTGGAGCCGCGAGGCCAGCTTGCGCGCCAGCGGCTGCACCACCACCCGCAGCGCGGCCGCGTCCCGCTGCGACGCCTGGAGGAACTGCACGTCCTCCGGCAGCGGTTCCCGCAGTGTCTTCGCGACCGCCTCGGCCCCCCGGTCGGCGACCAGGCGGCGCCGGATCTCGGACTCCACCTCGCCCTCGACCCGCCGCACACCCCGCTCGGCCCGCTCCCCGGCCAGCCGCCGGTCGAGGTCGCCCGTGACCCGCCGCGGCGAGGCGTCCGGCGGGCCGTCCGGTGGCGCGGCGGCCCCGGTCAGCGCGGCGGACAGGGCGTCGGGGTCGATCGCCCGCATCGTACGGAGCCGGTAGAGCGTCCCCGCGACCGGGCGGCCCGGCTCGAAACCGGCGTGCCGGTCCACGAACCGGCCCACGACCAGCCGGGTCAGGGCGGTGTCCCCGCGGTGCACCGCCCCGGCCAGCGTCGCCCGCAGCTCCCCGTCGTCGAGCGCGTCCAGCGCGCCGCCGGGGCCGGTGCCGGAACCGGTGCCGGAAGCGCCCGGGCCCTCCGCCCCGGGCTCCCCGTCCGTGCCGTCCGGCCGGGCGCGGCCCGCGAAGTACACCTCGAAGACCAGGTCGAAGGTCGCGTCGTGCGCGTGGTCCTTGACCAGCGTGGCCCGCAGCGCGGCGCGTACGGCGGCCCGGTCGATCAGGTCCACCTCCCGCAGCGCGCGGGCCGCGTCGAGGTGTTCCGACATCGCCACCGGGACGCCCGTCGCCCGCAGTTCACGGACCAGTCCGTCGAGCACGCTCAGCATCCTCCGCCCCGCTTCCCCTGGTCAGCCGCGGAGACCCGACGTACTCTCGCGCCGTGTCTGCCACGAGCGTGCTTCTTGTCCACGGACTGGGTTCGACCTTCGAGAACAACTGGGTGCGGCCGGGCTGGGTCGACGTCCTGGAGGCGGAGGGCCTGGCCCCGCGCCCGGTCCGGCTGCCCGGCCACGGCGGCGCACCGCTGGAGACCCCCGGCGCCGCGTCCCCCGCCGGCGCCGCCGCGGCCGCCGTGCTCGCCGCGGCGGACGACGCGGCGGGTGACGCGGCCGGTGACGCGGCGGACGACGCGGCGGGCGGCAAGCCGGACGGCGTCGCCGCCGCCGGCTTCTCCGCCGGGGCGGTCGCGCTGCTGGCCGCGGCCGCCGCCGCGCCCGACCACTTCTCGCGGATCGCGCTGCTCGGGATCGGCGACCATGTGCTGGCCCCCGCACCGGAGTCGGTCCGGCCGCTGGTCGCGGCCCTGCGCGGTCCGGCCGAGCCCGAGGCCGTACGGGAGCGCACGTTCTGGCGGCTGGTCGAGCGCAGCGGCAACGACCGGCTGCGGGTGGCCGACTTCCTGGAGTCCGCCGCGCTGGGCGTCGACCCCGCGCTGCTCGGCGGCGTCCGCTGCCCGGTGCTCGTGGTGGTCGGCGACCGCGACGAGGCGATGCCCGCCGACCGGCTGGTCGCCGCGCTGCCCGACGCGCGGCTGCGGGTGCTGCCCGGGGTCGACCACTTCGCGACCGTGTCGGCGCTCGCGGCCTTCGACGTGGTGGCGCACTTCCTCGCCGCCTAGCCGGGCCGGCGGGCGAGTTCGCCGGTGACGAGCTCGATGTCGGCCTGGTTCTTGAGCAGGACGTTCAGCCCGTCGAGGACCGCGCCGCCGTCGACGTCCCGTACCCCGAGGTGCGCCAGCGCCCGGGCCCAGTCGAGGGTTTCCGAGACGGACGGCTTCTTGCGCAGCTCAAGACCGCGCAGCGAGGCCATGACGTCGGCGATCTGCCGCGCGACGGTCTCCGGCAGGTCCGGTACGTGGGCCCGGACGATCTCGCGTTCGCGTTCTGCGCTCGGGTACCCCAGGTGCAGATACAGACAGCGGCGCTTGAGCGCCTCGGACAGCTCGCGGCTGTTGTTCGAGGTCAGAAAGGTCCGCGGGTGGGTACGGGCGTGCACCGTGCCGAGTTCCGGGATGGAGATCTGGTACTCCGAGAGGACTTCGAGCAGCAGCGCCTCGGTCTCGGTGTCGAGCCGGTCGACCTCGTCGATGAGCAGCACCACCCGCTCCTCGCTGCGGATCGCGGCGAGCAGGGGGCGTTCGAGCAGATAGCGGGCGCCGAAGATGTCGTCCTCCAGGCTGTCCCAGTCGGCGCCGCCCCCGGCCTGGATCCGCAGCAGCTGCTTGCGGTAGTCCCATTCGTACAGCGCCTTGGACTCGTCCAGGCCCTCGTAGCACTGGAGCCGGATCAGCCGCGCGCCGTCGGCCTCGGCGACGGCCTTCGCCAGCGCGGTCTTGCCGGTGCCGGCCGGTCCCTCGACCAGGACCGGTTTGTCGAGCCGGTCGGCGAGGCTCACGGTGCTGAGTGTCTGGGCGTTCGGCAGATATCCGGTACGCCGCAGTGCCTCGTCGAGCGATGTCGGTGCCGCCGACCCGGTGGGCTCACCCATGGAGCATCCCTTCGATCGATACTTTGCCTTTCCTCAAACTATTTTGGCCCACGACCCGGGTCAAGCGGCCCGGGAGCAGGGTTGACAGCGCAATTCCGCCGAGATACTTTCATGACCATCGAATGACCTTGCGGAGAGTCGCACGTCGTCCGACTCTCCGCAAGGCGCTCGAAACGTACGGGATGTACGAAAGGTAGGGGTTCCATGCCGAAGATCGTCGCGCTCGTGAAGCACACGCCGGACCTGGCGAGTGACCGCAGTTACGCCGACGACCTGACCGTCGACCGCGAAGGGGTGGACTGCCACCTCTCCGAACTCGACGAGTACACCGCCGAACAGGCCATCGCCCTGTCAGAGAAGGTGCCGGGCACCGAGATCACCTATCTGACCATCGGACCCGAGGACGCCGACGCCACCTTGCGCAAGGCGCTCGCCATGGGCGGCGACCGAGGGGTGCACGTCCTGGACGACGCCCTGCACGGCTCCGACGCCTCCGCGACCGCCCGCACCCTCGTCGCCGCCCTCGGTCGGCTCGACTACGACCTGGTGATGTGCGGGATGTCCTCCACGGACGGCGCCATGGGCGTGCTGCCCGCGATGCTCGCAGAACACCTCGGACTGCCCCAGGTGACCTACGCGGTGAGCCTGACCTGCGACGGGACCACCGTCGAGGCCGTGCGCGAGAGCGACGAGGGCACCGAGGAACTGGTCTGCGAACTGCCCGCCGTGGTCAGCGTCACCGACCGCACCGGCGAGGCACGCTACCCGTCGTTCAAGGGGATCATGGCCGCCAAGAAGAAGCCGGTCGAGACCTGGACCCTCGCTGACCTCGGCCTCGGCGCCGACTCGGTCGGCGCCGCCGGTTCCCGCACGGCCGTACGGGAGGCCGTCAGGCGGCCCCCTCGGCAGGCCGGCGAGCAGGTCAAGGACGACGGCGAAGGCGGCGCCGTGCTCGCCGACTACCTCGCCCGCAACAAGTTCATCTGAGGAGCCCCGATGTCCGCCGTACTGGTTCTGACCGACGCGCGCTCCGCGCACCTCACCAAGTCGGCCGCCGAACTCGTCACGCTCGCCCGCCGGCTGGGCGACCCCTGGGTCGTCTCCTTCGGCCCGCTCGACCCGCAGGAGTACGGCCGCTTCGGCGCGACGCGCGTCACCGTCGTCGACGACCCCGCGGTGGCCGAGCACCCGGTGCTGCCCGTGGTCGACACCGTGGCCGCGCTGCTGGCCGAACTGCCCGAGCCGCCCGCCGCGATCCTCACCCCGAGCTCGTCCGACATGCGCGAGGTCGCGGCCCGGCTCGCGGTCCGCACCGGCTCCGGGGTGATCACCGACGCCGTCGACGTCCGCCCCGACGGGCAGGGCGCGGTCGTCGCCACCCAGTCGGTGTTCGCGGCCTCGTTCATCGTGACGAGCGACGTCACCGTCGGCATCCCGGTCATCACGGTCAAGGCCAACGCCGTCACCCCCGAGGAGGCGCCGGCCGCCGTCGAGGCCGACCACCGGCCCGCCGTCGTCACCGACCTGGCCCGTGCGGTCCGCGTCACCCGCCGCACCGCGCGCGAGTCCTCCGGCCGGCCCGAGCTGACCGGCGCCTCGATCGTCGTCAGCGGCGGCCGGGGCCTGGGCGGCAGCGAGGCATTCGCCCTGGTCGAGCGGCTGGCCGACCAGCTCGGCGGCGCCGTCGGCGCCTCCCGGGCCGCGGTCGACGCGGGCTGGTACGCGCACAGTTACCAGGTCGGGCAGACCGGCAAGACCGTCTCGCCGGAGCTGTATCTGGCCGTCGGCATCTCCGGCGCGATCCAGCACCGCGCGGGCATGCAGACCTCCAAGACGATCGTCGCGGTCAACAAGGACCCCGACGCGCCCATCTTCGACCTCGCCGACTTCGGAATCGTCGGCGATCTGCACGAGGTCGTACCCGCTCTGTCCGAAGACATCGAGCGCCGTCGCGCTTGACCGATCCGTTCCCGGAGACTCCCCATGGACGTGGACCTCACGGCCGACCAACGGCTGTTCCACTCGACCACCCGCGACTACCTGGAGAAATCCGCACCGCTCAGCCGGGTGCGTGAACTGGCGGACCGGGCGCTCGGATTCGAACGCGACTGGTGGCGGCGGGGCGCCGAACTCGGCTGGACGGCGATGCTCGTGCCCGAGAGCCTGGGCGGCGGCAGCGTCTCCGGATCGCCGGTGGTCGACCTGGCCATCGTCGCCGAGGAGATGGGACGGGCCTGCGCGCCCGGCCCGCTGACCACCACCAGCGCCGTACTGACCGGCCTGGTCCGGGCCGGTGAACCCTTCGCGGACCCGATCGCCGGCATCGTGGCAGGTGAGAGCATCGCCGCCTGGGCGGTGTACGAGCCCGGCCACGGCTGGGACCCCGCGCCGCCCGGCACCCGGGCCGAGCCGGACGGCGACGGCTACCTGCTGACCGGGGTCAAGGACCGGGTCGAGTCCGGTGACCAGGCCGACCTCTTCCTGGTGACGGCCGCCGCGCCGGACGGACCGGTCCAGCTGCTGGTGCCGGCCGACGCGCCCGGGGTGACCGTGACCCCGGTCTGGACCCTCGACCTGGTCCGCCGTACCGCGCAGGTCTCCTTCGAGGGGGTACGGGTCGGCGCCGACGCGGTCGTCCAGCGCGGCGCGGCTGCGGCCGAGGCCGTCGAGGCACAGCTGCGCGTCGCGGCCACGCTCGCCACCGCGGAGATGACCGGCGCCGTGGCGCGGAGCTTCGACGTCACCGTGCAGTGGATGTTCGACCGCTACAGCTTCGGCCGCCCGCTCGCCTCGTACCAGGCGCTCAAGCACCGGATGGCCGACAACAAGACCTGGCTGGAGGCCTGCCACGCCACGACCTCGGGCGCGGCGCACGCGATCGACGAGGCCCCCGAGCGGGCCGCCGAGGCGGTCAGCGTCGCGAAGTCGTACGTCGGCGCCAAGGCCCCGGTGATCGTCCAGGACTGTGTGCAGCTGCACGGCGGCATCGGCGTGACCTGGGAACACGACCTGCATCTGTATCTGCGGCGGGTGACCCTCGACCGGGCCCTGTACGGGACCCCCGAGGATCACCGGCGCCGCGTCACCGACCTGTTGGAGAGGAGCGCCGCATGAGCGCCGGCCCCCTGGACGTCGAGTCCGTCGAGAGCTTCCGGGACCGCGCCCGCCGATGGCTCAAGGCCAGTCTCCCCCCGGCGCCCCCGGCCCACGCCGGGGGTGACGACGACGCGCGGTGGGCGCGCGCCCGCGTCCTCCAGAAGCAGATCCACGAAGGCGGTTTCGCCGGCATCTGCTTCCCTCGCGAGTACGGCGGCCTCGGCCTGACCCCGGCCCATCAGCGGGCCTTCACCGAGGAGTCGCTCGGGTACGAGATGCCGCTGCTGCTGAACGTGCCCACGTTCTCGATCTGCGCCCCGACGATCCTCGACATGGGGACCGAGGAGCAGAAGCTGCGGCACCTGCCGGCCGTGATCCGCGGCGACGAGGTGCTGGTCCAGTTCCTCTCCGAGCCCAAGGGCGGCTCCGACCTGGCCGGACTGATCACCAGGGCGGACCGCGACGGCGACGAGTGGGTGGTCAACGGCTCGAAGATCTGGAGCTCGGGCGCCTACGCGGCCGACTACGCGCTCTGCCTGGCCAGGACCGACTGGGACGCGCCCAAGCACCGCGGGCTGACGATGTTCCTGATGCCCGTGCACGCGCCGGGCGTCACGATCAACCGGATCAAGCAGGTCAACGGTTCGACCGAGTTCTGCCAGGAGTTCTTCGACGACGTGGTGCTGCCCGCCGACGCGGTGGTCGGCGAGGTCAACGGCGGCTGGGCGACGGCCTCGCGCCAGCTCTTCCACGAGCGCAACGCGGTCGGCGGCGGTTCGCCGTACACCAGCGGCGCCGGGCCGCGGCTCGGCGGCACCCCGCCGGACCTCCTGGAACTGGCCCGCGCGACCGGCCAGTTGGAGGACCCCCGGGTGCGCGAGCAGATCGGCGAGGTCCGGGCGATGAAGCTGGTGCAGGAGCAGCTGATCGCGCGGGTCACCCGGGCGATCGGCACGGGCGCGATGGAGGCCCCGGCCGGCTCGGTGATCCGGCTCTTCCACGCCGAGAGCGACTGGCTGGAGGCCGATGTCAGCGTCGCGATCGCCGGCGCCACCGGCGTCACCGGGGAGCCGGACGGCGAACAGGGCCTGGGCCTGTTCGGGGTGAACTACCTCTTCCGCCAGGGCGCGAGCCTCGGCGGCGGCAGTACGGAGATGTCCCGCAACATCATCAGCGAGCGCGTGCTGAAGATGCCGCGCGAGTTCGCCGCGGATCGCGACATGCCGTTCAAAAATGTCAAACAGGGACATTGACGCTGAGAGAGCAGATGTGTCGGAAGTGTCAGGAGTACGCATGAATCCGTACGAACTGCGGCGGCAGGACTTCTCCCTGGACGACGACCACGAGGCGGTACGTGACGCCTTCGCCGGTTTCTTCGCCAAGGAGTGCCCCACCGGCGTGGTCCGCGCCGCCGAACCCCTGGGTCACGACCCGGCGCTGTGGACCAAGCTGGCCGGGATGGGGGCGGCCTCGATGGCGCTGCCCGAGTCGGTCGGCGGGGACGGCGCCGGCATTGTCGAACTGAGCCTGGTCGCCGAGGAGATGGGCCGCACCCTGGCCCCGGTGCCGCTGCTTGAGCATGTGGTCGCCGCCCGGCTGCTGGCGGCCGCGGGCACCGAGGCCGCCCTCGGGTTCCTGGAGCGGGCGGCCGACGGCACCGGGCTGCTCGGTGCCGCCCTCACCCCACTGGGCGGGCCCCGGCTGGTGTCGACCGCGGCGGTCGCGGACTCGGTGGTCGCCCTGGACGGCGACCAGCTGGTCGTACTGACCGCGGCCTCTCCCCGTCCGCACGTGCCGAACCAGAGCAGTCTGCCGTACGCCTGGGTCGACCCGGCGGACACCGGCCAGACCCGTACGGTGGTCGCCGGGTCCGGCGGCCGCGCGCTGCTGGCCCGCGCCGCCCGTGAGTGGAAGACCCTGGCCGCGGCCGCGCTGACCGGCCTGACCGAGGGGGCGCTCGCGCTCGCGGTCGACTTCGTGAAGACCCGGCAGACCATGGGCGTGGTCATCGCCACCCTCCAGGGCGTCTCCTTCCCGCTCGCCGACGTGGCGATCGGGGTCGCCGGAGCCCGCAACCTCTACCGCAGGGCGGCCTGGTTCCTCGACCACGAGCCCGACTCCGAGATCGGCCTCCAGGCATCCGCGCTCGCCTACGCCGCCAAGGTCGCCAACCACGGCGCGACCACCGCCCAGCACGCCCAGGGCGGACTGGGCTTCACCGTCGAGGCCGACGCCGGCCTGTTCTTCCTGCGCGCCAAGGGCTGGGCGCTCAGCGGCGGAGACCCGCAGCAGGACGTACGGACGGTGGGCGAACTGCGCCTGGCCGCCGTCGGTACGCACTGACCCGGGCCACGACCGCGACCACGAGGAGAAAGGACGGACCATGGATTTCGGCATCATCGAGCTGGACGACGCGCACCGCGCCCTGCGGCAGGAGGCCAGGGACTTCGTACGGGAGCAGTTCACCGACGAGGTGTACGAGCACGAGCACCGGACCGGCGACGGATTCAACGAGAAGGTCCATCTGGCGATGGGCGAGCGCGGCTGGATCCTGCCCACCCGGCCGGTCGAGCGCGGCGGCGCGGGGCTCGACCCGCTCGGCGCCCGCATCCTGGAACTGGAGCTCCAGAAGGCGCATGTGCCCTGGGTGACGCTCGGCACCACCCGGCTGGTGCTGTCCGCCGTGGAGCGATATGCCTCCGAGCCGATCCGCGACGACGTGATCTCCGGGGTCGCCAGCGGGCGGGTGCGCTTCTGTCTCGGCTACACCGAGCCCGACGGCGGCTCCGACATCGCCGGGGCGAGGACCCGGGCGGTCAGGGACGGCGACGAGTGGACGGTGAACGGTTCGAAGATCTTCACCACCGGCGCCCACAACTGCCAGTACACCTTCCTGATCACCCGCACCGACCCCGAACTGCCCAAGCACAAGGGCCTGACGATGTTCCTGATGCCCCTGAACAGCAAGGGCATCGAGATCCAGGGCATCCGGGCGTTCAGCGGCGAGCGGACCAACATCGTCTACTACGACAACGTCCGGGTCTCCGACGACTACCGGCTCGGCGGGGTCAACGACGGCTGGGCCGTCCTGCGCGGGCCGCTGGACGAGGAGCACAGCATCGGCGGCGCAGCGGAGGACGCCGGGCTCGACGACCCGTCGATCGGTGTCCAGTTCGTCCGGGAGCTGCACCTCGCGCTGGACGCCGCCGCCGAGTGGGCCAACACCTCGGCCCCCGACGGCTCCCGGCCGGCCGACGACCCGGCGGTCCGCTACCGGCTGGGCAAGGTCGCCGTCGAACTGGAGGCCGCGCTCGCCACGCCCGGCGCCTTCGGCCGGGTCAAGTGCGCCGAGACCATCGTGGCCGGCGCCGCGGAACTGCTCGACCTGCTCGGCCCGGCCGGGCTGATCTCCCGGGGCGCCCCCGGCGCGATCGGCGGCGGCCAGGTGGACTTCGCCCACCGGTACGCGCAGGGCACCGCCACCTACGGCGGCACCGTCGAGGTCTTCCGCACCATCATCGCCCAGCACGAGCTGGGACTGCCACGCGCCGTCTTCCCCGGCAGCAAGGTCTTCTCCGCCCGCTCGGGCGCGTAACCCCCTCGGTATCCCTCCGGTACCTCTCCGGTACTCCTCCGGTATTCCGACGTTTCCGGCGGCTCGCGGCCCTCGCGCCGCGCCGCGTTCACGACTTTCCGTTTCCCGCTCTTGGAAAGGCAGGACCACCATGCCCATCGGACGCCTGTTTCACATCATCCACATGACGGGGGATCTCCCCTCCCTGGAGACCTGGTACGACGACGTGTTCAGCGTGCGCCGCGGTTTCCTCGACCACCACTACATGGAGGGCGAGGTGCGTGACGCCTCGCTGGTGCTCCTCGGCGACACGGTGATCGAGCCGCTGGCCCCGGCCTTCCGGGTCGACGGCTGGGACGCGATGCCGATCGGCCGGTTCTACAACCGGTTCGGCAACCACTGGCACTCGATCGCCTGGTACACCGACGACGCCGGCGAGATCTGGCAGCGCTGCACCGACGCCGGAGTGCGTGTCTACATCGAGGGCGGTCAGCTCACCGACACCCGGCCGGGCCCGGACTCGGCCATCATGACGCACCCCAAGGACACCGTCACCCAGCTCGAATTCATGCGCCCCGGTGAGTTCGGCGAGAAGAACGACCCGCGGCTCCAGCCCGACTGGGACCCGGACTGGTGGATCAACAACCACCCGATCGCCACGCCCGGCCTGGCGTACACCACCGTGCTCACCAAGGACCGGGACCGCGCGGAGCAGGTCTACGCCGGGGTGCTGGGCGGGACCGTGCTGCACAAGGGGAAGTCGGCCCTGACCGGCACCGAGGACACCTATGTGCTGATGGGCGACACCGTGGTGCAGCTGTCGACCCCGTACACCGACGGGACGCTCGCGGCCGACGACATGGCGGCGAACAAGGAGATCCACCACGCGGCCGCGTTCAAGGTGCAGAACCTCGACACCACCGAGGAGTACCTGAAGTCCAAGGGGATCAAGACGCTCGCGCGCGACGACGAGACGCTGATCACCGACCCGGCCACCACGCACGGTGTGCCGTTCCGGTGGACGACGTGGGACGCTCCCGGCGGGCCGCGCGACCGGGGCTGACCCCGCGCGCCGGCAGGTGCGGACCGGGCCGACCGACGGAACCGGGCCGCGGGAGGAAGCCCCGCGGCCCGGTTCCGTCGGTTCTGGCTCCGGTTCCGGTTCTGGTTGCGGTCCCGGTCCCGGCTCTGGTGGCGGTCCTGACCGCGTCAGTTCAGCAGCAGGGTGGCGGTGCCGGGCGCGAGCCGGTTGCCGTCCTGGTCCTCGGTCCAGACCTCGACGTCGACCTCGCGGCCGCCGTCCGCGTCGCGCACCGCCGTGACCGTGCCCTTGGCGGTGACCACCATCCCCTTGGTGTTGGGGGAGCGGAACTGGCAGGCCAGGCGTACGATCCGGGCGCCGGGCAGCCACTCGCGCAGCACGTTGTGCAGATACGCCCACTGCAGATTGCCCATGCCGAAGGCGGTGGCGTAGCCGGCCGCCCGGCCGGCCTCGTCGTCCATGTGGATGGGGACGAACTCGTCGTTGACCGCGGCGTACCGGTTCCAGTTGGCGAAACCGGTGGTCCGGGTGAACACCGGGATCGCCTGTCCGACGGTGATGTCGTACTCGCTCATGCCTCTCCTCGGCGCTCAGTAGCGGATCAGCGTGATCCGGCTGCGGCGGACCACCTGCTCGTCCTGGTTGGTCCAGACGTCCTCGATGACCGTGAACAGCATCAGGCCGAGCCTGCCCTGCCGTTCGCGGTACTCCGCCACACCGGAGACCGTGGAGATGACGTCGCCGGGCCGGATCGGCACGCCGTACTCGACCTCAAGGCCGCCGTTGAGCTGGAACTTCAGACCGGGGCCCGCGATGCCGAGCAGATGCTCGGTGTTGTCCGGGTCGTTGGGCTCGCCCCCCGAGCGGTCGTCCGGGCCCGCCGTCGTCATCCAGGCGAAGGGGTTGAAGTCCTCCGGCGCCACGATGCCGCCGTGCCCGCCCCTGCCCGCCTCCTCCTCGTCCCAGAAGACCGCCGGCGGCGGCTCCGGGTAGTAGACCGCGATCGCCCACTTGCGGATGTCGGAGGCCGACACCGGAAAGCTGGTCGAGTGCCGGAACTTCCGGCCGATCGCGGCCCGCATCTCGGCGGAGATGTTGCTGACTGCCATACCTTCTCCCATCAGTTAGACGATCATCGAATGATCGAGTGCGAGAACTCGTTGACCGTCCCGAATGGCGCAGATAGACTCTACAACACATTTAAGTCTATCGAATAGTGATTGACTCTCAGTGTTGCCACGACGTGAGTGAGGTCCATGTATGAGCATCGCCGCCGACGCGTCCGCCTCCCGGCAGGGTGAGCCCTCCGCCCGCAACCAGGGCGAGGCCCTGCGCCGCCTGCTGAAGCCCCGCACGATCGCCGTGGTCGGGCTGAGCGACAAGTCGTCCTTCCTCGACTACATCGCGCCGAGCCTCGACAGCGACGCCGAGGTGTTCTTCGTCAACCCCAAGTACGACACGGTGCTCGGACGCAAGACCTACGCCCGCATCCAGGACATCGGGCGCCCGATCGACGCCGTGCTCTCGGTGATGTCCGCCGAGCGCACCACCCAGCTCGCCGAGGACTGCGCCGACCTCGACTGCGGCGGCCTGGTGCTGATCGCCGGCGGTTTCGCCGAGACCGGCGCCGAGGGCGCGGCGCTCCAGACCCGGCTGGTGGCCGCGGCCGAGCGCGGCGGCATGGCCGTCATCGGCCCCAACGGACTCGGCTACATCAACGTCCCGCACCAGGTCAGCCTCACCATCGCCAGCCGGCACAAGCGCCGCCCCGGCGGCATCTCCATCGTCTCGCAGAGCGGCGCCATGCTCAGCGGTGTGGCGATGGCCGCCTGGGACCGGCCCGGCACCGGCCTCAACGTCCTGATCTCGGCAGGCAACGAGGCCGTCACCGACCTCGCCGACTACATCGACTACTTCGCCGACGACCCCGAGACCGAGGTGATCGGCCTGGTCATCGAGCAGGTACGGCGCCCCGAGGCGTTCTTCGCCGCGGTCCGGAAGGCGACCGCCGCGGGCAAGCCGGTGGCGGCGCTCAAACTGGCCCGCAGCTCCCGCACCCAGGCGATGGCCGCCTCGCACACCAACGCCCTGACCGGCGACGCCTGGGTCTACGACGTCGCCTTCGCCCAGGCGGGCATCGCGATGGCCCGCGACCCGGAGGAACTGGTCGACCGCCTGTCGATGTTCCCCCAGCTCGACGCCGACCGCTGGACCGGCGTGCGGAACCTCGGCATCATCACCATGACCGGCGGCTTCGCCTCGCTCTCCTACGACATCGCCGAGGCCGAGGGCCTGGAGGTGCCGGCCCTGGAGTCGATGAAGCCCTGGGTGATGGAGAACCTGCCGGGTGTCACCGTGCCCAACCCGCTGGACACCACCGGCCTCGGCAGCGCGTTCTGGCCGCAGATCGTCGACAGCTACGCCAACTCGCCCGAGCTGGACGCCCTGCTCTACATCCACCCGCTGGCCGACGAGGACGACTCGCCGACGACCCGCGGCCTGGTCGCGGAGTTCATCAAGGCCGCCCGCGAGGTGCGCAAGCCCTTCGTCATCGCCAACTGCTCCGGCCCCCTCGGCGACTTCGTGGACGAGCAGGTCAGGGGCACCGGAGTGGTCGCGCTCGGCCACGGGCTGCGCTCGACCCTGCGCGGCCTGGCCACCCTCGGCGGCTTCGCCCGCCGGCAGGCCGCGACCGTCCTCGCGTCCGGCGCGGTGACCCCGGCCCCGCGGCCGGCGGCGGCCCCCGTGCGGATCGCCGAGGGACCCATGCTGCCGTTCGGCGCCACCATGGACCTCATCGCGTCCTACGGCATCCCCACCGCGCCCCACGTGCTGATCGAGGAGGGCGCGCCGGTCGCCGTACCGGACTTCGCGGGCCCTTACGTGGTCAAGCTCGCCGACGTGGGCCACCGTACCGAGCACGGCGCCGTACGGCTCAAGGTCACCGGTGAGACGCTGGCCGGGGCGGTGGCGGAGATGCGGGACATCGCCGCACGCGACGGGCTGCCGGCGCTGGTGGCCGTCCAGCCGATGGCCGACATCCAGGGTGAGACGATCGTCGGCGTGCAGGGCGGCAGCGAACTGGGCCCGCTGGTGGTCTTCGGCATCGGCGGCGTCCTGGTCGAGGTCGTACGGCGGGTCGGCGGGCGGATGGCGCCGCTGACACCCGCCGAGGCACGCGGCCTCATCGAGGAGTTCGCGGACCTCGGGCTGATGCACGGCTTCCGCGGCTCCGAGCCCTGGGACCTGGACGCGCTGACCGAGATCCTGGTCGGCGCCGGCCGGCTCGCCGCGGAGGGCGCCGACTGGATCGCCTCCCTCGACATCAACCCGCTGGTCTACGGCTCCCAGGGGTTCGTCGCGGTCGACGCCCTCTGTCTGCTGCGCCCGTAGCCCGCGCGGCCTGACGGCTCCGCACACGAAACGGCTCCGGCGAACCCCGGGAAGGGGGTTCGCCGGAGCCGTTCCTTGTCGCTTCGGCGTCTACGCCGGGTCGGCGGCCGCGAGCCGCCAGGCGTCGGTCCCGCCGACCGGCCGGGACACCCGCCCGAGCTTCTCCAGATGCCGCAGATGGGTGTACGTCTCGCTGATCGCGGTCTGCCGCATCAGCCCGTAGGTGCTCTCCCAGCCGCGCGACCACGAGATCGTCTCCGCGATCCGCCAGGTGCTGCACCCCGGTTCGGCCCGCACCGCGGCCTCGATCTCCGCCAGCCGCTGGTGATGGTGGCCGAGCATGGCCGTCACCCGCCCCGGCAGGCCCGCGAAGCGGTACTCGTGCGCGGGCAGCACCTCCTCGACCCGCAGCCGTCCGGTGGCCGTGAGCGAGTCCAGGTACGAGCCGATCGCGTCGTCGTCCAGGCCCGGCGCGCGCGAGACATTGGGGGTGATGCGCGGCAGTACGTGGTCGCCGGAGAGCAGCACCCGCTCGTCGTCGAGCAGGAAGCACAGATGGCCCTCGGTGTGGCCGGGCGTCCACACCGCCCGCAGATCCGCCCGCCCCCGCAGCGGCCGGCTGCCGTCCTCCACGAGGAAGTCGGGCGGGGCCAGTGCGTCCTGGAAGCGACCCATGGCCAGCAGCGAACGCCGCAGTTCCTCGTTCTCCGCCCGCGGCGCCCCGCGCAGTTCCAGCCACCGCTCCTGCGTGGGGCCGGTGACGGCGAGCGCGGCGACCCGCGAGAGGACACCGGCCTCGGCGGGGTGCATGCCGACCGCGGCGCCCGAGGCGCCCACGATCCGCGAGGTCAGCCCGTGGTGATCGGTGTGCGCGTGGGTGATCAGCACCGTACGCACGTCCTCGACCCGGTGGCCGGTCGCGCCGATCGCGTCCTGGAGCCCCTGCCAGGACTCGTCCGCCGGCCAGCCGGTGTCGACCAGGGCGATCCCCCCGGTGTCGAGCGCGACCGCGTAGGCCAGCACGTAGCGCAGCGGGTTGTCCGGGATCGGCACCGGCAGCGACCACAGCCCGGGCCTTATCTCCTCGACCGGTGGCAGCCGGCGCTCCCGCCAGGCCCGGTGCTGCTCCCGGCCGGCCGCCGACGGCGCGGCGACCGCCGTCACGGGAGCACGTGTCCGATCAGCTTGACGTCGAGGTACTCCTCGATGCCCTGCGCGCCCCCCTCACGGCCGAGACCGCTCTCGCCGGTACCGCCGAACGGTGCCGCCGCGGCGGTCGGGTTGATGTCGTTGATGCCGACGATGCCGAACTTGAGCGCCTCCGAGACGCGTACCGCGCGGGCCACATCGGTGGTGTAGACGTACGACGCGAGACCGTAGACGGTGTCGTTGGCCATCGCGATCACCTCGTCCTCGTCGTCGAAGGGGATGATCGCGGCGATCGGCCCGAAGGTCTCCTCGCGGTAGATCGCCATGTCCGGGGTGACGTCGGCCAGTACGGTCGGCGCGAAGAACAGCCCGCTGCCGTAAGGCTCTCCGGTCAGCTGCTCGCCGCCGGCCAGCACCGAGGCGCCCTTGGCCCGGGCGTCGGCGACCTGACGCCGCATCTTGTCCATGGCGTCCTGGTCGATGAGCGGCCCCACGGTCGAGGACTCGTCCAGGCCGGAGCCGGCCTTGAGCCGTCCGACCCGGTCGGTGAGCACCTTGGAGAACTCCTCGACGGCCGCGCGCTGGACGTAGATCCGGTTCGGGCAGATGCACGCCTGACCGGTGTTGAGGTACTTCACCAGGGCGGCGCCCTTGGCGGCGTGGGAGGCGTCGGCGTCGTCGAAGACGATGAAGGGCGCGTGGCCGCCCAGTTCCATCGAGACGTGCTTCATCGTCGCGGCGGCCCGGGCGGCGAGCATCTTGCCGACGTCCGTGGAGCCGGTGAAGGTCAGCTTGCGGACGGCCGGCGAGTCCAGCAGCGTGTCGCCGACCCCGGCCGGGCGGTTGGTCGTCACCAGGTTGACCACACCCGGCGGCAGGCCCGCTTCGTCCAGGATCTCGAAGACGGCCGCGGCGCACAGCGGGGTCTGCTCGGCGGGCTTGAGCACGATCGTGCAGCCGGCCGCCACGGCGGGGGCGACCTTGCGGGTGATCATCGAGATCGGGTAGTTCCACGGGGTGATGCCGGCGACGACACCGACCGGCTGGCGCAGGACCGTCAGCCGCTGGTTGACCCGGGGCGAGGGGATCGTGCTGCCGTAGACGCGCTTGGCCTCCTCGGCGAACCAGATCAGGAAGTCGGCGCCGTAGCGCACCTCGTTGCGCGCGGCGCGCAGCGGCTTGCCCTGCTCCAGGCTCATCAGCCGGGCCAGCTCCTCGGCCCGCTCCAGCATGAGGACGTGGGCGCGCAGCAGGGCGTCCGCCCGGGTGTACGCGGACTCGGTGCTCCAGGTGGCGAAGGCCGCGGTGGCGGCGTCGACCGCGCGCCGCGTCTCGGCCGCGGTCGCGTCCGCCGCCCGGCCGATCGCCTTTCCACTGCTCGGATCGGTGACCTCGAACTCCGCACCGTCGTCCGCCCCCGCCCAGCTGCCGTTGATGTACAGCGTTGCGCCGTCATGTGCGCTCATGCTCGACCACCCTTATGACAGATTGATAGTTGTGGAACTAGGAAACCATACTGCAACAACGATCGAAATATCGACCCCGTGTCGTGAGGGACGTCTCACCCGCGGACGGGCGCGGGGGCGGGTGCTGACGTCGGGTGCCGACGGTCGGGCCGGCGCGGCGTGCGCCGCTCCAACGGGAAGGCGCCGGGGGCCGCGCGGGCATGCGAAAGGCGCCGGCCCTTCGTGGGTCGACGCCTGTCAGAGGGTGGCCGGGCGGCGTGCGCCGGGCGGCCGGGGGCTCACCAGGTCAGCAGCACCAGATCGTTCTGCTGGCCCGAGGCCGCCGCCTCCTGCTGCGTGTGCTCGTCCTGCCGGGAGTAACGCCGACGGGACGGCGAACGGTGCTCGACACGGCCCTGCTTGACCGGACGCGGCTCGGGGGCCAGCGCCCACAGCTCGTCCATGAGGTCCCGCAGCACCTCGCGATTGAGCGTGTAGAAGAAATTACGGCCTTCTTTGCGGACTTCGAGCAGACCGACCTGGCCGAGGATCTTCGTGTGATACGAAATGGTCGGCTTGGAGATGGGCAGGGTCGACTCCAGCACCGCGCACGGCAGCTCGGGGACCTCGGCCATCTGGCGGATGATGTCCCACCGGATCGGGTCGCTCAGCGCCTTCATGACGTCCGAGACCGACACGCCCGGATTCGCGATCTGCCTCATCGTGTTCCTTTCGGCGCCGACGGTAGTGTCACAACTATCAATATACTCCCAGCGTAAAGGAACGACGCGCGGTGCGCGTTTCTGGCGCGTTAACGACCCTGGAAGTGCGCGGGCCGATGCTGGCGGCGCGCCTGGATGCCCTCGTGCAGATCCTCGGTCGCCATCGTCACCGGCTGGGCCAGTGCCTCCCAGCGCAGCGCCGCGTCCAGGCCGTGGAAGGACTGCTCGAGCCCGACCTTGGTCAGCCGGGTGGCGATCGGGGCCGCCTGCGCGATCCGGTCGGCCACCTCGAGGCTGTGCGTCAGGACGTCGTCGACGACGTCGCTGACCAGTCCCCAGTGCAGCGCCTCCTCGGCGTCCACCGTCCGGCTCGTGTACAGCATCTCGCGCGCGCGGGCGATGCCGATCACCTCGGGGAGCAGATAGTTGACGCCCATCCCGCCGTGCGTGCCGAGCGAGTTGAAGGGCGCGCTGAAGACGGCGTCCTGGCCGCCGTAGCGCAGATCGCAGGCGAGCGCGAGACACAGTCCGGCGCCGATGGCCGGGCCGTTCACCGCGGCGACCACCGGCACCGGCAGCCGGCGGGCCATCAGCCAGGAGTCGTAGAACGGCGCCATCTTGTCGCGCAGCCGGTCCGGGGTGTTGTGGTGCGCGCTGCCCTGGTCGAGGAACGACAGATCGGCGCCGGAGCAGAACGAGCTGCCCGCGCCGGTCAGTACGACGGCGCGCACCGTCCTGTCGTCGTGGATCTCGGCCATCGCCGCGCGCCAGGTGTCGGTCATCTCCTGGGTCATGGCGTTGCGCACATGCGGCAGGTTCAGCGTCACCAGGCGTACCCCGAAGGAGGGTTCCTCGACCACGACCTCCTTGCCGGTCCGCTTCATACTGGCTCTCCGATCCGTGCGTGCCGACGGCGGAACCGGTCCGGCCCGTCGTGACTCCGTGTGTCGAACTGTTGTCAGTCCGAGAGACCACCTAAGTATCGAACTATTTCCGCCGACCGCAAGTAGACCCCGGACGCCACGCCCGGGGCCCGTGGTGCGGAGGTCAGGGGTCAGTGGGGCGGCGGGGCCGTACTCTCCCTGACCATCAGTTCGGTGGCCAGCTCCAGCCGCTGGGTGCCCCCGGGCAGCACGGTCCCGACCCCTTGCAGCACCATCCGCGCCGCCATCCCGGCCATCTCGCTGAGCGGCTGGCGGACCGTCGTCAGGGGCGGCGAGGCCCACGCGGCGGTGGGCAGGTCGTCGAAGCCCACCATGCTGACGTCCCGCCCGACCCCCAGCCCGGCCCGGCGCAGCGCCTCGTACGCGCCCAGCGCCTGCAGATCGCTGCACGCGAAGACGGCGGTCGGCGGGTCGGCGAGCGCGAGCAGTCCGTTCATGGCGGAGAAGCCGCTGGCGTGGCGGAACACACCGTCGGCCACGAGCGCGGGGTCGACCGGGATGCCGGCCCCTTCGAGCGCCGCCCGGTAGCCGTCGAGTCTGGCCCGGGCGCACAGTACGTTCTCCGGTCCGGTCAGGATGGCGATCCGGCGATGGCCGAGGTCAAGCAGGTGCTGGGTGGCGGCCAGTCCGCCGTGCCAGTTGGTCGCGCCGACGGACGGGACACCGGGGTCGGGGGTGCCGACCGGGTCGACCAGGACCAGCGGCGTGTTCAGGTCCTGGAGCTTGCGCCGGTGCACGGGGGAGAGTTCGGTGACGGTGAGGATGACCCCGTCGCTGCCGCGCTGGGCGATGTTGTCCAGCCAGCGCACGGTGTCCGCCGCCCGGCCGTGCACCGCGGTGACCACCACCCCCGTACGGTGACCGGCCGCGACCTCGTCCACGCCCCGGATGACCTCGACCGACCAGGGGCTGTCCAGCTCGTCGATGACCAGGTCGATCAGTCCGACGGTACGGGCCGGGCGGCTGCGGCGGCGCAGGTAGTGGTGGCTCTCCAGCAGCGATTCGACCTTCTCCCGGGTGACCGGCGAGACATGGCTGTGCCCGTTGAGCACCTTGGAGACGGTCGGCACCGAGACACCCGCCTCACGGGCGATGTCGGCGATGGTCACCCTGCCCGTCTCCGGGGCCGTGCCCTGGCCCTTCGCGCTTCCCTCCGCCGTGGCGGAGGTCGCTCCCTTACGGCCGTTCTCGGGCACGGTCACCTCGTCTCCCTCAGCTGTCCCGGTCGTCGCGGCGAAAGTACCGCGGCGGTGACGGACGGCCCTTGCGACCGGCGCCGGTGAGAAGCGTTCCCGCTGCCGCCCCGCGCGACCCCCGTACGGCCGTACGGGTGACACGCCCGTACGGCGGTCGTTCGGCGCCCGGCTACGGCTGTCGCGGGGCCTCGGTGCTGTCGCATCTCCACAACGGGTCGACGGTGCCGTTCTCGCCGGTCCCGGCGTTCAGACACCTGTCCGCGAAGCCGGAGCGCGTCCCCGCGGCGGCCGGGGCCTTGATCCAGCCGGCCCGGTCGGCGCTCTGGACGGCCCGGTCGAAGGCGGCGGCCATCTTCCGGTAGCCCCGGTCGTCGGGATGCAGCGGGCTCGCCAGGTCGGACCTGGCCACGGCGCTCATGTCGACGTATCCGACGTGCTCGCCGGCCGCGCGCTTCGCCCGCACGACGCCGGGGACCGCCCGGTTGAAGGCGGGCCTGTGCGGCTCCTCGGTGTGGCTCCTGGAGGGGATCAGGGACCCCACCAGCACGGTCACGCCGGGGTCATCGGCCGTGATCCGGTCGATCAGCGCGCTCAGCCGGTCGGCGGCGGTGGCGACCCGGTGGTCCTGGTTCAGGTCGTTGGTGCCGATCTCCAGCGTGACGACGTTGGGCCGGTAACGGGCGAGCGCCGTGTCCGTGAGGGCGGCGATCTGGTCGATCCGGTAGCCGGGGTGGCCCTCGTTGTCGGAATCCGCCATGTCGCCGTGGCGGACGGACCCGACGAAGTCCACCCGGTGACCTTGGGACGACAGCTCGTCCCTGAGCACGGCGCGGTAGCCGTTCCCGGTGCTGCTGCCGACACCCCAGGTGATCGAGTCGCCCAGCGGCATCAGCCGCAGCGCGGTCGCGTGCGCGACCGAGGCAGGGGCGGCCGGTGTCGGCAGCGCGGCGCCCCAGGCCAGGCCGAACACGGCCGTCAGCACGGCCGGCACAGCCACTACGAGTGCTTTCCTCACACCCGTCCTTTCTGAGTGCGGTTGACCTGGTCTCAGCATCTCAAGCCGGGGGCCGTTCGCGGTGCCGTTCGCACCGTCTTGGGCGGTCGTGTCGGGGTCACGAGCCCGGTCCGCCGGCGCGGTGGCACCGTCCTCGACGTTCACCTCCGATTGTCCCCGCCGGTGGCGTCGAGCAGCGCGGGGAGAGGGCCGATGGCCATATGTTCGATCGTTCTGTCGATATAGCGGCTCGCTTTCTTGTCACAGGTCGGGCCATTGGCACCGCTCGCACGCTTCGGGCGGTCAGGCGCGTGCCGGCCTGGGGGCCGGTCGGTGACAAGGTGGTTGGCGGGTCCGGCGCACGCGTCGGCGCGAGGGCGGGACCGGCGTTGTGAAACGGTGAACGTCGAACACCGCTCGTTTCGGGGAGCGCCCCCGGCAGTCAGGAGAGGGACCTCATGGCCTGTGTGGACGGATCCTCCCCCGCCGAGGCGCCCGGGCCGGAGGCGGACGGCGGCGCGGCTGCCGCGTACCCGTGGGCCCGCGTCGACGGGGGTGCGCAGTGAGTGCCCGGGAAGCGGAGGTTCGTCGGCTGCGGGAACTGCTCGGCGGCGGGGTCGCCGACGACCCCGGGACCCGCGCGCTCTACGCCTCCGACGCGTCCAACTACCGCGTCCCGCCCGCCGCCGTCGTCAGAGCGACCTCCGAGCAGCACGCCGTGGACACCGTGGCGTACTGCCACCAACTCGGCCTGCCCGTCACCGCGCGCGGCGCCGGGACCTCCGTCGCGGGCAACGCGATCGGCCCCGGCGTCGTCCTGGACCTCACCGCCCTGGACCGGATCACCGAGGTCGACCCCGACGGACGTACCGCCACCGCGCAACCCGGCGTCGTCCAGGCCGATCTGCAACGCGCCGCGGCCCCGTACGGCCTGCTGCTCGGCCCCGATCCGTCCACCGCGGACCGCTGCACCCTGGGCGGGATGATCGGCAACAACGCCTGCGGCGCGCACGCCGTGGCCTGGGGCAACACCCGGGACAACGTGGAGTCGCTGCGGCTGCTGCGGGCCGACGGCAGCCTGGTGACGGCAGGTCACCACGGCACCTCCGACCCGGCCCTCGACGCGCGCCTGCGGTCCGTGGCCGACGCCCGGCTGGCCGTGCTGCGCACCGAGTACGGCAGGTTCCCGCGCCAGGCCTCCGGCTACGCGCTGGACGCGCTGCTGCCCGAGCGCGGCTTCGACGTGGCCCGCTCACTGGTCGGCTCCGAGGGCACGCTCGCGCTGGTCCTTGAGGCCACCGTACGGCTGGTGCCGCGCCCGGCGGCCCGCGCGCTGGCCGTCCTCGGCTACCCCGACATGCCCTCCGCCGCCGACGCCACCCCCGCGCTGACCGCCCTGGGCCCGCTGGCGGTCGAGGGCATGGACCGCAGGCTGGTCGACGTCGTGCTGCGCCGCCGCGGCCCCGGGGCCGTACCCGTCCTGCCGGCGGGGGCCGGCTGGCTGCTGGTGGAGACCGGCGGCGCGACCGCCGCGGAGGCCGAGGCCGCCGCCAGGGCCGTCCACGCCGCCTCCGGCGCGGTGGACGGTCAAGTGGTCACCGACCCGGGCCGGATGGCCGCGCTGTGGCGCATCCGCGCCGACGGCGTGGGTCTGGCCGGGCGCACCCCGGCCGGCGCCGACGCGTGGCCCGGCTGGGAGGACGCCGCCGTGCCGCCCGAGCGGCTGGGCGGCTATCTGCGCGACCTGGCCGCGCTGCTCGACCGGCACCACTACGACGGCCTGCTCTACGGGCACTTCGGCGACGGCTGTGTGCACGGCAGATTCGACTTCGACCTGCGCACCGAAGGCGGCGCGCGGCGGACCCGGGCCTTCCTGGAGGACGCCGCCGACCTGGTGGCCGCGCACGGCGGCTCGCTCTCCGGCGAGCACGGCGACGGCCGGGCACGCGGCGCGCTGCTGCCGCGGATGTACTCCGCCGACGCCCTGCGGGCCGCCGCCGAGGTCAAGGCCGCCTGGGACCCGTCGGGGCTGCTCAACCCCGGGGTGCTGGTCGACCCCGCGCCCGTGGACGCCGACCTGCGGGTACGGCCGCGACTGCCGGTGGTACGCGGCGGGGGCTTCGCCTTCGCGGACGACTCCGGCGATCTGACCCGGGCGGTCCACCGCTGCGTGGGCATCGGCCGGTGCCGCGCCGACCTGACGGCGTCGGGCGGCGCGATGTGCCCGTCGTACCGGGCGACCGGCGAGGAGCAGCACTCCACCCGGGGCCGCGCCCGGCTGCTCCAGGACATGCTGCGCGGCGACCTGCTCACCGGCGGCTGGGCCGACCCCGCGGTGCACGAGGCGCTGGACCTGTGCCTGTCGTGCAAGGCGTGCGCGCGCGACTGCCCGGCCGGGGTGGACATGGCCGCGTACAAGGCGGAGGTGCTGCACCGCAGATACCGGCGGCGGCCGCGCCCGGTCAGCCACTACTCGCTGGGCTGGCTGCCGCGCACCGCCCGCCTCGCCACGCTCCTCCCGAGGGCGGTCAACGCGCTGTTCGGCAACCGGGCCGCCGCGGCGGCGCTCAAACGGCTCGGCGGTATCGACGGGCGGCGCGGCCTGCCGCGGTTCGCGACCCGGACCTTCCGCCACTGGTTCGCCCGGCACCGGGCGGCCACCGTCGAGCAGCACGCGGCCGCCGCCGGGCAGCACGCGGCCACCGCCGGGCGGCACGCGGCCGCCGCCGGGCAGCACGCGGCCGCCAAGGACCAGCGCGCGACCGCCGAGCGCCGCGTCCTGCTGTGGGTGGACAGCTTCACCCAGTCCTTCTCGCCGGAGGTCGGCGCGGCCGCCGTACGGGTGCTGGAACACGCCGGCTACACAGTGGAGTTGACGACACGTCAGGTGTGCTGCGGGCTGACCTGGATCTCCACCGGCCAGCTCGACGGCGCCCGGCGGCAGTTGCGCCGTACGTACACCGCGCTGGAGTCCGCCGTGGCCGACGGGCTGCCGGTGGTCGGCCTCGAACCCTCCTGCGCGGCCGTACTGCGCGGCGACGGGCCGGAGTTGCTGCCCGACGACCCCCGGGCGAAAGCGGTGGCCGGCCTCACGGTCACGCTCGCCGAACTGCTGGCCGCGACCGACGGCTGGCGGCCGCCGGACCTGTCGGACGTCACGACGGTCGCCCAGCCGCACTGCCACCAGCGGGCGGTGCTGGGCTGGGAGGCCGACGCGGAGCTGCTGCGGCGGGCCGGGGCCGAGGTCAACGCGGTCGGCGGCTGCTGCGGGCTGGCCGGGAACTTCGGTGTGGAGCGCGGCCACTACGACGTGTCGGTCGCGGTCGCGCAGACCGCCCTGCTGCCCGCGCTGGCCGAGGGCGGGCGTACGGGACCGGTGCTGGCCGACGGGTTCTCCTGCCGTACCCAGGTGGCCGACCTGGCCGGGGGCGGCGCCGTGCACCTCGCCCAGCTGCTGGCCTCGCGGCTGGACGCGGGAGCCACGTAAAGGGCGCGCGGCCGGGCGGTGAAAAAAAGCGCGGACCGGGCGAGGGGCGCGGGCGCCGCGGCCGTAAAGGAGATGGCCATAAGTGTGCCCGGTGCCTTCCGTGCCCGAAAACGCGCCTATTGGCCGGGTGTCTCGGACCCGGCGGCGGTGAAGCCAAAAGAGATGAATTCCCGGCCGCGTGGCGGAAAAGACCCGGAACATTCAGGACAACGAACCGCGTGCGAAAGTTAGTGATGAATAACTGACAACTTTCCCACGCTTATGGCGGTGGCAAAATCGCCCGGTTGTGCGAGTGTGGGCGAAGTGTGTGCCACTACCCCCACTCGGGGGTGGCGGTGTGAGGTGGCCCACATCTGCCGGGTCTGCTGAGGTGCGTGGGGAACCGGAGCCTCCATCCGCCCCTGACACCCCGCTGGCCAGCGCATTTGGCATCGGGCGCGGTCCGCATATGCCGTTTCGGTGGTTAGTGGTTACTAACTGCTAGATTCCCATTCTGATAACCGGAGATTAAAAGTTGTGCTTTTCCTCTGTGCGGCCTTGGTGAAGGTGGGCTCCTTGTTTAGGCTTCGACGGGTATTGAGATGGCCGTCAGGCACTACTCGGTATTCGGCCGATGTTCCGTACGAGGGAGGAGCAGGTGATGAGTGCTGTAACGGCGAAGGACGCTCAGGACTGGCTGATCGACAAAATCGCTCAGCGTCTGGGGGTGGACCGCAGCGAGGTCCCCTCCGAGCAGTACTTCGACGAGCTGGACCTCGACTCCACCGAGGCGCTGATCCTGGCCGGCGAGCTGGAGAACTGGCTCGGCTTCGAGCTGGGCACCACGGCACTCTGGTACCACCCGACGGTGAAGGACCTCGCCGAGTTCATATCCGAGGAGAGCACCCAGCGTGCCGGCGCCGCGCAGTAGCGGCGGGGCGGGCCGGAGACCGCCGGCCGTCGTCCGCCGGGTCCGCACGGCCGGCCCCGGCGGCGTCACGGCCGTCGTCGTTCACCCCGGCGCCCTGGCCCCGACCGTCTACCAGACCCTGGCCGCCGCCCTCCCCGAGGGGGACGGCCTGACCGTACTCGACCTCGGCAGCCTGCCGGACTACTGGGAACCGGCGCTGACCGGCGCCCCCGCCGACACCACGGTCGAAGACCTCGCGGGCCGGCTGCTCGCGGAGTTGGACGCCACGCACCCGGACCCGGTCCCCGTACTCGCGGGCTGGTCCTTCGGCGGGGTCGTCGCGCACACCATGGTCGCGCTGACCCCCCGGGCACGGCGGCCCGCGCGGCTCGTCCTGCTCGACAGCATCGCCCCCCTGGACGACTACCAGCGCGCGGACGACGAACTCGACACCCCCCTGCTGCTCGGCTGGTTCGCCATGTACCTGGGCGCCAAACGCGGCCGGGCGGTGGAGTGTCCGCCCGAGCGGCTGGCCACGGCCTCCGCCGACGAGGGACTGACCGCCGTGCTCGACGCCGCCACAGCCGCCGGCGCGCTGCCGGCGGACGTCACACTGCCCGGGGTGCGCAAGCTCTACGACACCTACGTCGACGGGCTGCTGCGCAACAACCGGCTCACCCTCGGCCACCGTCCGGCGCCGGCCCCCGTGCCGCTGGTGCTGGTCAAGGCGGCCCGCAGCCTGATCCCCGGCGACCGCGACCTGGGCTGGGGACCCCTGGCCCGCCACGGGCTGGGCATCCTGCCCAGCCCCGGTGACCACTACACCATGCTCACCCGTCCCGACGCGGCGGCGGTCATCGCCCAGGCGCTTTCCGGCCGCCCGGCGGCGGAACCGGCCCCCCGCGGACCCCACGGCGTGCCCAGCACCGTCTGACCGGGACCCGCCTGTGATCCGGCCATCGCAATGAACACAGGAGAGCTTCTCAGTGAACCCTAACCTGGAGTCCGACCTCGACCGTCGACTCGCACGTGATCCCGTGGCGATCGTCGGTCTGTCCGCCCTCTTCCCCAAGTCGCCCGACCTGGGCAGTTTCTGGGGCAACGTCATGTCCGCCGCCGACTGCATCGAAGAGGTGCCGGCCGGACACTGGGACGTCAATGAGCACTACGACCCCGACCCCTCGGTGCCGGACAAGACCTACGCCAATCGCGGCGGCTTCATCCCCGACGTCCCCTTCAACCCGCTGGAGTTCGGACTTCCGCCCAACACCCTCGAAGTCACCGACGTACTCCAACTGCTGAGCCTCGTGGTCGCCCGCGACCTGCTCGCCGACGCGGGCGCGGGACAGTCGTGGTACGACCCGACGCGTACCGGGGTCATCCTCGGCATCACCGGCGCCAACCAGCTCACCCAGCCGCTCTCCGCCCGGCTCCAGACCCCCGTGCTCAAGGAGGTCGTCCGCAGCTGCGGGCTCAGCGACCGGGACGCCGAGGAGATCGCCGAGAAGTTCAAACTCGCCTTCGCGCCCTGGGAGGAGAACTCCTTCCCCGGCATGCTCGGCAACGTCGTCGCGGGCCGGATCGCCAACCGGCTCGACCTCGGCGGCACCAACATGACCATCGACGCGGCCTGCGCCAGCTCGCTGGGCGCGGTCAAGGCGGCGGTCAGCGAACTGCTCGAAGGCCGCGCCGACACGATGCTGACCGGCGGCTGCGACGCCGAGAACACCATCTTCATGTACCTCTGCTTCAGCAAGACGCCCGCCTTCTCCAAGTCCGGCCACATCCGGCCCTTCGACAAGAACGCGGACGGCACGCTGATCGGCGAGGGCATCGGCATGCTCGCGCTGCGCCGGCTCGCCGACGCCGAGCGCGACGGCAACCGGATCTACGCCGTGCTGCGCGGCATGGGCTCCTCCAGCGACGGCCGCTTCAAGTCCATCTACGCGCCGCGCAAGGAGGGCCAGACGGTCGCCCTGCGCCGGGCGTACGAGGACGCCATGTGCGCCCCCGACTCGGTCGAGCTGTTCGAGGCGCACGGCACCGGCACCGCCGTCGGCGACGCCACCGAACTGTCCGCGCTCGCCGAGGTGGTGAGCGCGTCGACCGACCAGAAGCAGTACGCGGCCATCGGCAGCGTCAAGTCGCAGATCGGGCACACCAAGGCGGCGGCGGGCGCGGCCGGGCTGATCAAGCTCTCGATGGCCCTGCACAACCGGGTGCTGCCGCCCACCATCAACGTCGACGAGCCCAACCCGGCGATCGACTTCGCCTCCGGCCCGCTCTACGTCAACACCGCGGCCCGGCCGTGGATCAGGGACCCGCACCGCCCCGAACGCCGGGCCGCGATCTCCTCCTTCGGCTTCGGCGGCACCAACTTCCACTTCGTGCTCCAGGAGCACGGCACGGGCGAGGACACGCAGACCGGCCACCCCGTCGCCGCCGTCCACCTGTGGCACGCGCCCGACACCGCCGCGCTGACCGCCCTGCTCGCGGACGACGCGGCGCCGGTCGCGGGCCCGGTGCCCGCGGGCCACGCCCGGATCGCCCTGGCCGCGACCGGTGACGCCCAGCTCGCCGAGCTGAAGCGGGTCGCGCTCGACGGGCTGCGGGCCCGGCCGGACACCACCGAGTGGTCGCACCCCAAGGGCGTCCACTTCCGCGCCCGGGCGGCCGAACCCGGCAAGGTCGGCGCCCTGTTCGCCGGACAGGGCAGCCAGTACGTCGACGCGGGGCTGACCGCCGTCATGGCGCTGCCCCCGTTGCGCGCCGCCTTCGACCGGGCCAACCGGCACTTCGAGGGCACCGAGCCGCTGTCCAGGGCCGCCTTCCCCATCCCGGTCTTCAGCGCCGAGGACCGCGCCGCGCAGGAGGAGTCGCTGCGCAGGACCGAGTACGCCCAGCCCGCCATCGGCGCGCTGTCCGCCGGCCAGTACGGCTACCTGCGCGAACTCGGTTTCCGGGCCGACGGCTTCCTCGGCCACAGCTTCGGTGAGCTGACCGCGCTGTGGGCCTCGGGCGCGCTCGCCGACGACGACTTCTTCGCGCTGGCCCGCGCCCGCGGCAAGGCGATGGCGCCGCCGGACACCCCGGGCTTCGACGCGGGCGCGATGGTGTCGCTGACCGCCGGCGAGGACAAGGTCGCCGAACTCCTGCGCGAGGTCCCCGGCGTGGTGGTCTGCAACCGCAACGCCGCCGACCAGATCGTCGTCGGCGGTCCCACCGACGCGGTCGTGCGGCTCCTTGAGGTCGCGGCCGCCGCGGGTGTGCAGGCCAAGCGGCTCCCGGTGTCCGCCGCCTTCCACACCCCGCTGGTCGCCCACGCCCTCGACGCCTTCCGCGACAGTCTGGCGGACGTCACGATCGCCCGGCCGGCGGCCCCGGTCTTCGCCAACACCCCCGGCGCCTCCTACGGCGACGACGCCGACGCCAACCGCCGGGTGCTGGCCGAACAGCTGGTCAACCCGGTGGCGTTCGCCGACCGTGTCGAGGAGATGTACGCGGCGGGCTTCCGCACCTTCGTGGAGTTCGGGCCCAAGGGCGTGCTCGGCCGGCTGGTCGGCCGCATCCTGGGCGGGCGCGAGCACACCGTGCTCTCGCTGGACGCCGGACCCGGCAAGGACGCGGACCTGGCCCTCAAGCAGTCCGTGGCCCGGCTCGCCGTCCTCGGCCTGCCGCTGGAGACCGCCGACCGGTACGTCGCCGCGCCGCGGCCCGTGCGGCAGACCAAGGGCATGACCATCATGCTCAACGGCATCAACTACGTCTCGGACGCCCGCAAGGCCGCCTACCGGAACGCGCTGGAGAACGGCTACCGGGTGGCCCAGGTGACGGCCGGCTCCTACGCGCTCGCACCGGCGGCCTCGGTGCCGGCCGTGTCCGCCGTGGCGGCGCCCGTAAGCGTTCCCGTGCCCCAGCCCGCGTCCGCGTCCGTGTCCGCGGCCGCCTCTGTCGGGGGAGGCGCGGTCGCCACACTGCCCGCACCGGCCCCCGCGGCGGCCGTACGCAGGCCGGAACCGGCCCTGGCCGGCCCCTCCCCGTCCCGTTCCACGCCCACCCCCGCGGGTGGAGTCACCACCGCCGACGTACAGGACAGGCGTACCGTGAACGATCCGAACCCGGCCCCGCGAGCGGCCGTGCCCGCGGCGTACGACGCGCTTCCCGGCGCCGTCGCCGACCATCTGACGATGCATCACCAGTACCTGGACGGCCAGTTGGAGACCGCGCGGCAGCTCACCGAGCTGCTGGCCGGGGCCGGTGAGCAGGGGCGGCTCGACGCGATCCTGCCCGGCGTGACCGCTGTCAAGGAGCACGGGCTCGCCATCGGCCGCACCCATCTGCGGGCCAACGAGACCCTCCAGGAGCTGGCCCGGCTGGAGTACGGGGCCGCCGCGCCCGTACGGCCCACCGCGCTGCCGCCCGCCGCCGTTCCCGCCCCCGCCGCCTACGCGCTCGCGCCCTCGGCGCCCGTCGCCGCGGCGGCCCTTCCGCCCGCCGCCCCGGTGCGGGTTCCCGAGCCGGCGCACGTTTTCGAGCCGGTACGGGCCCCCGAGCCGGTCGTGGCACCGGCCCCCGTCACCCCGGCCCCCGTACCCCCGGCGGCCGTCGCCGCGCCCGCTCCGGCCCCCGCGCCCGCCGCCCTGGACGCCGACGCCGTGCGCGAGGCGCTGCTCGACGTCGTGGCGGCGAAGACCGGCTACCCGGCGGACATGCTGGATCCGGCGATGGACATCGAGGCGGATCTGGGCATTGACTCGATCAAGCGGGTCGAGGTGCTGGGTGTGCTCCAGGAGCGCTTCCCCGGCGTGACGAGTGTCGGGCCCGAGCAGTTGGGTGAGTTGCGGACGCTGGACGACATCGTCGGCTTCGTGGTCGCAGGGGCCGGCGAGTCCGCCGCGCCCGCTTCGGCCGTCCCCGCTCCGGCCGCTCCGGCTTCCCCTGCTGTGGACGCCGACGCGGTTCGGTCCGTGCTGCTGGAGGTGGTGGCGGCGAAGACCGGCTATCCGGCGGACATGCTGGATCCGGCGATGGACATCGAGGCGGATCTGGGGATCGACTCGATCAAGCGGGTCGAGGTGCTGGGTGTGCTCCAGGAGCGCTTCCCCGATGTGAAGAGTGTCGGGCCCGAGCAGTTGGGTGAGTTGCGGACGCTGGACGACATCGTCGGCTTCGTCGTCGGCGACACCCCGGCCGGGCCCGCCGAGCCGGCCGCGCCCGCCGCCGCGCACACCGCCGCCGCCGCCGAAGCCACCACGGCCGCCGCTCCCGCCCAGGCGGCGGCGCCCCAGGCCCCCGGCATCGGCCGCGCCCACGCGGCCCTGGCCGAAGTGCCCGCCCCCGACCGCCTGCTCGACGTCTACCCGAGCAATGCCCCCGCGCTGGTCGTGGACGACGGCGGCGACTTCGTCCCCGCGGCCGTCGCCCGTCTGAGCGCCGACGGCTGGCAGGTCCACGTACTGCGGCTGCCCGGCGTGCCCCAGCGGCTGACCGACGTCAAGGACCACGCCCTCACCGGCTGGGGGGCCAATGAACTCGCCGCCCGTGTCGAGGAGATCGCCGCGGACCATCTGCACCTGGTGCTCGTCCCCGCCACCCGGCAGGACACCGACTGGCGGGACGGCGTACGGCAGTTGACGCACGGCCTGCTGCTCGCGCGACACGTCGTGGAACCGCTACGCGCGTCCACCGCGGCGGGCCGGGCCGCCTTTGTGACGGTCACCGCGCTCGACGGCGGCTTCGGCCTCGGCGGGGTCGACGAGTCCCTGGCGCCGGCCGGCGGCTTCGGCGGCCTGGTCAAGACGCTGGCGATCGAGGCCCCCGAGGTCTTCTGCCGCGGTGTCGACCTTGCCCCGGGCCTCGCGCCCGAGGACGCGGCCGCCCTCGTGGTCGCCGAACTCACCGACGCCGCCGCGGGACCGGTCCAGGTCGGCCACGACGGCCGGCGGCGCCTGACGCTGTCGCTCGCCGCGACCCCGCTGTCGTTCACCGACGGGGAGGCCGACTCCTCCGAGGCGCCCGCGCTGACCCCCGACGACCTGCTGGTCGTGACCGGCGGCGGACGCGGCATCACCGCGCGCTGCGCGGTGGAGCTCGCCACGCGGTACCGGAGCGGACTGCTGCTGCTCGGACGTACCGTCCTCGGTGACGAGCCCGGCTGGGCGGCCGGCGTCGAGGGCGCGGCCGAGCTGAAGGCCGCCGCGGTGGGGCAGTTGCGGGCCGACGGCGAGAAGCCGAGCCCCAAGCGCGTCGAGCAGCTGTACCAGGAGGTCATCGGGGCCCGCGAGATCCGCTCCACCCTGGCCCTGATACGCGGGACGGGCGCGTTCGCGGAGTACCTGGCGGTGGACATCACCGACGGGGAGGCCGTACGCGCCGTGCTGGCACCGTACGAGGCCCGGATCACCGGGCTCGTGCACGGCGCCGGGGTCCTGGCCGACCAGCTCATCGCGCAGAAGAAGGCCGCCGAGGTCGAGCGGGTCTTCGCGCCGAAGCTCGGCGGGCTGCGGGCGGTCGTCGCCGCGCTGCCCGAGGACCGGCTGCGGCACGTCGTGCTCTTCTCCTCGGTCGCCGGCTTCTTCGGCAACCGGGGCCAGTCCGACTACGCCATGGCCAACGAGGTGCTGAACGTCTGGGCCGCGGCCTTCAAGCGCCGCCACCCCCGGGCCCGGGTGACCTCACTCAACTGGGGCGCCTGGGACAGCGGAATGGTCTCGCCGCAGCTCAAGGCGGTCTTCGCCGAGCGCGGCATCCGGCTGATCGACACGGAGACCGGGCCCAGGCTCTTCGCCGAGCAGTTCGCCGCCGAGCACACGGGCGACGTCGTGACCGTACTCGGCCCCACCAGCCCGCTGTCCTCCCGTGAGGCCGCACCCCCGTCGGCCGGCATCGTGGTCGAACGGCGGCTGGACGACGTGGCCCAGGCGCCCGTCGTGACCGACCACGTCATCGGCGACGCGCCCGTGCTGCCCGCGACGGTCGCGCTCGGCTGGCTGATCGGCGCGGTCGAACGGCTCACCGGCGCGACCGTACGCCAGGTGCGGGACTTCGCCGTCCACAAGGGCGTCGTCTTCGACGGCGCCGAGCACACCCGCTTCCACCTGACGGCCGCGCCCGGCACCGAGCCCGGCACGACCGACGTGGCCGTCCGCTCCCTCGGCGACGACGGTTCGGTACGCCCCCGCTACGCCGCCCGGGTGCCGCTCGCGGCCGACCCGGCGCCCGCACCCCGCGCCACCGGCCTGCCGGCGCTGGGCGGCGGCCGCGACGCGGCCGGCTTCTACACCGACGGCACGCTCTTCCACGGCCCCGCGCTGCGCGGGGTCCGCCGGGTCGCCGCCGAGGACGGAGAACGACTGGTGCTGGAGTGCGCACTGCCCGAACAGCGGCCCGGCGCGGGCGCGTTCAACGCGACGCTGTACGGTCCCGGCACCGCGGACCTGCTGCTCCAGGCGGCGCTGGTGTGGAACCGGCTGCACCGCGGCACGGCGAGCCTGCCGCTGTCGGTCGCGCAGGTCGACCTGTACCGGGCGCTGCCCGACGCGGAGCCCTTCCTGGTCGCGGTCGAACCGGCCGAGGAGGGCGGGCAGTCCGGGCCGCTGACCGTCACCGCGTACGACCCGGTCGGTGAGGTGCTCGCCCGGTTCACCGGGGTGTCGGTGGTGTCCTCCCCGCAGCTCGCGGCCAAGTTCGCCAACCGCTGACGCAGTCGCCCCCGCCGGGGCCGGCCGTACCACGGCCGGCCCCGGCCTCCCCGCCCGGAGGGATCACACCCCGCATGAGCAAGTTCGCCATCGTCGGCCTCTCCTGCCTGTTCCCGGGTGCCGCCACCCCGGCCGAGTTCTGGGACAACCTCCGGGCGGGCACCGACAGCCGCCGCGAGGGAGGCGAGGAGGTCTTCGGACCCGAGCCGCCCTCCGCCGACGGCGACCCCGACCACCGGATCTACTGCACCCGGGGCGGGTTCGTCACCGGCTTCGACTTCGACCCCGACGGCTACCGTCTCGACCCCGGCTATCTGCGCGGCCTCGACCGGCTCTTCCACTGGACGCTGCACACCGGCCGTGAGGCGCTGCGCGACAGCGGCTACGCGGACGACTCCGGCACGCTGGCCAGAACCGCGCTGATCCTCGGCAACTACTCCTTCCCCACCCCGGCCTCCGCCCGTACCAGCCTGCCGCTGGTCCAGGACGCCGTCCTGCACGGGCTGCGCAGGGCCGGGCTGCCCGGTATCGCCCCCGCCGCCGACCGGCCCCCGCTGCCGTCCGCCGAGAACGCCCGGGTCAGCGGCGCCCCCGCGGGTGTCGCCGCCGCCGCGCTCGGCCTCGGCGGCCCCCGGTACGCGCTCGACGCGGCCTGCTCCTCGGCGCTGTACGCGCTGAAGCTGGCCTGCGACCACCTCGACTCCGGCGAGGTCGACCTCGCCCTGGCCGGCGGGGTGTGCGCGCCCGACCCGACGCTCATCCACCTGTCGTTCTCCAATCTGCACGCCTACCCGGAGGACGGCTTCAGCCAGCCCTTCGACGCCTCCTCCGCCGGCATCCTCACCGGCCAGGGCGCGGGCATGATGGCCGTGCGCAGACTGGCGGACGCGGTCGCGTCCGGCGACCGGATCTACGCGGTGATCGACGGCATCGGCCTGTCCAACGACGGCGGCGGCCGCCATCTGCTGATCCCCAACCCGGCCGGCCAGCACCGCGCCTACGAACTCGCCTACGACCAGGCCGGGGTGGCGCCCGCCGAGATCGACTACCTGGAATGCCACGCCACCGGTACGAGCGTCGGCGACCGCACCGAGGCCGAGACGGTCACCGAGTTCTTCGGCGGCCATGGCCGGGTGCCGCTGATCGGCTCGGTCAAGGGCAACATCGGGCATCTGCTGACGGTCGCGGGCCTGAGCAGCATGATCAAGGTCGTGCTGGCCATGAGCCACGGGCACATACCGCCGACGCCGGGGGTACGGGCGCCGCTGGGCGCCTCGGGTGCGGCGGGCTCCTCGGGCGCGGCGGGTTCTTCGGGCTCCTCGGGCGCCGGCGTGGCGGACGTGCTCGTGACCGCGGGCCGGGAGTGGCCCGCGCACGAGGGCGCCCGGCGGGCCGCGGTCTCGGCCTTCGGCTTCGGCGGTACGAACGCGCATGTCGTGCTGTCGCTGCCGGACGAGTTCCAGGCGGCGGACGTTCCCGCCGGGGGCGCCCCCGAGCCGCGTACCGTACCGCCGGCCCTCGACATCGTCGGGATCGGCGCGCACTTCGGTTCGCTGGACTCGGCCGAGGCGTTCGAACGCGCGCTGTTCGACGGGCGCGAGGCGTACGGTCCGCTGCCCGAGCGGCGCTGGCGCGGTCTCGAACAGCCGTCGGACGGACTGCTCGCGGCCGCCGGACTGCACGAAGGGGCGCTGCCCGAGGGCGCGTTCGTCGACGCGGTCCAGGTCGACCCGGTCGACCAGCGCATCCCGCCGGCCGATCTGCGCAACTACAACCTCCAGCACGCGCTGGTCTCCAAGGTCGCCGACGAGGCGCTGCGCGACGCCGGGTACTCCCGCGTCCCCGAGGGCGGCGGGCGCTCGGCGCCCGCGCCGCGCCGGGTCGGTGTCGTCGTCGCCATGGAGATCGAGGCCAGCGCGCATCTGCATCTGGCGCGGTACGGGCTGGCGTCCTTCCTGCGCGAGGCGTACGCGGCGGCCGGTTTCGAACCGACCGAGGAGCAGCGCGCCGAGCTGGCCCGGATCGCCCGCGACGGGGTGCACGAGCCGATCGTCGCCAACGAAGTGCTCAGTTACATCGGCAACATCATGACCAGCCGGATCTCCTCGCTGTGGAACTTCACGGGTCCGTCGTTCACGGTCTCGGCGGACGGCGCCGGCGCGGCGGAGGCGCTGCGCACGGCCCGGCTGCTGCTGCTCGACCCGACGGTCGAGGCGGTCCTGGTCGGCGCGGTCGATCTCGCCGGGTCGCCGGAGAGCCTGCTGCTGCGCAGCGCGTCCGGCGGCGGCCCGGTGGCCGGCGGGGGACTCACCTTCGGCGAGGGGCAGCGCGGCTGGCGCATCGGCGAGGGCGCCGGAGCGGTGGTCGTCACCCGCCCCGGCGAATCCCCCCGCCCCGCCTACGCCCGCCTCGACTCCCTCGCCATCCACTACGCCGCCTCCGGCGCGGACCTTCCCCCCAACGCCCTCGCCGAGAGCGGCACGCCGCCCGGCGTCGGTACGTCTGCTGACGGTACGTCGGGGGTTTCGGGTCGGACCACTGCCCACGCCGGTTCTGCCGAAGGCGCTGCGTCCGGCGGTGGCGCGTCCGCCGCTTCCGGCGCGGGTGTGCCGGGCGTCTCCGTTCCGATTCCGTCCGCCGGGAAGACGTCGGGTGCCCCCGGTCGGGCTGAGGCCCACGCCCCCGGCAGGGGCGCCCCGACCGCCGTCAACGGCGCGGCCGGCGGTGTCGCGCCGGGCGCCCCCGGCATCGGTACGTCTGCTGACGGTACGTCGGGGGTTTCGGGTCGGACCACTGCCGACGCCGGTTCTGCCGAAGGCGCTGCGTACGGCGGTGGCGCGTCCGCCGCTTCCGGCGCGGGTGTGCCGGGCGTCTCCGCTCCGATTCCGTCCGACGGGAAGACGTCGGGTGGGCCCGGCCGGGGCGCGGCCGACCGTACCAACCCCCTTGCCGCCGAAGGCGGCGCGCCGGGTGGGCCCGGCCAGGGTGTCGCGTTGGACGGGGACGCGCGCGTGCTCGCCGGCGCGATGCGGGAGTCGCTGGCGCAGGCCGGGATCAGTGCGGGCGACATCGGGTACGTGGAGGCGTGTGCGGCCGGGAGCGCCGAGTTGGACCGCGCCGAGCTCACCGCCCTGGCCGAAGCGCACCCCGCAGGTGGTGACGCCGTCGCCCTGGGCAGCGCCAAGGCCCACCTCGGGCACACCGGGGCCGCCGCCGGAATGGCCGGCCTGCTGCGGGCCGTACTCAGCGCCCACCACGCGTACCTCCCCGGTACCCCCTCCTGGCGGCGGCCCGCCGAGGACATCGCCGACGTCTTCGGCAGCTCCGCCCTCTACGTGCCGGACGCCTCGCAGCCGTGGCTGCGCCGTACCAACACCGCCCGCCGCTACGCCGCCGTCACCTTCCTCGGCGACGGCGCCCACGGCCACCTCGTCGTGTCGGCCGAGCAGTCCGCCGCCCCCAGGAAGCCGCAGTGGCGGCAGGCCGGCGGCCCGCTGCTGCTGCCGCTCGCCGCGGACGACCTGCCCGGACTGCTCGCCCGGATCGACGAAGCGCGTACCGAACTCGCGCAGAGCCCCGACCCGTGGCACACCGCCGCCGAGGCGGTACGCCGGCTGCCGACCGCGCCCGGCCCCCGGGTCGTCCTCGTCGGCGCCGACCGGGACCGGCTCGTCAAGCAGTTGGAGCTGGCCGCCCAGGGCATCCCGGACGCGTACGCCAAGGGCGGCGAGTGGAGCACCCCGGCCGGCAGCTACTTCACCGCCCGCCCGCTGGGCCCCGAGGGCAAGGTCGCCCTGGTCTACCCGGGCGCGTTCAACTCCTACCCCGGCCTCGGCCGCGAGCTGTTCCGCGCCTTCCCCGACCTGCTGCGCCGCTTCGAGGCGGAGTCGGCCGAGCCGGACCGCACCTTCCGCACCGAAGGGCTGCACCCCCGTACCCAGGCCGCGCCGACCCGGCGCGACCTGATGCGGCTGGAGGCGTCGCTCGCCGACGACCTGCCGTTCATGCTGGCGACCGGCACCACCTTCTCGATCCTCTACACCGACCTGGTCCGCGAGGTGCTGGGCGTACCCGCGCACGGCGCCTTCGGCTACAGCCTGGGCGAGAGCAGCATGCTCTTCGCCACCGGCGGCTGGCGGCGCGAGGCCCGCAGGGACGACCGGATCAGCGCCACCCCGCTCTTCCGGGACCGGCTGTGCGGCCCGCGCAAGACCGTACGCGCGCTGTGGGACCTGCCCGCGGACACGCCCGACGACGCCGTGTGGGCCTGCCATGTCCTGCTCACCGGGGCCGACCGGGCGCGGGCGGCGATCGCCCGCCACGACCGGGTCTTCCTCACCCACGTCAACACGCCGAACGAAGTGGTGATCGCGGGCGATCCGGACCAGTGCCGGGCGCTGATCGCCGAGTTGGGCTGCCCGGCCGCCCGCTCGCCGGTCAACGTGGTGATGCACTGCCCGGTCGTCGACGCCGAAGTCGACGCCCTGGCCGAGCTGAACGACCACCCCGTGGGCTCGCCGGGCGACCTGGAACTGCTCAGCGCCCACGACTACGCGTCCTCCGGCCCCGCCGACCGGCTCACCGTCGCCCGCCGGATCGCCGGGACGCTGCGCGACACCATCGACTTCCCCCGGCTGGTCCGGGCCGCCTACGACCGCGGCTTCCGCTACTTCATCGAGGTCGGCCCGAGCGCGACCTGCACCCGGTGGGTCAGGGAGACGCTGGGCGACGTACCGCACCTGGCGGTGGGCGTGGACCGCCGCGGCGCGACCTCCACCCGCGCGATCGCGGAACTGGTCGCGCGCCTGGTGGCGCACGGGCTGCCGGTGGACCTCGCCTCGCTGCTGGGCGCGGAGCAGCCGGCCGCCGCCCACGCCCCGACCCGCCGCTTCCCCGTGGGCGGCGGGGCCCCGATCCCGGCGGGAGTCGCCGCAAAGGCGCGGTCCCTGCTGGTGGCGGAGCACCGGCCGGTGCAGGTGGCCGCATCTGCCGGTGCTCCGACCCGCGTCACCGCGGGAGTGGGCGCGGGACCCCGAACGGCCGCCGTGCCCACGGGCGTCGGCGCCGCCGGGCCGAGCGCGGCCACCGGTACGGCCGCGCGCGCGACCCGTCCCCCCGCGCCCCCGACCCCCGCGTCGCCGCCGACCCCCGCGTCCACAGGCCCCGCACGTGCCGTCCCACCCGTACCAGCCCCGACCGCTTCCGTCGCGGCCTCCGTGGAGGAGCCAGCCCCGATGACCGACGCCCTGTCCTACGACTCCCACGAGGCGCTCGCCTTCGACGGCGAACCGGCCGCCTTCCTGCCCTGGGCACCCCAGGAACCCGTCCAGCCCCCGACCCCGACCGGGCCGCCGGCCGCGTACACGGCCCCCGCCCCGGCCCCCGCCCCCCGTACAGCGGCCCCCGCCGCGCCTCCGTCCTCCTCCGCCGCCGCGCTCGTCCGCGACATGCGGCGGCAGATGGTCGACACCCACCTGGTGGTGATGGAGACCCAGCGCGTCCTCCAGGAGGTCGCCCTCGACCAGGTACGGGAAGCGCTCGGATCGGCCCCCGCCGTACCGCCGCCCGCCCCCGTGTACCCCGACGCGTTCACCGCCCCCCGACCCCCGCTCCCCGCGCTCCCGGAGCCCCCGCCCGCCGTCACCGCACCCGCCGTGACCGCTCCCGCCAAGCCCGAGGGCGTCCTGTGGGACGAGCGCGACCTGCTCGCCTTCGCCACCGGCGACGTCGCCGACGTCTTCGGCCCCGGCTTCGCCGCGATCGACGGCTACGGCAAGCGGGTACGGCTGCCCGCGCCCCCGTACCACTTCGTCACCCGCGTCACCGCCCTCGACGCCGAGACCGGGGTGTTCCGGCCGTCCTTCATCCGTACCGAGTACGACGTGCCCGAGGACGCCTGGTACGCGGTGGACGGCGGGGTACCGCCGGCCGTGGCGATCGAGGCGGGCCAGTGCGACCTGCTGCTGATCAGCTACCTGGGCATCGACTTCCGCAACAAGGGCGAGCGCGTCTACCGGCTGCTGGACAGCACCCTGGTCTTCCACGGCGACCTGCCGCGCACCGGCCAGACCCTGCGCTACGACATCTCCATCAACCGCTTCGTCCACCAGGGCGACACCACGCTCTTCTTCTTCAGCTACCTCTGCTACGCCGACGGCGAGCTGATCCTCGAACTCAAGGACGCCTGCGCCGGGTTCTTCAGCGAGGAGGAGCTGCGCACACCGCTGGGCGTGGTCGTCACCGAGCGGGAGAAGGCCGAGCGGGCCCGGCTGACCCGGACCTCGTTCAAGCCGCTGGCCCCCACCGGCCGGGACCGGCTGACCGCCGCCGACCTCGATCTGCTCGCCCAGGGGCGGCCGGGCGAGGTCTTCGGGCCCGGCCACGCCCAGGACCCCGGGCTCAATCCGGCGCTGCGGCTGCCGGACGCGCGGCTGCGGATGGTCGACGAGATCACCATCGACCGCACCGGAGGCCCGCGCGGCATCGGCGCGATCAGCGCGGTGAAGCATCTGGAGCCCGACGCCTGGTACTTCGAGTGCCACTTCCCCGACGACCCGGTGCTGGCGGGCTCCATGGTCGCCGAGGGCGCGGTCCAGGTGCTCCAGACGTATCTGCTCCACCAGGGCATGCACCTGGTGCTGCCCGACGCCCGCTTCCAGACGATCGTCGGCCTGGAGACCGGCGTTCAGGTGCGCGGTCAGATCACCCCCGAACACCGGTCCATCCGCTACGAGTTGGAGATCCGCGAACTCACCCTCGTACCGCGCCCGACCGTGGTCGCGGACGTGCTGGTGTACCTCGGCGACAAGCCGGTGATCCGGATGAGCAACTTCGGGGTGCAGATCCGTGAGAAGGACGGCGCCCCCTACCGCCCGGGCGAGGGCGGAGTGCCCGTCTTCCTCGGCCGCCGCAACCGGCAGGGCGAGCCCGCGATGATCAACGAACTCCACCTGGCCCACGCCGCCAAGGGCAACCTCGGCACCGCCATGGGCCCGGAGTTCGACATCTACGACCATCTGCGGGCCCCGCACATCCCCAACGGCGACTTCCAGTTCGTCGACCGCATCATGAGCCTGTCCGGCACCCGAGGCGACCTCTCGCCGGGCGCCGAGATGGTCACCGAGTACGACTCGCCCGCCGACGCCTGGTACTACCGGCAGAACACCCACCCCCACGTGCCGAACAGCGTGCTGATGGAGACCTCCCTCCAGGCGGCGATCCTGCTCGGCTACTACCTCGGCGCCACCCTCAAGCAGCCCGACACCGAGTACCGCATCCGCAACCTCGACGGCCGCGCCACCCTGGTCAAGGACATCGACCTGCGCGGCAAGACCATCCGCCACCGCTCCAAGCTGCTGATGACCAGCTCGGTGACCGGCGCCGTCCTGCAGAACTTCTCCTACGAACTCTCCGCCGACGGCGAGGTGTTCTACACCGGCGAATCGCTCTTCGGCTACTTCGCCGACGCGGCCCTGGCCACCCAGGTCGGCCTGGACAGCGGCAGTTACACGCCCACCTGGATCGAGTCCGAGCAGCCCGCGGCCGAGCGGGTGCGGAGGATCGAACTCGGCGCGGGAGCACCGGCGTTCACCGACCCGGCGGGCGGACTGCTCAAGCTGCCCGGCGACCACTTCGACCTGGTGGACCGGGTCGACCTGGTCACCGACGGCGGCCGGCACGGACGCGGCTATCTGCACGGCAGGCGCGAGGTACGGCCCGACGAGTGGTACTTCGACTGCCACTTCCACCGCGACCCGGTGATGCCCGGCTCGCTCGGCGTCGAGGCCGTCCACCAGGCGCTGCGGCTGTACGTCATCGAGCAGGGTCTCGCCGAGGGCATCGAGCAGCCCCGCTTCGCCCTGGCCACGGACGTCGAGATGAGCTGGAAGTACCGCGGCCAGATCCTGCGCGGGGACGGTGAGCTCTTCTTCGACGTGCACGTCAAGGACGTCCGGCGCAGCGGTGACCGGGTGGTCGTCGTCGCCGACGCCGACCTGTGGAAGCCGGGCCTGCGCATCTACGAACTGACCGACGTCGCCATCGAGGTCCGCTCCGCGCGATGACCCGCAAGGGACCCGCCGGAACCGCACGTTTCAACGCCTTCAGGAGACGCCCGCAGCCATGAACAGCCCACAGACCCCCCTGCGATGGCACGGAGAGCAGTACCCGGGCACCGCCCCGGCCGACATCTACCAGGCCCTGACCGATCTGGACCGGCCCTGCTTCGTCGTCAGCACCCCGCACGGTGTCGGCGCCGCGTCCGGCGGCCGGGTCTCGGCCGCCGGCAGCGCGACCGCCGGGGACGGACTGCCGCTGCTGGCCGGGGTGCCGGCGCTGCCGCCCGACCGGCTGGGTTCGCCCGCCTTCCGGGCCGCGCACGGAGTGCGGTACGCCTACATGGCCGGGGCCATGGCCGGCGGCATCGCCTCGGCCGAGCTGGTGATCGCCCTGGCCAGGGCGGGCTTCCTCGCCTCGTACGGCGCCGCGGGCCAGCTGCCGGAGTCGATCGGGAAGGCACTGGCCCGGTTCGCCGAGGAGATCCCCGGTCTGCCGTACGCCGTCAACCTCATTCACAGCCCCAGCGAGGAGGCCCTGGAACGGCAGGCCGTCGAGCTGTTCCTGCGGTACGGGGTGCGCTGCGTGGAGGCCTCGGCCTTCATGGGGCTGACCCCGCACGTGGTCCGCTACCGGCTCAGCGGGCTGACCACCGACGCCCAGGGGCTGCCGGTGGCCGGGCACCGGCTGGTGGCGAAGGTGTCGAGGACCGAGATCGCCGAGCGCTTCATGCGCCCGGCGCCCGCCGAGATGGTCAGCGCGCTGCTCGACCAGGCGCTGATCACCGCGGAACAGGCCGATCTGGCCAAGTACCTGCCGATGGCCGACGACATCACGGTCGAGGCCGACTCCGGCGGCCACACCGACCGCCGGCCGCTGGTCGCGCTGCTGCCCAGCGTGCTCAAGCTGGCCAGGACCGTGCAGAACGAGCACCGCTACCGGGAGCCGGTCCGGGTCGGCGTGGCCGGCGGGCTCGGCACCCCGGTCGCGGTGGCCGCCGCCTTCGCCATGGGCGCGGCCTATGTGGTGACCGGTTCGGTCAACCAGTCGTGCGTGGAGTCGGGGACGTCCAAGGCGACCCGGGCGATGCTGGCCGAGGCCGGCATCGCGGACTGCGAAATGGCGCCCGCGGCCGACATGTTCGAGATGGGCGTCGAACTCCAGGTGCTCAAGAAGGGCACCTTCTTCCCGATGCGCGCCAAGCGGCTCTACGAGCTGTACCAGGCGTACCCGGGCCTGGAGGCGCTGCCGGACGCCGACCGCGAGCGGCTGGAGCAGCAGATCTTCCGCCGCCCGCTGGACCAGGTGTGGGCGGACTGCGTGGAGTACTTCGAGCGCCGCGACCCCGAGCAGCTGGCCCGCGCGGCCGACAACCCCAAGCGGCGGATGGCGCTGGTCTTCCGCTGGTACCTCGGGATGTCCTCGCGCTGGGCGGTGACCGGCGAACAGGACCGGGCGCTGGACTACCAGATCTGGTGCGGCCCGGCGATGGGCAGCTTCAACGACTGGGTGACCGCCAGCTATCTGAAGGCCGCGGGCAACCGCAGGGTCGCCGAGGTCGCCCACCATCTGATGACCGGGGCCGCCTTCCACACCCGGCTGGCCGAACTGACCACGGCCGGGGTACGGGTGCCCGCCGCGGCCGGCGACTACCGCCCGGTGCCGCTCGAGGTCCCGCAGGCCGGCGCGGTCGAGGGGGTGCGGTGAGCGCCGCGGCGGCCGAGGCGCTCGAACACGTGCTGGGCGACCCCTGGGACCCGGCCAACCCCAGCGGCTTCGCCGCGGCCGTGGCCCGCGACGAGCGCGACGAGTACCCGCTGGCGCTGGCCGCGACGCTGCGCGCCACCGGCTTCCACCTCAACTACCTTCCGCAGCGGCTCGGCGGCCGGTTCACCTCCTTCGCGGACAGCCTGACCCTGGTCAGAACCGCCGCCCGGCGCGATCTGAACGTCATGCCCGCCACGATGTTCAGCATCACCGCCGCCACCTGTCTGCTGCTGCACGGCTCGGACGAGCAGCAGCGCGCGGCCGCCCGGCTGCTGAGGGACGGCGGGGCCGTCGCCTTCGCGCTCTCCGAGGCCGACCACGGCAGCGATCTGCTCGCCAACGAGACCCGGCTGACCCCGCGTCCGGACGGCGGCTGGACGCTCACCGGCCGCAAGTGGATGGTCGGGCTCGGACAGCGCTGCGAGAAGGCGTACATCGTCGCCAGGACCGGGGAACGCGGCCCCGGCGCCTTCTCGGCCGTCCTGCTCGACCTGCCCGAGCAGGGCGCCGGGACCGGCCTCGACCGGGGCCCGGCCGTCCGTACCTCCGGGATGCGCGGAATCGACTTCGCCCACCTGGACTTCGACCGCTTCCCCGTTCCCGCGCGGGCGCTGGTCGGCCATGAGGGGCAGGCCCTGGAGGCGGCCGTACGGGCGCAGCAGGTGGTCCGTGTGATGAGCACGGCCGGCAGCCTCGGCTGCGCGGACACCGCGTTGCGGCTCGCCCTGGACTTCGCCGGGAGCCGGACGGTGGGCCGCACCCCGCTGTCCCGCGCCCACCAGCCGCGCCTGGAACTCGCGGCGGCCTCGGCGGCGATGCTCGCGGCGGACGTCACCGCGCTGGCCGCCGCGCGCGGACTGCATGTGCTGCCCGAGGTGTTCAGCGTGTGGGGGAGCGCGGCCAAGCACGTGGTGGCCGAGTCCGCGGAACGGCTGATCGCCGGGTGCGGAAGCGTCCTGGCCACCCGGTCGGTGCTGCGCGGCGAGGGTCCGGGCGGCGGGTTGTTCCAGAAGCTCCAGCGGGACGCGGGCCTGGTCCGCGTGGTGGACAGCAGCACGGTGGCCAATCTGCGGTCGTTCGCCGGACAGCTCCCGGCGCTGGCCGCGGCCGTACGGGAGCCGGCCGCCGCGGCCGTGGGGGAGCCCGCCGCCCCCGACCCCGACGGCACGCTGCGCGCGGTCTTCGACCTCGGCCGGCCGCTGCCCCCGTACGAGCCCTCCCGGCTCGACCTGACCGCGCGCGGCCGGGACCCGGTGACCGTCGGGGCGGTGGCCCTGGCCACCGCGCTGGCGGCGGGGGAGGGCGAGGACACCGAGCTGACCGCGCTCGCGGCCCGCCTGGCCGACGCGCTGACCTCGCTCGCCGCGGAACCGGCGCTGGCCCCCGACGCCGGCCGCCGCCTCGCCGAGGGCCGGGTCGAGCTGGCCGAGCGGTTCTCCTGGCTGCACGCCGCCTCCTGCTGCCTGCTGCTGTGGTGGGCCAACCCCGAACTCCCGCTGTACGGCGGCAAACCCGGCGGCACCGCGTGGCTGCGCGCCTGCCTGGCGTATCTGCTGGCCCGGGCCGACGGCACGGAGCCCAAGCGCGAGGGCGACGCGTTGTGGCCCGCTCTCGACGCCGTCGAGGAGCTGTACGCGAGCCGCCGGCTCTTCTCCGCCGTACCCGTCCGACTGGCCGACCGCGGCGGCGCGGACCCGTACGCCACCGGTCCCGCCGCGCTCCCCGACGTCTCCGCCGCAGAAGGGACGACCCGTGCCCAAAGCTGATCTGACGGAACTGGCCGACCGGCTCGAACGCCACCTCGGCGACCCGCACGACCCGGACAGCCGGATGCCGTTCCACCGCATCCTGGAGGCCGACGAACGCGAGGAGTACCCGTACCCCTTCGTGAACCTGCTCCAGCGCTGGGGGCTGCCCGAGTACGGCATGCCCCGGGAACAGGGCGGGCTCGCGGGCGACGTCGAGACCGGCTTCAACCTGCTGCGGCTGGTCGCCCGGCGCGACCCCACCACGGCGACCGCCCTGATCATCACCAACCTCAGCTTCATGCCCGCCTGGATCGCGGGCACCGACGCGCGCAAGCGGGAGCTGGTGACGGCGATGCGGCAGGGCGCCCGCTACGCCTGGGGCCTGTCCGAGCGGCAGCACGGCAGCGACCTGCTCAACAACGAGACGGCCGCGGTCAAGACCGACGGCGGCTATCTGCTCAGCGGCGAGAAGTGGCTGATCGGCAACGCCCGGGTGGCCGACGGCCTGACCGTGCTCGCCCGCACCGACCCCAAGGGCGGCCCGGCCGGCTACTCGGTCTTCCTCGTCGACAAGCGCGCCACCCCGGCGGGCACGGTGGACGAACTGCCCGACGAGCGGCTGCACGGCCTGCGCGCGCTGGACATGAGCGGCTTCCGCCTCGACCGGGTCTTCGTCCCGGACTCGGCGCTGCTCGGCAAGGCGGGCCAGGGCCTGGAGATCGCGCTCAAGAGCTCCCAGGTGGCCCGGGTGCTGATCAACTCCATCGCCCTGTCGGCCACCGACACCGCGCTGCGGGTCACCCTCGACTTCACCGAACGCCGGACGATCTTCGGCAAGGCGGTCAGCGACATCCCGTACTCCCGGCGGCAGATCACCGAGTGCTTCGCCGACCTGATGCTCTGCGACGCGATGTGCCTGGGCGCGGTACGGGCCCTCCAGGTGGTGCCCGAGCAGTCGGGCGTGTGGTCGGCGGCGGTGAAGTACCTGGTGCCGACCGTGCTGGAGCGGACCATGTCCCAGCTCAACGTGGTGCTGGGGGCCCGCTTCTATCTGCGCGGCCACCCGCACTACGGCATCCACCAGAAGATGCTGCGCGACCTGCCGGTGGCCAACTTCGCCGACGGCAACACCGTGGTCAACCTCAAGTCGCTCGCCTCCCAGCTCGTCGGCCTGCTCGGCACGGCGACCCAGGCGGGGCCCGAGCCGCGCGAGGAGGCGGCCGAACGCGCGGCCGTGCTGTACGGCATCGACCGGGAGCTGCCGCGCTTCGAGCCGTGGCGCCAGGAGCTGTTCAGCCGCGGCGGCATGGACGACGCGCTGCTCGCCGCCCCCGCCTCCCTGCGGCGGCTGCGCGAACTGGCCGGGCGGGCCAAGGAGGACGAGCGCGAGTGGCTGCTGCGCGCGGCGAACGCCGCCGAGCGCCTGCTGAACGGCGCCGCCGAACTGCACGACCGGGTGACCGCGCTGCGCGCCCGGCTGGGCCGCGGCTACGGGCAGTCGGCCGAGGTGTTCGACCTCGCCAAGGAGTACACGGTGCTGCACGCCACCGCGGCCTGCCTGCACACCTTCACCCACTCCTACGACGCCATGGCCGACCCGCTGCCCAGCGGCGCGCTGCTGCTGCTCCAGTTCGAGCGGCTGCACCGCATGAGCCGGCCGTTCGAGCAGATCACCGACGAGGCCGTGATCGACGACGCGATGCGGGTGCTGCGGCATCTGCACCGGGAGGACCGCCTCTTCTCGTACTGGCAGTTCCCGCTGGCGGCCCGCGGCGACCTTCCGGCGGCCGCGCTGTGAGCGCCGCCGCGGGTACGGGGGCCGGTACGGGGATCCACCCGGGGCCGCCGCCCGTACGGCCGCCCGCCGAAGCCGAAGCCGAAGCCGAAGCCGAAGCCGACACCGACACCGACGTACGCCTTCGCGCCGACACCGACGCCGTGGATCTGTGGCTGCTGCCCGAGGACGCGGTCGACTACTTCAGCGACCGGCTCGGCGGCCCGGAGCTGCTCACCCCCGAGGAACGCGCGCGCATGCACCGGATGCGCGTGCCCGCCGCCCGCCGCCGCTTCCTCGGCGCGCGGCTGCTGTCGCGGCACGCGCTGAGCGCCCGTACCGGACTTCCGCCGGGCCGCTGGCGGTTCGCCGCCGGCCCCGACGGCCGCCCGGAGCCCGAACCCGCGCCCGGCGGCGTACGGTTCAACCTCTCGCACACCGACGGGCTGGTCGCCTGCGTGGTGACCCGGCAGCGGGACTGCGGCGTGGACGTCGAGCGCACCCCCGCCCGCACCGCCGCCGCGGCCCGGCTGCCGCACTACTTCGCCCCCGCGGAACAGGCCGCCGTCGAGGCCGCGCCGCCTGGCCGGCGGGCCGAACGGGTCGCCGCCTACTGGGTGTTGAAGGAGGCGTACGTCAAGGCCCTGGGAACGGGCCTGCGCCGGGCGCCGGAGAGCTTCGCCTTCTCCCCGCCGCACCGGACGCCGATCGAGGTCACCGATCCGCAGGCGCCGCCCGACGCGCGCTGGCGGTTCGTCCTGCTGCGCCCGACGCCCGGCCATGTGCTCGCGGTCGCGGTCGGCGGCGTCACCGAAGGCCCCCTGCACCTGACCGTCCACCCCTTCTGCGCGCCACCGGCCGCCGCCGCACTTCCCCTTGCCCGCAGTCACGTCCGGTCCGCCAGGGCCGCTCACCACTCCAGGGACCGTCATGTCTGACAGCGCGAACACCCCCTCCGCCCGGCCCACCGTCGCCGTCGTCGGCGCGGGCGCGGCCGGCCTGTCCGCCGCCTACCACCTGCGCGAGCACGCCGACATCACCCTCTTCGACCGCGACCGGCGGGCCGGCGGCCACGCCCACACCATCGAGGTCGAGGAGGACGGCAGAACACTGGGCATCGACACCGCCTTCGTCGTCTTCAACCGGCCCAGCTACCCGGTGATGAGCCGGGTCTTCGACGAGCTGGGCGTGGGGACCGTCCGCCACCTGGGCGGCTTCACCTTCTTCGACCAGGACAGCGGACTGGAGTTCGGCACGGCCGAGATGGCACTGCCGGACGAGGAGGCCGCCGCGACCCTCCCGCCCCAGCTCCTGGCGATCCGCGAGGAGGCCCGGCGCTTCCACACCCGCGGCCGCCACGACTTCTTCCGCAAGCGGACCGACATGCCGCTGGGCCAGTACCTCGACGAGGGCGGCTACAGCGAGGAGTTCAAGTACGGCTACGTCATCCTGCTGTGCACGGCCGTCTGGTCGGTGCCGGCCGAGCTGATCTGGGAAATGCCCGCGACGACCGTCATCGCGTTCTTCATGGCCCACGATGAGGGCGGCCTCGGCGGACAGCGCGTGGACTGGCGTACGGTCGAGGGCGGTTCGATCTCCTACGTCCGCAAGCTGCTCGCCGCCGTCGACCCCAAGCTGCGGCTGGGCGAGGCGGTCACCGGGATCAGGCAGGAGCCGGACGGCGTGGTAGTCGCCACGCCCGGGGGAGCCGAGCGCTACGACCATGTGATCCTCGCCGTCCACGGCGACCAGGCCCGCGACCTGCTGGACAACCCCAGCCCCGTGCAGCGCGAGACGCTCAGCCGGGTCCGCTACAACTTCTCGACGGCCGTACTGCACACCGACACCGCGGTCATGCCCGCCGACCGGGTCCGCTGGGAGAACTGGAACTACGGCAAGGTCCAGGTCGGCGGCGAAGTGCGCCCGTATGTCGCCTACTACATGAACCGGCTGCACCAACTGTCCTCGCACAAGGACTACTTCGTGACCGTCGACTACCCCAGGGAGCTGCGCGAGGAGACGGTGATCCGCGAACTGCGCTACGCCCACCCGGTGATCGACATGGACCTGCGCCGCCTGCAGAAGGACATCTACGCGGTCAACGACGGCTCCCGGCTGAAGCTGTGCGGCTCGTACTTCCACTCCAAGCAGCTCCACCACGACCAGATCGGCTCGCACGAGGCGGCGTTCGCGTCCGGCATGGAGGCCGCGGCGGGGATCGTCGCGGACCTGCGGAAGGCGGAGCCGCCGACCGCGTGAGGCCCCGCCGCACGAGGTTCAACTCCCGTCCGCCTCCTGGTGGCCGTGGTGGTGGTCATGGCCGTCATGGTGGTGGTCATGATCGTGGTCGTGGTCGTGAGGATGGTCGTCGGGAGCGCCGTTGCGCAGTGCGGAACGGTGCTCCTGGGCCATCCGGCGCAGTGCCATCAGCGCCGGTTCGAGCAGTACGGTCAGCAGGATCGCCCGCTCGGCCAGCTCCAGCGGGTGGTCGGCCACGTCCATCTGGTCGAGGTCGATGTCCGCGGTCTGCTCGGCCAGCCGGCCGTACGGGAGCAGGGTCCGCGCGCTGATGTCCAGGCCGAGCTGCTGAAGGCTCTCCAGCGTTCTGGCCAGGGTGTCGGGCGAGCTGGATGCCGGGTGGATCCGCCAGCCCAGCGCCTCGACGAGTGCGTCCACCTCGTGGAGGTTGGCCGGGGGCGCGGGCGGGGCGTCCTTGCGTCCGCTGACGTCCAGCGCGCCCAGCACCAGCCCCAGCGTGAGGTGGATGTCCGTGCCGTCGGCCGGCAGCGACCGCAGGATCGCCGCCGTGGTCTGCACCGACAGCCCCCGTACCGAGATCAGCGCGCGGACCAGCCGCAGCCGGCGCAGATGGTCCTCGTCGTACTCGGCCTGGGTGGCGGCGATCGCGCGGCCGGGCGGGAGCAGTCCCTCCCGCAGGTAGTACTTGATCGTCGCGACAGCCACACCGCTGCGGCGGCTCAATTCCGACATGCGCATCGCGTTTCGACTTTCTTCCCGGTGGAGCTGGTGCTCGGAGAGTTCCACTGTCTAACATGGATAGTGAGACTCCCCAAGAAGCGGGGCCGACTATTCGCGTCCCGCATCCGTACCGCTTCGCTCCGTGACCGTCCACAAGGCGGTTTGTCCGTTTGAGGCGTCACGCGTGGATCCCGCGTCCGGCGCCGGCTCCAAGGAAGGCCCGACATCCCGTGCCCACTCTCGCCTGGATCACCCCGAACCCGCCCCGCCCGCAGACCGAGGCGCTGGTCATGGCGTCCCGGCTGGAAGTCGCCAGGCTCAAGGACGTGCCGCGGTTCTTCGTGAAGTCCCTCGCCGCGTGGAAGCAGGTGGGCAAGGCCCCGGGCGCCGTGGGGGCCTCGCTCGTCGCCGAGCCGCTCAAACGGACGTTCTGGACCCTGTCGGCCTGGGAGTCGCGCGAGGCGCTGTACGACTACGTGGCGGCCGAGCCGCACCACACGATCATGACCGGCCAGCGCGCGGTCATGCGGGACTCCACCTTCGTCTTCTGGAACGTGCCGACCGAGCAGCTGCCGGTCTCCTGGGAAGAGGCCCGCAGGCGCCTGGCCGAGCAGGACGAGAAGAAAACCCGCCAGGGCGCGGCCGGGCAGTAGCCCCCGGCCGCCCGCCGACGGCCACCACCCACCGGCCGTCGACCGAAAAGAAACCACCGGAACTTGATCGAGGGAGACCCCACCCATGTCAGCACCGGACGCATCGACCACGGCCGGGAACGCCGTGCCGGCGCCGCCCCCGGCGGGGAGCGGGAAACGGGTGCCGCTGTGGCTCGCCATCGTGGCGTGCAGTCTTCCGATGTTCATGGTGGCCCTGGACAACCTGGTCGTCTCCACCGCGCTGCGCACCCTCGCGGTCGACCTCGACGCCTCCACCCAGCAGTTGCAGTGGTTCGTCAACGCCTATGTGCTCAGCTTCGCCTGCCTGCTGCTGACCGGCGCCGCGCTCGGTGACCGCTTCGGCCGCCGCAAGGTGTTCGCGCTCGGCCTCGCCCTGTTCACCCTCGCCTCGCTCGGCTGCGGGCTGTCCGACACCAGCACCCAGCTGATCGTGGCCCGGGTGATCCAGGGCTTCGGCGCCGCCGCCGTCATGCCGCTGTCGCTCACCCTGCTCTCCCAGGCCGTGCCGAGCCGGATGCGCGGGCTGGCGCTCGGTCTGTGGTCGGCCGTCAGCGGCATGGCGATCGCCTGCGGCCCGGTGGTGGGCGGCGCCGTCGTCGACGGCCTGGCCTGGCAGTGGATCTTCTGGGTGAACATCCCGGTCGGCCTGGTCGCGATCCCGCTGATCTTCTTCGCGCTCGACGAGAGCCGGCTGCCCGACAGCCCGCTCGACCTCACCGGCATGGTGCTCGCCGCCGTCGGCCTGTTCGCCGTCGTCTGGGGCATCGTGCACGGCGAGACCGACGGCTGGTCGTCGGCCAAGGTGCTCGGCGCCTTCGTCCTGGGCGCCGCGCTGCTCACCGCCTTCGTACGGTGGGAGGGCCGCACCGCGCATCCGCTGCTGCCGCTGTCGTTCTACCGGGTGCGCTCCTTCGTACTGAGCAACATCGTCTCGGCCACCATGTACTTCGGCGTCTTCGGCTCGATCTTCCTGCTCTCGCAGTACCTCCAGATCGCGCCGCCGCGCACCCCGCTGCACGCCGGTGTGCTCACCCTGACCTGGACCCTGGTGCCGATGTTCGTCGCCCCGGCCGCCGGGGTGCTCACCGACAAGGTCGGCGGCGGGCGGCTGATGGCCCTGGGCCTGCTGCTCCAGGCGGCCGGCCTGTCCTGGATCAACCTCGTCGCCACCAGTGACACCCCCTACTCCCACCTGGCAGGACCGATGATCCTGGCCGGCGCGGGCATGGGGCTGGTCTTCGCCCCGACCGCCGCGGTGGTGCTCGGGGCGGTCAGCAAGGAGCACGCGGGCAAGGCGTCCGGCGCCAACACCACCGTCCGCGAGATCGGCGGCGCGCTGGGCATCGCGGTCCTCAGCAGCGTCTTCACCGCCTACGGCGACGACCGCGGCGCCGAGCACTTCGTGAACGGTATGCACCCCGCCATCTGGGTGGGCGTGGGCGTCGTGCTGGTGGGCGCGGTCGCCGGACTGGCGATCCCGCACCAGCGGCCCGGGACCCCACCGGAGGGCGAGACCGTGGCCGGGGATGACCTGAGCACCGTACAGCGGCCGGCGGAGAGCCGGACCCGGGCGGCCGCCGAGACCTGAGGGAGCCCCGGACACGTCAAGCCGTCTCTTTCCCAGCCGCGTCTGACCGGAGGGACCCCACGCGTCTCCTCGGCCGGCGAGCCGGCGCCACTGACTCCGTGAAGGTTGGCAGTATGAGGAAGACCGCTGATGAACGCCGCGCCGATGTCGTCAGGGCCGCGCTGAAGGAGTTCTCCCGCCGCGGCCTGCACGGCACCTCGACCGATGCCATAGCGCGCATGGTCGGAGTCTCCCAGCCCTATCTCTTCCGGCTCTACCAGAGCAAACGCGACATCTTCCTCGCGGCCGGCATGCACTGCTTCGAGCGCACCCACGAGGCGTTCGAGCTGGCCGCCATGGGACATGTCGGCGAGGACGCGCTCGACGCGATGCGGCTGGCCTACGAACGGCTCGCCGAGGACCGCGAACTCCTGCTGATGCAGATGCAGTTGTACGTGGCCGCCAGCTCCGACGAGGAGATAAGGCGGGTGGTCGTGGAGTGGTGGGGCGACCTGTGGACCCTGGTGGAGAAGCTGACCGGCATGCCGGAGAGCGTGGTCACCGAGTTCATGTCCTGGGGCACGCTCGCCAATGTCAAGGTCGCGCTGCACACGTACGAGGGGCACATGCCCGTCGGCGCGGCCCGCTCGCACGCGGCGAGGTGACGACCGCTGGGCGTGCGGGCCCCGCTAGGGGCGCTGGGGGTACCCCGGGCGGAGCCTGGTGGGGGTGCCCCCGGGCGGAGCCTGGGGGAGGAACTGCGCGACCGACCCACGCCGGGCCGTACCCGGCAAGCAGTCGAACCCCCGTGGCGGGTGGCCCCGTCAGGGGCGCTGGGGGTGCCCCCGGGCGGAGCCTGGGGGAGGAACTGCGCGATCAGCCGACGTGGGGCCGCGCCCGGCAAGCTACCGAACCCCTGCGGCGGGGTGGCCCGCGAGGCCGCCGGGGCGGGTGGGCCCCGTCAGGGGCGCTGGGGGTGCCCCCGGGCGGAGCCTGGTGGGGGTGCCCCCGGGCGGAGCCTGGGGGAGAAGTGCGCGACCGGCCCTGTGCCGGGCCGCGCCCGGCACACAACCGAACCCCCGCGGCGGGTGCCCGTCAGGGCGGGTCAGCGATTCTCGCCGTGGACGCCCGACGAACTCACCGTCGCGTGGACGCTGTCGGTCGGTACGAACCTGCGCAGCCGGGCCGGTCCCGCGGGTGGCTCCTCGGCCAGCTCCTTGATGTCCTTGAGCGCGTCCTCCTGGCCGGTCACCGGGGCCTTCGGGCGCTCCTCGCCCACCCCGGGGGCGCCGGAGGCCTCATCGCTCGGCGGCGTGAGCCCGTAGTGGACGTACAGCAGCTGCTCCTGGTCGAGGCCGAGGTGCTGCTCGGCGTGCATCCGCGGCGCGGACTCGACCAGCTCCAGGGTGAAGGCGATCCGCAGATTGCCGTCGGTGTCGTAGTGCGCGCCCGCCAGCGGGACGAACGCCGCCCCGGCGACGCGCGGCTCCTTGCGCACGGCCACCCACTCGGGGCGGCGGCTCCAGTCCTCGACGTACACCTCGGCCACACCGCCGATCAGTCGCCCGTCGCGGTCATGGACGACCGCGTGCCTCAGCGCTTCCGGGTTGTGGAAGGTGTCCTCGTTCACGGGTGATCACTCCTCGGCCGACGATCGTGGTGACGCGTCCTTCGCCTGCCCGGGGGATCGCGGGGCAATCCTCGGGGGCCGGGCGGGTCCGGACGGGTTCACGGCCGGTTTCCGGCCGGGACATCACGGCCGGAACGTCACGCGGGGATCGCGGGCGACGGTGCCGCGGCGCCAGGGGGGTCGGCCGGCGCCGCGGCACCGCCGTCCCGCCGGGGGAGTGGGACCGGCGGGACGGGGTGGGCCTCAGGCCGCGCTGCAGCTGGGGGCAGGGAGCGCGGAGCCCGAACCCGGGTCCGTACCGAGGTAGCCGAAGACGGCGGTCGCCCCCGGGTCGAGAGTGCCGTTCCAGGACTCGGCCGTGGCCCGGACCGAGCCGCCGGTGGTGGCGAAGGACGCGTTCCACGACTGCGTGACGTCGGAGCCGGGCCGCAGCCGCCAGCCGACCTGCCAGTTCCGGATCGGCTTCGAGCCGGTGTTGTGCACGGTCACCTGCGCCAGATAGTTGCCCGACCAGCGGCTGAGCACCTGGAAGTCGGCCCGGCAGCCGCCGTCGTGGGTGAAGTCGCCGAGTTCGTCCAGGGTGATCACCTGGTCGTCGTTGTACACCCGCCGCAGGAAGCCGGCCGAGTTGCTGGTCCCGTCGGTGACGTAGTCCCCCGACCAGGTGACGAAGTACGACCAGTCGGCCTGGTAGGCGCGGGTCAGCTCCGGGTCGGGGACGCTGCCGACCTCGGCGAGCGCGGCGGGCTTGGTGTCGTTGCCGAGCGAGAGCAGCCGGTCGTAGGTCAGCGCGACCGGGCCGTGGTCGCCGGCCGCCGGGTACGAGTCCGCGCTGACGATGTCGACCACGTCGTCACCGGGGTACCAGGCCGGGTCCACCGAGTTCCACACCCAGATCAGATTGTGCAGGTGGTGGACGTTGGTGAGCCGGTCGTACATCAGCCGGTACAGCGCCTTGGCCGGGCCCGCGCCCTTGGCACCCCACCAGAACCAGCCGCCCTCGGCCTCGTGCAGCGGCCGCCACAGCACGGGCACGCCCGCGTCCTGGAGCCGACCGAGCTGGACGGCGATGGCGTCGATGTCCCGCAGCAGCAGCTGGTAGTCGGCGGACGTGGGGTCGGCCAGCGCGGCCGCCACGTCGAAGGTGGTGGCGTCGGTGTAGAAGCCGCGCCACCACTCCTTGCCCGGCTGGTCGATCAGATCGGTCGGCGCGTTCCAGTGCCAGACGAGGCTGACGATGCCGCCGCGCGCGTTCCAGGCGAGCGCGTTCTCGATCTCCTGAGAGTTGGTGCCGCGCTCGACCCGGCTGGGCGAGTAGTCCATCAGGTCAAGGCCCTCGATCGCCGGGGCCCGGCCGGTGATGCCCTCCACGGCCTGTTCGCTGGCGCTGTCCTGCTGGCCGCTGAGCAGGTTCCGGCCGTACTGGGAGGTCAGATAGCTCATCAGGGAGCGGGCCTGCGGGGTCGCCCGCGGGTCGGTCAGCGCGCCCGTCACGGCGTGCGGCGCGCGCGGCGGTACGGGGGCGAGCGAGATCGAGTCGATCCCGTACCAGCCCCAGTCGCTCTGTACGGTCACGGTGTTGGCGCCGGCGGTCAGCAGCACTTTGCCCGCTTGCGCGTCGGCGAATCCGCTGTCGGTGCCGGGGAGGTCGACCTCGCCGATGCCGCTGCCGTTGACCAGCAGCGAGGCTTTCTTCTCGCCGAAGGGGGAGCGGTAGCGGACCGAGAGGGCGAAGAGGCCGCCGGGGCTGTTCGGCACGGAGATCGTGACGCTGTCCGCGCCGTCGTCGAAGCCCTCCACGTAGCCGGTGCCCTGGTAGCCGGGCTCGTCGGTGGCGACGACGACGCCGTGCAGCGTGCCGTCCTCGGCCTGGTAGACGGTGGCGCCGGAGGCCGGCGGTGGCGCGGTGTCGGCGTGCGCGCGGCCGGGGCCGGCGGCGACGACGGCCGACGCGAGAAGCGCGCCGGCGAGGAGAAGGTGTACGGCGTGAGCCGTACGGCGGGCGTGCGAGGCCAAGGCGCTCACTCCTAGCTCGGTGGGGCGAGGGGCCTGGGCGCGGGGGCGCGCCGTCGGCGTTGAACGGAATGGGAGCGCTCCCATGAAGCCAGACCCCCCACCCCCACGTCAATCCTCCCCACCACCCCGGCGCTGCCGGCCGGAGGCCGGGGGGCGGGCGGAGCTCCGCCCCGAGGGTCCGCGTGTGGCGCCGTGCCGACGCCCGCCTTGGCGCCGCGGCGGCGGATCGCGGAACGGCGCGGCCCGCCCCGGCGGTGGCCCTGCCCGGGCGGGCCGCGCCGTTCCCGGCCTCGGGGATGACCGGGAGCCGCCGGTGGGGGTCGGCGGGCACCTCTAGTCCGCCGCAGCGGTGGGACGCGGGATGGCGCAGCCCGGCGGTGCCGTGCGGGCCCGACCCGGTGGTCGGCCCGGCCGGAGGCCGGAGGCGCGGGTGGGGCTCTGCCCGAAGAGTTTGCGTGCCGGGTGGGGCTGCCGCACACCCTTGTCCGCCGCAGCGGCGGGAGGCGGGATGGCGCAGCCCGGCGGTGCCGTACGGGCCCGGCCCGGTGGTCGGCCCCGCCGGAGGCCGGAGGCGCGGGTGGGGCTCCGCCCGAAGAGTCTGCGTGCCGGGTGGGGTTGCCGCACACCCTTGTCCGCAGCGGTGGGACGCGGGATGGCGCAGCCCGGCGGTGCCGTGCGGGGCCGGCCCGGTAGTCGGCCCCGCCGGAGGCCGGAGGCGCGGGCCGGGGCTCCGCGCGAAGCGTTCGGCGTGCAGGGTGGGGTCGCCGCACACCTTGTCCGGTGCGGCGGTGGGAGGCGGGACGGTGTGGTTCGGCGGTGCCGTGCGGGGGCGGCCCCGGGTCGCAGGGTCCGCGCGCGGGTCGGCGCATCCCTTGCTCCGGCGGTGCCGTACCGGGCTGGCCCGGTGGTTGGCCCCGCCGGGGGCCGGTTGGTCCTCGGCCTCCGGGATGGCCGGAGGCCGAGGTTCGGGCGATGTCCCCAGGCCCGCGTGGGCGGCCGCGCACCCATGCCCGCCGCCGCGGCGGGACGTGGGACGGTGTGGTCCGGGGGTCGCAAGGGCCCGCCCGGTTGCCGCACACCCTGTCCGCCGGGGTGGCGGACCGGCCGTGATGCCCGCCCCGGAGGGGCTTAGCGCTCGGTGACGGTGATCGCGCCCGAGGGGCAGACCGTTGACGCCTCGCGGACGTCGGGGCGGATGGGCTCCGGCGGCTCGGGAGCGAGCAGGAGGACGATCCCGTCCTCGTCACGCTGGTCGAACACGCCCGGCGCCGTCAGCACGCACAGCCCCGACCCACAGCACTTCTCCTGATCGACATGGACTCGCATCTCGACCCTCCCTTGTCGTGGGCTCGTCACCAGGCGACGGGCAGCGCGTGCACGCCGTAGACGGCCATCTCGTGCCGGAAGCGGATCTCCTCGAACGGCACGTCGAGCCGCAGGTCCGGCAGCCGGCGCAGCAGCGTGGCGAGCGCGACCTGGAGCTCCACCCGGGCCAGCGGCTGCCCGAGGCACTGGTGGACGCCGAAGCCGAAGGCGACATGCCGGCGCGCGTCGCGCGAGACGTCGAGGTCGGCGCCGCCGGGAAACGCGTCCTCGTCCCAGTTGGCGGTGCCGAGCATGCACAGCACGCCCTCCCCGGCCCGTACGACGGTCCCGCCGATCGTGACGTCCTCGGTCGCCACCCGGGCGAGCCCGCTGTGCACGACGCTGAGGTAGCGCAGCAACTCCTCCACCGCGACGCGGAGTTGCTCGGTGTCGGCGTGCCGCAGACGGTCGAGCTGGTCGGGGCGGCCGAGCAGCGCGAGTACGGACAGCGCCGTCATATTGGCCGTGGTCTCGTGCCCCGCGACCAGCAACAGCCGTCCCATGGAGGCAATTTGATCGTCCGTCAGTTCGGTGTCGTGGGCGAGCCTGCTGAGGATGCCGTCGTCGGGCGCGGAACGCTTGGCGTGGGTCAGCCGCCCGAGGTAGTCGATGAGCCTGGCCTGCGCGGTCTCGACCTCCCCCGGGTCCGCGTCGGTGCGCAGCATCACCCGGCTGCACTCCTGGAAGAAGGCGTGCTCCTCGTAGGGCACGCCGAGCAGCAGGCAGATCACGATCGACGGCAGCGGGAGGGCGAAGTCGCCGACCAGGTCCGCCCGTTCACGCCCGTCGGTCATGCGGTCCAGCAACTCGTCCGCGACGCCCTGGACCTGAGGCCGTAACGCCTCGATCTTCTTCACCATGAAGTCGGCGGTCAGCATCCGCCGCAGCGTGGCGTGTTCGGGGTCGTCCATGCGGATGAACGTGGGCCGGTCGTTGGCCAGCACTTTGCGGCCGGCGCTGAGGAACGGGAAGCCGGGCCGGGCGGCGTCCGCGCTGAACCGCGCGTCGCGCAGCACCGCCCTGACGTCCTGGTGCCGGGTGATCAGCCACGCCGAGGAGTCGTCCCACAGGGAGACACGGCTCAAGGCGGGCTCGTCGCGGGCCTGTTGATAGGCGGGCGGCGGGGCGAAGGGGCAGGCACCGCGCGGCGCGGGGGCGGTGAGAGCGGTCTGCTGTCCGGTTGCGGCCATGGTGGGCTCTCTTTCCGGAGATACGGACGTTCCGGAGGTGCGGATGAGACGCACGAGGTCATTGCCGGATGCAGTAGATGCTCGGGGCAATTAACCTTCCGTCACGCTAGCTCGCCCTCCGTGGTGAGGGAAGGGGGCCTCGACCCGCGGGCGAAGACTGTCCCAAACTCGTCCCCGAGCCGAGCCGAGCCGAGCCGAGCCGCCGCCCGCCCCAAGCCCGCCGCTCACCCCGCCTCGCCCCAAGCCCGGCCGCCCACCCCACCCCACCCCGCCCCGCCCCAAGCCGCGCCCGCCCCCGCCGGCCCGAGCGGCCGGCGCACCCGTACCCCCCTCACGCCTCCTCCGACGGATACGGCACGAACGTCGTGCTGTTCTCGTCGATCGCCAGCGTCCGCCCCAGCGGCGGCACGGCCCGCTGCGGACAGTCCAGACGTTCGCAGATACGGCAGCCCATGCCGATCGGCGTCGCCGCGGCGGCGTTGCCCAGGTCGAGCCCGTCGGAGTACACCAGCCGGGACGCGTGCCGGATCTCGCAGCCGAGCCCGATGGCGAAGGTCTTGCCCGGCTCGCCCCAGCCGCCGCGGTGCCGGGTGACCGTACGGGCGGTCCACAGATAGCGCTGCCCGTCCGGCATGGCCGCCACCTGGACGTGGATACGGCCGGGCGCGGCGAACGCCTCGTAGACGTTCCACAGCGGGCAGGTGCCGCCGGCCCGCGAGAAGTGGAAGTCGGTGGCGGACTGCCGCTTGGACATGTTGCCCGCGCGGTCGACCCGGACGAAGGAGAACGGCACTCCGCGCAGCCGCGGCCGCTGAAGGGTGCTCAGCCGGTGGCAGACGGTCTCGTAGCCCATGCCGAAACGGTCGGTGAGCCGCCCGATGTCGTACCGCAGCTCCTCCGCGGCGGTGTGGAAGGTGCTGTAGGGCAGGATCAGCGCGGCAGCGAAGTAGTTGGCGACGCCGATCCGGGCCAGTGACCAGGTCGGCGAGCCCTCCTCGTAGTCCTGGGAGGCGGTCCGGGACAGCTCGTCGCCGTATTCGAGCAGGGCGAGCTGGGTGGCCATCCGGAACGCCTGCTGGCCCGGGCTCAGCCGGTTGGACAGGTGCAGCATCCGGGTGGCCGGGTCGTAGTGGTGCAGCCGGTCGGAGTCGGCGGCCACCCGTACGCCGTGCCGCTCGTCGAGGCGGACGGCCAGCGCCCGCAGCGCCTCGCCGCGGCGGAGCCCGATCCCGGCGGCCAGCTCCTCGGCGGCGGTGTCGGCGTCGTGCAGGTAGTTCTGCCGCCGGTAGAAGAACTCCCGGATCTCCTCGTGCGGGGAGCGCGGCCCGCCCGGGAGCCCGGTGCCGCGCTGCTCGTCGCTCTCCGCGAGCTGTTCGGTCAGCGCCAGATTGCGGCGGCCCAGGTCCAGCAGGACGGCCGCGACGGCGGGCAGCCGGGAGGCGAGGTCCGACAGATCGGACGGCGAGACCCGGGCGGCGGCGATCTCGTCGGCCAGCGCCTCGCGCAGATCGGCCAGCACCCGGCTGGTGTCGCGCTCGGAGAAGAAGCCCGCGTCCACGCCGAACACCTCGGTCAGCCGGAGCAGTACGGGCACGGTCAGCGGCCGCGAGTCGTGTTCCATCTGGTTGAGGTAGCTGGGCGAGATGGCCAGCATCCGGGCCAACTCGGCCTGGCTGAGCCGCCGTTCCTCGCGCAACCGGCGCAGCCGCCCGCCGGCGTACGTCTTGCCCGTCGCCTTACCCGCCGCCCGGCCCGCGCCGCCCGCCGCCCGGCCCGCGCCGCCCGCCGCCCGGCCCGCGGAGCCCACGGCCCTGCCCGCCCTGCCCGCTGTCCCGCTCACGCCGCACAGCCTAAGCCGGATCGGGCGGAACGGAAGCTTCGCAACCTTGGCGAATTGTCGCCGGAAGACTCGCAGAAGTTGGCAGACGGACACACTTGCTGGCACTCAGTGCCACTGTCACAGTCGTCGTGCGGCCCGCCGGAGCCCCGGCGGCCGGACCGGAGACCGGGCACGATTTCCGCCCTGACGTCGGACACCCCGGCATCTCCGGCCGGACAGCCCGTGGCCGTACCCCGCCTCACGCACCGGGAGCGGCACGGCGGGCCGCGCACCCACCGCAGCGTGAACCCCCTTCGCAGACTTCGCTGTCGGACATCCCGTCCGACAGCCCGCATCCGACACCGGGAGACGGTCATGACGCACACAGGGACCACAGCGGCCCAGGAGCTCGCCCGCCAGTGGGCGACGGACCCGCGCTGGAAGGGCACCGAGCGGACCTACACCGCCGAGGACGTCGTACGGCTGTCCGGGAGCGTCCGCGAGGAGCACACACTGGCCCGGCGCGGCGCCGAGCGGCTGTGGCGGCAGCTGCACGACCGGGAGTACGTGCACGCGCTCGGCGCGCTGACCGGCGGGCAGGCCGTGCAGATGGTCAGGGCCGGGCTCCAGGCGATCTACCTGTCCGGCTGGCAGGTCGCCGCCGACGCCAACCAGGCCGGGCAGACCTACCCCGACCAGAGCCTCTACCCGGTCAACTCCGTGCCCTCGGTGGTGCGCAGGATCAACAACGCGCTGCTGCGCGCCGACCAGATCGCCACCGCCGAGGGCGGCACCGACACCACCGACTGGCTGGCGCCGATCGTCGCCGACGCCGAGGCCGGGTTCGGCGGCCCGCTCAACGCCTTCGAGCTGACCAAGGCGATGATCGCGGCGGGCGCGGCCGGCATCCACTACGAGGACCAGCTCGCCTCCGAGAAGAAGTGCGGCCACCTCGGCGGCAAGGTCCTCGTCCCCACCTCCCAGCACGTCCGCACCCTCAACGCCGCCCGGCTGGCCGCCGACATCGCCGGTGTGCCGACCCTCGTGGTGGCCCGTACCGACGCGCTGGCCGCGACCCTGCTGACCAGCGACGTCGACGAGCGCGACGCCCCCTTCGTCACGGGGGAGCGTACGGCCGAGGGCTTCTTCCGGGTACGCGGCGGCATGGACCCGGTGATCGCCCGCGGACTGGCCTACGCCCCCTACGCGGACCTGCTGTGGGTGGAGACCGGCACCCCGGACCTGGCGCAGGCCCGGCAGTTCGCCGAGGCGATCCACGCGCGCTACCCCGACCAGATGCTCGCGTACAACTGCTCGCCGTCGTTCAACTGGAAGGCCGCCCTGGACGATGACCAGATCGCCAAGTTCCAGCGGGAGCTGGGCGCGATGGGCTACCGCTTCCAGTTCATCACCCTGGCGGGCTTCCACTCGCTCAACCACGGCATGTTCGAACTCGCCCGCGGCTACGCCGAGCACGGCATGACCGCCTATGTCGACCTCCAGGAACGGGAGTTCGCCGCCCAGGAGCAGGGCTTCACCGCCGTCAGGCACCAACGCGAGGTCGGCACCGGCTACTTCGACCTGGTCTCCACCGCCGTCAACCCCGACTCCTCCACCACCGCGCTGAGCGGGTCCACCGAGGAAGAGCAGTTCCACTGAACCGCCGCGCCCCCGGCGCCGGAGAGCCGACATCCCAGGAGATCCGTATGTCCTCCACAGAAACGACCAGCCGTGTCCGGGTGTCCGGGCCGCCCGGCGACCGCTTCGACGAGATCCTGACCCCCGCCGCGCTGGAGTTCATCGGCCGGCTCGACGCGGCCTTCGCCGCCCGGCGGCGGGAACTCCTCGCCGAACGCGGCCGCCGCGCGGCCCGCACCGCCTCCGGCGACCCGCTGGACTTCTCACGCGCCACCACCGCGCTGCGCGCCGACCCCGACTGGCGGGTGGCGCCGCCCGCGCCCGGACTGACCGACCGCCGGGTGGAGATCACCGGCCCGCCCGAGCGCAGGATGACGGTCAACGCCCTCAACTCCGGGGCCCGGGTGTGGATGGCCGACTTCGAGGACGCGACCTCGCCCACCTGGGAGAACGTCATCGGCGGCCAGCTCAGCCTGCTCGACGCCATCGAGCGCCGGATCGACTTCACCACCCCCGAGGGCAAGGAGTACCGGCTCGGCGACCGGCTCGCCACCGTCCTCGTACGCCCCCGTGGCTGGCATCTGACCGAGCGGCACCTCCAGGTCGACGGCCGCCCGGTGCCCGCCTCGCTGGTCGACTTCGGCCTGTACTTCTTCCACTGCGCCCAGCGGCAGATCGACGCCGGGTACGGCCCGTACTTCTACCTGCCCAAGCTGGAGAACCGCTACGAGGCCCGGCTGTGGAACGACGTCTTCGTGCTCGCCCAGGACCTGCTGGGCATCCCGCGCGGCACCGTCCGGGCCACCGTGCTGATCGAGACGATCACCGCCGCCTTCGAGATGGAGGAGATCCTCTACGAGCTGCGCGAGCACAGCGCCGGGCTCAACGCGGGCCGCTGGGACTATCTGTTCAGCCTGATCAAGAACTTCTCCCACCGCCCGGACTTCGTCCTGCCCGACCGGGCCGAGGTCACCATGACCGCGCCCTTCATGCGCGCCTACACCGAACTGCTCGTCCGCACCTGCCACCGGCGCGGCGCCCACGCGATCGGCGGCATGGCCGCGCACGTCCCCAGCCACGACACCGCCGCCAACGAGGCCGCGCTCGCCAAGGTCAGGGCCGACAAGGAACGCGAGGCCGCCGACGGCTTCGACGGCTCCTGGGTGGCCCACCCCGGCCTCGTCCCGGTCTGCCATGACGTCTTCGACGCCGTGCTCGGCGAACGGCCGCACCAGATCGCCCGCACCCGGGACGACGTGGCCGTGACCGCCGCCGACCTGCTGTCCGTACGGCGGACCGGCGGTGCCCCCACACCCGACGGCGTCCGGGCCGATGTCGCCGTCGCCCTGCGGTACTTCGACGCCTGGCTGCGCGGTCAGGGGGCCGTGGCGCTGGGCGGGCTGATGGAGGACGCCGCCACCGCCGAGATCGCCCGGGTGCAGATCTGGCAGTGGCTGCGGCACGGCGCCGTCGACCGGGCCGGCGTGGTCGCGCTGCTCGACGAGGAGTGCGACGCGCTGGCCCGGGAGCGGCCGGACGCCCTGGTCGCGCAGGCCCGCGGCATCTTCGAACGCACCGCCCTCGCCAGGGAGTTGCCGGACTTCTTCACCACCGACGCCTACGCCTGTCATCTGGTGCGCCGCGTGGGGGAGTGAGCGCGGGGCCGGCCCCGGGGTGCGCTGGTGACCGGCCGCAGGGGGCACGTAGGTGCGTGCCCCCTGCGGCCGGCGGTCGTACGGGACCGGCCCCGGCCGGTCAGGCGCCCATCGTCCGGGCGAAGGTGTCCGGGTCGGCGTCGAAGCCGCGCAGGAACGGGTGGAACTCCCACGCGCCCGACCCGTTGCGGGTGAACTCCGCCACGGTCGCGGCCGTCGAGTCGGCGACGGCCGCGAAGTCGCCCCCGGCCAGCTCCGTGTAGCCCTCCACGACCACGAAACCGGTGCCGGCCACGTCGCCGAACACCATCCGCCCGCCGCGCTGCTGAATGGCGACGCCTACCACGACCCGGCCGTACTGGGAGCCCAGCCGGTCGAGTTCGAGGGTGATCACCTCGTCGTAGCCGAAGCCCTGGCCGTTCTGGCTGTCCCGGTTGAGGGTGATCGTGCCGTCCGGCGACCTGCTGTCGAAGTGCACGAGATACGCGGGCGGGCCGGCGGGTTCGCGCGCGTAGTAGGTCGCCGCGATGATGTCGAGATCGCTCGCGGGCGCGCCCAGCGGGCTCGGGTCCCACTTGACCCGGACCTCGACCTTCTCCGTCCCCTTGCCGAAGCCGCTCATCGGACCGCTCCCCCCGCTGGTTCACCGCTCGGACGGCCGCAGGGACCGTCTGTCTCGATTAACGCCGCTGCGGGGCGAGTTGTCCACCACGCCCCGCGCCCGCCCGTACCCGAACGGTTCCTTCCGGCCACGGTTCGAACGGCGCACACGGGTGTTCCGGGCGGTCAGGGCGGGGAACAACCGCGCGGGCCCGGGGATTGAGGAGGGGGAACGATCACCGAAGGGACGTACAGTGGATCTTCAACTCATCGGCCGCCGGGCCGTCGTGACCGGCGGGAGCCGTGGCATCGGGCTGGCCGTCGGCAGGGCGCTGGCCGCCGAGGGCGCCGATGTCGCGCTCGTCGCCCGCGACGCGGAGGCACTCGCCCGGGCCGCCGAGGAGGTCGCGGCGATCGGCGCCGGGCGGGCGATCGGCGTACCGGCGGACACCGGGGACGACGCGTCGGTCGCGGCGATGGCCGAGGAGGTCGTACGGAGGTTCGGCGGCGTGGACATCCTGGTCAACGCGGCCGCCCCCGCGAACCGCGGCGCCTTCCCGGAGAGCGCGCTGGAGGACCAGATCAATGTCAAGGTCCGCGGCTATCTGCGGACCGCCCGGGCGTTCGCGCCGCTGATGACCGCTCAGGGCTGGGGCCGGATCGTCAACATCAGCGGTCTCGCCGCGCGGCAGACCGGCTCGGTGGTGGGCTCGGTGCGGAACGTCGCCGTGGCCGCGCTGAGCAAGAACCTCGCGGACGAACTCGGCCCGCAGGGGGTCAACGTCACGGTCGTCCACCCCGGCGTGACCCGTACCGAACGGACTCCGCAGGTGCTCGCCGAGTTGGCCGAGGCGCGGGGCACGGACGTCGAGGAGGCCCTGCGGGTCATGGAGTCCGGGGTGTCCATCGGCCGTATGGTCACCGCGGAGGAGGTCGCCTCCGTCGTCGCCTTCCTCGCCAGCCCCCTGAGCGTCGCCCTCAACGGCGATCCGGTCGTGGCCGGCGGTGGCGTCCTGGGGCCGATCCACTACTGACGCCGGGACCCCGGGATCGCCGGAGTCCCGGACCGCCGTCGCGGCCCCCGGGCCGTCAGCCCTCGGGGTCGGACAGGAAGTGGCCCAGCGCGAGTGCCGCCGGCGGCAGCGCGCACAGCAGGGTGAACACCCCCTGCGGGCCCCATGCCTCGGCCGCGACGCCCAGGGCGGGCGCGACCAGACCGCCGATGCTGACCGCCAGGCCCAGGGTGACCCCGGCGGCGGTGCCGGGCCGGGTGGGGAGATAGTCCTGCCCCAGCTTGACCAGCACCCCGAAGGGGATGTTGAGCGCGACCCCGGCCAGCAGGGCGAACAGCAGCGGCGCCACCGCCCCCGGGGTCACCCGCAGGCCGACGAGCATCGGTACGGCCAGCAGCGCGCCCAGTTGGACGGTCCGCACCAGGCCGATCCGGTCGGCGATCCGCCCGCCGAGCAGCGTGCCGGCCACCCCGCCGACGAGGAACACGGCCAGCGCCGTACCGGCGACCAGCCGGCCGGCGTGCAGATGCCTGATCCAGAACAGCTCGATGAAGGTGATGACGCCGAAGAAGGCGACCGAGCGGACCACCTCGATGGAGGTCAGGACCATGAACGGGCCCCACCGGTCGGTGCCGGTGCCCGCCTTCGCCCGGGCGGGAGCGGCGGCGGGCCGGTGTCTGATCAGCACGAACGCGATCAGCAGGGCCGGCGGGATGAAGAAGACGGTCGCGCCGACGCCGTGCGCGACCAGCGCCGGAGTGGCCAGGACGGGCGCGAGGAAGAAGCCGACGCTGCCGCCCGCGGCGAAGACGCTCATGGCCGCGGTGCTCTCCCCGGCCGTCTCCCGGGCGCCCCTGCCCGCGGCGGGGTGGAACATCGCCACGCCGAGACCCGAGAGCAGGATCAGCGTCCAGACCAGGGCGTAGGAGTGCGCGAGACCCGACAGGCCCAGGCCGAGACCGGCGGTCGCGACACCCGCCGAGGCGAGCCACGCGAGCCGGTGGCGGTCGACCAGGACGCCGATGAACGGCTGCGGCACGGAACTGCCCAGCGCGGCGGCCATCGTCAGACCGGAGGCCGCCAGATAGCTGTAGTGCCGGTCGAGCACGAAGTACGGCACGCAGGCCGGTACCAGGCCCTGGTACAGGTCGTCGACGGCGTGCGCGGTGGCCCACAGCCACATGCGCCGCAGGGCCGACCCGCCGCTCACGGCGGCGCGTTCAGGTGCTTCGGGGGGACGGGACGTCTGTGTCACGGTGGGACTCCTCGTTGCTGATGCGCTTCGAGGATTCCGGTCCGCACGGGCGGCGGGCTAGCGATAGTCTGCCTCATCATGTCCACAACCCGCCAAGGTGCCCAGGGCGCCGTCCGGGTGCTGCTCGCCCACCGGGAGCGCATCGCCTGGCACCACCACACGTTCCACCAGTTCATCCATCCGCTGCGCGGGGTGCTCCAGATCTCCACGCCCGCCGGCGACTGGATCGTTCCGCCGCACCGGGCGGTGTGGGTGCCCGCGCGGACCGAGCACGCCCACCGGGCGTACGGCGCGACCGACATGCGGGCCCTGGAGTTCGACGGCCCGGTCGACCCGCTGGGGTCGGCCCAGCCGTCCGTGCTCGCCGTCACCCCGCTGCTGCGGGAGGCGGTGGCGGCCCTCACCGACGACACCGGGCTGACCGCCGGCCAGCGCCGCAACATCGAGCGGGTCGTGCTCGACCAGCTGCGCCGGGTCGACGTGCTCAGGGTGCATCTGCCGCTCCCGGACGACCCGCGCCTCCAGGACGTCATGGCGCTGCTGCGCGAGGACCCCGCCGAACCCCGGACGCTCGCCGAACTCGGCCGGGCGGTCGGGGCGTCCGAACGCACGCTGAGCCGGCTGCTGCGCGACCGGACCGGGATGTCCTTCCCGCAGTGGCGCACCCAGCTGCGGCTGCATCACGCGCTCACCCTGCTCGCGGCGGGCGCCTCGGTCACGGAGACGGCCGTCGCCTGCGGCTACAGCGGGCCGAGCCCCTTCATCCAGGTCTTCCGCGGCGCCTTCGGCACGACCCCGGGCACCTACGCGCGCGAGGACGCGACCGAAGGGGCGGCCGGACCGGTCAGGAATGGAGAAGCACAGGTCACGAGCCGCGACTAGCGTGATCGTCATGGGCGTCACCGTCCACGGGACCTTCCTCCCGCACGGCGACCCGGGCACCTCCCGGGCCGGACGCCGTGCCACCCGGAGGACGTTCCCATGGCCGTCCCGCCCGTCCCGACCGGAACCACGACTTCAGGAGCGACCATGACCGGCTCTCCCACCCAGGGCATCAAGACCGTGCTGCACCCCGTGTCCGACCTGGCGGCGGCCAAGGCGGTGTACGCCGCCCTGCTCGGCGTGGAGCCGCAGGCCGACGCGCCCTACTACGTCGGCTTCGAGGCCGCCGGCCAGCACATCGGGCTGGTGCCCGGCGGCGGACCGCAGGGCATGACCTCGCCGGTGACCTACTGGCACGTGCCGGACATCGAGGCGAAGCTCGCCGAGGTCACCGCCGCGGGCGCCACCGTCAAGGAGGCCGCGCACGATGTCGGCGGCGGCCGCCTGGTGGCCACCTTCACCGACCCCGACGGCAATGTGCTCGGGCTGCTCCAGGACAGCTGAGCGCGGCCCCCGGACCGGAGGGGGCAGCAGGAGTGCCGCCCGGAGCTGGTTGAATCGGCCCGGGCGACTCGGATCGCGTCGGGTGACGTGAACCGGGCCGGGTGACCCGGTTTCGAGCCGGGCGACGCCGACGGAGACCGCGCGGGCGGCCCCGCGCAACAGATGGAGACACCATGAGCATGGCCACGGGACCGGGCACGCGGTCGCCCGCGCCGCACACCGCCGACAGCCACGAGGTGATCCGCGTGCACGGCGCGCGCGAGAACAACCTCAAGGACATCAGCATCGAGATCCCGAAGCGCCGGCTCACGGTCTTCACCGGGGTCTCAGGATCGGGCAAGAGCTCCCTGGTGTTCGGCACGATCGCCGCGGAGTCGCAGCGGCTGATCAACGAGACCTACAGCGCCTTCGTCCAGGGCTTCATGCCGACGCTCGCCCGCCCCGAGGTCGACGTACTCGACGGGCTGACCACCGCGATCGTCGTCGACCAGCAGCCGCTGCGTCCCGACGCCCGCTCCACGGTCGGCACCGTCACCGACGTCAACACGATGCTGCGCATCCTCTTCAGCCGGCTCGGGCAGCCGCACATCGGCCCGCCCAGCGCCTACGCCTTCAACGTCCCCTCGGTGAAGGCGAGCGGCGCGATCACCGTCGAGCGCGGCGCCAAGAAGGCGGTGAAGGCCACCTTCCACCGCACGGGCGGCATGTGCACGCGCTGCGAGGGCCGGGGCACGGTCTCCGACATCGACCTCACCCAGCTCTACGACGACTCCAAGTCGATCGCCGAGGGCGCGTTCACCATCCCCGGCTGGACGACGGACAGCTTCTGGACGGTACGGGTCTACGCCGAGTCGGGCTTCCTCGACCCGGACAAGCCGATCCGCGAGTACACCAAGAAGGAGATGCGGGACTTCCTCCACAAGGAGCCGACCAAGGTCAAGGTCGAGGGCGTCAACCTCACCTACGAGGGGCTGATCCCCAAGATCCAGAAGTCGATGCTGTCCAAGGACAAGGAGGCGCTTCAGCCGCACATCCGGGCCTTCGTCGAGCGGGCGGTCACCTTCACCACGTGCCCCGAGTGCGACGGCACCCGGCTCAGCGAGGGGGCCAGGTCCTCCCGGATCGGCGGGATCAGCATCGCCGACGCCTGCGCGAGGCAGATCAGCGACCTGGCCGACTGGGTCCGCGGCCTTGACGAGCCGTCGATGGCGCCGCTGCTGGCGGCGCTGGGGCAGACCCTCGACTCGTTCGTGGAGATCGGGCTCGGCTATCTCTCGCTCGACCGGCCGTCGGGCACGCTGTCGGGCGGCGAGGCGCAGCGCGTCAAGATGATCCGCCACCTCGGCTCCTCGCTCACCGACGTCACGTATGTCTTCGACGAGCCCACCATCGGTCTGCACCCCCATGACATCCAGCGGATGAACGGCCTGCTGCTGCGGCTGCGCGACAAGGGAAACACGGTGCTCGTCGTGGAGCACAAGCCGGAGACGATCGCGATCGCCGACCACGTCGTGGACCTCGGCCCCGGCGCCGGTACGGCGGGCGGCGCCGTCTGCTTCGAGGGCACCGTCGAGGGCCTGCGGACCGCCGGTACGATCACCGGCCGCCACTTCGACGACCGGGCCGCCCTCAAGAAGACGGTACGGACGCCCACCGGCACGCTGCCGATCCGCGGCGCGACGACGCACAACCTGCGGGACGTCGACGTCGACATCCCGCTCGGGGTGCTCGCCGTCGTGACCGGCGTCGCGGGCTCCGGCAAGAGCTCGCTCGTGCACGGGTCGCTGCGCCAGGAGGCCGTCGCCGGGGGTGTGGTGGCGATCGACCAGGGCACGATCCGCGGCTCGCGGCGGAGCAACCCGGCGACGTACACCGGCCTGCTCGACCCGATCCGCAAGGCGTTCGCGAAGGCCAACGGGGTGAAGCCCGCGCTGTTCAGCGCCAACTCCGAGGGCGCCTGCCCCACGTGCAACGGCGCCGGTGTCGTCTACACCGACCTGGCGATGATGGCCGGAGTCGCCACCACGTGCGAGGAGTGCGACGGGAAGCGGTTCCAGGCGTCGGTGCTCGAACACCACCTGGGCGGGCGCGACATCAGCGAGGTGCTGGCGATGTCGGTGAGTGAGGCCGAGGAGTTCTTCGGCGCGGGCGAGGCGCGCACTCCGGCAGCGCACACCGTCCTCGGCCGGCTCGCCGACGTCGGGCTCGGCTACCTCACCCTCGGCCAGCCGCTCACCACGCTGTCCGGCGGGGAGCGGCAACGGCTCAAGCTGGCCACGCACATGGGCGAGAAGGGCGGCGTCTACATCCTGGACGAGCCGACCGCCGGACTGCACCTCGCCGACGTCGAGCAGCTGCTCGCTCTGCTCGACCGGCTGGTCGACTCCGGCAAGTCGGTGATCGTCGTCGAACACCACCAGGCGGTCATGGCGCACGCGGACTGGATCGTCGACCTCGGTCCCGGCGCCGGGCACGACGGGGGCCGGGTCGTCTTCGAGGGCACGCCCGCGGAGCTGGTCGCCGCGCGGTCGACGCTCACCGGCGAGCACCTCGCGGCCTATGTGGGTGGCTGAGGGGCCGGTCGCGCCGGGCGCAGTACGTCCGTCCCGCCGCCGGCCGCGGGGGCTGTGGGAAACTGGGCGGGTGAGACGACCGGACCTCGACGACCTCGTCCGGCTGCGGCGGTCCCGCGACCGGATGGACCGCGACTACGCCGAGCCGCTGGACGTCCCCGCGCTGGCGCGGGACGCCCTGATGTCGGCGGGCCACTTCTCCCGCAGCTTCCGCGCGGCCTTCGGCGAGACGCCGTACGGCTATCTGATGACCCGTCGTATCGAGCGGGCCAAGGCGCTGCTGCGGCGCGGCGACCTCACGGTGACCGAGGTCTGCCTCGCGGTCGGCTGCACCTCGCTGGGGTCGTTCAGCTCGCGCTTCACCCAGCTGGTCGGCGAGAGCCCGAGCGCCTACCGGGCCCGGAGCCATGAGCACGGCGCCGTCATCCCGGCGTGCATCGCCAAGATCCACACGCGGCCGGTCAGGAAAGCGGACGCGAGCCCCGCCGCCCGGCCGTAACGTGACCGGCATGGACATCAGGCTCTCCCAGTGCTTCCTCGCCGTCGACGACCCCGACAAGGCGATCGCCTTCTACCGTGACGCGCTCGGCCTTGAGGTGCGCAACGACGTCGGGTTCGAGGGGATGCGCTGGGTGACGGTCGGGTCGCCGTCGCAGCCGGATGTGAACATCGTCCTGGAACCGCCCCTCGCCGATCCGAGCGCGTCCCCGGCCGACCGGCAGGTCGTCGCGGAGCTGCTGGCCAAGGGGCTGCTGCGCGGCGTGATCTTCGCGACGGACGACTGCGACGCCACGTTCCGGCGCGTCGGCGCCGCGGGCGGCGAGGTGGTGCAGGAGCCGGTGGACCAGCCCTACGGTGTCCGCGACTGCGCGTTCCGCGACCCGGCCGGCAACCTCCTGCGCTTCACCCAGCCCCTCCCCAAGTAGCCCCCCGCCCCGGGAAAGCGGCGCGGCCGCGGGGGCCCGAGCGGGGGGAAACGCCGCCCGGGACGGATCCATGACACGGTGGGGGTATGGAAACGCAAGCGTTGCCCCGGCGGTGCCACGAGAGTGAGCTGGCCGGCCTGTCCCGCACGTGCCCCTATTGCAGGAAGACGATCTACCCGGCCGCCGTCAAGGTCGAGGCCCTTGAGGAGCGGCCCGACCCGGCGTACACCCTCGACTGGTTCTGCCCCGACAGCGCGTGCAAGGGCAAGACCCGCATCCGCTGAGCCCCGGACGGCCCCTGCCCCGACATCCGCCCGCGTAGGCACGTACGCCCGCCCGGCCAGGGGCACGGCCGTACACACGTACGCCCGGCCAGGGGCACGGCCCCCACCGCATCACCCGCACCGCCGCCCGCGGCGCCTCACCGCACCGCCGCGGGCGAATTCGCGTCGTGGATCAGCAGCCGCGGCGCCCCGCTCCCGTCGGCCGGCGCCGCCCACACGTCCCAGCCGCCGCCGTGCCGCGGCAACCCGTACATCACCGTGCGGTCGTCCAGCCAGGCCGCCTGGTCGTCGACGCTGTGCTCCTCCGCGAGCGGCGTCTCCCGCATGGTCGCGAGGTCCAGGACGTACAGCCGCCACGGCCGGTTGGCGCTGGCGTTGACCCGCTTCTTGAAGACGATCCGGGTGTTGTCGGGCGACAGCGACGGGCACTCGACGTTCGTCCGCAGCGTGCGCGCGGTCCACTTCCGGAAGTCGCCCTTGACCAGGTACGTACGGCCCGAGGTGCGGACCGTGGCGTAGAAGGTGTTGTCGTCGGCGGCGAATCCGACACCCCAGTAGTTCACGTCGGCCGCGTGGTACGGCTTCCCGTCGAGGGTCAGCGGGATCTGCTCGACGGTGTCGACCAGCCGCCCGGTCCTGGTGTCCAGGATCGACGTACGGGTCGAGAAGTCGTCCCGCAGATAGGAGTCGCCCTGGACGAAGGTGGTCCAGGAGAGCATGGCCCCGCTCGCCGAGACCCGCGCCCGGTTGGGGAAGCCCTCGGCCTTGACCTCGCGCACCCGCCGCAGCGAGCGGTCCAGGACCGTGACATGCGTGGAGGGCACCGGGCCCTTGCGCTGCATGCAGATCCCGGTGCCGTCGGCGGCGTAGAGCCGGTCGCACAGCACGCTGCCGGTGGTCCGCGCGGCGCCCGGGCGGTCCAGGGGCACCGAGGCGATACGGCCGAAGCCCGCCCCCGGCGCGGTGTCGCGGAAGAGGATCTGCCCGGCCGTGTCCAGCCGTACGGTGCCGCTCGCGCCTCCTGAGCCGCTGTCACGGGTGCGCAGGACGTATCCGGTGACGGCGCAGGCGGCGACGAGGGCGACCACCACCAGGGTCAGCAGCCGGCTTCTGGTGTTCACGCGGTGTGCTCCTCACGCAGCGGAAGGATGATCAACGCCGCCGCGACCGCGACGACCAGGACGGCCAGGGCCACGGCGAGCGCGGTGTGCAGCCCCCACATCGACCAGGCCGCGCCGAACAGCACCGAGGACGCCAAAGTGGCCATCGACTGACCGGTCTGAATCAGCGACATACCCGCCGCCCGCAGATGCGCCGGCACCATCGGCCCGACGGCGGCCATCAGCACCCCGTCGGTGGCGGCGTAGAACACGCCGTGCAGCACGAGCGTGAGGACCACCAGAAGGGGACCGCCCACCGGGCCGAACAGCAGCAGATACGCGCAGAGCAGGGCGGCGTAACCCGCCACGAACACCCGCAGCCGGCCGGCCTTGTCGGCGAACCGGCCGAGCGGCATGGCGAGCAGCAGATACGCGCCCGTGGTGCCCAGCGGCAGCAGCGGGAAGTACTCCTCGGAGATGTCCAGCCGCTGCTGGATCAGCAGATAGACGAACGAGTCGCTGAGCGTCACCGTGCCCAGCAGCAGGACGCCGACGCCCACCCGTCGAAAGCCCGGCCGGAGCAGCAGCGCGAGCACCGCGCGTACGGTCGCCCGCTCGCCCTGCTCCATCGGCTGCCGCCGGTCGCGGACGAACAGGACCAGGATCATCACCGCGAGCGCGGCGACGCAGAAGCTCGCCACGAACACCGTGTCGTAGTGGCCGGGCGTGGCCAGCAGCAGCCCGAAGGCGGCCAGCGGACCGAGGAACGCGCCGGTGGTGTCCAGCGCCCGGTGCGCGCCGAAGGAACGCCCCAGCGTCTCCGGGGTGCTGCTCAGCGAGATCAGCGCGTCGCGCGGCCCGGTGCGCAGGCCCTTGCCCGTACGGTCGGCGGCGATCACCGCGCCCAGCACCGGTACGGAGGCGCCGGCCGCGAGCAGGCCCAGCTTGCAGGCCGCCGACAGCGCGTATCCGCTGCCCGCCACCAGCTTGCGGCGCTGCCAGCGGTCGGCCGCGTGGCCGCCGGCGACGCGGACCAGTGCGGTGACGCCGAAGTACATGCCGTTGAGCGCGCCGAACTGGAGCGGGCTCAGGCCGAGGGTGAAGATGACGTACATCGGCAGCACCGCGGTGATCATCTCGGAGGAGATGTCCGTCACCATGCTGACCGATCCGAGCGCGAGCACATTGGCGTCCACGCCCGCCCGCCACCACGTCCCGCGCGCGCGGCGGCCGGCCGGGGAGGCGGTGTCCGAGGCGGTGTCGGAGGCGGCCGGGGACTTGGCGGACACGGGCGGCGCCGGTGACTCCGGGTGGCCGCCGGCCCGGCTCGACGAGATGTACATGACTGTCCTCTCTGACGGAATCACTCACGGGGAGGGGGCCCGCCGGCCGGGACATACCGGCCGGCGGGCCCGTGAGCAGCTGGTCAGCTGTCGATCCGGTACGAGTCGCCGTAGGTCTTCCACTTCAGCGGCGGTTTGAGGTCGAGATTCCCGTCGGTGAGGAAGACGCGCTGTTCGGTGTCCACCCGGCTGGTGTCGTCATGTGCCGCCTCGGTCTTCATCGCGGCCTTGCGGGCGTCGAGGAAGGCGTTGAGGTAGGTGGTCTCGTTGCCGCCCTGCGCGGGCGTCTTGGCCTTCTTCATGGCGGCCTTGCGGATGCCGCCGAAGCTGGTCGCGTCGTCGCCGGGGCCGTGCATCACGATCGCGTCGTAGTACATGAACTGCCCGAGCGCGCGCAGGCCGTCGGCCTTGGCCTGGGTGACCGCCGGGTTGAAGTACACCCGGTCGAGTTCGTCGTTCTGCGCCTGCTGGAAGACACCGTCCTTGGCGGCGGTGTGCCAGTCGGCGACGAAGTTCGGGTCGAGGCCGGAGTGCAAGGCGGTGCCGTTGACCTTCTTCAGCGCGGGCAGGTACTTGGCGAGGACATTGCCCGGCTTGAGGTCGGTGTAGTGCTGGACGAGGTCGAGCATGTCGCCGGTGCCCGAGCAGAAGCCGACGATCCCGGCGGTGTAGCCGCGGCCGTCGTCGATGTCCTCGATGTAGGTGTACTGGGCCTTCCAGTCGAGCGAGGAGTTCTCCGCGGAGGAGACCAGCTCCATCGCGATCTCCCGCTTGTGGGAGTCCGTCAGGTCGGCGCCGGTCCCGGCGGGCGGGGTGGTCGGCGGAGTGGTCGGCGGGGTGGTGGGAGGGGTGGTCGGGGGAGTCGTGGGCGGAGTCGTCGTGGGAGTTGTCGGGGACGTGGTCGTACCGGCGCCGTACACCTCGAACTCGTACAGCGAGTAGCCGTAGGACGTGCCGCGCTTGGTGCCGTTCATCCGCACATAGCGCCCGTGGCCGCTCACCGTCAGGTCGTCGGTGCCGCCGTCACCCTTGGTCGTGCTGTAGACCGTCGTCCAGGTCTTGTTGTCAGGGGAGGTGTCGATCGTGTACGACTTCCCGTACGCCGCCTCCCAGTTGAGCTTCACCCGGCTCAGCGCGGTGTCGGCGCCGAGGTCCACCGAGATCCACTGCGGATCGGAACCCTCCTTGCTGCCCCAGCGGGTGGACGTGTCGCCGTCCACGGCCTTGGCGCCGCTGTACGAACTGCTCTCGGTGGACGAGGTCGTCGTCGGACGTCCGAGCGCGAGGTTCACCGTCCCGGCCGGCGGGGTCGTCGGCGGCGTGGTGGGCGGGGTGGTGGGCGGTGTGGTCGGAGGCGTGGTCGGCGTGGTGCCGCTCAGGTCCCAGATGTCGGTGATCGGGGTCGCCGAGGCCGCGCTGCCGAGGGCGGGCAGCCCGTACATGTCCTCCAGCGTGCGCAGCACCGAGTAGTGGTTGTACTTGGTCTTGGACTTCGCGCCCGTCTTGACGTGCGCGCCGACGATCATGGTCGCGATCTGGTTGGTCGAGTCGTCCCCGTCGTCCTCGTCCCAGGTGAGCACGAGGGCGCTGTTGTGCGTCTTGGCCCACTGGACGTAGCCGTCGAAGTGGCTCTTGAGCCAGGTGTCGCCCTGCTTGACGGTGCCGTCGTGCATGTCGTTGTCGAGGTTGGGCGTCACGAACGACACGTCGGGGAGCTTGGTGTAGTCGGTCGGGAAGCGGCTGTAGCGCAGGTTCGAGGCCGCCGGGACGTTGGCGAAGTCGACCCAGCCGTTGTGCTTGCGGGCGTAGCCGCTGTCGCCGTCGTCGCCGCAGTCCTTGGAGCCGTCGGCCGGCAGGTCCTCGGAGTAGCCGACGAAGGAGTGACTGTGCGTCAGGAGCTGGTTGCCGAGGTTGTCGGCGCTGAAGTCGTGCGGGCAGTCGTCGTCGGCGACGCTGTGGGTGGAGCCGGAGAACAGGGCGATGTAGTTGCCCTGGCTGGGGTGCGTGGTGCCGTGGAAGTTCGAGAAGGACGCGCCTTGCGTGGCAAGGGAGTTGATGTACGGAGCATTGCTGCTGCCGACGATGTCCTCGTAGAACTTGTTCTCCTCCATCACGACCACGACGTGGTCGAACTGGGGGATGCCGTTGGCGGTCACGCCGGCCGGGGCCGCCGTGGCGGCGGCGTTGTTGGTGGACGCCATGGCGGTGGCGGTCAGGCCGAGCAGGCTCACGGCCACGCTGAGGCCGGCCGCGACGAGTGCGCGGCGGGTCCGCCGGCCGTGTGCCGCGTGCGCCGCGCGGGTCCCCGGTGGGGAGGCGGCGCGCCCTGCGGACAGGGGAGGGTAGGGAGGCGTCATGCTGGTGATCTCCTTGACAGGACAGGCTGAAGTGCCGTCGGTGCGTCAGACCTGAGCAACACCTGGGCGACTTGCGGCAGACGGCGGGCCGGCCGGGCCCGCGGGGTGCGGGCGGCGGGCCGTCGCTGCGGCAACAGGCAGAGCGGCATACGGCCGCGGGCGGCCGGGTCAGCTGCATCGGCGAAATGCAGGTGAGCGCGTCGGGTTCGGAACGTCCGCGCCGAGCCGCTGACCGGATTCCTACGCGGCCCGACGAGTCCCTGTCAACAGGGGTGCGGGGATCTCTTACGGGGGGTTGACGGCGGCTCGGCGGGGCTGGTAGTCCTATGTGGATAGGAAAGTTAACTAACAGATTTTCCCCGGGGGATCGTGCGGGTGGGTGCGGCCGTGGCGCGTGGCGACCGTCGCTTCGGGCGCGCCGGCCGCACGGTTCCTCCGGGGAAACGCCCCCGTCGGCCGAGCGGCTAGATCCCGCCCGGCCGCCGGCCCGCCGGGCAGCCCGCCGGCGCCCGTACCTACGGAGCCGGCGGCAGGGGCACGCGCAGGGAGCTGACGCCCGCGCGCCAGGCGGGCAGCAGATACGCGGCGAGGCGTTCCTCCAGCAGCCCCGTCGCCTCGATGCCGAGGACGACATCGGGTTCCAGTCGCGGTTCCGCCGCCAGCAGAGGCGCGATCACCTCGTGCCGTACGACCTGTTCATGGACCGCGTCCGCCTCCACGTGCTCGCGGTAGAACCTCTCGGCGGCCGGACCCGCCCCCGTACGCCGCATCGCCTCGGCCATCCGGCGCGACCCCGGCGAGGAGGTGATCTCCACCGACGCGAAGTGCCCCACCAGGGCGCCCCGCAGCGCGCGGTGCAGCCCGAGCAGGGACATCAGATTGACCGTGGCCAGCGCCGCCGAGGGCGCCGCGTCCAGATAGTGGCCGTAGGCGGTCTCCAGGCCCAGGTCGTCCATCAGGTCGGCGAAGAGCCGCGCGTGGATGTCCTCGGCCCGGCCCGCGCCGAACTCGTCGTACTCCACCGCCACCATCGCGGCCTTCGCGCGACCGTGCAGCCGGGGGATGACCCAGGCGTGCGGGTCGGCCTCCTTGAGGTGGTAGAGCGAACGCAGCGCCGCGTACTCGCGCAGGTGCCCGAGGTCGCCCTCGCGCCGCAGGAAGTGGCTCACCCCGGTCCCGTCGTCCGAGACCGGCTCGACCAGCAGCCCGGCCAGCGCCTCGTCCACGCCCGCGACCCCGGGGACCTGCGCCCGTACGGCGTCCAGGAAACGCGCTTCGAGTTGCTGCCGCAGGCCCAGCAGGCCCACGTCCCACTCACGGTCGTCGGCCACGCCGAGAAAGCCCTGGTAGTGCAGCTCGTACAGGACGTAGAGCGCGAGCTGGAGGTCGTCGCCGTACGGGTCCATGTCGCCGATCCGCTCCGGCAGCGGGCCCCCGCCCCGGCGCAGCGACGAGATCACCGCCGAGGACAACTCGCCCCGGGGCGGCGGGAGTTCCGGGCTCGTACGGCGCGACTCGCGGGCCGGCGCGGTCGTCATCGCGGGTCCCCGTCGCGGGCGGCGTCCGTATCCGGCGCCGGCCTCGTACGCCGCCGGTGGCTCGTGTCGCACCAGGGATACGTACGGCTGCGCCGGCACACGCACACCGCGACCGTGAAGCGGTCGGACGTGACCTCCGTGCCGTCCTCGCCCACGACCGTCACCGGGCCCTCCACCAGCAGGGGGCCGTCGCGCTCGACCGAGATCCGGCGGGGGCGCGCGCCGGGGTGTGTCGGGGAACTTTCATCATGGCGTTCAGGGACGTTCGGCACGGATGACCACCAACTCTTCCTTGTCCTGGCTCTCCGCCACCAGCCCCCGCCGGCGCAGCCACTCCAGCCGTGACCGCAACACCGGTCCGAACGGGATCAGTTCACGGTCGCTGACCGTCGCGCGCAGCCCCGCCCGGCGCAGTTGCCGGAGCGTGGTCTCGGTGTCGCACAGCTCGGAGTGGACCATCAGCAGCACACCGCGCGGCCGCAGTGACCGCGCCGCCGACCGGCAGACGCGGTCCACCACGTCCCGCCCGTCGGGCCCGCCGTCCCAGGCCCTGGCCCGCCCGCGCCGGGGCAACTCGTGGTCGGGCGCGGGCACATACGGCGGATTGCTGATCACCAGGTCGTATCCGCCACCCGCGACGGACAGGTCGCCGCGCCGTACGGTCACCCGCTGGCCGCTGAGCGCCGCGTTCACCCGGGCGCACAGCACCGCCCGCCACGCGATGTCGACCGCCGTCACCCGGGCGCCGAGTTGGGCGGCGCAGACGGCCAGGGCGCCGCTGCCCGTCCCGACGTCGAGTACGTCCGCCCCCGGGCGGATGCGCTCGCGGTGGAGGGCCCGCATCAGGATGCGCGTGTCGTGCTGGGGTGCGTAGACGCCCGGCAGGGTCAGCATGCCGCGCTCACCGGTCAGTGCTGCGACCACAGGACATCACCTCGTACTCAGGGTTCCGCGGGCTCCCGGGGTTCTGCGGGCGGTGACGTACGGTGGCCGCCGCGCCCCGGGGCTTCGGGCGCGGCACTGCGCCCTGTCCCTCGGCGTGTGCCCCGAGCGCGGCGATTCACGCGTCATCGGTCCTCCCGCCCCTGAATGGCTGCGCGCGCGAATCGGGGGAACATGGGAGGCATGGCGCTGACCTCCCACGATGACGCGGCCCTGATCATCCTCGCCAACTTCGCCTCGCCGACCGCGCTCGACCTGCGCGAACACGCCCCTGCCCGGAAGTGGGCCGAGCAGGCGCCCCGCGAGATCTGGCTGACCCGGCCGGGTGATGTCCTGCTCACCTCCGTGCCGCTGTCGGAGCCCTTCACCCGCTACGCCTGCGCGGCGCTTGGTATCCGGCGGGACTCCGTCCATACGATCACTCTCCGTGACGACCTGGGGGTGTCGACCGCTGAGACGGTCCACCACCACGACGGGCTCGTCGACCGGCTGCGCGAGTACGGTGCCCGCCGGCCCGGGACCCGGCTGCTGCCCATCGTCCTGGACGCGCCCACCATGGCGCTGGCCGCCGATCTCGGCACGCCCGTGTGCACCCTCGGCAGGTCGGGACCGGCGATCGGCCCCGAGGCGCTGGCCGGGGTCGCCCACCACAACACCAAGGCGGGCTTCCGCGCGACCGCCGAGGAACTGGGCATGCGGCTGCCGCACGGCCGGGTCTGCGACGGCGCCGAACTGCCGAGTACCGTAAGGGACGTGCTTGCCCGGTACGCCCGGGTGGTCGTCAAGCCGGACCGGGCGGCCGGCGGCCACGGGCTGCGGTTCGTCGGGCGCGACGAGCCCCTGCCCGGGCCCGAGCCGGCGGGCAGCCGGTGGATCGTGGAGGAGTACGTGGCGCACACCGCGTCGGTCAGCGCCCAGTTCGAGGCGACGCCCGCGGGTCCGCGCTTCCGGTTCGACGGCGAGATGCGTACGGTCGACGGCGCCTTCACTGGCTACCACTCGCCCGCGCCGGGCACCGACACCGACCGGGTGCGCGGTGAACTGCACGGCTGGGGGCGGGAGTTGGGTCACCGCCTGGCGCGGGGCGGGTACTTCGGGCCGTACGACATCGACGCCGTCGTGGCCGAGGACGGCCTGCTGTACGCGACCGAGTGCAACGTGCGGCGGACCGCGACGACCACCCCGCACGCGATGGTCGGCCGGCTCACCGCGTCCGCGGGGCACCCGGCCCCGGCGTGGATCATGGCCACGGCGGCCCCGGGCCCGAGCCTCACCTTCGCCCAGGCGCTCGACCGGCTCCGCGCGGGCGGCCTGGACTACGACGCCGGCCGCGGCGAGGGCGTCGTCCTGTACGCCGACCGCCCGGCGGAGGGCACCGGCTGGCGCTACGTGGCAGTGGCCCCCGACCGGCCCCACCTCGCGGAGGTGGAATCCCGCCTCTCCGCTGCGCTCGGCTGACCAGGGTCCTGAACCGGCCGCAGCACGCCGGACTTGCGAGGGCGGCCGATTCCGCTGACCGCCTGCGGCGGGTACCTCTGGTGCGCATGGTCGTCGCCACGGCCCTTGGCAGCCGTTTCAGGCAAACACGGCTGGGCCTGTCAGCTCCGCGCGGGCAGCCTGGACTACGACGCCGCCTGCGGCGAGGGCGTCGTCCTGTACGGCCGTTTCGCCGGATCCGTCGGCCGGCTCACGGGCGGGACGGGTTCGCCGGAGCCCTCCGGGCTCACGGGGGCTCGCCGCCCGCACGCCGGTGCGGCTTGGGCATACGGAAGTGGCCCCGGCTTCACCCACCGGCCCGTGGGGCCGCCCGCTGGTGCTGCGTGGCCGTGGGGCCCTCGGCGATCGCCCTGGGCGGAGGCGGCGGGTCCGACCGCAGCACTCGGCAGTCGCGGGATCGGGGCCCCGGAGCGGTCCAGGCGCAGCCCGTCGACTCACGGGCGGGCTGGACCGACGAGTGGGAGCCGGTGCCAAGCCCGCCCGGGCTTGCGGGTGCAGGCCAGGTCCGGCGGAGCTCGCGGGCTTTACGGGGACGTGCCATGTTCGCCGCAGCCGCCAGGCTCATGGGCGCAGGCCGGGGCCCGGATTGGGGCGGGTTCGAGAGGGCCGAACGGGCCTGCGGATGCGGTCCGCGCCGACCGGAGTTGCGGGGGTCGAAGCGGTCCTCCCGCAGGGCGGTTCTCGCCGCGGTGCGGGGGCCGGGGGAATCCTCCGGGAGTCGGGGCTCCGGGTGGGCGTCCGGTCGCGGGGCTGCCGGGGCGGAGGTATGCCTTGAGGGGGCACGCGCCCCCGAACCCCCCATGTCCGTGATCGCCTCGCACAGGAGGACGCGATGGGCGCGCGCAAACTGATCCGGGGCTGGCCGGTGTACCGCCAGCTGACCGGCGCCGACCGGCTCGGCCGCGGCCGAGCCGCCATGTCGCGGCGGACCGAGGAGCTGACCCCCCGCACCGCGACCGCCGACCGGGTGGTGGGTTCGATCTGCCCGTACTGCGCGGTCGGCTGCGGCCAGCAGGTGTACGTCAAGGACGAGAAGGTCGTCCAGATCGAGGGCGACCCCGACTCGCCGATCAGCCGCGGCCGGCTGTGCCCCAAGGGCTCGGCGACCCTCCAGCTCACCACCGGCGACGCCCGTCGCCACCAGGTGCTGTACCGCCGCCCGTACGCGGCGGACTGGGAACCGCTCGACCTGGAGACGGCCATGGACATGGTCGCCGACCGGGTGATCGAGACCCGGCGCGCGACCTGGCAGTGGGAGCAGGACGGACTGCGCACGGCCCGCACCCTGGGCATCGCCAGCCTCGGCGGCGCCACCCTCGACAACGAGGAGAACTACCTGATCAAGAAGCTGCTGACCGGCCTCGGCGTGATCCAGGTGGAGAACCAGGCGCGGGTCTGCCACAGCTCGACCGTCTCCGGACTGGGCACGTCCTTCGGACGCGGCGGGGCCACGACCTTCATGCAGGACCTCCAGCACGCGGACTGCATCGTCATCCAGGGCTCCAACTATGCCGAGGCCCACCCGGTCGGCTTCCAGTGGGTGATGGAGGCCAAGGCGCGCGGCGCGCGGATCATCCACGTCGACCCGCGCTTCACCCGCACCAGCGCGCTGGCCGACCTGCACGTACCGATCCGCGCGGGCAGCGACATCGCGTTCCTCGGCGCGATCATCAACCACGTGCTCAGCGAGGGCAAGGATTTCCGCGAGTACGTGCTGGCGTACACCAACGCCGCCACCCTGGTCGGCGAGGACTTCCGGGACACCGAGGACCTGGACGGCGTCTTCTCCGGCCTGGACGAGGAGCGGCACCACTACGACCCGGCGAGCTGGCAGTACGACGGCGCCGAGGTGCAGTCCCCGGCCGGCGAGGTGGACGAGCAGTACGACCGCCGCGCAGCCCCGGACACCAAGGACGGCGACGGCAAGGGCGTCGAGGGCGCCGAGAACCTCGACCCCGACACCCTCGCCCGCGTCCACTCCGCGGCCGGCTCGGAGAGCCACGGCTCCGGCGGCGCCCGCGCCGAGGGCCGTCCCCGCCGCGACGACACCCTCCAACACCCGCGCTGCGTCTACCAGGTGCTGAAACGGCACTACGCCCGCTACACCCCCGAACTCGTCGAGACCACCTGCGGCGTCCCGCGTGAGACCCTCTCACAAGTGTGTGACGCTCTCACACGCAACTCCGGCCGCGACCGCACCAGCGCCTTCGTCTACGCGGTCGGCTGGACCCAGCACTCGACCGGCTCGCAGTACATCCGCGCCGCCAGCGTGCTCCAACTGCTGCTCGGCAACATCGGCCGTCCGGGCGGCGGCATCCAGGCGCTGCGCGGCCATGCCTCGATCCAGGGGTCGAGCGACATCCCCACGCTGTTCAACCTGCTGCCCGGCTATCTGCCCATGCCACACGCCCACGCCCACCAGAACCTGGACACGTTCATCGCCGCCAGCCGTACGGACAAGGGATTCTGGGGCAACATGCGGGCGTACTTCGTCAGCCTGCTCAAGGCGTACTACGGCGACGCGGCCACCGCCGGCAACGACTACTGCTTCGACCACCTGCCGCGCCTGACCGGCTCCCACTCCACGTACGACACGGTGCTCGCCCAACTGGACGGGATCTGCAAGGGCTACTTCCTGATGGGCGAGAACCCCGCCGTCGGCTCGGCCAACACCCGGCTGCAACGCCTCGGCATGGCGAAGCTCGAATGGCTCGTCGTCCGGGACTTCTCGCTCATCGAGTCCGCGACCTGGTGGCAGGACGGCCCCGAGATCGAGACCGGCGAGATGCGCACCGAGGACATCGGCACCGAGGTGTTCTTCTTCCCGGCCGCCGCGCACACCGAGAAGTCCGGGTCGTTCACCAACACCAACCGCTGGCTCCAGTGGCACCACGCGGCCGTGGAACCCGGGGGTGACGCGCGCAGCGACCTGTGGTTCATGTACCACCTCGGCCGCCGGATCAAGGAGCGGCTGGCCGCCTCGACCGACCCGATGGACCGGCCGATCCAGGACCTCACCTGGGACTACCCGGTCGACGGCCCGCTGCGCGAACCGGTCGCCGCCGCCGTGCTCGCCGAGATCAACGGACACGGCCCGGACGGCACGCCGCTGAGCGCGTACACCGAACTCAAGGACGACGGCTCCACCCGCTGCGGCTGCTGGATCTACTGCGGGGTCTACGCGGACGGCGTCAACCAGGCGGCCCGCCGCAAGCCGCACACCGAGCAGGACTGGGTGGCCGCCGAGTGGGCCTGGGCCTGGCCCGCGAACCGCCGCATCCTCTACAACCGCGCCTCCGCCGCGCCCGACGGCACACCGTGGAGCGACCGCAAGGCGTATGTGTGGTGGGACCCGGACGCGGGCCGGTGGACCGGCCGCGACGTACCCGACTTCATCCCCGACCGGGCGCCGGACTTCGTACCGGCCGAGGGCGCCACCGGGCCCGACGCGCTGCGCGGCGACGACCCGTTCATCATGCAGGCGGACGGCAAGGGGTGGCTGTACGCGCCCGCCGGGCTGGAGGACGGGCCGCTGCCCACGCACTACGAGCCGCAGGACTCGCCGTTCGGCAACGCCCTCCACCCCCGCCGGCCGCGTTCGCCCGTGCGCAGGCTCGTGGCCCGCGAGGGCAACCGCTACCACCCCAGCGGCGACGAGCCCGGCGCGGGCGTGTACCCGTACGTGGTCACCACCCACCGGCTGACCGAGCACTTCACGGCGGGCGGGATGAGCCGCTGGTCGCCGTATCTGTCGGAACTCCAGCCGGAGTTCTTCTGCGAGATCTCCCCGGCGCTGGCCGCCGAACGAGGCCTCGCGCACGGCGGCTGGGCCACCATCGTGACCGCGCGCAACGCGGTCGAGGCGCGGGTGCTGGTGACCGAGCGGATCAGAACCCTGACCGTGCACGGGCGGACCGTCCACCAGATCGGACTGCCGTTCCACTGGGGGCCCAACGGGATCGCCACCGGCGACGCGGCCAATGAACTCGTCGCCATGGCGCTGGACCCCAACTCCCTGATCCAGGAGGACAAGGCGCTCACCGCCGACATCCGCCCCGGCCGCCGGCCGCGCGGCCGCGACCTCCCGGAGCTGGTCGCCGCCTACCGCCGCAGGGCGGGCATCACCGAGACCACAGGAACGGAGGTCTGACATGACCGGCCACCCGCTCAGCGGCCCCGAGCCGGACCCCGCGCGGGACGCCGGCCACCCGCAGGCCCCGCCGCGCGTCGGCTTCTTCACCGACACCTCCGTCTGCATCGGCTGCAAGGCGTGCGAGGTGGCGTGCAAGGAGTGGAACGCCGTCCCCGAGGACGGGCTGACCCTCAGCGGGATGAGTTACGACAACACGCAGAGCCTGGGCGCCTCGACGTGGCGGCATGTGGCCTTCATCGAGCAGTCGACACCGGCGGCGGCCCCTCCCGCGAGCGTCCCCGCGCCCGACTCCGCGAGCGTCCCCGCACCCGACTCCGCGAGCGTCCCCGCACCCGACTCCGCGAGCGTCCCGGCACCCGACGGCCGCACTCAACTCCCGCTCGCCGGGACCGAATCGGCCGACACGGCGCCGACCGCCCCCGGACTGCCCGGCGCCGGGGGCGACTTGCGCTGGCTGATGTCCTCCGACGTGTGCAAGCACTGCACCCACGCCGCCTGTCTGGACGTGTGCCCGACCGGCTCGCTGTTCCGCACCGAGTTCGGCACGGTCGTGGTCCAGGAGGACATCTGCAACGGCTGCGGCTACTGCGTCCCGGCCTGCCCGTACGGTGTGATCGAGCAACGGCCCTCCGACGGGCGGGTGTTCAAGTGCACCCTGTGCTACGACCGGCTCGGCGACGGCCAGGAACCGGCCTGCGCCAAGGCCTGCCCGACCGAGTCCATCCAGTTCGGCCCGCTGGACGAACTGCGCGAACGGGCCGCCCTGCGGGTCGAGCAGCTGCACGAGGCGGGCGTGGCCGACGCGCGCCTCTACGGCCACGACCCGGACGACGGCGTGGGCGGCGACGGCGCCTTCTTTCTGCTGCTCGACCGGCCCGAGGTGTACGGTCTGCCGCCCGACCCCGTCGTCACCACCCGCGACCTGCCTACGATGTGGAAGCACGCGGGCGCCGCCGCGCTCTCCCTGGTCGGCGCCTGCGCGCTGTCCTTCGCCCTGCCCGCACTGACCCGGTGGAAGGGGTCGCGATGAGCGCCTTCGAAGAGACCGCGCGGAAGGCCGCCGGAACCGGCGGTACCGCCGGAACCGCCGGAACCGGCGGGCGGCGCCGGGGCCGTCGCCGCGGCGGCGAGGAACTGATGGTCCCGCGCGCCGAGTTCGGCTCCTACTACGGCAAGCCCGTGATCAAACCGCCGTCCTGGTCCGCCCTCGACATCGCCGGGTACTTCTTCCTCGGCGGCCTGGCCGGAGCGGGCTCGGTGCTCGCGGCCGGCGCCCACGCGACCGGCCGGGGCACGACGGCGACCGCGATGAAGGTCTCCTCCCTCACGGCCGTCTCGCTGTCGGCCGCCGCGCTCGTGCACGACCTGGGCCGGCCGGCCCGCTTCCACCACATGCTGCGGGTGTTCAAGCCCACCTCGCCGATGAGCGTCGGCTCCTGGCTGCTGTCGGTCTACGGGCCCGCCGCCGGAGCGGCCGCGCTGTGCGCGGTCACCGGCCGCACCCCCAGGATCGGGGCCGCCGCGACCGGCGCCGCGGCCGTACTCGGCCCGGCGCTCGCCGCCTACACCGCCGTCCTGGCCGCCGACACCGCGGTGCCCGCCTGGCACGGCGCCCACCGCGAACTGCCGTACCTGTTCGCCGCGTCGGCGACGGCGGCCGCGGCCGGGATGGCGCTCGTCGTGGGCCCCGGGTACGAGAACGCGCCCGCCCGCGCCGCCGCCGTCCTCGCGGCGGCCGGCGAGGGCGCCGCGACCCGGGCGGCCGAACGGCGGCTCGGCATGGTCGCCGAGACCTACCGCGAGGGCCGGGCCGGGACGCTGCTGCGTACGGCCAAGTGTCTGACGGCGGGCGGCGCCGCGACGGCCGCGCTGTTCGGGCACCGCAGTCGCGCCGCCGCTGTCGCGGGCGGGCTGGCGCTGCTGGCGGGGTCGGCCTGCACCCGGTTCGGGATCTTCGCGGCGGGCGTCGCCTCGGCGCTTGACCCCGCGTACACGGTCGTACCGCAGCGCGCGGGCCTCGACGCCGCCGAGTACGAGCAGGGCGAACGCGAACAGGAGGCGGGCTGATGGCGGCCGGCAAGGACAGCGCGGTGCTCTTCGACGTGGACGGCACCTTGATGGACACCGTCTATCTGCACACCGTCGCCTGGTGGGAGGCGCTGCGGCAGCACGGCGAGCACGTGCCGATGGCCGAGGTCCACCGGTCGGTCGGCAAGAGCGGCGGACCGCTGCTCGACGGCCTGCTCGGCGAGCACCGCGACCACAGCCGCGACGAGGCCATCGGCTCCGCGCACGACGCGCTCTACGCCCAGTTCTGGACCCGGCTCACCCCGCTCGACGGCGCCGCCGACCTGCTGCGCGCCTGCGCCGGGCGCGGTCTGAAGGTGGTGCTGGCGTCCTCCGCGTCGGCGGCGGAGCTGAAGGTCATGACCGACGCGCTCGGCGCGGACGACGCCATCGACGCGGCGACCACCGCCGACGACGTGGAGGAGGGCAAGCCCGAGCCCGATCTCGTCCGGCGGGCGCTGGAGCTCGCCGACGTGCCGCCGGAGCGCGCCCTGTTCGTCGGGGACGCGGTGTGGGACGCGGTCGCCGCCCGCCGCGCCGGGGTCCGCTGCATCGGGCTGCTGTCCGGCGGCACCTCGCGCCAGGAACTCTTCGACGGGGGCGCGGACCAGGTGTACACGGGCCCGGCCGACCTGCTCGCGCACCTCGACCACAGCATGCTCGGCGCGCCGTGAGCGCGCCGTGACCGTGGCCCGCCGGGGCCGCCCGTACGCCCCCGCGCCCGGCGGGCGGACCGTGCGCAGATCGGTCCGCGCCGCCGGGCGCCCAGGGGGTCAGCCCGCGACGGCGGCGTAACGGGCGCTGACGTCCGACCAGTTGACCAGGTCCCAGAGCTTGGTGACGTAGTCGGGGCGGACGTTCTTGTACTGGAGGTAGTACGCGTGCTCCCAGGCGTCGAAGACCAGCAGCGGGGTGGTGCCCTGGCCGACGTTGCCGTGGTGGTCGTAGACCTGCTCGATGATCAGCCGCTTGCCCAGCGGTTCCCAGGCCAGCACACCCCAGCCGGAGCCCTGGACGGACGCGGTGGCGACGGTGAGCTGCTTCTTGAACGCCTCGAAACCGCCGAGGTGCTCGTCGATCGCGGTGGCCAGGGCGCCGTCGGGGCGGTCGCCGCCGTCGGGGGACAGGTTCTGCCAGAAGATCGAGTGCAGGACGTGGCCCGACAGGTTGAACGCGAAGGTCTTCTCCAGACCGACAAGACCGGTCGGGGTGATCGCGTCCTTGTCGCGGATCTCGGCGATCTGCTCCAGCGTGTCGTTGGCGCCCTTGACGTACGCGGCGTGGTGCTTGGCGTGGTGCAGCTCCAGGATCTCGCCGGTGATCGCCGGTGCGAGGGCGGAGTAGTCGTACGGCAGGTCGGGAAGCGCGTAGGTGCCCATCAGGCACGGCCCCTTTCAAACGGTGCGCGGATCATGTCGCGACCCACCCTAGACCGCTATTGCGAAGAGCTTGCAACAACATCGGGTGTGCAGCAACATGGTGTCGGGCGGGGGCGGCCCGACAGCTCCGGAGTCACCTCCTCGCTGATCGTCTTTCACCCGGCACCCGCCGGTTCGCCGACCCCGCCCGCCTGTGCGCGCTGTTCCGTCCTTCCCGATGTCCGTCCGCCGTGGTCAGGCCGCGTACTGCTTGAGCTTGGACTCGAAGTCCCGCAGGGCCAGTTGGCCCCAGCGGTAGCTGCACACGTCGTTCCAGGTGATCGGGTACGCGTGGCCCGCCCTGACCGCGGGCAGGTGCGCCCAGCCGGGGAGCCTCAGCACGTCGGCCAGTCCACCGGCGGGCGCGCCCTTCGCGTCGGCGCGGTAGAGCAGCAGGTCGCAGTCGTCGAGGCGGCCGATCTCCTCAAGGGACAGCTCGACGCCGTTGTCGCCGTTGGCCTTGCCGGCCCGGCCCCAGGTCACGCCGGTGTCCCGCAGCACCACGCCGTCGCTGCCGTCGGGCAGGTCGAGCGAGTAGTTGCCGTTCTGCGCGTAGCTGAGCACACCGATTCTCGTGCGGCCCAGCAGTCCGGTGTACGCGCCGCGCAGCCGGGTGGCGTCGGCCTCGTAGTCCGCCTTGAGCTTGTCGTGGACGGCCGTGCGGTTGACCGCGCGGGCGGTGTCGGCGAGCGGGCCGCGCCAGTCGCCGCTCGTACCGAAGTCGACCGGGAAGACCGGCGCCAGTTCCTTCGCCTTCCGCATCGCGCCGGGGGAGTTGTCGTACCGGCTGCCCGGGGTGGGGCCGAGGATCAGGTCCGGGTGGAGGGCGGCGATCCGCTCGATGTCGGTCGCGGTAATCTTGCCGATGTCCGCGATCCTGAGCAGCGGCGCGACATAGTCCGGGTACATGTTCGACGCGTCCGTGCCGGTGTAGTCGATGCCGCCGACCGGCGGGCGGCGGCGGGCCTGGGGGGTCAGTTCGCGGCGGCGGGCCGGTGGACGCGGTGCCGGCCGATCGGGAGCACCAGCGGGGTGTGCGAGACCTCGTCGTCGACGATCCGGCACTCGATGCCGAAGATCTCCCGTACGGTCTCCTCGGTCACGATCTCGGCCGGTGGGCCCTCGGCGGCGATCCGGCCGTCCTTCATGGCGATCAGGTGGTCGCCGTAGCGGCAGGCCAGATTGAGGTCGTGCAGCACGGTGACGACGGTCGCGCCCCGGTCGCGGTTGAGGTCCGTGACCAGGTCGAGGACTTCGACCTGGTGGGGGAGGTCGAGATACGTGGTCGGCTCGTCGAGCAGCAGGACGCCCGTGCGCTGGGCGAGGGCGACCGCGATCCACACGCGCTGGCGCTGGCCGCCGGACAGTTCGTCCACGGAACGCTCGGCGAGGTCCAGGGTGTCGGTCGCGGTCAGCGCCTCGGCGACGGCCTCCTCGTCCTGCGCGGTCCACCGGCGGAACCAGCCCTGGTGGGGGTAGCGGCCGCGGCCGACCAGGTCGATCACCCGGATGCCGTCAGGGGCGACCGGGGTCTGCGGCAGGATGCCGAGGCGGGCGGCGACCTGCTTGGTCGGCAGGGAGTGGATGTCCCGGCCGTCCAGCAGCACTTCGCCCGCCGCGGGCGCGAGCAGGCGGGCCAGACCGCGCAACAGCGTGGACTTTCCGCAGGCGTTGGGGCCGACGATCATGGTGACGCGGCCCGGGGGGATCTCCACGGTGACGTCGCTGACGACGGTCCGCTGCTCGTACCCCAGCCGCAGCCCGCGCGCGGCAAGCGCCCCGGCGTCCGGACCGGGATCGGGGCCGGCCGGTGTCGGGGCGGGTTCGGCGCCCGCGAGCGGGGGCGTCGCGGTGACGGGTCCGGGTATCGGCCCGGGGACCGTGTCCGGGGCCGGATTCGCCGTCCCGGCCGGAGGGAGCGTGTTCATCGGGGTGTCCTCATCCTCCCTGCCCGACCCGGTTCGCCCGGGCCAGCAGCCACAGCAGTCCGGGAGCGCCCAGCACCCCGGTGATCACGCCGACCGGGAACTCGGTCGGTCCCAACAGATGCGCCCCGGCGAAGTCGCAGCCGAGCATGATGACCGCGCCGGTCAGCGTGGACAGCACCAGCGCCGGCCCCCGGCCGTGCACCAGCCGCCGGGCCACCGGCCCGGCGAGGAAGGCGACGAACGCGACCGGCCCGGCCGCCGCCGTGGCGACCGCGGCCAGACAGACCCCGGTCACGATCAGCAGCAGCCGGCTGCGTTCGACCCGTACGCCAAGACCCTTGGCCGTGTCGTCGCCCAGGCCGAGCGCGGGCAGGGCGCGCGCCGCGAGGAAGGCCGCGGGCAGCAGCGGCGCCAGACACAGCAGCAGGGTCCGGGCCCGGGTCCAGTCCGCGCCGTTCAGACTGCCGGTCAGCCACAGCAGCGCCTGTTCCGCGGTGTAGATGTCCGCCCGGGTGAGCAGGAAGGACACCACGCTGGACAGCGCGGCCGACACCCCGATCCCGACCAGCACCAGCCGATAGCCCGTCACCCCGCGCCGCCAGGCCAGCAGATAGATCGCGAGCGCGGTGACGATCGCGCCGGTCACGGCCACCACGGAGACCGAGGACCCGCTCAGCCCGAAGACGACGATGGCGGTCACCGCGGCGGCGCTCGCCCCGGCGGTGATGCCGATGACGTCAGGACTGGCCAGCGGATTGCGGATCAGCGTCTGGAAGATCGCGCCCGACAGCCCGAACGCGGCCCCCGCGGCGATCCCGGTGACGGCCCGCGGCATCCGGACCTTGAGCACGATGAAGTCCGTGCTCGCGTCCCCGTGCCCGGCCAGCGTCCGCAGCACGTCCGGCACCGGGATGCGGAAGCTGCCGACGGACAGCGACGCGCACAGCAGCACGAACAGGACAAGGACGAGGACGGCCGCGACCGCCGAGCTGCGCGCCTTGGGCCGCAGCCGGGCGGCCCGCAGCGCGCGCAGCGTGCCCTCGGGCAGCGCCGCCTTCTGCGGCAGCGCCGAGGCGGGCGTCCGCGTGTCGGACGGCGTCGTCATCACAGCCCCGCCCCCGCCAGCCTGCTCCGCCGTACCAGGACGATCAGCACCGGCGCCCCGATCACCGCGGTGACGATGCCGACCTGGATCTCCCCGGGCCTGGCCACCAGCCGCCCGACGATGTCCGAGACCAGCAGCAGCGCCGGGGCCAGCAGCAGGGAGTACGGCAGGATCCACCGGTGGTCGGGGCCGGTGAAGAACCGTACGACATGCGGGATCGTCAGCCCGACGAAGCCGATCGGCCCGGCCAGCGCGGTCGCCGCGCCGCACAGCAGCACGACGGAGACGGCGCAGAAGATCCGGGCCCCGGCGATGTTCAGCCCGAGGCCGCGCGCGGTGTCGTCGCCGAGGCCGAGCGTGTTGAGCAGCCGTCCGGAGCCCAGCGCGCACACCGCGCCGACCAGGACGAACGGCCCCGCCTGGTACGCCACCGACAGATCGCGCCCGGCCAGCGCGCCGACCTCCCAGAACCGGAACCGGTCGAAGGTCGCGCTGTCGGTGAGCAGCACGGCGGTGGTGAACGACGAGAGCCCGGCGCTGACCGCAGCGCCCGCGAGCGCGAGCTTCACCGGGGTCGCGCCCTCCCGGCCGAGCGAACCGATCGCGTAGACCAGCAGCGCGGCCGCCGCGGCGCCGAGGAAGCCGAACCACACATAGCCGGTGAAGGAGGTGATCCCGAAGACGCTGATCGCGGTCACCACGGCCAGCGCGGCACCGGAGTTGACGCCGAGCAGCCCGGGGTCGGCGAGCGGATTGCGGGTCAGCCCCTGCATCACCGTCCCGGCGAGCCCGAGCGCGGCACCGGCCAGCAGCCCGATCACCGTACGCGGCAGCCGCAGCGAGGTGACGATGATCTGGTCGCCGTTGTCCGGGTCGTGGTGGAAGACCGTGTTGAACACGGTGTCCAGCGGTACGGACTTGGTGCCCACCGCCAGGCTCGCCGCGACGGCCACCACGAGGACGGCCGCGCACACCAGCAGACCCGCGGTGAGCGCGGCGGCCCGGTCGCGGCCCGGCGCGGGCCTGCCGGTCGTACCGGAGGCGGACGTGCCGGCTGTGGACGCGCCGACCGTGGATGCTTCGGCGGCCGTTGCGGCGGGCGCGCCGGGCGCGGACGCACCGGCCACCTGAGCGGGCCCACCACGGGCTCGCAAGACGTTCATGGGTACTCCTCGGCGGACTTCCCGGCAGGGAAAGTAAGGGGAGGCTAACCTAAAACTGCTCGCCCATCTGTCGTCTCTTGATGTGAATCGCACCTCCTGGCCGCGTCCGATGGGCGTGAGGCGGACAAGTTGTATCGCTGAACGGACAGTCCGGCGGGTGCGTCCGCCCGGTCCGCGCGGCGGGACGCGGCACGTCCGGAACGCCTCGGGCGGGGGAAGTGCGCGGCGGGGCGGGGGAGTTGTCGGAATCGGGGAGGGGGCGGCGGTCCCTGGGGTCGGGTATCGCGGTGGCGTGTTCGAGCTATCGGCTGTCCGCACCTCGATTTCGGTGGCCAAAGCGCGACTTAGGGTGTCCAAAGTTAGGTAAACCTAAGTTCGGTTCGGGTGGGCGCTCAGCCACCCGTCCCGCGTCCCCGCGCACTTCCGGAGGTCCCCATGTCCCTGTCGCCCGATCCCTCCCGGCCGAGGTTGTCCACCCCGACCCGCCGCGGACTGCTCGGCGTTGGAGCCGCGGGCGCCGCACTCCTCGGCCTCGCCGCCTGCGGGTCGGGCGGCAAGAGCGACAGCAGGAGTACGGACGCCAAGGGCGCGGGCAAGGGCTCGGGCGGCAAGAGCGGCGGCACCCGTACCGTCGACACCGCCAAGGGACCGCTGGAGATCCCCGACCGCCCGCAGCGGGTCGTCGCCCTCAACGACTTCCCGATGTCCGCGATGTTCGACCTCGGCCTCACCCCCGCCGGCCTGTTCAACGCCGGCGAGCAGTACGTGGCGCAGCGCTACCTCGACCGCTGGCGCACGGTCCCCAAGGTCTCCAACGGCGTCGGCGGCGCCATCCAGGTCGAGAAGGTCGCCGAGCTGCGCCCCGACCTGATCCTCGCCATCGACGCCCAGGCCGACCTCCCGTACAAGCAGCTCAGCGAACTGGCCCCGACCGTGGTCCTGTCGTTCAACAAGTCCCGTGCCCCCTGGCGGGACGTGGCCGACGAGACCGCGAAGGTGCTCGGCGTCCCGGACGCGCTCGACAAGCTCAAGCAGCGTTACGCCGAGCGCACCGCGGAGATCAAGAAGAACCACGCCGCCGTGCTCGGCCGTATCCGCTGGGACCTCCTCCAGGGCGGCTTCGACGAGGGCCAGTGGTGGCTGTACGGCCACGGGTCGCCGATCGGCGGCATCCTCGGCGACGCCGGCGCGCAGTTCGCCACCGCGAGCACCCGGCTGGACGAACAGCAGCCGGTCTCCTACGAGTTGGTCACCTCCAAGCTCGCCGACGCGGACGCGCTCTTCTACTACACGACCAACGACGGCAAGCCCGCCAACCTCGGCCCGAAGCTCTTCGCCCAGAAGTCCTTCCAGCAGCTGGCCGCCACCAAGGCCAAGCACCTGTTCGGCAGCATCTTCTTCCTGCCCGGCGGCTACGAGGACGCGTTGGGCGCGCTGGACGACTTCGAGAAGGCGCTGCGGTCCCTCTGATGTGACGAGGGCCGGGCGGGCGTTGGCTGTGGCTGTACGGGTCTCGGCTCTCAGCCGCGCCCACGCTGCGGCGGCACCGCGAAGTACGCGCCCGGGGTGCGGCCGGTCTCCTGCCGGAAGGCGGCGATGAAGGAGCTGGGGGTGGTGTAGCCCACGTGGTGCGCCACCGCCGCCAGCGGCCGGTTCGCCGCCATGTGCTCAAGTCCCGCCCGCAGCCGGGCCCTTGTCCGCCACCGGCCGAACGACATACCGGTCTCCGCGCCGAACAGCCGGGCCAGCGTACGGGAGCTGGCGCCGACCATCCGGCCCCACTCCTCCAGCGAACGCTGGTCCGCGGGCCCGGCCACCAGCGCCTCGGCCACCCGGCGGGCCCGCTCGTCCACCGGCATCGGAAGCTCGATCGTGGTCACCCCGACCGGCCGCAGCAGATCGAACATCACGGCCTCGGCCCTGGCCTTCGCGGCCGGGTCGGGGCCGGGCACGGCCAGATGCGTCACCAGCTCGCGCAGCAGCGGTCCGACGGCGACCACGGTCGGCTGTGCCCAGCGCACCGGGCAGTGCTCGGGCACCACGTAGACGCTGCGCATCTGCGCGGGCCGGGTGGCTCCGGTCGCGTGCGGCACCCCCGCCGGGATCCACAGCGCGAGCGTCGGCGGCAGCACCCACGAGTGGTCGCCGATGTCCACGGTCAGTACGCCGGCGGGGGCCCACACCAGTTGGTGGGTGTCGTGGTCGTGCTCGCCGAAGCGCTGGCCGCGGGCCATGTCGAAGTTGACGACCCGCAGCCCCTCGGCGGCCGGGCCGCCCTCGCTGGTGTGGCTGTCTCGCGGCATGGTTCAGCAACATAGCGCATTCCGGTCACGGCCCGGGCCCCGGGCCGTGGGCAGGCGGCTCGGCCCGCTCAGTGACGGCTTACGCCGCGCGCGGCCTGCCATCCGGCGGCCGGGGCCGGCGCCGCCCCTCCCGGGTCGCGGCTCGCGCCTGCGCGGCCGTGACTCCGTCGCTGCCCACCCGCCGGTCGGCGGCGGCCCCCGGCTCTGCCCGCTCAGTGTGGCTCGTGCCGCCCGGCCAGATCCGCCTCCAGGCCGGCGATCGCGGCCTCGACCGAGTACGTGTAGAGCTTCTCCCGGTGCGTCTCGGCGTCGGCGATCCACTGCGAGACGTAGCCGTGCATGGCCTGCCAGCCCGGCCCGGCGTCCGAGGGCTCGGCCATCGCGAGCATCGCGCCCGCCGTGGCGTCGCGGCCGCTCCCGGCCAGCGTGCGGTCCTCGTCCAGGGCGATCACCAGGAACGCGCTGTCGACCAGGACCCCGTACGCGCGCGGCGCCCGCTCGCCGAAGCCGGCCCGCAGCAGCAGCCCGACCCCGCGGTCGATGATCGGCAGGGCGGCGGGCACGGTCGGCCCGTCGCGGCACAGCAGCCGCGCCACGCCGACGTACCGCAGGAAGACCGGGCGGCTGCCGAACAGGAAGCCGCGGAACCACTCCTGCCAGCTGAGGTCGGCCGAGGGGTTGGGCAGCTCGGCCACGACCCGGTCCAGGACCAGCCGGAGCACCGCGTCGCGGTCGCCGACGTGGTGGTAGACGCTGTTGGGCCACGAGCCGAGCGCGGCGGCCAGATCGCGGATGCTCCAGCCCTCGGTCCCGTGCAGACGGGTGAGTTCCACGGCCGCGTCGACCACTCGGGCGGGCGTGAGCGGAGTGTCGTTGGTTCGCCTGGCCATGTCGCCAGACTGCCATATTCGCCGTCTGAGCAGGGCGTCCGCCGGTGGGCAACCCCTCGGGCCGGCCGAGGGGTTGCCCGAGAACTTAGGTAAGGCTAAGTTAATTGGACACTGTCCAATTGAACGGTGTCCAATCGCCCTGTCCACCTTTTTGGAGATCCGATGCCCGACGCGGAAAGCGGCGGCGCGTCCGCCCGCACCGGCGGCCGGACGGCGGGCCCCGGCCTGCTGCTGCTCGTCGTCTGCCTGTGCCAGCTCGTTGTCGTACTCGACATGACCGTGGTCAACGTCGCCCTGCCCGCGATCCGCACCGACCTCGGCTTCAGCCCCGGCGATCTGCAATGGGTCGTCAACGCCTACACGCTGACCTTCGGCGGGCTGCTGCTGCTCGGCGGGCGGCTCGCGGACCTGTTCGGGCACCGGCTCGCCATGCTGCTGGGGCTGGTCCTGTTCGGCGTGACCTCGCTGTTCGGCGGCCTCGCCCAGAACCCCGGCGAGCTGATCGCCGCCCGCGCGGCCCAGGGCGTGGCCGGGGCCGTACTCCTGCCGGTCAGCCTGACCGTGATCTCCGCCAACTTCGCGGAGGGGCCGGCGCGCAGCCGCGCGCTGGCCGCGTGGGGAGCCGTCGCGGGCGCGGGCGGCGCGGTCGGTGTGCTGCTCGGCGGGGTGCTGACCGAGTACCTCGACTGGCGCTGGGTGCTCTTCGTCAACCTGCCGGTGGTCGCGGTGGCCGTACCGCTGGCGCTGCGCGCGATCCCGGTGCACAAGGCGGCTGCCCGGCCCCGGCTCGACCTGCCGGGGGCGGTGCTGGTCACAGCGGCGATGATCACCCTGGTCTACGCGGTGGTCCGTACCGGCGACCACGGCTGGGGCTCGGCCCAGACCCTCGGGACGCTGGCTCTTACGGTCGTCCTGGGCGGCCTGTTCGTGCTGGTCGAGCGGCGGTTCGCCACTGCGCCGCTGGTCAGATTCGGCATTCTGCGCCAACGGCCGGTCCTGGTGGCGAACGTGGTGGTCTTCCTCATCGCCTCCGCCCAGTTCGGCGCCTTCTACTTCGCCTCGCTCTACCTCCAGGGCGTGCTCGGCTACAGCCCGGTGCGCACCGGGCTGGCGTTCGTGCCGTTCAGCCTCGGCATCGTGGCGGGCACGATCGTCGCCGCGCGGCTGATCCGCCTGCTCGGGCCGCGGCTGCCGCTGGTCGCCGGACTGGCGCTGGCCGCCGTCGGCATGGCGTGGTTCGGTCTGGTGAGCGCGGACGGCACGTTCCTCGGGGACTTCCTCGGGCCGTCGCTGGTGGCCAGCGTCGGCCTCGGGGTCTGCCTGGTCGCGAACACGACCGCGGCGACGGCCGGCATCCCCGTCCACGAGGCCGGGCTCGCCAGCGGACTGCTCAACGCCTGCCGTCAGAGCGGCGGAAGCATCGGCCTCGCCGTCCTGGTGACCGTCGCCGACGCGGTGACCCGCCATCACTCCGCGGGCCCCGCGAGCCGGGTGGCGCTCACCGCCGGATACGACCGGGCGTTCCTGGTCGGCGCCGTACTGATCGCGGCCGGCGCGGTCACCGCGGCCCTGCTGCTGCCCCGTACGCCACGGCCCACCGCCACCGCGCAACCCCCCGCCCCGGCCCGCGCTTTGGCCGAAGAAGCCTGATCCAGGGGCAGTTGGGGTCTTGTCCCGGGACGGGTACGGGCGGAGGCTGGGAGCTTGGGCGGCGTACGGGGGCGCGAATCGGGGGCGTGCGAACGCCCCGACACCGGGAAGGGGGAGCGACGCATGACGACGGAACAAGCGGAGCGGCCTTGGGAGTTCACCGACGACCGGGGTACCACGGTGACCGCGGGGCGCAGACCGCGGCGAGTGCTGGCGTATGTACGGGCCGGCGCCGGGCTGTGGGAGTACGGCCTCCGGCCGGTGGGCGTCTACGGCTCCGCGCACGACAGCGGCACGGAGGTCGACCCGGTCAAGGCGGGCGCCCTGGACAGCGCCGAAGTGCCGTACCTGGGCCAGGGATCGGACCTCGGCGAGGACACGCTGAGCGAACTGCGCCCCGATCTCCTGGTGGACGTCACCTACGACGGTGAACACGCCTACGCCGTGGGGAAACCGCTCCTCGCGGAGGCGGAGGCCGCCGGGGTGCCGGTGGTGGTGCTGTCGGTCGCGGGCGGGTCCTCGCTCACCGGCATCCTGGGCCGGTTCGGCGAGCTGGCCACCGCGCTGGGCGGGTCCGCCGGGGGCGCGGCCGCCGAACTGGCCGCTGTGGAGGAGGAGTTGCGTGCCGTCGCGGCGGTCCGAGCACCGCGCGCGCTGGTGCTGTCGGGGGCCGGGACCGAGCAGGTCCATGTCGCCAGGCCCGAGGCGTGGCCCGAACTGCGCCACCTGACCGGGCTCGGCGTCGACCTCGCGGACCCCGGCCCGGGCCCCGGGGCCAACTGGCTGACCACGGACTGGGCGCACGCGGTCGAGCTGGGCCGCGGCGCCGACCTCGTGCTGGCCGACTCGCGCGCGCACGCCTCCGGGCCGGACGCGCTGGCCGAACTGCCCGCGTGGCGGGAGCTGACGGCCGGCGCGGCCGTGGTGCCGTGGAACCCCGAGCTGCCGCCGGCGCCGGCGGCCTGCGCGGACTTCCTCCGCGCGGTCGCGGCCGCGCTCCCGGGAACGCGGTAAGCCGGCCCACCGCTACGAAGGCCCGAAGGCCCGAGGGCCCGGCGGAGACCTCGTCATGACGTCCCCGCCGGGCCCTTCCGCCCGCCTCGCCCCGCCTCCCCGCAGGGGTCAGACGAGGCCACCCCGTGGCCTGCGCGTCACCCGCCCTGCCGCGACCCCACGTCGTGCCCCCGCGCGCCCGTGCTTGAGGGACGCCCTCGCGGCTGTCGACGGGCTGCGCGGTGCCGCGCGGCTCGCCCGACATGCGGTCTCCGACCCCGACCCTGCCGGGCGGGCAGATCCCGGCCGGTTCGGCGAAGGTGCCGGACAGAACCTAGCGCTTGGGGCCTTCCATCAGCTTCTTCGCGACGACGTCGTGCACGTCGGGGCACAGGCCGTCATCCGGCATGGAGACGGAGGTGATCACGCCCATCGCGTCCCACTCGCTGATCAAGTGCATCCGAAGATCGGCCACGACGTCGTCGTAGTCGTCGCCGCGGCGCAGCTCGGCGCACGCCTGGTCGCCCAGGGAGAGAAGGTCGGCATCGGACCGGTCACCGATGTCGGGATACATGGCATGCGTCAGCTTCAGGAAGATCTGCCGCGCCCGTTGGGAGGGCTTCCCGGCGGCCGCTGACGGCGAGGCCGCATCCGCTGTGCTCCCGGTGTTCCCCGCAGCCGTCGTCCCCGCCGCGTGCGCGGGGGACGTGTGGTCCGCCGGCCCGCAGGCTGTGGCCGCCGTCCCGATCACGGCCGCGAGCAGCAGCACCCCGCCGACCCCGTACCTGTTCATGAGCCCCCCCGACCTGCGCGGCGCGTGCCGCCCTGTGACCGCGCGGAATCATCCGCGGGACGGGCATCATACGATCATGCCGCGCCCCCGCGCACGGCCGATGCACAGCAACTCCCCTGCCCGGCAAGGGACATGGTCGCCGCGCGCCGCGGTCGAGTCCGCCCGCGCGGGCGGTGGACCAGCCATATCGTCCACCGCCTCAAGGGCACGCGTTCGCCACGAGGTACGACAGACGGGCGTACGCCTTCCACGGCACAGCCGGCGGCGGTGTTTCCGGCGGAGTCAGACCGCCGGTGAGGGTTCGGGGAGGGGGAAGGAGAGGGCGCGCAGGGTGACCGGCGGGGTGTCGTCGAACTCCCGTGGGGGGCGGACGATCTCGCCGACGTCCTGCCAGCCCCAGCCCTGGAACGCCGCCAGCACGGCCCGGTTCGACGCCGGGACCGTCGTGACACCCAGGGACGACTGGTGATCGGTGATCAACCGGTGCTGGAGCCGCCCCGCCAGCCCGCGGTCGCGCTCAGCGCGGTGGACCACGACGTCCGTGATCGCGAAGACATGGCCGGACGCGGTGAGTTGGTCGATGTGCGGCGGGAGCGTCCCCCGAAAGCCCTGCCACCAGCCGCCGTCGCGCGCGACCGGGCACCCGAACACCGCGCCCACCAGCACGGGCGCCTCACCCGACACCGTCGCCTCCGCGATCAGCATGTCGAAGCCCGGCCGTCGTACGTCCTCGGTGAGGCGGTGCAGAAAGGCCGCTCGGCTGTCGTACTCGTCGCCCGCCGTCACCGGGGACGACTCGACGTACAGATCGGCGATCTCCTCGCGCTGGTCCTCCGCCTGCCAGCGGCTGAGGCCACGCAGATAGATCACGCCCCCGGCGGAGGGTTCGTAGTCGTCGATGCGCTGGGCCTGGCCCGGCCCGGTGGGCGCCATCAGCTCGTGCTCCCCGCGCACGCCAGCGCGTAACGGCCCGGCGAGATGCCCGGCGCGACGCCGGGACCAGCGGCCGTACCTGTGACCGTAGCCGCCGCCGGGCCGACCACCGTGCCCACCGCCGCGCTCGCGGCCTTGCTCCCGGCGTTGCGCAGCAGCGACGTCCGGCCCCGGACGAGCCCGACGCCCGCAGGCTCGGCCGCCGGGATGCCCAGCAGGATCCGTCCGACCCCCACGACGGTCAGCAGCCGGAGCACCGTACGGGTCGGCGAGTACAGCCGCAGTACGGCTCCGGACGCCGAGGCCGACTCCCGCGCGGCCAGGAACGCGTTGAGCCCGCTGCAGTCGCAGAACGGGACGGCGGTGAGGTCGACGTCGATGACGCGGATGCCGTCGAGCAGACAGCCCTGCAACGAGTGGCGCAGCTCGGGCGCGGTCTCCAGGTCGATCTCGCCCGTCACGGTGATCAGTGCCCGGTCGCCCTCGTCGCGCCGGGAGATGTGCAGCAGGTGTGAGATGGGCATGGCCCCTCGGTTCGGGAGACCGTATGCGGCAGCGGCCCGTACGGGTGCCGGACTTCCGGCTCCGCGTACGCGCTGCCGACAAACGGTCGGATGATGGTGCGGAAATCGGATATCGGTGCGGAAAGGAAGAGTGGCCGCCCCGGGAATCCGGCGGGCGGTCGCGGTCCTGATCGGTCTCTTCGGTGACGGGCGGGGCGACCGGACGGGAATCCGCCCTGCCCGCGCGCCTGGACCTCGGCGCGGTGAACGGCCGGGTCGGGAGCATCTGATTCGAAGCATAGTCCCTGAACGGGCGCAATAGTCGGGTGGAGGCCCTTCAATCACGTGGTGAGCGACACGTACCGAGGCCGTCTACCCAAGCGGTCGCGCGCTCCCTACGGTGGTCGCAGCGGATTCGCGCGGGTTGAGGGGGTTTCGTGGAGGCCGAATTGACGGCGCTGGCGGCGTCGGGGGCGACGACGCTGGTGGGGCTGATGGTGTCGGACGCGTGGGCCCGTACCAGGCAGCGGCTTGAGCGCTTCCTCGCCCGGGGCGGTGACGGCAGCGCGGCGGCCCGAGAACTCCAGCTGTCCCAGGAGGAGTTGGTGGCCGCCAGGGCCGCCGGGGACGAGGGCGCCGCCGCCGACATCGAGGCCGAGTGGCGGACGAGACTGCGCCGCGTCCTGCGGGCCGACCCGGCCGCCGCGGGCGAACTGCGGGCGCTGCTGGCCGAGTTGGACCCGGCGGCAGGCGGCGGGCAGGTCAATGTGGTGAACAACTCGTTCAGCGGGGTGGCGAACGGCCCGGTCTTCCAGGGCCAGAACTACTCCATCGGGAGCTTCCACTCCGGCTCGGCGCCGGTCCCGGTCACCGACCGCGCCCCCGACCGCCGCGGCTCCGATCCGGCGTAGACCCGCGGGTCTAACCTCCGTGGACCCGCGGCCCGGACCCCCGCGTGGACCGCGGGTCTGACCTCCGTGGACCCGCGGCCCGGACCCCGCCGTCAAGCGGACGCCCGGGCCACGGCCGCGGGGCCCGCGCTACGCCGCCGTATCCCCGCTGGGGCCCGCGCCCCCGCTCACTCCGCGATGCCCCGGGTGAGCAGCACGACGGTGATGAACGTGCGGTAGAGCCGGATCGGGTCCTCGTCGGTGATCCGGACCGTCACCGCGTCGCCGGGCTCGGGCTCGACCCCGCTGACCCAGGTGGCCATCTCGGCCAGATCGGGGTTGCGCATCCGTACGGTGAGCGTGGCGGGCAGCGTGATGGCCGGCGCCGCGGCGGACGGCAGCGACTCGATCGCCCGGCGTGCGGCGTCGTGGATCACCTCGCGCGCGTCGGCCGGGTGCAGGCTGTCTGCGGCGAAGCGGGAGACCGACGACTTGACCACCGCGCCGACCACCCCCGGGCAGAACGGCTCGGCCTCGGCCACCGTGGTGTCGTCCCCGGTGATCAGCACCACCGGCACCCCGTGGCCGAGGGCGACCAGCGCGTTGATGCCGCTCTCGCCCGCCACGACGCCGTTCAGCCGCACCTCGGCGATGGCCGCCGGGTTGTAGGTGTGCGACAGCGTGGCCCGCTCGCTCGACATCGAGCCGTGGTAGGAGACGAAGAAGACGGCGTCGAAGGACGGGTCGAGGCCCTGCATCATGTAGAACGGCTTGTGCCGCCCCGACAGATAGCGCGCCCGTCCGGCGAGGGCGTCGGGACGCAGATTGGCCATCGTGGAGTGCGAGTCGTTGACCAGGAACTCGCTCGCGCCGCCCGCGAGCGCCCCCTTGATCGCCGCGTTGACCTCGTCCTGGAGGAGCGAGCGGTAGTAGGTGTACTCGGGCTGGCCCGGCCGGCACTGCGCCCAGTCCACGACTCCGGCGGTGCCCTCCATGTCGGAGGAGAGGAAGATCTTCACAGCACGCTCCGCGGGCGGAACTCGGGTTCGGTGGACGCCTCGGTCATCAGCGCGTACACGCTGCCCTGCTGTCCGGCCGCGCCGCCGTGCCGACCGTCGGGGGTCAGCGCCAGGGCGCGCAGCTCGGAGCGGAAGTCGTCCGGCAGCGTGGCCGCGTCGGCGAGCCCGGCCCGGCACGCGTCGGACGGGTCCGCGCCCGCCGCGAGCAGGTCCACGATCGTACGGGCCGTGTTGCCGCGCATGCTCAGCTCGCCGCGGCCGGTGCAGGCGGCGCCGCCGGCCCGCAGATCGCACCAGTTGCCCGCGCCCGGCAGCGCGGAGTCGCCCACCCGGCCGGGGTACTTGTACGGAAAGCCCGAGGTGGAGACCCCGACGCACATCTCGCCCGAGGCGTCCAGGGCGATGATGTTGATCGTGCCCCACGGGCCGTCGTGCGGCGCGAGCCTGCGGATCAGGGCGAGCGCGCTCTCCCGGTACCGCTGGTCGCCCTCGGTCGCGGCGGTGTTCTCGCCCTCCACCGACTCCCGCGACAGCGTGACCTGCTCACGCCACTTCGCCCGTGACTCGTCGGTCAGCAGCTCGGCCGTGGTGAAGCCGCACTCCTTCGCGAACAGCTCCGCGCCCTCCCCGACCAGCAGGCTGTGCTGCGGCAGCCGTTCCAGGACCGCGCGGGCGACCGAGATCGGGTTGGGGTAGCCGCGCAGCGCGGCCACCGCGCCGAACCGCCGCCCCGAGCCGAGCATCAGGGACGCGTCCAGCTCGACCACGCCCTGGGCGTTGGGCAGGCCCGCGGTGCCCACGTAGTGGTCGGCCGGGTTGTCCTCGCAGCGGCGCATCGCGGCCTCCACCGCGTCCAGCGCCGAGCCGCCGCGCCGCAATACGTCCATTCCGGTCGGCAGGCCGACCTCGCTGCGCTCACTGCCGATGATCACCGTGTCCGGCATGTTCCTCCTGTCCGGTGCATCCTGTCCGACCTGCGGGTACGCCGTCGGACTCAGCGGCAGTGTCGCACCCGGCCCGGACTCTCCGCTCTCCGGGGCCGCGACGCTCCGGCGGGACACGCGGGGCCGTCCGGTGATCGGCGGCTGCCGCGCGGGCCGTTCGGGTCGGCGTCCTGCGCGGACCCGCCGCGGACCGTCACTCCCCGCGCAGGGCGTCCGAGAACGCGGGCGGCTCCTGTGCCAGGGCGAGCCCGGTGACCGCCCGGCCGTACGACCCCGAGACGCGTGCCTGCTCGACCACCTTGGCCACCCCGGCGGCCAGCGCCGTCTCCGCGCGGAATCCGAGCACCTTCTCCGCCCGCGTGGTGTCCGCCAGCAGCCGGCTCGCGTACGGCTCGACCGGCACCCCGCTGAAACGGAACTCCGCCTCGACGCCGCAGGCCGCCGCGATCAGGCGCACCAGCTCCCGGTGGGTCGTCTCGACACCCGTGCCCACATTGACCGGCTGCGTCGCCGGCTCCGGCACCTCGGCGGCCAGGGCGAAGGCCCTGGCCACGTCGTCCACGTAGACGAAGTCCCGGGTCTGCCGGCCGTCGCCCCACAGCACCGGCGTGCGTCCGGCCAGCACGGCCCACACGAACAGCGACACGACGTTGGCCAGCGGGCCCTTTTCGGTCTCGTCGTCGCTGTAGACACTGAACGGGCGCAGCGAGATCGTCGTCATGCCGTACCGGGCGGCGTATATCCCGGCGATGTCCTCGGTCGTGCGTTTCGCCAGGGATTTCAGGTCCGGCGGGCTGAGCGGCATGTCCTCGCGGTACGGCACGGGATTTCCCTCGTACACCGCGCTCGTACTCGCGTGGACCACCCGCCGCACACCCGCGTGACGGGCCGCGTCGAGCACGGTGAGAAATCCCGTGATCGCGTTGGAGGTCTCGGCCACCGGGCTGCGGCTGTAATGCACGAAGGAGGGGCCGGCCGCGAGATGGAAAACCGTCCCGACACCCGCCATGGCCGCGCGGACATCCGATTCCTTGCGGGTGTCCCCGCGAATCCATCGCACATCGCGGGCCATCGACCGCAATTCCGGGTTCCGCCGGGCGACTTCGGAACGCGGCCCGGTGAGATCGAGCACGACGACCTCGTACCCGCCCCGTGCCAGGTGCCGTACCAGCCGCCGCCCGATCATCCCGGCGCCCCCGGTCACGAGCGCCTTGCCCCTGCCGTCCGCCATGTCCACCCCGCCCCTCCGCTACCTCACCAGGAACTGAACATACGTCCGATCATCAAAACTCCCCGCCCCCGGCCGCAGCGGTTTGGTCTTCGGATAGGCGCCGACCATCAGGGGATCGGCGGCCAGTACGTGTGCGAGGTTTTCCTCGGTCTGCTCGAAAGTCCCGAAGAGCTCCGGATAGCCGTCGCTCGCCAGGGTCACCCGTGCTCCGGCCGAAACCCGCACGCACGACAGGAACCGGTCCGGGACATGGCGCCCGTCGATGCCCCCGAAATGCCAGGGTGCCTCGGTGTCCACATTCCGCAGCGCCTTCTCGTTGCGGAGAAGGGGCAGGATCAACTCCCGTCCGGGGTCGGTGCGGCGCAGCTCGTCGGGGTCGTGCCCCTGGGAGAGCAGCGACATCAGATACGAGGCCCGGGTGCCGGCCGCGTACTTCTCGTGCAGCGGTTCGAATGCGTAATTCCTGCTGTCGACCCGCACCATGGCCGATCCCACCACCCAGATCTCCCGGCGTGCCGAGGAGTAGACCGTCACCGAGGCGGTGGGCGGCGCGGCCAGATCCTTCCAGCCCGAAAGGCTCTCGGTGAACGCGTCGACCGCTTCCCGCTCGCTCGCGCCGGGGGGCAGCCCCTCGACGGTCTCCGCGATCAGTCGCGCGGCGACCGCTCCCGGTGTGGAGTCGCCGAATTCCTCCGCCGAATAAGGCGCCTTGGCCGTGGCTCCGTCCACCACCGCGACAAAGGATTCCGTCACGACCAGCCGGTCCTCGTTGGGTCCTTCGGAGGACTTGGCTTCCGTGTAGTGCGCGATGATCTCATGCATCACATGCCCATCAGAAAAAGAACGGGCCGCAATAGAGTTCCGGGGGCTCAACATGCTCCTTGGCCGTGACGGCGGATTTTACGACCAGTGCGAAATTCCGGTGCGACATCTTGCGCATTTCGCGCTGGTGTGTCAGGAAGTACTGGGCTGCGGCGATGATTCCATAGGTGTGCTGCCCCGCGAATATCATGAGCGTGGTCTCGCTGTTGAAGCAGTTGGGCGCCCTGATGATCAGACCGTAGTCCGCGCCCGCCCGGCCGTGTGAGGGCGCCTGGCCGCTCGGTGGCGGAAGCGCCTCGTCCTCACTGTTCCAGCTGGTGCGCCGGTATATCTTCTCGTCTCCCTCGGTGCGCATGGTCACGGGCAGCCTGCGGTCGAGCCGGGCCAGCGCCTCCCTGGTCACCTCGTTGTTCTTCGGCCCGCCCAGAAGTATCAGATCGCCTTCCCTGTCCCGGTCCTCGACCAGGCTGGAGAGCATGGCGACACCGTCGGGTATCCGGTAGGCGCGGGCCAGGGACGGGGTGAGAAGACTCAGGGCGCGGGCGCCGCCGAGGCCGGTGACCGGACGGAAGTAGGTGGGCGTCTCGATACGGGCACTTGTCGACAGCACAATGCGCAGCCTGTCCGGCCGACGGAGCCGCCACATTCTTTTGGTCCCATTGATCTGAATGCGTCGACCGATCCAGGTCAGCACGAGTGTGACAAGGGCGCCGATCAAGGCACTGAAGATCTGGTCCCCGAGAGACCGAATCATGACGGCACTCTAGCAAGCGGCTATCGGCGGGGTAAGAGGTTGAGTACGGTGTACCTGACGTCAAGTCAGGCCGGGTTCGGCGGAATTCTGAAGGGCGCAGGTCAGCGTACGTACCGGTGGCAGCCCGGCGCGCGCCGGTGGGTTCGGGTGCGAGGAGGGCGGACGGCGTGGGAATCGGACAACTGTGGCTCGAAACCGGGCGGAACGCATCGCTCCCATTCACTCTGCCGAGTGATGTACCAGGAGCGGTACGACTTCTGGAAGACGTACTGGCCGACGAGTTGTGGGTGCGGCGGATCGCCGAGCGCTCCTATCGGCATGCCAACGGATTCGACAAGATGGTCATCGCGGTGGAGCGCGGCGAGTATCTGGTGAAGTTCGACGTGTGGTGGGCCGGTGACGCCCGGGTGGACGAGGCGCCGCACAATCACCGCTGGGATTTCGAGTCGCGGGTCCTGGCCGGGCGGCTCGACGTCCGTCACTACGACGTCGACCCCGGCGGCCGGGGATTCCACCGCTTCCGGGTGCTGGGCTTCGGCCGCCGCGACGAGTTCGTCCGGCTGGGGGAGGTGGGGCTGACCGGCACGTTCGAGGCGGCCCTGCCCGCCGGGACCCGCTACTTCCTGCACCACCGTCAACTCCATTCGGTCACGGCCCTTCCCGACACGACGACGATCACCTTCTCGGTGCAGGGGCCGACCGCGCAGGAGCGGTCCGAGATCGTGGAGCGGTCCCGGGACAGGGCCAGGGTCCAGGCGCTGCCCGCCTTCGCCGAGGACGAGGTGCGGGACCGGCTGGCGGCGATGAGGGACGTACTCACGGCGGCGGGCGGGGGTACGGGGTAGGGGCGGCGGCCATGCCCGCCCGGTACACGGTGCTTTCCGCGCCGCCGTGGGCGGGGTCAGGGGGTGGTGGGGGTGGCCAGGGAGAGGAATTCGGCGCGGGAGCGGGGGTCGTCGCGCAGGGTGCCCTGCAAGGTGGACGTGATGGTGGTGGAACCCGTGGCCTGTACACCCCGCAGTGTCATGCAGGTGTGCTCGGCGACGACCACCACGCCGACGCCCTTGGGGTCGAGTTGGATCCGCAGCCAGTCCGCGATCTGCTTGGTCAGCCGCTCCTGCACCTGCGGCCGGCACGCGAAGTGCTCGACCACACGGGCCAGTTTGGACAGCCCGAGGATGCGCTGCCCGGGCAGGTAGCCGACATGCGCGGTGCCGACGAAGGGCAGCAGATGGTGCTCGCAGACCGACCGCACCGGAATGGAACGGGCCAGCACGAGTTCGTCGTAGCCCTCGTCGTTGGGGAAGGTCGTCAGGTCGAACGGCCGGGGGCTGAACAGTTCGGCGTAGGCGCGGGCCGGCCGTCGGCGCCGGCGCGCGGTGCGCAGCCCGGAGAGCGGGCCCGCGCCGCCGCGCTGCGCGCCGCGCGCCGGCGCGGTGAGGAGACCGGCGCGGCCGAGCGGGCCCGTACCCGCCCCGGCCGGCTCGGACCCGAGCGGTCCATCGGGGCCGGCGAGAGCCTGCTCGCGGCCCACGGATTCGTGCCCGAACGCCGGACGCCCACCCGGCTGCGCCTGCTCAACTGCCCTTTCCGCCCACTGGCCGCCCGCTCGCCCGAACTGGTCTGCTCGCTCAACCTGGCCTTCGTGGACGGACTGCTGCACGGTCTCCAGACCACCGGAATCGAAGCAGCACTGGCCCCCGGGCCGGGCCAGTGCTGCGTCGAACTGCGTCAGCCGTTCCCGGAGGACGCGGCCGCGGCCGACGGCTGAGCCCGGCCGGAGGAGGGCCCGTCCGCCGGGGAGGAGGAGGCCAGCGCGCGCAGGATGTCGTCCACGCTCTGCTTGGCGTCCCCGAAGAGCATCCGGCTGTTGTCGCGGAAGAACAGCGGATTCTGCACCCCGGCGTACCCGGAGGCCATCGAGCGCTTGAAGACGATCACGGTCCCGGCCTCCCACACCCGCAGCACCGGCATCCCGGCGATCGGACTGGAGGGGTCATCGGTCGCCGCCGGGTTGACCGTGTCATTGGCGCCGATGACCAGGACGACCGTGGTGCCGGCGAAGTCGTCGTTGATCTCGTCCATCTCCAGCACCACGTCGTACGGCACCTTGGCCTCGGCCAGCAGTACGTTCATATGGCCGGGCAGCCGTCCGGCGACCGGGTGGACGCCGAACCGGACCTCGACCCCGCGCGCCCGCAGCACCCGGGTCAGCTCGGCCACCGGGTGCTGGGCCTGGGCGACGGCCATCCCGTACCCGGGGGTGATGATCACCGAGGTCGCGTCGGCGAGCAGGTCGGCGGTCTCCTCGGCGGTCGTCTCGCGGTACTCGCCGAGATCCGTGTCGCCGCTCGCCACCGCCTCGATGCCGAAGCCGCCCGCGATGACCGACACGAACGACCGGTTCATCGCCTTGCACATGATGTACGACAGATAGGCACCCGAGGAGCCGACCAGCGCGCCCGTGACGATCAGCAGATTGTTGTTGAGCAGGAATCCCGCCGCCGCGGCCGCCCAGCCCGAGTAACTGTTGAGCATGGAGACCACGACCGGCATGTCGCCGCCGCCGATCGAGGCGACCAGATGCAGCCCGAGCAGCAGCGCCACCGCGGTGATCGCGATCATCAGCCCCAGGTTGGGGCTCACGGCGAACCAGACGGTCAGCGCCACGAAGGCGGCGAGGGCGCCGATGTTGAGCAGATTCTTGCCCGGCAGCGTCAGCGGGCGGGACTTGATCCGCGCCGACAGCTTGAGGAAGGCGATGATCGAGCCGGTGAACGTGACCGCGCCGATGAAGATCCCGATGAAGACCTCGGCGTGGTGGATGCGCAGCAGGGAGTGGACCACCTCGGTCTGCGCGGAGCCGCGCGCCTCGACCTGGTAGTAGCTGTCCCAGCCCACGAGGACCGCGGCCAGGCCGACGAAACTGTGCAGGACCGCGATGAGTTCCGGCATGCCGGTCATCTCCACCACGCGGGCCCGCCACAGGCCGAGCGCGGCGCCGATCGCCATCGCGACGACGATCAGCGCGATGCCGGTGCCGGAGATGTCGTGCGCGGCGAAGCCGACGGTGGCGATCAGCGCCAGCGCCATCCCGCACGCGCCGAAGACCACCCCCGCGCGGGAGGTGCGGTGCTGGGAGAGCCCGGCGAGGCTCAGGATGAACAGCAGCGCGGCGACGATGTCCGCGGCCTGGGTGCCCGTAGTGGCGTTCATGACCTCAGCCCTTCGAGAACATGCCGAGCATGCGGCGGGTGACGGCGAATCCGCCGAAGATGTTGATGCTGGTCAGCAGGATCGCCACGAAGGACAGCACCGTGACGACCGTCTGCCCGCGCCCGATCTGCAGCAGCGCGCCGATGACCACGATCCCGGAGATCGCGTTGGTCACGGACATCAGCGGGGTGTGCAGGGCGTGGTGGACCTTGCCGATGACGTAGTAGCCGATGACCACCGCGAGCGCGAACACCGTGAAGTTCTCGGCCAGTTGGGCGGGGGAGAAGCCGATCAGCAGGAAGAGCGCGGCCATGCCGAGACCGATCAGACCGTAGCGGGCGACCGGCGACAGGCCCCGCTTCTTCTCCGGCTGCGCCTGCGCGGCGGGAGCGGCGGCCGGCTGCGCGGGCGCCGCGGAGACCGGTACGGGCGGCGGCGGCCAGGTCTTCTCGCCGTCGCGCACCACGGTCACCGAGCGCTGCACGATGTCGTCGAAGTCCAGGTGCAGCCGGCCGTCCTTGGCGGGCGTGAGCAGCTTCATCAGGCTGACCACATTGGTCCCGTACAGCTGCGACGCCTGGGCGGGCAGCCTCCCGGGGAGGTCGGTGTAGCCGATCAGCGTCACCCCGTTGTCGGTGACGACCGCCCGGCCGGCGACCGTGCCCGCGACGTTGCCGCCCTGGGCCGCCGCCATGTCCACGATGACGCTGCCCGGCTTCATCACGGCCACGTCCTCGGCCGTGATCAGCTTCGGGGCCGGCCGGCCGGGGATCAGCGCGGTGGTGATGATGATGTCGACGTCCGCGGCCTGCTCGTGGTAGATCTCCGCGGCGCGCCGGTCGTAGTCCTCGGAGGTCGCCCTCGCGTACCCGTCGGAGCCGCCCTCCTGCTCGACCTCGACGGCCAGGAACTCGCCGCCCAGCGAGCGCACCTGGTCGGCGACCTCCGGGCGCGGATCGGTCGCGCGGACCACCGCGCCCAGTGAGCCGGCCGCGCCGATCGCCGCGAGGCCGGCCACGCCCGCGCCCGCGACCAGCACCTTGGCGGGCGGCACCTTGCCGGCCGCAGTGACCTGGCCGGTGAAGAACCGGCCGAAGACATGCGCGGCCTCGATGACCGCCCGGTAACCGGCGATGTTGGCCATCGAGCTGAGCACGTCGAGCGACTGGGCCCGGGAGATCCGCGGCACCGCGTCCATGGCCAGGACGGTGATCGGCCGGCGGGCCAGCTCGTCCAGCAGCTCCGGGTTGAGCGCCGGGGCGATCAGCGCGACCAGGGTCGCGCCCTCGCGCAGCCGGGCGGTCTCCTCGGTCGAGGGCGCGTTGATCTTCAGGACCACATCGGCGTCCCAGGCGTCACCGATCTCCGCCCCGGCCTGTGCGTAGGCGTCGTCGGAGAAGCCGGAGGCCGCCCCCGCCCCTGATTCGACCACGACCTCGTAACCGAGCGCGAGGAGCTGGCGGACGCTCGGGGGAGCGATCGCCACCCGGGTCTCCCCCGCGCTGGACTCCGCGGCGACGCCCACTCGCTGGGCCGGCACATCTGACATCGTCATCCCTCTCACCTGCGTATTCGGACAACCGAAAAAAGGGCGGTGGACATGGTGCAAGGCGTACCCAGAAGACACTGGAGGAGCCGAACCCGCCGCACAAGCTCTGCCACACGATCATTGGTCGACGGTCGTCCGTACGGAAGCCCGCATGTCGGCGCGGCCCGCGGGGCCGCGGAACCGTACGGTGGGCCGCGGGAGAGTTCCCCGAGTCCGGAGAAGGTGTGATGGAGCGGCACGTCGGGTTGGGCAGGATCGGCATCTGGAGCGGGGTCTGGAGCAACGCCCTGCGCGGCGACGGACCGCCGTACACGGGCGAGTTCGACGACGCGGCGGCCGAGCTGGACGCGCTGGGGTACGGCACCCTGTGGCTGGGCAGCAGCCCCTCGGTCGCCCACGCGGCCCGGGTGCTCGACGCGACCGCGCGCATCACGGTGGCCACCGGCATCCTCAGCATCTGGCAGCACCCGGCCGCCGAGGTCGCCGAGCAGCGCGCCGAGGTCGAGCGGCGGCACCCCGGGCGTTTCCTGCTGGGCCTGGGCGTCAGTCACAGCAGCGCCACGGAGAAGTACGCGCGGCCGTACTCGGCGATGCGCGACTATCTGACCGGGCTGGACTCGGCCGCCGAGCCCGTGCCGGTGAGCGGGCGGGTGCTGGCGGCCCTCGGGCCGCGCATGCTGGCGCTGTCCCGGGACCGGGCGGCGGGCGCGCACCCGTATCTGGTCACCGTGGAGCACACCGCGCGGGCCCGCGAGATCCTGGGACCGGACGCCCTGCTCGCGCCCGAGTTCAAGGTCGTGCTCGACGCCGACCTGGACCGGGCCCGCGAGACCGCGCGGACCTATCTGCGCTTCTATCTGTCGCTGCCCAACTACACGGCCAACCTCGTCCGGCTCGGCTTCGACGAGGACGACTTCCGCGACGGGGGCAGCGAGCGGCTGGTCGGGGCGCTGTTCGCGCTCGGGGACGCCGAGGACATCGCCGCGCGGGCGGACGCGTTCCTGGCGGCGGGCGCGGATCATCTCGCGATCCAGGTGGTCACCGGCGACCCCCGGCGCGATCTGCCACGGGACGCCTGGCGCCGGCTGGCCGAGACGCTTCCCCTGGCGCGGTAGACCGGCCAGGGGCCGGGCGTCGCCGGATGCCCGGCCCCGGCGTCCGCGGGCCTCCGGCCGGGCACGCGGGGGCGGCCCGTCGGCAGCGCGGCGCGGACCGGGCCGGTGACGCGGCCTCGGCCGCCGTCGGCGGTCGGCCGGCTCACGGCAGGCCGGACGCGGTGAGGCCCGAGAACGGGTCGACCCGCGTGCCCGCGGCGTCCTGGTGTGCGAAGTACCTGTCCATACCGTCCTCATTGAGGTCAAGGGGGACGGCTTGTGGCCGGGGGAGCGGGCGCGCGGTCTCCCGCGTCGGTGCCGGGAGCGCGGCCGGGGGTGGTGGACGCGGTGGCTGTAGGGCTTCGGTGCAAGTTCCGGAACGTTCCGGAAAGTTGCAGCCGACCGTAGGAGGGGCGGTGGGCCGGCGTCAAGGGTCGCCGGTGGAATCGGGGGAGCGCCGACGCCGACCGTGGACTGAGAGGGTACGGCCCGCGCGGTGCCGGTACGGGCGTTCGGCCGGTGGGCGGCGGACCGGTCCGCCGCGGCTGCCTATGCTGGGGGCAGTCTGCGGAGGAGGCACAGGTGGTGACAGAGCGCGCGGGTCGCGTGACGATCGCCGACATCGCGCGTGAGGCCGGTGTCTCGCTGCCGACCGTCTCCCGCGTGCTGAACGGCCGCAACGACGTGTCGCCGGCCACCCGCCGCCGGGTCGAGGAACTGCTCGCCCGGCACGGCTACCGGCGCCGCGCGCCCAGGGCCGAGAACCGGGCCAATCTGATCGACCTCGTCTTCAACGACCTCGACAGCCCCTGGGCGGTGGAGATCCTGCGCGGCGTGGAGAAGGTGACGCACGAGGCCGGGGTGGGCGCCATCGTCTCCGCGGTCCACCATCGAGCCACCTCGGCGCAGCAGTGGCTGGCCGGCGTACGGGCCCGCAACTCCGACGGCGCGATCCTCGTCACCTCCGAACTCGCTCCCCAACTGCACGCGGAACTTAGCCGGTTGGGCATGCCCACGGTCGTCATCGACCCGGCGGGCGTACCCACCTTCGACATCCCGACGATCGGCGCGACCAACTGGGCCGGGGGCCGCAGCGCCGTCGAGCACCTGCTGTCGCTCGGCCACCGCCGGATCGGCATGATCGCCGGGCCGCCGACCCTGCTGTGCAGCCGGGCCCGGCTCGACGGCTACCGCGCCGCGCTCGACGTGGCCGGGGCCGAAACCGACGACGCGCTCGTCCGGCAGGGCGACTTCTCGCACGAGTCGGGCTTCGCCCAGGGCACGGCGCTGCTGGACCTCGACCGGCCGCCGACCGCCGTCTTCGCCTCCAGCGACCAGATGGCCCTGGGCGTCTACGAGGCCGCCCGGCAGCACGGTCTGCGGGTCCCCGACGACCTCAGCGTGGTCGGCTTCGACGACCTGCCGCAGGCCCGCTGGTCCCCGCCCCCGCTCACCACGGTCCGCCAGCCGCTGGCCGAGATGGGCCTGGCGGCGGCCCGCACCCTCCTTCAACTGGTCCAGGGCGAGTCCCCCGACGTGCTCCGCGTCGAACTGGCCACGCACCTGGTCGTCCGCCACAGCTCCGCCCCACCGCCCCGCCCGTCGCGCTGAGCCGTTCCCGCACCGCCCGAGGCGTAACGACGTCGGCGAGGTCCAGCTCGCGGATGTCCGCCAGAACCCGCACCTCGTGCCCAGGCGCAGCCTCCGCGCCTTCGCCCGCGCGAGTCGTACCCGGCGCCGATGAGGATCAACCCATTTCACCCGGTACCGGCGCTTCCCGCCGTACGGTCGCGGGCGCTCCGATCAAGGCCGGGTCCGGCCTGATCGGAGCGCCGCGGGCGGGTGCGGGGGCGGGCGCTGTCGAGAAGACGGCGGGTGCGAGATATCTTGATGTCAAGCAATGTTGCAGACGTGGAGCGGAGCACCGGTGACTGACTCGACCATCATCTATACGCACACCGACGAGGCCCCGGCCCTGGCGACGTATTCGTTCTTGCCTGTGATCGAGGCCTACGCCTCGACGGCCGGGGTGACCGTGGAGAGCCGTGACATCTCTCTGGCGGGGCGGATCATCGCCAGTTTCCCCGAGCGTCTCCAGGAGAGTCAGCGTATCGATGACGCGCTGGCCGAGCTGGGAGCGCTGGCGAAGACCCCCGGGGCGAACATCATCAAGCTGCCGAACGTCTCGGCCTCGATCCCGCAGCTCAAGGCCGCGATCGCCGAGCTCCAGCAGCAGGGCTACGCACTGCCCGACTACCCGGACGACCCGAAGTCCGACGAGGACCGGGACGTCCGCGCGCGGTACGACAAGATCAAGGGCAGCGCCGTCAACCCGGTGCTGCGCGAGGGCAACTCCGACCGCCGCGCCCCGGCCTCGGTGAAGAACTACGCCAAGACCCACCCGCACCGCATGGGCGCGTGGACCCCGGAGTCGCGGACGAACGTCGCGCACATGGACGCCGACGACTTCCGCAGCACCGAGAAGTCCGCGGTCGTCGCGCAGGACGGCGCCCTGCGGATCGAGCTGGCCGGTGACGACGGCAGCACCACCGTGCTGCGCGAGTCGGTGCCCGTGCTGGCCGGCGAGGTCGTGGACGCCTCCGTCATGCGGGTCGCGGCGCTGCGCGAGTTCTTCACCGCGCAGGTGGCCCGGGCCAAGGCCGAGGGCGTGCTGTTCTCGGTGCACCTCAAGGCCACGATGATGAAGGTCTCCGACCCGATCATCTTCGGCCATGTGGTCCGCGCCTTCTTCCCCAGGACCTTCGCCGAGCACGGCGCCACGCTCGCCGCGGCCGGGCTGAGCCCCAACGACGGACTCGGCGGCATCCTCAAGGGCCTGGAGGCGCTGCCCGAGGGCGCGAAGATCAAGGAGTCCTTCGAGGCCGAGCTGGCCGAGGGCCCGGCGCTGGCGATGGTCGACTCCGACCGCGGCATCACCAATCTGCACGTGCCGAGCGATGTCATCGTGGACGCCTCGATGCCGGCCATGATCCGTACCTCCGGCCACATGTGGGGCCCGGACGGCAAGGAGGCCGACACCCTCGCGGTCATCCCCGACAGCAGCTACGCGGGTGTCTACCAGGTCGTCATCGACGACTGCCGGGCGCACGGCGCCTTCGACCCGGCCACCATGGGCTCGGTGTCGAACGTCGGCCTGATGGCACAGGCCGCCGAGGAGTACGGCAGCCACGACAAGACCTTCGAGATCCCGGTCACCGGCACCGTACGGGTGGTGGACGGCAGCGGTGAGGCCGTGCTCGAACAGGCCGTGAGCGCGGGCGACGTGTTCCGGATGTGCCAGACCAAGGACGTGCCGATCCGGGACTGGGTCAAGCTCGCCGTCACCCGGGCCCGCGCGACCGGCGACCCGGCCGTCTTCTGGCTGGACGAGGGCCGCGCCCACGACGCCAACCTGATCGCCAAGGTCAACGCGTACCTGCCCGAGCACGACACCGAGGGGCTGCGGATCGAGATCAAGTCGCCCGAGGACGCGACCGCGTTCTCGCTGGAGCGCATCCGCCGCGGCGAGGACACCATCTCGGTCACCGGCAACGTACTGCGCGACTACCTCACCGATCTGTTCCCGATCCTCGAACTCGGCACGAGCGCCAAGATGCTCTCGGTCGTCCCGCTGATCAGCGGCGGCGGGCTGTTCGAGACCGGCGCGGGCGGCTCCGCGCCCAAGCACGTGCAGCAGCTGGTCAAGGAGAACTACCTGCGCTGGGACAGCCTGGGCGAGTTCCTGGCGCTGGCGGTCAGCTTCGAGCAGCTCGCGCAGACCACTGGCAACGCGCGCGCCCAGATCCTCGCGGACACCCTGGACCGGGCGACCGGCACCTTCCTCAACGAGGACAAGTCGCCCAGCCGCAGGCTCGGCGGGATCGACAACCGCGGCAGCCACTTCTACCTGGCGCTGTACTGGGCCCAGGAGCTGGCCCGGCAGACCGACGACGCCGAGCTCGCCGAGGCGTTCTCGGCGCTCGCCGCGACGCTGGCCGAGCAGGAGCGGACCATCGTGGACGAGCTGATCGCGGTGCAGGGCTCGCCGGTCGACATCGGCGGCTACTACCGGCCGGACGCGGCCAAGGTCTCGGCCGTGATGCGTCCGTCGGCGACCTTCAACGAGGCGCTGGCGACGCTGGCCTGAGCCGCGGGAGCGCCGGCGGCCGGCTGAAGCCGCCGGCGCCCGGGCCCGGCAACGCCGGGCGCGCGGGTCCGCCGGACCCGACAGCACCGGGGCCCCGGCCCCCGCGTACCGGCTGAACTGCCCCTCGGGGGGCGGGCGGAGACTTCACCACCGCCCGCCCCCCGAGGCATGTCCGGCGTTCAAGAGATGAATCCTGCGCGCTGTCTTGACTGTACCCCGTCATGACTTGACACTGCCTAACGGATCCAGAGAGTCCCTGATACGCAGACTGAGAGCGTTCTCAATTCGCACAATCCAAGGCTCACGGCCCGATCTGTGGCCTGAATGCGTAGTTTCAAGCGCGATCCACCCCCACAACTCCGCGCTGACCCGGGCGTTCACTCCATGAACCCGGGTGAAAGGACACCGCCATGCGCACACTCCTTCCGCCGGGTGCCGCAGAGCCCCGGCAGCACCCGTACCGGCGTACCGTCGCCCTGTTCGGCGCACTCGTGCTCGCCCTGGCCGGACTGCTGGGCCTGCTCGGGGCCGCCGGGACCGCCTCGGCGGACTCCTCCGACTACACCCAGAGCGTCTCCCAGCTCAGCTCGACGCAGGCGCAGATCACCTTCAAGCCCACCACGGCCGCGGCCTACGTCGATGTGCACTACCTGGTCAACGGCGCGAACCAGCAGAACTTCCGGATGACCAACACCTCCGGCACCTGGACGCAGACCGTCAGTTCGCTGACCACGGGCACGGTGCTGGAGTACTGGTTCACCTACGAGAAGAGCGGCCCGCAGTACGACACCCCGCACTTCACGTACACCCAGGGCAGCGGCGGGACCACCACCACCGGCGGCGGTACGGGCGGGACCGGCGGTACGGTCGCCACCCCGACCTTCAGCCCGGCCGGCGGCTCCTTCACCTCGGCGCAGTCCGTGACGATCTCCGACGCGACCAGCGGCGCGGCCGTCCACTACACCCTGGACGGCTCCACGCCGACGGCGAGTTCGGCCACCTACGGCGGAGCGCTCACCATCTCTGCCACCACCACGGTGCAGGCCATCGCGGTGAAGTCCGGGCTGACCAACTCCGCCGTGGCGAGCGCCACCTTCACGATCGGCACGACGTCGGGCGGCTGCCCCGCGCAGTCCGACACCCCCAACTTCGGGCCGAACGTGCACATCTACGACCCGAGCATGTCGGCCGCCACGATCCAGGGACAGCTCGACGCGCACTTCAACCAGATGAAGGACACCCAGAGCGCCCAGTTCAGCGAGAACCGGGTCGCCGACCTGTTCAAGCCGGGCACGTACAACGTCAACGACAACGTCGGCTTCTACACCTCGGTGGCCGGCCTGGGCCAGAACCCGGACGACGTGACGATCAACGGCAACATCACCGTGGACGCCTTCAACGCCTCGGACGCGGGCAACGCGACGCAGAACTTCTGGCGCTCGGCGGAGAACCTGGCCATCAACCCCGGTGGCGGAACCGACCGGTGGGCGGTGGCACAGGCCGCCCCCTTCCGCCGGATCGACGTGCACGGCGGGCTCGCCCTCTACCCGGCCAGCTACGGCTGGGCGAGCGGCGGCTATGTCGCGGACACCAAGGTCAGCGGCCAGGCCGCGTCCATCTCCCAGCAGCAGTGGTACACCCGCGACAGCAACTTCGGCAGCTGGGACGGCGGCGTGTGGAACATGGTCTTCTCCGGGGTGAACGGCGCCCCGGCGAACACCTTCCCCAACCCGCCCGAGACCACCCTGTCCTCCACCCCGGTCTCCCGCGACGTGCCCTACCTGTATGTGGACGGCTCCGGCAAGTACCGGGTCTTCCTGCCGTCGCTGCGCACCAACGCCTCCGGCCCCAGTTGGGCCAACGGCAGCACCGCGGGCACCTCGCTGCCGATGAGCCAGTTCTACGTGGTCAAGGCCGGTGACACCGCCGCGACCATCAACACCGCGCTCTCCCAGGGCTGCAACCTGTTCGTCACCCCGGGCGTCTACCACCTGAACCAGACGCTCAACATCACCAAGGCCAACACGACCGTCCTCGGCATCGGCTACCCGACCTTCGTCCCGGACAACGGGGTCAACGCGATGCAGGTCGCCGACGTGGACGGCGTGCGCCTCAAGGGCCTGCTCTTCGACGCGGGCACCACCAACTCCGCCGCGCTGCTGACGGTCGGCCCCTCCGGGTCGTCCGCGAGCCACGCGTCCAACCCGACCACGATCCAGGACGTCTTCTTCCGGATCGGCGGTGAGAAGGTGGGCAAGGCGACCACCAGCCTCATCGTCAACAGCAGCAATACGATCATCGACCACATCTGGGCCTGGCGCGCCGACCACGGCAACGCGGGCACGGTCGGCTGGACCATCAACACCGCGGACACCGGCCTGATCGTCAACGGCGCCAACGTCGAGGCGACCGGCCTGTTCGTCGAGCACTACCAGAAGTACGAGGTGGTGTGGAACGGGCAGGGCGGCAAGACGATCTTCTTCCAGAACGAGATGCCCTATGACGTGCCCAACCAGGCGTCGTGGAACAGCGCCTCGGGGGTCAACGGCTACGCCGCCTACAAGGTGGGGACGGGCGTGACCACCCATGAGGCCTGGGGCCTGGGCAGCTACTGCTACTTCAACGTCAATCCGGCGGTCAACAGCTACCACGCGTTCGAGGTGCCCAACACCTCGGGCGTGAAGTTCCACGACCTGCTGACCGTCTCGCTCGGCAACGTCGGCACCATCACGCATGTCATCAACGACACGGGCGCCGTCACATCGAGCGACACCACACCGAGCTACGTGGTCTCCTACCCGTAGCGCGGCGGCGCCGATGAGGCGCTGTGCCGGCGGTGGCGGGCGAGCCGCCGGTACGGAACAGCGGCGCCGCACGTAAGTGCGGCGGCGCACCGTACGACAACGGAACAACGGTCCGGGGCCCGGCGAACACACGGGCCCCGGACCGGCTTGTACGGCCCCGCGTCAGCTGTCGTAGTCGACGGTGAGGGTGTCGGAGGCCGGGAAGGACTGGCAGGTCAGCACATAACCGGCGGAGACCTCGGCCGCCTCCAGGGCGAAGTTGCGCCGCATGTCGGCCGCGCCCTCGGTGACCAGGGCCCGGCAGGTGCCGCAGACCCCGCCCTTGCAGGCGAACGGCAGGTCGGGGCGGGTGCGCTGGGCACCCTCCAGGACGGTGCCGTCCATCGGCAGCGCGGCGGTGGTCGCCCGGCCGTCGAGGACGATGGTGACCTGACTGACCGGGCCGTCGGCGGCGCGGTCCTCGTGCCGGGTCTCCGTGACGGGCTCGTCGTCGGCGAAGAACAGCTCCTGGTGCACCCGCTCCTCCGGTACGCCCAGTTCGGCCAGCACCTTCTGGGCGTCGGTGACCATGCCGTGCGGGCCGCACAGCCACCAGTGGTCGGCGCTGCCCACGTCGACCAGGCCGTCGATCAGCGCGCTCAGCCGCCTGGCGTCCAGTCGGCCGGAGAACAGCTCGGCCTCGCGGGGCTCGCGCGACAGCACGTGCGCGATCTGCAGCCGGTCCGGGTAGAGGTCCTTGAGGTCGGCCAGCTCGTCGGCGAACATCACCGTGGCCGTGCGCCGGTTGCCGTAGAAGAGGGTGACCCGCGAACGGAGGTCGGCGGCCAGCACGGACTCGGCGATCGAGACCATGGGGGTGATCCCGGAACCCGCGGCGATCAGCACATGGTGGCCGGGCGTGCCCGGATCCGGGGTGAAGAAGCCGGTCGGCGCCATCACCTCGACCATGTCGCCGGGGCGCACCTCGTGCACCAGCCACGAGGAGAACAGCCCGCCGGGCACCTCCCGCACACCGATGCGCGGCGCGGCGCCCGCGGGCGAGCATATGGAGTACGAGCGGCGCTCGTCGCGGCCCTCGATCTCCCGGCGCAGGGTGAGCGACTGACCCGGCCGGTGGGCGAACTCCCCGGCCAGCTCACCGGGTATCTCGAAGCTGACGACCGCGGCGTCCTCGCACAGCGGCCGGACGTCGGCGACCCGCAGACGGTGGAACGCGGGCCGGCGCCGCGGCCGGGCGGTGGCGGCGGGGCGCGCGCCGGTGCTCGGGGTCGGGGCCATCACAGCTCCTTGACGTGCTCGAAGGGTTCCAGGCAGGCGCGGCAGCGCCACAGGGACTTGCAGGCGGTCGCGGAGAACCGCGAGGTCTCCTCGGTGTCCGCCGAGCCGCACCGCGGACACTCCACGGCCCGCCGCACGGCACCCAGCACCAGCGGTACGGGTCCCGGCGCGTGCCGGGGCGCCGGGCCGGGCGGCGCGATGCCGTACGCGCGGAGCTTGCGGTGTCCGTCCGGGGTGATCCAGTCGCTGGTCCACGGCGGGTCGAGCACCGTACGGATCTCCACCCGCGCGAAGCCCGCCCTGCGCAGCCGCGCGTCGACATCGGCGCGCATCTCGGCTATCGCGGGACAGCCGGAGTACGTGGGTGTCAGGCTCGCGGTCACGGTGCCGTCGGGGCCGACCTCCACGTCGCGCAGGACGCCGAGGTCGGCCAGCGTCAGCATGGGCAGCTCGGGGTCGGGCACCTGCGCGGCGATCCGCCGGGCACGGGCGCGCTCGAGCTGTGCGTCGATCCGGGAAAGGGTGGTCACCATGTCGCCTCCGGGTGCGCGCGGGCCACGCTCTGCAACTCGGCCAGCAGCGGGGCCAGATGCTCGGTGTGCTCACCGGTCCGCCCACCGCCGTGAGGCCGGCCGCCCTCGGCCCCGGACGGCGCCGGGTCCATCGGGTCCGGCGCCGGGCGGTCCTCCGGGCGGTCCAGCCCGGCGGCCGTCAGCACCTGCCGCAGCACGGCCTCCGTCTCCTCGCGCACGGCCGCCATGTCCACCGCGAACTCCGGGTGGCCGGTGAACAGGCCGTCGGCGAAGAGCTCGTCGAGCCAGGGCGCGACCGCGTCGACCGCCGCCCGCATCCGGCGGTGCGACTCCTCGGTGCCGTCGCCCAGCCGTATCGCCCACTCGGCGGCGAACTGGCGGTGGTAGGTCAGCTCGGGCACACCCTTCGCGGCGACCGCCGCCAGCACCGGGTCAGCCGCCGAGGCGAGCTGCCCGAAGAGCGCCAGCCGCCAGGCGGACAGCGCCAGCAGCCGGGTGACGGAGAAGGCGAAGTCCCCGTTGGGCAGCTCGGTCAGCCGTACATTGCGGAATTCGGCCGGGTCGCGGAAGTAGGCGTACGCGTCCTCGCTCCGGCCGGTGCCGTCCACCTGCCCGCAGCGCGCGTACAGCAGCCGGGCCTGGCCCAGGAGGTCGAGGCCGATATTGGCCAGCGCCACCTCCTCCTCCAGCTCCGGGGCGCGGGTGCACCACTGGGCCAGCCGCTGGGCGCCGACCAGGGCGTCGTCCCCGAGCGCCAGCAGGCAAGCGGTCAGCGCGGCGGTGTCGGTCCCGGGGCGCACGGACTGGTCGACGCCGTGCAGCGGGTCCTCGAAGCCCGTGCCGAACGCCCACTGGGCGTCGCCGTCCTCCTGCCCGTCGGCCAGGGAGAGATAGACGTGGTCGTCGGAAGCGTCGCTCATGCCGTCCCTCTCCTCAGATGTGCGGGACATCGTCGGGGATGTCGTAGAAGGTGGGGTGGCGGTAGACCTTGTCGGCGCTCGGCGCGAAGAACGGGTCCTTCTCGTCACGGGTCGACGCGGCGATGTGCGAGGAGCGCACCACCCATATGGACACCCCTTCGTTGCGCCGGGTGTAGACATCCCGGGCGTGGGTGAGCGCCATGTTGTCGTCGGCGGCGTGCAGCGAGCCGACATGCACATGGTTCAGCCCGCGCTTGCCGCGGACGAACACCTCGTAGAGCGGCCATTCGCCCTTCGCGCCCGCCGCCGTGGTCTCGCTCATGCCGCGCTCCCTTCCTGTGTCCGCGCCGCCCGGGCGGACCGCTCGGCCCGCGCCGCCTGCTTGGCCGCGTGGGCGGTGGCCGCCTCGCGTACCCAGGCGCCCTCCTCGTGGGCGGCCCTGCGCCGCGCCACCCTTTCCTCGTTGCACGGACCGTCGCCGCTGATCACCCGCTTGAGCTCGGACCAGTCGGGGGTGCCGAAGTCGTGCCGGCCGCTCTCCTCGTTCCACCGCAGCTCGGGGTCGGGGAGGGTCACACCGAGCCGCTCGGCCTGCGGGACCGTCATGTCCACGAACCGCCTGCGCAGCTCGTCGTTGCTGTGCCGCTTGATCTTCCAGGCCATGGAGGCCGCGGAGTTGGGGGAGTCGCCGTCGGGCGGGCCGAACATCATCAGCGACGGCCACCACCAGCGGTTCACCGCGTCCTGCACCATCTCCCGCTGCGCCGGGGTGCCGCGCATCATCGTCATCAGCAACTCGTAGCCCTGCCGCTGGTGGAAGGACTCCTCCTTGCAGATCCGGACCATGGAACGGGCGTAGGGGCCGTACGAACTGCGGCACAGCGGCACCTGGTTGCAGATCGCGGCGCCGTCCACGAACCAGCCGATCACTCCGACGTCGGCGAAGGTCGGCGTCGGGTAGTTGAAGATCGACGAGTACTTCTGGCGGCCGTCGATCAGCCGCTGGGTCAGGTCCGCGCGGTCCGCGCCCAGGGTCTCGGCGGCCGAGTAGAGATACAGCCCGTGGCCCGCCTCGTCCTGGACCTTCGCGAACAGGATCGCCTTGCGGCGCAGCGAGGGCGCCCGGGTGATCCACTCGCCCTCCGGCTGCATGCCGATGATCTCCGAGTGCGCGTGCTGCGCCATCTGCCGGATCAGGGTCCTGCGGTAGCCGTCGGGCATCCAGTCCCGCGGCTCGACGCGCTGGTCCCTCCCGATGGTGGCGTCGAACTGCGCCTGGAGCTCTTCCTCCGCTCCCGGCGCGCTGCTGACGGGGCCTGCGGCCATGACACCCTCCCAACCGACCGTTCGTTCGGTGTTAAGTCTGACCGATTCCGCCGCCCCTGGCAACAGCGCCGACCGGGTGAACCGTGAGTCCGCCGGCGCCGGCCCCCCACCGCGCCGTACGTCCCGCCACCGGCCGGACCCGCCCGCCGGGTCCGCGCCCGAATCGCCCGCCGCACGCCGTACAGTCCGCTGCCGCCCGGACCTGGCCGCCCGTGTCCGCCGCCCGACCGGCCCCACCCGAGCGGAAAGCCCCTGGTGAAGCCGCCCCACCTGTCCCGTTCGCCGCTTGCGGAACGTGTGCGCGGCCGACCGCCGGAGGTTTTCGCGAACGGGAAATTCTCGTCACGCTCTGCCGCTACAGTGAGCTGTCCGCCGCCTCATCGCAGGCGGTGACCGGGTGGGGACCAGGGGGCGGGGATGACGACCATTCTTTTCGTGCACGGCACAGGTGTGCGTGCGGACAGTTATGACGTGACCCTGGAGCAGGTGCGCCGAGGACTGGCGAAGGCGCTGCCGGACGCGGCCGTCGAGGGATGCGCGTGGGGCGATGTGCTCGGCGTCGGCGCGCAGCCGACCGCCCGGGCCGAAGAGGACGAAGCGGAACCCGTCGGGACAGGCGCCGTGCCGGGTGGCCCGCGCTGGTCCGACGCCGAGCGGGCGGTATGGGCCCGCCTCTACGACGACCCGCTGTTCGAGATCCGGCTCACGGCGCTGGAGGACACACCCCCGCCCTCGGCCCGCGCTCTCTCCCTGCTCCGCGACCGAATATCGGCCCTGCCCGACCAGCCGGAGATACGCGACGCGCTGACCGGCGAGGGACCCGGCCCCGACCTCCCCGGCCCGGACCGCGCGGACGCCGCCGGCGCCGGCCCGGAGGGCCCCGCCGACGCCCGTCAGTCCGGCGCCCGCCAGGCCGCCGCCCCTCAGCCCACCACCCCCGAACCCGCCGCCCTGCGCGAAGCCGCCCGCCTGCTCCTCGCCGACGCCGAGTTCCAGGCCGCGTTACCCTCCCTCGCGGCCGCCAAGTCGCACGACCTGATCGCCCGCGCCCTGGTCTCCGCGTACATCCGGCTCCGCGAGGAGGCGGCCGGCGGGGTGATCGTGGCCGCCGACGACCGCGACGCCCTGGCCCGGGCGCTCACCGACGCGCTCGGCGGTGTCGCCCTCGGCGTCGGCAGCCGGGCCCGCGGCGCCGCCTGGACCACCGCCCAGTACGCGGCCCGCCCCTATCTGCGCCGCCGCCGGGACAAGCTCCTCGACCTCGCCACCCCCGCCGCCGGGGACATCCTCGTCTACCAGGCCCGCGGCAAGGCACTGCGCCGGTTCATCGCCGAGCGGGTCCGTGCGGTGGAGGGCCCCGTCGTCCTGCTCGGCCACAGCCTCGGCGGGATCGCGTCCTTCGAGACGCTGCTCACCGAATCGCTCCCGCAGGTCGAGCTGGTCGTCACGGTCGGCAGCCAGGTGCCGTATCTCCACGGTCTCGACGCCCTGGCAACCCACCGGCTGGGCGCGCCGCTGCCCGAGCGCTTCCGGGCCCGCTGGCTCAACCTCCACGACCCCGTGGACCTGCTCTCCTACCCCGCGGCCCCGTACTTCGGCAGCCGGGTCGTGGACGTCCAGGTGGACACCCGGGAACCCTTCCCGAGGGCGCACAGCGCGTACTGGACCACCCGGGCGGTGTACGAAGCCGTCCGCGTCCAGGTCGAGGGCGGCCCGCGGTGACCCTGCGCGCGCTGGTGGTGTGCCCCGAGACGTACGGCGAGGCGACGCTGCCCGACCTGCCCGGCTCGGTGGAGTGCGCGGCCGCGTTCGTCCGCTGGCTCCTGGGGTTCACCGAGGAGACCTGCCATGTGACGGTCTTCGCCGATCCGCAGGACGCCAGCAAGGACGTGCTGGCCTCACTCGCGGCCGGGACCGGCGAGCACAAGGTCGACTTCGGCACGTCGCTGGCCCTGGCGGACGAGTTCGCCCCGGGGGAGCGGAAGATGACCGCCCTGGGACCGGAGGACACCTTCGTCCTCTACTGGCTCGGGCACGGCGCCGTCGGCCGCGCCGACCGCCGGCAGTGGCTGTACCTCCCGCCGGGCGAGCGGGTGGAACTCGGCGACATGGTCCGGTACATGAACGGCCCCGGCCGTCCCGGCCGTCAGCTCTACGTCATCGACGCGTGCCGGGAGGACGACGCCAGGGCCGTCGGTTTCGACGGCCGGGCCGCCCGCCTCTTCGCCGAGGGCGCGGGCGTGCCGCGCTCCGACCACGTCGACCAACTCGAACTCCAGGCGACCCGCCTCGGCGACCAGGCCGTCTTCACCGGCCGGGGCGGCGTCTTCTCCCGCCGCCTGGTGACGGAGCTGACGGCCGGGGCGGAGGGGGCGTGGACCTCGCTCGACCTCGGCCGGGTGGCAAGGACGGCCGAGCGGCTGAAGGCCGAGTTCGACCGGGATTTCCACGCCCGGGAAGCGGACAGCATCCCCACGATCTTCTTCGCGGCCCGGCAGGGCGCCCCGCTGCTCAGGGGCGACTACCGGCTGCATGTGACGGTCACCGAGGAGCAGGCGGAAGAGCTGCGCCGTATCCTCGCCGCGGGCGACATCGGCGAAGTCCGCGAAGGCGACGTGCGCTTCCGGCTGATGCAGGACGGACTGCTCCCCGCCGACCCCGGGCAGCCGTTCCCCGAGTTCGCCGCCCATGTGGCGAGGCTGGCCAGACCCGAAGGACGCCAGCCCTACATCGTCACCCTTTGCGCCGAACTCGCCCCCAATCCCGAAGTGGGCGCGGAGATCCGGCGCTGGTACGGCGAAGTGGCGCGCCGGGCCCACCTGCCCGCGCTCGCCTCCCTCACCCCCCTGCCGCAGGTGTCCGCCGACGGCTGCGTGCTGGTGGTGCTCTTCGACCGGGCGGCCGAGATGACCGAGGACGCCCCGCCGTTCCGGGGACCGGAACCGGAGCCGTACTACACCGCGCAGGCGTGGTTCTACGCCGGGCCGCTGCTCCAGCGCGTCTCCCCGGTGACCGGAGCCTGGCCCCGGGACCGGCTGCACGAGGGCTTTCTGCGGACCTTCGCGCGGGCGCTGGCCGGCTTCGGGTCGGTGCTGTACCGGGCGCGGGTCGAGTTCATCGTGGAGAACGGCCTGTTCGACCACGACTTCCACGCCTTCGTCCCGTTCGAGGTGGAGGAGGGCCGGGCCCCGGTGATCGGCGACACGGCGCCCCTGGTCGTACGCAGCAGATGGCGGAACGCCCCCGGCGCCCAGGTGCTGCCCTGGCAGGAGCGCGGACCGGCGATGGAGTCCGTGCCCGCGGCCGCGCTGGTGTGGGGGACGTGCGCGGGCCCCGAGGACGTCCCCCACACCGGCGCGGCCGAGGACAGCGCCGACACCCGGTCGACGGGAAACGCCCCCGCGCCGACCGCGCCGACCGTCGGCCAGGTCTTCGCCCGCAAGGGCGCCGACGCCGTGGCCGGCATCGTGCTCTCCCGGCCCAGGAGCGTCGCCATGGGCGCCGACGACGTCGCCAGCGCGGTCAACTCGGGCGCGGTGCTGGCCATATGGCCGCGCGCCGACTGCCATACGGACTGCCCGCTGCGGGAGATGGGCCCGCCCTGCCACCGGCTGGCCTTCGAGAGCAGGCTCCGCGCGGAACTGATGAGGCGTCCACTCCAGGAGATACCGGAGATCATGTTCGAATTACGGCAGTACATGGACGCCGGCGCCGGTACATTCCGGAACGTCACCGTGCTCTTCGACGATCCGCGTCGTTCTCCTCTCGTCCAGACAGCAGTCACCGCGCCCGTGGAAGGAGAGGTGCGATGAGCGAGCCCGAGGACGCCCCCACCCCGGACTGGTGGGTCTACCGAGGGCGGCAGCCCGACGAGGAGCCGCGCGGCGACGGCCGAGCCACGGTGCCCGCCCCGCCCGACCTGCCCGCCCCGCCGCCCTGGCGGGCCTTCGGCCTGCCCCGCCTCGTCCGCGAGGACAAGGAGCACGAGCTGACGGCGGACGACCCCCGCCGGCCCGTGCCGCCACCGCCGGCGGACGGCCGGGCGCCCTCGTGGGAGGACCACATCGCCGTCTCCTACCAGGGCGACCCCCGCGCCCGCGACCTGGTCAACGCGGCCATCCACCTGCGCCGCCCGCTGCTGGTCACCGGACCGCCCGGTACGGGCAAGACCACCCTGGCGGCCAGTATCGCCAGGGAACTCGGCCTGGGACCCGTGCTGCGCTGGGGCATCACCAGCCGCTCCACCCTCAAGGAGGGCCTGTACGACTACGACGTGCTCGGCCGGCTGCACGACGTCAACCTCCAGCAGCGGATCGCCCCCGACCGGATCCCGGAGGCGGCCGAGGACATCGGCAAGTACCTCCGGCTCGGCCCCCTCGGCGACGCCCTGCTGCCCCGGCGCCGCCCCCGGGTGCTGCTCATCGACGAGATAGACAAGAGCGACGTCGACCTCCCCAACGACCTGCTGCACGTCTTCGAGACCGGCGGCTACGAGATCCCCGAGCTGCGCCGCACCGAACTCTCCCCCGTGCGCGTACTGCCCGCCGACGGCGGCCCCCGGGTCCCGGTGCACCACGGCAAGGTGCGCTGCGCGCAGTTCCCGGTGGTGATCCTCACCAGCAACGGCGAGCGCGAGTTCTCCGCGGCCTTCCGCCGGCGCTGCCTCTTCCTGCGCCTCGGACACCCGGAGGGCGAGCGGCTGCGGAAGATCGTCCTCACCCATGTGCCCGAGCTGACCGACGCCGGACAGGTCGAGGACATCGTCGTCGAGTACGAGCGGCTCATGACCGAGGGCCGTCAGCTCTCGCCCGACCAGCTGATCAACGCCGTACGGCTGCGACTCAGCGCCCAACTCGGCCCCGGGGACCTGGAGACCATCAGGGAAGCCGTCCTGCACCCCTTGTCCGGGGCATGAGCGTGAGCGTGGACACGGCGATGGCGGAGGCGCTGCTGAAGTCGGGGGCCGACATCGGCATGTCCGAGGTGCTGGACATCGCCTGGCTGGCCCGCCGGATCTCCGCCGCCCCCGGCCGCCCGGCCGAGCCCGCGCCCACCGTGACGCCCCCCACCGTCCACCGGGACGCGGCCGGGCCGGGCGCCGGGCCGCGCGCCACCGCCACCGGGCCGGCGGGCGGGGCCCGGGCCGCCGGACTCGACCTGTATCCCCGGGAGGCCGCGGCCGTGCTCGCCGCGGCCGGCGGCCTCACCGGCGACGTGGCCGCGCCCGCCGTGCCCCGGGCGCTGCCCGACCCGATCGGCCTCGGCCGCGCCCTGCACGCCCTGCGCCGCACCCGCCCCTCGCCCGTACGGCAGGAGGTCGACGAGGAGCTTTCCGCGCAGTGGACGGCGGCCACCGGCATGGTCCTCCCGGTGTGCAGGCCCGCGCCCGAGCCGTACTACGACCTCACCCTGGTCTGTGACGACACCGGGCCCTCGATGCGGCTGTGGGGACAACTGCTGCGGGAGGCGGCCCAGGGCGCCGAACGCAGCCGTTCCTTCCGGTCGGTGACGGTACGCCGGCTGTGCTCGGCCGGTGACCGCATGGTGCTGCGCAGCCCGGGCGGCGACACCGGGCTGGGCGAGCTGGTCGAGCCCAACGGCCGCCGGGTCGTGGCCTTCCTCACCGACGGGGTGGGCGGCGGCTGGCACGATGGCCGGATGGCGGGACAACTGCACCGGCTGGCCGGTTACGGGCCGGTCGTCGTCGTCCATCTGCTGCCCCGGCACCTGTGGCCGCGGACCGGGATCAACCCGCTGCCGGTGTACTTCCGCCCGGACCCCGACGGCGGCGGCAGCGTACGCGGCGCGGGCGGCACCCACGGCTTCCGGCCGGCCGGCTGGTCGCTCGAAGAGCTGCGTCCCGGCGGGGTCCCGGCGGACGGCGGCGACGCGCGGGCCGTGCCCGTGGTGCCGCTGGCGGCGGCCCCGCTGACCCGCTGGGCGTCCCTGGTCACCGGGGACGACGGCCGTACGGTGTCCGGCTCCGCGTGGATCGTGAGCGCCCGGCACCGACCGGGCGTCCCGTACCAGGCATTGGGGGCGGCCCCGCCGCGCGCCGAAGCGACCGCGCTGCTGCGGGAGTTCGACGCCACCGCCACGCTGCGGGCCAGACGGCTGCTGCGGTCGCTGTCCGTCGCGCCGCTCAACCTCGACACCATGTGGCTGGTGCACCGCGCGACCAGTCTCGCCGCGGGCGAGCACAGCGACCCGGCGCCGCTGGCCGAGGTCTTCCTCAGCGGTCTGCTGCGCAAGCGGCCCGGCGACGCGGCCGCACCGCGCGGCGCCAGCGAGTACGAGTTCGTCGGCGACCTGCGGCGACGGCTCTTCGAGGGCATGGAGGGCGACGACGCGCTGCGGCTGTTCACCGTCGTCTCCCGGTACGTCACCGGGCTGTTCGGGCTGACCCCGCTGACCTTCCCGGCCTTTCTGGCCTCCCGCGAACAGCGCGAGCGCGCGAGCGAGATCGACCCGGAGGTACGGCCGCTGGCCGAGATCGCCGCCCTGGTGCTCAGGGGGCTCGGGCCCGCGTACCGATCGGCGGTGGAGGCCGTCGAACAGTGGCTGGCGCGCTCCGGCGTCGACGTCCCGCAACGGCAGAAGGAGCCCCGGGCCGTCACGGAGACGACGGCCCCGGCCCCGGACACCGTTCTGCCCCCCGCCCTGGCCCCGGCCACCGCCGTGCTCCCGGACACCGCCCCGCCCACCGATCCGCCCGGTGCCGTGGCGTCGCTCCCGGCGCGCGGCCCGGCCCCGGCCGCCCTTCCGGCACCGAAGGACGCGATCGCGGTGCTCGGCGCCCCCAGCAGCGGCAAGACCTCGCTCCTGGGCGCGCTCCGGCTGGCCGCCATCCGCTCACCGGTCGGCCGGGGGCGATGGGCCATCGTCCCCGAGGACACGACGGCCGAGCACTTCATGATCCTGCAGTCCAACTACCTTGCCGTCGAACGCCGTTTCCCCGATGCCACCTTGACCCCCCGGGGCTTCACCTACCGCTTCCTCGCCGACCTGCCGGACCCGGACTCGCCCGACGGTGGGCGCCGGCAGGTCGATTTCGGCGTCGACTTCTTCGACGCGCACGGGTCCGAGTTCATGCACGGGCACGGTATGGACCCCGACGTCGACCGCCATCTGGCCGCCGCCCGCCGCATCCTGCTGCTCGTCGACCCCTTCCCCGACAAGGGCGGCGAGGGATTGCAGGAGGAGAACGTGGCCCCGCCGCTGCGCCGGCTGAGCGGCGAGTACGCGGCGCGCGACCGGCTGATCCGCGACCGGCTGCCGCACCATGTGGCCGTCTGCGTCAGCAAGTTCGACCAGCCCCGGCTGTTCGCCCTCGCCCGGTCCGGCGGCTGGGTGAACCAGAACGCCGACGGCGACCCCTGCGTGGCACCGGAGGACGCCGGGCCGTTCGCCGCGTGGCTGGCCGGGCACTCGACGGCCGTGGCGGACGTACGCCGGCTGGTCGGCGAGCACTTCCTGCCCGAGCGCGTCTCGTGGTTCGTGCTGTCCGCGGTCGGCTTCCACCGCCGCCCGGACGGCTCCCTCGACCCCGACGACTGCTACAACGTCGTCCACGACGGCGGCGGCGCCCTGCTGCGCGGGCCCGCCCGGCCGGTGAACGTACTGGAGCCGCTGGTGGCCCTGGGACTGTCGGATGAGGACTGAGCCCATGAACGAGCCCGCCCTCGTCCGCGCCCAGTGGGCCCTGCTGTCCAAGCCGCCCGCGGACACCGGTGACTACCGGGTGCTCGCGTGCAGCGCGGGCCGGTCCGGCTTCCACGCATTCGAAAGGCTGGTACGCGACACCTTGTTCGGCACCCCTCCGCAGTGGTCCTCGTCCGGCCGGCCCGGTGAGAACCTGCCCTGGATCTCGTTCGGCGTCTCCGGCGACGGACGGTCCTCCGCGCGGCGGGTGAGCGTCTCGGTGACCGACTGGCGCGTCGGCGGCGCCGACATCTGGGACTCCGCGGGCCGCCGCCCGGTGGCGACGCGTTACTTCGCCGTGCGCTACGAGGACCTGGCCCGGCACGGCGCCGGCCTGGCCGCGCTGTGGGACGCGGTCCTCCCGGTCGTCCTGCCGCCCGGCCCCGGCGATACGGACGTGCCGGACGAGCTGAGCCTGCGGATCGACACCGACCCGCTGCCCCGGCTGGCCCGACTGCTCGACGAGGACGTCGACTTCGGCTGGGCCGCGGCCACCGCGGCGGCGGCGCTGACCGGCCCCCTCGCCCTGGTCGCGCACACCAGCCGGTACGCGCTGACCCGGATCGAGACGATGGACGCGGTGGCCGCGCTGCTGCCCTACGGCTGCCGGGCGGCGCTGACGGCCGCGACCTGGGCGCCCGACCCCACGGCGTACACCCCCTGGCTCTGCTACACCCACCCCGCGGACTCGCCCGCCCGGCTGACCGTGTACGAGGGGGTCGTGCCCCAGGTGAGGGGAGCGGCGGGCAGGGCCCATCTGGACCTGCTGCTGCGGCTGCGGGAGCGGTCGGGGACCCTGGCCTGCCTGCGCGCCCTGGCCGGCGCCGTGGAACCGGCGGCGCTGCCGGCCGGCTCCGGGCCGACCGGAGAGGTGGGCTGAGGCATGGACATGGAACCGCTGACCCCGGACGACCCGCGGCTGCTCGGCGACTTCGGAACGCTCTGCCGGATCGGCGTGGGCGGCTTCGGCGAAGTGTTCCTGGCCCGGCGGACGGCCGGCGGCACGCTCGCGGCCGTCAAGCTGATCCGGCAGGACATCGCCGACTCCGAACGGCTGCGGCCGCGCTTCGCCAGCGAGGTCGAGGCGCTCGGCCGGGCGGCCGGGCGCGGGGTGCCCGAACTGCTCGGCTCCGACCCGGCCGGGCGCCGGCCGTGGCTGGCCACCCGCTACATACCCGGCCCCTCGCTCCAGCAACTCGTCGACCGGGCGGGGCCGTTGCCCGAGCGGTCCGTGTGGGCGCTGGCGGCCGGGCTCGCGGACACCTTCCGGGTGCTGCACGCCGACGGGCTCTACCACCGCGACCTCAAGCCGAGCAATGTCCTGATCACCAGGGCCCGGGCCTGGGTCATCGACTTCAGCCTGGTCAGGCTGGTCGGCGATCCCCGGCTGACCTCGACCGCCGACGCCATGGGCAGCTTCCAGTACGCGGCGCCCGAGCAGGCGGACGGGCTCGGGCGGGCGCAGAGCGAGGCCGATGTGTTCGCCCTCGGCGCCTCGCTGCTGTTCGCCGCCACCGGCCACCCGCCGCGCGACGGCCAGAACCAGATGGAGATCCGGCTGCGGGCGATGACCGACCCGCCCGATCTGCGCGGCCTGGACCGCGGCCCGCTACGGGAGTTGATCGCCGACTGCATGGAGGCCGCCCCCGAGCACCGGCCCTCGACCGCCGCCGTGCTGGCCCGGGCCCGCGAGGGCGGCGGCAGCGTGTCGCGGTGCCTGCCGCTGCCCGGCCGCGCCCTGGCCGTACTGGACCGGCACCGCGACCGGTTGCGCACCCTGGCCGGGGTCGGGGACGACTTCTCCGCGGACGACGCCTTCCCGGCCGAACGGTCCCACCACCGCAGGACGACCGCTGCCTCGGCACCGGCCACGGCGGACGGCACACCGGTCCGCACCCGGTGGACCTGGCGGTGCTACGACTGGCTGCGCGGCGCCCCCGTGGTCCACGGCGACCTGGTCCTCGCGGTCACCGCCGCCGGCGCGCTGCACGCCCTGGACCGGGCCACCGGCGTGGAGCGCTGGCACCTGGACCTCGGCCATGCCGCGCGCGGCGGCCTGGTACGGGCCGGGGACACGGTCGCCATGGGCACCGCCGACGGCTCGACGCACGTGGTGCGCATCCGCCCGAGCGGACCCGCGCACTCCCGGGAGGACTTCCCCGCGCCGGTGCACGCGGTGGCGCTCGCCCCGGGCGAGGAGCGCGGTGGCCGGACGCCGCCGCTGGTCGTGTGCAGCCGCCGCGACCTCCACCTCTTCGACCCGGCCGTCCCCGCGCCGCGGTGGAGCGCGCCCGGCGTGGGCGTCGTCGCCGGCACCCCGGCGGTCGACGAGCACGCGGTCTACTGCCGTACCGACGACGGGTCACTGGGCGCCTGGCGGCTGACCGACGGCGCCGCGCTGTGGCGGATACGGCCCGGGGGAGCGTCGTTCGCGGGCCCGGTGGCCGGCCCCGGCGGCGTGGTCTACACGGCCTCCGCCGACGGCACGGTCGCCGCCGTCGCGGCCCGTACCGGCGGCACGCGCTGGTCCCGCCGGCTGGACGGCACGGTCCACCACCCGCCCGTCCAGGCCGGTACGACGCTGGTGGTCGCCACGGTCGAGGGCGAGGTGACGGCGCTGAACGCCGCCGACGGGTCCGTGCGCTGGAGTGCGCGGGGCGCGCCGCACGGCGGACTGTCCTCGCTCGGCATCGGCCACGACACCGTGTACGCCGCCGACCGCCGGGGCGTACGCGCACTGTCCGGTACGACCGGCGACGAGTGGTGGCGGTGGGACGTCGGCGGCGTGTCGGGCCTCCACGCCGATTCCGACGGGCTCGTCGTGGGTGGTCTCGACGGTGTGCTCAGGTCCGTGAACTGGCCTTCTGCCACTGCTGTACCGGCCGCGGGGCCCTGGCCGGAACGGGTCGGAAAAAAGTCGGATTGAATCCCTTTCATCGGCGGACAATCATTGAGTGGACAACTACCATCGGTGAACACGCCAGGGCGGGGTCGGCGTCCGTACGAGCGGCCCGACACGGCGGCGGTTCGGTCCGGGCCGTGCCGGGCACTTGGCGTCGTCCGCAGGCGGGGAGGATCGCGCGACGTCCGATACGTACGAACGCAAGGCGGCGGGGTTACTTCCCCCGCCGGGGTGGGGGCACGTGTCACCCTCCGGGTGGGGGTGGAGGCACTTGTCACCGCCGGGTCGTCGGGGCACCCGCCCTTGCCGGGCGGGGCTGGGGTACCTGCTTCCGCCGGGTCGGTGTGGGGCACCTGTCCTTGCCGGGTTGGGGGCACTCGTTCCTGCCGGGTGGGGCTGGGGTACCCGCTTCCGTCGGGGTGGGTGGGACACCCGTCCTCGCCGGTTGGGGATACTCGTTCCTGCCGGGTCGGGTTGGGGTACCTGCTTCCGCCGGGTCGGTGTGGGGCACCTGTCCTTGCCGGGTTGGGGATACTCGTCCCCGCCGGGTGGGGTTGGGGCACCTGCTTCCGCCGGGCTGGCACGGGATGTCCGTCTCCGTCGGGGTGGGTGGGTCACCTGTCCTTGCCGGGCCGGGTTGGGGTACCTGCTTCCGCCGGGTCGGTGTGGGGCACCTGTCCTTGCCGGGTTGGGGATACTCGTCCCCGCCGGGTGGGGTTGGGGCACCTGCTCCCGTCGGGGTGGGTGGGACACCCGTCCTCGCCGGTTGGGGATACTCGTCCCTGCCGGGTGGGGCTGGGGAAGCCTGTCGCGCAGGCTGGGCGGCTTCTGTCTCCCGGTCCGGGGCGGGAGTACCTGTCACCCGCCGGGCGGGTGTGGTGGCTCCTGCCATCCGGTGGGGGCACCCCAGCCGCCTGGTTGGGGTGGCGGCACCTCTCAGCCACCAGGCCGGGTGGGGGTTTCTGCCACCCGACAGGCCGGGTGGGGGCACCTCCCAGCCGGCGGGCTGGGGGAAAGAGGGGCCGGCGTATCTGGCCGGCCGAGCGGGACAGACGGTAGGTGTTGGACGCGGCGCAGGGGGAAGGCGGCCGTGCGGCGGGCGCCGGAACCGGCGGTTCGCCACTCGCGGTGACGCGAAGAACGCTCGTGCCGGGCCCGTGGGGTCCGGCCTGAGGGGGGAGAGCAGTTGACGGGTAGGTTACGTGCGCCGTCGTACGGCGCGCGCGCGGGCGGGCGCGACCCGTCCGCCGTGGGGGCCGCACGGTGAGCCGCCCCCGCCAGGGGCAGCCGGACCGCTGGGGATGGCCCGGCGACCCGGACCGGCAGGACGCCGACCGGCAGTGCCCGGTCTGCTGGAGCCGTGTCGGGGCCGTGCCCTGCCCGGTCTGCGAGTGGGACTTCCCCGACGACCCGGCCGCCGCGCGCCGCCGTGAGCGGTCCGCCGCCGCCCAATGGGACCTGCGGGCGGCGTTACGGGCCTCGCGCGCGGCCCCGGACCGGGTCAGGCCGGCCGGACGGGGGCGCGTACTGCCCGAGTTGGAGGCCCTGCTGCGCCGCTCCCCGCCGGCCTGGGACGCCGTACCTCCGGCGGACCGGAGCCGGTCCGCCGGCCCCGCCGAGGACATCACCGGGGCCGGGAGCCGTCCCGTGGACCGGTCGGGCGCGGTGTCCGTGCTCACCGCGCTGGCCGCGGGCGAGGTCGACGCCGTGCACTTCCTCACCGTCTCGGCCGCCGGCCTCACCGCGGACGTCCTGGTCCGCGACCACGGCGGCGGCCTGTGCGCCCGGGAGGACCGCCGCGCCGAGATCGCCTGGCCCGAGGTGGCGCCCTGGCTGCCGCACGCGGCGGCCGAGCGGGACTTCCTGCTGGCCGGCGGTATCGGCGTGACCCCTCCGTACGGCGCCAACGGCCTCGCGCGCGCCGCCGATCTGGTCTGGGACGCGCCGATCGGCCGGGCGGCGGGCAGTCTGCTCGCCGCGCTCAGGACGGCCAGGGACGAGGGCCGTTCGGCGCCGCTGGTGCTGGCGGGCGGGGCGCCGGGCTGGCGCTGGCCCGATCTGACCCTGCGGGCGATCGCGCACGCCGTGCCGCCGACCGCCCGGATCACCCTGGCCGACGACCGGGCGCCGCTCGACCTGCTCTCCTCCGTCTGCCGCGGGGTGCCGTTGCGGCACGGATACGCGCTGCTCACCCGCCGTGTCGGCACCGAGGTCGACGCCTCCGCGCAGGAGCGGATCAAACCCCTGCTGCTCTTCCCGTCCGGCACGCTCCTCCCGGACGACGGCGAGCTGTCGGTGAACGTGACCCTGCGGGCCGCGCCGGACGAGACCCGCTCGACCTTCGCCCTCCCGCTGGTGGTCGCCAGGGGCGCGAACCCGCGGGACTGGGCGGTCGTCCGCACCGGCCAGGTCCGGATCAGTCCCGGCGGGCAGACCGATGTCACCGTCGTCCTGGACCCGTCGGCCGGACCGCGCTTCTCGGAGCCCGGCACGGTGGTGGAGACCCTGGTCGACGAGGATCTGCTGCTCGGCCGGTCGGCCCCCGCGGCCGAGCCCGACGTCGATCTGCTGCTGCTGCTCGAACTCGGCGGCAGCGCGGCCGATCTGGCCCGCAGGGCCGGGCTGCTGACCGAGGTGCTGGAACAACTGGCCGCGCAGTGGCCCGAGTCGAGCAGGCTCAGGGTCGGGGCCATCGGCTACGGCGGCCACACCTTCGGCCCGGTCCGCGCGTCCGCCGACGAGGACGTGCTGACGTACTCGCGCCCCGGGCGCGCCCACGACGTGGCCCGCGAGTTGAAGGCGTGGCCGCCCGCGCCGGCGGGGCACGCCTTCGCGGCGCCGCTGGAGGACGCGCTGTACGCCGCGGCGCGCTCCCGGATGTGGCGGGCGGACGCCCGGCACATCCTGCTGGTCGTCGGCTCCCGGCCGCCCCACCCGTGGCGCCAGGGAAGTGATCTCGCCCTGCCGTGCACCCACGGGTGGGACTGGGAGGAAAGCCTGCGCGGCCTGCGCGAAGGGAGGCGGGCGCGGGTGGTCGCCGTCCACGATCCGTACCCGCCGCCCCGCAGCTGGCGCAGACAGAGCCTGGACCGGCTCCGCCACGCCTGGCGCGAACTGGGCCGGCAGCACTACTTCGAACTGGGCGCGCACGGAGCCGAGGACGTCGCCTCGGCGGTCCGTGCCGCCGCCGGGATGCGGGGCACCGCGCCCGGCCTGATGGTCGACGCCCACGACGGCGACACCCTCTTCGGCACGTGGACCAGGAATGAGAACGAGGAAACATGAGCGAAGACGAGTCAGGACACACCCGGTTCCCGGGCCCGCTGCCCCGACCCCGGCCGGAACTGCCCGAACCGCCCGCGGTCGACGGGTTCGAGGACGACACGGCGTCGCTGCGGCTCGACCTGCCGGCCGAGCCGCACGACACCCCTGACCGGGACGGGCTGCGGATCGGCCTGTGGGGTTCCCAGGAGTCGGGCAAGACCACCTTCCTGGGCGCACTGCGGCTCGCGATGTTCAACACCGCCTCCACCTACGGCCGTTGGCAGGTGATCGCCTCCGACGACGCGTCGGAGAGATTCATGGTCGAGACCTCGCGCCTGCTGTCGGTCGAGCGGAAGTTCCCCGAGGCGACCCAGTCCGCCGTGGAGTTCAGCTGGCGGTTCCTCGGCGACCTGGCCGGTTCGCCCTACGCCCAGCGCCGGCGGCTGTTCGCACGCCCCCGGCCCGGCGCCGACGAGATGCAGTTCCTGCTCACCATGCTCGATGTCGGGGGCGGCACCTACGAGGACCTGAACGAGGACCTGGAGGCCAGGAGGAGCACCGACCACCTGGCCGCCTCCGCCGGTCTGGTCTACCTCTTCGACCCGATCCGCGAGGCGTCCGAGGGCAAGTCCTTCGCGTATCTCAACGGGACCCTGGCCCGGCTGACCCGCAAGGCGCTGAAGGACGGGCGTCTGGAGGGGCCGTATCTGCCGCAGCACATATCCGTCTGCCTCACCAAGTTCGACGACCCGGAGGTGTTCGAGCGGGCCAGGCGCGGCGGCTGGACGGACGAGGGGCCGCACGGGACACCCGTCGTACCGGACCCGGAGGGGTTCTTCGACTGGCTGGCCAAGGATCTGCACGGCGGCACCATGCAGCAGGTCGGCGAGGCGCTGCGGGCCAGCTTCCACCCCTCCCGGATCCGCTTCTTCGCCACCTCCTCGATCGGCTTCGGTACCTCCCCGGCGGGCGGGGTCGACCTCGGCCGCTTCGGGAACGTGGACGAGTCCGACGGGACGCAGCAGATCATCGGCCCCGTCCGCCCGCACAACGTGATGGAGCCGGTGATCTCCCTGCTCGTGGGCCTCAGAAAGCAGGGACGGGCGTGAGCGGCGGCACCCTCGACGTACTGTGGGCCCTCTTCGGCAAGGAGGAGCGCTCGTCGCGCGAGTACGCGGTGATCGCCAACAGCGGCGGCGAGGAGCAGCGCCGTACCTTCGACGACTACATCCGGGCCTCGTCGGCCGGGAACCCCCCGCCGGAGGGACAGCGCGGCGCCGACGCCCTGCCCTGGGTCACCGTCAGCGGCTGGGCCCTGGAGACCGGGCGGTGGATCGGTGTCTCCGTGATGGAGCCCGCCGATCGCCGCAGCCACGGCGGCCGCCGGGACCACAGCGGCCGGGCCGTCGTCCCCACCCGGTTCTTCCTGGTGCAGCAGGACGGCCCGGGGCAGCCCGACCACTCGTATCTGACGCTGTTCCAGGCGGTCGACGGCATCACGCTGCCGCCGGCCGCGCAGGAGAGCACCCAGAAGGCGCCGCTGCCGCCCGGCAGGCCCGGTGAGTCGTATCTGACCGGGATCGAGCACATCGCCGCGGTGGTCAAGGCCACCTCGGACAAGCCGGAGCGGAGACGGGACGCCGCCGCGCACTGGGCGGCGGCCGTGGCGGCCGAACTGCTCACCGGCGACAGCCTGATCATCACCCACGCCGGGCACCTCGGGCACGAGGACCGGCTGGCGGTGCTCGACGCGGTGGCCGCCTTCCTGCCGTACGGGCTGCGCACCGATCTGCGCGTCGGCACCTGCGTCAACAGCCTGCGCCCCCCGGTGGCCCAGCTCGCCTTCTGCTCCCAGCCGCCGCCCGGCAGCCGCCCGATCGCCCTCGGCCGGCCGCCGAAGGCCAGTCAGGGGGCCGCGGGCGCGTACCGCGAACGGCTGCACCGGCTCATCAACCGGCTGGGGCCGGCCAAGGTCGCCGACGCCCTGTGGGCCCGGCGCGAGACCCTGCGGCGCACCGACCACCAGGCGATCCTGGGCTGCCTGAACGACCTGGACATCGTGCACACCGTGAACCAGGCCATCGCGGAGGGCAGCGACACCCCCGCCAAGCTGCGGGACGCGCTCCAGGCCCTGCACGGCGAGCCGCCGCACGCCGGATGGCAGGGCATCGTCCGCGCCGCGCTGGCGCACGACGACCCGCGGCTGACCGACGAACTGCGGTACCAGTGGAGCGAACCGGCGCTGGCCGACGCGATGACCCAGCTGGTGGCCGACGCCATGCCGGCGCTGCGGCCCGGCGACCCCCACCGGGCGAACCGGCTGCGCCGGCTGTGGGAGACGGCGAAGGGCCTGGGCCGGGCCGCCGACCTGCTGGCCGCGCTGATCGACCGGCCGGGCCGCCCGACCGGGGACGGCGAGGCGCGCTACGAGTTCGGGCAGGTGGTGGGCTGCGTGCGCGCGCTCGGCCAGGAGGTGTTCACCGCGGGCAGCCCGGCGGTACGGACGCTGCGCGAGAACCGGCCGTTCACCCTGGGCCTGCTGAGCGCCGAGGCCGACGACGCCGCGACGCTCGGATCATGGCTCGGCACCCTCGATCCCGACGAACCGGGCACCCCGTACTGGCTGGCGGCGTGGAGCCCGCTCGGCAGATGGCCGCAGGGCCCCGCGGTGGTCCTCCCGGCGGCGGACGCCCCGCTGGCCGCCCTGGTCCTCGACGCGGCGACCAGGGGTGGCGACGCGGGCCGGATCTTCCACACGACCGCGCGGCTGTTCGACGCTCTGGTGACGGTCGCCCGGGCGGAACGGGCCGCGTCCGGCGCCGCCGCCGCGTACCGGATCCCCCCGGACCGGGCGCACGGGCCGGGGGAGGGGCCCGCCGCGCTTGCGCCGGCCCCGGCCGGGCCGGTCCCGCCCCGGCTCGCCGAACTCCTCGGCTGGCACGAGGCATGGGACAGCTGCCGGGGGCTCAGCGACCTCCTGCGGTCCCTGACGGGCCTGCCGCTGCTCGGTCCGCTCTGGGACCGCGCGGGCCAGGAGGAGTACACCCAGGCCGTCCGGCTCGTCGGCGACGACCCGCACTTCGCCCCGGAACGCGGAAGCGCCGCGCACGCCATGGCCCGGGTCGCGCTCGGCACGATGCCGGACCGGCGGACCGCCGACGCCGTCCTCACCGAACTGCGCCGGATCGATGCGGCCCGCGAGCTGATCGACGACTACGACGAGAAGGAGCGGCGCAAGGAGGAGGCCGCCCGGAGGGCGGAGGAGGAGGCCCGCCGCAGGGCCGAGCAGATCCGGCTGCGGGAGGAACGGGAGGAGGAGAACCGGCGCAAGGACGAGGAGAGCCGGCGCAGGGCCGAGGAGAAGCGGCTGCAACGGGAGGCGGCCAGGCGCCAGGCGCCCAAGCCGCCCGTCCTCCCGCCGCCCGGACAGCAGTCGGCTTTGTCGCAGCAGCGCCGGCAGCCTGGCCCGCCGCCCCGCCGCCAGGCCGCCGTGACACCGCCCGACCTGGAGGCAGCGCTCACCCGGCTGCACCTCGTCACCGAGAACCACATCACCCCGCTCGGCACCGTCGTCGACGCCTGGGTCCCGCTGGTGTTCACCGTGTTCGAGGAGCAGGCCACGCTCGCCGTCGGCCGGTGGTGGAACCGGGCCATGGCGGACCGGCGCGACCCCCTGCTCCACGAGCTGGAACGGGCGCTTGCCGTGCTGCCCGGCTGTTCGCCCGAGCAGGCCCACCGCTATGTGCGGCGGCTCGCCGACCGGATCGCCGCCGGCGAGCTGACCTCCATCGTGGAGGGCAACCCCGGCTGGCGGGCGGACTGGTTCATCGAGGGCGAGAAGCGCAACCGCGCCGAGGTGAGCCGCCGGATCAGGCGCGCCCGCTGGGTCCGGGTGCGCGCCGCCCTGCACAGGCCCCCCCGCCACGACCCGCCGGACCACACGACCGGCAGGTCGGGGAATCACAGCGGCGACCGCTGACACGGACCGCTCCCGTGCCCAACGGCGGCCGCCGCCGCTCCACCCGACCTGCTCCACCGACACACCCATGAGAAGGCCATGATGGTCATGCCCAGACGCGGTGCCGACACCGCGACAGCGCTCCGTCCCCACCGGACCAGCCTCACCGCGACCCCCGGCGACGCCCGTCGCGCCGCACGGGTCGCCCTCTCCCGCCTTTCGCGTGCCGCCGGAGCCGCCGCGGCCTCGGTCGCCCTCGCGCTGCTGCCGATGGCCGGCACCGCGAGCGCCCAGGGCTCGGACGGTCTGGAGACGCTGCTGAACCAGCTCACCGCCCGCCAGAGCGCCAACTACGCGGTGCTGATCGACACGTCCGGGTCGATGGAGACCAGCGGCTACTACGCCCGGGTGCTCCAGGTGCTGCCCCGGTTCCTGTCCTCCCTCACCCCCCAGGACCAGGTCTGCCTGATCACCTTCAGCACCGGGGCCGACGTCTGTGATCTGGTCTCCCCCTCCCAGGCCCAGCAGAAGGTGCAGGCGCTGCCCCGGCACGCCACCGGCGGCGCCTCCGACTTCGGACGCGGCTTCGAGTCCGCGCTCGACGGCCTGCGCCGCGGCGGTACGGCCACCTCCGGGGTGCTGCTGCTCTCCGACGCCGAACTCAACGCGCCCGACGACCCCGAGTACAAGACGTTCGGCAGCCCCGGCTGGGCCCGGCTGCGCCAGGAGGCCGGTTCGCTGCCCGGCTCGCAGAGCCTGACCGGATACGGGGTGCCGTTCGGCAAGGGCGGCGACGTCCAGGACGTGCTGGCCAAGGTGCTGCCGCACGTCCAGATGCTCGACCCGACCACCGACGACCTCAGTTCGGTGCTGGACAAGGCCCGTGACGACACCCGGGTCCGGCAGGCGAAGAAGGCCGTCGTCGCGGACGCGGGCAAGGGAGTCGCGGTCAGCTGGCCCGGCACCGACCCGGGCACCCCGCTGGTCGCGGGCAGCGTGCTGCACCTGCGGCTGACCGCGACCACCGTGTCGCTGCCGGTGCGTCTGTCCGGACTGCGGCTGAACGGACTGCCCGACGGCGTCCACCTCACCCAGCCGCTGCCCGACCGGGCGGATCTGCCGGCCGGCCAGCACAAGGACTACGCCCTCACGGTCGCCTCGGTGGACGGCAGCCGCAGCGGCTGGACGTCCGGCCAGGAGTCCACCACCGGGAAGCTGTCGGTCGACGGCGTGGTCAGCACCCCGCTGGCCGCCGACGTCAAGACCTATCTGGGCGGCCAGAGCACGCAGTTGGCCGACCGGCCGGCCGGCGACCCGCTGGCCGTCACCGGGACCGTACGGAAGTCCCTGGACATCGTGCGGTGGCTGGTGGCCGTCGTCGGGTTCGTCCTGGTCGTCGGCCTGGCGATCGCCTTCTGGCGGCGGTCCCACCCGTCCATGACCGGCATGCTCGTCGCGGAGGGCGTCACAGGCGCCCGGGTCGAGATACCGCTCCAGGGGGAGACCGAGACGAACCGGGATCTGTCCGCCCTCTTCGAGCGGGGCTCGGCCAAGGTACGGGTGCGCAGCGCGCCCGGGTGGCCCGGCTCCCGCCCGCCGCTGCGGCTGCTCTGCCAGGTGAACGGGCAGCCGGCGCGCGAGGCCACGTGCCGGCCGGACGACCGGGTGCTGCTGTGCGGGATCGACTTCCAGTACCACAGCGGCCAACGCTGAGCGGGTGAAGGGCCAGGGCCTCCGTACGGCGACCCGCCTGACGTCCCGTCAGCCACCGGGCCCCCACCGCGCGTTCGGTGGGGGCCCGGCCGTCGGCTCAGCGCCAGCCGTGCGACGCGAACCAGTCGGCGCACCACTCCGTCCACCGTGCCGGATACGGGTCCTCCGGCGCGAGGCCCAACCCGTGCGGCCCGTGCGGCAGTACGTGCAGCTCCACCGGCACACCGGCCCGGCTCAGGGCGGCGGCGTACCGCAGCGAGTGCTCGACGTCGACGGTCCGGTCGTCCGCGGTGTGCCAGGAGAAGACCGGGGGTGTGTCCGGGTGCACGGACGCCTCGGCCGAGGCCGCCCACCGCTGCGCGAGCGTGGCGTCCTCGCCGAGCAGCGCCCGCAGCGAACCCACGTGCGGCTGGTGGGCGAAGGAGATCAGCGGGTAGCACAGCACGGCCAGGTCCGGGCGCTCCCCGCCCTCCGGCCGCGGCCCGCTCGCGAGCACGGCGGCCAGATGCGCGCCGGCCGAGAAGCCGAGGACGCCCACACGTGACGGGTCCACGCCGGACCCGCCCGCGCCCTCCCTGATCGCCCGCATCGCCGCGCGGGCGTCCTCCAGCGGCGCGTCGCGCAGCGGCTCCGGCTCGCCGTTCGGGGCGACGGGGTAGCGCAGGACGAACGCGGCCAGGCCGAGGCCGTTGAGCCAGCGCGCCACGGGCTCGGCCTCGTGCGGGGCGTGCACCTCGTAGCCGCCGCCCGGCAGGACCAGGACGGCGGGGGCGGGGCCGCTGCCGGACGGCGAGGGGAAGAAGTCGAGCCGGTCGCGCGGGGCGTCGGCGGTGTGCGTGGTGTCCATGTCGCCCATCATCGGTCCCACTCCCGCGTCGGTGACCCCGGGGCCCGGTCGCCGCCCGCGCCCCCGCACACATGTGCGGGGGCGTGCCGGAGGTGTTCTCCCGGGGCGCGCGTGGCGATAATGCCCGGATGGGTTCCGTGGTCACCGTCGTGTCGGTCGCACTGGTGATCGCGGGAGCCGCGGCCGCGCTGTTCTGGCTGGTGCGCGGCCGCCGCGGTTTCGGCACCCCCGCCGACCGGGCCGCCTTCGCCACCCTGCACGCCGCCTCCCTGGCCGCCCCGCCGCTGCGCGAGGGTCTGAACCCCGAGTCGGCCCGGCGCGCCGCCCGTCATCTGCGGGCCCTGCTCGGCACCCCCGCCCTCGCCGTGGTCGGCGACGGAGTGCTGCTCGCCTGGGAGGGCCCCGGCCGCCGCCACGCCGCCGAGGCCGTCGAGCACGCCAGGGAGGCCATGGACGCCGGCCGCCCCTGGGTGGTCCCGGCCGAGGTCATCGACTGCGGTGACATGGGCTGCCCGGTGCGCAGCGCCGTCGTCGTCCCGCTGGTGGTCGACGGCCTCGTCGTCGGCGCGCTGTCGGCGTACGGGCGCCAGGTGTCGGCCGGTCTGGTCCGGGCGGCAGGCGAGGTCGCCCACTGGGTGATCTCCCAGCTCGAACTGGCCGAACTCGACCGCTCCCGCACCCGGATGATCGAGGCGGAGCTGCGTGCCCTGCGGGCCCAGATCTCCCCGCACTTCGTCTACAACTCGCTGACCGCGATCGCCTCCTTCGTCCGTACCGACCCCGACCAGGCCCGGGAACTGCTCCTGGAATTCGCCGAGTTGACGCGCTACAGCCTGCGCAAGCACGGAGAGTTCAGTACCCTCGCCGAGGAGTTGCACTCGGTCGACCGCTATCTGCGGCTGGAGCGGGCCCGGTTCGGCGCCCGGCTGCGGGTGGACCTGCTGATCGCCCCGGAGGTGTTGCCGGTCGCGGTGCCGTTCCTCTGCCTCCAGCCGCTCGTTGAGAACGCCGTACGGCACGGCCTGGGTCCCAAGTCGACCCCGGGGCGGATCACGATCCGGGCCGAGGACGCCGGTGCGGAGTGCCGGATCAGTGTGGAGGACGACGGCGTGGGCATGGACCCGGAGGACGTACGGGCGCTGCTGGCCGGGGAGGCCGGCGGCGACTCGCTGGGCCTCGGCAACGTGGACGAGCGGCTGCGCGCGGTGTTCGGCGACGAGTACGGCCTGGTCGTGGAGACCGCGCTCGGCGCGGGCACCAAGGTCAATGTCCGCGTCCCCAAGTACCGGACCGGGGTGCACGCCTCGTGACGTCACTGCGGGTCCTGGCGGTGGACGACGAGCCGCCCGCCCTGGAGGAGCTGACGTATCTGCTCCGCGGCGACCGGCGGATCGGGCATGTGCTCGCCGCGGGCAGCAGCGACGAGGCGCTGCGGCGGCTGGAGGACGGGACCGTCGACGCGGTCTTCCTCGACATCCGGATGCCCGGCCTCGACGGGCTCGACCTGGTCCGGGTGCTCGGCCGCTTCGCGCAGCCGCCGGCCGTCGTCTTCGTCACCGCCTACGAGGACTTCGCCGTCGACGCCTTCGCCCTCAAGGCCTGCGACTACCTGCTCAAACCGGTCCGCAGGGAACGCCTGGCCGAGGCCGTACGGCGGGTGGCGGCCCTCATCGAGGGCGGCGGCGCGCCCGGCCCGGTCGCCCCCGAGCGCGTGGTCGAGCGCATCCCGGTCGACCTGGGCGGCGTCACCCGGTTCGTCTCGCGCGACGAGGTCGCGTACGTCGAGGCCCAGGGCGACTACGTACGGCTGCACGCGGGCGGTGACGCGCCCCTGCTGCGCATCCCGCTGGCGTCCCTGGAGGAACGCTGGGCGCCGCACGGCTTCCTGCGCATCCACCGCCGCTATCTGGTCTCGTTGCGGCACGTCGAGGAACTGCGCTCGGACGCCGGGCACTGGACGGTCCGGACGGCCGGCGCCGAACTCCCGGTCAGCCGCCGCCACACCCGCGAGCTGCGGGACCTGCTGACGCGCTGGGCGTCCGCGCCGGGGGAGGAGCCGTCATGAGCGGCGCGCAGCATCCACCGCCGCCCCCGCGCCGGACCGCGGTCTCGGGCCCACGCCGCAACCGGGACGGCGGCTGGTCCGCGCGCGCCGGCGCCGAGGACCTGCACACCCAGCCGCGTCTCGGCCAGGTGTACGTACGCTCGCTGGTCCGCGACCAACTGCGGCTCTCGCTGGGGGTGCTGGCCGTGCTCGCGGTGGCGCTCGGCGGACTGCCCGCGGCCTTCGCGCTGGCCCCGGGGCTGCGTACGGCGGACGTCTTCGGCATCCGGCTGGCGTGGCTGCTGCTCGGGGCGCTCGCGTATCCGCTGCTGGTGGGGGCGGCCTGGTTCCACGTACGGCACGCCGAGCGGGTCGAGCGCGACTTCACCGATCTGCTGGGCGGCCCCGGCACAGGCCCCGGCCCCGGCGCCCCGGCCGGACCTCCTGACATCCCGTGAACCCCGCGCTCGGCCTCACCGCCCTGATCGTCGTGCTGGTCGCGACCGTCGCCGTCGGCGTCTACGGGCTGCGGCTGTCCCGGGCCACCTCCGACTTCTACGTCGCCTCCCGGGAGATCTCCCCGCTGTGGAACGCCTCGGCCATCGGCGGCGAGTACCTGTCGGCGGCCTCCTTCCTCGGCGTCGCGGGCCTGGTGATGGCCTACGGCGTGGACATGCTCGCCTACCCGGTGGGCTACACCGCCGGGTATCTGGTGCTGTTGCTGCTGGTGGCGGCCCCGCTGCGCCGCTCGGGCGCCTACACGCTGCCGGACTTCGCCGAGGAACGGCTCGGCTCCACGGCGGTGCGGCGGGTGGCGAGCGTACTGGTCGCCGTCATCGCCTGGCTGTATCTGGTCCCGCAGTTGCAGGGCGCGGGCCTGACCCTCCAGACGGTGACCGGCGCGCCGCGGTGGGTCGGCGCGGTGGTCGTCGCGGCGGCGGTGGTCTGTGTCTCGGCGGCGGGCGGGATGCGCAGCGTCACGCTGGTGCAGGGCTTCCAGTTCTGGCTGAAGCTGACCGCCATAGCGGTCCCCGCGGTGTTTCTGATCCTGTCCTGGCGCGCGGCCGGATCGCCGAGCCTGACCGGGCCCGACACCCCGGTCTTCCCGCACACCACCGTCGTCCGGATCGAGGACCCGGTCCGCTTCGACGTGCGCGCGCCGGTCACGATCACCGTCCGGGGCCGCCTGGACGGGACCGCGTACGGGACGGCGGGCGGGCCGGCCGGGACCGTACGGCTGGTGAAGGGCGAGCACGCGGCGGCGGCCGGCGCCCGGCTGACCTTCCCCGCCGGGGTGCCGGTGCCGCAGAAGACGGGCCTGAAACCGGCGACCGGCGCCATGTGGGCGAGCCCGCTGTCCGGCGCGGGCGGCCGCTCGCACCCGCTGTACGCGGTGTACTCGATCCTGCTGGCCACCTTCCTCGGCACGATGGGCCTGCCGCATGTGCTGGTCCGCTTCTACACCAACCCCGACGGCCGGGCCGCCCGCCGCACCACGCTGCTGGTCCTGGTGCTGCTCAGCGGCTTCTATCTGCTGCCGCCGGTCTACGGCGCGCTCGGCCGGATCTTCGCCCCGCAACTGCTGCTCACCGGGCGGACCGACACCGCGGTGCTGGTGCTGCCGCAGATCACACAGGCGGGGGAGGGCGGGCGGCTGCTCGCGGCGCTGGCCACCGCGGGGGCCTTCGCCGCCTTCGTGTCGACCGCGTCCGGGCTGACCGTCTCGGTGGCCGGCGTGGTCTCGCAGGACCTGCTGCGCGGCTCGACCCGCGGCTTCCGCTGGGCGTCGCTGATCGCGGGCGTGCCACCGCTGCTGATGGCGACGGCGACGACCGGTCTTCCGGTGGCCGACGCGATCGGACTGGCCTTCGCGGTGGCCGCGTCCTCCTTCTGCCCGCTGCTGGTGCTCGGCATCTGGTGGCGCGGGCTGACCGACGTCGGCGCCCTGCTCGGCCTGGTCGCGGGCGGCGGCCTGGCCGCCGTCGCGGTGGTGCTGACCAGCGTGATCGGTCCCGGGCGCGGCTGGCCCGCCGCGCTGCTCGAACAGCCGGCGGCGTGGACCGTACCGGTGGCGTTCACGGTCATGGTGGCCGGCTCGCTGCTGACCCGGCACCGGCTGTCCCCGGCGGCCGTGGACCGGGTGATGCTGCGGATGCACCTGCCGGAGGAGGCGGGCGTCCTGCCGCCCGTACCGCAGGGCGCCCTGGCCGCGAGCGCCGCTGCCGCCGCGCGCAAGGCGGCCGGGCGGCGGACGGTCGTCCCGGGCCGGACGGGCGGACCGGTGGGGGTCGGCGGGCCGGGGGGAGCCGGTGGTCCGGTGGGCGTGGGCACTCCCGCCGGACCCGCAGGGCCCCCGGACCCCGCCGGCGGCGCCGCGCGACCCGCCGGGAACGGTGGAAGCGCCGGGCAATCTCGCCCGGACCGGCCGCCCGCGCAAGCGGAAGAACCTCCGCTTCACTGACGCATGCTGTCCGTAATCGACCGCTCACCGTACTGGAACGACCGTCCGGCGAGCGGACCGTACCGCTGGGCGACACCTCTGGTGCACGGGTGTCCTGTGAGCCGTCCGGGTTTCTAGCGTGGAGGCGGGACCGGAAACGGTCCCGGCAGTTCCGCTGCCGTTCCTGACGAGGAGGGAACCCCCACATGAGCACTCCCGTTCCACAGCCCAGGACCGACTCGATCGCCGACCCCGGACCGCTCGGGCTCGCCGGATTCGCCTCCACGACCTTCGTGCTCAGCTCCTTCAACGCCGACCTCATCCACGCGAACCTGCTCTCGGTGGTCCTGCCGCTCGCGCTGTTCTACGGCGGGCTCATCCAAGTGCTCGCCGGTATGTGGGAGTTCCGCAAGGGCAACACCTTCGGCGCCACGGCCTTCGCCTCGTACGGCGCCTTCTGGCTGTCGTACGCCTTCTACGTGAAGTTCGTCGTCGGCGGTCTGCCGCCCGCGACCGCACACCAGGCCACCGGCCTCTACCTCCTCATATGGGCGGTCTTCACCGTCTACATGACGGTCGCCGCCCTGCGCACCACCGGCGCCCTGGCGGCCGTCTTCGTCACCCTGTCCGCGACCTTCGTCGTGCTGACCATAGGCGAGTTCGCCCAGTCGACCGGCACCACCAAGGTCGGCGGCTGGATCGGCCTGGTCACCGCGCTCGTCGCCTGGTACGCCTCGTTCGCCTCCGTCACCAACAGCACCTGGAAGCGGCCGGTCGTACCGGTCTTCCCGCTGACCGGCGTCGTGCGGGGCGGACCGGTGGAGGGAGCCCACTCATGAGCGGAGAAACACTCTCCAACCTGCTCAGGGAGGACCGGCGCTTCCCGCCGCCCCCCGAGCTGGCCGCGCACGCCAATGTCACCGCCGCCGCCTACGAGGAGGCGGCCGCCGACGGCGAGGCGTTCTGGGCCGCGCAGGCCGCCCGGCTGGACTGGGCCGAGCCCTGGACCCGGGTACGCGACTGGAGCAACGCCCCCTTCGCGCGCTGGTTCACCGGCGGAAAGCTCAACGTCGCGGACAACTGCGTCGACCGGCATGTGCGCGCCGGGCACGGCGACCGGGTCGCCTTCCACTGGGAGGGCGAGCCCGGCGACACCCGCACACTGACCTACGCCGACCTCAAGGACGAGGTGAGCCGGGCGGCGAACGCCCTGCTCTCCCTCGGGGTTCGGGCCGGCGACCGGGTCGCGCTCTACCTGCCGATGATCCCCGAGACGGTCGTCGCGATGCTGGCCTGCGCCCGTATCGGGGCCCCGCACACCGTGGTCTTCGGCGGCTTCTCCGCCGACGCGCTGCGCGGCCGGATACTCGACTGCGACGCGCGTGTGGTGATCACCGCCGACGGCGGCTACCGCAAGGGCGCGCCCTCGGCGCTCAAGTCCGCCGTGGACGAGGCCGTCAAGGGCTGTCCCGACGTGCGCAGTGTGCTCGTCGTGCGCCGCACCGGCCAGGACGTCGAGTGGACCGAGGGCCGGGACGTGTGGTGGCACGACCTGGTGGACGCGCAGTCCGCCGAGCACGAGCCGGAGGCGTTCGACAGCGAACACCCGCTCTACATCATGTACACCTCCGGCACCACGGCCCGCCCCAAGGGCATCCTGCACACGACCGGCGGCTATCTCACCCAGGTCGCCTGGTCGCACTGGGCGGTCTTCGACGTCAAGCCCGAAAGGGACGTCTACTGGACGGCCGCCGACATCGGCTGGGTCACCGGCCACTCGTACATCGTCTACGGGCCGCTGGCCAACGGGGTCACCTCGGTGCTCTACGAGGGCACCCCGGACACCCCGCACCAGGGCCGCTGGTGGGAGATCGTCGAGAAGTACAAGGTGTCGATCCTGTACTGCGCGCCCACCGCGATCCGCACCTTCATGAAGTGGGGCGAGGAGATCCCGGGCCGCTTCGACCTGACCTCCCTGCGTCTGCTCGGATCGGTCGGCGAGCCGATCAACCCCGAGGCGTGGATCTGGTACCGGCACGCCATCGGCGGCGACCGCACCCCCGTGGTCGACACCTGGTGGCAGACCGAGACCGGCGCCCAGATGATCAGCCCGCTGCCCGGGGTGAGCACCTGCAAGCCCGGCTCCGCGCTGCGCCCGCTGCCGGGGATCTCGGCGGAGGTCGTGGACGACGCGGGCAAGCCGGTGCCCAACGGCTCGGGCGGCTATCTCGTGCTGACCGAGCCGTGGCCGGGCATGCTGCGCACCATCTGGGGTGACGAGCAGCGGTACATCGACACCTACTGGTCGCGCTTCCCCGGCTGGTACTTCGCCGGGGACGGCGCCAAGAAGGACGAGGACGGCGACATCTGGCTGCTCGGCCGGGTGGACGACGTGATGAACGTGTCCGGGCACCGGATCTCCACCACCGAGGTGGAGTCCGCGCTGGTGTCCCACCCGCTCGTCGCCGAGGCCGCCGTGGTCGGCGCCGCCGACCCGACCACCGGCCAGGGCATCGTCGCGTTCGTGATCCTGCGCGCCGACGGCGAGCAGGCCGCGGCCGAAGCGGGCGGTGAGGACGTGGCCCGGCGACTGCGGGCACACGTGTCCAAGGAGATCGGCCCGATCGCCCGGCCGCGGCAGATCCTGGTCGTGGCCGAACTGCCCAAGACCCGCTCGGGCAAGATCATGCGCCGACTGCTCCAGGACATCGCCGAGAACCGTTCCCTCGGCGATGTGACGACGCTGACCGACTCCACGGTGATGGACGCGATCCGCGACCGGCTGCCGGCCGGCCCGTCCGGAATGGACGGGTAACCCACCGAGCGCGTCCCCGCGGGCCGTACGGCACTCCGGCCCGCGGGGGCGCTTCCACATCGGGTGACGGCGGCGCACCCGGTGACGGCGGGCCGCCTACAGCGGCGGCAGCGCCAGGTGCTCGCGCAGCGTCGTGCCCTCGTACTCCGTGCGGTAGGCGCCGCGCTCCTGGAGTTCGGGCACCAGCTTGTCGACGATGTCGGTGAGCGACGACGGCAGCAGATGCGGGCTGATGTTGAAGCCGTCGACCGCGCGGGTGCGCACGAAGCGCGTCCACTCGTCGGCGATCTGCGACGGCGTGCCCACGAAGGACGGGTGCCCGGGGGAGACCTCAAGCGCGAGCTGACGGATCGACAGATCGCGCTCCTCGGCCAACTGCCGCCACTGCCGGATGCGTTCGAGCTTGCCCGTGCGCAGCTCGATGGCGAGCGTGCCGCGCGAGGGGTCCAGCTCCTCCTCGCTCGGCTCGATGTCGGGCAGCGGCCCGTCCGGGTCGTAGGCCGACAGGTCCGTGCCCCAGAACTGCTCGAAGAACGCGATGGCCCGCGGCGCCGAGACCCGCTCGTTGCGCAGATACCGTGCCTTCTCCTCCGCCTCCTGCGGGGTGTCGCCGAGGACCACCGACGCGCCCGGCAGGATGCGTACGGAGTCCACGTCGCGCCCGTACGTCGCCAGCCGCGCCCGCAGGTCCAGCGCGTAGGCGACCGCCTTCTCGTAGCTGGTGTTGGCGGAGAAGACCACGTCGGCGTGGCGGGCGGCCAGGTCGCGGCCCCCGTCGGAGTCGCCGGCCTGGAAGAGCACCGGGCGGCCCTGCCGGGCGGCCGGCACGGTCGCGGTGGCCCGCAGCCGTACGAGGTCGGTGTCGCGCTCGACGGTACGGATCGCGCCCGACCGCGCCCAGCTCTTGGCGTCGGGGCTGTCGGTGCCGGCCGCTGTACCGGCCACGGCGTCCGGCTCCCAGGACGCCCACAGCTCCTTGGCCGTCTCGACGAACTGCCCGGCCCGCTCGTAGCGGCGCGCGTGCTCCAGCCAGCCGCCGTGCCGGAAGTTCTCACCGGTCCACGCGTTGTCGGTGGTGACGATGTTCCAGCCCGCGCGGCCGTCCGAGAGCAGATCGAGGCTCGCCAGCCGCCGGGCGAGGTCGGCCGGGAAGTTGTAGGTGGTGTTCTGGGTGGCCACAAGACCGATCCGTTCCGTGACCGCGGCGAGCGCCGACAGCTGGGTGATCGCGTCGGGCCGCCCGGCCACGTCGAGGTCGAAGATCCGGCCGCGGTTCTCCCGCACCCGCAGCCCCTCGCCGAGGAAGAAGGCGTCGAACAGGCCGCGTTCCAGCAGTTGGGCGGTCTCGATATTGGTCTCGATGGTCGTGTGGGGGGCGTTGTCCGGGTCGGTCCAGACGTACTGGGGTCCGACGCCGGTGTAGAAGACCCCCAGGTGCACCTGGGCGTTCGGGTCGTACGGGGCTCCGGTGTGCTCTTGTGTCACGGCTCTCACCTCAGGCGTTCGTGGTCGCCGCGGCGGCGAACCGGTTGGTCGGACGGGCCAGGCCCAGCGTGCCGCGCAGGGTGTACCCGGCCCGCGGCGCCCGGTGCAGGCCCTCGGCGGCCAGGGCGGGCAGCACCTGCTCGGTAAGCACCGGCAGATCGACGGCGAGCACGGCCGGGTGCAGCCGTACGCCGTCCACCACCTCGGCCAACCGGCGCAGCAGGTCGACGAGTCCGGCGGCCGAACCGACGTGCCGCAGCCGTCCGGAGCGCGGCCACTGCGTCGACTCGTCCAGTCGGGCCAGGCGTTCGGCCGCGGGCGCGTCGGCGTCGAGTACGACCTCGACCTCGGCGAAGATCAGCGGCGCGCCCGCCTGCCCGGCCTGCCGGGCCCGCTCCCGGACCGCGTCCAGGTCGGGCCGTGCCACCAGGACGATGTCGGCGCGGGCGTCGGCGTCCAGGGCGTCCGGGGCGAGCACGACGACCTGGCCCTGCGGCGGCCGGGGAGTGATCAGCGGTCCCTTGACGGTGAATCCGGCGCCCTCGAAGTCGACATGGTGGATCTTGTCCGGGTCGAGATAGCGGCCGGTCTCGACGTCCTTGATGACCGCGTCGTCCTCCCAGGAGTCCCACAGCGCGCGGGCCACGTCGATGACGTCGGCGACCTCATGGCGCAACTCCTCGGCGGACAGCGGCTCCGCGCCGATCGTGGCCCGCTCCTCCGGGCTGTTGGCCGCGCCCACCACCCAGGCGGCGCGGCCGTTGCTCGCGTGGTCGAGACTCGCGAGCTGGGCGGCCAGATGGAACGGCTCGGTGGTGGTGGCGTGCAGGGTCGGCGCCAGGCCGATCCGGTCGGTGAGCGCGGAGACGAAGGCGGCCCGCGAGCCCGCCTCCACCCGGCCGGCCGCGTCGAGTCCCGCGCTGGGCGGCACGGGCGTGTCGGCGAGGGTGACGAGTGTGAACCCGGCCTCCTCGGCCGCGGCCACGCCGGCCCGTACGGCCCCCGGGCCGAGCACGGCGGCGGCCGGCCGGCCGGAGTACCGCCACGCGGCGGGGTGCGCGCCGTCGCCGTCGGCCTCAAGTGCCAGATGCAGCCGGGGACGCGCGGTGTCGTGGTCGTGGTCACTCATGAGCAGGAGTCTCCGATCGAGGTACGGGAAAGGGGGTGCTGCCCGGTGGCGGGGTCTACGGGGTCCGCGGGGTCCGGCTTGTCCGGTACGGCTTCGGCGACGGCTCCGTGCTTCGGCTCCGGTACGGCGGCGGCCCCTGCCCCGGTGCCCGTCCGGCCGCGCAGCCACAGGGCGACCGCGCCGGCCGCCAGCGCGGACGCGCCCGCGCCGCAGCCCAGGCCCCAACGGGCGTCCGCGTGCTGGGAGATCCAGCCGATCACCGGTCCGCCGAGCGGGGTGCCGCCCATCGAGATCACGGTGTAGACGGCCATCACCCGGCCGCGCATCGCCTCGCTGATGTCGGTCTGTACATAGGCGCTGACCGCCGTGTTGAGGATCATCAGGGTGAAGCCGGCCGGCACCAGCAGCGCCAGGAAGCTCACATAGGTGGGGGCGAGCGCCGCGGCCGCCTCGCTCACCGCGAACAGCACCGCGCCGACCACCACCGTCCGCACCCGCGGCGCCGCCCGGCGGGCGGCCGTCAGCGTGCCCGTGACCGTGCCGACCGCGAGCGCGGTCGACATCAGCCCGAGCCCGGTCGAGCCGACGTCGAAGATCCGCTGGGCGAACAGCGCCATCGTCGTGGGGAAGTTGGCCCCGAAGGTCGCGACCAGGCCGAAGATCGCGAACACCCCGAGGAGTTCGGGCCGGTCGGTGACGTACCGCAGGCCGGCCGCGCCCGCCCCGGCCCAGGGCGTGGGCGCCACCGGGACCGCGGGCGGGCGCGGACGGATCACCAGCAGCCCGGTGAGGACGGCCGCGAAGGACACGAAGTTCACCGCGAACACCCAGCCGGTGCCGATCGTGCTGATCAGCACCCCGGCGACGGCCGGTCCGACCAGCCTGGCGACGGTCAGCGACAGGATGTTCAGACCGGCCGCGTTCGGGATCAGCGGCCGGCCGACCAGCTCCGTCACGAACGACAGCCGCGCCGGGTTCTCGACGGTGAACACACAGCCCAGACCGAACGACAGCACATAGACCAGCCACAGCGGAGCGTGCCCGCTGAACACCGCCACCGTCAGGATCAACGCCTGTGCCGCGTACAGCAGTTGGGCCGCCATCAGCAGGGTGCGCCGGTTGTACCGGTCGGCCAGCACCCCGCCCCACAGGCCGAAGAGCAGGACCGGCGCGAACTGCAGCCCGACGGTCCAGCCGACCGCCGTGCCGCTGTTCGTCAGGGTGAGCACGAACCAGTCGAGTGCCACGCCCTGCATCGCCGTTCCGACGTTCGACGCCAGGCCGGTGCTCCAGTAGATCCGGTAGTCACGGACGCGCAGAGCCGCGAAGACACCGGAGGGTGCGTGGTTCACGGTCGGTGGCTCACCGGCTGCCGCCGCGCTCGTACGGGATCTTGTCCCCGGCCTCGACCGCGACCGGCAGCCGGTTCTCGGCCGGCGGCAGCGGGCAGGTGGCCAGGTCGGTGTAGGCGCACGGCAGGTTCGCCGACCGGTTGAAGTCGATCAGCACCGTGCCGTCGGCGTCCGGCGCGGCCACCGAGACCGTACGGTTGGCCGCGTAGGTGGTCACGCCCGAGGTCGCGTCGTTGAAGAGCACCAGCAGGCTGCCGGGCTGCTTGCCGTTGAAGGCGGTCAGCCGGTGGGTGGTGCCGTCGAGCTCGAACTCGACCTGGCCGGGGGCGTCGTAGACATGCTGGAGTCCTTCGACCGCCGCGCCCACGGTCACCGGCCGGGGCTCGTCGAAGGGCACGTAGCGCCCGGTGCGGGCCCAGCGCGGGTCGGGCGCGTACGACGGGGTGTCGGTGTGCGCGAGCCGCAGCGCGTTCTCCGGGTGGCGCGGCCGGATGATGTCGTGCCCGCCGCGCTTGGCGACCTCGATCACCGCGTCGCCCGCCGCCGGGTAGAGGCTGGCCCGCTCGGCGATCACCCCGAAGCTGTGCCGGCCGCGGAGGGTCCGCCCGTCGAGCGTCAGCTCCTCGTCCTCGCCCAGCTCGACCACCACGCCCTCCTCGGTGGTGGACCAGGCGCCGGGCGCGTCGGCGAAGCGGGTCGGGGTGGCGTCGAGCCAGTTCAGACTGGTGATGGCGAGGAAGCCGTGCGGGTCGGTCAGCACCCGCTCGTGCTCGGCGTGCCAGCCCTCCCACTGCTGGACGAAGGTCTCCCGGTCGAGGTCCTGAACGGTCATGACGTCTCCTTGACGGTGGTGGATGCGGTGCTGTGCGGCTGGGGTACGTCGTGCGGCGCCGCGGCCGCCTCCAGCCGCCGGAAGCGGCTGGAGTGGAAGACCAGCGGCACCACGGCGGGGTCGGCGTCGAGCGCGTGCACCCGCAGCAGGACGATGTCGTGGTCGCCCGCCCGTATGTGCTGCTCGACGCTGGTGTCGAACCAGGCGCTCGCGCCGTCGATCAGCACGGCGCCGTCGTCGGTGGCCGTCCAGTCGAGATCGGCGAAGCGGTCGCCGCCGCGCGCGGCGAGCTGGGTGCACGCGCGCTCCTGGTGGCTGCCGAGCACGCTGACGCCGAGCCGCGCGAGGCCGGACAGCGCGGGCCAGGTGGTCGAGGTGTGCGCGACGCAGACCGACACCAGCGGCGGGTCGAGCGACACCGAGGTGAACGAATTGGCGGCCAGGCCGACCGGCACGCCGTCGACCAGCGCGGCGATGGCCGTCACGCCGGTCGGGAAGGCCCCGAACACCCGCCGCAGCTCGGTCGGGTGCAGCGCCGCGTCGACGACGGATGGCTCAGTGACGGCTGACGGCTCGCCTGCGCCGCCTGGCTCGGTGACCTCTGACGGCTCCGTGGCGGATGGCTCGGTGACGGTCGGCTCACCGCGGCCGTTCGGCGACGGCGGCCGGCCCGCGGCTCGCGGGCCGGGTCGCTGCCGGCGGTCGTCCAGGCACTGCGCCCTGGTCGTGGTCATCGTGAACTCCCTTCCAGAGCGGGCCGCCTGGCCGAGGTGAGGCCCAAGTGGTCGCGCAAGGTGGTGCCTTCGTATTCGGTGCGGAAAACCCCGCGCTCCTGGAGCAGCGGGACGACGGTCTCGGCGAAGTCGTCCAGACCGCCGGGTGTCAGGTGCGAGGCGACGATGAAGCCGTCGGCGGCGTCGGACTGCACCGAGTCGTTGAGGGCTTCGGCGACCTTGGCCGGGGTGCCGACGAAGGACTGCGGGCCGGTCACCTCGATGATCAGCTCGCGGATCGACAGCTTCTTCTCCTCGGCCAGCGCCCGCCACCGCGCGGCGGTGACCAGCGGGTCGCGCCGGGTCCGTACGCCCGCCCGGCCGCGCGAGATGTGGTCCTCGCCGACCAGCGGATCGGACTCGGGCAGCGGGCCGTCCGGGTCGTAGCCGCTCAGATCGCGGTTCCAGAGCTGTTCCAGCAGCTTGATCGCGGTCTGCGGGCCGACCTGCTGACGGCGGATCAGCCGCGACTTCTCCTGCGCCTCGGCCTCGGTGTCGGCGAGGACGAAGGTGATGCCGGGCAGGATCAGCAGCTCGTCGCGGGAGCGGCCGTACTTCGCCAGCCGCGCCTTGACGTCGGCGTAGAACGCCCGGCCCTCCTCCCGGGCGCCGTGCCGGGTGAAGATGACGTCCGCCGCCGAGGCCGCGAACTCCCGGCCCTGCTCGGAGTCGCCCGCCTGGAAGATCACCGGCCGGCCCTGCGGGCTGCGCGGGACGTTGAACTGCCCGCTGATGTCGAACTGGCTGTCGTGGTGGTCGAATCGCCCCGGGCGGGGCTCGCCCAGGAAGGTCCCGGACTCCTTGTCGGCGACGATCTCGTCACCGCGCCAGGAGTCGAAGAGCCGCCCGGCCGCCGCGAGGAAGCGGGTGGCCCGCTCGTAGCGGTCCTCCTGGGCGAGGAAGCCGCCGCGCCGGAAGTTCTCCCCGGTGAACTCGTCCCACGAGGTCACCACGTTCCAGGCCGCGCGCCCGGCCGACAGATGGTCGAGCGAGGCGAACTGCCGGGCCACCTCGTACGGCTCGTTGAAGGTCGAGTTGATCGTCCCGGCCAGTCCGAGCCGGTCGGTGACCGCCGCCAGCGCGGACAGCACGGTGAAGGTGTCGGGGCGGCCGACCACGTCCAAGTCGTAGATCTTCCCGCCCTGTTCGCGCAGCCGCAGCCCCTCGGCGAGGAACAGGAAGTCGAACTTGGCGCGCTCGGCCGTCCGGGCCAGGTGTACGAAGGAGCTGAAGTCGATCTGGCTGCCGGCGGCCGGGTCGCTCCACACGGTGGTGTTGTTCACGCCGGGAAAGGGCGCGCCGAGGTGGATCTGCTTGACGGGTTCGGTCATGCGGGAAGTGCCTCCTTGCGGCATCACGGGCGGCGCTGAGGGGGGCGTTGCGGCGGGCGGGCGGGCTTCAAGGCGTCACGGCGTCGGGACGTCACGGCGTCGGGACGTCAGGGCGTCACGGCGTCGGGACGCGGGTGTGCGGCAGATCGCGGTACGAAGCGCTGTACGGGAGGCGTACGGGCCGCGGCGGAGACCTGCGGGCCCGTACGGGAACGTGGACACGCCGAAGGGGGCCGCACCCGGCGCACGATGTGCGCGGATACGGGGGAGGGGGTGGGGTTCAGAGCTGGACGGCGGTGTCCCGGGAGTTCGCGAGCCGCGGCGGAGCGTTCTCGTACGCCGGACACAGGGCGCCGGCGACACGCTGCAGATCGATGTGGCGCCGCGAGTAGGTGGCGACCGCGGTCATGGTCCGCCCCGAGATCTCCTGCGAAGCTGTCCGCACCGTGTCACCTCCCCCCTCGATCGGCTCGCGCCGATTCGAGCTCGCGCTTGCGGGCCGCCGTCGGCTCCGCCCGGTCGTCACCTGGAGCACCCCGCCGCGAAGGAGGGTTGCCGGTCAGCGAGCCAGGGCTTGTCGCTGACACTCATGACCTGATTGCACGGTAACTCCGTACCGGCGCCGAACACAATCCCCCTTCGGACCCGCCCCCAGGTCACGGCCTGCGGTTCCCTTGCCGCACCCGGGCCGCGCGCGGGCCGTCCGGCGGGTGCGACGTCCGTCACCCCCGCGGGGATTGTCTGAAAGTCGGCGGGCGGATACCGTTGCCGGTCGGAGCCCCCTGAGGGGCCGGGAGGACGGCGGACGACACCGCCGACGAGACCGAGGGGACGGGGACATGAGCGCACGACACCACTGCGGCGCGCCGCGTCCGGCCGACTTCTTCCAGCTGCGGGTGTCCCGTCGCCATGTGGACCTGCTGCGCGTGAGCAGCGCCCTGTGTCCCGCGACGACCCCGGCCCGCTGACCGACTGACTCTTCCCGGTCCGCCCGGCCGTCCACGCACGTCCATCGCCCTTCACGGCGGCGTACCGCCGACCGCGGTGTGCGCCCGGTGCGGCGTCCCCGCGGCACCTTCCGCTCCCTTCCAGTAGCCCTCATCGGCGACACGGCGCCCCCGTACGGCCGTTGCCGCTGCACAGCGCTGCCGTGACCCCCGACGAGACGGGAACCACCGACGATGAAACAGCAGGAGACCCCTGGGCTCAGGCCCCCCTCGCCCGAGCACCATCCCCCCGGGACCGCCCTGGCGACCGACGCCGATTCCGGTTCCGACTCCGACCCCGGCTCCGGGTCGGTACGGCCGCTGGACGTCCGGCCGGCGGACGGGCAACTGCTGGCCGCGCGGCTGGTACCGCTGCGCCGCCCGGGCCAGTGGGCCTCGGCCGCCGTACTGCTCGTGCTGTTCGCGATGCTCGTGCACACCCTGTTCACCAACCACCGCTTCCAGTGGAACGTGGTCGGCGACTACTTCGTCCGCGGCTCGATCATGAAGGGCCTTGAGCTGACCTTGTGGCTCACGGGCGCGGTCATGGTCAGCGGCTATCTCCTCGGCATCGGCATCGCCGCGATGCGGCTGTCCGGCAACCCCGTGCTGCGCGGCCTGAGTTTCGGCTACGTCTGGCTGGTCCGCTCGGTGCCGCCGCTGGTGCAGCTGCTCTTCTGGTACGAACTCGCCTCGCTCTACCCCCAGTTGTCGCTGGGCATCCCGTTCGGGCACGAGTTCGTCACCGTGAAGACCGCGCATCTGTTCAGCGGCATCCTCGCGGGCTATGTCGGACTCACCCTCGACATCGCCGCGTTCTCCTCGGAGATCGTCCGCGGCGGCATCCTGTCCGTCGACCACGGCCAGACCGAGGCGGCCCAGGCGCTCGGTCTCGGCAACCGCCGGATCTTCCGCAAGATCGTGCTGCCGCAGGCCATGCCCGCGATCGTGCCCGCCTCGGGCAATCTGCTGATCGGTCTGCTGAAGGCGACCTCGATCATCAGCGTCATCGCGGTGGAGGACCTGCTGTACTCGGTCCAGCTGATCTACAACCAGAACTACCTGATCATGCCGCTGCTGCTGGTGGCCACCATCTGGTACATCATCCTCACCACGCTGCTGTCCATCGGCCAGTACTACGTCGAGCGGTACTACGCCCGGGGCAGCAACCGCGGCGCCGGGGGCCCCAAGCGCGGCTTCTGGCAGGTGACGCGGGCCAACCTCCCGCTGTTCGGCTCGGCCAGGACCGATCTGGCGGGGCTGTCATGACGGCGATCAGCAAGGCGGCCGGGGGCACGGCCGCGGACGGTACGCAGACCGGGGCCGTGAACGAGGCCGCCGCCGTGAGCGGAACCGCGGCCGGGACCGCCGCCGGGAACGAACGGCCGCTGGTCAGGGTCCGCGGGCTGCGCAAGAGCTTCGGCGCGAACGTCGTACTGGAGGGCGTCGACCTGGATGTGCGCGAGGGCGAGGTGGCCGTTCTGCTCGGGCCCTCCGGCTCCGGCAAGTCCACGCTGCTGCGCTGCGTCAACCACCTGGAGAAGCCGGACGCCGGCTTCGTGGAGATCGGCGGCGAGATCGTCGGCTACCGCCACGACGGCACCCGGCTGCGGGAGTTGCGGGCCCGCGCGATCACCCGGCAGCGGGCCGACGTCGGCATGGTCTTCCAGCAGTTCAACCTCTTCCCGCACATGACCGCGCTGGAGAACATCACCCAGGCGCCGGTCGCCGTGCGCGGCACGTCCAGGAAGCAGGCCGCCGCCCAGGCGCGCGAACTGCTGGAGCGGGTGGGTCTGGCCGGCCGCGAGGACTCCTACCCCCGGCAGATGTCCGGCGGCCAGCAGCAGCGGGTGGCCATCGCCCGCGCGCTGGCGATGGAGCCGCGGCTGCTGCTCTTCGACGAGCCCACCAGCGCGCTCGACCCCGAACTCGTCGGCGAGGTGCTGACCGTCATGAAGGACCTGGCGGTCAGCGGCATGACGATGATCGTGGTCACCCACGAGATCGGCTTCGCCCGCGAGGTGGCCGACACGGTGGTCTTCCTCGACGGCGGCCGGATCATCGAGTCCGGCGCTCCGGCGGACGTCCTGACCGCGCCGCGGCACGAACGGGCGCGCGCCTTCCTGTCGGCGGTGCTGTAGCGCCCGCACCGGCGGACCGATTCCCCGAGCCCGAACGCCTCGCGGTCGGCGGGTCACCCCCGTCGTCCCTCATTCAGGTCACTTCCTTCGCTCCCGTCATCTCTGTCACTCCCGTACCTTCCCGGTCGCCGACGCGGCGACCCGTCTCCCGTACTCCGAAAGGCACCCCGTGACCACCGAAAGACGTTTCAGCCGCCGTACCCCGCGCCTGGTCGCCGCGACGGCCGCGTCCGCCGTCGCCCTGACCCTGCTCGCCGCCTGCGGCGGTTCGTCCTCCGACTCCGACTCCGACGCCACCTCCGGGTCGACGCCGAGCGCGGGCGCATCGAAGTCCGGCGACACCGCGGCCGCCGTCTCGACGGCCATCCCCACCCAGGACGTCGTCTCGGCGATCACCGCCGACCCGGCGATCAAGGCCGAGCTGCCCGCCAAGCTCCGCGACAGCGGCACGATCACCCTCGGCAATACCCGCGCCCCCGGCGTCACCAGCCTCCCGCACGGCGGCGAGACCTCCGACGGCACGCCCATCGGCCTGGACGTCGACCTGCGCAACGCCGTCGCCAAGGTGCTCGGGGTGACCTGGAAGGTCGAGTACGGCACCTTCCCGACGATCATCCCCGGCGTGCAGAACGGCCGTTACGACGTGGGCATGGACAACTTCGGCGTCACCAAGGCCCGCGAGGAGGTCGTCGACTTCGCCACCTACCTCAGCGACGGCCAGTCCTTCCTGGGCTCCAAGGACGTGTCGATCGACAAGGTCACCGCGCTCACCGACCTGTGCGGCCTGACCGTGGCCACCAGCCCGGGCTCGACCTTCCAGCAGATCCTGGAGGACGGTGCCGCCAAGTGCGGCGAGGCGGGCAAGAAGCCGTACAAGGTGCAGTACTTCGCCGACACCGCGCCGATCTTCCTCGGCCTGCAGAACGGCAAGGTGGACATCTTCTTCGGCCCGACGCTGAGCCTGAAGTACGACGAGGCGCGGGTGCCGGGCACCAAGTACCTCGGCCAGATCAGCACCACGCCGGTCGGGTTCGTCACCGAGAAGGGCTCCCCGATCGCCAAGGCGCTCAGCGACGCGGTCAACAAGCTGATCGCCGACGGCGACTACGCGAAGATCTTCGAGAAGTGGGGTGTGCCCGGCACCGGCATCGACAAGTCCGAGGTGAACCCCGCCGCCACCTTCTGACGGCTGCCGGCGCCTGTCGGTTGGCGCTTTCAGCGGACAGGCCCCTCCCGCGGTCGGCCCCCGACGGCCGCGTGAGGGGCCCTGCCTGTCGTGATCACTCTTGACGCCGCCGGGGCGGCGGCCTAGCGTCGGTGCGAAAGAAGTCGGAAAGCACCACGAAACTTTCGGCACCCGATCGGGCGGGGCTGTGCGCGGGGCCGGAACCGGCCCCGCACGCGGCGCCGCCCGACCCGCCGGCGCCGCCCCGCACCCGCGAAAGGAGACGGCGGCCCCGATCCCGGCGAGGGACCCGGGCCGCGGACTCGCCATGCCGAACCCCGAGCACACCCCGGCGCCGCCCACCGGCACGCACTCCGCCCGCAACCCGGTCCTGTCCGGCGTCCACCCCGACCCCTCGGTCTGCCGGGTCGGCGACGACTACTACCTGGTCAACTCCTCCTTCGAGTACTTCCCCGCGCTGCCCCTGCACCACAGCCGCGACCTCGCGCACTGGCGGCCGATCGGCCACGCCGTCGACCGCCCGGAGCAGCTCGCGCTCGACGGCGTACGGGCCTCCGGCGGCCTCTACGCACCCCAGCTCAGCCACCACGACGGCCGCTTCCACCTGGTGTGCACCCTGGTCGACGGCCATCGGCGCAGCGGCAACTTCCTGCTGACCGCCGAGGACCCGGCCGGGCCCTGGTCGGACCCGGTGTGGATTCCCGAGGCGCCCGGCTTCGACCCCTCGCTCTTCTTCGACCACGACGGCTCGACGCATCTGCTGGGCACCCGGCAGATCCACGAGGACGGCCGCACCGCGATCTGGCTGCGCGCACTCGACCCCGCCACCGGGGAGCTGTCCGGCCCCGAGCACGTGCTCTTCCACGGCGCCCTGGTCGGCGCCCGCTGGGCCGAGGGCCCGCACCTCTACCACCACGACGGCTTCTACCACCTGCTGCTGGCCGAGGGCGGCACGGAGTTCGAGCACGCCGTCACCGTCGCCCGCAGCCGTACGCTGACCGGGCCGTACGAGAACAACCCGCGCAACCCCGTACTGACCCACCGCCACCTCGGGGCCGGGCAGGCCGTCACCGGCACCGGTCACGCCGACCTGGTGGTGACGCCGGCGGGGGACTGGTACGCGGTGCTGCTCGCCTCGCGCCCGTACGGCGGCGGGCCGCACGCCAACCTCGGCCGGGAGACCTTCCTCGCCCGCGTCGAGTGGCAGGACGGCTGGCCGGTCGTCAACCCCGGCGTCGGGCGGCTGGAGGAGCACACCGAGGTCGCGCTGCCCGCGCACCCCTGGCCCGAGCCGGACCCGGTGGACGACTTCGACGCCCCGGAGCTCGACCCCCGGTGGAACATGCTGCGCACCCCGCGGACCGTGTTCCACAGCCTGACCGAGCGCCCCGGGCATCTGCGGCTGCGCCCGCTGCCGCACACCCTCGCCGAGGCCGCCACCCCGGCCTTCGTCGGCCGCCGCCAGCAGCACATGGACGTCACCGCGAGCACCGAGCTGGACTTCGCGCCCGCGTCGCCCGGCGAGGCCGCGGGCCTGGCCGTGCTCTACGACAACGACCACCACTTCACCCTGCTGGTCGCCCACGACGCGGCGGCCGGCCGGGTGGTCCGGCTCACCGCGCGCGACCGCGGCGCCGACACCGTACGGGCCGAACTCCCGCTGCTGCCAGGACCGTTCACCCTCACGGTGACCGCCGCCGGCCAGGACTACACCTTCTCCTGCGACCGGATCGCCGACGGCCGGGACCCCGCCGAGCCTGCCGTGCTCGGCACGGTCGACGGCCGCGTCCTCAACAACGCGCACGTCGGCGGCTTCACCGGCACCTACTTCGGCCTCTACGCCACGGCCCCCGGACCGACGGCCCCCGTCGCCGACTTCGCCCGGTTCTCGTACCGTCCGACGACCGCGCCCTGACCGGGTGGATCGTCGACTGGACCACCGCGGTGATCGACGACGTCACCGCCGGGTGACCGGCACGGCGCAGCGCCCGGCCCCGGGGTTCTCCGGGGACCGGGCGCTGTGAGGGTGCGGACGGGTCAGGAGGGTCAGGCGGGCAGGGTCGCCGTCGTGAACTCCGCGTGCAGCCGCCGGGTGTGGTCGACCTCCCGCACCGGTCCGGTGAGCGTGACCGTCGCGGTGAGCCTGGTGTCGGTGCTGGAGGCGGCGAGCCGCAGTTCCAGCGCCCCGGGCTCGACGATCCGCTGTCCGTCGCGGCCGGTGAAGGCCGCGAGGTCGGCGGGCACGGTGACCTCCACGCGCGTAGCCTCGCCCGGTGCGAGCGGCAGGCGTACGTAGCCGATCAGCCGCTGCACCGGCTGGACGACCGAGGCGACCGGGTCGTGCAGATAGATCTGCGCCACCTCGGTGCCGGGCCGCTCGCCGGTGTTGCGGACGGTGAACGCCAGCCGCGCCTCCCCGTCCGTACGCGTTTCCGCGTCGACCACCGCCAGGTCCGACCAGTCGAACGCGGTGTACGTCAGCCCGTGCCCGAAGCCGAAGGCCGGGGTCGGGTCGATGCTGGACACCTCGCTGATCTGGCCCAGCCGCGCCGCCAGATACGTCGACGGCTGGGTGCCGGGCTGCCGGGGCACGCTCACCGGCAGCCGGCCCGCGGGCTCGACGCGGCCGCTGAGCACGCCCGCGACCGCCGCGGTGCCCTCCTCGCCGGGGAAGAACGCCTGCACGATCGCCGCGGCCTCGCCCACCGCGCGCCCGAGCGCGTACGGCCGCCCGGCGAGCAGGGTGACGATCACCGGGGTGCCGGTGTCGAGCAGCGTGTCGAGGAGTTCCTGCTGCACGCCGGGCAGCGCCAGCGACTGCGCGTCGCAGCCCTCGCCGCTCGTGCCGCGGCCGAAGAGCCCGGCCCGGTCGCCGAGCGCGAGCACCACCACGTCCGCGTCCGCCGCCAGCCGGCGGGCCTCCGCGAAACCGGCCGTGACCTGGCCGTCGACGCTCGCGCCGGCCGCCGTGACGATCTCGGCGCCGGGGAACTCGGCGGTCAGCGACTGCCGCAGCGTGGGCAGTTCGATGCCCAGCGGGATGTCCGGGTGCTGCCCGCCGACGTGCACGGGGAAGGCGTAGCAGCCCAGTACGGCCGTCGGCACGTCGGCGTTGGGACCGATGAGCGCGATCCTGGCCGGGCGCGCCAGCGGCAGTGTGCCGTCGTTGCGCAGCAGGACGACGCTCTGCTCGGCGACCTGCCGGGCGACATCCCGGTTGGCCGCCGGGTCGAGGTCCACCGAGCCGCGCAGCGCCTCCGGGTCGGCCGGGTCGGTGCCGGCCAGCACGGCGGGCACCGGGTCCCAGTCCGGGTCGAGCAGCCCGAGTTCGGCCTTCTGCGCCAGGACGCGGCGCAGCGCCCGGTCCACCAGCTCCTCGGACACCTCGCCCGCGGCGATCGCGTCGAGCAGCGGTTCGCCGAAGGACTTCACGGTCGGCAGTTCGACGTCCACGCCCGCCGCGAGCGCCGCGCCTGCCGCCTCGCCGAAGGTGCCCGCCACACCGTGCAGGGTCTTGAGGAAGGAGATGCCGAAGTAGTCGGCGACCACCGTCCCCTCGAAGCCCCAGGTCTCCCGCAGCAGTCCGGTCAGCAGCCGTTCGTCGGCGGCCGAGGGCACTCCGTCGGTGTCGGTGTAGGCGTGCATCACCGAGCGGGCGCCGCTCTCGCGCACCGCCATCTCGAACGGCGCGAGGATGACGTCGGCCCGCTCCCTGACACCCATGCCCACGGGCGCGAGATTGCGGCCCGCGCGCGAGGCCGAGTAGCCGGCGAAGTGCTTGAGGGTGGCGACGATCCCGGCGGACTCCAGGCCCTGGATGTAGGCGGTGCCGACCGTACCGACCAGATACGGGTCCTCGCCCATGGTCTCCTCGACCCGGCCCCAGCGGGCGTCGCGCACCACGTCGAGCACGGGAGCCAGACCCTGGTGCACACCCACCGAACGCATGTCTGCGCCGATGCGCCCGGACATCGTCCGGATCAGCCCGGGGTTGAAGGTCGCCCCCCAGGCCAGCGGTACGGGGTAGGCGGTGGCACCCCAGGCGGCGAATCCGGCCAGGCACTCCTCATGGGCGAGTGCCGGTATGCCGAACCGGTTGGCGGCCGAGATGGTGCGCTGGGTGCGCAGCAGCGACAGCGCGCCCAGCGCGGCGTCCACCGGAGCGGTGCCGAACGGCCGGGTCAGCTGTCCTAGGCCATGCGGCAGCAGGGAATCGAGAGTGACCGGCTCCTCCATCTCGTGCTGGAACGGGGCGACTTCGCCCCCCTCGTCGGAGGCCCCCACCCACACGCCGAACAGCTGCGCGACCTTTTCTCTGACGGTCATCGCGGCGATCAGCGCGTCAACTCGGGCCTCCGCGCCCAGGGAGGTGTCCCTCCACGGGGGAACGGCGGAATCATTCTCTTCGACCACGGTGTCGGTCACTTTCCTCCGACGCCCATGAGTCCCTGGACCAGGGCACGGCGGGCGAACAGGTAGACGATGAAGATGGGCAGCATGGACAGCACCACCGCGGCCAGCAGACCGGGGACGTCGATGGCGTGCTCGGTCTGGAAGTTGTAGAGGCCGAGCGTGACGACCTTGGTGGAGTCGGACTGGGTGAGCACCAGGGGGAACAGGAAGCCGTTCCACGCCTGAAGAGCCGAGAAGACCACGATGGTCGAGATCCCGCCCTTGGACAGCGGCAGCACCAGCTTGAAGAACACCCGCCAGGGCGAGGCCCCGTCCATGGCCATGGCCTCGTACAGGTCCGAGGTGATGTCACGCATCACCCCGGTGAGGATCAGGGCGCAGACCGGCAGCGAGAACGCCGCCGTCGGCAGGATCACGCCGAGCAGGTTGTCGTACAGACCGGCCTTGCTGATGACGTAGAACATCGGCACGATCACGGCCTGCGCCGGGATGGCCAGGCCCAGCAGGAACAGCCGGAAGACCCCCGTGGTGATCCGGCCGCGGCTGCGCACGATCGCGTACGCCAGCGGGGGCACCAGCAGCAGCACGATCCCGACCACCGAGCCGGTGACGACGACGGTGTTGAGGAAGTACCGGCCGAAGCCGTTGGAGAAGTCGGCCGTGTAGTTGTGCAGCGTGAAGTGCTTGGGGAAGCTCAGCGGGCCGCCGGCGGCGTAGTCCGGACGGCTCTGCAGCGTCGCCGCCAGCATCACGTACAGCGGCAGGCCGACCAGGAAGAGCCAGATCAGCGAGCCGAGGCCGGCGAGGTAATTGGGACGGTGTTTCATCACAGACCCTCCGACGTGCTGCGCATCTTGTCGTAGCCGGAGACCTTGACGACGATCAGCGAGATGATCGTCGCGACGAGCACCAGCACCAGTGCGATGGCCGAGCCGCCGCCGAAGTCGAAGCTCTTGAACGCCTTCTGGTACATGTAGTAGGCGCTGATGGTGGTGTCCGTGCCGGGGCCGCCCTGGGTGAGGATCAGCACCGTGTCGAACGTGGTCAGTCCGCCGACCACCATCAGGATCATCGAGGTGATCATCGTGTTGCGGAGCTGCGGCAGCGTGATGTGGAAGAACTGCCGTACGGTGCCCGCGCCGTCGATCGCCGCCGCCTGGTAGAGCACCTGCGGGATCGCCCGCGCCGCGCCCTGGTAGATCAGCGTGTGGAACGGGGTGAACTGCCAGGCGCCGACAAAGACCAGCACTCCGATGGCGCCGGACTGCATCCCCAGCAGGTTTCCGTCCCCGAACAGCCACTTGGCCTGCGAGGGCACCCCGAAGTTGGGGTCGAGCAGCGCCCGCCACAGCACGGACACCGCGGTCGCCGACAGCAGCAGCGGTACGAAGTAGATCGCCGAAAGGATCGCGCGGTTGCGCTGGCGGCCGGCCGCCCAGACCCCGAGCAGAATGCTCAGCGGGGTCTGGACCGCGACACCCAGCACCGTGATCAGCACGCTCAGCCAGAGGCTCTGGATCATCACGTGGTCGTGGAACAGCGTGGTCCAGTTGTCGACACCTGCGAACGAGGGCGAGCCCAGGCCGTCCCAGTGGGTGAAGGACAGCACGGCGACCAGCAGCAGCGGTACGACGGCGAAAAGGACGAAGAACAACGTGGCGGGGACCGCCCAGGCAAAGCCCGGGCGGGTCACCCGGGCGCCGGACCGGGTGGCCCGGCGCCCTCCCACTGACGGTGTGGTGGTGGTCATGTCGGCGTCCGTCTCAGGAGGTCGGCAGGGCCTGCATGGCCTTGATGAATCCGTCGGCGTCGAGCTTGCCGTCGAAGAACTCCTGGATCGCCGTGTGCATCGCGGTGGACGCGGTCTGCGGGTACGCCTGGTCCCACGACAGCTGGAACGAGGGGGCCGCCTTGACCAGGTTGAACTGGAACTTCGCGTAGTCCGGGCTGGCGGCGGTGTCGAGGAACTTCTCGGTGTTCGTGGTGGTCGGCAGGTTGCCGATGGCCATCTGCGCCTTCACGAACTCGTCGGAGTACTGGAGCTTGAGGAACTCCGCGACCGCGTCCGGGTACTTGGTCTTCTTCAGCACCGAGTAGAAGTTGTTGGTGTTGCCGACCACGTCGTTCGGGTCACCCTTGCCGCCCTCGACGGACGGGAAGTTGCCGAAGCCGAGGTCGGTCTTGGCGAAGTCCGGGTAGGCGTCCTGGATCGTGGAGTACTCCCACGAGCCCATCAGCTCGAAGGCCGCCTTGCCGGTGGCCAGCAGCGCGGGGGAGCCGCCGTCGGTGAACTTCACCGAGTCGTAGTTGGTGCCGAAGGCGCCGGCGTCGACCAGTTCCTTGAGCTTGGCCAGGGCGGCGCGGCTGTCGGGGCTGTCCCAGGCGCTCTTGTCGCCGCCGAGGGCCTTCTCGAACAGGCCGGGGCCCGCGATGCGGTCGTACATGTACTCGTACCACATCAGGGTCGGCCACTGGTCGCCGCCGCCGAGCGCGAACGGGGTCTTGCCCTTCGCCTTGAGCGTCTTGACCGCGTCGAGCAGTTCCTGCCAGGTCTTGGGCTCGGCGACGCCGGCGTCGGCGAGCACCTTCTTGTTGCTGAAGAGGAACACGGGCTGGGTGCCGCGCATCGGGACACCGTAGGACTTGCCGTCGACCACCGCGGTGTTGAACACCGACGGGAGGAAGTTGTCCTTGAGGCCCGGGTCCTTGGCGATGAAGTCGTCGAGCGGGAGCAGCAGTCCGGCCTTGACGAAGGGCGCGATGCTGCCGCCGCCCCAGTTGTAGAAGACGTCGGGCGCCTGCTTCGTGCTGATGATCGTCTGCAGCTTCTGCTGGTAGTCGGCACCGGGGATGGTGTCCAGGACCGCCTTGACCTTCGAGGTCTTGTTGAAGGTGGCGACGATCTGCTTCTCCACCTTGTTGGTGGCATCCCCGTAGACCAGGACGTGGAACTCTCCGGACTTGCTACCGGAGTTGCTGCTGCCTCCACCGCAGGCCGCCAGGGACAGCCCGAGCACGAGAGTGACGCCACCGGCGACGGCGCGAGGGAGCCAAGCGCGCTTCTTCATCGTGTAGCCTTTCGAAAAGTTTCGGCCGCGTTGCCGAAATTTGCTGCGCGCTGCGACGCTAAAGTGCCGTCCGGAAGGGGGTCAACCCTCGGGCTCCGGGTTATCAAAGCGTTACGTCCAGGTGTGCCGTACGCTGCGGGCCATGAGTGATGACGAGGAGACGGGCCGAGTGACCCTCGCCCAGGTGGCCGAAACTGCCGGGGTCTCCATCTCGACAGTTTCGAAAGTCCTCAACGGCCGTCAGGATGTATCTCCTCCGACCAGGATGAAGGTCGAGCGTCTGCTGGAGATCCACGGCTACCGGCGGGCGCCGCGGTCGTCGCCCGAGGCTCCGTTGGTCGAGATCGTCTTCCACGAACTGGACGGCGTCTGGGCGATGGAGCTGATCCGCGGCGTCGAGAACATCGCCAAGGAGATCGGCGCGAGTGTGGTGCTCACCGAGAGCGGAACACGGCACTCACCGGGTCCCGAGTGGATCGAGGGGGTGCTGAGACGCCGTCCGCTGGGTGTGATCCTGGTCTTCTCGTCGCTGCCGCAGGAACTCAAGCGGCAGCTCAAATCCCGGTCCATCCCGTTCGTGATCATCGATCCGGCCGGCGACCCCGAGCCCGATGTGCCGTCGGTGGGCTCGGCGAACTGGTCGGGCGGGCTGGCCGCGACCCGGCATCTGATCGACTGCGGACACCGGCGGATAGGGATCATCACCGGGCCCGAGGACATGATGTGCTCGCTCGCCCGGCTGGACGGCTACCGCTCGGCGATGACCATGGCCGGGCTGGAGCTCGAACCCGCGCTCATCGCCTTCGGCGACTTCCATGTCGAGGGCGGCTACGAGGTCGCGCGCCGGATGCTGGGCCGTCCCGACCGGCCCACCGCGATCTTCGCGGGCAGCGACCTCCAGGCGATAGGCGTCCTGGAGGCGGCCGGCGACCACGGGCTGCGAGTCCCCGAGGACTTGTCGGTGGTCGGCTTCGACGACGTGGCCATCGCGCAGTGGTCCCGTCCGGCGCTGACCACCATTCACCAGCCGCTGCGGAAAATGGCGGAGGAGGCGACGCAGATGCTGATGCGGCTGCGGGCCGACGAGCACCCGACCACACGCCTGGAACTGGCCACGAGCCTGGTCCTGCGCAAGAGCACGGCTCCCCCTCGGGAGGCCGCCTGACCCGCCGGGACGCCCGGGGCCGCCAAGGCCCCGGGCGCCCCGGCGTGCCAGGGGCGGTTCCCGAGGTACCGCTTCGGTGGGGTCGCTCGGCGCGCCACCTCCGGGCGGATCGGGGGAGCGGGGGCCTCGTGAACGGCGACGGCCGAGCGGACCGCGGTCTGCACGCCCCCGCCGGGGTCGTCGACAGCCGGCTCGCCCGGACCCGCGCGATCTACGGCACACTGCGGCGCTCCCTGGACACCTCGGCGGCGTACGTCGACTTCTCCGACCCCGATCTGCGCGGCTGGAGCCACGTGTACTACGGCGACAACTACGCCCGCCTCACCGACGTCAAACGCCGCTACGACCCCAGGGGCCTCTTCCGCTACGCCCAGGCGGTGGCGGGCTGACCGTTCTGCCCGGGCCACGTCCCGACCGGCCGGCCGCGCGGCGCGCCCCACGTGCCCCGGGGCGCGGTTGACGGTGATCGGTGGGGTCGATTACGTTCGGCAGCGCCCGGGGGCGCGGCGGCTCAGGATCACGCGGAGCGGCCCGCGTCCGACCTGCCGGGCCCCGCAAGGGAACCGGACGGACGGGGGAGACGCCAGTGGCACGACACCCGGTGACCGCCGCCGCCCGCCCGATCCTTGTCTCACGCCGCGACGTCGACCTCGTACGGATGGCGAGCGCGCTCTGTAGGTGACCCCGCCGGGAAGCAGCCGCGCCAGGGGCCCGTCACGTACGCACGTACCCACGGATCACCCCCCGCCTGACGCGCGGCCGCCCCCGGAACGCCGGCCGACCGGCGCCGCGGCTCGCGGCGCCCCCGTACGGCCGGGCCGCCCGTGTGCGCGTCCCGCCCTTCGACGCCCGCCCGCACCGCAACCGCGCGCACACCCGGGCCCGTACGCGGCCGACCGCGTACACCCACCACCGCGGGCAACGGCACACCTCCCGGGGGAAGTTGATGGACCCGCTCGAACTCGTCGCGGCACACAGACCCGCACTGGACCGGCTGCACACGGCCTGGCAGAGCTGCCTGGCCGGACGCGGACGGGTGGTCGCGCTCACCGGGCCGGTCGGCGCGGGCCGCACCCGGCTGCTCGACCGGCTCGCCCGGCAGGCGACCGCGCGCGGCGCGCTGCACCTCGCCGCGGCGGGCGACCGGACGGGCCGGCCGCTCGGCCTGTTCCACCAGCTCCTCCCGCCGGGGTACCCCGCCCGGGACCGGCGCGAGCGGCGGGACCCCCGCGACCCCCGCGACCTCGTGGCGCCGCTGCTGGACCTGTCCGAACGGACCCCCGTCCTGATCACCGTGGACGACAGCCAGTACGCCGACCCGCAGTCGCTGCGCTGCCTGCACCACTTCGCACGGCTGGCCCGCTCCTCGCGCGTGCTGCTCGTCGTGAGCCGCCGCGACGGCTTCGCGCCCCCGCGTGCCACCGGGGACGGCGAGCTGCCCCACGACGAGCGCGTCCGGGTCCCGCTGCTCACCCGCGCCGAGGTCGGCGCGTACCTCGGCGGGCTGCCGGGCGCGGGCGACGGCCGGGCGTCCGCCACCGCCTTCCACGCGATGACCGCCGGGAACCCGGTGCTGCTCGCCGCCCTCGCCGAGGACCACCGGTCGGCGCCCGCGACCCGGGCGCTGCCCGTGCCCGGCGAGGCGTTCGGGCGCGCCCTGATGCGCTGCCTGCACCGGCTTCCGGCCCTCGCGCTGCCGGTCGCCGGAGCCGTCGCCGTACGCGGCCGGGCCGCCGACCCCGGTGAACTCGGCCGGGCGCTGGGCGTCCCCGCCCACCGGATCGCCCCCGTGCTCGCCGCGCTCGACGCGGCCGGGCTGATGGAACGCGGCGACTTCCGCCATCCCCGCGTCCGCGCCCATGTACTGGCCGCGCTGCCCCCGGGGGAGCGGGCGGCGCTGAGCCGGGGCGGGGCCGTGCTGCCCGTGCCGCGCGGCCCAGTCGGCGCCCCCGCCGCCCTACCGCAGCTCCCGCCGGGCGAGCGGCTGCCGCTGAGCGAGGCGGAGTGGCGGGTGGCCCGGCTGGCGGCGGACGGCCTGACGAACCGGCAGATCGCGGCGCGGCTCTACATCACGGTCAGCACGGTCGAGCAGCACCTCACCCGCGTCTACCGCAAACTCGTCGTCTCCCGGCGTATCGACCTCCCCCGGTCCCTCCCGCGCCCGGCGGCATAGGCCCCTCGCCCGGGCGCCCGGAGCCCGAACCGACGCCCCCGTCCCGCTCCCCGGCCGCCTTCGGGACGCTCGTGCGGAGGTACCGGGCGGGGGCGGCCGGTACTCCGGCCTCCGGGCCGGCGCGGCGGTTCCGGCCGGCCATTCGCCCGCGGACCTGGAGTTCGTCCCCGGGGCCCGCAGAGGCCGGCCTCCCCGGGCCGGCCTCTCTGACGCCGCCTCACATGTCCCTTTTGGCACCCCATGCGGGCCACCTCTCCCGTCCCTCCCACCCCTCCGGTGCGGCCGGTGCCGGCGCCCGGGGAGGGCGGGTGTGGGGCGGGGGAGATCGGGGTGGCGGATGGGGGACGAAATCGGCACAGCATTCACATAGGTTTGCGCCCGAATTGTCCCGGCGATATCCCCCGGCCTGCGGCGGACCCTCACGTGGCGGAACTGTGCAGTGTCATATCTCCGCCACGCAGGACCGTTCCTGTGAGGCCCCGGCACGTGTCAGTCTCCGCCCAATCCGAACGGGTGATCCCCGTACGGGTTTTCGACAAGGAGGGTACGAATGCGCCTACACTCAGTGCGCGTGCGGCGGACGTTCTTGGCCGTGGCCACGGCCGCCGTCGTGGCGGTGGTTCAAATGCCATCCGCCGGCGCGGACTCGGACTCGGTACGGCACAAGCCGTCCCAGTCCGGCGCCGCGGCTACGTCCCACACACAGGGGCACGGAAAACCGGACAAGGACCTGCCCGGGACGTTCAGAGCTCCGGCGGCCAAGTCCAAGAGCGCCGCCGCCAAGGGCAAGGCCCGGGTGACCTGGAGCCGTTACGGCACGCCGACCACGGTGGTGCCGGAAGGCAACGGCAAGGCCCTGGCGACAGGTCTGCCGACCAAGTCCGAGCAGACGGCCCGGGAATACCTGAAGCAGAACGCCGACCTGTTCGGCATCTCCGCCGACCAGGTGGACAGCCTGAAGCTGGTCTCGAACAGCCCGATCGGCAAGGGTGCCGCGGTGCTGCTCGCTCAGGAGGTGGACGGCAAGCGCTTCGGCCGTGACGGCCAGATCTCCGTGGGTGTGGTCGACGGCACCGTGGTCAGCGTGACCGGTGCGCTCGCCCCCGTCACCGGCAAGCCGAAGCCGGCCACCCTGTCGGCGCAGGACGCGATCAAGGCCGCGCTGGCCGACGTGACCCTGTCCGCGGGCAAGCTCACCGCGTCCGACGACGCCAACGGCTGGAAGAAGTTCGACGCGTCCGGCCTGGACGGCGAGCAGCTGGTCCGTGAGGTCGTCGTCGCCGACACCGACGGCACCGTGCACTCGGCCTACCAGGTGCAGGTCGGCACCGCCGGCGAAGCGCCGCTGCTCTACGACAGCATCGTGGACGCCCGCACCGGTGAGGTGCTCTCGCGTCGCTCCCTCGTCGAGGACGAGGTCGCGGCCGACCACGACGGCAACCCGCAGTGGAAGGCGTTCCCCTTCTCGCCGCCGATGGACGGCTCGTCCAAGGACACCCGTCAGACGGTGTGCTGGGTCGCCGGCCCCGGTTGCGACCAGGTGCTCAGCGACAGCGCTCCGGGCACCCCGCACCACGCCTGGGACATCGCGTCCGGCGAGGGCGGCGGCACCTACGGCAGCTACTACAAGCTGGGCACGACGCTGGGCGACAACGCCTTCACCAGCGACGGCCTGAACTCCACCGGGCGCAACTGGCTCGGCATCACTCCGGACGTCCGGCCCGACCGGGTCTACGACTACACGTTCACCGACGCCTGGCACGCCAGCGGCTGTGACCCGAAGGTGCTGACCAACCCGGCGCAGCCCGACCGCGACGCCGCGATGGGCAACCTGTTCGTCCAGCACAACATCATGCATGACTTCTCGTACCAGCTCGGGTTCACCGAGAAGACGTGGAACATGCAGAGCGACAACTACAACCTGGGCGGCAAGGGCGGCGACCCGGAGATGGGCGTGGCCCGCTCCGGCGGCAACAACCCCGCCACCCGCAACAACGCCAACCAGAGCACCGGCGCCGACGGCGGTGTGGCGCTGACCAACATGTACCTGTGGCAGCCGCAGGCCGGCACCTTCTACGGGCGCTGCGCCGACGGTGACTTCGACAACTCGGTCATCGGCCACGAGTACACCCACGCCATCACCAACCGCATGCTCGGTGGCGGCACCTCCGGTATCTCCGGTACGCACGGCGGCTCGATGGGCGAGTCCTGGGGCGACCTGGTCTCCACCGAGCGTCTGATCGAGACGGGCGCGGTCCCGGACGGGGTCGACCCCTGGGTCGTCGGCCCGTACGTGACCGACAACAACGAGCGCGGCATCCGCAACTTCGCGATCGACAACAACCCGCTCAACTACTCCAACTTCGGCTTCGACATGGCCGGACCTGAGGTGCACTCCGACGGTGAGATCTGGAACGCCGTCAACTACGAGGTGCGCCAGGCGCTCGTCGGCAAGTTCCCCGAGCCGTCCAAGAAGGTGCTCGCCTCCTGCGCGGCCGGCAAGACGTCGGTCGACGTCTGCGGTGGCGGCCGTCGCTGGATCCAGCTGATGTTCGACTCGTACCTGCTCATGGGCACGGGCAAGGTCACCATGGTCGACGCCCGTGACGCGATGCTCGCCGCGGACAAGATCCGTTACCACGGTGACGACCTCGACGTCCTGTGGGCCGCGTTCGCCAAGCGCGGTCTGGGCACCGAGGCCACCGCCCTGTCGACGAGCGACACCCGTCCGCACGCGGACTTCGCCACCCCGGCGGACGTCAACAGCGCGGTCACCTTCAAGGTCGTCAACAGCGGGGACGACATCCCCAACGCCAAGATCCTGATCGGTGAGTTCAGCACGCGGACCACGCCGATCGCCGGCACCACCGCGGACCTGAGCCCGAAGGCGAACTTCACCAAGGGCCACTACAAGGCCATCGCTGTCGCCCCCGGCTACGGCGAGACCCCGTTCGAGTTCGACGTGACCGATGGCACCAAGCAGAACGTCAAGGTCAAGATGCAGCCGAACCTCGCCTCGGCCGCGGCCGGTGCCTCCATCACCGGTGGTGACGGTGTGAACCTGGCGGCCCTGATCGACGACGACGAGGGCACCAACTGGGCCTACCTCGGTGAGTCGACCAAGTCCACCGTGAGTGGCCGCGCGGTCCAGATCCACCTGGCCGGCGACACCGCGAGCAAGATCCGTCGCGTTCAGGTCAGTGCCCTGAACCGGCCGACCGCCTCGAAGGACCCCGGTGGCGACACCGCCGCCCAAAGCCGCTTCTCGGCCCTGCGCCAGTTCGAGATCTCGGCCTGCACCCGGACCGCGACCGTCGACTGCTCGCAGGCCAAGCAGTTCCACGTCGTCTACCTCAGCCCGAAGGACGCCTTCCAGGCGGCCAAGCCGCGGCCGGTGGCGCCGAACCTGACGATGCGCAGCTTCGACATCCCGGTGACCACGGCCACCGACCTGCGCTTCGAGTCCATCACCAACCAGTGCGTCGGCAACCCGGCGTACGCGGGTGAGCAGGACAACGACCCGACCACCATCACCGACTGCGCCACCGGCTCGCCGGCCGCGTTCACGGTGCGGGCCTCGGAGTTCCAGGTGTTCGAGAAGTAATCCCGTACATCCCGTAGGCAGTCCCTCGGTGGTGCCGGTGCTCCCCGGGATCGGCACCACCGTCTGAGGGGGATGGAGCCCGACGGCGTGTCTCAGTCGCGCCGGACGGCAGGTGAAGGGGCCCTCGACCCGAAGTACGGGTCGAGGGCCCCTGATCGCGTGACGGGGTAGGCCGGTCCGGCCCGTTCGATCGGTCGGATCAACGGCTCGACCGGCGCGTGCTGTTCACGCCTGCCCGGTGGGCGGGTCAGAGCCAGCCGTGGCGGGCCGCCTCCCAGGCCAGTTGCATCCGGGTCTGGACCCCGGCGGCCTCCATCAGATCGCGGATGCGCCGCTGGACCGTACGCAGGCTCAGGCCCAGCTGACCGGCGATCGCGGTGTCCGTCAGTCCGGTCAGCAGCAGCGAGAGCAGCAGCAGACCCTCCAGCGGAGGGGCCTGGCCCGGCTTCTTCTCGTCGATCCAGCCGTCCTCGGTGAGGATCAGCGGGGCGGCGCCGGCCCACAGCGTCTCGAAGACCCCGACCAGGGTGTCGAGCAGCAGGCCCGGCTGGACCAGAAGCGCGGTCGGCTCCTCGGAGGGCTCGCCGGATGTGTCGGGGAACAGGCCGCCGGACCCGACGTACCCGACGGAGCCGGTCGATCCGTTCGCGCCCGTGGACCCCGTGGCCTCCTTGCTCCGCGCGGACCCGGTGGACCGTACGGGCGAGGACACCAGCATGGCCAGCGACCGGTCGGCGATCACCAGCTTGGCGGGAAGCTCCGGGGCGACCCGGGCCTGTTCGCCGTTCCTGATGAACTCCCGTATGCGGTACACCTCGGGCGGCACCTCAAGGGCCGACCGTTCGTAGACCGCCCGGTAGCGTACGCCCGAGGCCAGGACCCCCAGCTCGGTGTCGTTCCCCTGCGGCGGTACGGCCACGTTCGGCGGCTTGCACAGCGCCAGGACCTCCTCCCGGGCCCCTCGCTGCAATTGGTAGAACATCCTGGCGATCGAAGTCGCTCCCGTAATGGTCTCGACCATTTCGTTCGAACCCCGGCGCCGGGCCTCGCTGTGGTACTCCTCGGTGAGCTGGGCCACGGCGGACTGCACGGCCTGGAGTTCCTGCTGCCTGTTGCGCAGGATCGGGCCCAGCGCCAGATCGGGTGGTGCCGCTCGGAATCTGTGCCCCGCCCCCGTGGCGCGGCTCACCAGCCCCTTGGCCTCCAGCGTGTCGAGCAGTGCGGCGGCCTCACGGCCGGACAGTCCCAGGCGATGGGCGAGTTCGGGCGGCGTGGCCGCGGGCATCTTGACCAGGCTGCGGTATGCGCGTACTTCCACAGGATCGAGACCGGCCGCATCGAGCATGGTGTGTGTTCCTCTTCCTCATCCGCTCATGTACTGGTCCCCGTTTTGCCATATTTTTAGCCTCTGTTGGTGTCCGGTTCCAGTCCAGGAGGGGCATTGGAACAAGAGATCTTGACCGGTTCTTGCCCTGCGGTGCCCGAAAGCAACCGTGAATGGGGGTATGTGAAGGCCGCGGAGACGTCTTCGTCAGAGGTGGGAACCGCGCTCCGCGTCGAGCAGGGCGGCGGCGAGGCGGGTGAACTCGGCGTGCTGCGCCGGGGTGAATTGGCTGGTCAGCGCCGTGACGCGGCGGCCGATCTCGGCGACGCCCCGGTCGACGAGCTGCCGGCCGAGCGGGGTGAGCGAGACCAGGACGGCCCGGCCGTCGTGGGGCGAGGGCGAGCGCTGGATCAGGCCGCGCTTCTCGGCGCGGCTCACCAGGCCGGTCATGGAGGACTTGTCCAGGCCGAGGACGCCGGCGAGTTCGAGCATGCCGGCCTGCCGGTCGCGCAGGACGCCGAGCAGCCTGATCTGGACGACCGACAGGTCGTGCTCGGCGCCGGCGGCGGACAGGACGCGCTGGATCAGGAAGGACAGCTGGACCAGGGCGTCCACCGTGTTCAGGGGCCGGTCGTCGGCGGGGCCCACCGGGGTGGCGTCGGTCGTCATGGGCCCAGCTTAGTTGACGTAGTACGTGGCACAAACTACCTTCGAAAGTAGTACGTGCCGCAAACCTCTTGGTGGCGGCAGCCGCACCTCCACGCCTCCGGCCGGTCAGCGCCGAGGGGCAGTACGGGAGAGCCCTCATGCATGCCGCAGTCGTCCGTTCCTTCGGCGCCCCGCCCCGCTTCGACACCTTTCCCGACCCTGTCGCCGAGGGGGAGCACGAGGTCCTTGTCGACGTCCTGGCGGCCGGACTGCACCCCCGGGTGCGCTCGGCCGCCGACGGCAGCCACTACACCTCCGACGGCACCCTGCCGCTGATCCCGGGCATCGACGCGGTCGGCCGCACGGCGCAGGGCGAGCTGCTCTACTTCGTCGCCCCCGACGGCGCCCTGGGCACGATGGCCGAGCGGGCCGTCGTCGACCGCCGCCGGGCCGTCGCCCTGCCGGCCGGCACCGACCCGGTCGCCGTGGCCGCGGCCATGAACCCCGGTATGTCCTCCTGGGTGGCGCTGCGCCGCCGGGTCGCCCTGCCGCCCGGCGGCTCCGTCCTGGTCATGGGCGCCACGGGGAACGCCGGACAGCTCGCCGTCCGGATCGCCCGGCACCTCGGCGCCTCCCGGGTGGTCGGCGCCGGCCGTGACCCGGGGCGGCTCGAACTGGTCAAGGATCTCGGCGCCGACGAGGTGGTCGGTCTGGACGGCGACGACAAGGACGTGGCCGAACGGCTCGGGCGGGCGGCCGGGGACGTCGACGTCGTCCTGGACTACCTGTGGGGCCCGCCCACTGAGCGGGCGATGGTCGCGCTGCTGACCGCCCGCGCCGACCGCTCCAAGGCGCTGTCCTGGATCCAGATCGGGTCCATGGCCGGGGCGGACATCACCCTGCCGTCGTTCCTGCTGCGGGCGGGGAATCTGAACATCCTCGGCAGCGGGCAGGGTTCCGTGACGACCGCGGGCATCGTCGCCGAACTGCCCTCCCTCGCCGAGCAGATCGCCTCCGGCACGCTGGCCGTGGACACGCAGCCCGTCCCCCTCTCCCAGGTCGAACAGGCCTGGACCTCCCCCACACCCCCCACCCACCGCCTCGTCCTGATCCCCTGACCCCTCCACCCCCTGCCCGCGCGCGGTCGGTCGAGACCCCCGCGCGCTCCTTCCGCGCGCCCGCCGGCCGCCCGGAAGCGCCCGCCGACCCCCCGCCGAACCACCCGTGGTGAATGGGACAAAATCGGCCTGACGTCCGCGTCGCGCGGTGTTAACACGCCCGCCCATGGCGGATACACGAACGCCGGGATCTCGCCTCATTTCGACAGTCGTCCGGGCCCGCAAATTTGCCCTGTACTCGACCCCTACCCCGGGGTGGCCTCGTGACATCCCGAGCTTCCCGGTGCGTACCGCCCTCCGGGGAACGCCCCGGCCGATACGGCTGGCCGAATGTTGACCCTTGTACGACCGATGGTTTCCGGCCGGGGCGGGAGGTTATTCATTGCCTTGATTCGTATGCACCCGCACTCTGATGAGTCGTCGCTTCGCCGTGAAATCCGAGCCCTGGAGGACCGACACCCGATCAGTACCGCAGCCGTCCGCCCTGCCGCGCCCGGCGGCGGTCGGAGCGCGCGATTCCCGTACCGCACTCGTCCGTCCGTCCGGCACGTCCCGGGTCGCGGACACCCGGCAACAGCACTTCCCGAACGTCGAGTCGAGCAGGTCGAGGCAAGGGAGGAACCGATGAGTACGAGCACGCAGCCCCGTGAGTACACCGGCGCGACCGGCGGTGTCCAGGCCCTGTTGTACCACGCGAGTCAGGTGGGTGAAATCGCCCGGTTCCTCAACGGCAGAGGCTGCGGCGCCCAGGGGCGGGACGCGGTGGACGCCACGGACAGCACGGTCCATCAGTTAATCGAGCAGGTCCGCCGCCGATCCGTGACCTCACGGATCAGCCTGGGCGCGGCGGTCCCCGACACGCCCGCCGACCCCCTGGGCTCGCTCCAGGCGTCCCTGCTCAAGGGCCAGGGGGAGACCCGGCTGCTGGTCTCCCGTTCGCTGCTCGCCGACGGCACCGAGCCGTGGCAGCTGTCGGCGTACGCGGGGGACGCGGCCGTGCGCGTCGCGGGCCATGTCATCCCCCGGATGACGCTGATCGACGGCACGGTGGCCGTACTCGGCGACTCCTCGGGCCGGTTGACCGTCGTACGGGACAAGGTCGTGGTCAGGACCCTGCGGTCGCTCTTCGACACGGCGTGGGACGGCGCCGTCGACCCCGGAGTCTTCACCGGCGCCGACGGCGGGCCGCTGTGGGACACCGAACCGGGCAGCCCGCTGGCGCAGATACTGCCGCTGCTCGGCTCGGGCTGGACCGACACCGCCGCCGCCCGCGAACTGGGCTGGTCGGTGCGGACCTACCGGCGCCATGTCGCCGACCTGATGCAGAGACTCCGGGCCAGATCGCGCTTCGAGGCCGGCATGCGCACGGCCCAGTTACGGCTTGGGTCCGGCCCCGAGTAGCCCGGCCCCGAGCAGCCCGGGGGCGGACGCGCCCGGCGTGCGCGGGAGGGCCCGGCCGCGCGGCACGACCAGGCCCTCCAGCGCGGTGAGCAGCGCGTCGAGCGCCATGCCGTACGCGTGGGCCGCCGGAGTGGCGTAGCCGACGACCAGGCGGGGCGGGCCGGGCGGAACCGGACCGCGGGCGTAGGCGCTCAGCGGATGGAGCCGCACCGAGGCCGCGGCCAGGGCGGCCATGATCTCCGCCTCGGGCGGCGCGCCCGGCGGCAGATCGAGGATCGCGTGCAGCCCCGCCGTGATCCCGGTGATCCGGGCACCCGGCAGCCGCGCGGCCACCGCGGCGGCCAGTTCGTCCCGCCGCCGCCGGTAGCGCTGGCGCATCAGCCGCAGATGCCGGTCGTACCGGCCCGAGGCGATCATCCCGGCGAGCGCGATCTGGTCCAGCGGGCCGGTCACCCGGTCCGCCAGGGCCTTCGCCCCGACCAGCCGGTCCAGCAGGCGCGGCGGGCAGGCGATCCAGCCGATCCGCACCCCGGGCCCCAGCGACTTGCTCGTCGTGCCGACGTAGACGATCCGGGACGGGCTGCGGGCCTGCAACGCCCCGATCGGCCTGCGGTCGTAGCGGAACTCCCCGTCGTAGTCGTCCTCGACGATCCAGCCGTCGCGCTCCCGCGCCCAGGTCAGCAGCCCGGTCCTGCGGGCGGACGACATGCTCACCCCCAGCGGGAACTGATGGGCCGGCGTGCAGGCCACCGCCCGGATGTCGGGGCGGGCCAGGGCCTCCAGCCGCATCCCCTCGTCGTCCACGGGTATGTCCACGACGGTCAGCCGCCCGCGGGCGATGGCGACATGGTCGGCGAGCGCCGGGTCCTCCATGCCGATCGTCCGCACCCCCGCGTCGGCGAAGACCCCGGTGAGCAGCCCGAGCGCCTGGGTGTACCCGGAGCACACCACGAGGTTTGCCGGGTCCACGCGCACCCCGCGGGCCCGGCCCAGATAGCCGGCCAGGGCCGTACGCAGCTCGGGCCGGCCCCGGGGGTCGCCGTATCCGAACGCCTCGGCGGGCGCCTCCCGCAGCGCCTGCCGCACGGCCCGCAGCCACTCCGCCCGGGGGAACGCGGCGACGTCCGGGCGGCCGGGGCCCAGGTCGTGCCGGGGCTCGCGGGCGGCCGGGGCGGCGGGCGGCGGCGCGGTGGCCGCGGCCTCGGGGCGCGGCTGCTCGGCCACCCGGGTGCCCGCCCGGCCCGGCCGCGTCGTCAGCCACCCCTCGCCGGTGAGCTGGGTGTACGCCTGGCTCACCGTGCCCCGGGACAGCCCGAGTTCGGCGGCCAGGCCCCGGGTCGGGGGCAGCCGGGTGCCGACGGTCAGCCGGCCCTCGCGGATCGCCGTGCGCAGCGCCTCCTCCAGGGCCCTGGCCCGGGTGCCGTGGGCCGGCAGCTCCAGCCACAGGTCGAGCCCGGCCACCGCGCCAGTCATCCCCGGTTCTCCTTCACTGTCTTTTGGACCAGTCTTCCGTACCGTTTTTGGCCCATGCCTTCGAGCCTCTCTTTTTCTAGTCTGATCGCATGATCACCCGCGGACCTCGGCCCGGTGGCTCCCTGTCCGGCCCCGCCCTGCCGGGAGCGGGCGTCTCCCGCACTCTGGTGCTGTTCCTGTCCGTGGCGTGCGGTCTGATCGTCGCCAACAACTACTACGCCCAGCCGCTGCTGCCTGAGCTGCGCGAGAGCTTCCATGTCTCCTCCGGGCTGGTCGGGCTGTGCATCACGCTCAACCAACTCGGTTACGCGGCCGGCCTGGTGCTGCTGGTGCCGCTGGGCGACCTGCTGGCCCGCCGCCCGATGATCGTCACCATGCTCGTCCTCGACGCGGTGGCGCTGGCCGGGGCGGCCGCGGCGCCCGGCGCCTGGGCGCTGGTCGCGGCCCTCACGGTGGCCGGCCTGACGGGCACGGCGATCAACATCCTGATCCCCATGGCCGCCACCCTCGCCCGCGACGACCAGCGCGGTCAGGTCGTCGGCACGTTGATGACCGGGCTGCTGCTGGGCATCCTGCTGGCCCGGACCGTGGCCGGCGCCCTGGACCAACTGGTCGGCTGGCGCTTCGTCTACGCGGTGGCCGCCGCGATCATCGCCGTGCTGGCGGCCCTGTCCCGTGTGATGCTGCCCGACCTGCCCGCGACACCCGGCTCGACCTACGGCCGGCTGCTCGCCTCGGTCGGCTCGCTGATCGCCGCCGAGCCCTTCCTGCGGCGCCGGATGGCCACCGGGGCCCTGGGCTTCGGCGTCTTCCAACTGCTGTGGACCGCACTGCCGTTCATGCTCTCCGACGATCCCTACGGCTACTCGCCCGGCGTCATCGGCCTGTTCGGCCTGCTCGGCGTCGCCGGGGCGCTGTGCGCCCAGCCCGCGGGCCGGCTCCAGGACCGGGGACTGGCCCACGCCGCGACCGGGGTGCTGCTGGCCGCCATCGGCGTGTCCTGGGCACTGCTCAGCGGCAGCGGAACGCTGCTGCTGGTGGTCGCGGGCATCCTGGTGCTCGACGTGGGCGTGCAGGGCGTGCACGTCCTCAACCAGACCCGGATCTACGCCTACCCGCCGCGGATCAGGTCGCGGGTCACCACGGCCTACATGTCCGCGTACTTCCTGGGCGGTTCTGCGGGCGGCGCGCTGGCGGTCACGCTGTACCCGCGCTGGGGCTGGACGGGGGTGTGCGTCGCGGGCGGCGTGCTCACCGCGGCGGCCCTCGCGCTGTGGACGACCGACCGCACCCGGCCGCCGTCGGCCGCGCCGGCAGCGGTGCCGGCGCCCGCACCGGGCCTGCGGCCCGCCGAGGACGCCAACGCGCACGACTGAACCACCTGTCCGACACTCCCTTTCACGACTCCCTTTTCACGCAGCGCTTTTTGGAGAATCGATGACGCGCATCTTCGTCGCTGGAGGCACCGGGGCCGTGGGGCGGCTGCTCGTGCCGCTCCTGGTCGAGGCCGGGCACCAGGTCACGGGCGGTACCCGTACGGCCGAGGGGGTGGAGGACCTGCACGCCCACGGCGCCGAAGGAGTACGGCTCGACGTCTTCGACCGCGACGCGGTGGCCGACGCCCTGACCGCCGCCGCCCCCGAGGTCGTCGTCCACCAGCTGACCTCGCTGGCCGGCGGCAACCCCGTCGACAACGCCCGTATCCGCCGCGAGGGCACCCGCAACCTGGTGGACGCGGCGAAGAAGGCCGGAGTGCGGCGGATCGTCGCCCAGTCCATCTCCTGGGCGTACGAGGAGGGCGGCGTCCCCGCCGACGAGACGACCCCGCTGGACACCGGCGCGCCCGACCCCCGCGCGACCAGCGTCGGCGGCATCGTCGCCCTGGAGGACGCGGCGGCGGAGATCGAGGAGCATGTCGTCCTGCGGTACGGGACCTTCTACGGCCCCGGCACCTGGTACGCGCCCGGCGGTCTGATGGCCGGCAAGCTCGCGGACGGCGCGCTGCCCGCCCACTCCGGCGTCTCCTCCTTCGTGCACGTCGAGGACGCCGCCCGGGCCGCCGTACTCGCGCTGGGCTGGCCGAGCGGCCCGGTCAACGTCGTGGACGACGAGCCCGCGGCCGCCCGGGAGTGGGTGCCCGCGCTGGCCGCGGCCCTGGGCCTGGCCGTGCCCGAGCCGTCGGAGGGCGGCGCGGGCTGGGAGCGCGGGGCCGTCAACGCCAAGGCGCGGAGCCTGGGATGGACGCCCGCGCACACCACGTGGCGGACCGGGTTCGCCCACCAGGGCTGAGGACGGGCTGCCGCCCGGGAGACGGCGTTCTCCCGGGCGCGAGTCCTCCGCGCGGTCGCCGGATCGCGTTCAGCCGGCCAGTAACTCGGCCACCGCGTGGGACAGTTCGCGCGCCTGGGCGCGATTGAGCCGGGGGTCGCAGGCGGTCTCGTACCGCAGCGGGAGGTCGGCGAAGCCGAGCCCTTCCGGGCCGCCGACGCACTCGGTGACGTCCTCGCCGGTGAGTTCCAGATGGACGCCGCCGGGGTGGGTGCCCAGCGCGCGGTGGACCTCGAAGAAGCCCCGGATCTCGTCGAGCACCGTGTCGTACACGCGGGTCTTGTGGCCGGTGGGGGCCTGGACGGTGTTGCCGTGCATCGGGTCGCAGACCCACACCACCCTGGCGCCGCAGGCCGTGACCTTCTCGACCAGACCGGGCAGCAGATCGCGCACCCGGTCGGCGCCCATGCGCGTGATCAGGGTGAGCCGGCCCGGTTCACGCCGAGGATCGATCCGGTCGATCAGCGCGAGGGCCTCGTCGGCGGTCGCGGTCGGCCCGAGCTTGACCCCGACCGGGTTGCCGATCCGCGCGGCGAACGCGATGTGCTCGCCGTCGAGCCCCCGGGTCCGCTCGCCGATCCACAGCATGTGCCCGGACAGCCCGTACGGGCGGCCGGTGCCGGAGGCGATCCGGGTCAGGGCGTGCTCGTACTCCAGGAGCAGTGCCTCGTGGCTGGTGAACAACTCCGCGTCCGCCGCGTCCTGGGCGAGGTCGTCCGGTACGGCCCGCCCCGGGCCGGGCCCGCCGTCCGGGGACAGCGCCCGCAGCACACTCATCGTCTCCGCTGAGGCGTCGTACATCCGCCGCAGCCGCCCGGGGTCGGGGGTGCGGGCCGACGCGGTGAAGTCCGGGCCGTTGACCGCGTCGCCCCGGTAGGAGGGCAGGGTCAGCCCGCCGCGGGTCTCGGTCGGCGCGGACCGCGGCTTGGCGTACTGCCCGGCGATCCGCCCGACCCGCACCACCGGCACGCCCGTGGCCGCGGTGAGCACACCGGCCATCTCCCGCAGGGTCCGCAGCTTGCCGCGCACCCGCTCGGGGCCGTTGCCGTCGAAGGTCTCCGCGCAGTCCCCGCCCTGGAGCAGGAACGCCTCACCGCGGGCCACGGCCGCCAGGCGCTCGCGCAGCCGGTCGCTGCGCGCGGGCGAGGTCAGCGGCGGGGCGGCCGCGAGGTCGGCGAGGACCCGGCGCAGCGCCAAGGGGTCGGGCCAGCGGGGCTGCTGCGCGCCGGGGACGGGCCGCAGATCCGGTGAGCCCGCTTCGGTGACGGTCATGGGTGGGGTGGGCGACGTCCGGCCCGCCGTCGCGCTTCCTTCCGTGGCGTGGGGACGGCCGGATGAGAGCCGCCTTCGGCGCGGCCTCAGCAGTCGGGGCGGTTCCGTGCGGGGTCGCGGGCGACGGGGATCAGGGACCGGAGGAACGACGCGGGCCGGGGTCGGGAAAGCGGGGTCAGGGACGCAGGGCGCGGTCCACCAGGGGGCCCGCCGCGCCGGTGTAGCCCGCCGGGTCGAGCAGGGCGTCCAGTTCGGCGGCCGACAGCGTGCCCTTGATCTCCGCGTCCTCGGCCAGGACGTCGCCGAGCGGGCGGCCGTCCCTGGCGGCCAGCGCGGAGGCCCGGGTGAGCAACTGCCGGGCGGGCAGCCGGCCGAGCAGCGGGGTGAGGCGGGCGGCGAGCCGTTCGGCGACGATCTGGCCGCCGGTCAGACCGAGGTTGTGCCGCATGCGGTCGACCCGGACCTCCAGACCCTCCAGGAGTTCGACCGCCGTGTGCGCGGCGCCGCCGGTCAGCCGCAGACACTCGCGCAGCGGCTGCCACTCCGCCTGCCAGACCCCGCCGGACCGCTCGTCCTCGGTGAGCAGGGACTGCGTCAGCACCGTCGCGTACGCGGGCACCTGGAGCGCGGCGCTGCGGATCAGCGCGGCCAGGACGGGATTGCGCTTGTGCGGCATGGCCGAGGACACCCCGCGCCCGGCCGGTCCGGGCTCGGCGAGTTCCCCGATCTCGGTACGGGCCAGGGTCTGCACGTCGACGGCGATCTTGCCCAGGGCCCCGGTGGTGAAGGCCAGTACGGCACCGAGGTCGGCAAGGGGGGTGCGCAGGGAGTGCCAGGGCAGGGTGGGGCGGGCCAGCCCGGTCTCCTCGGCGAAGGCGTCGGTGAGGCGGTCGAGGTAGACACCGCCGTCCGCGCGGGGGCCGGGACCGGTGGCGGAGCGGCCGGCGGCCTCCAGGTCGGCGTACTCCAGATACCCGGCGCTGGTGCCGGCGGCGCCGCCCAGGGCCACGGGCAGCCCGCTCGCCACGAGCCGGTCGGTACGGTCCAGCGCGTCCAGCACCAGCGCGCGCCAGCCGGCCGCCTTGAGACCGAAGGTGGTGGGCACCGCGTGCAGCGCGAGGGTACGGCCGGCCATGGTGGTGTCGCGGTGGTCGGCGGCCAGCCGGGCCAGGGCGTCGGCCGCGCGGGCCAGGTCCGCGCGGACGACGCGCAGCGCCCGCGAGGCGACCAGCATGGCGCCGGTGTCGAAGATGTCCTGGCTGGTGGAGCCGCGGTGCACGTACTCGGCGGCGTCCGGAGCGCGTTCGGCGACCGCGCGGGTCAGCGCCTGGACCAGGCCCACGACCGGGTTGGCGGTCTCCCGCGCGGTCAGCGCGAGGGGACGCGGGTCGGGCGGGAACGCGGCGGCCGCCTCGGTGATCGCGCGGGCGGCCGCCTCCGGGACCGTGCCCAGCCGCGCCTGGGCGCGGGCGAGGGCCGCCTCGGCGTCGAGCATCGCCCGCAGCCAGGCGGCGTCGTCGACCGCCGCCTCCACCGGGGTTCCGGCCCGCACGGGTGACAGCAACCCGGTGTCCGGCGCGACGCCGGCCCCCGGGCCGGGGCTTTCACCCGGCGCCGGGCCGGGCGGAGGGGGAGGGAGGGTCGGGCCGGTCATGCGTACACCCCGTTCAGGTCACTGTCCGTCTGGCTGCCGTCGGTACCGTTTGTACCTTCCGCCGCGCCCGGGGCGCCCGGCGGAGGGTCGTTCCGGGCGGACCGCGAGGAGAGAACGGCGCGGGCGATGGCGTCGGAGTCGCCGAGGGTGACCGAGTCGACGCCGGGGCGGATGCCCGCCGCGGTGACCCAGTGCACCGCCTCGGTGGGGACACCGTAGGCGTAACGCCTGGGGTGGGCCCGGCCGTTGGCGTCCAGCAGGCGGTACGGCCGCTCGGTGACGGCCAGGCCGCCGCTCTCGTAGGGCTCACCGGACCCGGCCGGGATCGTGTAGGGCCGGCACTGACCGGTGCTCAGCAGATGGCGCAGCAGCGGGTCCGCGGTGCGGCGCAGGTCCGGCTCGGGCAGCCGGGCCTCGATGAGGACCCCGGCCCGCACCCGGCTGCCCGGGACATCGGACTCGGCGACGAAGGACGGTGTGTCCGCGTCCAGCCGCACCCGTACCCCGGGACCGAGCACGGTCAGCACCCCGGCCTCGATCAGGGCCGTCATCTCCTCGATACGGGAGGTCGGCGGGCCGATGGACAGGAAAGCGTTGAGCGGGGTGTACCAGTCCCGCAGTTCCGTGCGGTAGGACCCGCCGTCTATCCCCGCGTGGTCGACGGCGAGCCGTATCTCGTTGCGCAGGTCGCGCAGCACGTCGAGGGCGGCCTTGAGGGGACCGCCGACGTTCCCGGCGCGGGCGTCGAGGACATCGCGGCGCAGCCGGTCGAGCAGCCACGCGTGGAAGTCGCCGGGGCCGGTGAACGTGACGTCGCCGTGCGGGCGGGCCAGATCCGCCCACTCCCAGCGGTCTGCGGCGCCGATGCCGTACGAGTCCAGCAGCGCCCGCCGCTCGTCGTCCCGCCGGGCGGCCAGGTAGCGCGCGACCAGCGCGGGCCGCTCGGCGTCACGGCCGAGGGAGGTGAGCAGGGTGCCGTAGTAGACGCTCTCGACCTCCGTGGCGATCAGCGGCCACAGGTCCTCGCGGAAGGTGACCCGGCCGCCGCCCCGGACGCGTTCGCGCAGGCGTCGGACCGTGTCGACGGTCAGCAGGGCGGGCTGGTGGCGGCCGTGCGCTCCCTTCTCGTTCTCGCCGCGCGCGTGGTAGGGCACCCCTCGCCGCGATCCGGCGTACAGCCGCGGCTCGCGGCCGGAGGGGCGGTAGACCAGGCGGTCGCCGGCCCGCTCGAAGGAGCCGCCGCGGCCGTGGGTGAACAGCGCCATGTGGTCGAAGAAGTTCAGGCCCAGGCCGCGCAGGAGTACGGCCGCGCCGGGGCCGATCGCGGCCAGGTCCACATCGGCGGGGTTGGCCGGGGCGATGTACGTCAGTCCGGCCTCCCTCGCCCGCCGGGCGAACTCCTCCTCCCCGGCGTCGGGCCGGGCCGGCACATGGCCCTGGGCGAGCACCACCGCGTGCAGACCGGTGAGGCGGGTGCCGTCCTCCAGGGTGAGCGTCTGGAGGCGATCGCCGGTGCCGTCGTCGTCCAGGGCGAGGGCGAGGCCGCGGTGGGTGACGACGGTGACGTGCGCGGGAGCGCCGGCGGTGAGGTAACGGTGGACGGCCTCCAGGTAGTGGCCGTAGAAGGCGCGGGTGGGGTAGTCGTCGGGCCCGAGCGCGCGGGCCTCGGCGCGCACCCGTTCGTCGTGGTCGCCGGGCGGGTCCTCGTCCGGGTGGCTCAGCAGCGCCGGTGAGCGGGCCCACTCGTACAGGCTGGGGCCGGACTCGACGGGACCCTCGATCCGGACGCTGTCGTCGGTGAAGAGGGTGATCTGCGAGGCGACGGTGTTCATCAGCAGATGCCGGGACTGGGCGGTGCGCCACACCCGGCCGGCGCCGGGCGGGTAGGGGTCCACGACATGGACGGTGACGGCGTCGCGGGAGGGGGACTTGCGCTCGTTGGCACACAGCCGTTCGAGCACCGACAGCCCCCGCGGTCCCATGCCGACGAGTCCTACGCGCAGATGTGTGCCGGTCACTCGGGCTCTCCTGTTCCACGGGTCCGCGGACCCGGACGAGTGCCCGCCGGGCCGGGCAGGGCGTTCCGCGCGGCGGCGCCGGCAGCGGCGGCGGCGCCGGTCCGCGTCACGGCCGGCCGGCCCGGGCGAGGCGGGTCAGCGAGGCGACGGCGTTGGCGATGATCAGATGGCCGGCCCCGCCACGCGTGGTCATGATCGATTCGGGGTGGAACTGGACGGCGGCCAGCGGTCGTTCACGGTGCTCCACGACCATGGCCACGCCGTCGTCGGTCTCGGCGGTCACCCGCAGCTCGTCCGGTACGTCGCCGGTGGGAGTGTACAGCGAGTGGTAGCGGCCCGCGTCGAACTCCGCCGGCAGCCCGGCCAGCAGCGCGCTGCCGGGGTCGGTGACCCTGACCCGCGAGGGCTTGCCGTGCATCGGGAGGTCCAGGACGGACAGGGTGCCGCCGAAGTACTCGATCAGGCCCTGGAGGCCCAGGCACACCCCGAAGACGGGGAGGTCCAGCTTCTCGGCCTCGGCGAAGGTGCCCGCCAGGTCGAAGTCGGCGGGCCGGCCCGGGCCGGGGGACAGGACGAGCAGATCGGGGCGTTCACTGGTCAGCAGCGGCAGATGGCGGCCGGCCCGGTAGGTGCTCACACGGGCGCCGGTCTGCCGCAGATAGTCGGCCAGGGTGTGCGCGAAGGAGTCCCGGTGGTCGACCATCAGCACCCGCAGGCCCTCGCCGGGGCGCCCGGCGTCGGTGCCGTTCCCGTCGGCGCGTCCGGGGCCCGGGGAGTACGGTGCGGCCGGCGCCTCCAGGACCCGCAGCAGCGCCTTGGCCTTCAGTTCGGTCTCGGCCTCCTCCGCCTCGGGCGCGGAGTCGTGCAGCAGCGTCGCGCCGGCCCGTACGGTGGCCACCCCGTCGCGCACCTGGATCGTCCGCAGCGTCAGCACGGTGTCCAGCGTGCCGTCGAAGGCCAGCACCCCGGCCGCGCCGCCGTACCAGCGGCGGGCGGACCGCTCCTCGCGCTCGACGAACTCCACGGCGGCGAGCTTGGGGGCGCCGGTGACGGTGACCGCCCACAGGTGCGCGAGGAAGCCGTCCAGCGCGTCCCGGCCGGGGGAGAGCAGGCCCTCGACATGGTCGACGGTGTGGATGAGCGTGGAGTACATCTCGATCCGGCGGCGCGCGGTGACCCGTACGGTGCCGGGCACGCACACCCGTGCCTTGTCGTTGCGGTCCACGTCCGTGCACATGGTCAGCTCGGACTCCTCCTTGACCGAGCCCAGCAGGTCGCGGACCCGCTCGGCGTCCTCCAGGACGTCGGCGCCGCGGGCGATCGTGCCGCTGATCGGCGAGGACTCCACGACCAGGCCGCCCCGGGCGTCGGCCGCCCGGTGCCGGACCCTGACGAACATCTCGGGGGAGGCGCCGACCAGGTACTCGCCCTCGCCGAGGTTGGCCAGCAGGCTGTGCGGGGCCGGGTTGGACGCGCGCAGCCGCCGGAAGAGTTCGGAGGGCGGCTGGGCGCAGGCGCGGCGGAAGACCTGGCCGGGCACCACCTCGAAGAGGTCGCCGGAGCGGAAGAGCGACTTGGCGCGGGTCACCACCTCGGCGTACTCGCCGGGCGCGTGGTCGCGCGGCGCGTCGGGGACGCCGGGTACGAAGGGGCGGGCGGGAGTGGTCCGGGGCAGGCCCTCGGTGGTGCGGCCGGCCGCGGCGAACTCGTAGCGGTGGCGTACCGCCCGGTCGTGGCGCAGGTCGAACTCGACGATCTCGTCGGGCAGATGGAGCACCAGGTCGCGGTCGCCCGGGTCGCGCGGCTGACGCAGGGGGACGGGATCGAGGTGGAAGATCAGGTCGTAGCCGAACGCGCCGTACAGGCCCAGCAGTTCGTCCCGCGGGCCGGACATGGCCGTGAGCAGGGCGCGGACCGGGGCGAAGGCACCGGCGTGGCGGGTGCGGTCCTCCTCCGCGAAGACCCGGTCGCCGGCCGGCACCCGGCCGCTGACCGTGCCAGGACCGCTCTCGGTGAGGGTCAACAAGCGGGCCAATAAGGGTTCCAGGGCGTGCAGCAGCACCTGACCGCGGTGGTTCAGGGCGCTCACGGCGATCAGATCGCCGCGTACCGTCACTTCGAGCGGCGGGTCCACGTAGCCGACGACCCGGTCGTGGCCGCGGTGGATCAGCATGCCGCGGCGCTGGTCGAGGGCGCGCGCCAGGCCGTCGCGGACGAGGCGGGCGGGGCCGGCCGGTTCGCTGACGCGGTGGACGCGGACGCCCGCGGGGGTGGTCCAGAGCCGGTCCGCGGTACCGGACGGGCCGCCGGCTTCCGCGGTGCCTGCTGTTTCTACGGTGCTCGCTGTTTCCGCGGTTCCGTCCGCTTCTGCGGTGCCGGCCGCGGCGGCCGTCGAGGTCTCCAGCAGTGACATGGCAACGGGCCTTTCCTGCACGGATGTCGGGAAGGGAAGGGCGGAGCCCGGGGCGCGGGCCCCGGCGGGCGCCCCGGAGGCCGGGCGGGTCGCGCCGCCCGGCACCGGAAGGGCCCTCGGATCACGCGCTGCGCGCCATCACCGAATCCCGCAGCACGGAGCGCTGGAGCTTTCCGGTCGCGCTCGACGGAAGAGCGGTGACGAATTCCACCAGTCGGGGGTACTTGTAGGGAGCGATCGTGGCCTTGACGAACTCCTGTATGTCCTTGGCCAGTTGCCCGGACGGAGAGTGCCCGGGGGCCAGTACGACATAGGACTTGACGAGGGCTCCGCGCTCGTCGTCGGGGACGCCGACGACACCGCAGTCGGCCACCGCGGGATGCCGTATGACGGCCTGCTCGACCTCGGGGGCGGCCACGTTGTAGCCGGAGGTCACGATCATGTCGTCGGAACGCGCCTGGTACCAGAAGTAACCTTCGGTGTCCCGGATGTAGATGTCGCCGGTGATGTTCCAGCCGTCCCGTACGTGGGTGCGCTGCCGCTCGTCGCTGAGGTAGCGGCAGCCGGTCGGGCCCTGGACGGCGAGCCGGCCGGGGGTGCCGTCGGGCAGCTCGGCGCCGCCCTCGTCGACGACCCGGGCCCGGAAGCCGGGCACCGGCCGTCCGGTGGCGCCCACCCGGATGTCGTCGTCCGCCGCGGAGATGAAGATGTGCAGCATCTCGGTCGAGCCCAGACCGTCGATGATCCGCAGACCGGTGGCGTCGTGGAAGGCCCGCCACACCCACGCGGGCAGCGCCTCGCCCGCCGAGACACAGCGCCGCAGCGAGGACAGGTCGTAGTCCTTGATCCCGTCAAGTGCCTTGCGGTAGGCGGTGGGTGCGGTGAAGAGCACGCTCGCGCGGTGCCGTTCCACGGCGCGGAAGAGCGCGTCGGGCGGCGCCTTCTCCAGCAGGACGGCCGAGGCGCCGGCCCGCAGCGGGAAGACCACCAGACCGCCCAGGCCGAAGGTGAAGGCCAGCGGCGGGCTGCCGATGAACACGTCGTCGGGGTCGGGCCGCAGCACATGCGCGCTGAACGTGTCGGCGATGGCGAGCACATCGCGGTGGAAGTGCAGCGTCGCCTTGGGCTCCCCGCTGGTGCCGGAGGTGAAGGCGATCAGCGCCACGTCGTCTGCGGCGGTCCGCACGGCGGTGAAGTGCGGGGAGCGGTCGGCCGCCAGCGGGGCGGGCCCGCCGTCCGTCCCGTCGGCGCCGGTGTAGGTGAGGATGCGTGCGCGGGGGAAGCCGGCGGCCTCCAGCTCACCGGTCAAGTCCTGCTCGCACAAGGCGAGTTGGACCTGGGCGCGGTCGGTGATCTGCTTCAGCTCACCGGCCCGCAGCAGCGGCATCGTCGTCACCACGACGGCCCCGGCCTTCAGCGCGGCCAGCCAGCAGGCCACCAGCCAGGGGGAGTTGGGGCCGCGCAGCAGCACCCGGTTGCCGGGCACCAGACCGTGGTCGTCGACCAGCAGATGGGCGATCCGGTTGGCGCGGTCGCGCAGTCGGGCGTAGCTCCACTCCCGCCCGTCCTGGTCGTACAGGGCGGGCCGGTCGGCGCCGTACCGCTCGATGGTGGTGTCCAGCAGCTCGTGGGCGCAGTTGAGCAGCCGCGGATAGCGCAGTTCGGGCAGATCGGTGACCAGTTCGGGCCACTGCTCGGCGGGCGGCAGGCCGTCGCGGGCGAAGGTGTCCCGGTGGGCGGAGGGGGTCGGCGGCACCATGGGCTGATCTCCTCGATCTCTCAGGCCCGCGAACGCACGCAGGTCATCCGGGCGCTGCACACCCGGCGGCCCTGCTCGTCCTCGACGGCGATCTCGTACGTGGCGTGGGTACGGCCCAGACGTACGGCGGTGGCCACACCCGTGACCCGCCCGGTGGACACCGGCCGGTGGTGACTGGCGTTGATCTCGGTGCCCACTCCGACACCGCCGTCGGCCGCGAAGTGCAGACAGGCGCCGATCGAGGCAAGGGACTCGGCCAGTACGCAGGAGGCGCCGCCGTGCAGCACCCCGAAGGGCTGGGTGTTGCCGAGCACGGGCATCGAGCCGACGACGCGGCCGGGTTCGGCGGAGATCAGCTCGATGCCGAGGCGGGCGCCCAGTTCGCCGGCGCCGACGGGGACGGTGGGCTCGTCGGCGGGAAGGCTGAGGCCGGGATCGTGGTCGGGGGCGCCGAGGCCCGGCTCGCCGGTGGGGACGGCGAGGCCCGGCTCGCCGGTGGGGACGCCGACGCCCAACTCCACGGCGGCCGACGGCCGGTGACCGGTGTCAGTCACGGACGCCTTCCTTCTCCAGCAGCCGGATCAGCTCCGGCCGCCGTACCTTCCAGGTCGAGGTGCGCGGCACCCGGTCGAAGGGCAGTTGCACCACCTCGGCCAGTACCGGCAGTCCGGACAGCGCCAGCCGCCAGCGCTCGTCGTCCAGCGGCTCGTCCCCGCGGGTGCACACCACCGGCACCGGTACGGGGCCGAGCCCGCCGAGGACCACGACCTCGCGCAGCTCCGGCAGCCGCTCCATCAGGGTGTCCTCGATCTCCAGGTTGGAGTCGACCGTGCCGACCGAGTCGATCTCCCGGTCCAGCAGATGCAGCCGCCCCAGCCGGTCCAGATAGCCCAGGTCGCCCATCCGCCACCAGGAGCCGTTCTGCTGCTCGGCGAAGCGGGCGTCCTCCTTGAGGTAAGTGATCGCGCGCGTACGGCTGTTGACCTCTATGTGACCCACCGTGCCGGCCTTCACCCGGCGGCCCTCGTCGTCGGTGATACGCATCCGGATCACCCCGGGCAGCGGCCGGCCCACACACCGTCCGTCCATCCGGGCCAGCCCGCGCGCGGTGTAGAAGCGGCCGGCGACCGGCCCGGTCTCGGTCTGCCCGTACAGCTGGATGAACTTCGGGCCGCGGCGGACCGACGCGCCCAGCAGGGTCTGGATGGTGCGCGGGTGCATCGCGTCGAAGGTGGCGCTGTAGCACCGCACGCTGGACAGCGGCCGGCCGTCGGCATCGGCCAGCACCTCCCAGTCGATGAAGGTGTTGGGCTGGGTCTCCACCGCGCCGGGCCGGTGCCGGGCGAAGAACGGCCCGATGTTCTCCGGGCCGGTGTCCACCGCGATCAGCAGCGGGTTGCCGTAGGAGATGCCCAGGTCGAGGGCGCTGTAGAAGCGGGCGTGGACGAAGGTGACGGCGAGGGCGACGGTCTCGTGCCGCCACACCCAGGAGCCGACGACCTTCTGGAGCCACAGCCGGTGGTAGAGCGCGTTGGGCGTCTGCACGACCAGCTTGGGCAGTCCGGTCGTCCCCGAGGTGTGGCTGATCAGACCCGGCTCGTGCGGTCCGGGCACCGACGTGCCGCGCAGCGAGGCCGCCCGGTGGCGGCTCAGCGACTGGGTGCCGGGCAGCTCCTCGCCCGCGACCAGCAGCACCCCGCGCGCGGCGGAGGCGTCGAGCCCGGTGGCGGTGAACTTGTCCGCGTCGGTCAGCAGCCACGGCGAGTCCAGGCGTTCCAGCAGCCCACTGACCGTCTCGCCGGTGAGCATCGGTGAGAACAGCGCGGGGACCGCGCCGGCCCGCTGGACCGCGGCGGCCAGCAGCGCGATGTCGAAGTTGTTGGTCTTGTAGACGGCGACCCGGTCGCCCGGCCGTACCCCGGCGGTCACCAGCCGACCCGCCAACTCCCTTACGAGTTCAGCCAGTCGGCCGACCGTCACCGTGGTGCCGTCCTGCGGCGACAGCTGCAACGGGGTGTCGAGTACGACCGGTGCCGCGGCGTGCCGCCGCGCGGCGCGGTCGAACATCAAGCCGATGTAGAAGCCCTTGCTCCTGGGCACGTCGTCCACTCCCCTCGCTGACTCCTGTGGTGGTCACATGCTGGGGGAGTGCCGGGAGGCGGACGACGGCCACTGACATCTTGCTGCCGCCCGCCCGCGCACCACTGGCAGCAAGCTGACTGCCGCGACTGCCCAGGTCAGCGGAGGAAATACGGTGCGGCTACTGGCGGAAGGAGACTGGTGGTGGCCGAGCGAACTACCCAGACGCCCCCGATTCCGGGCGGCGCCGAGCTGCTGGCGGAGGTCGAGGCGGCCGAGTCCGCGCTGAACGAGGCGGCAGCGGCCGGGACTTCGGTGAGCGCGTCCGCCGCTTCGGAGACTTCGGAGGCCGGGGCCGGGGCCGGGGCTCGGGCCGACGCCGGGGCCGCTGCCGGCCCTTCGGACGAGCCCGCGCTCGCGGCGGCCTTCGAAGCCATGATCGCCGCCGACCAGAAGGTCGAGCCGCGCGACTGGATGCCCGAGGGCTACCGGGCCTCGCTGGTGCGCCAACTCGCCCAGCACGCCCACTCCGAGGTCGTCGGCATGCAGCCCGAGGCCCACTGGATCGCCCGTGCCCCCTCCCTGCACCGCAAGACGGTCCTGCTGGCCAAGGTGCAGGACGAGGCCGGGCACGGCCTCTATCTCTACGCGGCGGCCGAGACCCTGGGCGTACGCCGCTCCGATCTGCTCGACGCGCTGCACGAGGGCCGCCAGGGCTATCTGTCCTTCATCAACTACCCCACGCTGACCTGGGCGGACACCGGCGCCCTGGCCTGGCTGACCGACGGCGCCGCCATCGTCAACCAGGTGCCGCTGTGCCGTACGTCCTACGGCCCCTACGCGCGGGCGATGGTCCGGGTGTGCAAGGAGGAGTCCTTCCACCACCGGCAGGGCTTCGACTCGCTGTGGGCGCTGACCCACGGCTCCCCGGCGCAGCGCGAGATGGCACAGGACGCGGTGGACCGCTGGTGGTACCCGGCGCTGGCGATGTTCGGCCCGCCGCACAGCTCCTCCACCCACTCCGAACGGTCCATGGCCTGGCGGATCAAGCGGTTCACCAACGACGAACTGCGCCAGCGGTTCGTCGACATCTGCGTCCCGCAGGCCGACGCGCTGGGCGTCACCCTGCCCGACCCCGAGCTGCGCTGGAACGCCGAGCGCGGACACTACGACTTCACCCAGCCGGACTTCGCCGAGCTGCGCGAGGTCATCAAGGGCAACGGGCCGTGCAGCCGGCAGCGCGTCGCACACCGGCGGCGGGCGCACGAGGAGGGGGAGTGGGTGCGCGAGGCCGCTTCGGCGCACGCCGCGAAACGCCGGGCCGCCGCTGAGACCGCCGCTGAGACCGGGCCCGGACCCCGTGACGAAGAGGAGCAGGTGGCATGAGCGAGCGCGACTGGCCGCTGTGGGAGGTCTTCGTACGGGCCCGGCGCGGGCTCGCGCACACCCACGCCGGGAGCCTGCACGCCCCCGACGCGCACCTGGCGCTGCGCAACGCCCGCGATCTGTACACCCGGCGCGGCGAGGGCGTCTCACTGTGGGTGGTGCCGGCCGACGCCGTCGTCGCCTCCAGCCCGGACGAGAAGGACCCCTTCTTCGACCCGGCGGCCGACAAGACCTACCGGCACCCCACGTTCTTCGAGCTTCCCGAAGGGATTGAGCACCTGTGACGTCGCCCGCCCGCTCCGGGGCGCCCGGGGCCGTAGCGGACACCGCGAGTGCGCCGGACACCGCGCCCGCCGCCGGGGCCGCGTCCACGTACCCGTACGTCCTGCGGCTCGCCGACGACGCGCTGATCGCCGCCCAGCGGCTGGCCCAATGGTGCACGTACGCACCGCAGTTGGAAGAGGACGTGGCGCTGGCGAACATCGCGCTCGACCTGCTGGGCCAGGCCCGTACGCTGCTGGGCCACGCCGGCGCGCTGGAGGGCCGGGGCCGTGACGAGGACGCCTTGGCCTTTCTGCGCGAGGAGCGGGAGTTCACCAACGTCCAGCTGGTGGAGCTGCCCAACGGCGACTTCGCGCACTCCATCGCCAAGCTGCTCTTCCTCGCCGCCTACCAACGGCTGCTGTACGAGCGGCTGTCCGGCTCACAGGACCCGGTACTGGCCGCGCTCGCCGCCAAGGCCGTCAAGGAGAGCGTCTACCACCTCGACCACGCCGCCGCCTGGACCGAACGGCTCGGCGACGGCACCGAGGAGTCCCACCGCCGGATGCGGGACGCCGTCGCGGCGGTCTGGCCGTACACCCACGATCTGTTCGCCGGCGACCCGTTGTACGCGCGGGTGGCGGCCGAGGGGGTGGGCGTGGACCCGGCGGCGCTGCGCGAGGAGTGGCTGAACGAAGTCCAACGGGTGTTGACAGCAGCCACGTTGAGCATCGCCGACGACAAGTGGACCCCGACGGGCGGGCGTCGGGGTGTGCACACCGAGTCGTTCGGCCCGCTGCTGGCGGAGATGCAGGCGCTGCACCGCGCGCACCCCGGGGTGACGTGGTGACGCGGATTCCGGCGGGCGGGGCGCGGGCGGCGTCTCCGGTGGACGAGGTGGGCGAGGTGGGCGAGGTGGGCGTGGGGGGCCGGGCGCCCCTGGCGTACGGGGACCCCGCCGGGCGACTGCGCGAAGTGCTGTCCACCGTGCGCGACCCGGAGATCCGCGTGCTGTCCCTGGAGGAACTGGGCATCCTGCGGTCCGTGGCCGTCCTGCCGGACGGCGTACCCGTCGTCACCGTCACCCCCACCTACACCGGCTGCCCGGCGATGGACGTGATCCGCGCGGACATCCGTACGGCCGTACTCGCCGCCGGCTACCCCGAGGTGCGGGTCGAAACGGTGTGGTCGCCGGCCTGGTCCACCGACTGGATCGGCCCCGCGGCACGCGCCAAGCTCGCCGCCGCGGGCATCGCCCCGCCGGTCGCGCGCGGCGCCGTACCCGCTGCCCCCGGAGCCGCCGCGCCGCACGGCCGCCGGCTGCTGCCGCTCGCCGTCGCCGTACCGCCCTGCCCCCGCTGCGGCGCGGCGGACACCGAGGAGGTCACCCGTTTCGGCTCCACCGCCTGCAAGGCGCTGTGGCGCTGCCGGTCCTGCCGCGAACCCTTCGACCATCTCAAGGAGCACTGATGAGCGCCGAGACGGCGACCCTGCCGCCGGTGGCCGCGCGAACAGGCTTCCACCCGTTGGAAGTTACGGCGGTCACCCCGGTGGCGGACGACGGGAGCGCGGTGGCCGTCACACTGTGGGTGCCCGAGCCCCTGCGTGAGCGCTTCGCCTTCTCGCCCGGCCAGTTCGTGACCGTACGCGCCGAAGTGGACGGCGAGTCGCCGCGCCGCACGTACTCGGTCTGCTCCACGCCCGAGGCCCTGCGCCGCGAGGGCGAACTGCGGGTGGGCGTACGCGCGGTGACCGGCGGGCGCTTCTCCTCCTGGGTCCACCAGCGGCTCACCCCGGGCGACCGGCTCGAACTGCGGCCGCCCGAGGGCCGGTTCACCACTCCCGTCGCCCCCGGCCGGGCCCGGCGTTACGCGGCGGTGGCGGCCGGTTCCGGCATCACCCCCGTACTGTCCCTGGTGGCCGAGGCGTTGGCGGTCGAGCCGGACAGTGTCTTCACCGTGCTGTACGGCAACCGTACGATGCGCTCGGCGATGTTCATGGAGGAACTGGCCGACCTCAAGGACCGTTACGGCCCCCGCCTCCAACTCGTCCACTTCTTCTCCCGCGAGGCCCATCTCATCGGCCCGGCCGGCCGCCGCCTCGACGCCGACGTCCTCGACCGCGTGCTCACCTCCCTGCTGCCGCCCGCGCTGGTGGACGAGTGGTTCCTCTGCGGCCCGTACGCGATGGTGACCGGGGCCGGCCAGGCGCTGGAACGGGCGGGGGTGCCGGCCGCGTCGGTACGTACGGAGCTCTTCCACGCGGGACCGCTCACCGCGCCGCCCGCGGACGTCGCTGGGGACGATGCGGTTGCCGCCGGGGGCACGGAGCTGTCGGTACGCCTGGAGGGCCGTACGTCCACGGTCCGGACGACGCCCGGCCAGACCATCCTCGAGGCCGCCCTGTCGATCCGCCCCGAACTCCCCTTCTCCTGCCGCTCGGGCGTATGCGCGACCTGCCGCGCGAAGGTCGTCTCCGGCACGGCCTCGATGCGCACGAACTACACCCTCACCGCGCAGGAATCAGCCGAGGACTACATCCTCACCTGCCAAGCGGTCCCCACCTCCGACGCGGTGAGCGTCGACTACGACGTGGTGTAACCGCCCCGATTCTTTTGGCCGTTGAGTCCGGTGTTATCGGCTCGGACGTTGTCAGAGCGGCGTGCGAGGCTCTGGGCATGACCTACGACCTGGCTGTGTGGGAAGGTGGGCGACCGGCGGAGAACAAGGCCGCCGGCCGACTCTTCACCGACGGCCGATGAGGGGCGCGGCTGTGCCGACCGAGGGCGCGGAAGTGCTCAGCCTTACGCCCGTGGCGGCGGTGGAGCAGGCGGCAGTACCGAACTCGACGTGCGGTGCGGGCGGAGTCCGCATGGCAGCCGGGCCCTGGACCCCGGGCTGCGCGGCATCGGTGGCGGGCCTTCCTTCCTCCAGGCCCGCGAGATCCCCGCCGACGACGGGCCGGCGCGGTCGGGGACCGCGGCCGGCGAGGCGTGAAGCCCGGCTCGACCGGGCCCACGGTGTCCGCGGGGCTCGCGGAGCTTGCGGCCAAGAGACCGCAACGAGGCCGCAACGGATGGGTAGCGGCGCTGTCGCTCGGGCATGGGACGTCCCTACCATCGGGTGTGCAGGGGTGCGAAGGGCGATCCCCCGGGCCAAGGGGGCTTTGTGCGGTCGACCGTCTCACGCCCGGCTTTCCGCCGTTTCGCCGCCGTTGTCGCGGTGGGCGCGGCTTTGGCCTCAACCTCAGGATGCACGGTTCCCATTGACGCGATCACCGGTATTTCCGTCACCGCCGAGGGCCACTTGCTCGGTGTCATGATGGTCTGCGGGCACCGGATCGACGGCGCGACCCTCTACGTGGACGCCCCGGACCCCGACCATGAGACTGTGGTGGGTTCATGGACCGCCGACCGTCCTCTCGCGGCCGGTCTCGGCACCTGGACCCTCGACGTTCCCTCGGCCGGCTGGACCGCGACCAGCCCCTTCACTCCGCTCATCCCCGGCACCACCTACATCCTGTACGGCTGGACCAAGGACAACTCGTGGTCGGCGAGCAGCGTTTCCTTCACCCTGGCCGACCGGGACCGCCTCACCCCGGGAACCGTGCGCTACGTCAGCACCTCGGGCCACGGCCACGATTCCGCGATCTCGGTCCCGGTGACGGAGTTCAAGGCCGAGGCATGCCCGAACGGCTGACGCACCAAGTGACGCGGGAACAGGCGGTCCGGGCGGCGGATGCGGAACACTTCCCCAGGTGATCCTGATGCAGCCCGTCCTTGAGGTATACATGCCGGACGGTTTCGCCCTCTGGCCGGTCGCCGATATCGAGCCGTTCGGCCACCTGTCACTGCACGGTGAGCTCTCCCATGCCGAGGTCGGGACAGCGGTGATGCGTATCGCCGGCTGCAACGACATGGAACCCGGTCAGGGGGACGACCGCCCGCCGCGACCAGCCGACCCGCTCGGTGCCTTCCTCCACGGACTGCTGACCTTCGAAGACCTTTTCGCAGCCGGCGGCCTGCGGGTCACGGACACCGCCACGGGCATCACGTTCGCGCCCGGCTGCTGCAACGGCCTGGAGGACTGGCGCGACTGGTACGAGATCGTCGACGGCAGCGGCCATGCCTCCTTCGGCCATGACCCCGACCCGCTTGCCGAGCGTTTCGGCGACACGGTCCGGCTGACTGTCGACGGCGAACAGAGCGACAGTCCGGTGATCGAATTGACCGTCGCCGAGGTTCGCCGCCTGCTTGACGGCGTCGAGCGTGATCTGAACAGCTTTCTGGCGCTGGCTGCCGACTGGATGTCCCGGTACCTGCACGGCTACTCCACCCCTGTCACCGCCGCCCTCGCGCGGGTCCTGGCACTGCCCGAGCCGACCGGGCTCATGCCGCGCTGAGGCCGAGGGGTGAGCCGCGGCGGCAGCCGCGTTGTGTCAGATCCTGATCTCGGTCGCCGGGTGCACCGCCGAGGCAGCCTCATGCCGCCCGCCCGCCTTGAGGCCGTACCGCCGGCGACCACCGGTCGCCCGTCACCTCGACCGCCCGGCTGATCGGGCATCCCGACCGTGCACAGGGTCTCCCACGTCGGCCTTCGAACGGTGACGCCGCTTCGCTGTCGGTTGTGTTAGCGTCATTCGGTTTACGTTCATTATGCGATCAGCGCGGGGGCGTGATGAAGCTTCTCCTTACCGACTCCGGTGTCAGGAACGCGAGCATCCTGGCGGCACTGGTCGAGCTCCTGGGCAAACCGATCGCCGAGGCCGACGCCCTCTGCATCCCCACCGCGGGCTACGGGGGCCCATACGGGGAACCGGGCGGGCCATGGCGTTTCATCAGCGGACGGTCCCCCAGCCCCATGACCGAGTTGGGGTGGAAGTCGGTGGGCGTGCTGGAACTGACCGCACTGCCCACCATCGACAAGGACCGCTGGACCTCCTGGGTCCGAGAGGCAGACGCCCTGCTGGTGAACGGCGGCGACGCGCTGTACCTGTGCCACTGGATGCGCAAGTCCGGACTGGCCGACCTCTTGCCGTCGCTGCGCGACACGGTCTATGTCGGACTCAGTGCCGGGAGCATGGTGCTGACCCTTCGCATCGGGGAGCACTTCGTCGGCTGGAGGCCGCCCACCGGTGACGACCGCACGTTGGGAGTCGTCGATTTCTCCCTCTTCCCGCACCTCGACAGCCCGGGCTTTCCGGAGAACACCATGGCCGAGGCGGAACGGTGGGCCGCCGGGATCAGGGGACCGGCGTACGCCATCGACGCTCAGACCGCCATCAAGGTGACCGACGGCGGCGTTGAGGTCGTCTCGGAGGGGCACTGGAAGCTGTTCAACCCGGCAGCATGAACGTCGACGATCTTTCCGTCCTCGAACTCGCCGCGCCGGGCCCCGGGCGATTTCGTCGCGCAGTTCCTCGGGGGTGCCCGAGCTCAACGACGACACAGTCGTGGTCACCCAGCGCTTCCACGTGATCGACCGGCTGAGCCGTGACGGCGAAGCCGCCGAGCACTGATTCCCCGCCCGCCGGGCCCACGACCACGGAGCCCGCACCCGCACCTGACACACCCCGACATGTGGCGGCGTTCAGAAGGGCGGAATCCGCTCGGGTACGAGCCCCGCTTGTCCGGCGGGCAGCGGGCGTGCCAGAGTCACCGCTGACTGCACCCACTCATAGAGCTGGAGCTGAAGCCACGTGGACGCGGGCGAGTTCTCTTCTTGAGCCGCCGACGCACCGAATACGTCGCCCGACGCGCCCTTACTCACGGGCTCAGGCGATATCGGCGGCAAGTCCGAGCCTTACGTGCCTTCAGAAGGATCTCCTTGTGGACTTCGACGTCCAGAACCATGCGCGTACGCGCGCCCTGCGTTCCGACGGCCATGTGCGGAGCGGCCCGTTCGTGGTGCGCTACGACCGCACCTGGTCGAGCCCGTTCGCCAATTACGCGATCCCGGATGACGGGGCCACACCGACCGCGAGCGAGGTCAGCGCCCTCATCAGCGCGTTTCGCGCACTCGATCGGGTGCCTCGTCTGGAGTATCTGCCCTCCTGCGCGCCGCAAGTCGAACCCGCCCTGCTCGCGGCCGGGTTCACGACCGAGAACCGCGCCTCGGTCATGGTCTGCTCAGCCGGAACACTGATCACCCCCAGAGCGGCGACCAATGTCCTGATCACCGAGCCGACCGATGACGCCGGGATCCTTGCCACCGCGACGGTGCAGCACGCCGGGTTCGGTCAGCCGGGTGAGCCGACATCGGGCGAGACCGCCTGGCTGCGCGACACCATGGCGGGCGGCGGTGTGGTCGCCCTGGCCAGAGTCGGCGTCGGTACGGCGGTGGGCGCCGGCGTCTGCTCACCGCCGGTCGACGGCTTGAGCGAGCTGGCCGGCCTCGCGGTCGCCGCGAGCTTCCGGCGGCTCGGCATCGGAGCCACGGTCGCCGCCTACCTGACCGCCGCGGTCCTGGACCGAGGCTGCCGGACGGTGTGGCTGGAGCCAGGCGATCTGGGCATCGAGCGGATCTACGCCCGGATCGGCTACCGAACGGTCGGCGAGAAACTCAATATCTCTCTGCGGTAGACCGGTTGGGGGGACCCAAGGCCACCAAGACCCGTCCCACGGCTCCGCCAACCGCCACCCCCGGCCCAGCTTCATCCTTCCGGCGCCGACACGTCCCGTGGGGGACGTCGAGCAACAAGCTCGCCGTCCCCCACGACGACAGAGAACCCCTCCCCACCGCACCCCGCACCGACCCCCCGTAAGGGCCTGACAGCCGGCGCTCAGCCGCCTCCGTTCGACGGGCTACTGGCCGGCGCCACCTGGGACTGAAGATCAATTCACACGAGGCGTGGCGCCTGAATTCCGGATTGCGCGGCTTCGAAAATCCGAACACCTGGGCTATCGGCCGAATTTCGACGCATGACCCCGTTCATCGGCATGCCACACTCCACCAGTGACATTATATCGATGGATACTGTCTCCATTGACGAGCTGGTACGCCCTGCGACTCGTACGCGCCTGCGACGGCCTGCTTGATCCGGATGCGGCCTGGAAAATGGCCCGTGTGTGCCTCAACCCCGATGAGCTGCCGTTTCTTCTCCACGGGCACGGAGTGAGAGACGTCCCGCCGCGCGAGTGACCGGCTCGCGTTCGAATATATTCGCGCGATCGAAAATGTGACCGAGAAGTCGGAAAATCGAATGATCGCCGTCCACGTTCCACGGTGAGGATTCGGCCATCGTCTTCATTCGCGGCGCGCCGCCCACCTTTCCGGATGTATGAATGGCTGTCAGGCGATCAGTCAGCATCTTTCCGGGGGATCCGATGTCCGAAGTCCTCAGCCTCTCTGCCGTGGCCGCTGCGGCTTTCCAACCGACTTTCACCTTCCTCTACGGGCGCCTTGACGCACTCCTCAACCGCCACGAGGGACGCGACGCCACTGACGAACTCACCGAGTCCGACCTGCCGCCGACGCTCGTAGGGACCGTCGCCCTGCCGCTCGTGGCCGACGACCAACGTCTGCGTGAGTACGCCGCACAGCTGCGCATGGCCAGGACCGTGCTCACGCGCTACCAGCAGGACCCGACTCTGGTGGTGCCGAGTGACTCGATCCTGACCGATGTCCTCGGCCAGCTCCGCGCGGCACTCGAAGAGATCTACTCGCACCGTTTCACCTTCACCGGCGAGAACCGCGAGCGCTCTGCCCCGTTGGTCGTGCAGCGAATCGACAACGTGACCGGCAAGGTGACCGGCATGCGAGCGGATGAGGCGATCGTCACCGGAACGGTCGAGCAGGACTTCAAGACCGTCACCAGCGGCTCCACGGTGATCGGGATGTCCGCCCCCGTCATCGGTGGTGACGCATGAAGGGCTGACCCCCAGGCGCGCGAGCGCTCCCCGGCACGCAACTCGCCCACCACCAGGAGAAGTCCGTCATGAACTCGCCCTTCCGTTTCCTGGGTCATGACCCAGCCGACGACCAGTCGCCGGATCAGCCGCTTGTGCCTCCTTCGCATCCCAACCCGGCGGAGCCCTCTCTGTCAAAGTAGATCGAGTCGGGCATACTGGATGATTCATTGAGTCGAGGGCGGAGAAGGAGTAGTGCCCGGGTGGCCAGCACGAATGACCACGGGACCCCTGATCCGCAGGTGGAAGCCCGCTCGACCGGCCCGCGCCGGTATACCGCGGAGTACAAGGCGAGGATCCTCGCCTTGTACGAGACGTTGGACAAGAAGGGCAAAGGTGCCCTGCTGCGGCGGGAGGGCCTGTACTCGTCGTTGATCACAACGTGGCGGCAGCAGCGGGACAAGGGCGCCCTGGACGCGCTCGCCGCGCCGGCCGGACGGCCGAAGGCGGACCCGCGGGACAGGGAGATCGCGAAGCTGAAGGCGGAGAGGGACCGGCTGGAGGCCGATCTCGCCAAGGCCCGCACCGTGATCGAGGTTCAGGGAAAACTCTCCGCGCTGCTCGACCAGTTCGCCACGGACAGCGCCCCGAACCAGAACGGCGAGAAGGACCAGTGACCGGGGCCGACCCCGCGGCCGGGTTCGACGCTGCCCGCTACCAGGCCCTCGAAGAGCTCACCGGGCTGGTCGGACGCGTCCAGGCATGCGCCGCGCTCGGCGTGAGCCGGGCCACCTACTACCGCCACCACCGCCAGAGCCCCGCCCCGGCCAGGCCGCGGCAAAAACGACGCCGGCACCCCCGCGCGCTCACCCCGGAGGAGGAGATACGGGTCCTCGACGTGCTCCACTGCCCGGAGTTCGCCGACATGGCGCCCGCCGAGATCTACGCCATCCTTCTGGACCGGGGTGTCTACCTGTGCTCGGAGTCGACGATGTATCGGCTCCTGCGACGCCGTGGCGAGGTCCGTGAACGCCGCCGCCAGGCCGTCCACCCGCCCCGGGCGGTGCCCGAGCTGATCGCCGAGGGCCCGAACCGGGTCTGGAGCTGGGACATCACGAAGCTGAAGGGGCCGGTCAAGGGCGTCTACTACTGCCTCTACACGATCATCGACATCTTCAGCCGCTACACGGTCGGCTGGATGATCGCCGACCGGGAGAACAAGGACCTCGCCGGGCGGTTCCTGTCCGAGACGATCGCCAAGTACGGCATCGGGCCAGGCCGGTTGACGATCCACTCGGACCGCGGGTCCCCGATGGTCGCGCAGAACGTCGCCCAGATGATGGCCGCTCTCGGCGTCACCAAGTCGCATTCGCGGCCGAAGACGTCGAACGACAACCCGTACAGCGAGAGCCAGTACAAGACCCTGAAATACCGGCACGACTTCCCGGACCGTTTCGGCTCCCTCGAGGACGCCCGGGCATGGTGCACCCATTTCTTCACCTGGTACAACGAGGAGCACCGGCACTCCGGGATCGGCCTGCACACCCCCTACGACATGCACTTCGGCCTCGCCGAGCAGCTCCGCGAGATGCGTGCCGACGTCCTCCAGGCGGTCTACGCGAAGCACCCCGAGCGCTTCGTCCGCAAGCCGCCGGAGCCGCCGAAACTCCCCGCAGCAGCCTGGATCAACAAGCCGGCACAAGACGGCCCACTGATCCCGGCACAGCGTTAGAACGATCTACCTGCCTTGATCGCTTTGACAGGTTCCGGAGCATGGAGGACCGGCGCCGGCACCGGCAGCAGCGCCGGCACCCAGCACTGCCGGCTCGGCGGACCATGGGGAATCGGACCAGGTTCCGGCCCATCACGATCACGACCCGCGAGTGGAAAGTGGCTCGCACGAGGAAGCCACGGCCCTCTCGCCGTCGTCCGGGCAGCCCGACATCCCCCGGCAGTCGGTGCGGCAGAGCTTTGGTACGAACAACGGCGTCGCCATCGGCATGCAGTTCCAGAACATCATCAACGGAATGCGCACCGTCGAGCTGCGCGACGACTGGGTCGACCGTCAACTCGCCGTCTACGTACCGCCCAAGAACGAGGAGGACGCGGCCGACAAGCTTCGTGAGAAGCACGTCGTCGTACTTCTCGGCGAGAACGGTGCGGGCCGTGAACCCACTGGTCTCGACCTCCTGCGGCGGCTCAACAAGGGACTCACGCTCAAGCGTTTCCACCGGGAGCCGGGGGATCCGTTCTCCCTCGCCGACCTGACCGGCCAGCAGAACGTCGGCTGGATTCTCGACCTCAGGGCCGAGGGCGACACCGTGTCGGGTGGCTTGGGCTACTCGCTTCAGGACACCACCGCGCTCAAGACCGCGGCGTCGTACCTTGTGGTGCTGGCCGGCCCACAGGTGTGGGCGACCATCAGCGGCGGCAGCGACAAGGTCGATGTCCGGCTCCAGGCACCAGAGGCGCCGGATGTCCTGCGGGCCCATCTGCGGGCGGCCGAGTGCCGGAACCCCGAGCAGTGGATCGCGAATGCTCGGATCGCTCAGGCCATCGCCGGCAAGTTGCCGGGCGAGGTGAAGCGATGGGCCGATGCCGTCATGGCTGAGGAGGCTCGGCCGGTCGCCGCGTTGGCTCCCGCCGCAGCCGATGAGCAGGTGGAGTTCAACGAGCGGGTCGAACGTGTCATCGAGGCGATGGCCGACTGGCGCAACGAGCTGCGTACATGGCACATCGCTCATCCTGACAGCGATCACCGCAACTTCCTGCTCGCGGCCGCATCCATGGACGGCACCCCGGTCGAACTGATCTACCGTGCCTCGGAGAGCCTTGCCAGCACCCTCGGAGAGACGCCCACGCCGAGGCTGGGCCAGCAGGGACCGGGCATTATTGAGCTGGTCTACATGATCGGCGCCGAGCTCTCTGCCGACGGTACGGTCACCCTGCCCAGCGAGGGCTACGCCGAGGCCGTCGTCGAGTACTTTCTGATGGACCGGGCCCATCTCGTCGACCGCTTCACGGAGTGGACCGCCAAGCAGGCCGCCGGCCTCCAGGGCGACCTCGGGACGCAACTCGCCGACCGTGTCGCGGTGTGGGTGATTCGCCATACCCAGAAGAACCGCTCCGTGGACGTGCTCAAGTCGGTGGTCAAGGAGTGGTCTGCCGGCAAGCTCCTCCGGGGGCACGCCCGGGACCTCCTGTCGATCGCGGCCGTGGACAGCAAGATCGGCCGCCTCGTACGGGAGCAGAGCCTTGTATGGGCTCGCGACGACAAGGAGCCCGACACCCTTCGAGCCGCCTTGGCCGGGGTGTGCCAGCAGGTGAGCCAGGTCTACCCGAGGGAAGCACTGCTTCGGCTGGGCGAACTGGCTGCCACCGGTAACCCTGCGGTCACCGCTGCGGTGGGTGAGGCGATCAACGCCATGTGGGAGCGCCCTGACCAGCGGCAAAGGGCCCGGAAAGTGCTGCGGAAATGGGCCGGGAGCGCCACGGAATCGCTCCGCCGCTCCAGCAGCCACGCGTTCCTGCACCTCGCCGGCCGCGTGGAAGAGGACAACACGCCGTCCCTGCTGGTCGCAGGGGACGACTACGAGAACGATCTCCCTTGGATCATCCAGAGCTGGCGCACCGCCCTGGAGTACGACCCCGCTCCCGAGAGCGCGATCGACGCGTTCAAGGTGTGGATGGAAGCGTCCGTCACCGTGCCGGACACACGCGACACGGTGTTCGGCATTCTCGCCCGGGCGGTCCACGACGCCCCTGAGGACAACAGCGCTGTCCGCTTCCTGAGCCTGAACCGGCTGGCCAGCCACTGGGAACCGTCCGAGCCGAGGAAGCCGCTCACCGACCGTGCCCGCTTGCGCGACTCACTGGTCGACTGGGTCAGGGCCGCGGACCCCATCGACCTCGGAGCCGGCTCCAGTGTTCCGTACGCGTAACCCCAAACCGCGCGAAGGTCTCCTGCACGTCGCCGGCACGGTGCCGAGCTCGGCTGAATGTTATCGATTCCACTTCGAGGGCAGCGGTCATTGGCGTGACTTCCCCGGACCCGACCGCCACCACGATCCCGAGGCCGCCGCCACCGACCACGTCCTTGCCGTCATCCGGGAGATCGCAGCAGCGCACGCGCTGTCCGACGCGCTGACCGTGGAGAACCGTGTCAATGCCCGCCTCGGCCTGCCGACCCCTGTACCTGGCATGCCGGTATCCCTCAGCTGGGCATCCGTACGGCTGTGGGGGACACCCGAAGACGTTGCTCGCGCCTCGCGGTCCCTGCAACGCGTCCATGAGCACAACCTGAAGGAGGAACAACACAGGCGAGAGATCGAACTCAGCGAGTCGTTTCGGGACGTGCTGCGCACGGACCCGAGCCTGGCGCTCGCCCATCTTGCCCTTCGGCACCCGCAGGACCTGTCGGCGCAGGTCATCGATCACATCGACCGACTCATTGTCAGGATCGCGTCGTGCGACCCTGGCACCTCCTGGGTCGCAACGGCCAAGCTCCTCCAGGAGCTCATCCGCGACATGAAAGCGGACACAAGGGCCCACCTCCTCGACGAGGTTATCTCTCTCGCCACTCGGTTCGGCCAGTCGAAGGCCGCCGACGACCTACGGAGTCATCGTCAGCAGGCCGAGCCACAGCCGAGAGTCCGCAGCTGACCGGGGAGGCTGTCGGAGTCAGCCTCTTGCCGGAATGCTGTGATCATCCGGACGCCGAGGAGCCGGCCCCCGAGGTCAAGGAGGAACTCGGCATCACCCCGCCGATCGGCCGCATCCCGCGCCTCGCCCGCCGCGTCCACGCCGCCTGTATCGCCAGGACGCAGTCCGAGACCGTCTACCTGGAGCACGGAGCGACCCACCCGTAGATCCACGGCGACCCCGGCGATGCGCGAACATCCCTGGGCCCGGCACCAGGAGCGCGAACTCCCGATACGGTTCCGATGGCTGGCGCGAGGACGGCCGGCACAGGCCCCAGGGCCGTGGGGCGATCCGCAAGGCCCTGAAGGAGCTGACCGGAGCCGGGTTCTACCGGGTTGAAAGAACCCCTGCGGTGATGAGCTCGTGAAAGAGGAGGGACGTCAAGATGGGCGCATGGGAGTTGCTGAGAGGGCTCATGCCGGTCACGGCCGAGAGTGACACCTCGGTCGACTGGGGTCGGGCGGAGGAGTCGTGGGGGAAAACGTTCCCGCCCGACTATCGAAAATTCATCGAGACTTATGGCGCTGGGGTGATTGAAAACTACCTGGTGATCTTCAAGCCGGAATTTAAAGGCGGACAGCCGGAGTCGGATTACGGAGGCATGATTCCTTCCACGCTCGATGCCGAAGGCGCCTGGGTGGACTATGAAAAATCCCCCGAACTGCAAGGGGCGGCCCCCGAGCTGATCGCATGGGGCGGTGATTCCAGTGCGGACCTTCTGTGTTGGGATGCTTCCGGTAGTGATCCCGAAGCATGGCCCGTCCTCGTCTGGAACAGAGACGACCTCCTGTGGAGTCGCTACGACTGCGGAATGGTGGAATTTCTTGTGCGCATGTTGCGGGAGGAATTCTCCGAATGTCCGCTGGGTGGGCTGTCTCTGTGGGGAAAACAACCTGCGCTTTTCCTCAACGAACGTGAAAAGGAACGGTTGCTGGCACAGGGTCTGGACCCGTGGACGGGCGAGCCCGATCCCTTCGCCGGCCGACGCTGGGGCTGACGGACCCTGATCCCCAGTACGGTGGGCTGGAGCCGCTGATACGTCTGGCCGCGTGTGGGCCTGCCCACGTTGACTGATGAATTGATGTGCCTGCCGCGCGTCGGAGTCGATGCTCTGCCGGTGGGAACACCGCGCCTACGAGCACCCCAGCCAGGAGTACGTCGAAGCTCTGTGCACCGTGTACCAGGCACCGCCGGCATCGCTCGGACTGGGCCGCGCCACCGGCCGTGACGGGGCTGATCGGGGGCGTGCTGGTGGATACAGTGCTTCCGGGCCTGAAGCGTGCGTGCTGCCCGCACGGGAAAGCATGGTGACCATGACGACCTCTGCCGGTCTGCCGGCCGTCCGGGACTCGCTGCACCTTGCACTGCTCGCCGACCCCGCGGGCAGCCCGGCGGTGGTCGACCTCACCGAGGCCGCGGTCGAGCACTACGCCCTCGGCTACAGCAAGCACCCGCCGCACGTACTATTCACCGAAGTGCACGGCGCGCGCGGTCTGTTGATGCGCGCCCTCACCAGCGGCACGCCTGTGGCGGTACCCGTGGAGGCCGAGCTGCGCCGGGGGATCGGCTGGCTCTCCGCCCTGCTGGGCAACCTCGCTTTCCACCTCGACGACCCCACCGGGGCCCGGGTCCACCTCGCCACCGCCGTCACCTATGGCGACCGCGCAGGTGATGCCCGCCTGTCGGCCTGGGCCTGGGGCGCCCAGGCGATGGTCGCCCGCGCCACCGGCCGGCACACCGCGGCCCTGGCCCATGCCGAGCGGGCGGTTGCCTGCGCACCCGCCGGCCTGCCACGCGCCCAAGCACACGCCTGGGCACGGCTCCCGTCCCTCGCCGCACTCGGCCGGGAACGAGAAGCCGACGCAGCGCTCGCGACGGCGACCCGGGAACTGGAAGCCGACGCCCACGGATGGGCACCCGGACGCTTCGGCTACGACGCGGCCGAACACGCCCTCCACGAAGCCGACGCCCACCGCGCCCTGCGGCGCACCGAACGCGCCACGGCCTGCGCCGAACAGTCCCTGAGCACCGCCACGCCCGGCACACCGGCATGGGCCGCCGCCTCCCTGCTCATGGCCCAGACCGAGGCCACCACCGCACCCACCGACGCCGCGCAGCGCGCCGACCACGTACTGACGCGCATCCTCGCCACACGGCTGCGCTCCCCCTCGCGCGCCCGCCTCACGCAGCTCGCCTCGGCCCTTGCCGGAGTTGACGCCGCCGGTGTCGCCGACCTGCGCGAGCGCGTACGCGCACTGCCACCGTCCATCGACGCTCACGGCGGGGCCGTGAGCGCCTGACACGCCGGAAGGACGGCTGATCGGCCGGTCGGCCCTCGCCGGTCGCGGCTGGCTGATTGAAGGATCTGGCGGTGAGGGCGTCCCACAGGTCTGGGGCGCAGGCAGGTGCAGCACGGTGCCCAGTTCCGCGAGTGCGGAAGTCAACGGCTCCGGGCCGTACGGGAGTTCTTCGGCACTGGTCGCCTGGATCAGCGGTTCTGGGCGGCTGGCTGGCTGCCTCGTTGTCCAGCAAGGTGCGGGCGAGGTGTCGGCTGTTCCAGCGGGCGTACCAGGTGTCGGCACCGGCGTTCACGCCGGACCTACACGCACTTCATGCCGCAAGCCGGCGCGCGCGGACTGTCCGCCATCGAGTCGTGGTTCTCGGGCCTCGACCGGGGCTGACGGGCCGGGCCCGCCGGAAGTCCCTGAGAAGTCCCAGGGACGTGAACCGGGCCCGGAAGTCACACAAGACCTTAGGTCAAAGCCATACCGGCTCAGTGGGGAAGAGACCCGGCGTACACTCCAGCCGATCAGTTCTTCGACGTGTATGTGTGCAACGTTCCCGTGCGGCAGGTGACTTGCTGATGATGTCCGAGGTGGAACGTGTGCTGCCGGGACTCCACGCGCACCGCAGGACGCGGGCCAGGGGCATCGACTGGCGCTGCCTCGAAGAAGCCCTCGGTGTCGTCTTCCCCGATGACTACAAGGAACTCGCCGGGTTCTACCCGGCCTTCGAGGTGTGCGACTTCTTCCGGGTCGGCGGGCCCCGGCCCGGTGGTGAGCGCGCGTTCCTCGACTCGATCCTCTCGGACCTGGAAGACCTTCAGGAGAGCTACGACGCCGAGATGACCACCTACCGGCCGCATCCCGCTCCCGAGGACGGCGGCCTGCTGCCGTGGGGCGAGTCGTCCTCGGGGGACCGCTACTACTGGCGAATCGAGGATCAGCGCCCGGTGGCCATCGTCACCGGCAGCCGTAGCGACGATTTCTGGGAGTTCCCCGGCAGCCTGTCGGAGTTCCTGGCGGCATGGCTGGGCGGCACCGTCCAGCCGACTGGGCAGCCGACGATGGAACAACTCGGCGGCGCCCGGTACTTGGTCTTCGGTCCCTGAGGCGAGAAGGTGTGTGTCTTCGACGCGGCTGATTCACAGATCTCGGTCACCGTTCCCGTCCGTCTCCCCGGCGGCTGGCTCGCGGACCAGCGGCGGTATCTTGCTGACGTCGTGAGGGCCTGCCGGATGGGCGAGCCGGAGCACCGAAGCTGACGCCCCGGCAGCCGCACGGCTGCGGACGCCGACCCCGGAGGAAACGACCACCCCATGGCAAGCCCGTTGTTGCAGTCCCTGATCGCGCTCCTCGCGCCGCCGCGCGAGCCTGTCGGAGATCCGTCTGACTGGGACGCTGTCGCCGAGGCATGGGGGACCGGTTTCCCCGCGGACTACCATGAGTTCCTGGCGGTCTACGGGGCGGGCTCGATCGATAACCACATTTGGGTCGCCACCCCTGCCGACCACGAGGACAGAGGTGTGCTGACGGTCCGCCGACGGACGCCGACATCGATGCGGACGGCACGGCTCCGGGCGGAGTGGCCGTATCCGCTCTGGCCGCAGTCCGGTGCGCTGCTCGGCTGGAGGGCCACCGCCGACGTCATCGACCTGTACTGGGACACCTCGGCGCCGGACCCCGACCTGTGGACGGTGGTGTCCCACAGCCACGAAGGAGACTTCATCCAACACGGCTGCGGCATGGTCGAGTTCCTGTGCCGGATGCTCGGGCCCAGGGGGGAGCGTCCGCTGGAAAGCCCTACGCTCTACGGTGCTCCCAACTCGCGATTCCTCGGGCCGGTCGAGGAGCGGCTGCTGAAGAAGGCGGGCACGGACCCCTGGGAGTACCTGGAGGAGCTGTACCAGGCGAATGAGGCCGCCGATGAGCTGTCCGAGGGCGGACTGGTCGTCGTCCAGCCGGACGGGACCATGACGGTTTTCCCGGGCGTCACCACTCCGCCGGAATCCTGCGAGATCCAGCCGCCGCCGGTGCCGCGACCCGACCCGGAGCCTGGCCGCGGGCTGAGCGAGCTCTGGCTCAGCCCGGAGCGGATCGCGGCGCTTTCCGCGCCTTCGGCGCCGACGTTGTCGGTGCTGGGCCTGCACGAGGGCGACGGCGACGGCGTGGTGTTGATGACGGTGGTGATCGAACTTGGCGTCGAAGGCGCCGCCGACCTCACCCTGCCCGCATCACTCCGCGTGGAGGTGACGGTCGTGGGCCCCGGGATGCGGAGCCACTCCGCCACCGTCGATCCCGTGCCGGTCCTCGGTGCCGGTGGTGCGCCGGCTGCCATGGTCGTCCGGGAGGACATGCCACTTGTCCTGGAGGTGCCGGTGCCCTGGCCGCTGCTGCCGGTGAGACTGGACGGGCAGCGAGTGGGGCCGGGTACGAGCAGCGGCCTGACGTTCGCCGCTGAGATCACCGACCCGGCCATCGAGGAGTTCCGTGCGGCGCACGGGATACCGGCGGAGCCGAAGTCCGAGGACATCCTCCTCGGCACCTGGACCAGCCCCTGACGGACCGCCTTGTCAGTCCGCTCGGCGACGAACCCCCGACCACCCGGGCGTGAGCGCGTCCCGGAAGGGGAGGGCGACGAGCAGTGCGACCGCGACCAGGAGTCCGCTCGCCCAGAGCGGGCCGAGCTCCCCGGCCCCACCGCTCAACGTGCCCGCCGCGATGACCGCCGCCGTCGCGTACGAGCCCGCCATGGTGGGAGCGCCGGCCGTCTTGTAGAGGACCTGCGTGATGAGCGTGCTGCCCAGCGCGAACGACAACGCGCCCTGCGCGAAGACGAGTACGAGCAGAGCGGCCGGCTTGTCGGCCAGGCTGCCCAGCCGGCGAGCAGCAGCCCGCCGACTGCGACGACCAGGCCGGGACGCCGGTCGGAGTACCGGCCCGCCAGCGCGACACCGGCGAACGAAACCCGCACCGAAGAGCATCAGTACGACGGAAACCCACAGTTCGCCCAGCCCGGCGGTGCCCGTCACGACGGGGGCGAGAAAGGTGAAGCTCCCGAAGGCCGCCGCGTTCACCAGCGCGCCGAGCAGCATGACGAGAAGCAGCCGCGGACGCCGAAGCTGTACGAGCTCCGCCCGCAGCCCCGGCCCGGCAGGCGCGCCCACGACAACCGCAGCCTTCAGGACGTGGGAACCACCCCAGGGGCTCGGTTGATGGCAATTCGGACCACAAGGTGATCCCGCACGCGCCTGTTCGGGCCTCGCCCCGCCGCCTGCGCCCCGGCCGGGTGCTGCCCCCCAGGACGGTCACTGCCAGCCGCATTCGGTGCCGACCGCAGGACGCGACCGTGTTCCCGACCGCCCTGACCGGGCACTGGCACCGTAACGCCCGCCTCCTGGACCCCCGGAAGCCCTCGGACTGCGCGGCTGTGACCGTCACGGGGGAGGTCAGGTTCCGGTGGGGGCCGGGGTGTCGGTGATCGTCCAGCTTCCGCCTGTGCAGACAGGCGGCCCGTACGTGTAGGTCCTGCCGGAGGGCGCGGTGGCGATCAGCTGGTACTGCGTGGCGCAATCGCCGTCGGACCCGAGACGGATGGCCCAGATATTGGCCTTGCCCGGGGGGATGCTCCCGCCGGGATACCTGATCGGCTCGGCGCCCGGGCGATCCAGGACGAGATGGCTGATCACCAGGCGTTCGTGGGTGTTGTTGTGGATGGTGAACTGCGACTTGGGCTGGCACGCGGTAAGCGGGGCTGTGAGAACAGCAGCGGCGACCGCACCGGCGAACAGCCGCGCCCGGCGCTTCCGGACCGCCGCGTCCGGGGCGGGGTTCGTGGGGCGGGGGCGGTGCGACGTCATGACCCGCGAACCTCCACTTCGTTGACCATGCTCCATGCCGTGCCGCCGTCCACCTCGATCCTCACATACCGTCCGGTCGTCGCCACGTTGATGGCGCGGTAGGTCTTGGACTGAATGCCGGCGCTGATGGCAGGCTGGTCGATGCTGCTGACCAGGCCGTAATCCACTCCGTTCTCGGACACCAGGTACCGTATCTGAGGGGGCAGGAAGACGTAGTCCTGGCGGACCTGGAACCAGGAACTGTCGATCTCCTTGATGGCGCGCTCCGAGCCGAGGTCGACGGTGAAGCTGTATGTGCCGGGGTTGTTGCGGCCCTGCCACTGAGGCCCGTAGAGGTCGGCACCGTACAGCCCGTCCGTCAGCGAGGTGCCGTCGGTGTCGGGGTAGCTGAAGTCGGCGGGTGTGTCGCTGGTGTAGGAGCAGCCGGGCTGACCGTCGGGAGCGCCGCAGCGCGCGTAGTTCACCGGGGCCGCCGGCAGCGCGGGGGTGGTGGCCGACACCAGGGTGCTCATGGCGGAGGTGTTGCCGGAACCGTCGAACGCCTGGATTCCGTAGGTATAGGTGGTGCCACCGTCGAGTTGGCGGTCCCAGTAAGATCCGGACGATCCGAGTTTGTCGGTGACCAGCTCACCATTGCGGTATATGTGATAACCGGCCACTCCGCTTCCCGTATCGGTGGAGTCCGGCCATGAGAGCGCGACTGTTTGCGGGCCCATCACCGTCGCGCTGGGCTGCGGCGGCGTGGACGGTGTGTCGCCGTCGTCTCCGTCGCCGGTCGGGGTCCGTGCCCACGACTGGTAGGCGTTGAAGTAGGCCGCGGTGGGCAAGGAAGAATTCAGTGAGAGGTAGTGGTTGAAAGAGAACGACCAGAAACCGGCCACGGAATTCTCGACTGCGTGCAGGTCGGCGACCAGCGTTTTGGCCGGCATGGGTTCCAGCCCCGGCAGCGCCATGATGTAGGTCTCACTGTCGGAATACAGGACAGTGCTGGGATGCCCGGCGGTGATGGCGTCCTTCATGGCCGCGAACCAGGTCGGGAGCATGCCCGCGTCCGCGTGGCCCGCTCCGACGCCGTCCTGGAGCGCGACGACGTCGATGTCGGTGTGACTGAGGATGTTCTCCCACATGTCACTCCAGGCGCTGGCCGACTGCCAGCCGGTGAGTGCGGTGTTGACGGCATTGTAGAACGGTGCCACGGCCACGGGCATGGTGTCGTCGACGGTACGCAACCCGCCGATCACCTGGTTGTAGAAATCAATCATGTTGTTCTGGTCGTAGCTGCTGCTGAAATGGACGTTGTCCATTTCCAGGGGCAGATACCAGCCCTTGAAAGAGCTGTGACTGTGGTAACGGCTCCACAACTCATGTGCGACGGCCAGGTCCGAGGTTCCCTGGTAACCCAGCCAACTCGAGTCGCCGGCGTAGACCGACCACCATGTGTCACTGGTGGGGAGCCCGACCCACACCTCCACTCCTGCCGTGTCCGCGGCGGACAACAGCCGCTGGACGACGTCCGTGGAGGTGACTTGGAGGTAGCCCGGCTGATTGGTGGGATAGACCGCGGTCTTGGCCCCGTTGCGGTGGCTGTCGGCCGTGTTCGCGCTCCATTGGAGGATCAGGCGCGAGATGTGCAGGTTCTTCATGTCCGCCATCTCGTCGGCCAGCGTCGCGTCCGACCACTGGTCCACCAGGTCGGGCTGAATGAACGACCCCCCCAGCCGCCCGGCAGCTGCGGGATCGGGCTGGGCGGCGGTGCGTGCGGGGGCTTCCGACGTCGCGTACCAGCTCACGTCCGCCTGTGAGTTGGCCGGGACGGAGTCCGCGGAGTTGACGTAGTCCGACCGCTCCACCACCAGAGTCACGAAGGTGACGCCGTTTCCCACCACCGCTGACACATGGCCGGAGGAATCCCCTTGGATCAGGTGCCCAGGCACCGACCCGTACCACGGAATCAGCCCGAATCGGGTGTCGGAGGGGGAGCCGGTGCCGGTGACGGCGTGAACCGCGACGGTGATGCGCCGGCCTCCACTCGCCGAGGTGGGGATGAGATCCACATATCCGGCACCTCCGGGCTGGAGGATGACATCTCCGCCGGCCGTCGTGGTCACGTTGGCGGTATTCCGGGCAGGGCGTGCCTGGCCATGCGAATCGGCGTGCGTATTGGCGTATGTGCTGTTCTCCAGGACCGAGGGCCAGAGGCTTTCGGTGTCACTTTCGCCGAAACCGTCGAAGGAGGCAGGTCCGGCCATCCGGTAGTTCGCCGCCGCGAAACCGAGCAGTTCCTGTTTGAAGTCCAGACCGTAACCCGCGAAGACCGTATTGATCGCGTCCATCGGCAGGAGGTCGTCCTGCTTGATGGACTGCCAGGTCCTCAGTACCGCGTCGGAGTCGTCGGTCTGTTCGCTCAGATATTCAGCAAGACCGAACTCGCCGTACTGTCTTCCGGAGCCGAGTCCGGCCCATGAATTCACGGCATGTTCGGGCGCCGTGAAGAAATCTGGAAGTTCCTGGGCGTAGTAGCTGCGCTGATAGTCTGCGTAATCGTTCGCCGTATATCCGTCCCAATAGGTCCAGCCAGGGTCGAAATCAAAGTACCAGTACGGGTTGAGTACGTAGGTCCGGTGAGTGGCCCACTGTGCTGTTGATTCCATCCACCAGTTCAGGGCGGCGAAGTCGCTGGAGAGATTGATAGATCCGGCGAACGGATCCAAGACTATGCCGATTTGGGAAATGTACTGGTATTGAAATGCGTGAAAAAGTTCGTGCCGGACGAGCGCGTCGTAGTCGTGTGGGTCGGCCGGCATCCAGATCGACGGCTGACTTCCGGGTCCGACCGGCAGGGTGAACGCTGCCCCGTCGTCCGAGTGGTCGTGAATCCAGTCTCCGACGAAAATGGTGAGCCGACCGGACGGCTCCTGATATCCCATACCCGAGACTCCGGGCAGCCCATCCCCGGTGGTGTACAGCCCGTATGCCTCCTCTGCTGCGTTGGCGATCGTAATGATTGCCGAAGGTATTCCGTTTGCGCCATGGGATTCCGGCAGGTCCGTGCCGTGGTTGTAAAGGACGTTGAAGTCGGGCGTGATGTAGTCGCAGTAGTACCGGTGGTGCTGTGTTGGCAGGTCCGGCCAGTCATAGACGGAGGAATCGCCGCAGCTGGGATCGGTGCTGTCGTCGGCAGTGAGTTTTTGCGCCGACCCGGTGGCCTTTGCGGGCTCCAGGTGGACGGGTGAGTACTTGGGGTGGACCTCGGAGGTCGCTGAGGGATCGGCTGCCAGGTTCTTCGTCAGCGATTCCACCCACGAGCGGGTAGCCGGTGACGTCTGCTTCGACTTGCCGATGAGGTAAGTCAGATACAGGGGAGCCAATTCACTCAGAGCACCTGTGGGACGCCACTCCTCGGGAACGGCATCGGGTTGAATGATGGAATTAATTCCATAGCGCACCATCTGGTCAATGGACAACTTGTGCGCCGACCATCCGCTGACGATGTGCTCGCCGGGCCCAAAATCTGGCGTGGCGGATTTTGCCTTCTTTGCGGCGTTCAGTTCTGAAGTGCTTGGCCGGACTGCGTGGTAGGGACCCACCTTGGTGCTTGGCGCCGGTGCCGGCTGCTGCCCTCGAACGTGGGTGGCCTGGCTGCTCTTTGCTTCCTTCTTCAGCGGAGTGGCGGATGCCGTAGGGGAAATAACCAGGCATGCGATGCAGACAAAGGCAATAAATGATGCCAATCTTGCCAGCCCGCGCCGCATTTTTCTGGGTATCACAGCTTCCCCCTGTTTTCGATTGTGTTTACTATACAAACATCAAAGTGTTGCAAGCGATTTGAAGTTGGCACAAGGGGATTTCAGGACTTGTGCAATCCCGTATTTTGACTTGATGTCGCCGATGCCTCGGGCACCCTGGACGAGTATCCGGCCGCCGTCGGTACGGCCTGGCCGGGAAGGCTACGCGGCAGCCCGTCGAGGGATCGGCGTCACTGATCACCCGCGTGGCTTGCGCCAACTCTTGATCTCGGTCGCCAGCAGGCACTCCGCGAAGCGGTTGTCGGGTGACGTCTCCCGCAGGAGTGCCCGGAGGTCCCGCTCAAAGGGCGATCCGTTCGAGTTCGGCGGCCAGTGTGGGGGAGACGGCCACCTCAGGTACGTGGCGAGGGCGTGGGCGCAGATCGGTGAACGGTCGAACACAGTGACGGGGTTGGTGGCCGCCACCTGCGGCTCCCGTTGGAGGGCGACGATGTCGTCGATGAAGGTCGCTCGCATCCAGGGCTTGTCCTCGCCCCCGGCCTGGGCCTGCGCGATGACCGCCGTCGCGGCCTCCTTGAGAACGCCGTAGCTGAGTTGGGCCAGGCACCGCAGGATGGACGTCTTGCCCGCTCCCGGCGTACCGGTGGGAACGTATCGCCGCATGCTTCAAGAATCCCTTCGCACAATTCGGAACGACCCACAGCCCACGGCCCCCTCCGGAGGCAACGCGCCAACAGGGCACTGGGGTTGGTGGTGGGGAAGGGAGGTGGTCGAACGGCTCACGCGCCGGGGACACCCCTGAACCCAAGACGTCGAACAAGGCAACCACGGCCGGACCGCCAACGTCCCTCCTATTACAGCCCCCGCCCGGTCCCTCGGCAACGCAGTCAGGGCTCATACCCGGCGCTGTGACCGGCAGGCGGAAACGCTCAAGGTGAGGTGCCACCGGACAGCGAGTGCGGGGCCGCTCCCGGCCACGACGGGCGCGTACGCCGACCACGTACGACGGGCGCGGACCCCGGGCGCGGACCTCAGGCACGCACGCCGAACGTGGACACCGGCCGTGGTAGATCTTGCACCTGATGACGCGTGCAGCCGACAAGGGGACGCGGGCATGAGCTGGCACGGAGCCCTGCTGCTGTGGTGCGCGGCCTGCGCCGCACTCGCCCTGATCGGTTATGGCCGGTCGCTCGCCGGCACCACCCGGGCGCAGCGGGCCGTGCGCGTCCCCGGGCGGATAGCCGAGGTGGGGACCCCGCCCCACGGAGGCGACGGCCGGGCCGGGATACCCGTGACGATCGCCTTCCCCGACCCCGCCACCGGACAGGAGCACGTCCTGCCCTACGTGGCCGGGGACAGGGGCATCCGGCTGGACACGGTGTGGGTCGGCCGCGAGCCGGCAGTGCTCCACCCGCCCGGCGACCCCGGCCGTTTCAGGATCGCGTACGACCTCGGGGACAACCGGCGTGGCCTTGCCTGGCCCCACTTCCTGGTCTTCCTGCTGTACGCCGGACTGGTCGCCGACACCACGATCAGGTACGGCTACCCGTGGGTCCTCCTCGGCGCGGGAGTGCCGCTGGCCGTCGTCATCGTGTTCTTCCTGCGCGACGATCTCCGCCGGGCATGCCGTGACGCCGCCAGGCTGGACGCCGCAGTCGCCGTTCCGGGCCGTGTCGTGGCCGTCCTCACGACCGACCACGACGACGGCGGGTCCGCCTGGACCAGTTACGCGGCGGTCCTCACCTTCACCACGCGCGACAACACGGTGGTCACCGCCCGTTTCCGGATCGAGCCGGAGGAACGGGCCACCGCGTACGGCCGGGAAGTCACCGTCCACTACGCCCCCGACGCCCCCGAGAAGTACACGCTGGACGTCGCCGTCGCCCGACGCTCCAACACCTGGGACATCGCCTTCGTCCTCACGTGCCTGCTGCTCGGCGCCGCTGCGACGGTGACGGGCGCGGTCCTGCTCTGAGCCCCGCCCCACGCGAGCACGCGAGCCGCCCCCGGTAAGCCCCGCCCCCGCGCAGTGCCGCCTCACGCGTAGTGGCGCAGTTCGCCCCACATCTCGCCCCACGGCTCCCGCGGCCCCGTGCATACGTAGACGTGCCCGCCCCACTCGATGTTGTGCACGCCCTCGGGGTTGGTGAGGGTCGCGGCCACCCGCACGTTCCGGAAGTGCTCGCGCAACTCCGCCTCGTACCCGGGCAGATGCTCGGGGCCGGGGGCGATGGCCACCACGGTCGTGGCGTGCGGATTGCCGGGCCCCCACCACCAGTTGGTGTTCTGCGCGCCCACGGCGGTGGGCAGCCCGGTGCCGCGGCCCAGTTCGTTGACGGCGCCGGCCTCGCCGTAGTCGGCCGCGAAGATCACCGCGTTCGCGCGCTGCTCGGCCGGGAGCCCGGTCCACACCTGCCGTACGGTGCCGACCAGTTGGGGCCAGCCCAGGGATTCCCCCGAATTCGTGTTGACGCCGTACGTCCAGGCCGCGTCGGACGGCGGCAGCACCGGCAGTACGATCACAGCCGCCAGCGCGGTCGAGACGCAGGTTCCGATCACGATGCCGCGCAGCCGCTCCCGACTGGAGTGCACCCACGCGTCGAGGTCCACCGCGCCGGCCGCCAGCAGGCACACGTAGAGCCCGCCCAGGTAGTACACCTGCGCCCCGGTCGTGACGGCGAACAGCACGAACAGCACGGCGTACGCGATCGGCAGGCATCGCCACAGCGGTCGGCCGGACCGCCACAGGAACCGTAGGCCCGCGAACCACAGCACCGCCGTCGCCAGGCAGGCCATGCCGAGCTGGCCGACGATCCAGGTGGGGATGTTCCCCGGGCCGCCGTTCTCGCCGTTCAGCGCCCGGGTCATCTCGAACATGGCCCAGCCGTGCCGCGACTGCCACCACAGGTCGGGCAGTACGAGCAGCACGGCGATGACGACGCCCGCGAGCAGCCGGAGGTCGACCACGGTCCGGCGGGCCGGGCCGGTCAGCGCGGCGGCGAGCAGAACGGCCCCGAAGATCCCCGCGAGGTGGTTGAACTCCGCGCCGACGCCGACCAGCGCGCCCACGGCGAGCCACCACCGCGTGTCCCCGGTACGGCCGATGCGTACGACGACGAGCGCGATCGACGCCCACGCCAGCATTTCGTACGACGTCGTGTTGGCGACGTGCGCGCCGCCCAGCAGTACGGGCATGGTGGCCGTAGCGATCGCCGCGAGCAGTTGGGCGCGCCGCGCGCCGCCGAACTCCCGCGCGGTCAGGGCGCCCACGACCACCGTGCCCGCGGCGGCCAGCGCGGCCCACAGCCGCAGGCCCGCCGCCGAGACCCCGAACAGCGACAGCGAGACCCGGGCCAGCAGCGGCGCCAGCGCCGGCTGGTCGACGTAACTCGCCTGGAGGTGCCGGGCGCTGTCGAGGAAGTACAGCTCGTCGCGGTGGAAGCCGTAACGCGTGGACAGCGCCATCAGCACGGCGAAGACGGCTGCCGCGACGGCGAACACCCGCCGGTCCAGCGGTACGAGCCCCCCGCCGTCCCCCTCGGCCGAGTCCCCGGGCCCCACATCGGCCGCGCCCGCCCGGCCCGCGCCCGCCCGGCCCGCTCCAGCCGCGTCCACCTCGTCCGCCCGGCCCAATTCCGCCGCGTCCGCCATCCCGCACCCCCGTTCCGAGGCCCCCGGCCGCGCCGTCTTCACGACCGGGACCGCTGGTACCTTACGCACCCGCCCCGCACGCGGTGAACGACCCCCGCCCCGCACCCGCCCCGCGCCCGGTGAACCACCCCCGCCCCACCCGGCCCCGACGAATCAGCGCGGCGCTGCCCGCAACTTCCGGGGCTCGACGCGTACTTCGACCGCCCGCTCGCCCTCGCGCGTGACGAGATACGCGGCCTTGCCCGGGATCTCCGTCACCGCCTCGACCAACTCCGTTCCCCGGTAGACCAGTCCGACCCCGTCGTCGGTGCAGTGGGACGTGGGCAAGGTCCCGTCCGCGACGAGGCGGTGGATCAGCGGCCGTCGGCCCCTGTCCACGTCGTAGTGCACGCCGTTGCCGTACGGCAGGAAGCCGAGCGCGTTCGTCAGCGGCCGCAGTTCCGGCCCGAACGAGTCGGTCGTCCCGCCCTCGAACCAGCAGATGGACCCCGCGCTGACCCCGCTCAGCACGACCCCGGCCTGCCAGGCGCGGCGCAGGATCGCGTCCAGGCCGTGGACGCGCCAGACGGCGAGCAGGTTCGCCACCGAGCCGCCCATGACCCACACGACGTCCTGGTCGAGCACCGCGCCCTCGACGTCCTCGACGTTGGGCATGGGGAACAGCTCCAGCGGCGTCAGGTCGAACCCCGCCACCCGCGCGGCCTCCGTCATACGGGCCGTGAAGTGCTCGGCGTCCCCGATCGCGGTCCCGACGTACATGACGCGCGGACGCCGACCGTGCGCCCCGGAGAGGTCGACGGCGTGATGCACGAGAGCGTCGAACTCGACCCTCGTACGTCTCCCGGCCCGGTGCCCGCCGGAGGTCGCGACGATGGTCGGTTCAGGTGCCGTCATGGCCGCGATCCTATCGACGCGACGTCGCCGCGCCCGGCGGCACGCGGCGGTACGGTACGGCCCCGGCGGCCGGTCCACGGCAAAAAGCCCGTCACGAACCGGCACCCGCGATCAGCGAACTGACCACACTCACACGGCGGTTCAGTTCCCCGGCCGGGACGTCGATCAACTCGTATCCGAACGTCCGATAGCTCTCCTCGTGGATCTTCTCGAAGGCGAGCGATTCCTCGAAACTGATCCGCCGGGCCGAAGTCGGTTCGCAGAAGCCGAGGTTGCGGACGAAGAGGACCTGCCGCTCGTAGACGCCTTCGGAGGTGATCCGTTCCAGCTCGGCGGCCAGCGCGGGGGAGACGGGCCACCCCAGGTACGTGGCGAGGGCGTGCGTGCAGACCGGTGAACGGTCGAACACCGTAACGGAGTTGGTGGCCGCCACCTGCCAGTTCCGCTGGAGGGCGACGATGTCGTCGATGAAGGACGCCCGCCTCCAGGGCTCGTCCTCGCCCCCGGTCTGGGCCCGCGCGATGACCGCCGTCGCGGCCTCCTCGACGACTCCGTAGCCGAGTTGGGCCAGGCCCCGCAGGATGGACGTCTTGCCCGCCCCCGGCGTACCGGTCAGCACGTACCGCCGCATGATCCCGAATTCCTCTCGCGCAGGTCAGGAATGACAGCTCCCCGCTCCACCCCCTGAGCAACCACCCAGACCCCGGGGGCGCGGCTCAACTCCCGGAGTCCGATGTACGGTGCCTGACATCGCTCATCAGCTTGTCCAACAACGCCATGAGCGCGGCGCGTTCGGCTTCGGACAGGCCGCTGACGAGTGAGGCTTCGCGGCCGAGCACCGCGTCGACGGAACGCTCGATGAGGGCGTGCCCTTCGTCCGTAAGCGAGACAAGTACGGTTCGCCGCCCGGTCGTTCCCGGTCCTCGCCGTACGAGTCCGTCGCGTTCGGCCCGTGCGACGCGCTGGGAGACGGCGCCGGCGGTCACCAGCGTCCGTTGGGCGATCTCGCGGGTGCTGAGCGAGTACGGCGGCCCGGAGCGGCGGATGACGGACAGCAGGTCGAGGGTGGCCGCGTCGATCCCCGCCGCGCGCAGGACCCGGTTGCGGTCGTCCGCGAACAGTTTCGCCAGGCGCCAGATGGGCGTCACGATCTCGATCGAGTCGGTCGGGGTGCCCGGCCGTTCCCGTCGCCAGGCCGCCGCGATCCGAGCCGCGGGGTAGGGGTGGGGGACGGCGGCGTCCCCCACCCCGCCGTACGGGACAGCGGCGTCCCCCGTTGCCGGAACGGTGTCAACCACGGTGTGAACCCCTGTCGGCGTCGGTTATGTTTAGGTCTAAACGTAGCAGCCAGGAGGAACCTTGACCCGCATCGTGCTCGTCACCGGAGCCACCAGCGGCATCGGCCGCGCCATCGCCGCGCGGTTCGCCGCCGACCGGGCCGAGGTCTACATCACCGGACGCCACGCCGACACCGTCGAGCGGACCGCGAAGGAGTTGGGCGTGCGCGGCGTCGTCTGCGACGCGACCCACCCCGGGCAGGTCGCCGCGCTGAGCGCCCGACTCGGCGGAACCCTCGACGTGCTCGTCAACGCGGCCGGTGGCCTGCCCGACGCGGCACCCACCGACGTCCCGCCCCTGGAGTCGCTGCTCGCCCAGTGGCAGGACAGCCTGGCCCGGAATCTGCTCGGCGCGGTCCTGACCACCGCCTCGGTGCAGGACAAGCTTGCCCCCGGCGGCTCGGTCGTCAGCATCGGCTCGATCGGAGCCGAGCGGCGCGGCGGCTCCTACGGCACGGCCAAGGCCGCCCTCGCCGCCTGGAACGCCTCGCTCTCCCACGAACTCGGCCCACGCGGTATCACCTGCAACGTCATCTCGGCCGGCTACATCGCGGGCACCGACTTCTTCCGCGGGCAGATGACGGACGAACGCCACGACGCACTCGTCCAGGAGACCCACAACAAGCGGCCGGGCACCCCGGACGACATCACCGAGACCGCCTACTTCCTCACGTCCCCCGGCGCCGCACACATCACCGGCCAAACCATCCACGTCAACGGCGGCGCATTCACCACGCGCTAGCGTCTCCCACCGGCCCAGCCCGTACGCGGCCCGGGCGTCCCCTCGTCCCGTACGTCACCCCGCCGCCCCCGCAGGGCCGCCTCGCGCGCCGCGCCCCCCTCCGCAGGCCCGGAGGGCACGCCGTCGCAAACGCGCCACGGCGCACACCCGCCCCCGCGCCCCCACCCCCTCCAGTGGCGGAAGCCAACCCTCACTCGTAACGTCGAAAAAGGGTCGAAATGCCCCTAAAGGGGATGAGTCAACAAACAGGAGTCCACTATGACCGGTACGTTCCGTAATCACTGGGGACGCGGGTTCACTGTAGGTGCCCTGACCACGGCACTGGTAGCCGGCGGTGCGGCAAGCGGCGTGGCGTTCGCGTCGGCGCCCACGCAGCACTCCGGAACCGCGATCTCGGCGGCCACGTCGACCTCAAGCCCGAGCGCCAGCCCGAGCACGAGCTCGACCGCGAGTACACACCCGAAGATCACGATCAAGGTCATCCCCACCACGACGATAGTGAACACCATCGTCACCGTGAGCGGCACGACCAAGAATCTGCCCGAGGGAAGCACGGTCCAGCTCCAGCACAAGGTCAACAACAAGTGGACCTCGCTCAAGGCCAAGACCACCGTGAAGGTGGGTGGCCTCTACTCGCTGACCACCAAGTTCTCCAGCAAGGGAACGCAGCACCTCCGGGTGAAGGACGGCAAGGCCCACTCCCCGACGGTCAAGGTCACAGTGCACTGACCCCCGCTTGCCACAAGGCGTGCCGCGAAGGCGTGGCACAAGGGCGGAGCCTCTTCCGTGAACCGCCCTCCGTTTCTCCGCCCGCCGTCCACCGGCGGGCGGAGAAACGCGTTGTACGCGAAGCCCCCGCCCCCGCCACGACTCCTGACGCGGATACGACGGAACCGTCCCTCCTGCCCACCGGTGGACAGGAGGAACGGTCCCAAGCGGGCCTCTCCGCACGACGGCCACGGGGGCAGCCGTCGAGTCAAGCCGGAGGAGACCCCCTCACCTCGGCGGGGCGAACCTCTTCTCCCGCCACGGCGAGGAGCTTTCGCGCAACGCCTGCGCGCGTCCGTACGGCGATCCCGCCGCGTTCGCCGATCCCGCCGCGTACGGCGACCCGGCCACGTACGGCGACCCGAGCGCGGACCCGGACCCGGACCCGTACGCCGACCCGACCCCGTACACCGACTCAGGCGGCACCCGCCCAGGCCCGTGCTCCGTGCGGCACCCCACGAGATCCGGTACGAGATAGCCGCTCGCCGAGCACCCCGGGCGTGCGTCCGGCGGGTAGTGGGCGAGCCGTTCCCGCGCGTACGCGGCCCGCTCCACCGGCCTCAAGTCCCCTTGCGCCGAAGGAACGTTGTCAAGGGTCGCTTCCAGCCAGGCCAGCGCGTAGTCGGGTTCGTCGAACGTCGCCGCCACCATGCTCCGCGCCGTGAATCGCCATTCGCGCACGACCAGCGGCGACACCCCGCACGGCTCCATCGGTATCGCGATGCCCGTGACCACCGAAGTGTGCCAGTGAAGTTCAGAGCTACGCACGACTACGCGCCCTCACTCGTAGTGATCGCCGAAACCGTACTAACAACGTCCATAGCGCAGATCGACGTACCAAAGCCGTCCGAACCGCCAGAATTCACCTGCGCCCACACCGACTTGCCGACGCCCTCGCGCTCGCTGACCCCCCACTGCTCGGGCCCGACCAACGCGTTCACCAGCGCCAACCCCCTTCCCTGCTCGTCCTCTTCGGCCGGCCGACGCCGCTCGGGCCGGTCGTAACTGGCGTCGTGGACCTCGATCCGTACGCCGCCCCCGCGCCGGAAGAACTTCGTCTCGATCTGACGGCCCCGCACCTTGCCGTGGACAACCGCGTTGGTCGCGAGTTCCGTCAGCACCAGCTCCGCCGTGTCCGAGAGTTCGGACAGATTCCAGCTCCGCAGCACGTCACGGAGGTGATGACGCGCGCGGGCGACGGAACGAGGGGTGCTCGGCCAGCGCGAGACCACCAGTTCGTCAAGACAGTTCCGCGTCGGTGGTGGTGCTCCCATGGCTGACCTTTCGCCGTTTTTGCCTCATGCCCCTTTGGCTACTCCTAGGCTGTCTCATGACCGCAAGGAGTGATAGAGCCCACTCCGGGACCGCAACACAGGTCCAGCACTACCCCAGGAGTACGCATGAGTGTCGAAGAAGCGACCACGGATCTGTTCGACCCCACCACCTCTCCGCTCCAGCACTTCGGCCACGAAGTGCGGCTCGCGCGTGAGCGTGTGGGCATGTCGCGCGCCGAGTTGGGCACGCACGCCCACTGCGGCTACTCGCTGGTCGCCAAGATCGAGGTCGGCGAGCGCGTCCCCACGCTCTACTTCGCCGAGTCGTGCGACCGCGCGTTCCCGCACTCGTACGGGCGCTTCGAGCGGTTGTGGCAACTCGTCATCAAGCACGCGTACCCGACATGGTTCCGGCCGTGGGTCGTGCTGGAGGAAGCGGCGACGGCGATCAGGTCCTTCCAAGTGCAGCTCGTACCTGGCCTGTTGCAGACGGAGGACTACGCGCGGGCCGTACTGTCCTGCGGCCGCCTGACCGCTGAGCGCGTCGAGGTGCTGCTGACCGCCCGAATGGAACGGCAGCGCATCCTCACCCGGGACACCCCGCCGGACCTGTGGGCGGTACTGGACGAGAACGTGCTGCGTCGACAGGTGGCGCCGTCCAAGGCGTTCGCCGGGCAACTGGCCAGGCTGATCGAGGAGTCCGAGAAGCCGAGCACGCTGATCCAGGTGGTGCCGTACGGGGCGGGCGCCCACGCGGGATTGGGGGGTCCGTTCTCCGCTCTGACGATGGAAGAGGGCCCGGACGTGCTGTACGTCGACGGGTTCGCGCAGGGTCAGATCCTGGCCGATCCGGAGGTCGTGAAGGCCGCACTGCGCACCTATGATCTCCTTCAAGCCGTGGCTCTGTCCCCGAGCGCGTCGGTTGATCTGATCCACACCGTCATGAAGGAACTGAACTGATGACTTCGGCCAGCAACTTGCCGGTAGCGGCATGGCGTAAGTCCAGCTACAGCGGCCCCAACGGGGGCGACTGCGTCGAGGTCGGCGTGGGCATCTCCGGCGTCGCCCCGGTCCGCGACAGCAAGAACCCCGAGGGCCCGGCGTTGCTCTTCCCGACGCCGACCTGGTCCACCTTCCTCACCGCCCTGAAGTCCGGCCACTTCCCACTCTGACCCCGACCCCACACCCACCGCGTCCCACGTGGTCCGTCACCGCGGCCGGCCTGTCCGGCCGCGAACCGGCCACCGCTCGCGGCACGCGACCTGGCACGACCGGCCACTCGTCGCGCCGCCGCAACGTCGCGGCCTCCCTCATCGAGTGGGCCCACTCGCAGGAGGGTTGATCGGTCACGCTCGACAGGGACACGGCGGGTCGGCCGGGGATCTGTCTCAGCCCTGCGCCTGAGGCGGAGTGAACTCACCTGTCACCGCGTCGATTCCGACAACGGGACCGGCATCGCTGCCGATACCCGTGGGGAAGAGCCACGCGGCGCGCCAACTCCCGTCGACGCTCACCATGGCGAGCGTCCCTTTGCCGATCGTGACGTCCGGCGGAACGCGCGGACTGTGCCGGGCCGCGTCTTGCGCCTGAGCTTCCGTGAGCTTCGGGGGAGTGGGAAGGGCCGGGTCCGCGACTTCACGGACGAGAAGTTGGGAGAGGTTTCCACGCCGGTCGATCTCCACATCGAGGCGCATCGGCATGAGCACTCCCTTGACGGTCCGGCGCCAGCTCACACTCCAACCGAGGCGGCCGTCAGCCACCGGATAGCCGGCGATCTTGGACCCGGGCAGAGCCCATGGGAAGTGCTCTCGAACGTACTGTGTGGCGATCTTCCGGGCATCCTGCTCGTTTCTCGGCGCGGAGAGTCCTTCGGTGACGGATATCGACCCCACGGCGGAGGGGTCGACGCCTGACTGGTACGGGGGAAAGCTGGCACTGAATTGTCCGTTGTCGGGCCACGCCAGTTGAAGTGACCCCTTTCCGACAGACGCGACGACGAATTTCCCGGAACTGACGTACTGCACACGTCCCACGCCGACGCCCTCTCCGAATGCCTCACGCACCCGGGCCTCGACCGCTTCGCGCATCGCGCTGCTCCCGTACTGAACGCTCGTCGAGTCCATGAAAACAGGAGTCACCAGCAGAGCGCCTGCGGCGGCGTTTGCGGCAAGTGTGCCGGCCAGCCCCCACACCAAGGGACGGGGGTTTCCTGTCCATGCCGGAATTCGGTGGCCGGCCCCTGCCCGGACCAGGCCCCAGCCGACAGCGGCGCCGATCAGCCCTCCGGCGGAGTTGGCGACCCAGTCCGAACTGTCACACGTACGCGCCACCGCGGGCACGGTCGCCTGGACGATCTCGATGGTGAGGCTCAGGGCGCTGCTGCCGATGATGACGGCGAGCGGCTGACGCAGCGCGAGGACACCGAAGAACCCGAGCGGAACAAACAGGGCAACGTTCAGCAGACCCTGATCGTTGAGAAACGCCTCGCTGATCTGCCGGTTGACCGTGCAATTCCCTACGTATCCGCTCCCCGATCCCCAGAAGGTCAGCAGAAGGACCGCGGATAAACTCCCCGTCAGACCGGTGGTGGTCAAGGTCCGAGAACAATGTCGGCGTGCCCAAATATACGTTGCAGCCATGACGATGACGACAAGTAAGAGAGCCAAGACGACGAAGCGTCCGTGTCCAGCGAAAACTGCCTGCAGCATGAGGATGTGGTTCCGAAACTCGTGGACGATGGCCGCCTCCCGACGGGGAGGCCGCTGCCGGGGACGGCGCGGGGCTTGCGGCGTGGCATGGTGATCGAGTACGTCCGAGTGGGCTCGCTCATGCTCCTTATCCTGCCTCGTATGCTCTCCGGCTGTCGGATCGCGAGCTTTGTCGTGCGCGACCTGCGGGTCCTGCCGGGCGCAGGCCGATTCCCCGCCCGCCGAAGCCCGGGAGCGGCCTCGCGCCCGCCGCCGCGCCGCCGTATGGGTGGCCTGGTCGTTCCGACAGGAGGCACGTCATGGAGTGGATCGACCCCCGGCGGTACAGGACTCCTGAGGATGAGTTGGAGAAGCTGAGGGCCGGTCAGACGGAGGCGAGGAAGCTGATGGCGCGTTCATCGAGTTCGGCTGCGCAGCGCAGCCCACGGGTGCGGTAGGGGGCCAGACCGCGGCGCATCGTGCGAACCGCTCTGCGGGTGCGGGCGGAGGCGACACCGTCCATGTGGTCCATTGCCCGCGACCAGGTGGCGCAGGCTTCTTCGACGCCGCCCTGCTTGAGCTGGGACTCGGCAGCGGCCACGAGGTCCAGGGCGACGATGCGCGCGTAGGTGCCGACCGGACGAGAGGCTGCGGCGCGAACGTAGTGCTGTCCGGCGCGGCGATGATCGCCCAGGGCTTCGAGGACCTTGGCCGTTCGGGAGGTGACGGTGGCCTCCGGCGGACCCCAGGCCAGGGCCCAGAACGGCACGTCCTCTCCGCGGCCGGCATCCAGGGCGGCCCGGGCGGCTTCGATTTCGGCGACGGCTGCCGTGCGCCGGCCGGCATTGGCCAGAGCGTGGGCTCGGGTGATGTGAAACAGCGCCTCGACGCGGGCGGGAACGTACCCTGCGGCCCTGGCCAGCCCGGTCTCCGCCAGGTCCAGGCAACGTTCGGGCCGGTGGAGTTTCATGCCTTGCTGGGACATGGTGCGCATGACGAACCCGTCCTGCCCGGGCTCGCCGGACTCGACGGCCAGGGCGAAGGACTGCATGTAGTAGCGCTGCGCGAGCCCCTGCTCCCCGGAGTCGTACGCCTTCCATCCTGCGAGGTGGGCGGCGGAGGAGGCAACGGAGAGCATTCGGCGCCGCAGTTCCTCGTTGTGGAAGCGGCTCCGGCAGAGCGGAGCGACATCGGTGATGAGGTACTGCACGAATGCGGAGCGGCCGTGCCGACCGCCGAGACGTTCGTCCATCTCGGTGAACATCGCCACCATGTCGCGTACCGCGGTGACCTCCGCGGCACCGACGGTCGCTCCCCGGCGGGCTGCGGCGGTGCGCTCGGCCATCTCCTCGACGTAGCCCAGCGGCAGCACGGTGGCAGCCATGGAGTAGGCGGAGGCGGTCAGGAACCGGCGTCGGCGCACGTCAGCCTCTCCGATCGTCGCGAGTACCTCGACCGGGTCCGGGCCGAGGGCCAGTCCGATGCTGTCATCCTCACGCGGGGTCAGGGAAGGAACTCCCAGATCGTGGAGGGTGATGCGGCGGCCAAGGCGGCGGGAGAGGGCTTCGGCGAGGCAGCGGGCCGCGGGTTCCTCGGGTACAGCGCCGTAGCTCACCCAGTGGTGCACGCCGGACTTGTTGGTCTGTAGGTCCTCACCGAGTTCGGCTGCGACGGCACGGATCGTCCGGGCGGTGGACTCGTACGTCAGCCTGGCCTCGTCCAAGAGGCCTTTGAGTTGGTGGTTCGGTGTGCGCTTCGGCATCGGTGCCCGCCTCGTATACCGGATATACCGCTCCGCTCGTCCTCCACGGTACCGGCCGATCCCTCCGCGCGATTCACTCTTCGCAGAACACCGGTGACGGACAGTCCGCCATCGAGAGAGCTTGCGAGGGAGGTGAGTGCCATGGAGCAGAACGTTCCGGTCTACGTCGCGCCCGTCGTGCTGGACGCCGGCGCCGTTGCCGAAGTGACGCTGGGGTCGAACAACTTCGACACCGCGGACGACACCCAGTACGTCAAGTCGCAGGACGACTGACGCCGACACGATTCAGGGCCGGGTCCGGGGAGGCGGGCCGTGCCCCGGGCCCGGCCCGCCCGCTTCCAGGACAGAGAAATTTGGGGTGAGTTGACGTGAGGTGGTGTACAGGGTGGGCGGGCCGTTCGGCACCCGCCGTCCGGCCGCTGGCCGGCCGGAAAGTGCCTGACTTGGACGCGGTGTGGTCCGTGGGCCGGCCTGCAGACCGGGTGAGAACAGTTCGCGCGGGAGATACCGCGCTGGCTGTGGTCGGACAGTGCGGGGCCGATGACGTTCAGCTCGCCTCCGCCCTGGGGGCGGTACGGACGGGCCGCTGGCGGGAGCTCACCGGCTGGCCCGGCTCCTACCTGGTGGTTGCGGAGTATGGGCCGCTCACCGTGGTGTGCGGGGATCTGGCAGGGCAGCACCCGGTCTATTGGCGGGCCTTGGGCGGCGGGACATGGTGGGCAAGCGCGGCCTCCGCACTGGCCGCTCTTGACGCCGCGCCGGTCGATCCGGTGGCGCTGGCGGCGTATCTGGCCCTCGGGCAGCCGGACATCCTCGCCGAGCGGTCGTTCTTCCGCGACGTGCACCGAGTCCCGCCCGGATGCTTGCTGCGCATCGACGTCGGCGTCCCGACCCTCGAACGGTATGAGCCCGCCGAATACGAGCCGGTCTCGCTGGAGGAGGCGGCCCCGGCGGTCGGGGCGGCGCTGCGGCTCGCGGTCGCGGCCCGCCTCGACGGCCGCCGACCGGTGAGCTCCGATCTGGCCGGGCTGGACTCCACCACCCTGGCCTGCTTGGCGGCCGGGCACGGACCGGTGACAGCGACGACGTTCTCCGATCCGCGCATCCGCAACGATGACCTCTCCTTCGCCCGCCGCACCGCCGCAGCCGTTCCGGGCCTGCGGCACCGCGTCGTCACGGGCAGCGCGGACACCGTCTATTACAGCGGTCTGCATGACATCCGCCACCTGCCCGCCACCGATGCCCCGAACCCCTACGCGGCCACCGCGGCGATCAAGCGCGCGGTGTTGGCCGCCGCCGCTGCCGACCGGGGCCCTGGGCTGCACTTCACCGGTACGGGCGGGGACACCGTGCTGTCCGCGACCGGTTACCTGCCCGACCTGCTGCGCCAACGCTCGTACCGAGCGGCTTTCGCCCACGCACAGGCCCGCGCCCGCATCGGCCGCACCTCGGTGTGGAGGGTGCTGCGCCGGGCCCGCCCCGCGGCCCGTACGACCGGGGCCGGCTCGCTCCGGCTTGCCGCTGTTGAGCTGCGACGCCCGGCCCGCCCTTGGGACCCGGACCACCGGCCGCCGCAGACCTGGACGCCGCTGCTGGCCACTGCCACTTGGATGGCCCCGCAGGCCCGCGCCCAGCTCGCCGACGCCTTGGACCAGGCCGCCGACAGCCTCACCGCGGCGGCAGGACGGCTGGCCGCATGGACGGACCGTCAGGACCTGCTCCGCCTCGGTGCCGACATGGGTGGGTGGCGGGCCCTGGCCGAGGGAGAGTTCGGCACCGAGCTTGCCGCCCCCTATCTGGACAACGAGGTTATCCGCGCCTGCCTGGCCGTCCCGCCTGAACAGCGCTGCGCCCCGGGCCGGTTCAAGCCGCTGCTGGCCTCTGCCTTCCCTGCTGGGCCCGTCCCTACCTTTGTGTTGGAGCGGGTGACGAAGGGCGGCTTCAACGGCGTCTCCTACGCCGGCCTGCGCGAGCACGCCGCTGTCATCGGCGCACTGCTCGGCCCCGCCTCTCGCTTGGCCGCCCTCGGCCTGGCCGGCTCCGGGGCGGTCGCCGCAGCGGTCCAGCGGGCCGCAGAGGGGCAGCGCGCCCCACAGGGATCGGTGCACCTGGCAGTTACGGCCGAGGTGTGGCTGCGGCAGCTCGACATCCGCCCCACCGAGTGGTGGGAGGAGGCGATCGGCCGTGTGGCAGCTGCGTGAGGAAGCCCACCTGGTCCTGACCGACGATGGCGGCGCCGTTTTGAATGAGCACACAGGCCGATGGACGCACCTGACCTCGACCGCCGCGGCGGCCGTGATGCTCCTCTGCGCCTCCGTCACCCGTGAGGAGGCGGCCGAGCAGTACGCCGAGCACTACGGCCTCACCTCCAGTCGGGCGGCGGCCGACATCACCACGGTGGCCGACGCCCTGACCGCCGCCGGGCTGGCCACGGACGGGCAGCTCACCACCTCGCGACGACGCCGGTTCCGCTGGGGGTGGTGGCAGTGACAGTCATTCAGGTGTACACGGCCTTCCGATCCGGAACCTTCGCCGAGCGGTCGGCGGCCCGGATCGGCCTGGCGGCCGCTGTGGTGCTGCTGCGGCTGCCGTTTCGGCACACCGCCCGTGTCGTACGCTTCGCCCGGCGCTTCGGCCGCCGCCCCCTCACCCCTGGGCACGCCGAGGAGTTGGTGGCGGCGGTGCGGTACGTCGGCCGACGCTGGCCAGTGAGGATCGCCTGCATGGAGTCGAGCCTTGGCGCCGTGCTGGCCGCGGCGATCCTGCGTCGGCACCTCACCTGGTGCCTAGGTGCCCGCTTCACCCCTCCGCCGGTGGAGTACCACGCCTGGGCCGAACTCCCCGGTCACGGCCCGGTCGGCGAATACACGGAAGGTGGCTGGCACCACCACACCGCTCTCTCGATCTGATCAAGACGCCGCCCGGACGTGTCTTTCACCCGGCCGGGCCGGTTGAGCACACGAGTTCCCCAACCACTCGAAGGAGTGAACAGCGTTGAGCGCACCCGCCGTCGATGTCCCGATCGCCCCGGAGGTTGCCCAGGCCGCCGAGGCCGTGCCGGAGAAGCACTACACCCACCACGACGGGCGCGGCCCCACTGTGCACCGCACCAACCCCGTCTTCGTCCACCGCGACGTCTCCCACCTGGCCGTCGCCGAAGGCATGAACGTGCTGGAGATCGGCACCGGTTCGGGCTACTCGGGCGCCCTCATCGCCCACCTCGTCGGCCCGGCGGGGTCGGTGACCAGCGCGGACATCAACGGCTACCTCACCCGCTGGGCCAACCTCATCCACCACCGGCGCGGTCTCACCCAGATCCGCTGCCACACCGCCGACGGCACCGCCGGGTACCCGGCCGCAGCACCGTACGACCGGATCGGCGCCTGGTGCGCGCCGCCGCTCCTGCCGAAGGCATGGGTGGACCAGAGCGCCGAGGAGGGCCGGATCGTTTCCACCCTTCCCGTCGCCCCCGTACCCGACCTGACCGTGCTCGCCGTCATCCGTGTCACTGGCGGCCGCCCCGAGGTCGAGGCCATCACCGGCGGCAACTACATCGACGCCACCCCTTCCCCGAAAGCCGACCTGGAGCTTCCCGGCCGCTGGATCGACTGGGAAACCCGGGTGCCCGATCACCGCTGGGTCTCTATCGCCTGGCGGGACCGCGACGACTGGCACCATTCCGGTGCCCGCGCCACCCTGGAACGTCTCAGTGACCCCGCCCACACCGAACCCGCCGCCACTGAGGCGCCTTGGAAGCCGCTCCAGTACTGGGCTGCCGCGACCGCAGACCCTGGTCTCACCGTCGCCCGGCTCGACGGGGAGACGGCGTTCGGACACTCCACCCCCAGCTCCGCCGCCGCCCTCACCAAAGGCGGCCGGCTCATCGCCGACTCCCCGAACTCCCTTTCCCTGGACATCGTCCGCGGCTGGATCAACGGCTGGAACACCGCTGGACGCCCGGCCCGCGACGACTACACCCCCACCCTCACCCCGGTCGACGGGCCGGACGGGGCGGGCTGGAGACTGCGGCTCACCTGGTAGAACCGGGCAGTTCGAACCACGAGGGCGTCCGGTGGCGGCGGGCAAGGGCCGGTGACGGCCCCGGCCGCCGCCCGGCGCGCCTGGCTCACCGAGGACGTGGCCGTCCACGGCGTGATCACCGATTTCCGGCACGCCGGAGTACGGGCTGTCCCGTAACGGCGTTCAAGTGCCCCGGGTGACCGACAGGTTCAACCCGGCTCAGCCACGTGGGAGTCAGCTGACCCCGGCGGCTTCTGGTGGCCGCACTCCAACCGGGTGCCATTGGAGTCGATCACCGTGTACTCCAGGACGACCTTGGCCGGGTCGCCCTCCTCGTAGAGCCACACCGTGATGCCCTCGCGCCAGACGACAGTGGAGAACCAGACATCGATTCCGTCGACATCCGGTACGACGGTGAAGACTTCCCCGGGTTTCAGCCAGTAGTACTCACCGTACGGCTCGATGAAGAGACAAAGATCGTGGTCGCCCGCATTCTCCACAGGAAGCCTGCTGCCTCCCACTCGTCCCCCGAGGACCGCTGTCCCTACGAACCTCTGCACACTGTCCGCCCAGCCCGTACCGCTGTTTCCAGCATCTCACGGCGCACGGATCTGGACAGCGGCGAGATCCTCGTACAGGGCGAGGCCGCCACCGATCCGGATGATGTCGCGCAACTCAAGGACACCGCCCCGAACGAGGGATTCGTCATCGTTCCGCGCGAATTGCTCACCCGATTCGCCCTCAAGGATGCGCCACTGCCGCTACCGAGGCCGGCCGAAAGCCCACCTGCAACACGTCCTCACGGCCATCGCCGTGAATATCGAACGACTCAGCAGCCTGTCAGCGACCGAGGAAGCCTCATCACCGAGACCGCCGACCGCCTTCCAGACCCTCCTGGACCAGCAGGGGTTACCCCGGCCCAAGTCCTGGCGCACCCTCGGCACCTGACCGCGTCCAAGATCACCGACAGAGTCAAGGTCAGAACCTGTTTTCTGATCCCGCTTACGAGTGGGCGTTCGGACCTCCGTGTCGTGGTGGCCGAGGGCATCGTGCCACGGAACCGGTCGCCGGTCGGACGGCGTCTATCCGAACGACTGCATCGCTGCGATGAAATGCCGTTCGGCGGTCCACGGGGTCGCCGCCGGAGGTACGGCACCGTCATGCCCCCAGGCGTAGGAGGACATCGTGAGCACCGACATCCCGCCGGCGGAGAACGCCGCAACCGTCAACCCCGACAACCAGTTCAACGACATCGCTCCGGAAGTCCCGGCCGCCCCCGAGGTCGCCGGCGCTCCGGCGCACAAGCCGTCCGTCTCGCAGGTGGTGTCCCCGGACAACTTCCACAACGACTCCGCCCCCCGAGGGGTGACTTGAGCTTGTCGTTTGACATCTGAGCGCTCGTGACGAGGTCAGGAACTTGGGTTGCGTTGCTCGGCTTGAGCTTTGTGGACTTCCTCAAGGTGCCTTGCCTGCCGTCGCGTCAGCAACTCATCGATGGGTTCGAGTACTTGATCCCAGGCGCGTTCTGCTTCTGGTGACTGGCTGCGGCTGGGAGTCCGTGCATAGCTCAGAGCTGCGGTGATTGCTTTGTCGTAGAGGGCGTGATCTGTTGGGAGGGCGGTTGAGCGCTCGCGTCGCAACCACGTGATCAGCCACGGCATGTCTCTGACCCAACTCGGGTTTGCCAGGGAACGCACACGCAGATAGCCCAGCTGGTCCCACCATCGGCGGCGGTGCCACTTGCGGGAGTCTTCCGGCGGAAGGCCGGGGGGCAGATCCTTCATCGGACCCATATTGCCGGGTAGCGGCGCCCGGGCCTACGGGTTTCTTGTTCAAGCAGTGCGTCGGGGCCTGGTGCCTGTCTTGTGGTGGGCAGGTCGGCGGCGGGGCCGGCCGGTGACAAGTCCGAGGCCGACGTCGTGGCGTGTTGCCGGGTGGCGGTTCTTCGAGCCGGGCGGCCGTCCGGGGCCTGGGCGGGAGGGTTTGGGAACAGCCGCCTACGAAGGCAGCCGTGCGTGCAGGTTCCGGAACCCACGGCGGACACGGGCCGGGGTCGGTCCGTCCGGGTCCGCCGGCAGTGGGAGCGGCAGCCCGCCACGCAGATCCTTATGGCGACGGCTGGCAGACCAGTACGACAGCCTGGGCGCCGGCGGGAAGAGCACGGTGCTGGCTGCGTTGATCACGCTCTTCGGGACGTTGGTCACCGCCATCGTGGTTCCCCTCGTCTCCGGATCCGGCAGCGACGGCCGGACCCAAGCAGAGAACAAGCCGACGTATGTGAGCAGCCCGAACGGGACGTCGGCCGCCAACCCGACGGAGTCCGCCGTCCCCCCGTCCGGTTCCGTTCCCGTGTGCGGCACGTCGAGCAAGGACGTCGTTCTCAAGCTGGACGGCCCGCCGACGCGTTCCGCGGCGCACGTCACGGCCACGGTGTCGTGTGTGCTCGCGCCCGGTCACTATCTCTCCTGGGTCGTGCGCAAAGTCGCCGGTACCGCGGCCGATCCGCACGTGCACTACACGTTGAGATACGACCTGAGCGACGGGCCCGGCAAATACCCGTACCCGGCTCTTCTCGACAAGACCACGCCAGGGTCCGAGCGATCAGTGTTCGTGGTGCTGATGGACAGCGACGCGTACCAGAACGCCAAGAAGACAAGGGACCCCGAGACGGACTATGTCCAACTCCCTTCGCCGGTCCCCATCGTGTCCAACTCGGTGCTGATCAGGACCCCTGCCACGTGACCCCAGCGAGGTCGGCCTCTGTTGTGCGGATCGTGCCGCGGTCGCGACCGTCTTGGCCACGAATTGCGGTCTGTATCCCGATGTTGTCGGTCAATCATCTTGCGGTTTTCTGACCAGATCACTCCGTCACCGGCAGGCACTCGGCGAGCAGGCCGACGACGTCGCGCCAGGCTCGCTGCGCGTGCCGTGGATGGTAGCCGACGCCGGGGACCACGGGGTGGTCGACCGTCGGGTGGTGGAAGGCGTGCAAGGCGCCGCCGTAGACCGCGAGGCGCCAGTCGACGCCCGCGGCCTGCATCTCGGCGGTGAACGCGTCCCGTTGCGCGGGCGGCATGATCGGGTCTTCCGACCCGACCCCGGCCCACACTGGGCAGCGGATGCGCGCCGTCTCGCCCGGTCGGCCTGTGGTCAGTGCGTTGACTGTGCCGATCGCGCGTAGGTTGACGCCGTCGCGCCCGAGTTCCAGCCCGATGGCGCCTCCGGTGCCGTAGCCGACGGCGGCGATCCGGTCGGGGTCGGTCCGCGGTTCGGCGCGCAACACGTCGAGCGCCGCGTGGCCTATGCCCCGCATCCGGTCGGGGTCGGCGAGGAGCGGCATGCAACGGGCCAGCATCTCGTCCGGGTCGCCCAAGTAGCGCCCGCCGTGGAGGTCGAAGGCCAGCACTACGTATCCCAGCTCGGCGAGCGCATCGGCCCGGCGGCGCTCGACGTCGCTGAGTCCCGGGCCCTCTGGTCCGAGCAGCACCGCGGGCCGGGGGTCGGCACCGGCGGGGAGCGCGAGGTGCCCGATCATCGTCAGGCCGTCGGCCGGGTACGCGACCGTGCGTGTGGTAACCGTCGTCATGAGACTGGACGGTAGTGATCGTCGAGCCCGGTTGGGGTGGTGTTCACCGCCGGCAGAACAGCGCGGGTGTGCCTCTGAAATGCGGTGACAGCTCACAAGATCACCAACCCCGTTCCCGTCGCCCGTCAGATCGGGACTTTTCAAGATCCCCGACAGCGTCAGGTACTCAGACCTTGATCACAGTTATCCGGTGGCCGTTGCCCAAAGTGGTGAGGTCTTCGGGGTCGGAGGTGAGGACCGTGACCGGGCCGGGGGCGGCGAGCGCGGTGGCCGTCAGAATTGCGTCGATGGCGTGTTTGTGGCCGTGAAGGCCCGCGTCCGCGAGGAGTGCCGACGCGCGGCGAGCGATGGCTTCGGTGACGGGTTCGACGACGAGGCGGGAGAGAGTCCACTCGAGGGCGGGGCGGTTGATGCGCGGGTGGACGACTTCGACGAGGGTGGCGGCGCTGGTGACGACACGCATGTCGTCGGCGAGGGCAAGGGCGAGCCAGCCGGTGACTTCGCGGTCGCGCAGCACGGCTTTGGCCAGGCCCTCGCTGTCCAGGATGAGGCTGCCGCCGGGGACGGCGGGGGAGCGGGTCATGCGGCGTGCGAATCCGTTCCGTCGGCCAGTGCCTGGGCCTGGCGGGCCTGGTGGAGTTGGTCGCGCTTGGCCTGGATTTCCTCGTCTGTGACGGGGCCGTGTTCGGCTTCGGCGACAGCGATGAGTTCGCTGAGATTGTCCCGCTCGACCTGCCGGGCGACGGCTGCGGCGACGTAGGCGGAGAGTCCGGAGTGGCCGCTCCGGGCGCGGGCGGCTTCGGCGATGTCACGTGGCATGGTGATCGAGTACTTCTGAGTAGGCTCGCTCATGCTCCTTATCCTACCTCGTATGCTCTTATGTGCATCGTCGGCTCTGTCATACGCGAACTGCTGGCCCCTGCTGGGGCGCGGCTGGTCCCTGGCGGCTGAAGCACTGTCGCGGCCTCGCGTCCGGAGGCCGGACGTCGTGTTCGACGGTCGGCAACTCGGCAACTCGGCGACGTCAAGCCGAGGTTGGCCCGTGCCCCGCAGGGTGGCGGTCGCCCGCCAGTGGCGCTCCGATTGGTCTGGACCAAGTTCGGGAAAGGTCTTGTGGAGGGGTCAACGGTGACGCTATCTTTGCGACGTCTTCACGGGCTTTGAGCGTTTATAGACCACTTTGCGGCGAATCTTCGTGCGTGCTCGATCAGCACCGCCCCGCCGGGTCAGCCGAAGCCGGAATGACGTTCCACCGCTCCACCGCGCGAATCACCGGACCGTCACGGCAGACGGCTCGGATCGAGCAACTCCACGTCATCGGATCAACACGTCATCGGATCAAGGAGTCCCCATGCGCAAAATGAGAAGCGTGACCGGTGCCGCCGCCCTCGCGGTGGCCTCGGCCGGAATGATGCTGGCCGCGGCCGGCTCTGCCCAGGCCGATCCCGGCAACTGCACGATCACGTACCCGAGTTCGAACCACATCGCCAGCGTGTGTACCACCGGCACCGGGCACCAGCGGCTCCACATGGTGCTCAACGCCCTTGACCCGAGAAACGGGCAGATGCCTCTCGTGGGCAACTGGGCGGCTCCGGGGGAGTCCTCCACCATCACGTACCCGTCGTGGACCATCGCCAATGTCTGGATCGAATACAGCAACTCGTGACAGCGGGTGCGTGACGTCGGGTACGCCCGTCGGCACGACCGCAGCCCTCATCTCCCGGCCGGGGCCGTCACCGAGACGGTCCCGGCCGGGACACGTTCCACCGGACCGCCGTGGGCGCCGGTTTTCGCGTGTCGGTTCAACGAAGCGACAGCGCGAATTCGACGTACGGCCCGGTTCCCCTGCCGGCGGGGTCCGGGACCAACACGCCGCGCACACCCCCGGACGGATGGCGATGGTGCTCCGCGGCCCAGGCGAACAGGGCCCCGACCGCGACTTCGACCTGGGTTCCGCCGGCCCACCGACCGGGCGTCTGCGGGCGGACGAACGCTTCCTGGTGCGCGGGCTCGGTGCGCAGGGTGAGATCGGGGAACCCGGCCGCGATCTCGGCTGCCCGGTCCCCGGGTACGGGCCGGCACCACTCGACCGGGCCGTCGCTGTCCCCGCTCACCTCCCCGTGGTAGATCGTGAACGGCGCACCGGCGATCCCCTCGACGCGCGGGACACCGCCACCGCGCAACCGGTGGATGAACAGCTCCCGTGTCCTGGGCTCCAACTCGTCCTGATGCACCCTGCTGACCAGGCTGAGCACGCTGCGCTCGGGGATGTCGCGGACGGTGACCTCGTACATGGCGGACTTCTTCCCGTGAAAGCGGTCGACGAGGCGGTCGATCAGGACGCGCTGGGCGGCGTGCTCCGCTTCGGCCTCGGTCCAGTGGGCGCGGATCTCCTCGGCGGCCGCCGCCGGTTCCAGGGCCAGGATGTCCCTGATCCGGGCCAGCGGGACACCGGGCCGGCGGCCCGACCCGGACATGCCGGAACGGCCGGTCGTGGCGTGCGACATGCGGTGGGCCGCGGAGATGATCACCGGATCGAGTGGCTTATACGTGGATCGGTGCCTCGCCGGACGATCTCGCCCCATGCTGAGGGAGCCAGGAGACAAGATCACGAAAGGACCCCCGGCACTCATGACTACAACGGCGCAGGACGTCATCAGCATCAAGCTTGAGCGTTCATTTGACGCCTTGGACGCCAACAACGACGGCTATCTGGACTGGTCGGACTACCAGAAGCTCGCCGACCGCTACATCCAGGCCTACCGGCTCGACAAGGACGACCGCCGGGCCAGGGCACTCCAGAGCTTCAACCAGATCTACTGGCTGGAGCTGCTGCGCCACGCGGGCGCAGATGGGGATCGGCTCACGAAGGACCAGTTCGTGGCGGCCAACCGCCTCGCGGTCATCGACACCAGTCGGCTCAATGTGACCGAGGGCGGCGGCCACGCGATCTTCGACGTCATCGACGTCAATGGCGACAACGAGATCACCAAGGACGAGTTCGCCCGCTTCCTGAGGGACGTGTGGAGGAGCGACGCGCCCGACGGGATGGACTCGTTCACCAAGCTGGACACCGACGGGGACGGCTCGATCTCGCGCCACGAGTTCATCCGTGCGGTGCGGGAGCACTTCCTGTCGAACGACCCGGACGTACCGGGCAGCCTGTTCTTCGGACACATCTGATCCACCCGCTTCGAGGCGTCGGCCGGGTCCGGCCGGAAGCCTCCCACGGCCGCCCGTCGGAGCCTCGGCTCCGACGGGCGGCCGTCGTCGTACGCACATCCCTCGGCGAGCCGTCGATGTTCCGCAAGCCGCGGACGAGGTAAGGCCGTTGGCCGTTCTCCGACCGCGCCGGGCCGTTCCCTGAACCGTGCCGGGCCGTTCCCTGGCCGTGCCGGGCGCGCGCCGGAGGCCGGCACCGGGACGGTGGCCAGGAATCCGTGGCGTTCTTGAGAGAAATGGTTAATTCTATTTTTCACTTTATTGCGCCGAATGAATTCTTTGCGGGAAAAGTAATGACGTCTCTTATCTCTCACGCTAAAGTGAGTGTTGCGTACAGATGTGCCAATGGCTGTTCGCTCACGGTCCCCTTCCGTTCCCCTTCTCGCCGTCCGATCCGGTCGGCGAGGGCCTTCTCACCTGCTGTGGCGCTCACTTCACGGCCACGGCAATAACCATGTGCCGTGGCCACCGAGTCCGCAGTGGCGACGCGCATTCTTTCTGTGCCCGTTCAACCTCTCGCGCTTATCCGTCCGGTCCTGTCGGGCGGGCGGTGGGAGAGGACACGGTAAAAGTCGTGCGCGGCACGAAAACCCGAAGGAGCAGCATGCGTTCTCACCGTAACAAGACCTTCAAGGCGGCCGTGGCCGTCACGTTCGCCGCGGCGATGGTCGCGGGATCGGCCGTGTCGGCAGTGGCCGCGCCGTCGAGCGCGTTCATCAACCGTACGGACTGCAACAACCGGTCGGACTTCTTCCAGCTGTGGAAGCAGCCATCCGGTGAGGAACTCTGCTTCGCCAACGCGGGAGACCTCCCCGTCGCCGTCTACGACGTCACCTACCTCAACTCGGGCAACAACGCGGGCTACGTCCGGGTGGACAACAACGGCAGGGCGTTTCAGGTGAACTTCCTCAAGGACCAGCGGAACGTGGCGGTCAACGGCACCGTCACCTTCATCCACATCAACTGACCGGCGGACCGGAGCGCGGCACCACCCGCCGCGCTCCGGCCTCCAGCGGCCAATGAACGACGGGACGTCAGTGGCCCAGGAACGCGTTCACCTCTGCCGCGAAGTCGGCCGGGTACTGCCAGAGGAAGCCATGACCGGCGTCCGGATAGATGCTGAGCTTGGCGTTGGGGATGCGGTCGGCGAGCAGGTAGGTGTTCTGGGTCGGGATGACGCGGTCGTTGTCGCCGTTGGCCACCAGCGTCGGCTGGGTGATGGCGGCGAGCCGGACCAGCCGGCTCTCGTCCGGCCGGCGCGCGGCGGCCGCCTACGGTGAACACGAGAAGCTCACTGGTGAGGAAGACGAGAACTGGCCCGACTGGTACGCCGCCGCCATGGTGAGCGAGCAGGACGGTACGGGACGTCCCACGTGAGCGGCGACTTTGACGAGGCGTGATCCCAAGTCTCTGTCGACGTACCGTCCGACGGCGTCGGCAGGAGCACCGCCGCCGACCCCCGACCCGGTGGACCGCCGATGCTCCGGCCCGGCGCGCGGAATGCCCTCGCCAAATGGGTGAACGTGAGGGCAAGCCCCTCGTTCGGCACCCGCTGAGGAGCCCCTTCGCCTGGGTGAGCGCGGCGGCGTGTCGGGTGGCGGAATGACGGTCCGTGAGGCAATGGTGACGGACGGACCCCACGAGAAAGAGCGAGAGATGCCTGAAGCCACCACCCCGTACGCGACCGGCACGCCGTGCTGGGTCGACCTGATGGCGAAGGACCAGCAGGCGGCGCTGGACTTCTACCGCGACCTGCTCGGCTGGCAGGGACGGCCCGGCCCGGCCGAGTTCGGCGGGTACGCGGTCTGCGAGCTCGAAGGCAAGGCCGTGGCCGGTATCGGCCCGGCCACGGCCCCCGAGGGGCTGCCGACCCCGCCGACCGTGTGGACCAGCTACCTGGCCAGCACCGACGCCCAGGCCACCCAGGACGCGATCGTCGCCGCCGGCGGCAGCCTGCTCGTTCCGGTGGTGGATGTCGGCGGCCTCGGCCGCATGCTGATCGCCGCCGACCCGCAGGGAGCGGCCTTCGGTGTCTGGCAGCCCGGCGAATTCCACGGCGCCCAGGTGGTCAACCAGCCCGGCGCCCTGATCTGGAACGAGCTGCACACCAGCGACGTACTCGCCGCCGCGTCTTTCTACGGCGATGTGTTCGGTATCGACATCGTGCCGCTGGAGGGCGCGGATTCGTACTGGGAGCTGCGGGTCGCCGGCCGTACGGTCGGTGGTGCCACGCTGCTCGCCAACGACCCGCCCGGCACGCCGGCGCACTGGCTGACCTACTTCGCGGTCGACGACGTGGACTCCACCGTGGACGCCCTGGTCAAGCGCGAGGGCACGGTTCTCGCGCCGCCGTTCGACATGACGGCCGGCCGGATGGCGGTGGTCGCCGATCCGCAGGGCGCGCCGTTCGCGCTGATCAAGCCGACCCCGAGGTAACCCTCGCCACCCCGCATCCTCGCCCCGCCCGCCCGGCACCTCCCGGGCGGGCGCCGTCCGCCCGGGAGGCCGCACCCTCGCCCCTGCCACAGGTCGGAACGCGGTCTCGGCCACGACGCGGAGTTCTCCGCCGCCGGCAACGAGCAGTTGGGCCAGGGGCCGCACGACGGACGAATTCCCCCAGCCTCAAGGCCGTGACCCGTCACCTGACGCTGACCTGAGCGGCCCTCACCGAAGCCGCCGTGTCCACCGCGTCCACCGCGTCACACGCTGGTGAGGAGGTCGGCGAGCGGGGCCGGTACCTGGTCGGGGGCCAGGGCCTCGACCAGGACGCGGCCGTAACGGATCTTGCGGCCCTTCTTCGTACCGAGGAAGCGCCGCAACTGCTGCTGCGGGGGCCGACCGTGCTGCGCTGGCTGCTGGACGAAGGTCTGCCAGGCGCGAAGGTCGCCCTCCGCCCCGATGACCTCCTCGACCCTCGCCGTGCCCAGCGCGCGGATGAGTTCGTCCTCCAGGTCCGCCGCGCACACGAAGAAGCCCCGGCGCGGCGCCCCTGCCCGCTCCAGGCCGCGGTCGTAGAAGTCCCGTTCGCCCTCGTCGCACAGCCCGGCCAGGCGCAGGCCGAGGCCGGGCGGCCCGAGGAGGCCGGCGTAACGGCCGACGCTCATCGCCCGCCCATCGGCACGACGCACACCCCCTCGGCGGCCAGGTCCCGGCCGCGCCGGGCGGCCAGCGCCTCAACGGCCGCGAGATCGCTCAGCCCTTCCAGCAGCACCGCGGTGCGCACCCGTAGTCGCTCAGCCAGTTCGCTCGCCGGTCCGCCGGGCCCGCCGGCCGCCCAGGCACCGACCGCGTCCCGGAACGCCCGCATCTCCGCCATGGAGCAAGTCTGCCCCTGTCACTCATGGCGTGGCACGCGATTATTCAGGGCCTCGCGCCGCTCCCGGCCGAATCGGTGCAGGCGGGTGAAGGCGCACGGCACACCTGCGGTGCCTCCTCGCTTCGTCGCCCAGGAGCGATTAGACAGGGCCTGGCTCGTGAACCCGACGTCGAGAGGCATTGCGTTGAAGGTGACCGGAAACCTCCCGGGCTCCCCCTGCTGGGCGCAGCTGAGCGCCCTCGACCCGGAGGCGGCCCAGCGGTTCTACGGGCAGCTGTTCGGCTGGACCGCCGAGACCGACCCGGACCCGCAGTACGGCGGTTATACGACCTTTTCCCTCGACGGAGCCCCCGCCGCCGCCGTCGCCCCGCTGATGAACCCGCAGCAGCCGGTGCAGTGGCAGCTCGCGTTCTCCACCACCGACGCCGACGTCACGGCCGAGGCCGCGAGGCGCGCGGGCGCGCGGGTGTGGATGGGGCCGATGGACGTGGGCGTGCTGGGGCGTTGGGTGTTGCTGAGTGACCCGACCGGCGCGCCGTTCACGGTGTGGCAGGCCGGACGGTTCAGCGGCTTCGGCGTCGTGAACGAGCCGAACGCTTTCGGCTGGATCGACCTCGCGACCCGGGACGTGGCCGCCGCACTGGACTTCTACAAGACGGTGTTCGACTGGCAGGTCTGGCCGCACCCCGACTATCCGATGGTGGGCCTGGCCGACACGATGTTCGGCGGCGTGATGGAGATGGGGGACATGTTCCCGCCGGACATGCCCTCGCACTGGAACCCGTTCTTCGTCGCCGCGGACGTGGACGCCACCGCGAACGAGGCCGCGAAGCTCGGCGCCGACATCGTGCACGGCCCCGTCGACGTGGAGATGGACAACGGCCCCAGAATCGCCGTCATCAGGGACCCCCAGGGCGCCACCTTCGGCATCTTCACCCCGAGGCAGAGCTAGAGGCACTACTGATGTACGAGCGACGGCCGCGCCGCTGGCTCCCACGCGTGGCCGTCGCGCAACGGGAGGCCGTCGGGCGGTCGTATCAGGCCGCGATGACCGCCCGTACCCACGTACGGTCCTCCGTCAGGTACGCGTCCACCGTCAACCCCGCCTCCGCGAGAGCCGCTTCGAACTGAACCTTCGTCAGCGGCCGGGACAGGAACGTCTGTGTCCACGCGGCATCGGGGAACGCGTACTCCGCGTACACCGAGTTCACTCCGTCGCCCACCGGATCGGACGACACGATCCGCACATTGAGGCCGCTGGGGTTGGCGTGGTCACGCGGCAGGTCCGTGTGCCAGTCCTCGCCCTCGCGCTGGATCAGCACACAGCCGCCCGCCGCGACATGTCGTACGCAGGTACGCAGCAGCGCCCGCCGTATGTTCACGCTCCCGGCGTGCACGAGAAACGACGCCAGCATCACCGCGTCGAACCTCTCGTCCAGGTCGAGGTCCTCGATCGAGCCGCACACCGTGCGCGCGCCGCGGACCAGCTCCAGCATCTCCGGGGACTCGTCCACCGCCGTCACCGCGAATCCCCGCTCCACCAGCGGATGCGTCATCCGCCCGGCGCCGCAGCCCAGTTCCAGGATCCGCGCACCCGCCGGTACGGCCGCCGCCACGATGTCCGGCTCGGCCCCGGCCGGCAGCCGCGCGTACAGCTCGACCGCGCACCCGTCCGGGGTGATCGCCCCGGGTCCCGTCCCCTCATATCCCGCCCGCACATTCAGCCCCATACCCACCCAACGCCCCGCACCGCCCGGCCGTTCCCCCCGCCGACCCGGCCCGTGCGCCGGAGACTCACGGGCGTTGTCAGTGCGGTGTGCGACGCTCGGGCGCATGGGATTCTTTGACGATCTTGTGCTTCCGGAGGAACCGGCCGCCGAGCGGGCCGTGTTGGCGCGGCTGCGACCGCCGGGCGAGGACGACGGGCGGTACCGGCCGCCCGTCGACCGCTTCGCGCCCGCGCTGGTGCCGCAGCTCGAAGTGGTCGGCGAAGGTCCGGAAACCCGGATCGTGCTGACGGGATGGTCCGTGTGGCCGCGATCGGTCACTTTGCACCTGGCGGTCTTCCACAAATCCCGCAGGCAGAGCGCGGAGGCGAAAAGGCAGTCCGGACTCCGGGTGGGTCTGCTGTTCTCCGACGGCCGGCGGGTGACCTCGCTGGACGGCACGGTGATACGCAGTATCTCGTTCAGGAACTCCGGGGGACAGGCGGGCGAGGCGCAGACGGATCAGGCGGTCGGACTGATCCCGTTGGACACGGGCCTGCAAGCCCGCAGGTCCCTGTTCAAGACGGACGTCGACCTGTATCTGGCGGAACTCCCGCCCCCCGGGGACGCGTGGCTGGTGGTCGAGTGGCCGGACGAGGAGATCGCCGAGGTCCGTACCCCGGTCGACGCGGCGGCCCTGCGTGCCGCGTCAGGCCGGGCGCTGGAGATCTGGCCGGGACTTGAGCCGCCGGACCCGGAGACGCTGCCGGGTCGGATCGCGATCACGGAGATGAGCGGACCGCCGGCGTTCCTGGCGCCGCCGCTGACCCGGGACCAGCGCGAGCGGCTACGCCGCGAGGAGGAGGCCCGGCAGCGCTACGTACCCCGGGCCGACTGGCAGCGGATGGGCTACCAGGACTGGGGGGACACGGCCCTGATCCGGGCCCGCCTGGAAGGAGGCGCGCCGCCCGACGCGGTCGTCGTGGGACGGCCCGGCGCCACGCCGCTGCACCGGGTGGCAGAGCAAGGCGCGGCGGAAGCGGCAGAAGTGCTCCTGGCGCATCACGCGGACGTCGACGCACGCGACAGCGACGGCCACACGCCACTGTGGTACGCCGTCGTCAGCATGGGCGAGGCCGCGGTCCGTACGCTGATCGACGCCGGGGCGGATGTGTGGACACCGCAGTCAGGGCCGTGGTCGCCGGGCCGACTGCTGTTGACCACGTCGCTGGCACCGCTGGTGCGAGGTCTGCCGGGGGCGGTGGAGCTGCCCCCCGAGGAGGTCGCCGCCCAGCGGTCGGCGGACGCGCTCATCGCGGCGTTCGGCGATGAGTCGCTGTGGACCCAAGGGCTCGGGATCTGCTTCGTGCGGGACCTGAGCGAGGACGAGCTGATCCGGCGGATCGGTGCCGACCCCGCGCGGTGCCCGAGCGCGGATCCCGAACACGCGCCCTTCGATCAGGCGGACTTCGACGAGTCCCTGCGCCACGTGGGCGTCAGGAGCGTGGAAGGCGCCCCCGGCGGCTGCGTGATCACACAGGACGGGTACATGCCGAGCGACAACGCCCTGATGCAGGCGATATCGGCGGGCACCACCGCCTACGGGGTGTACTTCAACGCCAAGGGCGGGACCTTCGGCACCCTGGCCCGCGACGGTGAAATCGTCGCCTACGAGGAGATCGGCCTCCCGCCCCAGGAGTCGGACCCGGCTGCCCACTGGACCTTCCGTTTCTGGCAGGGCAAGCGCACGTTCCCCTACGGCGCCGAGATCTTCGCCTACGCCTGCGCCGCGGCCGGCCTGAGGATCGCCGACGGCCGGGACGCGGTCGATCCCGGCATCCCACGCCGCTGGGTGGCGCTGCCTACGCGACTTCAGAGCTGAGCGCCTTCCGGGACGGGACGGGCGGACGCCGCGCTCACCCCGCCGCCGGCATCGGCCGCACGCCGGTCGGCAGGTTCGGGTCGAATGCCGCCCCCACGACAAGCGCCTCGAAGTCCAGCATGAGCGCTTTCACTTCGTCCACGGACACATGGTGAGTGTCCGCGTGGATCTCCAGCTCCACCGTGTCCATGGCGGCCCCGACCTGGATCATCAGCTTGTCGTGGTACCGCGGGAAAGGTTGGCCCCAGCGCAGGGCGCTCTCGGCCTGCGCGGCTTCCAGTTCGTGCCGGGACGGCGCCACCGGGTCGGGCGGCTCGACGCCGATGCCGAACCGGCGATCGTTGAACAGGCAGGAGAGATCGACCGTCTCCTCTCGCTCCCGGTCGATCCGGGCGCGCAGCTCTTCCATCTGTTCCGGGTCGTAGTACGCGTACTTCGAGCAGAGCGCCGAGGCCCGCCGCGTCCGGTCCACCACCTCGTCGAAAGAGGCGTCCGCGACCTCGACCATGAACAGGCCCGCCACGGAGAGGGGATGGGACACGTCGGCCAGACCCGGCCGGAACCGGTTGCTGACCACCACCTGGATCAGCGCGGGGGTGATACCGGTCAGCCGCGCCACGGCCACCGCGTACCCGGCCAGCAGCACCGAGGACGTCGAAGTACCGGTCCGGGCCGCCACCACCTTCGACGCCAGGTGCAGGGCGCGGGACTCGAAGACCCCCCGCCGGTAGCGCGGCTCGCCCCGGTCCACGCGCGGGCCGAACCGCCGGGGCACGGCCGAGCGCAGCAGACGCTCCCAGTGGCGCAGCGAGACATCGCTCTGCCGCCGGACGGACGGCGTGCGCTGCATCGCCGCCAGTTCCAGCGGCCCCATCGGCGACGCCGGGTTCTTCGGCTCCCCGGTGACCGGGTCGCGCTCGCTCAACTCCCCGAGCATGACGGCGATTCCGCTGCCGTCGGTGGCGATGTGCGAGATCATCACGATCACATGGGTGACCGAGCCCCGGCTGCGCACCGCGGCCATCCGGATCGGCCACTCCTCGGCGTGGTCGAACGGCGTCGCCTCCCACTGGTCGGCCAGGCCCTGGGCGACCTGGTCCGGGTCGTCGTCGTCCGCGGCGTCGACGATCCCCAGCACGGCCAGGCCCGAGCCCGACACCTCCTGGATCAGGTCGCCGTCCTCGCCGGCCCGGATCCGGGCCCGCATCGACGCGTAGCGGCACATGAAGAACCGCAGTTCCGACGCGAGATCCTGGACGGTCCTGCCGTCCGTCACGGGCACAGCCCCACCCATGCTTATCGACGTGCCGGCCTGCTGCATCAGCGTCCAGACCTTGCGCTGCCCCCAGGTCAGCCCGCCGACGCCGGCTCCGGGCCCCTCGAACGGCACGACGATCCGATCCGTCATCCGCGCCCCGCCCAGGATCGTTCTCGATACCGGTTCAGCCATCGACCGCCGTCCCCCTCGAAGTGTGTGCCGCTCACCGATGCCAGGCACACACTGGACCGGGTCCGAACGTCGAAACGTCGTCGAATCATCTCGTCCAGAGGCATTCGCGGGAGGCCGGCGCCCATGTGCGCACCATTTTCAGTCAGCCGTCCCAGCGACGCAAGACTCTGAGAAAATTTAGCAAGAACCGTATTCTGATCGGTCAGATCCTGACCCTGCCGGACGGCCGGCCGCTGTGGACGAGCCCGGTATGCCTTGGGCGTGAGCACGACATCACCGCCGCCCGCACCCACGACCTGATCGAACCCCTCGCCGCCCCGGCACGCACCGGCCTGCCCACGCTCGCCGACCGCGGCCACGAACGCGAACGTCTCATCCCGACAACTCGCACAGGACGAGGACTGATTGCCGGGAACGGCTCGGTGGGCGGCAAAAGAGAAAGGCAAGGAGGTCATCCGCTCCTTGCCACTCTCAACTTATAGCGCACAGGGGGGCTTGCGGCAAGGCCCGGGCCGTGCCGCAGAATGGTCGGCCAAGGCCAGGACCTGCGGAAATGACAGGTTCGCGAGGTGGCGTGCGGTGCCGTCGACGTAGGGATCGCGCGTACGGATCGCGCGGGAACGTCGAAGCGCGGGCGGGCCTCGCGGCGAGCAGGCGCGGAGGCGCTAAAGGGCGCGAGTGCGCGCGCCGCCGTGCCCCGCAAAGCGCCTGGCCGACATTCCGAAGTCGTTGAATGGGCGTATTGATGATTGACGTGATCGTGGTCGGCGGCGGACCGACCGGCCTGATGCTGGCCTGCGAATTGCGGCTGCACGCCGTCCACGTGGTCGTACTGGAGAAGCTGACCGAGGCGACCGAGCAGTCCCGCGGCCGCGGCCTGCACGCCCGCAGCGTCGAAATGATGGACCAGCGCGGCCTGCTGGACCGATTCCTCGCGGTCAGCGAGAAGTTCCGGGCGGGCGGCCTCTTCGGCGGAATCGTCAAGCCGTGGCCGGACCTGCTGGACACGGCCCACCCGTACGGCCTCGCCACCCCGCAGCCGGTCACCGAGCGGCTGCTCAACGAGCGCGCCCTCGAACTCGGTGCCGAGATCCGGCGCGGCCGCGAGGTGATCGGGCTGAGCCAGGACGAGGACGGGGTGAGCGTCGAGTCGGCGGACGGCACGCGGCTGCGCTCGCGCTACCTCGTGGGGTGCGACGGCGGACGCAGCGCGGTGCGCCGGCGGCTCGGCGTCGGTTTCCCCGGCGAGCCCGCCAAGGTCGAGACGCTGATCGGCGACATGGAGGTGACCGAGGACGCGGCGACGATCGACGCCGTCGTCTCGGAAGTCCGCACCACCCAACTGCGGTTCGGCGCCATCCCCCTCGGCGACGGGGTGTACCGCGTCATCGTGCCCGCCGAAGGAGTGGTCGAGGACCGTAACGTCGCGCCGACCCTGGAGGAGTTCAGGCAGCAACTACGGGCCGTCGCGGGAACCGACTTCGGGGTGCGCTCGCCGCGTTGGCTCTCCCGGTTCGGCGACGCCACCCGGCAGGCCGAGCGCTACCGGGTCGGCCGGGTGCTGCTGGCCGGGGACGCGGCGCACATCCACCCGCCGACCGGCGGGCAGGGGCTCAACCTCGGCGTGCAGGACGCGTTCAACCTCGGCTGGAAGCTGGCCGCCGAGGTCAACGGCTGGGCGCCGGAAGGGCTGTTGGACAGCTACCACGCCGAACGCCACCCGGTCGGCGCCCGCGTGCTGGAGAACACCCGTGCGCAGATCACCCTGCTGAGCACCGAACCGGGTCCGACCGCGCTGCGGGAACTGTTCTCGAAGCTGATGGACTTCGAGGAGGTGAACCGCTATGTGACCGGGATGATCACCGCCGTCGACGTCCGTTACGACGTCGGCGAGGGCCATGAACTGCTCGGCCGGCGGGTGCGGGACGTGCGGCTGAAGCAGGGCCGCCTCTACGAGCTGACGCACGACGGCCGCGGCCTGCTGCTCGACCGCACCGGCCGGCTCTCGGTGGACGGCTGGGCGGACCGCGTCGACCACGTCGTGGACGCCAGTGACGAACTGGACGTCCCCGCAGTGCTGTTGCGGCCGGACGGTCACGTGGCGTGGGTCGGCGACGACCAGGAGAACCTGCTCACCCACCTCCCCAAGTGGTTCGGCGCCCCCACCGGTTGACCCGGCCCCCGAAGGCGCGCGACCCGTCCCCGGGTGCACCCCGACGCCCGTACACCTCCCCTCGCGGGGCCCTCGTACCGCTCGCCCGCACTGTCTGTGTACCGCCGGTAACGCGCTCCTCGCCGCCCACGCCCGCTCGACGCGCGAGGCCGGCCGATGGCGCCTACGGTGGAGAGTGAAGCATCACTGGCCACAGTGATGACCTCTAGTTGAGGAGGCAACAGTGCTTGCTCACACCTTGCACGCACCCGTCACGACACCCGACCTGGCGGCCCTCGGGACCGCGATGGTGGAGCCCGAGACAGCGGTGAGCGACGCTCCCGTGTACTCGCCGCAAGCCTTCGGTGGAGGACTTCTCCTGCTCGGACTGCTGCTGTCGCCGACGCAGCCGAAGGAGCCGAAGAACAAGTGAGCTCCGATCGGTCGCGGACGGCGTACGCCGACTCGGCGGCCGACCTGGCTCGTAGTGCCCTCGACGCCCTTCACGGCGCCGGGGGCACGGCCACGGTCGCCGCGCACGTCGAAGGAGCCGAGGACGGAACCGCGGCGCTCGCCGCGATCCGGGTCGTCGGCGCCGACACCTTCGCCCCCCACCTGCTGAACGGCGCCGCCCTCCACCCCCTGGACGCGGCCACCGTCGTACAGTCCTTCACCGTCTTCCCGCTCCCCGAGACCACCCCGCAGCCGCCCCCCGCAGGGCCCGCCGAGCCGTGGGTGATGGCGTGGCGCGACTGGGCCACCGCGTCGATGCTCGCGCGGTTCGCCCCCGCGGCGGAGGGCGGCGGCGCGGCCCCGTACGTCGCGCAGCCCGGGGGAGCGCCGGTCCTCGCGGACGATCCCGGCCTGGGCGTGGGCGCCCAGGGCCCCGACACCGCGGACTCCGGCCCCCTGGGCTGGGCCGAGTGGTCCGTACGCATGGGCCAGCTCTCGTCGCTCGCCCTCCCCGGACTGGACGGCCCGGTCCACACCGCCGCCCGCCAGGCCCCGCTGGCGCTCGCCCGGGGCGCGACCCGTTCGATGCTGCGCCGCGACTATCCGACGGCGGCGCGGATCGTACGGTGGCTGGCGCTGCTCCGGTACGAGGGCACGACGCTGCCGCTGGACGCCGTACCGCTGGTCACCCATCTGCGGGCGCTCGGCGTCGGCCCCCGGATCGCCCTCGACGCGGCGATCGCCGGGAAACTACTCGGACTGGAGCCCGCATGAAGGCCTCGGTGACCGCCACCGCGCACCAGGTGAGCGTCAAGGCGCTGGGCTGGCTGCACGAACACCACGAGCGCGGCACGCTGCCCGTCGGCGTCGGGACCGACATCTCCGAGCCGAAGGGCGTGTACAAGGCGCTCGGCGAGTTGTCGCTCGCCAGCTCCCTCGTGCTGCGCGAAGCCGTCTCCGGCGCGAACGAACTGCGCCTCGCCCACACGATGCTGGACCACGTCTGGGACCAGTTCGGCGCGGGCGACCTGCTGTACGCGCGCCTGCTGCGCTACCCGCTGATGACCGACTCGATGGAGACGTACGCCCATCTCGCCCGCGGCGGCTACCGGCACGAGCCGATGGAACAACTGATGGGCCACGTCAGCGGGTTGAAGTCCGTGCGCGCCGTCGAGCACGCGCCCAACCGCGCCCTCGCCGTCGCCAACGCGGCCCGCGTGGCCGGCCTCGACACCAACGGACGGACGGGCGACTGGGAGCAGTTGATCCGTGCCACCTGGCTCGGCAACGTGCCCGAGCCCTGGCTCATCGACTGGATGACCGGCTACCACATGACCCACGCCGTCTTCCACATCACCGACTGGGGCCGGCGGCCCGAGGACCTTCCCGACGACGTCAACGACTACCTCACGGCCTGGCTCCCGGCATGGATCAACGCCTGGGCGGAGGTCGAGGAATGGGACCTGCTGGGGGAGTTGATGATCGTCGGCAGCTGCTTGAAGGAGCCGTACTGCGACCCGGGGACGTGGGACCTGCTGGCCCGTATCCAGCACGAGGACGGGCTCGTGCCGCGCGACGGGAACGAGATCGCCGAGGATCCCGACGTCCGGTTCGCGGATCAGCAGCACACGGCGGTGGTCGCGGTGGTCGCGGGAACGCTGGTGGTGTCGCGGACGCTGGGGGACGGAGCGGCCGAGTCGTGAGCGGCGCCACCGGGTGGGCGCCCTTGTGGGCGTCCGACATCGCCGGGCCGGTGCTCGGCGCGAGCGGCCGGGGGAGCGGTACGGTCGTGGCGCTGCGGCGCGGCGACGAGCGGGTCTTCCTCACGGACGGGCACACGGCGTACGGCGGCCGTGAGCCGGTCGGGGCCGACACCCGGTTCGAAATCGGCTCGCTCACCAAGGTGTTGACGGCGCTGCTCCTCGCCGAGCGGGTCGCGCGCGGCGAAGTCGCCTACGGCAGCCGGGTGTCGGGGCTGCTGCCGCCCGGGGTCACGCTCGGTGAGCACGGCGCCCCCGTGACGCTGCTGCACTTGGCCACGCACACGTCCGGACTCCCGCGCCTGCCACCGGGGTTGCCGGCCTCCGCCCGGGGGAGATGGCTGACCAACCCGTACGAGGCTTTCTCCGCCGATGACTTGATGACGGCGGTGGGCCGGACGCGTCCGCGCTTCGTGCCCGGGACGCGGGTGCGGTACTCGAACTTCGGGGTCGGGCTCCTGGGACGGCTGTTGGTGGGGGCCGGTGGCTCGGGCGTCGACGGGTACGGCGCTCTGCTCGGGGCGAGGGTGCTGCGGCCGCTCGGGCTGGAGCGGACGGACTGCGGCGAGCTGTCCCAGGCGACCGGGTACTGGCACCGGCACGCGCAGCCGCCGTGGCGGATTCCGGGGCTCCCGGCGGCGGGGGCGGTCCGTTCCAGCGGGCGGGACCTGCTGCGGCTGCTGGACGCCCTGATCGACCCGGGCGAGGTGCCGGAACCGTTTCTGCGCGCCGGACTGGCCGACGTCGTACGCCCCCGGCTCGCCCTCCCGCGCGGCGACCGGCGGCTCGCCCTGATCTGGAACATCCAGCCGCGCCCCGGCCACGACCTCTACCACCACTCGGGCGGCACCCGCGGCTTCTCGTCCTTCGCCGGATTCAGCCCGCGGACCGGGGTCGCCCTGGTCGCGCTCACCAACACGGCGCCGCGGATGGGCAGTCCGTTCATCCAGTCGGCGTACGAGGCGCTGCGCGCGCTTGCGTCGGAGCGGGCGGGCGCGGGTGCGCGGGGTGGCGTTTCGTCACTGGATCCGGCGGTCACGGCGGTCCCGTTCGACCCGGCCGCCGTACGCCGCTAATCTGAGGCCCGCCGGACCGACCGGTCCTGTGGCCGCCGTCGTCGTCTTGCTTTTCCTCTCGCGCGTGGACGCCAACCGGCGCCCAGCAAGGGACGCTTGACGTCTCTCGTTCGCCGGCCGCGGGGTCGAAACGCGATTCGTGGTCGTCAGGCCGATGTGCCGCGGGTCCAGGCCACGACGTCGAGGACGCGCAGCAGCGGTACGTCGGCCGGGGCCTCCTTCGCCACGGCCGCCCACTCGTCCGGCCGGCTGTCGAGATCGTCCACCATGCACTCGGCGAGCCGAGCGAAGAACTCCGCCTTGGTCCGCCCCGACACCGGCCGCAGGGGCCACTTGTCGCCGGAGCCGTAGTAACAGGCCTTCACCCGCCGGTCGAAGAGCGGCAGAAACAGCGGCCGCTTCCGGTGGAGGACCTTGGTCAACGTCGTCAGGCCGACCCCGCGCACACCGCCGGGCGCGTCCAGAACGCCGAACAGCCCCTCGATCAGCGTCCGATGGGCTCCCCGGCCCTCACGTACCGCGGATCGCAACGTCAGATCGGGCGGGATCGCCGCGAGTCCGGCCTCCAGCGTGGGCCGGACCGCCTGGAGGGAGTAGACGGCGGCGATGGTGGGCCCGGCGTTCAGGAGCAGCGGGGCGAGGAGATCGCCGTCGTTCAGCTCGTCGGGACCACTGCCGGTGACCATCCGGTCGTACGCCGGATAGGCAAACGGTCGCCCTTTCACGGCACTTGCGGCCTTTCGGCTGCCGGCCTCGTCGAAATAGCGGCGGACGTGTTCCGCGGCGCGCTCCACGGTGATGTCGAGACCGCCGACCTTGAGTATGCGAGCGTCCACGCGGCTTTCCTCTTACCCCACATGCGATTCCCGCACGGGCGGCGCGTGTTGAGGCGGATGGCGTCGGCCCGATCGGTAACGGGACGCGGACTCTACACCCGCGCACGCCCTTTCCTGGCCCCGGCCCGCCCCGCGGGCGGCTCGTAGCTCCCGGCCCGCGCACCCCGGCCGCCATGGCCGCGCGCGGAGCCCTCGTGATCCGGAAGTTCATCGAAAGTTTCGATCTCGCGGCCTTGTCCGCCGGCGACCAGTGGAGCGACCGGTACAACCTGAACGTCTCGGTCGCCGGCTCCAGCAACTGGACCGTGACGATGACCCTCCCGGCGCCCGAGAAGATGATCGCGACCTGGAACATCAGCGCCAACTGGCCCAGCGCGCAAGTGCTCACAGCGAAACCGAACGGCAACGGCAACAACTGGGGCGTGACGATCCAGACCAACGGAACCTGGACCTGGCCAAGCGTCTCCTGCAAGGTCGGCTGACGCCCACCCGTCTCCCCGAGTCTCCCCCCGCCCGCGGCGCGGCGGCCCCACACCGCCGCGCCGCGCGCCGCCCACGAAGCGGCGCGGTGCCACTCTCGTCACCGGACGGCTGGCCCGAGCCCTTCACGGTACGGACCGGACCGGACCCGGGCTGCCGTCCTCGTCGTGAGCGCTGTACGCGGGCGCGGGAACGCGGTTGACGGGGTGGCGGGCGCCCGGGTTGTCTGCTGCGATGACCGCCCTCCGTATCGAGCCGCCGCACGGCGACGCCATGCTCGGCGACTGGCTGCACGTGCACAACACGATCATCCCCACCGACCCGCTCACCCTGGACGACGTGCGGGAACGTGTCCGGCGCCACCGCCTGGCGGTCGCGTACCGCGGGGACACCGTCGTGGGGTGCACGACCGTACGCCCGCCCGTGGACGGTTCGTCGACGGCCGTGGTGATCGCCAGGGTGCTCCCCGAACACCGCGGGCAGGGCCTCGGCGCGGAACTGTACGCGCGCGGGCTGGCCCTGGCGCGGGCGCTCGGCGCGGAGGTCGTCGAGACGGTCGTCCTCGCCTCGAACGAGGACGGACTGCGGTTCGCCCTGCGCCACGGCTTCGTAGAGTTCGAGCGCTACGTACTGCCGGGGGACACCATCCCCTTCGTCGAGCTGCGCATGCGCTGAGCGGAGCCGGCCCGTCGGCGGGGTACGACGGCGAAGGTGCGCCTGACGTGTACGGACTCGCGGCTCCCCGGCGCGCTCACCGCGCCCGGCTCGCCCTCGCTGGCAATAATCGACCGGTGAGTACCATCGAACGCCCCATGCCGCCCCTGAACACCGACGAACGCACCACCCTCGAAGCCTGGCTCGACTTCCACCGCGCGACCCTCGCCGTCAAGTGCGCCGGCCTGAACGACGAGCAGGCCGCCACCGCCTCCGTACCGCCGTCCGGCTTCACGCTGACCGGCCTGGTGCAGCACATGGCGGAGGTGGAACGGAACTGGTTCCGCCGAGTGTTCGCCGGGGAGGACGCCCCGCCCATCCACGATCCGCGGGCCGACCCGCGCGGCCCCGACGGCGGCTTCGAACTGGCCGAGGGCGCGACCCTGGAGGGCGCACTCGCCACCTGGAACACGGAGATCGCCCGCGCACGGGAACTCTGCACGGTCCACGAGCTGACCGACACGGGCCGGTTCCTGGACCAGGAGGTCAACCTCCGTTGGGTCTACGTCCACATGATCGAGGAATACGCCCGCCACAACGGCCACGCCGACCTCCTGCGCGAACGCATCGACGGCACAACCGGCGTCTGACCCCCGTCCCCACCGCCCCGCGCGGGAGCGCGGGGGCGGGTCCCCGGGCCCGCCCCGGGCCGGCCGCCCCGCGCCCCGCCCGGTCATGGCGCGAGCCGCCGTCCCCCGGCGCGCGGCGCGAACCCGCTCGTGGCGGCCGCGTGTGGTCCCTGGGCCCGGGCGGGAGGCCGCGGGGCGGGGCGGCCGAGTGAGTTGACGCCCACTCGGGCGATGGGCACCATGGGAGCGCTCCCACGGAGGACGTTCGCGCACCGACCCGGCTCTGCCGGCCCCCCACATGACGGAGGCGCTCCATGCGAAGTACCCGACACCCGAACCCACGCCCCCCACGCCGCCCCTCAGGGCGGCTCCTCGCGCTTCTCGCCACCTTCTTCGGCGCCGCGCTGATCTGCGCCATGACGATGGTCCCCGCGCCCGCGGCCACCCCCGCCGCCGGACAGCTCCAGGCCCAGGCCGACGTCGTCGGCAACGCCACCCACTTCGACGGCCTCGGCCAGCCCTACGGCGGCTGCGGCGTGCCCCAGTCCCAGCTGGACTCGCAGGACTTCGTCGCCCTCAACGTCTTCAACACCCCCGGCGACTACGGCAACTACCCCCGCCCGCTGCCCGATTCGCTGAGCGCCAAGAAGGGCGCCTGGGACAACGGCCACAACTGCGGCCGCTGGGTGCAGGTCACCATCGGCGACTACTGCACGGGGACGAATGACGGCGCGCCCAACCAGGCGTTCTGCCGCAACGGTTCGTGGACGCAGGACTCGTACAACGGCGCCACGCTCACCATGCAGGTCGCCGACAGCTGCGCCGACGCCAACGCCTGGTGCCGTGACGACCCGAACCACCTCGACCTCGACACCCCGTCGCTGAGCCGTTTCACCAAGAGCGGCGCCCCGGTCACCGGGCTCGCCGACCACTGGAACAACCGCCACGTGTCGTGGAGTTACGTGGCCGCGCCCAACTACACCGGTGACATCAAGATCGGCTTCCTCCAGGGCGCGCAGCGCTACTGGGGCGCCGTCTCGGTCTCGCACCTGCCTAACGGCGTGCACGGCGTGCAGTACCTCGCCGACGGCACCTGGCACGACGCCCAGATGAACAGCGACATGGGCCAGTCCTTCATCCTCAACCCGACCACCACGGGCGGCACGGACTTCAGCATCCGGGTGCGGGACGTCACCGACGCGTACGTGTTCGGCGGCCGGACGTACAACTTCTCGCTCCCCGCCGCCTGTTCGAGCACCTGCTCGGCGGCGTACACGGCTGCCACGTACACCACGCAGGGCGGTTCGACGACTTCGCCGACGACCCCGCCGACCACACCCCCCACCACCCCGCCCACGACGTCTCCGACCACCCCGCCGACCACTCCGCCCACGACGCCTCCGACCACCCCGCCGACGACGCCTCCGGCGGGCGCCGGATGCAGCGCGGCCGTCACCGTCACCAGCTCCTGGCCCGGTGGCTTCCAGGTGGACGTGAACGTCACCAACAAGGGGCAGAAGGCGCTGACCGGCTGGGCCGTCAAGCTCACCCTGCCCTCCGGCGCGACCATCGCCTCGGTCTGGAACGCGACGGTGGACAGTTCCGCGCCGGCCACCACATTGCGCAACGTCGCGTACAACGGGTCGCTCGGCGCCGGCGCGTCGACGTCCTTCGGCATGACGCTCAACGGCTCCGGTACGAGCCTGGGTACGCCGACCTGCACAGGGTCCTAGCGGTTCGCGCCACAACGCAGCCGGTGGCCGTACTGCCCGCAAGGGCGGTACGGCCACCGGCCGTTGGAGCGGGTGCGGTTACCCGAACTCAGCAGCCGATCGGCGAGGAGCCGACGGCCACGTCGTCGAACCACAGGGTGTCGTCACCCGTGCTGTAGTTCTCCCAGCCCAGGCGCAGGCCGGTCGGGCGGGGCGGGGTGGTACGGCTCAGCCACTGCTGGTCGATGTCCTGGGTCGGTACGCCGTCCAGGTGCAGGCCGGGCACCAGCGTGTCGTTGAGCCAGGTGTCGCCCTTCGGCGCGGAGGTGTCGATCGAGAACCGCAGGCACTGCCACGAGTTGGTCGGCAGCGGGCTGCTCTGCGCGACGCCGGCCGGGCTCTGCGCGGGCAGGGTCGCGTCGTCCGTCTCACGGTTCCACTGCAGTGCGCCGTTCTGGCCGCCGATCCGCAGGGCCTTGCCGCCCTGGGAGGAGTCCGGCATCGAGACGAACGCGACGTGGCCGGACGGCAGCGCGGTGGTGTGACGCACCCACAGACGGACGTACATCACCGGGCCGACGTTGGACAGGTCCTTGCTGCTGGACAGGAACGCGTGGTTGCAGTAGCCGGCCTTGCCGTTGACCCGGATCGACCGGCTTCCGCTGTGGGCAACGGAGGTGTCGACGCTGAGGGTGCCGGTGCCCGAGCAGTCGGGCGCCGCGAATCCCCAGTCACCCGAGGGTGAACTGCCGGTCTGGTCCTCGAAGTTGGCGCAGATCACCGCACTGCCGCAGCCGGCCGGGGGGTTGGTCGGAGGAGTGGTGGGCGGAGTCGTGGGGGGCGTGGTCGGAGGGGTGGTGGGGGGTGTCGTGGGCGGAGTGGTCGGAGGCGTCGTGGGCGGGGTGGTGGGGGGTGTGGTCGGCGGGTTGCCGGTGCCGTTGCAGGCGACGCCGTTCAGGGTGAAGCTGGTCGGCGCGGTGTCCGACTGGGCCCAGGTGCCCTGGAGGCCGAAGTCGGTCGAACCGTTGCTCGGCAGCGAGGCGTTGTAGCCCGCGTCGGTCGCGACGATCGCCTTGCCGGACTGGGTGACGGTGGCGTTCCACGCAGACGTGACGTGCTGGTCGCCGGGGTAGGTCCACCCGACCTTCCAGCCGTTGACGGCCGAGCCGAGGTTGGTCACGTGGATGTTGGCGGTGTAGCCGCCGGACCACTCGTTGGTGGTGTACGTGACGGTACAACCCGAGGCGGCGCCGCTCGCGGGCAGCGCCGTCACGGTGGACAGCACGAGGGCCACCGAGGCGATGGCCCACAGCCATGGCCGGCGGACTAACCGCCGGAGAGTGTCCTGCACGAGTGCTCCTCCAATTCGTGGGGGGTGTGGGAGCGCTCCCAAATATGGGAGCGCTCCCACGGGCTGTCAATGCCTAGTGCAGTGGCCTGCGGCGCGCGGACGGGTGGGCGCGGGTCCCTCCGCGCCGGGTCGGACGGGCCTGCGGCCCCCACGGCAGCCGCTGCGCGGCGGCTCGTACGACGGTGTGAACGTCCCGCTGCGCGGTGGGCGAAACGGGCCGCGGGCCCCGCCGGGGGATGCCGCCGCGCGGTGGGGTTGGGGCGGGGCGCGGCCCGGTGGGGGCGCTGCACGACGGCCTGCACGACGCCGTGCGCGTCCCGTTCCGCGGTGGGTGGAAGGGGCGTACGGCCCCGCCGGGGGATACCGCTGCGCGGGTGCATGAGCGTCCCGCTGCGTGGCGGGTTGGACGGGCCTGCGGCCCCCGCGTAAGCCGCTGCGCGGCGGCCCGTACGACGGTGTGAACGTCCCGCTGCGCGGTGGGTGGCGCGGGTGCGCGGCCCCGCCGGGGATGCCACTGCGCGGTGGGGTTGGACGGGGCACGGCCCAGTGGGGGCGCTGCGCGACGCCGTGCGCGTCCCGCTGCGCGGCGGGCGAAAACGGGTGCGCGGGCGCCGCCGGGGGGTGCCGCTGCGTGGTGGGTTCGACGGGCCTGCGGCCCCCGCGGCAGCCGCTGCGCGGCGGCTCGCACGACGGTGTGAACGTCCCGCTGCGCGGTGGGCGAAACGGGCCGCGGGCCCCGCCGGGGGATGCCGCTGCGCGGGTGCATGAGCGTCCCGCTGCGTGGCGGGTTGGACGGGCCTGCGGCCCCAGCGTGAGCCGCTGCGCGGCGGCTCGCACGACGCCGTGCGCGTCCCGTTCCGCGGTGGGCGGAACGGGCACGTGGGCTCGCCGGGGGATGCCGCCGCGCGGAGGTTTTCTGGACGGCAATCGGCAACCGGACGCCAAGGGCTACGCGTACGGCATGTTGCTGTGGTTCCTCGGCATCCCGTGGGGTCGGACGGCTTCGGGTCGGCACGATTCCGTGGCGTTGCCGAAGAAGCCCGAACTCACCGAAGCGCGTATCGGTGAATCCCCGTACGGGCAAGCCCTGGTGGACGCCTGCGCCCGGGGCTGTCCGTTCTCCGGCCCGACCGGAGAACGGACAGCCCCGGGCACGCCGCCTGTGCTGGGGCCCGCGGCCTGGGGCTGGGGTCAGCGTTCGAAGGTGGCGGTCAGGCGGGCGCGGTCGAGGACGGGGGCGGTGATGGCGGGCAGGAGGACGCGGGGCCGTGCCCGGTCCACTGGCGTCGTGCCGGGGGCGCTGTCCACGGGGGTTGCGAGGGCGAACAGTTGGAAGGTGTAGTGGTGTGGCCCGTGGCCTTTGATGGGTGCGGGCCCGTGGTAGCCGCGTCCGACGGTGGACCGCAGCACCCGTACCCCGGTGGCGGGCTGCCGCGCGGCGAGGGCGCCGGGCTCCAGGTGTTCGGCCGCCGGGTCGATCAGGGCGACGCAGTGCACGGCGGGCTTGGCCAGGGGGACGTCGATGTCCTCGACGACCAGGAGGAGTTGGGCGGTGCCGGGCGGCGGCGGGGTCCAGGCCAGGTGGGGGGACAGGTCGTCGCCGCCGATGTGCTTCGCGCCGTGCTTCAGCGGCATGACGTCGCCGTGGCCGAAGTCCTGGCTGGTGAGGGCCAGCAGCTCGGGCCCTTGCAGGTTGGGCAGGTTCCACGCCATGTGGGTCTCGCCTGCTCTGCGGTTGTTCAGGAGTCGGCCGAGGAGGATCATCGTGTTGCCCCGACCAGGTCGATGATCTCGACGGCGGTGACCGGATGGTCGGTGCGGGACGGGACGATGCGCTTCTGCGGGTCGGTCACGACGCGTGCGGTCATGGGGTCGATCGTTGTCGGTGTCATGGTGGTGGTCTCTCCTGCGGATGCCGGCTCGTTGCCGGGGTCGGGCGGTGCGGTGGTCTCTCAGCCGCTGGTGTACCTGTCCGGTCGCGCGACGGGGTCACCGGTGGCGGCCTGTTGCGGTTCTGGGGCCTTGGCGGCGGGGCCGGCGCCGCGTAGGAGGGAGGCGATCGCGGCGAGGAAGGCGAGGACGGCACCGAAGGCGAACACGATGACCAGGCCCGAGTGGAAGGGCCCGGAGATCAGGGCCGGGAAGAACTCGCGTCCGGTCAGGGTCTGTTGCTGCGCCGCCGTCAGGTGCGCCAGGGCGCCGCTTGGCTGGAGCAGGTGCTGGATCGGGTTGACGCCCAGTTGGGCGGCGAACAGGGACGAGACCGGGGGCAGGCTGCCGACCTGGGTGGCGACGTGGGCCGGTACGCCCTGCTGTCGCAGACCGGCGGTGAGGGTGTGCGGCAGGCTGCCGGCCAGTCCGGCGATCATGAGGGAGAAGAACACGCCGATGGAGACGGCGGTGCCGGAGTTCTGGAAGGTGGCGCGCATGCCGGAGGCGACACCGCGCAACCGCGCGGGCACGCTGCCCATGATCGAGGAGGAGTTGGGGGAGGCGAACATGCCGCTGGCGATCCCGTTGAGCGCGATCAGCACAGCGAAGATCCAGTAACCGAAGTCGATCGGCAGAAGCATCAGGCCCAGGAAGCTGGCGCCGAACAGCAGCGCGCCGCCGGTGGCCAGCCCCCGGGAGCCGATCCGGTCGGACAGATAGCCGGAGACGGGGCCCGCGGCGAGGAACCCGGCGGTCAGCGGCAGCATGAAGATGCCCGCCCACAGCGGCGTGGCGCTGTAGTCGTAGCCGTGCAACGGAAGCCAGATGCCCTGTAGCCAGATGATCAGCACGAACTGCATCCCGCCGCGGCCGATCGAGATGGCCAGGCCCGCCAAGTTGCCGAAAGTGAAGGCCCGCAGGCGAAAGAGACCGAGTTGGATCATCGGCGCGCTGACGCGGTTCTCGATGGCGACGAATGCTGCCAGGAGGAGCAGTCCGCCGGCGATCATCGCGTCGACCAGCGGGTTGGTCCAGCCCATGGTGTGCCCGCCGTGGGGCTGGAGGCCGAAGGTGACCGCGATGAGGACCGCGCTCAGGCCCACCGCGAAGGTGATGTTGCCCCACCAGTCGATCCGGCCGCCGCCGCGCTTGCCGGTCTCACGCAGGGTGCGGTAGGCCCACAGCGTGAAGAACACGCCGACGGGCACGTTCACCCAGAACACCGCCCGCCAGTCCCAGGCGGCGAGCAGTCCGCCGGCGACCAGGCCGATGAACATCCCGGCCAGGCCGGCGACCTGATTGATGCCCAGGGCGAAGCCGCGCTGCTCCTCGGGGAAGGCGTCGGTCAGAATCGCGGCCGAGTTCGCGGTCAGCATCGACCCGCCGACGGCCTGCACCACCCTCCAGGCGATCAGCCACATCGCTCCGTGGCCGCCGTCGAAGGGATCGAAGGACAGCAGGATCGAGGCGAAGGTGAAGACCGCGAACCCGGAGTTGTAGATCCGGACCCGGCCGTACATGTCTCCCAGCCGGCCCACCGTGACCACCAGAACGGCCTGGACCAGCCGGTACCCCATGATCATCCACAGCAGGTACGCGATGTTGCCCGGAGCCAGCGGGTCCAGGTGAACGCCGCGGAAGATCGCCGGCAGGGCGATCAGCACGATGGAGCCGTCCAGCGCGGACATGAAGACCGCCGCGGTCGTATTCGTCAGCGCCGTCCACTTGTACCGGTCGTCACCGGCCGAGCGGCGCGGGGCGCGCGACGCGAGAGGATCCGTCATCTGCTTGCTTCCTCACGGTTCCGTCGGCGTCAGATGTTCTGGGCCAGCCGCTCCAGCAGCGGCGCGGCCGCTGCGAGCCGCTCCAGCTCCGTCGGGGTGAACTCACCGCTGGTCAGGGCCCGGGCGATGAGTTCGGTCCGCGCGTTGCGCTTGTCTTTGAGCGCCTGCACACCGGCGTCGGTCACCGTCAGCACCGCGCGCCTGCCGTCTTCCGGATCCGGGCGGCGTTCGACCAGGCCACGGGCCCGCAGCGCGCCGAGCGTCGCCCCCATGGCCTGTGCGGTGATCTGTACTTCCCGGGCAAGCGCCGAGGAGGTGGTGGGGCCCGAGCGGTCCAGCTGCGACAGAGCGGTCCGCTCGGGCATCGTCAGTCCGCCGTCGACCGGTACTTGGCGTACCCGTCGCACCAGCACGCTGAGACTCGCCAGCAGGACCGAGGCGACTCCATCAGGGTCCAGGTCATCGTTCATATGCTAAGGCTACTTTATCAATCTACCTTAGTACATTCGCCTGGCCGTGCCGCCGGGGCGACTGTGCCACCGGCCGCCGCGGGGGACACCGCGGGTCGTGCGGGACGGGAGGTCGAAGGTTCAAGATATTGAAGATCAACTTAGAAAAATCAATGTTTGCGCGTTGACGTCTTAAAAAACGCAAGGTACAAATGAACGGTAAGCACGTCGCCGAGAGCAACGGAGCCGAGGGTGGACTGGCAGGAACTGACGGACCTGACGCAGGGACGGCCGTTCGTGGTCGAGCGGGTCCGTCTCGCGGACAGCGGCGTTGCGATCGAGGGGCAGTTCGAGCCGCCGCAGCTGGCTCAGCTCGGCGTCGACGACCAGGTGTTCGTCGCCGCGTTCGTACGGTCGCACGGTTCGATCAAGGAGATGGAGCGGATCTTCGGGGTGAGCTACCCGACGATCAAGTCCCGGCTCAAACGGATCGCCGAGGAGCTCGACTTCGTCGACACCGACCCCGCGCCCACCGGCGCCGACGTCGTCGACCGCCTGCGGCGGGGGGAGATCAGCGCCCAGGAGGCGCTGGCCGAGCTGGAGAGGTCCCGATGATCCCGCAGCTGGTGACGGTGCGTTATCGCCGTTCCGACGGCCGACGGCGGCGGCTGTACGTCCCCGTCCTGCCGGTACTGCTGGTGTTCTCCCCGCTGCTGCTGCTCGCCGTGGGGGCCGGAGTGATCGTCTGCCTCGCCACCGGGGTGAGCCCGGTGGGCGCGCTGCGCGGCATCGGGCAACTGCTGTGGGCGCTGCCCGGCACCCGGTTCGAGATCGAGCAGGGCCGAACGGCCGTACTGATAAGCGTCAGATGAGTCAGAGGAGAGGGAGCAACGATGAATGAGCAGCGCCGCCAGATCCTGGAGATGCTGGCCGAGGGCAGGATCACCACGGACGAGGCCGAGCAGCTGATCGACGCCCTCGAACGGGAACAGCCCGAGTTGCCGCCGGGAGCCGTGCCCCGCCCGAAATCCCGGCCCAAGTACCTGCGCGTGGTGGTGAACGCGATGGACGACTCCGACGGCGACGGACCCAGCCGGGTCAACATCCGGGTCCCGCTGCAACTGCTGCGCGCCGGGGTCCGGCTCACAAGCCTCATCCCTCCGGGGGCGCTCACCAAGGTCAACGCGGAACTGAACAGGTCAGGGGTGCCGATCGACCTGAGCGAGCTCAAGCCGCAGCACATCGAGGAGTTGATCGAGCACCTCGACGACATCACCGTCGACATCGACGAGCCCGACACCAAGGTGCAGGTCTTCTGCGAGTAGCACCACCACGGCGCCGGACGCCCGCCACGACCACGGCGCCGGACGCCTGCCACGACCACGGCGCAGAGCGGCCATCCGTCCGGCCGCCGAACGCGGGCGTTCCACCCGTCGCGGCGAGTGCCGGAGAATCCGCGGACGCTGTGGACGCGGCCTGCGGCCAACCGCACTGCGCAAGGCCCGCCGCTGGCAACGTCTGCCACGGCGAGCCCGTGCCGGGCGACTTCGCGTGCCGGGTGGAGGGGGCGGAGGGGTGGGTAGGGGTCGGGGGTGGGTGGTGAGGAAGCGCGGGCGGGGGTTGCGCGGGGGGTCTGCGGGGCCCTGGAGGCCGCGTGCGCCGGGTCGCGGGCCCAAGTGGTCGGCTCGCTCGCAGCGGGGGCTGACGACGCGTACAGCGACATCGACGTCGAGTGGGTCGTACCCGATCCCTCGTTCACCGGGTGCGTGACGCGCGCCCGGTCCGTGCTGGAGCGGGTGCGGCCCGTCGCCGACGTGCGGATCGACCCGGACTTCCGTCACTCCGAGCGCCGGCGCCTGCTGTTCGTACGCTTCGAGGGCCTGCCACTGTTCTGGCGCCTCGACCTTTCCGTACGGGCCGAGTCCGTCGCCGGGGACGCCGCGTACGACGTCGGGAATCCGCGGGCGTGGGCGCGGGACGACGAGTGGTCCCGGCCGGCCAGCGCCCTGGCCAACGCGGTCGGCGCGGTCAAGGCCGTGGCCCGGCGCCGCCCGCAGGACGCCCGCGGGCTGCTGGACCGCGGCTTCGACCGGATCGGCGTCGACGACCGGGCCACCGGCGCCTGGACCGACGACATCGCGCGCCTGGCCCGCGCCTCGGCCGACCAGGAGCCCGCCCTGACCGCTCTCGCCGCCCAAGTCGTCGCCCTGGCCGCCGAGCACGCCGAGCACGCCGAGCACGCGGGAGACACGGACACCGCCCACCCGGGCGCCTGAGCGCGGGCCCCCGCGCCCGCCCGCCCGCCGCTCAGCCCTTGCCGGACCCCAGCGACAGCCCCGCGATGAACTGCTTCTGCAACAGCACGTACACCACCAGCGTCGGAACCGCCACGATCATCGCCGCCGCCGCGATGAGGTTCTGATTGCTGACGAACTCCCCCTGGAGATTGGCCAGTGCGGAGGTGACCGGGCGTTTGTCGCCCGACGACATCAGGGTGACGGCCCAGAAGAAGTCGTTGTAGATCCAGGTCGTCAGCAAGGTCGCCAGCGCCGCGAGGGCCGGCCGGCACAGCGGAAGCGTCAGCCGCCAGAACCGCGTCCACAGCCCCGCGCCGTCCACGAGCGCGGCCTCGTACATCTCACCGGGGATCGACTTCATGTAGTTGCTGAGCACGAAGACGCAAAAGCCCAGCTGGAAGGCGACGTTGATGACGACGAGGCCGAAGAGCGAGTTGTACATCAGTCCGCTGCCGCTGAGGAAGGACGGCAGCGGGATCTTCAGGTACATACGGAACAGCGGTGTGATGATGACCTGTTGGGGGAGCAGATTGCCGGCCGTGAAGACGATCAGCAGGGCGACGTTGACCTTCACGTCGACCCGGGTGAGGACGAACGCCACCCCCGAGGCCAGCGCCAGCACGATGACCACCGCCGGGACGGTGATCAGCACCGAGTTCCAGAAGAAGCGCGGCAGGTCCGACTGGGTCCACGCCTGGCGGAAGTTGTCGAACGTCAGGTGGTGCGGAAGGGAGACATAGCCGTGCGTCCGGGTGTCCGAGTACGGGCGTACGGCCACGTAGAGGGCGAAGAGTATCGGCAGGACCCACAGCACCGAGGCGCAGATCAGGAAGACCTGCGAGGTGATTTGGCCCCACCGCCGCGGCCTTCGACCACGGTCCGTCCCGGCAGCCGCCGCGGGGGACGCCGGGCGCCGCGCAAGGGTGTCGGTGCTCACTACGACTCCTCTCGGCGGAAGGTCTGGTGGAGGAAGAGGCTGATCGGCACCAGCGAGATCAGCAGCAGCACCACACCCAGCGCGGACCCGAAGCCGACCCGCTGCGTCTCGCCGACGATGTTGGAGGTCACCAGCACCGAGAGCAGTTCGAGGCCGTTGACGCCCTTGTTGGTGATGTAGACCAGGTCGAAGGCGCGCAGGGACTCGATGACGGTGACGACCATGATGACGATGTTGATCGGCCGCATCACGGGGAAGATCACCCGCCAGAAGGTCTGCCAGTCGTTGGCGCCGTCGACCCGCGCTGCTTCCCGCAGCGTCGGGTCGACCGCTTTGAGCCCGGCCAGGTAGAGCACCATCACGTATCCGGACTGCCGCCAGGTGGCCTCGACCAGCACCGCCCACAAGTTGAGACGCGGATTGCCGAGCCAGTCGATCGCGTTGTCGTTGCCGTCGCGCCCGATCACGGTGTTGATCAGGCCGAAGTTCTGCGAGTAGACGAACTCCCAGATGATGCCGATCAGCGCGAGCGAGAGCATGACGGGCAGAAAGAGCATGCTCTGGTACATCCGGCTGCCGCGGATGCCGCGGTCGATCAGCACCGCGAAGAGCATGCCCAGCGGGGTGGCGAACAGCACGAAGACGGCCAGCCAGATGAGGTTGTGGCGGACCGCGGGCCAGAACTCGGGGTAGATCGTGGCGGCTTGGTGGTAGTTCTGCACGCCGTACACACAGCCGTTGTTGAGGATCGACGGCAGGTTCGGCTTGCAGGTCGTCGTGTGCAGACCGCCGACGCCGTTCCACTTGGTGAACGACAGCAGCACCGTGCCGATCGCGGGGAACCAGACGAAGGCCAGGTCCAGCAGCAGCGGGATGCCGAGCAGCAGGGCGACCACCACCCGGTCCCGGGCGGACAGGCCGCGCACGCCCCGGCGGCGACGGGCCGGCGACCCGGTCCCGTCCGGCGCCGCCGCCGGGGTGCGCGCCTGGGAGACGGCGGAACTCATCAGGAGTAGATCGCCTTCGCCTGGGACTCCGCGCTCTTCTGCAGCGCCGCGATGTTGCCCGTGCTCGGGTCGTCGATGAACTTCTGGATGACGGCGATCATCGCGGTGGCCATCGCCGGATCGGCGTCGCGGTCCATGAACTGCGCGACCGCCTTGCACTTGGCGATCTCGGTGACCGACTTCCGCTGGATCGCGTTGTACGAGGGCACTTCGAGGCCGTTGGCCAGGCCCACGTCCCACTGGTCGGTCTTGAGGTACTGCGCCTCGGCAGGTCCGGTGCCGATGTACTCCAGGATCGCCTTGGCGGCGTCCGGGTTCTTGGCCTTCCGGCTGAGCATGAAGCCGTCGGTGGGCGCGTCCATGTAGTCCTGGCCCCACTGCGGGTTGATCGCGGGGAAGGGGAAGAAGTCCAGGTCGTCCAGGTCCACTTGGTCGGTGACGTACTGCGCCGCCACCTGGTTGGTGCCCTGGAACATCATCCCGGCCTTCTTGGTCTCCAGGGTCTTGGCCGCGTCCTGCCATATGCGTCCGTTGGCGCCGGACTGGAGATACGGCATGATCTCCGCCCAGTGCTGGAAGACGGTGTGCACGCCCTGATCCGTCCACGGGATCTCGTGCTTCATCAACTTGCTGTGGTAGTCGTACCCGTTGATCCGCATATTGAGGATGTCGAACGTGCCGAGCGCGGGCCAGCCGTCCTTGTCGGCGAAGGCGATCGGGACCAGGCCGTCGCCCTTCATCCTCTTGGCCAGCGCCACATACTCGTCCCAGGTGGCGGGGACGGTGTAACCGGCCCGCGCGAACTGGCTCTTGTTGTAGAAGACCACCCAGGGGTAGTTGTAGATCGGCACCAGGTACTGGTGGCCGTCCAGGCCGGTGGAGAGCTTCTTTGCGGAGTCGCTCAGGCCGCCGCCGATCTTCTCCCACACGTCGTCGATCGGCTCGGCCAGGCCCTGCGCGGCGAAGTACTGCATGCGGTAGCCCGCGAACCAGGTGAACAGGTCGTCGGGGGTGCCCTGCAGATAGCTGGTGATGCTCTGCTGGAAGGTGTTGTGGTCGACCGTGTTGGTCTTGACCTCGACCTTGGTGGCGGCCGTCGCCGCGGTGGTCAGCGCGGCGAACGCGGCCTTGGCCGAGGGGTCGGAGTAGTTCGACCCGAAGGTGACCGTGCTGCCCGCCACGGAGGCCGTGCCGCCCCCGGAGCCGCCCTTCTTCTCGTCCTTCGCGTCCGAGCCGCTGCCGCAGGCCGTCAGCAGTCCCCCGGAGACAGCGGCGAGTCCCGCCGCGCCGGCCACTCCCCGCAGTACGTTCCTGCGCGAGGGGGACGTATGAGACGTATTACTGGTCACACTGCCGCTCGACGAACCGACGTCCGACATGGTGCCTCCATGTGAGTGTGGGCGCATCCGGGGGACCAAGGAGGGAAACGTTGTCGCCGCGAACTTTCCGACAGCCCTTTCTATGTCCTGTTTCCAACAGAAGTCACCAAGATAGAACGCCTTCGCAACTGCACGGTAGTTCTACGCCACATGCACACCACCGTCAACGCTCTCTTCCGGATGTGTTGCCGTACCGTGATAGCCGGTGGTGTTGGAACATGTTTGCTTCCGGCGGCCGCCGCGACCACGTCAACAGGCCCACGCCCGGGGTCGCGTGGCGAGGGCGCGCCGAACCGCCGACGGGGCCCGGACCCCCGCGCGGCCGGTGGGAATGGTCGAATGACCTTGCGGAACGCGGCCGGTCGTTACTGAGACGGATGGCCGTCGAATCCCGGACAGCCTGGCGCGTACGCGGTGTATGCGTGTCGGGCAACCCCGAATCGGAGAGATCATTCGTACGGGGACCCGCGCGTTCCTCGCCGGCGGCACCGCCGGCGAGGAACGCGCGGGTCCCCGCCCGGCAAGTCCGACCCCATCGGCTGATGGCCTGTGATGGCTCGAAAGGCTCCCATGAAAGCTGAGATCGCCGTGCCCACAGGTGCGCGGCACACCCGGATCCTCGGAGTCGGTGCCTACCGGCCCCGGCGGATCGTCGACAACACCGAGATCTGCCGGCACATCGACTCCTCGGACGAGTGGATCCGCTCCAGAACGGGCATCGTGACCCGTCGCTGGGCCGGTCCCGACGAGACGCTGGGGGCCATGGCGGAGCAGGCCGCGAGCAAGGCCATCGCGGCGGCCGGCCTCACGCCCCAGGACATCACCTGTGTCATCGCCGCGACCTTCACGCATCTGATGCAGACCCCCGCCGTCGCCACGGAGATCGCCGACCGGATCGGCGCCACCCGCGCCGCGGGCTTCGACATCTCCGCGGGCTGCGCGGGCTTCGTGCACGGCGTGGTGCTCGCCTCGGACGCGGTGCGCGCCCGCGGCGGCCATGTGCTGGTGGTCGGCGTGGAGCGGATGTCCGACATCCTCGACCTGACCGACCGCTCCACCGCGTTCATCTTCGGCGACGGCGCGGGCGCGGTCGTGGTCGGCCCCTCGGACACCCCCGGCATCGGCCCGGTGGTCTGGGGCGCCGACGGCTCGCAGTCCGACGCCATCAGCCAGACCGTCCCGTGGAGCGTCCTGCGCGACGACCCCGGCCACGCCTTCCCGGTCCTGCGCCAGGACGGCCAGCGGGTCTTCCGGTGGGCGGTGTACGAGATGGCCAAGGTGGCCGTCCAGGCGCTGGAGGCGGCCGGGATCGGCGCCGACGACCTGGACGCCTTCATTCCGCACCAGGCCAATGAGCGGATCATCGACAGCATGACCAAGTCCATGGACCTGCCCGCCCGGGTGACCGTGGCCAAGGACATCGTCACCAGCGGCAACACCTCGGGCGCTTCCATCCCGCTCGCCATGGAGGAGGTGCTCTCCTCCGGCGCCGCGGCCTCCGGCGACACCGCGCTGCTGATCGGCTACGGCGCCGGTCTGTCGTACGCGGCGCTGGTCGCGACACTGCCCTGAGCCCCGGCCGCCCCGTCGGTCACGGGTCGGCGGCGGGAGTCCCGCCACGGGAGGACGGCGGGCTCCGCCGGGGGTGTCCGGGCGACACGGAACGGCGGTGGTCCGCAAAGCCACCGCCGTTGCGTGTACTCACCCCGCCGCGCCGGAAACGTGCCGGGCGACCGGCCGGTCAGGCGGCCGGTGCCCGGGGAACCGTCGGGCGGGGAGCTTCGGGGCGGAGGTGCGGCCACGTGCGTGAGGGCGTCGACGGGGGATGTCCGTCATCGCGCACGCACCGGGCCGGGTGTCGGGCGGGTGCCGCGCGCGCTCGCCGCCCGGGAATCCTCTCACCGCCGCCGCGGCAATGGTCGAGAACCGGCCAGGGCACAGGCGCGTTCCGGCCCCCGCCGGATCGTTCCGGCAGGCCATGCCGGACGGACCCGCGTACCCGGCACCAGGCGGGCGTACGGCGGGGGCGACGGCCGACCGGGTGACCGACCGGCGGCGTGATGGCCGAAACACGCCCTCCGTACGGGTGAGTTCAGCCGTCCGCGCGCGCCGCTTCGTCCCCGCGCAGCACGCCCAGCGCCGCCACCAGCCGGGGCCCGGCGAAGTCCCGGGTCCATGCCAGCTGCTCGCCCGTGGTGGCCCGGGGGACGGTTTCGGTCAGCATGATCAGATACAGATAGCACCGGTAGAGCGCGATCCGGCGCCGGGCGGCCGCGTCGAAGTCGGTACGGCCGCCGCCCGCGCCGTATCCGGCCAGGAAGGCGGCGTCGCCCTCGGGCCCGGCGGCGGGGTCGGCGTAGAGCAGGGACAGCGACGCGAAGTCCGCCAGCGGGTCACCCCAGAACATCCGCTCGCCGTCGATGAGCCCGCTGACCGTACGGTCTCCCGCCGGGCCGTCCAGCAGCACATTGCCCGGCCACAGGTCGAAGTGGACCAGGGCCGGGACGGTCACCTCGGCCAGCAGCGGTCCGGCCGCCGCGAAGGCGGCCCGCAGCTCCGGCACCGGGACCGGCAGCCCGGCGCCGTACGCCTCCGCGTCGGCCAGCAGCGCTTCGGCCATCGCGGCGAAGGCCGGGGCCCAGCGGTCGGCGAGCGGGGCCAGGGACTGAGCCGGGTAGCCGAAGCCGGGCCCGCGCACGGCGTGCAGCCGGGCCACCAGGCCGCCCAGCGCCGTCCGCAGCCGGTCCTGCTCGGCGTCGTCGATGTCCGCGCCGACCAGGTGCCAGGGCGTGCCGGGGCAGTGCGTCATCAGCAGGTAGGGCGGCTCGTCCGCCGACTCGGCGGGCTCGGCGCGCACCACCCGCGGCGCGGGCACCCCGGCCCCGGCGGCGGACTCGTAGAAGCTCGCCTCGCCGCGCAGCAGCTCGGCCTCGTAGGACAGCCGCGGGGTGTGCGGGGGCGGCGGGACCTTGAGCACCAGCCGGGTGCCGTCGGTGAGGTCGACGGCGTAGAGGGCGTTGTACGTGCCGCCGGTCAGCGCCGTGTGGCCGGCGATCCGGGAGGCGGGGACGCCGGCCCGTGCCATCAGCCCGCGGACCTGCTCCCGCGCCCGCCCCTGGACCTGCTCGCCCACCGTCATGCCGTCCGCCCCTTCGGTCCGCCCCGCGACCCGCCCCGATGATCCGCGGACACCCTACGCCGCCGCCGGGTCCTGGCCTGTGGCGGCGTGCGGGTGCTTCTGGGCGCCGGGGCGATTAGCGGAGGAGTTAATCGGTCATAACGTCAGAAAATATGACGGATGAGAGAGCTGTCCTGGCGCGCGACAGCGGCGCGCGGCGGCGGGGCGGTACGCGGAAGGACACACCATGACCCAGGGCGGGCGGATCGCGGAACGGCAGCCGGGCGGCGGGACCGCCGAACCGGCCGGGGACGGCCCCCGGCGCCGCAGAAGGCTGCTGCCGTGGAAGCACAAACGGGATCTGACGCCCGCCCAGCTGCGCCGCAGGCGGCTGGCCACCCGCGGCGCCCTCGGGGTGTGCGTGATCTGCGTCGGCACCGTCGGCTGGTCGGTCGGCCGGGCGCTGACCTACCCCGGCAAGGACAGCTCCGCCGCCCGCCTCGCCGAGTGGGCCCGCGACCACGAACTGGGCTTCGTCGTCAACGAGCTGGAGAACGCCCAGTACCGGATGAACCCCCCGAAGGTCGGCGGCACCCTCCCGCCCGAAGCGCTCGCCCGGATGGACGCCACCGCCCCCACCCCGGCCGGCGGCCCCACGCACGCCCCGGCGCACGTCCCCGCCCAGCCCCTGGTGCCGCTGCGCGCCCCCATGAAGCCCCTGGTCAGCCCCGCGCTGCCCGGCGAGGGCGTCTACCGCACCCTGGCCGCCGCGCACGGCGAGCCCATCGTGCAGGGCACCTACGTACGCCCCGACGCCGAGCACACCTCGTACGAGGCCGCGGTCGCCTGGGTCAGCGTCAAGTACGCCCGCTTCCAGCTGCACCCCGGCTTCCGCGAGCCCGGCGGCACCTTCGACGTGCCGCCGACCATCCCCGAGGGGCAGCGCACCGGCCTGGTCGCCACCTGGAACGGCGGTTTCCGGATCACCGACGGCGGCTCCCGCGGCGGCTTCTACCTCGACGGCAGGACCGACGGCGAACTGCGCGACGGCACCGCCTCCGAGGTCTTCTACCGCGACGGCTCGATCAAGGTCGGCGTGTGGGGCCGCGATGTGCGGATGACCCCGGACGTGGTCGGCGTCCGGCAGTGCCTGGAACTCATGGTCGACGGCGGGAAGGTCGTCCCCGACATCGACGACGACGCCAAGTGGGGGGTCAGCGACCAGAGCAGGATGTTCGTGCCCAGGTCGGGCGTCGGGGTCACCGCGCAGGGCGACATCGTCATGGTGGTCGGCCAGGCGCTGTCCGCGCGGACGCTGGCCGGGCTGATGCAGCGGGCCGGGGCCGTACGCGCGATGCCGCTCGACATGAACCGCGCCTGGCCGTCCTTCATGTCCTACGACGGCACCCGCGACCCGTCCAACCCCAAGCCCACGAACATCCTCGACTTCGAGGACCCGCCGGACCGCTACTACACGCAGGCCACCCGCGACTTCGTGGCCGTCTACGCCCGCTGAGGGGTCGCGTACCTTAAGGGTGTCACGCCCGCTGGACGCGCGGGGCGGGCGCCGCCGACTCGGCGAAGGCCCGGATACGCGCGTTGGCCCGGGACGCGCGCCACACCGGGCCCCAGTCCAGCGGCGGCGTGTCGTGGAAGGGCACGAAGGCGACATCGGGCCGGGCGTGGAACCGGGTGGCGTGCGCGCCCACCGGGAAGACCCCCTGCCCGGCCCCGACCAGCGTCAGGATCTCCTGGAACGTCGCCGCCGTACGCCCCTGCGGGATCACCCGCCCGGCCGGGGTCAGCCGCGGCGAGCCCGGATCCCGCCAGTGGTCCGGCAGCGAGCAGGGCGCCTGAAGCACCTCGACCCGGGCCAGATCCTCCACCGACACCGAGCCGCGCCCGGCGTAGGGGTGCCCGGCGGGCACCGCCAGCATCCGCGGCTCGGACAGCAGCACCGGGCCGTTGGCCAGGTCGTTCCCGGTCAGCGGCAGGCAGGCGATCAGTACGTCGAGGGCGTCCGCGCGCAGCCGTTCCAGCGCCTCGCCCATCTGCACCTCGCGGATCTCCACCTCGCACCCCGGGTGGCGGGCCTGGAACGTCTCGGTCGCCCGGATCATCAACTGCCCGGCCGCCGCGCCCACGAAGCCGACCCGCAGCACCCCGGTCACCCCGCGCCCGGTCGCGACGGCCGTGGCCAGCGCGGCCTCCAGGCGCTCGAACGCGGGCCGCAGGTCGTCGTGGAGCCGCCGGCCGATCGGGGTGAGCGCGACACTGCGGCTGGTCCGCTCGAACAGCGGCGCGCCGACCCGGCGTTCGAGCTTGCTGACCACCTGGCTGACCCGGGCGGTGGTCACCCGCAGCCGTACCGCCGTCCGCCCGAAGTGCAGTTCCTCGGCGAGGGTCAGGAACGCCTCGATCTCGTACCGTTCCACGGCCCTGCCTCCGTTCCCCCGCGACGGCGATCTTGCTATGCATTAAATCGTACTTAACGATCCTTGCGACAAGCGTTGTTGATCGGTCCCCGGCCCGCCGCGCAGGGTGGACGCATGTACCTCACCCATCACCACGCGATCGACGTCCACGCCGGCGAGGACGTCGTACGGGAACTGCGGGACCGCGCCGAGATCGTGGACGCGCTGTACCGCTTCGGGCTCGGGCAGGATCTGCGCGACCGGGCGCTGTTCGCCTCGGCCTTCGCCGCCGACGCCGTAGTGGACTTCGGCCCCGCCGCCGCCAAGTGGGGCGCCGTCAGCCCGCCGATGACCGGGCGCGACACGATCGTGGACACCGTCCTCGCGCTCTTCGCCGGCCGCGTCGACACCACGCACACCGTCACCAACCCGCGCATACGCGTCGCCGCCGACCGCCGATCCGCCGCACTGACCGCGCTCGTCGAGGCCCAGCACCTGCTGTCCGCCGACCACTCCCGGTACGCCCTGCTCAAGAACCTCTACGCGGTCTCGCTGGTGCCCGACGGGCGGCGCTGGGTGATGCGCCGGGTCCGGATCGACAACGTGTGGTTCACCGGCGACCCGGTGGCGATCTTCGGCTGACGGTCGGCGGGGCAGGGGCATGCAGGGGGCGTCCGCGAGGACAAGGGCCGAAATCGGCGTGAGAAGCGGCGGGCGGTGGCCGTAGGCTCGGGGCATGGCGGGACAACAGGGCGAGAGCGGCGGCAGCGCACGGGTCGACAGCTGGATCTGGGCCGTACGGCTGACCAAGACCAGGTCGCAGGCCGCCACCGCGTGCCGCGCCGGGCACGTCCGGGTGAACGGCGAGCGGGTCAAGCCCGCCCAGCCGCTCAAGACCGGGGACGAGGTACGGCTCTTCCACGCAGGACGCGAGCGGATCGTGGTCGTCTCGCGGCTGATCGCCAAGCGGGTCGGCCCGCCGGTGGCCGCGGAGTGCTTCGTGGACAACAGCCCGCCGCCGCCCCCGCGCGAGGCCGCCCTCGCCCTGGGCGTACGCGACCGGGGCACCGGCCGCCCCACCAAGCGCGACCGGCGCGAGATGGAGCGGCTGCACGGCCGGCCGCCGCGTTCCTCGGCCGGCTGAGCCGTGGCCGCGGCCACCGGCGGGCCCGAGGCGGTCGGGCCCGAGGCGGTCTTCGAACAGCACCGGCCGCTGCTCATCGGCCTGGCCTACCGGCTGCTCGGCAGCATGTGGGACGCCGAGGACGTGGTGCAGGAGGCGTATCTGCGCTGGACCCGCACCGGGCGCGAGCAGGTCCGCGAGCCGCGCGCCTTCCTGGTGACCGTGGTCTCCCGGCTCGCCCTCGACCAGCTGCGGTCGGCGCGCGTCACCCGTGAGGCGTACGTCGGGCCGTGGCTGCCCGAGCTCGTGGACACCCGCGCCGCCGGTCCGCTCGACACGGCGGAGCTGCGCGACACCCTGTCGTACGCCACCTTGCACCTGATGGAGCGCCTGACCCCGCCGGAGCGGGCGGTCTTCGTGCTGCGGGAGGCGTTCGAGCTGCCGTACGACGCCATCGCGGAGATCGTCGGCGTCAGCACGCCCAACTGCCGGCAGCTGCACCACCGGGCGGGGAAGCGGCTGGCCGAAGGGCGGGGGCCGGGTGCGGACGGGGGCGCGGCCGTACGGTTCCGGCCCTCGGGGGCGGACCACGCGGCGCTCTTCACCCGCCTCCTGGACGCCGCGCGCGGCGGCGACCTCGACGCGCTCACCGACCTCCTCACCGAGGACGTCGTGTCCTGGAGCGACGGCGGCGGCCGGACCCGTGCCGCCCTGCGGCCGATCCTGGGCCGCTCCCGGGTGATCGCCTTCCTGCTCGGGCTGATCCGCCGCCACAGCGCCGACCACTTCCGGCTCACCGAGGCCAACGGGCAGCCCGCCCTGCGGCTCACGGTCGACGGCCGCGACCACCTCACGCTGCTCGGCATCCGCGACGGCCGGATCTGCGGGATCTTCACGGTGCTCAACCCGGACAAGCTGACCCGGCTGGCGCCGGAAGAGGCGTGAGGGGCGGGCGGCGCGGGAGCGTACGGAGGAGGCCGGGCTCGGACGGGAGGGGGCGTCGCCTCCGTAAACTCGCAGTGCTAGTTTCGGTGGCGGTCCACCGGCCCACCGGCCCACGGGCCGAACCATTGGCCCACGCCTCACGTCCCACGAGGAGCACGCGATGCGCCCAGTCCACTTCGCCGCTGCCCGGCGCACCCCGATCGGGCGGCTTCGGGGAGCGCTCTCCACGGTCCGGCCCGACGACCTCGCCGCCACCGCGCTGCGCGGTCTGCTCGCCGACGTACCCGCCCTCGACCCGGCACGGATCGACGACGTCTACTGGGGCGCCGCCAACCAGGCCGGCGAGGACAACCGCAACGTCGCCCGGATGGCCGTCCTGCTCGCCGGGCTCCCCGACACCGTCCCCGGCGCCACCGTCAACCGGCTCTGCGCCTCCGGCATGGAGGCCGTCACCACCGCCGCCCGCATGATCGCCGCGGGCGAGGCCGACATCGTGGTGGCCGGCGGCTCCGAGTCGATGAGCCGCGCCCCCTTCGTCCTGCCGCGCCCCGACGAGGCGCTGCCGCGCGCCCTGGAGACGTACGACACCCGGCTCGGCTGGCGGCTCACCCACCCGCGCATGGCCGAACTGCACGGTGTGCTCGCCATGGGCGAGACCGCCGAGGAGGTCGCGGAGCGGTACGGGGTCGCCCGCGCCGACCAGGACGCCTTCGCGCTGCGCAGCCACCGCAACGCCGCCGAGGCCCGCGCCAAGGGCCTCTTCGACGCCGAGATCCTGCCCGTCACCCGGCCCGACGGCGAGGTCGTCACCCAGGACGAGTCCATCCGCGAGGACACCACCGCCGACCGGCTCGCCGCCCTCAAGCCGGTCTTCCGCGCGGGCGGCACCGTCACCGCGGGCAACTCCTCGCCGATGAACGACGGCGCCGCCGCCCTCCTCCTGGTCAGCGAGGAGGTACTGGGCGAACTCGGCCTGGAATCGCTCGGGCGGTACGCGGCCGGTGCCAGCGCGGGCGTCCACCCCGACGTCATGGGCATCGGCCCCGTACCGGCCACGGAACGCGCTCTGCGACGCCTGGGCCGTACGGTCGACTCGGTCGAGGACGCCGAGTTCAACGAGGCGTTCGCCGCCCAGGCGCTCGCCGCCGTGACGCTGCTCGGCATCGACCCCGACCTGGTCAACCCGACCGGCGGCGCCATCGCGCTCGGCCACCCGCTCGGCTGCTCCGGCGCCCGCATCCTGACCACCCTGCTGCACCGCATGCGCCGCGACGGCACCCGGCGCGGGCTCGCCGCGATGTGCGTCGGCGTCGGGCAGGGCAGCGCCGTCCTGGTCGACCGCGACTGACCCGCCGTGACCGGGCCGTCGTGACCGCGCAGGTCACGGCGGCCCGGCGCTCCCGGCCCGGTGCTCCCGGCCCGGTGCTCCCGGCCCGGTGCTCCCGGCCCGGTGTTCCCGGCCCCGGGGCGGCCGGCTCCCGCAACTCCGCTCGCGAAGACAGGGGTTGGCCACCCTCCGGCACTCTGGGAGAATCGCGCGTGTGCATATTCCCACTCCGCTGCGCGGACGGACGGCCCGGCGTTGACCGGCGCCGGCGGGGCGCAGCTCCTCGCGATTAGTGACCTGCACGTCGGATACTCCGCCAACCGCGAGATCGTCGAGCGGATGCGGCCGGAGACGGACGAGGACTGGCTGATCGTCGCCGGTGACGTCGCCGAGCGCTCCACCGACATCATCTGGGCGCTGGCCACCCTCAAGAAGCACTTCTCCACCGTGCTGTGGCTCCCCGGCAACCACGAGCTGTGGACGCCGCCCGACGACCCCGTCGCCCTCCGCGGCGAGGCGCGCTACCGCCACCTGGTAGACGAGATCCGCCGCCTCGGCGTCATCACCCCGGAGGACCCGTACCCCCTGTGGGAGGGCCCTCGGGGGCCGGTCGCGGTCTGCCCGCTCTTCCTGCTCTACGACTACACCTGGCGCGACGGCACGCCCGGGGCCGGCACCAAGGAAGAAGCCCTCGCGCAGTCCCGCGAACTCGGCGTCATCTGCACCGACGAGAGGTTTCTGCACCCCGACCCGCTGCCCGGCCGCGACGACTGGTGCCGGGCCCGGGTCGCCGAGACCGCCCGCCGCCTCGAAGCGCTCGACCCCGCGCTGCCGACCGTGCTCGCCAACCACTGGCCGCTGCACCGCGAGCCCACCGCCATCCTGCGCTACCCCTCCTTCGCCCTGTGGTGCGGCACCGAACTCACCGAGGACTGGCACGTACGCTTCCGCGCCACCGAGGTCGTCTACGGCCATCTGCACATCCCGCGGATCATCTGGCGCGACGGCGTGCGCTTCACCGAGGTCTCGCTCGGCTACCCGCGCGAGTGGGGCGCCCGCGCGACCGGCCCCGCCGGGCCGCGCCGCATCCTGGCCGGGCGCCAGGAGGCCGGCCGGTGATCGAGCACCTGGTGCCCAAGTCCGTACGGACCCGGGCCGCGTACGGCGACGAACTCGACCACGTCCCGCTCTACCCGCAGGAGGCTGTGAGCGTCGCCAAGGCCGTGCCCAAGCGGCGCGCCGAGCACGCCGCCGGACGGGCCTGCGCCCGGGCCGCGCTCTCGGCCCTCGGCCATGAACCAGGGCCGATACCGCGCGACGCCGAGCGGGGCGCGCCCGTCTGGCCGACCGGCATCGTCGGCAGCATCACCCACTGCGACGGTTACCGGGCGGCCGCCGTCGGCCGCGCGACCGACGTCCTGGCGATCGGGATCGACGCCGAGCCGCACGGGCCGCTGCCCGACGGGGTCCTCGACGTCATCCTCGCCACGCCCGAGGAGAGGGCGGCGCTGGCCGCGCTCGCGGCGGCGGTACCGCAGACGCGCTGGGACCGGCTGCTGTTCAGCGCGAAGGAGACGGTCTACAAGGCGTGGTACCCGTACCACCGCCGCATGCTCGGCTTCAAGGAGGCGGAACTCCTCTTCACCCGCGACGACGGCGCGCCCGACCGCGGCTCCTACACCGCCCGTGTCCTCCTCCCCGGCCCCCTGCTGGCCGAGGGCGTCGGCCCGGCGCTCTTCACGGGCCGCTGGATCGTCCGCGACGGCCTGGCGGCCACGGCCATCACGGTCCCGGCCGACCCCGCGCCCTAGCAGGCGCGGCGGGCGGTGCACCCGCGAGCCGGCGTCCGGCCGGCGGGGCCGTTGGGGTCGCAGTGGGTCGGGGCGGGGAGAATTACGGGTGCCGGGGCGGGGGCGGCCTCGTAGCCTCGGGGCCATGCGACACGTCCCCGCCCTGCTGAACGTCATCGATGTGGAAGCCACCTGCTGGGCGGGACAGCCGCCGCCCGGGTCGGTGAACGAGATCATCGAGATCGGCCTCACGGTCGTCGATGTCGGGGCACGGTGCCGGGTGTCCAGGAACCGCGTCCTGGTCCGCCCCAGCCGCTCGACGGTCAGCGCCTTCTGCACCGAACTGACCGGACTGACCCAGGCCGAGGTGGCACGCGGAGTGCCCTTCGCCGAGGCGTGCCGGATCCTCGCCGAGGAGCACGAGGCGGCGGAACGCCCCTGGACGAGCTGGGGCGAGTACGACCGCAGACAGTTCGCCCGGCAGAGCCAGGCGGACAACGTGGCCTACCCGTTCGGCTACCCGACCGAACGCGGCCACACCAACGCCAAGGCCGTGTTCACCGAGGCCCACGGGCTGCGCAGGAAGCCCGGCATGAGCCACGCGCTGCAGATCGCCGGACTGCCGCTCGAAGGACGCCACCACCGCGGCGAGGACGACGCGTGGAACATCGCCGCGCTCGTGCTGGACCTGGTGGAGCGCGGGGCGTGGCCGGACGCGGCCTCGACAGGCCACGTCGGCTGAGCGCACCCGGCCGGCGGGCGCCGCGTCCACGCGGGTCCGCTCCCGGGTACGGCTCAGGACCCGCAAGCCCCCTCACGGTCCCTGCGGCTACGCCGACTCGCGCCGCACCAGCGTCGTCTTGAAGATCACCGACCGCGTCTGCTGCGCGGGATCGTCGATGAGGGCCATGAGCAGCCGTGCCATCTCCGCGGCCATGTCCTCGACCGGCTGCCGTACGGTCGTCAGCAGCGGGCGCGAGGCCAGCGCCGCGCTGCTGTCGTCGAAACCGACCACCGCCACGTCGTCGGGCACCCGGCGGCCCTGGTCGCGCAGCACCAGCAGCGCGCCCTGGGCCATCAGGTCGTTGGCGACGAACACCCCGTCGGTGTCCGGGTGTTCGATCAGCAGCTGCCGCATCGCCACCTCGCCGCCCTCCTGGGTGAAGCTGCCCTCGACGCTCGGCACGTAGGCGTAGCCGTGCTCGGCCATCGCCTCGCGGAAACCGGCGAGCCGGTCCTGCCCGGCGGGGGAGTCGAAGGGGCCCGCGATCGTGGTGATCCGCCGGCAGCCGCGCGACAGCAGATGCTCCGCGGCCAGCTTCGCCCCCGTCTGCTGGGCGACGTCGACATAGCTGATCGGGATCGGCGTCGAGGGACGCGCGAAGAGCACAGTCGGCATCCCGGCCTCGGTGAAGAGGAACGGCAGCGGGTCGCCGGGCGCTATCGAGACCAGCACCACGCCGTCGATGTGCTCCTGCCGCATATTGGCGACCATGTCGTGCCGGACGTCCTCGGAGTCCGCGAGCATCAGCACCGGGTGCACCCCGCGCGGCCGCAGCACGGTCAGCAGGCCGCCGACCACCCGGCCGAAGAAGGGGTCGCTGAAGATCTGCCCGAGGAAGGGGTCGTTGGCCGCGTGGTGGTCGGGTACGGAGAAGACCAGGGCCACCGAGTCGGCGCGGCGGGTGACCAGTGAACGCGCCGCGCGATTGGGGATGTAGCCGGTGGCGACGACCGCCTCCTGGACGATCTTCTGGATCTCCGGGTCGACATTGCGCGTCCCGTTGACCACCCGGGACACCGTGGCCCGTGACACGCCCGCGGAGCGCGCGACGTCTTCCAGAGTGGGCAGGCGGGGTCCGCCGGGACGGCTGCTGGTCATGCTGCCTTTATACCACGCAGGGAGAGCGCTCTCCCGTTGATACCGTCGGACAATCCGCAGATGGGGCGGGGTACGGCGGCCCCCCACAGGCCACCGCGCCCCACCCCGGACTCAGGGCCGGAGCCCCGCCCGTACGAGCGGAGGGCGACTCAGGCGTAGACGCCGAACTCGTACAGCGAGTAGCCGTACGCCGTCCCGCGCTGGGTCAGATTCACCCGCACATACCGCCCGGACGCGTTGACGTCGACGGTGTCGACGCCGCCGCTCCCGGTCGTCGTGGAGTACACGGTCGTCCACGTACTGCCGTTGTCCGATACCTGCACCTGATACGACTTCCCGTACGCGGACTCCCAGCCGAGCTGGATGTGCTTGACCGCCCGGGACTGGCCCAGGTCGACCTGGATCCACTGGGGGTCGCTCCACTCGCTCGCCCACCGGGTGTTCCAGTTGCCGTCCGTCGCGTTCGACGGCGGGAACGGCGCGCCGTTGCCGGTCGCCTGGTACGTGGAGGCCGTCGTCGGCCGGCCGAGCGCCACGTTCGTGCCGCTGACGGTCGGCGCGACCACCCGGAAGGACTTGGTCTCGATACCGACGTTGCCGTGCCCGTCGTACGCGTAGACGTAGACCTTCCACACACCGAGCGTCTTGGGCGCGGTCGCGGTGAAGGTGCCGTTGCCGGTCTGGGTGAAGTCGACCTGGTTCAGGCCGGTGCCGCCGTCGACGTACTTGTGCGAGTACATCAGCTGGTAGCGGATGAGGTCGCCGTTCGGGTCGCTCGCCGACGCCGTCACGTTGAAGGTGCCGCCGGCCGGGACCGCGCCCGCGTTGCCCACCGACAGCGAGCTGATCACGGGCGGGGTGTTGGCCTGCGGCGAGCCGCCGAAGTCCTTGGCGACCGAGTAGTACGCCAGCCGCTTCCAGCCCGCGGGCAGCACGTTGAACCACACACCGCCGAAGTCGTTCTCCTGGCCGTAGTTGAACATCGTGGCGCCCAGCGCGACCCCGGTGTGCCCGGCGATGCAGTTCCACGCCGAGAGGTAGCCGTCACGCATCTGGGTGTCGGTGGGCTGGGTCGGCACACCGTTCGCGTCGTTCGGCACCTCCCACTCGCCGGCGTCCCCGGACTCGGTGACGATGTACGGCTTGGTGTAACCGCCGTTGATCCAGTCCTGCTTGACGTTGCACACCGCGCCGTAGGAGTTGACCGCGTACAGGTCGAGCGACGGCGTGTACTGCTTGTAGTACGGCCACGCGCCCGTCCACGCGTCGGTGGACGTCACCGGGTGGTTGGGGTCGATCGCGTGGATCGCCTGTGTCACCTGCTCCACGAACTTCGCGTAGGCGATGCGCTGCTGCTCGATCTGGTCACCGGAGTAGTGGTCCTGCGTGGTGAGCAGCACCTCGTTGCCGACGTCCCACATCAGCACACCCGGGTGGTTCTTGTAGGTGGTCACCCAGTTCTTGATGTCGTTGAGCGTGTTGTTCTTGTACGCGGTGTCGTTGACGTAGTCCGCGCCCTGGTTGAGCCAGAAGCCGCTGACGACCTTGAGCCCGTAGGCGGCGGCCGAGTCGAGCAGCGGCTTGCTGCTCGCGTCGGTGCCCCAGGTGCGCAGGGTGTTGACGCCCATCGACTTGAGGTCGCGCATATGGGCGTCGGCGGTGGCGGCCGACGGACCCCAGGTGACGCCCTTGACCTGCCAGGGCTTGCCGTCCACGGTCAGCTGCCAGTTGCCCTGGCTGCCGGTGACGTGCACATTGCTGGCGCTGCCCGGCACCGCCGGGTCGGTCAGCGGGGCCGGCGCGTTGCCGGTGGTCTGCGAGACCGTGACGTTGTCGATGCTCAGCGCACCGCCGGAGGAGGTGTCGTCGGCGGGCGAGGTGCAGCCGCAGACGGCGTTGGGGTAGGAGCCGCCGATCCGCAGGCTGAAGTCGACATAGACGCCGTGGTGCACGGCCGCGTTCCAGGTGGCGACGCCGACCTGGGACTCGTTGACCTGCCAGACCTGCTTGTTGTCGAGGTACCAGCGGATCTGCTCGTCGGAGGTGGTGCGGTCGATCACCTCGGAGTACGTGTGGTAGCCGGTCTGGCAGCCGTCGCAGGAGGCCAGACCGCTGGTCAGACCGTTGTACTCGGCGCAGTTGCCGTCCGGCGCGGTGCCGCAGTGCAGGGTCGCGGAGAGCTGGCCGCGGCCGTTCACGTCCTCCATGATGTCGCTCTCGCCGACGGCCGGCCAGGCGGCGGTGTTGCCGCGGTAGGCGGCGCCCATCGCCCGGAAGGACGGCCAGTAGCCCAGCGCCTTGGCCGGGTTGGGCTGCTTGAGCGTCGCGGAGATCTGCAACTGGCCGCCCGCGGGGGCGGTGAAGTCGCTGCGCTTGGACTCGATCCGGCCGGAGGTCCAGGAGTTGCCGGACTTGAGAGCCGTCAGGTTGAGGTGGCCGTTGCCGTCCAGGCCCACATTCGCGGTGGAGTTGGTGGCCGTCTCGACCTCGCCGGTGCCCCACTGGGCGGCGCCGCCGGGGTAGGCGGTGCCGGTGTCGATGATCCAGTTGCCGCCGTCGGGCGAGGTGTTGGCCCCGCCGTTGAAGTCGTCGCTCCACACGGTGGACCAGTTGCCGGGCGGCGGGGTGCCTGTACCGCCGGTGGTGGAACCCCCGCCGGTGGCACCGCCGTTGGTCGTACCGCCGTTGGTCGTACCGCCGTTGGTCGTACCGCCGTTGGTCGTACCGCCGTTCGTGGTGCCGCCGTCGCCGCCGGTCGTCCCGGCGGTGCCGTACACCTGGAACTCCCACAGCGAGTAGCCGTAGCCGTTCACCCGCTTGGTGCCGTACATGCGGACATAGCGGCCGGAGCCGCTGACGTTGAGGGTCTGCGCACCGCCGGGGCCGGTCGTGGTGTCGTAGACCGTGGTCCAGTGGGAGGCGTCGTCGGAGACCTGGAGCTGGTACGAGGTCCCGTAGTTCTCCCAGTTGAGCACCACCTTGCTGAGGGTCGAGGTCTGGCCGAGGTCGACCTGGATCCACTGGGGGTCGCTCCAGGCGCTGGCCCAGCGGGTGGCGGCGTCGCCGTCCACGGCCGCGGAGGCGGGGTAGCCCGCGCCTTCGAGGCTGGAGGCGGTGGCCGGCTTGCCCTGGGAGAGCAGGGAGTCGGCGGCGTGCGCGGTCGTGGTGGGGACGGCCAGCGCGTACAGCGCGAGGCCCACGGCCAGCAGCGTCAGCAGGGCGACGCGAAGGGGCGGGGGGAGGGATCCGAGCCGGGCGGTCCGTGAGGGTGAGGCTCTCATGCCGTTGCTCCTGCGGGGGGAGGAAGGAGGGGGAAGGGCGGAGGCTGAGGGATCTGAGAGATCTGAGAGATCTGAGGGATCGAAGGGGGCGGAGGAGAAGGGGGAAGCGGGGGAAGCGGGGGTGAAGGTGCGGAAGGGGAACAGGGAGCGAGCGGGCGGCTCCGGCGACGGCGTCGGACTGGGAGAGCGCTCTCTCGATCGCCCCGATGGTTGCCGCTGGGTTTCCGGGGTGTCAAGGGATCGGACACGGATGGGGGGTGAGTGAGTGGTCGCAGAGCGGGAAACGCCCCAAATGCCAGGCGTGCGGCGGCGAATGGGCGGCGCCGGAGCCCGGATCGGGGCTGCGGGGGTTGACAGGCGGCGGCGGGCCGGTGAAGGTACCGGACATCGGGAGAGCGCTCTCCCATCGTCGGGTCCAGCACTTCGCACGCCCGGCACAGCACCTCCCGTCACAGGTCGAGCCGGGGCAGCCATCCGCCCCGGCTCGCCGACTCACCGAGAATCCGAGGACACCCATGCGCCGCGACTCAGGAAACAGACCCGGAACCCTGCTCGCGGGAGGCGCGGCCGCCCTGGCCGTCGCGCTCCTGGTCACCGGCTGCGGCGGCGGCAGCTCGTCGAAGTCCGCCGCCAAGGACGACCCCGACGCCAAGGTCACCCTCACCGTCAATCTGTTCTCGGACTTCGGCTACAAGGAGCTGTACGCCCAGTACCACAAGCTCCACCCCAACGTCACGATCAAGGAGAACCGCGCCGACATGGGCGCGCACCACCAGAATCTGCACGCCCACCTGGTGGCCGGCAGCGGTACCGCCGACATCGAGGCGATCGAGATCGGCCAGGTGGCCGGCTTCCAGTCGCAGGCGAGCAAGTTCGTGAACTTCCTCGACCACGGCGTCGACAAGAACCAGTGGGTGCCCTCCAAGACCGCCCCCGCCTCCAGCCGGGACGGCTCCTCGCTCTTCGGCCTCGGCACCGACATGGGCGGCCTGGCGCTGTGCTACCGCGCCGACCTGTTCCAGAAGGCCGGGCTGCCCACCGACCGCACCCAGGTCTCCGCGCTGCTGTCCAGCTGGGACGCGTACTTCGCGACCGGCAAGCAGTTCCTGGCCAAGAGCCCGGACAAGAAGGCCAAGTGGTTCGACGCGGGCAGCAATGTCTTCTCCGCGATGACCGCCCAGGACGCGCAGGCGTTCTACGACGCCGACGGCAAGGTCATCGCGACCACCAACCCCTCGGTCAAGACGGCCTTCGACGCGGTCAGCGGCGCCATCAAGGACGGCGAGTCCGCGGGCATTGCGGCCTTCACCCCCGCCTGGGACACCGGTTTCCGCAAGAGCCAGTTCGCCACCGTCACCTGCCCGGCGTGGATGAGCTACGAGTTCAAGGCCAACCCGCCCACCGACGGCGGCACGTGGGACATGGCCTCCATCCCCGGCGGCGGCGGCAACTGGGGCGGCTCGTATCTGACGGTGCCCACGCAGGGCAAGCACATCGACGCGGCGGTCGACCTGGCCAAGTGGCTGACCGCGCCCGCCCAGGAGGCGTGGCTGTTCAAGACCAAGGGCTTCTTCCCCTCCGACCAGGCGCTGTGGAGCCAGCCGGACATCGCGAACCTGACCGACTCGATGTTCAACAGCGCGCCCACCGGCAAGCTCTTCTCCGACTCCGCCAAGAACCTCAACCCGCAGCCGCTCGGCCCGCACGGCGCCGACATCGGCAACATCTACGGCAACGGCCTGGTCTCCGTCGAGCAGGGCAAGGCAAGCCCTGACAAGGCGTGGTCCAACTCCAACGCCGAGATCAAGAACATCGGCGAATAGCGTGGCAGTCTCCACCGGCCCCGCGCCCGCCGCCCGCGCGAGCGCGCCGACCCCCGCCCGGGACCCGTTCCGGGCGGGGGCCCGCTGGCACCGCACCGAGCGCCGTGTGTCGCCGTATCTCTACATCGCGCCGTTCTTCCTGGTCTTCGGCGTCTTCGGGCTCTTCCCGCTGCTCTACACCGCGTATGTCTCGCTCACCGGCTGGCGGGCCGACACCGACGGCAGCGAGCACACCTTCGTCGGCCTGGCCAACTACCGCGCCCTGCTGCATGACCAGTTCTTCTGGAACGCGCTCAAGAACACCCTCGGCATCGGGCTGCTGTCCACCGTCCCGCAACTGCTGCTCGCGCTCGGCCTGGCCCATCTGCTCAACTACCGCCTGCGCGGCCGTACGTTCATCCGGATGGGGGTGCTGCTGCCCAACGTCACCTCGGTCGCGGCCGTCACCATCATCTTCGTCCAGCTCTTCGGGCGGGACTTCGGCCTGGTCAACTGGTTCCTCGGCCTGTTCGGGGTACCGCACACCGACTGGCAGGCCGGCACCTGGTCCTCCTGGATCGGCATCTCCACCATCGTCACCTGGCGCTGGACCGGCTACAACGCGCTGATCTACCTCGCCGCGATGCAGGCCGTCCCGTTCGAGCTGTACGAGGCCGCCGCGATCGACGGCGCCAGCCGATTCCGGCAGTTCCGCTCGATCACCGTCCCCTCGCTGCGGCCGACGATCCTGTTCACCGTCATCACCTCGACCATCGGCGCCCTGCAGATGTTCGGCGAGCCACTGCTGTTCAGCGCCAGCCAGACCCCGATGGCCGGCGGCTCCCAGCACCAGTTCCAGACCATGGCGCTCTACTCGTACGACCAGTTCTGGGGCAAGTTCAAGTACGGCTACGGCGCCGCCATTTCCTGGGCCATGTTCCTGGTGATCGTCGTGATCGTGGCCCTCAACTTCCTGCTCGCCCGCCGTATGAACGGAGTTGAGGCCTCGTGAGCGGCCTGACCCTGACCGGCCGCGGCACCGCGCGCGCCGCGCGCCGCAGCCGGCGGGACCGCCAACTGTCCGCCGGTAGAGGCGTGTACGCGGTGCTCGCCGTCGTCGTCGTGCTGTCCGTCTTCCCGCTGTACTGGACGCTGGTGGCCGCCTCCCGCGACAACGCGGCACTCAGCCAGGTGCCGCCCGCGCTGCTGCCGGGCAGCCATCTCTTCCACAACCTGCACCGGGCCTTCGGCGAGGCCGACATGCAACTCGCCCTGGTCAACTCGCTGATCGTGGCCGGTACGGTCACCGTCTCGGTGGTGATCACCTCGACGCTGGCCGGATTCGCCTTCTCCAAGCTCCGCTTCCCCGGCCGCGGACCGCTGCTCGGCGCGGTGGTGGCCACCATGATGGTCCCCACCCAGCTCGGCATCATCCCGCTCTACATCATGATGGCGAACTGGCTGCACTGGGCCAACCATCTGCAGGCGCTGATCGTCCCGGCCGCCGCGAACGCCTTCGGGGTGTTCTTCATGCGGCAGTACCTGGTCTCGGCCGTCCCCGACGAACTCCTCGACGCGGGACGGGTGGACGGCTGTACGACCAGGGGCCTGTACTGGCACATCGCGCTTCCCGCCGCCCGCCCGGCGATGGCGGTGCTCGGCATGCTCACCTTCATGGCCAGCTGGAACGACTTCTACTGGCCGAAGGTCGTCATGACCCAGCAGAACCCCACCGTGCAGCTGTCGCTGTCCGAACTGGCCAGCGGCTACCTCCAGGACTACTCCCTGGTGCTCACCGGTGCGCTCGTCTCCAGCCTGCCGATCATTGCGGTCTTCCTGTTGATGGGTCGTCAGATCCTGGACGGCATCATGCAGGGAGCCATGAAGGGATGACCATGATCACCCCCGCGCCCGTGCCCCCGCAGCGGCCCGACGCAGCGGCCCCCGCGCTCACGTCCGTGCCCACGTCCGCCGGACCCGGCCCGGCGGCGCCCGCGCTCTCGCCCGCCGAGCTCGACGCACTCGTCGCCAAGCTCGACCTGCCCGCCAAGGTCCGGCTGCTGTCCGGCGCCACCTCCTTCCGGCTCCAGGGGGAACCGGCCATCGGACTGCGTTCCATCGGTGTGTCCGACGGACCCGCGGGCGTACGCGGCGAGCGCTGGGACGAACGCGACACCTCGCTCGCCCTGCCCTCGCCCACCGCGCTCGCGGCGAGCTGGGACGACGGCCTCGTCGGCGAACTCGGCGCCCTGCTCGCCGCCGAGGCCCGCCGCAAGGGGATCGGCGTGCTGCTCGCCCCGACCCTCAATCTGCACCGGAGCCCCGGCGCCGGACGGCACTTCGAGTGCTACTCCGAGGACCCGCTGCTGACCGCGCGCACCGCGGTCGCCTACATCGGCGGTGTCCAGGGCGGCGGGGTCGCGGCGACCGCCAAGCACTACGTGGCCAACGACTCGGAGACCGATCGCCTCACCCTGGACGCCCGGGTGGACGAACGCACCCTGCGCGAGCTGTACATGGCCCCCTTCGAGGCGGCGGTACGGGCCGGGGTGTGGGTGGTGATGTCCGCGTACAACGGGGTCAACGGCCGCACGATGTCGGAGAGCGCTCTACTGGCCGAGCCGCTCAAGGGGGAGTGGGGCTTCGACGGCGTGGTGGTCTCGGACTGGGGCGCGGTCCGCTCGACCGAGGCCGCGGCGCTGGCCGCGCAGGACCTGGCGATGCCCGGGCCGCATCCGCTGTGGGGCGAGCCCCTGATCGCGGCCGTGCGCGAGGGCCGGGTGCCGCCGGAGGCGGTCGACGACAAGCTCCGCCGGATTCTGCTGCTCGCGGCCAGAATCGGCGCGCTCGAAGGGGCTCCCGAGCCCGACACCGGGACACCGCCCGCCGACCCGCTGGGCCTGCTGCGGCGGGCGGTCGCGGCCGGCAGCGTGCTGCTGCGCAACGAGGACGGGCTGCTGCCACTGGCCGCGGAAGGCGCCTCGGCCCCGCGGCGGATCGCGGTCATCGGCCCCAACGCCGCGGCCGCCCGCTTCCAGGGCGGCGGCAGCGCGGCAGTCTTCCCCGAGGCGGTCGTCTCACCGCTGGAGGGCATCAGGGAAGCGCTCTCCGGCAGCGGCGCCGAGGTCGTCCACGCCGAGGGCGTCGTCCTCACCACCCGTCCGACCCCGCTGCACACCGGCAACGCCCGCGACCCGCGCTCGGGCGAGCCCGGCGTGCTGGTCCGCTACCTCTCCGCCGACGGCACCGAGATCCACGCCGAACACCGGCTCAGCGGCCGCATCCTGGAGTCCGGCGACGCCCCAGAACTGGCCGGCACCGCGGCCGCCGTCGAGGTCAGCGCCCGTGTCACGGTGGATGTGACGGGGGAGTGGCGGCTGTCGGTGGTCGGCCTCGGCGCGGTCGCGCTCAGCGCCGACGGGGACAAGCTGATCGACACCTACGTCGCGCCCGAGTCGCAGGACCCCACCTATGTGCACGTCACGCCGTCCTTCCGCACCGCCGCCCGGCAGGTGACCGCGGGCGACGAACTGCTGCTCGTCGCCACCCGGCACTGGGAGGCCGAGCACGGCTTCGCGGTGGCGCTGGCGGCCGACCCGCCCCGGCGCGACGAGGACGCGCTGCTCGCCGAGGCCGTCGAGGCGGCCCGCGGCGCCGACACGGCGGTCGTCGTGGTCGGCACCACCGACGAGATCGAGAGCGAGGGCTTCGACCGCCCCTCGCTGGCGCTGCCCGGCCGTCAGGACGAACTCGTCGCCGCGGTCGCCGCCGCCAACCCGCGGACCGTGGTGATCGTCAACTCCGGCGGACCGGTCGAACTCCCGTGGCGGGAGAGCGCTCCCGCGGTGCTGCTCGGCTGGTTCCCCGGCCAGGAGGCCGGACACGGCCTGGCCGACGTGCTGTTCGGCCGCGCGGAGCCCGGCGGTCGGCTCCCCACCACCTGGGGAGCGCTCTCCGAGGGCGCCCCCCTGCCGTCCACCACCCCGGTGGACGGGGTGCTGCGGTACACCGAGGGCCCCTACATCGGCCACCGCGCCTGGCGGCGGGCCGGCGCCGAGCCCGCCTACTGGTTCGGGCACGGCCTGGGCTACACGACCTGGGCGTACGAGAGCATGGAGGTGGTCACCGGCGAGGTCGGCGCCGAGCAGGGCGCCCTGGTCCGGGTGCGGGTACGCAACACCGGTACGCGCGAGGGCCGCGAGGTCGTCCAGCTCTATCTGACCACCGGACCCGACGACCACGACGACGGCGGACCGCGGCTGGCCGGATACGCGGCCGTCCGCGCCGAGCCCGGTGGACAGGCGGTCGCCGAGATACGGATCGACCCGCGCACCCTCCAGCGCTGGTCGCCGCAGGACGGGACCTGGCAGCCGCGCCCGGGCCCGTACACCGTGCACGCCGGTCCCTCGGCCGCTCGGCAACCGCTCTCCGGGCCGCTGGCCCTCTGACCCCGGGAAGTCCCGATCCCGGAGAAATGGGCGCCCCTTGTGCCTGACCGCGAGGGGCGCCCCCCGCATGGGGGGATTGATCACCTGTACGAGGGGCCCTTAGGGTCGACGCGACCCGGTAACACCTCCGATGTATCAGCAGAGGTCGTGGCCCCATGCCCATGCAGCCCTGGTTCCCCGACGCCAAACTCGGCATCTTCGTCCACTACGGCGTCTACGCCGTCGACGGCGTGCCCGAGTCCTGGTCGTTCTACAACGGGCAGCTCACCCGCGAGCAGTACATGAGACAGCTCGCCGGATTCACCGCCTCCTCGTACGACCCCGGCGCCTGGGCCCGGCTGTTCGCGCGGGCGGGCGCGCGCTACGCGGTGCTGACGGCCCGTCACCACGACGGCGTGGCCCTGTGGGACACCGCGCAGGACGGCCTGTCGGTGGCCCGCGACACCCCGGCCGGCCGCGACCTGATCGCCGGATACGCCGACGCGCTGCGCCAGCAGGGCCTGAAGGTCGGTCTGTACTACTCCCACTCGGACTGGTCGCACCCCGACTACCCCACCGTCCGCCATCCCCACCCCGACCCGCACGAGGCGCCGGTCAACGACATCCGGTTCAGTACCCCCGAGCCCGGCGCCGAGGACCCGGCCGCCTGGCGCCGCTTCCTGGCCTACCGCGACGCGCAGGTGGCCGAGCTGACCACCCGCTACCGGCCGGACCTGCTCTGGTTCGACGGCGAGTGGGAGCGCTCCGAGGAGCAGTGGGGGATCGACGAACTCGCCGACCGGATCCTCGCCGTCAACCCGCGCACCGTGCTCAACGCCCGCATGCTCAGCCGCGGCGACTACGCCACCCCCGAGCAGGGCGTACCGCTCCAAGCCCCGGACGGGCCCTGGGAGTTGTGCCTAACGGTCAATGACTCCTGGGGTTACCAGGCACAGGACGACCACCACAAGAGCGTCGGCCGGCTCGTCCGCTACTTCGCCGAGACCATCGGCGCGGGCGGCAATCTGCTGCTGGACGTCGGCCCCCGCGAGGACGGCACGATCATGCCCGAGCAGGCCGCCCGGCTGGCCGGTCTCGGCGACTGGATCGCCCGGCACACCCCGGCGGTCTACGGCACGGTCGCCGGACTGCCCGCGGGCCACCACTACGGCCCGAGCACGCTCTCCGCCGACCACCGCACCCTCTATCTGACCTGCTTCGACGTACCGCGCGAGACCGTCTCGGTACGCGGCCTGCGCAATCAGGTGCACCGGGTCTCGGTGGTCGGCACCGGCACCGAGCTGCGCCACCGGGTCACCGGCGGCCACGGCCAGGTGCCAGGTGTGCTGTGGATCGACGCGCCGCCCGCCGACGACCTCGACGGGCACGCCACCGTCCTCGCCCTCGAACTCGACGGCGAACTCGACCTCTACCGGGGCAGCGGCCGGGCCTGACCCGACGGGCCGACCGTTTCCCGCCCGGGGCAGGCATCGGACGTTTCGGGCGTACGACTCCCTGCGCGGGGCAGGAGATCGCTCCCGTTCCGGGCGGTGACACGCCCGCGATCTGGCACTATGTGCCTGTACTGCGATCTCCCCGGGCGGTGCCGCGTTCCGCTGCGGCACCCACCGCGTCGACCGGCCGCGTCCTTCCCGTCGTCCCGGCGCACGGCCGGACACACCGGGCCGACCCAGTGCGCGACTCGTAAGGGGGAGCCCGGTGAAGCGCGAGGTTGGCCAGACGACGAGGGATCTGCGTCGGCACAATCGCACCTCGGTGCTGACCAGGCTCTATCTGCACGGCGCCGCCAGCCGCTTCGACCTGATGCGGGCCACCGGACTGAGCTCGGCCACCGTCAGCAATGTCGTCACCGACCTGGTGGCCGACGGCCTGGTCGCCGAGGCCGGACTGCTGGACTCCGACGGCGGCCGCCCCCGTACGCTGCTGGAGGTGCGGCCCGGATACGCGCAGGTCGTCGGCGTGGACATCGGTGAGACCCATGTCCAGGTCGGCCTGTTCGACTGGACGCTGGACACGCTGGTCACGGCGACCTTTCCGATGGACCGGGCGCGGCCGGCCCCGGCCGTGCTCGCCGACCTGGTGACCGCCGGGATCGAGGAGGTCACCGCCAAGGCGGGCGCCGATCCGGCCGCGCTGCTCGGGATCGGGGTGGGCGTACCGGGCGCGGTGATGCCCGACGGTCTCGTGCACGCGCCCACCCTCGGCTGGTCCGGCGTGCCCTTCCACGACCTGCTGCGCCCGCATGTCGCCGCACCGCTGCACCTGGACAACTGCGCGCGCACCCTCGGCCAGGCCGAGATGTGGCGCGGGGCGGCCCGGGGCGCGGAGCGCGCGATCGTCGCGCTGCTCGCGGTCGGCGTCGGCGCGGCGGTGGCCACGGGCTCGCCCGGCGGTGTCACCAGTACGACCAGCGAGTGGGGCCACACCGTGGTCGAGGCGGGCGGAGCCGCGTGCCGCTGTGGCTCGCACGGCTGCCTGGAGGCGTACATCGGCGCCGACGCGATCCTGCGGCACTACGAACACACCCCCGGAGCCCCGCAGTTGGCGTCGGCAGGCACCGAGGAGCGGATCGCGGCGCTGACCGCGCAGGCGGCCGCGGGGCCCGGCCCCGCGGCCGACACGGTCGGCCGGGCCGCGGAGTACCTCGGGATCGGGATCGCCAACCTGATCAACCTGCTCAGCCCCGACCGGGTGATCCTCTCCGGCTGGGTCGGCGCGACCCTGGGCCCGACGATGCTGCCCGCCGTCCGCGACGCGATGCGCCGCCACACGCTGGACTACATGGCGGACGGCACGGTCCTCGCGCTCGGGCGCCTGGGCCGGGAGGCGGTGGCGCTGGGCGCGGCCACCCTCCCGGTCCACGAACTGCTCACGGCGGGCGGCCGGATGGGGTAGCCGCGGATCGTACGCGGCGACCCTCGGCGGAGTCCTGCTGCCGCGGTTGTTCAACCCTTGCGGCGTCCGCACATGCCGGGTCCACGCCCGGGCCGGCCATCCCCGACCCCTCGGATGAGGCCGGGCGGACCGACAGCGCGGGCGAAGGGGCGGCTGATCCACCCGGGTCCACCCGGGGAGGTCTGGGGCGGACGGGACCAGGGCCGGTGACCGCGTTCCCGTGCCAGCTCATCGCGATCCGGGGCGACTTCCGGTCCGACGGCCGGAGCGCTCCGGCGGTGGCCGGCCGGGCCCCGGGGGATTTCCGACCAAGGCCGGGGGCGCACACCCGTGTTCGGTTCCACCTCTGTGCGGACTTCATTTCTTGAAGCCCGCACAGGGGATTGACGCCGGTCCGCTGCGAGTAGTTAATTCCTTGTGCCACCTGTGGGAGCGCTCCCATAGCCCTTCCATGTGGCGTCCCACGACCGCTGTCCCGAGGAGCCCCCGCATGACCGCACGCGTCCGCGCACGTTCCCGTACGCTCATTGTCGCCGCGGCCACCGCCGCCCTGGCCGCCGCAGCCACCGTCACGCCCGCGTACGCTACGGCTCAGGGGCATGTCACCACACCTGCCCCCAAGGTGCAGCAGCCCACCCACCTCTTCACCCCGCCCGCCAACAAGGACTCGGGCAAGCAGATCCTGGACCTGCTGCTCCACGGTCAGATCAAGGACGCCGCGGGACTGTTGGCGCTGACGCTGACCCCGCAGGCCGTCTGGTTCGGCGACGGCACGCCCGCCCAGGTGAAGGCGTCGGTCAGCAAGACCGTCAAGACCGCCGCGGCCCTCCACCAGCTGCCCGTCCTCGCGCTGTACAACATCCCCGGCCGCGACTGCGCCCAGTACTCGGCGGGCGGCGCGGCCAACACCGCCGACTACGAGGCCTGGATCAACGCCATCCACGCCGGCATCGGCAACCTGCCCGCCACGATCATCCTGGAGCCGGACTCGCTGGCGCTGCTGCCCTCCGACTGCGGTGCGGACGACGCCCAGGGCAGCAAGACCGCCGAGCGCTACAGCGAGATCCACTACGCCGTGGACGCTCTGCAGACCCAGGGCGGCGCCAAGGTCTACCTCGACGCGGGCCACAGCGGCTGGCTGAGCATCAACGATGTCGTGCCGCGGCTGGTCAACGCCGGTGTGGACGACGCCAGCGGCTTCTTCCTCAACATCTCCAACTACCGTACGGACAGCGAGCTGGCGTACTACGGCAAGCTGGTCTCGTCCTGCCTGGCCTACGTGCACAACGGCGGCGCGGCGTCGGCCTGCCCCAACCAGTGGTGGAACGTCAACGACGCGCAGAACTGGCTCGCCGACAACGTGAAGACCGCGCCCTCGGCGATGAAGCACTTCGTCACCGACACCAGCCGTAACGGCCAGGGCCCGTGGACCCCGCCGGCCGGCGTCTACTCCGACGCGCAGGACTGGTGCAACCCGCCCGGACGCGGCGCCGGCGCCCGGCCGACCCTGAACACGGGCAACCCGCTGGAGGACGCGAAGCTCTGGGTGAAGATCCCGGGCGAGTCCGACGGTCAGTGCACCCGTGGCACGGCGGGCCCGAAGGACCCGGAGCGCGGGTACGCGGACCCCGCGGCCGGTGCCTGGTTCCCGCAGCAGGCGCTGGAGCTGGTGCGCAACGCGAGCCCCAAGCTGCTTCCGTGACCCTCTGACCGCCGTGACCCGCCGGGCGGCTACAGCCGCCTTCCGTCAACCGCCCGGCGGGTCGCGGTTCATGTCACACGCGCCGCGGCGCCCCTGCCTCTCGTACGAGGGGGAGGGGCGCCGCGGCGTTCTTCTTTCCCGCGCGTTGTCTTCGGGGCCGGCCGGTGCTCAGCCCTGGTGGCGGAAGGCGGCCGTCACCGCGATGGTCGACGGGTCCTTGAGCATGCCGAGTTGATTCCATGTGATGCCGAAGTCGCCGCGGTCGATGGCGACTTCCGCTTCCAGCGTGACGTCCTGCGGGCCTGCGGCCGTGACCCGCGCGGGGAAGGTCAGCGGCCGGGTGACGCCGCGGACCGCGAGGTCGCCGGCCACCTGGACGGTCCCGTCCACGGGCGCGCCGACCGTACGGGCGGTGAAGACCAGCGCCGTGTGCTGCTCGATGTCGAAGAAGTCCGCCGAGCGCAGATGGGTGTCGCGCTTGGCGTTCCCGGTGTCGAGGGAGGCGGCCAGGACGGTCAGCGTGCCGTGCGCGGTGCCGTCCGGCAGTACGTCGCCCTCGCCGCTGACCGAACCGAACTCGCCCTTGACGGTGAGTATTCCCCAGAAGGTCTTGCTGTGGAAACGCACGGAGGATCGCGCGGGGTCGAGGGTCCAGTGTCCGGCGGCGGCGCCGGGGTCCGGAGCGCCGGTGGGGTGGGACATGGGGGTGGGTCCTTTCGGGGAGGGGCGGCGGCGCTGCGACCCGTCGCCGAAATGATTGAACATTCAACACGCTACCAGAAATTAGGTAACCAGCGAGATAATAACTTGGGCGGATATCCTGGTCGGCTGAGGCGCGGCGGGTGCGACGGCGTTCGACGACGTTCGACAACGGGAGCGGGGCATGAGGGAACCGGTACGGCCGGGCGACGCGGAGTCGCTCCCGCGAGGGAAGCCGCCCACGGACGCGCGCGGTGACGCGGGCCGGGGTGGCGGGTCCGGCGGACCCCCGGCCGGGGAGACCGGCGCGTCGTCGGGTGGGGAGGTGGACCCCGCCCAGCGCAGGGGATCCGGCGCCTTCCTGGGCGGTGAGGCGGAATCCTCCCCTCGGGGGGACGCGGCCCAGGCGCGGCGCGGTGGGTCCGACGTGCTCCCGGCCGGGGAGGTGGACCCCTGCCGTCGGCGGGGAGCCGGGCTCTCCTCGGGCGCGGATGCGGCCCCGTGCTCCGGAGCCGGTCCGTTCCCGGCTGGGGAGGCGAAACCCGACCCCTGCCCGGAGGGCGATTTGTGCGGGGACCTTGATCTGTTGCAGCAGTGGCACGCCCTGCACTCCGGGGTGCGGCGGCTGACCGACGGGCTGCTCGCCGACGTCGAGGCGGAGAACGGGCTCGCCCCCTCGTCCTTCACCGCGCTGATGTTCCTGGTCGCCGCCCCCGGCCAGGCCGCGCCTATGAACCAGCTCTCCCAGGCGCTCGGCTTCTCCACCGCCGGCACCACCAAGGTCGTCGACCGGCTCGCCGAGGCCGGACTCGTCGAACGCCGCCCCTCCGACTCCGACCGCCGGGTCGTCTACACCGCCCTGACCTCGGCGGGAGCCGAACGCGTACTGGACGCCTCCCGCGCGCTGGCCCAGGCGCTGCGCACCCGGGTGGTCGCCCCCCTCGGCGAGGACGTCTTCCGCTCCTTCGCCGCCGCGATCGGCGGTCTGGACCCTTCCCCGGACGCCTGCTGACGCCGTGACCCGCGCCCGGCGCGCCGCGTAAAGACCGATTCGCCCGGGGCATGAGTGGCCCGTGTGACGAATTCGGGGGCGCGGGCGCCGTGTGGGGTAGAAGCACGTACCGGCGGACCCCCCGGGGAGGGCAGACGTGGACCGGACGACCGCCCGAGGCGCCTGGCCCGACCCGGAGCGCGTCGAGCGGCTGCTCGCGGGAGCGCCCGCCGACCCCCGCGACCCGGGCGACATACGGTTCACCGCGGTCGTACGGCTGCTCGCCGCGGAGGGCGGCCCCGCGGCCAGGCCCGACTCCGGGCGGGAGGCGGCGGCGGTCACCGCGTTCCGGGTCGCGCGGGACCGGCGTTATGCGTCCGTACGGTCGGCGCGGGCGCTGGCCGGCGGGCTGGTGGCGGTCTTCACGCTGGGCGGGTTCGCGGTCGTCGCCTCGGGTCTGGGCGTGCTGCCCGCGCCCTTCCGCGGCGGTGTGCACGCGGGGCCGCTGCCCACCGAGACCGACGCGGGCGGCGAAACCGGCACCGCCATCACCAGCGAAACCGGCACCGACGCCGGCCCCGCCATGGAAACCGCCACCGCCACCGTCACCGCTGCCGAAACCGTCACCGCTGCCGAAACCGCCACCGCCGCCGAAACCGCCACGAAGACCGCCACCGAAACACCACGCGGCACCGAAAGCGGAAGCGTCGGCGCCGACAGTGTCCATCCGCCGACCCGGCCCGCGTCCCGGGGCACCCGGCTCCCGGGCCACCGCCGGGAACGCCTCGCCGTCGTGGGACCGGCGGCCCCCACCCGTACGCACCGCCCGCGCGGCGCCGCCGCCGAGCCCGGGAAACGACCTTGAAACGGCCGGTGAGCGGCCTCGCGCGGAGGGTGATCCGGCAGAGTGGATTGCATGCTTCCAGAGGTTCCCTCGCCGCACGACCCCCACGTGCGTCATCTGCGCCGGATGTTCCTCGTCGTCGTCACGGGCAGCTTTCTCTTCCTCTTCCCGTGGGTCGGCTATCTGTCGGTGAGTCTGCCGACCCACCACGAGGTGAGCCAGTGGCGGTTCGCCTGGGTGGGCTTCGACGCCACGCTGATCGTCGCCATCGGCATCACCGCGCTGTGTGCGTGGAGGCGGCTGCAGATCTTCATCCCATGGGCGATCGTGACCGCCGCGCTGCTGGGCTGCGACGCCTGGTTCGACATCGTGCTCGACTGGAACAGCAGTGAGCTGCCCGGCGCCATCCTCACTGCGGCTCTCGCCGAACTTCCTCTGGCCTTCCTGCTGTTGTACGTCGCCAGGAAGATGATCCGGCTGTCCGTGATCATCGCCTGGCACCGCGACGGCCGGACCGGAACCCCGCCGCCGTTGTGCCGGCTGTCGCTGGTCGCTCTCAGCGGACTCGGCGCGCCCGAGCCCGCCACGGCCACCGGCGACCCCCGCGACGGCGGCAGCCGGCGCTTCCAGCCCCCCGGGCCGGACCACCACGGAGACCGCCCATGACCGACCGCCTCCCCGCTCCCCCGGCCGGACACGGAACCCGAGCCCGACGCGGAACCCCGGGCCGCAACCGAACCCCCGCTGTACGACGTGCTCGTGGTCGGCGGGACGGGCGTTGCGCCACCCCCCTCGGCATGCGCGAGAGCACCGTCCAAGCCCACGTCAGCCGCATCCTCATCGCCCTCGAAGCCGGTAACCGCGTCCAGGCCCGCCCTCCCTCGTACGCGGCGCCGGCCTTCTCCGCTGAACCCCTCGCCGGCCACGGCCCGGAAACGTGCTGCCTGCCCGCTCCGGGTCAGTCGCGGCGGATGAGGGCCGGGTCGATACGGCGGACGAGGAGCGGCAGGGAGCCCAGGACCGCCACGGCCACCACACCGGTGCAGGCGAGCAGGGCCGTGCCCACCCCGCCCCAGTCCCAGCCCCGGACCAGCCCGCCGTAGCCGTCGTACCCCTGGCCCGCGATCGCGCCGCCGAACAGGGCGATCACCAGCCCGCTGCCGAGGAAGAGCGCGGTCTGCACCAACTGCGAGCCGCGCAGCGTCCGGCGCGGCACGCCCAGCAGGGTCAGCGCGGTGACGCTGCGCCGCCGCTCCAGCGCCCGGTCCAGCGCGGTGACCAGGTAGGCGAGCACGGTCACCGCGATGCCCAGCGCCGTTCCCGAGGTGTAGAGGGAACGGACCAGCGCGGCTTCCCTGAGGCCGTCGGTGTCGATGCCCTCCAGCGTCGGTTCCGCGGCGGGCGCGGCCTTGGCCAGGCCGCCCAGTACCGTCTGCACGGTGCCCGCGTCGGCGGCGCTGACCACCACCGCCTCGCTGTCCGGCTGTCCGCGGGGCGGCACGGCGGCGGGCGGAACGAGCAGCGTGGCACCGTAGATCGGCGAGTTGGGCTGGAGGGTCGTCGTCACCGTCCGGTCGGGCATCTTCATGGTGAACGCGCCCTCCCGCAGCGGGAACGTCAACGTGGCGCCCGGCGGAGGCGCCTGGGAGAGCAGCCCTGTCGCCGAGTCCAGTACCAGCGGGACACCGTCGACGCACGACCTGGGCGCGGTGGCGCTGAACCGGGCGAGGTCCGCGCAGGTCCCGACCAGGGCGCCGGCCGTCGGCTGCGGACGGCCGCCGTTCATGCTCGGCGGCAGCGAGCGGGTGTTGATCAGCAGCGCGGCGCCCGAGACACCGGGAAGGGCCCGCATCTGGGGCAGCGTCAGACCGGGGGCGTCGGCGAGGGCGAAGTCGTACTGCTGAACGGGCTGGCGCGGTTCGGCGGCCGCGTGCCAGTCGCGGAAGAACCCGTGCGCGAGTCCCATGGCGAAGACGAAGAACACCAGGCCCGCCGTGGCCCGTACCGCGCTGCCGGGCTCCAGCTCACCCCTGCGGGCGCCGAGCAGCAGCGCGGTCGAGCGCGGGTTGCGGGCCGCGCCGGTGGCCAGCGCCCTGGCCGCGATGGGATAGACCGCGACCACCCCGTATCCGGCCAACAGCACCCCCGCGACCAGCAGCGGAGCGGACATCGGGCCCGCAGCGTGACCGCGTCGGGCGCCGAGCCAGAATCCCGAGAGCAGCGCGAGCCCACCGGCCAGCGGGAGCACCCGCCACAGCGACGGCGGCTTCGGCGGCCGCTCACGGCGCACTTCGAGCGGGGAGTCGGCCGCGGCCGCCGTGCCGAAGCGGGAGATCCACGCGGCGCACACCGGCAGTCCCAGCACACACAGCGCCGAGGTGAACGGGCCGGGCATCGCGTCGGCGGGGAACCAGGCGAGGCCGGGTACGCCGTGGGTGCTCAGGGCCCGTTCGACGCCGATGTACGCGAGGATGCCCAGCACCGAGCCGACCGCGGCGGCGCAGGCCGTCTCGACCGCGTTGATCCGCCGCACCTGGCGGGCCGGCATGCCGATCAGCCGGATCGCGGCCAGGCTGCGCAGCCGGGTGGCGGCGGAGAGCTTGTTGCAACTGGCAAGGAAGAGGCCCAGCGGCAGCATGACGAAGACCGCGAGCATCAACTCCAGGGTGTGCAGGGTCTTGCCGTCCAGCGCGGCCGCCGGCTTGAAGCGGGCGCCGAAGCCGCCCAGCGGCCTGCCGTCGGTCAACTGGGCGGGGGAGACGCCCTGATAGGCGAAGAGTTCGTCGGGCGCGGCCAGGTTCGCGTCCGGAAGGGTCCCGACGATCGTGCCGGGCAGCCGGTGGCGCAGTTCGGGATGGACGCGCAGCCGCGCGGCGAGTTCGGGCGAGACCAGCAGCTGCCCCGCGGCCGGTGCCACCGCCCCGCCGGGCAGCCGTGGCGGAACACGGCCCGCCGGTAAGGCCAGCAGCACCTGCGTCAGCTCTTCCGTGCCCCAACTCGACTGGACGACACGGAAGTCGGCGCCGGACACCCCGGGGTGGTGGGCCGCGGCGGCGTACGGGGTGCGGTGCTGGACATGGACGGCGCGGGCGTCCAGCAGGTGCGGAAGGGTGAGTACGGCCGCCAGACAGGCCGAACCGATGGCGGCGCCGAGCACCATCAGCGCCAGCCGCAGCCTGCCCTGGCCCCCGGCGCCGCGGACCAGCGCGAACCCCAGCCGGAAGGTGATCACGAGGCCACCGCGCTCTCGGTGCCGACGGCCGGATTCGTCAATTCGCCGTCGACCAGGTGCAGTCGCCGGTCGGCGACCGCCGCGACCGCCGGATCGTGCGTGACCAGGACGACCGCGGTGCCGCGCTCCCGGCAGATGGAGACCATCTCGCCCAGGACGAGTTCGCCCGACGCCTGGTCCAGGGCGCCGGTGGGCTCGTCGGCGAAGACGACCGAGGGCTGGTGCACCAGGGCGCGGGCGACGGCCGCCCGCTGCGCCTGGCCGCCCGAGACCAACGCCGGGCGCCGGTCGGCCAGTTCGGCGATGCCGAGCCGGCCCAGCAGGTCGAGCACGGCCGGCCGGGTCTGCTTCTTGCGGGCCCCGGCCAGCAGCACGGGCAGCGCCACGTTCTCCTCGATCGTCAACTCCGGTACGAGGTCGCCGAACTGGAAGACGAAGCCGAAGCTGCGGGCCCGGGCGCGGGACAACTGCTCGTCGTTCAGGGCCGCGAGGTCGTCGCCGTCGAACAGCACCCGGCCCTCACTGGGCCTGAGCACCCCGGCCAGGCAGTACAGCAGCGAGGACTTGCCCGAACCGCTGGGCCCGGTGACAGCGGTGACGGTGCCGCCCGACAGGGCGACGCTGATGCTGCCCAGAGCACGCGACTCACCGTAGAAGAGCGTGACGTCCTGGGCTTCGAGAACAGTGGGGTGGGGCACGGCCGACCTCTCACAGACGGACGGCGGCGGCCCGGACACCAGCGCCCGGGCCGCCACCAAAGGATCAACTACCGTTGCACGGACACCGGGCCCACGTACATCTCAGCTCGCCTCGATGCGGCGGACCGCCGTGTCCAGGGCGGCGTCGCGGGTGGGGTAGACCTCGCAGACCGGGTTGCCGGTCGGGGTGCGGGTGTGGTCGATCTCCCACAGGCTCAACTCGCTGCCGTCCAGCAGTAAAAAGGCGTGCTCGTACAGCGACCACGACACCAGCCGGCCCGAGACCACCGCGCTGCGCCGGGTCACGATGCCGATCGCGTGCGCGATGGCCGTGCGCAGCCGCGGCAGGACGTCCTCGCCCGGCGCGTTGTCGTTCGTCGCCCGGCGCAGCAGCCGCCGCGCGTGCTCGGGCGAGTCGCCCTCGGTGTAGGCCCGGCGGAAGGTCGCGCGGCCCGGCTCCGGCGGACCGCCGGCCTCGTCCGGCCCCGGCTCGCCCGGCATTCGCGCCACCCGCTCCGCCGGCAGTTCGACCGGGCCGCCCGAAGTGCCGAACGCGATGTCCACCTCCCACTCCGCGACCGCCAGGCCCTCGCGGTCCGTGAACACACTGTGGTGCACGCCCCCGTCGGGCCCGGTGTCGTGTTCGAGTTCCCACAGCACACGGACATTTCCGTCCGGCAGCAGGAAACTGTGCCGGTACGTACGGCGGTTCATCCGCCGCGGCGGCCCCTTCGTGTGACGGCACGACTGGAGCCCGCAGTAGTGCATGAGCGCCGACCGCGTCTCCGCCAAGTCCAGTTGCCGCGCGGCCTGTTCCCCGTTGTCCGCGCGGGCGAGCAGGCGGGCGAGCTGGCCGGCCGGCCGCCCTCCCGACCGTACGATTTCCGTCTCCACCGTCTGTGCGGGCTCTGCGTCCATACGGTCCTCCCGGCTCCGACGTCGCCAAACCCTGCCGGCGACTCAGGGTAGTAGCGCCGTCGCCGATTGCGCCCGGGAACGACGAGAATTGCAGGCGTGCGCTCCGCATCGCGCGCCCCCCGCGCGGAGTCGCCACCGCACGGGCGCCGTCTTCCGCGCCCTTCCCGCGCCTCCCCCGTAAGGCCCATACGGCCCCCGCACCGCCCTCGCCGACTCCGTCACCCCGTCTCCCCGAGCCGCGCGCACCACAGCAGCGCGCCCCGCAGATGGGCGCGGAAATCGGGGTCGGCGTAGGCGGCGGCGAGATGACCGAGCGCGGTGTAGAGGACGCGGCCCGAGCCGGACTCGTGGCACCACACCAGCGGGTGGTCGGCGCCCATCGTGCCGCCCTCGTACGACCCTTCGTCGACGGAGGCGAGCACGTGGACCCCGCGTCCGGCGGGCCCCGCGCGGAAGTCGTACCACTCGTCGGTCCACGCCCACCGCTCCGGCAGATGCGCGGTCGCCGGGTGGGCGCGGTCGAGCACGGTCACCTCGGCGCGCTGGATCTCCGGGTGCCCGTCGAAGCGAGCACCGAGCAACTCGCCGTAGTACGGCCACCCGTACTCGGCGCAGGTCGCCGCGTGCACACCGAGGAATCCGCCGCCCCCGGTGACATACGCGCGCAGGGCGTCGCGGGCGTCCTCGTGCAGCACGTCACCGCTGGGGGAGAGGAAGACGACGGCCGCGCAGCCGTCCAGCACGTCGGGGCGCAGGTCGTCGGGGTCCTCGGTGTGCCGGGCCGACAGGCCGAGTGACGCGGCGAGTTCGGCGAGGGCGGCGGCGCCGGCCGGGATCGAGTCGTGCCGGTAGTCGGCGGTCGCGCTGAAGACGAGGACGGTGGCGGGCATACGGGCTCTCCGGCGGTCGGTGGTGGGGCGTGCCGCTGGGCGCGCGGCGGTTCGGTGAGGGCAGGGAGGTGCCGGGCGCGACGGGCTACGGCGCCGGAACTACAGCGGTGACGGCAGGGCTCGGGCGTACAGTCCCGGCGCGGCGGCTACGGCGCCGGGGAACCGGCCGCCGCCTCCCCCGACTCGGCGCCCCCGGCCGGGACTTGCGCCTCCGCGCCGGGAAAGCGCGTTCCGCACCGGGCGCAGGCGGCCGCCGAGGGGTCCTCGCGGAAGGCCCCGCACTCCTCGCACACCCGGTCAAGCCAGCAGACCGGATCCCCGCCCTCGGTGAACTCGACGTCGCCGGCCATGACGCTCCTGCCTCCCGGGTCTCCTCGCAGCTTACGTCCGGACCATGCCCACGGTCCCGTGCGCGGTCGTGACGGAACCGCCGGCCAAAGCCCGCCCGGACCACCGAAGGGCGGGCCCGGCGGCTACAGAAACCGCCGGACCGCCCCCCGACTACGGCCCCCGCCTCAGCTGAGGTCGATACCCGGGTAGAGCGGGAAGCCCGCCAGCAGATCCGCCGACCGCTTCGCGACCTGCTCGGCCACCGCCGCGTCCAGTACGTGGTGCGCCTTGGACAGCCCGCCCTTGGGGGCCGGCGCCGCGCTCGTGCCCGACAGCACCGTGTCGATCAGCCCCGCGATCTCGTCCATCTCCGGCGCGCCCAGCCCGCGCGTGGTCAGCGCCGGGGTGCCGATGCGGATGCCCGAGGTGTACCAGGCGCCGTTCGGGTCGCGCGGCACCGAGTTGCGGTTGGTGACGATGCCCGCGTCGAGCAGCGCCGCCTCGGCCTGGCGGCCGGTCAGCCCGTAACCGGACACGTCGATCAGCACCAGGTGGTTGTCCGTGCCGCCGGTGACCAGCTTCGCGCCCCGGGTGAGCAGACCCTCGGCCAGCGCCCGCGCGTTGTCCACGACGGCCTGCGCGTACGTGCCGAACTCCGGCCGGGACGCCTCCGCCAGCGCGACCGCCTTGGCCGCCATCACATGCGGCAGCGGGCCGCCGAGCACCATCGGGCAGCCGCGGTCCACGTGCTCGGCCAGCGAGTCGTCGCACAGCACCATGCCGCCGCGCGGGCCGCGCAGCGACTTGTGCGTGGTGGTGGTGACGATGTTCGCGTGCGGGACCGGGTCGAAGTCGCCGGTCAGCACCTTGCCCGCGACCAGGCCCGCGAAGTGCGCCATGTCCACCATGAGGGTGGCGCCCACCTCGTCGGCGATCTCGCGCATCAGACGGAAGTTGACCAGCCGCGGATAGGCGGAGTAGCCCGCCACCAGGATCAGCGGGCGGAACTCGCGCGCGGCGGCCCGTACCGCGTCGTAGTCAAGCAGCCCGGTCTCCGGGTCGGTGCCGTAGCTGCGCTGGTCGAACATCTTGCCCGAGATGTTCGGACGGAAGCCGTGGGTGAGGTGGCCGCCGGCGTCCAGGGACATGCCGAGCATCCGCTGGTTGCCGAACTCGGCCCGCAGCTGCGCCCAGTCCTGCTCGGACAGGTCGTTGACCTGGCGGACGCCCGCCCGGGCCAGGCCGGGGGTCTCCACCCGCTGGGAGAGCACCGCCCAGAAGGCGACGAGGTTCGCGTCGATGCCCGAGTGCGGCTGGACATAGGCGTGCGCGGCGCCGAAGACCCGCCGGGCGTGCTCGGCCGCCAGCGACTCGACGGTGTCCACATTGCGGCAGCCCGCGTAGAAACGGCGGCCGACGGTGCCCTCGGCGTACTTGTCGCTGAACCAGTTGCCCATCGCCAGCAGGACGGCGGGGGAGGCGTAGTTCTCGCTCGCGATCAGCTTGAGCATCTCGCGCTGGTCGGCGAGTTCGCTCGCGATGGCGTCCGCGACCCGCGGCTCCACACCCCGGATCACCTCCAGCGCGCTGCGGAAGGCGGTGGACTCGGTGGTGCGCGGGGTCGCGTCGGTGTACGCGTCGGCTGACGGCTCGGTCACGGCCATGGGTGTCCTCCGGAATCGGCTGCGGGACGGCCCAGGCGCACGGCACTTCGGTGGTACAAGCCGCTCCCCGATGGTTGACCCCATCCCAGCGCGCCAGTCACGGCTCGCGGTGAGCTTAGCAACGAGGGTCGTGGGGCGGCGACCGCTCGGTGTTGGATGGAGGGACGGAAGACCCCGCCCGTACGACCCTCAGGAGCGTCATGGACACGACCGCCGAGCCCGTGATCACCCGCGTCCGCGCGGGCACCGCGGTGATCGAACTCGACCGGCCCCGCGCCCTCAACGCCCTTGATCTGACGATGGTCCGGCTGATGACCCGGGCCCTGGAGGAGTGGCGCGAGGACGACGCCGTGCGCGCGGTGGTGGTCCGCAGCACCTCGCCCAAGGCGTTCTGCGCGGGCGGCGACATCCGGGCGGTGCGGGAGGCCGGAATGCGCGGCGACGACACGGCCGTACGGGCGTACTTCTCCGCCGAGTACGGGCTCGACGGGCTGATCGCCCGCTATCCCAAGCCGTACATCGCGCTGATCGACGGCTACGCCATGGGCGGCGGGCTGGGCATCTCGGTGCACGGGTCCGCGCGGGTGGTGACCGAGCGGGCCTCGCTCGCCATGCCCGAGACGTCCATCGGGTTCTTCCCCGACATCGGCGCGAGCTGGTTCCTGCCCCGGCTGCCCGGCGCGGTCGGCTGGTACCTGGGGCTGACGGGCGTACGGATCCAGGCCGCGGACGCCGTCGACTGCGGGCTGGCCACGCACTATGTGCCCGCGGCCGAACTCCCGGCGCTGGAGGCGGCGTTGACCGGCGAGGGGCCGCTCGCCGACCGGGGCGCCGATCCCGCCGAGGCGCTGGACCGTTTCGCCACCCCGGCCCCGCCCTCCGACCTGGCCGGGCACCGCGAGGCGATCGAGCGCTGCTTCACCGCCCCCGACCTGGCCGGCGTACGCGCCCGCCTCGCCGCCGAGGAGGCGGACCGCGAGTGGGCGCGCGACACGCTCGCCGCGCTGGACCGGGGCTCGCCCGCGAGCCTCGCGATCACCTTCGACCTGCTGCGCGACGGCCTGGCCGCGGACAGCGTCGAGGAGTGCCTGGCCCGCGAGCTGGAACTGGCCTCCCGGGTCGCGCGCAGCCCCGACTTCCATGAAGGGGTACGCGCGGTGCTGGTCGACAAGGACCGCCGTCCGGCCTGGTCATCGGCCGGGTAGCCCGCTATGTGAGACAGCGGTTTCATGATGTGGACGACGGGCGTAGCGTGGTCGCCGTACTCGGGGCGGGCCGAAGTCGCCGTGCCCCGGCGGGAACTGACGATTGGGAGCACCATGCCCCGGGAATGGGACGCCAAGACGTACGACTCCCTGCCGCTGCCGCATCTCGGATGGGGGAAGCGCACCCTCGGGCGGCTGCCGCTGCGGGGCGACGAACGGGTGCTGGACGCGGGCTGCGGCACCGGCCGCGACACGGCGGGCCTGCTGGACCGGCTGCCGGACGGACGGGTGGTCGCCGTGGACGGTTCCGTCCGCATGCTGGACCAGCTGCGCGACCGGCTGGCCGGGCGGCTGGACCGGGTCGAGGTCGTGTACGCCGACCTGACCGGGCCGCTGCCGTTCGACGGCGAGGTGGACGCGGTGTTCAGCGTCGCCGCCTTCCACTGGATCGACGACCACGCGGCGCTCTACTCCTCGCTCGCCGCCCGGATGCGCCCCGGCGCCCGGCTGGTCACCGAGTGCGGCGGGTACGGCAACATCGCGGCGGTCGACGCGGCCATCGCCGACGTGGGGGGCGGCAAGCGCGACGACTGGCGGTTCGCGGGCGTCGAGGACACCCGGGAGCGGCTGGCCGGCGCCGGGTTCACCGACATCGACGTACGGCTGCGGCCCGACCCGGCCAGGTTCGAACGCGGCGAGCAACTGGAGGCGTTCCTGGCCACCGTCATCCTCGGCCCCTATCTGGACGCGCTGGCCGACGACGAGCGCGAGCCCTTCGTACGGGCGGTCGCCGGGCGGCTGGCCGAGCCGGTGGTGGACTACGTACGGCTGGAGATCTCGGCCGTCCGCGGCTGATCCGCGGGGGCGGCCACGGATGCGCTCTGTGAGGCGGAGGGGGGTCCTGAACCGGTTGATCGCACGCGTTCGACCCGAATGGGTGGGCGCCGTACCCGGGCCGGTTCAGCGTTGTTAAGGTGTGCGGGCCGATCAGCAGATCACGGCCCGCCGAGCGGGCCCCGCCACCTCCGAGGCCGCATGCCCCTGAAGCGCCCCACCATCGCCGACATCGCCGAGGCCGCAGGCGTCTCCAAGGGCGCGGTGTCCTACGCCCTCAACGGCAAGGCGGGAGTCTCGGAGCAGACCCGGGAGCGGATCGTGGAGATCGCCGCCCGGATGGGCTGGCATCCCAGCAGCGCCGCCCGCGCCCTGTCCGACGGGCGGTCCGGGGCGATCGGCCTGGTCGTGGACCGGCCGGCCTGGGTGCTGGGCATCGAGCCGTTCTTCATGCAGCTGATCTCCGGCGTCGAGGCGGGGCTCGCGGCCACCGGCACCGCGCTGCTGCTCCAGGTCACCGAGGACGCCGGCGCCGAGGAGGCCGCCTACCGCCGCTGGTGGGGCGAGCGCCGGGTGGACGGCGTGCTGCTGGTGGACCTGCGCGAGGATGACCCGCGGATCGCGCTGCTCGGCGAACTCGGCCTGCCCGCCGTGGTGGTCGGCCACGCGGCGGGCGCCTCCGGAGTGCCGTCGGTGTGGATCAACGACGGCGCCGCCGTACGCGAGACGCTGGCGTATCTGACCGCGATGGGCCACCGCAGGATCGCCCGGGTGGCCGGTCCCGCGCACTTCGTGCACACCCGTGAACGCGGTGAGGCCTTCGACGCCGCCGCGGCCGAACTCGGCCTGGACGGCGTGCGCTGCGTCCACACCGACTACACCGGCGAGGACGGCGCCCGCGCCACCCGCCGGCTGCTCTCCGGCTCAGCCCGGCCCACGGCGATCATCTACGACAACGACGTGATGGCCGTCGCCGCGCTCAGCGTCACCCAGGAGATGGGCGTGTCCGTGCCCGGCCAGCTCTCCCTGGTCGCCTGGGACGACAGTGAGCTGTGCCGGCTGGTGCACCCCGCCCTCACCGCGGTCAGCCGCCGGGTGCCGGAGTACGGGGAGCGGGCCGCCGGCGCGCTGCTTGAGCTCGTCGGCGGCGCGGACGTGGCCGACATCGTGCTCGAACCGCCGGCGCTGGTGCCGCGCGGCAGCACCGCGCCCGCCCCCCGCTGACCGGTTTTCAACGGTCTGGACCACTGCTCCGCAGGTCACCCCGCACGGCCCGACGTATGTCCCATGACGTCGGGCCTGTTTCATTGTGTTTCACGGTTGTGAACCCCGTCCGGCATCTTGACGGCCCCATGGCGCGCTAGTTAAATCACGTCGCGATATAAGTCGTGAAACAAGTAGTGAAACAAGCGTGCGGACCCCCTCGCTGCACGGTTGGTCATGTCAGGCCCATGCCACTGCCGAGAAGGGCAACGACCATGAGCTCAGCAACCCGCCCACGAGCGGGCGGATTCCACCTCCGGCGCACGCTCGTCGGCGTGCTCACCGCCGCCGCGGCGGCGATCACCCCCATGCTGGCCGTACCGACCGTCGCGCACGCCGCGGGCGAGAGCGTCCAGGTCTACCTCACCACCACCAACGACTCCGGCGGCCGCAACGTCGTCAAGGGCCTCGAACAGCAGGCCCCGGTCTCCTTCGCCTCGGGCACGGGCGGTTCCGGCCAGAACGTCACCGTGGACGAGAACACCACCTACCAGCAGTTCACCGGCGGCGGCGCCTCGTTCACCGACACCGCCGCCTGGCTGCTCAACTCCAGCGGCGCGCTGTCCGCCTCGACCCGCAACACGGTCATGCAGAAGCTCTTCGACCCGGTCAACGGCATCGGTGTCGGCTTCCTGCGCAACCCGATGGGCGCCTCCGACCTGGCCCGCGGCAACTACACCTACGACGACATGCCGGCCGGGCAGACCGACCCGACGCTCGCGCACTTCTCCATCTCCCACGACCTGGCCGACGTGGTCCCGCTCACCAAGCAGGCCCGCCAGCTCAACCCCAACGTCAAGGTCATGGGCACCCCCTGGACCCCGCCGCCGTGGATGAAGGACAGCGGCGCCTACAGCCAGGGCTGGCTCCAGTCGCAGTACTACGCCGCCTACGCGCAGTACTTCGTCAAGTACCTCCAGGCGTACCAGGCGCAGGGCGTGCCGATCGACTACGTCACCGTGCAGAACGAGCCCACCTGCTGCGGCGGTTACCCCTCGGCGCAGTGGAACGGCTCCGGGCTGGCGTACTTCACCAAGACCAACCTGCTGCCCGCGCTGCACACGGCGGGTCTGTCCACCAAGGTGCTGGCGCTGGACTGGAACTGGGACACCTACGACGGCTACGGCGCCCCCACCGTGGACGACGCGGCCATCCGCAGCGACTCCAACTTCGGCGGCATCGCCTGGCACGGCTACGGGGGCAATGTCTCCGAGCAGACCACGATCCACAACAAGTACCCCGGCGTCCCCGCCTTCGACACCGAGCACTCCGGTGGCACCTGGATCGGCAACCAGCAGAAGGAGGACATGGAGAACCTGATCGACTACACCCGCAACTGGGGCCAGAGCTGGATCAAGTGGAGCCTGGCGGTCGACCAGAACATGGGTCCGCACAACGGCGGCTGCGGCACCTGCACCGGCCTGGTCACCGTGCACAACGGCGACAGCCGCAGCGGGCAGGTCGACTACACCGTCGAGTACTACACGATGGGCCAGCTCACCAAGTTCGTGAAGCCGGGCGCCTACCGGATCTCCTCCAACGACAACTCCACGATCCGCAACGTCGCCTGGCGCAACCCGGACGGCTCCAAGGCCCTGGTCGCCTACAACGAGTCCTCCTCCGCCCAGCAGTTGCGCGTCAACTGGGGCAACGAGTCCTTCGCGTACTCCGTCCCCGGCGGCGCCTCGGCCACCTTCACCTGGTCCGGCACCCAGGCGAACGGCGGCGGCGGCAGCAACCCCGGCTCCGGCCACACCGGCACGATCACCGGCTACGGCGGCAAGTGCGTGGACGTCGCCGCCGCGAGCTCCGCCAACGGCACCGCGATCCAGCTCTACGACTGCAACGGCACCGCCGCCCAGCAGTGGACCGCCTCCGGCACGACCTTCCAGGCGCTCGGCAAGTGCCTGGACGTCGCCAGCGCGGGCACGGCCAACGGCACCCAGGTGCAGCTGTACGACTGCAACGGCACCGGTTCGCAGCAATGGACGCGAGGTTCGAACAACACCCTGGTCAACCCCCAGTCGGGCCGCTGCCTCGACGCGACGGGGCCCAGTTCGGCCAACGGCACCCGGCTGCAGATCTGGGACTGCACCGGTGCCGCCAACCAGCAGTGGCAGGCGCCCGCCGCCTGATCCACTGACCCCCCGGACGGCCGGGGGCGGACCTCTCACCGCCGCCCGGCCGCGCTGAAGGAAGCAGTCGCCGGTCCGCGTTCGTCGCGGACCGGCGACTCGGCATGCCCGCGGGCCGGGCGGGGCAGGGTTGTTGCGGGCGTACGTGCCCGGCCGGTGCGGGTGATCGTCCCGGACGGCGGTGCGCCGCGCGGCTCCCGGGGGCGGCGCCGCCTACTCTGGACGAATCGGCGCAGGTCCCGCTTTGTCGCCGGTGCCCCCGCCTGTTCCGCACGTCCTTCCCTGCCCTTTTCCACCCTGCCGACGGCCCGCGCCGCCCGGCCCGGGCTGCGGCGCGGGTGGGCCCCACGCGCCGAGGAGTGCCCGTGTCGATCGCCCGCAACGAGGGAGCCGTCTGGCGGCGGAACTCCGTGCGCTCGGCGGCCGTGGTGCTGCCGGTGGTGGTCGTCGCGGCGGTCGTGGTGAGCGAGTGGTCGCTGATCGACTCCAGCGCGCGGCGGCTCGGCGCAGCCGACGGGGAGTGGCTGACGGTGGCCTGCTGCGCCGCCTTCCTCACCTGGGTGTGCGCGGCGGCCGCCCAGCAGGGCGCGGTCGTCGAACGCCTGCCGGCGGGAGGGCTGCTGGCCGCGCAGTTCGCCGCCTCGGCGGCCAACCACGTCCTGCCCGCGGGGCTCGGCGGCAACGCGGTGAATCTGCGCTTCCTGGTCCGCCGGGGCCTGAGCGCCACCCGCGCGGTCGCCGCGCTCGCGATCCGGGCGGCCGCAGCCGTGATCGCCCGGGTCGCGCTGCTGGTCGCCGTGCTCGCGCTCTTCCCCGGCGCGCTGAGCATCCGCCGGGTCGTGCACGGGCGGCGGAACCTGCCGGACCACCCGGTGCTCATCGCGGCGGGCGTGCTGGTGGCCGTGGCGGCCGGCTGTCTGCTGACCCGCTGCGCGCGCGGACTGGGCTCCCGGCTGCGGGAGTTCACCGCCTCGGTGGCGCACGACGTACGGGCGCTGCACCGGATGCGGCCGCGGATCGCCGCGCTGTGGGGCGGCTCGCTGGCCTTCCCCGCGATGCACGCGGCGGTGGTGGTCTCGGTGATGCGCGCGGTGCACGCTCCGGTCCCGGTCAGCGGGGTCGTGGCGGCGTATCTGTGCGCGAGCACCGCGACCGGCTGGCTGCCCACCCCGGCCGGGCTCGGCTCGCTCGACGCGGCGCTCGGACTGGCCCTGGTGACCGCCGGCGCCTCGGCGGTCACCGCGACCTCCGCCGTGCTCGGCTACCGGCTGGTCACGGCCTGGTTGCCGCTGATCCCGGGGGTCGTGGTGCTGGCGGTGCTGGTGCGGCGTCGCCAACTTTAAGGTACAGACCTTTGCCGGAAGTATTGACGGCCCTCATCCACGCCATTTAAATCACGTCCTGAACTAAGACGTGACGTAAGTCTCCGAGGGTGTACTGCGCCCTCACTGTCTGTCAGGAGCATGACCGTTCCTGGCTTTCCGCCGTCCCGACCGAGGAGTCCGGCATGTCGGTCTCACCCCCCATCCGACGCGTACGACCCCGCCCTCTCGCCCTGCTCGCCGCCGCCGCGCTGCTGATGTGCGGCTGGCTCCAGCAGACGGCCGCCCCCCACCCGGCGGGCACCGTGGACGCCGCGCCCGCGGCGGCCACCGCGACCTTCACCGACGACTTCAACGGTCCGGCCGGCAGCGCGGTCGACAGCTCCAAGTGGGGCTACGAGACCGGTGACAACGTGAACAACCACGAGCGCGAGTACTACACCAGCGGCACCCACAACGCCGCGCTCGACGGCCAGGGCGACCTGGTGATCACCGCCCGCAAGGAGAACCCGGCCAACTACCAGTGCTGGTACGGGACCTGTCAGTACACCTCCGCGCGGCTGTCCACCCCGCAGAAGTTCACCCAGGCCTACGGGCACTTCGAGACCCGGATGAAGCTGCCGCGCGGCCAGGGCATGTGGCCCGCGTTCTGGATGCTCGGCAACGACATCGGCTCCGTCGGATGGCCCAACAGCGGCGAGATCGACATCATGGAGAACGTCGGCTTCGAGCCCGGCAGCGTGCACGGCACCATCCACGGCCCCGGCTACTCCGGCTCGGACGGCATCGGCGCCGGGTACAGCCTCCCCAACGGCCAGAGCTTCTCCGACGGCTTCCACACCTTCGCCGTCGACTGGGCGCCCAACTCAATCTCCTGGTCGGTGGACGGCCATGTCTACGAGACCCGCACCCCCGCCGACCTGCACGGCAACCGCTGGGTCTTCGACCACCCCTTCTACATCATCATGAACCTCGCCGTGGGCGGCTACTGGCCCGGCGACCCCGACGGCAGCACCTCCTTCCCGCAGCAGCTCGTCGTGGACTACGTGCACGTCACCACCAGCGACAGCGGGGGCGGCACCGGGGGCACGGGCGGCGGCACCGGCGGGGGCGGCCACGCCATCACCGGCATCGCGGGCAAGTGCGTCGACGTCGCCGCGGCGAACACCGCCAACGGCGCCGCGATCCAGCTCTACGACTGCAACGGCACCGCCGCCCAGCAGTGGACGGTCGGCTCGGACGGCTCGCTGCGCGCGCTCGGCAAGTGCCTGGACGTCGCCGCGGCCGGCACCGCCGACGGCACCCCCGTCCAGCTCTACGACTGCAACGGGACCAACGCCCAGAAGTGGACCGTCACCGCCGCCCACGACATCGTCAACCCGGCGGCGAACAAGTGCCTCGACGCGACCGGCAACAGCTCCGCCAACGGCACCCGGCTCCAGATCTGGAGCTGCACCGGAGGCGCCAACCAGAAGTGGACCGTGACCGGCTGATGAAGCGAACCACCTCTCTCCTGGCCACCGCGGCGCTCGCCGCGGGCACCCTCGGCCTCTTCGCCGTCACCCAGGCCTCCGGCGCCGACGCCAGCGGCGCGATCACCGGCTACGGCGGCAAGTGCGTCGACGTGGCCGCCGCGAGCTCCGCCAACGGCGCCGCGATCCAGCTCTACGACTGCAACGGCACCACCGCCCAGCAGTGGACGGTCAGTTCCGACGGTTCGCTGCGCGCGCTCGGCAAGTGCATGGACGTCACCTCGGCCGGCACCGCCAACGGCACCAAGGTGCAGCTGTACGACTGCAACGGCACCAACGCGCAGAAGTGGACCGCGAGCAACGGGCAGCTGGTGAACTCCGGTTCCGGCCGGTGTCTCGACGCCACCGGCCCCAGCTCGGACAACGGCACCCGGCTCCAGATCTGGGACTGCGGCGGAGGCGCCAACCAGAAGTGGACCCTGCCCGGCGGCGGTGGCGGCACCCCGCCGACCACCCCGCCGCCCGCCGTCGGCGCGCAGGCCGTGGCCCCGTACCTCTACAACGGCTGGGGCAACCCGCCGGACCCGACGACGATCATGAACGCGACCGGCGTCAAGTGGTTCACCCTCGCCTTCGTCCTCAGCAACGGCACCTGCAACCCGCAGTGGGACGGCGGCCGGGCGCTGACCGGCGGCGTGGACCAGTCCACCATCAACAAGATCCGCGCGGCCGGCGGGGACGTCATCCCGTCCTTCGGCGGCTACAGCGGCAACAAGCTGGAGCAGTCCTGCACGAGCGCGAGCGCGCTCGCCGGCGCGTACCAGAAGGTGATCAGCGCCTACGGGCTCAAGGCCATCGACATCGACATCGAGGCCGACGCCTACAGCAACGGCACCGTCCAGCAGCGCACGGTCGACGCGCTCAAGACCGTCAGGGCCAACAACCCGGGCATCGCCGTCTACGTCACCATCGGCACCGGCCAGAGCGGTCCCGACACCGGTCTGATCAACAAGGCGGCCGCCTCCGGGCTCACCGTCGACAGCTGGACGATCATGCCGTTCGACTTCGGCGGCGCGGGCCAGAACATGGGCACGCTCACCACCCGGGCGGCCGACGGCCTGAAGAACGCCCTCAAGAGTGCCTACGGCTACAGCGACGACCAGGCGTACCGGCACAGCGGCATCTCGTCGATGAACGGCATCACCGACAACAACGAGACCGTCACCGTCGCCGACTTCCGCACGATCCTCGCCTACGCGCAGGCGCACCACCTGGCCCGGCTGACCTTCTGGTCCGCCAACCGGGACCGGCCGTGCGCCGCCGGCTACCCGAACGACGACACGTGCTCGGGAGTCTCGCAGCAGGCGTGGGACTTCACCCGGACCTTCGCCCAGTACGGCGGGTGAGGCCGGGGCCGAGACTCTCCGCTCCCCGGCCGCGCGGCGTGGTTCCCGCGATGCAATCACGCGGCGGCCGGGGAGCGGAGGCATGTTCGGGGCTCGCGGGCTCGGGGGCCGGGGTCGCGGCTCAGGGGTTGCGGGTCGCGGCTCCGACTCCGGGTCGGCGGCCGGGCCACCGGGCCCGTACGGGGGTCTACTTCGCGTCCGCGTAGCACTCCACCGCATGCGTCTCCAGCGGGAACCGCACCGGGGTCGCGCCGAAGACCAGCCGACGGGCCTCCTCGCCCGCCGCCGTCACGGCCTCCTCGACCGCGGCCGCGAGCGGGGTCGGGGTGTGCACGATCACCTCGTCGTGCTGGAAGAACACCAGCCGGGGCTCCGGACCCACGGCGGTCAGTCGGCGGCGCAGCGCGGCGAGCATGGCCAGCGCCCAGTCGGAAGCGCTCGCCTGGATCACGAAGTTGCGGGTGAACCGCCCCCAGGAGCGGGCCGCCCGCCGGTCGGGCTCGGCGCCGTCCTCCGGGTCGGCGCTCTCGTCGAGAAAGCGCTCGGCGGACGGCATGGGGGACGTACGGCCCAGCTGCGACCGTACGACGCCGCCCGCCTCGCCGACCCGGGCCGCGGACTCGACCAGGGCCAGCGCGGCCGGGAAACGGCGCCGCATCACCGCGAGCAACTGGCCCGCCTCGCCGCTGGTCTGCCCGTACATCGCCGCGAGCAGCCCGATCTTCGCGCGCGGCCGGTCGCCCGCGAAGGCGTCGAGCGCCAGCGCCGCGTACAGGTCCCCGGCGGCCGCCGCCCGGGCGAGCCCCGGGTCGCCGGACATCGCGGCCAGCACCCGCGGCTCCAGCTGGCCCGCGTCCGCGACCACCAGCCGGTGCCCCGGGTCGGCGACCACGGCCGAGCGCAGCAGCCGGGGGATCTGCAGCGCCCCGCCGCCGCGGGTCGCCCACCGCCCGGAGACCACACCGCCCACCACGTACTCCGGCCGGAATCTGCCGTCGCGCACCCAGGACTCCCGCCACGCCCAGCCGTGCGCGGCGTGGATACGGGACAGCTCCTTGTACCGCAGCAGCAGCGCGGCGGCGGGGTGGTCGACCCCGCGCAGCTCGTGCGAGCGGGTCGAGGTCAGCCGCACCCCGACGCGGGCGAAGGCGGGCAGCACCTGGGCGGGGGAGTCCGGGTTGAACGGGCGGCCGAGCGCGTCCTGGACGCGCAGCGACAGCTCGTTGAGCAGCGCGGGCCGGGCGCCGCCGGACGGGCGGGGGCCGAGCAGCCCGGTCAGCAGCTCGTCATGGACGGCGGCGCTCCACGGCAGGCCGTCGCGCCCCATCTCCACGGCGGCCAGCGCCCCCGCCGACTCCGCGGCGCACAGCAGCCTCATCCGGTCCGGGTGCTCTCCGGCGGCGATCCGGCGCTGCTGCTCGGCGTGGACGGCGATCAGCGCGGTCAACGGGTCGGTGTCCGGCGGCAGATGGTGCCGGTCGGCGGCGAACAGCACGGGCTGGTCGTCCGCGCCGGACTCCGGCGCGTCGGGCGGCTCGGGCAGGTCGCGCAGCCGGGCCCAGGCGGCGCCCAGCGAACGGGGGCGGCCGTGTCTGTTCTCCTGGGCGAGCAGCAGTGACTCGACCAGCTTCACGTCATGGCAGCGGGCGAGCCGTACGGCGCCGCGGTCGAGCAGCCACGGATACAGCTCGTCGGTGGCCGGCCACACCCAGCGCGGCCCCTCGGCCGCCTCCCGCCGGGCCACCTCCGCGGCCAGGTCGGGCACGGTGTGCGCGGCGCCCGCGGGGGTGCCGTCGTCGGCGAGCGGGCACAGCCGGCCGCCCGACCCCACCGGGTCGGGGACGACGGCGATCCGCGCGGCGGCGGTGAGAGTGGTGCCCACGCTCCGAGCGTAGGCACCACCACTGACAGCGCGGCCGGACCGAGGGTCGGGCGCGTGTCCGGCGGGCGTTTCCGGTGGGCGGGGGCCGGCGGGCCGGGACGCTCGCTGGGCGCCGTGCGTACGGGCATGGGTCGGCCCCGGAACCGGCGGGTCCCGGGGCCGGTCGGGTGTCGGACTAGCGGGCGCCGCCCTGGGCCTCGGCCACCGACTTGCGGACCTCGTCCATGTCGAGGGCGCGGGCCTGGGCGATGATGTCCTCCAGCGCGGGTTCCGGAAGGGCGCCGGGCTGGGCGAAGACGGCGACCTTGTCACGGACGATCATGAGGGTCGGGATCGACTGGATCTGGAAGGCGGCCGCCAGCTCCGGCTGCGCCTCGGTGTCCACCTTGGCGAACACCAGATCCTCGTGCTTGCCCGAAGCCTTGTCGTAGACCGGCGCGAAGCTCCGGCACGGAGGGCACCAGGGGGCCCAGAAGTCGATGAGGACGAAGTCGTGCGACGACACGACCTCGTCGAAGTTCTCCTTGGTCAGCTCCACAGTGGTCATGCCCGCACAACGGGTCACGGTCGCCGGAAATTCCTGAGCGCATCCGTGCACTGTTCACTCATTCAGGTGCGGTTGGGCGCGCGCGGTGGCGCCATGCGCTCATGTCTCGTTGTTCGGCATATGGCAGGAACGCAGTGGATTCGCGACGACGGTACGGGCGGCGGCCACGGCCGCCACACCTCCAGGGGCGGCCCGGCGCTGCGGGGTTCCGACGCGCCCGTGTACGCGGCACTCGCCGCGCAGTGGCGCTCGGCGGGCCGCATGGTGCCGGGCCAGGCCGACACCGAATGGACCGCCCTGATCACCCGCGCCCCCCACCGCACCCCGGTCTGACCCCAGCGTCCGGCCCGGGGCCGGTCCCACTCTCCCGGGCGCACGGGCCGGTCGGCGAGCCGCGCCCGCCGCAGGACCCCGCCACCAAGAGCGGTCATCCCGCGCGGGGCGGCGTCCGGCGGGCCCGGTCAGCCCCGCGGGTGGGGGCGGGCCGGGGTCAGTGCGGCGACGGGAGGGGCTGGGGCGGGCGGGGGCCGTCGTACGCGCCGAGCGGGCGCATCCGCAGCGGCCGCTCCCCGTACTCCTCCAGCGCGTGCGCGATCCACCCCGCCGTACGGGCCACCGCGAAGACCGTCTCGCCCGCCTCGGCAGGCATCCCGCACGACACCGACAGCACACCGAGCGCCAGGTCGACGTTCGCGTGCAGCGGGCCGTGCCGGGCCGTGGTCGTCAGCACGTCCCGGGCCGCCGCCAGCGCGTCGGCCGCCGCGGGGACCCGGTCGAGGAGGGTGAGGAGCAGCCGGGCCCGCGGGTCCTCGCCCCGGTAGAGCCGGTGGCCCAGGCCCGGAATCCGCTGTCCGGCCCGCAGCTGCTCGGCGACCACCGGGCCCGCGCTGCCGCGCTCAAGCACCTCGGCGAGCATCCGGTGCACCAACGCGCTGGCCTGCCCGTGCAGCGGTCCGTCCAGCGCGCCCAGCCCCGCCGAGACCACCGCGTACGGATGCGCCCGGGCCGACGCGGCGACCCGGGCGGCCAGCGTGGAGGCCGCCAGATCGTGGTCGACGAGCAGGGCGAGCGCCGCGTCCAGCACCCGCAGCGACGCCTCGTCGGCCGGCGCCGCGGTCAGCCGCGACCACAGCCGCCCGGCCAGCGGCTCACCTTCCCCGACCGGCGGCCCGGCCCCTGGCAGCGCGTCGACCAGCGTCGGGATCAGGCTCCGCGCGGATCCCAGCACCGCTTCCCGCGACAGATCGAACCGCAGCGGGTCCGCGCTCCCCGCCGCGATCACGGCGACCCGCAGCCGGTCCATCGGACCGCTGTCCGCGGGCAGCGCCCCGGCCGCCGCCCGCGCCGCCGCGAGCGGCCGGGCGGGCGCGGTGAAGCGCTTCCCGGGCCGCAGCACCCCCGTCCACAGCCACTCGGCGACCTCCTCGTAGCCGTACGCCTCGGCCAGCGCCGTCGCGTCGACACCGCGGAAGTAGCAGCGGTCGCCCTCGATGAGGGTGATCCCCGTACGCACCCGGCCCCAGTCGCCCTCGGGCGGCTCCGCGGGGGCGGCGGCTCTGCCGCGCCCGGCCAGCGCCGCGACCTCCGCCGGGTCGAAGGTGCTGCCCCGCCCGCCGGCCGCCCGCCGGCTGCCGAGCAGACCGCGGCTGACGTACGCGTACAGCGTCTCCGGCTTGACGCCGAGCCGCCGGGCCGCCTCCCGCGTACCGATCCTGCCGTCGTCGCCCTCGCCACCGCCCGGGACGGTGCCGCCGTCCCCCTCCTGCTGCGTCATGGCCTCACCGTATCCCTATCCAGCCCGGGATCAACATTGATTCAATCAACATTGACAGGCCAGTAATCAATCATGGACAGTCAAGTACATACTCAAGGAGGAAGACCATGCCGACCATCGAGTCCACCGCCCCGATCGACGTGCCCCGCGGCCTCAAGGGCGTGATCGTCACCGAGACGGCCCTCGGCGACGTCCGCGGGGCCGAGGGCTTCTACCACTACCGGGAGTTCTCGGCCGTTGAGCTTGCCGAGAGCCGCGGCTTCGAGGACGTCTGGCATCTGATGTTCCACGGCACACTGCCCGACGTGGCCGAGCGGGCCGCCTTCACCGTCAGGACGGCGGCGCTGCGGCACCTGCCCGCCGAGGTGACCGCCGCGCTCCCCGCCATCGCCCGCGCCACCGCGCCCTCCGGGCCGCTCGCGGGGCTGCGTACCGCCCTGTCGCTCGCCGGGGCCGCCGCCGGCTTCCGGCCGCTGTACGACCTCGACCCCGAGCAGCGGCTCGCCGACGCGCTGGCCGCCTGCGCCGCCGTGCCGACCCTGCTCACCGCGCTGTACCGGCTCGGGCAGGGGCTCGATCCGGTGCCCCCGCGTGACGACCTGCCGTACGCGGCCAACTACCTCTACATGTTGACCGGCCAGGAGCCCGACCCGGCCCACGCGCGGGCGGTCGAGCGCTATCTGATCTCGACGGTCGACCACGGCTTCAACGCCTCGACCTTCACCGCCCGCGTCATCGCCTCCACGGGCGCGGACCTCGCCGCCTGCCTGGTCGGCGCGGTCGGCGCGCTGTCCGGACCGCTGCACGGCGGCGCGCCCAGCCGCGCGCTCGACACCCTGGACGCCATCGGGACACCGGACCGGATCGACGGGTGGCTGCGCGCCCACATCCGGGCCGGGGACCGGATCATGGGCTTCGGCCACCCCGTCTACCGCACGGAGGACCCGCGTTCCCGCCTGCTCAAGGGCATCGCGCGCGACTTCGGCGGCGACCTCGTGGACTTCGCCGTCCAGGTCGAGGAGCGGGCCGAGGCGATACTCGCCGAGCTGAAGCCGGGCCGCGACCTGCACATCAACGTGGAGTTCTTCGCCGGTGTGGTGATGGAGCTGTGCGGACTGCCGAGGGAGATGTTCACTCCGACCTTCGCCGCCGCCCGGGTGGTGGGCTGGAGCGCCAACATCCTGGAGCAGGCCGAGGACAGCAAGATCATCCGCCCGGCCGCGCGCTATGTCGGCCCGCCGCCCGCGCGCCCGGTGCCGGCCGTCTGAACCGGCTCGCCCGAACCCGGCCCGCCCGAGAGGACCACGGTCCGATCCGGCCGTCCGGTCCGGCCGCTCCGGTCCGATCGGCCCGCTCCGATCGGTCCGAGACGGCCGTTTTGAGACGGGCTCCCGGGATATACGCACGCCATACCGACCAGTCGGTAGTCTGGAGGGAGAGGCCGTACCGGCCGGTAGGCCCCGGGTATCCCGCGAGGAGAGTCGTCGTGCGCGCGATCCAGATCACCGAGTTCGGCGGCCCCGAGGTGCTGCGCGAAGCGGAACTGCCCGACCCCGTCCCTGGCCCGGGCCAGGTGCTGATCGACGTGGACTCCGCGGGCGTCAACTACGCCGACACCCACACGGTGGAGAACTCCTACCTCTCCCGGTCCACGCTCCCGCTGGTACCCGGCGCCGAGGTCGTCGGCCGCACCCCCGACGGGCGCCGGGTCGTCGCCCTCACCGAGAACGGCGGCTACGCGGAGAAGGCCGTGGCCCAGGACTACCTGGCGCACGACGTACCGGACGGCGTCTCCGACGGGCAGGCGCTCGCCCTCGTCGTCCAGGGTCTGACCGCCTGGCATCTGCTGCGCACCTCGGCGCGGATCGCCCGGGGGGAGAGCGTCGTGGTGCAGGCGGCGGCCGGCGGCACCGGCTCGCTCGCCGTCCAGCTCGCCAAGGAGTACGGCGCCGGACGGGTGATCGCCACCGCCTCGTCCAAGGAGAAGCGCGAACTCGCGCTCGAACTGGGCGCGGACGTGGCCGTCGACGCCGACCCCACCGACCTCAGGGAACGCCTCGTCGAGGCCAACGGCGGCCGCAAGGTCGACATCGTGCTGGAGATGACCGGCGGCCCGGTCTTCGACGCCTCGCTCGCCGCCCTCGCGCCCTTCGGCCGCCTGGTCATTTACGGTATGGCCTCGCGGACCCCGCCGACCCCCCTCCAGGCCGCCCGGCTGATGGGCAGCTCCCGGGCGGTCGTCGGCTTCTGGCTCGCGCACTGCCTGGGCCGCCCAGGGATGTACCGCGAGCCGATGACCGAACTGCTCACCATGACCGCGAAGGGGCTGCTCAGGCCCAGGATCGGCGGGGTCTACCCGCTGTCCGGGGCCGCCCGCGCCCACGCGGATCTGCGGGCCAGACGCACCTTTGGGAAGCTGATCCTCACTTCGGCCGAATAATGCGGAACCGACCGGGTCGTCCTGGTCGTTGCATCGTTGGGTGGAAGGGGGCGAAAGCTGAAAAAGAGGCACAATCGACAGTGGAGACGCGTGGCCGCGCCCCGCGACCAGCGCCCCGCACGACTCGGGAGGGGCCATGCCGCGTAACCGCTTTTCAGCCGACCGGGGACTGACGACCCGGATGGTCGTCACCATGTTCCTGATCGGACTTCTCTATGTCGTCTTCGTCGGCGCGCTGGTCGTCCTGATACACGGAGCCTGGCCGCTGATCGCCGTCGTCGCCGGCATCCTCTTCATCGCCCAGTTCTGGTTCAGCGACCGGATCGCGGCCTTCAGCATGGGCGCCCACGAGGTCACCCCGGAGCAGGCCCCCGAGTTGCACGGCGTCGTGGACCGTATCTGCGCGCTGGGCGACCTGCCCAAGCCCCGGGTCGCGATCGCCGACTCCGACGTGCCGAACGCCTTCGCCACCGGGCGCAACCGGAAGAACACGATGGTGTGCGCCACCACCGGCCTGCTGCGCCGCCTGGAGCCCGACGAGCTGGAGGGCGTCATCGCCCACGAGCTCTCGCACGTGGCGCACAAGGACGTCGCCGTGATGACCATCGCCTCCTTCCTGGGCATCCTGGCCGGCATAGTCACCCGGATCGGGCTGTACGGCGGCTTCCGCCGGGCCCGCGACCCCGGCACCGCGATCATCTTCATCCTGGTGCCGCTGGTCAGCGCCGTCGTCTACGCCGTCAGCTTCCTGCTCACCCGGATGCTGTCGCGCTACCGCGAGCTGTCCGCCGACCGCAGCGCCGCCCTGCTCACCGGCCGGCCGTCCTCGCTCGCCTCGGCGCTCACCAAGGTCAGCGGGCAGATCGCCGCCATCCCCACCAGGGACCTGCGCAAGGTCGAGCCCTTCAACGCCTTCTACTTCGCGCCCGCGCTCGCCTCCGACGGCGCCGTCTCCAAGCTGCTGTCCACCCACCCCACCCTCGAACAGCGGCTGGAGCAGCTCGGCCGCATCACCCTCGAACTGGACCGGCGCTGATGGGCCTGCTGGACGTGCTGCTCGGCCGCAGCAAGCCGGTCCGTCCCGACCTCGACCAGCTCTTCGGGCTCACCTCGGCCGCCATCACCCTGGAGGCGGCGAGCGACCTGCGGCCCACCGGGCTCGGCTCGGTCTGCTTCGCCGCTGTCGAGGGCGGCGCCTTCACCGAGATCCAGCAGGATCTGCACGCCCTGATCTCCGTGGAGTCCAGCCAGGACTCCTACGGCTACACCTGGCTGCTGTCCCGCCACGACCCGAGCGGGACCACCGACCTCGTCACCGATCTGCACGCCGTGAACTCCGCGCTTGAGGAGCACGGCTTCGGCCCGCAGCTGCTCTGCTCCCTGGTCGGTTTCCGGAACCCGGCCGGCCGGTCGCTGGCCCTCGTCTACCTCTACAAACGAGGTTCCTTCTACCCTTTCGCCCCGCTGCCCGGCGAGAAGCGGGACAACGCGCTGGAGCTCCAGGTGAAGGCGCTCGTCGCCAACGATCTGCGGCTGGAGGAGGACCTGTCGCGCTGGTTCCCGGTCTGGGGCGCACCCGGCCTGTGACCGTGGCGCGCCGGGCCCGTGACGCCTCCGGCGCGCCGCCGCCGCGCCTATGGTGGAAATCATTGCCGACGCACTTCCCCCCAGGAGGCATCCGCATGACCGCATACGATCCCACCGCCGTGAAACTCAGCTCCGACCAGTGGGTGGCCGACCAGGCCCGCCGTTACGAGGAGTCCGGCGGCGCCGAGGGCACCGACATGAACGGCTCGCCCTGCCTGCTCATCGACTACCAGGGCCGCGTCAGCGGCGACTGGCACCGTACGGTGCTGATCTACGGGCGTGACGGCGACGACTATCTGATCGTCGCGTCCAAGGGCGGCGCGCCCGAGCACCCCAAGTGGTTCCTCAGCCTCCGTGAGAACCCCGAGGTTCACGTACGGGTGAACGGCGAGCGGTTCGCCGCCCGCGCCGAAGTCCTCCCGGCGCCCGAGAAGGCCCGGGTGTGGCCGATCCTGCTGGAGGTCTACGCGCCCTACGAGGACTACCAGAAGAAGACCGACCGGGACATCCCGGTGATCAGGCTGCGCCGCGTCTGACCCGGGCGGTACGGGTAAGGGGCGCCCACCTTGGTGGACGCCCCTTACGCATGCGGTCACTCGTGGGCCGGTGCTTCCTTCGCCGTCTCCGGCCCTGCTTGGCCTTGCGGCGCGAAGAGGGTCAGGGCGGCCAGAAGCAGTTCCAGCGCCAGCAGGAAGGCCAGGCCCAGCCCGAGGGCGTGCGGGTAGCGGGCGGGAGCGCCGCCGCCGACCGCGCCGTAGAAGACGATGCCGATCAGGGCGACACCGAGTGCGCCGCTGATCTGCTGGATGGTCGCCACCACCCCCGAGGCCGAACCGACCAGCTGCGGCGGGACCGCCGCCAGCGCGGTGTGGGTGAGCGGCGCGATCACCAGGCCCATCCCCACCCCGTCGACGAACAGCCCGGGGGCCAGCGCCCAGAGGCTGCCCGTGGTGCCCGAGGCGTGCACCGCGGCCCACAGCCCGCCGAGGCCCACGGCCATCAGCAGCGCCCCGGCCGGCACCGTACGGCGACCCATCCGGGCGGCGGTCAGATGCGCGGTGGTGGAGGTCAGCAGATACCCCGCGCCGATCGACAGGAACACCGTCCCCGAGCCGAGCGCGTCCAGACCGCGGCCCGCCTGCAAATACAGCGCGAGGATCAGGAAGAAGGACCCCTGCCCGGTCCAGAACACCAGCTGGGTGAGGGCGCCCAGGCCGAAGCCGCGCTGCCGGAACAGCCCGGTGTTCAGCACCGGGTCGCCGCCGGCCCGCCCGAGCCGGCGCTGATGGGCCGCGAAGACGGCGAAGAGCACGGCGGAGCCCGCCAGGCACAGCCAGGTCCACAGCGGCCAGCCCAGCTCGCGGCCCTGGATCAGCGGGAGGACGAGCGCGACCACCGCGGCCGTGGACAGCGCCACACCGGTGTTGTCCAGCCGGGGCCGCTGCGGCGCCCTCGACTCGGCCAGCGCCCGCGGCACCATGGCCAGCGCGGCCAGCCCGACCGGTACGTTGATCAGGAAACAGGCCCGCCAGCCGAGGCCGAGCACATCCGCCTTGATCAGCAGCCCGCCGATCAGCTGACCGAACACGGCGCCTATGCCCATCGTCAGCCCGTACATGCCGAACGCGCGGGCCTGCGCCTTGCCGGTGTACGCGGTCTGGAGGATCGCCAGCACCTGGGGGCTCATCAGCGCGGCGGACAGACCCTGGAGCACCCGGGCCGCCACCAGGTCCCCGGCGGTCGGCGCGATGCCGCAGGCCGCCGAGGTCACGGTGAACAGGGCGAGCCCCACGGCGAACATCCGCCGCCGTCCGAAGATGTCGCCCAGCCGGCCCGCGGTGATCAGCCCGGTGGCCACGGCCAGGCCGAAGCCCGCGACCACCCACTGGATCGCCGCGGTCCCCGCGTGCAGGTCACTCTGCACGGCGGGGATCGCCACGTTGACGATGAAGATGTCGAGCGCGGTCATGAAGGTCGCGGCCAGCAGGACCAGCAGGCCCCGGCTGGAGCGGTCCCCGGCGGCGCTCTCGGGTACGGGCGGGGAGAGGGTGGTGGAGGCCATGAGGGTGCTCCTGTCGGTGACGGGCGGGGGTACGGGTCGCTGCCGGGCGCGGGCTCGGGTGCCCGCGCCCGGCGCGGGGTGGGCGGTTGCCCGTCAGGCGCCGGCCGGGACCTTGTCCAGGAAGCCGAGGACGCTGTGGACCAGGCCGTCCTCACCGGTCACCGCCACGTCGAAGCCGACCACCAGCGCGTCGCCGCCGGCCGGGCCCAACTCCCAGGTGAACCGGGCGATTCCGTGGTGCGCGTCGACCGGGCCGAGGGTGAAGACGAAGCCGGGGAACTGCGCCTGGACCGCGCCGATCACCGAGTCGAGGGCGTCCCGCCCGGTCACGTCGGCCAGCGGGTCGGTGTAGCGCGCGTCCGGCGCGAACACCTCGTCGATCTGCCGCCGCCGCGCGGCCGGGTCGGTCTGGTTCCAGACGCCGAGGTAACGCTCGACCAGGTACTGGATGTCGCTCATGCGAAGGTCTCCCTGCGTTCACCGACGCCGTGTCGCGCCGTGTCCTTGCAGGTCAAGACGGTACGAAGGGATCCCCGCGAGCGAATCAGTCATCCTTAGGTAACCCCGCCCGCCGGGCACGGACGAGCGTGTCCGGCGCCCGGCCCCCGCCCGCCCGACGTTCGATCCCCCGCCTCGCCGACAACCTCGCGCGAGCGGTCCCGCCCGCGACGGCGCCCTTGCGGCGAGGGGGGATACGTCCGGCGGCCGTCACGTGTACGCGCTCAGGCCGTGCTGGGGCTCGGCTGCGCCGCGGCGGGCAGTGCGACGCGGATGCTCGCATCCGGCGGGTCGGCCGGACTCGCGCCCCGGGCCCCCGTCGCGTACGGGGCGGGCGGTCCGGTGCCCGCCACCTCCGGCGGGCCTGCAGGAGCGGTCCTGCCCGCGACGGCGCCCTTGCCGCGAGGGGGGATACGTCCGGCGGCCGTCACGTGTACGCGCTCAGGCCGTGCTGGGGCTCGGCTGCGCCGCGGCGGGCAGTGCGACGCGGATGCTCGCATCCGGCGGGTCGGCTCCGCTGGCGCTGCCGGGCGGACTCGCGCCTCCGCGCGTACAAGGGCGGGCGGTCCGGTACCCGCCGCCTCCGGCGGGCTTGCGGGGAGCGGTCCCGCCCGCGATGGCGCCCTTGCGGCGCCGGGACCGCGTGTGACCAGCGGCCGTCGGCGGGCAGGCTCGCGCAGTGGTGCCGCGGGTACCGGCGGGCGGTTGGGCGGCCGGCCTGCGGGTCGGCGGGTGGTTTCGGCTGGGACGGTCGGTCAGGGGGTGGCGAGGTGGGGTTTGAGGGTGTCCAGGGCGTCGGCCAGGCGGGGGGAGCCGCAGTGGCGGGAGAGGCGCGCGGCCTCCCGGACGAGCGCGCGGGCGCCGTCGAGATCGCCGGTCAGGGCGCGGGCCTCGGCGGCGCGCGCCGAGTACAGGGCGCGGTCACGGACGTACGCGGACCCCTGCACGGCCAGCGCCCGCTCCAGCAGGGGCCCGGCCTCGCGCGCCGCACCGAGAGCGAGCAGCGCCTGCCCGTTCTGCGCGGCGAGTTCGGCCGCGTCGAGCCAGTACAGCCACGGCGCCCCGGTGTCGCCCCCGGCCGCGTCCAGTTGGCGTTCGGCCTCCGCGGCCGCCCGCCGAAAGGCCCCCTCGGCGCCGAGCGCGGCGTGCGCGCGACCCAGCCGTACGGCCGCCAGCGCCCGTACCGCCGGGGGAGCGCCCCCGGCCGCCCGTACCGCCGCCTCCGCGGCCGCCACCGCGTCCCGCGGCCGGTCCGCGATCACCGCCTGGAGGGCGAGCCCGCCCCACAGCGCGACGGCCATGCCGCGGTCGCCCGCGGTGTGCGCCAGCCGAAGACCGGTCAGATAGTAGCGCTGGGCCGCGGCGTGCCGGCCGGTGTCCGTGGCCGCCCACCCGCCGAGCTGCGCGAGGTCCGCGGCGACCCGCAGCAACCGGGCCCGTGCCGTCCCCCCGCGCGGGCCGCCGGCCAACAGCCGGGTGACCAGCCGCAGATCGGCCTCCACCCGGTGCCGTACGGCCGCGCCGCCGAACCGGTCGTCCAGCCTGCGCAGCCCCAGCACGCCTGACTCCAGCCAGTCCAGCACGGAGCCGTCGACCGGGCAGAACTCCTCGGCGTACCGCTCGGTCGGCCGCGTCGCCTGCGCTGGCACCCGCCCGACGCCGGAGGCCGGGCCCGTACCGATGGCGGGGCCCGTAACCGTATCCGTGCCGACCGGGCCCGCGCCCGTAACCCTATCCGTACCGACCGCGCCCGTAACCGTATCCGCGGCGACCGTGCCGCCCGCGACCGTACCCGTGCCGCCGACCGCCCCCGAACCGCCCGGCGGGCCCCCGACCGCCGCGGCCGTGACCTCCGCCGCCACCGCGTCCCAGTCCGCGATCGCGCCGAGCAGCGCCTGCTCGTCGGCGATCGGGAAGCCGCGCGGATCGGCGGTCACGTCGTCCACCAGCGAGTTGAGCGCGTCGAGGCTGCCCTCCTCGGTCCACGGCAGTCCGTCCGGCATTCCGCCGTGCGCGGGCAGCCAGCGCGGCCAGGGCCGCAACTCCAGCTCCCTGGGCGGGATTCCGAGCGCCCGGGCCAGCGCCCGCTGACTGTCGGCCTCGGGGACCACCCCCCAGTGCTCCCAGCGCCACACCTTCTCCCGGCGGGCCGCCATCGGCACGCCCAGCGCGCGGGCGTGATCGGCGATCACCCGGGCCAGGTCCTGGTAACTCCAGCCGTGCCGCCGCCTTACGTACGCAAGGGGGTGGGTGGACGCGGCAGAAGAGCTCTCCCGTGCCACGTTGCTTCCGTCCATTCGCCCGGTCCCCACTGCGCCGTACCGTCGCGCTGCACCACTGCACCCACGATCAGGTTTTCGAATATCAAATATGCGGCTCTCCGCGCCAGCCGAACGACCGCCTTCAGTACGGATCCGTGCTCCAAACCCCTTCAACCATACGGGACTACAGCGAGACAACAGATGTTCCCTTGTAGTGCACCGCTGCCTACCGGTTGGCTGTTCGCGATCACATGACGTAACGCGCGCCGTGGAGGGCTGCCCGCGGATGACACCACCGCCGCCACCCTTCCGCTTCACCCGTGGCAAGGACGACGTGGCTTTCGACCCCGCCCTCGGCGACGAGGAACTCATCGCCGCGCGCGCAGCATTGACCCAAGGACGTTGGGCGGAAGTCCGCGCCCTGCTCGCCCGTACCGGTGACGACTGGGACAGTCGTGGCCACCGCCTGGTTGTCCTCGGCGAGGGCAAGTCCGCCGCGGCCTGGGCCGAGGAGTGGAGGATGGCCGAGCCGGAGAGTGCCGACGCCCAGGCGTTGGCAGCCGCCGCCGCGGTCTTCCGCGCGGTCGCGGGCAAGCAGAACCCGGACGCCGCGCGCGAAGTCTGCCTGCGCGCTGCCCGGATGACGCCCGCCGACCCGACTCCCTGGCTCAATATGCTCATCCTGGCCCGCCGTACGGGCACCGACGACGAGCAGGTGCGCGCCTTCGACCAGGTGCGCGGTCGGCACCGCGGTCATCACCACGCCCACCATCTGATGACCCAGTGCCTGGCCGAGCGTCAGAAGACCGACGGCGACGACCCGTTCCACGAGGTGTACGAGTTCGCCGAGTGGGCCGCGGGCGAGGCGGGTCAGGGATCGCCGCTGACCGCGCTTCCGCTGGTCGCGCTGGTCGAGCGCTACCGCGCGCTGGCCGCGGCCGGCGCGATGCCCGCCGACCCCGCCCGACTGCCGTACTGGACCAGCCCCCGGGCCCGCAGCAGTCTGCGGGCGGCCTTCGACTGGTGGCTGGACTGGGACGGCAGGAGCCACCCCAGGCTGGCGCTCGATCTCAACTATCTCGCGTTCGCCAAGTACCACTCGGGCGACACGGTCGCGGCCGCCGCGCTGTTCAACCGGATCGGCGCGAACGCCACCCGAGCCCCCTGGTCGTACCACGACCGTGATCCGAAGAAGTCGTTCCGTACCGCGCGCAACTACGCGCTCGGTTTCGGTTCCTCGTAAGACCCGAAGAACCGACCACTCGCATCACATCCATCGGAGGGATACACAGTCATGCTGACGGGCAGTAAGGCCGAGATAAGCACGTTCAAGGGAGAGGAACGCGCGCTGCGCGCGGACCGGATCGGTACTCCGGGCCTTCTCCTCTCGGTCCTGGCGGCGACCGCCCCGCTCATGGTGGTGGCCGGCGTCGTGCCCACCACCTTCGCGGCCGTGGGCGTCGTGGGAGTACCGCTCATCTTCCTCATCCTCGGCGTCGTCCTCATCCTGTTCAGCTTCGGTTACGCCGAGATGAGCCGGCACGTGCACAACGCCGGTGCCTTCTATGCCTACATCGCCCGCGGGCTCGGCGGCACCGTCGGTGCCGCGGCCTCTTATGTCGCCCTTACCTCTTACAGCATCCTGCAGTGCGGTATTTACGGCATCTTCGGCTTCGAGATCTCCAGCCAGATCGCCGAGCACTGGCAGCACAATGTCGACTGGTGGTGGCCGGCCCTCGGCGGCGTGGCGATCGCCGGCATCTTCGGCGCGCTGAAGATCGATGTCAACGCCCGGGTCCTCGGTGTGCTGCTGCTGATCGAGACCCTGCTGATCGTCGTCTTCGACATCAGCTTCCTGTCCGACCCGGGCCCGCAGGGCGTGTCGCTGCACGCCTTCTCGCCCAGCACCCTGACCGGCGCGGGCTTCGGCACCGCGCTGTGCTTCTGCATCGCCGGGTTCACCGGCTTCGAACAGGCGCCGGTCTACGCCGAGGAGACCAGCAAGCCGCAGCGCGTCGTGGCCCGCGTGATGTTCCTGGCCGTCGGCTTCGCCACCCTGTTCTTCGCCTTCAGCGCCTGGGCCATCACAGTCGCCGCCGGCCCCTCGCACGTCGTCAGCGGTGCCCAGCAGAGCCCGACCATGATCTTCGACCTCAACGAGGCGCGGCTCGGCAACACGTTCACCGACATCCTGAACGTCTTCTTCATCACCGGTATCTTCGCCTCGCTGCTCAGCTTCCACAACGTGGTCGCCCGCTACGCGTTCGCCATGGGCCGGGACGGTCTGCTGCCCCGCGCCGTGGCCCGTACCACCCGCTCCGGCGGCGCCCCCGTGGTCGGCTCGCTGATCCAGACCACCGTCGCGCTGGTCGTCGTCACCGCCTTCGCGGTCACCGACAACAAGCCGGGCGGCGACACGTCGTTCGCGCCGATGATGCGGCTGTTCACCTGGGCGGGCAACGTCGGCGCGCTCGGTGTCGTGGTGCTGATGGCCGTCGCGTCCATCGCCATCATCGCGTTCTTCATCAAGCGCGGCGCGGCCGGTGTCCAGGGCTGGCGGCTGATCACCTCCGGTATCTCCGCCGCCGCGCTGCTGGTCATCGCGTTCTACGCGGTGAAGGACTTCGAGGTCCTGCTCGGCGCCGACCCGGGCTACGGCCTGCGCTGGCTGCTGCCCGGAATCATCGGTATCGCCGCGATCGCCGGTCTGATCTACGGCGCGGTGCTCCAGACGAGGAACCCCGCCGCGCACGCCAAGATCGGCCAGGGCAACGAGGCGTTCCAGCTGGAGAAGGCCGCCTCCGCCGCCGGGACGACCGACTGACCGAGGCTTCCCCCGACGGCCCGTCTCGCCCCGCCCGGGGTGCGGCGGGCCGTCCCCGTTTCCGCCCCGCCCTTCCCTGACCGCCCCCGCTCCTGACCGCCCCTCACGTGACCACCCTTCACGTCATCTCCCCGGCCCGTCCGCCGCCCCGGCGCCCGCGCCCGTGCCCGTCGTCAGAAAGTGCGCCATGACCTGTCACTGCACAGACCCCGCGGCCGCTCCGGCCGCCGCCCCCCACCCGCTCGACCCGCTGACCGCCGACGAGATAGCCGCCGCCCGCGCCGTACTGGAGGCCGCGGGCAAGGTCGGCGGGACCACCCGCTTCCCGCTGGTCCTGCCGGACGAGCCGGACCGCCGTACGGTACTGGCCCACCGCGAGGGTCACCCCTTCTCCCGCCGGGTCCGGGTCACCCTGCTCGACACGGCCACCGGCCGCTCCGCCGAGGCCCTGGTGGACGTCACGGCGGGTCTGCTGCTGTCCTTTCGCGACCTGGACGCGAACGCCGACGGCCAACCGCCGCTGCTGTTCGAGGAGTACGAGACCTGCGACGAGATCGTCAAGGCCGACCCCGGCTGGCGGCAGGCGATGGCCGACCGCGGCATCACCGACACCTCGCTGGTCATCGCGGCCCCACTGGCGGCGGGCAACTTCGGCGAGCCCGCGGAGACCGGCCGCCGGATGCTGCGCTCGCTGACCTTCCTGCGCTGCACCGAGGGCGACAACCCCTTCGCCCACCCGGTCGGCGGCCTGGTCGCCGACGTCGACCTCACCGAGCGCCGGGTGATCCGGCTGGTCGACACCGGCATCGTCCCCACCCCGGTCGAATGCGGGCGCTACGAGGCCGAGTTCAACGGCCCGGCCCGCACCGATCTGCGCCCGCTGGAGATCACCCAGCCGCAGGGCCCCTCCTTCACCCTCGAAGGGCCGGTGCTCAGCTGGCAGAACTGGCGGCTGCGGCTGGACTTCAACGCCCGCGAGGGCCTGGTGCTGCACCAGCTCACCCACCGCGACGGCGACCGCGAGCGGCCCGTGCTGCACCGCGCCTCGATCGCCGAGATGGCCGTCCCGTACGCCGAACCCGACGCGGCCCGCAACTGGGTCTGCTACCTGGACGCGGGCGAGTACCTGCTCGGCCGGAACGCCAACGCGCTGCGCCTGGGGTGCGACTGCCTCGGCGAGATCGCCTACGTCGACGCGGTGGTCGCCGACGACCTCGGCCGTCCCGAGACGCTGCCGAACGCGATCTGCGTCCACGAGGAGGACACCGGCCTGCTGTGGAAGCACACCAACATCTTCGACGGCTTCCGCGCGGACAGCCGCCGCGCCCGCCGCCTGGTGATCTCGTACATCGCCACCCTCGGCAACTACGACTACGGCTTCTACTGGTACCTCCACCAGGACGGCACGATCGCCTTCGAGGCCAAGGCGACGGGCCTGCTCCAGACCTCGGCCGTCACGCCCGGCGCGGGCTCGCCGTACGCCACCGAGGTCGCCCCCGGGCTGCTCGCGCCCTACCACCAGCATCTGTTCTGCGCCCGGCTCGACGTGGCGCTCGACGGCCCGGCCAACACCGTCGAGGAAGTGGACCTGGTACGGCTGCCGACCGGCCCGGACAACCCGCACGGCAACGCCTTCACCACCCGCGCCACGACGGTCGCCGACAGCGGCGAGGCCGGCCGGGTCGCCGACCCGGCGGTGGGGCGGCGCTGGCGGATCAGCAACCCGGGATCACTCAACCGGATGGGCCGGCCGGTCGCGTACACCCTGCTGCCCGACGCCGGGCCCGTGCTGCTCGCCCAGCCGGGCTCACCGGTCGCCGAGCGGGTCGCCTACGCCACCAAGCACCTGTGGGTCACCCGCTACCGGCCCGAGCGCCACTACCCGGACGGCGACTACCCCAACCAGCACCCCGGCGGCGCGGGCGTCGCCCAGTGGTCGGCGCCCGGGGAGCCGCTGGAGAACACCGATCTGACGGTCTGGCACTCCTTCGGCCCCACCCATCTGCCGCGTCTGGAGGACTGGCCGGTCATGCCGGTCGACGTGTGCGGCTTCAGCCTCAGGCCGACCGGCTTCTTCGACCGCAACCCCGCGCTCGACCTGCCCGCCGAGAGCGGCGGCTCCGGCGGCCACTGCCACGTGTAGCGAGGGGCCGGCGTCCGTCCGGGGGGCTGACTGAGCGAGCGCTCAGTCAGCCCTTGCCAAAACTGGAACACGTTCTTACCATCACGCTTGTGACATCAGAACGGCCGGCACGCTCACGGGCCCCCTCCGCGTCCGGTCCGCTGGCAGGAGTCCGCGTGGTGGAGCTGGCCGGGATCGGCCCCGGCCCGTTCGCCGCCATGCTGCTGGCCGACCTCGGCGCCGATGTCGTCCGCGTCGACCGGCCCGGCGGCGCGGGCCTCGGCATCGACCCGGCCCACGACCTCACCCACCGCAACAAGCGCGCCGTGCTGGTCGACCTCAAGGCCGACGGCGGACCCGGGACCGTACTGGACCTGGTGGAGCGCGCCGACATCCTCATCGAGGGCTACCGCCCGGGCGTCGCCGAGCGCCTGGGCGTCGGCCCCGAGGACTGTCTGCGGCGCAATCCCCGGCTGGTCTACGGCCGGATGACCGGCTGGGGGCAGGACGGCCCGCTCGCCGCCACCGCGGGCCACGACATCGGCTACATCGCCGTCACCGGCGCCCTGGACCTCGCCGGCCCGCCGGACGGCCCGCCCGTCGCGGCCGCCAATCTGCTCGGCGACTACGCGGGCGGCTCCCTGTACCTGGTCACCGGTGTGCTCGCCGCACTCCACCACGCCCGCGCGCACGGCGAGGGCCAGGTGGTGGACGCCGCGATCGTGGACGGCACCGCCCATCTCACCTCGATGATCCACGGCCTGCGCGCCGCCGGGGCCTGGCAGGACCGCCGCGCCGCCAACCTCCTCGACGGCGGCGCCCCCTTCTACGGCGTGTACGCGACCTCGGACGGCGGCCACATGGCGGTCGGCGCGCTGGAGCAGCGGTTCTACGACGAGTTCACCCGGCTGCTCGGCCTGTCCGACGAGCAGGCCGCGCTGCGCGACGACCCGGCGCGCTGGCCCGAGCTGCGCGCGGCGGTCGCCGCCCGCTTCATCAGCCGCACCCGGGAGGAGTGGACGGATGTGTTCACCGGGGGCGACGCCTGCGTGGCGCCCGTACTGTCGCTCGCGGAGGCACCCGGCCATCCGCACCTGGCGGCCCGGGGCACCTTCACCGAGGCGGCCGGGGTCGTGCAGCCCGCGCCCGCGCCGCGCTTCTCCGCCACGCCGACCGCCGTACGCCGCCCGCCCGCCGGACCCGGCGCGCACACCGCGGAGGTGGCCCGCGACTGGGCGGTCCCCGCGCTCACCGACCCGCCGGGCGGCACCGGGCCCGCCACGGAATCCGGGCCCGCCACGGAATCCGGCCCCGGCCCCGCCATCGACTGACGCCCGCACCGCACCCTCACCGAAAGGCACGACGTTGAGCACCGAGGCCTACGTCTACGACGCCGTACGCACCCCGCGCGGGCGCGGAAAGGCGAACGGATCACTGCACGGCACCAAGCCGATCGACCTCGTCGTCGGCCTCATCCACGAGCTGCGCCGCCGCTTCCCCGGCCTGGACCCGGCCGCGATCGACGACATCGTGCTCGGCGTCGTCAGCCCGATCGGCGACCAGGGCTCCGACATCGCCCGGATCGCCGCCATCGCCGCGGGTCTGCCCGACAGCGTGGCGGGCGTCCAGGAGAACCGCTTCTGCGCCTCGGGGCTCGAAGCGGTCAACCTGGCCGCCGCCAAGGTCCGTTCCGGCTGGGAGGACCTGATCCTGGCCGGGGGCGTCGAGTCGATGTCCAGGGTCGCGATGGGCTCCGACGGCGGCGCCTGGGCGATGGACCCCATGACGTCCTTCGCGACCGGTTTCGTCCCCCAGGGCATCGGCGCCGACCTCATCGCCACCCTGGGCGGCTGGAGCAGGCACGACGTCGACACCTATGCCGCCCTGTCGCAGGAGCGGGCCGCCGAGGCGTGGAAGGAGGGCCGCTTCGCCCGTTCGGTCGTACCCGTCCTGGACGTCAACGGCCTGACCGTCCTCGACCACGACGAGCATCTGCGCCCCGGCACCACACCGGAGACGCTCGCCGGGCTCAAGCCGTCCTTCGCCGACATCGGCGACCTGGGCGGCTTCGACGCGGTCGCGCTCCAGAAGTACCACTGGGTGGAGAAGATCGACCACGTCCACCACGCGGGCAACTCCTCGGGCATCGTGGACGGCGCCGCCCTGGTCGCCGTCGGCAGCCGCGAGATCGGCGAGCGCTACGGGCTCACCCCGCGGGCCCGGATCGTCGCCGCGGCCGTCTCCGGCTCCGAGCCGACCATCATGCTCACCGGCCCCGCCCCCGCCTCCCGCAAGGCACTGGCCAAGGCCGGGCTGACCATCGACGACATCGACCTCATCGAGATGAACGAGGCCTTCGCCGCGGTCGTGCTGCGCTTCGCCGCCGACATGGGCGTGAGCATCGACAAGGTCAACGTCAACGGCGGCGCCATCGCCCTCGGCCACCCGCTGGGCGCGACCGGCGCGATGATCCTCGGCACCCTCATCGACGAGCTGGAGCGCCGCGACCTGCGGTACGGGCTCGCCACCCTCTGCGTCGGCGGCGGCATGGGCGTCGCCACCGTCGTCGAGCGCGTCTGACCGCCCGTCACCCTCCCTCCCGCCTACGGATTCCAACGGAGCCACCCGACCATGAGCGAGTCCACCACCATCCGCTGGGAACAGGACACGGACGGCATCGTCACCCTCGTCCTGGACGACCCCGGCCAGTCCGCCAACACCATGAACGCGGCCTTCGCCGACTCCCTCGACGCCACCCTCGACCGCCTGGAAGCCGAACTCGACGGCATCCGCGGGATCATCGTCACCTCCGCCAAGAAGACCTTCTTCGCGGGCGGAGACCTGCGTGACCTGATCCGCGCCACCCCCGAGGACGCCGAGCGGGTCCTCGCCGGATCGCTGCGGATCAAGCGCGGCCTGCGCCGCCTGGAAACCCTCGGCAGGCCCGTCGTCGCGGCCATCAATGGCGCGGCCCTGGGCGGCGGTTACGAGATCGCGCTCGCCTGCCACCACCGGATCGCGCTGGACACGCCCGGCACGAAGATCGGCTGTCCCGAGGTCACCCTCGGCCTGCTGCCCGGCGGCGGAGGCGTGGTGCGGACCGTACGGCTTCTCGGCATCGCCGACGCGCTGCTCAAGGTGCTGCTCCAGGGCCGTCAGTACGCTCCCGGGCCGGCCCTCGCGGCCGGGCTGATCCACGAGGTCGCCGCCGACCGCGACGCCATGCTCGCGAGCGCCCGCGCCTTCGTCCACGCCAACCCCGAGGCGCGGCAGCCCTGGGACGTGCCCGGCCACAAGATCCCCGGCGGCACCCCCAAGAGCCCCGCCTTCGCCGCCAACCTGCCCGCCTTTCCGGCGAATCTGCGCAAGCAGCTCGCGGGCGCGCCCTATCCCGCGCCGCGCGACATCCTCGCCGCCGCCGTCGAGGGCGCCCAGGTCGACTTCGCCACCGCCGAGGTCATCGAGGCCCGCTACTTCACCGGGCTGGCCTGCGGCCCCACCTCGAAGAACATGATCCAGGCGTTCTTCTTCGACATGCAGGCGGTCAACTCCGGTGCGCGGCGGCCCTCCGGGGTGCCCGCCCGCCAGGTCACCAGGGTCGCCGTGCTCGGCGCGGGCATGATGGGCGCGGGCATCGCGTACTCCTGCGCGCGGGCCGGGATCGACGTGGTGCTCAAGGACGTCTCCGCCGAGGCCGCCGCGCGCGGCAAGGCGTACTCCGCGGGGCTGCTCGACAAGGCGCTCGCCAAGGGCCGTACGACGCCTGAGAAGCGGGACGCGCTGCTGGCCAGGATCACACCGACCGCGGACCCGGCCGACCTCGCGGGCTGCGACGCCGTGATCGAGGCGGTCTTCGAGGACGCCGGGCTCAAGCACAAGGTGTTCCAGGAGATCCAGCACATCGTCGCGCCGGACGCCCTGCTGTGCACCAACACCTCCACCCTGCCCGTCTCGGCGCTCGCCGAAGGCGTCGAGCGGCAGCGGGACTTCGTCGGCCTGCACTTCTTCTCGCCGGTCGACCGGATGCCGCTGGTGGAGATCGTCCGCGGCGCGGCCACCGGCGACGAGACACTGGCCCGCGCCTTCGACCTGGTCCGGCAGATCCGCAAGACCCCCATCGTGGTCAACGACTCGCGCGGCTTCTTCACCTCCCGGGTCATCGGCCAGTTCCTCAACGAGGGCGTCGCCATGGTCGGCGAGGGCGTCCCGGCCGCCTCCGTCGAGCAGGCGGCGGCGCAGGCCGGCTACCCCGCCAAGGTGCTCGCGCTGATCGACGAACTCACCCTGACACTCGGCCGCGGCATCCGCCGCGAGGCCCGCGCGGCGGTCGAGGCGGCGGGCGGCAGCTGGCGGGAGCACCCGGCCGAGCGGGTCGTGGACCGCATGGTCGAGGAGTTCGGGCGGCCCGGCCGCAGCGGCGGCGCGGGCTTCTACGAGTACGAGGACGGCCGCCGCACCCGGCTGTGGCCGGGCCTCGCCGAGCACTTCGGGACGGCCGGGGGCGCCGCCGAGGTGCCGTTCCGCGACATGCGGGAAAGGATGCTGTTCGCCGAGTCGCTGGACACCGTACGGCTGCTGGAGGAGGGCGTCCTGACCTCGGTCGCCGACGCGAACATCGGCTCGCTGCTGGGCATCGGCTTCCCGGCGTGGACCGGGGGAGTGCTCCAGTACATCAACGGCTACGAGGGCGGGGTCGCCGGATTCACCGCCCGGGCCCGGGAGCTGGCCGCGCGCTACGGCGAGCGGTTCGCGCCGCCCGCGCTGCTGGTGGCCAAGGCGGAGAGCGGGGAGATCTTCAGGGACTGAGCGGCGCGGGCGGGTCACCAGGTGGGCGATCCTCACCGGCCGCGGGCCGCCCGCCTCGTACGCTGGCCCCCGTGCGCCTACGCCTCGCCGCCCTGCGCCCGCCGCTGTGGGCGGCTCTCCTCGCCCTGCTCGCGTGCTGTTCGGCGTGCTCGGGCGGCGGAGGTGACCACCACCCGCCGGCCGGGTCGTCCGGCGTCGGCGACCGGCTCTTCCCCGACGCGGGCAACGGCGGCTACGACGTCACGCACTACGGCCTCGACCTGTCCTACGACCCCGGCTCCGGGCGGCTGCGCGGCACCGCGGTGATCAGCGCGACGGCCGACCGGGAGCTGAGCGCCTTCGACCTCGATCTCGCCGGGCTCACCGTCGACAAGGTCACCGTCGGCGGCCGGACGGCCGGTGTGCACCGCTCCGGCACCGAGCTGACCGTACGGCCCGCGACGCCGCTCGCCCGCGGGGAACGCTTCGAGACGACCGTGACGTACGGCGGGGTGCCGGACCTGCTCAAGGACCCGGACGGTTCGCACGAGGGGTGGTTCCGCACCGACGACGGGGCGCTGGCGTTGGGGGAGCCGGTCGGCTCCATGGCGTGGTTCCCGGGCAACGACCACCCCTCGGACAAGGCGGCGTACGACATCACCGTCGACGTGCCCGCGGGGCTGACCGTGGTGTCCAACGGCGAACTCGTCGACCGCCGTGACTCCGGCGGCCGCAGCGCCTTCCACTGGCGCACGGACGCGCCCATGGCGACGTATCTGGCCACCGTCGCCATCGGGCACTACGACATCACCCGGTCCCGTACCCCCGACGGGGTGCCGCTGTACGTCGCCGTGGACCCGCGCTCCGCCGACGCCGCGACGGACGCGGCGGTGAAACGTATCCCCGAGATCCTGGACTGGGAGAGCGGGCTCTTCGGGCCGTACCCCTTCGCGTCCTCGGGCGCGATCGTCGGCCACCTGCCGCGCGGGTCGGTCGGCTACGCGCTGGAGACGCAGAACCGGCCGGTCTTCCCGGGCGACGGAGCGCCGCCCGCGCTGCGGACGACCACCTTGGCGCACGAGCTGTCCCACGAGTGGTTCGGCGACTCGGTCACCCCGAAGTCCTGGCAGGACATGTGGCTCAACGAGGGCTTCGCCACCTATGCGCAATGGCTCTGGCAGGAGCGCGAAGGCGGCCCGTCCGTCGACGAGAGCGCCGCCAGGGCCTTCGCCGACCCCGCGAACTGGGCCTTCCCGCCCGACGCCCCGCCCTCGGCCGCGGCCGTCTCCGCGCCCCCGGTCTACGGGCGCGGCGCGCTGGTCCTGTACGAGCTGCGCAGGGCCCTGGGCGAGCGGACGTTCGCCGCCCTGCTGCGCGGCTGGCCCGCCGCCCACCGCCACGGCAACGCCTCGACGGCCGACTTCACCGCCTTCTGCCGCGAACTGTCGGGCAACGACCTGACCGCGCTCTTCGCCACCTGGCTCCACGCCTCCGCGAAGCCCGCCCACCTCTGAGCCCGGCGGCGTGGCCGGTCAGCGCAGGGGGGCGCCGACCGTGTGCATGTGGGTCAGGGCCTGGGCGAAGGACTCGACCAGGCCGGTCTCGGTGTAGGAGACGCCCAGTTTGCGGCAGTGCGCCCGGACCAGCGGCTGGGCCAGCCGCAGATGCGGCCGGGGAAGACTCGGGAAGAGGTGGTGCTCGATCTGGTAGTTGAGGCCGCCGAGCATGAAGTCGGTGACCGGGTTGCCGCGGACATTGCGCGAGGTCAGCACCTGGCGGCGCAGATGACCCCAGCGCGCGCCCTCCTCCGGCATCGCCATGCCCTTGTGGTTCGGCGCGAACGCGCACCCCAGGTGCAGCCCGAACAGCGCGTGGTGCAGCGCCGCGAAGGCGACCGCCTGCCACAGCGGCAGAAACGTCAGCAGCACCGAGGCGTAGACGACCACATGGGCGACGAGCAGCCCGCCCTCGACCATCCGGTCCCGGGTCCCCATCCGCCGCAGGTCCTGGAAGCTGGCCACCTTCAGCGCCAGCCCTTCCAGCAGCAGCATCGGGAAGAACAGCCACGCCTGGTACTTCGCCAGGAAGCGCGCGAAGCCCTCCCGCTCGACGGCCTGCGCACGGGTCCACACCAGCGCGCCCACCTCGACATCCGGGTCCTTGCCCACGTGGTTGGGGTTGGCGTGGTGCTTGTTGTGCTTGTCGGTCCACCAGCCCGCGCCCATACCGAGCAGCAGATTGCCGTGGAAGAGCGCGATCGCCCGGTTCGTGTCCCGGCCGCCCGCGATCTGCTGGTGCCCCGCGTCGTGCCCGACGAAGCCGGTACGCGCCGACAGCACCGCGGCCGGCAGGGCGAGCGCCAGCACCCACCAGGTGCCGGTCCCGCCGACCAGCACCACCGCCACCCACACCGCCGCGAACATCAGCAGGTTCAGCGTGATGGAGCGTACGTAGTGGCCGGTCCGGCGCCGCAGCAGACCGGCCTCCCGCACCTGCCGCAGAAGCGGCGCGAATTCGCTGCCGGCCTCTGCCGACGGCGCCCTCCCGGGCGCTTCGATGAGTGTGCGGGCAACAGTGGCCATGGGCGCTCCTCGGTGTTGGGCGGTGTCCGGCACACGGCCCGACGGGCCGTACTACGACGCTACGAACCACCGCTCGTCCCGGACCATGGCGCCATCACCCGGATCCCCGGGGTGCCAGACCCCCTGATAACCGGGGGATATCCCTACCTGCGCGCTGCCAGGATGTCCTGCATGACCACGAACGATCTCTGCCCGGCCGCCGCATGGACGGCCGCGCCCCTTTCAGTGTTGCACCCTGACGCCGAGAACCTGCTACGTCGCTACTACACCGAACTGATCATCCGCTATTACGGCCGTCCGACCGACGACGAGGAGGTGGCGGCCGTCCTCGCCGAGGAGCCCAGCGACGACCTGACCCGCCCGACCGGCGAATTCCTGGCCGCCCACCTGGACGGCGTCCCCGTCGGCTGCGTCGGCGTCCGTGTCCTCGACGTCCTCGACGCCTCTAGCGTCGAACTGACCAGGATGTACGTCGCTCCCGAGGTCCGCGGCCGGGGACTCGCGGACACCCTCGTCGGCGCGGCGGAAAGCGTCGCCCGCGACACCTTCGGCGCCCGCGTGATCCGCCTCGACACCCGCGCCGACCTGGTCGAGGCCCGCGCCCTGTACGCCCGGCACGGCTACACGGAGATCGACGCGTACAACGACAGCCCGTACGCGGACCACTGGTTCGAGAAGACGCTGGGCTGATTCCCCTACGATGCTGGCAACATCCCAGCGTCCGAGGAGCGAGATCATCAGCGGCAACGGATCGGTCGAGGCCAGGATCGCCGAAGAACTCGGCGTACGCGAAGGGCAGGTGCGGGCGGCCGTCGACCTGCTCGACGGCGGGGCGACCGTGCCGTTCATCGCCCGCTACCGCAAGGAGGTCACCGGCACCCTTGACGACGCGCAGCTTCGCACCCTGGAGGAGCGGCTGCGCTATCTGCGGGAGCTGGACGAGCGGCGCGCGGCCGTACTGGAGTCCATCGAGTCGCAGGGCAAGCTGGACGACGCGCTCAAGGCGCAGATCCTGGCCGCCGACTCCAAGGCCCGCCTTGAGGACATCTACCTGCCGTTCAAGCCCAAGCGGCGCACCAAGGCGCAGATCGCCCGTGAGGCGGGCCTCGAACCGCTGGCCGAGCGGCTGCTCGCCGACCCGGGCCTGGACCCGCAGACCGAGGCGGCCGCCTACGTCTCCGCCGACAAGGGCGTCCAGGACGCGGCCGCCGCCCTGGAGGGCGCCCGCGCCGTCCTCACCGAGCGCTTCTCCGAGGACGCCGACCTGGTCGGCGAGCTGCGCACCCGGATGTGGACCCGCGGCCGGCTCATGGCGAAGGTCCGCGACGGCAAGGAGGAGTCGGGCGCGAAGTTCGCCGACTACTTCGACTTCGCCGAGCCCTTCACCAAGCTGCCCTCCCACCGGGTGCTGGCGATGCTCCGCGGCGAGAAGGAGGACGTGCTCGACCTCACCCTCGAACCCGAGGAGCCCACCGAGGGCCCCAGCAGCTTCGAGCGCCGCATCGCCCAGAACTTCGGCATCGCCGACCGGGGCCGCCCCGCCGACAAGTGGCTCGCCGACACCGTCCGCTGGGCCTGGCGCACCCGCTTCCTGGTCCGCCTCGGCATCGACCTGCGGGTCCAGCTGCGCCAGCAGGCCGAGGACGAGGCCGTACGGGTCTTCGCCGCGAACCTCCGCGACCTGCTGCTCGCCGCGCCCGCAGGCACCCGCGCCACCATGGGCCTCGACCCGGGCCTGCGCACCGGGGTGAAGGTCGCCGTCGTCGACGACACCGGCAAGGTCGTCGCCACCGACACGATCTACCCGCATGTGCCCCGCAACCGCTGGGACGAGTCGCTGGCCACCCTCGCCCGCCTCGCCCGCGAGCACCGTGTCGACCTGATCGCGATCGGCAACGGCACCGCCTCGCGCGAGACCGACAAGCTCGCCGCCGAGCTGATCCGCCTCCACCCGGACCTGAAGCTCACCAAGGCCGTCGTCTCCGAGGCCGGCGCCTCGGTCTACTCCGCCTCGGCCTACGCCTCCGCCGAGCTGCCGGAGCTGGACGTGTCGCTGCGCGGTGCCGTCTCCATCGCCCGCCGGCTCCAGGACCCGCTCGCCGAACTCGTCAAGATCGACCCGCGCTCGATCGGCGTCGGCCAGTACCAGCACGACCTGTCCGAGGTGAAGCTCTCCCGCTCCCTGGACGCGGTCGTCGAGGACTGCGTCAACGGCGTCGGGGTGGACGTCAACACCGCCTCCGTACCGCTGCTGCGCCGGGTCTCCGGCATCACCGAGGGCCTGGCCGCCAACATCGTCGCCCACCGCGACTCCCACGGCCCCTTCCGCGCCCGCAAGGCCCTCAAGGACGTGGCCAGGCTCGGCCCCAAGGCGTACGAGCAGTGCGCGGGCTTCCTTCGCATCCAAGGAGGCGACGACCCGCTCGACGCCTCCAGCGTGCACCCCGAGGCGTACCCGGTCGTACGGCGGATGAGCGCGAGCGCAGGGACCGGCATCGCCGACCTGATCGGCAACGGGACCGTGCTGAGGTCGCTGCGCCCGCAGGAGTTCGTGGACGACTCCTTCGGCCTGCCGACCGTCACCGACATCCTCACCGAGCTGGAGAAGCCCGGCCGCGACCCGCGCCCCGCCTTCAAGACCGCCGCCTTCAAGGAGGGCGTGGAGGAGATGAAGGACCTGCGGCCCGGAATGCTGCTGGAGGGCGTGGTCACCAATGTGGCCGCCTTCGGCGCCTTCGTGGACGTCGGCGTCCACCAGGACGGCCTGGTGCACGTCTCGGCGCTGTCCGACTCCTACGTCTCCGACCCGCGCGAGGTCGTCAAGCCCGGGGACATCGTGCGCGTCAAGGTGCTCGACGTGGACCTGCCGCGCAAGCGGATCTCGCTGACACTGCGGCTGAACGACGAGGTCGGGCCCGCGCAGCGCGGTGACCAGCGCGGCGGCTCCGGTGGTGGTTCCGGCGCGGGTGGCGGCTCGGGTGGCGGCGAACGCCGGGGGACCCCGCCGCGCCAGGGCGGCGGCAGGGGCCAGGGCCAGCGCCGCGGCGGCCCCGGGGCGTCCGCGGCCGCGCCCGGCGGCGCGATGGCCGACGCCCTGCGCAGGGCCGGACTGACCGGCGGCAAGTGACGGGGAACCCTTACGGCCCGCGACGCGTTCCACATGGTAGGCAGTACCAGGACGCGGCGTGGGCCGCCGTGAGGCGAAGGCGGGGAAAATGTCGAATCGAGCGAAGCTCGCCATCGGTGGCGTAGCGGTGGGTCTGGTGCTCTTGTACTGGATCCCCCTGTGGGTGTTCTTCCTGATCATCGTGGGTGTGCCGGCGGTGGCGTACCTCACCCTCGACCCCTCGCAGCGGCGTCGGCTGCGCCGGGCCGGCCGGCGGCAAATCGGTCGCTGAGCCGCCGACCCTCCGGATAGGGTGCGAGCGCGGTCAGGGCATCCGATCGAGGGGACGACGTTCCATGAGCGGCGGCACGGTCATCGCGGTCAGTCGCGACGCCACGCACCGGTTCAGCAAGGTCAACCAGAACAGCATCCGGCTGGTCGCCGGGCTCGGCGTGGAGGGCGACGCGCACCTCGGCGTCACCGTCCAGCACCGGTCCCGGGTCGCCCGGGACCCGACGCAGCCCAATCTGCGCCAGGTGCATCTGATCCACTCCGAGCTCTTCGACGAGCTGCGCACCGCCGGGTACGAGATCACCCCCGGCGACCTGGGGGAGAACGTCACGACCCGCGGCCTGGACCTGCTCGGCCTACCCGTGGGCACCCGGCTGCGCATCGGCGCCGACGCCCTGATCGAGGTCACCGGTCTGCGCAATCCCTGTCTGCAGATCGAGCACTTCCGCAGCGGCCTGCTCAGGCAGGTCGTCGGCCGTGACGAGACCGGCGCGGTGGTCCGCAAGGGCGGCATCATGAGCGTCGTGCTCGAAGGCGGCGACATCCGCCCCGGCGACCCGATCGCGGTCATCCTCCCGGCCGCGCCGCACCGCCCGCTGGAGCGCGTCTGATGACCGCCGCCATCCGCTCGGTCGACGCCCTCCGCGCCCATCTGGCCACCGGCGCGAGCGTGAAGTACGTCCACTTCTGGGGCCACCGCCCGCGGTGCGACGGCAGCGTGGACGCGGCCTGCCTCAGCCAGTGGTGGCCCGCGCCCTTCACCGTCGAAGGCGTCGAGTACGCCACCGCCGAGCACTGGATGATGGCCGGCAAGGCCCGGCTGTTCGGCGACACGGAGGCCGAGAAGCGGGCGCTGGCGGCGAGCCACCCCAAGGCGGCGAAGGACGTGGGCGGTTCGGTGCGCGGCTTCGACGAGGCGGTGTGGCGGCGCGAGCGCTTCGGGCTCGTCACGGCGGGCAATGCGCACAAGTTCGGACAGCACCCGGATCTGCGGGCCTATCTGCTCGGCACGGGCGAACGCGTCCTGGTCGAGGCCAGCCCGATGGACCGTATCTGGGGCATCGGCCTGGCCGTCGACGACGACCGGGCCCGGACTCCGGCGGCGTGGCGCGGCCTCAACCTGCTCGGCTTCGCCCTGATGGAGGCCCGGGCCCGGCTGTCGGCGGGCTGAGGGGGCCTTGCACAAAGGCGCGGATCGGCGGTCGGTTCCGGTGGTCGGGTTCCGGCGGTCGGTTTCGCGCCCAGGGGGCCGTCGCCCGGGAGACGCGGCGGACGAACAGTGTGCGCGGGGCCGTACGCCGGAACGTGTTCGCGTCTCGCGGGCGAGGGCGGGGCATCCCGCGCGGGGCCGGTTCGCCGCCTAGGCTGCCCGTACGGCCGTACCGGCAACCGCCCCCGGAAGGGAGCCACCCGAACATGACGGAACGTCTGGTCGTCATCGGCGGCGACGCCACCGGTATGTCCGCCGCCTCCCAGGCCCGCCGCAGGCGCCCCGCCGACGACCTGGAGATCGTCGCCTTCGAACGCGGCCATCACACCTCGTACTCCGCCTGCGGCATCCCGTACTGGATCGCCGGCGACGTCGGCGACCCGGACGCGCTGATCGCCCGGACCGCCGCCGAGCACCGGGCCCGCGGCATCGACCTGCGGCTCGGTACCGAGGTCACCGAACTGGACCTCGCGGGCGGCCGGGTACGCGCCCGGGACGCCGAAGGACGCGAGGAGTGGACCGGGTACGACCATCTGGTGATCGCCACGGGAGCCGTGCCCGTACGCCCGCCGATCCCCGGCATCTCCGCGCCCGGCGTCTTCGGCGTGCAGACCCTGGACGACGGCGAGGCCGTGCTGCGCGGTCTCGACCGCGCCGGGGTCCGGCGGGCCGTGGTGGTCGGCGGCGGCTACATCGGCGTCGAGATGGCCGAGGCCATGCTGCGGCACGGCCTCGACGTGACCCTCGTCGACCGTGACGACCAGCCGATGAACACCCTCGACCCCGACATGGGCCGCCTGGTGCGCGACGCGCTCGAAGGGCTCGGCGTGCGGGTGGTCTCCGGCGCCGCCGTCCGCGAAGTGCTCACCGGCGCCGACGGCCGGGCGCGGGCGGTCGCCACCGACGACGCCGAGTTCGCCGCGGACCTCGTGGTCCTGGGCCTGGGCGTACGCCCCGGCACCGGCCTCGCCCGCGCGGCCGGGCTGCCGCTGGGCGAGCACGGCGGGCTGCTCACCGACCGCGCGATGCGGGTACGCGGCACCGAACGGGTCTGGGCGGGCGGCGACTGCGTGGAAGTGCTCAACCTCGTCTCCGGCGCCTTCCAGCACATCGCCCTGGGCACCCACGCCAACAAGCACGGCCGGATCATCGGCACCAACATCGGCGGCGGCTACGCCACCTTCCCCGGCGTCGTGGGCACCGCCGTCAGCAAGGTGTGCGAAGTCGAGATCGCCCGCACCGGCCTGAAGGAGTCCCAGGCGCGGGCGGCCGGGCTGCGGTACGTGACGGCGGTCATCGAGTCCACCAGCCGGGCCGGTTACTACCCGGACGCGGCCCCGATGACCGTCAAGATGACGGCGGAACTCGGCAGCGGGCGGCTGCTCGGCCTCCAGATCGTCGGCCGGGAGGGCGCGGCCAAGCGGGTCGACATCGGGGCGGTCGCGCTGACCGCGGGGATGACCGTCGATCAGATGGTCGGCCTCGACCTGGGTTACGCGCCGCCGTTCTCGCCGGTGTGGGACCCGGTGCTGGTCGCGGCCAGGAAGGCGGCGGACGCGGTGGCCGCGGACGTGGGGAGCGCGGCCGCGCGGGGCCGGCCGCCTTTCGGGCCGGCCGGGCTGAGCGTGTGAGGGGCGGGACTCCGGTAGCTCAGCTGGAGGCGGCGGCCACCGGCGCTGCCGCCAGCCGGGTGAGCGCGTCGAGCAGTGCCGGCAGCGCCGGTCCGCGCCCGACGGGCAGCACCTCGCCGGGAGCGTCGTCGAGCAGTACGAAGGCCATGTCGTCGGTCCTGCCGACCAGGCTCCAGCCCGGACCGTCCGCCCGCACCGCGCCGTAGGCGGTCCTGACCCGGCCGGGCGGCGGCGGTTGGCGCACGTACTCCTCGGCCTGCGCGAGCGCCCGGCGTACGCCCAGGTGCGAGACGGCGCCGGGCGGCCCGGCGGCGTCCGGAGCCCCGTCGGGCACGCTGTCGCCCGGACCGCCGCTGATGTCTCCGTGGAGCGTGTCGAGCCCGTCGCGCCACTGCCGCCAGTGCAGGGCGACGTCGTCGGCGCCCAGGCGGCGTTGGGCCGGGCCCCACTGCGCGGTGTCCGGGGGCGTGAGCGCGGGGCCGCCGCCGGTCTCCTCGTCCGGGTCGTAGGGCGCGGGCAGCCCGGGGGCGGCGACGGCGACCGGCAGCGGCCAGCCCGGCAGGGTGGCGGCCGAGGTGTCCTCGTCCGGCGACAGTTCGTACTCCAGCCCGCAGTCCCAGGCGGCCAGCGCGCACGCCACCGCGGCGGTGTCCGTGGTGGCGACCGTCCAGCGGGCTCCGCCGGCGTCCTGCCCGAACACGAGGCCGTAGCCGTCGTCCTGGGGATCGAGTCCGAGTTCGGCGCAGGCGGCCGGATAGTCGTCCCCCAGCACACCGGGGAACCGACCGGGCGTCAGCAACGCGGCGGTCAGCACGAAGAGCGCGTCGTCGTCCTCGGGGTACGCGGCCGCGGCCATCCGTCGTCTCCTGTTCGTCTCGGTCCGCGCACCTTAACCAGCGGGTAACCTCCGCGTCGAGAGGGCGTGAAGGGCCGATTCCGGCGCCGGATCGGGTCCGTGGCGGCGTTATCGGGCCGTGTACGTGGCGCACGGCGGTGCGCGCGGTGTGACGGGCCTGTGGGGCGTACGGCGGCGCCGGGCGCGGTCGGCAGAGCCCGCGGCGGGGCCGGATACGGCGGCCGTGCATGATGGTCGCGTGATCACCCTCAGGTCCGTGGGCCTCTTCGTCCTCGCCGCGCTGCTGGAGATCGGCGGCGCCTGGCTGATCTGGCAGGGAGTGCGCGAGCACCGGGGCTTCGGCTGGGTGGGCGCGGGAATCGTCGCCCTGGGGCTCTACGGGTTCGTCGCCACCCTCCAGCCGAGCGCCGACTTCGGGCGCATCCTGGCCGCCTACGGCGGGGTCTTCGTCGCGGGCTCGCTGCTGTGGGGCATGGCCCTGGACGGCTACCGCCCCGACCGCTTCGACATCACGGGGGCGGTGATCTGTCTCGTCGGCGTGGCGGTCATCATGTACGCGCCGCGCGGCGGCTGAATTTCGTCGGCCCGCTCTCTGTGACATCGGCCGAATCGCGACCGAGATCCGAGAGGGGGTTGCCGTAGCGCCGCGGGCGTACCAGGCTCGTAGCCGCAGCGGAGACCGGAGGTAGGCGATGACGGTGAGCAACGGGCTCGCGTGGCTGCTCGACGACCTGACACAGCGAGTGCCGCATGTGCAGCACGCACTCGTCCTGTCGAACGACGGGCTGGTCACCGGCGCCAGTGGCGATCTCGACCGTCCGACCGCCGAGCATCTGGCAGCTGTGTCCTCCGGGTTCCACAGTCTGGCCAAGGGCGCGGGGCGGCAGTTCGGGACCGGGAACGTACGGCAGACCATGATCGAGTTCGACGACGGTTTCCTCTTCGTGACCGCGGCGGGGGACGGCAGTTGCCTCTCCGTGCTCAGCGGGATGGAGGCGGATATCGGCCAGGTTGCCTATGAGATGACCCATCTCGTCCGCCGGGTCGGCGAACACCTCGGGGTCCCGCCGCGCCAGTCGGACGCCGCGCCTTCCTGATTTCCTCACTTCCTCGAACTTCCCGATTTTCCGGGGGAGTTCGGAGTTATCCACAGGCTCGTCACGGGCTGTCGGGCTTTCGCGCTACATTCGTCACTGTCAGTGAACGAATGAAGCGAGGGAGTGATGACCGTGAAGACGACCGAGGTCACGCGGGGCAAGGACGTACGGGGCAGGGACGTACGGGACGAGGAGCCGCGGGCGGGCGGAGTGCCGGCCGGCGGGGTCCGGGCGGGGGAAGTACGGGCCGGGAGCGCGGGGGTCGAGGACGCGCGGGCCCGTGCCGGGAGCGCGGCGCGGCGGGAGCTGTCCGCGCGGAGTAAGGGGATCGGGCCGGCGCCGGGCGCGCCGCCCGGGAGCGGGACGCTGCTCACGCTGGGCCGGGCGCGTGACACGCTCGGGCTCGACCACGACGACTTCGACGTGGCCGTCCAGATCGGCGAGGTGCGCACGGTCGCCTGCGGCCCGCGCGTACGGAAGGTACCGGCCGCCGAGGTGGCCCGGCTGCTCGACCCGGACGGCCGTCCCCAGGCCCTGCTCGACCGGGTGCGCCTGGTCAGCAGCACGGACGCGGCGAAGCAACTGGGCATCGGCCGCGACCGCTTCGTACGGCTGGCGAGACTCGGCTACGTCCGGCCGCTGCGCTGGTACGTGAACCGGTACCGGGCGCTGGTGTGGATGTATCCGGTCCAGGAGTTGCCGGACCTCGCCGACCAGCACCCGGCGCTGCTGCGCGGGCCGCTGCCCGAGGGGCTGCGCGGAGCCGTCGCGAGCGGCGAGGACCAGCGGGCGCGCGGCTGGCGTTCCCGCAGGGTCGCCCAACTGCTCAGGGACGCCTACGACCCCTGGGAGGAGGCCGCCGTCTGGGCCGCGCTGCTCGGCCCGGAGGCCGTCGACCAGGCCCTCCCCGACCCGTACGAGCGGGCGCACTTGCGCAGGCTGCGCCGCGCGCTGCCGCCGGGGCGGACGGGCGCGGCCACGCCCGAGCAGATCAAGGAGATCACGACGGCCGACCACCCGGACGAGATCGCAACGGCCCTGCTCGCCCTGTCCGAAACCCTCGTCCGAGCCCGCGCCCATGAGTCCGCCCCGGCGCTCGTGCCACCGACCGTGGGGCCGCTGCCCGTATCGGCCTTCACGCCGTCGGCCGGCCTGGTCGCCACCTCGGTACGCCCGCCTGCGGCGCCGACTGCCTCGGCGCTCGGGCTCGCGCCCATGCCACCCGCCGGGGTGCCGGAGATGCCGACACGGCAGTCCGCCGCCGGATCGCTGCCTTTGCCGGCCTCCGCGGCGCCCGCCGGTCCGGTCATCGCCTCCGCGCTCGGCCTCACGCCTGTGCCGCCCGCAGGGCTGCGGGCGGCGCCGCCGTGGCCGTCCGCCGCTGGACCGCTGCCCGCTGCCTCCGCGGCGTCCGCCGGTCCGGCCATCGCCTCCGCACCCGGGCTCACGCCCGTGCCGCCTGCCGGGCTGGCGGTCGGACCCGCCGTCCGGCGGGTCGCCGAACCGCCGCCCCCGCGGGCCCCCGGGCCGGTCGCCGTATCCGTCGATCGGGGGCGGGTCGTGCCGCGGGGGCTGCGGAGGCTGCTGCGTGGGGGCGGGTCAGCTGTCGGTGCGGCCCGGCGGCTGAGCCAGGCCCGTGCCCGCGCTCACAGCTCGCCGACGTCCGTCAGCCGGATCACCGCGCGGCCCTCCTCGTCGGAAGCCGCCAGGTCCACCTCGGCGGACAGGCCCCAGCCGTGATCGCCGTTGGGGTCGGCGAAGGTCTGCCGCACCCGCCACAGACCGTGCTCCGGCTGCTCCTCGATGAGCAGCAGCTTGGGCCCGCGCGCGTCGGGCCCGGTGCCGAGGTCGTCGTACTCGTCCCAGTACGCGTCCATGGCGTCCGCCCACCGGTCGGCGTCCCACCCGGACTCCGCGTCCAGCTCGCCGAGCTGGTGGTACTTCTCCAGCGCGGCCAGCTCGACCCGGCGGAAGAGCGCGTTGCGGACCAGGACCCGGAAGGCGCGGGAGTTGGCGGTGACCGGCTTGACCTGGTCGGCCCGCTCCGCGGCCTCCTCGGCGCTCTCCTCCTCGGGGTTGGCGAGCTGCTCCCACTCGTCCAGCAGACTGGAGTCGACCTGCCGTACCAGCTCGCCGAGCCAGGCGGTCAGATCCTGGAAGTCCTCCGACTTCAGATCGTCCGGCACGGTGTGCTCCAGCGCCTTGTACGCGCTCGCCAGGTAGCGCAGGACGATCCCCTCGGTCCTGGCCAGCTCGTAGTAGGAGGTGAACTCCGCGAAGGTCATGGCCCGTTCGTACATGTCGCGGACCACCGCCTTGGGCGAGAGCGGGTGGTCGCCGACCCACGGGTGGCTCTTGCGGTAGACGCCGTAAGCGTGCATCAGCAGCTCTTCGAGCGGCTTGGGGTAGCCGACCTCCTGGAGGCGTTCCATCCGCTCCTCGTACTCCACCCCGTCGGCCTTCATCGCCGCCACCGCGTCACCGCGCGCCTTGTTCTGCTGGGCGGCGAGGATCTGCCGGGGGTCGTCGAGGGTGGACTCCACCACGGACACCATGTCCAGGGCGTAGGAGGGGGAGTCGGGGTCGAGCAGTTCGAAGGAGGCGAGCGCGAAGGTGGACAGCGGCTGGTTGAGCGCGAAGTCCTGCTGGAGGTCGACGGTCAGCCGGACGATCCGGCCCTCGGCGTCCGGCTCGTCCAGCCGTTCCACCACACCGCCGGCCACCAGCGAGCGGTAGATCGCGATGGCCCGGCGAATGTGCCGCAGCTGGGACCGCCGGTCCTCGTGGTTGTCCTCCAGCAGATGGCGCATGGCGTCGAAGGCGTTGCCCGGCCGTGCGATGACCGACAGCAGCATGGTGTGCGTCACCCGGAAGCGGGAGGTCAGCGGCTCGGGATCGGAGGCGATCAGCTTCTCGAAGGTGCCCTGCGACCAGCCGACGAACCCCTCGGGGGCCTTCTTGCGCACCACCTTGCGCCGCTTCTTGGGGTCGTCGCCGGCCTTCGCGAGGGCCTTCTCGTTCTCGATGACGTACTCCGGCGCCTGGGCCTCCACGAAGCCCGCCGTGTCGAACCCGGCGCGCCCCGCGCGCCCGGCGATCTGGTGGAACTCACGGGCCCTCAGCACCCGCACCCGCTGACCGTCGTACTTGGTCAGCGCGGTGAACAGCACCGTGCGGATGGGCACGTTGACCCCCACGCCCAGGGTGTCCGTACCGCAGATCACCTTCAGCAGACCGGCCTGGGCGAGTTTCTCCACCAGGCGGCGGTACTTGGGGAGCATCCCGGCGTGGTGCACCCCGATGCCGTGCCGCACGTAGCGGGACAGATTGCGGCCGAAGGTCGTGGTGAAGCGGAAGTTGCCGATCAGCTCGGCGATCGCGTCCTTCTCGGCGCGCGAGCACATGTTGATGCTCATCAGCGCCTGCGCCCGCTCCACCGCGGCCGCCTGGGTGAAGTGCACGATGTAGACCGGGGACTGACGGGTCTCCAGCAGTTCGGTCAGGGTCTCGGTCAGCGGCGACGAGCGGTACTCGTAGCTGAGCGGCACCGGCCGGCTCGCGGACCGTACGACCGTGGTGGGCCGTCCGGTGCGGCGGGTCAGATCCTCCTCGAACCGCGACACGTCACCGAGCGTGGCCGACATCAGCAGGAACTGCGCCTGCGGCAGCTCCAGGATCGGGATCTGCCAGGCCCAGCCGCGGTCGGGCTCGGCGTAGAAGTGGAACTCGTCCATGACGACCTGGCCCACGTCGGCGTTCCGGCCGTCACGCAGCGCGATGGAGGCGAGCACCTCGGCGGTGCAGCAGATCACGGGCGCGTCCGGGTTGACCGACGCGTCGCCGGTGAGCATGCCCACGTTCTCGGTGCCGAAGAGTTTGCACAGGTCGAAGAACTTCTCCGAGACCAGCGCCTTGATCGGCGCGGTGTAGAAGGTCACCTCGTCGCGGGCCAGCGCGGCGAAGTGCGCACCGGCCGCGACCAGGCTCTTCCCGGAGCCGGTGGGGGTGGAAAGGATCACATTGGCACCGGAGACCACCTCGATGAGCGCCTCCTCCTGGGCGGGGTAGAGGGCGATGCCCTGTCCCTCGGCCCACGTCGAGAACGCTTCGAAGAGGGCATCGGGGTCGGGCTCGGCAGGCAGCTGGTCGATGAGGGTCACCCCTCCATCTTGCCCGTCCCGGCTGTGCGTGGGGGAACCGGAGGAGGCCACTGTGATCACCGGCGATAAGGTGTGCCGTCAACGAAGCGTCAACTCCGCCCGAGGGCGGCTGTGTAGGGGGGATGAGCGGCACCATGATGGGACCTGCGCACTCACTGTCCGGAGCGACGGCCTGGCTGGCCGCCGGGGCGGTCGCCTCCGGCCTCGGCCATCCGATGCCGTGGCCCACGCTGCTGGTCGGTGCGCTCATCTGCGCGGGTGCGGCGCTCGCCCCGGACCTCGACCACCACGCGGCGACCATATCCCGGTCCTTCGGGCCCCTCTCGCACGCCGCCTGCAAGATGATCGACAAGCTGTCGCACGCCACTTACAACGCGACCAGGAAGCACGGCGACCCCAGGCGCGCGGGCGGCCACCGCACCCTCACCCACACCTGGCTCTGGTCGGTGCTGATCGGGGCGGGCTGCTCGGCCGCCGCGGTCTTCTTCGGCCGGTGGGCCGTGCTGGCGATCCTCTTCGTCCACATGGTGCTGGCCGTGCAGGGCCTGCTGTGGAAGCAGGCCCGCAAGTCCAGCGACGCCCTGGTCTGGCTGCTCGGCGCCGCCAGCGCGTGGCTGCTCGCCGGTGTGCTGGACGACCCGGGCAACGGCAAGGACTGGCTCTTCACACAGCCGGGCCAGCACTACCTGTGGATCGGTATGCCCATCGTGCTCGGCGCGCTGGTGCACTGCCTCGGCGACGCGCTGACGGTCTCCGGCTGCCCGGTCCTGTGGCCGATACCGCTCGGCAGCAGGCGCTGGTACCCGGTGGGGCCACCGAAGTTCATGCGGTTCCGGGCCGGGAGCTGGCTGGAGATCAAGGTGCTGACCCCGGCGTTCTTCGTGGTCGGCGGGGCGAGCGCGCTCGGCGCCCTCGGCCTGTTCGGCTGACCCGGACGGCTGCCCGGAAAGCCCGGACGCCCCGGACAGCCGTGGCCGGGCCTCCCGGCCCGGCCACCGCGGCCGTCCCCCCGATCGCGGTCACCTCCGCCCCGGCCGCCGTCCGGCCCGGCTCAGCCGTGCCAGGACCGCCACAGGGCCGCGTACGCGCCGTCCGCCGCGACCAGCTGGTGGTGGCTGCCCAGCTCGCTGATCCGGCCCTCCTCCACCACCGCGATCACATCGGCGTCGTGCGCGGTGTGCAGCCGGTGCGCGATGGCGACGACCGTACGGCCGTCCAGGACCCGCGACAGGGACCGTTCCAGATGGCGGGCCGCCCGCGGGTCCAGGAGCGAGGTCGCCTCGTCCAGCACCAGGGTGTGCGGGTCGGCCAGGACCAGCCGCGCCAGGGCGAGCTGCTGGGCCTGGGCCGGGGTGAGCACCGACCCGCCCGAGCCGACCTCGGTGTCGAGCCCGTCGTCCAGCGCCCGCGCCCAGTCCTCGGCGTCCACCGCGCGCAGCGCCTCCCACAGCTCGCCGTCCGCCGCCTCCGCCCGGGCCAGCAGCAGATTGTCCCGGAGGCTGCCGACGAAGACATGGTGCTCCTGGTTGACCAGGGCGACATGCTCGCGCACCCGCTCCGCGGGCATCCGGGCCAGCTCCGCGCCGCCGAGGGTGACCTCGCCGGTCCGCGGCGCGTAGATCCCGGCCAGCAGTCGGCCGAGCGTCGACTTGCCCGCGCCGGAAGGTCCGACCAGCGCCATCCGGGTGCCGGGCGGCACGTTGAGCGTCACCTCGTGCAGTACGTCGGCGCCCGCCCGGTAGCCGAAGCGCACCCGGTCGGCCGCCACTTCGCGCCCGTCCGGCACGACCGACGCGTCGCCCTCGTCCTCGGCGACCTCGCGCACCCCGACCAGCCGCGCCAGCGACACCTGGGCGACCTGCAACTCGTCGTACCAGCGCAGGATCAGGTTCACCGGGTCGACGAGCATCTGGGCGTAGAGGGCGCCGGTGGTCAGCTCGCCCGCCGTCACCCAGCCGTGCAGCGCGAAGACGCCGCCGATCATCAGCACGGAGGTCAGGATCAGCACATGCGTCAGATTGATCACCGGGAAGAGCACGCTGCGCAGCCACATCGTGTAGCGCTCCCACGCCACCCACTGGCCGATCCGCAGCCGCGACAGCTCCTCGCGGCGGGGGCCGAGCCCGTGCGCCTCGATGGTGCGCCCGGCGTCGACCGACTCGGTGAGCGCGGCGGCGACGGCCGCGTACCCGGCGGCCTCGGAGCGGTACGCCTGCGGGGCCCGGCGGAAGTACCAGCGGCAGCCGGCCACCAGCAGCGGCGCCGCGACCAGCACCGACAGCGCCAGCGGCGGCGAGGTCACGGCCAGCGCGCCCAGCAGCAGCCCGGCCCACACCACGGCGATCGCCAGCTGCGGCACCGCCTCGCGCATCGCGTTGGACAGCCGGTCGATGTCGGTGGTGATCCGGGAGAGCAGATCGCCGGTCCCGGCCCGTTCCAGCACGCCCGGCGGCAGCGTCACCGAGCGCACCAGGAAGTCCTCGCGCAGATCGGCCAGCATCTCCTCGCCGAGCACCGCCCCGCGCAGCCGTACCATCCGCACGAAGAACGCCTGCACCGCCAGCGCGGCCAGGAACAGGGCGATGGTGCGCCCGAGGTGGATGTCCCGGTCGCCCGTCGACAGATCCTCGACCAGCCGGCCCAGCAGATACGGCCCGACCATCGAGGCCAGCACGGCGACGACGTTGACGCCGATCAGCAGGGCGAAGGCCGTCCGGTGCCGCCGGGCCAGCTCGCGCACATAGCGGCGGACCGTCGTGGGCGAGCCCACCGGCAGCGTGGTGCTCTGCCGCGGCGCGGCCGGATCGTACTCCGGCGGTCGCAGGCCGATCATGCGGACTCCTCCATCGTGGCGTCGGTACGGGAAGCGGCCTCGGCGGGCGCGCCGAGGACGGCGGACGGCCCGGAGTCGGTCTCCCGGGTGACCACCGCGCGGTAACGCCGGTTGGTCCGCAGCAGTTCGTGGTGGCCGCCGGCCGCCGTCGCCGTACCCTCGTCGACGAAGACCACCCGGTCGGCCCGGTCGAGGACCAGCGGACTCGACGTCAGGACCACGGTGGTGCGGCCCGCCCTGAGCTCCTTGACCCCGACGGCGATCCTGGCCTCGGTGTGCGCGTCCACGGCCGAGGTCGGCTCGTCCAGCACCAGCACCTCGGGGTCGGTGACCAGCGAACGGGCCAGCGCCAGCCGCTGCCGCTGCCCGCCGGACAGCGACCGCCCCCGCTCGGTGATCCGCGCCCGCATCGGGTCGCCGCAGTCGGCGTCCGCCCCGGCCAGCGACTGCGCCAGCGCCTCCAGCACGTCCCCGCACTGGGCCGCCGCGAGCGCCGCCCGAGCCGCGACCATCCCGGACGACGGCACGTCGAGCAGATCGGCCAGCGCGCCGGAGAGCAGCACGGGGTCCTTGTCCTGGACGAGTACGGTCGCGCGGGCCAGTGCCAGCGGAAGGCCGTCCAGCGCCCGCCCGCCCAGCAGCGCGGACGGCTCGTCCCCGACGGCCTCCGGGCTGTGCCCGCCGAGCCGGGCGGCCAGCCGCCCCGCCGCGTCCGGGTCCCCGCACACCACTGCCGTGAGCAGCCCGGCGGGCGCGCGCAGCCCCGACGCCGGGTCGTACAGATCACCGCCCGGCGCCACCGGCTCCGCGTCCGGGCCACCGGACGCCGCGGCGTCCCCGGCGGTGCGCCGCAGCGCCAGCACCCGGGCCGCGCGCTTGGCCGAGGGCCGGGAGAAGGACCAGGCCATCGCGATTTCTTCGAAATTTCGGAGTGGCATCAGGAGGAAGGACACCATGCCGTAGACGGTGACCAGTTCGCCCACCGAGATCCGGCCGTCGAGCGCGAGCCGGGCCCCGTACCAGGCGACTCCGACCAGCAGCAGCCCGGGAAGTATCACCTGGACGGCGCTGATCAGCGCCCACATACGGGCGCTGTGCACGGCGGCGGTGCGCACCTGCTGGGAGGCGCCGCGGTAGCGGGCGAGGAAAAGCTCCTCGCCGCCGATACCGCGCAGTACCCGCAGTCCGGCCACCGTGTCGGAGGCCAGTTCGGTCGCCCGGCCCGCCTTCGCCCGCTGGAGGTCGGCCCGCCGGGTCGCCGCAGGCAGCAGCGGCAGCACCGCGCAGGCCAGCACGGGCAGGGCCAGCGCGACGATCAGGCCCAGCCGCGGCTGGTAGACGAGCAGCGCGACCGCGACGCCGATCGTGGCGAGCAGCGCCGAGGTGAAGCGGGCCAGTGCCTCCACGAACCAGCCGATCTTCTCCACGTCCCCGGTGCTGACGGCCACCACCTCGCCCGCCGCCACCCGCCGGGTGAGCACCGAGCCGAGTTCGACGGTCTTGCGGGACAGCAGTTGCTGGACCCGGGCGGCGGCGCAGATCCAGTTGGCCACCGAGACGCGGTGCAGCATGGTGTCGCCGAGCGCGGCGAGCGCCCCGAGCACCAGCATCAGGCCGCCGGCGAGCGCCAGCCGGTCGCCCGAGCGGTCCACGACCGCCTGCACGGCGATCCCGACGGCCGCCGGAAAGGACCCCACGGAGGCCATCAGCAGGGTGCCCCACCCGGCGGCGGCCAGCTGGCTCCGCCACTGACGCACCTCCAGCCAGAGCAGGAATCGGGCACCGCTGCGGGCGTCGGGCACACCGGGATCGGCGTAGGGAAGGCTGTTGAGGGACGACATGATGTCCTGAAGTTCGGTGCGGGTGCGGCGGCGTACCGGGCCGGTCGCGTGCCGGTGGGGGATGGCAGCGATACATCGACATGGCGATACGTGCGCAGACCGGACCGGGGGCGGTCCGGAGCCGTGCAAGGGTCGCCGGACAGCACCGGCCCGGTCAACCGGTTTTCGGGCGGCCGGCCGGCTTCGCGGCAATAACTTGCAGCAAGAGTCGGCAAGTTCTTCCGCCAAAGTCTTGACGTGTACTCACCCGCGGCGGGAAGCTCCTGCGCGGAACCCCGAGGATCGAGGGGTTCCGACCCCCTGGCGGCCAGGCGCGTGGCTGTCTTCGAGGGCATCGCCATGCCCGTTCCCCCGAAGGAGCCGCCCATGAGATCCCGCGTACTGTCCGGCACGCTCGCCGCGCTCGTCGCGGCGACCGGCCTGATCGCCGCCACGCAGCAGCAGGCGCAGGCCACGCCCCCCGGCAGCAAGGACGTCACCGCGACACTCTTCGAGTGGAAGTACGACTCGGTGGCCAAGGCGTGCACCGACCAGCTCGGCCCGGCCGGCTACGGCTTCGTCGAGGTGTCCCCGGCGACCGAGAACATCCAGGGCGACCAGTGGTGGACGTCCTACCAGCCGGTCAGCTACAAGCTCGCCAACCGGCTCGGTGACGAGAACGCGTTCAAGAACATGGTGAACACCTGCCACGGCGCGGGCGTCAAGGTCGTCGCCGACGCGGTGATCAACCATATGAGCGCGGGCTCGGGCACCGGCACCGGCGGTACGAACTACAGCAAGTACAACTATCCCGGTTACTACCAGAACCAGGACTTCCACACCTGCCGTCAGGACATCTCCAACTACGGCGACCGCGGCAACGTCCAGAACTGCGAACTGGTCGGCCTGGCCGACCTCGACACCGGCAGCGACTATGTGCGCGGCACCATCGCCGGCTATCTGAACCATCTGATCGCGCTGGGCGTGGACGGCTTCCGTGTCGACGCCGCCAAGCACATCGCCGCGAGCGACCTGGCGGCGATCAAGTCCAAGCTCACCAACCCGGGCGTCTACTGGGCCCAGGAAGTGATCTACGGCGCGGGCGAGGCGGTCCAGCCGGGCGAGTACGTCGGCACCGGTGACGTGGACGCGTTCCAGGGCGCCTTCGACCTCAAGCGGATCTTTTCCGGCGAGAAGCTGTCGTACCTGAGCAACTGGGGCCAGTCGTGGGGCGCGGGCTACCTGTCGAGCGACAAGGCCCGCACCTTCGTGGACAACTGGGACACCGAGCGCAACGGCTCGACGCTCAGCTACAAGAACAACGCCACCTACACCCTGGCCAATGTCTATCTGCTGGCCTGGCCGTACGGCTCGCCGAACGTCTACTCGGGCTACGAGTTCTCCAACAACGACGCCGGCCCGCCCAACGGCGGCACAGTGAACGCCTGCTACAGCGACGGCTGGAAGTGCCAGCACGCCTGGCCGCAGATCGCGAACATGGTCGGCTTCCGCAACGCGGTCTCCGGCACCGGCGTCACCAACTGGTGGGACAACGGCAACAACGCCATCGCGTTCGGCCGCGGCGGCAAGGGCTATGTCGCGATCAACCACGAGGGCGGCTCGCTCACCCGGACGTTCAGCACGTCGCTGCCCGCGGGCACGTACTGCGACGTCCAGCACAGCGGCGCCACGTACACCGTGGGCTCGGGCGGCACCTTCACCGCCACCATCGGCTCCAATGACGCCGTCGCCCTCTACGTCGGCGCCCCCTGCGGCGGTTCGGGCAGCACGGGCGGCACCACCGGCGGTACGACCGGTGGCTCGGGGAACACGGCGACGGGAGCCTCCTTCGCGGTGAACGCCACCACGGTCCTGGGTCAGAACATCTACGTCGTAGGGGACAACGCCACGCTGGGCACCTGGGACACGGGCAAGGCGCTGCTGATGTCCTCGGCGAGCTACCCGGTGTGGAAGCTCGACGTGACCCTGCCCGCGGGTACGTCGTTCCAGTACAAGTACATCCGCAAGGACGGCTCGGGGAACGTCACCTGGGAGTCGGGCGCCAACCGCACGGCCACCGTCCCGGCCGGCGGGAAGGTGTCGCTGAACGACACCTGGCGTAACTAATCACACTATTTCGGTCGAAGTGATACAAAGCACTTCGTGTCCACCGATTGGCCCCTCTGTGGCAGGACACGGCACACTGTGGTCTTCCAAAATCTTGACCACAGAGGGGACCTTCGCACCATGAAGGGTTTTCGTACCTTCCTGCTCCGCGGCAACGTCGTTGACCTGGCGGTCGGTATTGTGATCGGCGCGGCCTTCACGGCCCTGGTCACCGCCTTCGTCAAGGCGTTCCTGACCCCGATCGTCGGCCTGGCCAGCGGCGCGACCGGTGACTACAGCGCCAAGACCTTCCACGCCTCCGGGGTGACCTTCCCGTACGGGCTGTTCATCGACGCGGTGATCAGCTTTGTGATCGTCGCCGCGGTGATCTACTTCCTCGTCGTGCTGCCGATGAACCACATGCAGGAGAAGTTCTTCCCCAAGGTCGCGGGCGCGCCGACGCGCGAGTGCCCGGAGTGCCTGACCACGGTTCCGGCGGCCGCCAAGCGCTGCTCCGCCTGCACCGCACAGATCGGCCCGGAGATCATCGAGCAGTCCGGCCCGGTGGACGCCTCGAAGTAGGCCCGGCGCCGGATCGGGGACCGCGGGACCGCGGGACGTCAGGACGGCGGCGGGCACCGGTGGCCGTCACGGCCCGGCCGCTCGCCCTCGTCCAGCACGTCGAGCAGTCCGGTGAGCGCCGCCCGCTGGCCGTCGTCCAGCGGGGCCAGCAGTTCGGCGGCCGCGGCGCGGCGGGCCCGGCGCAGATCCGCGAGCGCCTGCCCGCCGCGCTCGCGCAACTCGACCCGGATCACCCGGCGGCTGTGCGGATCGGGCACCCGCCGGACGAGTTCCAGCGCCTCCAGGGCGTCCACCAGCGTGGTCACCGCCCTCGGCACCACGTCGAGGCGCTGGGCGAGGTCCGCCATCCGCGGCGGCTCCTCGCAGTGGCCGAGGGTGCGCAGCAGCCGTGCCTGGGCCGGGGTGATGCCCAGCGGCTCCAGCAGCCGGCGCTGGGTGCGGTGCAGCCGCCGGCTCAGTCCGATCAGCTGATCGGCGAGCCGCCCGGTGACCTCGTCCGGCCGTCCGGCGGCCTCCTCGGGCCCCGCGGCCGCCGCCGTGCGCGTTTCCATGCCCCCGAGGGTATCAGGGCACATTCAATTGTGAGCATAGGTAACAATGACCTATACTCCCTTTGTCAGCGCTGTCCCGAGCCCCCGCGAGGAGCCCTTTGCGCCCCGAAAACGACCTCTCCTCCCGGTGGACACCACCGGGCAAGAAACCCGGCGCGTCCCACGACGTACGCCGTATCGTCCGCCTCTTCCGCCCCTACCGGGGGCGGCTCGCCGTCGTCGGACTGCTCGTCGGCCTGTCCTCCCTCGTCTCGGTCGCCTCGCCCTTCCTGCTGCGGGCGATCCTCGACACCGCCATCCCGCAGGGCCGCACCGGACTGCTCAGCCTGCTCGCCCTCGGCATGATCGCCACCGCCGTGGCCACCGGCGTCTTCGGCGTCCTGCAGACCCTGATCTCCACCACCGTCGGCCAGCGCGTCATGCACGACCTGCGCACCTCGGTCTACGACCGGCTCCAGCGGATGTCGCTCGCCTTCTTCACCCGCACCCGCACCGGCGAGGTGCAGTCCAGGATCGCCAACGACATCGGCGGCATGCAGGCCACCGTCACCTCCACCGCGACCTCCCTGGTCTCCAACCTCACCGCCGTGATCGCCTCCCTGGTGGCCATGGTCGCGCTGGACTGGCGGCTGACCGTCGTCTCCGTGCTGCTGCTCCCGGTCTTCGTCTGGATCGCCCGCAGGGTCGGCCGCGAGCGCAAGCGCATCGCCACCGACCGGCAGAAGCAGATGGCGGTGATGTCCTCGATCGTCACCGAGTCGCTGTCGGTCAGCGGCATCCTGCTCGGCCGCACCATGGGCCGGGCCGGCTCCCTCACCCGTGACTTCTCCGACCAGTCCGAGCGGCTGGTCGACCTCGAAGTGCGCTCCAACATGCAGGGCCGCTGGCGGATGGCCGTCATCGGCATCGTGATGTCCGCGATGCCCGCGCTGCTGTACTGGGCGGCGGGCCTGACCACCGGTCACGGCGGCCCCGCCGTCTCGATCGGCACCCTGGTCGCCTTCGTCACGCTTCAGCAGGGCCTCTTCCGCCCCACGGTCCAACTGCTGGCCACCGGCGTGGAGGTGCAGACCTCGCTCGCGCTCTTCCAGCGCATCTTCGAATACCTCGACCTGCCCGTCGACATCACCGAACGCCCGGGCGCGGTAAGGATCGAGAAGGTCCGCGGCGACATCGGCTTCGAGAACGTCGACTTCGCCTACGAACCCGGTAGCGGCGCGCCCACCCTGAGCGGCATCGACCTGAGTGTCCCCGCGGGCGGCACCCTGGCCGTCGTCGGCGCGACCGGCTCCGGCAAGAGCACCCTGAGCTATCTGGTGCCCCGGCTCTACGACGTGACCGGCGGCCGGGTCACGCTCGACGGCGTCGACGTACGCGACCTCACCTTCGAGACCCTGTCCTCGGCGGTCGGCGTGGTCGCCCAGGAGACGTACCTCTTCCACGCCTCGATCGCGGAGAACCTGCGGTTCGCCAAGCCCGACGCGACCGACGACGAACTGCGGGCCGCCGCCCGGGCCGCGCAGATCCACGACCACATCGCGGGGCTCCCCGACGGCTACGACACGCTCGTCGGCGAGCGCGGCTACCGCTTCTCCGGCGGCGAGAAGCAGCGCCTGGCCATCGCCCGGACGATCCTGCGCGACCCTCCCGTGCTCATCCTCGACGAGGCCACCAGCGCGCTCGACACGCGGACCGAGGGCGCCGTGCAGAAGGCCATCGACGAGCTGTCCGCCGGGCGCACCACCGTCACCATCGCCCACCGGCTGTCCACCGTGCGCGACGCCGACCAGATCGTGGTCCTCGACGCCGGCCGGATCACCGAACGCGGCACGCACGACGAACTCCTCGCCCTCGACGGCCGCTACGCCGCCCTGGTGCGGCGCGACAGCCGGCTGGCGACCACGGCGCCGTAGGACACGGCGGGGCCCTGCCGCCCGGACCCTACCCGCCGGTAAGGTGATGAAGGCCCGGCGGGAGACGCCCGCCCCGCCCAGGAGGTCACGGTGCCCGTACGTTCCGCCCCACTGCTCGCGGGGCTCCTCGCCACCGCGGGCGTCACCCACTTCCTGCGGCCCGGGCCGTACGACGCGATCGTGCCGGCCGCGCTGCCGGGCGATCCCCGCACCTGGACCCGGGTCAGCGGCGCCGCCGAACTCGTCCTGGCCGCCGCCGTCGCGCTTCCCGCCACCCGCAGGGCCGGGGCGCTGCTCACCGCCGGGCTGTTCGTCGCCGTCTTCCCCGCCAACGTGAAGATGGCCCATGACTGGCGCCACCGGCCCGCCCCGCTCAAGGCCGCCGCCTACGCCCGGCTGCCCGCCCAGGTCCCGCTGGTGCTGTGGGCGCTGCGGGTCGGCCGCTCGGCGGCGGCGTCACGCTGAGGACTGCGCCGTCACGATGACGACGTCGAGGGTGCGGGGGCCGTGGACGCCCTCGACGCGGTCGAGCTCGATGTCGCTGGTCGCGGACGGCCCGGAGATCCAGGTGAGCGGCCGGGCGGGGTCGAGCCGGGGGAGCGCCTGGGGGACGGAGTCGACCACCTGCTCCGGTGCGCGGACGACGCAGATGTGGTGATCGGGGATCAGGGTGATCCTGCGCTGCCCCTGATCGGGCCCGGCGTCCAGGACGATGGTGCCGGTCTCGGCGACCGCGAGCGCGCAGCCGGTGATCACGCTGTCCACCGCGTCCAGCTCCCCGGCCGTCAACCCGCCCCCGCCGGAGACCACTTCCACGCCGGACACCTCCGCGAGCCACGCCCCCGGCAGCCCCGCCGGTACGACCGCGCGGCGCGTTCCGTGCTCGGCCAGCAGCCGGGCGACGGTGCCGGGCAGCCCGGCCTCCTCGGTGCGGTGGACGTGGGCGCGGTAGTCGGTGAGGTGTGCGGCGAGCAGGTCGGTGCGCTCGCGCGGGCTGCGGGGGGCGTGGACGCGGAGGTAGTCACGGGCGACGGGTACGTCCCCGGGCGTCTCCTCGGCGGGGACGTCGGTCAGCGCCTGCCGGATACGGCGCAGGATCTCGGCACGGCTGCCGCTGGTGTCGGTCACTGGTCCCCGCCGTTCTCCCGTGTCTTCCGCCGTTGTCGCCACCAGTCGCGGAACGACTGCTCGGGCAGCGCGGGCAGTTCACGGCTGTCCGTCCAGGCCCTCGCGGTACGGCCGGGGGCCCGTTCCGGATGCAGCCGGCGGGTGCGCAGCGCGAGGCGCTGCGCCGTGTGCCAGGCGGCCGGGTGGTCGAGCGTCCAGCTTCCCACCCGCATGGCGGCGCGTTCCGCGGCGTGTCCCCGGGCCGGTTTGATGGTGGTACGGGTGCCGCGCAGGGTGACGGGGCCGCCCTGGACGACGCGTTCGCGGAGGTGGACCAGGACCTCGGGGATGTCGATGGCGACCGGGCAGACGGTGTAGCAGGCGCCGCACAGCGAGGAGGCGTAAGGCAGGGAGGCGTTCAGCTCGTTGTCCGTGCCCCGGAGTTGAGGGGTGAGGATGGCGCCGATGGGGCCGGGGTAGGGGGAGCCGTAGGCGTGGCCGCCGGCGCGTTCGTAGACCGGGCACACATTGAGGCAGGCGGAGCAGCGGATGCAGCGCAGCGCCTGGCGGCCGACGGTGTCGGCGAGGGTGTCGGTGCGCCCGTTGTCGAGCAGGACGAGATGGAAGACCTTCGGTCCGTCGCCGTCGGAGGTGCCGGTCCACATCGAGGTGTACGGGTTCATGCGCTCGGCGGTGGAGGAGCGCGGCAGCGTCTGGAGGTAGATCTCCAGGTCGCGCCAGGTGGGGACGATCTTCTCGATGCCGACGACCGAGATCAGCGTCTCGGGCAGGGTCAGGCACATACGGCCGTTGCCCTCGGACTCGACGACGACCATCGTGCCGGTCTCGGCGACCATGAAGTTGGCGCCGGAGACGCCGACTTTGGCGCGCAGGAACTTCTCGCGGAGGTGGAGGCGGGCGGCCTCGGCGAGTTCGGCGGGGGAGTCCGACAGGCCCTCGGGCGCGGGCCGTCCCCAATCGGCCATCCGGGTGCGGAAGATGTCGCGGATCTCGGTGCGGTTCTTGTGGATGGCCGGGACCAGGATGTGCGAGGGCCGGTCGTCGCCGAGCTGGACGATGAGTTCGGCCAGATCGGTCTCGTACGCGGCGATGCCTTCGGCGGCGAGGGCTTCGTTGAGACCGGTCTCCTGGGTGGCCATCGACTTGACCTTGACCACCTCCGACTCGCCGGTGGCGTGGACGAGTCGGGCGACGATGCGGTTGGCCTCCTCGGCGTCGGCGGCCCAGTGGACGGTGCCGCCCGCCTCGGTGACCGCGGCTTCCAGCTGGAGCAGGTAGTGGTCGAGGTGGCGCAGGGTGCGGTCCTTGACCTGGGCTCCGGCGGCCCGCAGTTGGGGCCAGTCGGCCAGCTCGCCGATCGCGACGGCCCGCTTGTCGCGGATGGTGTGGGTGGCGTGGGTCAGGTTCGCCCGCAGCTGCGTGTCCCGGGTGGACTCGGCGGCGGCCCGGGGGAAGGACGGCAGACCCAGATACGTACCGCTCATCGGACCTTTTCCCTTTCCTTCGGCCGGTAGGGCCGCTCCTCGGTGGAGGCGAGGATCTCCGCGAGGTGCACCGAGGTCAGCGGGGCGTCCTCGCGGCGCAGAATGCCGTCGAGGTGCATCAGACAGGAGTTGTCGGCGCCGCACAGCACCCGCGCGCCGCTGTCCAGGGCGTGCCGCACCTTGTCCCGGCCCATCGCGGCCGACACGTCCGGGTTCTTGACCGCGAAGGTGCCGCCGAAGCCGCAGCACTCCTCCGCGCCCGCCAACTCCCGCAGCTCCAGCCCCCCGACGGCCTCCAGCAGCCGTCTCGGCCGGTCGCCCAGCCCCAGCATCCGCAGACCGTGGCAGGAGGGGTGATACGTGACCGTGTGCGGGAAGTACGCCCCCACGTCGGTCACTTCGAGCACGTCGACCAGGAACTCCGTCAGCTCGTACGTCCGCGGCGCCCCGGCCAGGGCCTCGGTCAGCTCCTCGCCCCGCCCCTCGTCCGCCGCGCGCCGGGCGATCCGCGGGTAGTTGTCCCGCACCATCGCCGCGCACGAACCCGAGGGCGTGACCACGCAGTCGTAGCCGTCGAACGCGGTCGCGTACCGCCGGACCAGCGGCTCGGTGGCGTGCCGGTAGCCGGTGTTGAACTGCGGCTGGCCGCAGCACGTCTGGGCGGCCGGGAAGTCGACCTCGACGCCCAGGCGTTCGAGCAGGGTGACCACCGCGCGGCCGGTGTCCGGGTAGAGGAGGTCGTTCACGCAGGTCACGAAGAGGGCTACCCGCATGGGGCCGCCGCACGGACGCCGGGCAGGCCCGGCAGATGGGGATCACGCATGCGCTCATACTGCCGCACTCGGGCCCGACAGGGAAGCAGACATCCGATGTATGGCGCGGCGGATGCTCCGGCCGATCAGCCGGCCGCCGGCTCGGGGGTCCGTACGGTCCCGGCGGCGGGCTCGTCGGCCGCCAGCAGCGCGCGGATGTCCCGTACGGCCGTCCGCCCGGCCCGGTTCGCGCCGATCGTGCTCGCCGAGGGGCCGTAGCCGATCAGATGCACCCGCGGGTCCTTCGCCACGCGCGTGCCGTCCATCCGGATGCCGCCACCGGGCTCGCGCAGCCGCAGCGGGGCCAGATGGTCGAGAGCGGCGCGGAAGCCGGTCGCCCACAGGATGACGTCGGCGGCCAGCTCCCGGCCGTCGTTCCAGGCCACGCCGCGCGGGGTGATCCGGTCGAACATCGGCTCACGGCGCAGGATCCCGCGCGCCCGGGCGTCGAGCACGGCCTCGGTCGCCGCCAGCCCGGTGACGCTCACCACGCTCTGCGGCGGCAGCCCGCGCCGCACCCGCTCCTCGACCAGGGCGACCGCCGAGCGGCCCCACTCCTCGTCGAAGGGCGTCTCGCGGAAGACCGGCGGCCTGCGGGTCACCCAGGTCGTACGGGCCACGTCCGCCAGCTCCATCAGCAGCTGCACCGCCGACGTACCCCCGCCGACCACCACGACGTGCCGCCCGGCGAACTCGGCCGCGCCCCGGTAGCCCGCGGTGTGCAACTGCCGCCCCTGGAAGGTCTCCTGGCCCGGGTAGTACGGCAGGAAGGGCCGGTCCCAGGTGCCGGTCGCGTTGATCAGCGCCCGTGCCGACCACACGCCCGCGTCGGTCTCGACCCGCAGCCGCCCGCCCGCGTCCTCCCGTACCGCCGTGACGTCCACCGGCCGGCGCACCCGCAGATCGAAGGTCCGCTCGTACCGGGCGAAGTACGCGCCCACCACCTCGGCGGACGGCCGGTCCGGGTCGGCGTCGCCCAGCGGCAGGCCGGGCAGTTCGTGCACGCCGTGGGCCCTGCCGTAGGTCAGGGACGGCCAGCGGAACTGCCAGGCGCCGCCCGCCGCGGGGGAGTGGTCGAGGACGGCGAAGCCGGTGTCCGGGCGCAGGCCGGCCCGGCGCAGGAAGTACCCGGCTGACAGTCCGGCCTGGCCCGCGCCGATGACGACGACGTCGACGTTCCGCGCACCGCCTGTTTCGTTCATGCTTCTACCAACCGCCCGGCCGGGGGAATGCTTCCCGCGTCCGTACGCCGTCGGAGGCCGTCCCGCGCGGCCGCCCTACGGGGCCCGGCGGCGGTCTGCCAAGCTGCTCGGGCGCACACGCGCGCACCCGCGCGTCACGCGGGGCGCGGCCGACCGGCGGCGCGGAACCCTCGCTGGAGGCACCATGTCGCGAACCGACCCCCACCCCGGTCGCCGCGCCGAACTGCTGGCCGAACTGTCCGTGGCCGCGCGGCACTACACGGCGGCGTACGCCCTGTTCAACCAGGCGTTCGCGGACTTCTTCGGCCTGCACCCCACCGATGTGCAGTGCCTCAATCTGCTCGGCCTGGAAACGGCGCCGGTCACCATCGGCCGGGTCGGCGAACTGACCGGCCTCAGCACGGGCGCCGCGACCCGGCTGGTCGACCGGCTGGAGCGGGCCGGATACGCCAGGCGCGAGCGCGACCCCGCCGACAAGCGGCGGGTGCTGGTCGCCACCGTGCCGGAGCGGATGGCCGCGTTCGGGCAGGTGTGGAACGAGCTGAGCGGCGCGTGGTGGCAGATGTTCGACGACTACGACGAGGAGCATCTGAGCGTGCTGCTCACGCACATGCGGCGGACGGTCGAGCTGTGCGGGGCGCAGGTCGCGCGGCTGCGCGAGGGCACGGTCGGCGGGCCTCCCGAAGGGTGACGCGTCCCGCGCTCAGAGGTTCGGGGCCGCCGCCGCCCGAGGTCCGTCCGGCATCCGCGGCTCGGAGGCCCAGCGGCGCAGCCGGGCCACCCGTTCCGCCGCCTCCTCCAGCCGGTCCAGCGGCAGGTCGCCGTCCGCGACGGCCCGGGCGGCGGCCGCGTGGATCGCGTCCCGTACGCCCGCGCCGCTGCCCGGCCCGAGCCTGACCAGGTCCACTCCGGCGATCCACGCGAGCACGGCCGCGCCCGGTACGCCCCAGCCGTCGACGATCCACGGCGTGTCCAGGGCGCCGCTCACCACGACGCCGCCGTAACCGAGTTCGCCGCGCAGGATGCCGGTGATCGCGGGCCGGCTGAGGCTGGCGGGCAGACCCTCGCCGCCGGGTACGGGGGAGTGGCCCGCGGTGATCGCGCGGACGCCCGCGGCGGCGCCCTCCGCGAAGGGGCGCAGGCTGCCCGTGCCCGTGAACGGACCGAGCGCGGCGGCCACGCCGTGCGTCTGGAGATCGGTGACGAAGACCCGGGTCTCGTCGGCGCGCGGGCCCGGCCGCACGCCGAGGTGCAGATTGGCGCCCGAGGCGACGAGTTCGGCCGCCGCGGCGCGCCCGCCGCCCGACCGGTGCGGGCCCGGGTGCCCGGTCAGCGCGTCCGGTACGGCGGCCCGCAGGGCGTCGGAGGCGGCCCGGGCGGCGGCGCCGTACGCGTGCACGGCCACGCCCGGGGTGCCTCTCTCCAGGCCGCGCAGAATCCACTCGGGCACCGCGTCGCCGCGGCCGTCGACGGACGGCAGCAGGCATGAGTCGACCAGCACGGCGAGCCGGTGCAGCGCGTTCACGTGTGTCCCCCTTCGGGGCGCGGCAGGACCTGTCCGCTGGAGCGGCCCCCGGTGGAGTGCGGTTCCCTCGGCCCGCTGAATGGTACAGACCAATATGCGTCAACGGCAATCGTGCCCCACCCGTCCCGCCCGAACTCCCCCCGCCCGCAGCCGAATCGCCCCCAAAACCCGCCCTCCCGCCGGGTGCCGGCCACCGGCCCCCGGCCGACGCCGGCCACCGCGTGGCTGCTGCGGGCGGGTGGCCTTGGCGCGGCCCGGCGCGGCGCTGCCCCGCCGGGTGCGGCCTCCGCGGCTGGCCGGGCGGCTGCTCGGGCTCGCGTCCCCGCCCGGCGACGGGCGCGACCTCGTCGGCCTCTGGCGGCTGGCCGGGGGCGTAGCCTCGCCCCTCCCGGCGAGCGCGCCGCCGCGCACCCGGCTCCGCCGGACGAACGCGGGCACCCGGCGGCCGCCAGGGTCGTCCGGGGGCCGTGCCCTCGCCCCTTCCGGGGGCGGGGCAGTCCGCGGGCCGGGCCCGCGTTCCCGGGGCACCGCGCGCGGCGGGTCAGTGGGCCGCCGGGGCGAAAAGGTCCGCGGTCGCGGGGGACGGGTCGGGGCCGGTCAGGCCGCGAGCCGCGAGGAGCGGCAGGACGCCCTCGCCGAACCAGTACGCCTCCTCCAGGTGCGGATAGCCGGACAGCACGAAGTGGTCCACGCCCAGCGCGTGGTACTCCTCGATCCGGTCCGCGACCTCCTCGTGGCTGCCGACCAGCGCCGTACCCGCGCCGCCGCGGACCAGACCGACGCCCGCCCACAGGTTCGGCGCGATCTCCAGCTTGTCGCGCCGGCCCCCGTGCAGCGCCAGCATCCGCTGCTGGCCCACCGACTCGCTGCGGCCCAGCGCCTCCTGCGCCGCGCTGATCGTCTCGTCGTCCAGGTCGCCGAGCAGCCGCTCGGCCGTCGCCCACGCGTCGCGCGAGGAGTCCCGGGAGATCACGTGCATCCGGACACCGAACCGCAGCGTGCGCCCCTCCGCCTCGGCGAGCGAGCGGATCCACTTGATCTTCTCGGCCACCTGCGCGGGCGGCTCGCCCCACGTCAGATACACATCCGTGTGCCGCGCGGCGACCGGCCCCGCGGCCGCCGACGACCCGCCGAAGAAGATCTGCGGCAGCGGGTCCGGCGGCAGCGCGGTCAGCCCGCCCTCCACCTGGTAGTGCTCGCCGTGGAAGTCGAACGGCTGCCCCTGCCACACCCCGCGCACCACCTGAAGGAACTCCGCGGTGCGCGCGTAACGGCTGTCGTGGTCCAGATGGTCGCCGAACCGCCGCTGCTCGGTGGCGTCGCCGCCGGTCACCACGTTGAGCAGCAGCCGCCCCCGGGTGAGCCGCTGGTACGTCGCCGCCATCTGCGCCGCGAGCACCGGCGAGATCACCCCGGGCCGGAAGGCGACCAGGAACTTCAGCCGCTCGGTGTGCTGGGACAGGGCCGCCGTGGTCAGCCACGCGTCCTCGCACCACGTACCGGTCGGGGTCAGGACCGCCTCGAAGCCCAACTGGTCGGCGGCCCGGGCGATCTGCGCGAGGTAGTCGATGTCGGGGGCGCGGATGCCGCCGGCCGGGGTGATCTTGGAGCGCGTGATGCCCCCGTCGGTGTAGGCGTGACGGTCCACCAGCGTGCGGCCGTCACCTCCGGTGGGCAGAAACCAGTGCACATGTACGGACATGGGTGGACGCCTTCCATGGGCGGAGTACGGGCGGGGGTACGTGGCCGGCGCCGCCCCGGCGGTGGCGGCACGGGGAACACCCGGCGGCACGCCGGAAGCGCGCGAGGGGAGGGAACGACGGACCGGCTTGAGGAGAGTCGAACGTCAGAGGCCGAAGGGACACGCGGCCGACGCCACCCGCAGCAGGTCGATGTGACCGCGCGTGGTGAGCAGGCAAGGACGTGACATGCCGCGAAGGTAGCGACAGCCCCGCGAACCGGTCAATGCCGTCTCGGCACCCGGATGGTGGGCGACCATGGACGTATGGCCGACACCTTCACCACACGCGTCGTCGACGTCACCACCGGGTCGACGGAGACCGTGCACGACCTCACCGACCTCTGCGCGTCCTTCCTGCGCGAGGCGGCGCGCGGGCGCGACGGGCTGCTGCACGTCTTCGTCCCGCACGCCACCGCCGGGATCGCCGTGATCGAGACGGGCGCGGGCAGCGACGACGACCTGCTCGCCGCGCTGCGCGACCTGCTGCCCGCCGACGACCGCTGGCAGCACCGCCACGGCAGCCGCGGGCACGGCCGCGACCACGTACTGCCCGCCCTGGTCCCGCCGCACGCCACGCTCCCGGTGATCGGCGGACGGCTGGAGCTGGGCACCTGGCAGTCCGTCGTCCTGGTCGACACCAACAAGGACAACCCCCGCCGCCAGGTCCGGCTGAGCTTCCTCGGCTGAACGGCCCCGGCGGCCCCGCCGTCAACCGCCCCGCCGTCACCCGCCCAGCATCTGCGTCAGGTCGTACCGCACCGGCTCCTCCAACTGCGCGTAGCTGCACTGGCCCGGCTCGCGGTCCGGGCGCCAGCGGCGGAACTGCGCGGTGTGCCGGAAGCGGTCGCCCTGCATGTGGTCGTACGCGACCTCGACCACCAACTCCGGGCGCAGCGGAATCCAGGACAGATCCTTCTTCCCGGTCCACCGGCTCGGCCCGCCCGGCAGCCGGTCGGCGGCCTGCGCCTCCTCGCTGGCCCACGCCTCCCACGGGTGCCCGGCGACGGACTCCATCCGCAGCGGTTCGAGTTCCGTCATCAGCGCCCGGCGCCTGGCCATCGGGAAGGAGGCGCAGACCCCGACGTGCTGGAGGCGGCCTTCGGCGTCGTGCAGACCGAGCAGCAGCGAGCCCACGACCGGGCCGCTCTTGTGCAGGCGCAGCCCCGCCACCACGCAGTCCGCGGTCCGCTCGTGCTTGACCTTGGTCATGACCCGCTCGCCCGGCCGGTACGGGTAGTCCGGCCGCTTGGCGACGACCCCGTCCAGGCCCGCGCCCTCGAACTGGTCGAACCACTGCCGGGCCACCTCCAGGTCGTCGGTGACCGGGGTCAGGAAGAGCGGCGGCGCGGCGTCGCGCAGCGCGGCCTCCAGCAGCTCCCGGCGTTCGCGCTGCGTGACGGGCAGCAGCGACTCGTCGCCCAACGCGAGCAGGTCGAACGCGATGAAACTCGCCGGGGTCACCTCGGCCAGATGGCGTACCCGGGAGTCGGCCGGGTGGATGCGTTCCAGCAGCCTGTCGAAGTCCAGCCGGCCGTCGAGGGCGACGACGATCTCGCCGTCCAGCACACAGCGCGCCGGCAGCTGCTCGCGCAGGGCGGCGACCAGCTCGGGGAAGTAGCGGGTGAGCGGCTTGGTCGAGCGGCTGCCCAGCTCGACCTCGTCGCCGTCGCGGAAGACGATCGCCCGGAAACCGTCCCACTTGGGCTCGTACCGCATGCCCGTCGGGAGGGCCGCGGCGGTCTTCGCGAGCATCGGGTGCACGGGCGGCATCACCGGGAGGTCCATGAGGGCGATTGTGCGGCGGTGGCGCGGGCCGCGCCCGGCGGCGGCCGTCGGCACAGGACCGCCCGCCGGGGATCTCCGGCGCGCGGCCCGTGCCCGGGCGCCCTAGCGTGAGGACATGGCAGAGCCGCTGGAACTCACCGTCGGCGAGCGCACGGTCCGGGTCTCGAACCCCGACAAGGTGTACTTCCCGCAGCGCGGATTCACCAAGGGCGACCTCGTGCGCTACTACCTGAGCGTCGGCGACGGGGTGCTGCGCGCGCTCAGGGACCGGCCCACCACCCTGGAGCGCTACCCCGACGGGGTCGAGGGCGGCTCCTTCTTCCAGAAGCGCGCCCCCAAGAACCTCCCCGAGTGGATTCCGACCGGCCGGATCGCCTTCCCCAGCGGCCGCTACGCCGACGAGATCTGCCCCACCGAGACCGCCGCCGTCGCCTGGGCGGCGAACCTCGGCTGTCTGACCTTCCACCCCTGGCCGGTCCGCAGGGCCGACACCGAGCACCCTGACGAACTGCGCATCGACCTCGACCCGCAGCCCGGCACGGAGTACGCCGACGCGGTGCGGGCCGCGCTCGCGCTGCGCGAGGTGCTGGACGAACTGGGCCTGACCGGCTGGCCCAAGACCTCCGGCGGCCGCGGCCTGCACGTCTTCGTCCCCCTCGCCCCCGAGTGGACCTTCACCCAGGTGCGGCGCGCGGCCATCGCGGTGGCCCGGGAGCTGGAACGGCGGGACCCGGAGCGGATCACCACCGCCTGGTGGAAGGAGGAGCGCGGCGCGAAGATCTTCGTGGACTACAACCAGACCGCCCGCGACCGTACGATCGCCGGCGCGTACTCGGTACGGCCCTTCGCCCACGCGCCCGTCTCCGCGCCGCTGCGCTGGGAGGAGGTGACCAGCGCGGTGCCCACGGACTTCGACCTGGCCACCATGCCCGCGCGGTACGCCGAGGTGGGCGATGTGCACGCGGACATGGACACCCACGCCTTCCGCCTGGAGGCCGCGCTCGACCTGGCCGACCGCGACGAGCGCGAACACGGCCTCGGCGACCTCCCGTACCCTCCGGAACACCCCAAGATGAAGGGCGAACCCACCCGCGTCCAGCCCAGCCGCGCCCGCAAGCGGTGAGCCTGTGGAACGCGGCCCGGACCGTCCGTGTACCGCGCCGGCCAGGGACTACCTCGCGGGGCGCTGAGCGGATTCCGCGGCGCGGCCGACCGATTCGACCAGCGGGAGGACGCGGTGGGCGACCCGCTCGCGCAGGGCTATCTCGGTGCGGGTCCTGACCACTCCCGGCATCCGGATCAGCAACTGGATCAGATCCTCCAGGTGCGCGTTGTCCCGGGCCACGACGCGGGCGAGGAGGTCGCCTCCCCCGGTGATCGAGTATGCCTCTATGATCTCGGGGACCGCCGCGAGCGCGTCGCCGACCGAGTCGAGGTGCCCCTGGGTCACCTCGATACGGACGAAGGCGAGCACCGGGTGGCCGAGCGCGGCCGGTGAGACCCGAGGGCCCGCGACCGTGATCGCGCCGTCCCGTTCCAGCCGGTCCAGCCGCGCCTGGAGAGTGCCGCGGGCCACGCCCAGGATGCGGGCGTACTCGCGGACGCTGGTGCGCGGCTGCTCGAGCAGCAGCCGCAGAATGCGGGCGTCCAGGACGTCGACGGACATGGGCCGGGGGTCCCCTCACAGTTGGTGATCTTGGCATATGCAACGTACCAATGGCTCATCGATGAACGATCGTTTTGAGCCACTGCCTGCGGGGATGCCGGAACACCGGGCGAATGGGGGGACACAGCGGACGCCGGCCCGTATTCGGCGGACCGCGGGGGCCCGCCGGCCCGTCCCGTCCGTGTCGCTGGGCGGCCCGAGCACCACGGGCCGCGCGCCGCCGCAGCCGTGATCGGCCGGATCGAACCCCAAGGCGTAGCGATCACCGATCCGCGGCGCCCACGGCGGCCGGGACCGGCCGGTCCCGGAGGCCCTCCGGGCGCCGCCTCGCGGTCCTGGCCGCCCGCACCGCGACGACCGCGAGGACGACCGCGAGCAGCCCCAGCGCACCGGGAACCCAGTACCGCGAGGACCAGCCGATCCAGGCGCCGGCGCCCCACGAGGCGCCGGACCGCCCGGCGGCGTTCACATACGTACCTGTGTCCGGCGCCGTCACCCAGAAGAAGTCCGCCCCGAGCAGCACCCCCAGCGCGATCCCGCTCAGCGCGACCGCCAACTGACCGGTCGTCGCCGCCCCGACGCCCGCCCACCGCTCCAGCGGCCCGTGCACCAGGCTGCCGACCGCGCCCCCGGCGAACGCCCCCGTGAACAGGGCCCAGAGCAGCGGCGGCGTGCTGTTGGCCGGATAGAGATCGGCGAGGAGATACGTCGTGCCGACCGGATAACGGGCCGCGTCCGCGAGACCGTACCCGAAGAGCGTCCACAGCCCGCAGAAGACCACCAGCCAGATCACGAGGCCGGGACCGATCCCGCGACGGGCGGGCGGCCGCGGTCCGCCGGGCACGGCGTCCGACAGTCGCGGTGCGCCGGGCACGGCGTCGGACGGACCGGTCGCGCTCATCCGAACTCCCTGGCGGTGTGCGGGCGGACGGCCCGCCGAGGCGAATCCGGTGCGGGCCACGATGCGTTGAGGAAGCCGGACCGGCCCCTCATCCCTCGCACAGTAGGGCAGCCCGGGGGTTGCCACCACCAGCCCTCCCTCGCGCCGCAATTCGCGCCCTACGAGCCCCATGCGCCCCCGCGCGCCGACTCCTTGGGGGCACATTGCGGCGTGCCGCGAGCCCCCGGACGCGACGCGGCAGGCGTCAGGTACTAATCTCAGCCGCCGTAAAGACATCAGGCGGAAGAGGTACGGCAGTGGCCGCGCACGTATACATCGGGTCGTTCACGTCGGCGGGGGGCCGCGGGCTCACCGCCGCCACCGTCGACCCGGACACGGGAGCGCTCACCCCGCTCGGGGACACGGCCGAGGTGCCGAACCCGTCCTTCCTCGCCAGGTCCGCCGACGGGCGCACCCTCTACGCGGTCAGCGAGACCGAACCCGAGGGCGCCGCGGCGGCGTTCTCCCTCGCCGACCCCGCGGCGCCCCGGCTGCTCGGCGCCCCCGTGCCCGTGGGCGGCGGGTCGCCCACGCACCTGTGCGTCCACCGCGGCCACCTGCTGACCGCGAACTACGCCGCGCCCGGCAGCGTTTCGGTGCTGTCGCTCCAGGAGGACGGCGCACTCGGCGAGTTGCGCGCCGTCCTGGAGCACGAGGGCGACGGCCCCCACCAGGACCGCCAGGAGGCCCCGCACGCCCACGCGGTGGTGTCCGACCCCGCGGACCGCTGGCTGCTCAGCGTCGACCTCGGCACCGACTCGGTACGGGTCTGCGAACTCGACCCCGAGCCCGGCACGTTGGAGGTCGAACGGGAACTCGGTCTGCGCTCGGGCATCGGACCGCGCCATCTGGCCTTCCACCCCGGCGGCGGCCACGCCTATGTGATCAACGAACTCGACTCCGTTGTCACCGTGTGCCGTTGGGACGGCGACAAGGGCAGCCTGCGCCCGCTGGCGGAGGTCCGGGTGCTCCCGGACGGCGCCGAGGGCGACAACTACCCCTCGGAGCTGGTGATCTCGCACGACGGCCGGTTCGCGTGGGCCGCCAACCGCGGGAGCAACAGCATCTCGGTGCTCAGCGTGGACGCCTCGGGCGAGCGGCTGGAACTCGTCGACACCGTCAGCTGCGGCGGCGACTGGCCGCGCCATCTGACCCTCGACCCCGCCGGCACCCGGCTCTACGCCTCCAACGAGCGCTCCGGCGACGTCACCTGGTTCGACGTCGACCCGGCGACCGGCATCCCCAAGCAGGCCGGGTCGCTGGCGCTGCCCGCGGTGTCCTGCGTGCTCTTCGGCTGAGCCGCCGGGCCCGCGGGCGGCCCGGAGCCCGGTGCCCGCGAACACGACGGCGGGCGGCCCCCGAAAGCCCGGGGCCGCCCGCTCGTGTCGTATGCCGTGCGGTTCAGCGGTGGTTCACTGCGCCTGCGACTGCCGGAGCGCGAGGCCGAGCGCCGCCGCGTACTGCGTGACCACCAGCTTGCCGACGGTCGGGTACGGGCCGAGCGCGTCCGCGCCCGCGCAGCCGGCCTCGGCGGCGGCCGTGTGGAGCAGCTGAGGGGCGATCTCCGGGCCGATCAGGCAGGGCGCGAGGGCCAGCGTCGTCGAACCCGAGGAACGCAGCTGGTCGGCGGCCCGCGCGATCGAGCCGTCCTCGTCCAGCGCGGCGGCCAGCACCGGTACGGCCAGCCGCGCGGCCAGCAGCAGCCCGGTCACCCCGGCCGCCTGCGCGGCCTCCTCGCCGCCCACGGTGGCCAGGATGATGCCGTCGGCGGCGGTGGTCACCGTGAACAGCCGGGCGCGGTCGGCGCGGGCCAGCCCGGCCTCCGACAGCCGTACGTGCAGCGCCTCCGCGAGCAGCGGGTGCGGGCCCAGCACGTCGGTCAGCTCGACCTGGGCCTTGCTGTCGCCCACGGCCTGCCGGACGCGGCGCAGCACCGACGCCTCGGGCCCGGCGAGCAGCGGCACCACGACCGCGGAGGTGTCCTCACCGGGACGCTCGGCGGCCACCTGGTCGAGCACCGACCGCAGCGAGGGGTACTCCCCGTCGTCGCCGTCGACGAAGGCGATCCGCGGGTCGAGGCCGGACAGCTCGGAACGGGCGATGCTCACGACCTCCTCGGCCAGGCTGAGCGCCGCGGCGGTCGGAGTGCCGGGTACGGCGAGAACCAGCACCGGCGCCCCCTCGGGCGCGGTCAGCACCTCGGGGCGGCGGTGGCGTCCTGACTGGCGCGGGCGCGGGCTTCGAACGGGGAGGCCGGAGGCCGGCCCTGTGGCGTTGCTCATGGCGTCGCATGCTAACGCCTTGCGGCACCTCGGTGTTCGCTCGGGTACGCGGTAGGTCGGACCTGTCACCAACTGTCCGATTCCTCAGTCACGTTCGGTCATCGGACGAGTCTGAGCAGTGCCGGGTCCGCGGGCAGCGTCAGGGCGTCGCGCTGGAGGGCGCCGGCGATCAGCACGGCGCCGTCCAGCGGGTCCCCGGCGGCCGGTACGAGGGTGGCACCGGGCAGCAGCCGCGCGGCCTGCTCGCGCAACGGACCGAGCAGCGGCTCGCCCATCCTGAACAGACCTCCGGTCAGCGCCACTTCGACCGCCCCGGGCCCGGGGCGCACGGCGGCGGCCGACTCCAGGATGTGCGTCGCGGCCTGCCGCAGGACGGCCGCGGCCACCGGGTCGCTCGCCGCGCACCCGGCCACCTCAGGGGCGAACGAGGCCAGGACGGCGGCGCGGTCGGCGCGCGGATACAGCTGCGCGGGCAGGCCGTCGAGCGGGCCGAACCGCTCCCGGGCGCGGTCGAGCAGGGCCGCCGAGCCGCCGTCGCGGCCGTCGTGGGCCCGCAGCGCGGCGTCCAGGCCCGCGCGGCCGATCCAGGCGCCGCTGCCCGCGTCGCCCAGCAGATGGCCCCAGCCGTCCGCCCGCCGCCAGCCGGTGCCGTCGGCCGCCGTGCCCAGGGCGATCATGCCGGTGCCGGCCGCGACGACCACGCCGGGGCGCAGGCCGAGCGCGCCCGCGTACGCCGTCACCGCGTCCCCGGCGAGCGCCAGCGCGCGCGCCCCGAGCGCGTCGGCCAGGGCGCCGGGCAGCCGGGCGCGCAGGTCGTCGCCGAGCGTGGCCATGCCGGCCGCGCCGACGCAGGCCGCGGCGATCCGCCGGGCCCCGGCCGTCCGCATCAGGTCCTCGGCCAGCGGCAGGACGAGGCCGAGCAGATCGTCCGCGTCGATGCCGCGGGCACCGGTGACGGCGGGGCGGCCGGCGGTGACGGGGGCGCACGCGTCGGAACCGTCGGCGCGCGCCAGGGCGGCCCGCAGGCCGGAGCCGCCGGAGTCGACGCCGAGCACCCAGGGGGCGCCGGAGTCAGGCACGGGCGGGGGGCCGGGCGCCTGCGCGGACTCGGGCACGGGCGGCGGGCCGGGCGTGCGTGAGGTGCCGGGCGCCCGCGCGGGGCCCGGCGTCCGGGGAAGGTCCGGCACGGCTCAGCCGAGCCCGCGCGAGTCCTGCTTGAGGGCGGTGTCCACGGTCAGGGCGGAGGCGACGACCATGCTCAGCAGCGGATCGGCGAGCTGCCGGTGGATCTGCAGCACATAGTTGTCCGCCGTGGTGAACATGGTCTTGGCCAGGCCCTCCCACGTCTTGGTGATACGGCCGATCTCGGTCTCGGTGTGGTCCACGATCGCGAAGTTCCACGCCCGCCAGTTCTCGGCCTTGATGGCGCCGATCTTCTGGCCGTTGTACATGAACGCGAAGTTGATCTTGCCGATGGCGTTCTGCTGTACGATCTCGCCCAGCGGCTCGCCGTTGGCGCGGTGCACCAGCACCTTGGACTTGATGAACTTCGCCGGCCGGGTCAGTGTGAGCTGCGGCTGGCCCTGCGCGTCCCGGACCTCCAGCTTGTGGGTGAGGAACTGGTCGACGCTGGAGACGAAGCGCAGCACCTTCTTGGCGGTGCTCTGACCGACCTCCACCACGGAGCCGAGGGTGCGGCCGTTCTGGTCGAACACGCTGTACTCGTTGACGAGTTCGATCAGCTTGGCCTTCTGGTTCACCACCAGCACGGGCTCGGTGAAGAGGGTGCCGCCGCCGAAGCCGGTCGGCGCGACACCGGCCTGCTGCTGCACCTGGCGCTGGACCTTCGCCGGGTCGGGGGCGCTGCTGACGTTCAGCTCCCAGGCGCTGCCGCCGCCGCCCTGCTGCTGGGGCACCTGGCCGGGGTTGGTGTGCTCGGTCCACTGGGAGCCGTCCCAGTACCGGAGCAGGTTCGGGGTGCCCTTCGGGTCGGCGTACCAGCCGGCCGGGGTATCGGAATGCGTCGTCACCCGGGCAGACTACCTCGGGCCGCCGTTCAGGGGAGCTGCCAGTTCACCGGCTCGGCGCCCTGCCGCGTCAGCAGGTCATTGGTCCGGCTGAAAGGCCGCGAGCCGAAGAAGCCGCGGTCCGCCGACATCGGCGAGGGGTGCGACGACTCGATCGCGGGCAGTTCGCCGAGCAGCGGCCGCAGATTGCGGGCGTCGCGGCCCCACAGGATGGACACCAGCGGGCGGCCCCGGGCGACCAGCGCCCTGATCGCCTGCTCGGTGACCTCCTCCCAGCCCTTGCCGCGGTGGGCGGCCGGCCGCCTGGGGGCGGTGGTCAGCGCCCTGTTGAGCAGCAGCACGCCCTGCCGGGTCCACGGGGTCAGATCGCCGTCGGACGGCCTGGGCACCCCGAGGTCGGCGCACAGCTCCCGGTAGATGTTCTCCAGGCTGCCCGGCAGCGGGCGGACGTCCGGCGCGACCGAGAAGCTCAGACCGACGGCGTGACCAGGTGTGGGATACGGGTCCTGACCGACGATCAGCACCCTTACGTCGTCGAAGGGCTGCTGGAACGCGCGCAGCACGTTCGCGCCCGCGGGCAGATAGGTCCGGCCCGCCGCGATCTCGGCACGGAGGAAGTCCCCCATCGCCGCGATCCGGTCCGCCACGGGGTCAAGGGCCTTCGCCCAGCCCGGCTCGACGATCTCGTGCAAGGGTCGCGCAGTCACGGTCCGTCACTCTACTGGCTCAACAGCCCCGCGGTGCACGGGACTCCGCGATCGGGTGGCGACCGGCCCCCGCCACCGCCCGGGAACGGGCCCGTCCGCCCACCCGCCGCACGCCACCCGCCGATCATGACGCCCTACCTCCGCGATCCCGATGTGTCCGACATCACAAAGTCTGCACCCGACCACTGACAGCGGGCGCGGAACGGAGGGTTCCGGGGCCGGCGTCCGCTCAGAGCACCGGACGCGGGTACGCCCTGGCGTACTGCGGCGGCACCCCGGCGGACCCGGACGCGCCCAGTTCGTACGCGGCCCGCAGCGGCCACGCCGGGTCGCGCAGCAGCTCCCGCCCGAGCAGCACGGCGTCGGCCTGGCCGGTGGAGACGATCGTCTCGGCCTGCTGCGGCTGCGTGATCAGGCCGACCGCGGCGACCGGAAGGTCGGTCTCCGCCTTCACCCGGGCCGCGAACGGCACCTGGTAGCCGGGGCCCACCGGAATGCTCACCCCGGCCGCGTTGCCGCCGGAGGAGACGTCCAGCAGGTCCACGCCCCGGGCGAGCAGTTCCTTGGCGAACCGCACGGTCTCGTCGGCCGTCCAGCCGGCGCTCTCCAGCCAGTCGGTGGCCGAGATACGGAAGAACAGCGGCAGTTCCTCCGGCCACACCTCGCGGATCGCGTCGACCACCTCGAGCGCGAAGCGGACGCGGTTCTCGAAGCAGCCGCCGTACGCGTCCGTGCGGTGATTGCTGTGCGGGGAGAGGAACTGGCCGACCAGATAGCCGTGCGCTCCGTGCACCTCGACCACCTCGAAGCCCGCCGCGAGCGCCCGCCGCGCGGCCGCGGCGAACTGCGCCACGACCTCCCGGATGTCGGCCTCGGACAGCTCGTCCGGCACCGGGTGGGCGTCGTCGAAGGGCACCGGGCTCGGGCCGACCGGCTGCCAGCCCTCCCGGTCGGGGCCGAGCGGTCCGCCGCCCAGCCACTGCCGGTCGGTCGACGCCTTGCGCCCGGCGTGGCCGAGCTGGATGCCCGCGGCGGCGCCCTGCTCCTTGAGGAAGCGGGTGATCCGGGAGAAGGCCGCCACCTGGTGGTCGTTCCAGATGCCGAGGTCCGCGGGGCTGATCCGGCCCTCCGGGCTGACCGCCGTGGCCTCGGTCAGGACCAGTCCGGCGCCGCCGGTGGCGCGGGCGCCGTAGTGGGCGAAGTGCCAGTCGTTCGGCGCGCCCCGGCCCGGCCCTCGGGTGTCGGCCGAGTACTGGCACATCGGCGCCATCCAGACACGGTTCCGCAGGGTCAGGGACCGCAGGGTGATGGGCTCGAACAGTGCGCTCACGGCACGCTCCTCGTCGTAGGGCGTCGGGGGTTTCCCGGTCAGACCATAAACACCGTAGTACGGCGTCTGTCAAACTACGAGAGCTGTCGTAATATGGCGTTCATGACAGCCTCGCCCCCGGTCACCGCCGCCCTTGCCGCGAGCCGCCCGCTGGAGCACCCCGCGGTCGACGCCATCCGGCTCGAAGACGTGCTGCACGCGCTGTCCGACCCCATGCGCCTGATCGTGGTGCGGAGCCTGGCCGCCGCGAAGGACGAGATGACCTGCTCCGACGTGCCGCTGCCGGTCAGCAAGTCGACCACCACCCACCACTTCCGGGTGCTGCGCGAGGCGGGCGTCATCCGCCAGATCTACCGCGGCACCTCCAAGATGAACGCCCTGCGGCGCGGCGACCTCGACGCCCTCTTCCCCGGCCTGCTCGACCGGGTGCTCAGCGCGGCCGAGGCCCAGGCCGAACGGCTCGGCGGGAGCTGAGGGTCCGCCGGATCAGAGCGTCGGCGTCCGGACGGGCTTGCGGGTGCCGGCCGCCGGGTCGTACGCCTCGGCGCCCGGCGGCGGACTGCCCGCGCCCCACGCCAGGCCGTACCGCTGGAAGAGCTCGGCCCGCAGCCGGGCCACCGGCATCGGCGCGCCCGGCAGCAGCAGGGCCACGGTCGCGCCCATCAGCAGGGCCCGCAGCAGCCGGTACTCCTCCTCCGGCTCCGCCGCGCCCCAGCGCACGGTGGTGTCCCGCAGCAGCGAGGCCAGCAACTGCTGCTCGGGGCACTGGATGAAGCCCTCCTCCTGGAGTATCGACGCCATGTGGGTGCGCATCAGGGTGGTGTGCGTACGTGTCAGACCGAGGACCGCGTCGATCGCCCGGGCCATCAGCTCCTGCCCGTCGTCGGTGCGCGGCTCGGCGGCGAGGGCGGCGGCGAGTTCACGGTTCATCAGCCGGTGCACCGCCGACTGGAGCAGCGCGCGCTTGCCGGAGAAGTAGTACGAGACCAGACCACGGGCCGTACCTGCGCGTTCGGTGATGTCGGCCAGCGTGGTGGCCTCGTAACCGCGCTCCTCGACGAGTTCGAGGGTCGCCTGAAGCAGCCGTTCCCGGGAACGCTGACGCATCGCTTCATTGACCGATGGGCTCCGAGGGGACATGCTTACTCCTGCGTTGACTGGCTGCGAGCCAATATACTCAGCGCGGCTCGCCGGGCTACGGCCCGGGCGGGTGACGGGGAAGAACGCCGGACCCGGCGACGCGGGGGATCGCCGGGACCGGCGTTCGCCGTGTCCGGGTCGTGTCCACTCGCCGCGGTCGCTTCTCGCCCCGGCCGGGTGGTCATCGGCCGATCAGATCCAGCACTCCGCGCAGGGCGTCGGGCCGCTCGGCCACGGGCAGGTGGTCCACCAGCAGGACCGGGCAGCCGAGCGCCGCGGCGCCCCCGTCGGCCGTACGGTCGTCGCCCACCATCAAGGTCCGCTCCGGCGCCGCTCCCAGCGCCTCGCACGCGACACGGAACAGCCGCGGGTCGGGCTTCTGCGCGCCGTGCTCACAGCTCAGCACGAACACGTCCACCAAGGAGTCGAGCCCGTGCGCGCGGAAGACCGGGCGCAGATCCCAGCCGATGTTGCTGACGATCGCCACCGGCACCCCGCGCTCGCGCAGCGCGCCCAGCACCTCGGCCGCGTCCGGATACGGGGCCCACGCCGCCGGGGCGCTCTGCCGGTCGTAGAGCGCGTCGTGCACGTCCCAGGGCAGCCCGGCCGTACGGGACAGCCCGGTGTACGCCGCCCGGTGCAGCTCCGCGGTGAGATCACGGTCGGCCCAGGCCGCCACGAGGTGCGGCGGAATCCGCTCGGGCCGGGCGCCGCCGGGCTGGGCGCCGGCCCGCTCCAGCCGCCGCGCGTACGCCGTGACCGTCTCCGGGTCCGCCTCGATCCCCTCGTCGGCGAGAACCGCGCGCAGCCAGTCCTCGCAGGGCTCGATACGGAAGACCGTGCCGGAGAAGTCGAACATGCACGCCCGCACGGCCGCGGTGGCCCTCTCGTCTGCTCCGGGAGCGGTCACGTGGTCAGGCGAGCGCGTGGAGGCCGGGGCCGAAGGCGACCAGCAGCGGGACCGCGGGCACCAGCAGCGCGGCGACGGTCACCCGCAGCCGGCGGGCCGGCGTCAGACGCTGCGCCGGTTCCAGCAGCCGGTGCACCCGCCCGGGCAGGGCGGCCAGCGGCGTCGGGGACGGGCCGAACACCCCGCGCTCCTCGTTCAGCTCCACCAGCGCGAGGGCGGTCGTCACCCGGCCGAAACGGCGTGACGCCGTGTCGTCGGCGGCCAGCTCCACCAGGTGGTGGACCTGGTCGCGGAAGGCGGCGAAGACCGGCACCTGGGGGAAACCGCCCGCCAGCGCGCCCGCGCAGTGCAGCAGCACATCGTGCCTGGCCCGCGCGTGGCCCTGCTCGTGGGCCAGCACCGCGTCCAGCTGACGGCCCTTGAGACGGCCCAACGCGGCCGTGGTGATGACCAGTCGGGGCTCCGCCCCGGACAGCCACCAGGCGTCCGAGCGGCGGTCCTCCAGGATCACCAGACGCTCACCGGGCGGTACCGACTCACCCGGCAACCGGGGTGCGCGCACCCGCAGTTCGGTCCTGCGCCTGCGGCGCCGCGCGCGGGCGGCCCGCACCTCGCGGGTGAGCATCGCCGCGGTCCACAGGCCGCCGAGCGCGAGCAGGATCGCCAGGGCGCCTGCCCAGTGCCCGTACTCCTGCAGGCCGTAGGCGTCGACGACACCGCGCGGGGCGTAGGCGAAGACATTGCCGCGGACCGCCGACCAGGCGGCCGAGGCGGTGAGCGCCATCGCCGAGACACAGCACAGCAGCACAGCGGCGACCACGCACTGCCAGACCCACAGGGCCAGCACCGGTTCGCGTTCCGGCCAGTCGGCACGGGAGAGCAGACGCGGCGCCGTCGCCGCCGCAAGTGCGCCGAGAACCAGCAGCACAAACGGGACCGTCATGCTGATCACCCTAGGAGCAGGCGAGGACCGCCGGGTACGGCACCGGACCGATGTGACGCATCACTCACGGGACGTGTCGGTCACATCACCATCAGCATGGCGAACATGCCCAGAGCCATCGACACCCGGCAGGCGGCCGCCACCTCGGGCGCGTGCCGCAGCCGCGCGGTGCCGACGGCGCCGGGTATCAGCACTCCGGGGGCGGGCAGGGCCACCAGCCGGGTGCCGGAGCGCAGCACGTATCCCGCGAAGTAGAGCAGCAGCACACCGGTCAGCAGCGGGGTGCCGGCGCCGGCGTGCCCGGTGTGCTCCGCGTGCCCGCCGCCGCCCCCGGCCATCGCCAGCGCCATGTAGACCATCGCGGCCGAGCACACCGAGTGGTGCAGATGGTGTCCGGTCCGGCGGCGGGCCGACAGCAGGGCGTGCACGGCCGCGGCCGCGAAGACGGCCGTGAACACGGGCGCCCCCCACGGCCGGGGGTCGAGCACCGACAGCGGCACGGCCATCACGGCCATGCCGACCCCCATCAGCGCCTCGTGCCGGGCCTCGTCGCGCACCAGGCAGGAGACGGCGGCCGCCGCGCTGAGCACCACGAGCAGCCAGGCCACCAACGGCGGTCCGTGCATGGGCTCCCCCTCCTCGCCCTCCCCGTACGCGACGCTCCCGTTCCTCCGTCCCCGAACGGTCGCCTGATGGAGGTCTGCCCGTGCCCGGCGGCGCGCACCCACGCGCACGGAACTACTCGGGGGAGCGCGTCATTCGTACGCGCGCCCTGCGCACCACCCGCTCCGCCCCCCGGTCACCCCGCCCCCTGTCCATCCGTATTCGGCCCTGGCGACCGTCCAGGGGGCCTGTACTAGCCTGACCCGCATGGACACCGCCGCCCTCGTCTTCCGTGCCGCCACCCCCGCCGACGCGCCCGCGCTCGTGGCACTCATCGAGTCCGCCTATCGCGGGGAGGCGAGCCGGGCCGGCTGGACGACGGAGGCGGACATCCTGGAAGGCCGGCGGACGGACCCCGAGGGCGTGCTGGCCGTCATCGAGAAGCCGGACGGCCGGCTGGTGGTGGTGGAGAGCGGCGGCGAACTGGTGGCCTGCTGTCAGCTCGAACACCGGGGCGAGCACGCGTACTTCGGCATGTTCGCGGTGCGGCCCACCCTCCAGGGCGCCGGCCTGGGCAAGATCGTCATCGCCGAGGCGGAACGATTCGCCCGGGACGAGTGGAAGGTCGCCGAGATGCACATGACGGTGATCTCGGTCCGCGAGGACCTGATCGCCTGGTACGTGCGGCGCGGCTATCGGCGGACCGGCGAGATGAGCCCCTTCCCCTACGGCAACGAGCGGTTCGGGCTGCCGACCCGCGACGACCTGGAGTTCGAGCTGCTCACGAAGAAGCTCACCTGAGGGCGCGAGCCCCCGAGCGCGGGCCGACCCGAGCGCGGGCCCGACGCCGCGCGAGCCCGCACCCGCCGGCCCCGCGTACGTCGGCCCGCCCCCGTACGTCAGCCGGCGGCCACCGCCCTCACAGCCGCCCCGCCGCCGTGATCCGCCGCAGGAAGTCCCGGGTGCGCTGCTCGCGCGGCGCGCCGAACACCTCGGCGGGCGTGCCGCGTTCCAGGATCACCCCGGCGTCCAGGAAGCACACCTGGTCGGCCACCTCGCGGGCGAAGGCCATCTCGTGCGTGGCGATCACCATCGTCATGCCCTCCTCCTTGAGGTCGCGCACGACGGCCAGCACCTCACCGACCAGTTCGGGGTCGAGGGCCGCGGTGACCTCGTCGAGGAGCAGCAGCCGCGGCCGGGTGGCGACCGCCCGCAGGATCGCCACGCGCTGCTGCTGACCGCCGCTGAGCCGGTCCGGGTACTCGCCCGCCCGGTCGGCGAGCCCGAGCCGTCCCAGCAGCTCGCGCGCCGCCGCCTCGGCCTCCTTGCGCGGCACCTTGTGCACCCGGCGCGGCGCCAGGGTGATGTTGTCCAGCACGGTCATGTGCGGGAAGAGGTTGTACGCCTGGAAGACGACGCCGATCCTGCGGCGGACCGCGTCCTGGTCGACCTCCGGGTCGGTGATCTCCTCGCCGTCGAGGAAGATCGCGCCGTCGTCGATCTCCTCCAGCAGATTGGCGCAGCGCAGCAGCGTCGACTTGCCGGAGCCCGAGGCGCCGATGAGGGCGGTGACGGTGTGCGCGGGCACGTCGAGGCCGATGTCCCCGAGCACCACGGTCGGGCCGTACGTCTTGCGGACCGACTCCAGCCGCAGCACCGGCTCGACGGCAAGGGCGGGCGACACGGGTTCCTCGGCGCGCGCGCCGGTGCTCATACGGCCCCTTCCCGGCTCATACGGACCCCTCCTGCGACTGCCGGCGGTTCATCCGCGCGGTCACCCAGTCGGTGAACCGTGTCATCGGGATGGTGAGCGCCACGAAGATCGCCCCGGCGATGACATAGGGCGTGTAGTTGAAGCTCCGGCTGGCGACGATCTGCGCGGCCTGGACGGCGTCCACGGCGCCGCCGATGGAGACCAGGCCGGTGTCCTTCTGCAGCGAGACCAGGTCGTTGAGGAGCGGCGGCACCACCCGGCGGACGGCCTGCGGCAGCACCACGTGCCGCATCGCCTGGGCGCTGCTGAGGCCGAGCGAGCGGGCGGCGGCGCGCTGACTGGGGTGCACGGTCTCGATGCCGGCCCTGAACACCTCGGCCACATAGGCGGTGTACGTCAGGCAGAGCGCGAAGCCGCCGAGCACCACGGGGTCGTGGGTGACCCCGTTCAGCCGCAGCGCGGGCACGCCGAAGACCACCGCCAGGATGCAGATGATCAGCGGCAGCCCGCGGAAGAAGTCGACGTACGCCGTCGCCAGGGCGCGCAGCGGGAAGAAGACCGGGCCGCGCAGGGTGCGGAGCACCGCGATCACCAGCCCGGCGACCAGGACGACGGCGCCGCACACCACCATCAGCTGGAGGTTGAGCCACAGCCCGCGCAGCACGTCGGGCAGCGCCACCCGGGCGTAGTGCCCGTTGAAGAAGGTCTCCCGGGTGCGGGACCAGCCGGGCGAGTTGACGGTCAGCGTGACCAGCACGGCCGCCGTCACCACGGTGCTGACCGTGGCCACGGCGAAGGACCGGCGGGTGCGGGCCCGCCGGTGGCGCTCGCGGGCGATCCGCCGCGCCGACGGCTTGTACGGTTCGGCCGGTGCCACCTCGTCCCGCACGGTCATCGGCAGCTCCGCGGTACGGGGGCGGTCACTTGAGCACCGGGGCGTCGACCGCGTCGGACAGCCACTGCTTCTCGATCGCGGCCAGGGTGCCGTCCGAGCGCAGCGCGGTGACGGCCCGCGACACACAGTCCGTCAGCTTGCTGCCCTTGTCGAGGACGAGCCCGAACTGCTCGGGTGTGCCACCGGTGTTGGCGAACTGCCCGACGACCTTGGCGTCGGGGACCTCCGCGCCGGTGATGTAGAAGGCGGTCGGCAGGTCCACCACGATGCCGTCGACCTGGCCGTTCTTGAGCGCGGCCACGGCCAGGTCGTTGCGCTGGAAGACGGCGGGCTGCTTGGACGGCTTCACCACGTCGGTGATGAAGTCGAGGCTGGTGGTGCCGATCTGGGCGCCCAGCTTCGCGCCCTTGAGGTCGGCGATGGCGTGCGCGCCGGCGATCTTCGAGCCCTTGCGGGCGATGACGGCCTGCCGTACGTCGTAGTAGCCCGGCGAGAAGTCGACGGCCTTCTTGCGGTCGGCGTTGATCGACACCTGGTTGATGTCGAAGTCGAAGTCCTTGACCCCGGGCGCGAAGGCGCTGTTGAAGGGCACGGTCTTCCAGACCACCTGGTCCTGCGGGTAACCGAGCTGCTTGGCCACCGCGTAGGCGACCGCCGATTCGTATCCCTTGCCGTTGGACGGCTTGTTGTCGGAGAACCAGGGGTCGTACGCCGGGTTGTCGGTGCCGATGGTGAGCTTGCCCGCGGAGTGGGTCGGGAGCGACCCCGGCGCGCAGGCGGCGGTGGTCGCGGGCGCGCCGGACGAGGGCGACGCCGGTGTGTCGGAGGCGGTGTCGTCGTCCTGCGGCGAGCAGCCGACGGCGAGGGCGAGGGTGAGCAGGGCGGCCGCCGGGAGGGCGACGCGGCGCGGGGACGGCGTGATCGCGGGACGCATGGCGGGACTTTGGCACCGCGTGGACGGGTCTGTCCATGCGATGGGGACTGTTGTCCGAATGACGGACCTTTGTGTCCGCTGTGTTGCGGACGGTCACGAGGGGTGGCACGCGTGTCGCGCACGGTGATCGCCGCGGCCGCTACCCGGCGGGCTCCTCCGGCAGGTCGGTGGCGGCGCCGTCCAGGCCGAGCGCGCGGGCCAGCGCCCAGTCCCGCGCGGAGTTCACGGGCCAGGCCATCACGGCGATCCCGGCCGCGTGGCAGCGGCGTACGACGTCCAGGCTGATCCGGGTCAGGTCAAGACTGACCAGGCGGGCGCCGACGGCCTGGGCGCGCGGGACGAGGTCGGGGCCCAGTTCGCTCGCGACCAGCACCGTGCGCGCCTCGGGGAGCAGGGTGCGGACCTCGGCGAGGGCCTTGTCGTGGAAGGACAGAACGCTGACCCGGTCGGTCTCGCCGCGCTCGCGCAGTACGGCGGCCAGCACCCGGGCCGCCGCGATGTCCTTGATCTCGGCCTGCACGGGCAGGGCGACCGCGTCCAGCACCTCCTCGAAGAGCGGTACGCGCTCGCCGAGCCCGGCGTCCAGGCCGCGGATCTCGGCGAGGGTCAGATCGCGGACCAGTCCGGCGCCGTCGGTGGTGCGGTCCACCTCGGAGTCGTGCATGACGACCAGCGCGCAGTCCTTGCTCAGATGGAGGTCCAGTTCGATCTGGTCCAGGCCCGCCCGCTCGGCCCGGCGGAAGGACCGCAGGGTGTTCTCCGGCTCGACGCCCATGACCCCGCGGTGACCGACGGTGAGGAAGCTCATGGCCGCACCCTAGTCAGCCGAGGCGGCGCGCGCCCGAACCCCGGGTGACGAGTCGGCGCCGGCGCCCGTGGGGGAGATCGCGGTGCCGGGTCTGCTGCCAAGGAGACGAAACGGCAACTTTTAGTGAGTCATCCGGGAAGCCAACAGTAAAAACAGCGGTCGACACGCCATGGGGCAGGATATTTTCCCCGGCCCCGGTTGAAGCGGGATCAAGGTCGCGGCTACCGTGTCTGAACGAGAGGTTCTTTTGCAAAGGAGGGGTCATGAGTGAAGTTCTTTCGCCGGAGGCGGCGGGTGGGAGTGAGATGTCCGGCGACGGGATCGTCGGCCACCCCCAGTGGGCCGTGCTGAAGCAGGCGGTGGAAGCCATCAGGCCCTGGCAGCAGAAGGACGGCTCGATCGACTTCGACGCCGAGGGCGCGCCCCCCCGGGACGACGCCGTACGCACCCTGGCCCGGGTCGTGGACGCGGTCGAGCAGCTCTCCCCGCTGCTCCCGCACGACGCCGACTACCACCGCGCCCTGGTCGCCGATCTGCGGCGCTGGTCCGACGGCGGCTTCGCCGTCCCCGACTTCCTCGACTCGCTGCTGGCCTTCCAGCCCGCCGCCGACCGCCGCGACGGCCTGCGCCACCTCGTCGTCTTCCCGATGTACACCCAGAACGGCAACCCGAACCGCAACCTCGAAGCGGTCGCCCTGCGTGTGGTCTGGCCCGAATGGCTGGCCGAACTGGAGCGCACCCGGTACGACAACCCGCTCTTCGTCCCCATCACCTTCGAGGACTTCACCCCGGGTTACGACACCAACTCCGCGGTGCTCTTCCCCGAGACCGTCGCCGTACGCCAGGCCCCCGAGCGCTGGACCTGGGGTGCCATCTTCTGCGACCGCGAGGCGGCCCGCTTCCGCGCCGTGACCGCCGCCGCCGTGGACACCCTCGGCCTGGAGCTGCCCGAGGAGGCCGTCCGGCTGGTCGAGGACCAGGAGCTGGCGCAGCAGACCTATGTGCTGTGGGACATGATCCACGACCGCACCCACAGCCACGGCGACCTGCCGTTCGACCCCTTCATGATCAAGCAGCGCGCGCCGTTCTGGATGTACGGCCTCGAAGAGCTGCGCTGCGACCTGACCACCTTCAAGGAGGCCGTCGCGCTCCAGGCCGAGGGCCACCCGATGGGCTTGGGCGTGCAGTACGCGATCCTCTTCGACCGGCTCTTCCGCTTCCCGGTCACCGGTGAGCGCGTGCGCAACTACGACGGGCTCGGCGGACAGCTGCTCTTCGCCTACCTCCACAAGCACGACGCCGTACGCTGGACTGACAACACCCTGCACATCGACTGGGAGCGCGCACCGCGGGTCACCAACCAGCTCTGCGCCGAGATCGAGACGCTGTACCGGGACGGCATCGACCGGCCCAAACTCGTGCACTGGTTCGCCGCCTACGATCTGGTCGCGACGTACCTCTCCCCGCATCCCGGCTCCGTCTGGGCGAAGGGTCCGGAAGCCCTGGACCTCTCGCTCCCGCCGCGCAAGCTGGTGGACGAAGTGCTGGCGGACGAATTTCCGCTCAGCATGTTCTATGAGGCCCTTGCGAAGAAGCTCCGCGAGGTGATCGCCTCGACCAAGGGCATCACCGGCGACAGCGCGCTGCGAGGCGCCGCGTGACCGGTGCCGGCGAGGAGGCGGAGATGACGACCGACACATACACAGGCGGACTCGACGGAGCGGTGATCGCGGTCGCGGGCGCGGGCGGTCCGGCGGGCCGGGCGGTGCTTCAGCGGCTGGCCCGCGCGGGCGGCCATGTGATCGCCGCGGACGCGGACCCCGAGCGGCTGGCCGAGGCCGTGGACGCGGCGCAGTACGACGCGGGCGGCGCGGACATCACCGGCGAGATCGTGGACCTGCTGGCCCTGGAGGCCACCCAGGACTGGGCCTCCCGGATCGAGAAGGACCACGGCCGGGTCGACGGCCTGGTGCACCTCGTCGGCGGCTGGCGCGGTTCCGCCTCCTTCCCGGAGATCGAGCTGGCCGACTGGGACGTGCTGCACGACCTGCTGATCCGTACCGTCCAGCGCACCTCCATGGCCTTCCACGACGGCCTGATGCGCAGCCCCGGCGGACGCTATGTGCTGATCAGCGCCGCCGCGGCCACCGAGCCCACGGCCGGCAACGCCGCTTACGCCGCGTCCAAGGCCGCGGCCGAGGCGTGGACGCTCGCGATGGCCGACTCCTTCCGCAAGCTGAGCGGCGAGAACGAGCCCACGGCGGCGGCCACCGTACTGGTGATCAAGGCGCTGGTGCACGATGAGCTGCGGGCCCAGCGCCCGAACGCCAAATTCGCCGGTTTCACCGACGTCCACGACCTCGCCGAGGCGATCGCGGCCGTCTGGGACCGGAGCCCTACGGAAGTGAACGGGACCCGACAGTGGCTGACGCCCCGACCGTGACCGAACAGCTCGCCACCGACGCCGTACGGCGCCACGATCCGCGGGTACGCGGATTCGCCAGCGACAACTACGCGGGAGTGCACCCCGAAGTGCTCACCGCCCTCGCCCTCGCCAACGGCGGCCACCAGGTCGCCTACGGCGGGGACGACTACACCGTCCACCTCCAGGAGGTCTTCCGCCGCCACTTCGGCCCCCGCGCGGAGGCATTCCCCGTCTTCAACGGCACCGGCGCCAATGTGACCGCCCTCCAGGCCGTCACCGAGCGCTGGGGCGCGGTGATCTGCGCCGAGTCCGCGCACATCAACGTCGACGAGTGCGGCGCCCCCGAGCGGGTCGGCGGCCTCAAGCTGCTCACCGTGCCCACCGAGGACGGCAAGCTCACCCCCGAGCTGATCGACCGGCAGGCGTACGGCTTCGACGACGAGCACCGGGCCCAGCCGCAGGTCGTCTCGATCACCCAGACCACCGAGCTGGGCACCTGCTACACGCCCGAGGAGATCCGGGCGATCTGCGACCACGCCCACCAGCTCGGCATGGCCGTGCACCTGGACGGCGCCCGGATCGCCAACGCGGCGGCGAGCCTGGATGTGCCGCTCGCCCGCTTCACCACCGAGGCCGGGGTCGACATCCTGTCCTTCGGCGGCACCAAGAACGGTCTGCTGCTCGGCGAGTGCGTGGTCGTCCTCGACCCCGCACGGGTCCGCGCCCTGCCGCACCTGCGCAAGCTCTCCATGCAGCTCGCCTCCAAGATGCGCTTCGTGTCCGTGCAGTTCGAGGCGCTGCTGGCCGGCGACCTGTGGCTGCGCAGCGCCGCGCACGCCAACGCCATGGCCCGCCGCCTCGACCGGGCGGTCCGCGACCTCGACGGGGTCACGGTGCTGCGCCCGGTGCAGTCCAACGCCGTCTTCGCGCTCCTGCCGCGCGAGGTCAGCGAACGGCTGCAGAAGCGCTACCGCTTCTACTTCTGGGACGAGAAGACCGGCGAGGTGCGCTGGATGTGCTCCTTCGACACCACGGAGGAGGACGTCGACGCATTCGCCGCCGCCCTCGCCGAGGAACTGCATGAGTATGCGTAGCACCGTAAACTGATTGAACGAAAGGTCGGCGGCCTCCTAGGCTCGGCTCCATGGAGCCCACCCCGGAGACCGCCGACCTTTCCGCCTATCTGGCCGCCGATGAGGTCATCGACCACGGCCACCCACTGGTACGGGAGACCGCCGCCCTGCTGCGCGCCGACGCCCCCGAACCGTATGACTATGCGAAGGCGGCCTTCGAGTACGTCCGTGACGCCGTCCCGCACTCCTTCGACAGCGGCGACGAGCGCGTCACCTGGCGGGCCTCCGACGTGCTGGAACGGCGCACCGGCATCTGCTACGCCAAGTCGCACGCCCTGGCCGCCCTGCTGCGCGCCGAGGGCATCCCGGCCGGGCTGTGCTACCAGCGGCTCACCGAGGACGACGGCTCGCACCCGGTCGTCCACGGCCTCGTCGCCCTGCTGCTGCCCGGCCACGACCGCTGGGCCCGCCAGGACCCGCGCGGCAACAAGCCCGGCGTGGACGCCCGGTTCTCGCTCGACGGCGAACGGCTGGCCTGGCCGGTGCGGCCCGAACTCGGCGAGGTGGACTACCCGCTGCTCTACGCCGCGCCGCCCGCGCCCGTACTGGCCGCGCTGCGGGCTGCCGCGACCCGTACCGAACTGGCCGTGACGCTGCCCGCGGGACTGGACTGAGCGCGAAGGCGCGAAGCCCGTCAGCTCGCCTGCGGCTGGCTCTCGCGGTCCCGCGCCGCCGCCTCCTCCGGCGTGGGCGCGGTGCCGCCCAGGTGCGCCGGGAGCCACCAGCGGTCGTCCGGGCCGGAGGGACGGCCGGGATACGCCCGCTGGGCGTCCTCCAGCAGCTCCTGGACCCGCTGGCGCAGCCGCCGGGTGAGCGCGCCGGCCCGCTCGTTCTGGTGCGGCCGCATCTGCTCGCCGATCCGTACCGTGATCGGCAGCTTGGTGCGGCCCAGGTTGCGCGGGTGGCCCTTGGTCCACAGCCGCTGGGTGCCCCACAGCGCCATCGGCAGCAGCGGCACCCCGGCCTCCATCGCCAGCCGCGCGGCACCGGACTTGAACGCCTTGAGGGTGAAGGACTGCGAGATCGTCGCCTCGGGGAAGACCCCGATGATCTCGCCGCCGCGCAGCGCGTCCAGCGCGTGCGCGTAAGCGTGCATACCCTCCGAGCGGTCCACCGGGATGTGCTTCATCGCCCGCATCAGCGGCCCCGACACCTTGTGCCGGAACACCGACTCCTTCGCCATGAAGCGCACCAGCCGCTTGGACGGGAGAGCGCTGAGACCGCAGAAGACGAAGTCCAGATAGCCGATGTGATTGCTCACCAGCAGCGCGCCGCCCTCACGCGGCACATGCTCGGTGCCCCGCATGTCGAAGCGCAGACCCTGCGCCTTGAACATGGTCCGGGCGAAGCCGACGACCGGCGGGTAGACGAGTTCGGCCATGACGGGGGCACCTGCTCTCTCCGGGGCGGCGCGCCCGGCGGAAGTTACGCGCCCGTACGGAGTCGGCCGCTGAGCGATGGTGCCCCGGCGGCGCCCCCCGTGTCATCCCGCGCGCCCGCGGCGCGGCGAGATTCTTCTCACGTCGCAGGTGGGACGGGGGATCGGCGTCATCGGGTCGACAAATCGGCTTCTCGACACAGGGCAGCTGTCAGGCGGTGGCCCGCTTGAGCAGCAGGTACATCTCGCAGCCGAGGCAGTACGCGAAGGCCGCGTTGAGGAAGGCGGCGGCCAGCGCGCACGCGGTCGCGGCCAGCCCCAGCCACTGCGGACCGACCGCGTAACCGATCACCCCGACGACCGAGAAGACCAGCCCCACCGCCTGGGCGAAGCGCGGCGGCGCCGCGTCCTCGGTGGCCGGCGGCGGACCGATCCTGGGCCGCACCACGCCGCGGAAGAGCCGGCCGTACGGCGAGTTCTGCACCCCCGCTGCCGCGCCGACCGCGAAGAAGGCCGCCTGAACGGCCAGCAGCCAGCCGCTCCCGGTGATCAGGACGACCGCGAGCACCAGCGTGGTGAGGGCGGCACCGAACCGGGGCCCTCGTACATCTATCTCCATGGCTGAAATGATGGCCGAAAGCCAAGCCGCCGGACCCGCGGGAATCATTGCGGTCGCATGAACGCTGCACAGATGAACTCCGGGACGACGCAACACGGCCCCGCCACACGCGGGCCGCGGAAGAGAAGTGAGGACGGCGATGACGGGACTGGTCGTGTGCCTGGCCGTGCTCGCCGCCGCGAGCGTCTACGGGGTCATCCACCGGCGCCGGGACGGGAGAGTGCGCGTGCGGGCCAAGGACGGCGAAGAACGGCTCACCGCCGCCGATCTCGGCGGGCCGCTGGGGGAGCGGGCCACCCTGGTCCAGTTCTCCAGCGCGTTCTGCGCGCCCTGCCGGGCCACCCGGCGGGTGCTGGGCGAGGTCGCGGACATGGTCGAGGGCGTACGGCACATCGAGATCGACGCCGAGGCGCACCTGGAACTCGTCCGCCGGCTGAACATACACAAGACCCCGACCGTACTGGTGCTTGCCGCCGACGGCTCGGTCGTGCGCAGGGCCGCCGGGCAGCCGCGCCGCGCCGACGTGATCGCGGCGCTGGGGTCGGCGGTCTGAGCGGAGAGGGGGCGATGTGACGACATATCCGCTGCCGACCGGGCTCTTGACGGACCGCGCCGTGAATCGTCACTCTGACGTGATGTCGCGCATCCCCCTGCTGTGGAAGCGGGCCGACATTGACTTCGGACGGCACTCCAGCGCGCGCTGTCCGGGCCACTGAGCGCCTTCTCCCCGTCCGCCGCTCATCCGCCCGTATCCGAAGGACGTCTCCGTGACCGCCACGAGCGACATCGGTTCCGCCCGCCCGGCCGTCCCCGCCTCCGACTCCGGCGCCCCCGCAGCGGGCGCCACCAGCGCCGTCGATCCCGCCCTGTTCCGCTCGGTCTTCCGCCGGCACGCCGCCGGTGTCGCGGTGATCACCGCGCCCGGGCCCGCCGGACCGGCCGGCTTCACTGCCACCTCGCTCGCCTCGGTGGCCGCCGACCCACCGCTGCTCTCCTTCGGCATCAGCTCCGGCTCCTCCAGTTGGCCCGCCGTGGTCGAGGCGCCCTATGTCGGCGTCCACATACTCGGCGAGCACCAGGAGGAGTTGGCGGCCCTGTTCGCCCGCAGCGGCGCCGACCGCTTCGGTCCCGCCACCGCCTGGGCCCCGGGCCCGCACGGGGTGCCGCTACTGGGCGGTGTCTCCGCCTGGGTCGTCGGCCGGGTCGTCGGCCAAGTGCCCGCGGGCGACCACCGGATAGTGGTCGCGCAGGCGGTGGCCGCCGAGTCCCGGGGACCGGGCGGCCCGCTGCTCTACCACGAGGGCGGCTTCCACCGGCTGCCCTCCAGGCCCGGACAGGACTGAACCCGGGCCCGCGTACGGATCTGCCTGCGTCAGGGTCCGTACGAGCCCCGGACCCGTCCCGACCGCGGGTCCCGCCGCGTCCGAATCCGGCGCGCCCGGCCGGGCCGTACCCGGGCCGCGGGCCGGCCGCCGACCGGGTCTGACGGCCCGGCAGGCCCGGACGCGCTCTTTCGTGCCCGTCCGCGCCCTTGCGCGCCCCGGCGTCGGGCACATCACATCGCGACGGCCTTGCGGAACGCCCGGCGACTCGGTCTACTGGCGAGTAATATCTCAGTCGGGGCAGTTGCTGCGTCCCGGAGCTGAGCCGCCGCCGCGGGCGCCTATGCTGCGGGTCAGGGGCACATTCCGGGTCGCCCCCGGGCCTGTCCGGGGCAGTTGACGAAGACGTGCAGGACAACGCAGTAGGAGAGCAGGCGTGAGCTTGAGGATCGTAGTCGCAGTGAAGTATGTGCCCGACGCCACGGGTGACCGTCACTTCGCCGAGGACCTGACCACCGACCGCGACGCGGTCGACGGCCTGCTGTCGGAGCTGGACGAGTACGCCGTCGAGCAGGCGCTGCAGATCGCGGACGCCGCCGACGACGCCGAGATCACGGTGCTGACGGTGGGTCCGGAGGACGCCAAGGACGCGCTGCGCAAGGCGCTTTCGATGGGCGCGGACAAGGCGATCCACGTCGAGGACGACGCGCTGCACGGCACCGACGTCATCGGTACGTCGCTGGTGCTCGCCAAGGCGATCGAGCACGCCGGATACGACCTGGTCGTCACCGGCATGGCGTCCACCGACGGCACCGCGGGCGTGGTGCCCGCGCTGCTCGCCGAGCGCCTGGGCATCCCGCAGGTCACCCTGCTGTCCGAGGTCTCGGTGGCCGACGGCAAGGTCACCGGCCGCCGTGACGGCGACGCCGCCAGCGAGCAGCTGGAGGCGTCCCTGCCCGCGCTGGTCTCCGTGACCGACCAGTCGGGCGAGGCGCGTTACCCGTCCTTCAAGGGCATCATGGCCGCGAAGAAGAAGCCGGTGGAGGCGCTCGACCTGGCCGACCTGGGCATCGACCCGGCCGATGTGGGTCTGGCCGGCGCCTGGACCGCCGTCGATGACGCCACGCAGCGGCCCGCCCGCACCGCGGGCACGATCGTCAAGGACGAGGGCGAGGGCGGCAAGCAACTGGCGGAATTCCTCGCTTCGCAGAAGTTCATCTGATGTCCCGATGATCTCCGGACATCCCTCTGAGAAGCGTTCCCCCGGCGGCCGTCACCGGCCGCCGCACCGCCCGCGCCCCGCAATCGAATCCGCAGGAGAGCAATCCCATGGCTGAAGTCCTCGTCTACGTCGACCACGTGGACGGTGCCGTCCGCAAGCCGACCCTCGAACTGCTCACGCTGGCCCGCCGTATCGGCGAGCCGGTCGCCGTCCACCTCGGCCCGGGCGCCGAGAGCGCCGCGCCGGTGCTCGCCGAGCACGGCGCGGTCCGGGTGCTCGCCGCCGACGCGCCGGAGTTCGCCGACTACCTCGTCGTACCGAAGGTGGACGCCCTCCAGGCCGCCGCCGCGGCCGTCGAGCCGGTCGCGGTCCTGGTGCCCTCCTCCGCCGAGGGCAAGGAGATCGCCGCCCGGCTCGCACTGCGGCTCGGCTCGGGCGTCATCACCGACGCCATCGACCTGGAGGCCGGCGACCAGGGCCCGGTCGCCACGCAGTCGGCGTTCGCCGCCGCCTTCACCACCCGCTCCCGGGTCAGCCGCGGCATCCCGGTCATCACCGTCAAGCCCAACTCCGCGCCCGTCGAGGCGGCGCCCGCGGCCGGCACCGTCGAGCCGCTGGAGGTGACCTTCGGCCCGCTGGCCACCGGCACCAAGGTCGTCGCCCGCACCCCGCGCGAGTCCACCGGCCGCCCCGAGCTGACCGAGGCCGCGATCGTGGTCTCCGGCGGCCGCGGGGTCAACGGCGCCGAGAACTTCTCGGTCATCGAGGCCCTGGCCGACGCCCTCGGCGCGGCCGTCGGCGCCTCGCGCGCCGCGGTGGACGCGGGCTGGTACCCGCACAGCAACCAGGTGGGCCAGACCGGCAAGTCGGTCTCCCCGCAGCTCTACATCGCCAACGGCATCTCCGGCGCCATCCAGCACCGGGCCGGCATGCAGACCTCGAAGACCATCGTGGCCGTCAACAAGGACGCCGAGGCCCCGATCTTCGACCTGGTCGACTACGGCGTGGTCGGCGACCTCTTCCAGGTCGTCCCGCAGCTCACCGAGGAGGTCAAGGCCCGCAAGGGCTGACCCGCCGCACGCTCCCGCCGGCCCCCGTACGCCCCCGCGCGTACGGGGGCCGGCGCGTCCCCGGGCCGGGCGCCGGGCGGTGTCACGACGGGGGGATCTCGCCGGAGCCGCGCGGGATCAGCCGGGCCGGGAGCTCGACCCGGCTGGGTTCGTCCGGGGTCAGGCCGTCCAGGCGCCGGAAGAGAAGCTGGGCGGCACTGCGGCCGAGTCCGGGGGCGTCCTGGGCGACCACGGTGACCGGGGGGTTCAGCAGATCGGCCAGCTCGAAGTCGTCGAAGCCGACCAGGGCGACCGGCCGGGGGTGGCCGGACAGGACGCGGACCGCCGTGACGGTGACGCGGTTGTTGCCCGCGAACAGGGCGGTGACCGGCTCCGGGCCGGACAGCATGGCCGCCAGCGAGGCCCGTACCCGATCCGGGGTGGTGGGACCCATCGCGTACCACTCGGGCCTGGTCGGCAGCCCGGCGTCGGCCATCGCCTCGCGGTAGCCGCGCAGGCGCTCGGCTGCGGTGTGGATGCCCGACTGGTCGCCGATGAAGCCGATCCTGCGGTGGCCGTGGGCGATCAGATGGGCCACGCCGTCACGGGTGCCGCCCGCGTTGTCGGTCAGGACGACATCCGCGTCCAGCTTGCCGGCCGGCCGGTCGACGAAGACGGTGGCCACGCCCGCCTCGATCTCCGGGCTCAGATAGCGGTGGTCGTCGCCGGCGGGGACGACCACCAGACCGTCCACCCGGCGGGCGCAGAACGCCAGCACCAGCTCCTGCTCGCGGCGCGGGTCCTCGGCGCTCGAACCGGTGAACAACAGGGCGCCGTGCGCCCGCGCCACATCCTCGACCGCGCGGCTGAGCGCCGCGTAGAAGGGGTCGGCGAGGTCTTCGAGGACCAGCCCGACGCTGGCGGTGCGCCGGGTGCGCAGCAGGCGCGCGCTGTCGTTGCGGCGGAAGCCGAGCGCGTCGATCGCGGACTGCACACGAGCGACGGTCTCGGGTGTGACACCCGGTTCCTCGTTCACCACGCGGGAGACGGTCTTGAGTCCCACGCCCGCTCGCGCGGCGACATCCTTCATGGTCGGCCGGGGGGTACGGCCAGGCGTTTGTGTCACGGTCGTAGTATTCCCTGCGGCAAGAGATGGACAACGTTGTCAGAGTCAGGCGAGACTACCCCCGGGGCCGCCGCCGCGGAACCCCGGTGTCATGTGACGAAGAGGAGCCCCCGAGCGATGCACCCCCACGGCGCCAACGGCCCACTCGTGGCCGCACTGGACATCGGCGGTACGAAGATCGCCGGGGCCCTCGTCGACGCGGAGGGGCGGTTGCCGGTACGGGCGCTGCGGCCGACGCCCGCCGCCGCGGACGGCGAGACCGTGCTCGGCGCGGTGACCGACGTACTCGACGAACTGCGGGCCTCCTCGTCGTGGCCCGCCGTGGTGGCCGTCGGCATCGGCAGCGCCGGCCCGGTGGACGCCGCGCACGGCACGGTCAGCCCCGTCAACGTGCCCGGCTGGCGCGACTTCCCACTGGTGCCCCGGGTGTCACGGGCGGCCGACGGGCTGCCGGTGGTCCTCACCGGCGACGGCGTCGCCATGACCGCGGCCGAGCACTGGCAGGGCGCGGCCCGCGGCTACGACAACGCGCTGTGCATGGTGGTCTCGACCGGAGTCGGCGGCGGTCTCGTCCTCGGCGGCGATCTGCTGCCCGGGCCGACGGGGAACGCCGGGCACATCGGGCACATCAGCGTCGACCTCGACGGCGACCTGTGCCCGTGCGGGTCGCGCGGCTGCGTGGAGCGGATCGCCAGCGGGCCGAACATCGCCCGCCGCGCGCTCGACGCGGGCTGGCGGCCGCCGGCCGGGGCCGAGGCCACGGCCGCGGCGGTCGCGGAGTCGGCCCGGGGCGGCGACCCCGTCGCGCTGGCGTCCTTCGACCGGGCGGCGCAGGCGCTGGCCGCGGGGATCGCGGCGACGGCGACGCTGGTCGAGATCCATGTCGCCGTGATCGGCGGCGGGGTCGCGGGGGCGGGGCCGGTGCTGTTCGATCCTCTGCGGGAGCATCTGACGCGGTACGCGACGCTGTCGTTCGCGGCGGGGGTGGAGGTGGTGCCGGCGAAGCTCGGGACCGACGCGGGGCTGGTGGGGGCGGCGGCCGCCGCGGGGCTGGCGTTGGGGGTGGAGGGGTTTCGAGCGCGGTAGCCTCGGGCTCCGTTGGGGGTGGTGGGCTCGCCTGAGCGCGGGGCGCGCGCTTGTGCGGGTGCGCGAGTGCGTGCGGCGTTGCGCCGGGGGTGGTGGGGGCGTGTTCGCCGTTGGCGGGTGGCGCGTTCGTCGTGGGGGTGTTTCCCGCCCGCACCACCCGTTTCGGTTCGTTGTCGGCTGACGGTCTTCCCGTGGGGGTACAGCACCGTCGGCGTCCGCACGCCCGCACGCTTGCACGCACGCCTGGAGGCCGCGCCTCTGCGCGCCTGCCGCCGCACGTCCGCACCCCAGCCCGCATGCCCGCTGCCCGCCCGGTGTGCGGGGAGGATGTCGGGCCGTCGCGGCTGCACGCCCGCCCCCCCTATCCGCCCGCCGCCCGCGCGCGGTCGTACGCCCGCCGTCCGTACGCGCCTGGATGGCGGGAGGTGGCTCGCTGTCCGGGAGCTGTGGGGCTGCATGGGCTGGTGGGGGTGGGGAGAATGGGTGGGGGGCCGGAATGGTGAGGCGGTGGGCGATGCCGACGTGGCGGCTGCGGGACTTCCGTGACGACGACCTGGACCGCGCGATCCAGATCTGGGACCAAGGCCAGCAGACGGACGACCCGCCCCCCGTGTTCCCGATCTCCGAGGTCATGGCCGTGGCCAGGAACGGCGGGCCCGCCGTGGTCGCGGTGGTGGGCGAGGAGATGGTGGGCATGGCCGTGGCCCGGGCCGAGGGCGAACGGGGGTGGATCACCCTGTTGGCCCTGGCCTCGATGTGGCGCAACCGCGGTATCGGCAGCGCCCTGATCGCCGAGCTGGAGCGGCGTCTGCGGGTGCACGGCGTACGCCGGATCGGCGCGCTGCTCGTCCCGGACGCCACCGGCACCGCCGCCCTGGAGAACTCCGGCTACCGGCCCCGCGACGGACTGACCTACTACGAGAAGGTCGAGCACCTCGGCGCGAGCGACGCGGGTCTGCTCGCGGAACTCGGCGGACGGGTGCTCCCGCAGGGCCTGTGGGGCGACCTCGCGGGCATGGTGCGGGAGAAGGAGGCCATCGAGCGCCGGATCGTACTGCCGCTGGCCGAGCCGACGCTCGCCGACCGGTACGGGGTGACGCCGCCGAAATCGGTGATCCTCTTCGGGCCGCCCGGCACCGGCAAGACCAGTTTCGCCAAGGCAGTCGCCTCCCGGCTCGACTGGCCGTTCGTGGAACTCTTCCCCTCCCGGCTCGCGGCCGGGGACGCCGCCGGGCTGGCCACCTCGCTGCGGGACACGTTCACCGACCTGGCCGAACTGGAGACCGTGCTGCTCTTCATCGACGAGGTCGAGGAGATCGCCGGCGTCCGGTCAGGGCTCGCCGCCGACCCCGGACACGGGGTCACCAATGAACTGCTCAAGCTGATTCCCGGGTTCCGCGACCACGACGACCGGCTGCTGATCTGCGCGACCAACTCCGTCCGCTCCCTCGACCCGGCCTTCCTGCGCCCCGGGCGATTCGACTACGTGATTCCGGTCGGTCCCCCCGACCCGGCCGCCCGGGCGGCGATCTGGCAGCGTTACCTCGGGCCCGTGGCCGACGGGGTGGAGCTCCAGCGGCTCGTGGCGGCCAGTGAGATGTTCACACCGGCCGATATCGAGTTCGCCGCCCGCAAGGGCGCCCACGCCGCCTTCGAACGCGAAGTCGTCGACCGCCAGGACGCGCCGGCCGGTACCGACGACTACCTCACCGCCATCGCCGACACCCGCCCCACCCTCACCGAGCAGGCGCTCACCGAGTTCCACGAGGACATCGAGCGCTACGTCCGTATGTGACGCTGCGTCGTCCTCGTCAACTCTCCGAACGCCCCCTGGCCCGGCGTGTCCTTCGCGCCGCGGGCCCGCCGTCGCACGGCCCGGCGCCCGGCTGTCCCGTATCCGGACCGGCCGCTCGGGGGCGCCCCGGTCTGCGCCCTCCTTGCGCCTTCCCGCGCCCCCCGTTACTGCCAGTACGCGCCGCCGCCCGGCTTGGCGCGTTTGCCGGGGCCGAGGAAACGGGCAATTCGTAGGGGTCAACGGAGAAGGGGGCACCGTGATCATCTGGGTGAACGGGGCGTTCGGCGCGGGAAAGACCAGCGCGGCACGTGAATTGCTGGACCTGATACCGGACAGCACTCTCTACGACCCCGAGGCGGTCGGCGGATGTCTGCGCCAACTGCTGCCCGAGAAGCGACTCCAGGAAGTGACCGACTACCAGGACCTTGCCATCTGGCGCCGTATGGTGGTCGAGACCGCCGCGGCGCTGCTCGACGAACTGGGCGGCGTGCTCGTCGCCCCGATGACCCTGCTGCACCAGGAGCACCGCGACGAGATCTTCGGCGGACTCGCCTCCCGGGGCATCGACGTCCGTCATGTGCTGCTCGATCCAGGAGAAACGATCCTGCGCGCATGGATCACCGCCCGGGCCGACAATCCGGACAACGCCGAGGTCAATGAGATCGCCCGCCGCTGGGCGCTCGACCGTATCGCCGACTACCGGGCCGCGCTGTCCTGGCTCGCGCAGGACGCGTACTCCCTGTGTACCGCCGGGCTGACACCCCGGGAGACCGCGCTGCGGATCGCCGAGGCGGTCGGCGCCGGGGAGGGGGCCTGCGGCATCGTACAGACCCCGGAGCCGCGCGGCGAGACCGTGGCCGCCGGGGTGCTGCTCTTCGACGACGACGACCGGGTGCTGCTGGTCGACCCCACGTACAAGCCCGGCTGGGAGTTCCCCGGCGGGGTGGTGGAACGCGGTGAGTCACCCGCCCGGGCCGGCCACCGCGAAGTCGCAGAAGAACTCGGCATCGAACTCACCGGCGGGCTCGAACTCCTCGTCGTGGACTGGGAACCCCCGCAGCCGCCCGGCCACGGCGGACTGCGGCTGCTCTTCGACGGCGGCCGGATGCCGTCCGCCGACCGGAGCCGGCTGCTGCTGCCCGACGCCGAACTGCGCGCATGGCGGTTCGTCACGGAGGACGAGGCCGCCGATCTGCTGCCGCCGGTCCGGCTGGACCGGCTGCGCTGGGCCCTGCGCGCCCGCGAACAGGGCCGCCCCCTCAACCTCGAAGCCGGTCACCCGGCGGAGTGAGCGGCCCCCGTCCGCCGTCCCCCCGGGGCTCCCGGGTGCCGCGTGCCCGGCACCCGGCGCGAGGCGGCGCGAGGCGGCGGGAGCGGCCCGGCCCGTCAGGCCCCGGCGGACGCGGGGTGGGAGGCCGCGTAACGCCGCAGGAAGAGCGCCTCCGTCAGCGACAGGCGCTCCAACTCCTGCGGCGAGACGCTTTCGTTGACCGCGTGGATCTGCGCGTCCGGCTCGCTCAGGCCGATCAGCAGGATCTCCGCCAACGGGTAGAGGGTGGCCAGCGTGTTGCACAGCGGGATCGAACCGCCCTGGCCCGCCACCGCCATGTCCTCGCCGTACGCCTCGCGCATCGCCGCCGCCATGGCCGTGTACGCCGGGCTCTCGGTGTCCGCGGCGAACGGCTGCCCGCTGCCCCGCTGCGTCACCTCGACCTTGGCACCCCAGGGCGCCGCCGCCCGCAGATGGGCCGTCAGCGCCTCGGCGCTCTTACCTGCGTCGAAGCCCGGCGGCACCCGGACGCTCACCAGGGCGCCGGCCGCCGCCTGTACGGACGGGGTGGCGCCGACCACCGCGGGCGCGTCGATGCCGAGAACGGTCACCGCCGGGCGGGCCCACAGCCGGTCCGAGATGCTGCCGGTGCCGACCAGCTCCACCCCGTCGAGAACTCTGGCGTCCCGCCGGAAGTCGTCCTCCTCGTAGCCGAGCCCGGTCCACTCACCGGTGTTGTCGAGGCCGTCGATCGTCGTGGCGCCGCTCTCGTCCCGCAGCGAGGAGAGCATGCGGATCAGCGCGGCCAGCGCGTCGGGGGCGGCACCGCCGAACTGCCCGGAGTGCAGATTGCCCTCCAGCGTCGCCACCCGCACCTCCATCAGCACCATGCCGCGCAGCGACGAGGTGACCGTGGGCAGGCCCAGCCGGAAGTTGCCCGCGTCACCGATCACGACGGCGTCGGCGGCCAGCAGCTCGGGGTGCAGCTCGGCGTACCGCTCCAGCCCGCCCGTGCCCTGCTCCTCGGAACCCTCCACGATCACCTTGATGTTCACCGGCACCCCGCCCTGCTCCGCCAGCGCCCGCAGCGCGGTGAGGTGCATCAGCAGCCCGCCCTTGCAGTCCGCCGCGCCGCGCCCGTACCAGCGGCCGTCCCGCTCGGTCAGCTCGAACGGCGGTGACAGCCACGCCGACTCGTCCAGCGGCGGCTGCACGTCGTAGTGCGCGTACAGCAGCACGGTCGGCGCGGTCGCCGGTCCGGGCAGGAAGCCGTAGACCGACTGGGTGCCGTCGGGCGTGTCGAGCAGAGCCACGTCCTGGAAGCCGTCCTGGCGCAGTGCCGCGGCCACCCAGTCGGCCGCCTTCTCGCACTCGCTCCTCGGGAACTGCCGCTCGTCGGCCACCGAGGCGAACGACACGAGTTCGGCCAGCTCGGCGCGGGCGCGGGGGATCAGCGCGGACACGGTCTCGGAGAGTGGAACGAGGGACATGCGGGCTCCTTGTAAGGAGAAGAAGGAATCGAACGCCGGCAGCGGTCGTTGGTGCAGCCAACGGCTCGCTGCCGATGGTGCCACAGCGAGTTGTTGGCGACAGGCGCAATAGGATGCGGCTGAACAGCGGAGACAGCCGAACGGGCCGAGCAGGAACGGAAACAGACGTGAGCGGTGAGCAGGCGGCGCAGGGCAGCGGTGCGGGGGACGACGAGGACCTCGCGGTCTGGGACGTCGTGGTGATCGGCGCGGGCCCCGCGGGCGCCTCGGCCGCCCACGCGGCGGCCGTCACAGGACGCAAGGTGCTGCTGCTGGAGAAGGCGGATCTTCCCCGGTACAAGACCTGCGGCGGTGGCATCATCGGGCCGTCCCGTGACGCGCTGCCCCCAGGGTTCGAACTGCCGTTGCGCGACCGGGTGCACGCGGTCACCTTCAGCCTCAACGGCAAGCTGACGCGCACCAAGCGCTCCCGGCAGATGCTCTTCGGCCTCATCAACCGGCCCGAGTTCGACGCCGGACTGGTCGACGCGGCCCGCGCGGCCGGAGCCGAGATCCGCACCGGGGTGACCGTCTCCCGGGTGGAGCAGCACGGCCCCGGTGTCCCCGACCGCCGTACGGTGGCGGTGATAGTGAGTGACAGCGGCGCCTCGGGCCAGCGGGACGAGGAGATCGTCTACGCCCGGTCGGTGGTCGGCGCCGACGGCAGCGCCAGCCGGATAGGAGCGCATGTCGGGGTCAAGCTCGACCAGGTCGACCTCGGTCTGGAGGCCGAGATCCCGGTGCCCGCCTCCGTGGCCGAGGACTGGGCCGGCCGGGTGCACATCGACTGGGGCCCGCTGCCCGGCAGTTACGGCTGGGTCTTCCCCAAGGGCGACTCCCTCACCGTGGGCGTCATCTCCGCCCGCGGCGACGGCGGCGCCACCAAGCGCTACCTGGACGACTTCATCGCCCGCCTCGGTCTGGCCGGTTTCGAGCCCAGCGTCTCCTCCGGTCATCTCACCCGCTGCCGCGCCGACGACTCGCCGCTGTCCCGCGGCCGGGTCCTGGTCTGCGGCGACGCGGCCGGACTGCTCGAACCCTGGACCCGCGAGGGCATCTCCTACGCCCTGCGCTCCGGACGGCTCGCGGGGGAGTGGGCGGTGCGCATCGCCGAGTCGCACGATGCCGTGGACGCCCGCCGCCAGGCCCTCAACTACGCCTTCGCGGTGAAGGCCGGGCTCGGCGTCGAGATGGGGGTCGGCCGCAGCATGCTGGCGCTCTTCGAGCGGCGTCCCGCGATGCTGCACGCGGTGCTCACCAGCTTCCCGCCCGCCTGGCGGGCCTTCGCCGGCATCACCCGGGGCAAGAGCTCGCTCGCCGAACTCGTCCGCACCCACCCGATGGCCCGGCGCGCGCTGGAGACCCTGGGCAGGCCGTAGCGCGGCACGGCGGCCACCGGCCGTCACTCGCCTTCGGCGGGGTGGATCCGGAACACCGGGTGCTTGGGCGCTATCGCGCGCAGCTCCTCCTGGGTGGAATCCGGGCCCACCCCGTCGAAGAAGGCGCCGACCTCCATCTTCCAGTGGGTCAGATAGGCGCGCAGGATCGCGGGCTTGTCGTCGTCGGCGACCTCGGTGACGGTGAACTCCTCCACGTGCTTGCCGAGGAGCAGCCGCCCGCCGCCCGCCGCCCTCATGTTGTGCGTCCACTGGACATGGCCGCGGGGCGCCACCAGATAGCGCTCGCCGTCGAGGGCCAGCGGATTGACCGGGGTGGTCCGCCACTGGCCGCTCTTGCGGCCGCGGACGGCCAGCACTCGCGAGCCGCGGACACTGATGCCGTGGCGGGTCAGCCAGCCGACGCTGCGGTTGGCGACGTTGACGGTGAACCAGCCGGGCTTGAGAACGTGTGTGGTCTGGGTCTGCTCCGACATGACGGGTCTCCGGTTCAACTGAGTTGATGTGTGAGCGGTGCTCTCGCTTGAGAACAGTGTGCCCCTGCTGGAGCGGGATTGCAAGAGCACTGATCTCTTTTTTGTCCGATGCTCTTTTCTGTGGCACAATGAGCCAATGAGTGTCATCCGAGGTGCCAGGGAACGGGCCAGGATCGAGGTCACGGCCGCCATCAAGGAAGAGGCGCGGCGCCAGCTCGCCGCCGAGGGGGCCGCCAAGCTGTCCCTGCGTGCCGTCGCCCGCGAGCTGGGCATGGTCTCCTCCGCGCTCTACCGCTACTTCCCCAGCCGCGACGACCTGCTCACCGCTCTCATCATCGACGCGTACGACGCGATCGGCAGCGCGGCGGAGCAGGCCCTCGCCGCGCATGAGGACGCCGCCCCCGTCGACCGCTGGACGGCCGTGTGCCGCGCGGCCCGGGACTGGGCGGTCGCCCACCCGCACGAGTACGCGCTGATCTACGGATCGCCCGTCCCCGGCTACTCCGCGCCGCAGGACACCGTCGGCCCCGCCTCCCGGGTCGGCCTCGCCCTGGTCGCCGTGGCCAGGGATGCCCAGCGGGCCGGGCTGCTCGGACCTCCCCAGGGCCGCCCGCTGTCCCGCCCGGTCCGCGCCGACGCCGGCCGCCTCGCCGCCGAGCTCGCCCCCGACCTGCCGATAGCCGCCATCGCCGCGCTCGTCGCCGCCTGGGCCCAGGTCTTCGGCATCGTCAGCTTCGAGGTCTTCGGCCAGTTCAACCACGTCGTCGAGGCACGCGCCGAGTTCTTCGACCAGGCCGCCGCCGCGCTGGCCGTCCAGATCGGCCTCGCGCCGCCCGACCGCATACCCGCGCCCGACGGCGGAGCGCTCCCCGTACTCCCGGCGAAGTAGCCGAGGGGCCCCCGGCCGGGGGACGCCGACCGGGCGGACGCCGTCTAGCGTGGGGCGCATGACCTACGAGGAGCCGCAGGGAGAGCCGCGCCGCGGACGGCCCGGCGTACGCCCCCTGTTGGTCCCCGTCGTCGGGATCGCGGTCCTCCAGGTCGTCGGCTCCGGTGTGGCCGGACGCCATCAGACCCACCGGCTCGCCCTGGACGCCCTGGGGTACGCGCTGCTGCTGGCCGGTCCCGCCCTGCTGCTGTTCCGCCGCCGTGTGCCGGTGGCCGTGGCCGCGGGGACCGCCGTGGTGACGCTGGTCTACATCGCCCTCGGCTACCCGTACGGGCCGATCTTCGCCAGCCTGGTCGTCGCCTTCTTCAGCGCGGTCGCCGCGGGCCACCGAAGAGCCGTGTCCGTCACCGCGGGCCTGGTATTCGCCGGGTACGCGCTGGTCGGCGAGTGGCTCTACCGCTGGCTGCCGCCCTCCGGCGACGGCCGCCTGTCCTGGGCGGAGCTGTCCGGCGCCGCGGCCTGGCTGCTCGCCGTGCTCGCGGCGGCCGAGCTCTACCGGGTCCGGCGCGAGCAGATCGCCCGCGACCGGCGGGAGCGCGCCGAGGCCGAGCGCCGCCAGGCCGACGAGGAACGGATGCGGATCGCCCGCGAACTGCACGACGTGCTCGCCCACAGCATCTCGCTGATCAATGTCCAGGCGGGTGTCGCGCTCGCCCTGATCGACGAGCGCCCCGAACAGGCGCGCACCGCGCTGACCACCATCAAGGCGGCCAGCAAGGAGGCGCTCGGCGATGTCAGACACGTGCTCAGCACCCTGCGCGCCCCCGGCGAGGCGCCGCGCTCGCCCGCGCCGGGCCTGGACCGGCTGCCCGAACTGGTCGGGCAGGCGGCCGCCGCCGGGCTGAGCGTCGACGTCACCGTGACGGGCGAGCCCGTGCCGCTGCCGGTCGGCACCGACCTGGCCGCCTTCCGTATCGTCCAGGAGGCCCTGACGAATGTCGTACGGCACTCCGGCTCCCGGACCGCCCGGGTGCGGCTGGCCCATGAGCCCGGCGGCATCGAGGTCCGGGTGGACGACGACGGACCGGCCGTCGCCGGCGGCGAGAGCGGCGGCGGCAACGGCCTGGTCGGCATGCGCGAGCGGGCCGCGGCCCTCGGCGGCACCGTCCGGACCGGCCCGCGCCCCGACGGCGGCTTCCGCGTACGGGCCCGGCTGCCCCACGGCCGGCCCGGTCGCCCGGACGCCGACGGGCACGGCGCCGCAGGCACCGCCGGGGGAGCGGCCGGAGGGCACACCGGCGAAGGCGACCGCGGCACCGGAGAAGGAACAGAAGGAACCGACCGCGCGACCCCCGCCGAGGAGCGCCCATGATCCGCGTCCTGCTGGCCGACGACCAGATGCTGGTCAGAGCCGGTTTCCGCGCGCTGCTCGACGCCCAGGGCGACATCGAGGTGGTCGGCGAGGCGTCGGACGGCGAGCAGGCGCTGCGCCTGGTACGCGAACTGACCCCCGACGCCGTGCTGATGGACATCAGGATGCCGCTCATGGACGGCCTCGCCGCCACTCGGCGGATTACAGGAGAACCGGCCCTGGCCCAGGTCAAGGTGGTCATCCTCACCACCTTCGAGCTGGACGAGTACGTCTTCGAGGCGATCCGGGCCGGCGCCTCCGGCTTTCTGGTCAAGGACACCGAGCCGGAGGAACTGCTGCGCGCGGTACGGGCGGTGGTGGACGGCGACGCGCTGCTGTCGCCCGGCGTGACCCGCCGCCTCATCGCCGAGTTCGCCGCCCGCTCCAAGGAACCGGCCGCCGCCGCGGATCTGGAACGGCTCACCGAACGCGAACGCGAGGTCATGGCCCTGGTCGGCATCGGCCTGTCGAACGAGGAGATCGCCCGCCGGCTCGTCGTCAGCCCGCTCACCGCCAAGACGCACGTCAGCCGCGCCATGGTGAAGCTCGGCGCCCGCGACCGGGCCCAACTGGTCGTACTGGCCTATGAGTCAGGGTTGGTACGGCCCGGCTGGCTGGGCTGATCCCGCGGTCGGTCGGCGAGGTCCCCCAGCCGGTTCCGCCGCTCGAAGCGGCGCAGCGTCAGCGCCACCCGGCCGCAGAAGAGCGCCGCCGCCACGATGACCGCCGCCGTGAAGCACCCCTTGGCGGCCGGTCCGTGCACGGCCCCGGCCAGCACCGGGCTGATCACCGCCACGAAGCCCCCGGCCGCCAGCAGGGCGCCGGTCACCGTCGCGTAGACCGTCTCCACGGTGGCGGCGTCGCGTTCGGATCGCGTACGGCCTCTGCGCATGCCCGTTCCTCCCCCCGGGGCCCGCACCGGCCGGTCGCCCGCGCGCCCTTCGCGGACGAAGACGCGAACCGGCCCGCGGACGTTGAGCGTTGCCCCGCACGCACGGATATTCGGACCGCCCTCCGGAGAGGTACGCGAACCCGACGGCCCAGCCCGTCGCGCCGACGAACCGCCCCCCCGCACACGGACGTGGACCGGCCCCGCGCGCTCCCTCGTCGCGCGGGACCGGTCCACCGCCGCCCGGGCCCCGGGGGACCGGAGCCGGAACGGCAGGCCAGGGGGCTCAGTCGCGTACCGCGACCTGCTCGGCGCGCTCGTCGGCCGCACCGGTCCGCGGCGCCGCGTCCTCGGAGGAGGCCACCAGAATCCCGTACGAGGGACGGCGGCGGCGCAGCCCGGACAGGGTGATCAGCAGCCCCGCGGCGCCGATGCCGGCCACGACCCACAGGCCGGGACGGTAGCTGTCGAGCACGGCCTGCTTGGTGGCCGCCCGGTCGCCCAGTCCCGCGGTGACCACCGCGGTGACGACGGCGAGGAAGATCGCGCCGCCGACCTGGAAGGAGGTGTTGAGCAGGCCGGAGACCATGCCCTGCTCCTCGTCCTTGACGCCGTTGGTGGCCTGGATGTTCAGGGACGGGAAGGCCAGCGCGAAGGCCGCGCCGAGCAGCAGCATCGAGGGCAGGATGTCGGTCGCGTAGCCCGGGTGGAGGCTGATCCGCAGGAAGAGCGCGTAGCCGATCACCAGGGAGGTGAAGCCGGCCGCGATCACCCGCGGTGTGCCGAAGCGGTCCACGATCGGCCCCATCCGGGTCGACAGGATGGCCACCAGCGAGCCCGCGGGCAGGAAGGCGAGCGCGGTCTGCATGGCGCTGTAGCCGAGCACATTCTGCAGATACTGCGTGACGAGGAACTGGAAGGCGACGTAGGAGCCGAAGAAGGTGGCGCCGCCGAGGTTGGCGCGGACCTGGCTGGACAGCCGCAGCACACCGAGCCGGATCAGCGGGTGGGACGACCGGTGCTCGATGAGGACGAACGAGGCGAGCAGCACGGCGACCGCGGCGAAGGAGCCCAGGGTGCGGGCCGAGGCCCAGCCGGCGCTGCTCGCGGAGACCACGGTGAAGACCAGCAGCAGCATCGCCCCGGTGCCCGTGACGGCGCCCGGCAGGTCGTAGCCGCGGCCCTCGCCGTTCTCGCGCGGGCTCTTCGGGATGAGCTTCAGACCGGCGACCAGGGCGATCACGGCGACGGGCGCGGGCAGCAGCATCGTCCAGCGCCAGCCGGCCTCGGTGAGGAAGCCGGACAGCACCAGGCCCATCGAGAAGCCGGTGGCGCCGCAGCTGGAGTAGATGGTGAGGGCGCGGTTGCGGACCGGGCCCTCGGCGAAGGTCGTGGTGATGATGGAAAGGCCGGCGGGCGCGGTGAACGCGGCGCTCAGGCCCTTGATGAAGCGGGTGGCGATCAGCAGCTCACCTGAGTCGACGAGCCCGCCGAGCAGCGAGGCGACGGCGAAGACGGCGAGGGCGATGAGGAAGACACGGCGCCTGCCCAGCAGGTCGGCCGCGCGGCCGCCGAGCAGCAGCAGGCCGCCGTAGCCGAGGATGTAGCCGCTGACCACCCATTGCAGCGAGGACGTCGACAGGTGGAGGTCGGAGCCGATCGAGGGAAGTGCCACCCCGACCATCGACACATCGAGGGCGTCGAGGAAGAGCGCGGCGCAGAGCACGAGCAGGGTGCCCCATTGCAGGGCGCTCCAGCGCTCTTCGGTACGGGGGACGGTGGTTGACGGAGAGGTCATGGGCGCCAGACTACATGCACGCGCATCCAATGCAAGCGCATTTAATTCCTGTGCATATGGGGTCCGTTTTCTGCTACCGTGGGGTCATGACCGGCGACAAGGGTGAGCGGGCGCTCGTGACGGAGTGGCGGGAGATCCTCGCCGTGCACGCGCGTACGGCCTGCGAGATCGACCGTGAACTGCACCAGTACGGGATCGGCGCCAGTGACTTCGAGGTCCTCGACGTCCTCGCCGGGACCGAGCCGCAGGACGGCGGCTGCTCCTTCCGCGTCCAGGAACTCGCCGACCGCGTGCATCTGAGCCAGAGCGCGCTGTCCCGGCTGGTCGCCCGGCTGGAGAAGGACGGCCTGGTCGACCGCGGCATCTGCGACGAGGACCGGCGCGGCGTACAGGTGGCCATCACCCCGGCCGGTCGTGAGCGGTACGAGCAGGCCCGCCCCGGGCACCTCGCCGTGCTGGAGCGGATGCTGACCAAGACCTCGGCCGCGGCGCCCAAGTAGCCCGGACGGCCGTGCGGGCCTGAAGGCTCAGCGGGCCCCGGCGCGTCGTCGCGTCAGCCGGACGGCCCAACCGAGCAGCACCGCGTCGAGCCCTGCCGAGCGCGGCCCCCGTCGGCTCCCGCCCCTTCACACCTCCTGGCGGACCCCGCCGCGCCTGGACGCGAACGCGATGCCGGCTGCGACCGCGGCCAGCGCGGAAACAGTGGTCAGGGCGGTCGGCAGGCCGAAGGCGTCGGCCAGGAAGCCGATCGAGGGCGGGCCGAGGAGCATGCCGCCGTAACCGAGGGTGGAGGCGGCGGCGACCCCGCTGGGGCCGGTCAGTTCGCCCGCCCTGGCGATGGCGGTCGGGAAGAGGTTCGCCAGGCCCAGGCCGGTCAGCGCGAAGCCGATCATGGTCAGCGGGACGGCGGGCGCCAGCGCGCCGAGCAGCATGCCGCCGCACGCGGTGAGCCCGCCGAGCACCAGGGCGCGGGTCTGGCCGAGCCGCAGGATCAGCGCGGTTCCGGAGAGCCGTCCCACCGCCATGGCGAGGGCGACGCAGGCGTATCCGGCCGCCGCGATACCGGGGCCGCCGTGCAGATCCTGCTGGATGTGCAGCGGACCCCACTCGGCGAGCGCGCCCTCGCCGTACGCCGTGCAGGCCGCGATCAGACCGAAGACGGCGACGAGCAGACCGGTGCGGGGGACGGGTTGACCCGCGGCGGGCCGGGTGGCCGGTTTCGCGCTCTTGACGTCAGGCTCGGTCCCGCCGGCCGCGCTGTCCTTGTCTGTCGTATGCGCGAGCGGGCGCAGGGGGTGGGCCACCAGGACGCGTCCGGCCAGCGCCACCGCGACCAGGCCGACCGGGGTGAGCAGCAGCAGATGGGTCGCGGGCGAGAGATGGGGTGCGAGCAGCCCGCCGATACCGGCGCCGAGCAGGCCGCCCAGGCTGTACGCGGCGTGGAAGCCGGACATCACCGGCCGGCGCAGCGCCGCGACCAGATCGACGGCGACACTGTTCGCGGCCACGTTGAGCCCGCCGTAAGCGATTCCGAAGCAGAGCAGCACGAGTCCGAGCGCGAGCGCCGAATGCGTCCTCGGCGGCAGGGCGATGCTGAACGACAGCAGAACGGCGGTCGCCACGCTCACCCGTTCGCTGCCGAATCTCCGGCACAGCCGCCCGGTCAGCACCATCGTGGCCACCGCGCCCGCCGAGACGCCGAGCAGCGCCAGCCCCAGCTGCCCGGCCGACGCCCCGACCTGGGCCTTGATGGCGGGGATACGGACCACCCAGCCCGCGAAGAGGAAGCCGTCCACGGCGAAGAAGACGGTCAGAGCCGTACGCAGGCGGCGGAGTTGGGGATCGGTGGCGGGAGTGTGGTGGGATCGGGCGAACGCCGTCCCTATTTTGTTTAGAGTCGGCACAAAGTGAGAATAGAGGGGTGACACAGATTCGGACAAGGCTTGAGCGAGGCCGGGGCGCGCTCGGACCGGCGCTTTCCCTCGTGCACACCGGCCGCGCGGCTACCCGCGCCCTGCTCACCGCCGAACTCGGGGTGACCAGGGCCACAGCCGGCGCGGTCGCCGCCGAACTGGAAGCGCTCGGGCTGATCCGGGTCGACACCCGGCCCAGCGGACCCTCGGGGGCCCAGGGGCGCCCCTCGCACCGGCTCGATGTCGCCCCCGAGGGCCCGGTCACCCTCGCGGCGCAGGTGCACTCCGACGGCTTCCGGGCCGCGCTCGTCGGGCTGGGCGGCGAGATCGTCGCGACGGCCCCGGGGAGCATGACCGTGCCCGCCGACCCGGCCCATGTGCTGGGCGCGGTGGTCGAGATGGGGGCGGGGCTGCTGCGGGACTCCGGACGGGTGTGCGTGGGCGCCGGGCTCGCGGTGCCCTCCGCCGTCGCCGAACCCGAGGGCACCGCGCTCAATCCGCTGCACCTCGCGTGGCCCGCGGGCGCACCGGTCCGCGCGGTCTTCGCCGCCCAGATCGCCCGGGTGGGCATCACCGGGCCCGACGGCCGGCCCGTCGCCTCCTTCGTCGGCAATGACGTCAATGTGGCGGCGCTCGCCGAGCACCGGCACGGTGCCGGGCGCGACGCCCAGCATCTGCTGGTCGTCGCCTCGGGGCACCGCGGGGTCGGCGGGGCGCTCGTCCTGGACGGGCGGCTGCACACCGGCAGTTCGGGGCTCGCGCTGGAGGTCGGGCACCTCACCGTCCTGCCGGACGGGCGGCCCTGTCACTGCGGCAGCCGGGGCTGTCTGGACGTCGAGGCCGACCCGCTGGCCTTCCTGGAGGCGGCCGGGCGGCCGCCGGGGCCGGAGGTCTCGCTGTTGCAGCAGTGCCGTGATCTGCTCCGCGAGGAGTACGCGGACCCCGCGGTACGGGGGGCCGCGCATGTGCTGATCGACCGGCTGGGACGGGGGCTGGCGGGGCTGGTGAACGTCCTCAATCCGGACCGGATTCTGCTGGGCGGGCTGCACCGGCATCTGCTGGACGCTGATCCGGAGCGGCTGCGGGCGGTGGTGGCGGACCGGAGTCTGTGGGGGAGGAGCGGAGGGGTGCCGGTGCTGGCCTGCGCGCTGGATCACAACAGTCTGGTGGGGGCGGGGGAGTTGGCCTGGCAGCCGGTGCTCGACGATCCCCTCGCCGTGCTGGGGTAGCGGGCGGCCGGGAGGGCCGTTCCGAAGTGCCGCCGGCCACGGGGTCCTCGCGGGCGGCACTTCCCGCGAGGGCCGCGCGGTCGAGGCGGAGGAAGGCGGGCAGCATCAGGGCGCCCAGCAGCACCGTGGGCGCGCCGCCGACGACCAGGGACCAGCGGCTGCCGAACTCCTCGGCGATCCACCCGGCCGCGGGCCCGCCGACGACGGTCGTGCCGCTCCACGCCATCGCCCACAGGGCCATCACCCGGCCCCGCATCGAGGGCTCAGCGGCGAGCTGCAACGCCGTCTTGGACAGCGAGTTGAACGTGATGCTGCCGTAGCCGACGAACAGCAGGGCCACGAGTTCCCACACCAGAGTCGGCGCGAGCGCGGCCCCCATGATCGCGGTGCCCCAGCCGATGGCCGCGAGCGCGAGTGTGCCCGGTTGCCGCCGGTTGCCGCGCGCGGCCACGACCAGTCCGCCGGTGACGGCGCCGACCGCCATCACCGTCGCCATGATCCCGTACGTCCCCGCGCCGCCATGGAAGGGGCCGCGGGCCATCAGCGGCAGCGTGACCGGGAACTCGTAGGCCAGCGTGCCGGTGACCGTCAGCATCACCAGCGGCAGCAGCAGCGCGGGCGTCCGGCGGGCGTAGCGCAGCCCGGCACGGACCTGGCCCTTCTCTCGCGGTGGACGGACCGCGGTGTGCATCTCGGCCTTGCGCATCAGCGCCAGGCTGATCAGGACGGCGACGAAGGAGACCGCGTTCAGCAGGAAGCAGGTCGTCAGGCCGACGGCGGCCACCAGCGCGCCGCCGGCCGCCGCGCCGAGCACCCGGGCCAGATTCACCGAGACGGAGTTCAGGGTGACCGCGTTGGCCAGCTGTTCGCGGGGGACCAGCTCCGCGATGAGGCTCTGCCGCGCCGGGTTGTCGAAGGCCGTCAGCACCCCCAGGGCCAGGGCCAGGACGAGGACGGCGGTGATGTTCACGGCGTGCAGCAGGGTGAGCAGGCCGAAGACCAGCGCGATCGCCGCCGAGGACGACTGCGTCACGTACAGCAGCCGCCGTTTGTCGTACCGGTCGGCGACCAGGCCGCCGAACGGGCCCAGGACCACGAAGGGCAGAAAACGCGCGGCGGTGGTCACGCCGAGGTCGGCGCCGCTGCCGGTCAGGTGCAGCACCAGGAAGGCGAGCGCCAGGCTCTGCATCCAGGTGCCCGCGACCGAGACCGAGTAGCCCCAGAAGTACAGGCGGTAGTTGCGCACCGACAGCGAGGACAGCGCCCGCGCGAGCGGCCGGGCGGGTGGCGGTCCGGGCGCCGGGGTCCCGGGGCCCTCGGGGGCGGTCACGGCGCGCTCTCGGCGGTCCCACCGCTCAGGGACGACCCGGCGGTGGGCCGGTCGAATTCGGCCAGGCGCTGCATGAGGGCTCCCGCGGCCAGCAGCGCGCGCTGTTCCTCGGGGTCCAGGAGCGCTTCCATCGCCCGGCCCAGCCAGGTGTCGCGCTCGTGGCGCACATCGGCCACCTCGGCGCGGCCCGGTTCGGTGGCGAGGACCAGCACCCGGCGGGCGTCGGTGACGTCCTTGCGGCGGCGGACGAATCCGGCCGCCTCCAGCTCGCGCAGCGCGGCGGCCACATTCGAGCTGGTCATCTGCAACTCCTCGGCGATCAGCCGGGGCTGCGGCCCCTCGGGCAGCCGGACGACGGCGGCCAGCACCTGCAACGCCGTCCTGGACACGCCGTGCACCGGACGCACCTCGTGACGCAGCCGCCGCTGGAGGAGCTTCATCTGCGTCCGGAACCTGCGGACCTCTTCATCGTCCATACAGCTATTCTATATAGCTATTTCACATAGGGGAAAATCCGGTCACAAGGAAGACCGACAGTTCAGGCTGGACGGTTTGAACCGCGGTACATAGCGTGGCGGCATGGACGAGAGCACCGAGGACGTCTCCGGGTCGGCCGCCCGCGCGGCGCGGGATCTGCGGGTGGTGTTCAGCCGGCTGCGCAGGCGGCTCCGCGAGGTGTACGACACCCGCCAGCTCACCCCGTCGCAGACCTCCGTGCTCAGCAGGCTCGGCAAGGACGGGGACGCCTCGACCAGTGATCTGGCCGCCGCCGAACGCGTCCGCCCGCAGTCCATGGCCGCCACGCTCGGCGCCCTGGACGAACGCGGTCTGATCACGCGCCGCCCCGACCCCGGCGACGGCCGCCGGCAGCTGGTCTCGCTCAGCGACGCCGGCCGCGCGTTCTTCGACGACAAGCGCCGGGCGGGTGAGGAGTGGCTGACCCGGGCCCTCCAGGACCGCTACACGGAGGACGAACGCCGTACGGTCATCGAGGCGATGGCCCTGCTGGAACGGCTCACCCAGCCGTAGCGGCCCCCGCCGTACACCCCTCCCGCCAGACCTGTGTGCAGGCCCTCGCCCCCCGGCGCCGTCCGTCCTCAGGGTGTCAGAAGAGCGGGGGCGGCGCCGTCTCCCGGGGGCGCAGCGGCGCGGTGGGCGGGCCGAAGGACGCCTGGCCGGGGGCGCGTTGGAGCGTCCAGCCCGCGGCGAGGCGGGCGTCCAGCAGGAGGTGGGCGCCCTCCGGCGTCACGACATGGACGTCGTGCCCCGCGACCGCGACCACCGTGCCCGTCAGGGCGCAGCCCGGCGGAAGGGCGGTCACCGCCGCGGCCGGCGCCGGGGGCTGCCCGGCCAGGCCGAAGAGGTCCGCGTGGTCCACGACCGCGAACGGCCGAAGGCGCAGCGACTCCGGCAGCCGGGCCTGGCGGTCCGTCACCTCGGCGTGCAGCGACCGCACTTCGGCCGCCCGCTCAGCGGCCGGCGGAAGGTCGTAGCGGGCCGCGCGCTTCGCCGCGTCCGTCACCCTGTCCGGAATCCGCAGCGCCGCGCCGAGCACCGCCTCCGTACGGCGGGCCGTCATCAGCGGGCCCTCGCCGAGGAAGGCGAAGCACACCGCGGCCTGCTCCAGCAGCCGGGCCCGGCCGCGGGCCACCGCCGTGATGCCCACCTTGTGCAGCCCGGGGCCGAAGTACGCCAGATAGACCGCGTACGGCCGCGGGTCGTCCGCCCGGGTGTCGGCCGCCACCGACGACGCGCGGTCCAGCGCCGCACACCCCTCGCACTGGTCGCGCCTGGCCTCGGGCCGCAGCTCGGCGCCGTAAGGACACGCCGTCCACCGGCCCGCCCGCCACACGCCGACGCAGCGCCGTACCGCCTCCGCGCCCACCGCCAGGGTCAGCGCGTCACCGACCCGCACCGGGCTCGCCCGCACCCCGTGCCCTGGGTGCCACCACGTCCACCGCGCACCCTCCTCCCGCCACCGCAGCCCCGTACAACGCCACATGCCCCCACCGTAGGCGCCGGCACCGACAACGCGGCGGGAGCAGACCGGGACCGGCCGCGTACTCCGCCCGGAGCAGACCGGGTGCCGCCGGCCGTACGACGACTTCGGGGGCCGCGGGGACCAGGCTCGAAGACGTGGGAGACGAGTGCGGCAACCGAGGAGACGAACGACGATGAACACCCTTGCATGGCACGACGGCGGGCCCGGCCCGTGGATTCTGTTCTTCCCGCTGATCTGGGTGTTCGCGGTGGCCCTCGTGATCACCCTGCTGCGGCGGACGGTGTGGCGAGGGCGCGGCGGACCCTGGCACCAGAGGGCCGCGAGCAGCGAGCACTCGCCCATCGCGGTGCTCGGACGGCGGTACGCCGCCGGTGAGATCGACGAGGACGAGTACCGGCAGCGGCTGGCCGTCCTGGACGAGCAGTTCGGCCGTGACGCGCGAGGCGGCCTTCGCGGCGGCAAGGGCGGCGCCGTATGAGCGGCCCCGGCGGACCGAGCCTGCTCGCCACCGCCACCGCCACCGCCACCGCCACCGCGGCCCGCGTCGTCGACGCCGAGAAGGTGTACGGCGCCGGCGACGCGGCCGTCCACGCGCTGGACGGGGTGACGGTCGGCTTCCCGGCCGGCCGTTTCACCGCGATCATGGGCCCCTCCGGCTCGGGGAAGTCGACGCTGATGCACTGCGCGGCCGGGCTGGACTCGCTCAGCGCCGGCGCCGCGTACATCGGCGAGACCGAACTCGGCACCCTCGGCGACCGGCAGTTGACACTGCTGCGCCGCGAACGCGTGGGCTTTGTCTTCCAGTCCTTCAATCTGCTGCCGACGCTCACCGTCGCCGAGAACATCACCCTCCCGCTCGACCTCGCCGGGCGCGCCCCGGACGCCGCGTGGGTGGACTCGCTGATCGACGTCGTCGGGCTCCGCGACCGGCTGCTGCACCGTCCGGGTGAACTCTCCGGCGGCCAGCAGCAGCGGGTCGCCGTGGCCCGGGCGCTGGCCGGCCGGCCCGAGGTCGTCTTCGCCGACGAGCCGACCGGCAACCTCGACTCCCGCTCCGGCGGCGAGGTGCTGGACCTGCTCGGCCGGGCCGTGCGCGAGATGGGCCGCACGGTGGTCATGGTCACCCACGACCCGGTCGCCGCCGCCTACGCCGACGAGGTGGTCTTCCTCGCCGACGGCAAGCTGGTCGACCGGATGGCGGAGCCGACGGCGGCCCGGGTGCTCGACCGCATGAAGGCACTCGACGGGCGCGGCGCGGGCGGTGGGTCATGACCACCGGCACCACCCGTACGGCACTGCGGCTCGGCCTGGCCGGGCTGCGCGCCCACAAACGCCGGTTCGCCGGCACCTTCGTGGCCGTCTTCCTGGGCGTGTCCTTCCTGGCCGGGACCATGGTCATGGGCGACACCATGCGGGCCAGCTTCGGCAAGCTCTTCGCCGACGCCAACAGCGGTACGGACACGGTCGTGCGCGGCGCCGACGAGATCAAGGCCGGCCGGGGCCCGGGCACCCGCGCGCCCGTGCCGACCGATCTGATCGCCGCCGTCCGGGCGGTCCCCGGCGTGGCCGCCGTCGCCCCCGACATCGAGGGCGCGGGCCAGCTCGTCGCGCACGACGGCACCTCGCTCGACACCAAGGGCCCGACCGTGGCGGGCAACTGGATCGACGACCCCGGACTCAACCCCTACCGGCTGGTCGCCGGACACGCGCCGAACGGCCCCGGCCAGGCCGTGATCAACCGCGACGCTGCCAAGGCGGCCAAGCTGAAGATCGGCGACACGACACTGCTGCGTACCCCCGATCCGGTGAAGATCACCATTGTGGGCGTGGCCACCTTCGGCGGTGAGGACGGCGAGGGGCAGACCACGTACACCGGGCTGACCCGGGCCGACGCCGAGCGGTATCTGATGCCGGCGCCGGGGGAGGCGACCACGCTCAAGGTACGGGCGCTGCCCGGGGTCGGGCAGGAGCAGCTGACCGAGCGGGTCGCGCACGTGCTGCCCACGCGGTACGAGGCGATCACCGGCGCGCAGGCAAGCGACGAGACCGAGCAGGCGACCGCCGGGGCCTTCCTGGACATCTTCACCACCCTGCTGGTGGTGTTCGCGGGCATCGCCCTGCTCGTCGCCACCTTCAGCATCCACAACACCTTCGCGATCGTCGTCGCCCAGCGGGCCCGGGAGAACGCGCTGCTGCGGGCGCTCGGCGCGACCAGCCGCCAGGTGCTCGGCTCGACGCTCGCCGAGGCCGCCGCGGTGGCCGTCGCCGCCTCCGCGACCGGGCTGCTCGGCGGGATCGGCGTCGCGGCCGGCCTCCAGGCGTTCTTCCCCGCCGTCGGCTTCCCCTTCCCCGACGGCTCCCTGGTGATCCACGCGGCCGCGCTGGCCGTGCCCCTGGCCGTCGGACTGCTGGTGTGCACCGGCTCCGCGGTGCTGCCGGCGGTCCGCGCGGGACGTACCGCGCCGCTGGCCGCGCTGCGGGAGAGCGCGACCGACACCTCCGGTGCCTCCCGGCGGCGGGCGCTGACCGGGGCGGTGACGGGCGCCGCCGGGGTCGCGCTCACCGTCACCGGCGTGGCGGGCCCGAACCTCACGCTCGCCGCGACCGGAGCCGTACTGACCCTGGCCGCCTTCGTGGTGCTCGGCCCGGTGGCCTCCTCGGTCGCGGTCCGCGTACTCGGCGCGCCGGTCGCCCGGCTGCGCGGGATCACCGGCTCGCTGGCCCGCCGCAACGCGCTGCGCAGCCCCCGTCGGACAGCCGCCACCGCGACCGCGCTGATGATCGGGGTCGCGGTGGTCTCGCTGTTCACCGTCCTCGGCGCGTCGATGAAGACCACGCTGGACCGTACGGTGAACCGTTCCTTCGCCGGGGACGTCGCCATCAGCGTGCCGGTGTACGGCGCGGGCGGCAGCGGGCTCAGCCCGCGGGTCGCGCCCGCCGTCGCGAAGCTGCCCGAGGTCGCGGAGGCCGTCGGGCTCGGCCGGGGCGTCGCCGACGTGGACGGCCGGGGGCGCGTGCTCACCGTCACCGACCCGGCGGCGCTGTCCCGGCTGCTCGACCTCGGCACGGTCGACGGCTCGCTGTCCGGACTGGGCACGCACGCCGTCGCGGTCTCCCGGTCGGAGGCCGGCACACACGGCTGGACCACCGGCAGCAAGGTGACGCTCTCCTTCTCCGACGGGCAGCGGCTGCCGTTCACCGTCGGCGCGGTCTACGGCCGGGCGGACCTCGCGGGCGACTACATCGTCACGCGCGCCGCCTGGGCCCCGCACCACGTCCAGGACAAGGACACACTGGTCGCGATCGGCTTCCGGCCCGGTGTCGGCACGGCCGCGGGCAAGGCCGCCGTCACCAAGGCGGTGGCACCCTTCGGCGCGCCCGAGGTGCAGACCAGGAGCGAGTTCGCCAAGTCGTCCGCGGCCGGCATCGACACCTTCCTCACCCTCGTCTACGCCCTGCTCGCGCTGGCCGTGCTGATCGCGCTGCTCGGCATCGCCAACACGCTCACCCTCGCGGTGCACGAGCGGACCCGGGAGCTCGGCCTGCTGCGCGCGGTCGGGCAGACCCGGGGACAGCTGCGGGCGATGGTCCGCTGGGAGTCGGTCGTGGTGGCCGCCTTCGGCACGGCGGGCGGACTGGGGCTCGGCGCGTTCCTCGGCTGGGCGCTGGTAAAGGCCACCGACAGCGATGGCGAGAGCGCGTTCTCGGTGCCGCCCGTCCAGCTGGCCGTGGTGCTGCTGGTCGGGGTCGCGGTGGGTGTCCTGGCCGGGTGGCGGCCCGCGCGGCGGGCGGCGCGGCTGGATGTGCTGCGGGCGATCGCGGCGGACTGAGGCCGCGGGGCCCTGGGGTCTTGGGGTCTTGGGGCGGTCCGGCCGGGGTGTGGGACCGGCCGGTGCGCGGGACCGGCCGCCGTCTCCTCCGCGCGGGGGAGACAGCGGCCGGTCCTCCGTGGTGGCCGTTCGGGAGGGGGTGCCCGTCGGGCGGTGGCCTGTCGGGCGGGTGACACCCGTCGGGGCGGGTGACGTCCTTCGGGAGGCGGCGCTTGGCCGGGCGGTGGCGTACTGCGGGCCGATGGCGTACCGCGGGAGCCCGGCGTCCCGCGGACGTGACGCCCGTCAGGCGACCGAGGCCGCGACGGCGAGGCGCTCCGGTACGACGGCCTTCTTGAACGGCACGTGGGCGGTTTTGAGCGGCACCAGCGTCGGCGCGGCCATCGGGGTGCGCAGGACGAACCACACCACTTTGCCGGTGTCGTCGGGCAGCAGATCGGTGCCCCAGCTGTCCGTCATCGCCTCGACCATGGCCAGGCCGCGGCCGGTGGTGGCGGTCGGCTCCATCGGCTGCGGATGCGGCAGCCGCGGATCATGGTCGGAGACGGCCACGGTGAGGCGGTCGGACACCAGGGTGAGTTTGACCGCGCACCGCTTGTCGGGCCTGGCGTGGCGGTGCACGTTGGCGAGCAGCTCGCTGATGCCGGTCGACGCCGCGTCGATGAGCGGGTCGAGGCGCCAGTAGCGCAGCTGGGCGGACACGATGCGCCGGATTTGCTGGATCCGGTACGGATGCGCTTCGAGTTCGAGCGCACACTCCCGGGCCGCTGGATCGAATTGGTCGGCTTGCATGATCACGGCTGCGACTCCCTCCGCGGCGGGGGCCGGTCAGCGCGTCCGCGTTGGCCGGACCGTACGCCGCTCCGATGGGAACACCTGAGCGAGAATGCGTAGAGTGACTGCTTCAGCACTCCGTGATGCGTAATCAGGTTCACCCGATGTGGCGCATGGCGCAACTCCGCTGGGCGCGGGGCCGTCGGCGTCGTGCCGGACGGGCCGGTCGGTCAGTCCGGTGATACGTCGTCCGGGGCGGTGCGGGCGAGGGCTGCCAGCGTGGCCAGCGCCCGGTCGAGCACGGCCGGCGGGGGCGAGGCCAGGCCCAGCCGTACGGCCCCGGGGGCGCGGTGCGGGCCCGCGGCGAAGGACGCGGCCGGGGTCACCGCGATGCCGCGGCGGGCGGCGGCCGCCACGAAGGTGTCGGCCCGCCAGGGCTCGGGCAGATTCCACCAGCAGAAGTACGCGCGCGGGTCCGTGCGCAGGTCAAAGCCGTCCAGGGCGCGCACGGCGAGGCGTACGCGGTGCGCCGCGTCCGCACGTTTGGCCGCGCGGATCGTGTCCGCGGTGCCGTCGGTGAGCCAGCCGGTCGCCGCCTCCAGGGCGTAGCCGGTGGTCGTCCACGCGCCCGAGCGCAGCGCCGCGGTCAGCCGGTCGGCGAGCGCGGGCGGGGTCACCGCGAAGCCCAGGGTCAGGCCGGGGGCCAGCCGCTTGGACAGGCTGTCGGCGAGGATCACGCGTTCCGGGGCGTACGCGGCCAGCGGGGGTGGGGTGTTGGGTGTGTGCGGGGCGTTCGGCGTTTCCGGCGCGTCGGGTGCGTCGGGTGCGTCGGGCGCGTCGGGTGCCAGGAAGGACCAGATCGCGTCCTCGACCGCGACGGTGTCTATCTGCCGCAGTACGGCGGCGAGTTCGGCGCGGCGCCGGTCCGGCATGGTGACGGTCAGCGGGTTGTGCAGCGTCGGCTGCGCGTACACCGCGCCGAGCGGGCCGTCCCGGTGCGCGGCGAGAAGCGCGTCGGGCCGCAGACCGTCCTCGTCGCAGGCCAGCGGTACGAGGGTGATGCCCAGGCGCGCGGCGAGCGACTTCACCACGGGATACGTGAACTCCTCGACGCCGAGGCGGCCGCCGGTCGGGACGAGGGCGGACAGCGCGGCGGCGATCGCCTGGCGGCCGTTCCCGGCGAACAGGACGGTGGCCGGGTCGGGGGCCCACCCCGGGCGGGTGAGCAGCGCGGCGGCGGCCTCGCGGGCGGCCGCCGTACCGGTCGCGCCCGCGGGACGCAGCGCGGCGGCGAGGACGTCGGGCCTGGACAGGCGGGCGAGGCCCGCGCCGAGCAGCGCGGACTGGCCTTCCACGACGGGGTAGTTCAGCTCCAGGTCCACCCGGGCGGGGCTGGGCTCCGCCAGCGCGGGACCCTCGGCGGGGGCGGTCGCCCGTACGAACGTGCCGCGGCCGACCTCGCCGACGGTCAGTCCGCGCCGCGCCAACTCGGCGTACACGCGGCTCGCCGTCGAGTCGGCGATCGCGTGGCGGCGGGCGAAGGCGCGCTGCGTCGGCAGCCGGTCGCCGGGGCGCAGGCGCCCCGCCGCGATCTGGGCGGCCACGCGGTTCGCGACGCGGCGGAAGTCGTCCACGGTACTGTGCCCTTTCTGCTGCTCTGACGTGTCATCGCGTCCCGCACGGACGGCCGGCCGCCGGGGCTCGGACGTCGGCGCGGGTGAAGGCATTCTCCCAGGCGCAGGCCCCCACGGGGCTGGCTGGCACCGCCGGGTCGCGCCGTTTCGGTTGCGCGCCGTCGCGGCGGGGTGTTGGGGGACTTGCCCCTTGCCCGCACGCGCGGGTCCGGTGCGATCGGCCTACGCGGCCTCCGGCCCCACCGCTCCCGTGGCCCCTGGGCCCAAGCACCCAGGGGGCCGGTTTGGCACCGCTGGGCCGCGCCGTCGCGGCGGGGTGTTGGGGGGCCTTGCCCCCGGCCTGTACGTGTGAGTCCGGTGCGATCGGCCTACGCGGCCTCTGGCCCCACCGCTTCCGTGGCCCTGGGCACAGGCCCCCACGGAGGCTGGTTCGGCACCGCCGGTCCGCGCCGTCTCGGTTTCGCGCCGTCGCGGCGGGGATTGGGGGAGGCGTGCCCCAAGGGCCTCGCGTGCGGGTGACCGTGCCGTCGGCCGACACGGCTGTTGGCGCCGCCGGAGCCCGGGCGTTCGCACGGAGGTCGCAGGCGCGCGGCCGTCGCAAGCGCGTTGCGCTCTCGTGCGGTGCGGCACGCGGGCCGCCTTCCGGGAAGGCCGGCCCCCGATCGGGCTCGGGACGCTGCCACCCCAACCGCCCGCGTGGTCGGCAGACCCCTACGGGCCCGGCTGGCACCGCCGGTCTGCGCCGCCTCGGTGCGCGCCGTTGCGGCGGGGTGTTGGGGGCCTTGCCCCCGGCCCGTACGTGTGAGTCCGGTGCGATCGGCCTACGCGGCCTCTGGCCCCACCGAGCCCGTGGCCCCTGGGCCCGAGCCCCCACGGAGGCTGGTTCGGCACCGCCGGGTCGCGCCGTTTCGGTTTCGCGCCGTCGCGGCGGGGTGTTGGGGGACTTGCCCCTTGCCCGCACGCGCGGGTCCGGTGCGATCGGACTACGCGGCCTCCGGCCCCACCGCTCCCGTGGCCCCTGGGCCCAAGCACCCAGGGGGCCGGTTTGGCACCGCTGGGCCGCGCCGTTGCGGCGGGGTGTTGGGGGCCTTGCCCCCGGCCTGTACGTGTGAGTCCGGTGCTCTGGCCTCACCGGGGGCCTGCGCGTTCGCAGGGGCGGGGGCTCGGGATTGCTCCGAGATCAATGGGAAGGATTGCCCTCCGGGGAGGGCGTTCATAGCATCGGGGTAATTGGTCTCGTCGGAGGGAAAACGCTGGTGGGCAGGCTAGAGGTGCGCGGGGTCAGCGTGGGGTACGACGACATCGGCGGCCGCGGCAGCGGCGGCGTGCCGTTGGTGTTGGTGCACGGGCACCCCTTCGACCGGACGATGTGGCGGCCGCAGACCCACGCCTTTCCCGGGCAGCGGGTGATCGCACCCGACCTGCGCGGGTACGGCGCGACCACCGTCGTGCCCGGCGTCACCCCGCTGGACGCCTTCGCCCACGACCTCGCCGCCCTCCTCGACCGACTCGGCGTCGCCCGCGCCACGTTGTGCGGCCTGTCGATGGGCGGGCAGATCGTCCTGGAGTTCCACCGGCTGTTCCCCGAGCGCGTCGCCGGGCTCGTACTCGCCGACACCTTCGCCCAGGCGGATACCCCGCAGGGCCGGAAGGAACGCAACGACCGGGCGGACACGCTGCTGCGCGACGGCATGGCCGGATACGCCCACGCCGTACTGGACTCGATGGTCGCGCCCGCCACCGTACGCGACCTGCCCGAAGTCGCCGCGCACGTACTGGACATGATGCTCGCCGCACCCCCCGAGGGCGCCGCCGCGGCCCTGCGCGGACGGGCCGAACGACCCGACTACACCCCCACGCTCGCCGGAATCACCGTACCGACCCTGGTCGTCGTCGGCCGCGACGACACCTTCACCCCGGTCGCCGACGCGCGCTTCCTGTACGAGCGGATCCCCGGCGCCCGGCTCGCCGTGATCGAGGGCGCGGGCCACCTCCCCAACCTGGAACGCCCGGCCGACTTCAACCGGGCGCTGGCCGGTCTGCTGGCCGAGGTGAACGGAGACTGAGCGCCCGGAAAAGCCCTGGAAAGCCCCGGAAAGCCGCGCAAACCCCCGGAAACGGCCCCCGCCTCACACGCTCCGCAGGTCCAGCCGGTGCATCGCCCGCCGGAAGGACGCCCGCAGCACCGGGGTGAACGCCCGCAGGAACACGGCCGCGGGCGCGGCCGGTTCGACGGCGATCGTCCACTGCACCAGGCTGCCCCGCGCCAGCGGCTCCACCCGCCACTCCTCAAGGACCGCCCGGACCCCTGGGCGGTTGGTGGCGTCGCCGCGGTAGGCGTACCGCCGGGGCGACTCGGCGGCGAGGACCGTCTCGTCGAAGCGCAGGCCGCCGGACAGGACGACGTGCCGCCCGTTCTCCGTCGGCCGGGCGGACCTGACCGCGCCGAACCACTCGGACCAGCCCGCCGTGTCCTCCGCGAGCGCGTGGTAAGCGGCCCGCGGGGGCGCGGCGATCGCGGCGGAGAAGACCAGCCGCACCGGAGCCGCGTCGAGGAAGTCCAGCTCGACCGGGCGCAGTCGGCGGTTGAGGCGGGCCATGGCCCGAAGGCTACGCCACCGCGGGTCAGTTGTCGGCGGGGCCGGCGGGCTCGCCGGCCACCACGAGGTCCGACAGATGCTCGGCGATCTCCGCGCGCAGCACCTCGGGGATGCCCGCGTCCGTCACCAGGGTGTCCACGTCCTCCAGCGACGCGAACGAACTCAGGCCCACCGTCCCCCACTTGGTGTGGTCGGCGATCACCACCACCCGCCGGGCCGAGCGGACGAACTGCCGGTTGGTCTCGGCCTCCGCGAGGTTCGGCGTGGACAGGCCCGCCTCCACCGAGATGCCGTGCACCCCCAGGAACAGCAGGTCGAAGTGGAGCGAACTGATCGCCCGGTCCGCGACCGGACCGACCAGCGTCTCGGACGGTGTGCGCACCCCGCCGGTGATCACCACGGTCGCCGACCCCTCGCCGTGGTGCGCGCCGGGCCGCCGCTGGCCGGACTGGAAGACGTCCGCGACCCGTACCGAGTTGGTCACCACGGTCAAGTCCGGTACGTCCAGCAGGTGGTGGGCCAGGGCGAAGGTGGTGGTGCCGCCCGCCAGCGCGATGGCGCTGCCCGGGGAGACGAGGGTCGCCGCGGCCCTGGCGATCGCCTCCTTGGCCCCCAGTTCGAGGCTCGACTTGGCCTCGAAGCCCGGCTCGTGGCTGCTCGCCTCGACCACCGGCACCGCGCCGCCGTGCACCTTCTCCACGACGCCCTGCCGGGCCAGCGCGTCCAGGTCGCGGCGCACGGTCATGTCGGAGACGTTGAGCCGCCGGGTGAGTTCGTTGACCCGCACACCGCCGCGCCGCCGCACCTCGTCCAGGATCAGGGCCCGCCGCTGCTCCGCGAGGAGGTTCTGGTTGTCGCTCACCCGTGACCTCGTCCTGTTCATGTCGTTGACCAACGTGCCGACCGTCGATGTGCTGGGCTCATCCTTCCACGGGCGGTGTCGCCGGATGTACGGCGGATGGGCCGCGGCTCCGGTCCGTGACCGTTCCGTCACGATCGCGCCACAAAATGGCGTGGACATGTCTCGCCACCCCGGGGCGCGGGCACCACCCGGAGGAGAGCGCGAGGATCGGGGGTCCCTGGTGACCGCGGAATTACACACCTCAACAGACACCACCGGCCAACCGCTCGCGCTGGAACTGCTGGTGCACGGCGTCGGCGGCACCACCCCCGAGCAGATGCTCGACGACCCCCGGACCGTACGCCTGGCCGGGGACGACACGGCCGGGATCTACCGCAGGGCCCGCGACGCGGACGCCGAGGCGCACCCCGCGGAACACCGCGCCGAACCGGTCCCCGAGGCGTACTGCTGGGCCAACCTCACCTCCGGCAACGCCGGGCGCGCCTGGTGGCTGCTCCTGCTGCCGTTCATGATCGTGAATCTGGCGCACTGGATGCGGCCGCCCTCGGTGCGCACCCGCCTGGCCCGCGGCTACGAGATGCTGGTCCGGCTGCTCGCGCTCACCCTCACCGTGCTGCTGGTCGCCGCCGCCTGCGAGGTGGCGCTCGACATAGTGGCCTGGCAGTGCGCCGGACAGGCCGGCTGCGCCCGGGGGACGTCGTGGCTGGGCTTCGCCTCGGCCGCGCGCGGCGGCTGGTGGAGCGAGCCGGGCCGCAGGCTCGCCCTGGCCGCCCCCGCGCCCCTCGCTCTCGTCGCTCTCCTGTGGTGGCTGTCGCACCGCACCTGGTACGCGTACGAGTCGCAGCGCCCCGCCACCAGGTCGGCCCCGCCCACCCCCGGCACCCCCGCGCTGGCCCTGCCCGGCTTCTGGTACGGCCGCAGGTCCGTGGCCCGGCTGCGCACCGCCCACACCGCGGCCGGCCTGCTCACCGTGGCCGCCGCCCTGTGCGTACCGGCGCTGCGCCAGGACACCGGCAGCCCCGGCGAGGCGCTGCCCGCGCTCGGCTGGACGCTCACCGCCGTCACCGTACTGCTGGCGGCGGGCGCGGTCGGCGTGGTCTGCCGGGCGGACCGTACGGAGAGCGGCCTGGACGACACCACCGACTTCGTCGTCACCCGGGTGCTGCTCGCGGGCTCCGGGGCCGTCCTCACCGCCGCCGCGGTCTACGGCTGCTGGCACCGGCCCTCCTGGGTGTCGGCCGGACGGCTGCCGTCCGCGCAGGTCTTCACCGCGCTCACCCTCGTCCAGGGCGCCCTGATCGCCGCCCTCGCCGGGTCCGCGCTGCTGCTCCACCGCAGCCCGCCCGCCGAGTTCGAGGACGGCCCGACGGCGCTGCGCGGCCTGGCCGGGCCCGCCGTCGCCCTGCTGGCCTGCGCGCTGGGCGGTGTGCTGACCGGCGGCGCGGCCCAGCGCTGCGCGGACTGGCTGGACCGGGGCCGCACCCCGGGCCAGGACGGCAGTCCGCTGGCCGGGCCGCCCGCCGTGCTCACCTGGGAGTCGGCCGTGATCCCCGCCCTGCTCGCGGTGCTCGTACTGGTCGCGGCGGCGGTGATGTGGCGGCTGCGGCGCACCGAACGCGCCCTGTGCCCCGAGGTCGAGACGACATATCCGCACGCCACCCACCACCGCGGCAGGACCCGGCAGATAGCCGGGGCCGTCGCCCGCGCCGGGCTGACCGACACCGCGCCCGTGCTGATCGCCGTCTTCTGCGCGACCGGCTTCGCGCTCGGCGCGGCCGCCGTCGGCGCCGCCTGGGCGGGCGGCGGCACCCCCGGCGAGGAGGCCGCGCACGCGCCCGCCGCGGTGTCCGCGCTCGCCGACACCGCCCAGGCGCTGGGCTCCTGGCTGGTCGGCGCGGGCGTCGTCGCCCTGGTCGCGCTCGGCCGCCGCGCCTACCGGGACACCTCCGCCCGCCGTACGGTCGGCATCCTGTGGGACGTCGGCACCTTCTGGCCGCGCGCCGCCCACCCCTTCGCCCCGCCCTGCTACGCCGAGCGCGCGGTGCCCGACCTCAGCTGGCGGATGGCCACCTGGACCGAGGCCACCGGCGGCCGGATCGTGCTGTCGGGCCACTCCCAGGGCAGCGTGCTGTCCGCCGCGGCGGTCTGGCAGCTCGACCCCGCCGTTCGCGGCCGGGTCGCCCTGCTCACCTACGGCTGCCCGCTCGCCCGGCTCTACGGCCGCTGGTTCCCCGCGCACTTCGGGCCCGCCCGATTACGCGACCTCCACCGGGACATGCACACCTGGTCCAATCTCTGGCGGAGCACCGACCCCATCGGCGGCCCGGTGCACGTGCCCTCCGACGGCGTCCCCGTCGACCACGGGCCGCTGCTCGACCCGGCCGCCTACGGGCGCGACGCGGCCCACCCGCTGCCCGAACCGGTCCTGGGGCACTCCGACTTCCAGGCCGACCCGGCGTTCGCCGGGCAACGGGCCGCCCTGCTCGACCGGTTGGCGACCGCCGGGAGCGGCACCACCGGGACCGTACCCGCTCAGAGCAGCGCGGGCAGATCCTCCGGGTAGAGCAACTGGAGCTCGTCGTGCGTCGCTTCGTCCACATGCGCCAGCCGGACCGCGTGCCGCTCGACCATCGCCTCGAAGGTCTGCCGCGCGGTCCGGCCGTTGCCGAACGCCGGGCCCTTCGGGATCGCGGTGAAGTACTTCAGCAGCGCCTCGCCGGTGTCCTCGCCGAGCCGGTACTGGTGCTCGACCACCTGCGACTCCACGATCCGCACCAGCTCCTCGGCGGTGTAGTCGCCGAAGGTGATGGTCCGTGAGAAACGCGACGCCACACCGGGGTTGGAGGCCAGGAAGCGCTCCATCTCGGCGGTGTAACCCGCCACGATCACCACCACCGCGTCCCGGTGGTCCTCCATCAGCTTCACCAGCGTGTCGATCGCCTCGCGCCCGAAGTCCCGTCCCGCGTCCTCCGGCGCGAGCGCGTACGCCTCGTCGATGAACAGCACACCGCCGCGCGCCCGTTCGAACGCCTCCTGGGTGCGGATTGCGGTCGACCCGATGTGCTCGCCCACCAGGTCGACCCGGGCCACCTCCACCAGATGGCCGCGCTGCAGCACGCCCACCGACGCCAGGATCTCGCCGTAGAGCCGGGCCACGGTGGTCTTTCCGGTGCCGGGGGAGCCGGTGAAGACCAGATGGCGGCGCGGCGAGGGGGCCTTGAGCCCGGCCTGCTCACGGCGGCGGCCCACCGAGATCATGTCGATCAGCGTGCGCACCTCGCGCTTGACGCCGTCCAGGCCCACCAGGCCGTCGAGTTCGCCCAGCACGTCGTCGCTCGGCCTGGCCTGCGGCTGCGGCTCCTCCTCGGGCGGCCGTTGCGCGGGGACACCGCCGAGCAGGCCGTACGACTGGGCCGCGGTCTGCCGCAGCGGCGCCGCCGGTACGGGGACGGGCGGCTCCTCGGTGGCCGTACGGTCGCTGGTGCACTCCTCGGTGACCGGGCCCGGCTCCGCGAACTCGTAACCGCCGCGCTCGCAGCGCTCGGTGCGGCAGCGGGTCAGGGTGGACCGGCAGCCGTCGATGATGTGGAAGCCGTAGCCCTTGCTGCCCGTCACCCGGCAGCCGGTGAAGGTGCCGCGGCCCTCCGCCGACACGTAGATCCCGGCCTCGGAGGGGTTGGTGATCGTGCAGCGCTCCAGGGCCGGATCGGCGCCCTTGGTGACGATCACCCCGGTCGCCGTGCCGTCGATAGTGACCTGCGCGAGGGTGCCGCCGCTGCCGTGGTCGCGGAACCAGGCGCCGGTCGCGGCCTCCCTGATCCGGCAGTCGTCCAGCTGGATGTTGGCCCCGTCGCTCACCGAGACCGCGGTGTTGCGGATCTGCGAGAAGTCGCTGTCCACCACGTCCGCGCGCGAACCCCGGTCCAGCACGAACAGCGCGTCGGGCACGTCGTGCACCCGGCAGGCGTCCAGTATGGCCACGGCCCCGTCGCTCACCCACACCGCCGGGTAGTCACCCGTGCTGTCGTGGATCTCGCACTGGTCGGCGTCCGCGCGGGTGCCCGGGTCCCACACCGACAGACCGTTGCGGCCGAAGCGGCGCACCGCGCAGCGGGTCAGGGTGAGCACCGAACGGGCCCGCAGATCAATGGCGTTCTCGGGGATGTCGTGGATGTCGCAGTCGGCGAGCGCCAGGACGGCGTCCGTGTCCAGCGCGATGCCGTCGCCCGTGGTGCGGTGCACCTGGCAGTCGGTGAGATTGCCGGTCGCGCGGGACGAGACCTGCACCCCGGTGCCGCGGATCTCGAACACCTCGCAGCCGACCGCTTCGAGCGAACTGCCCTCGCCGGTCACCGAAAGGCCCGCGCCCGAGGCGTGGTGGACCCGGCAGCGCTCCAGCCGGGGCCCGGCGCCGCCGCGCACCGAGATGCCGCTCTGGCCCGCGGCGACCACCTCGCACTCCTCGTACAGGCCGCCGGCGCCGTCCAGCACACTGATGCCGAGCCCGGCCGGGTTGTCCACGGTGCACCGCCGCACGGTGGGCCGGGCGCCCTCCCGCACCTCGATGCCGACCGCCGAACGGGTGCTGACGCGCAGCCCCGACAGCTCGGGCGCGCACGCCTCGACCAGCAGCGCGGGGGCCGAGATGTCCTGCCCCTCCACGAGCAGGTCCTGTACGGAGGCGGCGGCCCGTACGGTCAGCGCGACGCCCGCCGTCGGGGCGATCCGCACGGTGCCGGGGCCGTCCGCGCAGCGCAGTGTCACCGCGCTGTCCACCACCAGATTCTCCCGGTAAGTGCCGGAAGCCACCGACAACACGTCACCGTCGCTCGCCGCCTGGAGCGCGGCGGCGAGCGTCTCGTACTCGCCTGTGCGGCGGCGCCACCGCGAACTGCTCGGGTTGGTCACCTGCACCACGCCATGTGCCATCGGGCTGCTCTGCCCCCACCTCTTGCGTCTGCCGACCGGGGATCAACCGTAGCGCGCGCGGAGGGCAGTTGTTGACGACCGACTGTCCCGGTGGCCTGGGCACAGGTGCCCCGAGAGCCCCTCCGGAGTCAACCACCGGCGCCCGTACGCCCCCAATCACCGCCCGCTCTGGCCCACTCCCGCTCCCACGAAACCATCCGGCGGTTCATCAGCCGCCACATCAGCACTTTGCGCGAAATCAGCAGCAGGCAGCCCGCGCCCGCGGCGGACGCGACGCCCGCGAGCACGGCGTGGGTGTTCGCGGTCGCGGAGTCCAGCGGCGGCGGTACGAGCACGCCGTCGTGGTTCGTCCACACCTTGACCTCGCCCGCATGCCGCACCTCCACCTCGGCGGAGACGGCCGCGGTGTGCACGGACCCGTCGGGGCCCCTCCAGCGCAGCACGTCGGTGCCGCCCGGTCCGGCGGATCCGGACTCGGGGGCGGGGGTGGAGCCGGTCTTCTGCGTGCTCGCGGGCTGTACGGTGGCCGTCACCAGCGTGCGCTCGGCGTGCTCGGCGCGGACGACCTGCCGGAGGCCGTGGTCGACCTCGTGGCCGGCCCACCAGCCGAGAGCGGGCAGGGCGCACAGCAGTACGGCGGTGATCAGCCCGAGCCACGCCTCGATGACATCGGTGCGCCGGCGCAGTGGGTTGCGCCGCCACCGCCATCCGAGCTGCACGGGCTTTCCAGGCTTTCCGGGCTTCCTGCGACGACTCATCGACCTCATGGCGGCCACCCCCTTCACCCGTTCCACTACCGCACACGGCGCGATTCATGCATGCCCGTTCGCGCGGGGCGCAGACGTGCTCGGCGCGGCGCTGCTCTCACGGCGGTGAACGGGCCGCCGGCGCACGGGGTTCCGGACGGTGGAAGGCGGCTCGGGGCGGTCGCGTGGTTTGCGTGAGTTCACGCGGTTCGCGTGGATCGGCGCTTCGGGCGTGTCGGGAGCGGGCGCGCGGGTATACGGCGGCGGGCGGTCCGGGCGTGCGCCGGGGAACGGGCCCGGGCGGGCACGGGGTGGCCGCCGCACGGACCGCCACCCCCGGCGGGCCCTGCGCTGCCACCCGTGGCCGGGCGCGGCTTCTCACGCCGGGTGACGGATACGCGTCCCCGGGCGTCGTTCAGTGTCGCGGTGGTCCCCCGTGAGCCCCCACGGCTCCATGACCGCCCCCGCGCGCCGCTGATCCCGCGCGGGTGCTCGACCGGACACGTACGCGGTGCGACGACCGCGGGCGCGCGCGGCGGCCGCCCCCCTGGCAGCCGCCCGCGTCAAGCCTGTGATCAGCCCTGGTAGTACCCCTGACCGAGGTTCCGGCGCGGGTACTGGTCCTCCGGGTGTCCGGCGGGCGCCTGGCGGGGCGCCATGGGACGCGGCGGCACCGGGCGCGCGGCCTCGTACCCGGACGGCGACGGCTGCGGCGGCTGGGCCGGGTAGCCCGCGCCGTTCGCGTTCCCGTTGCCGTAACCGCTGTAGTTGCCGCGCGGGGCCGCCGCCTGCTGCGGGATGTACGGCGCCGGCGGCTGCTGGTATCCGTTCGTCGGATAGGCGTTCTGCGCCGGCGGCTGCTGGTACTGCTGCTGGGCCGACGGCCCGGACGGCAGGGCCGGGAGCGCGGCGGGCAGCGCGGGCAGATTGCTGCCGCCGTAGGAGTTGTAGCTTCCCGAGTCGTACCCGGAGTAGGCGGAGGGCACGCGGATGGGGGCGATCTGCGGCGTGCCTCGTTCAGCGACGAGGCTGTCGTAGATCGGGGTGTCCGGAAAGGACGCAGACGAGGGGTAGTAGCCGCCGTAGCCGCCACCGTACGAACCGCGGGGGGTGGTCATGAGCCATAAGTTAAGCCCACGATGTGGTCATTGGGGAGCCCGATCGGAAGGTTGTTTTGCGTGCGGGGAGTGACCTCCGGTCATCAATATGAGCGAATCCTCGGAAAACGGTCAGCGGATTATGGTGTGATCAGGTAAAAGGTGCGCGTCGGAGGGTGTTACCGGGGGTCGCGGCGCGCCGGGGAGAGGAAGCCGGATGGCACTGCGCGAAGGGGAGTACGTGAAGCTCCCGACGGCCCCCGTACGGCTGGAGTTGGGGCGGCCGGCGGGCGAGGGACTGCCGCGGGCCGAGGTACGCGCGCTGCTGAACGGAAAGGTCGGCGAAAACGCGGTGCGTCACGAAGACGGTGGCGTCAACGACGGGTTCGCGGTCGACACTCTCACGGTTGATCTCGCCTCACTCGAAAGTGCGGTCAACTCCGTGCGGGTGGTGCTCGCGACGGAAGCCGGGCCGGCGGGAGATCTCGCCGAGGGCGGCGCCGGGGAATCGGCCGGGAAGGCGGCCGGGATACGTCTGCGGGTGCTCGTCGAGGGCGCGGACGGGCCGGTCGAGTTCGCGCGCGTCGACTGGGCGGGGGCGGCCGGCGGCGGCGAGTACGTACTCGGCGAGTGCTACCGGGAAGGCGGCGGCTGGCACTTCCGGGCGGTGGTCAGGCCCCTTCCGGCGCGGCGTGCCGAGGCCGCCGCGGCGATCACCCTCACCGCGGCCGCGCCCGCCGTCTCGCTCACCCGGCAGGGCGCCACCTCCGGCACGCTGCGGATCGGCCCGCTCTGGCAGGGGGCGCCCGAAGGACTCGGCATCGACCTGTGCGCGCTGTTCGAACTCTCCGACGGCAGCAAGGGCGTCGTCCAGTCGCTCGGCGGCGCCTACGGTTCGCTCGACCGCCCGCCCTTCCTGCTGCTCGGCGGTGACGAACACACCGGCGAACAGCTCACCGTCAACCTCGACCGAGGCGCCTACTTCCGTCGGGTCCTGGTCTTCGCCGCCGTCTTCGAGGACCCCCTCGGCTTCGAGGACCTGCACGGCACGGTCACGCTGCGCCCCGAGCACGGCGCCGCCGTGGACTTCGCCCTCGACGTCTGCGAAGTCCCTTCCACCGTCTGCGCGTTGGCCCTGCTCGCCCGCGACGGCGCCGAACTCGTCGTACGCCGCGAGGCCCGCTATCTGCTGCCGAGGCCCGGAGTCAGCCCGCAGCGGACCGTCGACTACGCGTACGGCTGGGGGCTGAACTGGACGCCGGACCGGGCGGCCCGCAAGTAGCCGCCGCGGCACGGGCGTCGGGCTGTCTTTCGGCTGCCGCCGGTCACATCGAGGCGTCGGGACGGGCGTAGGTACGGCCCTTCCACGCCGCGCCCCGGCCCCGGTAGTGCTCGACCGCCGAGTCCACGGTCATCAGCAGATACAGCGCGGCCGTGTACGGCAGCGTCGGGGCCAGCCACAGCGGCTGTTCGTAGTACCGCAGCATCGGCAGATACGTGCAGGTCATCACCGCCCACGCGGCCAGCCCCAGCGCGCACAGCGGCCACGCGCCCGCCAGCGCGCCGCCGATCGCGGCGACCGGCGGCACGAGGTAGATCAGCGCGAGCCCGACGACCGTACCGGCCAACACGGCCGGGTTGTGGCGCAGTTGGGCGTACGCGCTGCGGGCGACCATCTGCCACAGCTCGGACAGCCGCGGATACGGGCGGACGCTGTCGACCTGGTCGGCCAGGCCCAGCCAGACGCGGCCGCCGGAGCGTTTCACGGCCCGGGCGAGGGCGACGTCGTCGATCACGGACTGCCGGATCGCGTCCGGTACGTCGGCGGCGGTGGCCGCGGCGGAACTCAGCAGGACGCAGCCGCCGGCCGCGGCGGCGGTGCGGGTGCGGGGGCGGTTGATCCAGCGGAACGGGTAGAGCTGCGCGAAGAAGTACACGAACGCGGGCACGATGAGGCGTTCCCAGCCGGTCTGTACGCGCAGCTTCGCCATCTGCGAGACCAGGTCCAGGTCGTGGCCGACCGCGGCGGCGGTCAGCGCGCGCAGGTTGTCCGGGCGGTGCGCGATGTCGGCGTCGGTGAGCAGGAGGTACCGCGCGTCGGTGTGTTCGCGGGCCAGCGTGATGCCGTGGCGTACGGCCCACAGCTTGCCGGTCCACCCGGCGGGGGGTTCGCCGGGCGACGTCACGGTCAGCGGCAGGCCGCCGTGCGTCTCGTGCAGGCGGCGGGCGAGGTCGCCGGTGCCGTCCGTGCTGCCGTCGTCCACGAGGAAGATCTCGGCGCGGCCGGGGTAGTTCTGCGCGAGCAGCGAGGGCAGGCTCACGCCGAGCACTTCGGCTTCGTCCCTGGCGGGTACGACGATGGCGACGTCGGGCCATGTGTCGGCGTCCGCCGCGGGGTTCGGGGCGGGGAGCCGGACGTCGGTCCGCCAGAAGCCGCCCTGGCCGAGCAGCAGCCACACCCATGCGGCGAGGGACACTCCTGCGATTAGCGTCATCACGATCACCCCCGCAGTCTCCCCTACGGGGAGTTCCCCACCCCGCCGCGCCACCCTTTTCCGCCCCGGCGGCGTGCGGCCTCCGGCCGGGGCGGTCGGGCACCGCCGGTCGCCGCCGCGGCGGGAGCGAGGGAACCTCAGGCCGTTCCCCGGCCTGGCCCGCCCGGATGGGCCTGCCCGGGCAGGTCTGGGCGGCGCGCCGCGCCCACCACTTCTCCGCCGCGGCGGTGCTCAGCCGGGATGGCGCGGTCCGGCGGTGCCGGACGCCTCCGGCTGGGGTGGTTTGGGCACCGCCGGTCGCCGCCGTCGTGCGTCCCGCCGTTGCGGCGGGAGATTGGGGGAACGTGGAGCCGTTCCCCAGGCCCAGGCCCGAGCCAGGCGAGATCGGATCGGGTGGGTCTCGTGCATGGCGGGAGGCGACCACCGTCCTTCCGCCGCGGCGGTGCTCAGCCGGGATGGAGCGGTTCGGCGGTGTCGAGCCGATGGTGTGCCCACCGTTTCCGTTGTGGCGGCGTACGGCCCCCGGCCGGGGCGGTCGGGCACCGCCGGTCGCCGCCGTTGGGCGTCCCGATGTTGCGGCGGGAGATTGGGGGAACGTGGAGCCGATCCCCGGGCCCAGGCCCGAGCCAGGCGAGGTCGGATCGGGTGGGTCTCGTGCGTGGCGGGAGGCGACCACCGTCCTTCCGCCGCGGCGGTGCTCAGCCGGGATGGAGCGGTTCGGCGGTGTCGAGCCGATGGTGCGCCCACCGGTTTTCGGCGCGACGGCGTACGGCCCCCGGCTGGGGTGGTTTGGGCACCGCCGGTCGCCGCTGTTGGGCGTCCCGATGTTGCGGCGGGAGTGAGGGGGCCTCAGGTTGTTCCCGGGCCTGGGCCGCGCGGGTAGGTCTGGGCGGTGCGGCGCGCGTGCCGCTTCTTCGGCGTGGGGGCGGTCAGCCGGGATGGAGTGGGCCGGCGCGGAGCGCATATTGTGGGGGCGTGAAGATCGCGCTCCTCGACTCGGGTATCGGGCTGCTCGCCGCCGCCGCGGCCGTACGAAAGACGCGGCCGGACGCCGACCTCGTCCTCACGTCGGACCCCGAGGGCATGCCCTGGGGCCCCCGCACCCCCGAGGACGTGACCCGCCGCGCCCTGGAGTGCGCGCGGGCCGCGGCGTCGTACGGCCTCGACGGTCTGATCATCGCGTGCAACACCGCCTCCGTGCACGCGCTGCCCGCGCTGCGGGCCGCGTTCGAGCCGGACCTCCCGATCGTCGGCACCGTACCCGCGATCAAACCGGCCGCGGCCGCCCACCGCACCGTCGCGATCTGGGCCACCCCGGCCACGACCGGCAGCGCGTACCAGCGCGGACTGATCGCCGAGTTCGGCAACGGCGCCGACGTCACCGAGGTGCCCTGCCCGGGCCTCGCGGACGCCGTCCAGGCCGGTGACGCCGACGCCGTGACCGCCGCCGTCGCGGCCGCCGCCGCGCTGACCCCGCCCGGCGTCGGCGCCGTCGTGCTGGGCTGCACGCACTACGAACTGGTCGGCGACCGGATCGCCGCGGCCGTACCGGGCGCGGCCCTGTACCGCTCGGCCGACGCCGTCGCCGCCCAGGCCCTGCGCAGAATCCCCGTGGAATCCGCAGGTCAGGGCCGCCTCGACGTGCTCCTCAACGGCAAGGCGTCCGCCCTGCCCGCCGCCGCGCTGGCCTACGCCGAGGGCGCGCTGCTGGCGACCACGCCGGCCACCGCGTGACACGCGACTCATGCCGGAATGCCGCCGGCTGGGTACGCTGCTTGACATGACGCACGCCCCCCGGCCACAGACCGGCGCGTCCCAGGTGTGGACGGGCCGGGCCAGTAACCGTATGCAGTGGGTGCTCGCCGCCGCGGGCGCCGCTTGCCTGGCGCTCGGCATCGAGCTGGCCGTCGACGGCCCGGGCGCCTCGGGTCTCGTCCCTCTCGTGATGTCCGTGGTGGGCTGTCTCGCCGTGGGACTGCTCGTGCTGTTCGGCACGATCGCGTTCACCCATGTGCATGTCCGGGTCGACCGCGAGGCCGTGCACGTGCGGTGCGGCCACATCGGCGTGCCCCGGCGCCGTATCCCGCTGGACCAGGTCAGCGGCGCGCACCTCGCCCCGCTGGTCAGCCCGCGCACCTGGGGCGGGTGGGGCTACCGCTGGCGGCCGGAGAAGGGCACCGCCGTGGTGGTGCGGCGCGGTCCGGGCGTCGAGATCGACCTGGGCGGCGGCCGCCGCTTCACCGTCACCGTGGACGACGCGGAGGGCGCGGTGCAGGCCATCCGCGACTCGCTGCGCCTGCGCACCCGCCCGGCCGGCGGGGCCTGAGCGCTCCGGCCGTACGTACGCCCGATCCCGTCGCGGACGCGCCGCCGTACGCCGCGGCCGCGTACGCCGTACCTCACCCCGCCCCCTCGTCCGCGAGCGGCCGGGCCGTCGCCACGCCCGCAAGGAACCCCGCGCCCGCCGTCACGACGGCGTAGCTCAGCACGTGGTCGACACTCGCCAGCAGGGCCAGCCCGGTGAGCGCGGCCCCGGCGGTGAGCACCACCGCGGTGGGCCGGGGCGAGCGCCACAGCGCGCACAGCACCCACCCGTAGGCCGCCGCGAGCAGCGCCACGCCGGGAACGCCCTGCTCCGCGGCCAGCTGGAGCGGCGCGGACTGGGGCGACTCGTCGGCCGGCGTGTCCGAGGGCAGCGGCGTGCTCTCCTCGGCGAAGCGCTCGGGTCCGACCCCGCGCAGCGGATGGTCCTGGGCCAGGTCCACCGCCTCGTGCCACAGCGCCACCCGCTGCTGGGTGAGCTGCCCGGTGAGGGACTGCGCCAGACCCGACGGCAGCGCGTCCACCGCGACCGCGTAGCTCCCGCCGACCGCGAGTGCCGCGACCAGCGCCAGCGCGGCGAGCCCGAGTGCCCGGCGCCGCCAGCGGGCGGCGGCCAGTGAGCACAGGGTGACGGCCACGCCCGCGGCGAACCCCGCGGCCGACCCCAGGGCCAGCGCCGTCACCGCCGCGCCCGCGCCCACCAGCCGCAGCGCCGTACGCCGGACCGGGCCCGGCGCGCCCCACGCGGCGCAGCAGGCCGCCCCGACCGCCAGGACCAGCAGCGCGGCGTCCGCGTTGGTGTAACCGAGCGGCGGAGTGCCGGGGTGGTCGGACAGCCGGGAGGGCGGGATCAGGATCAGCGCGAGTACCGCCGCGGCGGCGGCCGCGGGCGCGAGCACCGGGAGCAGCGCGCCGAGGATCCGGCCGGCCGCGTACCCGGCGGTGACCGCGAGCAGCGCCAGCAGCGAGCCCTCCGGTCTGGCCTCCCGGCCGCCCGCCGCGACCAGCGCCCAGACGGCGCAGCAGACCAGGACGGCGATGCCCACCGCGTCGGTGATCCCGGCGGCCGGCCGGGCCGCGGGCAGCGCGGTCACCGGCCCGCCCGTCCGGTCCGCCTGCGCGGCCTCCGGTGTCCCGCCGGCCGTCGTGTCCATCCTCCGCTCCCCCTGCCGCCACCCGGGCGCGACGGAGTGCCGCCGGGCCCGCGTTCCCCGCGTGGGCGTCTGCTGTCCGGTCACCGTAACGGGTGAGTGCCCACGCTGTGGATATGTCGCACAGGAACCGTCCTCGCTTGTGAAACCTGGTGCTGATGTGGCGTTCACCCTTCTTCTCGTAGGCTCTGGGCATGGCGACTCCCCGATTCATCCAGGACATCCGTGCGAAGGCGGGCGACACCCTGCTGTTCCTGCCCGGCGTCGTGATGGTGGTGTTCGACGACCGCGGGCGGATTCTGCTCAATCAGCGCTCCGACTCCGGGAAGTGGGCGCTGATCAGCGGCATCCCCGACCCCGGCGAGCAGCCGGCCGAGGCCGCGGTCCGCGAGATCGCGGAGGAGACCGGGGTCTCGGCGGTGGTGGAGCGGGTGCTGAGCGTCTTCACCAACAAGCCCGTGATCTACGGCAACGGCGACCGCGCCCAGTACGTCGACATCGTGCTGCGCTGCCGGGCGATCGGCGGCCGGGCGCGGGTGAACGACGACGAGTCCCTCGATGTGCGCTGGTTCGCCCTGGACGAGCTGCCGGCGCTGGGGCCGATCGCACGCGGGCGGATCGAACTGGCGCTGCGGGACGATCCGACATGGTTCGCGCCTGCGGAGCCGCCGCCCGTTGATCAGCTGGCGCCGACGCCGACGCCGACGCCGACGCCGACGGCCGCGGAACCCGCGTCGGCCGACGCGTCCGGTCCGTCGGCCGGGGGACCGCACCGCCCGTAGTCAGGAAGTGACGTCAAGTTTCATTGTTAAGTCAAAGAGTTGCGTTAATTGGTCTTGTAATTGCGCATGGCCTACGTCTATGGTGGGACAACTGTGCTCCGGCGCGTCCTGACCCGCGCCGGAGCACATCCACGCGCACACCCGTACGTCCGGGCCCGCGCATGCGACGAGGCCCGAGGCCCGAGGCCCGCGGCCTCCCGGCGAAGGGGCCGCACACCATCGAGGGCCGGCGGTGATTCCCCCCGCCACCGCCGGCCGGGTGACGCGCACCCCCGTACCACGTCACCCGCGGGGCCATCGAGAACTGCTCGGGGAAGGCCCTGCCGCACCAGCGTCTGGCATGCCGACCTCATTTCGTCCCCGGTCGGTCCTCACGCGAACTCCGGCGCCCCGCCAAGCCGTTGACCGTCGGCCGCGAAACGCCAGCCGCGACGCCCTGTCCGGGCCGCGCGCCGCGGCTATGATGCGTGCTCCGGCCGCGGCGAGGCGGCCGGCGGTGGCCGACCACGCCTGCTGAGAGGGGACGGGGTGGAGTTCCGGGTGCTGGGCGCGCTGGAGGTCTGGTCCGGCCCGGTTCGGCTTCGGCTCGGCGGACCGCGGGAGCGCAAAGTCCTCGCACTGCTGCTCCTGGAGGCCAACCGCACGGTCTCCCTGGGCCACTTGGTCGACGCGCTCTGGGACGAAGCGCCGCCCGCCACCGCCGACAAGCAGATCCGCAACGCCGTCTCCCGGCTGCGCGCGATCCTCGGCGCCGGGCCGGGCGAGAACGGCGACCTGACCGCCGTCGGCGACGCCGGATACCGGATGACGGTGACAGAAGGCGCCCTGGACGCGGCCGAGTTCGACCGCGAGGTGGCCGCGGCCGAAAGGGCGGCGGCCGCGAACGACCTGGCCGGAGCCGCCGACCTGCTGCGTACGGCGCTCGACCGCTGGCGCGGACCCGCGCTCGCGGGCATGTCCGGGCGGCTGATCGAGGCGGGCGCCGCGGCCTGGGACGAACGGCGGCTCGCGGTCCAGGAGACCTGGACCGACCACCAGTTGGCGCTCGGACGGCACACGCGGGTCGTCGCCGGACTGTCGGCCACGGTCGCCGCGCATCCGCTGCGCGAGAAGCCCGTCGGACAGCTGATGCTCGCGCTCCACCGCGGCGGCAGGTCGGGCGACGCGCTGGGCGCGTACCAGGAGTTACGGACCCGGCTCGCCGAGGAGATGGGGCTCGACCCCGGGCCCGGCCTGCGCGAACTGCACCAGCGGATACTGACCAACGACCCCGCGATCGCCGCCCCGCGGGCCAGGGCCCAGGACGGGGGGTCCGCCACCGAGGCCCGTATACCCCGCCAACTGCCTGCCGCCGTACGGCACTTCACCGGCCGCCGCAGACACCTCAAAGCCCTGGACGAACTCCTCGACCAGACCGCCGACTTCGGCGGCGGCACCGCGGTGATCTCCGCGATCGACGGGACCGCCGGCATCGGCAAGACCTCGCTCGCCCTGCACTGGGCCCAGCGCAACGCCGACCGCTTCCCCGACGGCCAACTCCATGTGAATCTGCGCGGATTCGCCCCCGGCGCCCGCCCGATGGCCCCCACCGAGGCCGTCCGCTGCTTCCTCGAAGCGCTCGGCGTGCCCACCGGGAGCGTCCCGCAGGACCTGGACGCCCGTACCGCCCTCTACCGCAGCCTGGTCGCGGGCCGCCGGATGCTGGTCGTCCTCGACAACGCCCGTGACACCGACCAGGTACGGCCGCTGCTGCCCGGCACCCCCTCCTGCGTCGTGGTGGTCACCAGCCGCAACCAACTCGCCGGCCTGGTCGCCGCCGAAGGAGCCGTCCCGGTCACCCTCGACCTGCTCAGCGACTGCGAGTCCCACGACCTGCTCGCCCGCAGGCTCGGCCCCGAGCGCACGGCCGCCGAACCCGAGGCGACCGCCGCGCTCGTCGACCTGTGCGCCCGATTACCGCTCGCCCTGAGCATCGCCGCCGCCCGCGCCGTCCTCGCCCCGCGGCTGTCGCTCGCCGACCTGGTCACCGCGCTGCACGACGTACGCGGCCGGCTCGACACCCTCGACATCGGCGATCCCACCACCGATCTGCGGGCCGTCTTCTCCTGGTCGTACGCGCATCTGGCCCCGGCCGCCGCGCGGATGTTCCGGCTGCTGTCCACCCACCCCGGACCCGACATCACCGCGCCCGCGGCCGCCAGCCTCACCGGGGTCCCCGCCACCGACGCCCGCCGCGCCCTCGGCGACCTGATCAGGGCCCGTCTCGTCGTCGAGCACACCCCCGGCCGCTACACCTTCCACGACCTGCTGCGCGCCTACGCCGCCGAACTGGCCGCCACCTACGACACCGACGAGCAGCGCAAGGCCGCCGTACTGCGGGTGCTCGACCACTATCTGCACACCTCCTACGCGGCCGAACGCCTGCTCAACCCCGACCCGATCGTCCTCGACCTGGGCCCGCCGCAGCCCGGCACCACCCCGGAAGCGCTCAACGACGCACGGCGGGCGAGCCATTGGATGGAGACCGAGTACCAGGTCATCATCGGTGTGCTGTCCCAGGGCGACATCTACGACCTCGACGCGAAGTCCAGCCGGCTGGCCTGGACCGTGATGAGCTTCATCGACCGGCGCGGCCCGCGTCCGGCGCCCACCACCCCGCGCGAGCCGTATCCCTCCGGCCGGATCCGCGCCCAACTCGGCCTCGGGCCCTACTACTCCTGGCTGGTCGGCTACCCCGCCGCGCTCACCCACCTCCAGCGGTTCGCCGCCGTCTACCGCGAACTGGACGACGACACCGGGCTGTCGCACATCAGCTTCGGCCTCAGCTCGATCCTCGAACACCAGGGGCGGTACGACGAGGCGCTTGAACAGGCCCTGCTCTCCCTGGAGTTGTTCACCCGCATCGGCCACCGCCCCGGGCGGGCCAGGGCCACCAATGCCGTCGGCTGGCTGCTGGGCGCCATGGGCGACCACCGGGCCGCCCTGCCGTACTGCGAGCGGGCGCTCGACCAGTACCGGGAGCTGGACGACCGGCCCATGCAGGTGATCGCCCGGGAGAACACCGGCCGCGCCCACCACGGCCTGGGCGGGTACGAGGAGGCCGTCGCCGCCTTCACCGCGGCGCTCGCCCTGGCCCGCGAGGTGGGCGACCCCTACGAGGAGGCCGTTGTCCTCGGCCACCTCGTCGCCTCCCACTGGGCCGCCGGCGACAGCGCGGCGGCGGACCGGGCGCGCGCCCTGGCGCTCGACCTCATCGCCGGGCTGGACGGCGAAGAGGCCGCGGCGCTGCGCGAGTCGACCGGGCTGTAGGAGGGCGGCCGCGAACCCCGGACGCACGGGCCCTGGACGCGCGAGCCGGCAGTCGGCCGGGAAGCGGCCGGAAAGTGTCCCAACCCCCCTCTGGCCAGCGGACTTTGTCAGTGCCGGGCGGTAAAATCGAAAGTGTTCGAGAGGGTTGCCCGACGCCCGAGGGGATGCCGATGGCCGCTGCCGTACTGCCTCTGAAGACACCCGCACCGAAGACCCCGCTCACCCCGCTGCCCAGGAAACCGCTGCCCGCCGGACGCCCGCGCGAGTGGTACGTCGCGCACAACCGCAGGCTCAAGACCATGCGTCTGGTGATCGCCCTGCTCGACTCCGGGGTGTACGAGCCGGCCCAGGCCGGCAACCCCGCGATCCGCCGTGTCGCCGAGCGGATCGGCGTCCACCCGCCGTCCGACATCACCTGCCGGATGGTCCGCGCCCTGCTCGGCTACGGGCGCTGATCTCCTGCTCTCCCGGGCGCCGGACTCCGGTGTCCCCGGCCCTCTTTGCCGCTCTCCCGCGGCGAAGGGGGCCGGTTTCGCACGTACCGCGAGAACTCGGGCCGCACGCCTCACGCCTTGCGGTAGGTGTACGCCTCCGTCGCCGCCGCCTCGACCGCGTCCAGGTCCGCGCCCGTCGAGGCGGTGACCACCGCGGCGACCGTGCCCTCCAGGAAGGGCGCGTCCACCAGCCGTGTCCCCGGCGGGAGTTCGTCGTCGGCCAGCAGCGCCTGCACGGTCAGTACGGCGCTGCCCAGGTCCGCGAGCACCGCCACACCCATGCCCTGGTCCACCGACCGGGCGGCCGTGACGATCAGGTCGGAACTCGTACCGAGGCCGCCGTCGGGCCCACCGCCCGCCGGAGCCACCCGTACGTCCGCGGAACCCCCGGTGATCTCCCCGGCCAGCTCCGCGACGGCGCGCGCGACCGCGGCGCTGTGCGAGACCAGGACGATGCCCACGAGCGGGTCGGGTTGCGAGGACATGGTGTCGGTCATACGGCGGCCTCCCGTGCGGTGTCCGCGAGCGCGGTGATCAGCAGGGCCGCCGAAGTGGCGCCCGGGTCCTGGTGGCCGACGCTGCGCTCGCCGAGGTAACTGGCCCGGCCCTTGCGGGCCCGCAGCGGCACGGTGGCCGCCGCGCCCTGGTCGGCGGCCTCGGCCGCGGCCCCCAGCGCCCCGGCCGTGGAACCGCCCTTGTCCAGCGCGCCGGACAGCGCGTCCACGGCCGGGAACAGCGCGTCCAGCATCGTCTTGTCGCCGGGCGCCGCGCCGCCGAGCCGCGCCACGCCCTCGACCCCGGCCCGCAGCGCGTCTCGCAGCCGGGCGGTCGTCACCGCGGAGTCGTCGCCGAGTTCCTTGCCCGCGCGCCGCAGCAGCGTGCCGTACAGCGGGCCGGACGCGCCGCCGACCGTACTGATCAACTGCCGTCCCACCGCGACCAGTACGCCTCCGGGGGTGTCCGGCGGCTCCTGGCCGACGGAGGAGCGGGCGGCGAGGAAGCCGCGGCGCATATTGCTGCCGTGGTCGGCGTCGCCGATGGGGGAGTCGAGGTCGGTGAGGTGGTCGGCCTCGCGGTCGACGGCCGAGGCGGCCGTGTCCAGCCAGCGCAGCAGGAAGGCCGCGTCTATCGGGGAGTCGGCGGGTGCGCGGGAGTCGGGGGAGTCGGTCATACCGTGCCTTTCCTCAGAACGGGAGGGCGGGGCGGGACGGGCATGGCGGTCCGGGCGGCCGGTGAGAACAAGGGCCGTCCTGGGTCCGGAGGGGTCAGCAGCCCCAGCGCAGGGCCGCCGTCGAGACCGGCGCGTCCCACAGCCGCAGCAGTTCCTCGTCGACCTGGCAGATCGTCACCGAGGCGCCCGCCATGTCGAGCGAGGTCACGTAGTTGCCGACGAGCGTCCTGGCCACCGGGACCCGCCGCTCGGCCAGCGCGCGGTGCACCTCGGCGGCGAAACCGTAGAGTTCCAGCAGCGGGGTGCCGCCCATGCCGTTGACCAGCAGGAGTACGGGCGCGTCCGGCCGCAGGTCCTCCACCACCGCGTCCACGGAGACATCGGCGATCTCGCCCGAGGTCATCATCGCCCGCCGCTCACGGCCCGGCTCGCCGTGGATGCCGACGCCCAACTCCAGTTCGCCGCTGGGAAGATCGAAGGTCGGGCCGCCCTTGGCGGGAGTGCTGCACGCGCTGAGCGCGACGCCGAAACTGCGGGACGACTCGTTGACCCGGTGGGCGATCCCGGCCACCCGGTCCAGCGGCGCGCCCTCCTCGGCGGCGGCGCCCGCCAGCTTCTCCACGAAGAGGGTCGCACCCGTGCCCCGGCGGCCGGCCGTATAGGTGCTGTCGATAACCGCCACGTCATCGTTGACCAGCACTTTGGCGACCTGGACGCCCTCGTCCTCGGCCAGCTCGGCGGCCATGTCGAAGTTCAGTACGTCGCCGGTGTAGTTCTTCACGATGAACAGCACGCCCGCTCCGCTGTCCACGGCGGCCGCGGCTCGCACTATCTGGTCCGGGACCGGCGAGGTGAAGACCTCGCCCGGACAGGCGGCGTCCAGCATGCCCCGGCCGACGAATCCGCCGTGCAGCGGTTCGTGCCCCGACCCGCCGCCGGACACCAGTCCGACCTTTCCCTCGTACGGGGCGCCCCGCCGCACTATCACCCGGCGCTCGACGTCCACCGTCAGCTCTGGATGCGCCACCGCCACTCCGCGCAGCGCGTCGGCGACGACGGTCTCGGGTACGTTGATCAGCATCTTCATGGGTGCCTCCTGATCATTTTACCAGCCAAGCTGATGAGCTGCGTTTGTGCAGGTCAGCGCGTGTGCCCACGATCGACGATCTCGGCCTTTTCCGGTGCGCGGCGGCGCCGGGTGCGGGGGCTCGGGCTGGTGTGCCGGTGAGGGGATATCAGGTCTGCGAGAGCCTGGGGGACGCTCCGGAAGCGGTACATACTTCCAGTATCGACCGGCGGGCGGGCTGAGTCAGGAATACGCGGCACTCTGTGGACCCGGGTGGGTTCAGCGCCCCCGGGGCCGGCCCACGCGGGCGGATTCGGTCACGCTCCGCGCCCGGGTTCGCGCCGGTGCCGCACGATCGTGGCCTCGTCCGCGCCGTGGTCACCGGCCGCGCGGAAGACGGCGGCGGCCGTGGTGAGGGCGGTGGCGGCTTCGTCGGATCGACCGACATCGTGCGGGACGGCGCCGGGGGCCGGGTCCAGGGGCTGTTCCGGCCGCGTCCCGAGGCGTTCGGCCAGGAAGGCGAGGATCTCGTCCCGGGCCCGCATCGTGGGGTGGCCCTCCTGGTCGACGAGGTGCGCCGTGACGACGCTGTGGGCGCAGCCGACGACGTCACGGAAGAAGGGCGGAGGGTCGGTGTTCGCCGTCTCGGCCTTGAGCACGCGGCCGTCGAACGCGTCGCCGAGCAGCGCCCGGTAGGCCGCGAACCGCCGGCCGGTGCACCACTTGTCGTTGTCGAAGCGGTAGGCGAGCACCGTCAATCCGTCGCGCGCCACCCGTTCGGCCACGGCGGCGGCGTCCTCGTCGCTGATCTCCAGACCGCCGGGGTCGTCGAGCGGAAGCGACGGATGGTTGACCACCGGGGCGATGACAGCGGGTTCGAGCGCCATGGTCAGGGCGAAGTTGCCGGTGAAACACAGACCGACGGCGCCGACACCGGGCCCGCCGCACTCGGCGTGCGCCAGGCGGGCGAGGCCGCGCAGCCAGGTGACGACGGGGCTGGTGCCGCCGCCGGCGAACGCGCGGAACTCGGCGCTGACGCACGCGCGTCGCATGACCGTCTCGTGTGCCTCGGCGAGCGGATAGGCGCCGTCGACGCCGAAGAGGGACGGCAGGTACACGGAGAAGCCGGCGTCGCGCACCCAGCGCGCGAACCGCGCGACATCGGGGCTGATGCCAGGCATCTCGGGCATGAGGACGACGGCCGGTCCCGACCCGGCCACGTACACGGTCTTGTCGACGTCGTCGACGCTCACGGTTCTCCGTGAGAAGTCGTCCAGGGGGTCGTTCTGTCCTCGCTCGATGGTCATGACCGAGATGATGACGAGTGGCCGCCCTCCCCGGAAGCGGCGGCATCGCCATGTGTCCCGGTAATATCGCCATCCGATTCCAGGCGTGAAAGGGGCCGTATGAGTCCGCTGCGCGTCGGTGTGCTGGCCTACCCCGGGTGCTTCGCGTCGGAGGTGTTCGGAGTCCCCGACCTCCTGGCCATGGCGACGCATGTCGCCGCGGCGCAAGGGTCGGTCCGGCCGGCCCACGAGGTGTCGGTCGTCTCGCCCCGGCGGCGGGTGATCGCGTCCGGCGGCTCGGCCCTCGACGTCTCGGCGGTGCGCCCGGTGGACGTCCTGATCGTGCCGGGCTTCGAACTGTCGCCCGCGCTCGACCTCGACGCGACGCTCGCGAACCTCGGACCGGAAGTCGCGTCGATCCGCTCGCAGGCGGACGCGGGGACCGCTGTCGTGTCGATCTGCGTGGGAGCCTTCCTGATCGCCGAGGCCGGGCTGCTCGGCGGGCGCGAGGCGACCACGGCCTGGTTGTTCGCGGACCGGTTCGCCCTCCGCTACCCCGACGTACGTCTCCGCCCGGAGAGCCTGGTCGTGACCGACCGTGGAGTGACGACCACGGCGGCCTTCAGCGCCATGTACGACTTCGCGCTGCGGTTCATCAGCGAGCACGACGGCCCCCGCGTCGCCCGGAGCACCGCGCGTATCGCGCTTGTCGACGACGCCCGCTCCACACAGGCTCCCTATGTCGACGCGGGTCTTCTGCCCACGGTGGGCAGGGAGTTCTCGCTCGGCGTCAAGCGCCGGCTCGACCGGAACCTCGGTGCCCGCTACGACCTGCCCGCACTCGCCCGGGAGTTCCACGTCAGCACGAGAACCATGCTCCGCCGCTTCGGCGACGAAGCCGGGCAGACACCGCTCGCGTATCTGCAAACGGCCCGGGTGCGCCGGGCCAGGCACCTGCTGGAGACGACCGACCGGACCGTCGCGAGCATCGCCGCCGATGTCGGGTACGGCGACCCCGGGACGTTCAGCGGCATCTTCGCCCGGCACACGGGCCGGCGGCCGAGGGAGTACCGCGCGGTGTTCCGCCGTCGCCACGACCGTGACGGGTCGACCCGACGCACGGAGACGTGAGACCGGCCCGCGCGGTCACCGGCCCTCGGCGTCCGCTCAGTAGGTGACGGTGATCCGGCGTGCCGGGCCGTCCACCCGGACGCGTCCTCCGACGGGGATCACGAGTTGCGGGTCGGTGTGGCCGAGGTCGACGTCGAACACGACCATGGTGTCCCGTGATCGTAGGAGCCGGCGGACCGGGGCCACAGCGGTTATTCCGGGGGCGCGGCGACGGCATGACCGACCGGGCTCGGCCCACGGCGCCCGGACGGCTCCACCATCGGCGGCGAGAACCCGCCGGTCGTCAACGTCCGATGGCAACGCCCGACGTCCGCCGACACAGGACAGCCGCGCGTCCAGCCCGCGCACGCAGCGTCACCTCTTTCGGGGGATATGGCGTTCGGTGTGGTGTTCGAAGTGAGCTTGGCGGTGAGTTCTGGATAGGGTCCGCGCAGGAGGTTGTGCGATGCCCACGCAAGACGAGCTGTTCGCGTCGGTCGACGCGCTGCTGGAGCAGGGACCGTTGCTGCCGTCGCCGGCCGAGCGCAAGCGTCTGCGGGAGGCGGCGGGTCTGACGCAGGACGATGTGGCCCTGGCGCTGCGGTCGAGCCGGGAGACGGTGAACGGCTGGGAGAACGGCCGGACCAGGCCCCGGCCGCCCCGGTTGCAGGCGTACCAGCGGCTGCTGGAGGGGTGGGCCGCCCGTTACCCGGCGCCCGGCCCCGGGGTGCCGGAGAGATCCGGGGCGGTGGAGGCCCCTGTCGTACGGGAAGTCCCCGTTGTACGGGAGACGCCGGCCGTACCGGAGCCCGCCGCCGTACCGGCAACGCCCGCGCCGGACCGTACGGCCGCAGCGGCGCGGCCCTCCGCCCCGGCCGCCGTGACAGCGCCGACCACGAGGACGGCGAGGCCCGTGACGCCCGCCCGGCCGTCGGCTTCGTCGCGGCGCCCGCAGACCGCCGCGGCCGCCCGCCCGGCGGCCGATCCCCGGTTCCCGAACGGCCCGATCGCCGTGCTGGACGGCGACGGCACCGCGTACTGCGCGGGCGGCGTCGTGCTGGACTGCCCGGCGGCCACCCTCCCGGCCCTGGTGGAGTGGACGCTGGCGGAGTCGGGCATCGGCGCGGCGCGGCTGCACCGCAACGGCAAGGACGCCGACCCGCTGATCGCCCTGACGGAGTCGGCGGCCGAGCGGTTCGGGCTGCCGGTCCGGCTGGAGGGCGAGGAGGCCCGCCGGTCGCTGCGGTTGCCGGAGGACCACAAGGTCGTCAAGCAGATCGCCCGCGCGAAGTGGAAGCTCACCCAGCGGGGATTCGGCCCCTGGGCGCGGATCTACCGGCCCGCGCAGGGGCAGCAGCGAAGTTGCGTCCAGCTCGCGATCCTGTCGTGGGACGCGCTGGACACCCGCGCCTGGGGGGAGACCGCCTCGCTGCACCCGGCGGAGATCGCCCGCGTGCTCGGGACGTACGCCGCCCGCGTGATCACCCCGCGCGGCTCCACCGCCGTCTCCGGCCTGGAACTGATGACGGCGATGCGCCCGCCCACCCGGGCCGTACGGGACACCGCCACCGGGACGTGGGTGTCCGCGCCGAACCCGGGCGCGCTGCACGCCCCGGTGGACCCGGCGCCGCCGGAGGCCCCGGCCGAACACCCCGTCGCGCGGGGCTGGGAGGGCGGGTTCCTGGACGAGGAGGCGTACCAGTGGGTGCGCGACCCCCAACTGCTCACCGACGACGAGTGCGTGCTGCCGTGGGCGGTGGGCCTGGACATCAACACCGCGTTCCTCGCGGCCGCTTCACGGCTGACGGTGGGGCTGAGCGAGCCTGTGCACGTCTGGCGGCCGGCGTTCGACCGGAAAACTCCCGGGAGTTGGTACGTGGACCTTTCCCATGTCGACCTGGACCCGCGGCTGCCGTCGCCGTTCACCCCGTCCGGGAAACGGCCGGAGGGGCCCGCCTGGTACGCGACGCCGACCGTGGACTACGCGCGGGAACTCGGGGCCGACGTAGCGCCGTTGGAGGGATTCCTGCGGCGGGAGACCGGCGCCTGGCTGGACCCGTGGCACGACCGGCTCCGGGACGCGTACCTCACCACGATGGCCGAACTCGGCGTCCCCGTCGGCAAGGACACCGGCGAGGCCGACTTCCTCGCCGCGATGGAGCACCACAAGGAGACCGACCCGGCCCTGGCCTGTGTGCTGTCGGCGGTCAAGTCGACGGTCAAGGGCGGCATCGGCAAGCTGCGCGAGCGCCCGCAGGGCCGGCACTACCGTGACGGCGAGCGCTGGCCCGCCCTGGAACGCCCCACCTGGCGCCCCGACATCCGCGCCGCGGTCATCGCCAAGGCCCGGGTGAACATGCACCGCAAGATGGTCAACACCGCGAAGGCGACGGGCCTGTTCCCGCTGGCGGTGCTCTCCGACTGCGTCGTCTACCCGTCGGCAGGGCCGTCCCCGCTGGACTTCCTGCCGCTCACGCCCGAGGGACATGTGCTGCCGGGGACGTTCCGGATCGGGGGCTCGCCGGGGCTGGCCAAGGTCGAGGGTGTCCAGGAGATGTTCTGGGCGGTCGAGTTGATGGAGAAGGGCCTCAACCCGGCCCGTCACATCAAGGGCGGCGACGCCGTACTGGACGAAGGGGAGTAGGCCGTGGGGGACATCGAGGACGCACTGGACCGGGCGGGGGCGGAGACGTTCACCCGGCAGCCGCCGAAGACGCCGCTCGCGCAGATGCGGCTGCTGGTACGGGCGGAGAAGGGGTCGACCCGGGCGGTGGCCGCGCGGCTCGGCGTGTCCCAGCGCACGGTGGAGCGCTACCTCGCCGGGCAGCGCAAGCACCCGCGGCCGGCCCTCGCGGGCGCGCTGGCCCGCGAGGTGAAGAAGGTGTGGCAGCCCCGGGTGCGCCGGCGGGCGCAGCGCCGCGCCGCCACCAGCACCGGGATCACCATCGAGACCCGGGCCCGTTTCGGCTACACCGCGCCGGTCGGCACGACCGACGACGGCCGGCTGCGGCGGCTGACCGTCCATCTGCCCCCGGCCTACGCCGACCGGCTCTTCCAGGCGCAGCGGCAGGGTGCGAGCGACCGGGCGCTGCGGGAGATCGTCGCCGAAGGGCTCCAGGAGATCTACTTCAAGGACGGCGGCACCCGGGCCGGCGACCTCGAAGTGGAGTTCACGGACATCGACTACTTCGACGTGTCCTTCTGACCCCGCCGCCTCATGGCGTGGTGCGGCGCAGGGCCTCGGCGGGACGTCCGGAGCGGATCGACGTGCGGGTGTAGCGGCCCGGGGGGATGCCCACGACGCGCTTGAAGTGGCGGGTGAGGTGGGACTGGTCGTAGAAGCCGGCCGCGGTCGCCACCTCGCCCGGGGGCCGGCCGTCGAGCAGCAGACGGCGGGCCAGGTCGACGCGGCGGGACATCACGTACTGGTGCGGGGCGATGCCGAAGGCGCCGCTGAAGGCGCGTACGAGATGCGCGGGATGGGCGTGGACCATCCGCGCGGCCTCTTCCAGGGCGATGCCTCCGGGCAGGCGCCCGTCGAGGAGGTCACGCAGGCTGTGGGCGACGCCGCGGTCGGGCGCCGCGCTGCCGGGCCTCGCGCTGTCGAGGACCAGCCGGGGGCGCAGGTGCCCGCGCAGCCGCTCGCTGATGAGGGCCAGCCGGCTCTCCGCCTCGAATTCGTCACCCCGGTGCGCGAGCGCCGTGTGCAGCTGTGCGACGCGGCGGCGCAGCACGGGATCGGTGAGGTCCGGGCCGTCCACCGCCGGCCCGATGAAGCGCTCGTCCAGTTGGGTCATGTCGAGGTAGAGCACGCGTTTGCGAAAGCCGTGCGGGGTGGCGGACGAGCCGTTGTGCGGGACCTGCGGCGGGAGCAGGCTCACCGTGTCGCCCGGGGTGCCGCGTTCGTAGCGGTCCAGGTCGTAGCGGACGGCGCCGTCGTCGACGATCAGCAGAGTCCAGGCGTCGTGCACGTGCATGGGGTACGCGTGCTCGGTGAAGTGGGCGTGGAAGACCTCCACGACACCCGCGACCGGCGGGCGCCAGGCGGAGATCTCCGGTCGGGGCGCCACGCAAAGAACGTACAAGACGGCGAACGGGCGCACCCGGGAGTCTCAGAGCATGAGAACCGAGAATGAGGCCCGGTCCGGGGCCGAGTCCGAGTCCGGCGCGGGGAACGCGGACGTGCCGGTGCGCTTCGACACGAAGATCGCCGTCCTGCTGCGTGACGACCTGGAGTCCTGGCAGCGGCTGAACGTGACGGCCTTTCTGGTGAGCGGGCTCGGCACGGTGGTACCCGAGGTGATCGGCGAACCGTACGCGGACGCCGACGGCACGGCGTATCTGCCGATGTTCCGGCAGCCCGTGCTGGTCTTCCGGGGGACGAAGGAAACGCTGACCGCCGCCCACGGCCGCGTGCTGTCCCGCGCGCTGCCGAGGGCCGTGTTCACGTCGGACCTGTTCGGCACGGGCAACGACCGGGACAACCGGGCGGCGGTCCGGGCCGTGCGCGGGGAGCAGCTCGATCTCGTGGGACTGGCCGTCCACGGGCCGCGCAACGCGGTGGACAAGGTCCTCAAGGGAGCGCGTATGCACCCCTGAGCGGCCGCTGTCGCGCGGTTCGCGGCGCGGGGCCCCGGGCGGCGGCGCTGCCGCCCGGGGGTCGTGGGGGCGCGGGAGGGGGATGTCACGAAGTTGTCATATGCGGGGCGGAATGCGGGGTTGCCCGGTGATCGTTCGAGGCGACATGACTGTGGGAGTAACACTCAGCGCGACCGATGACGGTAATCAGATCGACGCCACCGTGCGGCTCGCCGGGGAGGCCGCGGCCGCGGGGCTGCGGTCCGCCTGGTTCGGGCAGACGTTCGGCGTGGATTCGCCCCAGCTCGCGGCGATCGTCGGGCGCGAAGTACCGGGCCTGCACGTGGGCACCTCCGCGATCCCCGTCTTCGGACGCCACCCGCTGCTCGTGTCCAGCCAGGCCCAGACCGCGCAGGCGGCCACGCACGGCCGCTACCACCTCGGACTCGCGCTCGGCACCAAGCTCTTGACCGAGGCGGGCTTCGGCATCCCCTTCGAGCGGCCCATCGCCCGGCTGCGGGAATTCCTCGTCGCCCTGCGGCAGTTGACCGAGACCGGCGCCGCCGACTTCCACGGCGAGCTGCTGACCGCGACCACCCCGACGCCGGCCCGTGTGCCCGGCGCCGAGGCGGGCGTGCCCCTGCTCGTGGCCGCGATGGGCCCGCAGGCGCTGCGGGTCAGCGGTGAGCTGGCGGACGGGATCCTGCCGTATCTCGCCGGGCCGCGAGCGCTGGCCGAGCACATCGTCCCGGCCGTCACCGCGGCGGCGGCCGCGGCGGGTCGCCCCGCGCCACGGATCGTCGCGCTCGTGCCCGGCGTGGTGACCGACGACGCGGACGCCGTGCGCGAGAGGTTCACCGAACAGCTCGCGTTCTACGAGCAGATCCCGTCCTACGCGCGGGTCGTCGAGCTCTCCGGCGGCAAGCGGGCCGGCGACGTGGCCGTGGCCGGCGACGAGAAGACGGTCGCCGCCGAGGTGCGGCGCTATCGGGACGCCGGGGCGACCGAGGTGGTGTTCTCGGGAACGGACATCGCGGGGGAGGCCGCTCGGCGCCGCACCTGGGCGCTCCTCGGGGAACTGGCGGGCTGAACTCCCGGGCAAGGCATCGCGTGGACCACGACCGGGCCTGCCCGTGCGTCGACGGCCATCGACGCACGGGCAAGCCTTCGTCCGTTCACGTTCAGCGGGCGAATCAGCGGGCGAATCAGCGGGCGAATCAGCCGGCGAAGCCGCGGAAGACGCCCTCTGCGCCCGGGGTCAGTTCTTGAGGTGGCGGGCGAAGCGTTCGTGGGCGGCTTGGCGGCTTGTGCCGAAGGCCTGGCCGACGGCCTCCCAGGAGACCAGGCCGCTGCGGGCGGCCCGGACCGCGCCGAGGCTGTAGCCGGGGGCCGCCTTCTCGATCCGGGAGGCGACCCGCAGGGCGGTGAGCGGCCGGCGTTCGGAGAGTTCCGCGATCCGCCGTTCGAGCGCGGCGAGCATCTGCTCCACGTCGTACGGCACCAGGCCCTCGGTCAGGGTGACGTGCTCGTCCCAGTCCGCGTACGGGCCGGTGGGTGCCTCGTACCCCTCGGTGGCCTCGTCGTCGCCGCGGTGGATCGGGTGCGCCTCGGCCCCGCGCCACCCGCACACGCAGGCGCCCTTGACGCCGATCGCGCGCGGGCCGTCGGCCCCGTTGTACGACCACCAGGGTTTTCTGGCCCCGGGCTCCGGAGCGGGCTCGCCGCCGTCCGCCAGCACCGCCACCAGGTACCCCTCGTGGCGCCCGCTCTCGTCCAACCAGCTCATACCTCAGCCCTTTCGCCACCGGAACATCCGTCAAGGTTCCCTGACGAACCGCCCGCCCGTCAAGGGACCTTGACATGAATCGAGCGGCCGGTCCCCGCCCCCGCCGCGCGGCGGAACACGGAACCGGGTCCCGTCGCGCGGCCGAACGGGCCCGCTACCAGCTGGACTTGCGCACCCCGGGAAGATGCCCGGCGTGGGCGTGCTTGCGCAGGCTCACCCGCGACAGGCCGAACGCGCGCAAATAGCCGCGGGGGCGGCCGTCGGTGGAGTCCCGGTTGCGCACCCGGGTGGCGCAGGCGTCGCGGGGCTGGCCGCGCAACTCCCGCTGCGCGGCGGCCCGGTCCTCGGAGCCGGTGGCGGGGGAGGCGATGATCCGCTTCAACTCGGCCCGGCGCTCGGCGTAACGGGCCACGATCACCCGGCGCCTGTCGTTCTTCGCGATCTTGCTCTTCTTGGCCATGGCGGTGCCGCCTCAGACCTTTCCGCCGCGGGCGCGGATCAGCGTCACGGCCTTCTCGACGCCGATCCGGTCGACCGTCTTGATGCCCTTGGCGCTGAGCGTCAGCCGTACATGGCGGTTCCCGCTCGGCAGCCAGTAGCGCTTGGACTGGATGTTGGGGTCGAACCGGCGGGGGGTGCGCCGGTGCGAGTGGGAGATGGCGTTGCCGAATCCGGGTGTGCGACCGGTCAGTTGGCAGTGCGCGGACATACGGGCCTTCCTGGCGGTACGGGTGGCTGTCCGCGCCAGCTTATCGAAAAGCGTTTTCATGTCCAAGTCGACCGAGGGCGGCGCCCGAGGATGGCCCTGCTGCCGTACTCCTCGAAGTAGTCCGCCGGGCCGACGGGGGTGGCGGTCTCCCCCCGAACGGCGGATGCGTCCCGCCCCGGTCCTTGCGGGCGTCCCACCCGTACGAACAGGCCGGGCCGCGGGCACGCTCCCGGCCGCCCGGGGGCCCGCCGGCGGCTTTCGGGCCGCGTTCTCGCCGGGCGCCCGCTTCCGTGGGCGGGGACGATGGCGGCCGGGTGTGTGGCCGTTTCACCCGGGCCGGCGCCCGGCCGGGTTCGCGCACCCGGGGTGAAGGCGGACAGCACGGTGAGGGCACGGCACGGTGAGGGCGGTGACGAGGTTGGCGGCCGACGACGACGCGCCCGCGGACACCCGGCGTGATCTGGAGCGCGCCCGGGAGCGTCTGCGCCTGCTGTCCGACGTCAGCGTGGCCCTCGCCAGCATCCTCAACGCCGACGAGGCCATGCGCCGACTGGCCCGGCTGGCCGTCCCCTCCGTGGGCGACGCGTGCGTGGTGGACCTGCTGGACGGGGGATTCGTACGCCGGGTGGCCGTCGTCCACCACGACTCGATCGACGTGCCGCAGGACCAGGCGGAGACGACGATGCCGTGGCCGGACGAGTCGGCCGAGCCGGTGGCCCGGGTGCTGCGCGGCGCGGGACCGGTGGTGATCGAGGGGTCCCGGATCCCGAGGAAAGGGCCGTGGACCTCCCAGCACGGCCTGTACCGCACACTGAAGGCCCAACGGGTGCTGATCGTGCCGCTCCAGGCCCGGCGCGCGGTCCTCGGCGCGTTCACCCTGGTCCGTACGGCGGAGTCCGACGCGTTCGACCACCAGGACATCTCGCTCGCCGCCGACCTCGGCCACCGCGCCGGACTGGCGCTGGAGAACGCCCGGCTGTACGCCCTTCAGCAGCACACCGCCGAGGAGTTGCAGCGGTCCCTGCTGCCCGACCTCACCGGCGTGGAACACCTCCAGCTCTCTGCCCGTTATCTGCCGGCCCGCGAGGGCGCCGAGGTCGGCGGCGACTGGTACGACGCGTTTCCGCTGGTGGACGGGTCGAGCGTGCTGGCCATCGGCGACGTGGTCGGCCACGATCTGACCGCCGCCGTACGGATGGGCCAGCTCCGCAACATGCTGCGCGCGCTGGCGTACGACAGCGGGGACTCACCGGCCGGCGTGATGCGGCGCCTCGACGGGGTGATGCAGGGGCTCAGTACGACGGAGCTGGTCACTGCGGTGATCGTCCGGGTGTACATGTCGCCGTCGGGGCCGTGGATCGCGCACTGGACCAACGCCGGTCACCCGCCGCCGCTGCTGGTGGTTCCCGGCGAGGGCGGCCGACTCCTGGAGGAGGCGCTCGCGCCCGTGCTGGGCGTCGACCCCGGGATCGCCCGGGAGGACGCCCTGGTGGTGCTGCCAAGGGGCTCGACCCTGCTGCTCTACACCGACGGGCTGATCGAGCGTCCCGGTGAGGACATCGGGCGCGGGCTGACCCGGCTGCGGCAGCACGGGGCGAGCCTGGCCGAGCTGCCGTTGCAGGAGTTCTGCGACGCGCTGCTCGAACGGCTCACCGCCGGCCGCTTCGACGACGTCGCCATGCTCGCGCTCCGGGTCCCCGCCCGTGGCGAGGCCCCCGTCGCCGCCACCTCGGAACACTCCTGGACGGGCCCGTAGCCGCCTCGGACGGGCCCGGGACGGCCCGGTGAACGGGACCGGCCCGCCTGCGAACAGGCGGGCCGGACTCTGTGCGGACGGGACGTCGGCCGGACGGAGGTCGGTCCGCCCGACGACCGCGCGGTCAGGACGTCAGCCGACCGTGCACACCGTGCCGTTCAGCTTGAACTGCGCCGGAGTGGCGAACGAACCGGAGTACGTGCCCTGGAAACCGAAGGACGCGCTGCCGTTCGCGGGGATCTGCCCGTTGTAGGACATGTTGGTGGCGGTCACCGCGCCCGACGACGGGCTGATGGTGGCGTTCCAGGCGTTGGTGACGGTCTGGCCGGACGGCAGCGTGAAGGCCACGTTCCAGCCGTTGATCGCCGAGGAACCGGTGTTGGCCACGGTCACGTCGGCGGTGAACCCGTTCTGCCAGGAGTTCGGGTTGTAGGTCACCTTGCAGCCCGAGCCGCCGGTACCGCCTGTCGTACCGCCGTTGGTGGTACCCGCCGTGGTGCCGCCGTTGGTGGTGCCGGCTGTCGTACCGCCGTTGGTGGTGCCGGAGGTGGTGCCGCCGTTGGTGGTACCCGCCGTGGTACCGCCGTTGGTGGTGCCGGACGTCGTACCGCCATTGGTCGTGCCCGAGGTGGTGCCGCCGTTGGTGGTTCCGGAGGTGGTGCCGCCATTGGTCGTACCGGACGTCGTACCGCCGGTGGTGCCGGTGCCGCCGCTGTTGAGCGCCGAGAGCACCGCGTCGTACGCGGGCTTCTTGTTGTAGCTCCCGTCGAAGAGCAGCGGGGTGTCGCTGCTGCGCCACGAGTAGGTGTCCGTGATGCCCCAGACGGTGATGCCGGTGCAACGCGACACGGCCAGGCAGCCCTTGACGACGGTGCTGTAGCTGTTGGCCTGGGCGGTGCCGGAGCCGGCGATGTCCACCTCGGTCATCTGCACGTCGACACCGAGGTCGGCGAAGCGCTGGAGGTTCGCCTGGAAGTCACTGGGGACCGGGGACTGGCTGTTGAAGTGCCCCTGGAAGCCGACACAGTCGATCGGGACGCCGCGCGCCTTGAAGTCCTTGACCATGTTGTAGACGGCGGTGCTCTTGGCGTTGACGCCGTCCGTGTTGTAGTCGTTGTAGCAGAGCTTGGCAGCGGGGTCGGCGGCCCGCGCGGTGCGGAACGCCTCCTCGATGAAGCCGTCGCCGAGCTTGTCCTGGAACGGGGAGCTGCGGTGGGCGCCGCTTCCGCCGTCCTGGAATGCCTCGTTGACCACGTCCCAGGCGTAGATCTTGCCCTTGTAGTGCTGCATGATCTGCGTGATGTGGTTGTCCATCGCGGTCTTGAGGTCCGTGGCGCTCAACCCGCTGACCCAGCCGGGCAGCTGGGAGTGCCAGACCAGCGTGTGGCCGCGGATCTTCATGTTCTTGGCCTGCGCGTGGGCGACGATCTGGTCGGCCGCGGCGAAGTTGAACGAATTGCGGGTGCCCTCGGTGGCGTCCCACTTCATCTCGTTCTCGGGCGTCACCGCGTTGAACTCGGTGTCCAGGGTGTTCGCGTAGCCCGACTCGCCCAGGTGGTTGGCCGCGACGGCCGCGCCGAAGTAGCGGCCCTGGGCCGCGGCGGAGGCGCCCAGCGTGCTCGCGGCGCTGGCCGAACCGGCCAGCGCTATCAGGCTGGTGGCGGCGAGCACGCTCGCGACACCGGCGGCGACCAGCGTACGGCCGCGTACGCGCAGCCGTGGACGCGCGGCAACCGGATCGTGGGACGGTTCACTTGTCATCTTCAACCTCTTCTTCCTGCACTCCGGGTGAGCATGGGGGGCTCCGGCCGGACATGGTGGGGGGATCAATCGTGAAGTTCTGCCCACGACGAGGGATGTGGGGCCGCTGCGGAGCGTGGACAGGAGGTCGATCGTTGAAAAGTGTGGACCTTGAATTGGGGATACGTCAACGAATTATTTCCGAAAGTTTGTCGAAACATAGTGACGTAAGTGGGCCTCTCTATGTCGAAAGTTTTCGACATGAAGGTGTCCAGACCATTCGGCCTCACCGCATTTCGGTGATCCGAGGTCTTGACGTACCGTCGGCCCGGCCCTATCGTATTCGAATCATTCGCTGGGTCGAGGAAACTTTCGACCGCGAATAGCGGCCGCCCGTCGTCGGCGTGACTCCAGGTCAGCGCCTCGACGACCACTCGGCGCCGCCGCCGCACTCTCCCACTGCCAAGGCCCCCGCGACCGGCGCCCGACAGCGCGCTCCGCGCGACAGGCCGGTGCCCCCCGGGCCGTCGCTCGGCGAAATGCCGGATTGATGCATGATGATGACATATCGTCACCGTCGTCCGGGCAAGGAGAGACTCATGGAATTCGATGTGGTGGTCGAGATCCCCCAGGGGTCGCGGAACAAGTACGAGATGGACCACGAGGCCCACCGCATCCGCCTGGACCGCACGCTGTTCACCGCGACCCGTTACCCGGCCGACTACGGCTACATCGAGGGCACCCTGGGCCGGGACGGCGACCCCCTCGACGCGCTCGTCATCGTCGGGGAGCCCACGTATCCGGGCTGCGTCATCACCTGCCGGGCCATCGGCGTGTTCCTGATGACCGATGAGAAGGGCCCGGACGACAAGGTGCTGTGCGTGCCGGCGGGAGATCCGCGCTACGAAAGGCTCCAGGACATCCCCGACGTACCCGCCTTCGACCTGATGGAGATCACGCACTTCTTCGAGGTCTACAAGGACCTCGAACCCGGCAAGTCCGTCGAGGGATCGAACTGGGAGGGCCGCGAGGCGGCCTACGCCGAGATCGAGGCGTCCCGCAAGCGCGCGGTCGCCCGCCGGTCCTGACCGCCGCCGCGCCCGACCCGCCGGGGGGCGCCGTGACGCCGGGGACCCGAAGGCGCGGGGGCCGCCGCGGGCACCGCAGGTTCGGCGTGCCGCGGCACCACCAGGGGCCGGTGCTGGCCGTGGTGGCGCTCGGCGGCGCGATCGGCGCCTGCGGCCGGTACGGCGCCCTGCTGCTGTGGCCGACGGCGGCCGGCGCCTTCCCCTGGACGACGCTGGTGGTGAACGCGGTCGGCTGCGCGGTCATCGGCGTCTTCATGGTCGTGCTCACCGACGTCTGGGCGGCCCACCGGCTGGTCCGCCCGTTCTTCGGCACAGGCGTGCTCGGCGGCTTCACCACCTTCTCCGCCTACGCCGCGGACGTCCGGCGGCTGGTGGACGGGGGAGAGGTCCGTACCGGGCTCGCGTACATGGTGCTCACCGTCCTCGCCGCGCTGGGCGCGGTGTGGGCCGGTGCCGCACTGACCCGGCGCATCGTCGAATGGAGGCAGTCGTGAAGGTCACCGGTCCCGCCCTGCGGGTCACGATCATCATCAGCGAGAGCGACATCTGGCATCACCGGCCGATGTTCACGGAGATCGTGCACCGCGCCCATCAGGCCGGACTCGCGGGCGCGGCGGTCTTCCGCGGCGTCGAGGGGTTCGGCTCCTCGTCGATGATCCACACCAGCCGGCTGCTCTCGCTCAGCGAGGACCTGCCGGTCGCGGTCGTCATCGTGGACGCGGAGGACCGGATCAGGGAGTTCCTGCCGCGGCTGGACGAACTCGGGCTCGGCGGCGTGGTCGTCCTCGACGAGTGCCAGGTCGTCCGCCACCTCACGGACGACGATCCGGGGGAAGGACGGCGGTGAACTGGCTGCTGGTGATCGCGGGCGCCGCGGTCGGGGCCCCGCTGCGCTATCTCACCGACCGCGCGGTGCAGTCCCGGCACGACACCCTCTTTCCCTGGGGCACCTTCACGGTCAATGTCTTCGGCTCCTTCGTCCTGGGCCTGGTCGGCGGCGCGGTGAGCGCGGGCGCGGCGTCCGGCCGGACCCAGGTGCTGCTCGGCACCGGCTTCTGCGGCGCGCTCACCACGTACTCCACCTTCTCCTACGAGACGCTGCGGCTGGCCGAGGACGGCGCCCGGTTCACGGCCGCGGTCAATGTGCTGGGCAGCGTGGCGGTCTGCCTCGGCGCGGCGTTCGCCGGGGCGGCGCTCGCGGAGGCCGTCTGGCCGTAGTCCCGTACAGCGGCGGTGCCGGACCCGTATCTCTACGGCGGGGGTCCGGCGCCACCGGTCGGTCAGGGGGTGTAGACCTGCGGGCGGGGCGGGGTCGGCATGCCGTTGCCGAGGAAGAAGCTCGGGTGCGGCGGCTGGTTGTACGCGGTGTTCTGCCAGGCGATGGCGGTCCGGTACTGGGTGTCGTGCATCAGCGTGGTGATCCGCAGATCCGTCGGGGTGGGCGTGGAGTAGATGCGCAGCGCCGTGTTGTCGGTCGTCGGCCAGACGACCTCCTCGCGCCAGTCGCCGAACAGGTCGCCGGACAGCGCGGGCGTGGACTTGGTCCCGTTGTTCGCGTGCACTCCGGCGCCGGTCAGCAGCCGGGTGTCGGAGCCGGTCCCGTACTTGTCGATGTGGGTGCCGTCCAGCAGCTCGCGGACCGGGTCGCCGTCCCACCAGGCCAGGAAGTTGGTGGAGCCGGGCTTGCGGCCGATGTTCTGGCCCTTGGTGCTGTACAGCCCGCTCACACCCGCGGACCAGGACTCGGCGCCGGGGCTGCCGGCGTAGATGTCGTCCGAGACGCCCCGGCCGTTGTCGCAGCCGCAGCTGGGGTTGGACCACAGGATCTGGCCGGTCTTCGCGTCGGCGAACCAGGCGGCGAGCTTCGAGGTGTCCTCGTCGACCTTGAAGACCTCAAGGCCGGGGTGGGAGGGGTCGAGGTCGCCGACGTGCAGCGCGTCGCCGTGGCCCTGGCCGGTGTTCCACAGCCGGCCGCCGTTGTCGTCCACGGCCATCGAGCCGTACTCGATCTCGTCCTTCCCGTCGCCGTCCAGGTCGGCGATCGCCAGCTGGTGGTCGCCCTGGCCGGCGTAGGCGCTGTTGCCCGAGCTGTTCGAGTCGAACTTCCAGCGCTCGGTGAGCTTGCCGTCCCGCCAGTCCCAGGCGGCGATCACCGTACGGGTGTAGTAGCCGCGGGCCATGATGATCGAGGGGCGCTTGCCGTCGAGGTACGCGGTCCCGGCGAGGAAACGGTCCACCCGGTTCCCGTAGTTGTCACCCCAGTCCGCGACATTGCCGCGCGGCGGGTCGTAGTTCACCGTCTGGAGGGCGGCGCCGGTCTGGCCGCTGAAGACGGTCAGATACTCCGGTCCCGACAGGACGTAGCCGGACGAGTTGCGGTAGTCCGCCTTCGCGTCGCCGATCACCTTGCCGGTGCCGTCCACCGTGCCGTCGGCGGTCTTCATGACCACCTCGGCCTTGCCGTCGCCGTCGTAGTCGTACACCTGGAACTGCGTGTAGTGCGCGCCGGAGCGGATGTTGCGGCCGAGGTCGATCCGCCACAGCCGGGTGCCGTTCAGCTTGTAGGCGTCGACATAGGTGTCGTCGGTGTAGCCGGACTGGGAGTTGTCCTTGGCGTTGTCGGGCTGCCACTTCAGGATGAACTCGTAGACACCGTCCCCGTCCACGTCACCGACGCTCGCGTCGTTCGCCTCGTAGGAGCCGGCCGGCGGCTGGATCGGGACGTCGTGGTAGCCGTTCGCGAAGGACAGCGAGGGCGCCGACGCGGGCTGCTCGGCGCCGTTCACCACCGCGCGCACGGTGTAGGAGGCGTCAGCGGCCGCGCCCGAGTCCAGGTAGTCCGTGGCGCCGGTCAGTGGGGAGGAGTTGAGCCGGGTCGAGCCACGGTAGACGTTGAAGGCGACGTTGTCGGGGTCCGTGCCGAGCCAGCGCCAGGAGACGAGGTTGCCCGAGCCGCTGCGGACCGAGACGACCCCGCGGTCCAGCTTCTCGACCTGGCGGCCCTGGCCGGAGGGCGGCGAGGTGGGCGGGGTCGTCGGAGGAGTCGTGGGCGGGGTGGTGGGTGGTGTGGTCGGCGGGGTCGTGGGCGGCTTCGTGGTGGGCGCGGTCGTGGTCGCACTGTCCGTGCACACCACGCCGTTGAGGGTGAACGACGCCGGTACGGTCGCTGTGGCCGTGCCGGACAGCGAGCCGTTGAAGCCGAAGTTCGTCGAACCCCCGTTGGGAATCGAGCCGTTGTAGCTCACATTCCTGGCGGTGACCTGGGTGCTGTTCAGCGTGACGTCGGCGTTCCACGCCTGGGTCACCGCCTGCCCGGCGCCGAAGGTCCACTGGAGCGTCCAACTCGACACCGCGTCACCGAGGTTGGTGATGTCGACGGACGCCCCGAAGCCGCCCGACCAGGAGTTGGTGATCGCGTAGTCGACACGGCAGCCGGCCGCGGCCGCCTGCGCGGTGGCGTGCACACCCAGCGCGGTGCCGACCGTCAGCAGGCCGCCGGCCGCGGCGGCCGTCCATACACGCCGTCGTCGTCGATGCGGGGTCATAGGAGTCCTCCAGGGGTGGGGGGATACGACGCTGCTCCGCGACCTCCCCGACCCGCGCCTGGATTGTGGGAGCGCTCCCATGGGCGGGTCGAAGAGAGGGCCTGCCCGCGGACGGGTGTCCGGTGGTCGGCCCTGATCGCGGAAAACTCGTACAAAGGTCAACCGATAGCCCGTTTACGGGTGGGGGGTTCGGTCGGCCGTCCCACATCAATCCACAAGGTTCAACGGACGTCAACACCCGCCGCCACGATCGGCGTCCGTCGCGGCGGCGACGGACGCCGGCCGCGTGCAGTCGAGGGTGGCCGGTGGGCAGGGCGTAGGCCGCGCGGCGCGGCGACGCCCTGGCCAGGACTGTACGGATCCGCTGCGAGCCGGTGCGGCGAGGCCGGAGGCGTTTCCCGGCCGGAGCGTCGCGGAGGTCCGCAGGCCCGGACGGCGACCGTTCTCTGCCCAGGGAGGCCGGCCCCGGCGCGGGACGTCGGCGACCGGGCCATCGGCGGCCGGGCCGGCGTGCCTCGCGCCGACGCCGGGCGGTGGGTCCGGCGGGGGCCGCGTGCGGGAGGGCTTCCCGGTCGGCGGCGCGGACGGCCGTCTCGCGCTCGGATGCGCCCGGGGCCGTACGCCCAGGGGCCGCGCGAGGGACGTGCCTCCGGCGCGCGTCGCGTCGACATCAGGCGCGGGCCGCAGGCCCGTCCGCAGGGAACGGAGTTCCCTCACTCGGGCTTCGCGTCGCCCTCCCGCAGGGCCGTTTCGACCTGCTGGACGACCTGCCACATGGGCGTGCCCGACCTGGCGATCACGACGACCGTGTCCTGCGGTTCGCGCCAGGTGCGCCGGACCATCTCCAGCGCCGGGTCGACGCACGCGGCCACGTCGCCCCGGCCGCCCGAGCGCAGCCAGGTGCGCAGGCCGTAGTTGTGGGCGGCGACGACCGCCGCCGCGACGGCGTGGGCCCGGGCCCCGCCCTCGGCGAGCCCCGCGAAGCGCCGTTCCAGATACGTGGCCAGGGCCCGCTCGTACCGCCAGACCACGGAGATCTCGTACGCCTTGAGCGCCGGTACGTGCCGGGTGAGGGTGTAGCGCCGGACGGAGAACTCCGGGTTCTCCGCGTACATCCGCATCACCAGCCGGGCCGCGCCGCACGCCGTACTCACCGCGTCCTCCTGCGCGGGGTCGTCCGCCAGGTAGGCGACCATCCGCGCGAGCGCGCCCTCGTGGTCGGGGAAGACCACGTCCTCCTTGGTGGGGAAGTAGCGGAAGAACGAGCGCCGGCCCACCCCGGCCAGCCGCACGATGTCGTCGACCGTCGTGTTCTCGTAGCCGCGCTCCACGAACAGTTCGAACGCGGCGGACACGAGGAGGTCGCGCATCGGCGGCCGGTCCTCCGCCGCCCCGCCGGGTCGGTCGCCGCCGCCCGGCTCCTTTGTCTGGCTCATCGCACCATTACCTCGCAAGCTGCTTCCGATGGCACTCAGTGTGCATAATGAGGGTACTCAGTATCATGAATTTCCGGAGGATCCACCCCTTCCCCCGGCGCCCGTTCTTCCCACCTGAGGAGCCTCGACATGTCAACAGACTTCGATCTTTTCCGGACGTCCGAGGAGCAGGAAATGCTTCGGGACGCGGTGCGTTCGTTGGCGGAGGCGAAGATCGCGCCGTTCGCGGCGGAGGTGGACGAGCAGGCGCGGTTTCCCCAGGAGGCGCGGGAGGCGCTTGAGGCGAACGAGCTGCACGCCGTGCATGTCCCGGAGGAGTTCGGGGGGTCGGGGGCGGACGCGCTGTCGACGGTGATCGTGATCGAGGAGGTGGCGCGGGTGTGCGCCTCGTCCTCGTTGATCCCGGCGGTGAACAAGCTGGGGTCGCTGCCCGTGCAGTTGGCGGGCTCGGCGGAGTTGAAGGAACGGTATCTGGGGGCGCTGGCGCGGGGCGAGGGGATGTTCTCGTACTGCCTGTCGGAGCCGGAGGCGGGTTCGGACGCGGCGGGCATGCGTACGCGGGCGGTCCGGGACGGTGACCACTGGGTGCTGGACGGGGTGAAGCGGTGGATCACCAACGCGGGGGTGTCGGACTTCTACACGGTGATGGCGGTCACCGACCCCGAGCGGCGGACCAGGGGGATTTCGGCGTTCGTGGTGGAGAAGGACGACGCGGGCGTGTCGTTCGGCGCTCCGGAGCGCAAGCTCGGCATCAAGGGCTCCCCGACCCGTGAGGTCTACTTCGACCAGGTGCGGATTCCGGCGTCCCGGATGATCGGCGAGGAGGGCACGGGCTTCGCGACCGCGATGAAGACCCTCGACCACACCCGGGTCACCATCGCCGCCCAGGCACTCGGCATCGCCCAGGGCGCCCTGGACTACGCCAAGGGCTACGTCAAGGAGCGCAAGCAGTTCGGGAAGGCCATCGCGGAGTTCCAGGGCGTGCAGTTCATGCTCGCCGACATGGCCATGAAGCTCGAAGCCGCCCGCCAGCTCACCTACGCGGCCGCCGCCCGCTCCGAGCGCACGGACCCCGATCTGACGTTCTTCGGGGCCGCGGCCAAGTGCTACGCCTCGGATGTGGCGATGGAGATCACGACCGACGCCGTTCAGCTGCTGGGGGGTTACGGGTACACCCGTGACTATCCGGTGGAGCGGATGATGCGGGACGCCAAGATCACGCAGATCTACGAGGGCACCAACCAGATCCAGCGCATCGTCATGGCCCGCAACCTGCCGTAACACCACCAACCCGCCGTAAGACCAGCGCACTTGACGAGCGGCGGGCGGCGGGCGCGGTCAGCGCGGGGTGTCCGTGAGGGCGTGGTCGCCGGCGGTCTCGACCGCGCCCAGCCGCAGGTGCTCGACGTGGCCGAGGGCCTGGTCGAGCAGGTCGGCGACGTGGTTGTCGTAGAGCGAGTAGACCATCGAGCGGCCCTGGCGCTCGGCGGCGACCAGGCCGAGGTTGCGCAGCAGCCGCAGCTGGTGGGAGCAGGCGGTGCGCTCCATGCCGACGGCGTCGGCCAGTTCGGTCGCCGCGCAGGGGCCCTGGTGCAGATGGGCGAGGATCAGCAGCCGGGACGGGGTGGCCAGCGCCTGAAGGGTGGTGGCCACCGCGGTGGCGCCGACCGCGTCCAGTCGCTCGCGGACGCCGCCGGTGCCGGTGCTTCTTCCATGACCCATGGGGGCAGTTTACCGACAACATGTGAAAAGATGTTCACTTGTTCCCTTATAGTGGCCGGGTCGCCCTGGCCCCTCGGAAGGGAACCCCCTGATGTCGACCGCTCTCCTCGTACGTCCCGATGCCGCCGACGCGGTGCCGGTGCCCGCGCGCCGCCCGACCCGGGTGCTGGCGCTGCCCGAGGCACGATGGGCGCTGGCCTCGCTGGCCCTCTTCCTGCTCGCACTGCCCGTACGGCTGGGCGGGGGACCCGGGTGGCTGTGGGGCCCGCTCTTCGCGCTCTGCTACGCCGCCGGCGGCTGGGAACCGGCGCTCGCCGCACTGACCGCGCTGCGCGACAAGGTGCTGGACGTGGACCTGCTGATGATCGTGGCGGCCCTCGGCGCCGCGGCGATCGGGCAGGTGACCGACGGCGGCCTGCTGATCGTCATCTTCGCCACCTCCGGCGCGCTGGAGGCCCTGGCCACCGCACGTACCGCCGACTCCGTACGCGGCCTGCTCGACCTGGCCCCCGCCACCGCGACCAGGCTGGGCCCGGACGGCGGCGAACAGACCGTGGCGACGGCCGAGTTAAAGGTCGGCGACCTCGTCCTCGTGCGGCCCGGCGAGCGGATCGGCGCCGACGGCCGGGTGCTCGACGGCGTCAGCGAGGTGGACCAGGCCACCGTCACCGGCGAGCCGCTGCCGGTGGCCAAGCAGGAGGGCGACGAGGTCTTCGCGGGCACGGTGAACGGCACCGGCGCCCTGCGGGTACGGGTGGAGCGGGACGCGTCGGACTCGGTGATCGCCCGGATCGTGGCGATGGTCGAGGAGGCGTCCGGGACCAAGGCGCCGACGCAGCTGTTCATCGAGAAGGTCGAGCAGCGGTACGCGCTCGGCATGGTCGCCGCGACCCTCGCCGTCTTCGCCGTCCCCCTCGCCTTCGGGGCCGCGCTGTCCGCGACGCTGCTGCGGGCGATGACCTTCATGATCGTGGCCTCGCCGTGCGCGGTGGTGCTGGCCACGATGCCGCCGCTGCTCTCGGCCATCGCCAACGCCGGACGGCACGGCGTCCTGGTGAAGTCGGCGGTGGTGATGGAGGCGCTCGGGCAGGTCGACGCCGTCGCGCTGGACAAGACCGGCACGCTGACCGAGGGCACTCCGCGTGTCACCGACGTACGTCCGCTGACCGGCTTCGGTACGGGCGAGGAGCGGGCGCTGCCCGGCACTGGGACCGGCGAGGACCGGCTGCTGGCGCTCGCGGCCGCCGCCGAGCACCCCAGCGAGCACCCGCTGGCCCGGGCGGTCGTGGCCGCCGCCCGGGACCGGGGCCTCGACCTCGCCGCCGCCGCGGACTTCGGCTCCGCCCCCGGGGTCGGGGTCACCGCCCGCGTCGGGGGCGGCACGGTCGCCGTGGGCGCGCCGGCCCGCCTGCTGGACCCCGGCGACGAGCGGGCGTCCGCCGTGCTCGCGCTGGTCGCCGAGCTGGAGGACGGCGGACGCACCGCGGTCCTGGTCCAGCGCGACGGCGTGCCGGTCGGGGTGCTGGGCATCGCCGACCGGCTGCGCCCGGGTGCGGGTGCGACCGTGGCCGAGCTGGCAGCGCTGACCGGCAGCGGCCCGCTCCTGCTCACCGGGGACAACTCCCGCGCCGCGGCCCGGCTGGCGGAGGAGGCCGGCATCGCCGCAGCCGATGTGCGCGCCGGGCTGCTGCCGCAGGACAAGGCCGCCGAGGTCGGCCGGCTGCGGGCGCGCGGGCGCAAGGTCCTGGTGATCGGCGACGGCGTCAACGACGCGCCGGCGCTGGCCGCCGCCCACGCCGGAGTGGCGATGGGCCGGGTCGGCTCCGACCTGGCCCTGGAGACGGCCGACGCGGTCGTCGTCCGTGACGAACTGGCCACCGTGCCCGCCGTCGTGGCGCTGTCCCGCCGCGCCCGCCGGCTGGTGAGGCAGAACCTGGTCGTGGCCGCGGTGTTCATCACGGGCCTCGCCGCGTGGGACCTGGTCGGCCACCTGCCGCTGCCGCTGGGCGTACTGGGCCATGAGGGCTCCTCGGTCGTCGTGGGCCTCAACGGCCTGCGCCTGCTGCGGGATTCCGCCTGGCCCCGGCCCGCGCGGCCCCGCTGATCCACGGCGCCCGATGTGCCTGTTGCTGTCGGGTGTGCGGGATCGTGAGGGCTCCAGGGTCGTCGTGGGTCTCAACGGTCTGCGTCCGCTGCGGGATTCGGCCTGGCGCCCGGCCGCCCGGCCCCGCTGATCCGCCGCGCCCGACGGGCCCGCCACGGCTCGCGGGCCCGTCGGGTTCCGCGCGTACACCGCCCTCCACCGCCCCGCCGCCCCGCCGCTCGTCCTGCCGTGTCCGGCTGTCGGGGCCTGCGAGCCCACCAGCGTCCGCCGGCTCACCGCTCGGCCCGCCGCGCGGCGCCAAGTCCGGCCCCACGTGCCGTAGCAGGCGGTATTCGCCGTGCGGCGCGCCCGGCCACCGTGCCCGACCGGGCGTCCGCCGTCTTCGTTCCGGCGTGCGGCGGTGGGGTGGCGGGCGGCCGTGGGTCGGCGTGAGAGCCGCACGGGCAGCGCAGGAGAAGTCAGGGCGGCCGATTTCCGGCGCGGTCACGGGCAGCCGACGTTCGGCCCGCGTCGATCGCCCACTCGACGCCGCGGGTCACTATCTGCGCAATCGCTTCCCTCCGCTTCCCGTTCCGCTTGCGGCCCGCGCGTGGCGGCACGGGGGGAGGCGCGGTGTTCGCGGCGCCCCGGAGGCGGCGGAGAAGGAAGCTCATGGCCCCAATTGCGGAGTTCACCGCGCTCACGGACGGAAGTGCGGTGCCGGGTCTGCCGTATTCTGGCGGCATGGGGAAATCAGCGGACGGGAAAATGGGGGTCGTTACCGCGCTGGTGCGTGCCTCATTTCTGGTGAATGCCGTGTACGCCGAGTCGAGCCGGGAGTACGGAATCACCGCGCAGCAGGGGCAGCTGCTCTGTGTGCTGATGGTGCAGCCGTACGGCATGAGCGAACTCGGCGGGACGCTGGGGCTGGCCAAGTCGAGCCTGACCGGGCTGGTGGACCGCACCGCCCAGCGCGGCCTGGTGCGCCGCGAGCCCGACCCGAGGGACGGCCGGGCGATCCGGGTCGCGCTCACCGAGGAGGGCGGCGCGCTCGCGGAGAGGTTCTACGCCGGGACCTGCCGGCGGATCGACGAGCTGTCCGTGGGCCTGGACGACGGCGACCGCGGCACGCTCGCGGACCTGCTCAGCCGGGTGGTGCGGGACAACGAGGTGCCGGTCGTCTTCGCCGAACCGGCTGAACCGGCTGAACCGGCCGAGCAGGACGCGGCCGCGGGCCCGGCCGCGGGCCCGGCCGCGACCCCGGCCGCGCGCTGAGCGCCCACGCGGGCCGGGCCCGACCCCGTACGGCGAACCCGCCCCCGGATCACGCCGTGCCGAACAGCTCGACGAACCTCCCGATGAACAGGTCCGTCCCCTTGTAGCGGGCGACCTCCTCCGCCGACAGCAGCGACGGCCCGTCGGGCGTGGGCACTTGGCCGACCCCGCCGGTCGGGCCCAGCGGAAGGATGACCGAGGGGACGGGGGAGGGCCGGTACACCGCCGTGGGCTCCTCACCCCGCACCTGGGCGAGGATGTTCGCCGCGACGACCGCGGCGTGCCGCATCGCGTACCCGGCCATCTTCGCCTCGGCGAGGTCGGTGACGTCGCCGAGCGCGTACACGCGGCCCTGGCCCTCGACGTTGAGCCGTTCGGTGACCCGGACCCGGCCCTGCGGCGTACGGGCGGGCAGCAGTCCTCCGCTCAGATAGCCGGTGTCGGCGCGCACCCCGTAGCAGCGGAACCAGATGTCGGCCGTGATCTCCTCCGCCGCGGCGCCCGAAGCGCCGACCGTGCCGACCGTGAACGTCTTCGCCCGTCCCGGCTCGGTCGGCGGCTGCTCGGCGAGTGCCGTACCGAGCCGCAACTCCACACCCAACCCGTCGAGTTGGCGGTGCAGTTCCGTATTCATCGCCGGATCGAAACCGGGCACGAGCCGCTCGGCCGGATCGAGGACGGTCACCCGCTTGTCCGGCCACACCGCCTTGATCTCGCCGGAGAGCTCCAGACCGACCGGCCCCGCGCCGACGATCAGCACCCGCCGGGCGTCGGTGAGTTCCGCGTGCGTGGCCCGCAGCCGCGCCAGCGCCTCGCCGGACAGGTCGGTGTCCGTCTTGGCCGGGTAGGGGTAGTCGGAGCCGGTGGCGAGCACGAGGTAGTCGGCGCCGACCCGCTCGCCGGAGGCCAGGGTGACACCACCCGGGTCCACCGAGGTGGCGCGCTCGCGGATCACCCGGCCGCGCCGCAGGAGTTTGTCATAGGGAAAGAAGATGTTGCCCGCCCATTCCGGTTGGACCAGCGCGCGCAGGGACCCGGCGGCGTGCACGAATGCGTCTTTGGGCTCGATCAGGATCACCTCGGTGTCCTCGTCCAACGCCTTCGCGACGGCGGCGCCCCCGTAACCCCCACCGATGACCGCGACGGTACGACCCATGGTTTCTCACTCCCGGCATTGTCGGACATCTAGTTCGCGCTGCGAATTATATTGGTTCGCAGAACGAACTACAACCGCCGTGGTCACCGCCCGGCCGCCCGGCGCTTCTACCGCGAGAGGGTGGGGAAGGGCCCCGGGCGGCGGGTAGAATATGAGCAGCGGTCGCCCTCGGGCGCCGCGCGGCGGTGGGGCCCGCCGTACCCGAACCGCGGTTCAGTACGCCGCCAACGGTCCCTACTTGCGACGCGCATGTCGTGCCTGTGCACCCATGCGCCGTGACCTGCAAGTAGGAGACGCGCATGGCAGAGCCCTCGACGGCCCACCCGGTCGACCCCGACGTCGATCTGAGCGTGCCCGCCCAGCGCGAGGAGATCCGGCCGCGCGAGAGCCCGGTCCTCGCGGTGATCGCCGTCGGCGGCGCGATCGGCGCGTCGGCCCGCTACGGAGCCGCGCTGCTCTGGCCGACCGCGTCCGGTGCCTTCCCCTGGACGACCCTGCTGGTCAACTCCCTGGGCTGCGCGGTCATCGGCGTCTTCATGGTGCTCCTGACCGAGGTGTGGGCCGCGCACCGGCTGGTCCGGCCGTTCTTCGGTACCGGCGTGCTCGGCGGCTTCACCACCTTCTCGACCTACGCCACGGATGTCGGGCGCCTGGTCGACGGCGGTCAGCCCCGGACCGCCCTCGCGTATCTCGCCCTCACACTGGCGGCCGCACTCGCCTCGGTGTGGGTGGCGGCGGCGTTGACCCGCCGGACCGTCCGGCGCGAGCGCGCCCAGGAGGCACAGTGAACTGGCTGCTCGTGATCGCCGGGGCCATGGTGGGCGCCCCCGCGCGCTACCTCACCGACCGTACGGTGCAGACCCGGCACGACAGCGTCTTCCCGTGGGGCACCCTCACCGTCAACACCGTGGGCTGCGCGATCCTCGGGCTGCTCACCGGAGCGGTCACCGAGGGCGCCGCCTCCCCGCACCTCCAGCTGCTGATCGGCACCGGGCTGTGCGGCGCCTTGACGACGTACTCGACCTTCTCCTACGAGACGCTGCGGCTCGCCGAGGAAGGAGCGCGCTTCTACGCCGTGGCCAATGTCGTGGCGAGTCTCGCGGCGGGCCTGGGCGCCGCGTTCACGGGCTCGGTGGTCGCCCAGGCGATCTGGGGCTGAACCGGCCACAAGCCGACGACCCCCGGGCCGCTCGTAGGATCACCGTACCGGCCCCGCCCGTACCGGCCCCGCCCGGACCGCCTCCGCGACTACCGTGGACGGACGGAGGCGGACGGAGGCGGACGAGGGAGGCGGCCATGCGCGACGCGGGCATACGTGACGCGGCCATGCCCGACGCGGACCCCGGGCTCTTCGGACCCGGCTCGGTGACCTGGCAACTGCACGGCGACCCCGTGATGTGGGTGGCCGGCGTACGCGCCCTCTACCTCCAGGCGCTGCATCCGCGAGCCGTCCGCGGTGTCGTGCAGAACTCCGACTTCCGCCGCGACGCGTGGGGACGGCTGCTGCGCACGGCCTCGTTCGTCGGCGAGATCACCTACGGCACCGCGCCCGCCGCCGAGCGGGCCGGCGCCCGGATACGCGGTATCCACCGCAGGCTCTCCGCGACCGACCCGGACACGGGGGAGCGGTTCGGCGTCGACGACCCCGAACTCCTGCTGTGGGTGCACTGCGCCGAGATCGACTCGTATCTGCACGTCGCCCGCCGCTCCGGCTTCCCGCTCACCGACGCGCACGCCGACGCCTACGTCGACGAGCAGCGCGTGGCCGCCCGGCTGGTCGGTCTCGACCCCGCCGCCGTGCCCGCCGACACCGCCGCGCTGGCCCGCTACTTCGACCGGGTCCGCCCGCGCCTTGCCGTGACCCCCGAGGCGTACGAGGTGGACCGCTTCCTCGCCGCGCCGCCCGTGCCGTGGTCCCTGGTGCCGCTGCGGCTCGCCGTGTGGCGGGCGGTCGCCGGCACCGCCTTCGCGGCCCTGCCGCCGTACGCCCAGGAGCTGTACGGCCGCCCGGTGTCCTCCTCGGCCGCGGCCGACCGCCGGCTGCGCGCCGCCGGACGGCTGCTGCGGGCCGTACCCGCCACCCTTCGGTGGCAACTGCCGCCGGGCCACATCCTCAAGGCCGTCGCCCGGCTCGGCCCCGGCGCCCGCCCGTCGGCGGGCCGGCTGCCCGCCGACGTAGCGCCGGACCGTCCACCGGCCGACAGAAATCCCGATATGCCCTGATGCGCTGTGCCGACTGTCGGCCGTCCCGGCCATACTGGAACCGGGGAATGCACCGAGGAGTACGGGGGCGGCGGCGCCGATGGCGGCTGGACATCACGACGGGTACGCGAGACAGGGCGGCGGACCGTCCACGGGCGGTGGAGCCAACAGCACACTCATACAGGGCCGTTACCGGCTGCACGAGCTGATCGGCCGGGGCGGGATGGGCGAGGTCTGGCGCGCGCTGGACGAGTCGCTGGGCCGCCGGGTCGCGGTGAAATGCCTCAAATCGTCCGTGGGTCAGTCCGGCGACGCCGGATTCACCCGCATTCTTCAGGAGCGTTTCCGCCGCGAGGCCCGGGTCGCGGCGGCCCTCCAGCACCGCGGGATCACCGTCGTGCACGACTTCGGCGAACACGACGGTGTGCTCTACCTGGTGATGGAGCTGCTCGACGGCCGCAATCTGCTCCAGGTGCTGGACGACGCCCGGCGCCACCCGCTGCCCGTCCCGGACATCACCGACATCGCCGAGCAGGTCGCCGACGCGCTCGCCTACACCCACGCCCAGGGCATCGTGCACCGGGACCTGAAACCGGCCAACATCATCCGGCTGCCCGACGGCGCGGTGAAGATCTGCGACTTCGGCATCGCCCGCCTCGGCCACGACATCGGCTTCACCTCCCGTCTCACCGGCACCGGCATGGCCATGGGCACCCCGCACTACATGTCGCCCGAGCAGATAGGGGGTTCCGAGGTCGACCAGCGCAGCGACCTGTACTCCCTGGGCTGTGTGCTGTACGAACTGGCCACCGGGCGCCCGCCGTTCGACCTCGGCGACGCCTGGTCGATCCTGGTCGGCCACCGCGACACCGAGCCGGAGCCGCCGCGCGCCAAGCGCCCGGAGCTGCCCGGCGAGCTGGAGCGGCTGATCCTCGACCTGCTCGCCAAGGACCCCGAGGACCGGCCGCAGGACGCCGCGGACGTCGGCGGCCGCCTCAAGGCGATGCTCGCCGCGGCGAGCGCGGGCCACGCCGCGCCCCCGGCCGCCGTGCCCGCCTGGGCCGGCCGGCTCACCACGGGCCCGTCCGCGCACTCCACCCGCGCCCACCGGGTCGCCGTCCCCCCGCACCACGAGCTGACCGGCGCCTGGTCCACCCGGACCGTCGCCGTCACCGCGGACCCCGACACGCTCGGCGCGCTCGACGCCCGCCAGGCCGAGGCCACCGACCTCGGCCGGGTCGGCAACTGGCGGCAGTCGTACGAACTGCACACCGCCGTGGCCACCGCCCGCGACCGCGCCCAGGGCACCGAGCACCCGGACACCCTCGCCAGCCGCCACGAGGCCGCGTACTGCCTGACCCGGCTCGGCCGCACCGAGGAGGCCATGCGGCTGTACGCGTACGTCGCCGAGGTGCGCCGCCGTGTGCTCGGACCCGACCACCCCGACACGCTGGCCGCCCGGCACGAGACGGCGTACGCGCTCGGCGCGCTCGGCCGCCATCTGGAGGCCCACCAGGAGTTCTCCGCGGTGCTCGCCGCCCGCGAGCGCAGCGTCGGCGCCGAGCACCCCGACACCCTGCACTGCAAGCACAACCTGGCCTTCAACCTCGGGCAGTTGGGCCGCGTCGAGGAGGCGCACACCACGGCCGTCGAGGTCGCCGAGGCGCGCGCCCGGGTGCTCGGCCCCGACGACCCCGAGACGCTGGTCACCCGCTTCGAGGTCGGCTACACCCTGGGGCTGGCGGGCCGTTGGGCCGAAGCGCTCGACACCTTCCGCGAGGTCGCCGAGGCGCGCGCCCGGGTGCTCGGCCCCGAGCACCCCGACACGCTGGCCGCCCGCTACGAGACCGGTATCTGCCTGGGCCGGCTCGGCCGCTGCGCCGACGCCCGTGTGCTGTACGAGGAGCTGGTCGCGGCCCGTACCCGCACCGCGGGCTCCGCCGACGCCGAGACACTGCGGGCCCGGCACGCGCTCGGGGTGAACCTCGGGCTGCTCGGCCACTGGGACCGCGCGCTCGCCGAGGCCAGGGACGTCGCCGCCGTACGGGAGCGGGTGCTCGGCGCCACCCACCCGGACACGCTGGTCAGCAAGCGGGAGATCGCCGTCGGCCTGGGCTGGCTGGGCCGCTGGTCCGACGCGCTCACCGTCTACCACGAGGTCGCCGAGGCCCGTGAACGGGTGCTCGGACCCGCGCACCCCGACACCCTCACCAGCCGCAACGACGAGGCGCACTGCCTCGAACAGCTCGGCCGCACCCCGGAGGCCCAGGCCGTCTACCGCCGCGTCGCGGCCCAGCGGCAGGACGCCCCCGAACGCCTCTGACCCCCCGGCAAGCGCCCCCGCCCGGCCGCCGCCCCTTTCCCGGGCGCGGACCGCCGCCCAGAATGATCACCCGGGCGGGCGGTCCGCCCCGCGAGGGCGACGAGGGGAGCCGGCGCGTGAACGACGACGGTGCGAGCGGTGGCACGGTCCGGGTGATGACATGGAACCTGTGGTGGCGGTTCGGCGACTGGCGGGCCCGGCGGGAGGCGATCCTGCGCACCCTGGAGGCCGAACGGCCCGATGTGCTGGGCCTTCAGGAGGTCTGGGCGGGCCCCGACGAGAATCTGGCCGGGTGGCTCGCGGAGCGGCTGGGCATGCACTGGGTCTGGTCCCGCTCGCCCGTGCAGGACCGCTGGCACAGCCGCAACGGCGGCGACTCCACGGTCGACGTCGGGGTGGCGGTGCTCAGCCGCACGCCGATCCTGGAGACGGCCGAACGGCGGCTTCCGGCCGGGGACTTCGCGGACGACGGCAAGACCGCCCTGCACGCGCTGATCGAACTGCCGGGCGGGCCGATGCCGTTCTTCACCACCCACCTCAACTCCCACCCGGCGGGGTCCGCGGTCCGCTGCGCGCAGGTACGGGAGCTGGCCGCCTTCGTCGCCGAACGGGCGACCGGACCCCATCCGCCCGTGGTGACCGGCGACTTCAACGCCGAACCCGACTACGACGAGATCCGGCTGATCTGCGGCTACAAGACGGCTCCCGCCGTGCCGGGCCTGGTGCTGCTGGACGCGTGGCGGTTCGCCGATCCCGCGCTGCCGCAGGGCACCTGGGACATCGCCCACCAGGACTCGGCGAACTTCGGCGCCCGGCCGAGCTGTCTTGACTACGTGCTGGTCGGAATTCCGGGCCCCGGCGGGCGCGGCGCGATCCGTACCGCCCGCCGCGCCGCCGACACCCCGGTGGATGGCGTACGGCCCTCCGACCACGCCGCCGTCCTCGCCGAACTCGCCCTGGGGGAGGGCGACTAGGACGCGTCCCCGAGCCGCGACGGCCTCCGGCGCCGCGCGCGTCCGCCTGCGCGGCGGACGCGCGTCATCAGACCTTGCCCGGCGGGCGGGACGTGCCGGAATGGTCCCGGGGCCAGTCGACGGCCAGGGCCCGGGCCGGGTTGTGGACGAAGATCGCCTCGGCCGCCGGTTCGCCGAGCGCGCCCGTGATCCTCGGCCGCAGCACCCGCAGTTGATACGGCAGACCGGGGCCGCCGCCGGTCGAGGCCCGGCCCTCGGCGGCCGTGGTGTCGCCGCCCAGCAGGATCTGCCCGGTGTGACCGGCCGCCGCGAGGTCCGCCAGGCTGTCCAACAGCCGCCAGTCGGTGGCGTGATGGGCCCGCGACGGACCGTCGAAGGCGAGGAACGCGCCGGAGGCCGCCAGTTCGCGGTGGATCCCCGGGTCGGGGAAGCGATTGAGGTGGCCGAGCAGCAGACTGCCCGTCGGCACCCCCAACTCGCCGTGCAGCAGGTCGAGTACGTCCACGGCAGCGGTGCCCAGCTCGTGGTGGACGCCGATCGGGGCGCCCGTGGCGTGGTGCGCCTCGGCCGCCGCCGCCATCACCCGCCGGGTGTGGTCGCCCAGCCGGTGGAAGTCCCCGGCCACCTTGATCATCCCGGCTCTCGCGGCGACGCGCGGCCCGTCCGGGTCGTCGCCCTCGCGCATCCCCTCGGTCAGCTCGGCGATGAAGAACGCGCCGAGCGCGCCGCCGTGCAGCCGGTCGAGCAGCTCCGGGTCGTAGTGCGCGGCCTGGTGCAGCCCGGTCGCCGCGACCACGTGCACCCCGGCGGCGTGCGAGACGGCCGGCAGCGTCGCCGCCGCCCGGCCCATGCCGAACGGCGTCCACTGGACGAGCGCGCCGCCGCCCAGCGCCTGGAAAGCGGTCAGTTCGGCCACCGCGGCCGCCGGGTCGGCCAGCTCCTGGCCGGGCAGGGCGGGGATGCGCAGAAAGAGATGGTCGTGCGCGTCGCAGACCCCGAGCGCGTCCGGCGCGATGTCCCCGAGGACCGTACGCACGGCGGTCACGAGGCGCCGCCGTCCCGGGCGACCCGCCCGCCCCGGACACCCGCGAACTCCCCGCGCGGCCGGTACCGCGCCGCGCGGCCGATCCGTGCCCGCCGCGTCACCACTGCCGTCCCGTCCCCAGCGCGTCCAGCTCCGGCCTCGACAGGTGCAGCACCTGATACCGCTCGGTGCCCGGCTCGTCGGGCGCCGCGTCCCGCCAGAGGGTGAAGTGCAGCAGCTCCCAGTGCCGGGGGTCGATCACCACGGCCGCCGAGTGCACCCCGGGCCGCGCGGCCAGCTCCGGCAGCTCTTCGAGCGCGCGCCCGATCACGGCCGCAGGCCGCTCGGCGGGGTCCAGCGGCCGGGAGCGGCGGGCCGCCGCGCGCGGGACCTCCGGGGCGGCCGGCCCGCGGGCGAAGCCGAGCCCGGTCCAGTGCTCGACCACCGGGCGGCCGAAGTCTTCGATGAGCGACTGGAAGCCGGGTCCCCACAGAAAGCTGTTCATGCCCTCGGCGGTGTTCCACAGGTAGAAGGGCGCGTACTGGTTGACCGGCGAGCCGTCCACCCCGCGCTCCCGGATCAGATACGCCTTCTGGCCCAGCCCGGGGAAGTCGTCGAGCAGCGGGCCCTTGGTGGCGACCCGGTGCCGGACGATCCCCATGTCGTAGTCGGCGGGCAGGGTGATGCGGTAGTTCATGGCGTGCACGTACGGCCCTCCTCGTGGTGCGGCGCCGAGGAGACCCCGGCGCCGGAATGCGTACGGGGCTGCGGCCGGTGATCCGCCGGACCGCCGACGGCCAGCAGGCCCACCGCGCCGCGTACCGCCCGGTCGAACGGTTCGCGGGAACCGGCCGCGCGGGCCAGTACGTACCCGCCCTGCACCACCGCGGCGATCGCGGCGGCGGTGTCGGCCGGGTCGAGGCCCGCCCGCAGCTCGCCCGAGGCGACCCCCTCGGCGACGATCCCGGCGAGCCGTTCGCGCAGCCAGGCGAAGGTCTCCTCGACCGGCGCCCGCAGCTCCTCGCTGGAGACGACCTCCGGGTCCATCGCCATCCGGCCGACCCGGCAGCCCGGCAGCGGGTCGCGCTCGTACAGCAGATACCCCGTCAGCTTCTCCGGCGCGCCCGCCCCGGCGGCCAGCTGGGCGTCGGCCCGGTCGCGCAGCTCCTCGGCGCTGCGCCGCATCGCGGCCAGCGCCAGATCCGGCTTGCCCCGGAAGTGGTGGTACATGCTGCCCTGCCCGGCGCCCGCCCGCTCCTGGATGGCCCTCGGGCTGGTGCCGACGTAGCCGCGCTCCCAGAGCAGGGCCTGCGCGCTCTCGATCAGTCGCTCCGCGGTGTTCACCCGAAGGAGTGTACATACCAGTAGGTACAGAACTCGTCGTGAGGACGGTCCCGCTCCGGCCGGGAGGACCGGGGCGGGACCGCCGTACGGTAGCGACGGCTCAGCCGCAGGTCAGCACACCCGCGTTGGCCTTGGCGGTGAGCACCCGCCGTACGCTGTCGTCGACCGCCTTGCGCAGAGCCGCGCTGTGCGGGAGCCCGCTGATCACCGCGCTGGTCATCGGGGCGATGTCGGACGGCTTCACCGTCAGCACGATGTTCCCGCCGGACAGGATGAAGTCCAGTGCCCGCTTGGCGGGGGTGTGGTCGCTGACGGCGACGGCCTGCCCGAGGTCGTCGGAGATGATCACGCCCTTGAAGCCCAGCGAGTCGCGCAGGATGCCGGTCACGATCGTGGGGGAGAAGACGGCCTGGCGCTTGGGGTCGATCTTCGAGTAGATCGCGGACGAGACCATCACGAACGGCGTGCCCGCCTGGATGCCGCTGCGGAACGGCTGGAGGAACGGGTCGTTCCTGGTGGTGACGGTGTCGGTGACGCCCGCGGTCAGGTCGGTGTTGCCGCGCACCCGGCCCAGGCCCGGGAAGTGCTTGATCGTCGGGGCCACGCCCTCCTGCCTCATTCCGCGCAGGAAGGCGTCGCTGTGCGAGGCGACCGTCGCCGGGGTGGTGCCGAACTCCCGGTCGAGCTTGCCGATGGGCGCGTTGACGTTCACCAGGTCGGGGGGCACGGTGTCCGCGACGGGCGCCAGGTTCATGTTGACGCCGGCCGACTTGAGCTGCCGCGCCCACTCCCGCGCGCTGCTCTGCAGCCGGGTGGTGGACCACGTGCCCTGGGTGACCGCGCTCGGGATGGTGCTGAAACCGGGCCCGTTGAGTACCTGCACCCGGCCGCCCTCCTGGTCGGTCGAGATCAGCATTCCCACCCGGGCGCCGTGCACCGAGGGGGCCAGTGCCCGCACCCGGTCGGTGACCTTCTTCACCGCGGCCGTGCCCGTCGACGTGTGGCCGATGAGGAAGACCGAGCCCACCCGCCCCCGGGTCAGGGCCGAGGACTCGGCGGAGGTCATGCCCGAGGTGCTGACCGACGTCATGAACAGCTGGCCCACCCGCTGCGCGGTGGACATCGCGGACATGGTCCGGCTGACGCAGGTCGCCGCGGGCGTCGCCTTGGACGGCGTGGCGGACGTACTGCGGGTGGCCGGCGGCACCGGGGCCGAACCGGACCCGGAGGCCGAGGCCGAGGTGGACGCCGACGTGCTCGGGGACGCGCTGGTCGTGGTCGCGCTCGCGGTGGTGGTGGGGGCGCCGCCCGTCCCGGAGGAGGAGGACGCGGGGGTGCCCTGGGTCGTGGTGCCGCAGGCGGTCACGGTGACAAGGAGGCCGAGCGCGAGCCCGGCCGTGCGGCGCGAGCGGCGGGCGGGCACGGAGTACGGCCGGGGAGCGGCGGCGGGGACTGACGGCTGGCGCACGGCGGGACCTCACACCTCGTCTGGGGGCGGAAAGGGAACGGAGGCGGGACTTCGCCTCCTTCGTGTCCTGTGCCCCGAAGATGCCCGGTCGTCCCGTATGACGGAAAGAAACCCCCGTGAGGAGGCCGGAATGCCCCCTGCCGGCCCTGCCGGACGCCCCCCGCTCCGCCGCCGGCCGGGAGGAATGTCCGACGGGGGCGGCGCCGTCCGCAGGACGCTTGACGGTGTGTGAGTACGAGGGCGAGCATGTGGGAGCGCTCCCACAGGTGGCCGTTCGGGGATTCCACCCGATTCCCGGCCGGCCGCCGGTGGGCGCGTCTTCCCCCCACCACGACCATCGCCCTCCCAGGAGGACGCGTGCCCAGACTCCGTATCCCGCCCGTGCGTGCCCTGCGGCGCGTCCGGGCAGCGGCCGTCACCGCCGTGGCCGCCGTGCTTCCGCTGGCCCTCGTGGCCACCGCGGGCGCGCCCGCCGCGCATGCCGCCGCCCCGGCGGCGCCCGCCGCCGCTTCGAGCTACAACTACGCCGAGGCGCTCCAGGACTCGATGCTCTTCTACGAGTCCCAGCGCTCCGGAAAGCTCCCCGCCGACAACCGCGTCACCTGGCGCGGCGACTCCGACCTCACCGACGGCGCCGACGCGAAACTCGATCTGACCGGCGGCTACCACGACGCCGGCGACGAGGTGAAGTTCGGCTTCCCGATGGCCTTCTCGATGACCATGCTCGGCTGGGGCGGCATCGACGAGTCGTCCGGCTACACCAAGAGCGGCCAGAACACGTATCTGATGCGCAATCTGCGCTGGGGCGACGACTGGCTGCTCAAGGCGCACCCGTCGGCCAATGTGCTCTACGGCCAGGTCGGCGACGGCGGTACCGACCACGCCTTCTGGGGACCGCCCGAGGCCAACCCCGAGCCGCGCCCCTCGTTCAAGATCGACGCGTCCTGCCCCGGCTCGGACCTCGCCGGTGAGGCGGCGGCCGCGCTCGCCTCCTCGTCCATGGTCTTCAAGTCCAGCGACGCCGCCTACGCGGCCACCCTGCTGACCAACGCCAAGCAGCTCTACACCTTCGCCGACACCTACCGCGGTACGTACGACAAGTGCATCACCGCCGCCCAGGGCTACTACAACTCCTGGAGCGGCTACTGGGACGAGCTGGTCTGGGGCGCCATCTGGCTCTACCGCGCCACCGGCGACAGCGCGTACCTCACCAAGGCGGAGACGTACTACGCCCAGCTGCCGAAGATGAACCAGACCACCACGCCCGAGTACAACTGGACGCTGGCCTGGGACGACAAGAGCTACGGCGACTATGTGCTGCTGGCCGAACTCACCGGCAAGCAGCAGTACGTCGACGACGCCGAGCGCTGGCTCGACTGGTGGACCACCGGGGTCAACGGGCAGAAGGTCGCCTACTCGCCCGGCGGCGAGGCGTTCGTCGACACCTGGGGCTCGCTGCGCTACTCCTCCAACACCGCCTATGTGGCCCTCCAGTTCGGCGCCTGGCTGAAGAGCCAGGGCAAGGACGCCACCAAGGCGCAGACGTACCACGACTTCGGGGTGCGGCAGATCAACTACGTGCTCGGTGACAACCCGAACAAGGAGAGCTACGAGATCGGGTTCACCAACTCGGGCAAGAACACCAAGTGGCCGCAGAATCCGCACAGCCGGGCCGCGCACGGCTCGTGGGACCAGTCGATGACCGACCCGGCCACCACCCGGCACCTCGACTACGGTCTGCTGGTCGGCGGTCCCGGCTCGGCCGACGACGGCTTCACCGACGACCGCGCCAACTACGGCGAGACCGAGGGCGCCCTCGACTACAACGCGGGCTTCTCCAGCGCGCTGGCCGCGCTCAGCGACGAGTTCGGCGGCACCCCGCTGGCCAACTTCCCGCCCAAGGAGACCCCGGACGGGCCCGAGGAGTTCCTGCAGGCCGCGGTGAACGCGGCGGGCACGAACTTCTACGAGATCAAGGCGCAGGTCGTCAACAAGTCCGGCTGGCCCGCCCGTCACCTCACCCACGGCAGCTTCCGCTACTACTTCACCCTCGACCCGGGCACGACCGCCTCGCAGATCACGTTCTCCTCGGCGTACAACCAGTGCCTGGCCCCGACCGGCCCGACACAGTTCTCCGGGAACGTCTACTACGTGACGATCAGCTGCGAGGGCCAGGACATCGTGCCCGCGGGGCAGTCGGCGTACCACCGCGAGGTGCAGTTCCGGCTCATCTTCCCCGGCCCGCACGACCCCAAGAACGACTGGTCGTACCAGGGTGTGTCCACCGTCCCCGGCTCCACCCCGGTGACCGTCAACAACATGGTCCTGTACGACGGCGCGACCCCGGTGTGGGGCACCGCCCCGAGCGGCGGCGGGACCGGCACGGCCACCCCGCCGTCCGCGCCCGGCGCGCCCAAGGCCACCGCCGTCACGCAGACCTCGGCCACCTTGTCGTGGACCGCGTCCACGGCCGGTGACCGCCCGCTCGCCGGGTACGACGTCTTCCAGGTCGGCGCCGACGGCACCTGGACCAAGACCGTGTCCACCGACGCGAAGACCACCAGCGTCACGCTGTCCCCGCTGACCGCGGGCACCGCCTACCGCTACGGGGTCAAGGCACGCGACGACAGCGGGCAGGTGTCGGCGCCGTCCGACACCGTCTCCTTCACCACCCTGCCCGGCAGCGGCACCTCCACCCCGCCGTCCGCGCCCGGCACACCCACGACCGGGGCGGTCAGCGGCTCCTCGGTCACCCTGAGCTGGCCGGCCGCCACCCCGGGCAGTCTGCCGCTGGCGGGCTACCAGGTGTACGCGGACACCGGCTCGGGGGCGCAGCAGATCGGTACGACCACCACGAACAGCTTCGTCGTCACCGGTCTCGCGGCGGGCGTCACCTACGCCTTCACCGTGAAGGCGGTGGACACCGCGGGCACACTGTCGGCGGCCTCGCCCACCGTCCGGCTGACCGTCCCGCCGCCACCGCCGAGCACCGGCTGCAAGGTGGTCTACACGGTCAGCAGTGACTGGGGCAACGGCTTCCAGGCCGATGTCGCGGTCACCAACAAGGGACCGTCCACCATCAACAACTGGACGCTGACCTGGACCTTCGGCGGCGACCAGCAGATCGGCAACGCCTGGAACGGCACCTCGTCGCAGAGCGGCCAGAAGGTCACGGTCACCAACGCCGGTTACAACGGGGCCATCGCGCCCGGCGGTTCGGTCGACATCGGCTTCACCGCGACCTATCACTCCAGCAACGCCGCACCGCACGACTTCGCCCTCAACGGCGTCGCCTGCACCACCTCTTGACCGTACGTCAGGTGTCCCGGACCGCCCGCGAGGACGGTCCGGGACACCCGGCAGGTCAGCCCCCGCCCTCGGACACCTCGGACACCTCGGCCACCTCGGACAATCGGCGGGCCAGAAAACGGCGTTCGGCCTCGGTCGGGGCCAGCGCGAGCGCCGCCCGGTAGGCGGCCGCGGCCTCACCGCGGCGGCCGAGCCGGCGCAGCAGATCCGCGCGGGTCGCGGGCAGCAGATGGTAGCCCGCCAACTCGCCCGCCGCGGCCAGCGATTCGACCAGCTCCAGACCCGCCGCCGGGCCCTCGGCCATCGCCACGGCCACCGCCCGGTTCAGCTCCACCACCGGACCCGGCGCCCTGCGGGCCAACTCCCCGTAGAGCAGGGCGATCTGCGCCCAGTCGGTGTCCCGTGCCCGAAGGGCCTGCGCATGGCACGCGGCGATCGCGGCCTGCACCTGATACGGCCCCGGCCGGCGCGCGGCCAGCGCCGCGTCCAGGACGGCGACGCCCTCGGCGATCTCCTCGCGGTCCCAGCGGCCGCGGTCCTGCTCCTCCAGCGGCACCAGATCACCGGCCCGGTCGGTACGGGCCGCCGCGCGCGCGTCGTGCAGCAGCATCAGCGCGAGCAGCCCGGCCGCCTCGGGCTCCCGCGGCAGCAGCCGGGCCGGCAGCCGGGCCATCCGGATCGCCTCGGCCGTCACCCGCCGCTGGTCGGGACCCTCGGCGCCGGGCGCGTAACCGGCGTTGAAGAGCAGATAGAGCACGGCCAGCACGGCAGAGGTCCGCTCCGGCAGCAGTTCCCTCGGCGGCACCCGGAACGGGATGCCCGTGTTCCTGATCCTGTTCTTGGCGCGGCTGAGCCGCTGGGCCATCGTCCGCTCGGGCACCAGGAAGGCGCGGGCGATCTCGGCGGTGCTCAGCCCGGTCAGCGTACGCAGGGTCAGGGCGACCTGGGCGGGCAGCGGCAGCGCCGGGTGACAGCAGGTGAAGATCAGCCGCAGCCGGTCGTCGGGCACGGCGTCGCCGGCCGCCTCGACCACGGGCGCCGCGGTGGCGTCGTCGTCCGGGGGAGCCGGCGTGAGCCGGGCCGTCTCCCGGAGCTTGACGGCCTCGTTCGTCCTGCGCCGCAGCACGTCGAGCGCCCGGTGGCGCGCGGTGGTGGTCAGCCACGCCCCCGGCCTGCGCGGCACCCCGTCGCGCGGCCAGCGCTCCAGGGCGCGCTCGAAGGCGTCCTGGGCGCACTCCTCGGCGAGGTCCCAGTCGCCGGTCTGCCGGATGACCGCCGCCACGACCCGGCCCCACTCCTCGGGCCAGGCCGCGGCGACCGCCTCCTTCACCCGGTCCAGAACGGCCGCACCTCGATCATCCCGTGGTGGGCCACCGGGTGCCGCGAGGCGACCTCGACCGCCTCGTCGAGGTCGGCGCACTCGATGATGTCAAAGCCGCACATCTGCTCCTTGGTCTCCGCGTACGGCCCGTCGGTGAGCAGCTTGGCGCCGTCCCTGACCCGTACCGTCGTGGCGTCCTCGGCGTCACGGGTCCTGCTGCCCGTCAGCCGGATCCCGCGGCGGTCCATCTCCTCCGCCCAGGGCGTGGCGTCCATCTCCTCCGGGGTCGCGTCGAACCCCTGCTCCTCACTGCAGATCAGCAGCAGGTACTTCATGGCACTACTCCTTCGGCTGTGCTCCGGTCACGGTCACCTTCACGACGAACGGGGTCGGCCCGTATCTACACCGCCGGACGGGAAATGTCCCGGCGGCGCGGGCGGCGGGCCGCATCCGGCGGGCGTAACCGCGGGCGCCGGGGACAGACGAACGACCGGGAAAGGCCGGATCCACCCACGCAGGTGACGGCCCTTCCCACCGGAAGCGGTCGTCGCGCGAGGTCCGTCGACCGATGTGAGACTGACCGACGAGGAGGTGATCTTCCATGGCCCGTTCCGCGGCTGACTCCGCGTCCGGCCCGTCGTCCACCGGTCCGAGCACCGGCACCGTCACGACGGATGTGCCGGCCCGGCTCGACCGGCTGCCGTGGTCGCGCTGGCACTGGATGATCGTGATCGGACTGGGCACCGTCTGGATCCTGGACGGCCTGGAGGTCACGATCGTCGGCAACATCGCCGGCCGGCTGTCGGAGAAGGGCAGCGGTCTGCCGATCACCTCCGCGCAGATCACCGGCCTCGCCGCCGCGCTGTACGTGGCGGGCGCCTGCTGCGGCGCGCTGTTCTTCGGCTGGCTCACCGACCGGTTCGGCCGCCGCAAGCTCTTCATGATCACCCTCGCCGTCTATCTGACCGCCACCGCGATGACCGCGCTGTCCTTCTCGTCGTGGTGGTTCTTCACCTTCCGCTTTCTGACCGGCTTCGGCATCGGCGGCGAGTACGCGGCCATCAACTCGGCCATCGACGAGCTGATCCCCTCGAAGTACCGGGGCCGGGTCGACCTGATCATCAACGGCAGCTACTGGCTGGGCGCGGTCGGCGGGTCCCTGTTGTCGATCGTGGCCCTGAACACCGGCATCTTCGCCAAGGACGTCGGCTGGCGGCTCACCTTTGCCCTCGGTGTGGTGCTCGGCCTGGTGATCCTGCTGGTACGGCGGCACGTGCCGGAGAGCCCGCGATGGCAGTTCATCCACGGCTACGGCGACGAGGCGAAGGAACTGGTCTCCTCGGTCGAGGAGAAGATCGAGCGCGAGAAGCACCGGCGGCTGCCGCGCCCCACCACCGAGATCACCATCCACCAGCGCAGGAACATCGGCTTCGGGACCATCGCCAAAACCGTCTTCGGCAAGTACCCCAAGCGCGCGGTGCTCGGGCTGTCGCTCTTCATCGGCCAGGCGTTCCTCTACAACGCCATCACCTTCGGCTTCGGCACCATCCTGATCACGTTCTTCCATGTGGGTACCGGCGACACCGGCTACTACTTCGCGGTCATCGCGGGCGGCAACTTCTTCGGCCCGCTGCTGCTCGGCCGGCTCTTCGACACGGTCGGCAGGCGGATCATGATCTCGTCGACCTATCTGCTCTCCGGCGTGCTGCTCTTCGTGACCGCCTGGCTCTTCGACCGCGGGTCGCTGAGCGCGAACACCCTGACCGCCTGCTGGTGCGTGGTGCTCTTCTTCGCCTCGGCCGGCGCCAGCAGCGCCTATCTGACCGTCTCGGAGATCTTCCCGATGGAGACCCGGGCGATGGCCATCGCCTTCTTCTATGCCATCGGTACGGCGGCCGGCGGTATCACCGGACCGCTGGTCTTCGCCGACCTGACCAAGTCCGGAGTGGTCGGCGACACCGTGCTGGCCTTCCAGATCGGCGCGTCGCTGATGTGCGCGGCCGGGGTGGTGGCGGCGCTGCTCGCGGTCAAGGCCGAGGGACGCTCGCTGGAGGACATCGCGACCCCGCTGTCGCAGGCGGAGCCGTCCGCCACGGGCACCTGAGCACGGCGGGGACGCCCTCCGCCCGGGGCCGTCCTCGGTGACGGCGAGCACAAAGCGACGGCCCGCGGGGAATCCGCGGGCCGACGCGCCGTGCGGGCGCGAACGCTTGTCGCCGTCAGCGCTGGGTGAGCAGTCCCTTGCGGAGCTTCGCTATCGTCCGGCTGAGCAGCCGGGAGACATGCATCTGCGAGTAGCCCATCCGCTCGCCGATCTGCGCCTGCGTCAACTCCTCGCCGAACCGCATCTTCAGCAGCTCGCGGTCCCGCTCGGGGAGCTGCGAGATCAGCGGCGCCAGGCAGTGGAAGTCCTCCACCAGCTCCAGCGCCGGATCGCAGGCGCCGAAGGTGTCGGCCAGGGTGCGCCCCTCGCCGTCCGAGCCGCTGTCCGCGTCGCTCCACGGTGTGTCGATGGAACCGGCCGTGTAGCCGTTCGCCGCGACCAGGCCCTCGACCACCTCGTCCTCGGTCAGCTCCAGATACGCGGCCAGCTCGGCGACCGTCGGGTCGCGGTCGAGCAGCAGCGACATGTGCTCCTTGGCCTTGCTGAGTTCGACCCGCAGCTCCTGGAGCCGCCGCGGTACGTGCACCGCCCACGAGGTGTCACGGAAGAACCGTTTCATCTCGCCGACGATGTACGGGATCGCGAAGGTGGTGAACTCCGTCTCGCGGGACAGGTCGAACCGGTCGATCGCCTTGATCAGCCCGATCGTGCCGACCTGGACGATCTCCTCGTGGTCGGTGGCGGGCCGGTTGCGGTACCGGCCGGCCGCGAAGTGCACCAGGGCCAGGTTCATCTCGATCAGGGTGTTGCGGGCGTACTGGTAGGCATGTGTGCCCTCTTCCAGCTCCTGGAGCCGGTCGAAGAAGAGCCTCGACAGCACGCGCGCGTCCTTCGGCGCGACGCCGGTGGCGTCGTCGATCCACGGCAGTCCGCCTGTCGCCTCCTCCCGCGCTCCGGGCAACCACGCGCTCGTCGCCGTCTCGTACGTGCTTTCCGACTGCTGAACCTCTACGGTCACGTCATCGCCTCGCACTCGTAGGACTGTTCGCCGCGCACCTGCCCACGAACCCGCGCTCTATTCCACATTGGTGCCGAGCAGTTGTTCCCGCAGCCACTCCAACTGCAAGGACTGCTGGTAGGCGTCGCCGCCCTCGTGCCCGTTGAACTCGTAGATCTCGATCTGCTTGTCGTCGCCCGCGTAGGCGTTGAAGGCCGCGAACACCGTGGAGGGCGGGCACACTTGGTCCTCCAGCGCGGTGGAGAAGAGCGCGGGGGCCCGGCCGCGGGCGGCGAAGTGCACGCCGTCGAAGTAGGACAGCGTCTCCAACGCGCGGGCCTTCGCGCCACGGTGGGCCGCCAGGTAGTCACCCACCTCACGGTACGGGTAGGCGTCGGTCAGGGTGACCGCCCGGGGGAAGTCGCACAGGAAAGGCACATCCGGGCCGATCACCGCGAGGTCGGGGACGAGCCCGCCGACGGCCAGCGTGATGCCGCCGCCCTGGCTGATCCCGAGCGCCGCCGTCCGCGAGGCGTCGGCCAGCGGGTGCGAGCGGGCCGCCTCCACCGCGCGCACCGCGTCGGTGAAGAGCCGGCGGTAGTAGAAGTCGAGCGGGTCCTGTATGCCCCGGGTCAGAAAGCCGGGGGAGGCCGGGGCGCCGCCCACCGGGTCGGCGGTGTCACCGCTCGACCAACTGGCGCTCTGGCCGCGGTTGTCCATCACGAAGTGCGCGAACCCGGCCGACGCCCACAGCAGATGGGCGTACGGCAGCCCGCGCCCGCCGCCGTAGCCGATGAACTGTGTCAGCAGCGGCAGCGGCCGGGTGGCGCCGGCGGGAAGGGTGAACCAGCCCTTGATCCGGTGCCCGCCGAAGCCGGAGAAGGTGACGTCGTAGGTCTCCACGGTGGCCAGCCCGGTGGGCACGCGCTCGAAACGCGCGTCCAGGTCGTGCACCCGGGCCTCGGCGAGGGTGTCCGCCCAGAAGCGGTCGAAGTCGGCCGGTTCCTTGGAGGCGCTGCGGTGGGCGCGCAGCTGGTCCGGGGGCAGGTCGAACAGAGCCATCTCGGGTCCTCAGGGCTGGACGGTGGGCGGACCGTCTCACCGTACGTCGTCGCCCGCCCGCCCAGAAAGCCCTGCTGAACCGGTTGAGCAGGGAAGAGGGCCGAAGGCTCAGCCGGCCCCGGGCGCCCGGTGGCGCAGGCCGTCCATCAGCAGATCGAGCAACCGGCCGGCCTGCTCCCGCTGTTCGGGCCGGCCGGTGGCCATCGACACTCCGCTCAGGCCGGTCAGCACATCGTTGGCGTCCACGTCCGCGCGCAGCGTCCCCGCCTCGGCGCCCGCGGCGAGCAGCGTGGAGACCGCGCGGAGCAGCAGGTCGCGGCTGTGCGCGAAGGGGTTGCCGCCGGAGGCGACCACGGCCCTGAGCGCGTCGGACATCCCGCGCTTGGTCGCCATGTAGTCGACGAACAGGCCCATCCAGGTACGGGTGGCCAGGTCCGGCGGGGCGGTGCGCAGCAGTTCGGGAGCGGCGTCGCAGAGCCCGGTCAGCTCCTTGCGGTAGGCGGCGTCGACCAGGGCCTCGCGGGTGGGGAAGTGACGGTAGAGGGTGCCGATCCCGACGCCCGCGTCCTTGGCGATGGCGTCGAGCGTCACCTCGGCGCGGGGCTCGCCGTCGGCGGCCTCGGGGGTGAACGCCCTTACGGCGGCGGCCAGCAGCAGGTCGCGGTTGCGCTGCGCGTCGGCGCGCAGCGGTCGGGGGGCGGTACCCGGCACGGGGCCTCTCCTCGCTCTCCACGCTCGGCGCCGTGGCGGGACACGGCGGGTTTTCCACAGGCTCCGGTTGCAAGCGGAGCCTCCTCCGCTTAAGCTGAAAGCCGTATGCGGAGCTTCCTCCGGTTATCAGCGTACCGGCAGTCCCGTCCCTTCCGCACTCCTTGAGGAAACGGATCCCATGACTTCCCCGACGCGTATCACCACGCCTTTCACTCCCGACTCCACCGCCGCCGACGTCGTGGCGGGCGTCCATCTGTCCGGCAGGCGTGCCGTCGTCACCGGCGCCGGCTCCGGCATCGGGGTCGAGACCGCCCGCGCGCTGGCCGCCGCGGGCGCCGAGGTCACCCTGGCCGTACGCAACGCGCTGGCCGGCGAGGAGGCGGCCCGCGACATCATCGCCACCACCGGCAACCAGCGGGTCAGGGTCGTGCTGCTCGACCTGGCCGACCCCGCCTCCGTCGGCGCCTTCACCGCCGCGTGGGAGGGCCCGCTGGACATCCTGGTCAACAACGCGGGGGTGATGGCCTCGCCCGAGATACACACCCCGCAGGGCTGGGAGCTGCAGTTCGCCACCAACCACCTGGGCCACTTCGCGCTCGCCACCGGGCTGCACCGGGCCCTGGCGCTGGACGGCGGCGCCCGGGTGGTCTCGGTCAGCTCCAGCGGGCACCTCGCCTCGCCGGTCGTCTTCGAGGACATCCACTTCGAGCGGCGGCCCTACGACCCGTGGCTGGCGTACGGCCAGTCCAAGACGGCCAATGTGCTCTTCGCCGTCGAGGCGTCAAGGCGCTGGGCCTCCGACGGCATCACCGTCAACGCGCTGATGCCCGGCGCCATCCGCACCAACCTCCAGCGCCATGTGGACGAAGCGGAACTGGAGCGGATGCGGGCCCGCGTCGGCGGTGAGAAGGGCCCGGGCTGGAAGACCGTGCAGCAGGGCGCCGCGACCTCCGTGCTGGTGGCGGCCTCGCCCCTGCTCGACGCAGTGGGCGGCCGCTACTTCGAGGACTGCCAGGAGGCCGAGGAGAACAAGCCGGGCACCCGGCGCGGTGTGGCGCCGTACGCCCTCGACCCCGAGGCGGCGGCGCGGCTGTGGCAGGTGTCCCTCGACACCCTCGGTGCCCTGAGTGCCTGACGCGGCACACGGATGAGCGCGTGCCGCGCCTCGGGCTACCGGGACCCCGGCCGGTGACGGCCGGGGCGTGACCGCGGACCCCGTACGGACCGGTCCGTACAGGGCGGGCCTGATGGACCGGTCATGCCTTCCTGGGGCCGCTGTCGCCGGCCGGCCGGGCTCGGCCGGGGTCGGTGGTGCAACCACCCTTGCGGCAGTTCACGTCGGGACAGGACATTGTGGGTCACCTCTTCTCTACCAGGTCATCGGGGACACAGTCCAGAAGGAGCTTGTCGACGCGTGTGCCGTGCCACAGACCGGCGCTGCGCAGTCGGCCGGCCGTGCGGAAGCCGGCCTTGAGATAGGCGTTCACCGCCGCGGTGTGGGGAGCCAGTACCTCCAGCCACACCGAGTCCAGCGACGCGATGGAGAACGCCCAGTCGAGGGTGAGTGCGGTGGCTTCGCTCGCGTAGCCCAGGCCACGGTGCTCGGGAGCGATCACCAGAGTGAATTCGGCGCTGTTGACGGACTGGTCGACGCTGAGGGAGGTGGTCCCGACCGGGACCGCGTCCTCCGCGGTGATCACTTCGAACAGCTGGTAGTGGGCCGAGGTGTGAATGCTGCGGAATCGCGCCTGGAACACTTCCCACGACACCGGCCAGCGGGCGCCGAAGCCGACGACCGTCGCCGGGTCGGTCTCCCACCGGTGGTAGTCCTGCATCATCTCTTCCCTCGCCAGTGCCAACGCCAACCGCTCCCCGGCTCGCAGCGGAACGGGTGCGGTGGAGTGCTGGTTGGTCATCACGCTCTGTCTCTCCTACGTGTGCCCGGTTCGGGAGGTTGCAGCCGTCAATAAAGAGTCAATCCGTCAGGGGTATCGGCAGGGCAGATCCGCCGTATTGGCACCCGAGCGCAGGGCATGTGCTTAGCCCGTGCGGGGAACCACCGCAACGATTCGGCCCATGGGAGGTCCGGTGACCGCCCCAGCAGGCCCGTGAACCGACTGACGTCCCATCAGTCATGGCCCGGATAGGGGCGCCGACGGGCGGAGCGGGGGATCACCCCGCGAAGATTGTGGCCGGAAACCGCGCAACCGCGGAACGTCCGGCTGCGTCACCGCCGCGCGAGGGGCGCGATCGAGCCGCGCACAGGAGGACGCGGAACGCGGCGCCGCCGCCCGGGAGCGCGCCGGACGCGGGCCGGAACCTGCCGTTCACCTCCCGTCCTCCTTCTGTTCCCCTTCCGCCCTGGGACGAATCGGCACCTGCCCATGGAATATCCGGGCCCCCAACGGGGGAAGGCAAGGAGCACAGCTGTCGACGGACAGGACGGCGTGGCTCCTTCGCAGACACGCGGACACGACCCAAGGGGAGCCTGGATGAGCGGTGGGCCTTCGGTACTGGGCATAGTGCTGGCCGGCGGCGCGGGAAAGCGGCTGATGCCGCTCACCGCGGACCGGGCCAAGCCGGCGGTGATCTTCGGCGGCACCTACCGGCTGGTGGACTTCGTGCTGTCCAGCCTGGTGAACGGCGGAATCCTGCGGATCTGCGTCCTCACGCAGTACAAGTCGCACTCGCTGGACCGGCATGTGACCACCACCTGGCGGATGTCGAGTCTGCTGGGCAACTACGTCACGCCCGTCCCGGCGCAGCAGCGGCTCGGCCCGCACTGGTATCTGGGCAGCGCCGACGCGATCCTGCAGTCGCTCAATCTCGTGCACGACGAACAGCCCGACTACATCGCGGTGTTCGGCGCCGACCACGTCTACCGGATGGATCCGCGGCAGATGCTCGCCCAGCACGTCGAGCACGGCGCGGGCGTCACGGTGGCGGGCATCAAGGTGCCGAAGGCCGAGGCGGGCTCGTTCGGCGTGATCACCCCGGCCGCCGACGGGTTCCGGGTGGAGCGCTTCCTGGAGAAGCCGTCCGACCCGCCGGGACTGCCCGGCGACCCGGACCGGGTCTTCGCCTCCATGGGCAACTACCTGTTCACGACCAAGACCCTGCTGGACGCGCTGCACGAGGACGCCGAGGACCCCCGGTCCGTGCACGACATGGGCGGCAGCATCCTGCCCCGGCTCACCGAGCAGGGCGTCGCCCAGGTCTACGACTTCGACCGCAACCACGTGCCCGGCGAGACCGCCCGCGACCACGGCTACTGGCGGGACGTCGGCACCCTGGACGCGTACTACGACGCGCACATGGACCTGATCTCCGACCGGCCCGCCTTCAGCCTCTACAACCGCCGCTGGCCGATCTACACCCACCCCGGACAGCTGCCGCCCGCCAAGATCGCGGCGGGCGGCATCGTGGGGGAGTCGGTGATCAGCCCGGGGTGCGTGATCCGCGGCCAGGTCACGCGTTCGGTGCTGTCGCCGGGCGTGATCGTGGACGCGGGCGCGGTCGTCCAGGGCTCGGTGCTGCACGACAACGTACGGGTCGGGCGGGGCGCGATCGTGCGCGGCGCCGTCCTGGACAAGAACGTGGACGTGCCCCCGGGCGCCACGATCGGCGTCAACCCGGACCGCGACCGCGAGCTGTACACCGTGTCCGCGGCCGGTGTGATCGCGCTCGGCAAGGGGCAGCACGTGCTGTGACGGTACGGGCGCGGCCGCCCCCGCGCGCCGGTACGTCCCGGGCCGTACCCGAACGGACCAGGAGCGGTGGCCGGGGGCGGTCACCCGGTGCCCACACTGGGACCGCGTGCGTACGCGGGCGGGGCCCGGGCAGGCGCACGCACAGGACGTACGGCCCGCGCGGGTCCGCGGGCCCGCCGACGAGAGGTGAGCGCCATGCCCCGAGGATCGAACGCCAAGCGGGAGCGGCAGTACGAGCACATCAAGGACAGCGCCCGCGACCGGGGCGAGTCCGAGAAGCGCGCGGAGGAGATCGCCTCGCGCACGGTCAACAAGGAGCGGGCCAGGTCCGGCGAGTCGCGTACCGCGAGCCGCACCTCGACGCAGGACATCTCCTCCGGTCGGCGCGGCGGGCAGCGCTCGCACTCAGGCGCCGAGGGCCCCACCAGGGACCAGCTCTACAACGAGGCCCGGCAGCGCGGCATCAAGGGCCGCTCGCAGATGAGCAAGGACGAACTGAGCAAGGCGCTCGGCCGCTGAGCACCGCCGTCGCGGCGGCCGGTCCCACCCGGGGCCGGCCGCCCACGGGGTCTCAGGGCACGTAGTTGAAGGTGTCCGGGTCCGGCCCGGTGCGCTCACCGCGGTCGAGGCCGGTGATCTCGGCCATGTCCGCCTCGGTCAGCTCGAAGTCGAAGACCCGGAAGTTCTCCTCGACCCGGGAGCGGGTGACCGACTTGGGGAAGACGATGTCACCGCGCTGGAGGTGCCAGCGCAGCGTCACCTGCGCCGCCGTCCGGCCCAGCCGCTCCGCGATGGCGGTGATCTCCGGCTCGTGGACGACCTTGCCCTTGGCCAGCGGTGCCCATGCCTCGACGGCGATCCCGTGGTCGGCGCAGAAGGCCCGCAGATCGTCCTGGACCAGATAGGGGTGGATCTCGATCTGGTTGACCGCGGGAATCACCTCGGTCTTCTGGAGCAGCCGGGACAGGTGCGCCTGCTGGAAGTTGGACACCCCGATCGCCTTGGCCCGGCCCGAGTGGTAGACCTCCTCCAGCGCCTTCCAGGTCTCCGTGAAGTCGCCGACCGCCGGCAGCGGCCAGTGGATGAGGAAGAGGTCCACATGGGCCATGCCCAGCTCGTCCAGTGTGCGGTCGAAGGCGGTGAGCGCGTCGTCGTGCGCGTGGTAGCCGTTGTTCAGCTTGCTGGTGACGAAGACGTCCTCCCTCGGCGCGCCGAAGTCGCGGACGGCCTGCCCGACCTCCTTCTCGTTGCCGTACATCTCCGCGGTGTCGATGTGCCGGTAGCCGGTCTCCAGCGCGGTGAGCACCGCCTGCCGGGTGTCCTTGGGCTCGATCTGGAACGTCCCGAAGCCGAACTGCGGGATCGTGGAGCCGTTGTTGAGCGTGAGGGTGGGCACTGCTGAGGTCATGGGGGCGACTTCCTTCTGCGGTCGGGTGCGGTCCGCCGCGGGGCGGCGGGTTCGGTGCGGATCACCGGCCGCCGGCGGCCGGCCGGCTGCCGGTCCGCCGACGGGCGGCGGGCCGGTGCGTTGGCCGGTACGGGCCGCCGGTGGGCGGCAGGGGCCGTGCCCGTCGGCGCAGGCCGTGCGGGCCGTACCGACGGGCCGCACGGGCTGTGCGCCGACGTTCGCCCGGCGGTCGGCCGGGCCCTCCGGCCGGCCGCCGGGTACTTCGCTCTCATACCCCGGTGACCTGCGGCGACACCGGCCGTACGCGGTACGGACCACCTCCACCGTAGCGGCGGCGGCCCCGCGCGGCCTGTCGGCACCTGCCCGCTGTCCGCCCGCCCACGCCCTCTTATCGCTCATGTCTTCGATCAATCTCGGAGAGCGCTCTCATAAAACGATGTAACCCGTTACGCTGTGGCTGGTCCGCAGCTCACGCCCCTCGGCCACCGCACGGACGTCCCCGCGAACCTGCGCCCGTCCGCAGCTCCGCCCTCCGCGCCCGAAGGAGCACCCGTTGTCCGACCCGCGACCCGCGCCCCGTCCCACGCTGGAGGCCGTCGCCGCCAGGGCCGGGGTGTCGAGAGCGACGGCCTCCCGGGTGGTCAACGGCGGAGCGGGCGTAAGGGGACCCCTGGTCGAACGGGTGCGGCAGGCCGTCGACGAGCTGGGCTACGTGCCCAACCAGGCCGCCCGCACCCTGGTCACCCGCCGCAACGACGCCATAGCCGTGGTCGTCGCCGAGCCGGAGACCCGCTTCTTCACCGACCCGTTCTTCGCCCGCCAGGTGCGCGGCATCAGCAAGGAACTCACCGCGCACGACAACCAGTTGGTGCTGCTGCTGACCGACGCGGTGGCCGACTACGAGCGGGTCGGCCGCTATCTGTCCGGCGGCCATGTCGACGGCGCCCTGATCTTCTCGCTGCACACCGACGACTCGCTGACCGTGCTCGCCAAGGAGGCCGGGGTACCGATCGTCATCGGCGGCCGTCCGACCTGGCGCGAGCAGACCCTCGGCCGCCGCACGCTCTACGTCGACTGCGACAACCGGGGCGGGGCGCGCGACGCCGTACGCCATCTGCTGGCCCGCGGCCGCCGGCGGATCGCCCACATCACCGGGCCGCTGGACCAGCCCGCCTCCGTCGACCGGCTCGACGGCTTCCGCGACGTGCTCCCCGACACCGACCCCGGTCTGATCGCCGAGGGCGACTTCACCCCGGACGGCGGCGCCCGGGCGATGACCGAGCTGCTGGAACGCTCTCCCGACCTCGACGGGGTGTTCGCCGCCTCCGACGTGATGGCCTCGGGGGCGCTGCGGGTGCTGCGCGTGCGCGGGCGCCGGGTGCCGGACGACGTGGCGGTGGTCGGCTTCGACGACATGGTGTCCGTCGCGGAGTGGACCGACCCGCCGCTGACCACGGTCCGGCAGGACATCGAGGAGATGGGCCGGCTGATGGCCCGCCTGCTGCTGCGCACCCTGGAGCCGCCGGCCGACGCGCTGGGCGTGCCCGCGCTGTCCTCGATCGTCACCCCGACCCGGCTGGTCGTCCGCGCCTCCGCGTAACGGCCCATGACCCCGTCCGCGCGGTGGTGAGAGCGCTCTCCGGCGTTGTCGGTTTCTTGAAGCGGCGGCCGCTGCCGGCCGCCGCCTCACCCGGTCAGCAGTTCTTGTAGTCGTACCTCGTCGAGTTGTAGCCGCACTTGTCCTGCACGGCGCCCGAGGCGCGGCGCAGCGTCGCGGTGTCCTTGTCGTTGTTCCAGACGTACGCGGCGCGCTGCTGGTAGAGGTTCGTGGCGGTGTTGCGGCCCTTGCCGGTCCTCACCTTCACGGACTTGTGCGCCTTCAGCGTGAAAGTGCCGAAGGTGTACTTGTGCCGCGAGGCGTCGGTGAGCGTCCAGCCCTTGAGGCTCGCCGCCTTGGAGGTGCTGTTGGTGATCTGGACCCACTCGCCGTTCAGGCTCGTGTTGCTGCGGTTGTCGCTGCCGGGGGAGTTGTACCAGATCTTGGCCAGGTGCACAGAACCGGCGGCCTGGGCCTGGCCCGGCACGACGAGCAGGGCGGTGCCGGTGAGGGCCGCGGTGAGCAGAACGGTTCTGGCGGTGGATATGCGCACGTACGTGACCTGTCCGAAGGGGGCGCCGCGGGCTGCGGCAGCCGTGAGCCGGTCACGTTACGGAAGGCTGTGGGGTTGGCGGGTCCCTGTTACGGTCTCGTGACCGGCTGTCGTTCTCTGGTGTCGACGCATGTCGGCCGAAATACGCAGACCGGCCACGCTATTCGTTCGTCTGTACGAATATCGGCTCGGTGGCCCCACTCGGCGCGCCCGGCGCGCCCGGTCGCGCGATGATCGGAGGATGAGGAGGAGCGGCAGCGACGCGGACGTGCCCGAGCTCGAACCCGAGGTGTTCGACCGCGCCATCGTGCCCGTCCTCCTCACCGCGGGCGACGACCACCGGCTCGTCTACTACAACGACGCCTTCCACGGCATGTTCGGCCCCCGCGAGATGGGCGCCACGGCCGCCGAGGTCTTCTCCGAGCCCAACGCGGCCCGCTTCGTCGTCATGCTCGACGAGGTGTACCGCAGCCGCACCGCCCGCCAGGTCACCTCGCCGCGCACCACCGAGGGCACCTCGCCCGGCGCCCCCGGCCGCCGGCACTTCGTCTACAGCTGCTCGCCCGTGGTCTCCCGGCACGGCTCCGGGGTGCTGGCCCTCGCCGTCGACCTCACCGCCTCCGTCGGGGCCGCCGAGGAGGCCGAGCGGCTGTCGGAACAGCGCCACCAGGCGCTCCAGCGGTACGAGGCGCTGATGTCGGCGGTCACCCAGATCGTCTGGCTGATGAAGCCCAACGGCGACATCACCGAACTGGTCGGCGGCTTCGAGGAGTTCACCGGAACCCCGTGGCGGCCGATGGTCGACAGGGAGTGGCTGTCGGCGGTCCACCCGCACGACCGCAACCGGCTGGTGCAGACCTGGCGGGACGCCGCCGACGGCACCCCCTCGATGTTCGTGGGCACCTTCCGGCTGCGCACCGCGACCGGCGAGTACCGCCATGTCCAGTCGCGGGCGGTACCGGTGGTGCGCGGCGGCGTCACGGTGGAGTGGATCGGCGCGACCGCCGACATCGAGGACCAGTGGCGCAACCGGCTGCGCGAACGCCTGCTGGCCCGGGTCGCCACCGTCACCGCGGCCAATGACGTACCCGACGCCTTCGCCGCGGTCGCCGCCGCCGTCGTACCCGAACTGACCGACGCCTGCGCGGTGTTCCTGCTGCCCTCACCCGGTGTCACCGAGGAGGAGGACAGCCCGTACAGCGCGGCGCGGGTGGCCGCCACCGCCCGCAGCGGACTGCCCCCGCTGCCGCCGGTCGCCAACCTCTCCTACCCCGTCGGCCCGGTCGCCCAGCAGGTCATCGAGAGCCGGCGGCCCAAGCTGCTGGTCTTCCCCGCCGGGCAGCCGCCCCAAGGCGTCGTGCCCGATGTCTCGACCGCCTGGCTCGCCGACGCCCGGGCCACCAGCCTCACCGTGGTGCCGATCGTCATCGACTCCGCCGTTGTCGCCTACGCCTGCGCGGCCGGCTGCGCCGACAGCCCGCCGCCCGGCTCGGCCGACCTCGCCCTGCTCGGCGAGATCCTGCACGAGGTGCGCGATCCGCTGCGGCAGGCCATGGAGCTCCAGCGCACCCGCCACACCGCCCTCACCCTCCAGCGGGCCCTGCTCACCCCCACCCCCGAGGTGCCCGGCGCGGAGCTGGCCGCGCACTACCAGCCGGCCAGCAGGACCGCCGAGATCGGCGGCGACTGGTACGACGCGCTGCTGCTGCCCGACGGCTCGGTCACCCTCACCATCGGCGACATCGCCGGGCACGACCTGGAGGCCGCCACCTCGATGAGCCAGCTGCGCAGCATGCTGCGGGTGATCGCCTACGACCAGTCCCGCTCGCAGACCCCCGCCGACAGCCTCTCCCAACTGGACCGGGTGGTCGCCGGGCTGGACATCGCGCCGCTGGTCACCGTCGTACAGGCCCGGCTCCGGCCGAAGCCCGGCGGCGCCTGGCACGCCGCCTGGTCCAACGCGGGCCACCCGCCCCCGCTGCTGCTGCCCGCCGACGGACCGCCCCGCTTCCTCCAGGGCGCGGGCCCCGACCTTCCGCTGTGCGTGGCGCCCACGCTGCCGCGCACCACCTGGCACTACGACCTCAAGACCGGTGACACCCTGCTGCTGTACACCGACGGCCTGATCGAGGTGCCGGGCGAGGACCTGGCCGAGGGCATGGACCATCTGGCCCAGGGCGCCGACCAGGCCCGCCGGGAGGGCGCGTCGCTGACCGAGCTGTGCGCCATGCTGCTGGCCTCGGTCGGCAGCCGGCGCGACGACGCGGCCGTGATCGGCTTCCGCCCGGTGCGGCGCGACGAGGTGTGGTCGAGCGACTGGCGCTGAGCGCTGCGCTGTGCCGGTGGACCGTGTGTCGGCGAGGCGCCGCGCTCGTCGGCAGGGCGCCGAGGCGCAATCAGTCGAATTCGGTGACGGCCTCATAGGCCGTTTTCAATGACGTCCAACGGTCAGAGGCGGGTCGTCATCAGCACGCCCAGGGTGGTCATCGTGCAGGCGATCAGCACGTCCAGGGCCCGCCAGGAGCCCGGCCTGGCGAAGGGGCGACACAGCAGCCGCGCGCCGAAGCCGAGGCCGCTGAACCACAGGACGCTCCCGGTCGCCGCGCCCACGCCGAACGGCCAGCGGGCACCGCCGTACCCGTTCGCGACCGAGCCGAGCAGCAGCACCGTGTCCAGGTACACATGCGGGTTGAGCCAGGTCAGCGCCAGACAGGTGAGCACCGCGGCCCGCAGCGACGTGCTCACCGAGCCGTCGCCGCTCAGCCGCTCGGGCCGCAGCGCGCGCCGGGCGGCCAGCAGGCCGTAACCGACCAGGAACGCGCCACCGATCCAGCCGGTCACGGTCACCGCGGACGGCCACCGCTTCGCCACCGTGCCGATACCGCTGATCCCGACCGCGATCAGCGCCATGTCCGAGACCGCGCAGATCCCCACCACCGCGGCGACGTGCTCACGTCGGATGCCCTGCCGAAGGACGAAGGCGTTCTGCGCCCCGATGGCCACGATGAGCGACAGACCCGTCCCGAGCCCCGCCAGTGCCGCGATGAAAGCCCCATGCATGATCCGAGGCTAGAAGCACCGCCGCCCATCAGACCAGCTAATGTTTCTCAGCCCGGATAAGCAGAGCTAACGCGACCGGCGGAGGCCGCCCACGATGACCGATCTTCCCCTGGACCAGGTGCGCACCCTGCTGGCCGCGGTCGACGAGGGCACCTTCGAGGCCGCCGCCGAGGCCCTGAGCGTGACACCCTCCGCGGTCAGCCAGCGGATCAAGGCCCTGGAACAGCGCACCGGCCGCGTACTGCTGCTGCGCTCCAAGCCCGTACGGCTCACCCCGTCCGGAGAGGTCGTCGTACGGTTCGGACGGCAACTGGCCCGGCTGGAACAGGACGCGGGCGCCGAACTCGGGCTGACGGACGCCGCCGGGCCCACCGCGCTGCCCATCGCCGTGAACGCGGACTCCCTGGCGACCTGGTTCCTGCCCGCGCTCGCCGAGGTCGCGAGCCGCCTCCCCGTCACCTTCGACCTGCACCGCGACGACCAGGACCACACCGCCCAACTGCTCCGCCAGGGCCTGGTGATGGCCGCCGTGACCTCCTCGCCCGAGCCGGTGCAGGGCTGCTCGGTACGGGCGCTGGGCCGGATGCGCTACCGGGCGATGGCCGCGCCCGGCTTCGTGGCCGCCCGGCTGTCGGACGTCCCCCTGCGGCAGGCGCTCGCCGGTGTGCCCGTGGTGGTCTTCGACCGCAAGGACGACCTCCAGGACCGCTTTCTGCGCGGGCTCGCGCCTCGGCGTACTCCCGGGCGCGCCCGGCACTACGTACCCTCCTCGGAGGCGTTCGTCGAGGCGGTGGCCGCCGGGCTCGGCTGGGGGATGATCCCCGACACGCAGGCACGGGCGCACCTGGCCGCGGGCACCCTGGTGGACCTGGTCGCGGGCGGCGGATTCGTGGACGTACCGCTGCACTGGCAGCAGTGGAAGCTCGACTCGCCCGCCCTGGCCGCGGTCGCCGACGCGGTGGCACGCACAGCGGCCCGGGCCCTCGGGGACCCGGACCGCTGAACCCGGTCGTGCCACCGCACCGGCGCCGGTGGCCGCCACGGACGGCCCGGCTGGGGAATGGCGCCTCAGCCGGGCCGCACGGCCTCAGCCGTAGGCGTTGAACTCCGCGATCGACCACCAGGAACTCGAACTGCCGGTCTGCGTCACCCGGATGTAGCGGGCCGACTGGGCGGTGAAGGGCACGGTGACCAGCGCCGAGGTGCCGGTACCCGTCGCCACCGGGGCCGACCACGTGGTGCCGTTCGAGGAGAGCGCGACGGTGTACCCCTGGGCGTAGTCGTTGGTGCTGCCCGCCGAGTCCATGGTGATCTTGTCGATCGTGTGCGCCGCGCCCATGTCGACGGTGACGGTCTGGCCGTTCACCATCGGGGTGCCGGTGCTCCAGCGGGTGCCGGAGTCGCCGTCCAGCATGCGGGCCGGTACGTCACCGCCGCCGGTCGCGGACGCGCTCGCCGTCCACCCCGTGCGGGGCAGCACGGAGTCACCGGTGGGAGGCGTGGTGCCGCCGCCCGAGCCGATGGTGGTCTGGCCGGTGAGCTTGATGTCGCGGGAGGACGCGCCGACGTAGATGGTGTTGGTGCCGGCGGCGTTGGTCCAGCCGTTGTTCCAGAACTGGAAGCTGCGCGCGTCCAGGGTGACGGTCACGTGCTGGGTCTGTCCGGCGTCGAGGCTGACGCGCTGGAAGCCGCGCAGACTCTTGGGCGGTTCACCGGTGGAGGTGGGCTGGCCGACGTAGACCTGCGGGACCTCGGCGCCGGCCCTGCTGCCGGTGTTCTTCACGTCGAAGGCCACGGTGACCTTGCCCGAGCCGTCCGGTGCGGAGACGGTCAGTCCGGAGTAGGCGAAGGTCGTGTAGGACAGGCCGAATCCGAAGGGGTAGAGCGGGGTCTTGTTCTGCGAGTCGTACCAGCGGTAGCCGACGTTGAGGCCCTCGCTGTACTGCACGGTGTTGTTCTGACCTGGCCACTGGGCGGCGGTGTGGGCGGGGACGTCGTTGAGCGAGGCCGGGAAGGTGACGGGGAGCTTGCCGGAGAAGTTGACGTCGCCGTAGAGCAGGGCCGCGATGGCGTTGCCGTCCTCCTGGCCGGGATACCAGTTCTCCACGATGCCCCGCACCGAGTTGGCCCACGGCATCGTCACCGCGGAACCGCTGTTGACCACCACGACCGTGTTGGGGTTGGCCGCGGCCACATCGGTGACCAGCTGGTTCTGCGCGGCCGACAGGTCGATGTTCGACAGGTCGCCGCCCTCGGACTCGAAGTTGCTGACGAAGACGATCGCCGTGTCGGCGTTGCGGGCCGCCGTGACGGCCTGGTCGTGCAGCGACTGGCCGGGGATCTGCCAGCCCAGGCTGACATTGCTGCCGCCGCCGGCCTGGTAGTAGTCCACCTCGATGCTCACCGGCTGATTGGCCGTCAGGGTGATCGTGCCGGTCCGGGTGGTCGGGCCCTGGTCGTACCAGTTGTTGATGACCTGCTGGCCGTTGACGTAGAGACGGCTGCCGTCGTCGCTGTTGAGCGAGAAGGTGTAGCTGCCCGAGGTCGGCGGGGTGAGCGTACCGGTCCACTTCACCGACCAGTTGGTGGCGTTGACGCCCGGCGCGGGGGACTGGCCGCCGTACACCGAGTCGATCACCGGGTCGACCCGGCTGGCGACGACCGCTCCGGACAGGTCGGTGCTGTTGTGGTACTGCCCGTACAGCCCGTTGCCGCTGCCCGAGGACGGCTTGAGGTACGAGCTGCCCACCGGCGAGAGCTGGCCGCTGGAGGAGCCGACGCCCTGCGCGTACGTCACCGTGGCGCCGCTGCCCGCGCGGGAGGCGATGCCCTGGTACGGCGTGATCAGGTGCGCGGGATTGACGCCCGCGCTGCCGCCGCCCTGGGTCATCGCGTCCGTGCCCGCGTCGTCGCCGATCACGGCGAGCGAGTGGGTCGCGGAGGTCACCGGCAGCACGGCGTTGGCGTTCTTGAGCAGGACGCTGCCCTCCTGCGCGACCTGCTGGGAGACGGCGGCGTGCGCGGCCGAGGTGACCGAGGCGTTCAGCGAACCGGTGTTGGGGTTGTCGAACAGCCCCTGGCGGAACATCGACACCAGGATGCGCCGGGTGTGGTCGTTGAGAGTGGCCTGCGAGACCTGGCCGTTGTTGACCGCGTTGGTCAGCGCCGTGCCGTAGTAGTCCTGGCCCGGCATCTCCATGTCCAGGCCGTTGTTGGCCGAGGCGACGGTGGAGTGGGTGGCTCCCCAGTCCGAGGTGATGAAGCCGGTGAAGCCGAGGTCGCCCTTGAGCAGGCTGTTCTGCTGCGGGCCGTTCTCGCAGGCGAACGGCCCGTTGATCTCGGAGTACGAGCACATCACCGAGGCGACCTGCCCCTGGTCGATCGCGGCCTGGAACGCGGGGGTGTAGATCTCCCGGATCGCCCGGTCCGAGACGACCGCGTTGTCCGCGCCGGAGTTGCGGTTGGTCTCCTGGTTGTACACGTCGAAGTGCTTGACCTGGGCCATCGGGCCCTGGCTCTGGATGCCCTGGATGTCGGCGGCGCCCAACTGACCCGCGAGGTACGGGTCCTCGCCGAGCGATTCGAAGGCGCGGCCCCAGCGGGGGTCCCGCACGATGTTGATGGTGGGGGCCAGGACGACGTTGGTGCCCTTGCCCCACTGCTCGGAGCCGAGCACCTGGCCGTAGCTCTTCATCAGCGCGGTGTCCCAGGTGGCGGCGCCGGCCACCGGGGCGGCCATCTGCGTGACGTTCGACAGACCGTCGCCGGCGCCGACCGGGCCGTCCTGGAGGTGCAGGGCCGGGATGCCGAGGCGGGAGTTGCCGTCCACGCAGCCGACGTAGCCGCAGGAGGCTCCGCCGTGCAGCATGGTCAGCTTCTCGGCCTGGGTCATGGCGGCGAGCAGTTCGTCGGCGCGCTGGTCGGGGGTCTGCGCGGCGTTCGCCCACGGCTGGGCGGCGGCGGGCTGGGCGGCCTGCGCGGCGGCGGCCCGGGCGGCGGCCGGTGGGGCGGCCATCGCGGGTGACTGGCTGGCGGAGAAAGCGCTTGCACCTGTGACGAGCATGAGGGCTGCCGCGTAGGGCAGCGCTTTTCGTTTCCACGGACGCATGGGGGGACTCCAGTCGGCGGATCGACGACAAGGCGGGCTGCGATGCGGCCTTGTTGAAGTGAGCGCAACAGGCCCCGGAGTGACGATGGACGGCCCGCGACGGTCTGTCAAGACTCGCAGAGAGCGCTCTCCCGCAGCGCTGCCAACGATTTCTGGACGCGCTCGTGGCTGCCTGCGGCACGTTTTGGGGTAGTCGGCGCGGGTCGCGGGAGTAACCGCTGTCATCGTGGCCAGCGCCGAAAGAAGCGGCGCTCCGCCCCGCGCGGGGCGGACACGGGGTGGCCGGAATCGGCGAGGCCGCGTCGCGTCGCTGACGCGACGGTGAGGCGGCCCGGCGCCGGCCGGTGGTGCGCCGCGAACACCCGGGCATGCCCGAGCCAGCGCGGGCCCCAGGCGCGGGACCGCTGAGCCTGAGCCCTGGAGCGGGCTGCGCGCGCTACGGCTGAGCCACGCGGAGGAGGCCGGGCCCGGCCCGGCCTCCCGCAGCGGTCAGCGGCGGGTCAGGCGTCGGCCGGCCGACCGCGGTCGGGGCGGCTTGCGCCGCGCGTGCCCCCGGGGGTGCCTGCGCGGGCGGGAGCGCGTGGTCGGGTCGGCCTGGCGGCCGGGCGCTGAAGCCGCGGAGGTCAGCGGCGGGTCGGGCGTCGGCCGGCTGCCCGCGATCGGGGCGGCTTGCGCCGCGCGGTGCCCCCGGGGGTGCCTGCGCGGTCGGGACCGCGTGCTCAGGTCGGCCTGGCGGCACCGGCGCTGAATCCGTAGAGGTCAGCGGCGGGTCAGGCGTCGGGCGGCCGACCGCGATCTGGGCGGCCCGCGCTGGCCCCGCGCCAGCCCGGCCCGCGTCGCGTCGCTGACGCGACGGTGAGGCGGCCCGGCGCCGGCCGGTGGCGCGCCCCCGGGGCGCCTGCGTGTCCCGCCGCGGGGGCGGGGCTTCGTGGGCGGGGGCGCGCTGCAAGCGGCTACGTGCCGTCGCCGTGGGGGCCGTCGTGGGACTCGCCCTCGCCGCCCGGGGAGGAGAAGTCCGGGCTGGAGAAGCCGGGGCTGGAGAAACCCCCGTCCTCCGCCTCGTAGTCCGGGCCCTCGAAGGGCGGGACCACGAAGTCCGGCGGCGTGTAGTCGTCGGGGCCGGAGAAATCGGGACTCGAGAAGTCGGGGCTGGAGAACCCGGGGCTGGAGAAGTCCGGCCCGTCCTCGTCCCGGTCGTGCCCCGGTCGCTCGTCGCTCATTAGAGGACCATCCCTTCTGCAGCCCTCTTCGGTAGGGTTGTGACCTCTCGGTCCCGGCGGGTGCATGGCCATCGTCGCGAGCCGTTCGACGGCCAGCGTGAGTTCTGCCAGCCCTGCCGGGCCGAGGCCGTCTGATCGGCTTCAGGGACACGCCCCGCAGAGGGCCGATTAATGAGCTCCCGGCAGACGACCTCACCACCGGGCAGGTGCTCCGTCAGCAGTACAGGAGTACGACGCACGTGTTCATCGGATGGGACTGGGCGAGCGAAACCCATGACGTGACGGTCATGGACGAGTCCGGCAAACGCATCGACCGGTGGGAACTGGCCCACACCGAGGAGGGCTTCGCCAAGACCCTGGCACGGCTGCGTCAGCACGGCGCCCCGCAGAATCTGCCGGTCGCGATCGAGACCACCCGCGGCCTGGCCGTCGACCGGCTGCTGGCCGCGGGCCACCCGATCGTGCCGGTGCACCCGAACGCCTTCCACGCCATGCGAGCGCGCTGGGGTGCTTCCAAGGCCAAGACCGACGCGGGCGACAGCATGAAACTCGCCGACTACCTGCGCACCGACGGCCACCTGCTGCCCCGCCTGGAACCCACCGAGCAGGCCACCCTCGACCTCCAGGCCCTCACCCGGACCCGTGCCGACCACATCGAGGCCAAGGTCGCCGCTGTCAACCAGCTCGCCGCGCTGCTGGACGAGCACTGGCCCGGCGGCAAGGCCGTCTTCGCCGAGCTGGACAGCGACATTGCCATCGCGTTCCTGGAGCGATACCCCACCCCGGCCGCAGCGGCCAACCTCACTGCCGGACGACTCGAAGCCTGGTGCAAGCGCCACCACTACTCCGGCCGCAAGCCCGGCACGGTGCTGATCGAACGGCTGCGTTCGGCCCCGAAGGCGGCCTCCCGCCTCAGCGAAGCCGTCGTCAGGCAGCTCGTGCGCGTCCAGGCCCAGCTCGTGCAGGGCATACGCATGACCATCCGTGCCCTGGACAAGGCCATCGCCGAGGCGGTCGAAACCCACCCCTACGCGCCGCTGTTCGCCACCATGCCGCGCATCGGCAAAGTCAACCTCGGCCAGATCATCGGCGAGATCGGCCCGATCCTCGAACGCGCCCAGACCTGCGAGCAGCTCATCGCCGAGGCCGGTGTCGTCCCCGTCACCCGTGCCTCGGGCAAGTCCCGCACGGTCGCCTTCCGCTTCGCGACCAACCGCAGAGCCCGCGTCGCACTCACGACCTTCGCCGACAACAGCCGGCATGGCAGCCAGTGGGCCGCCAAGATCTACACCGACGCCCGGAACCGCAAGAAGCGACACCCCCACGCCGTCCGCATCCTCGCCCGATCCTGGCTCCGGGTGATATGGGCCTGCTGGCGCACCGGCACCTGCTACGACCCCGCCACCCACCAAGCCAACTACAAGATCAACACGGCCACCGACACGCCCCTGGCGGCATAGAGGTTGACTCAGGAAACTCATGCCGTCTCCTCCGTACGCCGGTCGGCCGCCCGGAATGAACCCGGGCCCGCCACGGTTGTCGTGCGTGCGAGGAAAGACTACGAGCAGGTACGAGCAGAAAGGTGCCCCCTATGAAGGTCCGCAATTCGCTTCGCTCGCTCAAGAAGCTCCCGGGCGCCCAGGTCGTGCGCCGCCGCGGCAGGGTCTACGTGATCAACCGCAAGGACCCGCGCGCCAAGGCCCGCCAGGGCTGACCCCCGGGCCCCGGCGCGCACCCATCCCGGGCCCCGGCCCGCCTCCACCCCGGGCCCGGCGCCCCGCGCCCGCCCGGCCCCCACGCCCCACCCACCCCGTCCGTCCGGTTCCGCTCCGGACGGACGGCGCGCGCATGCCCCGGCGTATGCGAAAGTGTTCCCTGCCCACGAGCCTCGAAGGCTCGTGGAACCGGACGGACGTGCGGAACGTCCCCTACCGGTGGTGGTCTGGCGACGGGTCAGGGGGCCCGGCGGAACGGGCGCTCGGGGAGGCGTGCAATGAGTGCGGAGATCTACTTCAGCAACAACTACCGGGATCTGTGCGAGCGGCAGGGCACAGGTGCGGGATTCCAGTTCGAGTTCTCCTGCAACCGCTGTGCGGACACCTGGCGTTCGAAGTTCGAGGCGTACACCAGCGGGCGGATGGCGAGCTGGGTCGGCAAGGGCGCCAACGCGGCCTGGAGCGTGCTCGGACGCGCCACCAGCGGCGTGACCAGCGCGGCGGACGGCCTGGCGGGCGCGGGATACGGCAACGCGCGCGACGCCGCCTTCCAGCGCGCGATCACCAACGCGGAGGGCCACTTCAACCGCTGCCCGCGCTGTACGAACTATGTGTGCCAGCGCTGCTGGAACGCGGACCAGGGCATATGCCTGACCTGTGCCCCCGACACCGCCGCCGAAGCGCTCGCCGCCCAGCAGCGCGGTCTGAACGACATGGTCGCCGAGCGCGCGTACAGCGTCGGTCAGCAGGCGGGCGAGCAGTTCGACGTGAACACCCCCCGCCAGCTGGTCTGCCCGCAGTGCCGCACCGAGACCCACGGCACGGCCTTCTGTCCGGGCTGTGGCCATCAGCTCGCCCAGCAGGACACCTGCGGCTCCTGCCACGCGGACCTGCCCGCGGGTGCGGTCTTCTGCCCGGGGTGCGGCACCCGCCGCTGATCCCGCCCGGACGGGTGTCTCGTACCCGAGCCCGCGCGCTCACACGGCACCCGACTTCCGTCTGCCGAGGCACCGTACCGGCATGTGACGCCGGTACGGTGCCCTGCAGCCCCCTTCCCGCCACCGGGTCGCGCGCCGGGTGTTCGGCGTACGACGCCCGGTGACCGGGGTCTTCACGCGGTGCGGCGGCCGGAGGGCCGCTCGGGTCACCGCGCCTCGACGCGGCCCCTCGCCGTGAGCGGACCCGCGCGGCCGGGAGCACCGCCGACGGCGGCGGCGCGGGCCGGGCCGAGCGGGGTTCTCACTCGCACAGCGGGGGTCCTCTTCCGTGTCACGGGACGGCTCTGCGACCGGCCGTTGATCTTGCGCAGGGCCCACTATGCCCGCTGAACCGCATGGGGTCCAGACCAACTCTCGTGAAAGTTGGGGCTCCTGGGAATGTGGCGCTCCGTCAGGAACCCGTCGTACCGGCGGCGCCGCCCGTACCGCCCGTGCCGCGGCGCTTGTGGCCGTCGACCAGGTTGAGCTGTTCGCGGGTGACCGGCGGGTGTTCGCTGATCGGGCCCGGTGAGCGCATTCCGGCCAGGTGGATGTCCATGTGCCGCTGCCACGCCTCGGGCGCGACCTTGCCGCTGGTCTCCACCACCCCGCGCAGCCCCCAGGCGAGGGTCATGACGTCGCCGAGCGTGATGCCGGCCTTGATCCGGCCGGACTCCTGGGCCTGGACGAGCAGTTCGGCGGTCAGGTCCCGCAACTGCTCGACGCACGCGGCCTTGGACTGGCCCATCAGCTTGTCCGCGTAGCCGCGGTGCTCGCTGAGCACCCGGCCGACGACCCGCAGAAAGGCTTCAAGTCCCGTACCGCCGGGGAGGGTCAGCGCCCGGCGGGCCTCGATCACCAGCTCGGCCAGCATCTCGCCGGCGATCTCGTCGACCAGGGCCTCCTTGTTGGGGAAGCGCCGGTAGACCGTGCCGACCCCCACGCCCGCGCGCGACGCGATCAGCTCCATGCTCGCGTCGGTGCCGTACTCCGAGAGCACCTCGCGGGCGGCCTCCATCACCAGTTGGTGGTTGCGTACGGCGTCGCGCCGCAACGGCCGGTGCTGTGTGTCGCGCGCTGTCATCGTCACTCCCGGTCGGTGCGGCCGTTCGGCCCTCGTACGGTCGTCCGCGGGCGGTCGGCCCGTGCCCGGCCCGGCCGGGCGCGCGCCCGAAGGCGCGTCACCCGGAGGCCAGGCGGCGGCGGTTCGGGCGCCGGGCCGGGGCGAGGTGCCCGGCGCCCGGTGCGGTCACTCGGACTTGTCCCCGACGACCGTACCGCCCGCCACCACGGCGAGCTGCGCGTGCGCGGGCTCGTCGTCCGAGGCCGCGACCACGCTGGTGTGCCGGGTGGCCGGGATCAGGGCCGCGGCGAGCGCGGCGATGAGCAGCGCGCCGCCCAGCATCGCGAAGCCGTTGGTGTAGCCGGACTCGCGGGGCAGCCCGTCGGCGGCCGGGCTCGCGGTGACCACACTGGCCATCAGCGCGGCGCCGATCGAGCCGCCGATCGTACGGATATTGGCGTTCATACCGCTGGCCACGCCGGTCTGCTCCGGCGGCACCGCGCTCACGATGAGGGTCGACATGGCCGCGAAGGCCAGCCCGAAGCCGACGCCCATGACGGCGGTGGCCAGATACAGCTCCCAGGTCTGGGTGTGCGCGAAGGCCAGCAGCGCCGTGGAGGCGGTGCCGATCAGCGCGCCGAGCAGGACGACGGTCTTGCCGCCGACCCGGGCCGCGAAGCGGCTCGCGCCCATGCCCACCAGGAACATCGTGACGCTCATCGGCAGCAGGATCAGCCCGGAGCCGGTGATGCTCAGACCGAAGCCGTAGCCGGTGGACTTGGGCGTCTGGACGAACTCCGGCAGGAAGGCGAAGACCGCGTACATGCCGACACCGAAGAGCAGCGCCACCAGGTTGTTGGTCCACACCGCGGGACGGCGCATCATCGTCATGTCGATCAGCGGCGTCGCGGACCTGCGCTCGACCTCGACCCAGCCGACGGCCAGCACGGCCGCCGTCGCGATCAGGCCGATGACCTTGCCCGAGCCCCAGCCCCACACCGGGGCCTGGCTGAGCGCGACCAGCAGCGCCACCAGCCAGGCGGACAGCAGTACCGCGGGCAGCCAGCTGATCCGGCCCGGGGTGCGGACCGGCGAGTTGGGGATGAAGAAGTGGGCGGCCACGGCGGCGGCGATGGTGAGGATCATCGGCAGCCAGAAGAGCCAGTGGTAGTCCAGCGCGTTGACGATCGGGCCGGCCAGCACGATGCCCAGACCGCCGCCGACCGCGCTCAGCGAGGCGATCGCCCCGACGGCGCCGGACAGCTTCTCGCGCGGGAACTCGTCCCTGATGATGCCGAAGGCCAGCGGCAGCACGCCGCCGCCGATGCCCTGGATGACCCGGGCGATGATCATGACCTGGACGTTGGTGGCCAGCGCGGCCAGCAGCGAACCCGCGGCGAGGGCGCCGAGCGTCGCCACGAAGACGCGCTCCTTGCCGATCATGTCGCCGACGCGGCCCATGATCGGCGTGAATATGGACGCGGAGAGCAGATACGCCGTCAGCACCCAGGTGACGGTGTTCTGGTTGGTGTGCAGATCGGCCTGGATCGTCGGCAGTACGGGGGTGACCAGGGACTGGAGCAACGCGTAGGCGGACACGCTCGCCGCCAGCACCGCGAACGTGACCTGGTGGTGTGTGCGCCGGGTCTCGGACGCCATCGGACTCCTTCTCAACACTGATTCTCGAACGGCTGCTTCCCGGGGGAGTGTTCACCTGTCGGAAACGAACCGGAACGACCATTCCGTTACCGGTCAAGAATACGGCATCAGGAATGGCGATTCCGTTTCATTGGAGTGAGAGGTGGAGCACAAGGGACGCGACTGGAAGCTGAACCGGTTCGCAGGGGCGCCCGGCGGAACACCGCCCCCGGCGGAACCTGTCCGGCGCAGCCGCGAGCGCCGGGCCCCGTGTACGGGAGCCCGGCGCTCGGAGATGTCCGGTGTGGTCCGGTGTGGTCCGGTGTGGTCCGGTGTGGTCCGGTCAGCAGCCGCTGTCGGAGATCACGTAGTAGTTGGAGCCCGTCTCCTTGAGGGTGTGGGTGACGAACAGGTTCCACAGGCCCATGTTCTGGTTGGAGCCGTTGGCGTAGGTGTAACCGCCGCTCTGGTAGGCGCGGCCCGCCGTGACCTGGGCGTAGTTGCTGGCCGTGAAGCACTGCCCGCTGCCGCCGGTACCGCCGGTGCCTCCCGTGCCGCCCCCGGTACTGCCGCCGGTGCCGCCTCCCGTGCCGCCCCCGGTGCCGCTGCCGGCGGTGGTCGTGGCGGTCACCGCCGCGGAGGCGGGTCCCTCCTTGCCGGCGGAGTCGACGGCGGTGACGGTGTAGGTGTACGCGGTGCCCGCCGTCAGGCCGGTGTCGGTGTACGCGGCCGCGGTGGGGGAGCCGGTCTTGGCGCCGTTGCGGTAGACGTTGTAGGACGCGGCGCCACTGACGGCGGTCCAGCTCAGCGCCGCGGTGGTGTCGGTGGTGCCGGTGACCTTGAGCCCGGCGGGCGCGGGCAGCGTCACCGTACCCCCGCCGTCACCCGGGTGCGAGCCGTCCAGGCCCCAGAAGCGGGCGGTGTAGTAGCTGGAGCAGATCGTTTTGATGTAGTACGCGCCGGTCGCGCCGCACTGCTCGGTGGCCGAACCCGGGTCCACGGCGAGGCCGTGCGCCATGCCGGAGATCTGGTACAGCTCGACCGCCGGCTTGCCCGCGGAGTCGTTGTAGACGCTCAGCGTGGTGCCGCCGGGCAGCGACTGCGTGCTGGACGCGGTCTGGCCGATGCCCCACACATTCGTCCACTGGTCGCGCAGTTCGGTGGCGTTGACCGGGTAGACCGTGTAGTCCGAGGCACCCTGCCAGATCGCCACCCGCGGCCAGGGACCGCTGTAGCCGGGGTTGGACGCCCGGACCTTGTCACCCCACTGGGCGGGGGTCAGATTCATGCTGCCGTACTGGCACTGCGAGGCCGCGGCCTGGGTGGTGGCGCACTGCGCGGGCAGCCCGGAGTCCACCGATCCGCCCGCGAACACGTCCGGGTAGTCGGCGAGCAGATCCGCCGTCATGCCGCCGCCCGCCGAGAGCCCGGTGACGTACACCCGCCGGCTGTCGGCCCCGTACTGCGAGACCGCCTTGCTCACCATCGACACCACGGAGGCCGCCTCGCCCTTGCCGCGGGTGTCCTTGGACGAGTCGAACCAGCTGAAGCAGCTCAGCGAGTTGTTGGACGAGCCGGTCTGCGGCAGGACGAGCGCGAAGCCCCACAGGTCGGCGTACTTCTGCCAGCCGGAGTTGGCGAAGTAGTCGCTCGCGGTCTGCGTGCAGCCGTGCATGGCCACGACCACCGGGGCGCCGGCGGGCAGATTCGCCGGGGCGTACGCGTACATCGTGAGGTTGCCCGGGTTGGAGCCGAAGGACGTGACCTGGGTGAGGCCGGCCGCGGTCGCCGGGGTGGAGAAGGCGAGCGCGCCGAGACACGCGGCGACGAGGGTCAGGACGGACAGTACGGCCGTGTACGCGGCACGCAGCGGCCGGCGGGGGCGGGCGGCGGGAACCGGGGACCGGGGTGCGGGGGATTGGGGTGCGGGGGACAGGGACGAAGGGTGCATGGTGACTCCTGGGGGGATCCGTGTGGCGTTCGGACGGTAGAACCGCCGACGTGACCGCAGACACGTGACGGACCGCCACGTCCGCGCGCCGGAAGTGGCGGCCGCGGCCATTGCGGGCCCGGGCCCCGCGTGAAGCCCCCCCCGACGCCACCGGCCGCGCCCGGGTGCGACCGCCCCCACCGCCACGACATGGCTGCGGACGCCACCACCGGAGGGGGAAGTATGGTCACCGGCCACGTGTGCGCGCCCTCGCAACGTTCCTAGCGTGGCGGCCATGGAGAGCACTCACAGCCCCGGCCCCGGCACTCCCGCCGAGGCCCCGGCAGACGCCGCCCCGCCCGCCGCGCCCGGCACGCGTTTTCTGACCGGGCGGACCGCCCTGGTCACCGGCGCCGCCAGCGGCATCGGACGGGCCTGCGCCCTGGCCTTCGCGGAGGCCGGTGCCACCGTGTACGTGGTGGACCGGGCCGCGGCGGCCGCCGAGCGGGTGGCCGAGGAGGTCGGCGGCACCGCCCATGTCGCCGACCTGTCCGACCCCGCGGCCGTGGACGCGCTGCCCGACGACGCCGACATCGTCGTCAACAACGCGGGCCTGCAACACGTCGCCCCCCTGCACGAGTTCCCGCCGGAGCGGTTCGCCCTCATCCAGCGGGTGATGGTCGAGGCGCCCTTCCGCATCCTGCGCCGCACCCTGCCGCACATGTACGAGGGCGGCTGGGGCCGGGTGGTCAACATCTCCTCCGTGCACGGTCTGCGGGCCAGCCCCTACAAGTCCGCGTACGTCGTCGCCAAGCACGCGCTCGAAGGACTCAGCAAGGTCGTCGCCCTCGAAGGCGCCGAACACGGCGTGACCAGCAACTGCATCAACCCCGGCTATGTCCGCACCCCGCTGGTGGAGGACCAGATCGCCGCCCAGGCGCTCGCCCACGGCATCCCCGAGGAGGAGGTGGTCAGGCGGGTGATGCTGGAGCGGACCGCCATCAAGCGGCTGATCGAACCGGCCGAAGTGGCCGCCGCCGCCCTGTGGTTCTGCTCCTCGCACACCGGCTACATCACCGGCGCCTCCTTGCCCCTGGACGGCGGCTGGACCGCGCACTAGCCGCCAAAGATCCCGCGGCCCTCTCGCGCCCGGCCCGCGGGACCCGGGGCCGTACCCCGGAAACCCGCACCGCGACAGCGGACGCGGCCGGGGCGAGTCGGTAGAGTCGGCGGCCACGGAGGCCGCCGCCTCGCCCACCTGACCAGGCACGACCCCGACGACCCCGCCGTGCGGGGGCCGGCCGCCGGCCGCCGCACGCACCCGTTTCCGACACCCCGCACGGTGGCCACCATGTCAGCAAGCCCCGCCTCCATCGCCCCCTACATGCGCCGGCTCCTCGAACTCATCGCCGAGGACGCCCCCGCCGAGGAGTACGGAGCCCTCGCGGCGCGGGCCCGTACCGAGGGAGCGGGCACCGCGGAGCTGTCCGAACTGGAACAGGCCACCGGGACCGCGCTGCGCATCCGCCGGGTACTGCGCAGGCACCGCCGCCGCGAGACCGAGCTGACCGCGCTCTTCGACACCGCGAGCGACCTGGCCGCGCTGCGCGACCTGGACGCCGTGCTCCAGTCCATCGTCCGCCGCGCCCGTATGCTGCTCGGCACCGACACCGCCTACCTCACCCTGCGCGACGAGGAGGCCGGCGACACCTATATGCGGGTCACCGACGGGGCCTTCTCACCGCTCTTCCAGACCCTGCGGCTCAGCTACGGCGACGGGCTCGGCGGCCTGGTCGCGCAGACCTCCCGCCCGTACGCGACCCCCGACTACCGCACCGACCAGCGCTTCCGGCACACCGGGTCGATCGACGAGGGGGTGCTCGACGAGGGCCTGATCGGCATCCTCGGGGTGCCGCTGCTGCTGGGCGGGCGCGGCGGCCCCGGCGACAGCGGCGGCCATGTCATCGGCGTGCTCTTCGCCGCCGACCGCACCCCCCGCCCGTTCTCGCCCGACGAGGTCGCGCTGCTGTGCTCGCTGGCCGCGCACGCCGCCATCGCCATCGACACCGCGAGGGCGATCACCGACCTGGCCGAGGCCGGCGCCGTCATCCGCGAGCACGCCGCCGCCATGCAGCGCGCCGAGGAGGCCCACGACCGCCTCACCGACCTGGTGCTGCGCGGCGGCGACCTGTCCGAGGTGGCCGCGGCCGTCGCGGGCCTGCTCGACGGCGCCATCGCCATCCACGACCCCGAGGGCCGTACGCTCGCCGCCGTCGGCCGCCGGGGCGAGGAGTTCACCGGGCCCGCCCCCGAACCCGCCTCACTGGTCAAGCACGCCGCCGACTCGCACGCCGCGGCCCGCGCGGTCTTCCGCGACAGCCGGTGGACCTGCGCGGTGCTGGCCGGGCAGGAACTGCTGGGCAGCCTCGTGCTCTACGGGCGCGGCCGGCTGGACGACTCCGACCGTCGGCTGTTCGAACGCGCCGGGGTGGTCACCGCGCTGCTGCTCCTGCTCAGCCGCTCGGTCGCCGAGACCGAGAACCGGGTGCGCGGCGAGCTGATCACCGACCTGCTCACGGACCCCGACCGCGACCCGGCCGGACTGGTGGTACGCGGCCGCCGGCTCGGGGTGGACCTGACCCGGCCCTGTCTGCTGCTGGTCGCCGAGACCGCCGCCGACTTCCACGACAAGCTCGCCGGGGCCGCCGGGCAGTATCTCTTCGGCAGCGACGGCATCAGCGCCGAGCAGTCGGGCACGGTCGTGCTGCTGGTCCCGGACCGGGGCGCCCGGCCGGGCGAGGCCGCACGGGCCGCCGTGGCCCAGCTGACGCCGCTGGTCGGCGCGCCGGTCTCGGTGGCCGCCGGAGGACCGGCGTGCGGGCCGCGGGCCCTGGCGGACGCCCACGAGGAGGCGCTGCGCTGTCTGCGGGCCCTCCAGTCGCTCGGCCGGACCGGCGACGGCGCGAGCGCGGTCGAACTCGGCTTCCTCGGCGTGCTGCTGGGCAGCGACCGGGACGTCGACACCTTCGTACGCGCGACCCTCGGCCCGCTGCTGGAGTACGACGCCCGGCGCGGCACCGAACTGGTCCGCACCCTGGGCGCCTACTTCGCCTGCGGCGGCACCCTGACCCGTACCAAGGACGAACTCCATCTGCACGTCAACACCGTGGTGCAGCGGCTCGACCGGATACAGGCGCTGCTCGGCGCGGGCTGGAACGACCCGGAGCGCGCGCTGGAACTCCAGCTCGCGCTCCGGCTGCACCTGCTCTCCGACACCCGCGGCCGGCCGGCCTGAGGACGGACTGTCCTCGGCCGGGCCGCCGCGGGCTCCCGGCGGCTACTGCAGGCCGGCGTCCTTGCACGCCTGGGCGAACTCGCCGGTGCAGATCTGGTCCAGGGTGTACAGACCGTCCTTGAGCACGGTGTCCTTGACATTGGCCTTCGTCACCGACTGGGCGGTCAGCAGCTTGGACGGCACGTCCTGGCCGGAGCCGCTGGTGGACGAGCCGTCGGCGACCGACTTGACGTCCTTGCCGTTGAGCAGGGCGACCGCGATCTCGGCGGCGGCCTCGGCCTCCGGCTTGTACGCCTTGTAGACCGTGGAGGACTGAACGCCCGTCAGAATCCGCTGGACCGCGGCGAGGTCGGCGTCCTGGCCGGTCAGCGGGACATTGATGCCCGCGCCCTTGAGCGCGGTGGCGATACCGCCCGCCATGGTGTCGTTGGCGGAGTAGACGCCGGCGATGTTCTTCGCGCCGAGCTGGGTGATCGCCGCGGTCACCTTCTGGTTGGCGACGGTGTCCTTCCACAGCCCCGACTGCTCGTAGGCGATGTCGACCTTGCCGTCGAGGATCTTGTGGGCGCCGGCCTTGAACATGGCGGCGTTCGGGTCGGCCGGGTCGCCGTCGATCATGACGATCTTGGACTGCGGGGTGGCCTTGTCGCCCATCGCGTCCAGCAGCGCCTGGCCCTGGAGCTCGCCGACCTTCTCGTTGTCGTAGGAGACATACGCCGAGACCGGGCCCTGCGCGAGACGGTCGTAGGCGATGACCTTGATGCCCTTGTCGACCGCGGCCTGGACCGAGGACTGGATGCCCACCGAGTCCTGCGCGTCGAGGATGAGCACCTTCACACCCTTGGCGATCATGGTGCTGACCTGCTGGGCCTGCTTCGCCGGGTCGGCGCCCGCGTTGTCGTACTCCAGCTTGCAGTCCGCACAGAGCTCGTGGATCTTCGCATCGATCAGCGGCCTGTCGAACCGCTCGTACCGCGCGGTCACGGTGTCCGGCAGCAGCAGTCCGATGGACTGGCCCTTCTTGCCGTCCGACGCCTTGTCCTTGTCCTTGTCCCCGGCCTTGCCGCACGCGGCCATGGTGAGCGCCATCGAGACGACGGCTGTTCCTACGAGCACCCGACGTGTCATCGCGTTCATGAAACCTTGCCTCCCCGGACAGGGCCGCAACAGCGCGGCCCAGGTGTCGGCGAGTCAACTCGGCCGACACCCGGCCCGTCAATAAGTTCAACATCGGAGATTTTTGCGCGACTAACAGGGGTGAAACGGGCATTGATATGCCATATGACCGCCGAAGAGTATCGAAGATCATCGGAAAACGGGGTAAAACTCAGGGTGACACGGCGTCGGATCGCCGGGCCGCCCGCAGGCGTTCGGGGAGCCGTACGACACCGCCGGGCAGTACGTACACCACGACCACGAACAGCGTGCCGAGCAGGACGAGCGGCTGCGACAGCGGGACCCGCAGCACCGACGGCAGCCCGGCCACCGAGCCCGAGCCCGCCAGGTCGCCCAGCCGCTGATCGGCCCAGGTGTAGAGCACCCCGCCGACCAGCGGGCCCCAGCGCGAACCGGAGCCGCCCAGCACGACCATCACCAGCAGCGACAGGGTGAAGTCGGAGGTCGTGGTCTGCGGGGTCGCGCCGCCGGTCAGCAGCAGGTGCACGATGCCGCCGACCGCCGCCAGCGCGCCGGCCAGGACGAAGGCGGTCAGCTTGAAGCCGTACGGCCGCAGGCCCAGCACCTCCACCCGGCGCTCGTTCTCCTTGATGCCCTCCCAGACCCGGCCGGTGGGGGAGCGGACCGCCCACTGCACCACGAGCACGGTCACCACGAGATAGGCCAGCGCGATCCAGTACAGATTGACGGTGTTGCCGATGCCGGCCAGCGACCCGGGCAGTTTGTCCGCCGGGATCGCCCGGCCCTCCTCGCCGCCGGTCACCCCGCCGGGGTCGCGCTCCACCAGGATCGACCCGGCCTGCGCGAACGCCAGCGTCACCATCGAGAAGGCGATCCCGCTGACCCGCAGCGCCACCGAGCCGAGCAGCGCGGCCAGCGCGATCCCGGCCAGCAGCCCCAGCACCGCCGAGGCGGCGAACGGCAGTCCGGCCTCGATCATCAGGATGTTCGTGGCGTAGCTGCCCGCCGCGAAGTACAGCGCGTGCCCGAAGGAGAGCAGCCCGGTCCGGCCGAGCAGCAGGTCGTACCCCGTGGCGAGCGCGCCGAACACCAGGCACAGGGCGAGCAGTTGGAGATTGCCCGCGCTGCCGATCGGGCCGTCCAGCAGTCCCGGCAGCGGCAGCGAGCTGTACGGCGCCGCGAGCAGCGCCACCAGGGCGGCCAGCGGCCACCAGCGGGCGATACGGCGGGCCTCCGAGGGCGGCGGCGCGCTCTTGCGGGCCGTGCCGCGGATCGGTGTGGCGGTGGTCATGCGAGCCTCCCGGTGAGGCCGCTCGGCCGGAGCAGCAGCAGTGCGGCGAGCAGGACGACGACGGCGAGGTCGCCGAGTCCCGAAGTGGTGTAGTAGTTGGCGAACTGCTGGACCAGGCCGACCCCGACGGCCGCCAGCGCGGCGCCCGCGACCGAGCCCATGCCGCCCATGACGACCACGACGAAGGCGAAGATCAGCAGCGAGGTGCCCTGCGCGGGGTCGACCGAGCCGTAGTACAGCCCGCCCAGCGCCCCGCCGAGCGCGGCCGCGGCCCCGCCGATCGCGAAGACCAGGGTGAACGCCTTGCGCACGTCGATGCCCAGCGCGGTGACCATCGCCCGGTCCTCGACCCCGGCCCGTACCACCAGGCCGTGCCGGGTGCGGGCGAGGAAGAGCCGCAGCGCCACCAGCACCACGGCGGCGGCGCCGATCAGCACCAGCCGGTTGACCGGGATGCGCGCGCCCAGCAGCCCGAAGGTGCCGGACAGCGCGGCCGGCCCGGGGAACTGCCGGGCGTCGGAGCCCCAGATCGCCGAGAGCAGCGCGGGCACCGCGAGACCCACCCCGACGGTGGCGAGCACCTGCTCGCGCGGCCGCTCGTACAGCGGCCGGATCAGGGCCAGTTCGAGCACCATCGCGGCCACCGTGCCCACCGCGGTGCCGAAGACCACCGCGAGCACGAAGCCGAGGCCGCCCGGGCCCGCGCCCGGCAGATGGCCGGAGGCCGCCCACCAGGTGGCGTAGGCGCCGACCGACAGCAGGGCGCCGTGGGCGAAGTTGAGGACGTCCATCAGACCGAAGATGAGGGACAGCCCGGAGGCCACCAGGAAGTACAGGGCGCCCAGGCCCAGTCCGGTGACGGCGAGCAGCACGACCGTGGACATCAGGCGCCCGCCTCTCGGTCGGCCTGGACGCCGGGGTGCGCCGCGGGCGCGGCGTCCGCTGAACGGGGTGGCACGGTCGGTCCTTTCGTGAACGGGGTCTCGCGGCGCCCGACGCCCAGCAGCCTGCGGGTGGCCTCGGCGTCGGCGAGCAGGTCGGCCGCGGGCCCGCGGTGCGCGGTGCGGCCGTCGGCCAGCACGACGCAGTGCTCGGCGAGCCGCCGTACCATCGCGAGGTTCTGCTCGACCAGCAGCACGGGCACGGCCTGCGCGGCGCGCTCCAGCACCTGGGCGACCTCGGTGACGACCTTGGGGGCCAGGCCCTTGGTGGGCTCGTCGGCGATGATCAGCCGGTTGCCGCCCAGCAGGGTGCGGCCGATGGCCACCATCTGCTGCTGCCCGCCGGACAGGGTGCCCGCGGGCTGCCGGGCCCTGGCCTTGAGTTCGGGGAACAGTTCGTGCACCAGCGCGTACGCGGGCTCGCCCGCGCCCGGCCGTTCGGCCAGCCGCAGATTCTCCGCCACCGTCAGCGCGGCGAACACCCCGCGGTCCTCGGGCGCGTAGCCGATCCCGCGCCGGACCAGGGTGTGGGTGGCCAGCCGTACGGTCTCCTCGCCCGCGAACCGCACGCTTCCGGTGCGCGGCACCAGGCCGAGCACCCCGCGTACGGTCGTGGTCTTGCCCGCGCCGTTGCGGCCGAGCAGCGCGGTGACACCGGAGGGCGCCACGTCGAGGTCCACGCCGTGCAGGATGTGCCGGCCGCCGATGACGACGGCCAGGTCCCGGACCGCGAGCAGCGGTTCGGCCGCCGCGGGGCTCACAGCGCCTCCCCGAGGTACGCCTGCTGCACGGTGGCGTCGGAGGTGACGGCCTGCGGGGTGTCCAGGGCCAGCAGCGTGCCGTGGTGCATCACGGCCAGCCGGTCGGCCAGGCCCAGCAGGACGTCCATGTGGTGTTCGACCATGAGTACGGTGCGGCCCTCGTCGCGGTGCAGGGAGCGGATGAGTTCGGTCAGTGCGGGCACCTCCTCGGCGCTGACCCCGGCCATCGGCTCGTCGAGGAGCATCAGCCGGGGCTCGCCGACGAGCAGCACCGCCAGTTCGAGCTTGCGTTTCTCGCCGTGCGACAGCGCGCCGGCGGTGGCGTCCGCGCGCCCGGCCAGGCCGGTGCGCTCCAGCACCCGCTCGACCTGGCCGGAGAAGGAGCGGGCCCGCCGCCAGATCCGGTACGACCCGCCGGCCGCGGCCTGGGCCGCGAGCCGGACATGGTCGGCCACGGTCATCGCGGGCCACAGGCTTGAGGTCTGGAACGTGCGCCCGAGGCCGCGCCGGGCCCGGGCGGGCACGTCCTCGGCCGTGATGTCGGTGCCGTCGAGCGCGATCGACCCCCGGCTCGCCGGTACGAGGCCGCTGATCAGATTGAACAGGGAGGTCTTGCCGGCGCCGTTGGGACCGATGAAGGCCAGGAACTCGCCCTCGCGCACGTCGAAGGAGACATCCTCGACGATGGTCGCGCCGCCGACCGACCACCCCAGGTCACGCAGCCGGAGTACGGGGGTCACCGGTCAGCCCGCCATCGACTTCTGCGGCGGGACGGCGGAGGCCATCGGCAGCCGGTTGATCAGCTCCGGCTCGGCGGCCGTACCGGTCCCGTTCAGCTTGGCGGTGAACATCGGCTGGAGCAGCGCGTGGTCGGTGGCCCTGATCTGCTCGTCGCCCTTGGGGCCCTCGAACGACCAGCCGGCCAGGGCGTCGGCCATCGCGGTCGCGTCGGTGGGGCTGCCCGCCTCGATGGCGTGCACGATCATCTGCGCGGCGGTGAAGCCGTCCGGGCTGAACAGGTCGGGGGTGCCGCCGGCCTTCTTGATGCCGTCGAGCATCGCGGTCTCCACCGAGGTGTGCGCGGCGCCGGGGAAGTAGTGCGCCAGGAAGTTGATCTTCGACCCGGCGGTGCCGAACAGCGGGTAGGAGGCGGTGCCCGCCAGGCCCGTGACGACCTTCGTCGAGGTCACCACGCCCTGCTGGTCAAGCGCCGTCCACAGCGCGGGGGCGCTCGCCCCGGCCCAGGCCACGAAGACCAGGTCCGGCTTCTTCGCCTTGACCTGCTGGGCGAACGGCGTCAGGTCACCGGCGCTCGGCGGCGCGAGCACCGAGTCCACCTTCGCGCCCTGCCCGCCCAGCACCTCCTTGACCGCGGCCACGTTCGCCTGCCCGAAGGCCGAGTTCTGGGTCAGCACCGTGACCTTCTTGCCCTTGGAGTCGCCCAGCAGCGACCCCGCGGTGAGGATGTCCTGGTACGACTGCCGCCCGGAGCGGAAGGTGTACGCGTTCAGACCGGTCAGCGCGTCGGTCGCGGCGGGCCCCGCGATGTAGAGGACATGGTTCTGCGCGGCCAGGGGCGCGAGTTGCAGCGCCACACCGGAGTCCGTGGTGCCCGCGATGATCGACGTGCCCTTGCCGATCAGGGTCTTGGCCTCGGCGACCGCCTTCGCCGGGTCGCCCGTGTCGTCCTGCTCGATGACCTCGATCCGGTGCCCGGCCGCCTTGCCGGTGTTGTGGGTGGCGTAGGCGAGCCCGGCGTTGAAGCCGTCCAGGTACTGCTTGCCGTAGGCGGCCAGCGGGCCGCTGCGGGAGTAGACCAGACCGACCTTCACGGCTGCGGACTTGGCCTTGTCGCCGCCCGAGGGCGCACTGCCCGCGGTACCGGCCTTGCTGCACCCGGCCAGCATGACGCCGGCGGTCAGCAGCGCGAGCGCGGTGAGGGATCTGCTTCTTGACATGCTCGGTGTACTGCTGCTGTGGCGCATGGTGAACGGCTCCCGAAGAGGTGGACGATTGGGCAAACCGTAGAAGCGCCCCGCCCAACCTGACATGTGGGCGGCACACGCACTCCTGCGGGGAGCCATGTCGGCGGCGGACATGGCGGGGCTCATGCCCGCTTCGAAAAGGTGGCAGGACCGGGCCCCGCCGTGCGCCGGGCCCCGCGCCCGGCCGGTGAGTCGGGCCCCTCTCCCACACACGACCCCTTCGGGGAAGGCGGACGCATGGACAAGGTGGTGGCCTCGGCCGACCGCGCGGTGGCGGACATCGCGGACGGCGCGACGCTCGCCGTGGGCGGGTTCGGCCTGTGCGGCATCCCGTCGGCACTGATCGACGCGCTGGTACGGTCCGGCGCCGGCGATCTGCGCGTGGTGTCGAACAACTGCGGGGTCGACGACTGGGGACTCGGCCTGCTGCTGGGCGCGGGTCGGATCACGCGGATGACGTCCTCCTACGTCGGCGAGAACAAGGAGTTCGCCCGCCGCTATCTGTCGGGCGAGCTTGAGGTGGAGCTGACCCCGCAGGGTACCCTCGCCGAGCGACTTCGGGCAGGTGGGGCGGGCATTCCCGCGTTCTGGACCCCGGCCGGCGTCGGTACCCAGGTCGAGGAGGGCGGGCTGCCGTGGCGGTACGCGCCCGACGGCTCGGTCGCGGTGGCCTCACCGCCCAAGGAGGTAAGGGACTTCGGCGGCGTACGGCATCTCATGGAGGAGGCCATCACCGCGGACTTCGCGCTGGTGCGGGCCGCGGTCGCCGACCGGCACGGCAACTGCGCCTTCCACGCCGCCGCCCGCAACTTCAACCCGCTGTGCGCGACGGCCGGCCGGATCACCCTGGTCGAGGCCGAACGCATCGTGGAACCGGGCGAGTTGCCGCCCGACGCGGTGCATCTGCCCGGGGTGTACGTCGACCGGGTGGTGGCCGCGGGCCCGTACGACAAGCGCGTCGAGCGCCGTACGGTCCGGGCCGCCGCCGTACCCACTGTGCCCACTGCCCTTGCCGCTTCCGTCCCCGACTCCCAGGAGAAGTGACCGTGGCCCTCGACCGCGACCAGCTCGCCGCCCGCGCCGCCCGTGAACTGCGCGACGGCCAGTACGTCAACCTCGGCATCGGACTGCCGACGCTGATCCCCGGCCATCTGCCCGAGGGCGTCCATGTCGTCCTCCAGTCGGAGAACGGCGTCCTCGGCGTCGGCCCCTACCCGCTCGCGGGCGACGAGCACCCCGACCTGATCAACGCGGGCAAGGAGACGGTGACCGTCCTGCCCGGGGCCGCGTACTTCGACTCCGCGTTCTCCTTCGGCATGGTCAGGGCCGGCCGGATCGATGTGTCCGTGCTCGGCGCCATGCAGGTCTCGGCCGCCGGTGACCTGGCCAACTGGATGATCCCCGGCAAGATGGTCAAGGGCATGGGCGGCGCCATGGACCTCGTGCACGGCGCCCGGCGGATCGTCGTGGTGATGGAGCACACCGCCCGCGACGGCTCCCCGAAGATCGTCGAGGAGCTGACGCTGCCCGCCACCGGTCGCCGCGTGGTGGACCGGATCGTCACCGACCTCGCCGTCGTCGACGTCACCCCCGACGGGCTGCGGCTGGTCGAACTCGCCCCGGGCGTCGGCCTGGAGGAGGTACGGGCCGCCACCGGCGCGGCGCTGCTCGTGCCCGAGGGCGCCGGGCAGCGCTGAGCCGTGGAGTCCCCCCGGCCCGCAGTTTCAGCCCCGGGCCGGGGTACGGCGTACTGCGTCGGCCAGATGCGCGGCGACGGTACGGGCGCCGGACGCGCCCAGCAGCACCGAGTAGTGGTTGACGTCCGGGACGAAGTGCAGTGCGACGCCTTCCCGGTCGAGACCGCTCGCGGCGATCACCTCGGGCGCGTACAGGCCGACGGGCTCGTTCCCCAGCCCCCGTTCGACCCACAACAGCCGGGTGGGGACGGTCAGTTCGTGGATCGCGGCGAAGACCGCGGGGCGGCGCAGCTCGTCCTCGGCGTCCTCGCGGACCGCCGCCGCGCGGCACGCGGAGCGCAGCAGCGGCTCGTCGCCGACGAGGTCGCGGTCCAGATACGCCTCGACCACCGGTCCGCCCAGCTCGGCGAAGGCCGGGTGGTCGGCCCAGAACGCGTGGTAGGCGGCCCGGTCGGGGAACTCCATCTCCAGCTTGCGCATCGCCGGGCCGATCACCGCGTGCAGCAGCGCGTCGAGGTCGGTGTCCGCAGGGACCGGGAAGCCCAGCCCGCCGTCGACCAGGACGAGCGCGCTCCAGCGGCCGGGATCGCGGCGGGCCGCGACACAGCCGACGAAGCCGCCCATCGAGTGCCCGGCGAGCACCGCCCGCTCCAGGCCGAAGCGGTCGAGCACCGCCAGCAGGTCGTCGGCGTGCCGTTCCATGCCGCACACGCCCGCGACATCGCGGCTCAGTCCGCGGCCGCGCAGATCGGGTGCGATCAGCTCCACGTCGCCCAGTGCCTCGGCGACCTCGGCCCAGGCCAGCCCGTTGCTCGCGATGCCGTGCGCGGCGACCACCGTGCCCGCGCCCGGGGCGCCCGGCCAGCGGCGTACCGCCAGCCGGCCTCCGTCGACCTCGACGCCCACGTCCTCGTAGTCCCGCATGTGCCGCTCCCCGCGCCGCTCGGCCGCAGTACCGTACGGCGGCCTGAGCAGGATAGACACCGCGCGGACGCCCGGTCATGGAGGCGTCCCCCACAGCCGGGCGTGCGGGTATGTGCGCCGCCCACCCGGCCGGGCGGCGCCGGGCGCGCCTACGGTCGCGCACCCGGCGTCCCCTCGTGCGTACCCTCGCTCAGCGGTGCCCGTCGGAGCGCTTGCGGTGCAGCGTGAAGCGCTCGAACACCGACAGCTCGCCGTCGGGCTTGTTCACGTTGTAGTACGTGACGTGGATGCGCGTCGTGTCGCCGGGGCCGCGGCCCGGGTCGACGGTGAACGCGGCGAAGCCGTAGGGGTGTTCGGTGTCGCGGACGCCCGCCCAGACCGCCTTCTCGGTGACATAGGTGGCGGTGCGCTTGCCGCCCGCGCCTGCCGTGGCCGAGACCGCGGTGATCACCTTGCCGGTGCCGTCCTTGAAGAACGACTGGTTCGTGGTGCCCGACACCCCGCCGCCGCCGAGCACCATGTGCACGGTGCCCAGGCCCGTGTCGATGTCGTCGGTGGCCCGGGAGACCGGGTGGGGGGTGAGCGTCTCGCTGCCGGAGACGACCCCGCGCACGGCCAGCGAGCGCTCGTAGTTGTGCTCGTGGCCGCACACCACCAGATCCACTCCGTAACGGTCGAAGAGCGGGCCGTACGTCTGCCGCAGACCGAGGTCCGAGCCGTTGGCGTCGGTGGAGCTGATCATCACCTGGTGCATGGCCACGACCACCCAGTCGATGTCGCGGTCGGCCCGCGCCGCCTTCAACTCCCGTTCCAGGAAGGCGAGCTGGCGTCCGCCGGAGTAGCCGTGCACATAGACGTCGCCGCCGTCCTGGAGGCAGTTGTCGTCGTTCTGCAGCACGATCACCCGCACCGAGCCCGCGGTGAACGCGTACCACAGGCCCGCGAGTTCGGCGTCGCTCTCGGTCGACGGGAGCTGGAAGTACGTCTGGTAGGCGCCGAGTCCGATCGGGCCGTTGCCGCTCTCGATCTCGTGGTTGCCCGCGGCGGGCATCCAGGGGCGGAAGCGGGCCGAACGGTTGTTGTTGGTGAAGAAGTTGTTCCAGGTGCGCACCCGGTCGACATCCAGGTTGGCGTAGCACAGGTCGCCGTTGAGCAGGTGGAAGAGCGGCGCGACCTGCTCGACGCCGGTCACGATGTCCTGGGTGGCCGGGGTGGAGTTGGCGTCCAGGCCCACCGCGCCCGCCGCCGTCCAGGTCACCTGCGGCGCCGACTGGTCGCCGAAGCTGGTGAAGGTCAGCGGCTGCCGTCCGCGCGGCGCGGTCCTGAAGGTGCCGCTGTCGGGTGTGGCGCCGTCGTGCTGGACCAGGTAGAGGTACTCCTTGCCGGGGGAGAGCCGGGTGAGCGGCGCGTGGTGGACATGGACCGTACGGCCGGACTTGCCGTCGGTGTACGTACGGGTGCGCGCCTGCACACTGGAGCCGAGCCCGTGGCCGAGCGTGCCGTACAGCACCCGGGGGTGCTTGACCGGGCCGTCGGTGATCCAGGACACCACCATCTGGGTGGCCGGGTCCTTGCCGAAGGTCAGGTGCAGGCCCTGCACCGGGGGCGCGCCGGCCGTGTCGGGGGAGGGGTGGAAGGCGGGGGCTCCGGCCGGGGACGACGCCGAGGCGGGCGCGGCGGTCAGCAGCGGCGCCGTGACGGCGGCGGCGCCGGCCGTACCGAGCAGGCCGACGGCGGTACGGCGGTCCATGCCGCCGCTCGCGGATGCCTGCGGCAGGTCGGTGCGGGTGCCGGTCCTCGGGTCGGTGTCCGGGTCCAACTGTGCGGCCATCGTCGCTCCTTGGTACAAGGGCTGGGAACGCGTGCAGACTCCCGCCCGAGGGCGACGGCCGGTTGAACACGGCCTTGCCGCAGGCCGTCGGAACGCCCTGTGACGGCCCGACCCCGCGCCGGACACGGCCGCCGGCGCCGGTTCCGCTCAGCCCGCCGTGGCCGTGGGGGCGCTCCGGGCGGCGGCCAGCAGGACTTCCTGGAGGACCCGCGCGGCCCTCGGCGGCGCCACGTCGCTGCGGTGGGCCAGCGCGACCGTGCGCCGCAGCCCCGGGCGGGCCAGCGGGGTGACCCGCAGCTCGTGCCCGGCCCGGGCCGCGACCATCCCCGGCACCACCCCGATGCCCAGGCCCGCGCGGACGAAGCCCAGCACCGCGTCCATCTCCCCGCCCTCGACGGTGAAGTACGGCTCGAAGCCCGCCGCCCGGCACGCCCCCAGGGTGAGGTCCCGCAGGTCGTACCCGTGCCGGAACATCACCATCGGCCGCCCTTCGAGATCGGCGATCCGCACCGGCGAGCGCGGCGGCTCGGACCCGATCGACGACACCACGACCAGGTCCTCCTGGAACAGCTCGACCGTGGTCAGCGCGGGCGACGGGCTCGGCAACGGCAGGACGACCAGCGCGAGATCGAGCGTGCCCCGCGCCAACTTCCGTACCAGGTCGTGCGATCCGCCCTCCTCGATCAGCAACTGCACGCCCGGGTGCCGGTCGTGGTAGATCCGCAGCACATCGGGCAGCAGGCCGGTGCACAGGCTCGGCGTCGCGCCGAGCCTGACCCGGCCGCGGCGCAGCTGCGCCAGTTCCAGCACCTCGTGCCGGGCGGTCTCCGCGTCCGCCAGGATGCGCCGGGCCAGCGGCAGCAGCGCCTCCCCTGCGGCGGTGAGCGTGATGTTGCCGCGGGCCCGGCTGAAGAGCGCCGCGCCGAGTTCGTTCTCCAGCGCCCGGATCTGCTGGGAGAGCGACGGCTGCGAGACATGGACCGCTTCCGCCGCCCGGGTGAAGTGCCGGGCGTCGGCGACGGCCACGAAGTACGCCAGCTGCTGGAACTGCATGCCTTACACCTTAAAGACGCCGTCCCGGCTCGCACGATAGGCAGGGCCTATGGAGTCCAGCCTGATCATGTCTTGGACCACTGGTCGTCCGGGGCCTTAGCGTCGTGTCCATGGCACTGGCAACGCGGACGGACCGACGGCCGTCCCTGGCCCGGACCGTGTGGGACTCCTCCGTCGGCAAGAAGACGATCATGGCGGTGAGCGGCCTTTTCATGCTGCTCTACCTGGTCGCCCACATGCTCGGCAACCTCAAGATCTTCTTCGGCCCCGACGACTTCAACGGCTACGCGCACTGGCTGCGCACCCTCGGCGAGCCGGCCCTGCACTACGAGTGGGCGCTGTGGATCATCCGGGTGCTGCTCGCCGCCGCCGCCGTGGCGCACGGCGTGTGCGCCTACCAGCTCAGCCGCCGCGACCTGCGGGCCCGCCCGGTCGGCTACGCGCACCGCAGGGCCCGCAGCAGCTACGCCACCCGGACCATGCGCTGGGGCGGGGTGATCCTCGGCCTGTTCATCGTCTGGCACCTGCTCGACCTCACCACGCTCACCGTCAACCGCAACGCGCAGCCCGGCCACCCGTACCAGAACGTCGAGGCGACCTTCCACACCTGGTACGGCGACGTGATCTACATCGTCGCCATGCTCGCGCTGGGCCTGCACATCAGGCACGGCTTCTGGAGCGCCGCCCAGACCCTCGGCGCGGGCAGCCGCGGCCGCGACCGCGTACTCAAGACCACCGCCAACGTCCTCGCGCTGGCACTGACGGCCGGTTTCATCGCCGTGCCGGTGAGTGTCATGTGCGGAATCGTCAACTGAGCGAGCCGACATGAGCGATTACCCGCAGTACGTGACCGGAGCGCCGCTGGCCGACACCCGCGCGCCCGGCGGACCGATCGCCGAGCGCTGGGACACCCGCCGCTTCACCGCGAAACTCGTCAACCCCGCCAACCGCCGCAAGCACACCGTGATCGTCGTCGGCACCGGCCTGGCCGGCGGCTCGGCCGGCGCCACACTGGCCGAACAGGGCTACCGCGTCGTCCAGTTCTGCTACCAGGACTCGCCGCGCCGGGCGCACTCCATCGCCGCCCAGGGCGGCATCAACGCGGCCAAGAACTACCGCAACGACGGCGACTCCGTGCACCGGCTGTTCTACGACACCGTCAAGGGCGGCGACTTCCGCTCCCGCGAGTCCAACGTCCACCGACTGGCGCAGATCTCGGTCGAGATCATCGACCAGTGCGTCGCCCAGGGCGTGCCCTTCGCCCGTGAGTACGGCGGCCTGCTCGACACCCGCTCCTTCGGCGGCGTCCAGGTCTCCCGTACGTTCTACGCGCGCGGCCAGACCGGGCAGCAGCTCCTGCTCGGCGCCTACCAGGCACTGTCCCGGCAGATCGCCGCCGGGAACGTCGAGATGCGTCCGCGCACCGAGATGCTCGACCTGATCGTCGTCGACGGGCGGGCCCGCGGCATCGTCGCCCGCGACCTGGTCACCGGCGAGATCAGCAGCCACGTCGCGGACGCCGTGGTGCTGGCGACCGGCGGCTACGGCAACGTCTTCTACCTGTCGACCAACGCCATGAACTCCAACGCCACCGCGATCTGGCGGGCCCACCGCCGCGGCGCGTACTTCGCCAACCCCTGCTTCACCCAGATCCACCCCACCTGCATCCCGCGGACCGGCGAGCACCAGTCCAAACTCACCCTGATGAGCGAGTCGCTGCGCAACGACGGCCGGATCTGGGTCCCCAGGGCCAAGGGCGACACCCGTGGCCCCGCCGACATCCCCGAGGCCGAGCGCGACTACTACCTGGAGCGGATCTACCCCTCCTTCGGCAACCTCGTCCCCCGCGACATCGCCTCGCGCGCCGCGAAGAACGTCTGCGACGAGGGCCGCGGCGTCGGACCCGGCGGCCAGGGCGTCTATCTGGACTTCGCCGACGCTATCGCCCGCCTCGGCCGAGGCGCCGTCGAGGAGCGCTACGGCAACCTCTTCGAGATGTACGAGCGGATCACCGCCGAGAACCCGTACGAGGTCCCGATGCGGATCTACCCGGCCGTGCACTACACGATGGGCGGCCTGTGGGTGGACTACGACCTCCAGACCACCCTCCCGGGGCTGTTCGCGATCGGCGAGGCCAACTTCTCCGACCACGGCGCGAACCGGCTCGGCGCGTCCGCCCTCATGCAGGGGCTGGCCGACGGCTACTTCGTGCTGCCCGCCACCCTCAACGACTACCTCGCCCGCCACCCCCGCGGCGACGAGGTGGACCCCGCGCACCCGGCCGTGGCCGAGGCCGTCACCGCGACCCGCGAGCGGCTGCGGCGGCTGGTCGGCGTCGACGGCGACCGTACCGCCGACTCCTTCCACCGCGAGATCGGCGAACTGATGTGGGAGCACTGCGGCATGGCCAGGAACGAGGAGGGGCTGCGCAAGGCGCTGGCCCGGATCCCCGAGATCCGCGAGGAGTTCTGGCGCCGGATCAAGGTGCCCGGCATCGAGGCCGAGTTCAACCAGTCGCTGGAGCGGGCCAACCGCGTCGTGGACTACCTCGAACTCGCCGAGCTGGTCTGCCTCGACGCGCTGCACCGCGCGGAGTCCTGCGGCGGCCACTTCCGCGAGGAGTCGCAGAGCGCCGACGGCGAGGCCGCGCGGCGCGACGAGGAGTTCGCGTACGCCGCCGCCTGGGAGTTCACCGGCACCGGCGCCGCGCCCGTGCTGCACAAGGAAGACCTCGTCTTCGAGTACGTCCACCCCACCCAGCGGAGCTACGCATGAGGCTCACCCTGCGCATCTGGCGCCAGAAGGACACGGCCGCGCCCGGCGCCATGACGGCCTACGACGTGGACGGCGTCTCGCCCGACATGTCCTTCCTGGAAGTCCTCGACACCCTCAACGAACGGCTCACCCTGGACGGCGAGGACCCGGTCGCCTTCGACCACGACTGCCGCGAGGGCATCTGCGGGGCGTGCGGCGTGGTCATCAACGGCGAGGCGCACGGCCCCGAGCGCACGACCGCCTGCCAGCTGCACATGCGGTCCTTCCGCGACGGCGACACCGTCGACGTCGAGCCCTGGCGGGCGGGCGCCTTCCCCGTGGTGCGCGACCTCGTGGTCGACCGGTCGGCCTTCGACCGGATCATCCAGGCCGGCGGCTACGTCAGCGTCCCCACCGGCTCCGCGCCCGAGGCGCACGCCACGCCCGTGCCCAAGGGCGACGCGGACCGGGCCTTCGAGCACGCCGAGTGCATCGGCTGCGGGGCGTGCGTGGCCGCCTGCCCCAACGGCTCGGCGATGCTCTTCACCTCCGCGAAGATCAACCACCTCGGCGCCCTTCCGCAGGGCGCGCCCGAGCGCGAGACACGGGTGCTTGACATGGTGGCCCGGATGGACGAGGAGGGCTTCGGCGGCTGCACGCTGGCGGGCGAGTGCGCGACCGCCTGCCCGAAGGGGATCCCGCTGATGTCCATCACCGCGATGAACCGCGAATGGCTCCGCGCCCACCGCAAGTCCCCCCGCCGCGCCTGACCCCCCGCCGCGCCTGGCACCGCTGCACCGCGAGGAGTACCTGCTCCAGGTCCGGCGCGGGCTGTCAGGACTCGGCTGAGGGGCGGGCAGGACCGGGCGGGAGGGGTGTGCCGCGCTTGACCCGGCGGGACGGATCTGCCTACGGTCGAAGGAGGATTGGACAGATCGGTCTACTGAGGGAGATCCCATGGAACGCACCGTCAAGATCCCGGGTCCCGATCACCCCATCACCGTCAAGCCGACGGCGTCCCGGGTCGTGGTACGGGCCGGCGGCCAGGTCGTCGCTGACACCACCCGCGCGCTGACCCTGCGCGAGGCAGACTACCCGGCCGTCCAGTACATCCCGCGGGCGGACGTCACCGAGGCCGCGCTGCGGCCGACCGACACCACGACGCACTGCCCGTACAAGGGCGACGCCTCGTACTTCTCCCTCGCCACGGCCGACGGCGACGTCGCCGACGCGGTGTGGACGTACGAGGCACCGCACGACGCGGTCGCCGAGATCGCCGGGCATGTGGCGTTCTACCCGCAGCACGTCGAACTCACCGTCGAGGACGCGGAGAAGGCCGCGCACTGAGGGCGGACGGCACAGAGCGGATGACGGCGGGCGGCTCCCTGACGACGGGGGGCCGCCCGCCGGTGGCTGCCCGCGGGCCGCTGACCCCGGCCGCCCGACGATGACGTTCAGCGCGCGGCCTGGCCGTGGTGCCGCTGGTAGTGGCGGGCGACCCGGGCCCGGTTGCCGCAGCCGGGGGAGCACCACTCGCGCCGGGGGTGGGTGCGCAGGAAGTACAGCACACAGCCGGGCGCGTGGCAGGCGCGCAGCTCGACCCGGTCCGGCCCGGCGAAGAGCCGGGCGGCCTGCTCGGCGATCGTGGAGAGCGCGGTGGCGGCCGGGTCGTGCGCGGACCGGGTGGCGCGGGCCGGGGTGCCGCCCTCGGGCCAGGCCAGATACGACCAGCCGGGGGCGTACGCGCAGGCCCGGTTGACGGCCTCGATCGCGGTGGCGAAGTCGGGTGTGTCCGTGCAGGCGCTCGGCCGGTCGTCCTCGGTGGAGACGGCGGCCAGCCGCCGCAGCGCGTCCCGCAGCAGTCTGAACTCCTCGACCAGGCCCGCCACTTCGCGCTCCGCCGCGCCCTCCTCGCCGCCGAGGGGCGGACCGCCGGCGAAGGTGTCCTCGGCGAACCGCGGGGCCACCGCGCGCAGCCAGACCGCGAGGTCGCTCCCGTCGACCAGCGCGTCATGGCGGCCTTTGTGATCCGCCCAGATGGTGTTCATCAGCTCGATGGGCAGCGGCTCGCCCAGCAGCGGCGCCGCGGTCTGCGGCGGCTGCCCGGTGGCGTACGGCTCCCTGGTGTCCATTCCGGCCACTGTAACTCTCCGCCTAATGGGTGCGCAAAGTGCGAGCCATTTGACACGGGGGCGGCGTCCCGTCATGGTTACTAATGAGAAGAACGGCCTCCACTCATTAGGAAGGCTCTTTTCGGGATTCCCGGGTTCCTGGGGTTCCCGGGGCTGGAGGTCCGCCACCGTCGTGCGAAAGGGTCACCGCCATGTCCAGACTTCCGCAGATCGACCCCGCCACCGCCACCGGCAAGGCCGCCGATGTGCTCACCGACGTACAGCGGACACTGGGACTCACCCCGAACATCACCAAGGCGATGGCCAACAGCCCGACGGTGCTCAAGGCGTACCTCCAGCTGCGCGGCACGCTGGCCGGCGGGGCGCTGCCCGCCGGGGTGCGCGAACGGCTCGCGGTGGCCACCGCCGAGGCCAACGGCTGCGCGTACTGCCTGTCCGCGCACCTCCACATGGGGGCGGAGATCGCCGGGATAGACGAGGAGGAACTGCGGCTGGCCCGGGAGGGCCGCTCGGCCGACCCGTACACCGCGGCGCTGCTCGCGCTGTCCGCCGAGGTCGCCGCGCACCGCGGCGCGGTGGACGACTCCGTGCTCGCGCGGGCGCGCGCGGCGGGGGTGACCGACGCCGAGATCGCCGAGGTCGTGGCCCACCTCGCGCTCAACGTCTTCACCAACTACTTCAACAACCTGGCCGACCCCGACAACGACTGGCCGGTCGTCGTCACCCCGCACACGCACGCGCCCGCCCACTGAGGCTGCGCGGCCAGCCCGCACGGCGGCGGGCGCCCGCCCGGGGGAGCGGCGCCGGGGTGCCGAGCCGGCTCAGCGCCGGGGCGCCGGGCCGGTCGAGCCGCGCAGCACCAGATGCGTGGCCAGTTCCACATGGAGGGTGTCCACGGTGTGCCGGTCGAGCAGCCGCATCAGCAGCGAGACCGCCATCCGCCCCATCTCCTCCAGCGGCTGACGGACCGTGGTGAGCCGGGGGACCGTACTGCGGCTGAGATCGATGTCGTCGAAGCCGGTGATCGACAGGTCCTCCGGCACCCGCAACTCCCGTTCGTACGCCGCCCGCAGCGCCCCGACCGCCGCCTTGTCGTTGAACGCGACCAGCGCGGTCGGGCGTTCGGGCAGGTCCAGCAGGTGGCAGGCGGCGTCGTAACCCCAGTCGGCGGTCGGCTCGATGCTGCGCAGCAGCTCGGGGGAGGGCAGCACCCCGGCGTCGGCGAGCGCGGAGGTGTGCCCGGCCAGCCGGGACTGGCTGGCCAGCCAGTCGCTCGGGCCGCCGATGACGCCGATCCGGCGGTGGCCGAGCTCCACCAGATGCGCGCTGACATTGCGGGCCCCGGTGAGATTGGCCGCCGACACCGAGGCGATGTCGCGGGGGAGCGGGGTGCGCGGATCGACCACCACGAACGGGAAGTCCCGCTCCCGCAGCGACTCCAGCTCCTTCTCCGGCTCCGGCGGCACGATCAGCACCGCGCCCGCGATCCCCGGGTCGTTGGGCAGCCCGGCCAGCACCTGGATGTCACGGGCCGAGTCGCCCGCGCTGAGCACCAGCCGCCGGCCGTGCAGATCCAGTGTCTCCGCGATCGAGGAGACGATCACCCCGAAGTAGTCGGTCAGCACATACGGGCATCGCACATAGATCGCCCCGCCCGCCGTGCCGCGTCTGGCCGGCGCCGGGGCGCCCAGCCGGGCCACCGCCCGGCGGACCAACTCCTGCGTCTCGGGGGCGACATGGGCGTGCCCGTTCATCACGCGCGACACGGTGGCGATCGACACGCCCGCTTCGGCCGCGATGGCCCGGACGGTGGCCCGCGTGCCCTGACGCCTAGGCACGTGTTACAGCGTTTCGTTTCATTACGGCAGCCTAGCGCCCGCCCACGCCGTACGCACCAGTCCCCGCAGCGGATTTCAACCCGCCGTAGGGTCGGCCGACCGGTCGGCATTCGCTCAGCCGTTGCGGCAGGTGTTTCAGAACGTTACACGACCGGGCCCGCGTACGGTCCCGCAGCGGTGCGGGACCCACCGCGGCCCTCGCAGGACCCACCCCCCGCGCCGGGCCCACGGCGCCGGGCGTCAGCGCTCGCCGGGCTTCTCCTTCGGTGCGGGCGCCGCGGGGCGCGTCTGCCAGTGTCGTACGGCGTACAGCGCGCCGCCCGCAGCCAGGCCCCAGAAGGCGCCGCTGACGCCGAAGAACGTCACCCCCGACACCGTGACCACCAGCGTCACCACCGCGGCCTCGCGCTGACCGGCGTCCGCGACCGCCGCGGTGAGCGCGTTGCCCAGCGCGCCCAGCAGCGCCAGGCCCGCCACCGCCTCGATCACATTGGGCGGCGAGGCGTTGACGAAGGCCACGGCGGCGGCCGCGCCGAGCCCCAGCAGGATGTACACCCCGCCGGCCACCGCGGCCGCCCGGTAGCGCTTGGTGCGGTCCGGCCCGGCCTCCTCGCCCGCGCACAGCGCGGCCGTGATCGCCGCCAGGTTGACGGCGTGTCCGCCCAGCGGCGCCGACAGCAGCGAGAACACGCCCGTCCAGCCGAACAGCGGGCCCGGCTCCGGGCGGTAGCCGTTGGCGCCGAGCACCGCGATGCCCGGGATGTTCTGCGAGGCCATCGTCACCACGTACAGCGGCAGCGCGATGCCGATCGCCGCCGCGGCCGTGAAGTGCGGGGTGACCAGCACCGGGTGCGGCCACATCGGGCCCAGCGAGTCCGCGGGGATGTGCGTGGTGAGCGCGATCAGCGCGATGGCGACGACGACCGCGGCGGGCACCGCGTACAGCTTCCGTACGCTGGCGACCACGGCCCAGGTCAGGACGACCGCGAGGCCGATGCCCGGGTTGGACTTCACCGCGGCGGCGGGGGCCAGGCACAGCGGGAGCAGGATGCCGGCGAGCATCGCGTTGGCCAGCGGCGCGGGAATCGCGGACACCCACCGGCCGAGCGGCTTCCACAGCCCGGAGACCACGATCAGCACGGCGGTGAGCAGGAAGGCGCCGACGGCCACCGGGAAGCCGCCGTGCGGCGCCGCCGACCCGGCCAGCAGCGCGGCCCCGGGCGTGGACCAGGCGACGCTGATCGGCAGCCGCGAGCGCAGACTGAGGAAGATCGCGCACATGCCCATCGCGACCGACAGCGCCATCAGCCCGGACGCGGCCTCGGCCGGCGAGGCGCCGACCCGGGCGAGGCCCTGGAGCACGACCGCGAAGGAACTGGCGAAGCCCACGAAGGCGGCGACGCACCCGGCGGTCGCCGCCCGTATCAGATCACTGCGCGCGGAGGGCGGGGCCGGTATCGCGCTGCGCTCGGACGTACGGGGGCCGGTCACCGGACCGGCTCGCACGGGTGGGTGTGCGCGACCGGAAACGACTGCATGGCGAATCCCCCCTCAGGAAACCGCGGTCCGCCGACCCTGTCGTCGTACGGTCCCGCCCTGCATCAGCGCACACCCGTCCGCGGCCGATCCGACCGCGTACCCGTCCGACGTCGGCACGGTTGCGAGCCCGTCCCGCGCGGAACGGGCTCGCGGCCGTGCCCGGACGGTTCACTCCAGGCTCTTCCGCACCGACGCGATCAGCCGGGTGGCGCGGGCGTCACCGTAGCCGATCATCCGATTGGCGACATAGCCGAAGCCGACACCGAACTCGTCGTCGCCGAAGCCGAACTGACCGCCCGCGCCGTCGTTGCCGAAACTGCGGGCCCCGAGCAGGGGGCGGAAGGAGGAGTCGAGCAGGAAGCCCGACCCCCAGCGCTGGCCCGCGTCCATGCCCGACCAGGACGGGCCGGAGGACTGTTCCCGTACGGCGTCGGTCACGGCGGCGGGCGAGAGCAGCCGCGGCGAGCCGTCGATCCCGGTGACGGCGGCGGCGTAGAGCCCGGCCAGGCCGCTCGCCGAGGAGACCGCGCCCGCGCCGGGGATCTCGGCGGCCAGCAGCGCGGGGTCGTTCCAGCCGTGCGGCTCGTCCAGCCCGGGGAAGGCGAACGCGCCGTTCATCGTCACCATGCGCATGATCAGCGACTCGGCGTCGGGCAGCTTCGGCCGGCCCCCGGCCTCGACCAGCCGGGCCAGCCGGCCGGTCTCTTCCGGCGGCAGGCCGATCCAGGTGTCCAGGCCCAGTCCGTCACCGAAGGCCGCGCGGAAGTACGCGCCCGGGGTGAGGCCGGTGATCCGCCGGATCACCTCGCCGAGCAGGAAGCCGAAGACATGCGCGTGGTACTCGTACGCGGCGCCCGGCTCCCACAGCGGTTCCTGCGCCTCGATCGCGCGCACCACCGGGGTCCACTCGACGATCTCCTCGAAGCCCAGCACGGCATCCAGGACCGGCAGTCCGGCGCGGTGCCCGAGCACCATGCGCGCGGTGATCTCCTCCTTGCCGTGCCCGGCGAACTCCGGCCAGTAGCGGCCGACCGGGGCATCCAGGTCCCACTGCCCCCGCTCCGCCAGCAGTTGGGCGCAGAGACCGATCACGCCCTTGGCGCAGGAGAACACCGGCACGACCGTGTCCTGCCGCCACGGCCGGCCGTCGCGCTCGTCCGCGACCCCGCCCCACAGCTCCACGACCTTGCGTCCGCCCACGAACACGGTGACGGCGGCGCCGAGTTCACCGCTCTCCGCGAAGTTCCGGGCGAAGGTGTCCGCGACGGCACCGAACCCTTCGTCGGCCCACCCGTTGTGCTCCACCGTGCCTCTTCCCCTGCCCGTGCCCATACGCGGGGGCACCCCCGTCACCGGTCGTCGACCGGCACACGGTACGCGGCCACGGGGAGCGGCCTCCACCGAATTTGCGCGGCCGGGGGCGGGTCCGGCCCCCCGGCCGCGCGCCGCCCCCGGGTCAGGTCCGGGGGAGGTGGTGCAGCGCGCCGAAGGCCGTGACGACCGGGTCCGCCCCGACGCCCGCCCCCTCGACGCCGAAGAGCCCGGCGATCACCGCCTCCGTCACGGCGACGGCGGCCACGCTCTCCCGGTTGGAGACCCCGCGTTCCGCGACCCGGTAGCGGCCGCCCTCGGTGACCTCCATCGCCTGGCCCCACAGCGCCCCCGACGTGGCCCGGTGGGCCCGCCGCAGCACACCCGCCGCGAGGTCGGGCCGCCCCAGCCGGCACAGCCCGTACGCCGTGGCACCCGGCCAGGCCGCGAACGCGCCGGCCGCGCCGTGGTCGGGCCGGTCGGACAGGGGCGCGATCGGGTCGAGCGGATCGAGCGCCCGCATCCAGTCGCCGTCGATCAGCCGCTCGTCGGCGAACCGCACCATCGCCGCGCGCTGCTCCTGCGACAGATCCCCGGCCATGTCGGCGGCGACCAGGGCGAAGTCCAGGCAGTGGCCGATGACCTCGTCGCCCTCGGGGTGCGCGATCCGCCAGCGGCCGTCGCCCGCGTACTGCCCGAGCACCGCCCGCGCCAGCCGGTCGCCGTCCGCCTCGGCGGCCGCCGCCTCCGCCGGGTCCTCGCCGAGCGAGCGCAGCAGCCCGGCCAGCGAGCGCAGCATGCCCACGTAACCGGCGTTCAGCGACACCACCGCGTCACGGTAGTTGGGCACGCACTCCAGCAACTCCCAGGCGTCCCGGCCGAAGTCGACCAGCACCCCGTCGCCGAAGGCCGCCCGCAGCCGCCGCGGCCGGTACGCCATCGCCCGCAGATGGTCCAGCACACCGCGCCCGCCCGTGATTTCGTCGAGCAGGGACCTGTCGCCGGTCACCGCCAGATACGCCGTGACCGTACGGAACAGCGCGTGGTCGTTGGCCGCGTAGTGGTTGCCGACCGGCAGCCGGTTCCAGGTGTCGAAGGAGTGGCAGTGCTCGTACGGCTGGCCGAGCGCCGCCAGGATCCAGGCCCGCAGCCCGCGCGGCTCCAGCATCGCCGCCGAGCGCGCGAACTCCGACTGGTCCCAGAAGAAGGTCGTCGTCGGCCCGAGCCGCGGCCCGCCGGTCAGGAACACCGGACCGGTCCGCGACACCCGGGTGTTGCGCATGTACACCGCGAGCAGGGCGCCGAGATAGTACGTACGGGCCAGGTCGGCGTCCGGGGTGACCAGCGTCGGCAGATGGCCGGAGAACTCCGGGTTGCCCGGGGTGAAGGCGTGCCGCCAGGTCGTCCGCCAGCACTGCGCGACCTGTGCGAAGGCCGCCTCGAAGGACCCCGCGGCCGCGTCGGCGGCCGCCCGCGCCCCGGCCGCCGCGTCGCCGATGTCGAGCACGAAGCCCAGCGTCCGCGACTCGCCCGGCCCGAGTTCGAGGTCCCAGCGGGCCACCCCCCGGGACCCCTCGGCGGTCAGCGCGTCGGGCGCGCCGGCGAAGGCGTAGACGGAACGCGCCGGGCTGTCCGCGTCCGTCACGAGCAGCCGGCCGTCCTCGACCGAGGCCGTCCACCGCTGCCCGCCCCACCAGGGCGCGGTACGGGCGACGGTCCCGCCGTCCACCGCCAGGGTCGCGCCGCCGCCGTCCACCCGGACGGCCACCCGGTGCCAGCCGCCGGTGGGCAGCGGGTCCGGCGCGACCACGTACTCGCCGCCGATCCGCAGCGACAGCCGCCCGCCGGTGAAGGCGACCTGCGCGGAGTCGGGATGGTTGCCGTGGGTGGCGACCACTCCGTCGACCCCGGCCCGGTCGACCCGCACCTCGAATCCGAGGGTGTCCCCGGCCGCCAGCGCCACCGGGCCGATCCGCAGATCGGTGCCCGCCCGTACGGTGTGGGCCGCCGCCGGTTCGCCGACCGGCTCGGCCGAGCCGTCGGCCCGGGTCACGCCCACCGCCCGGACCAGGCAGGGCGCGCCCGGCTCGCGTATCCGGCCCGAGTCCGGCGTGGAGTGGTCGGGCAGCTCGGACTCCAGCAGCATCGGCGCCGAGTCCTCGTCACGCTGGATACCGGGGATGCGCGGGGAGCCGAGCCGTATCCAGCGCTCACCGGGCGGCAGCAGCTGGACCTGCGCGGGAGACTCGGCGAGCACCTCGGCGCGCAGCCGTTCGGTGGCGTAGAAGTCGTGGTGGTGGCCGGAGTTCCACGGGGTGCCGTAGAGCCAGCCCCAGTCCACCTCGGAGTGCGCGAACATCGCGAGCAGTTCCTGCTCGGCGGTCGCGGTGACCGGATCGGCCGAGTCGTTGCGCAGCGTGATCCGCCACAGCAGACGGCTGCGCTCGTACCCCATCCGCACCTCGGCGCGCACCGACAGCGGGCCGCGGGACGCCGTACGCTCCACGCCCCACGGCGACCAGCGCAGCCGCTCGGCGGCGAGGGGTACGCCGTCGATCCGCAGCACGCCGGTGTGGTAACCGCCGCTGTACGGCGGGAAGGCCAGCCAGGACAACGATGTCAGATCCTGGTTGACGTGCCCCTGGCCCCACTGGTTGCGCAGGGACGGCAGATGGGCGACTTCCGAGGCCGGCAGCCAGTCGCCCGCCAGCTCGTCGAGTACGGGCACACCGGGCGCCCGCTCCGCGCGGGCGGCCGGGTCCGGGACGGACGGATCCGGGGCGGCCGGGGCCGCCGCGTCGCCGGGGCGCGCCCGCAGCGCGCCGCTCACTTGGCCGATCCCGCGGTCAGGCCCGCGATGAACTGCTTCTGCATCGCGAGATAGCCGACCACCGGGATGATCCCGGCGAGGAACATGATGCCGAACAACTGGCCGTAATCCATCTGGAACTGCCCCACGGAGAGATAGAGACCGGTGGTGATGGTCTGGCCCTGCAACGGGCCGAGGATGAACTGCGGGTTGAGGAAGTCGTTCCAGATCCACAGCGAGAGGAAGATGGCCACGGTGGCGGTGGCCGGCCGGACCAGCGGCATGATGATCGTCCACCAGATCCGCAGCCCGCCCGCGCCGTCCAGCCGGGCCGCCTCGACGATCTCGTCCGGCACCGCCCGCATGAAGCCGACGTAGACGAAGACCGCGAAGGAGAAGTAGCCGCCGCCCAGGTTGGACAGGATCAGCCCGGGATAGGAGTGGTCGAGGTGCAGGAAGGTGAGGATACGGATGGTCGGCAGCAGCACCACCTGCGGCGGGATCATCAGACCGGCGGCCAGCATCGCCAGCACCGCGGCCCGCGCGCGGGTGCGGCGGCGCGAGATGTAGAAGCTGAACGCCGAGCCGAGCGGGACCAGCAGCACCACCGAACAGACCACGACGATCAGCGAGTTGCGCAGGCCCAGCTGGAGCAGATGGTCGGGACGGCTGAGCGCGGTGGACAAATTGCCCAGCGTCGGGTGGACGGGAGGCGCCGCCGGATCGGCGACGATGTCGGCCTCCTTCTTGAACGCGTTGACGATCGTCAGATAGATCGGGCTGACGAAGACCAGCACCAGGACGACCGCCAGGGTCAGCCGGGCCGGGCTCAGCAGCCGCCGTCCGCGCGCGGCCGGCCGGACCGGCCGGCCCGGGGAGCGCGCGGACCGCGCCGAGGCCGGGCGGTGGGCCGCGGGCCGGGCGGCGCTCCGGGACGAGGTGTGCTGGACGGTCACAGGTCGACCTCCCTGCGGCGCAGGACGCTGGTGACGGACAGGGCGATGACCGCGGACAGCGCCAGCAGGAACATCGCGATGGACGAGGCGTAGCCGAACCGGTCGTTGGTGAAGGCCATCTTCACGATGTACTGCGCCGTGGACTGCGTGGCGTTGGCCGGTCCGCCGGAGGTGAGCACCTGGATGACGTCGTACAGCTTGAGCACGGTGATCAGCGAGATGGTCACGCTGATGGTGGTCGCGGGGGCCACCATCCGCAGGGTGATCATCCGGAACTGCTGACGGGAGTTGGCGCCGTCGATGGCGCCCGCGTCGTACAGCTCCCGGGGGATGTTCTGCAGCGCGGCGAGATACACCACCGTGGTGAAGCCCGAGAGCACCCAGGCGACCACGACGCCCACCGAGAGCTGGGCCAGATGCGGCTTGCCCAGCCAGTCGACCGGCTGGGCGGCCAGATGGGTGCGCGCCAGCAGGTCGTTGAGCAGACCGTCCTCGGTGAAGATCGTCTTCCAGACGAAGCCGACGATCACCCCCGAGATCACCTGCGGGAGGAAGGCGATCGTGCGCAGCACCCGGTAGCTGAGTTCGGTGCGGTCGAGCAGCATCGCGAAGGCGAGGCCGACCACGTTGGCCACCACCGTCACCCCGAGGGCCAGCGCGAGGGTGAAGCCGACGCTGGACCGCAGCTGGTCGTCGTGCAGCATCTCCGAGTAGTTGGCGAAGCCGACCCAGTTGCTGCCCGACTTCAGCGGGTTCTCGTCGGTGAAGCTGCTGCGCAGGCTCATGAAGACCGGCACAACGATGAAGACCAGGTAGAGCAGCAGGCCGAGTGCGGCGATCAGCCGCAGCCCCAGATCCTGCGAGGTGTCGCGAAACCAGTGCGAGAGCGGCTTCACTGTCCCTCTCCCTTCTTGCCGGACGCCTGCTCGGGTCGGACCGTCGTACGGTGCCGGGCCGTTGAACGGTGCTGGACCGTCGAACAGTGCCGTTCCGTCGTACGGTGCCGTCCCCGGCGGGGCCGGGCGGTGGTGGTCACGGGTCGGTGCGGGGTCACTTGGTCGCGGTGTCCCATGACTTGTCGAGCTTGGCCATCTGGCCCTTGACGTCCTTGGAGTTGAACAGCGCCTGCGCCGCGGCGTAGAAATCGTTGTTGAGCGAGCCGGGCAGCGCGTCGTCGTTGGTGGCCCAGCCGATGGCGCTCACCTTGGTGTCGGTCTTGGTGACGTAGGAGTACGAGTCGGTGAAGGCCGGGCTGACCGTGACGTCGTAGTCCTTGAGCGTCTTGTCCTTGAGCATCGGGAAGGCGCCGTCGCCCTCGATCAGCGCCTTGAGGTTCTGCGGGTCGAGCGACCACGCCTTGCCGAAGGCGGTCGCCGCGGCCACGTCCTTGGCCCGGGTGCTGATCGCCATCGAGCCGCCCACCGCGAAGGGCACCACGACCGAGCCGTCGTCGGTCGGCCACGGGAAGACGCCGATGGTGTCCCACTGGTCCTTGGGGATCGAGCCGAGGTACCAGCTGCCCATCGGGTACATGGCAGCCTTCCCCGCGTTGAAGTTCTTGATCGAGTCGGCGTAGCTGACGTTGAGCGCGCCCTGCTCGAAGTAGTCCTTCTCCACCAGCGTGCGCATCTTCTGCGCGGCGGCGACCACGTCGGCGTCGGAGAACTTGACCTGGCCGGCGTAACGCTGCTGGACCCACTGCGGGTTCTTGCCCAGGACGTCCGCGCTGAGGGCGCCGGTCAGCGGCATGGCCGCCGCGAAGGGGTCGTTGCCGCCCAGCTCCAGCGGGGTGATCCCGGCGGACTTGAGCTTCGCCGACACGTCGAGGAACTGCGACCACGTGGTCGGGGGCCGCACCCCCGCCTTGGTGAAGAGCGACTTGTTGTAGAAGACCAGCGGGATGATCTGCGAGTTGGTCGGCGGGATGTAGACCTTGCCCTTGATCGCGTTGCCCTGCGGCAGCAGGAAGTTCTGGTCGATCCACGCCTGGTCGTACGGCTGGAGGAGGCCGGCCTCGGTGTACTGCGAGGGCGTGATCGACTGGAGCAGGTCGGGGAACTGGCCCGACGCCTGGAGCTGCTTGGCGTACGAGTCGCGGTCGGTGCTCGGCGCCACGACCTGCTTGATCGTCACACCGGGCGCCTCCTTCTCGGCGCGGGCGATGGACGCCTTCCAGAACGCCGGGGTCAGCGAGGGGGTGTTGAAGGTCAGATAGGTCAGGGTCTTGCCGCCGGAGGAACCGCCGTCCGACGCCGAGTTGGAGTTCGAGCACGCGGCGAGCAGGAGCACGCCCGCCGCCGCGACCGCGGCGGCACTTCTTCTGAGCATGGCCGTACCTTTCGAGGGAGGGTGTCGGAGACACACGTGTCAGGGCCGGGACGTTGGCGCTTGAGTCTCGTCGGCGAGATAACGTTGTCTCGCCGAGTACAGTAAGGTTCCGCGACAGCAAGTCAAGCCCTCCGGCGATCACGGACAGATCTCGGGGAACCGGGGGCGGGTCGTGACCGATCGAGCGAAGGGAAGCGAAGTGCCTGGTCCTGGTGCCGTCGGCAAGCGCGGATTGTCCCGCCCGCGCCGCCCCACGATGGTCGATGTCGCCCGCGAGGCGGGCGTGGCGCTGCGCACCGTCTCCCGCGTGGTCAACGGCGACACGACGGTCGGCGGCGAGCTGGCGGAACGGGTCCGGCAGGCCGTCGCCCGGCTCGACTACCAACCCGACGAACGCGCCCGCCAGTTGCGCAGCGGCCGTACCGGCACGATCGGCGCCGCCGTACGGCACATCGCCGACGCCCACCCCGTACTGCGCGCGGTGGACGAGGCCGCGCGCGGCGCCGGGCTGACCGTCGTGGCGATGTCCACCGAGGACGACGAGGTGCGCGAGCGGGAGGCGGTGATGTCGATGTGCCGGCGGCGGATGGACGGCGTCATCATCGAACCGATCGCCGACGGCCACCAGTACCTCCAGCCCGAGATCGACTCGGGGCTCCCGGTGGTCGCCTTCGACCGCCCGGCCACGGGCGTCCAGGTGGACACCGTGCTCTCGGACAACCGCGGCGGCGTTGAACTCGCCTTCGCCCACCTGGCCGCGCAGGGCCACCGGCGGATCGGCTACATCGGCGACGACGAGCGGATCTACACCGGACGGGAGCGGGCGGCCGCCTTCCGCGACTGTCTGCGCGGCGTCGGCGCGCCGCAGGAGGGCCTGGTGCACCCCGGGCCCATCGTGGCCGAACGGATCAGCGCGGCGCTGGAGAGCCTGCGCGGCGGGCCCGACCCGGCCACGGCGATCGTGACCGGCAACTTCTCCACGACCGTGGCCGTGATCCGCGCGCTGGGCCCGGACTTCGGCGCGACGGCGCTGGTCGGCTTCGACGATTTCGGCCTCGCGGACCTGCTCAGGCCGGGACTGACGGTGGTCGCGCAGGGCGACGTGGAGATAGGCCGTACGGCCATCGACCTCTTCCGCGCCCGCCTGGCCGACCCGTCCCGCCCGGTCCGTACGGTCACGGTGCCGACGACGCTGATCGCCCGGGGGTCGGGCGAGATCGCGCCGTGAGGCGGGGGAGCGGGGGCGGGGCGGGGGTCTACGGGGGTGGGGGCGCGTGTCCGTGTGCGTGGCCCGGCGGCCCGGCGGCGGGCGCCGAACTTACGCCGCAGGGCAGCGAGCGAGTACCCCTCCTGGCCGAACATCCGCACGTGGGGCGCGGTTTGCGACTTCGCCGAACGGAGTCGCAAAACTGGGGCTTCACCCGCGAACGACGAAGGCCCCCACCGGACACCTTGGGGGCGTGGATCCGGTGGGGGCCTCGGGTTCCCCCGGCCTCGTTGCGGGCCGGGCTCGATCTGTCAGCGGCCGTCTGAAGGCGAGGGCGGGATGATGAATCCCCGCATGGGGATCGGGTCTCCCTCCGGCGACTCATCACGGGCGGTCCGCGCCGGCTTCATCGCTTCGACGACTTCCGCGTACCGGGGGTCGATCCACTCCATGGCCTGCCTCCTGTCGTGACCGTCAGGCTACCGCCGGACGGCCGCTGCGGCTGTCTTCTGCGGCGGCGCGGGCTGGGGCTTCTGCGGGCGGATGATCTCGATGGGGCTGCAATCCCCCGGCTTCGGCGTGTGCACGCCCGCCTCCGTGACGATGATCCGTCCATTGGACGGGGCCGCCCACACGTCCATGTCGGGCTCGTGTCCGGCCGCATGGAGCAGGCCGATGGTGCGGTCCATGACCTCGTCATCGTGCCGGGTCGGGTCGGGCGGCTCGGGGTAGTGGTGGATGAACGTTCCGAGGCGATCGCAGAGCCGGCCGTACACCGCGGTGTGGAGGATCAGGGCGTGCCATCCCTCGTCGACGACGCGGGACGGTGCGATGACCGTGGTGGGGTTGGCCGCGGCGATGGCGACGAACGCGAGCGCCTCGGTGACGATGCGGCCGGCGGTCGCCGGGTCCATGCCGGGGTTGTTGCCCTGCACGGTGGCGACGACATCGGCGAACTGGCGGGGCGGCAGCAGAGACCGGGCGTCGAATACAGGCGCGGGCGTGGTGAGCAAGATGCCTCCTGTGTCAGATGGGTTATGCACTTGGTCCGCGGGTGGGCAGAGGTCCCCGTCTACAGCGAGCGGCGCACGCAGTCTCGCGGGTCGGTGTGCAGCAGCACGTCGGGAGCGGCGCCGGTCGCCTGATTGATCGCGTAGGTCCGCCCGGCCCCGGGCGGGATGGGCTGCTGGCAGGTCTGGCAGGTGCCCTCGGTGGCCGGCTCGGGCTCGATGCCGCCGGCGTCCTTGGGTAGGGGTACCCGCACGCCGCGCGCTGCGGATTCCGCCAGCGCGATCCAGCGGCGCGTCAGGCCCACGCCGGTCGCACAGTCGGTGCCGCGGGCGCACATCGGGCAGTGTCGGGTGTGCTGCTGCATGGCAGCCAGCGCCGGCGTGTCGGTCATCCCTGTGCCCGGCGGGCGGTGGTGATGGCGGTGGCCGTGACCCGGGCGGTTGCGGCGCCGACGACACACACGGCGCCGGTCTCCCGGCACTGGGCGCACCGGGCGAGGTGGGTGCGCATCGCGTCGAGGGGGATCGGGTCGCCGTCCTGCGGCGGCTGGTATGCGGCGTCGGGGGCGCCCACGATCCGTGGTGCGAGGTGGATATCATCGGCCATGTCGACCCCTTCGCGGTCGTCCACGCCCCGGGCCCTGGCCGGCCGCGGGGCATTCTGCTGCCCGCCCCGCGGAGCATCGGCGCGCAGGACGGGCGCAGTTCGACGGTACGTAGCTGTTGTGCGCGAGCGTGAGCGCTGTGCACCGATGTGCATACGAAGTACCCGCCAGGGTGGATGGCCGATAGGCGCTCTTGACCCACCCTCGGCGCGCCCGGGATGGTGGCGCACATCGGCGCACCGACGTCACGAGGAGGGCCGTCATGGCCTTACTGTTCATCGGCATCGACCCCAACACCGGGCACAACGGGTCTCCCACTGTCTGGGTAGACCTCGACGCCCAAGACCTCGTCGTGCAGAGCTACATCGCCGACGAGCCCACCCGCCAGGAGTGCGTCGCGAACACCGCCCCGGGCCACGCGAAGGGAATCCCCGGCCACGAGACGGTCATCCGGATCCCGGCCCACATGATCCCGATCCTGAGAAAGGCGTGCGAGTGCGACACGAGGTCGCTCCAGCTGAGTGGATGAGTGAGAGGAGGAGGTAACCGCCCCGGACCGGTGTCCAAGGTCCGTCCCCACGTTCGCATGCGTCGCTGGCAACGGCGGGGTGTGAAGCCGAGCGGAAAAGTCCAAGAGCAGCCTGGCCATCGGGCAGCCACAGGCGAAGGGGAAGGCTGGACGGGCGAATGTGAGTGAACCCTTGATGACGCCTCGTTACTTCCAAGTCGCGCGGATGGCAGAGCAGTTGGCGGCTATAGAACCCGAGCACGGAAGAGTGCTGTGCGATCCCGCTTCTTCGCATGAGCGGGAGTGGACACCGCAGGTTCCGGGGTAAAGAGGGCGCCCACCCCAGCCGCATCTCACTGGAGCGGAACGTGGAAACCCTGTTGGAGTCCGTGAGGTTCACGGTAAGCCGGAGGCAACGAAGGCTCAACTCTCCAGCAGGACAGGATGATCCGAGAAGCGAATGCCGACAGGGCGAAAGTCCAGGGGAAACCGGGGCGGACAAGCCTCCCCGCATAACCCGTCGGATACGGGCATGTGCCCGGCCCGAAAGGGAGCCCACGCGGATCAGGTGAGCCTGTGAAGATCAGCTATCTGGAAACCAGAACTGAGGGGCAAGTTAGATGCCGAGTTCAGGAACGAGGACAGGAGCAACTGTCCGGCCTGCTCTGGCGAACGGACCCGAAGACCACACGCAGGCATGGAACAGCATCGACTGGGCCAAGGCCGAAGCGTCGGTACGGCGACTGCGGCAGCGCATCTTCACAGCTACGCGCGAAGGGCACTTGAAGAGAGTCCGAAACTTGCAGAAACTCATGCTGCGATCCCACTCCAACGTGCAGGTAAGCGTGAAGAGGGTGGCCCAGTTGAGTTCCGGACGCCGGACGGCCGGCATCGATGGTGAAACCGCCCTGACTCCGAAGGAGCGAGGACGGATGGTGGCCGAGCTGGCAGCCAAACCCACCATCGACCATGCTCGCCCCGTACGGCGCGTGTACATTCCCAAAGCGAACGGAAAGCGACGCCCGCTGGGAATCCCAGTCATGTGCGACCGTGCCCGCCAGGCCATGGTCAAGAATGCGCTGGAACCCGAGTGGGAAGCTCGTTTCGAGGCTCGGAGTTTCGGCTTCCGCCCCGGACGAGGGTGCCACGACGCGATCACGAACATCTTCAGCACGGTGGCCCAGAGACGGGCACGGCGGCTGTGGGTTCTCGACGCTGACCTGGCATCGGCATTTGACCGGATCGACCATGAGCACCTGATGACGAACCTTGGCCACTTCCCTGGTAGGGGAATGATCCGTGGATGGCTCAAGTCAGGGATCATGGAGAACATGCGGTTCGCGCCTACTGAGGAGGGAACTCCGCAGGGTGGCGTGGTGAGCCCGTTGTTGTTGAACATCGCTCTTCACGGGATGAGTGCAGCCGCCGGTTGCCTCGAAGGTGCCACGTTGTGGCAGCGGAGGGATGCGCCGGTGCTTGTGCGGTACGCCGACGACTTCGCCGTGTTCTGTCACAGCGAGAGTCAGGCGTATCGGGTCAAGGATGACTTGGCCGGGTGGCTGGAGCCGAGAGGGCTGTCCTTCAACGAGGAAAAGACGCGCGTTGTCCACCTCGAAGAGGGATTTGACTTTCTCGGGTTCAACGTTCGCCGCTACAACGGGAAACTGCTCACGAAGCCGAGCAAGTCCGCTGTCAAGGGGTTCCGGAAAAGGCTCCGCGACGAGATGTTGGCCCACCGAGGGTCTAACGTGATGGCCGTGGTGAAGCGGCTCAACCCGATTCTTCGGGGATGGGCCACCTACTACCGGTCGGGTGTGTCCAAGAAGACGTTCCGCGATCTGGACGACTACTTGTGGAAGCTGACCTTCAAATGGGCCAGACACACGCACCCGAGGAAGTCGAAGACCTGGTGTACCGAAAGGTACTACGGTCAGTTCAACTCGTATCGCCAGAGCAAATGGGTATTTGGTGACCGGGAAACCGGCATGTACCTCTACAAGCTCAGGTGGACCAAGATTGAACGGCACGTCGGCCTCAAGGCGGGGTATTCGCCTGATGATCCGACGCTCGCCGAGTACTGGGCGAATCGCACGCGCAAAAGGATGCCAGCAACCGCGGACAGGACGTCTGTCACGCTGGCAGCTCGCCAAAAGGGGATCTGCCCCCTGTGCAAACAGGCGCTGATCTCCGGTGCCGAATACGAGCCTGACAGCCCGCGGGAGTGGGCGGCCTGGTTCTCGGCATCCATGAAGATGCTTCACAAGCATCACTTCGTGTATAGGCGGCACGGCGGCTCGGACGAGAAGACAAACCTCCGCCTCGTACACGCTGAATGTCATCGCCAGCATCACGCTGGCGACAACAGGAGGGCCGGGCAGGCATGAACGCGCGCAACAGCTCTGGGGGCTCGCTTGAGCCGGATGCGGTGAACAGCCGCACGTCCGGTTCTGAGGGGGCCGGGGCGTGGCAACACGCTCCGGCTACCCGACTGCTGCCGAGCGAAGTGGACTTCAAGGGCCTGCTGGAAGCGGCCCGGGCCTCGGCCGTGCACCTGGAGATGCGTGACCAGTACGCCGTCGGCGACGAGCGCGCGGACTTCGAGCAGTGGCGTGCCACCGGCCGGCGCGACGTCGACCCCGCCTCGGACTACTGGGCGCCGTGGGTGGACCTGATCTCGCGGACTCGCGCCCGCGGTGTCACCGTGCGCCGGGCCCGCATCGTCAGCGAACCCGCCACCGAGTACATCCGCTACGAGCACGCCGGCACGGACGTCAACGTGGCCGCCGGCGAACAGGTGCGGTGGCTCCCCCGGCACCAGGCCGCGACGCTGCTGGTACCCGGCACAGACCTGTGGATCTTCGACAACGAGACCGTGCTGTTCAACCACTTCACCGGCGACGGCAACTGGGCCGACCCCGACATGGAACTGGTGACCGACCCGACCGTCGTCCAGCAGTGCGCGACCGCCTTCGAGCGCATCTGGGAGCGCGCCGTCCCGCACGACCAGTACACGATCCGCTGAACCGAGAGCACCGGTAGACCAGACCATGTCCGCATCGCCGTCATCGTCCGCCCAGGCCGCCCGAGAGGATGTCGCACGACGCCTCCGCGGCCTTCGCCGAACCGCCGGCCTGACGGTCACCGAACTGGCCAACCGGTGTTCCTGGCACCACGCCAAGACCTCCCGCATAGAGAACGCGCTCACGCCGCCGTCACCGACCGACATCCGGCTGTGGTGCCGCGCAACCGGCGCCGAGGATCAGGTGGCCGACCTGATCGCAGCGTCGCTGCACGCCGAGTCGCTGTACACCGAGTGGAAGCGGCAGGCCCGCGACGGGCTGCGCAAGCTACAGGACAGCTACCGGTCGCTGTACGCGTCCACCGAGACGTTCCGGGTCTACTCGACCACGCTCGTCCCCGGGTTCCTACAGACCGAGGGCTACGCCCAGGCCCTCCTGTCGGCGAACGCCCGCTTCCTCGGCCTGCCGGACGACGGGGCCGACGCGGCGGCCGCCCGCGTCGAGCGGTCCCAGATCATCCACCGGCCCGGGCACCGGTTCGTACTCCTCATCGAGGAAGCGGTCCTGCGCTACCAGCTGGGCGACGCGGAAGCGATGGCCGCACAGCTCGGACACTTGCTGACGGCCGGTGCGCTCCCGGCGGTATCGTTGGGCATCATCCCGATGGCGACGCGAGACCGCCCCCTATGGGCGGCGGAGACATTCAGCATCTTCGACCGCGACCTCGCCTGCGTGGAGCTGATCTCAGCGCAGGTGAACATCACCCAGCCGAGCGAGATCAGCCTGTACCTGCGGGCGTTCGAGCAGTTGCAGTCGCTCGCCGTGTACGGGGCCGCCGCGCGGGCGCTGGTGGTCCGGGCAATCGACGCCCTGAGCTAAGGCCCCCGTCGCGCTGTTGACGGGGGCCACCCGATCGCAGCAAGCAGAATGGGTTATCGGATACCGTACGCGCCGGGTCCGACACCCGGGCATGACGAAAGCCCCCGCCCGCCTCCTTCGCCGTCCAACGCACGCGCCTCGGACGTGGCAGCTCGTCACAGGTCCGGATCCGGTCGTCTACTCACAGCCCTCGACCGAGAATAGGAGTACCAGCCGCAGCCGGCTGAACGCCTGCGCCCCCGCCCGGCCACGTGCCCGGGCGGGGTGTGGCGCCACCCCAGGACTGAGGCAATGGCTGCGTGAGCGGAGGTGCCGGCACCGAGTGTCGATAACCGGACCAGGCGACACCCCCTGCCTCTGACCAGAGGCCTTCGGACGGCCACCTACCGCTCACCACTGACTGGCACGCCCTGGCCAGGACCCTTAACCCGCTGGTTGTGGGTTCGAGTTCCACACGGCCTACGGGTCCGATCCCTCTCCGGGGTCGCTGACCTGCGAGTTCCGTGTCCCGGTCGCTTCCGAGCGGCCGGGGTACAGCCGTGTCGGGGGCCGGGCCTTACGCGGGTGCGTCGGTGCCGTTTCGCGCCCAGTCGTCGCGGGCGTCGAGGAGCGTGGGGCGGACTTCGTGGTCCAGTACGTCCGCCTGGGCCCTGAGGGCTGCGGCCAGTTCGGTGACGCCGTCGGGGTCGAGGGCGGCAATGCGGAGGTGGGGGTGTAGGGGTCGCAGTCGATGCTGCCGCAGAAGACGGGCACCTTCTCGTTTGTGGAGCCGAAGGCACCGGGGGAGGACCGTACCCGGAGCAGTTGGCCGGAGGTGTCGCGGTGATGGTTGATGTCGCCGAGGACCGCGCCGAGTCGGTCCAGCGGGACGCCGCTTTCGCTGGGGTCGTCCTCCGCCCACGTCGGCAAGTGGCCGGTGACGCTGAGCCCTTCGTCGGTGGTGATGGTCCAGGTCCGCCCGGCGTCGATCGGCGCGGGCGGCGGGCTCACGGAGGGGGAGATACGGGCGCTGTGGGCGATCGTTCGGGAAGCGAGCACGGGGGGTCTCCTTGTGCGGGCCGGGGTGTGTTCAGGCGGTCGGGTTGTCGAGGTCGATGACGGTGAAGTCCCGCAGGGTGGTGATCGTTTGGTAGGCGCGGACCCAGGTGATGCGGGGGTCGCGGAGGTCGAAGCGGTTGGCTTCGGCGGCCACCGGTACGGGCCGGGCGGGGTGGTAGAGGACTCCGTTGACGCCGCTGGCGGCGAAGTCCCGTACGCGCAGGGCGGTGACGTTGGTCCGCAGGTGCGGGCAGGCGTGCACTGAGCGGTGGGCGCAGGGGCGGCACACGGGCGGGTGGGAGGTGTACTCGGCGCCGTGGCTCAGTTCGCCGGGCGCGGCGTCGACGAGCCAGAGCACCCCGTCGCGGTTGCGGTCGGCCGGGCCGCCGCAGATCTGGCAGCGCAGTCCGGCCATGGCGATCCGCTGCCGCAGGCTGTGCACCTTGCCGAACTCCGGCGTGCCCCTGCCGGGCTGCGACGGCGTACGGCTCCACAGCACACCCCCGCCGTCCCGGTCCAGGGACCGTTCATCGGCGTACCCGATCCCACGCCCGCCCTTCCGCATCACCACCGGCATGGGCGCGTCCCGCTCCCCACTCCACCGCGCGATGTACGGGACGTGCGCGGGCGTGAACGGCCGGGAGGCTCCGGGTACGCGAAGGGTCTTCGTACGCGTCTTTGCTGGCGCGCCGCTGGTGGGCTGCGTGTTCATGGCTTACGGCCTTCTCGTACGGGTGCGGTGGGCGGGGAAAATTGCCGAGTCGACAGCTGGCTTAAGCCAGTTGAGCATCGCAGGGTGTCGCTGTCAAGGAACTGGCTCAAGCCAGCTGATACGCTCGTCACGTGCCCGCATCCCAGACGCCTCCCGCTCAGCCCCCGAGCAGACGAATCGCCGACGCCCTCCGTACCGCTATCGAACGCGGGGACCTCGCGGCCGGCGACAAACTCCCCTCCGAGCGATCCCTCGCCGAGCAGTACGGCGCGGCCCGCAACACCGCCCGCGAGGCGATCCGCATCCTCGCCGAACAGGGCTTGGTCACCGCCGAGCACGGGCGTGGCGTCTTCGTCCGCACACCGCAGCGTCTGTTCCGCTTCGGCAGTGACCGCTACTCGCTCAAGAACAGGGAGACCGGCCTCACGCCCTTCCGGCTGGAGGCCGAGCGCCAGGGGAAGACGGCCCGGATCGACGTCCTTGGCATCACGCGGGAGATGCCGCCGGGCGATGTGGCCGAACGCCTCGGCGTCGCCCCCGACACCGCGAGCGTCGTGCACCGGGAGAACCACTACTTCGCGGACGACGAGCCGGTCCAGATCGTCTCCACCTATCTGCGGTGGGACGAAGCCCAGGGCACACTCCTCATGGAGCCGAGGTCCGGGCCCCACGGGATCTACGGGCGGCTCGAAGAACTGGGCCACGTCATGACCCGCGTGCGCGACGAGATCACCGCACGTATGCCTACGCCGCACGAAGCCGCACTGCTCGGGCTTCCGCCGGGCGTGCCCGTGCTCGAAGTGCTTCACACCAGCCTTGACCAGAACGCGGAACCCTTCGAGGTGTCCCGTTACGTCCATCGGGCCGACAGGACCGGGCTGCTGTACGAACTTCCCGTCGAGCAGGCCGAATTCTGACACCGGAGGCATGATGAGCAGCGCCGTGATCCGACCGATCGAGGACGGGGACGTGGCGGGCGCCGTCGCGGCGCTCGTGGACGTGTACGCGACGGACGGGTACCCGGTGGAAGGTGTGGCCCGGCCCGAGGCGTGGATCAGGTCGCCGGGCGTTGTCCAGGCGTGGGTCGCCGAGGCGGACGGGGTTGTCGTGGGGCACATCGCCGTCATGCGTCCCGATGGTGGCGAAGGTGCCGTGGCCCTCTGGCGGGAGCGCAGCGGCGAGGACGAGTCACCGATCGGCGTCGTGGCGCGGCTCTTCGTCGTACGCAGCGCCCGTGGGCACGCCCTGGGGGAGGGTCTGCTGCGGGAGGCCATGTCCTACGCGCGGGCGCGGTCCTGGCGGCTGGTGCTGGACGTGTTGCAGAAGGACGTAGCCGCCATCCGCCTGTACGAACGCCTGGGCTGGCAGGCCCTGGGCGAGGTGTGGCACGGCTACGGTGACGGGCACGGGCTGCCCGCGCGCTGTTACGTCTGGCCGGCCGAGTAGCCGCGAGGCCCCGCCCCCGCCGACCCCAACTGCGGAAGGGAAGCCCGTTGAGCGTCCTCGCCGTCACCGTTCAGCAGCGCTGGGCACCCCCTGACCTGTGGGTTCGGTGCCCCGACCGTCCCCGACCGTCCCCGGACGGCCGGGGCGCAGCCGTGGGTCGCGTACGACGGTTCACGGGCCGTCGTACGCAACTCGCTGGTAATGAGCGAGGGCAGCCCGGTCCGGTGCCCTTCATGACCGATTGCCGCCCCTTCACTGTCCGACGTGAGCGGCCCGGTCGGCGAGGAGGAGGGCCAGCGGACCGGCGGGCAGCAGTAAGCGGCCCGAGGCCACAGCTTCCAGTGCCTCGTTCATCGGCCACCAGCGTCGCGGCGTACGGCACGTTCGTCACGGCAGTGGGTTCGAGGCCCACGTGGCATACGGGTCCGGGCATCGTGAAGGCCCCCGGCGGCACCCTCGCCGGCGGCCTGCCCGCGTCTCGCAGCGCGGATCTCGTACCCACGTCCTGCACGTCGCAGCGATGAGTTCGGGCGGCTGGATCAGTCAACCAGTGGTATCGAGACAATCGGAGGTGTTGGGCGTGCGAAAGATCGTCGTGTACGAGTTGTTGTCCCTCGACGGGGTTGCCGAGGACCCGGACAGTTTCTTCACGGACTGGGACGAAGCGATGGGCGCCAACCTTGCCGCTGTGATCGCGACACAGGACGCGGTCATTCTCGGCCGCCGCAGCTACGCCGAGTGGGCGCAGTTCTGGCCGAGCAGCCGGATCCAGCCATTCGCGACATTCATCAACGGGGTCACGAAGTACGTCGCGACATCCGCGCCCCTTGACCGGGATTGGGCCAATGCGACGGTGCTCGACGGCGGGCTGGTCGAATGCGTTCGAGATCTCACGCAGCAGCGCGGAGGCGACATCGGCGTCCACGCGAGTATCTCGGTCGCGCAGGCACTGCTCGCCGCCGACGTCGTCGACGAACTCAGGCTCGTGATCGCGCCCAGGATCGCCGGCCGCGGACGACGACTCCTCGACGGCCTGCCGTCGATTCAGCTCGAATCGATCCGGAGCGAGATCTCACCGACCGGCTATCTGCTCGTCGGCTACCGCGTTGTTCATCAGAGCGCGGAAGACAGCGGTTTGGGGTCCGTAGGCGTGGTGTCGTGACATGAGGAAGGGCCTTCGGTACGAGCGCTGGTGAGTATGCCGTCGACGGAGGTGAAGGCGACGGACGGGAAGGGGCACCGGGCGGCCCCAGGCGCCATCACCCGGTCAGGGGCGGGTCCGTGGAGACGACGTCAGACCCCGCCTCTACGATGGATCGATGGCATCGATCAAGCAGTTCCAAGTCACCTTCGACTGCGCGGAACCCGAGCGCGTTGCCCGCTTCTGGTGCGAGGCGTTGGGGTACGTCGTACCGCCGCCGCCGGAGGGGTTTGCCTCTTGGGGCGAATTCGATCGCGCGCTGCCGCCCGAGCGTCAGGGTTCGGCGTTCGCCTGCGTCGACCCCACGGGTGTGGGCCCGCGCCTGTTCTTCCAGCGCGTTCCTGAGGGCAAGGTCGTCAAGAATCGGCTGCACCTTGATGTGCGGGTGGGCACCGGACTCGTGGGTGAAGAGCGTGTGGCCGCACTTGAGGCCGAGTGCGCACGACTCGTCGCGCTCGGCGCGGTACGCGGGCGACTGCTGCTTGCCGACGGATTCAACGAGTCGTGCCTCGGGATGCAGGACATCGAGGGCAACGAGTTCTGCCTCGACTGAGCGGCCGCGAACGTGGCACCTCCGTGAGGCCGACGGGCGCGGTTCCGGTCCGTTCTTGGTCGGCCGACGGGTCGTGTCGCCGTACGGCGGCGGCAGCCCATGCGTGGACACCTCCCGTGCCCTCCACCGGTGGGCCGGAGTTGTTCAGGCCGGACACCGTTGGCCGCCGTACAGCAGCGCGCGATACGGCGCGGCGTGCCCGTGCAACGTACGGGGACTCGGCGCGGTGATCACGGAGCCCGCCGGGCTCGACGGCCGGGTCATCTGCAAGGCGCCACCGTCACCATGCTCACAACCGCACCCCTCATGCCACCCGACCCCCCGCTGAACGGTGCTGACAGAACCGCAACAGTCTGGAGTGACAGCGACGTCCGGGCGGTCGGCTCGTGGCATGCTGAATCGGCAGATCACAACAAGCGGCCGGGGGGCAGCAGATGACGGGCCAGCACATCGAGGTTTTCCTGCGATTCACCGATCCCGACGGGATCGCGGCTGCCGATGAGGCCGTCGGTTTCCTCATTGAGGAAATCGAGCATCTCGGCGTCATGTCGCTTGCCCACCCGCAGGATTCGGCTGCGCCTGCTGGTGCGAGGTCCTCGGGGGTGGAGGTCTACAGCTCCCTGATCCTCGGTCTTGCCGGAGCACCGGCCGTACGGTCGCTCATCCTGCTGACCCAGGACTGGCTCACCCGCCGGAACTCCGGAACGGTCGACATCTCGGTGGGGTCGCACCGGATCACGCTGACCGGCGGGACGGACAAGGCACGGAGGGAAGCGGTCACCGCCTTCCTCACCCACCTCTCCGACGACGCGACGGGACAGGGCGATGAATAAGAAGGCCCTGATCATCGCCAACCAGCGCCACGACGACCAGCGGTTCTCCGAACTGCCCGCCGCGACCGCCGATGCGGAGGCGCTGGGCGCGGTGCTGAGAGATCCCGAGATCGGCGGGTTCCAGGTTGCCGCGGTCGTGGACCAGACCGAGCGGACATGGCGCACGGAGATCTTCGAGTTCTTCGACAAGGCGGGTCCTGACGACCTCCTGCTGCTGCATCTCTCCTGCCACGGCCGGAAGGACCGCAACAACGTTCTGCACTTCGTCGCCCGCGACACCGAGCTGGACCGTATCGAGGCGACGGCGGTCGACGCCCAGTACATCGCGGCCCGGATGGAGCGCAGCCGCAGCCGAAGGATCGTTGTCCTCCTCGACTGCTGCTACAGCGGGGCGTTCATCAAGGGAGTACGCAGTCGCGGAGAGCAGGACGTGGACGTCAGGGGTGTGTTCGGCGGGACAGGCCGAGTCGTCATCACCTCCTCCACATCACTCCAGTACAGCTTCGAGCCGACCTCGGAGTCCCTGAGCCGGAATCCCCAGAGCCCCTCCTACTTCACCGCGACCGTTGTGGAAGGGCTGACCACCGGACGTGCGGACCTCGACCTCGACGGGCACATCAGCGTCGACGACCTGTTCGGATACCTGGCGGACCGGCTTCCCGCCGTGACGGCGGGACAGAACCCCACCCTCAGCGTCGTCACCCTCGAAAGCGGTCTCCTGCTCGCTCGCAATCCGAACGCCGCCGCCATGGCGGCGGAGCGGGCCGCCGCAGAGCCGGGGAACCTGGTGGCCGAGGCCCACGCACAGGCCCTGGACGAGGCCCGGGCAGAGATGGAGAAGCAGAAGGAGATCTGGGCGACACAATTGGCCAGTGCCGAGCGGGCCGCCAAGTCCGGCAAGAACTCGCTCGCCGTCGTGCTGGAGTTCTTCCGGCTCTTCGTCTACCGTGCCTCTGTCATGTCCGCTGTGGCCCTCGTTCTGTGGGTGTCGTCCACAACGACGGAGGACCTCGGCTTGCCCAGTCGGCCAGGGCAGACCGTTCTGGCGCTGGCGGTCTGCGCGCTTGTCTACCCGGCGCTGGCGTTCTGGACGGTGATGGTCGTCCACACCCTTGTGAGTTTCGCCTACGTCGCCGGGTTCGCCGTGTGGGACGAAGCGGTCGACGACTGGAACAGCACGGCCAAGAGAACCGGCTACTGGCTTGCCCTGATCGCGATCGCAGCGGCGGCGCTTGTTTTGGCAGTTGTCTCGTTCTACTGGATCATACCCGCCGGGCTGCACGTGACCGCCTGGATCTCCGGTCTCACCGGAGCCCCACTGACCGTCAGGTGGGGCTGGGGCGGCGGAATGGCGGCATTCCTGGCCACCCTCGCGTGGCTGCTCGTTTACCACAACCTGATCCCCAACAGGGTGCCCGATGTCGAGGACACGGTCGAAATGGAACCGGGCCGCCGCATGGCGACGCGCAGGGTGAAGAACGCCAGGTTCGCTTTCTTCAACCTCTCCCGGATGACCGGCCGGGAAGCCGTGATCGGGCGGACGCAGTTCCGGCCGGAGGACGGGATCTAGCGCCAACTCCGTGCGGGCGGGGCGAAACCGGGAGCTGCGCGGGTTCGGTGGCGTCTGCCCGAGGCTCTGGGCGAGGTGCGGTACGGAGGCGTACGGAGCCGCGAACCGCCTGCACGGCCGGCCTGCCGGTCGATGTCATCTGGCCGCAGGGCGCCGCGCGGGTCGGCGGCTGAAACCTTGGTCCCAGGGACGGGCTCGCCCCTTCGTGGCGGGCGGAGACGGCCGAGGTCCCGCCCAGGTGCGCGGAGCGCCGGGGCGGGACGGTCGGGTCGTGCGGGTGATGCCGGGTGGTCAGGTGGCGGAGCAGGTGATGTTGGTGGGCGCAGCCGAGGAGCTGCCCGTGGCGGTGTAGCCGAAGGTGGTCGTGCCGTTGGCCGCGAGAGCGCCGTTGTAGTCGGCGTTGCGGACCGTGACGGAACCGCTGGTGCCGGTGTTCACGCCGTTCCAGAGGCTGCTGATGGTCTGGCCGGAGGCCAGGGTCAGGCCGACGTTCCAGCTCTTGAGCGCGCTGGTGCCGTTGTTGCGGACCGACACCTCGCCCTGGAGGCCGCCCTGCCAGACGCTGATGGACTGATAGGTGGCGGTGCAGGTGCCGTTCGTACCGGTTCCGCCGGTGGTGCCGCCGGTGTTGCTTCCGCCTGTGGTCGGGCCGCCTGTGGTGCCTGCCGTGGGGCCGGCCGACGTCCCGCTGGTGGTGCCGCTGGTCGTACCGGACGTGGTGCCGGCGGTGGTGCCGCCGTTCGTGGTTCCGCCCGTCGTCGTACCGCCGGTGGTGGTGCCCCCGGTGGTGGTGCCGCCGGTGGTGCCGTCGCCGTCATTGGTCAGGGTCGGGGTCTGCCAGTCCCGCCACGAGGCCAGGTTGCCGGACTTGCTGGGGGCGATCCTGAACACGCCGGAGCCGTTGCCCGTGCCCAGCAGGAACTTCTGGATGTTCTGCTGGAGCGGGGTCTTCCACTCGGGCCGGATCGCGCAGTGCGTGCCGTCCTGGACGTCGGACCAGTAGGTGATGTTGCTGCCCACCCCCAGCGCCTTGTAGATCTCGGCGCCGCCCTGGGCGGCCACGCTGCCCGACTTGGCGGCCAGCCAGTCCACGGACGGGTTCTCCATGAGGAACAGGCCGCGCGGCGCGACCATGCCCACGATCTCGTGGGTGTCGACGGGGAGACCGTTCGGGTTGTTCTGGTAGGAGCTGAACGCGTCGCCCAGCCACGGCTGTTCCGTGAAGGTGCTGCTCAGGGGCTGGGCGCCGTTCTCCCCGGGAATCCCGCGGAGGATCGGCACACCGCCGCTGCCCGACTCGATCGGCATGGTCAGCGCGATGCGCTGGTCGAACGCGCCGGCCACGATCGTGCCCTTGCCGAACCGAGAGCATCCCGTGACGGCGGTCGCGTCGGGCCGGAGGATGTTGCCTCCGGACTGCTGGATGACGTCGATGATCCGGCTCACGCCCCAGGACCATGCCATCAGCAGGCCCGTGGTGCTCTGGGCACCGTAGATGCTGTAGAAGGCGCCCTGCTTGTTGTTCCGCGCAGTGCCCTCCTTGCCCACCGTGTACGGGTCGTAGCTGATGATCGCGGCGCCGGCGGCCTTGATGGTGGCCGTGTCCGCGCCGAGCCCGCCCAGGACGATGACGGCCGGGAAGGGGCCGTTGCCGCTCGGCAGGCTCACGCTCGCCGAGAAGCTGGAGCTCTTGCCCTGGTCGGACACGTTCACCGTGATGTTGGTGGACGAGACCGTGCCCGTGACGCTCCCGGGCTTCCCGGGCTTCGGCCCGTAGACGGTCTGCTGCGCCAGCTTGCTGATCTCCTCCCGGCGGCAGCGCCAGTCGGACGTGGTGGAGATCCGCGTGCCGCTCAGCTTCTTGAAGGGGTCGGGAAGCAGGGAGTTGGACGGCGACGAGCCCGTGGACACGGCGCAGTCGGCGCCGTCGTCCTCGACCGCGGACGTCCCGGCCAGGGCGGCGGCGGGCGCGGCCGCCGCCGTGGCGGCGCCTTGTCTGTCGGCGGCACCCGCCTGTGGGACGAGGGATGGGCCGGCCAGGCCGGTCACGGCGACCAGGACCGCTGCGGCCCACAATCGGGGCCGGTGTCGGTAGCGGGGAATGCGCATGGGGGGACCTCCAAGGAAGGCGCGCGGTTGACGGGAACGGACCCTGCCCGGTCGGCACGGAGCCATGTTCGCGGGGGAGTTGCCGGTCGGGGGGTCACGGATCCGGCCTGGCGGAGAGGCCGCCGCGAGGGGGTGACCGGGAAGAGACAGGGGAGTCCCGGTGCGGGTGGTGAGGGTCGCGGAGGCGCCGGAACCAGGCTTGGGAGCGCTCCCAGATTAGGAATGGGTCTGGGTCAGGACAAGGCATGGGACGCGAATCCTGTGAGGTTGGCCGTTTCTGAAACTGCTTTCGGCGTGGGGGTGCTCACCAAAGCCGGGCGGATGGACAGAAATCGGCCACACCATTGCCCACCTGCGGTTTTGCGCAATAGAAACGCCAGCCAATTTCCGGTACACATCCGAAAGTTTCGGACTGTCCGCGCCCCGATCGGGCTGCTCCCGGGGGACACGAGGTGCGCTCCCGCGCCCGGCGGTGGGGGGTCCCTGGGAGCCCGCCCGAGCGCCCGGCGACGGCGTCCCGCCGGGGCGGACGGTGCCCGCCGGCGAATGGGGAGCCGGGCCCGGCCGCGAGGCCGAGATCGGCGCCGGGCCCCGGCTCGGGGTCGGCCTGGCCGTCCCGGCGGCCTGAGTCGGACGCGGGCTCCGGGCCCTGGCCCTGGCCAGGGTTGCGTCGGGTTCCCGCCGGGATGCCGCGGGCCGCCCCCGCAACCGGCCCCCGGCCGGCCGGGCCCTGACGCCAACCGTGCGGCCCGGGCCCAGGCTTCCGCTCCTCCCGCGTCTCGTTCGCCGGGGCGCGTCCCGCGCATGCGGCGGCGTTCATGCGTCGGGGGCGAACTCTCAACTGGCCCCCGCGCGCCGCGTCCCCACCGGGACGCCGAGCTTGCCCCCGGCCCCGACCCCCGCCCCCGGGCCGCCCCAGCCCCGGCCGCCCCGGCCGTCCCCCCGGCCCCGGCCACCCCGTATCCCCCTGTCGGGCTGAAAGCCCGCCGCCCCCCTTTACAACCCCCGCCGCCCCCCTCTATAAACGACCCAGACATCCGAGGAAAACGTTATCTCGGCGGTGAGCCGCCCCGGGAAACACCCGGCGGACCCGGCTCCCCGCCGGGGCCCGACCTCCGATCCCCCCAACCCGCGCACCGCCGTGACGACCCGTTCCACCTGGCCCTTCGCCGACCGTCCGTCAACGCGACGGCGGGCCACCGCCCTCCGCCCGGGGCAGTCGCTGACAACGCTGTCATCCCGCAGGCATCCGATGTCTGTGCCTGCGGGGGAGCGGCGTGGCCGCGGAGAGCCGGGCGGCCACCGGGCCCGTACCGGGCGGCCCCCACCGGACCCAACGGCCCCCCACTGTCCGAAGAGAGGCAGCAGCCCCATGAGACTCACGTTGCTCGCGAGAAGAGCCGGGAGCGCGGCGACCGCCGCGGTCCTGATCGGCGCCACGCTGACCACGGTGTTCGCGCGGCCCGCGATGGCCGACTCGGTCACCGCCGGCCAGGCCGCCCGTATCGTGCAGCAGTACCAGGGCGAATGGACCTCGCCGCCGGCGCACCTCACCGGCGGCGACAGTACCGACGCCCCGGAGCTGGGCAACGGCGACGTGGGCGTCGCGGTCGGCGGCTCGATCGACAACCAGACGTTCTACATCGGCAAGAACGACTTCTGGTCGTCGACGACCCACGCCATCCGCCCCCTGGGCCGCGTCGTCGTGGCGGCCCAAGGCATGGCGGGCGCCTCGTACCACGTCGTCCAGGACATCCAGCACGCCGAAGTGCGCGGCACCTACACCCTGAACGGCCAGACCCTCGCCACCACCAGCTGGGTGGACGCCAACACCAATATGTTCGTCACGTCCTTCACGCTGACCGGTGGCAGCGCGCGGAGCATCGGCATCACCCTGCAGAACGGCAGCGGCGGCACACCGACGGTCTCCGTCAGCGACCACGACCTGGACGCCGACGTGTTCGCCGACACCGGCGGCAGCGGCGACCCGCGCGCCCGTATCGCCGCGCGCACCATCGGGCAGAGCCAGTCGATCTCCGGCAACAAGCTCACCCTGACCATGCAGCCGGGCACCACGTCCACCCTGGTCGCCGCGATCGTGAGCAGCAACGACTCCGCGACCTACCAGACCACCGCCGACGCGATGGTCGACAACCTCACCCAGCAGAACGTCGACGACCACAACGCCTCCCACCGCGGCTGGTGGCAGAACTACTGGAACCAGTCCTACGTCGAGATCGCCGACAAGGCGGTGGAGAAGAGCTGGTACGGCTCGCTCTACCTGCTCGGCTCCGTCTCGCGCACGGGGAAGTACGCCCCGGGCCTGTGGGGCAACTGGATCACCGGCAATATGAACTGGAACGGCGATTACCACACCAACTACAACTACCAAGCGCCTTTCTACGCCGCGCTGACCACCAACCACATCCCGCTGGCCGACCCCTACGACCAGCCGGTGCTGGACTGGATGAGCCGCGGCCAGCAACTCGCCCAGCAGAACGGCTTCCAGGGAGTGCTCTACCCCGTCGGCATCTCCCCCAAGGGCACCAGCGCCGACACCAACCTGCACAACCAGAAGTCCAACGCCGTGAACCTCGCGGGCAACATGGTCATGCGGTACGAGCAGACCCATGACACCGCCTACGCGGCCAAGGTCTACCCGTATCTCAAGCAGGTCGGCCTGTTCTGGCAGAACTACCTGACGAAGGACTCCTCCGGCACGTACCACATCACCAACGACGCGCCGCAGGAGGACAACGCCTATCCGCAGACCGACAGCATCCTCTCCCTGGGCCTCGTCCACCTGCTCATGCAGGGCCTCACCGACATCTCCACCGCCCTCGGCCAGGACTCCGGCACCCGTGCCACCTGGAACGACATCAACGCCCACCTCGCTCCGCTGCCCACGATGACGCAGAACGGCCAGACCGTCTTCCGCGAGACCTCCACCGGCACGGGATGGGTCAACGACGGCAACGACATCGACATCCAGGCCGTCTACCCCGGCGGCCAGGTCGGCCTGGACAGCAGTGCCACGCTGTTGCAGACCGCCCGTAACACCGTCGGCCAGCTCACCGCCGCCTGGCACGGCGGAAACGCCCCCGCCACCTTCTACGCGGCCGCCGCCCGGGTCGGCTACGACCCGGCCACGATCCTGTCCAACCTGCACACCGAAGCGACCGGCAGCAGCTACAACAACCTGGGCATCCACCACAGCGGCGGCGGCATCGAGAACCTCAACGTCACCACGTCCGGTCTGGACGAGATGCTGCTCCAGTCCTTCCAGCACGATGTGAAGGTGTTCGCCGACTGGCCGTCGAGCAGCAACGCCAAGTTCGGCGACCTCCTCGCCGACGGCGGCTTCCTCGTCTCCAGCAGCATGTCCGACAACTCGGTGCAGTACGTGCGCGCGCTGAGCCAGAAGGGCGGCGACTTCACCTTCACCAACCCCTGGCCCGGCAGCGCCGTCCAGGTCTACCGCAACGGCTCCGACGCCGGCACCGTGTCGGGAACGAAGATCACCCTGGGCACCTCGGCCGGTGAGACGGTCACCCTGGCCAGGCCCGGCACGTCCTACGCGACCGTGCAGAGCCGGCTCACCCAGCCTCTCCAGGCGTTCTCCGGCGGCACCACCAGCAGCAGCTTCTCCACCGGTCTCGAACCGGGCAATCCGCAGCCGACCTGGACCGACACGGTCGACACCTCGGGCGGCAACATCGTCGGTGTCGCCGGCATCAACTCCGACTCCGCGGGCCCGCAGGCCGGAACCCGCACCGGCGAGACCTCCCACGCCGGCAGCTCCTCGCTCATGTACTCCGGGTCCGCGTCCGGGACCAGCCCGCACGCCTATCTCAAAGTCTTCGACCTCAGCGGCGCCCCGCTCGCCGTCGGCTCCGCCAAGACGCTGAGCTACTGGATCTATCCGCAGTCCCACACCACCACCCCCTGGGTGCCCTCCGGTTCCACCGAGAGCGAGTGCGTCGCCGTCGACCTGGTCTTCACCGACAACAGCACCCTGCGGGACTCCGGCGCCACCGACCAGAACGGCAACCGGGCCCACCCCGCCCAGCAGTGCGGCCATCTGACCCTCGACACCTGGAACCACGTCACCGTCAACCTCGCCACCAAGAACTCCGGCAAGCAGATCGCCCGCGTCCTCATCGGCTACGACCACCCGGGCGGCGCCGGCGGCTACCGCGGCTACGTGGACGACCTGTCCGTCAACTGACCACCCCCGTACGGCGGGCCGAGCGCCCGCCACCCCGAACGCCCCCGCCGTCTTGTCCACGGCGGGGGCTCACCCCCGTCAGGAGGCACCACCGTGGCCACGCCGACCGTCCACGAGGCCGAGGCCGTCATGCGCGACGGCACGGTGCTGCGCGCCGACATCCACCGCCCGCCGCACGGCGCCGGACCCTGGCCCGTACTGCTGGCCCGCTGCCCCTACGGCCGCCGCGACCCCGGCATCCTCGACCGACTCGCCCCCGCGGCCGCCGCCCGCCGCGGCTGGCTGGTCGTCGTCCAGGACACCCGCGGCCGCTTCGCCTCCGACGGCGACTGGGAACCGCTGGTCCACGAGTACGCCGACGGCTACGACACCGTCCGCTGGGCCGCGCGGCTGCCCGGCGGCGACGGCCGGGTCGCGATGTACGGGCCCAGCTACCTCGGCCACGCCCAGTGGGCGGCCCTCACCGCGGGACCACCCGAACTGGTGGCCGCCGTACCGGAGTTCACCTGGGACGACCCGTACGACGGACTTCTCGCGCGCGGCGGGGCACCCGAACTCGGCCTGGTCGTCCAGTGGACGCTGGGCCTCGGCCACGACGTCCTCGCCCGTCGGTACGCCCACGCGCCCGCGCGGCGGACCCGCGCGCTGCGGGAACTGACCCGCGCGCAGAACACGCTCGACCGCTCCTGGACACCGCCCGTGCTGCGCGAACTCCCCGTGCCGGGCCGCCCCGGCGGACCGCCGCTGCGCCCGCGCGACCCCGACCGCACACCGCCGCGGACGCCGACGCTCACGGTCGCCGGATGGTACGACGCCTTCCTCCAGGGCAGCCTGGACCACCACATCCGGGCCCGGGCGGCCGGACACCGCGCCGGGCTGATCGTCGGACCCTGGACGCACGCCGATCAGGGCCGCCGGATCGGCGACACCGACTTCGGCCCGGCCGCCGACGCCGCCCGGATCGACGGCGGCGCGGGCCTGCGGGAGCGCGCGCTGGACTGGCTCGACGGCGTGCTGGGACGCGGCCCCGCGCCCGACCCGGCGGCGCTGGTCTTCGTCATGGGCACCGGCACCTGGCGTCGGCTGGACCGCTGGCCGCCCGACGCCGCCGGGACCGCCTGGTATCTGCGCGCCGGGGGAGCGCTCTCGCCCGAACCCCCGTCCGCCGACGAGGCCCCCGCCGTCTTCCACCACGACCCCGCCGACCCCGTACCCACTCTTGGCGGCGCCCTGCTGCTCACGCCCGACTTCCCCGCGGGCCCCGCCGACCAGCGTCCCGTCGAGGAACGGCCCGACGTCCTCGTCTACACCGGTGCCCCCCTCAGCGACCCCCTGGAAGTCATCGGGCGGGTCCGGGTCACCCTCGCGGTCTCCGCCACCGCCGGGCCCGCCGACTGGGTGGTCCGGCTCTGCGACGTCGCCCCCGACGGCGTCTCGCGCAATCTGACCGACGGCATCCTCCGTACCACCGCCTCCGGTCCGGCCGAGATCACCGTCGACCTGTGGTCCACCGCGCATGTCTTCCGGCCCGGCCACGCGCTGCGCCTCCAGGTGGCCGCGAGCTGCCACCCGCGCTGGGCGGCCGGCGCCGCCCCCGCGACCCGTACCGTCCTCCACACCGCGGCCCGCCCCTCGCGGCTGGTGCTGCCCGTCGTGCGCTGAGACAGGATGCCGCCCGGCCTCAGCGCACGACGGACACGCGCTACTGCGCGATCAGGTCGAACTCCTCCCACGGGCCGATCGCGTCCCGGTTGGCGATCAGGGCCGCCGCGCCCGCGTTCTCGGCGGTCACGTACTTGCCGTTGATCTGCGCCCGGAGACTGACGCTGCCGTCCGGGTTGTGGACCAGCGCGAAGGTCTCCCAGGCGCCGGCGCCCGTCCGGTTGGCGATCAGCGGCGAGGCGCCCGCGTTGTCGGCGGTCACGATCAGGTTGTTCGCGTGGGAGCGCAGCGCGATCAGACCGCTGCCCTGGCTCAGCTCGTCGAACTGCTCCCAGCCGCCGATCGCGTCCCGGTTGGCGATGAGCGGCGCCGCGCCCGCGTTCTCGGCGGTGACGTACTTGCCGTTGGCGTGCGCGCGCAGCGCGATCACGCCGGCCGTCGGCTGCGCGGGACCGCCGAGCAGGCTCAGGTCCACCGCGTTCGCGATGGCCTGCAACCCGGCCTCGTTGGGGTGCAGATGGTCGCCCGCGTCGTACGCCGGGAGGTAGCGGGTGGGCGCGGCCGGGTCGTGGGTGGCGGTGTCCTGGTCGATGACGCCGTCGCACCCGCTGCCCGCCCCGCGGATGAACGTGTTGACCGCCTGGCGGCCGTCCTCGCCCTTCTGCGTCCAGTAGCCCGCGCCCTGGAAGGGGGTGAGCGTCGAGCACAGGAAGGAGATCCCCGCGGTGTGCGCCCGGCCGATCAATTGCTGGAGCCCGGTGATCAGTTGGGCCGCGCTCGGCGGGTTGCCGCCGCCGAGGTCGTTGATCGGGTCGTCGGAGAAGATCACCCAGCGCACGCCCGGCTGCCCGATCACATCCCGGTCGAAGCGGTTGAGCGCGCTCTGCCCGGCGCCGTCGGTGAGCAGGTCGTTGCCGCTGATGCCCTGGTTGAGCACGCCGACCGTCCGGCCGGCGTCCGACAGCCGCCGCGCGAGGTCGTTGGGCCAGCGGCGGTTGGAGTCCTGCGCCGAGGCCACACCGTCGGTGATGGACGCGCCCAGGGTGACCACCGAACCCTGCGCGGCGGGGTTCTGCACGTCCAGATTGGTGAGGAAGGCGTAACTGCCGGTCGTGGCCGCGCCGGAGAGCGTCGCGCTGCCGCTGACGTCGCCGGACGCCACGTAGTTGGTCTGCGTGCCCTGCTGGTGGTAGGTCGCGGCGCCGGTCGCGTTCGGCAGGTAGAAGCTCACCGCCACGTCCGAGAGCGCGGACACGGTGAAGGCCGCCGTGTCACTGACCGCGAAGGCCCCGGGCGCGACGGTCACCGACGACTGCCCGCCGAAGGTGACCGTACGGTCGGTGCCGGCCGTCACCGACGAGCCGGAGGCGCGCTGGGCCACGTGCACGTCGGAGACGGTCAGCGGCGCCGAGCCGAACGCGTTGGAGATCCGTATCCGCGCCGAGGTGCCGCCGATGCTGGTACGCACGATCTGCCGGAGCGTCTGCCGGCTGTACGAGGGGCCGCCGCTCTGCGGGGACACCGACCAGGTGCCGGTCCAGCCGTCGGCGGCGGCCGCCGCCGCTGTACGGGGAGCCGCGGGTGCGTCCGGGATGGCGGCGGACGCACCCGCGGCGGGGAGCGGGGCGAACAGCCCGACGGCGAGGGCGGCGGCCGCGAGGGCGGCGCCGCGCCGGGCGGTGTGCGGATGTCGTGGCACGGGGGTCTCCTGGGGTGGGGGAGTCGGACGGGAGAGGTGTCCAGTGGTGAGACGACAGCGGACGACGCCTGGACTGTAGCCGCCCTGAAGGTCCGCGCCAATCCCCTTGCAGGGATGAAGAGTTCGGATGAATGATCCTTGTGGCACGGCCTTCGGGAAGGATCGGGCCTCTGCGGCGCTCTGACATCGGATCTCTCCGGTCTTTGGCCCTCGGGTACGGCCCGGTCCGCTCCCTGCCGGGTACGGCCGGATTTGCTACAGTCGAGGACACCCGACGAGCGCGTCGTACCGGGACCCTGAAAAGACGACGCACCCCCGTAAGCAACAACCCCACGGAGGTGCCGTCATGGCATGGGTCCTGATCGTCGTTGCCGGTCTGCTCGAAGTAGCGTGGTCGGTCGGCATGAAGTACACCGACGGCTTCACCCGCCTGTGGCCGAGTCTGCTGACCGGCGCGGGCATTGTCGCGAGCATGCTGCTGCTGTCCCAGGCGGTGAAGTCCCTGCCGATCGGTACGGCCTACGGTGTGTGGGTCGGCATCGGCGCGGCGGGCGCGGCCGTGGTCGGCATGCTCGTCCTGGGCGAGCCCGCGACCGCCGCGCGGATCTTCTTCGTCGTCCTGCTGATCGTGGCGATCGTGGGCCTCAAGGCGACGTCGGGCCACTGATCCGTTTCCCACGGGGGGTTCCGCTCCTGGTGGGGGACGTCGTACGGCCGCTGCCGGGCGGCTGCCCGCTGGCCGCCGGGCCCCGGGGGCGCGTCGTGTCGGCGGCCCCCGGATCCGCCCGGCGCGGGTACGGGGGCCGCCGCCCGGTCGGCAGGCGTCCTGCCGTCGGCCGGGCCTCCGGGGTGGCTCGCTCGACCCCGGCCCTTTTGGGCGCTCGCCCTTGGGCGTGAACGGACTCGGCAGGCACGCTGACCAGGCCGCCTCTGACGGACGCCGATTCCCGGGTGCTGGACAGACCCGGCGGCGGGGGATTTGGGTCGGGCCATTCCGCTGTACGAGAAGGTCCTCGCTGACTGCGAGGTGTGCTGGGCGAAGACCACCCTGACACGCTGACCTCTGGTAACAACCTCGCTTACGCTTACCGGGTGGCGGGGGATGTGGGTCGGGCCATTCCGCTGTACGAGAAGGTCCTCGCCGACCGGCTCCGTGTGCAGGGCGGGGACCATCCCGACACACTGCGCTCCCGCAATAACCTTGCCGGGGCTTGCCGGGCGGCGGGGGATTTGGGTCGGGCCATCCCGCTGTACGAACAGACTCTCGCCGACTGCGAGCGTGTGCTGAGCAAAGATCATCCGCTCGTGGAGTTGGTCCGCGACAACCTGGGGGCCGCTCTGGCCGAGCGTGACGACGGCAGTACGGGATGAGCGTGATCTGGGCGGGGTCGGCTCGCTGGGACGTCCTGCCCGGGTTCCCGTGGACGGGGCCGAACTTCTGCTCGCCGCCGAGCCGTCCACTCAACGCCACCGCCCACCGGCTGCGTACCGCCGCGCCCTCCCGCCGCGCCACGATTCGTCGTGGCCGCCGGGCGTGAATGGGTGACTGTCTGTCAGCTGATCGTGTCCGATGGCGTTGTGCGTCCGCTTTGGGCGTGACGTTCTGGTTAGGTCGGTGACGTCAGTCTTGTTCCCCCAGCGAAAGGAATCGGTGGAATGCGCGCCAGCAAGGGAGACCGTCTGGTGGTCCACGGCCGTGTCGTGGGCCAGAACGATCACGTCGTGGAGATCGTCGAGGTCCTGGGCTCCGACGGCGAGCCCCCTTACCGCGTGCGGGCGGAGGACGGCCACGAGACGATCATGACTCCCGGCCCCGACTCGGTCGTGGACCACCGAGGCGCCACCGAACAGGGCTGAGCCCCCGTACCCGGGGGCGTACCACCCGGTTCGCCGACGCCGCCGGACCCGTAGGAGCCGCGCATACGGTCGCCCAGGGACGATGATCGGATCGGCGGGTCATACGGGCCCGCCGGGACGGAGGCGGGTCCGATGAGTGCGGGAACAGGACGACCGGGCGCGGCGAACGCGCTCACCGATGTGCACGGGTTGCGGGTCGGCCATGCCCAACGGATCGGCGACGGCTGGCTGACCGGCGTCACCGTGGTGCTCGCCCCGGAGGGCGGCGCCGTCACGGCCGTGGACGTACGCGGCGGCGGCCCCGGCACCCGGGAGACCGACGCGCTGGACCCACGCAACCTCGTCCAGCGGATCGAGGCGGTCGTGCTGACCGGCGGCAGCGCGTTCGGGCTCGACGCCGTGTCGGGGGTGGTCGGCTGGCTGGAGGAGCAGGGACGCGGCTTCCGGGTCGGCGGCCCCGGCCAGGTCGTGCCGGTGGTGCCCGCCGCCGCACTGTTCGACCTCGGGCGGGGCGGACGGTGGAGCGCGCGGCCGGGACCGGACCTGGGCCGCGCGGCGGTCGAGGCCGCGGCGGCCGCCGCCGAGGGCGGACCGGTGCCGCAGGGATGTGTCGGCGCGGGTGCGGGCGCTGTCGCGGGCGGCCTCAAGGGCGGTGTGGGAACGGCGAGTTGGGTACTCGACTCGGGCGCGACCGTGGCCGCCCTCGCCGTGGTGAACGCGGCCGGTTCCGTCCACGACCCCGACACGGGCGCGCTGTGGGGAGCCCGTCCGGCCTGGGCCGACGAATTCGGCCTGGACGGCACGCCGCTGGACGCCGAAGCCGTGGCCCGCGCCCGGCGGCCGCCCGCGGAACCGCCCGCCTTCAACACCACGCTCGCCGTCGTCGCCACCGACGCCGCACTGACCCGCGCTCAGGCGCACAAGCTCGCCGGGACCGCGCACGACGGACTGGCCCGCGCGGTACGGCCGGTGCATCTGCTCTCCGACGGCGACACCGTCTTCGCGATGGCCACCGGTCGGCGCCCGCTCGTCCCGCCGGAGCAGCCGGCCCCGCCCGACCCGGCGTTCGGCACGCACATCGAGGCGGGCGCGCTCAACGAGATTCTCGCCGCGGGCGCCGACGTACTGACCCGCGCGATCCTGCACGGCGTCCTCGCGGCGGAGAGCGTCCACGGCCCGGGCGGCGAATTCCCCTGCTACCGCGAGCTGTTCGGCCTCGGCCCGCACGACCGCGCGTGACGGCGGACCCGTACGAGCGCCGCTGCCCGGAGCGGGGGTGAAGGCCAGGTCGAGGGTGCCGGCAGGACCCCATAAGGGTCAAGTTTAGGGTGAGAGTCAGGCCGTACGGCGGCACGTCACGCGCCGCTCGCCGCGCACGGCGGCCGCTTCGGCCCGTTCGCCCACTCGGCCCGTGACGCCGCCCGATTCGTCACCGTTGGTACGGATGGACGCGACCCGCCGCCGCCCGCCCCGCGCTCCGGGCGGCGCCCCCGCGCTCCGGCCCGTACGGCCCACCGTCGCGAGGGAGACACCGCCGTGCCCGAGACCCCACCCGAAGCCCCCGCGCCGGACGCGACCGCGTACCTCGGCCCGCACCCAGCCCCCCAAGCCAGCCCCCACGCCGGCCCCCAAGCCGGCTCCGACCCAGACCCCGACCGCGCGCTCCGGTCCTCTCGCGAGGCCGTCCCCGTCCTGGCCCCCGCGTCCGGCCCGCCCGCGTCCGGCCCGCCCGCGTCCGGGTCGCGCGTACTCAGCGTGCCCAGCGCGGCCCGCTCCTGGTTCGGCATCGGCTTCGGCGCCGGCCTCGGGGCCGTGCTCGCCTGGCTGCTGGTCCGGACCGTGCTGCGGATCGGCGAGCTCCTGACCCTGCTGCTGCTCGCCGTCTTCATCGCCGTCAGCCTGGAACCGGTCGTCGCCGCGCTGTGCCGGCGCGGGCTGCGCCGCGGCTGGTCGGTCCTGGCGGTGCTCGCGGGCTTCGCCGGGCTGCTCGCCGGAGTGGTCGCGCTGGTCATCCCGCCGGTCAGCGCCGCCGTCGCCGCGCTCACCGCCGCCGTGCCGCGCTGGCGCCGCCAACTGCACGACCACCACTCCACCCTCGGCCGGATGGAGGACCACTACCACGTGATCGAGAAGGCCCGGCAGCAGCTCGGCTCGGGCGGCGGCACCTACGAGGTGGCCGGCGGTGTGCTGGGCGCGGGCCAGCTCGTGATCAGCGCGCTGACCTCGACGGTCGTCGTCATCACCGTGACCTTGTACGTGATGGCCGCGCTGCCCGCGATCAAACGGTTCTGCTACCGCTTCGTGCCCGGCACCCGCAGGGCAAGGGTGGAGACCGTCACCGAGGAGATTCTCAGCCGGGTCGGCCGCTTCATGCTCGGCAACGTCGTCACCTCGGCCATCGCGGGCGCGGCCACCTTCGTCTGGTGCGAGGGCATCGGTGTGCCGTACCCGGCCGCGCTCGGCTTCTTCGTCGCCCTGATGGACATGATCCCGGTGATCGGGTCGACCATCGGGGGAGTGGTGGTCAGCCTCGCGGCGCTGTCGGTCTCGCTGCCCGTCGCGGTCGCCACCGCCCTGTTCTACGTGGCCTTCCGGATCGCGGAGGACTATCTGATCATGCCGCGCGCGATGAAGTTCGCGGTCGACGTCCACCCCGTGGTGACCGTCGTCGCCGTGCTCGCGGGCGGCGCGCTGCTCGGCATCATCGGCGGCCTGGTCGCCATCCCCGCCGCCGTCGCACTGGGCCTGGTGCTCGACGAGTACGTCTTCCCGCGCACGGACGCTGCCTGACCTCGACGCGGCCTGCCCCTGACTCCGGTTGCCCGTCCCCGTCGCTCAACCACCCTCGCCGTGTGCGGTGTTCCCGTACGGGCGGCGCCGTACGACGTTCGCGGGCGGCGTTTGCGTACGGCGGCGCGGGCAAGACGAACCGGTGCCGCCCGCCCCGTGCCCGTACGGCCGGGACGGCGGCGGGCCCGACGGAGGAGGACCGGATGCGGGTGACGCTGGGTGTTCTGCTCGCGCTGTGGGGCGTGTTCTTCGTCCTGTTCAGCGGCCGACTGGCCCGTGGCCAGTACCCACGGGGCCGGATCGCCGCGGCCGAGGCCCCGGCGGGCGGCGCCGGACCCCACCGCGGCACCCGGCTGCTGAACGTGCTCATCGGCACCGCCCTCGCGGTGTGCGGTGTGCTGCTCGCCGTCGGAGCGTTCTAGCCCCGACGGCGAGCAGCACCGGTGGCGGCACCCGTGGCAGCGCCGGTCGCCGTCAGCCCGCGATCTCGGACAGCGCCTCGAACTCCTTGTCGCTGAGCGTCAGTTCGGCCGCGGCGATGTTGTCCTCGACATGCGCGGTCGAGGACGTGCCGGGGATCGGCAGCATCACCGGGGAGCGCCGCAGCAGCCACGCCAGCGCCAGCCGGGACGGCCCGACGCCGTGCCGCGCCGCCGCGGCGTCCAGCGGGCCGCCCGGCCTGGCCAGCTCGCCGGTCGCCAGCGGGAACCACGGAATGAAGGCGATGCCCTGCTCCGCGCAGTGGTCGAGCAGCTTCTCCGAGGACCGGTCCGCGAGGTTGTAGAGATTCTGCACGGAGGCGATCTCGGCCACCGTACGCGCCTGTTCGAGCTGGTCCACGTCCACCTGGGACAGACCGATGTAACGGATCTTCCCTTCCTCCTGGAGCAGCTTCAGCTCGCCCACCTGCTCCTCCAGCGGCACCTTGGGGTCGATCCGGTGCAGCTGGAAGAGGTCGATCCGGTCGAGCCCGAGGTGCCGCAGGCTCATCTCGGCCTGCTGCCGCAGATATTCCGGCCGCCCCAGCGGGCGCCAGTCACCCGGTCCTGAGCGGGACAGGCCCGCCTTGGTGGCGATCACCAGGTCGTCGGCGTACGGGTGCAGCGCCTTCTTGATCAGCGGCTCGGCCACGACCGGCCCGTACGAGTCGGCCGTGTCGATGAAGGTGACACCGAACTCCACGGCCCGGCGCAGCACCCGCACCGCTTCCGCGGGGTCCGCGGGGTCGCCCCAGACACCGGGGCCGGTCAGCTGCATCGTGCCGAAGCCGAGCCGGGTGACGGGCAGTTCGCCGCCGAGGGAGAAGGTCCCCGACGCCTTGGCGGATGGGATGGGGTGATTCACAGCGATGACTCCTGGTTCCGCGGTCGCGCCGCCGTCGTACTGCTGTCGCTCTGTGGTCGCGCAGGATTCCGCTGTGCGGACGGGGAAGGCGGGCGCCGCGTGAATAGGGGTATCCGCACGGCCGACCGCACCCCCCGGGACCTGCGCCTCTGCTTCACTTATTCGTCAGCGCAATCACGTTCCGTCATATTCCGCCCGTCGCGAGGAGACTTCCGTATGCGTTACACACGTCTGGGATCGACCGGCCTGGAGGTCTCGGCGCTCAGTCTGGGCTGCATGAGTTACGGCGCCTCGGACCGCGGCAGCCACCCGTGGACCCTGGACGAGGACACCAGCCGCGGGCTCATCCGGCGGACGCTGGAGGCCGGGGTGAACTTCTTCGACACCGCCAATGTCTACTCCGACGGCACCAGCGAGGAGATCGTCGGCCGGGCGCTGCGCGACTTCGCCCAGCGCGACGACGTGGTCATCGCCACCAAGGTGCACGGCCGGATGCGCCCCGGGCCCAACGGCGGCGGCCTGTCGCGCCGGGCGATCCTCAGCGAGATCGACAACAGCCTGCGGCGGCTCCAGGTCGACTACGTGGACCTCTACCAGATCCACCGCTGGGACAACGAGACCCCGATCGAGGAGACGCTCGAAGCGCTGCACGACGTGGTCAAGGCGGGCAAGGCCCGCTACATCGGGGCGTCCTCGATGCACGCCTGGCAGTTCGCCAAGGCGCTGCACACCTCAGAACGGCACGGATGGACCCGCTTCGCGACCATGCAGAACCACTACAACCTCCTCTACCGCGAGGAGGAGCGCGAGATGCTGCCGCTCTGCGCCGACCAGGGTATCGGCGTCCTGCCGTGGAGCCCGCTGGCCCGCGGCCGGCTGACCCGCCCCTGGGACGTGGTGACCTCGCGGATGGAGACCGACGACTTCGGCAACACCCTCTACCTCGACGACGACCGCTTCGTGGTCGAGCGGGTGGCCGAACTCGCCGCCAAGCGCGGTCTGCCCGCCGGCCAGATCTCCCTGGCCTGGCTGCACCGCAACCCGGTCGTGACCGCCCCCATCGTCGGCATCACCAAGCCGGAGCACCTGGACGACGCGGTGGCCTCGCTCGACGTGGAGCTGAGCGCCGAGGAGGTCGCCTACCTCGAAGAGCCCTATGTGCCGCACAACGTGGTGGGCTTCCGCTGACCTCCGCCGACCTCCGCCGACCTCCGTGGGAGCGGGGGAGCGGCGCGCCCGGGCCCGTCGCCCCCTGATCGGCGGCCGAGAACAGGCCCGGCCGCCCCGGGCCGCGCATACTGGCCGCAGACGAGGCGCGTACGGCCGGGCAGCCGGGGAAGGCGGAGCGTACAGGCACCGACCGTGCTTTTCCCAGGAGGCAGGCCATGATCCAACCCGCTGATCTTCGCGAGTGGCGTGATCACGACGTGGTCGACGCGGAGGACCACAAGATCGGTGTCCTGGAAGCGGTCTATGTGGACACCGTCACGGACCTGCCCTCGGTGGTCACGGTCCGTACCGGACTGCCCACCCGCCACCGGCTGGTGTTCGTGCCGGTCGGCGACGTGACCGCGGGACCGGGCTATGTACGCGTGCCGTACACGAAGGCGCTGGTGAGGTCCGCCCCCTCGATCGGAACGGACGACGTCCTCCCGGTCGAGGACGAGGAGGCGATTTTCCGGCACTACGGCCTGCCGTACAAGCCCGGCCCGGACGGCGCGCGGCAGCTGGCCCGCCGCTGAGCCGGCCCACCCGCCGGTCCGACCGAGCCGCCGCGGCCCCCAGCGGGCCGCGGCCCGGAGAGGAAGCTGGACGATGACGCTCTTCCTGTCACTGGTCATCGTGGCCATCGTGCTCGGTCTGGTCGGCGCGGTCGCCTCCGGCCTCGGCTATCTGCTGGTCCTCGGCATCGTGGTGTTCGCCGCCGACCTCCTCTACGGCTACCGGCTGATGCGCGGCCGCCGGCCGGTCCGGTAAGCGGCCCGGCGCCCGGATGCACACCGTCACCGACTGGCTCTCGCGGGCCTCGGGACCCGCGGTGTACGCCGTCGTCGCCGCGCTGGTCTTCTGCGAGGACGCCCTCTTCTTCGGCTTCGTGCTGCCCGGCGAGACGGCGGTCGTCCTCGGCGGGGTCGTCGCCAACCAGGGCCGGATCTCGGTCTACTGGCTCGCCGCCCTGGTCGTCCTCGCCGCGGTCGCCGGCGACAGCGTCGGATACGAGGTCGGCCGCCGCTACGGCTCGCGCATCCTGGAGACCAAGGCGCTGGCCGCCCACCACGAACGCATCGACCGCGCCCAGCGGCTGATCCGGCGCCGGGGGCCGACGGCCGTCTTCCTCGGCCGGTTCATCGCCTTCTTCCGCGCGCTGATGCCCGCGCTGGCCGGCATCTCCCGTATGCCCTACCGGGTCTTCCTGCTCTTCAACGCCGCGGGCGGCCTGGTCTGGGGCGTCGGCTTCACTCTGCTCGGCTACTTCGCGGGCAGCGCCTACAAGCAGGTCGAGCACACGGCGGGAACGGCCGCCGCGATCACCGTGGCGGTGCTCGCCGTCGTCGCACTGGTCGTCTGGCACTTCCGCCGCAAGCGGCGCGAGGACGAGAGCGAGCGCGGGGGCGGGCAGGGGCCCGGCAACGGGAACGGTCACGGCAACAGCCACGGGAACGGGAACGGCTGACCGAATCGGACCGTACGGCGGTTCGAGGACCGGCCGGGGAATGTGCAGGTCCGGAAACAATCGCGGCCCCGAGGTTCGAAGCGGCTCCACGCTGCGCAGCGGATAGGTATGCGTACTCCGCCGGACCGTGCCGCACCCCCCGAACCCCTCGCCCGCCGCGCCGCGGAACCCGCCGGCCGCCGGGACCCCCGGGCAGTGGCGGCCGGCGGCATCCCCGGAGCGGGCACCGCGCGCTGAACCACCGGCAGCCGCCCGCGCCCGCGCCCGCGCGAAAGGACAACCATGACCGTCAAGGGAATCGACGTCGCCTCCTACCAGGACACCGGCTACGCCACGGCCGGTCTGGACTTCGTGATGGTCAAGACCACCGAAGGCACCACGTACCTCAACCCCAAGCACGCCGCGCAGGTCGCCACCGGCCGCGCGCACTCCCTGGTCGTCGGCCACTACCACTTCGTACGGCCGGGCTCGATGAGCGCCCAGGCCGACTACTTCCTCAAGAACGCCGCCCCCAAGGCCGGTGACCTGCTGGCCCTGGACTGGGAGGACACGGGCGTCAGCGGCGCGGACAAGGACACCTTCATCAAGCATCTCCAGGCCGCCTCGCCCACCCACCGGGTCCTGCTCTACTGCAACCGTGACTTCTGGCTCAACCGGGACCACACCTCGTTCTGCGGCGACGGACTGTGGATCGCCGACCCGGGCACGGCCGGCAAGCCCCGGATCGAACACGCCTGGCGCTTCCACCAGTACAGCACCGCCGGCGGCGTCGACCACAACGTCGGTAACTTCGCCACGAAGGCCGCGCTGCGGACCTGGGCGGCCAAGGGCGGCACGGCCCAGCCCGGGTACGTGCCCTTCCCCGGGGCGAGCTGGTTCACCGTCGGGCGCCGCTCGCCGGTCGTCGCCTCGATGCACGCCCGGCTGGTGGCGGTGGGCTGCGACCACTACCAGAGCAGCGCCAACAAGGACGTCATCGGCTCCGGCGACGTCGCGTCGTACGAGGCGTGGCAGCGCGCCTACAACACCGCCCACAAGAAGGGCTGGAGCGGCAGCGCCCTCAAGTGGCCGCCCGGCAAGGAGACCTGGGACGCGCTCAAGGTGCCCGTGGCCTGAGCGGTCCGCTCGTACCGGCGGCCGGTCCGTGATCCGGCCTGACGGGTGACGCGCGGGCGCCCTCCCGTTAGCGGCGCCCGCGAGCGGGAACAGCGGTGACCATGGAACCGATCGAGGCGCTGGAACGGATCGCGTTCCTGCTGGAACGCGCGCAGGCCCCCACCTACCGGGTCCGGGCCTTCCGCAACGCGGCCGAGGTGCTGGGCGCCCTGCCGCCGGCCGACCGGGAACGCCGGGCGCGCACCGGCCGGTTCACCGACCTCAAGGGCATCGGCGCCACCACCGGGCAGGTGATCGCCGAGGCGTACGAGGGGCGTACCCCGGCGTATCTGGCCGATCTGGAGGAGGAGGCCCGCACCCCGCTCACCGAGGGCGGCCGGGAGCTGCGGGCCGCCCTGCGCGGCGACTGCCATCTGCACTCCGACTGGTCGGACGGCGGCAGTCCGGTCGAGACGATGGCGCTGGCCGCGCGGGGGCTCGGCCACGAGTGGGCCGTGCTCACCGACCACAGCCCGCGGCTGAAGATCGCCCGCGGGCTGAGCGCGGACCGGCTGCTGCGCCAGCTCGACCTCGTCGCCGAACTCGCGGACCGGCTCGCGCCCTTCCGGCTGCTCACCGGGATCGAGTGCGACATCCTCCCCGACGGCTCCCTCGACCAGCGCGACGACCTGCTGGACCGGCTCGACCTGGTGGTCGCCTCGGCCCACTCCGAACTGCGGATGGCCGCGCCCGCCTTCACCGCGCGGCTGCTGGCGGCGGTGGCCAATCCGCGGGTGGACGTGCTCGGACACTGCACCAACCGGCTGATCGGCGGGAAGGGGCGGCCCGAGTCCTCCTTCGACGCGGAGGCGGTCTTCGCCGCCTGCGCGCGGGCGGGCACGGCCGTGGAGATCAACAGCCGGCCCGAGCGGCGTGACCCGCCGGGCCGGCTGCTCGCCCTCGCCCGGGACGCGGGCGCGCTGTTCAGCATCGACAGCGACGCGCACGCGCCCGGGCAGCTCGACTGGCAGATCCTCGGCTGCGCCCGCGCCGAGCGGGCGGGCATCCCGCCCGCCCGCATCGTGAACACCTGGACGGCGGACCAGCTCCTGACCTGGACCACCACGGCCCGCCTCCCGCCGAGGGCTACACCCGCCTGACGCCGTCGTCACCTGCCACCCGGCCCCGGCAGGTGTCCCGGGTCGGTACGGCCCGCCACCCACCGCCGCAGACCCGCCGGTCCGCCGTCCGGGCGACGGCGTCGACGGGGGAGTCGGCTGCCGTCCAGGCGGTCGGCCGTCGGCCGGTGCTCCCCCGACGCACGACGGTCGGATCGGCCCGGTTCTCCTGCTTGCCGCTGTCCGGCGGCGCAGCCGGGACCCGGCTCAGGCCGGGTGGCGTGTCCTGGGCCGTTGCCCCGCCCGGAGGGCGGTTAGTGGGGGGACTCCTTTGTGATGATGTCCAGGGCGGCCTGGACGAGGGAGGCGTTGTCGGGGGCGGGGGTGGCGTCGGGGAGGAGGAGGGCGTCCTCAAGGCCGATCCGGGTGTCGAGGCCGCGCGCCGCGGCGACCCGGAGCACCGCCCACGCGCCGCCGTCCTCGCCGTGCAGCAGCACGGGATGGCGGCCGAGGCCGCCGGGCCCGTACAGCGCCGCCAGCTCGTCCAGCAGCGCCGCCGCCGTACCGGGCGCGGTACGCGGATCCGTGTCGGTGACCTCCGCGAGCACCCGCAGCACCCGCGCCGCGTGCGGCCAGGCCCGCAGCCGCCGCGCCGCGTCCGTACCGGAGAACACGCCCGCCTCGATGCCGATACCGGTCTCCAGCAGGGCGTCGGCGACCGCTTCGGCGCCCTCCTCGTGCCAGTTCACCGAGGCGTGGTCGGGCAGTACGGACCAGGACCGCACCAGAGCGGCACGCCGCGCGGCGTCGGGATCGGTCCACTCCCCGGTGGTCACCCCGATCGGGATGCCGGGGGCCGAGGCCCGTACCGACGCGACGGCCGCGTCCACATGGACCGGCGCCATCGTGTCGGCGCCCCGGTCGTCCTTCGGATGGATGTGCACGGCCCGGGCCCCGGCCGCGACGGCCTCCGCGGCGGCGTCGCCCAGTTCCTGGGGCGTCACCGGAAGCCGTTCGCAGTCGGATCGCTCTCTGGCGCCGTTGAGGCATACCTGCAACATGACGAAGATCATCGCAGCCGCGGACCCGCGGCTCCCTCAGGAGGCGCCGGGCCGCGGCACCTCCTTGCCCCGTTCGGCCGCGCCCCGCGGGGCCCGTACGGACACACCACGCGGGGACCCGCCACGCCCCCGTGAGGCCGCGCCCGGCGGCAGCGCGGATTCCGCCGCCGAACTGGTGTGCATGAGGGCATCGCGAGGGGGCAAGCGCAGGTCAGGAGGCTGATACACATGGGTCCACTTCTTTTGGTTCTGCTGCTCGCGCTGATCCTGTTCGGCGTGGGTTTCGCGGTGAAGGTGTTGTGGTGGGTGGCGGTCGTCGTCCTCATCGTCTGGCTGCTCGGCTTTGTCGCACGCGGCACCCACAGCAGCGGACGCCGGGGACGCTGGTACCGCTGGTAGCGGCTTCGCCCCGCTTCCCGTGGTTTTTCCCCGTACACACGCGGGCCCGGCCGGAACACCGGCCGGGCCCGCCTGGCGTGCCCGCGTCCACGGGCCGCGATGCGCTCGTTCGAGATCAGGTCGTCGTGCAGACCGTACCGTTGAGAGTGAACACGGTCGGGGGCGGATAGGCGCCGTTGTTCGCTCCCGTGAAGCCGAAGCTCGCGGAGTTGCCGCCGTTCGCGGCCAGCGTGCCGTTCCAGTCCACCGGCGTCGCCACCACGTTCCGGCCCTGCTCAGTGATGTTCGCGTTCCAGAAGCCGCTGATCGACTCGTCGCTGCTGGGGAAGGAGAAGGCGAGCGTCCAGCCGGTGATCGGCGTCGGACCGGTGTTGGTGACGCTCACATTCGCGTTGAAGCCGTTCCCCCAGCCCCCCGTGACCTGGTAGGAGACCTGGCAGGTCGAGCTGACCGGGGTCCCGGTCCGTACGGTGACCGGCTCCGAGGGCCGCGACAGCCGCCCGCTGGAGTCCCGCGCCAGCACGTTCCAGGTGTACGTGGTGCCGGGCGTCAGGTTGTGCACCGTCGCGGAGGTGCCCGTGGAGCCGACCAGCAGCTCGCTGGTCGTGCCCAGCTGCCGGTAGACCTCGTAGCGGTCGGCCTTGCCGCCGGTGGCCGGGGTCCACGACACGGTGGCCGAGGTGTCGCTCACGGCCGTCACCTTGGGCGCGCCGGGCGCCGACAGCGCCGAGGCGCTGCCCGCGGCGGGGTGCAGGGTGATGGTGGTCAGCGAGTACGGCGGCAGGGTCTGCGCCGCGGTGTTGGACGTGGTCGCCTTGTCGATGTCCGACGCCTGGTCGCGGAAGGTCGCCACGGTCGCGGAGGACGGGTCCGGGGTGAAGCCGGTGTAGTGCAGGGCCACGTTCTGCGCGTTCGCCGGGTCCTTGTTGATCAGCAGCACGCTCAGATCGCCGTTGGCGCGGTGCACCGCGTGCGCGGACACCAGCGCGCTGCTGCTCCCGGCATTCACCAACTGGTCCCCGGGGCGGCCCACTTCGCTGAGCATCTTGATCGCGTAGTAGGTCGGGAAGGGGGTGTTGAGCGCCGGCTCGCACACCGTGCCGACGCAGGTGCCGCTGGACAGGATGCCGTAGTCCTGGAAGTCCGTGGCACCGTCGGGCGCGGTGCTGATGGCCTCCGGGCCGTTGTGGGTGTCCCACCAGTCGACCGTGAACACCCCGCTCTGCAGCGCGGTCAGGTACGCGTCCGCGCCGAAGAGGGCGTTCGGCTGGGTGTCCTCGTAGACGTTCGAGTTCACCTCGGTCAGCGCGACCGGGGTGCCCGCGGCGCCCGCCGCGTCCAGCTGGTCGCGCAACTGCGCGAGCTCACCGGTCAGTTGCGCCGGAGAGTTGAGCGTCTGGGCCGCGTTGGAGCCGCCCGGGTACCAGTGCACGATCACGAAGTCGGCCTTGCCGGCGATCAGCGGGATCACCGTGTGGTTCCAGTCCGCGGTCTCGTTCCCGGCCATCACCCCGTCCGGCCAGTTGCCCGGCAGGGTGAGCACGGCGCCGACCTTGACCGTCGGGTCCACGGCCTTCATCGCGGAGGCGTACTTCACCACGTTGTCGGCGTACTCGGTCGGCGAGGTGTCGGCGTGGTTGTCGGTCTCCCAGCCGGAGCCGTAGTGCCCGTTGCCGTACAGCTCGTTGCCGACCTCCCAGAACTTGGCGCCGTAGCCCTTGGTGACGTTGGCGTACCGCACCCAGTCCGCGGCCTCCTGCGGGGTGCCGGAGCCGTAGTTCGCGATGAGGATGGGCTGCGCGCCGATCTTCTTCACGGTTCCCATGAAGGAGTCGAAGTCCGTGCCGGGAGCGACATAGCCGCCGGGCGCGGTGTTGTCCTGCCAGTGGTAGATGTCGCCGTACGAGCCACCGGGGTAGCGCAGCATCCCGATCTTCGCCGCCTGGAGGAGGTCCTGGACCTCGGGCACGTTCATCTGGGAGTCCCAGATGGCGCTGTTGAGCCCGTACGCCGTGTCGGGGATCGTGCCGAACCCCTCATTGGCGTTGACGGTCACATTGACCGCGGAACCACCCGGGTCGGCCGGACCCGCGGGGTCGGCCGCGGCGGTGCCGCCGCCGGCCAGCAGTGCGGCGCCGAGCGCGGTGGCCAGGGCCCCCGCGGCGATACGGCGGCGCCAGGGCGCCGCCTTGGACAGAACTCTTCGGACGGGCACGGAAGTTCTCACCTTCACGAGGCGGAATGTGGGGGGCGTGCGGTGATCCCATGGGAGCGCTCCCATATTTGGACCGGGCCACCCCCGCTGTCAATGCTCCCCGGCAACCCACAGGGTGCGGGCACGGGCCCGACGTACCGTCAATCCCCGTGCCCGCCAACGGAGTTCAGCCCCGCGCCAGTACGTCGTACCCGACGAAGGAGAACATCCGCGCCCCCGGCTCCAGCGGTCGCGGGACACCGGTGAAGCGGTGCGTCCCGATGCCCTGGCGCTCGTCCGGCGGCGACAGCCACACCCGCTCGAAGCCGCGCTCCTCCAGCCAGCCGCAGATCCGCGGGAAGACGTCGGGCTGCTTGCGGTGCCGGGTCCAGATCAGGGTGCCGCCGTTCGCGCACAGTTGTGTGCACCAGCCCGCGGCGCGCTCGATGTCGGCGTCGGTCAGATTGCCGAACACCCCGACCATCAGCACCAGTTCGGCCGGGACCAGGCCCGCGTAGGCGTCGGTCGCGGCCGCGTCGCCGGTCACCACCTCGACCCCGCCCAGGCCGGCCGCCTCGGCCGCCTGCCGGGCCCGCGCGGTGTTGCGCGGGTCGAGTTCCACCAGCCGCGCCGTCACGTCCGCGCGCCGGGGGTGGTCGGCCAGGGCGCCGATCAGGTCGCGGCCCTGCCCGGCGCACACGCTCACCGCGCGCAGCGGGCCCGGCGGCGCCGCGTCCAGGGCCTGCCGGATCAGGCCCTGGACGGTGTGCAGCCGCCGGGTGAGCGGCGAGTCGGGGCGGTCGTAGTCGTCATGCCATGCGTGCCAGTCCATGCGCCGGACCCTAGACAGCCCGGCGGCCCGCCGCACCCGAATTCGGCCCCGGGCGGGCGCCGTGTCGCGCTCTTCGGGGGTCCGGCGCCGAGCCCGGGCGGCGAGCCGTGACCGGGCCCGGCCACGCGTTCACGGCCACGTCAGGTGGCCGCTCCCGTCCCGGGTCCGGCTACGCGCCCGGGTGCTGGTCCCATGGCCGTCCCGGGTGGGGCGCCGCGCCCGGCGGCGCACCTGCGGCCGGTCCGGCCGGGTGCCGCCCCGGCCACGGCCGGTGGCCGCACCCGTCGTCGGTCCGCCGCGCGCCGCGCGCTCCTCAGTCGCCGAGGCGGTCGATCTGCCGGATCTTGTTGGTGACGTCCAGCGCCGCGACCTTGTACGACTCCGCCAGCGTCGGGTAGTTGAACACCGCGTCGACCAGGTAGTCGACGGTCCCGCCGCAGCCCATCACCGCCTGCCCGACGTGGATCAGCTCGGTCGCGCCCGTGCCGAAGCAGTGCACGCCCAGCAGCCGGCCGTCGGTGGGGGAGACCAGCAGCTTGAGCATGCCGTGCGCGTCGCCGATGATCTGCCCGCGGGCCAGCTCGCGGTAGCGGGAGACCCCGACCTCGAACGGGATCAGCTCGTCGGTGAGCTGGTCCTCGGTCCGCCCGATGAAGCTGATCTCCGGGATCGTGTAGATGCCGATCGGCTGGAGGCCAGCGACCGCGTGCACCGGCTCGCCGAAGGCGTGGTAGGCGGCGGTACGGCCCTGCTCCATCGAGGTCGCGGCCAGCGCGGGGAAGCCGATGACGTCGCCGACGGCGTAGATGTGCGGCACCGCGGTGCGGTACTGCTCGTCCACCGCGATCCGGCCCCGCTTGTCCGCGCTCAACCCGGCCTTGTCCAGGTCGAGTCCGTCGGTGAGCCCCTGCCGTCCGGCGGAGTACATCACCGCGTCCGCGGCGATCTTCTTGCCGCTCGCCAGCACCGTCAGGGTGCCCCGCTCATGGCGCTCCACGGCCGAGACCGTCTCGCCGAAGCGGAAGGTCACCGCGAGGTCGCGCAGATGGTACTTGAGCGCCTCGACGACCTCCGCGTCGCAGAAGTCCAGCATGGACTCCCGCTGCTCCACCACGGTGATCTTGCTGCCGAGCGCGGCGAACATCGAGGCGTACTCCATGCCGATCACCCCGGCCCCGACGATCACCATCGAGCGCGGCACCCGCTCCATGTTCAGCACGCTGTCGGAGTCCAGCACCGTACGGTCGTCGAACTCCACGCTCGCCGGGCGGGCCGGGCGGGTGCCGGTGGCTATCACCACGAAGTCGGCGGTCACCAGCCGGTCCTGGCCCTGGGCGTCGCGCACGGCCACCGTGTGGTCGTCCATGAAGCGGCCGGTGCCCGACAGCATCGTGACCTGGTTCCTGGCCAGCTGGCTGCGGACCACGTCGACCTCGCGGCTGAGGACGTGCTGCGTCCTGGCCGTCAGATCGGCGACGGTGATGTCCTCCTTGACCCGGTAACTCTGGCCGTAGAGGTCGCGCTGGTTGAGACCGGTGAGATAGAGCACCGCCTCGCGCAGCGTCTTGGACGGGATGGTGCCGGTGTGCAGGGACACACCGCCGAGCGACTCGGGGCGGTCCACGACCGCCACCCGGCGGCCGAGCTTCGCCGCCGCGATGGCGGCCTTCTGACCACCGGGACCTGAACCTATGACGAGCATGTCGAAATCGGGCACCCGCAGAGTCTGTCAGGTCGTCCCCCCTCCCGGAAAGCCGGTCACGCGGCCGCCGGACACGCCCGGCCGCCGCGGACCGCCGTGAAACCGCCGCGGGCGGGAATCAGGAACAAGGAAGGGGTCGGCCCTGGTAGGAGCGAGCCGGTACGCGGAAGGAATCTTGACGTGATCGTGGACTGCGCCATCTACCGGGACGGACACCGGGCCGGCACCCCGGACGACCTGTCCGACGCGCTGGCCGAGGCCCGCGCCGCCGGCGACTCGTTCGTCTGGGTCGGCGTGCACGAACCCACTGCCGGGGAGTTCGAACTGCTCGCCTCGGAGTTCGGGCTGCACCCGCTCGCCGTCGAGGACGCCCTCAAGGCCCATCAGCGCCCCAAGCTGGAGACCTACCGGGACTCCCTGTTCACCGTGGTCAAGCCGTTGAGCTACGACGACGCCGCGGGCCGGGTGACCGCCGCCGAGGTGATGGTCTTTGTCGGCGACTGCTTCGTGGTGACCGTACGGCACGGGCCCGCGCGCACCCCCTCCGAGGTCCGCACCCGGCTGGAGAAGGACCCCGTGCTGCTGCGGTACGGGCCGGTCGCCGTGCTCTACGCGATCTGCGACAGCGTGGTCGACGCCTACATGGACGTGGCCGCCGAACTCCAGATGGACCTGGAGGAACTGGAGGAGCAGGTCTTCGCGCCCAGCGGCGGCGACGCCACCCGGGTGGCCGGGGTCATCTACGCCTTCAAGCGCCAGGTGCTGGAGTTCCGGCGCGCCACCGGCCCGCTCGCCGACCCGATGGCCCGGCTCGCCGGGGGCGCCTCGCCCTTCGTCAACGAGCACACCCGGCCGTTCTTCCGCGACGTCGCCGACCACCTCACCCGCGCCAACGAGGCCGGCGACGGCCTCGACCACCTGCTGTCCGACATCCTGGCCGCCCACCTCACCCAGGTGGGCGTGCGGCAGAACGACGACATGCGCAAGATCTCCGCCTGGGCGGCCATGGCCGCGGCGCCCACGATGATCGCCGGGATCTACGGCATGAACTTCCACCACATGCCGGAGCTGCGGCAGATTTGGGGCTACCCCGCCGCCCTGGCCCTGATGGCGACGGTGGTCACCTTCCTGTACTTCCAGTTCAAGCGGCGCGGCTGGATGTGAGCCGCGCCGAGGCGGGGGACGCCCGCCCCCGCCCGGAATCAGAGGTGTTGCGAGGTGCGCCTGCGCGGGGCCCGTCCCGGCGGCTGCTGCGGCTGCGGCCGGTGCGGGAACTCCGGCAGATCCCGGACCACCGCCCGGTCCGTGCTGAGCGTGAACGGCTTCTCGTAGTGCAGGATCTCCAGCGGCTCGCCCTGCGCCAGGGTGTACGTGGCCGTGGTCCTGGTGACCTCCACCCGCAGCCGGCGGCCGCGGAAGACCAGACGGAACGCGATCCGGCTGAGCGAGTCCGGCAGCCGCGGGGCGAACCGGATCGGGCCGGCGTCGAACAGCCGCATCCCGCCCAGTCCCGCCACCAGCGCCGTCCAGGTGCCGGCGAGGGCCGCGATGTGCAGCCCGTCGCGCGCGTTGTTCTCCAGGTCGTCCAGATCCATCAGCGCCGACTCGCCCAGGTAGTCGTACGCCAGCTGGAGGTGGCCCACCTCGGCGGCGATCACCGACTGGCAGTACGCCGACAGCGAGGAGTCCCGTACGGTCAGCGGCTCGTAGTACGCGAAGTTGCGGGCCTTCTCCTCCGGGGTGAAGGCGTCCCCGCGCAGATACATCGCCAGCACCAGGTCCGCCTGCTTGACGACCTGCTTGCGGTACAGATCGAAGTACGGGTAGTGCAGCAGCAGGGGGTAGTGCTCGGGGTCGGTCCCGGCGAAGTCCCAGGCCTGGTGGCGGGTGTAGCCGCCGGACTGCTCGTGCACCTTGAGGTCGTCGTCGTAGGGCAGGGTCATCGCCGCGGCCGCGTCCCGCCAGGCCGCGGTCTCCTCGTCGGTGACGCCGAGCACCGCCGCCCGGTGGTGGTGGCGCTCGGTGGCGTCGGCGGCCGCCACCAGGTTCGCCTGCGCCATCAGGTTGGTGTACAGGTTGTCGTCGCTGATCGCGCTGTACTCGTCGGGCCCGGTGACGCCGTCGATGTGGAAGGCTCCCGCGTGGTCGTGGTGGCCCAGCGAGCGCCACAACCGGGCGGTCTCCACGAGGAGTTCGAGCCCGGTCTCGGCCTCGAAGGCGTGGTCCCCGGTGGCGGCGACGTACCGGACGACCGCGTCGGCGATGTCCGCGTTGATGTGGAAGGCGGCGGTGCCGGCCGGCCAGTAGCCCGACGCCTCGTCGCCGTTGATGGTCCGCCAGGGGAACGCGGCCCCGGCCAGGCCCAGTTGACGGGCCCGCTCCTGCGCCACGGGCAGTGTGTTGTACCGCCAGCGCAGCACCTCGGCGGCGGCCCGCGGCTCGGTGAAGGACAGCAGCGGCAGGACGACGGTGTCGGCGTCCCAGAAGGTGTGGCCGTCGTACCCCGAGCCGGTCAGCCCCTTCGCCGGGATCGCCCGCTCCTCGGCGCGGGCACCGGCCTGGAGCACGTGGAAGAGGGCGAAGCGCACCGCCTGCTGGATCTCGGTGTCGCCGTCGACCTCGACGTCCGCGCGCTCCCAGAAGTCGTCGAGGAAGGCGCGCTGCTGGTCGAGCAGCCCCTTCCAGCCGGTGTCACGTGCCCCCACCAGGGCCGCGTCGGCCTGGTCGCGCAGCGCGGGCAGCGACCGGGTCGCCGACCAGCCGTAGCCGACGAACTTCTCCAGCCGCAGCCGCTGGCCGACCTCCAGCACCGAGGTCACCGTCAGCCGGCTCACGTCGTCGCCGGACTCCGCGGACAGCTGGGTGGTCCCCTCCGGGCCCTGCACCCGGTGGTCCGCGGCGGCGGCCACCCGCAGCTGGCTGCGGACGGTGGAGTGGATCAGCCGCAGCCGGGTGCCCTCGGCGTAGTGCTCCTCGGCACGCAGCGGCGACTCCAGCGCGGCGGCCACCCGCGGGTCGCCCGGCGCGCGCGGGATCTCCTCGTTGGCGGCCAGCTCCGACTGCACCACCACCCGCACCTGTGCGTCCACCGGCTCGACCTCGTACGCGATGACCGCGACCGCGCGCTGCCGGAAGGAGACCATCCGGGTGGAGCGGACCCGTACCGCCCGGCCGGCCGGCGACACCCACTCGCAGGTCCGCCGCAGCACCCCGGCCCGCAGGTCCAGCTCCCGTTCGTGCGAGCGGGTGGTGCCGTAGCGCAGGTCGAAGGGCTCGTCGTCGACCAGCAGCCGGATCAGCTTGCCGTCGGTGACGTTGATGACGGTCTGGCCGGACTCCGGGTAGCCGTAGCCCCCCTCGGCGTAGGGCAGCGGGTGCAGCTCGTGCAGGCCGTTGAGGTACGAGCCGGGCAGGCCGTTGGGCTCGCCCTCGTCGAGGTTGCCGCGCCAGCCGATGTGGCCGTTGGACAGCGCGAAGACGGACTCGCTCTGCGGGAGCAGGTCCAGATTCAGTTCGCACTCGCGCAGCGACCACGGCGTGACCGAGTACGCCGGGTCGGTGATCACACCGTCACCCCCACCAGGGCGGCCAGGTCCGTGACGACCGTGTCGGCGCCGTGCCTGCGCAGCTCCTCGGCCTGGCCGACCCGGTCCACGCCCACGACGTACCCGAACCGGCCGGCCCGGCCGGCGTCCATGCCGACCAGCGCGTCCTCGAAGACCGCCGCCGCGCCGGGCTCGACGCCCAGCTCGTGGGCCGCCTCCAGGAAGGTGTCCGGCTTGGGCTTGCCGCGCAGCCCGCGCTCCACCGCCGTCACGCCGTCGACCCGCACGTCGATCAGGTGCTCGATGCCCGCGGAGACCAGCACGTCCCGGCAGTTGGCGCTGGACGACACGACGGCCGTACGCAGCCCGGCGCCGCGTACGGCCTCCATGTACCGGACCGAGCCCGGGTACGGGCGTACGCCATCGGTGTGGATCTTCTCCAGCACCAGGGCGTTCTTGCGGTTGCCGAGCCCGTGCACGGTCTCGCGCTGTGGCGGGTCGTCGGCGTCGCCCTCGGGCAGTTCGATGTTGCGCGAGGCGAGGAAGGTGCGGACGCCGTCGGCGCGGGGGCGGCCGTCGACGTAGGTGTCGTAGTCCGCGGTGGCGTCGAACGGCCGGAAGTCGGCGCCCTCCCGGCGCCGCAGGAAGTCGTCGAACATCTGCTTCCACGCGGCGGCGTGCACGGACGCCGTCGGGGTCAGGACGCCATCGAGGTCGAAAAGGCAGGCACGCACTCCGCTGGGCAGGCCGATCTCCGTCATGTGGCGCTTCTGCCCGCATCTCCCTCCGGGCATACCCCCCACCTCGGAAGACCCCCCGACTCGCCGAACGTCCCCTCGCGGGGCGGTGGGGTCTGCCCGGCGCCGCGGGCTGCGCCCGGGCGCGGGCGGGGCGCCGTACGGGCGGCCCCGGCCGGGGGCACGCGCGGTCCTGCCGCGGGTCATGCTCCGTACGTGGCCGCCAGGCCCGAGCCCCTTGCGGTCGGTTGTCGGGCCGCCGGTGGGTGGGTGGTTGCTCGCGCAGTTCCTCGCGCCCCTTTGGGGCTTCGCCCGGGGGTGCCCCCAGCGCCCCTTGGCGGCGCGCCGTGCGGGCGGTGGGTATGCGCGGGCCGCGGTGGGTCGGTGCGGGCCCGGGGCGCGGGTGGTCAGGGGGCGAGGTCGGCGGGGGTGGGCGGGTTGGCGCCCTCGCGGGCGCAGGTGAGGGCGGCCGCGCGGGACGCGAGGGTCAGGGTCTCGGTCACGGCGGGCGGCAGCCGGTCCCCGGACGTCGCGGTCCGCAGCGCCGCGCGGAAGTCCGGCGCGCCGCCGAGCAGCCCCGCCCGCAGCAGCCCGCCGACCAGCGCCGACGTGAAGGCGTCACCCGCGCCCACCGTGTCCACCACCCGTACCGGCGCCGCCGCCACCGCATGGCTGCCGTGCCGCCACCAGGCCCGCGCCCCCCGCGCGCCGAACGTGAGCACCACCAGCGCCGGCCCGCCGCCCTCCGCCCAGCGCGAGGCCACCTCGGCGGCGTCCCGCCCGGGATACAGCCACGCCAGATCCTCGTCGCTGGCCTTCACCACGTCGCTCGCGGCCACCAGCCGCTCCACCCGGTCCCGCTCGCGCTCCGGCGGCCCGAGCAGCGCGGGCCGCAGATTCGGGTCGTAGGAGACGGTCGCCGCCGCCCGGGCCGTCTCCACGGCGGCCAGCACCGTGTCCGCGCCTGGCGTCAGGGCCGTGGCGATCGAACCGGTGTGCACATGCGCGGGCGCCCCCGTGAGGACCGCCCCGACCGCCTCGGGAGCCGGCGCCCAGGTGATGTCGAAGTCGTACGTGGCCGCGCCGCGCGAGTCCAGCAGGGCGGTCGCCGTGGAGGTCGGGCCGCCGTCCACCGAACCGGGCGTCAACTCCACACCGCTCTCCCGCAGATGCCGCAGCAGCAGATCGCCGTACCGGTCCCGGCCGATCCGCGTGGCGAACCGTACCGGGTGGCCCAGCCGGCCCAGGCCCAGCGCCACGTTGGCCGGGCTGCCGCCGGGCACCTCGCGCCTGCGCCCGCCCGGCTCGACCAGCACGTCGATGAGCGCCTCACCGATGACCAGCGCGGGCGCGGGTACCGCCGCAAGCGCCATGTGAACTCCTCTGCCGTCGAAGCCGCCGTAAGGGCGGGGCCGCCCCGGAAGGGGACCGTGCCCTGGAGACTACGAGGCCGCGCGGCGTGTCCGACCGCCGCTCACACCCGCAGCGGGCCCGGGGTCCGCTCGACCGCCTCCACCAGCGGCGCGAGCTGCGGATCGCGCGCCGCCAGATCCAGCGCCTCGCGCAGCGCCGCGCAGTTCGTCGGCCGCGCGGCCGCCAGCAGCGCGAGCCCGGACTCGCTCACGTCGGTGTAGATGCCGCGCCGGTCGGTGGGGCACAGATAGCGGGCCAGCAGCCCGCGCTCCTCAAGGCGCGTCACGAGCCGGGTGGTCGCGGACTGGCTGAGCACCACCGCGTCGGCGACCTGCCTCATCTGGAGGTGGCCGCCCTCCCCGTCGTGCTGGCGGCTGAGCACGTCGAGCAGCGCGTACTCGCGCACGCTCAGCCCGTGACCGGACTGGAGCGCCCGCTCGATGCGGGCCTCGATCCGCCCGTGCAGGACGGACAGGGCGCACCAGCTGTCGGCCAGGGCGGTCAGTGCCGGGTCCGTGGCGGTCATGGTCCCTCCGTGGCGGTGCCGGCCCGGGGCGTGGGTGCCGTACGGGCGCACCTCAAACTATAGCGCGCTTGCAATTAACCAGCGTCTGCAATTATTGTCGGCGCTCGTAAGACGCTTCCGCATTGATTCCCGGGCCGGGCACCTGCCGGGCACCCGTATCCGCGGGCCCGCATCCGGCATCCGGCAAGCCCGCGCCCGACCCCCTCACCGGAAAGGCCCCCTCATGCCTCTCGCGCTGCTGGCCCTCGCCATCGGTGCCTTCGGCATCGGCACCACCGAGTTCGTCGTCATGGGCCTGCTGCCGCAGATCGCCGGCGACTTCGGCGTCTCCGTGCCCACCGCGGGCTTCCTCGTCACCGGCTACGCCCTCGGCGTGATGACGGGCGCCCCGCTGATGACCGCGCTGGGCACCCGGATCTCCCGCAAACGGATGCTGATGCTGCTCATGGGCCTGTTCGTCCTGGGCAATCTGGTCTCCGCGGCCGCCCCGGTCTTCGCCGTGATGCTGATCGGCCGAGTGATCGCCTCGTTCGCGCACGGCGCCTTCTTCGGCATCGGCTCGGTGGTCGCCGCCGGCCTGGTCGCGCCGCAGAAGAAGGCGGGCGCCATCGCGATGATGTTCACCGGGCTGACCGTCGCGAACGTCGTCGGCGTCCCCCTGGGCACGTACGTCGGGCAGAGCGCGGGCTGGCGGGTCACCTTCGTGCTGGTCGCCGGGCTCGGCGTCCTGGGCCTGCTCGGCGTCGCCCGGCTCGTCCCCGACCTGCCCCGGCCGCCGGGGGTGCGGCTGCGGCACGAACTGGCCGCCCTGCGCGATGTCCAGGTGCTGCTGGCGATGGGGATGACCGTGCTCGGCTTCGGCGGGGTCTTCGCCGCGATCACCTACATCGCGCCGATGGCCACCGAGGTCACCGGGTACGCCGAGGGGTCGGTGAGCTGGCTGCTGGTGCTCTTCGGGCTGGGCATGGTGGCCGGAAACCTCCTCGGCGGGCGGTTCGCCGACCGCCGGCTGATGCCGATGCTGTACGTGACGCTCGGCTCGCTCGCCGTCGTACTCGCCGCCTTCACCGTCACCGCGCACGGCAAGGTCGCGGCCGCCGGCACCGTCTTCCTGATCGGCGCGCTCGGCTTCGCGACCGTGCCGCCGCTCCAGAAGCGGGTGCTCGACCACGCGTCCGGCGCCCCGACGCTCGCCTCTGCGGTCAACATCGGCGCCTTCAACCTCGGCAACGCGCTCGCCGCGTGGCTCGGCGGCCTGGTCATCGCCGCCGGCCACGGCTACACCGCCGCGAACTGGGTCGGCGCCGCGCTCGCCGCCTCCGCGCTGGTGCTCGCCCTGGTCTCCGGCGCCCTGGAGCGCGCGGGCCGGGGGTCGGGGGGCCGGGGAGCAGGCCGTACGGTCGTCCGTTCCACGCCCGGAGCGCACCCGCCCGCCCGCGCCACCGCGGACCACCGCTGACCCGCCGGACCGGCGGTCCGCGGTCCGCGAGGGAGCCGTCCGAGCCCCCGCCGTCAGTCGCGGCGGTCCTCCACGCCGTAGCCGAGGGCCGTGAAGACCGCCTGGACGTTCGGGTACGACTCGTCCGGCGGGAGGTCCGCCACGCGGTCGATCAGTCCGTCCGGCGCCTGGTGCCGGTGCAGGGTGCCCAGCAGCGCCGACCTGCGCGCCGGGTAGATCGTGCGTTCCAGGTGCCTGGCCAGATCGCTGCGGACACCGACCCCCTCCGGGGTCATGCCGGAGGGCGCCGGAGCGGTCGGGTCGGCACCGGCGCCGGGACCGGCGACGGGCAGATCCTCGCCCGAGGGCTGCGGCTCCATCTCCTCCTCGACGCGTACCGCCCGGTTGGCCTTGAGTTCGCCCTGAATCCGCCGCTTCAGCTCGTCGTCACGGGCGAAGCCGGTCTTGTTGGTTCCCTGGTCCGTCATGGGGATGTGGCCTCCCTGGTCGTTCCTCGGCCGACGCCGGGCCCGCCGCGGCGGGCCCTCCACCGGCTCCACGACCCCGTCGGGTACCCGCCCGGAACGTCCCGAAACGGCCCCCCGGTCAGAGGCGCGCGAAGCGGCACCGCGAGCCCCCGCCACCGCCCGGACGGGCGCCGCCGTCAGCCGGACGGACGACGCCGCAGGATTCCCGCGCGCTGACGGGGCAGGGTCTGAGCATGACCACCTATGTCGTCACCGTTCCCGGCACGTTCCTCGAAGCCCCGACCGAGCAGACCCGCGAGGCCCTGGTACGGGCCCTGCGCTCGGCCGACCCGCGGGGCACCGACTTCGGCGAGGCGGAGAACCTGGACATCCTCACGGTCTACGAGGGCTCCCCGGCCTTCAGCCTCCACCTGGAGGTCGAGGCCGAGAGCGCGCCCGCGGCCCAGGACTCCGCCCGGGAGCTGGTCACGGACGCCCTGCGCACGGCCGGCCACCCCGAGGGGGCCGCGGCCCTGGGCGTACCGGTCATCACCGGCATCGACACGGACTGACCGCCGTACCCGGGATCCGGGTACGGCGGCCGAGGGGTGCCCGCCCGGTCAGGACGCCGGGCTGAGCCCGATGCTCACATACGTCACCGGGACGACCGACGGGCGCGCGTCGGCGTTGGCCGGCACGGGCGTGAAGACGACCGTGCCGGTGCCGTAGCAGGGCAGTTCGATCGACGTCGGGATCGGCGCCCTGACCGCGTAGGTGCTCAGGACCGACGACTTGGAGGCGACCGTCGGGACCCCGAAGTCGACGGCCACCTGGTGCGCGTCGCCCGTGTAGCCCAGGGGCGTCGTCGAGGACGAGACGGCCCCCGGCAGTACGTCCACGGTCTGGCCGCCCACCGGGTGCCCGGTCTCCCCGGGCGTGATCGGCCCGAAGCAGCCGACCTGGATGACGGCCCCGGTCGTCACACCGTTGACCTGTCCGAAAAACCACTGCTGCGGCCCGATCGGCGCCGGATCGACCACGGCGGCCGCCGCGGACGACACTCCGGCGACCCCGGCCGACACCACGAGCGCGGCGGCCGTCGCGCCCACACGCAATGAACGCGACGCACGGATCCGATGGTGCTTGCTGCGCATGTCTACCTCCGAAAGAGCGAACCGGAACCGTCGGCGGTCCCGGAGGGCGTGGGGCGAACTGTGCAGGAGCACCAGCATGATAGCGAGGCGGAGCCGATTCGTACCCCGCGCCGCGTCACACACCGGGAGCGCGGTGCGACGCGGCGCCGGGTTCAGGACACCGGCCGGCCGGCGGCCGTGGTCACGGGCGGTGAGCGGACGTCAGCTGTGGTTCCAGGCGACGGTGAAGCTGTTGCCGCCCGACAGCGCGGAGGTCGTGGCCTTGGTCGTGCTGCCCGAGGCCATGTTGATCTTGTCGGGGCCGTAGTTACCGATCGGCTGGCCGTTGGCGGTCGCGCTGGTGAAGGCCGCGGTGCTGAAGTGCGCCAGCGGAAGCACCCCGGAGGAGCTGGAGGGCGCCTCGGCGATGACCTCGGCCGAGGCGAGTGAGGCGCCGCTGAGCGTCTTGGTGGTGGTCTTCGTCCAGTTCTTGGTGACGTCGGTGAGGGTGAGGGTGAACGAGCCGCTGCCGTTGGTGCTCACCGTGGCGGTGAACTGGTCGCCGGGGCTGACGGTGTTGGTGTAGTTCACCGGGTATGCCGGATACATCTCGTACCAGGAGGAGTACACCGCGCGGCCGCCCGAGCAGTCGGCCTCGGTGCCGGTCTGCTCCACGGAGCTGCTGCCGTCGCCGTCGAGACCGATCCAGAACGAGGAGTAGGTCGTGGTGCTGGTGCAGGTCACCGACGGCTGCACCCAGCTGGCGGAGACGCTGGTGAAACGGGAGCCGGTGGCCGCGTAACCGGCCCAGTTGGAGCTGGTGCTGTGCGTGACGCGCCCGGCGGGGTTGATCAGGCGGTGGCTCGCCAGCGGGGTCTGCCGGGCCGCCGGGGCGGTCGCGGCGACGGCGGGCGCGGTCGCCAGGGCGGACAGTACGGCTGCGGCCACGGCGGATACGGCGGTGACGCGGCGAATGGTTGCCGACATGCTGCTCCTTCTCGCGGGTCTCGCGGTGCAGGACACAACCGGCGTGTCCCGATGGGTTGCCGGGACGCCAGTGGTGATTGTCAGTGTGCAGACAATCGGCTCGACGGCGGCTCAGGGCGGGTCAAACGATCGGCAAAGGTCGTGTCAAGTCCCCTGGGGAATCAGCCCTGTTGCCGGTCCTGATGGGCAATGCCGGGAATGCCCACCGGCCAACCCCGGCCCGAATCAGGACAGTTGGGCCGGATCGCCGTGCGGGCCGGCGGCCGCCGCCTATGCTCGCCGTGCACGGGAGACGTTCTTGGGGGGAGTCGGCACGATGACGGTCACCGTCCAGCCCACGTCGCAGGTCGACGCGACGGCCGAACTCGGCGAGGGCACGACCATCTGGGAGTTGGCGCAGATCCGCGAGCGGGCCGTGCTCGGCCGCGGCTGCAATGTGGGCCGGGGGGCGTATGTCGGCCCGGGCGTGCGGATCGGCGACCATGTCAAGCTGCAGAACTACGCGTTGGTGTACGAGCCGGCCGAACTCGCCGACGGGGTCTTCGTCGGCCCGGCCGCGGTGCTGACCAACGATCACTTCCCGCGCGCGGTGGACCCGGAGGGGCGGGCCAAGCGCGGCGGCGACTGGGAGCCGGTCGCGGTGCGGGTCGCCGAGGGCGCCTCGCTGGGCGCCCGTTCGGTGTGCGTGGCGCCGGTCCTGATCGGCCGCTGGGCGCTGGTGGCCGCGGGCGCGGTGGTGACCCGGGACGTACCGGACTTCGCGCTGGTGGCCGGGGTGCCCGCGCGCCGGGTCGGCTGGGTCGGCCGGGCCGGTGAGCGGCTGGTGGAGAGCGAGGGCGAACCGGGGGTGTGGCGGTGCCCGGCGACGGGCGCGCTGCACGACGAGAAGGACGGCGAGCTCTTCGAACGCCGCTGAAGCGGAACCTCCGGTGAACGGATGACGGCAGGTTTCCGCAAAACGTCAATCAGCGCACATCCGCAGGCATATCGTGTACCCACATTGCGGGCCGTACACGACAACACACCGTGTACGGCGGGGGGTTGGCACGATCGGTGACGGCTGAACGGAAGGGCTGAAGCGCCGCGGCAGGGGATTGCCGCAGGCCGCCGACGCCCGACCGGGCCGTGCCCGCTTCCGGCTGAGCACCGGCAAGCGCCGCGCAACCGATCGGCAATTGACCAGGGGGGCTGGTGTGCCAGATCAGTACGGTCCGGACGCGCGCGCGTCGCGCCGCCGGACCGCTCTTCGTGCCAGGGCCGGGTACTGCTTCGACGATCCGCGCGGACAGGTGCCGTGCGGATCGGAATGTGGCATGCCCATGATCATTGTGGGGGAACGATGACCACGACACGTCTGACGGCGCTCGGCCAGGAGGACCCGCCGCTGCACGCCCTGGCGGAACGGCTCCTCGCGGTCGCCGAAGCGGGCCTGCCCGCGATGTACCTGCCGGACCGGGACACCTTCGTCTTCACTCGCGCCGCGCGGACCGCGCCCGGCGGCGGCTGGACGCTGCGCGACCGCGGCACCAGCACCCGCTACGCGGCCATCACCGCGCTCGGGGTGCGGCTGCTGCCCGAGATGCGGCAGCGGGCCGTGCTCGGCGGGCACACCGCCGAGGAGTTCACCGGACTGCTGGTCCAGAAGCTGCCCGAGGTGACCAACCTCGGCGACGCAGCCCTGATCGCCTGGGCCGCCGCCGAGAGCGGCCACCCCAAGCTCTCCGACGCCCTCGACCATGTCGCCGCCCTCGACGGCGACGGCCCCAAGTACACCGTGGAGGCCGCCTGGGTGCTGTCGGCGCTGGCCGCCGCCCGCGGCACCCTGGACGTCGAACAGCGCCTGGCCGCCGCCCGCGGCCGGCTGCTGCGCGCCCGTACCGGCGGCGGCCCGCTCTTCGCGCACGCCACCGGGCCCGGCCTGGTGCCCTGGTACCGCGCGCACATCAGCTGCTTCGCCGACCAGACCTACCCGCTCCAGGCGCTGGCCCGCGCCCACGCGAGCGGCGACGACCGCGAGGCCCTGGCCGCGGCCGACGCCTGCGCCGCCCGGATCTGCGCGCTCCAGGGCGCGGGGGGCCAGTGGTGGTGGCACTACGACGCGCGCCGCGGCACGGTCGTGGAGGGCTACCCCGTCTACAGCGTCCACCAGCACGCCATGGCGCCCACCGCGCTGTTCGACCTGGCCGACGCCGGGGGCACCGACTTCCGCCCGGCGATCCGGCGCGGACTGCGCTGGATGGACGCGCCCGCGGAGCTCGGCCCCGCCGCCGGGCCGGACGGGGCCGCCGGACCGCTGATCCTCGACGGCCTGGGCGTCACCTGGCGCAAGGTGTACCGCGGCGACCCGAAGAAGGCCGTACGCGCCGCCCGGGGGCTCGCCACCCGGGCCGTGCCCGGCGCCAGGCTGTCCGTCCTGGACCGGTTCTACCGCCCGGCCGCCGTGGACCGCGAGTGCCGCCCGTACGAATTCGGCTGGATGCTGTACGCCTGGCTCGCCGCCGACCGCCTGCCGCGGCCGGACGAGCGGCCCGGAGTACGGATATGACCAGGCGTGCCCTGTTCGGATTCGGCGTCGACGCCCTGACGATGGACCAGGCCGTGGAACGCTGCCTGGACGCGGTACGGGCCGGCGACCGGCTGGAGGTCGGCGTGGTCAACGCCGCCAAGCTGGTCACCATGCGGCGCGACCCCCGGCTCGCCGAGGCGGTCTCCGGCTGCGACCTGGTGCTGGCCGACGGCCAGGCCGTGGTCTGGGCGAGCCGGCTGCTGCGCTCCCCGCTGCCCGAACGCGTCGCGGGCATCGACCTGTTCACCCGGCTGCTGGCGGCCGCCGAGCGGGAGGGTTTCTCCGTCTACTTCCTGGGCGCCCGTCAGGACGTGCTCGACCGCATGCTCGGCGAGGTCGCCCGGCGCCACCCGCGGCTGCGGGTGGCCGGCGCCCGCCACGGCTACTTCACCGACGCCGAACAGCAGGCGATCGCCGACGCCGTGCACGACAGCGGCGCCCAGCTGCTCTTCCTCGGCATGACCTCGCCCAAGAAGGAGATCTTCACCGCCTCCTACGGCAAGACCACCGGCGTCCACGTCGCGCACGGCGTCGGCGGCTCCTTCGACGTCCTGGCCGGAGTCACCCGCCGCGCCCCGGGCCTCTGGCAGCGGCTGGGCCTGGAATGGCTCTACCGCCTGCTCCAGGAACCGCGCAGGCTCGCCCGGCGCTATGTCACCACCAACGCCGCCTTCCTCCTCATGACGCTCCGAGAGCTCTTCCACCGCACACCCGCAGCCGGCTTTGCGAACAGGAGATACTGATGCGCGTCGTCGTCGTAGGACAGGGGTACGTAGGACTGCCGCTCGCGATACGCGCCGCGGAGGTCGGGCACGAGGTCATCGGGTACGACGTGGACGCCGGCCGGGTCAAGAGCCTGGCCGCCGGGGTCTCCTACGTCGAGGACGTCTCCGCCGAGCGCGTCCTCGCCGCCATGGACAGCGGCGCCTACCGGCCCACCGACTCCGCCCGCGACTGCGGCGGCTTCGACGTCGCCGTGGTCACCGTCCCCACCCCGCTGCACGAGGGCGTGCCCGACCTGCGCCACATCGAGGAGTCGGCCCGTACCCTCGCCCGCTATCTGCGCCCGGGCGCCACCGTCGTGCTGGAGTCGACCACCTACCCGGGCACCACCCAGGAGCTGTTCGGGCCGCTGCTGGAGGACGGCTCCGGGCTCACCGCGGGCACCGACTTCCACCTCGGCTACAGCCCCGAACGCATCGACCCCGGCAACCCCGTCTGGGGCTTCCGGCAGACCCCCAAGGTCGTCTCCGGCGTCGACGCGGCCTCCCTGAAGGCGGTTCAGCGCTTCTACGGCGAACTGGTCGACACCACCGTGCCGGTCGGCTCGCCCAAGGAGGCCGAGCTGGCCAAGCTGCTGGAGAACACCTTCCGGCACGTCAACATCGCGCTGGTCAACGAGATCGCGATGTTCGCCCGCCATCTCGACATCGACATCTGGCAGTCCATCGAGGCCGCCGCCAGCAAGCCCTTCGGCTTCATGAAGTTCACCCCGGGACCCGGCGTCGGCGGCCACTGCCTGCCGATCGACCCCTCGTACCTGTCCTGGCACGTGCAGCGCGAACTCGGCCAGAACTTCCGCTTCGTGGAACTGGCCGACGACATCAACGGCCACATGCCCGACTACGTCGTCCGCCGGGTCACCGACGCCTTCAACCGGCGCAAGCGCTCGGTCAACGGCTCCCGCGTACTGCTGCTCGGCCTGGCCTACAAGAAGAACACCGGCGACGCCCGCGAGTCGCCGTCCCTGCGGGTGTCCCGGCTGCTGCTCGACATGGGCGCCAAGGTCAGGGCCGCCGACCCGCACGTCGTGGAGACCGCCGCCGTCGACCCCCGGCTGGTACGGGTGGAGCTGACCCGCAAGGAGATCGCCGCCGCCGACGTGGTCGTCCTGCTCACCGACCACGACGCCTTCGACTACGACCTGGTGACCCGGCACGCCTCCTTCGTCCTCGACTGCCGCCACCGGCTGTCGGGCCCCGCGATCGAGGTGCTCTGAACCGTGATGCGCGTCATCTGCGTGGCCGGCGCCCGCCCCAACTACCCGAAGATCAAACCGGTGATGGACTCCCTGGAGCGGCACGGCGCCGACGTCCTGCTGGTCCACACCGGACAGCACTACGACGACGCCATGAACGACGTCTTCTTCCGCGACCTCGGCATCCGCCCGCCCGACCGCTTCCTCGGGGTCGGCTCCGGCAGCCACGCCGAGCAGACCGGACGCGTCATGACCGCCTTCGAGCCGCTGCTGGCCGAGGTGGCGCCGGACGCCGTGGTCGTGGTCGGCGACATCAACTCCACCCTGGCCTGCGCCCTGGCCACCGCCAAGGCGGGCCCGCTGCTCGCCCATGTCGAGGCCGGGCTGCGCAGCCGCGACTGGACCATGCCCGAGGAGATCAACCGGGTCGTCACCGACCGGCTCAGCGACTACCTGCTGGCCCCCTCGCCCGACGCCGCCGACAATCTGCGCGCCGAGGGCTACCGCGACGACCAGATCCACGTCGTCGGCAATGTCATGATCGACACCCTGCTGGCCAATCTGGACCGGGCCCGCGACTCCGGTGTGCTGCGCCGCTACGGGCTGACCCCGGGGGAGTACGGCCTGGTCACCCTGCACCGGCCGGCCAACGTCGACGACCCCGTCGTACTGGCCGCCCTGCTCTGCGCGCTCGGCCGGGTCGCCGAACGCCTGCCGCTGCTGCTGCCGGTCCACCCGCGCGCCGAGAAACGGCTCGCCGGGATCGGCGTGCCCGCGGGTGTCCGCTTAGTGCCGCCCGCCGGGTACCTGGACTTCATCGCCCTCCAGGACTCCGCCCGCGTGGTGCTCACCGACTCCGGCGGCGTCCAGGAGGAGACCACCTCCCTCGGCGTGCCCTGCGTGACCCTGCGCGACAACACCGAACGGCCCATCACCGTCGAGCAGGGCACCAACGTACTGGCCGGACGGGACCCCGCGCGGATCGTCGGCACCGTGCACCGGGTGCTCGACAGCCCGCCCGCGCCGCGCCGCCCGGAGCTGTGGGACGGCCGCGCGGGCGACCGTATCGCCGCCGTCCTGCTGGGGGGAGGCACCGCGCGCACCCGGCCCCGGCCCACCGACCGGCCGACGCGCGACCGCCTGGGATGAGCCGCGCTCCAGGAGCGGAAACGGCCCTCGTCCGGGTACTTCGCACCATATGCTCGATCAAGCACCACGGGGCCGCAAGGGGGAACGTCATGGATCTCGCCGAGATCTTCCGGGTCATGCGCAGACGCTGGTACGTCCTGCTGCCCGGACTGCTGCTCACCGCGGTCCTGACGGCCGGCGCCTATGTGGCGGTGCCGGTCACCTACCAGTCGCAGAGCACGGTCATGCTGCTCAACTCCCAGAAGGCCACGGTCGCCTTCGACGGCAACCCGTTCCTGAGCACGCAGACCTCGCTCACCGGCATGGCCGACAGCCTCGCCCGCAACCTCAACTCCGACGCCTCGGTCGCCGCCCTGCGGGCGCAGGGCGCGACCGGCGCCCCCGTGGCCAAGATCGCCGACAACGCGCTGGGCCCGCTGATGTGGCTCACCGTCACCGGCACCGACCGGGCGGCCGTACTGCGGTCCGACCGGCTGCTGACCGCCTACGCGAAGAAGCGGCTGGAGGAGTTCCAGGACCAGCAGTCGGTCGCCGCCGAGGCGCGTATCCGCATGACGACCGTGGTCGCCCCGCAGAATCCGGTCGCCCAGACCAAGACCAGGCTCGAATACCTGGTCCTGGCCGGTCTGATGGGCGTCGTGGTCAGCATGGTGGCCACCTTCTGGGTCGAGGCCCGCCGCCGCTCCTCCGGCTCCGGACGGCACGGCGGCGGGCGGTCCGGGCGCGACGAGCCCGCCGCCGACGCCGGGGAGCCCGCGCAGCCGGCCGCCAGGGCGGCGCGGCCCGCGCCCCGGTGGTCGATGCCCGGGGAGGCGGCCGGCGGTCGGGGCCCGGCCGGACCGGCGCCCGAGGAGACCGCCACGGCGGCGAAGGAGACCCAGACGCCCCGGTTCGTGTGACCCCGTTTCCCAGGAGCCGCTCGGCAAGGAGTCGTCCCATGAACAGGGCGCGCGTACACACGGACACCGCCGCGGGCCGGACCCCGGCCGGTCCGCCCGCCCCCGCACCCCTGCGCAGAGTGCCCTCCTGGGCGCTGCGGGACCCCGAGGAGCCCGGCGCCACCGGCCCCGGGGACACCGGCACCGGGCCCGCCCCGGAGCCGAAACCGGCCCCCGACGCCTCGCTGGGCCGCCGGGTGCGCTCGGCCGCCCGGTGGAGCCTGATCAACACCGTCGTCATCCGCCTGGGCAACTTCGCGACCGGCATCGTGCTGGCCCGCTTCGCCCTCGGCCCGGCCGCCTGGGGTGTGTACGGCATCGCCCAGACCGTGCTGCTGGTGCTGCTGTCCGCCAACGAACTCGGCGTCGGGCTCGCCCTCGTGCGCTGGGAGGGCGACCCCCGCCGGTTCGCCCCGACCGTACTGACCCTCAGCACCGTCTCCAGCGGCCTGCTGTACGCGGCGCTCTTCGCGGCGGCCCCGGCCGTGGCCGGTTCGCTCGGCTCGCCCGACGCCGCGGGCGTCCTGCGGGTGATGTGCCTGTGCGTGGTGCTCGACGGGCTGGCCCAGGTGCCCGGCGGCATCCTCACCCGCGAGTTCGCACAAGGCAGACGGATGGCGATCGACGCCGTCAACTTCGTGCTCAGCACCGCCGTCACCCTGCTGCTCGCCTTCCAGGGCTGGGGCGCGATGAGCTTCGCCTGCGGCGCCGTGGTGGGCAATGTCGCCGCCCTGGTCGGCTGCGCGCTCGCCGCCCCCGGCACCCTGCGGTTCGGCTGGGACCCGGCCCAGGCCAGGGCGCTGCTGCGGTTCGGACTGCCGCTCGCGGGCGCCAGCATGCTCGCCCTCGGCGTGGTCAACGTCGACACCCTGGTGGTCGGCTCCACCCTCGGCAAGGTCTCGCTCGGCTTCTACGTCCTGGCGTTCAACATCTCCGGCTGGCCCGTGCGGATCATCTCCGAGGCCGCCCGCCGGGTCTCCTTCGCCGGCTTCTCCCGGCTGGCCTCCTCACCGCAGGCCCTCGCCCAGGGCTTCGGCCGCGCCCTGGGCGTCCTGGTGACCGGCACCGTTCCGCTCTGCGTCCTGCTGGGCGTGCTGGCCGGACCGGTCGTCGAACTCCTCTACGGCGACGAGTGGGCGCCCGCCGCCAAGGCGCTGCCCTGGCTGATGGCGCTCGGCCTGGCCCGGATCGGCTGCGAACTCGCCTACGACTGCCTGGTGGCCGTCGGACAGCGCCGCTCGCTGATCACCGCCCAGGGCCTGTGGCTGGTCGCGCTGATCCCCGTACTGATCGTCGCCGCCCGGCTGCACGGCATCGTCGGCGTCGCCGAGGGCCATGTGCTGGTCGCCTGCGGGCTCGTGGTGCCCGTCTTCCTGCTCGCGCTGCGCCGCGGCGGCGTCGGCGTCCGCTGGATCGTCCGGGCCTGCGCCTGGCCCGCGCTCGCCGGAGCCGTGATGGCGGGCACGGTCGTCCTCCTGCGGCGGGAGTTCGGCGACAGCCTGCCCGCCCTGGCGGCGATATCCGTGGTCGCCCTGGCGGTGTACGCGGCCGGAGTGCTGCCCAGCCGCACCTTCCTGCGCGGCCCCGCCCGCCCCGCGCCCGTACCCGTACCCGAGGACACGAGGTAGCCCCATGGCCCGCAACGCCCCCAAGAAGAGCCGACTGCTCGTCATGCTCTCGGTGAGCGCGGCCGTCGCCGTCGTGCTGTCCCTGCTCCTCGCGTCCCGCTCCGGCGACACCCACTCCACCGGCGCCGGCTGCCCGGTCGAAGCGCTCAGCTGCGCTCCCGGCCAGTACGACCCCGTCGACTCCGCGTCACCCGCCGGGCGGACCGGTGAGCAGACCACCGACCAGGCCGCCGAGCAGGGCGGCGACGCCAAGGCCCCGGGAATCGACCGCGCCCGCCCCTCGCCGGCCCCCACCACCGGCACACCGCCCACCGCGTCCGCCACGACCAGCCCCGCCGCCGCGGGGCCGTGCGCCTCGCCCGCCGCCTGCGGCTTCCCCGACGCCCGTACCACCGGCCCCCGGCTGCCCTTCACCAAGCACAAGACCGGCGACATGACGCTCAGGACCAACGGGGAGGTCATCCGCGGCTGGGACCTGACCGGCTCGCTGGACATCTACGCCAACGACGTCACCGTCATCGACAGCCGGATCACCTCCACCAACTGGTGGGGCGTCAACCTTCGCGCCGGCTACCACGGGCTGCGGGTGCTGCACAACACCATCACCGCCGTACCGGGCAAGGGCCCCGACAACGGGGGAGTGGACTACGCGGTCTCCAACATGGGCGGCAGCGTCGTGGAGGTCGGCTGGAACGACGTCTCGGTCTTCGGCGACGCGCTGTCCATGGGCCAGGGCAATCTGCACGACAACTACATCCACGACATCGTGCCGTTCGTCAACCTCGGCGGCGAGTACCAGCACACCAACACCGTGATCAGCGACGGCGGCGGCACCGGCGAGCTGATCATCCGTCACAACACGCTGCTCAACCCCACCCCACTGGACAAGGGCGCCTCCGCAAGCATCGGTCTGTACGCCGACACCGCGCCGGTCACCCACACCACCGTGGACCACAACTGGCTGGCCGGCGGCGCCTACGCGCTCTACGGCGGCGGCAAGGACGCCTCGCACATCCGGGTCACCGACAACGTCTTCTCCTCCCAGTACCACCCGCACTGCGGCGCGTACGGCCCGATCGCCGCCTGGAACTCCGGCGGCGCCGGGAACGTCTGGAGCGGCAACCGGATGTCCGACGGCACGCCCGTCGTCCCGGAGCCGTCATGAGCGGCGGCCCCGAGGACAGAGCCGCCGAGGGCGCCGCCGTGCCTGGGTCCGCCGCCCGCCGGGCCGCCCGGGCCCCCTGGGAGCTGGCCAAGCGGCTCTTCGGCTGGATGGTGCTCTTCGAACTGCGCAACAAGGTGCTGCTCGCGCCCACGGCCGTGGCGCTGCGCCGCTTCGAGAACGCCGAAGTCCGCCGGCTCACCCGGTCCGGGCCACGCCCGCCCGCCGCGCTGGTCGCCACGGTGATCGCCACCCACCGGCGCCCCGAGGCACTGCTGCGGGCGGTCGGCTCCGCGCTGGCCCAGACCGTGACCGACCAGATCGTCATCGTCGTGGACGACGGCGCCGGACTGCCCGAACTGCCCGCCGACCCACGGCTGTTCGCCGTCGGCCTGGCCCGCAACACCGCCGTCGCGGGCGTCGTCCGCAACGTCGGCATCCGGCTCACCCGGTCCCGTTACATCGCCTTCCTGGACGACGACAACCGGTGGGAGCCCGACCATCTGGAACAGGCACTGGCCGCCCTTGAGGCGCCCGGCGGCCCCGACGGCGTCTACACCGCGCTGCGGCGGGTGCTGCCCGACGGCACCGACAAGGACGTGCTGTCCGTGCCGTACGACCGCCGCAGGGCCGCCCGCGAGTCGTTCCTCGACACCAACGCCTTCGTCGCCCGCCGCACCCGCGCCCTGCGCTTCAGCCGGCTGCGCCGCACCCCCGAGGTGCTGCCCCGCGAGGACTGGGAGCTGATCCGCCGTTACGGCCGGGGCCACCGGATACGGCATCTTCCGGTCCCCACCGTGCGCTATCTCGTCAACCCCGGGAGTTTCTATACGGAATGGAGTGATTGACGAACAACTCGCGCCCCCGGCCCCTAGGGTGTTCCCCGGGTGCGGGTTGCACGGCAACCCACCGGGGCGAGGGGGGCTCGCATGCTCAACAACCTGATCAACCGACATGACGCCGACCGGCTGATGCGCAAGGTCCGGCGGCTCGACCTCGATCCCGTACTGGCCAAACTCCGGGTGCGCGGCGGCGAACGGGTGGTCGCCCACTGGTCGCGGGTCGAGCCCTCGCAGACCGAGTGGTGGGCGATACCGGCGGTCATCAAGCGGTGGAACACGCTGATGACCGGCGACCCCGACACCTCCTTCCCGCAGTACGTGGCCCGCGAGCACTTCGCTCCCCGCCGCGATCTGCGCGGCCTGTCCCTGGGCTGCGGCACGGGCGGCAATGAACTGCTCTGGGCGAAGACCGGGTCGTTCGCCCTGCTGGAGGGCGTGGACGTGGCCGACCGGCGGATCGACTTCGCCACCGGGGCCGCCGCCGACGAGGGGCTGTCCGACGTCCTGCGCTTCCGCGTCGCCGACGTCCAGACGATGACCGACGACGGCGAGCGCTTCGACGTCCTGCTCGGCCTCCAGTCGCTGCACCACTTCGCCGCCCTCGACACCACCCTGCCCCAGCTGGCCCGGCTGATCGAACCCGGCGGCCTGTTCGTCGTCGACGAGTTCGTCGGCCCCACCCGCTTCCAGTGGACCGACGGCCAGCTCGACGCGGCCAACGCGCTGCTCGCGACGCTCCCCGAGGAACGCCGTCGGCTGGCCGACGGCCGGATCAAGCGCCGGGTGGTCCGCCCCAGCCGTATGTCGATGGTGCTGGACGACCCCTCCGAGGCCGTCGACGCGGCCGCCCTGCTGCCCGGCCTGCGGCGGCTGTTCGACGTGGTCGAGGAGCGCCCCTACGGCGGGACCGTGCTGCACATCGCGTTCTCCGGCATCGCGCACAACTTCCTCGGCCGGGACGCGGAGACGCACGACCTGCTGGAGCGCTGTTTCGCCGCCGAGGACAACGCGCTGCCCGAGATCGGCCACGACTTCACCGCCCTGGTGTGCAAGCCCAAGGGCGCCGGCTGAGCGCGTCCCGCACGCCCCCGCCCCGCCCCCGGCCCTCGCAGAACCCCGCACCCGCACCCCCCTGTCCGTACAGTGCTCCCGATCCCAGGTGGTTGACCTCATGTCCGACGTGCCCGGCACCCGTTCCCGCGCCCTGCGCAACCGATTCGTGGACGCCCCCGGTTCGCTGGGCGAGCGGATGCGGCTGGCCCGCTGGGAGCGCTTCCGGCGCTGCTTCCCCGGCATCGCGGAACTGTCCGTCGTGGACCTCGGCGGGACCGCCGACATGTGGCTGCGGGCCCCGCTGCGCCCCCGGCACGTCCATGTGATCAACCTGGAGCCGCACCCCGCCGAGGTGCCGGACTGGATCACCACGCAGAACGCCGACGTGACCGACCCCGATGTCGCCGCCGAACTCGGCCGCTACGACGTGGTGTTCTCCAACTCGACCATCGAGCACGTCGGCGGCCACAGCCAGCGCCTCCGGTTCGCCGCCGCCGTCGAGGCGCTCGCTCCCCTGCACTGGGTGCAGACCCCGTACCGCTACTTCCCGGTCGAGCCGCACTTCGTGGCGCCCGGCTTCCAGTTCCTGCCGCTGGCCGCCCGCGCCCGGCTGGTACGGCACTGGCCGCTCACCCACAGCCGCCCCGGCACCGCCGAGGAGGGCATGAACGCCGTGATCAACATCGAGCTGCTGACCCGCGCCGAGATGCGCTACCTCTTCCCCGGCTCGGCGCTGATCGGCGAGCGGGTGCTCGGCGTCACGAAGTCGCTGATATCGGTGCGGCCGCAGCGGGACCAGGCCGGGCCCGCAGCCGCGAAGGACTGAGCAGCGCGGCCACCGCAGCCCGGTTCTGCGCCCGGCCGAGCAGCGCCCGCGACGCCTCCCGCAGCAGCACCGCCGCCCAGAACAGCGCGGTGGCCGCCGCGCCGTGGCGGCGGCGGTGCAGCCGCACCCTGTTGACCGTCAGCAGCGTCCACAGCCGCGGCGAGACCCGCGAGTCGCCGCCCAGGTGCACCGCGGACGCCTCGGGCCGCAGCCGGGTGGCGAAACCCAGGTCCCGCGCCCGCAGACAGAACTCGGTCTCCTCGGAGTAGAGGAAGAACGACTCGTCCCACGGCCCGCACGTCTCCACGCACGCGCGCGACAGCGCCATCAGCGCGCCCGTCGCCCAGTCCGCGCGGGTGGGCCGGGTGTACGCCGCCGGGTCGGTGACCAGCTCGCCCCAGCGCGCGAACCGCCCCGCCCTGCGGTTGCCGAGCACCGCCTCCCCGAACGCCCGCGCCACGCTCGGCTCGCGGCGCAGCGAGCGGACCGGGGTCAGGCCGTCCGCCTCGTACAGCAGCGGCACGCTGATCCCGGTCCTGCCGCCGTCCGCCGGGGACGTACCGGCCGCCCCGGACTCCCCGGGCTCCCCGGCCTCCGCGGCCTCCCCGGCGTCCAGCGCGCCGACCAGCGCGGCCGCGCACCCCGGCCGCATCCGGATGTCCGGGTTGCACACCAGCGCCGCCCGGTAGCCGCCCTCCCACCGCGCGGCGGCGCCCAGCGCGGCGTTGACGCCCGCCGCGTACCCGGCGTTGCGGCCGGTGCGTACGACCGTCGCGTCGGGGGCGAGGGCGTCCAGCACCTCCAGGGTGGTGTCGCCCGAGTCGTTGTCCGCGACGACCAGCCGCCAGTCGAGACCTTCCATGCCGGCGGGCAGCGAGGCGAGGAAGCCGGGCAGCACGGCGGCGCTGTTCCACGTCACGACGAGCACGGCGACCGGCCCCGCGGCCGGGGACTGGACGGGCATCAGGACTCCACGAGTTGGGGCCGGTCCGTACGCGGACCCGGCACGGAGGGATCGTCCGGCACGGCGGCGTTCCGCGCGGCCGCCTGCCGGCGGACGAAGCCCAGACAGCTCCCGCCGGCGCCGAGGGTCAGGAAGAACATGCCCGCGAACATGGGGAAGCTCAGCGCGTCGAAGGTGGCGCTGATGACCAGGCCGACCACCGCCGAGGCCAGGAACGCCTGGCCCAGCTCCCGGTCCGACTCACTCGCCGCGAGCCTGCGCACGGCCCCGCCGTGGTGGACGCCGGCCGCGAACAGCGCGAGCAGCGCCACCGTGCCCAGCAGGCCCATCTCGGCCAGGGTCAGCATGTACTGGTTGTCGGTGAAGAAGTACAGATCAGGGGTGAAGGTCCCGAACCCCCGCCCGAACAAGGGCCGTTCGCGCAGATAGGGCACGATCGCCGAGTACTTCACCGTACGGGCCTGGGTGCTGCTGTCGGAGTTCGACAGGAAGGTCGAGAACAGAGTGGTGATCGTGCCGATCAGACCCGGCACGAGGACCTTGAACACGCCGACGGACGCCACCAGCAGCCCGATCGCGGTCCACCGCCGCTGCGGCTTCCAGCGCGGCACCATGACCAGCACCACCAGCGCGGCGCCGATGATGGACGTCCGGGACACCGTCAGCGGCAGCGCCCCGCCCATGACCGCCACCGGCGCCCAGCGGCGCAGCGCGCCCGCGTGCCGGCGCACCGGGTCGAACGCCTGGTGCACCGCGAAGGGCACCAGGATCGCCAGCATTCCGCCGAACTCCAGCGGGTGGGCGGTGGTCGAGCGCGGCCGGGTGAAGGAGCCGCGGTCCATGGCCGAGATCTGGGCCACGCTCGCGTGCAGGCCCGGGATGCTGATGGAGTCGGCGATGTTGGTCGAGGCGAAGAAGTCGTAGTAGCCGATCGCGGCCACCACCGTGCCCATCACCACCAGCCGCCGCAGCAGCGTGTCGAGCCGGTCCCGGTCCTGGATGCCCGCCGAGGCCAGCACCACCAGCGACACCCACACCAGCAGCCCGATCAGCCCCCGGTCGGCGCCCAGGATCTCCTCGTGGGAGCCGCCGCGGGTCGCGTCGGCGACGTAGGCCATCAGCACGGCGGCCGACAGCAGGCACATCACCAGCCGCGGCCCCCGGGTGCCCGGCGCGGGCACGATCCGGCCGGTCAGCCAGGACGCCACGTACCACAGCAGCCCGAGCAGGGCGAAGACATTGGCGGGGGTGCCGACCCCGCCGAGCGCGGGCAGGGTGAGGTTGGAGGGGATGAAGAAGGCCAGCGCCAGATAGCCGGTGAGGATCGTGGTGGCGTCCAGCGGCCGCCGCAGCAGCCCCCGCCGGCCCCCGGACCTGGTCGGCCGTACGGTCTCCTCGCCGCGCCTGCGGCGGCGGGCCAGCGCCGCCGACTCGGTGACGAAGCTGAGGAAGAACCCCCCGGCGACGCCCGCGATCACCACCGCCGCCATGTACTGGTAGCGGCTCTTGAGCTGCGAGACCGGCGTCTGCGGCAGCACGATCGGCGCGGCCTTCACGTAGTACTGCGGCGCGACCCGCGCGGCCGCCTGGAGCGCCCGCAGCTGCTCGCCCGCGAAGTCGGTCAGGGTCCTGGTCTCCCGCAGCACCTTGGCCCGGTCGGTCCCGGTGACGGCCAGCGAGAGCAGCGGGCCCGAGGCGTTCGCCGCGAAGCCGACCGTGTAGCGGTCGCTCACCCCCCGGTCGCCCAGATCGTGCGCCGCCCCCGCCGACTGGAGGGTCCTGATCAGCACATCGGCGGTGACGACCAGCGAACCGCCCGCGTTCGAGATCGGATTGCCGTACGTCGGGGCCAGTTTGGCGACCGCCGAGGAGTCCAGCAGCGAGATCGAGCTCTCCGACTCGTACGCCACCGGCACCGACGTGTACAGGTACCCGCCCATGAGCACCCCGATCAGGGTGAGCGGCGCCATCAGGTACCAGCGGCGGCCCAGCACGGCGAGCAGTTCGCCCAGCGTCATACGGTCCCCCCCGCCCCGGCGCGCCCGCCGCCCGGCAACTCCCGCCGCGGGATGCCCGATCCGGTGGCAGCGGCCCCGCCGCCCTGCCAGTATCGGGGGTGACGGGAGGAGGCCCGGTGTCCCCTGGTGAGGTCGTCCTCGCGCTGCTGCGCCGATGGTACGTGCTGCTGTTCGCGCTGCTGCTGACCGCGGCCGGCGCCTACCATGTGCTGCGCCCGCAGACGCAGTTCGTCAGCTCCGCGGTGATCGTGGTCAAACCGCCCGTGACCGGTAACCAGCCCAACCAGCTGACCAATCTCCAGCCGCCGCTGGCCGCCGTGTCGTACGCGATCGTCGAGCAGCTGCGCTCGCCCGCCGGCGCCGAGGAGCTGGGGGCGGCCGGGGTGACGGGCACCTACACCCTCGTCCCGCGCAACAGCGGCACCAGCGTGACCCCGCAGTATCTGATCCCCTCGCTGCAGATCCAGGCCCGGCTGGCCGACCCGGCCGGCGCCGACACCCAGGTCCGGGCGATCATCTCCGTCTTCGGCGACCATCTGGCCGCGCTCCAGGCCGCGCAGGACATCCCCGCGGCCTCGCGGATGAGCGTGGACCTGCTGGTGCCGCCCAACGCGGTCCCGGTGGTGGGGATCAGGAGCCGGGCGCTGGCCGGGGTGGCCCTGAGCGGCGCGGTCGGCGGGACCCTGGCCGCGCTGTGGACCGACCGGCGGCTGACCGCCAGGAAGCGGCGGCGCGGGAGTCACCGGCGGCACCGCGCGGGCGGCCCGGTCCCCGCCGTCAACTGACCTGCGCCGAACGGCTGTTGCCACCGCCGCTGACCCGGGCGGCGTCACAGGCCCCGGCGCTTCCACGACTGCCACCACAGCCACTCCCGGCCGCGCTCGGCCACCGCGGAGAGCACCAGTGGCTGGAGATACGGCATCGCGCGGGCGCCGATCCGCCGCCGCAGCCGCAGCGCCCGGTACTCCGGCAGCGCGGCGAAGCCCGGCAGGCACTCCCGGGCGAACTCCACCAGCTCGTCCACGGGCACCACCTCGGTGCGCCCCCGGTCGTACGCCCGGTAGGCCCGGCGCAGCGCGAACCGGGCCAGCCGGGTGTGCACGGTCTCGGCGAGCCGCTCGGCGGGCAGCAGTTCGCCGCACTTGTCGAGCACCGACTCGAAGGCGACCCGCCGCTGCCGCAGGTCGTCCAGCTGGCCGCCGAAGTCCGTGGTGGACATGTTCGCGCCGTGCACCCGGTAGAACGCCTGGTCCGCCCCGCGTACGTACCCGACGTCGGCGTGCGCGGCCAGCCGCATCCACATCTCGATGTCGCCCGCGTGCGGCAGCTTCGGGTCGTAGCCCCCGACCTTCCGCTGGAGGGAGGTACGGACCACGACCTCAGGAGAGGTGATGCAGCCGGTGCCCTCGCGGAAGCGGCGCTCCAGCCACCAGCGGCCCGGGTAGACCACCGAACCGGCGCTCCGGGTACGGGCCTTGGGCAGCGGGCCGCCGTGCGTGAAGCGCAGCGGCCTGCCGTAGCAGAAACCGGCCTCCGGGTGGGCGTCCAGGAGCGCGGCCGCCCGTACCAGCGCGCCCGGCACCAGCCGGTCGTCCGCGGAGAGCAGGACGGCGTAGTCCCCGTCGGCCCACTCCAGCAGGCCCTCGTTGTAGGTGGCGATGTGCCCCTGGTTGCGGGCGTGCACCCGCACCTCGATCCTCGGGTCGGAGGCCGCCAGCGCGCGGGCGGCCTCCGCCGAGTCGTCGGGCGAGGCGTCGTCGATGATCAGCACCCGTACGTCGAGCCCCGGCTGCTCGTCCAGCACACTGCGTACGCAGTCGGCGAGGAAGTGGCCGTACTTGTAACAGGGGATCACGACGCTGACACTGCTCATCGATGCGCTGCCCATCCGGTGTCGCCTAGTGGATTTCCGTGGTCGTGCCGTCCGACTGTGCGGGCGGCAGGGTCGTGCTGAAGATCGGCGCCACCCAGTAGTTCGCCGACCCGTAACCGGCGTTCGGGAAGGCACTGCCGGCGCCGTACGCGTACAGGCCGTTGGGGCTGCCCGCGGTGTCGGGGGTGGCCGTCAGCGGATACGACTGGTGGGCGCCGGCGAAGTACCCGCCGTCGACCGCGTAGTTGCCGTTGGGCGCGTGGTAGGACACCACGTACCTGGTGCCCGCGGTGATCGGCACGGGGGTGCCGAAGGACAGCAGCTGCCAGCCGGTCGCGGTCTCGCTGGAGAACGTGCCGGTGGCCAGCAGCGTCCCGGCGTCGGACCACAGGCTGCCGGTGTGCGTCCCGGTGTTGCCCGCGCCCTTGTAGAAGGTGACGCCGGTGATGTAGCCGCTGACCGCCGAGGTGAACCGGGTGCCCAGCTCGACCGGGTTGGGGTCGCCGGTCATGTCGGTGGTGGCCGGCACCGTGGAGTTGCCCCACAGGGTGCACGGGCAGGTCACCGCGGGCGGGGTCGCGCTGGTGCGGAAGCTCCAGGCGGTGGGCTCGTCCATCGAGTTGCCCCACAGGTCGTCCGCCTGTACGGAGGCCGTGTAGGTGGTGTTCAGGCCGAGTTGGCTGGACGGGGTGAAGGTCACGCTGTTGGCTGCGCCGAAGGTCGTGACGCCCGGCACGTTGTCCCCGTCGGCGTCCTTGAGCGTGAAGGCCAGCGTGTCCGCGTCCAGGCCCTCGCTGAAGACGGCCGTGACCGGCGCGGTGATCGGCACGTTCACGGCGCCCGAGGTCGGCGAGGTGCTGGTGACCGCCGGCGGCACCGTACTGGCCGAGGCGGTGTCCATCACCGCGTCCACCCAGTAGTTGCTGCCCGAGGACTCCGAGCTCGGGAAGCCGCCGGAGGAGCCGTAGTGGTACAGGCCGTTGCCGCCGTCGGAGCCTGACCTGAGCGCGGTCAGCGGGGCGAGCCCGGCGTCGCCGCCGGTGAAGTAGTCGCCGTCGTAGGAGTATCCGCCGTTGGGCGCGAAGTACGAGGCCACATACGTGGTGTTGGGCTTGACCGGCACCGGCGTGGCGAAGTTCATCTGCTGCCAGCCCGACGCCGTCTCGTTGGTGAAGGTGCCCGTCGCCAGCAGATGGCCCGAGGCCGTCCACAGACTGCCGGTGTGCGTCCCGGTGTTGGCGGGCGACTTGTAGAAGCGGATACCGGTGACCGAACCGTTCGTGGTGGTGCGGATCTTGACGCCGAGTTCGACCGCGCCGCCGTCACCGCCGTTGACATGGGTGGGGACCGCCGTTGCGGGCCAGACCGTGCACGGGCACTGCTGCGGGCCCACGGTCAGCGGGATCGTGGTGGTGGCGCCGATGTTGACGCTGTCGTCGACCGCCCGCACCTTGATCTGCACGGTGCCGGGGACCGTCGGCGTCCAAGTGTAGTTCCACGACGCCAGGCCGGTCGCGGGATGCCAGGTCGTACCGCCGTCCGTGGACACCTCGACCCGGGCGACCACACCGCCGGTGTCGGACGCCGTGCCGGTGACGGTCACCGGCCGCAGCGCGGGCGCGGTGGCCCCGAGGCCCGGACTGGTCACGGTGACCGCCGGGCCCACCGTGTCGGTGGAGGCGGTGGCCGCGACCAGGCCGCTCTGCGGCGTCCTGGGCTGGATGCCCATGTCCGCGAGGATGTTCACCGTGGCCTGCTGCATCCGCTTGTCCGCGGTCACCACCGCCGCGGCCGGGTCGCTGGTCGGCACATTGGTCAGACCCCACGACCACTGCACGGTCCCCGAGCCGAAGACCAGCGCGTGCGAGGTCTGGTCGCGGAAGGCCACCAGACTGTGCGTCATCGTGCCGTTGCCGTAAGTGTTGCCGTAGTCCAGCCGCACCTTGCCGTCGGTGATGTCGACCGTCGTCGAGGACAGGTCGATCTGCCCGGCCGGCCGGGTGCTGGTCGCCAGGTCGCTGTCCCACTCGTAGCCCAGCGTGCCCACCGGGAAGGTCGCGGTCTGGTTGGCCGCCAGATTCGCCACCGTGGTGTTGCGCCACAGCCGCAGCTTGGCGTAGGCGCCCGGCACGGTGATCGCGTCGCTGCGGTAGCCGTTCACCGTGAACAGCGAGCCGGTCAGGATGTTCTGCGGCTGGAACGGCTCGCCCTTGACCGCGCTGCCCGGGTCGAGGAACGCGCCGGTCCACACCTGCGGGTCGGGGTCCGGTATGCCGTCCGGCGTGCCCAGCTCCAGCTTGGTCTCCTTGTAGCAGACCAGGGTCCGGTTCGCCGTGGACGTGCCGTCGACGCTGGGCGCGAGCCGGGTCTTCCAGGACACCTCGTTGCCGCTGAAGAACGTCTCGTTGAGCCCCGCGTGCCGGGCGTTCAGGACATTGGTGAACTGGTCCTGGGTCCAGTACTCGTCGTGCCCCGACGACATGAACATCTTGTGGTTCACCAGGTCCGCGGGTCTGGTCGAGACGTCCACGCCGGACAGATAGCTCACGTCGTAGCCGTTCTGCTCCAGCCACGACAGCATCTCGAACTCCGAGCCGTACACCCCGTTGTCGCCGCCGATGTCCAGCGGCCGGTTGTAACTGACCTGGTACGCCCGCCCGTCCGGGGCAGGACCGTTGCCCTGGTAGAGGTTGCGGCCGCCCCAGGTGTTGTACGCCTGCCAGGTCTCGTCGCTGGTCTGCACCACGATGTCCGAGTGGCTGGAGTCCTCGCGCACCACGAACGGGTACGGCATCACCCCGTTGCCGTCCGTCTGGTCGAAGTTGGCGATGTACAGCCCCGAGACCGCGTCGGCGGGCACCGTCCAGCTCGCCGTCACCGGCCAGTTGCCGCAGTCCACCAGACCCGTGTCGTTCGTGCTGCACTTGAGCGGCTTGCCGTCCGCGTCCCCGTCGACGACCGTGTTGTCCGGCGGACTGCCGGGGGTGCCGTCCTTGGTGAAGTTCGCCGGATAGGTGGCCGACGCCTGGGCGGCCGTCGAGATCTCCCGCGCCCCGTCACCGCCGTAGTAGCCCAGCCGGTAGACCTCCACGTGGTACGGGATCGGCGACTGCACCTTGAACTGCACGGTGTCGCCCGCCTGCACGCTGACCTGCGTGGAGAATCCCTGGACGTTTCCGTAGGAGTTGGGCGAGAACCAGTCGGACATCGGCGTGCCCGGCTTGGAGTTCTCACAGACGATCTTGTTCATGCCCGATCCGCACGGATCGGCGGCGGCCGCGCCCGAACCGGTGACCAGCGGCAGCACGGCCGCCGCCGGCACCGCGATCAGGGCGCACAGAACTCCCCGGAAGAGTCTGCTCCTTGTGAACATCTGAACCTCTCAGGCAGTGCGGGGGCCCGCCCGTGAGGGCGGGTGGAACACAAGCGGTGGCTGATCGCGCGTCCGCGGCCGGCGGCCGCGGAGGGCCTCAGCGCAGAGCATCGGCGAGCGCGTCCACGACTCGCTCCTGCTGGTCGGCGGTGATCTGCGGAAAGAGCGGCAGCGAGACGATCCGGTCCGCCGCCAGTTCGGCGTTCGGGAAGTCACCGCGACGGTGACCGAGCCCGGCGAACGCCGGCGTCAGATGGACCGGGGCCGGATAGTGCACCCCCGCCCCGATGCCCTCGGCGTTGAGCTTGCCCACCACGGCGTCGCGGTCGGCGCCGACGACGTGCAGGACGTACAGGTGCCACACATGGGCGTTGCCCGGCACGGTGACCGGCAGCACCACCCGGCCGGCCGCCGCCAGGTCCGCGAGCAGCGCGTCGTAGCGCCCGGCCGCGGCCAGCCGGGCCCGGTTGCCGTCCGCCAGCCGGGCCAGCTTCGCCCGCAGCACGACCGCCTGGAGGCCGTCAAGACGGCTGTTGAACCCGGCCACGTCGTGCCGGTACTTGGCCACACCGCCGTGGTTGGCGAGCGCGCGCACCAGCCCGGCCGCCTCCTCGTCGTCGGTGAGCACCGCGCCCGCGTCCCCGTAGGCGCCCAGGTTCTTGCCCGGGTAGAAGCTGGTCGACGCGATGCCGCCGCTGCCGGGGGAGCGGCCGTCGCGGGTGGCGCCCTGGCACTGCGCCGCGTCCTCGACCAGCCGCACCCCCGGCGGCAGTCCGGCGGCCAGCGCGGCGGTGTCGGCGCACTGCCCGTACAGATGGACCGGGACGACCGCGCGGGTGGCCGGGCCCACGGCGGCCAGGGCGGCGGCCGGGTCCATCAGGAACGTCTCCGGCAGGCAGTCCACCAGCACCGGGCGGGCACCGATCCTGGCCACCGCGCCGGCCGTGGCGACGAACGTGTTGGCGGGCAGCACCACCTCGTCGCCCGCGCCGACCCCGCTGACCCGCAGGGCCAGTTCGAGCGCGTCGGTGCCGTTGGCGACGCCCACGCAGTGCGCCACCCCGGCGAACTCGGCGTACTCCCGCTCGAAGGCCCGCACCTCCTCGCCGCCGACGAAGGCGGTGGCCGCGAGCACCCGCTCGAAACCGGCCCGCACCTCGTCGGCGACCTCGGCGTGCGCCGCCTTGAGATCGACCAGTGGAATCTGGTTCATACGGCTGGACTCCCCCTTCGTGTCGCCGGCTCGGGGCCGGCGCCGATCACGCCAACGGGCGACTGCCCGCGGCCCGCGCCGCGGCTATCCCGGCCACCGGGCCCGTACGGCTCCCCGGCGCCGGTGTCGTGCGGTCCGTTCTGTTCACCTGACGCGTGCCGCTCGGGCTGCTCCCGCAGCTCTCGCGACTCCGCCGGGCCGGCCGCGCGCAGCCGGCGGGCCGGGCTGCCCACCCAGACCTCGCCCGGCGGCACGTCGCCGAGCACCGCGGCCCCCATGCCGATCAGCGACCACGCGCCGACCGTGACGTACTCGCGGACCAGCGCGCCCGCGCCCACGTAGCAGCCGCGCGCCAGCCGCACCCCGCCGCCCAGCCGCACCCCGGAGGCGATCGTGACGAAGTCCTCGGCCACGTCGTCATGGGTGAGCACCGCGTGCGGCATCACCGCCACATGCGCGCCCAGGCGCACTGCGGCGGTGAGCGCGCAGTGCGCGAGGAGCACCGAACCCGGCCCGGCCGACGAGGACTCCGACACCGCGGCGGACGGGTGCGTCACCGTGGCGTACCGCTCGTCGGGCAGCGCCAGCCGCCGCACCAGCCGGGCCCGTACCGCGTGGTCCCGGGGGCTGCCGACGCAGACCACCACCTGGGCGTCCGGCAGGTCGCGCACCCGCTCGCAGCCGCCGAGCACCGGGGTCCCGTCGACCTCACGGCCGTGCAGCGCCGGGTCGTCGTCCAGATGGCCGAGCAGCCGCAGCCGGGGCGGGCGTCCGGCGGCCAGGTCGGCGGCGGCCGCGGCCCGTACCGCCTGCGCGGTCTCGCGGGCGAAGCCGCCCGCGCCCACGATCACCAGGTCCCGGCCCGCGCCTGGTCTGCCGGAGCCGGTCACCGCGCCGCCTCTTCGCGCAGCGCGGCCACCACCCGGTCCTGCTGCGCCTCGATCATCGTGTGGAACAGCGGCAGGATCAGCGAGTCCCGGCTGATCCGCCCGGTCACCGGCAGCGGCGCGTGCGGATGCCCCCGGTAGGCCGGCTCCAGATGCGCGGCCATGATCCCGCGCCGCGCCGAGATCCCGGCCCGCGCCAGCGCGGCCAGCAACTCGTCCCTGCCCAGCGGGAAGTCCTCGGCGAGCAGCACCCAGTAGGACTGGAAGTTGCCCTGCCCGTACGCCGGGTCGCGCACCGGACGCAGTCCGGGTACGTCCCGCAGCAGGGCGTCGTAACGCGCCGCCAGCGCCCGGCGCCTGGCCACCATCTCGTCCAGCTTGCCCAACTGCACCAGACCGACGGCCGCCTGAATGTCCGTCATCCGGTAGTTGAAGCCGACCTCCAGATAGCTCTCCAGGACCGGCGTCGCGCTGGCGTGCCGCTGGGCCGCCGACGCGTTCATCCCGTGCTCGCGCAGTCTGCGCAGCCGCAGCGCCCAGTCGGCGTCGTCGGTGGTGAGCATCCCGCCCTCGCCGGTGGTGACGATCTTGCGGGGGTGGAAGGACCAGGCCGCGAGCAGCGCGCCCTGCCCGACCGACTTGCCGCCGACCGTGGCGCCGATCGCGCAGGCCGCGTCCTCGACCAGGGCCGTTCCCCAGTCGTCGCAGGCGGCCCGCAGCGCGTGCACGTCGGCGGGGACCCCGCCCTGGTGGACGGCGATCACCGCCTTCGTCCGCTCGGTCCGCACCGCGTCGACGGTCCGTACCGTCACATTGCCGGTCTCCTCGTCCACGTCCGCGAACACCGGCTCGGCGCCGACGTACCGTACGGCGTTGGCGGTCGCGATGAACGACAGCGAGGGGACCACCACCTCGTCGCCCGGCCCGAGGTCCAGCGCCACCAGCGCCAGGTGCAGCGCGGTGGTGCACGAACTGACCGCGATCGCGTGCCCGGCGCCCACCCGCTCGGCGAAGGCCCGCTCGAAGGCGGCGACCCGCGGCCCCTGCGCGACCCACCCGGACAGCACCGCGTCGGCCGCCGCCCGGGCCTCCTCCTCGCCCAGCCAGGGGATCATCACGGGGATACGGTCGGCGGGGTCGGCGGCGGGTGTCGTCTCCGGGGCGCTCATCGCGCGGCCCCCGCGTCCGTGACCTTCGGCCCGTCGGTCGCCTTCGCCGCTTCAGCCGCGTCCGCCGCCCGCTCGGCCCGCCACCAGTCGACCAGGTCCCGCAGCCCCGTCTCCAGGTCGATCTCCGCCCGGAAACCGAGGAGTTCGGCCGCCCGGCCGGTCTCCGCGAGCCGCCGGGTCACCCCGTTGACCGCCCGGGCCGGACCGTGCTCGGGGACCAGATCCGCGTCCATCGCCGCCAGCAGACCGAGCGCCAGATCGCGCAGCGAGGTCTCCGTACCGCTGGCGACGTTGAACACCTCGTCGGTCAGCTCCGACTCGGCGGCCAGCACATTGGCCCGCGCGATGTCCCGGACGTGCACGAAGTCCATGGTCTGGGTGCCGTCGCCGAGGATCAGCGGCGGCTGCCCGGCCGTGATCCGCTCCATCCAGCGGATCAGCACCTCCGTGTACAGACCGTGGATGTCCATCCGGGGCCCGTACACGTTGAAGTACCGCAGCGCCACGTAGTCCAGCCCGTACATGGCGTGGAAACTGCGCAGCATCCCTTCGTTGAATGCCTTCGCGGCCCCGTAGAACGTGTCGTTGTTGTACGGGTGGTGGCGCTCGGTGGTGGGGAAGGTCTCGGCCAGGCCGTAGACCGACGCCGACGAGGACGCGATCACCTTGCCCACGCCCTCGGCGGCCGCCGCCTCCAGCACGTTGAACGTGCCGTCGACCATCACCTCGTTGGCCAGCCGAGGTTCCTCCGCGCACTGGGTGATCCGGATCGCGGCGAGGTGGAAGACCAGCTCGGCCCCCTCGGTGACCTTCCGTACGGTGGCCGCGTCGCGGATGTCGCCCTCGACCACCTCCACCACACCGGGGCCGCGCTCCAGGGCCCGGGCCAGATTGGCCATCCGCCCCCGCACGAAGTTGTCCAGCACCACGATCCGGTGCGCGCCGCCGTCCACCAGCTGGTCGACCAGATTGGAGCCGATGGTGCCCGCCCCACCGGTGACCAGGATCTTCTTGCCTCGTACCGTGCTCAACGCCTCTGCCCCCACACCATCCGTCGTGATGTCCCGCACCTTCGGCCCACACCCTGCCGGTGAGCCGCCGCCCCGGCCGCTAACGGGCCGCGCGCAGCCCCACCACCGCGCCCCGGAACTCCAGGCTCCGCGACGCCGCCTCCAGAATGTCCAGCACCCGCAGCCCCGCCCGGCCGTCGGTCAGCGGCGCCCGCCGTTCGGTGATCGCGCTCGCGAACTCGTCGACCATGGAGGCCAGCGCCTCCTTCTCGCGCAGCGCGGGCGCCACCATGTCGCCGGACCGGTAGGAGATCAGCATCTCCCGCCGCTCGTTCGCGCCGATCTCCTGCGGCGCCGACAGGTCCACCCCGCGGTCGAAGACCGACAGCCGCTGCGCCGGGTTGAGGTCGTCCCAGATCAGCGTCCGCTTCGAGCCGCCGACCATCGTGGTGCGGACCTTCGTCGGGGACAGCCAGTTGACGTGCACGTGCGCGATGGCGCCCGTGTTGAGCTGGAGCGTCAGATACGACACACAGGCCCGCCCGGCGCCGATCGGGTCCGCGCCGTGCGCGGCCACGGCGACCGGCTCGACGCCCTCGGGCAGGATGAAGTCCAGGATCGACAGATCGTGGGGCGCCAGGTCCCACATCACGTCGATGTCCTTCTGCACCAGGCCCAGGTTGATCCGCACCGAGTCCACGAAGTGGATCTCCCCGAGCTCCCCGGAGTGCACCAGTTCCCTGATCCTGGCCACCGCAGGGGTGTAGCAGTAGGTGTGGTCGCACATCAGGGTCAGACCGCGCTCCTCGGCCTCGGCCACCAGCCGGGCGCCGTCCGCGTAGGACGCCGCCAGCGGCTTCTCGACCAGGACGTGCTTGCCCGCCCGTACCGCGGCCAGCGCCACCTCCAGATGCGTACCGGCCGGTGTCGCCACCGCCACCGCGTCCACCTCCGGGTCGGCGAGCACGGACGCGTAGTCCGAGGTCGCCTCGACCGTGGAGTAGGCGCCGAGGACCCGCCGGGCCCGCGCCTCGTCCAGGTCGCACAGCCGGCGCAGCCGGAACCGCGGGCTGGCCTGGAAGTTGCGGACGAGATTGGGCCCCCAGTAACCGGCCCCCACCACGGCGACCCCCAGGGTCTCCGCCGATCCCCCCTCAAGGGTGCTGCTCTGCGTCACGGTGTACGTCTCCCCTTCGCGTACGTCGGCCGGCCTGTCCGCACCTGGCGGAAGGCAGCCGCGCATCGCGCGGGCGTGACGACCCGTGCCATGACCATGCTTCCCCCCACCCCGGTGTCCCGCACGCCCCGCCCGGCCTTTCGGCGTTCCCCAACGCCCGGTTCCGGAGGAGCGGATGACTCGTCTGCGGTCCGCCCGGGCGGGTGTGCCGCCCGGACTCGCGCACACCGCGGCGCTCGCGCCGCGGTGCTGTGGTGCAGTGATCGTGCTTGCGGTACCGCCTGCGCTCGCGGCGGTCGGCCGTCGTGCCCCTGCTTCCCCTTGCCGTGTCAACTGGCCCTGGGAAGTGAGGCATTGCTCCGCGCAAACCGGTTCCGCGACGCCCAATCTAGACCACCGCGACCAGCCGGGGGGAGAGTTGGACGAAACACTCGGCGACGGCACCGTTTCCGGCCGCATACTCACCACGTGACGAGCATCGTGATACCGGCGCACAACGAGGAACGGGTCCTCGGCCGCCTCCTCGACGCCCTGTCGGCCGGGCCGCCGGACGGCGAGGACGCCCCCGACGTCGTGGTGGTGTGCAACGGCTGCACCGACGGCACCGCCCGGATCGCCCGCGCACACCCGGGAGTTCGGGTGGTGGAGATCCCCACCCCGTCCAAGCACCTCGCGATGCGCACCGGCGACGAGCACGCCCGCGGCTTCCCCCGGCTGTACGTGGACGCCGATGTCGTCCTCGGCCCGGCCGACGTACGGGCGCTGGCCGCCGCGGTCGACGGCCCCGGCCCGGTCCTCGCCGCCGCCCCCGCCCGTGAGCTGCCGCTGAAGGGCTGCGGCCGGCGGGTCCGCGCGTACTACCGGGTGTGGACGCGGCTGCCGGCCGTACGCGAGGGGCTGTTCGGCCGGGGCGTCATCGCGCTGTCCGAGGAGGGCCACGCCCGGATCGCCGCCCTGCCGCCGCTGATGGCCGACGACCTCGCCGCGTCGCTGGCCTTCGCGCCCGGCGAGCGGCGGGTGGTGGAGACGGCCCGGGTGGTCGTCCATCCGCCGCGCACCTGGCGGGATCTGATGAAGCGTCGGATACGGGCGGCCGTGTCGTCCGCGCAGGTCGAGCAGCACCAGGCGGCGCGGCCCCCGGCGTCGCCGGCGTCCGCGGCGTCCCCGGCGGGGGAGTTGCCGCCCTCGGCCCGTACCAGCACCGCCGACCTGCGGGCACTGCTGCGCCGGGAGCCCTGGCTGCTCCCGCACCTGGTGCTCTTCCTGGCCGCCGCCGTCCTCGCGCGCCGGGCCGCCGCGAAGGCCATCCGCGCCCAGGACTACGGGACGTGGCTGCGCGACGAGAGCAGCCGCGCGGACTGAGGACACCGGCCGTACGGGAGAGCACGGACCGCCCCGGCCCGTATCAACGCCGTCCCGTACGGCCCGAGTCGCGTGCCCGCTTGCTGCGGTCGGTGGGCGGGCGGCCCGCCGCACGGTGCCAACTGATCCCCGTTCAGCGCCAGTTGGTCCCGCCCCTTCGCCGCCGCATCCGGCCGATTGCAGCGGAAAGCGGCCGCGCCGCCGCTTATGCCCGCTACAGTGGCCCGCGCCCGATCGCGCACCTGTACGCACCCGGTCGCCGCCGCGCCGGCCCGTACCCCGACACCCCCGCCGTCAACTCCCGCGCCCTGTCCGGCGCGACCGGCCACTGGAGTCGCCGACCATGTACCTCGCGGACCGCGCCGCTCCCGACGGAGCCGGCACCCTCCCGGGCGCCGCGCGCGGACGGACCCGGGCGGTCTCCTCGGTCGTGCTGGCCCTGGGCGCGGTCAGCCTGATCACCGACATCTCCTCGGAGATGGTCACCGCCGTCCTGCCGCTCTACCTCGTCATCTCGCTCGGCCTCAGCCCGCTGGGGTTCGGCACCCTCGACGGCGTCTACAACGGCGTCAGCGCCCTGGTCCAGCTCACCGGCGGCCACCTCGCCGACCGGGTGCGCAACCACAAGCTCGTCGCCGGGCTCGGCTACGGCCTGTCCGCGCTCTGCAAACCCCTGCTGATGATCGTGCACAGCCTCGGCCCGCTCGGCGTGGTCCTCGCGCTGGAACGCACCGGCAAGGGACTGCGCACCTCCCCGCGCGACGCGCTGATATCCCTGTCCTCGCCGCCCGGGACCCGCGGCCGCGCCTTCGGCGTCCACCGGGCGATGGACACCACCGGCGCCGTACTCGGGCCGGTCACCGCCTTCCTGATCCTGCGGGCGGCCGCCGACGGCTACGACGCCGTCTTCGGCGTCAGCGCCTGCTTCGCCGTGCTCGGTGTGCTCGTCCTGGTGCTCTTCGTCCCCGGCAAGGCGCTCGTCGCCCAGCAGCGCCGGGCCGCGGCGGAAGGCGCCACCTCCGCCTCCGCCCCCGCCGAACCGGCCGCGGCCGAGCGCCCGGTCGACCTGCGCCAGGCGTTCGGGCTGCTGAGGCTGCCCCGGCTGCGCGCGCTCACCGCCTGCGCGGTGCTGCTCGGCCTGACCACCGTCAGCGACGCCTTCGTCTACCTGCTGCTCCAGCGCCGCGCGGACATCGGCGAGGAGTGGTTCCCGCTGCTGCCGCTGGGCACCGCCGCCGTCTTCCTGCTGCTGGCCGTGCCCGCGGGCGTACTGGCCGACCGGGTGGGGCGCCGCTGGGTGTTCCTGGCCGGCCACGCCGGACTGCTCGCGGCCTACGCCCTGCTGCTGTGGGGCCCGCGGACCGCCGCCCTGCCCTATCTGGTGCTGGCCCTGCACGGTGTCTTCTACGCCGCCACCGACGGGGTGCTGCCCGCCGCGGTCGCCGACGTCGTCCCGGAGAACCTGCGCGGCAGCGGCCTCGCCCTGGTCGGCACCGGGCAGGCGCTGGCCCGCTTCTGCTGCTCGCTCGCCTTCGGCGCCGCCTGGACGGTCTGGGGCGACGGCCGCGCCCTGTTCGGCTCCGCGGTCGGACTGCTGCTGTGCGCGGCGGCCGCCGGGATCGTGCTGCGGCCGGGCGGCGGCACCCGTTGACCCCGACCGGCACACCACCGCCCGACCCCGTGAGGACCCCGATGACACCCAAGCACCGCCTGCTCGTTCTCGTCGTGGCGGTCCTGCTGCTCGCGGGCGTGGGCACCGGATTCGTGCTCCACGCCGCCTACCGGGCCGCCGACAAGGACAAGCCCCGGGCCGGCGGCCCCGCGGTCGGCGCCGGACCGGTCACCCTCACCAGGACCGGGCAGCTCGCCTTCGTCAACTCGGCCCCCGGCCCGCACCGCACCGAGGTCGCCGCCGTGCCCGCCGCCGACCCCGGCGGCGCCCGGACCGCCGCCGACCTCAAGTGCGCCCGCTTCTACACCGCTTCGGGCACCGGAGTCTGCCTCCAGACCGGCCTCGGGGTCGTCTCCCAGACCAACCGGGCCGTCGTCCTCGACAAGGACCTGCGCGTCCTGCGCACCTTCCCGCTGGCAGGCACCCCCAGCCGCGCCCGGGTCTCGCCGAGCGGGCACCTCGCCGCCTGGACGGTGTTCGTCGGCGGCGAGTCGTACGGCGCCGCGTTCTTCTCCACCCGCACCTCGATCGTCGACACCCGCACCTGGAAGATCCTGCCCAACCTGGAGGACTTCGCCATCACCCTGGACGGCCGCCCCTACCACGCGGTGGACGACAACTTCTGGGGCGTCACCTTCGCGGACGACGACGACACCTTCTACGCCACCCTCGGCACCGCGGGCCGCACCTACCTCGTCCGCGGCTCCGTCGCCCACCGCAGCGTCACCTCACTCGGCGTACAGAACGTCGAATGCCCCTCGCTGTCCCCGGACGGCACGCGTATCGCCTTCAAGAAGCGCGTCCTGCACGGCGCCTCGCTCTGGCACGAGTACGTCCTCGACCTGCGGACCCTGCGCCAGACACCGCTGGCCGAGCACCGCAGCGTGGACGACCAGGCCGCCTGGATCGACAACCGCACCGTCGCCTACGCGCTGCCCAAGGAGGGCGACACCAAGAGCACCGACCTGTGGAGCGTGCCCGCCGACGGCTCGGGCGCCGCGCATCTGCTGATCCCCGACGCCTCCTCGCCCGCGCCGCTGTGAGCGCCCGGCCGGTGTGCCCGCCGCTGTGGGCGTCCCGCCGGTGCGCCCGCCGCCGTGCGGACCGGCTCCCGGCACCGTGACACGGCCCGAGGGGGAGGGGGTGCGGCGCGCGGCCCGGCGGGGGATGCCAGGATGGGTCCATGAGCAATGTGTATTTCGACATCACCATCGACGGCGCACCCGCCGGGCGGATCGTCTTCCGCCTGTTCGACGACGTGGTCCCCGAGACGGCGCGCAACTTCCGCGAGCTGGCCACCGGGGAGCAGGGCTTCGGCTACGCGGGTTCGGCGTTCCACCGGATCATCCCCGAGTTCATGCTCCAGGGCGGCGACTTCACCAGCGGCGACGGCCGCGGCGGCAAGAGCATCTACGGCAACAAGTTCAAGGACGAGAACTTCACGCTCAAGCACGACCGTCCGTTCCTGCTGTCCATGGCGAACGCGGGGCCGAACACCAACGGCTCGCAGTTCTTCATCACCACCGTGCTCACCCCGTGGCTCAACGGCAAGCACGTCGTGTTCGGCGAGGTCATCGAGGGCCAGGACCTGGTCAGGCAGATCGAGAGCAAGGGCTCCCACTCGGGCACGCCCGCCGCCAAGGTCGTCATCGCCGAGTCCGGCACCGTGAAGTAGCCACCCGCGCGACCGCTGTCCCGGGCCCTCCGCCGCACCCGCGGCGGGGGGCCCAGCGCGTTCCCGGCCGCCCTCCGCGGGCCGACACGCCGAGTAAATCGTGTGCCCGTTCGATCCCTCTCGGGCGAATCGTGCCCCCGTGGGAGACGGGAGAACGTAGGCTGATCTTTGTGATCAGTGGTGTTGCCGAGGGCCAGGAATGCGGCCGCTGTGCCGAGTTGGAGAACCGGTTCAGGGATCCCGCCACGCCCAATCCCGGCGCCTCACTGTATGTGTGGGCGACCCACCATCTGAACGATCACGGCACCGTCCCCGAACCGCGCCCGGGCTGCCCCGAGTGCGCGCGCTACTCGGCGAACCCCGGGGCCGTCCACGCCCGGGTGTGGGAACGCTGGGCGCGCGCCCACTTCATGTCCTGCCGGCTGGCCCCGGACTGGAAGCCGGGCGACACATAAGGGACGACGTCGCGGACGCGGCCGCGCGGTGGGCCCTACGGCGCCGCGTCGGCCGGGACCTCGCCGGCCGCGACCCCGTCCGCCGGTACGGCGCCGACCGCCGACGGGTCCGCCGCGGCGGGCGCGGCCAGCAGCCCGGTCGCGGTGACGGCGGTGATGACGCACAGCACGAGCGGCAGCAGGAAGGCCACATTGAGCGGGACCCCGCGGGTGAGCGCGCCGATGACGGCGGGCCCGGCGAGCATCCCCAGGTAGCCGAGCCCCGCCACCCGCGAGACATTGGCCCCCGCGCTGTCGGGGTCGGCGTGCCCGGCCGCGCTGAACAGCTGCGGCACCGTGCCGGAAAGACCGATGCCGAAGAGCGTCCACCCGGCCAGGGCGAGCGGAATCCACGGCGAGGCCACCACGGCCGCCATACCGACCGCCGCCACCGTGGTGCCCCAGCGGACCACGGCCGCCGGGCCGATCCGGGCCGCGATCCGGTCGGTGAGCAGCCGCCCGACGGTCATCGCGGTGGCGAAGGCGCCGTAGGCCAGCGCGGCGGTGGCGGCGGGCGCGTGCAGCACGTCCTTGAGCGCCAGCACACTCCAGTCGTTGGCGGTGCCCTCGCAGAGCATGACCATCATCGCCAGCGCGGCCAGCGCCCAGATCCGGCCGGGAGTACGCCGCCGGACCCGCTTGTGCGCCGCCGCCTCCGGTACGGGGTCCGCCGCGGCGGCCGGCTCGGGCCGCAGCAGCGCGGGCGCGGCCAGCGCGGCGACGGCGAGCCCGGCCAGCGCGGTGCCGCCCAGCGTCGCGGGCGCGCTCCACCCCCAGCTCAGGGTCCGGGCGCCGACCAGCGCGGCGGCCACCCCGCCGAGCGAGAACACGGCGTGGAAGGCGGACATCACCGGCCGCCGGTAGCCGCGTTCGACCTGCACGGCGTGGGCGTTCATACTCACGTCCAGGCAGCCGTTGCCGAAGCCCAGCACCAGCAGGGCCGCGCCCAGCGCCCACCCGCCGGTGGCCAGCCCCGGCAGCACCACGGCCGCCGCGCACAGCGCCGCGCTGACCGGGACGACCCGGGCCGGGCCGAAGCGGTCGGTGAGCGGCCCGGCCAGCTGCATGCCGGCGAAGGCACCTCCGCCCAGGAGCAGCAGCAGCGAGCCGAGGACGGCGTGGCTGACCCCGGCGCGCTGCTCGACGGTGGGGATGTGGACGATCCACATGCCCAGCACAAAGCCGTTGAGGGCGAAGTAGGCGAACGTGGCGGCCCGGGCGGCCCTCAGCGAGGTGAGCATGGGGTCGAACATAACAAACATCTTTACTGTTCGATATGGCCCTTCCTGAACAGCGCGGGTGCGCTGTGGTGTTCAATGGCGCCATGGTGAGCATCGAACGACACCGGCGGATCGCGGATGCCGTGCAGTCGGCGGGACGGATCGGGGTCGCCGAACTGGCGTCCCTGACCGGCGCCTCGGAGATGACCGTCCGCCGCGACCTGGAGACCCTGGCCGCGCAGGGCGTGCTCGAACGCTACCGGGGCGGCGCCCGCAGCCTGCTGCTGCGCGGCGAGGAACCGCCGTTCGCGCTGCGGGCGGGGGAGGGCCAGGAGGTCAAACGGCGGATCGCGGCCGAGGTCGCGGCGCTGATCGCGGACGGCGAGACGGTCGTCCTCGACGGCGGCACCACCTGCCTGGAGGTCGCCCGGCTGCTCGCCGACCGCAGGCTGACCGTCATGCCGCTGTCGCTGCACGCGGTCAACGCCCTGTCCGCCGCCGGCCCCCGGCTGCGGCTGCTGCTGCCCGGCGGCGAGGTCCGGCCCGGCGAACTGGGCGTGACCGGCCCGCTCGCCGAGGCGTCGCTGGGCGCGCTGCGCTTCGACACCGCCGTCGTGGGCTGCTGCGGCCTGACCGCCCAGGACGGGCTGACCGCCTACGACCTGGCCGAGGCGTCCGTCAAGCGCGCCGCGATCGCCTCGTCCCGCCGGGTGATCGCGGTGGCCGAGGCCGCGAAGCTCACCCGTACGGCACTGGCCTACGTCGCCGCGCCCACCGCGCTGCACACCGTGGTCACCGACACGGACGCCCCCGCGGAGCAGACCGGCGCCCTGGCGGCACTCGGCGTGCGGGTGATCCGGGCACCGGCGGAATGACCGTACGGCGGCCCGCCCCGGTCACAGCGCCCTGTTGCCGCGCAGCACCCGGTCGGCGAGCGTGTCCGCGTCACCGGGCCTGAGCAGCGAGCCGTAACCGGTGTCCGCCCACGGGCTGTGGCCCGGCGGCAGCTCGTAGTACGGGACCGGGTGGCCGCCGGGACCGCTGTCGGTGAGCGTTTCCGGCGCGCGGCGCGCACGAACGGCCTGCCCGCAGGCGGCGCAGACCGCCACGTCGAGCTGGTCGCGGCGGCCCAGCGGCCGCCAGGAGACCCGGCGGGCGGCCCGGCCGTGCAGCGGGTCGAAGAAGCACAGCGGCAGCGCGCCGGCCCGCCCGTCCAGCGCGTCCCGGCCCTCCACCACCAGCGCCAGCACCCCGGCCAGGTCCGGGATCTCGCGCGCGGTGTCCAGCACCTTGCCCGCCGCCGCGTAGGCGTCCAGCGCCCGGCCGAGCCCGGGCGTGGCCTTCACCTCGGCGTTCTCGATCGCCTCGCCCAGCGCGATGACCTGCGCCTGCGCCCGGTGCCGCAGTTCACCGAGGTCGGCGGTCCTGGCGGCGGCGAACACGGCCTGCGGGAAGACGAACGGCGACGGCGCACGCCTGCGCCGCACCAGCCAGGTGCCGCCCGCGGCCAGCACCACCACACCCGCCGCGACGCCCGCCAGGACCGGCCACAGCGCCGAGCCGCCGGAGGACGCCGCCCGCTCCGTGGCGGGCGTGACGCCGGAGTGCAGGTCGGCCGTCGCGTCCTGGTAGACCTTCGACCCGTCGCCCTCGGCGATCAGGTCGACCGCCTTGTCGGCCCGGTCGGCCAGACCGGCGTCCTTCATCGAGTCCAGGAACTCCACCGCCGCCACCGCGTCGCGCGCCTGGTGCTCCTCGCCCGGCCACTCGTGCCCGTAGAGCCCGTCGCCCCACTCGGCCATGGTGACCACGATCAGGTCGTGCAGACCGCTGCGCTCGTGGACGATGTCGGCGAGCACCGCCGGGTCCCCGTCGAACGCGTCGCCCTTGACCAGCGGGACCAGCGCCACCTCGATCGGCAGCCCGGTCCGCCCGATCCGCCGCGCCAGCTCCTTCTGCCGGGCGGCGGGCAGAGCGCCCGCGTAGGCCGGGTCGACATAGACCGGCGAGGTCCGCAGCGCGTCGGCGATCTTCCGGCCCGCGCTCGCGGCGGGACCGGTGACGGGGCTGTCGGCGGCGGCGGGCAGCGCCGCCAGGGCGGTGAGGACGAGTGCGGCGACCAGCGCGGCCGCCGCGGCGATCGGAGCCTTGCGGTCACTGGACACGGGCGTTTTCCCTTGTAGCGGTGATGAGCCGGGTGATTCCGTCGCGCACGGCCGGCAGCGGTCCCGCGGCCTTCTCGTACGGGATCGCGCCGCCGCCCGGGCCCGGCAGCACCAGGCGCAGCGCGTCGGCCTGCCCGGGGGCGCGGCGGATCTCCGACCGGCAGGAGGCGCAGACGTGTTCACGGCGTACGGACCCCACGTCGCGCCGGGCGGTCGCGGGTCCGTGCAGCGGGTTGAGCCCGCAGCAGTCCTCGTAGCCATGACCGGACAGCGCCGCCAGGCCCGCCTGGGCCAGTACGATCGCGGCCGCCAGATCGGCCGCCGTCACCGCCTCGCCCGGCCGGCCGTCGGGTCCGCGGTCGACGAGCAGCATCGCGGTGTCCAGACAGTCCCAGACCCGCAGCCGGGTGGCCTCGTCCGGCGTCGCCTCGGCGAACCGGGCGCCCAGGGTGTCCAGTTCGTGCTGCGCGCCGCGCCGCAGCCGGCCCAGGCCCGGGTCCGGCGGGGCGTGACCGGGTTCCCGGGCACGCCGCCTGCCGTTCCCGACCAGGGCCGCACAGCCCAGCACGGCGGCCAGCAGGCCCCACAGCACGCCCGCCGCCAGCGCGCCGATCAGCAGTCCGGGCCAGAAGTCCCCGCTGTACAGGGCCGGCAGCCGGTGGTCGTCCAGGGCCTCGGGCGCGGTCCGCGGGCCCTGGGCGGGCGTCTGCGCGGTCGGCACCGACTTCAGATACGTCATCAGGTCGTCGAGCCGTGCGCCGAGGCGGCGGTCGTCGGCGGGGTGGGAGGTGTCGTCGTCGCGTATCGCGGCGGGCAGACCGAACGTCAGCCGGCTGTCGTCCAGCCGTACCCCGTAGCCGAACAGATCGACGGAACCGGTCAGCGGGTCGGCGATCACATAGACGCCGTCCTCGCCGAGCCTGTGGTGCAGCGCGGTGACGAAGGCGCCGGTGTCGCCCGCCGACTCGTCGTCGCTCAGCTGCGGGACGACCGCGATCCGCACCGGGCCGGGGGCGAAGGCGGCGATCCTGCCGCCCAGTTCGGCCACCCGGGCCGCGTCCAGGCGCTGGGGGCTCTCCGGGTCGGTGTAGATGTCGGTGCGCGCCAGCCCGGCCGCCACCCGGTCGACACGGGTGGTCAGATCCGCGCGGGTGGGTACGGGCGCGGCGCTGTCCAGCTTCTGGTCGAAGACGCGGGGCGCGCCGACCGCGATCACGGCGGCCAGCACCACGGCTGCGCCGATCTCGACCGGCCGCAGCAGGGGCGGCCGCGGCGGGACCTTGCCGGTGTCCGCGCGGGGGCGGGCGCGCCGGCGCCGCACGTACGGGCTGACCAGCAGGAGCAGCAGCGGCGTGCCCAGTAGCAGGATCCCGGTCAGGAACGACTGGTTCTCCCGGTCGGTGGACGACGGATAGAACGCGGCGGGGCCGTCGCCGCTGTACCCGTACTTCTTGCGCAGGGCGTCGGCGCGCGCGGCGGCCTTCTCCGCGCCCCCGGCGACGGCGTCGACGAACTCCTGGAAGGCGCGGACCGGGCCCGCGTCGTAGGGCAGCGCGTACAGCGCGACGGCCTTGGCGTCCTCGGCGGGCGCGCGGACCCCGAAGGCCCGCGCGTCCACGACGCCGATCGCCCCCACCAGCACATACAGCCCGTCGCGCCCGAGCCGGTCGTGGACCGCGCCGAGCAGCGTGCCGCCCGGCACGCCCTGGTCGGGCAGCACGAGCACGTACGTGGGCACACCCGTCCGCTTCGCCAGCGCGGCGAACCGCGACGCGGTGGAGCGCGGGACGGTACGGGGCAGCTGGTCGGTCACGTACACCGGGTCGTGCCGCAGGAAGTCGGCCAACCGCGCCGACTGCGGCGCCGGCCCGGGCTCGTCCGCGGCGGCGGGCCCGGCGAGCAGCAGGATCGCCACGAGGGCGGTGAGTACGGCGGCGGTACGCCGACGCCGGCCGCGCGCGATGTTCACGTCCATGTGGTGCCTCCCCGTGCCGGACGTCCCCGCACGGGACTCTACTGCTCCGCTTCCCCCCACCCGCGGCGGGTGCGGCCGTCTGTGACACAGGGGGCCGCCGCACGCAGCGGCTGCCCCCGAGCACGGGAGCCACCCGGCGTACGCGTCCGCCCGCCCACACGCCGAACTCCGGCGCGGGAGCCCGCGCCTGGGCCTTCGGCCGAACTCCGGCCGTGGCGCGACGTGCGGCCGCCCGGGCGTGGGATGTCGGCGGCTCCAGCGGTGAGCGCGTCCGCTCCGGCCGACGGTCGCGGGGCCGTGCCGCCGCCGGCGGAGTCGCGCGAGGCCGCCCGTTCACGGGATCGTCGCCAGTCGGCCGGGGAGCCCGCACTCCGGCACTCGGTTCGCCCAACAGCCTTCGGCCGTGCCCCCATTCGCGGAGGGTCGCGCGGTGGCCGCCCGTGCGGGGGGCGCTGCCGGTCGGGACTCGGAGCTTGGGGTGCCGGGCCTGTTGTCCGCGCAGGTGCGCGTCTGTCGGCCGGTGGCGATATGCCGCCCCGCCGCTCGGGGACCGCCCGATTGCGGGACCGTTTCCGTTCGGCCGGGGGAGCCCAACGGCCTTCGGCCGTGCCCCGGTTGGCGGGCTCGGGCGTGGCCACGCGGCGCGGAAAGTCGGTGGTCCGGCGCGGGCGTGGGGGCGAGCCGCCCGTAATCCAGTAGGTGCGCCTGCGGTCCGGTTGCGGGCGCGGGACATCGGCGGCGCGGGGCTGGGGTGTTCTGCCGGGGGGACCGTACTCGTGGGCCCGGCGCGGGCAACGGGCTTGGTGCGTACGGCTGTTCGTCAGTGGCGCGGGGGCGCTCGGCCTCGGGTCCGTGCGCGTCGGCCGGCGCAGCCGGGAAGTGTGGCTTGTTTCCCCCCGTTTGCGGGGCCGTGCGTGGCCGCCCGCTGCGGGACACTTCCGGTCCGGCGGAGGGATTCGGCCGCCCCCGGCCGCGCGGGCCGACCGGGGCCGAGGGGCAACTCGGCGTCGGCGGGAGGGAATTAGTTGCTATCAATGTATTGATTACAACCGTTCGCGTGTTCCATACTCCAACCACCGGCGCACCGCGCCGGGTCAGGACGTACTGGAACGAACGCGTCGCACCGCCACGCCGCGGGCCGTCAGGCCGGCCCGAGCGGGGCGCGGCCGTCGCCCGGCCGCGGTGAGCCAGGAGGGGAAGCGCCATGGGCGCGTGGACGATCGGGACGGCCGTGGGCGCACTGCCGGGCAGAGCGCGGCGCCGCCGCCACGGCGGCCGGCTCACGGGCGCGGCGACCGTACGCCCGCCCGGAGGTTCACCCCGGCGACGCTGACCGGCCCCGGCTGACGGTCCGCCGGGCCCCACCCCGGCCACTCCGACCCGCCCGGCGCCCGCCGCCGCACCACCCCCACGGGCACGGCCACGGCCCGTACCGCCACCGCTCCACCACCGCCGGCGCCCCCACCCGGCGCCGTACCCCCGCGCTGCCCCAGGGCCCGCGGGCCCGCGGGCCCGCGCACCCGCCGACCCCACCCGCCGGGACGGCACCCCGCACCGCCCGGCCGCGCCAAGAGGCCGGAAACCCACCCCACTTCACGAACGCACCAGCACAGGGAGTCGACATGCCGTTCTTACGCAGCCGCAGGAGATTCACCGCCTACGCGGCCGTGGCCACCCTCGCCCTCACCGCCGTCACCGCCTGCGGGTCGAACGGCAGCGGTAGCGGCAGCGGGGACGAGGGCTCCGGGCCGGTCAAGATCAAGCTCGGCGTCATCCCCATCATCGACATCGCCCCGGTGCAACTCGGCATCAAGAAGGGCTTCTTCGCCAAGCAGGGCCTCCAGGTCACCACCCAGAACTCGCAGGGCGGCGCCGCCATCGTGCCCGCCGTCGTCAGCGGCGACTTCCAGTTCGGGTACTCCAACCTCGTCAGCCTGCTGATCGCCAAGAGCAAGGGCGTCCCGGTCCGTATGGTCTCGGTGGGCGCCCGCGCGTCGGACAACGAACTGCAGGACGGTTCGGGCCAGTTGCTGACCGACGACCCGAAGATCAAGACCGTCGCGGACCTGGCGGGCAAGAAGATCGCCGTCAACACCCTGCGCGGCATCAACGAGGTGGCCGTCCGCTCGACCCTCAAGGCCCACGGCGTCTCCGACGACGGCCTGAAGCTGGTCGAGGTGCCCATCCCCGACATGCCGGCCGCGCTGCACTCCGGCCAGGTCGACGCCGCCATGCTCAGCGAGCCGTTCATCTCCGTCGCCAAGGACCAGGGCGCGCACCCGCTGCCGGTCAGCTACGCGAGCATGGGCCCGAAGATCCCGTTCGCCGCGTGGTTCGCGTCCGAGTCGTACGCCGCCAAACACCCCAAGGTCGTCAAGGAGTTCACCGCCGCGCTCCAGGAGTCGCTGCGGTACGGCGAGGCGCACCCCGACGAGGCCCGGGCCGCGCTGGACACCTACCTCACCCTGGACAAGGGCGTCAGCGCCCATGTGACGCTGCCCGGCTGGGACCCGACGACGACCCGGGACCAGATCGAGCCCCTGGCCAAACTCGCCGTCGACACGGGCCTGATCGACAATCTCGACCCGCTCGACAAGCTGATGAAGGGCTGACCCGCAGCGACGCCCGGCCCTGCGGAGCCCCGGCCCCGCGGAGCCCGGCCGCGTACCTCCCCGGCCCCGCGGAGCCGCGAGCCCCCGGGGCCCGGGAAGCCCCAACAGCCCGTAAGCCACCCGCAATCGGCCCGGACGCGGCCAAGCCGCAGCCCACCTCGGCCCTGCGCACCCCCGAGAAGCCCCGAGAAGTCGGAGATGGATGTGAAACTTCAGCAACGCGGCGGCCCCGGGCGGGCGGGCGCGCCACAGCCGGCCGAAGAGAGCCCGCCGGGGTCCGCCACACCCACCGGCCCCCGCGACGGCGAAGGCACCGGCCCCGCCCCGCTGCCCGACCGCCCCGCCTCCCGCCCCGCCGACTGGGCCCGATCCGTCCCGGACCCGGTCCTCGGAGTCGTCGGCATCCTGCTGCTGGCCGGCGCGCTGGAGGCGCTGCCCCGCCTGGGCGTGGTCTCGCCCGACTACCTGCCGCCGTTCAGCGACATGGCCTCCGCGCTGGCCGACGAAGCCGGCCGGGGCTCCTTCTGGCAGGCCCTGCTCGACACCGCCAAGGGCTGGGCGTACGGGCTGGCCATCGCCGTGGCCGCCGGCGTCGTCCTCGGCCTGCTGATCGGCAGCGTCGGCTTCCTGCGCAGGGCCACCGCCTCGACCATCGAGTTCCTGCGCCCGATCCCCTCGGTCGCACTGGTCCCGCTGGCCGTCCTGGTCTACGGCACCGGCCTCCAGTCCAAGCTGCTGCTCGTCGTGTACGCCTCGTTCTGGCCGGTGCTGCTCCAGGTGCTGCACGGCGTCCAGGACGTCGACCCGGTCGCCCGCGACACCGCCGCCAGCTACCGGTTCACCGTATGGACCCGGCTGCGCCACCTGGTGTGGCCGACCACCCTTCCCTATCTGATGACGGGCGTCCGGCTGTCCGCCTCGGTGGCGCTGATCCTGTCCATCAGCGCCGAACTGCTCATCGGCAGCCCGGGCCTGGGCAGCCGGATCGCGCTCGCCCAGGCCGGCAACGCGATCGCCACGATGTACGCCCTCGTCATCGTGACCGGCGCGCTCGGCGTGCTGGTGAACGTACTGGCCCGGGCGCTGGAGCGGCGGGTGCTGTCCTGGCACACCTCGGTACGGACGGAGGCCGTGACATGAGGACACTCAAGAACGCCGGCCGGAGCCTGCTCTTCCTGTTCGGGCTGCCCGCGGCGCTGCTGGCGCTGTGGTGGTGGATGGCCGCCAGGAGCGACAGCTTCTACTACCCGACGCTGGACAAGATCCTCACCGCCTTCGGCGACACCTGGCTCTCCCGGCGGATCACCGACGACGTCCTGCCCAGCCTCGCCCGGCTGGCGGCCGGCTACGCCGGCGCGGTCGTGATCGGCGTCGGTCTGGGCGTACTGCTCGGCTCCCACCGCCGGATCAGGGCGCTGTTCGAACCGGTCCTGGAGTTCTTCCGGGCGATCCCGCCCCCCGTGCTGATCCCGGTGCTCATGCTCGTGAGCGGCATCGGCGACCGGATGAAGATCGTCGTGATCATCTCCGGCTCGGTCTGGCCGATCCTGCTCAACACCATCGAGGGCGTCCGCGCGATCGACGAGGTGCTCGCCGACACCGCGCGCTGCTACGGCCTGACCGGCACCGCCCGGCTGCGCCGTCTGGTGCTGCCGGCCGCCGGCCCGCAAATCGTCGTCGGCATGCGGCAGGCGCTGTCGCTCTCGCTGATCCTCATGGTGATCAGCGAGATGTTCGCCAGCTCCAACGGACTCGGCTTCGCGATCGTGGAGTTCCAGCGGAGCTTCGCCATCCCGGAGATGTGGAGCGGCATCCTGCTCCTCGGCCTGATCGGCTTCGCCCTGTCCCTACTGTTCCACCTGTTCGAGTCCCGGGTCCTCGGCTGGTACCACGGGCTCCACCGTTCCCAGAGGGGAGAGCGATGAGCGGCACCGACGCGGCCCCCGCCGCGACCAAGGACACGGCCCCTGCTCTGCTGGAGGTCCAGGGCGTCCGCAAGACCTACCAGGGCGCCGGGCGGACCGTGGAGGCGGTGCGCGACCTGACGTTCGGTGTCGCCGCCGGCGACCTGGCCTGCATCGTCGGCCCCTCGGGAGCCGGCAAGACGACGCTGCTCAAGTGCGTCGCCGGCCTGCTGGCACCCTCCGGCGGTGAGGTACGGCTGGCCGGCCGCCCGGTGCACGAGCCGCCCAAGGACATGGCCGTGGTCTTCCAGGAGTACGGCCGCAGCCTGTTCCCCTGGATGACCGTCGAGCAGAACATCGCCCTGCCGCTCAAGCAGAAGAAGGTGCCCAGGCCCGAACGCGACCGGCTCGTCGCCGACGCGCTCGAGGCCGTCGGCCTCACCGACGTGCCCGCCGCCTACCCCTGGCAGCTGTCCGGCGGCATGCAGCAGCGGGTGGCCATCGCCCGCGCGGTCGCCTACCAGCCCGCCGTCCTGCTGATGGACGAGCCCTTCGCCGCGGTCGACGCCCAGACCCGCGCCGAACTGGAGGACCTCACCCGCTCGTTGTGGCGCGACCTGGGCATGACCGTCCTCTTCGTCACCCACGACATCGACGAGGCGGTCTACCTCGGGCAGCGGGTGCTGGTGCTCTCCGCGTCGCCGACCGTGGTCATGGAGGACATCGCGGTCGATCTGCCCGCCGAGCGCGAGCAGTTGGCCACCCGCGCGCTGCCGCGCTTCGCCGCGCTGCGGGCGCAGGTCTACGAACAGGTGCAGCACGCCAAGGTGTTCCACACCCAAGGCGCCGGGGCGACGGCCGGAGCCGCGGTGTGAGCGGGGAACACGGTACGGGTGCCGGCGAGGCGCCGGGAACGGACGTCCTCGCCGGCACCATGGCCGAGCTGACCTGGTACGAGGTCGAACGCGCGGCCCGCGACGGCGCCGTACTGCTGTGGGCGTTCGGCGTCATCGAGCAGCACGGCCCCCACCTCCCGGCCGGCACCGACGTGTACCTGCCCAGCGCCCGGCTGCGCGCGGTCCGCCAACTGCTCGCCGCACACGGGGTCGAGGCGCTGATCGTGCCCCCGTACTACTGGGGGATCAACGTCGTCTCCGGCAGCTTCCCCGCCTCCTACGGCGTCCGCCCCGAGCTGATGCGGGAGATCACCGCCGATCTGCTGGCGGGAATGGCCCGCGACGGCTTCCGGCACGTCTTCTGCTTCTCCGGCCACGGCGACGCGCTGCACAACCGGACGCTGTACGAGGGCGTACGGGCCGGCCGGGAGCGTTCCGGCGTCGACGCCAGCTTCGTCCTGGAACCCGCCCTGGCCCACCGCCTCGGCCTCGACCCCGGCGACCCGTGCCTGACCGTGCACGGCGACGACCCCGACGCGGCCGCCGCTCAGGGGCCGTACGCCGATGTGCACGCCGGGCGGTGGGAGACGTCGGTGATGATGCACGCGCACCCGGAGCTGGTCCGCGAGGACGTCCGCGCCGCGCTGGCCGCCACCGACCTCGGACCGGCCGAACTCGCCGTCTGGCGGCGGGGGTTCGACGACGCCCGGCACACCACACCGCTCGGCTACTTCGGCGACCCCGCCGCGGCCGGCCGCGCCGAGGGCCGGCGCGCCCACACGGTGTCCGCCCTCCTGGCCGCGGACGCCATCGAGGCCCGGCTCGGCGCGGGCGGCCGAGCGGACAGGTGAGCGCACGGCACGAAACGCGTCAGGGCCGGGCCGATGCCCCACGCCCCCACCGGGCGGACCGGCCGCCGAACCGCTCGCTACTCTCGCGGTCTCACCCCAACCAGCCGAAGGGCACCAGCCATGAGCATCGAGGACACCCGAGACGAGCTGCGCCAGGTGTCGCGGGCCGAGGCGGTGGCCAAGCGGATCGAGGCGAGGATCGCGCAGCAGGAACTGCCCAGCGGCCACCGTCTGGGCACCAAGCAGAGCCTGCGCCGGGAGTTCGACGTGGCGGTCGCGACGTTCAACGAGTCGGTACGGCTGCTGCTGTCGCGCGGCACGATCTCGGTCCGGCCGGGGGTCAAGGGCGGCGTGTTCGTCGCCTCGCCGCCGGCGCTGGTCCGCCTCGGCCGCAAGATGCTCGAACTCAGCGGTGACTCGGTGTCGGTCCCGGACTGCCTGACGGTCCGTGACGCGCTGGAGCCGCTGGTGGCCAGGGAGGCGATGCGGTACCGCACGGCCGCGGACGTGGCCGAACTGCGGGGGCTCGCGGACGCGCTGGCCTCGCGGGAACCGGACACGGCCGACTGCCTGGCCGCGAGCTGGGCGCTGCACCGCCGGATCGCGGAGATCACCCCGAACCAGATCCTGCGTCACACCTATGTGTCACTGCTGGAGTTCGTGCAGAGCCGGCTCAAGGACATCACAGCCGAGGCATCGGCGGAGGCCGCGACGGACACTGCGGCCGGGAGCCCGGCGGCGGGCCCCGAGATCCACCGGGAGCTGGTGGAGGCGATCGCCGAGGACGACGCGGACCGCCTGGCGCGGGCCCTGGACGCGCACGCGGCCCTGACGGCCACACACCGGGAGACCACGTGACCGCGCTGCCGCCGGGCTGTACGAGAACGTCCGGCGGCCGGCCGGCGGTCCACCCGCTCGGGGCGCGGGGGTGGTGGCGCCGCCGCGCTCACAGGGCCGTCGGCCGGTAGGCCATCGCCTGCTCGACCACCTCCTCGGCCGAGGGCGCGGGCCCCTTCGGCCAGAAGATCGGATCGCCGAGGTGCCCCGCCGGACAGGCGAGGGCGCCGCCGAGCCGGTCGAGCCGACCGCTCGGCTCGTCGTCGACGTAGTCCGCCGCGATGATCCGACCCACCAGCGCGACAGCTCCCTCACCCCCCACCTCTCCGTACGGGCCTCGACGTAGCGACGTCCCCTGCTTGCGCGCGTCCTGCCGCGGCGCCGATGTCGGCGAACGTACCGCGGACGACCCGCCCCCTGGTGTGTTGCCGGGCGGAGCGCGGGAGCGATGTGGTGGGGTGGGCGGAGGTACGGAGGAGGTGGGCGGTGGGTCCGGGGCGTGGTGAGTGGGCTGCGCTGGTGTTGTTCGCGGGGGTGGCGGGCGCGGTGGACGTACTGGCCTTCACCGCGCTGGGGCGGGTCTTCGCGGGGGTGATGACCGGGAATCTGGTGCTGCTGGGGCTCGCGTTGACCAGGGCGGGCGGCGACAGCGGACTGTCGGCGCCGCTGCTGGCGCTGGCCGGTTACGTCGTGGGCGCCGTGGTGGTGGGACGGTTCTGCCGGCGGCTGCCGGGGGAACCGGAGTCGCGGTGGCCGGCGGCGGTGGTGCGCTGGCTCGCCGTGGAGACGGCGCTGCTGGCGGCCGTGACCGTGGGCTGGGCGGTGGCGGGTGGGGCGCCGGGACAGCCGTGGCGCGATGTCGTACTGACCGTGCTCGCGGCGGCGATGGGGGTGCAGTCGGCCGCGCTGGTGGGAGCGGGCCGGGCCGGCGGCCCGGGAACGTACTTCACGGGCACGCTCACGACCCTGGCCGTCCGCGCCGCGGGCCCCGACGCCGGCCGCCCGGCTCTGGGCGACGTACTGCGGCTGATCGCGCTGACCTCGGGCGCGGCAGCGGCGGCCGGCGTACGGGCGGCCTCCCCGGCCTGGGCCATGGCCGTACCCCTCTTCGCAGCGGTCGCGGCACTGGTGTGCGTGACCGCCTGGGGCCGCAGGCCCTGACGTCCGCCGCCACAAGGCACCGAATCGCGCCTCCTTCCCACCGAAGCCGCCCCCGCGGCGCGCGGGCGAGGAGAATCAGCCCGAGGCCGGGGCCGTATCGGGGGCCGATACCTCGGACGGACTGATAGCACGGAGGACATCCGGCGCCGACACAGCCGGGGGCGGGGGAGCGACGTGGACGATCTGAGAGCCCGGGCCCGGCACGGCGCGGCCCTGGAAGACCTCGCCGGACCGGCGCTGTGCCTGCTGGACCGGCCGGGCACGGCAGCGCGGAACGTGGTCTTCGACGACGACGTGCGCGTCATGGCCGCGCGGGTCGCGGGCGGCACGGTCGTCCACGGCGGCCGGGCGGCCGGCCCCGACCGAATGCGGGGTACGCGGCTGCTGGCCGCGCTGCTGCTCTCCCTGTCCGGCGAGGGCGTTCACATGATCTGCCCGGACGAGGAAGCGGCGGAGGCCGAAGCCGCGGCGGCACGGGCGGTGTACGGCCCACTGGGCGTCGTCGCCGCCACCGTACGGTCGGGCATGGACGCGGCCGGACGCAGATCTGCCTACGCCGCCGATGTCACCTTCGGCGCCCTGAGCCGCTTCGGACCCGACGCCCTTGCCGACGCACGGGTCATGGACCGCGCGGCCCGGGTCGGCCGGGGTACGCCCGCCGCGGTGGTCTCCGACCCCGGTCAGGTCATGATCGCCTTCAACCGTCGGATCACGCTGCTGGAGAAGGACGTCACGCCGGCCGGCGAGCTGCGGCGTATCGCCGGTTTCGCGGCGGGCCTGCGCGAGGGCGCGGACGTCACCGTCGACGCGGAGAGCGCCGTGCCGCGGCTGACTCCCCGCGGCCGGGAGCGGCTGCACGACGCCTACGGGGTGGTCGTCCCCGTGAGCACGGCGGCCCTGCTACTGGAGAAACGGGCGGTCGAGGCGGTGCTCGCGCGCCGGTCCCGGCGAGGGGAGGAGTACGAACTGGCCGGCGGCGAGGTGCTGCGCCTCCCCTCGGGAACGCTGCCGGACGGCCTCGGCTTCACCGGCGGTCTCCGTCAGGCGATCGAGGTCAGGGAGGGTGTGGCGGTCAGCGATACGGACTGGCCTGTCGCGGTCGGTTCGGTCCCGGCCCATTTCCGCGGATACCGTGTGGTGGGCGGTACGTCACAGGCGGAACTCCTGTTTACCGCCGAGTTGGAGGAACTCTTCGGCCTTCGGGTGTGGGACCGCCGCACCGAGGGGGAGCGGGAGGCCGAACGCGTGCACGCCGCCGATCTCGGCCGGTATCTGGAGCTGAACCGGAAGCTGGCCCGGTGGGACGCCGTCGGGTGCCGGCACCGGGCCGGGTTCGGGGACCTGCGGGAGAGCCTCTGGGAGCCGTCAGGGACCGCCCTCGCCGTACGGTCCCTGACGGGGGACGCCGTACCGGCGGACGCGGATACGGACGCGCTGCGGGCGGGCCTGCGGTCGGTGCTCGATCAGGCGCTGGTCCACTACAACGTGGCCGAGGGTTACGGGCGCGGCGCCCACTGGCCCGACGGTCTGCCGGCCTACGAACGGTCCCTGACCGAGATCCGCGACAGCCTCTGGCACGACGTGCGCGGAGCCGTGGCCCGCTGGTTGCGGAAGGGGCCCTCTGCGGGCGCGTAGGACCGGCGGGGCGAGCGGGCCGGGCGGGCCGGGCGCCCGGCCCCGCGAACCTGCTTCCGCACCGGCCGTACGGGGTTCAGGGGGCGGCGGCGAGGGCGTCGGCGTACCGCTCGTCGGTCACCGGCTCCGGCCAGGTGGTGCCGCCGTCGCTGTCGCCGTCGCCGCCTATGAGCGGGGCCCGGGGCCCGGCCGTCCGGGAGGAACTTCGACCGTGGCCACGTGTAATTGTCACCAAAAGGGATATAAGCCCCGAATGAGTGATCGGCGGAGGTCGGTGGACCAGTTCATGACGCAGCCATCGGGCCGCAGCCGACTGGTGATCATTCCGTTCGCGCTGATCGCGATGATCACCGTGGCGGATTCGCTGGCCCCGGAGAACATCCACCTGAGTCCGCTGCTGGCGGTCGCGCCCGCCCTCACCGCGGCGGTGTCCGGGCCGCGGGTGACCGCACTGTCGGGGGTCCTGGCCGTAGGGGCCCAGGCTTTCATCGGACAGTTCGGCAGCGAGCCGGGTACGGCCAACCACGTGTCGCAGCTCATCGCGCTGACCGTCCTGTCCACGCTGGTGTTCTTCGTATGCCTGGTGCGGGAGCGGCGCAGCCGCGAGCTGAACCAGGCACGGTCCGTCGCCGAGACGGCGCAGCGCGTACTGCTGAGACCCCCGCCCCGCCGGATCGGGCCGCTGCGGGTGGCCTGGCTGTATCTGTCCGCCGAGGACGAGACCGAGATCGGAGGCGACCTGTTCGCGGTCGCGCGCGGGCCCGACTGCGGTACACGGGCGATCATCGGGGACGTACGCGGCCATGGCCTGGCCTCCATCGGTGAGGCGTCGGTGGTGCTGGGCGCGTTCCGCGAGGGCGCCCACCGGCATGCCGCCCTGCCCGGGCTCGTGACCGCCCTGGACGAGAGCGTCTGCCGGAACCTGGAGGACGTCGCCGACACCCGGTACGACCCCGGCGAGCACTTCATCACTGCACTCGTTCTCGACCTCCCCGACGACGGCTCGCAGGCCGAAATGATCAACTGCGGCCACCCGCCACCGCTGCTCGTACGCGACCGCGAGGTCACGGTCCTGTCCGCCAGCCGTCCGGCGCCCCCGCTGGGCCTGTACGGCGGCCTGTCCGGCTCCGGTCCCGGTCCCGGCCCCGGCCTCGGTGCCGATCTGCGCACGGACCAGTTCGCGCTCGAACCCGGCGACATACTCGTCCTGTACACCGACGGGGTCATCGAAGCCCGCTCGCCGGAGGGCGTCTTCTACCCGCTCGCCGAACGGGTCGCCACCTTCCCCGCGACCCACCCCGCCGATCTGCTCAACCGCATTCACCACGACCTGATCGACCACATCGGCGGTGAGCCCGTCGACGACGCGGCCCTCCTGGTCATAGAACGCACCCAGGCCCACTACCCCTATTAGCCCCGCACCACCGCCGCCGATCGCCCTCATGAGCGGATCCGCGAATGCCCCGAGCCCTGCGCGGGCCCCCGCACGTCATGGCCGCCGACTTCGTCGGCCACACGACAACGGACCGCCGCCTCCACCGTAGAGGTGGGGCGGCGGTCCGGTCGGCCTCGGGGCACTGCTGTTGCGCTACCTACCGACGCGCGGAAGGTTGTTGAGCTGACCGGGCAGCGCCGTGCCGGTCTGCTGGGCCCGCATGAGCGCGATGACCGCGCCCCCGCCCGCGAGGATCAGGCTGACCCAGAAGCTGAAGCCGTGGCCGCCGGCCGGGCCGAAGTCGGAGTGGGCGAAGATCGCGATGAGGTAGAGCACGAAGCCGACCGTGAAGGCGAGGAAGGTCAACACCCGTGCCGGCGCGGGCAGGTTGATCGCGGGGGAGAACAGGCTGATCGCCAGCGCGACGGCACCCAGCACGGTGATGACCATCGCGAGCCAGGCTATGAACAGCCCGTGGTCGAAGTGCCAGGCGCTCCAACTCACACTGGCGACGTTGATGCCGTACCCCCGGCCGAAATCCCAGGAGTAGTAGTCGAAGAACGAGAAGATGAACACGATGAACCCGATACCGAGAATCGCCCAGTCGAGGCGATTGACCGATGCCGGATCGAAAGAACCCCCGGACGGGCCGCCGGCGTTCGGCGGCGGAACCGGCGGACCGGGTGGCGGCGGAACATCGTGCGTCATGGTGTCTTTCTCCCTGCTGACGTTGCCAACGAACACTTGGGGGCCGAGAATAGCGGCACGCCGCCCCATGCCGTAAGCGTGGTGGCCCAGCATGTATCGCGTGAGTTCAATTGGTCTTATTGGTACGCGTGGGATTCTCGGCGGCAAGAGGTGACTCCCGGACGGGAGGGGCCGACGGGAAGCCAAAATGGGACGGACAGGGACGCGTACCACGTTCAAGCGGCGGCAAAATTGGTGCAATTGGGCCAGGGGCGGCAGACGTTGGAGCCTGAAACCCGGGGCGCCCCGGCGACGGCACCCTATGCCGGGGTCGACGGGTATTCGCAACCCGTAGGCGGGGAAAGGCCGTTGCCCATGCGGGGCTGATCTCGGCGCCCGGGTCCGGCTGTTGGCGGAGCCCGGGCACCATGTGTACGCGGTGTGCCGGTTATCCGGCGGCCGCCGGTTGGCCGGACACGCCCACACCGGCCTGCTGGAAGTCGTCCAGGGCCGAGGCGACGGTGTCCGGGGCCACGCCGACCGAGTAATCGAGACGTACGCGTGCGCGGAAACCGGCTTTGACCGCGTCCAGAGCCGTGGCCCGTACGCAGTGATCCGTCGCGATACCCACCACGTCGACGTCCTCCACACCGCGGGCCCGCAACCAGTCCGCCAGGGAGGTCCCCTCCGCGTCCGCGCCCTCGAAGCCGCTCTTCGAAGCGCTGTGGGCGCCCTTGAAGAACACGGCGTCGACAGAGCCGGACGTCACGGCGGGAGCGAAGCCCGGATGGAACTCGCTTCCGGACGTCCCGGCGACACAGTGGACGGGGAAGCTGTCCCGGAAGTCCGGGCTCTCGGAGAAGTGGGCCCCGGGATCGATGTGCCGGTCCCGGGTGGCGACGACATAGTCGTACTCACGTCCCGCGCTTCCGTCCAGCAGGTCGGTGATCGCCGCGGCGATCCGCGCCCCGCCCTTGACCGGAACACTGCCGCCTTCGCAGAAGTCGTTCTGCACATCCACCACGATCAAGCCTCGGGCCATGGCCAACACCTTTCAGATCAAGGGACGGAGAGGGAAGAAGCGCGTCCGAATCCGGGGCCGGCCGACCGGCGGGCCGATCCGGCGGGGTTCGCCGACCGGGCGGGCACATGCCGCATTCCTTGCGGGCGCGGGCGCCCTTCCACCCCGTCGCGGGTCCGGCGAACGGCGTTCTCCACGCCGTAGCCCTCATCGACCCACTCCTGCCCGTCGAAAGCCTTGCGGATCGCCGCTTCCGCATTGGCCCACCGCTTCCGGATGTATTCGACGCCGATCACCTCAATCGCATACTCGCCGTTGTCCGGTGCGGTACCCGTCTCACGACTGCCTTTCGCACGAGGAGAATACACAGATGACCTATTCTGTCACTCTGAGTGAGGAAAGGTGTGAAGAAAGAAGCCGGGATTCGCCGATATGCGCGGGCGTGCGGAGGCAGCCGCGGGGGCGAAGCCGTGGGGTTGTCCGGGCGCTCAGGAGGCGACGGGCCGGCCGCTGCCGGCCGGCCCGTGCCGCGGGCTCCGCGAGCCGACAACGGCGCTGTCGTCCTCCAGCGGTTTCCGCCGCACCGGGCATCCGGAGATCACCGTGGACGCCGTGCCCGTCGGCCCCGCTGTCGATGGCCAGGTGCTATGCGGGTGGGGGCAGTTGTGCGCGTACCCATTGGGGGCGGGGGTTGGTGTGGGGCCGGCCCGCGACGACGACGGTGGGTACGGTCTCGTCGCCGTTGTTGGCCGCTCGTACCACCGTCGATCCGGCCGGGTCGCGTCGGATGTCGACCCAGTGGAGCTGACGGGCGCTGCGGCCCAGCCGGATCCGCAGGCGCAGGCAGTACGTGCAGCCCGCCCGCCAGTAGACGATCGGCCGGCCGTCGGCGGCGCTGCGGCGTTGCGCCTCCGCCGCGCTGATCGAGCGTGGAAATGCCAGTGGTGAGTTCAGCGCGGCGAACAGGACGAATATCAGCAGTGGCGGAACCGCGGCGGCGGGCGATCCCCGGAAGGCGAGCGTGGTGGCGATGAGCGTGCCGCAGGCGACGAGCAGTACGGGCAGGATCCAGGCGCGGGTCATGGTCACGCAGGCTATCGCCGGCGCGGGTCCGGCGGGGTCGGCGGCCCGCGTGTCCGGGCCGTATCGCGCGCGGTCTTTCTTGGTGGTGGCCGCGATACGGCTCCGACCAGACCCCTGCGGGTCAGCCGGTGAGGCGGTTGAGCGTGAAGCGGTCCGGTCCGGGGCGGCCCGTGGCGAGGTCGGCGGCGAGTTCGCCGATGACCGAGGCGAATTTGAAGCCGTGTCCGGAGAATCCCGCGAGGACGGTGAGGGGTCCTTCGCGGTCGATGACGAAGTCGTGGTCGGGTGTGGTGGTGTAGAGGCAGGTCGTGATGGTGGGATTCTGGGCGTCGGCGCCGGGGAGCCAGCGTTCGGCGTACTCCTGGAGGGCGCGTGTGACGGCGGGGTCGGGGGTGCGCTCGGACCGGTCGGGGTCGATGACGGGGCCGATGCCGTGGAATCCGGCCTTGACGCCGTCGATGCTGCCGAGCCCGTAGATCCCGGAGTCCTGGGGGAGGGCGGCTCCGCCGTGGTGGATGAACGAGGGCCAGGACAGGGCGTCCTCGGCGGGGAAGTGCGCGGGCTGTTCGAGGGTGACGCGCAGGGAGGGTGTGCGGGTCACGAGGGGGGCCAGGGCAGTGGGGGCCCAGCCGCCGACCGCGACGACGACGGCGTCCGCGCGGGTCGCCGTCCCGTCGGAGGTGATGACTTCGGCGCCGGTGCTTGTGCGGGTGATGGTGACGGCCTTGAGCCCGTGCCGGATCTCCGCGCCGTGCTTGGCGGCGGCTTGCTGGAACGCGATGACGGCGTTGTCCGCGTGGAGGCGTCCGGCTTCGGGGTGGACCAGGGCGGTGGTGTCGGCCCGCAGCCCGGGCCAGCGTTCCGCGACCTGGTCGGGCGTCAGGCGTTCGGCGGGGCGGCCGGCCGCGGTCAGGGCGTTCCACAGGGCTTCGGTCGCGGCCGCGGGGCCGTGGTCGAGGGCGCCGGTCAGGGTCAGGACCTCGGTGCCGGTCTCCTCCTCCAGCTGCCGCCACAGGGGCAGGGCGCGCACGGCGAGGGAGACGTAGAAGGGGTCGGCGTAGGCGAGCCGGAAGATCCGGGAGGTGCCGTGGGAACTGCCGCGGGTGTGGCCCGGCGCGAACTGCTCGAAGAGGGTGACCTCTGTGCCGCGGGAGGCGAGGTGCCAGGCCGCGGACGAGCCCATCACCCCGCCGCCGACGACGATTACTCGGCGTGGTGTCATGGCCCGACCTTCTCACGCCCCGCGCCCCGACGGACCTGGCGTGGCTGGTGAATAGGGGTAGGAGGACGCGGGACCGGTGAAGAGGGGCAGCGGAACGCGGGGCCGGGCGGTGCTTGTCGGACCGGCGTGGCGACGGGGTCTGTTCGCGCTGTCCGTCAGGGCCGGGGAGTGCCGCCGCCGGGGCCGGCGACGCCGGGGCGGGTGTTCAGCGACCACATGTGGGTGCACCGCGGGCACTGGAGGTGGATGACCGGCCCGCTGTTGGAGATCAGATAGCGCCAGTGCTCGTCGCAGTTGCTCCGGCCGGCGCAGGTCGCGCAGTGGCGGGCGTCGTCGCAGACGGGGCAGGCCACCCAGGCGCGGCGGGAGGAGTCCGCCTGCGGGTCAATGGGCGACCGCACGGCCCGGCTCTTCCCCCGGCAGGACACCCGCGGCCACCAGCATGTCGTAGGTGCGCTGCTGCTCGTCGTCCAGGCCCGAGTACAGGAGGGCGTACGCCTCCTCCTCGCCCCGCATGGCGGCCACCGGGTCCCAGTCGGGCCCGAGCGCGGCCACGACCTCGGCCCGTCGCCGGGCTTCCTCGAGGGTCAGGTCGATCGTGAAGGGTATGAGGCCGTTGGCGCTGTCGTCCTGGTTCATGGCGAGTCTTCCGGAGTGCTGGCGGAACCCCACCATCTCTACCAGGTGCCCGCGGCTGCGGGGAAGGGTGACCTAAGTCGTCCCGAGGCGTCCCGGGGCGCCCCTCCGGCCCGCCGGTCGTCGGTGTGGTTCCGGATTGGTGGGTGGGGGTGGGTTGTTGTCGGTGTCAGGTCTGTAACGGTGGAGTCGGTCTGTTCGCGGCACTATGACGTATTTCACGGCTTTCCCCGCTTGATGGGTTGTGTCCTGCTGTGTGGGGGTGGGGTTGCCGGGTGTTCTCCGGGGTGTAACCCGAAAGGTGTCGCGGCCGGCCGGCGCGGCTGCCTCCGTACGGTCGCCTTCGTGCGGTGTCTCCGTGCGGTGTCTCCGGGCGGTGCCGGCAGGGCACGCGGCTGCTCCGGATGCGGCTGCGGCCGGGATCCACTCTGCACGTGATCACTTTCGAGGGCGTCCGGCGTCTGCCGGATGGGTTCAGGTCTTGTTCGCGGCTGTGTTCGCGGCCGGTTCGTCGGCTGTGTCCCGGGCGGGTTGTGTGGTGGGTTGTTTGGCGGCGGCTTTGGCGATGTTGCGTGCCATGCCGCCGAACAGGGCGGTGTGGAAGGGGGAGATGGTCCACCAGTAGGCGTGGCCGAGGAGTCCGTGGGGGTGGAATACGGCGCGCTGGCGGTAGCGGGTGCGGCCTTGTTCGTCGGTTCCGGCGTGCATTTCCAGCCAGGCCAGGCCGGGGAGCCGCATTTCGGCGCGCAGGCGCAGCAGCCGGCCGGGCATGATTTCCTCGACCCGCCAGAAGTCGAGGGAGTCGCCGGCCCGTAGGCGGGCCGGATCGCGGCGGCCGCGGCGCAGTCCTGCCCCGCCTGCCAGCCGGTCGAGCCAGCCGCGGGCCGCCCAGGCCAGGGGGAAGGAGTACCAGCCGTTGTCGCCGCCGATGCCCTCGATGACCCGCCACAGGGCGGCGGGTGAGGCGTCGACCAGTTGTTGTCTGCGGTCGGTGTAGAGGCTGCCGCCCGCCCATTGCGGGTCGGAGGGCAGCGGGTCGCTGGGCGCGCCCGGTACGGAGGCCGATGACCAGCGGGTGGTGACCTCGGCGTCCCGTACCCGGCGCAGTGCCAGCGACACCGCTGTCTCGAAGCCGTTCGGGCGGCCCGGCGGATCGGGGACGTACCGGGCGATGTCGTGTTCGTGGCAGACGACCTCGTGGCGCAGCGACTCGGTCAGCGGCCGGGCGATCGACGGGGGCACGGGTGTGACCAGCCCGACCCAGTGGCTGGACAGCCGGGGTGTGAGGGCCGGTACGGTCACGATGATCCGCCGCGGCAGCCCGGCGACCGCGGCGTACCGCGTCATCATCTCCCGGTAGGTCAGCACGTCGGGGCCGCCGATGTCGAAGGCGCGGCTGACGTCGGCGGGCATCGCGGCGCTGCCGGCCAGTACCCGCAGGACGTCGCCCACCGCGATGGGCTGGATACGGGTGTGAACCCATCTGGGGGCGACCATCACCGGGAGCCGCTCGGTGAGGTAGCGGAGCATCTCGAACGACGCCGACCCCGATCCGATGATCACCGCGGCCCGCAGTACGGTCGTGGGCACGCCCGAGTCCAGCAGGATACGGCCGACCTCGGCGCGCGAGCGCAGATGCGGTGACAGTTCGCTGTCCGGTACCCCGGCCGGGGTGAGCGCGCCGAGGTAGACGATCCGCCGTACGCCCGCGGCACGTGCCTGCTCGGCGAAGTTCCGCGCCGCCCGGCGGTCGGTGGCCTCGAAGTCCTTCCCGCTGCCCAGGGCGTGCACCAGGTAGTACGCCACGTCCGTCCCGCGCATCGCCGCACCGAGCGACACGGGGTCGGTGACGTCGCCGCGCACCACCTCGGCGTCCCCGGCCCAGGGGTAGTCCCGCAGCTTCGCGGGGGTCCGGGCCAGGCAGCGCACCCGGTACCCCAGCGCCAGCAGCTCGGGCACCAGTCTTCCGCCGATGTAGCCCGTCGCGCCGGCCACCAGGCACCGTGCGGTGCCGGGCCCGCCCGCCGCGCGGACCGTGTCGTCACCGCTCATCGGGACCTCCGTCCTGTGCCGGTTCGCTGTCCCTCCCCTTTGGTGACTACTACCGCGGCGGACGTGTTTTCCCTCCGGCCGGTGGGCCGGGGTGAACGGGCCGGAGGGCAGGTCGCGGTTGTCCCGGCCGGTGTCAGTGCCGGGGGCTACGGTCGCGGGCATGATCGAAGACGATGCCCTCGGTTTCACCCGCGAGGCGTACGACGCCGTCGCGTCCGTGTACGCGGACCGGTTCGCCGACTCGTTGCGTGACGAGCCCCTCGAACGCGCGTTCTTGAGCGCTTTCGCCGAGGTCTCACGTGCGAGTGGGAGCGGTCGGGTCGCGGACCTGGGATGCGGGCCCGGTCATATCACCGCGCACTTGAACGGACTGGGGCTCGCGGTGTCCGGCGTCGACGCCTCTCCTGCGATGATCGGGTTGGCCCGTCAGGCGTATCCGGGCCTGCGGTTCGACGTGGGCTCGATGGCCGCGCTGACCTTCGGTGACGGTGAGCTGGGCGGCGTGCTGTCGCGTTGGTCCATCATCCATACTCGGCCGCGGGAACTTCCCGTGATCCTGTCGGAGTTCCACCGTGTGCTGGCACCTGGCGGCTACCTTCTGCTCGGCTTCTGGGCCGGCGATGATCCGTCCCGCCCGGCGCAGGTCTTCGATCACACGGTCGCGCCGGCCTATCGGTGGTCGCCTGACCACCTGGCCGCGATGCTGCTGGAATCAGGGCTGGCCGAGGTGGCCCGGATGGTGAGTGAGCCCCGGCCCGCGGACCGACGGCAGTTCCGTTCGATCCACCTGCTCGCCCGCAAGGCCCGGACGGGCCGTCAGATCGAGCACGTGACCTGACGTGACGTGATCTGCGGGGCGGGGAGTTGTCGGGCGCCAGGTGTCGGCTGGTCAGTACGTATGGTGCGGCCGGTGGTTCCGTCGAAAGCGGGGACGCGGTTTCGGCCGGGCGGGGTCTGCGTGGCGGGAGGGGGCCGGATTCCGCCGGTCGGGCCGGTGGTGGTCGCTCACCGGAGCGGGCACTTCAGGCCGGACGTGTCTGCCCGGCAGATCTCCGGGAGCGTTTTCGCGAAGGCCGGAATGGGGGTGGCCTTGGTCGGCGGCCTCAGGGAGCGAGAGATGTCTGCGGCTGATCCCCGCCCCCGGCGGCCACGGCCGGGGGCAGTGCCCGGAGGGCGAGCGGACCGTCATGCCGTTACCTGACCCGGCAACCAGGATCCCGGTGATCCGGTGATCCGGTGATCCGTGGGCTGGTCCGCTCGCCGGGAGCCGGTCTGGACCGTGACCGGTGGGCTGGGGCTGATCTGCGAGTGCGGCGCTTTCCTCGCGTCCGTCGGTTCCGCACGGGACGAGTACGCGGGGGAATGGGCCACGATGTTCCTGGAGGTCCTTGAGACCGCCCAGGAACTCCGGGCGCTCCCCTTCCACGCGCAGATCCTGCCGCACCGCGTCCTCGCGCACCAGGTGTCCGTCCACCTGTCCGGCACCCGGCAGGACGACCCGCTCACCGCCCCTGCGCTCATCGGCCGTTGGTTCCTGGACGGCGTGGGGCGCGGCCCCGCCGACTGCCGGTGCCGGAGGTCCACAAGGTCGTACGTCGGATTGCGCGCGCCACCTTGTTCTTCAATCTCTGACCTGCTCGCTTTCCGTATGGGCCTGCGGGGGTCCGGCGCGGTATGGGAGCGTTTCGGTATGCGCCTGATTGCTGACGGGGCCACGCCGGCCTCGCGGTTGGTACTGGTGGACGATCTTGAGACCGACGACGGCTACGTCTTTGAGTTGGCGCGCCCGCTTTTCCTGGCCGCTGGTGATCGGATCAGTTTCGAGGAGGGCGGGCTTGTCGTTGCGCGGGAGAGCGGCGAGCTGCTGCTGCCCGCTGGCGACTGGTCTACCCGCTGCTGGATGAGGCGTGGCCGCCACGGCTGACACGAGCGGCAATGCCTGCCTTGGGGCCGCCTGTTGCAACGCTGATGCTGCACGGGGTGCGGATTCTGCCCGTTCTGTAGACACCGGTGAGTGGTCCTGTGGTGAGTGGGGTGTGGGCGGGTTGGAGGGCAGGTCGTTGTGGGGGGGTGTTTCGTGACTGGTTCTGGGGTGGGACGGATTTTTGGGTGTGTGTTTTCCCGGGTGGTCGGGGTCAGGGAGATTCCGAGGCTGTTGATGGATGCGGTGGGGGCGGTGAGCCGGGTGCGGCCGGGCAGTCTGTGGGCGGGGGGGTGTGCTGCGAGCGCGTCCCGGGTCCGGCCGTTGCGCAGTGGGCGGCGGATTACGGTTGTGAACCGTTCCGGGTTCAGTGGAGGCTCGATTCTTTGAGAGGATCGAGTCATGGCACGTCCTTCCCCTTATCCCGCTGAGCTTCGGCGTCGTGCGGTGCGCATGGTCGCCGAGGTACGGCCGGACTACGAGACCGAGTGGGCCGCGATGAAGGCCGTCGCGGGCAAGCTCGGCATCGGCGCGGCCGAGACGGTGCGGCAGTGGGTCCGCCGGGACCAGATCGACTCCGGGACCCGGCCCGGGACGACGACGGAGGAATCCGCCCAGGTCAAAGCCCTGAAGAAAGAAGTCGCAGAGCTCAGGCGGGCGAACGAGATCCTCAAGGCGGCCTCGGCTTTCTTCGCGGCCGAGCTCGACCGGCCACATCTTCGCTCGTGACGTTCATCGACGAGCACCGCGACCGCTTCGGCGGCGTCGAGCCGATCTGCACCGTGCTCACCGAGCACGGCCTCAGCATCGCGCCCTCCACCTACTACGCCGCCAAGGTCCGCCCGCCCTCGGCGCGTGCAGTGCGCGACGCGGAACTGAAAGTCCTGGTCCAGGAGGTGTTCGAGGCCAACTACCGTGTCTACGGAGCCCGCAAGATCTGGCACCACCTTCGCCGGCAGGGCCACCAGGTCGCCCGCTGCACGGTCGAGCGGCTGATGCGCGAACTCGGCATCACCGGAGCCGTCCGCGGGAAGAGGATCGTCACCACTGTCCAGGACCGGGCGGCCGAGCGGGCCCCGGACCTGGTCGACCGCGACTTCGTCGCCAAGGCTCCGAACCGGACCTGGGTCGCGGACTTCACCCATGTCGCGGCCTGGGCCGGCACGGTCTATGTCGCTTTCGTCGTCGACACTTTCTCCCGCCGCATCGTCGGCTGGTCCGCGGCTACCACCAAACACACCGAACTCGTCCTGGCCGCGGTGGAAATGGGCCTGTGGCAGCGCGACCGGGAAGGCAGCCGCCACCAGCACGGCCAACTGGTACACCACAGCGACGCCGGGTCGCAATACACCTCTTTCGCCCTCGCTGAACACCTTCAGCGGGAGGGCATCGCCGCCTCCATCGGATCCGTCGGCGACGCATACGACAACGCCCTGATGGAATCCACGATCGGCCTGTTCAAGACCGAACTGATCAAGCCCCGCCGGCCATGGCGAACCCTGGCCGACGTCGAACTGGCCACCGCCGAATGGGTCGACTGGTACAACCACCACCGCCTGCACGGTGAAATAGGCCACATCCCGCCCGCAGAATACGAAGCCAACTACCACCAGACCGACAAGAAACACCAGGTCACAGTCAAGATCTAGAGTCTCCACCGGACCCGGAACGGTTCACATCCGCGTCGACTCGCTCTTCGCCTTCGCCCAGGTCTGACTGCTCCAAGCAGTCAGACGGCTGCGCGCGATGAACGCGGAGGTCGAAGTCGTCGCCATCCACCGCTGAACCAAGGAGAGCCTCACCGGTACGGAGGCTGTACCGGAGTCAACTGGTGTGCATGGGGGTGTGGTCGAAGAACCTCGGCACCCGTAACGGCGCTTTGGCCTCTGCGCTTGAGGCGGTCCGTCTCAGCGGGCATGTCGTCTCCGGTGGCGGCCGAGGACGACACGCCCGGCGCCCCGCTACGGCCCGGAGCCGATGGCTTCGTCGATGAACCGGCGTACCAGAAGCTTCACTCCGTCCGATGGGACGGTGACGGACCATGCAAGCTCCGGCTGATGCTGATAGCACCGGAACCGGGCCACGACCGATCCGTCGTCCTCGGCGTAGAACCACCTCCAGGACAGTTCGTGCGTACATGCCGCGTGCGGTTCGAATACGGCAAGGCGGCGGACGATGTCGGCGTGGTGCTGGAGGGGGAGGGTCCGCTGAGCGCGGCAGTCCGTGCACTGCAGAAGGTGCTCGACCCCTCCGGGACGGTCGATGAACCCATGAGCGCCCTCGGAGTTGTTGCACTTCACGCACAATGGCCCGCGGAACAGACCGTGGGAATGGCAGTGGTCCCAATACAGGGCCCGCCGGGGTTCAGGACACATCCGGCACAGGAAGACCTCGGCGGGAGAGCGTCTGGCGAACCCCTTCGTGTACTGGCGGCCTCGCAGATGGCCGGTATAGGGCCTGGAGGCCTGGGCAGCACACGACGGGCACAGGACGACGAACCCTGAGGCGCTGGAGGAACGCCACTGCTCGCGGCCGGCCGGCGTTCCGCAGCCGCTGCACACGTCGTCCTGCGCTGCGAGGCCGGCTTCGACCTCCTCGGCCCGGTCCAGCACAGCGGCATAGGCGCGAGGAACCAGCCACTCCTTCCCCGACCAGACCATCAGCGGCAGCGGCCGGGTGCTCGCGATGGTCCGCCGAGTGAAAGCTTCGGGCAGCTGCTGCCCGGCGAAATCCTTGGATAGGACACCGGGGCCCTGCATCTGAGGAAGCTCGGACTCATAGGTGGCCTGAGAGATCCACTGCCAGACGCGAGAGCGCCAGGTGTGTGGCTCGCCGGCCTCCAGGCCGGCGTCGACCAGGTCGCCGGGGTCGATCGCGAGTCCGGCGAGTCGCTTGCCGGCCTTCTGGATGTCCCGGTCGAGGAAGCGCCATTGCTGCCGGTACTTGTAGCCGGGCACGGCTGTATCACCGATGAGCACGTGGCTGGCAGCGGCGAACGTGTAGCGGTTCACATGATCCAGATACGCGGGGACTGCCGTGTGGTGGGTGAGGTCGGCAAGCCTTTGGTGTGCTGCCTGGAGTGAAAGCCACATGAGGTATAGCTCCTTGAGATCGCTGATAGGGACAACGGGCGAGTCGCCGAGCAGGCCGACGGGGCGGCACTGCCTTGACGGGGGAGATGTCACGGGCAGGGCGCAGGCCCGGGCCGCGGTGCAGGCACCGGTTCCCAGCCACCGGTCAGGAAGGCTGCCCCGGCTTCTTCGCAGATGCTGCGGGAACTGCGGTCGGTGAGGAAGCTGGCGCGGTCGCCGTACTCGGTGGGCCGTACGGCCGCCCGGTGCAGTGTCCATAGGCCGTCGCTTCCGGTGCCGTCCGCAGCGGTGAGCTGGCGCAGCCATCCGTTGAGGGGATCGGCTTGTGCGGCTGTTCTTGGCCGGGTGCGGGTGCAGGCGGTCAGCCAGTCTGCGAGCCACGGTCTGCCGGCCCGGCGGCTGATTTCCCCGAGAAGCAATTCTGTTGCGGCGTCTGCCCCTTCGACTGCGGCGGTCTCACGCAGCCGCTGCTGCCAGCGCGGAGCGCCAAGCAGCCGGGCCACGGCGATCGTCTCCGGATAGGACACCAGCGCATGCGGCACCACGGCCGTCGGCACGGATCCCGTGACCGCGGCCAGCCGGCGTACACGGTCCTGCCAGACCGGCTCGGATCTCCACCCCTGTACCTGCCACGACCGCACCACCGCCGCGGCGAGGGCCACCACGTCCGCCGCATCCGGACGGGACCGGGCGAGAACGGAGTGATGGCGGTGAGCAGTGAGGACCGCGGGCAGGGTCTCCAGCGGAATGCTCGCCGGCCTCCCGGGATGCGTGAGGAGCCAGCGGAGGTGACGCCGGCAGACGTGCCCGGCGGTTCCCGGATACACCAGCACCGGCCGTCCGGCCCGCCCGGTGCACGGGGGACAGGCCCCCACCCACGCCTCGTCCGGCATGTACCAGGCCGCCCGCAGGTTCTCGTCGTCCGTGACGCGCTCGTGCGGGGCGGCGAGAGCGGGTAGCAGGCGGGTGAGCTGAGGCAGGTGATGACCGGTGGAGCGGATAAGGGCTGTTCGTGCGGGTGTGTTGAGGAACAGTTCCAGGCCGGTGCCAGGAGTACCCGTCACCTGCACCCGGTGCGTGCCGTCCAGGATGCCCCGCAGCAAGTCCTGCGCGGGCAGACCGTAAGGGGGCGGCCGTCCTGCGGAACCAGGAGCCGGTCAGTTTCCCCGCCACGGGTGGGATTCGAACAAACGTGGAGGCGGAGGGTGGCACTGGCATCGTCCTTTGCATGTGGGGCGTTGAGGGCAGAGCAGAGCAGGGGGCGCGGCCATGGACCAGCGCCATGTCGGCACGGGAAGGGGGACTGCAAGGGCGGGCCCGCGGTGGGAGGCCCGGGCGGGCCTCCCACCGTGCCGGTCAGCTGCCGGGGCGTTGCCGCAGAGTGGCGCGCGCCGCGTTCGTGGCCTGGACGTCGAGGAGTACCTGCGACAGATGTTTCTTCGTGATCGCGAGGCTTCCGTCCAGGATGGAGCGGATCGCTGCCTCCCTGACGAGGAGGGAGAGACTGGCCATCACGCTACCTGCCAAGTCAAATGAGACGAATGTAGTGCTATGAACTTTGATGCTTGGGTTGCTGGCGTTTGGCAGGATCGTTGATCCACGCCTTCGCGGGGATCTCTGGCGGTACCGGGCGCCGGTTGAACCGCTCCGGGTGTCGGGCGTACGCCGCGGTGAGGGTGGCGGCGCGCTGCTCACGGACCAGTCCGGTGGTGGCGAAGTGCACGCCGGCCGGGGTGTGGTAGCCGATCCCGGAGTGCTGGTGGGTGTGGTTGTAGTAGGTGATGAATCCCTCCGTCCATTCCCGCGCGTGCGTCAGTGAATCGAACCTCGGCGGGAAGTCCGGCTGGTACTTGGCGGTCTTGAAGTAGCTTTCGATGCAGGGGTTGTCGTTGGAGATGCCGGGGCGGGAGTGGCTCCTGGTCACCCCGAGGTCTATCAGGAGCTGGGAGACCTTCTTGGACGCCATCGACGTGCCGCGGTCGGCGTGCACGGTCTGTGGGACTATGCCGTTGCGCTCGATGGTGTCGCGGATCAGTTCCTCGGCCCGCTCCACCGTCCAGCCGGCGATGTAACGGCTGTAGATGTCGATGATCACATAGGCGTGGAACCAGATGCCCTTGGCCGGGCCCGCGAGTTTGGTGATGTCCCAGGTGAGTACCTGCGACGGCCCGTCAGCCACCAGTTCGGGCACGGTCCTGGCCGGGTGGGTGGTCTGCCGGCGCCGCTCCCCGTTCTGCCCGGCCGACTCCAGGATGCGGTACATGGTGCGCTCGGAGCAGTGGTAGCGGCCCTCGTCCAGCTCGCGGGCGTAGATCTGGGCGGGCGGCAGCCCGGCGTACTCCGGGGTGTCCATCAGCGCCAGCACCACCTCCCGCTCGGCGGCGGACAAGGCGGTGGCCGGGGCCGGGCGCGGCTTCTTCTCCCGCCGCGGCGCGGGGTTCAGGCGCCGGTGGTGGGTGGCACGCGAGCGGCCCGTCAGGCGACAGGCGTCCACGATGCCGGTGTGGGCCTTCAACTCCTCAACCGCCTGGTGCAGATGGGTGTCCAGGACGTCGGTCAGTCCGCGCTGCCGGACAACTGCTCCAACAGCGCGTGTGTTTTTCCCAGCACCTCCAGAGCCGCGTCCTTCCTGGCCACCTCCCGGCGCAGCCGCTCATTCCCCGCGCGCAGTTTCGCGGCCCCCGCCCCGGCGGGGTGCTTCCTTGGGGCGGAACTGGTGCGCCGGTCCACAAGCCCCTTCAGAGCGCCGCCGTCGCGGGCCTGGCGCCACTCGATGACATGGGAGGAGTACAGGCGCTCACGGCGCAGGACCGCACCCTTCTCCCCAGCGGGGGCAGCGTCGTACTCGGCGACGATCCGCAGCTTGTACTCCGCGGAGAACGCCCGCCGCTTCGGCCTCGGCGCGGGACCGGCGCCAGGACGGTTGGTACTGGACATACGGGTGAGACTCCATTCGTGCCCTCTCAGACCAGCTGATCGTTTCAGGGCGTCTCACACAACGATGACAGAGAGGGCCACCCGAGCCCGACCATGCGACGGTCCTGCTCGCCCACCGGCTTCACACACGCGTCGCCCACCCGCTGCACGCCGCCGCGCTGGCACAGCGGATTGTCACCGGACGCTCCGACGCGCCGCTTCGGCTGTCCGCCGCCCGCACCGACGGCGGCGGCGATCTTCCCGTACCGCCCTGGGCAGTCGACCTGATCTCCGCAGCCGGCCGCTTCGCGGAGCTGGACGGGAGGCCGCCCGGCCGCCCAAGCGTGCAACTCGCCCCTGGGACAGGAGAGCCGTGGACGAAGCAGCCCACATATGCGGCCTGTTCGAGCGTCAGGTTCTCAACAGGAGCCAAGCGCGTTCCAGCCCGCCGCGTACACGGGCCCACCCGAAAGAATGAATGACCCTGACACAGTCCCCCGCGCCACCCCGCCTACCCGATGCTGGGGGCATGGCAGAACGTCCCCGGGACTTGTGGGCTCAGCTCAACATGGCGGTCACGCACATCGGCCTGTCAGCGCCCGGCGCGGTGAGCGCCCGAGCCCAAGGCAGGACAACCGTCATCACGGGAAATCAGGTGCGCACCGTCACCCTGGTGCTGTCCGGGCACACATCCGCAACGACCACCGCTGTGCAGGACCACTTCGGCTGGCCCGTGTGGGACGCGCCCGCTGTACTCGCCCAGGACCACGGCTGGAAGGCCGTCTTCAACTCGGCCAACCGTACCTTCGAAGGCTTCTACGACGAGTCGAAGCACAGCACCGACCCGGAGATCGTCCGCATCGCAGTGCCCGTCCGCCTCACCGACGACATGTGGCACATGCTCGAGAAAACCGGAGCCGTCGTCATGTGTATCGGCCTGACAGGGGATCCGACCACGCAGGCCATCGCCACTGGAGTCCGGCAGCGCCGGTTCCGCGCAGCCCTGGTCGAAGCACTGTTCCACTGAGCAACCCCAGCCGTGACGTAGCCCAGCAGTACTTTTCCGCGCCACGTTGAGCGGGCCGCGTCCGCGATCTCAACCCCAGTGCGGTTCCAACTCTCACACCGGTGAACAACAAGGGCTCCCAGGCCCTCGGCGGCCCGCCGGAACACCAGCGGGAGAGCACCACGGCCTTGAATCGCGCCGGCCGCATCCCGCCCGGCAGCGAAGGCGGCCAAATCGGCGCTGAGCACGAAGGTTCGGCCCCTGCCGCTGACGGCGCCACCGGCACGGGGCCGCGACACTGTCCGAGTGCCTCTGGTACGGGCGGCTACCCGGCTGCCACAGTGAGCACCGTGCACGAAACAGACACCGAGGCCAGCGATCTGACGGTCGAGCAGCTCGTCCGTGACAGGTGGGGGAGCGACCTGCCGGCCGCAGGGCTGCAGCAGCGGTTCACCGAGCCGGGCTGGACCTACCAGGAGCAGGTGCCCCGCCCGTGCCCGCAGTGCGACGGCGTACTGCACTCGCTTCGCCGCCCGTACGAGTCCGCAGGGCGCAAGTACCGGTACGTCGCCGTCGTCTGCCCCGCCTGCCCGGCTGCGTTCACGCTCGCCGACCTCGGCGTGAAGACCTACGACAGGCTCCTGCGCCCCACTACCCCGGCCACGCCTGCGGCGGCCGCCGCCCCCGGACCGCAGCGTACAAAGGCCGCTCCTGCGGTGACCGCCCGCGCCGCGGCACGGCTGGTGGCCGGACCCGACACGGGCCCGTGTCCGAGCGGGCCCGGCGTGAGCGTCACGGCGATCCGCCTGCCCCACCCCTCCCGCGAACCCGCACCCACCACCGCCCCCGTGGGCCCGGCGTGGCCCGAAGACCTGCCCCTGCCGGCCCAGAAGGAGACGCGGGCTCTGTGGTGGGGCAAGATCACCGACCCCGCCTGGAACGTGCCCGAGCCCGCACTGCGCGCCGCCACCGACCTGAGGGTCATCATCCCGGCGGGGGAGCGCTTCGACACCCTGCGCGACGCTCTCGCTGGTCTCGGCGCCCAGGTGCGCACCGCCGCGCACTGGGTGGAGGACGAGGTGGTCACCACGGTGTCCGACCTCGGCGCGCCCGTCGAGCTGGCCGCCTGGCCCGGCGGCGTGGCGACGCCGGCCGCAGGGCCCGCCGCATACGCGGCCCGGGACGCGTTCGCCGCCCAGTGGGACGCCCTGGACGAGCTCCCCGCCGGCGACACCGAGGCGTTCGTGCCCGTCGAGGACCTCGTCCCCGAGGTGTGGAAGGCGCTGCTGCCGCACCCGGCGTTCAACCCGGTCCAGGCCGCCGCCATCCCCGCCGTCACCGACGGCGACGAGCACGCCATGGTCGTTGCCCCGACCGGAGCCGGGAAGACCGCGATCGGCATGGTCGCCGCCCTCACCGCTCACCAACGCGGCCGCAAAGCCGCCTGGCTCGTTCCCCAGCGCTCCCTCACCGACGAACTCGACCGCGACCTCGCCGCCTGGCGCCGCGCCGGGCTGCGGGTGGTCCGCCTGACCGGCGAAGCCGCCGTCGACACCGACCTCATCCGCGAAGCCGATCTGTGGGTCGCCACCACCGAGAAGTTCGAGGCGATCTGCCGCGCCGGCTCCCTACGCGCCGCGCTCGCCGAAGTCGGCTGCCTGGTCGTGGACGAGATCCACCTGCTCGGCGACCCCGTCCGGGGCCCGGTCCTGGAGGCGCTCCTGGCCCGGGTCCGCGAGGACGCCACCCGGGTACGGATCGTGGGCCTGTCCGCGACCGTCGCCAACGCCGACCAACTCGCCGGATGGCTCGGCGCCCGTCTCATCCGCTCGCCCTGGCGCCCGACCCGCCTGACCTGGCAGCTGCCGGCCATGCCACCGGACGCCGACGCAGCCGACTGGGCGACCCGCAACAACACCCGCACCCGCCGCACCGTCGACCTCGCGCGCCACCACACCGCCGGCGGCGGCAGTGTCCTGGTGTTCTGCGGCAGCAAACGCTCGGTCCGTACCACTGCCCTCGCCCTGGCCCATGACCGCGGCGTCGACACCACCGGCGCCGACGCGGACGACAGCGATCTCGTGGAGCGCCTGTGCACCAAGGCCGGCGTGCGCCTGCACTACCGCGACTGGCCTCACAAGCGCGAAGCCGAACAGGCCTTCCGTACCCGTCAGGCCGACATCCTCGTCGCCACCTCCACCGTGGCCGCCGGCGTCAACCTGCCCGCCCGTGCCGTCATCGTCCGCGACACCCAGATCGGCATGAGCCGTATCGAAGTGTCCATGGTCCAGCAGATGTTCGGCCGTGCAGGCCGCATCGGCGCCGGCGAACGCGAAGGCCACGCCTACCTGCTCACCGCCCCCAGCGAACGCCACCACTGGCAGGCACGCCTCGCCGCCGGATACACCGTCACCTCCCGCATCCGCGACCGCCTGCCCGACCACCTCCTCGCCGAAGCCGTCCAGAACCGCCTCGCCACCACCACCCAGGCCGAGAACTGGTGGAAGAGCACCCTCGCCTTCCACCAAGGCCACCACCCCCTCGACCCCCTCCACGACGCCACCGACTTCCTCACCGACACCGCCTACCTCACCCGCACCCCCGACCCCGACGGCGGCGACGACCGCATCGAAGCCACCGAACTCGGCCGCCTCACCAGCCGCTTCATGGTCGACGCCGACCTCGCCTCCACCCTCGCCGACGCCACCGCCCACCTCCCCGTCCCCGACAACCCGGACACCGCGGAAGACGCCCTCATCGCCACCCTCGCCACCCGCCTGCCCGCGCTCGAACAAGCGCCGTTCACCGACCGCGCCAAAGCCGAGCTCTACAACGTCCTGCGCACCCTCGGCCAACCCGGCCAGGCCACCACAGACGCGGACCAGGACGAGGAGGAGGACTGGCAGCCGGTCGCCGGCGACCTCGCCCGCGCCGTCCTGCTCCTCGTCGCCCGCGCACCCCGCGCCTTCCGCGGCCGGCCCGCATACATCCGCGGCATCCCGGCGGACTCCATGGCCCCCGTCCTCGACGACGCACAGCGCTACCTCGCCTGGCTCGGCGCCCAAGGCCCCCTCGCCACCGTCCACCCCTGGATCGCCATCACCGCCGCCGACCTCGCCCAGCGCATCCGCTGGCGCACCCTCGGTCCTTCCCGTGGGGCCGGCCGACTGCTGTGGATGTGCGAACAGATGGCCACCCCCGCCCACACCCACGCCCTGGTCCCCACCATGTGGCAGGCCGCCCGCGCCCGAGGCATCGACTCACCGGACTGGCCCGGCACCACCCCGCCCAGCACCTGCCGCCTCACCCTCGCCGAATACCAGACCCTGAGACGGACAGACCTGCACCCGCTCGTGTACGTGAGGCTCGGGGGACCAGGGCGGGGTGTGGCGCAGCGCGACGACGGACTTCACCTTGAGGCTGCCGTGGGACTGGGCGAGGGCGCCGACCGTGCTGGCCGCGGCGACCGTCTCCCACGGGCGCTTCTGCCCGACCGCGAGGAGGGAGAGGCTGTCGAGTGCGCGGATCTCCAGCAGCGGGTCGCCGACCAGGCGGGCGGTGGCCAGCGCCTCCGAGCACGCGGTGCGGGCCCGGCCCCCGCTCCAGGTAGCTGCCGCTGGTCAGTGCCCGCTCCAGCTCGCCGAGGACCCGGCGGGCGGGCGGTGCGCGCGGCCCGCCCGCCGGCGGTGTGGTCGATGGCGTACAGCCCGGCCACTTCGGCGTGCAGCAGCACGACGTCCGCCGCGCCGACCTGCCGGCCCGGCCGGTGCGTGCTGCGCCGCTCGGCGGGCATCTGGAAGCCGAGCTCCTCCAGCGGCACCCCGAGCGGCGCCTCCAGTACCTCCTGCTGGCCTGGGTGCGGCAGCGGTGGGTCGGGCGCCTCCCAGCGGCGCAGCTGACGCACGCTCACCGCGGCCTGGATGCCGAGCCGGTGGCCAGCGCGGCGAACGCGACGACGAGGGTCTCCTGGGTGCAGCCGGCCGCTTTGCCCAACCCGGCTGGCGTGCTGGTGCCCACCGCCTGCTCTCCTCGGTCTGAGGAGTCGTCACACCCTGGCGCCACCGGGCGGGCGGCCGGGCTGAAGTGGCCGGTGAAACGTGCGGTCGGGGTGGCACCGCTCCCGTGGCTGCGGGCGGTGGACTGGAACTGCGCCTGTGGCGCGGGTCGGCTGGGTCGGATGCGGGCCGCCGCCGGTCGCCTCCGAACCGGTGGCCCACCCGACCGACGTGCCGTCACCACCCCTGAGGGCCCCGATGCCGCACCGTCTTCGGCGCGGGCCGCTGTACCGCCTGACCCTCACCGCGACCGCCTCCGACCCGCACCGGCGCGTGGCCTGCGTCGGCCCCGCCCGCAGGTTGGTCCACTGCGCCGCCACCGGCTGGGGCCTGGACGGCGCCGCACTGGACGACCTGGTGACCGTCGCCTCCGTACTGCTCGCCAACGCCGCCCGCTACGCGGGCCCGGCCCGGCTCACCGCGCTGCTGCGCCTGGACGCGGCCGGCGCCCGGGTGCGGTTCGAGGTCGAGGACCAGGGCGCCGCCCTGCCCCGGATCGTGGCCGGCATCGGCGACGACCAGGCCGTCACCGGCCGCGGCCTGCTGATGGTCGAGGCCCTGGCCGAAGAGCGGGGGAGCACCCGACCGGCACCGGCAAGGTCGTCTGGGCCGAGCTCGCGCCCTGCCCGTTCCGCTGGACCTGCCCGCCATCGCCGCCCAGGCCCGACAGCACCGCCCGCAGCGACTGCATGCGGGCCGCGTCTATGGGTACCGGCCCCCGCCGGATCCCGGCCGTGCCCGTGGCCCGCCATGCTCGTTGGACCCGCCGAGCGCCTTCACCAGGGCGCGTGGCTGCGCCTGCTCCGCACCGCCCGGCACGAGCACCCCCACGGTACGGGCGCCGCACGGTGAAGCCTCCGGGAGGCCGGGCCCGTACACAGCCCGGCCGCCCGTCCGAGGCCCGGCAGGTCGGCGCGCTACTTCCCGGCCGCGGCCGCGGCCCGGGCCTGCCGGAGGTGCTTGAGGAGGCCTTCAAGCAGGGCGTTCAGGGCTGCCGGGGCGGGGACGTCGTGCATGTCGATGCGGCTGCGCTGGGGGCCGATCTGCCGGTGCAGCACGTCGTCGCCCTGGGTACGGAAGTCCTGGAGCTTCTTGAGGTAGTCCTTGTCGGTCTTGGTCCGCCCCGTGACGTTGCTGGCGACCTGGGCGAACCCGGCCACGCCGAAGACCGGCGGAACGTGGTCGATGATGGCGCGCAGCAGTGCGTGACACGAGAACGGTTGCTCGTGCTGGTAGTTGAAGTTCAGCTCCCTGCACTGCCGGACCAGCTTGTCGGTGAAGAAGCGGCCGGCGCCGTCGAGCTCGACCAGCTCCTCGATCAGCGCCTCCTTGACGTAGACCGACCCGGAGGTCTCCGGCGCGGCGGGGGGCTCCGCCGCTTCCTCCCCGGCCTGGCCGGGCCGGGGCGCCGCGGCATACTCGCGGGGCAGCGGCACACCCTGCTCGGCGCGGTAATGGTGGTAGTTCTGCTCCCACATCTGTTCGGTGACGATCCGGCAGACGGTGGCGACGTATGCCTCCACGTCGGTCGCCTGCGCGTACTCCTGGATCTCGCGCTTGATCTCCTTGGCCCACGCCGGTCGTCGGGCAGGTTCGGGCCCCGTCCGCTTCCCCCCCAGGTGCTGGGCTCATCGTCGAGGATCTGCGGGAGCGCGGCGATGAACTCGGGCTTGAGGCTGGGGATGGCCTCGGCCAGCTCCGGTGAGTTCAGCCAGGTCTGCGTGACCTCGGTCGGCGACGGTACTGCGGCTCGTTGCAGGGCGATCATGTGGTGAAGCACCCGCAGGAACGGGTCTGCGAGGAGAGGGCGCAGCTCGCCGAGCGGCAGGGCGGCCGCGACCGTGAGCCTGACCGGGTCGCCGTCGCCGATCATGCGCCAGTCGTGTTTGGCGGTGAAGCCGTAGGACGGCCCGAGCGTTCCGGTGCTTCCGACGCGGGGCAGGGACGCCATGATCTTGCGGGCATCGAGCCCGCGCTCGTCCATCCGCTTGACCACGTAGTCCCAGATGGGCCAGACCCAGGTCTGCACGAAGGGCGTGGCGATCTCCAGCAGCAGCGTGAGCTGCTCGTCGGCGAGCTCGTTCGGCAGGGCGCTGGGCGGTTGGTTGGGCGAGGTGGCGCGGACAAGCCCGCTGGACAAAGGTGCCTCACTCGCTGGGAACAGGGGAGCGGAGAAGAGCAGGACCACGAAGCGGTCGGGCGCGGCCTTGCCGGCCAGCGACTCGACGGTGTGGTCGCCCCGGCGGGTGGCCAACTCGCCGTGGTGGCGAACACCCTACGCCGCTGCCCTGCCCGGTTGGCACCGTCTTCCCAGCCCCCGGTCAGGCCAGAGTGGCGTGCACCCGCGTCGCGTTGGCCGGAGGCGGCCGCGCCTGCCCTCCCCGACCCCTGGCCAGTTGCACCGGCGCACAGCAGTGCCGCGCGCCCTTTCCTCTTTGACTCCAAGAGCAGACGGGCGTAGTATTTGGTTAAATTCTACTTTTTGGGAGTTGTCTCGTGAGAATCAGCATCGGCGGCGAGCGGGTCGAGGTGCACGACGACCTCGCCCAGGCGCTGCTCGCGGCCCTGCGCGGCGAGCGGCTGGTCGAGCCGCCGCAGGCCTCCGCCTTCGACGACCTGACCGCCCTGGTCGCCTGCATCAGCCGCGTCACCCAGCACCTGAACGTGGTCAAGGAGCTGGCCATGTCCCGCGCGGACGCCAGCGACAGCTACTCCAACCGGCGCGCCCTGGGCATCGCGGCCGCCATGGCTCCCTCGCAGCTGGGCCGTGTCCTGGAGGGCCACGGGCTCCCGCGCGACCGCCGAGCCGGCGGCGTGGACCTGGCCGTGGCGTTCCGCACCACCGACGACGGCGTGCTGCACCTGGCCGCCGAGGAGGACGTGGCCGGCCTGCCCTCGTTCACCCTGCCGTTCAACCCCGCGCAGGGCGTGGTCGAGCCCACGGAGTTCGCCGGCCGCGAGCTCGAGTTCTACTACCGCCGCCAGGTCCCGATCGCGGTGGCCGATCTCGGGCGCACCGCCGGCTACACGCTGCGCCCCGAGCAGGGCCCGATCGCCTGCCTCACCGAGCGGGTCTTCGACGCCCTGTTCGGCGACCCGCGGATCGACCCGACCCGACCCAACGGACGCTGAGGAGACCGGCCCTGATGTCGGATGACCTGTTCAACTCCGTCGACGCTCTGCTGGCGGCCGTGAACACCGGCCTGCCGCTTCCGGCGGAGCGGCAGCGGCTGCGCCTGGCGGCTGGGCTGACGCCTACGCAGATCGCCGCGGTTCTGCGGGTGGACTCGGCCCTGGTGTTGGGCTGGGAGGACGGATCAGCCGTTCCGGGCCCGGACATCGCCCCGGCCTACGCGCGGCTGCTCGCGGGCCTGGCGGAGCGCTTCCCTGCGCCTGAACAGCCCACCGCTCCGGTCTCGGTCGTGCCGCAGGCGTTCACCGCCCCGGCGCCCGCCCAGGACACGGGTGACGGCCTAGTGGTTCCGCTGCTCGACCAGAACCCGGACGGCTCGCTGGTGATGGGCGAGTCGGCGCCGTGCGTGCAGTGCTGCCAGCCCTCCGTCTATCGCGCGCAGGGCCGCCCGATGCACCTGGGCGGGTTCTGCCGCCCCGCCGCCCAGGCGCCCCAGGCCGCCGCACCGGCCGCCCAGCAGCCGGCCCCGGCTCCGGCGGGCCAGGCTCTGCCCGCCCCGGTGGCCCTGGCGCCCGTCGCCGCCCCGGCCGCGCCCGCTGCTCCTGCTCCTGTTTCCTCGTCGCCGGTGCGGCCCGCGCCCACCGCTTCCCCGGCCCCGTCGGCCAGGCCGCGCCCGGCGACGTCCCGTCCCGCTACCCGTCCGGCTGCGCCGCGTCCGGCCGCCACGGCTGCCGCTGCGCGCTGGTGGTCGGCGGTCGCGCTGGACGTCGCCGAGGGCGGCGGCTGGGTGCTGGACGTCCCGCAGATCCCGGCTCCGGCCGGGCCGAAGCTGGGCGACTGGTTCGCGTGGCTGGGAACGGGGCTGCCGCTGCGCGTCGAGCGCGCCCACCCGGCCGGACGCGGTGGCGACGGCATGGTCTGTCTGACCGCCGCCGCGCTCAAGCAGCTCGGCCTGCCCGCCATGCTGCCCGGCACGGAGAAGGCCCTGGCCGCGCTCCAGGCCAAGCTGGCCAAGGCCGCCGCCACGGTGGGCATGGAGATCTCCGAGGCGATCGGCCCGTCCTTCCACGCCTTCCGCCGTGCCGGGTCGGCCGGCGGCCCGAAGACCTCGGTGCGGGTCACCATCGCGCCGTGGCTGGGCCAGGGCGACGGCCGCCAGCAGGCCGTCAGCTCCCTCGCCGCCCCGCTGGCCACCGCCCCCGACGGCACCCGGGACGGGCTTGTCCTGGCTCGCCGCTACCGGGCCTTCACCACCGACCTCGGCGTCGCCCCCGGCGCGACCACGGCCTCGACCGCGATGTTGCTCCTGGACGCGGTGCGCCCCCGCGTGGAGTGGACCAAGGACCAGGCGATGGGGGAGTGGTCCTCGTACATGCGCGAGGGCGCACTGCCCTCGGGAGACCTGTGCGTGCCGCCGGCCGCCGGGGCCCGCCACCCGCTCACCCGCGAACTCCTCTCCAAGGGAGAGACGGTGTGCGAAGAGGAGGACTACAAGTGGTGGGCCCGCGAACTCACCACCGAGGAGGCCGGCCGCCAGTTCGCGGTCGCAGTCGACGTGTGCGCGAGCTACCTGTCCGTCACCGACTCCCTGCGCCTGCCCATCGGCCCGTACGCGTACGTGGAGCACCCGGCCTGGGACGGCAAGACCGCCGGCCTGTGGTGGTGCGACTTCACCGGCACCGAGGTTGACTCCCTGCTGCCGCACCCGGCCACCTTCCACGGCCAGCCGCCGACCGGGCCCGGCTGGTACGCCACCGTCACGGTCGCCTACATGGCCACCACCTACGGCTTCGACCAGGCCACCATCACCGCCGCCTACCTGGCCGCCCACACCGCACCGCTGCTCAAAGAGTGGACCGGCCGGATCAGGGGCGGCTACAAGCGGACCTACGCCGAGCTGGGTCTGTTCGACGGCCAGAGCCCGGAGGAGTTCCTGGCCGCCTACGCCGTCCACAGGGACGTCGGCACCGACCCGGTCCGCGCGGACGCCCTGGTCCTCGCGGAGACCTACAAGAACGTCTACAAGGGCGGGATCGGCAAGTGGGCCGACTCCGCCCGCCACCTGGACGACCAGGTGTGGCTGGAGAAGGTCGCCGCCTCCTGGTCCTACGACCCCGCGCTGCGCTTCCAGGTCATCGCCGCCGCCCGCATCGCCGCCCACCGCCGCCTGCGCAAGACCCTGCTGCTCACCGGCCGGGCCCCCTTCGCGGTCAACGTGGACAGCTACCTGTACGCCGCCGCCGCCCCGTCCCCGCTGGAGCTGCTCCCGGTCAAGGACGACGGCACCCCGGTCCCCGGCGCACTGCGCCTGGGCATCGCCCCGGGCAGCCACAAGCACGAAGCCTCGATCCCCCTGGAGGCCGTGGTCGAGGCGATGGAGCGCCGGGAGCACCCCTCCAAGCTGGTCCACCACTACACCACTGACGGCACCCCGATCGCCCCGGAGCAGACCGACAACGACGACGAGGAAGGCGGCAACTGATGGCGGCCAAGGGGCTGTTCGGCCGGGTGCGCGAGGCGCTGTTCCCCTCCAGGAAGGCGCCGGTGCAGTCCACCACGCAGGCCGGCCAGGTGCGGGAGCGCAAGTATAGCGGGAACACCAAGGCCATGGCCGCCGCCTACGGCGTCGCCCCGCGCACCGTGCTCCGCTGGATCGACGGCACCCGCCACCCCAAGGGAGAAGCCGCCGAGCGACTGCAGCGCGAGGCGGTCGACGTGCAGACCACCGAGCGCGGCCGGGAGCGCAAGGCCAAGCAACTGGCCCAGCGCGGCACCGTCTCCGGGATCGGGGCCCGGGTCGGCCGCACCATGACCTTCGAGATCCGCGGCTCGGACGCGGTCCGCGCCCGCGACATCCACCTGAACCTGACGGGCGAGCAGGCCGCCGCCCTGGCCCTCGCCGAGAACGAGGGCGAGGTGCGACAGATCGTCGGCCAGGCCCTCGCGGAATACTTCAACGGCGGCCCCGGCTACGGCGGCTTCGGCCCGGACGACTTCGACTTCGACCCCAACGACTTCGACCTGACCTGACCCGGATCAGCACACAGCCTCCTTGCAGGAAAGCCTGATTGGCGGTGAGAGCCCTGTGGGACCACGAACTCCGCGCCGCCGGCGCCACCTCACCCGTCGTCCTGGCGAACAGCGGCGTCCCGCGGCGGGTGGTCGCACTCGTTGCCGTACCGGCTGACCCCGGGGGCCGTCTCGCCGCCGTCCTGCCGCAGCAACCCTGCCGCTGGGCCCGGGACGGCATCCTGCGCGCCGAGCAGCGAGGAACTGCTGGTCTCCGAGCACCCGGCCGATGCCTCACCCCGCTACGCCTCGCCGTCGGGCGGCTGACCGGAGAGCCGACGGGTGGGTGGTCGTAGTCACGACCACCCACCCGCCCGCGCCCGGTACCAGGCTCAGGGGCCGTGCGGGGTGGGGATCGCGCGGCTATCGCGTCGGGCGGGAGCATCAGATCGATCACCGGGTGCGCGCCGCCGTCGAGCGAGACGAGCAGTCGCGCCGCCCATCCCTCGGCGGCGAGGACGGCCCCGTGCGGCGCGTCCGCCCGGATCGGCAGGACGGTCAGCAGCACCCAGTCGCGGCGGCGGGCCGGCCCGTGCCGCGGGTGCTGGTGGTGTTCGGCGAGCCGGTCGCCGACCGCGGTTGCTTGTCGGCGGTTCACGCTGCCGATGTAGCGGCACCAGCCCCGGGCATCCCAGGCCACGTACACCGCGCGCGGCACGGTGATCTCGCTCCGGGCGGCCTCGACGGTCGCCCGGCAGGCCAAGGCCGGAGGCCGGGTCGTCGGCGCGGGCGAGGGCACCGGTGTCCAGGAGCGGCGCCAGGGTGCGGACGGCGGGGGCGAGCCGCCGACGGATCTGACGGGGGATCGTTACCGAGGTCACGCGCCGTCACCGTCCTCGTACTCGTCCTCCGGGTCCGGCATCACGTTGGCCACGGGGCCGAACTTGATGAGAGTCTCGGTGATGCTGCCCAACTGAACCCGCAGGGCGTCCACACTGGTGACGAGGCCGAACACCTCACGGCCACGGGCGTGGGTCTGGGTCATCTTGGCGAGCGTGAACGCGGCCCGGCTGGCGGCCTTGATCGAGTTCTGCAGGATCCGGCGCTGCCGTGCGTCCTCGGTCTCCGTAGTGCTGCCGCTCCCGGTCTTGCCGTCGAGCTTCTTCTTGAGCTCGGCGATCGACGCCTCGGCCTCCACCGGGCTGGCGGCGTAGACCAGGTCCCACTCGTAGTCGATGGAGACCACCGCGCCGGCCTTGTCGACGACCGGCTCGCCATCCCGCATCACCGCACCGTCGATCTCCCGCGCGGCGGTGTGGAACTGCTTGGGCAGGATGCTGGGGTCGGCCGCGACGTGCGCGTAGGCGATGGAGTGGAGCATCCGCAGCCCGCCCTGGGTGCCGGCCAGCAACGCCAGCAGGGCGTTGGGGGTGTGCCGCAGCGGCGCGGTGCGCACCTCACGGGCCGCGGCGAGCTTGGAGCCGCGGTCACGGGTGATGAAGCCGGAGACGATCGCGGCGGTGCCGCCGAGCACGGTCAGCTCGGCCACCGCGTTGGTCTCGTCCAGCAGCGCCCGCTCGAGGATGCCGTCGAGGACCTTCAGGGCGTCGGTGCCGCGGGTCAGCGTCCAGTTCCGCTTCCACACCGTGTCGGTGATGGTGCCGCCGTTGCCGAGGGCGCGGGCGTACTGGTCGATGGCCGGGGAGCTGCGGTAGGCGGACAGCGCCATCGACGCGATCCGCTCGCTCACCTTCTGGCGGTCGGCCCTGCCGATGCCGAACTCCTGCTTGAGGAGCCGGTTCATCCTCTCAGCCTGACCGGCGAGCATGCCCTGCTGGTGCAGGGCCACCGACCACAGGCGGTGCGGCGGCAGGCCGAGGAGCTTGTGCATCGTGGCCGGGCTGACCTCGCCGAGCAGCACCTTGTACGTGTCGGCGTCGACCAAGTGCTCGCGCAGGGCGTGCCGGTAGACGCGCTGCATGCCCTGGGTGTACTGCGCGCCTTCGTCCCACGGGGTGACGTGGACGTGCAGGTTGGCCACCAGGTCGTCGCGGGCGGCGACCAGGTCGGGCAGCGGGGTGCCGTCCTCCGTGACGGCGCCGACCACCACGATGGCCGGGAAGGTCAGGGTGTGGCCCTCGCGGCGGGTCGCCTCGGTGAGGACCTTCTCGGCCAGGCCGCGGCGTACGCGGGCGGCCATCTCGGTCACCTTTGCGCGGGCCGAGCGCTGGTCGGCCGGCCGGCGCGGGCCGGAGCGGTCCACCGGGCCGATCACGGCGGCGACGCACGCCGCCGCCGCCTCGTCGATGTTGCCGCCAGTGCGCGCCAGCCACATGCTGACGAGCCGGCTGTTGCCGTCGCCAGCGACGGTGTAGGTCTCCTCGACGCCGTCGTCGTAGACGACCCGGACCAGGAACAGCGTCATCGGCTCCTTGATGCCGTGCTGCAGCACGCTCTCGGTGTAGACGTTTCGCTGGCCCTGGGCCCCGTACGTCTGGCGCATGCTCTCGGTGACCGCGTCGGCCAGGGCCTGACGGTCCGCCACCCGCACTACGAACAGCGCCCTCGGCTGCCCGGTCGCCTCGTCGATGAAGGTCCTGTAGACGACCGGGGCGTTGTTCTCCTGCTTGTCGTCCATCGCGGTGTGCAGCTTGTGCACCCACCGCTGGTTGAGGAAGTCGGGCAGTACGTCCAGGTCGGTGAACCGCCGGTGCGGCGGGATGGCGTACAGGGTGCCGCCGACGACCGGCTTGGCCATCAGCAGGCCGGCGTCGGCGGTCTCCCCGGCCGCCTCGACCAGCTTGCGCAGCAGCACGGGGTCCACGGCACCGCCGGTGACCACGGTGGCCGCGTCCTCGTCCAGCGAGTTCACCGGGTTGTCGAGCAGGGTCTTGCGGAAGCCGCGCAACTGCGTGACCGGCGCCGGGTCCGGCACCTCGTCGGGGCGCCGCAGCAGCGGGGGAAGACTGTCGTTCTCGAACGCGTCGATACTCATGAAAAAACGCCCTTTGGGGACTGGCGCGCCGCAGGCTGAACCTGCCATCCCCGGCATCGGGCCAGAGACTCCACTGCGCGCCGTCCAAAGGGCGGCGGGCGTCGTCACAGCTCCCCACCGGCTCACGGTCCGGTACGTCACCATGCCGACCGGCGTTCCACGAAACTAGGCGAGCCACTGGTCGGTCCCGAAGGCGCTAGCCGCTCTTCACCTCGCAGGTCCAACCCTGCGAGGTGCAGTTCCGTATAACCGGAGCGGTACGCGGCCGACACTCGACGCACCGGCACCTGCCAGTCTAACCCCCCTCAGCTCGACCGGCCGACTCCGTTGTGCGCAACGTGGTGAGACGACCCGTGCACTACGGCCGGGCACGTCCTCGGCCTGCCTCGCTCCGACACGGCTCCACAACGCGGGGTACGGGCGCTCCGGCGCACGCGATGGCGGCCAACGAGACCGTGCTCGCCCACCCTGCGCGTTGTTGGGGCGCGACAGATCGGTACCCGCCACCGGCCCGTCTCCGGCACACGCCTACTCCCAGCGCATGCCGAGTTCGGCGAGGCGCTCGGCGCGGGCGGCCGGGATGTCGGCGCGCCTGCTGCGGCTGTTGGCGATGAACATGCCGAGGCCGATCTCGATGGTGGTGCCGTCGGCCAGCTCCAACGGCTCCTTGTGCTTGCGCGGGACGGTGAGGTGCCCTTCGCGCTCCCGGTACTGCGCGGCGGCCGCCAGGTTCCGCTGCTCCTTCTCCGCGTGGGTCACCTTTGGGGCCGGCCGCTGCTCGGCGGTCAGCGGCGCCAGGCCGAGGACGTGCTCCAAGGCCCACTGCTGGGCGGGGCCGAGCTTGTCCCAGCCGATCTGCTGCGTGCGGGCCCATCCGGCGAGGTCCTCGCCCTGGACGACGACGCCGTCGGGCTCGGTGCCGGCGAGGGTCCCGCCGACCTTCGCGTGGCGCCAGGCGAGGGTGAAGCTGCGCTGCCAGTCCACCGACCATCCGGTGGGGCACCAGGCGGGGTCGATGGCGTCGTAGGCGGCCTTGCGGTCGGCGGCCAGTGCCCCGGTCCAGTCCAGGCCCTGTTCGCCGGCCGCGGCGCGGCGCTCCAGGGCCTCGGTGCGGCGCTGGGCGGTGCGCAGGTTCTTCATGATGACGCCGACCGGGCGCCCGCCCCACACGGCGTCGGCAGGCGGGCAAGCATGTCCGTGCTCGGCGGCGTAGCCGGCGACCGCGGTCAGGTTGTCGGTGAAGGCGGTATCGAACGCGGACCAGACCATGCCGAGCTCGTCCAGCAGGGCGATTCGCTCGGCGTCCAGGACCCCGGCGGCCTTGTAGCGGCGCTGGTCGGCCACCCACGCCCCGACCCGGTGCCCCGAGGTCGCCCGGTAGGCGTAGGGCACCTTCACGTCGCCGAACTTCTCCCGGTAGGCGAGCAGCTCCTCCAGACCGCGCCGGAACTCCTCCCGCTCGGGCTCCAGCACCCGGGTCCGCACGAACGCCGCGATGACCGCCGGGTCGCGTCGGCTGGAGAACTGCAGCAGCTGCGCCTCGCCACCGGCGGAGCTGAACTCCTCCGGAGCCCCCGCGTGCCGCGACTCCTGCGGGGGCCGGGCCTCGGACTGCGGCAGCGCCAGGCGTTCGACGGAGGCTGCGTCGTGCGACCGCAGCGCCATCAGAACCTTCGCTAGCCCGTCGTACGCCTTCGAGGTGAGCAGCTGCTCGCCGTCCTCGTCGGCCCCCAGCAGCACGGGCACTACGATGGTGGCTACCTTCCCGCTGCCCGGGTGCATCCGCAGAGCGCGCCCGACGGCCTGGACCAAGTCGACCATCGACCCGCGCACGTCCGCGAAGAACACGCTGTCGCAGTCGAAGGTGTCCACCCCCTCGGAGAGCACTTTCACCGACGACAGGATGTACCGCAGCAGCTGCCACCCGTCCTCGCCGACCAGCGAGGAGAACGTGCCCAGCGCGGCCCGTCGCTCCGCCGGGGTGTGCTCGGCCTCCAGCCAGCTCGTGCCGACCAGCTCCGGCCGCGGGTGCAGCGCCGGATCCCGCTCCCACAGCACCCGCGCCACCTCTCGCAGACCGGTGCTCAGCGCCCGCGCCTCCGCCACCATGTGGTGGAACGACAGCACCCGCGACAGGTCCCACTCCGTACACGCCGTCAGCAGCGCCGTCTGCAACGCGGCCAGCCGAGCCCCCCGGTACTCCACCGACCGGTCACTCGCACCGCGCTGCTCCAGGCCCTGCAGCACTGGGTCTGCGACGTCGACGCACAGGATGCGGTACGGGGCGATCACCCCGTCCGAGATCGCCCTCCCGAGCGGGTAGTCGTGCGCGACGGGCCCGAACAGCGCCTCGTCGTCCATACTTGCGATCAGCTCCGCCGCCTCGATCCCCACCGCGGCGGCCCGCTCCCGATCGTCCTCCTTCACCGCCCACAGCCTTGGCGTCGCCGTCATGAACAACCGCCGGTCACACGGGATCCGGGCATTGTCCAAGATCGCCGCCCACGGCCGCCCTGCCTGCCCGGACACCCGGTGCGCCTCGTCCACCACCGCCAGCGACCACGCTGGCAACCCGGCCCGGTGGGCCCCCTCCAGGTGCCCCAGCCCCACACTCGCGTACGTGGCGAACACCGTCACCAGCCCCGGCCCGGCGGTCCACTTCACCAGCTCCGCAGGATCCGTGGTGCACTTGATCCCCGGCTGCTCGCCGGCCCTCAACGAGCAGAGCCCGAACATCCGCCAGCCGCGCCTCTCCCGCTGCCACACCCCGACCGACTGCTCTAGCAGCGGTAACGAGGGGACCAGCACCAGTGCCCGCTCCGCGTGGAGGCGGGAGGCGACGTGAACAGCCGTCAGCGACTTGCCCGCCCCCGTCGCGGCCCTGATCTGACACCGAAGCCCCTCCGGCGGCACCGCCCCCGACGCGGGCAGCGTCAGGAGCCGGACCGATGCCCCGCACGCCTCCTCCTGGTTCGGCCGCAGCTTCCTCGCCATGACGGATGCCTCCTCTTTCCGGAACGAGCGAGGAACGACAGGAAGTGGATCACGACACTGATCGAGTCCGCGATCTTGAGCCCTCCCCGGAGCCTCCCTAACACCACAGAGTTTAGCGGGATTGCGTCTTTGAATCAGGAGGGCGGGCGAAGCCCGCCCCCGGGCCACCCGAACGAGTGAACTCGCGACAGGACCATCCAGCACCACCCGCCCGAGATCGCGAAGCGCCCACCCACCGCCATCTCATCGGGCGAAGCCCGGCCCCAGCCAACCCACCGTCAGGGCCGCAGGCCCACACCTCCTCGACTCACGCTCACTTCTCCTGCTCCGCAGGAGAAGTGAGCCACCATCTACCGAACACCCCACACTCGCCCCCACCGATCGGGCGCAGCCCGATCACGCCCGGCGCAGCCGGGCCACGCACCGCGGCGCCGCCGCGGTGCCCCCGGCCGAAGGCCGGGTAGTCGGCGGGCGAAGCCCGCGCGCAGGGCCGAAGGC